>NZ_AP048537.1:1287500-4298447 GCF_059699065.1 Labrys sp. ALF-8
AGATTTGAATGTGCGATCCATCTCTTCGCCGGCTCGACTTTTTTGCGGGACGGCTTTTGCGTTCCGCCGGACACCACACGGACGCCCTGAGCCCCTCTTCCTCCCCTCCAGCATTCGTGCGGCTGCGGGCAAACCGCGATCAGGAGCGAAAGGAACGGTTCCCGGCCGCCATTCGTCGCCCTTTCCAGCCCGGCATGCGTGCCCATTTGGGCGCTCCTTTTCCCTCAAGCCTCGTCGCGCGGCGGCCCGGTGTTTCCTCTCGCGGGCGCGATTCCTTAGTATGCAACAGCAGATTCGCACCCGGAATCGCCAGATTCTTGCCCCTTGCCCCACTTCGGCCCAATTGATCAGGGGTTAAGATGGATCTGGAATTGACCAGCGCCCTTGTCTGAGGCACCGTCCGCGCCCAGGATTGGGCGATCTTCTATACAATAGCGGCCCGCCTGAGGGTTCAGCGTATTTGGCGGAATAATCGATTTTGTCTCCACGATCGGCCTACAGGGATATGCGTCAGGACCGCTACGGGGCGACGGACCCCGGAACGCAGCCGCCCCTGTCGGCCGATGGCGGGCGCGCACCCGATCGCCGCAAGGTCTCGCTGCGCTGGCTCACCGGCACGATCCTCACGGGCCTATTCGGCGCCGGCCTGATGGGCGGAGCGGTCTACGCGGCCCTCGACGGCGAATACAGTGTCGCCAGCCTGCCGCAGACGGCTCCCGGCGTAGCCCGGGACAGCGAGACGCAGACCAACACCAGCCAGAAGTCGGATCGGATCCTGATCCAGACCGACACTATGGAAGCCCATCAGGTCATCCGTATCTCCACCACCACGAAGGTCGGGGACAAGGACGTCATCAAGGTGAAGCCCTTCGCGCGGGTGCTCGCGAGCCTGCAGATGGCATCGGGGAGCCTAGCTTCCCAGGTACCCGCCTACAACCAGCAGGCGCTGGCGGCCGATCCAGACGCCGCGCTGGCCCCGGCGGCGGAGCAGCCCCCGCAGCAGGCGCCGAACGACGACGGCGAGGTGACGGTGGCCAACCGCGATCTCGCCGACGTGAATTTCGAGCCTGCCTCCGGTCCTCTCCTACCCGATGAGCAGGTCGCTGCCCTGGTGCGCGCGCAAAGCCAGGGCGCCGATCCCTCCACGAATATCCCGCCGCAATTCGTGGCACTTGCCAATGACGACGATGCCGAAAGCCCGGATCTCACCGCGCTTCGCGAAACGGACGTGCAGACCGATCCCGATTCGGCGCTGAAGATCACCATCGTCCCCGAGAACTTCACCAATGTAGGCAAGACCGCCGGCGAGGTCAGCTCGAAGGAGCAGACCATCCCGGTCGGCGACAAGGATACGCTCGCCTCCATCCTCGGTGGCCTCGGTGCCACCGACCAGGAGGTCGACGAGATCGCCAAGGCGCTCGGCGATGCCGGCAAGCTGCATGGCGGCCTGCGCCTGCGCGTGCTGGTGGCGCCCGCGGGCGAGGACGACGACAAGCCCCGTCCCGTGCGCCTTTCGGTCTACAATGCCGACAAGCATCTCGGGACTGTCGTGCTTTCCGACACGGGCGACTATGTCTCGGTGCAGGATCCGACCTCCACCGACATCGCGGCCAATGCCCAGGACAACCAGAACGACAACACGGACAGCGGCGACGACGATAGCGGCACGGGACTCAGGCTCTACTACTCGATCTACGAGACGGCCCTGAAGCAGCAGGTGCCGAAGGACATGATCGACCGCCTGATGCATATCTATGCCTATGACGTCGATCTCACCCGCCACAGCAGGCCGGGCGACAATTTCGAACTCTTCTACGAGCAGGACGATAGCGGCAAGCCTGTCGGCGACATTCT
The DNA here is from genome assembly GCF_059699065.1 of Labrys sp. ALF-8. NCBI lineage: Bacteria > Pseudomonadati > Pseudomonadota > Alphaproteobacteria > Hyphomicrobiales > Xanthobacteraceae > Labrys > Labrys sp. ALF-8. The sequence continues at coordinate 1,289,355 of NZ_AP048537.1, forward strand.
CTACACCGCCCTCAATGTCGGGGGCGAGCTCAAGCGCTATTACCGCTTCCAGAGCCCGGACGACGGCAAGGTCGACTATTACGACGAGGACGGCAAGTCGGCGCGCAAGTTCCTGACCCGCAAGCCCATCGACGCCGGCGAGATGCGCTCCACCTTCGGCATGCGGCGCCACCCGATCCTGGGCTACTACAAGATGCATACCGGCGTGGACTGGGCCGACAGGATCGGCACGCCGATCCGCGCCACGGGCAACGGGACCATCATCAAGGCCGGTTGGACCAACGGTTATGGCCGTCACATCGAGATCCAGCACGCCAACGGCTATGTCACCACCTATTCGCACATGAGCGGCTTCACCCGTACCTCCGTGGTGGGGGCGCCGGTCACCATGGGCCAGGTGATCGGTTATCTCGGCATGACGGGCCTGGCGACCGGCCCGCACATTCACTACGAGGTGAAGATCAACGGCAGCTTCGTCGACCCCATGCGCATCAAGCTGCCACAGGGCCGTGAGCTCAACGGCGACATGCTCGTCGCGTTCAAACAGGAGCGCGAGCGTATCGACGGCCTGATGAGCAAGGCACCGGTGGCGGAAATCGCCAGCGGCAGCAGCAAGACCTGAGGGACGGCCGGCTATCTTGCCGGGATGCTTTCGCCAGCGCTGCCGGCATGCCAGAACACCCTCATGAATTCCATCCAGGACACCACCAACAAGAAAAATCTCTACCTGCTGATCCAGCTGCGGTGGCTCGCGGTGATCGGGCAGGTCGTCACCATCCTCTTCGTCGATCTCGCGCTCGGCATTGCGCTGCCTCTCATCGAGATGGCAGCCGTCATCGTCTTCCTGGTGGCGCTCAACGTGGTCAGCCTGCTGCGCTATCGTAGCCAGGACGCGGTGAGCAATACGGAGCTCTTTCTCGAGCTGCTGCTCGACGTCGCAGCCCTGACCGTCCAGCTCTATCTCAGCGGCGGCGCTTCGAACCCTTTCATCTATCTCTATCTCCTACAGGTCATCATCGGCGCCGTGCTTCTGGAGGCATGGTCGATCTGGGCGCTGCTCGGCATCACGAGCGTCTGCTTCATCGGCCTCACCACCTACAACCAGCCTATCGCGATCCCGCTCCAGGCCGGCGGCGGCCTCTCCAATTTGCGGACGCAGGGGCTGTTCATCTGCTTCGTGCTGGCGGCGAGCCTGCTGGTCTTCTTCGTCACCCGGATCGACCGTAACCTGCGGGCCCGCGATACCTATCTGGCACGCCTGCGCCAGCAATCGGCCGAGGAAGACCACATCGTTCGCATGGGCCTGCTCGCCTCCGGCGCGGCGCATGAACTCGGGACGCCTCTCGCAACGCTTTCGGTGATTCTCAGCGATTGGCAGCGCATGCCGATGTTCCGTGAAGACGGCGAAGTGGCGCAAGAACTCCAGGAGATGCGCAGCCAGCTCGATCGCTGCAAGGCGATCGTCACCGGCATCCTGATGTCATCGGGCGAAGCGCGCGGCGAAGGCACGCTGCGCACGAGCGTCAACACCTTCTTCGACGGCCTGGTGGATGAATGGCGCGCCCATCGCTCCCCCGCCTGGTTCGATTACGAGAACGCTTTCGGCGCAGACGAGGCGATCGTCTCCGATTCCGCCCTCAAGCAGATCGTCTTCAATCTGTTCGACAATGCCGTGGAGGCCTCTCCAAGGTGGCTGGGGGTCACCCTGGAACGTCGCGATGACATGATCGTGCTGCAGGTCAGGGATGCGGGGCCGGGATTCGACAGGGAAGTGCTGGACCAATTCGGCAAACCCTATAATTCGAGCAAGAATCGGCCGGGCGGCGGGCTCGGCCTCTTTCTGGTGGTGAACGTCGTGCGCAAGCTCGGAGGCACGGTGACGGCACGCAACGAAATAACCGGCGGTGCGCTGGTGGAACTGGCGCTGCCCCTCGCCGCGCTTTCCCCGGGCGAGGCAGGAGAGGCCGATGGAGCCTGAACGCACGCTGCTGATCGTGGAGGACGATGCGTCCTTCGCGCGCGCCCTGCGCCGCTCCTTCGAGCGCCGTGACTATGCCGTGCATCTCGCCATCGGTCTGGAAGAGGTGCGGACGCTCCTGGAGCAGTACTCGCCAGACTACGCCGTGGTCGATCTCAAGCTCGCCGGCGGCTCGGGCCTCGAATGCGTCAAGGCTCTCCATATGCACGATGCCGACATGAAGATCGTGGTGCTCACCGGCTTTGCGAGCATCGCGACCGCGGTCGAGGCCATCAAACTGGGCGCCTGCCACTATCTCGCCAAGCCCTCGAACACCGACGATATCGAGGCGGCCTTCCAGCGCAGCGACGGAGACACCAGCGTGCCCACCAGCGACGCGCCGACCTCGCTCAAGAACCTCGAATGGGAACGCATCCACGAGACGCTGGTCGATACCCAGTTCAACATCTCCGAAACGGCCCGGCGCCTCGGCATGCACCGCCGGACGCTGGCACGCAAACTTGAAAAGCGGCGAATGCGGTGAGGCGCCGCGGAGCTACCCTCGCCTCACGCTGCGCTCGTCGCGAACGAGGTAGAACAGCCCGCCGAGCGACAGGATCGCCAGGCCGAACCATGTCAGCGCATAGACGAGATGATTGTTCGGCAAGTCCACCACGGTGAGCCCGCCTGCCGGCACGGCATCGGGGCCCTTCCCGTCGGCGTCGACGAAATAGGGCGCGACGTCCTTGAGGGCGCGTTTTCGGGCGATGGCGCCCACGTCGCGCGAATACCAGCGATCGGCATCGGGATCGTTGCTGCGCAGGAATCCGCCTCCGGGCTCGCTGATTCGCAGAAGACCCGCGACCTCCGCCGGCCCGGCAGCGCTGTTCACCGCCCCTCGCTGTTCCGGCAACACGAAGCCTCGATTGACCAGCACCACGAAGCCCTGGTTCGTCTTGAGCGGCGAGAGAACCCAATAGCCGCCGCCATAAGCGGTCGTGGCCTGGGTGAAGACGGGAGGAACGTCCAGGAACGAGCCGGCAACCTGCACGTGGCGGTAGGCGTCCTTGCCGGCATCGATGGCAGGCCAGCTTTCGGGGCCCGGAGCGAGAGCCGGCGCGGTATGGATGCGGGCATCGATCTGGGCGATCAGCCCGAGCTTCCAGGCGCGGCGTTCGACCTGCCACAGGCCGAGCCCCGTGAAGACGACGATGGCCACGACGAGCGCGGCCACCACGCCGGCGAAGGCACCGGCGGAGCGTGGTGACCGGTCCTCCCGGTCACCTTCGCTGCTCATGCGATCCGCCTCATGGCATCTGGCTCATGTCGTGCACCGAAACCGGCATCATGTTGTTGACGAGATGGTACATCACCCAGATCGAGCCGCTCAGCGTGATCACGACCAGCACGACGGTGAAGATGAGAGCCATCAGGTTCCAGCCGCCCTCGGACTTGGCGTCCATGTGCAGGAAGTAGACCATATGCACGATGATCTGGATCACCGCCAGGGCGATGATGATCAGCGAGGTCGTGACATTAGAGAGCACGCCGCTCATCACCAGGTAGAAGGGAATGGCGGTCAGCACCACCGACAGCAGGAAGCCGGTGATGTAGCTCTTGCGCGTGCCGTGCGAAGGCGCGTGATCGTCGTGGTGGGGGTCTGGGTGGTGGGCTTGGGCGCTCATCGCAGGATCCCCATCAGATAGACAAAGGTGAAGACGCCGATCCAGATCACGTCAAGGAAATGCCAGAACAGGCTGAGGCACATCAGGCGGCGGCGGTTGGCGGCCGTGAGACCGTAGCGGGCGACCTGCACCATCAGCGTGAACATCCAGATGAGACCGGTGGTGACGTGCAGGCCGTGCGTGGAGACCAGCGTGTAGAACGCCGAGAGGAAGCCGCTGCGCTGGGGCGTGGCGCCTTCCAAGAACATGTGGTGGAACTCATAGAGCTCGATGCCCACGAAGGCCATGCCGAACAGGGCCGTGATGGCGAGCCAGCCCTGCGTCGCCCCGACGCGATTGTCGACCATCGACAGCATGGCGAAGCCATAGGTGATGGAGGAAAGCAGCAGCATCGAGGTGTTGACCGCCACGAGCGGCAGGTCGAACAAGTCCCTGGGGGAAGGGCCGGCGGCATAGTTGCCACCGAGCACGCCGAAGGTGGCGAACAGGATCGCGAAGATGAGGCAGTCGCTCATCAGGTAGATCCAGAAGCCGAGCATCGTGCTCGAGCCCTCGGGATGGTCGTGCTCGTCGGCGAGATAGAAGACGGGCGCCTCGTCCTGCGACGGTGAACCGGTCTCCGGGATGAGGATGGTGTTCTGCGACATGATCATTCTCCCGCCGAGAGCAGGCGCGTCCGCGCATTTTCGGTGGCAACCACTTGTTCGGCGGGAATATGGAAGTTGCGGTTATAATTGAAGGTGTGGCCGATGGCGACCACCACGGCGAGCGCGAAACTCGCGATCGCCAGCCACCACACATACCAGATCATGGCGACCGCGAAGGCGGAGGACAGCAACGCCAGGATGGCTCCCGTACCCGTGTTCTTGGGCATATGGATCGGCTTGAAGCCCTCCAGAGGGCGCTTGTAGCCGCGCTTTTTCATGTCGGCCCACGCATCCAGGTCATGCACCACCGGCGTGAAGGCAAAGTTGTAGGCCGGCGGCGGCGATGAGGTCGACCATTCCAGCGTGCGGCCGTTCCAGGGATCGCCCGTCGTGTCGCGCAGCTGCTCGCGCTTGCGGAAGCTGACATAGAATTGGATCAGCATGGCGGCGATACCGATCGCGATCAGCACGGCGCCCAGCGCGGCGATGACGAACCAGATCTGCAGGGAGGGATCGTCGAAGTGACGCAGGCGCCGCGTCACCCCCATCAGGCCGAGGATGTAGAGCGGCGTGAAGGCCACCCAGAAACCCACCACCCAGAACCAGAACGACACCAGGCCCCAGAAGCGGTCGAGCTTGAAGCCGAAGGCCTTGGGGAACCAGTAGTTCACGCCGGCGAACATGCCGAACAACACGCCGCCGATGATCACGTTGTGGAAATGGGCGATCAGGAACAGCGAATTGTGCAGCACGAAGTCGGCGGGCGGCACCGCCAGCAGCACACCCGTCATGCCGCCGATCACGAAGGTCAGCATGAAGGCCACCGTCCACATCATCGGCAGCTCGAAGCGGATGCGTCCCCGATACATGGTGAAGAGCCAGTTGAAGATCTTGGCGCCTGTCGGGATGGAGATCACCATCGTGGTGATGCCGAAGAAGGAGTTGACGCTGGCGCCCGAGCCCATGGTGAAGAAGTGGTGCAGCCAGACGAGATAAGACAGGATGGTGATCACCACCGTGGCATACACCATGGAGGTGTAGCCGAAGAGCTTCTTGCCGCAGAAGGTGGCGGTGACTTCCGAGAAGATGCCGAAGGCCGGCAGGACGAGGATGTAGACCTCCGGATGACCCCAGATCCAGATGAGGTTCACATACATCATCGGATTGCCGCCGAGGTCGTTGGTGAAGAAGTTCGTGCCGACATAGCGGTCGAGCGACAACAGCACGAGCACGGCCGTCAGGACCGGAAAGGCGGCAACGATCAGGACGTTGGTGCACAGCGACGTCCAGGTGAAGACGGGCATCCTCATCATGGTCATGCCGGGCGCGCGCATCTTAACGATGGTGGCGATGAGGTTGACGCCTGACAGCAGCGTGCCGATGCCCGCCACCTGCAAGGCCCAAATGTAATAGTCGACGCCGACATCCGGACTGTAGGCGATGCCGGACAGCGGCGGGTAAGCGAGCCAGCCGGTCTTGGCGAACTCCCCGACGAACAGGGACATCATCACGATCACGGAGCCCGACGCCGTCATCCAGAAGGAGAAGTTGTTCAGGAAGGGGAAGGCGACGTCCCGCGCGCCGATCTGCAGCGGCACCACGAAATTCATGAAGCCGGTGACGAAGGGCATCGCCACGAAGAAGATCATGATCACGCCATGGGCGGTGAAGACCTGGTCGTAATGGTGGGCGGGCAGGTAACCCTGCGAGTCGCCGAAGGCTATGGCCTGCTGCGCGCGCATCATGATGGCGTCGGAGAAGCCGCGCAGGAACATGATCAGCGCCAGGATCAGGTACATGATGCCGATGCGCTTGTGGTCGATGCTGGTGATCCACTCGCGCCACAGATAGCCCCAGAGCCGGAAATAGGTGATGGCGCCGAGCACCGCGATGCCGCCGAGGGCGACCATGATGAAAGTGCCGACCAGGATCGGCTCGTGATAGGGGATGGCTTCGAGCGTAAAGCGGCCAAAGATGGGGCTCACTGCAACCGTGTCAGAGGACATGACGAGGACCGATCGATATTGGGTTGCAACTAGCCGCGCTGAGCAGCGGACTGCTCGGCTGGCAGGCGGAGGGCTTGCGGACGGGACAGATTCTGGGGCGCGCTGCGCAGCGCCGGGACGGACTGCTTCCAGGTGTCGAGTTCGCTCTGCCGCGGTGCCGAGCAGTAGTCGGCGACGTAATAGGGGTCGGGGCCCAGCACCGATCCGCGGCGTGCATACTTGTCATAGATCAGCGGGCGCACGTTGTTGACGCCCTCGAGGCCGAGGCCGCCCTTGGCGTCAACGCTCATCATCTTGTCCATGCACATCTTGCTGGGATCGACGCACAGGTTCACGATGGCATGGTAGAGATCCTCGGCGACGGCGCTGTAGTAGCGAACGGGCTCGTTCTCGCTGGGCTTCTCCAGGGACTGGTAGGCAGCGCGGTCCAGCACACCCGTGCCGGTGCTCTTCGCCTTCTGGATCCACTGCTCGAAGCCGGCCTGGTCAAGTCCATGGAACTTGAAGTTCATGCCCGAAAAGCCGGCGCCGCTGTAATTGGCCGAGATGCCCTCGAATTCGCCCGGATGGTTGATGACGGCATGCAGCTTCGTCTCCATGCCGGGCATGGAATAGATCTGGCCTGCCAGCGCCGGTATATAAAAGGAGTTCATCACCGCCGACGAGGTGATCCTGAAGCTGATCGGCCGGTCCACCGGTGCCGCCATCTCGTTGACGGTGGCGATGCCGTATTGCGGATAGATGAACAGCCACTTCCAGTCGAGGGAGACCACCTGCACTTCCAGCGGCTGCACGTCGTTCGCCACCGGCTTGCCCGCGGCCACCCGCTCGAGCGGGCGGAAGGGATCGAGGAGATGGGTACCCGTCCACGTGATCGCGCCGAGCACGATGATGATGAGCAGCGGCGCGGCCCAGATAACCAGCTCGAGCTGGGTCGAGTGATCCCAGTCCGGCTCGTAGCGGGCCGCCTTGTTGGACTGGCGGTAACGCCAGGCGAACAGGATGGTGAGCGCCATCACCGGGATGATGATGACCAGCATCAGGAAGGTCGAGAAGACCAGGAGATCGCGCTGCTGGGCGGCGATATCGCCGGAAGGAGCGAGGACGACGGCGTTGCAGCCGGTCAGAAGCCCCAGCAAGGGCAGCACCAGAAGGCTGCGCCGAAGCTTGGACCGGTTTCTCGAGGTCGCACCGCTGTCGCCGGAAACCGGCGTCCACTTTTCGGCACGATGGTGCTGGGCATGGGATGGCTGTCTCATGTCGTGCCGATACGCCTCCGGTTCCTGCATGCACATTGGACATTTTGTCCAATGACAATATCATCACAAAGACGGCAGAAGGTAACCCCAAGAGTCCCGTGCCGAAAAGTGGGTAGCCGTTTTCGGCGCAAAAGATATGACACCAAAGACCTGTAGCATCGGCTCCGATCAAGAAATCGAATCCGGTGCTATAGTGGGCCAGCCTCCCGCCCCTTCCGGCCCGGCGCAACACAGAGGCCCAGGAGCAAGCCGACAGATGATGAGCATGACGACCACAACGCACCCTGGCCAGCCCGACACGCATCGTCACACGATCGCACCGGGCGAGATCGCCATCGGTGTGATCATCGGCCGAACGTCGGAGTATTTCGACTTCTTCGTCTATGCCATCGCCTCGGTCCTGGTGTTCCCGAAGCTCGCCTTCCCGCATGTCGAGCCCCTGATCGGCACGCTCTATTCCTTCGCCGTCTTCGCCCTGGCCTTCATTGCCCGCCCCTTCGGCTCCGCGCTCTTCACGCTGTTCGACCGGCGCTATGGCCGGGAGATCAAGCTGACCATTGCGCTCTTCATGCTCGGCGGATCGACGGCGTCCATCGCCTTCCTGCCCAACTACGCTACCATCGGCGCCTGGGCCGGCACGCTGCTTTGCATCCTGCGCATCGGCCAGGGCATCGCGCTCGGCGGAACCTGGGACGGCCTGCCCTCCCTGCTGAGCCTGAACGCGCCGGCAGGCCAGCGCGGCTGGTACGCGATGATTCCCCAGCTCGGCGCCCCGCTCGGGCTGATCGTCGCCAGCGGCCTATTCGCCTTCTTCTATGCCACGCTGAGCCCGGAGGATTTCCTGGACTGGGGCTGGCGCTACCCCTTCTTCGTAGCCTTCGCCATCAATGTCGTGGCGCTCTTCTCACGCCTGCGCATCGTCGCCACGCCTGAATATGCCGAGCTGTTCCAGACGCAGGAGCTGCAGCCCACCCCGATCAAGGAGACGGTAAGGGAACAAGGCCGCAACATCATCATCGGCTCCTTCGCTCCGCTCGCCACTTTCGCCCTCTTCCACATGGTGACGGTGTTCCCGCTCGCCTGGGTGGTGCTGGAGACCAACGAGACGCCGGTCCAGTTCCTGATCATCGAGATCATCAGCGCCCTGTTCGGCGTCGCGGCGATCGCTGCCTCCGGACCGATCGCAGACCGCTTCGGCCGGCGCAACCTGATCGCCGTGTGCGCCATGGGCATCGCCATCTACAGCGGCTACGCGCCCCAGCTCCTGAACGCGGGCAATACCGGGGAGATCGCCTACATGATCGGCGGCTTCATCCTGCTCGGCCTCACCTTCGGCCAGGTCTCGGGCGCCGTGAACTCGGCCTTTCCGATCCAGTACCGCTACACCGGCGCGGCGCTGACCTCGGATCTCGCGTGGCTGTTCGGCGCCGGCTTCGCCCCCTTCGTGGCACTCGGCATCGCCTCGCTCTTCGGCCTTGCCGCCTCGGGCGTCTATCTGCTCTCAGGCGCGATCTGCTCACTCATTGCGTTGTGGATCAACCTCGAAGGCATCCGCAGGGGTACCCAAGAATCGAAGGACTGAGCTGTCTTCCGGCCGCGCGCGTCGCGGCCGCCTTGGAAGAGACGGACTTCAAAGGAAAGGCGCGACCGGGAGGCCGCGCCTTTTCTCTTGGCTGGAATGTTCACCAGCAGGCGGGACGCCTGCGGTCCCTGCAAAAAAGGCGCGCCGTGTCGGTCGCGCCTCTTCCTACGTCAGTGCGGGTTCGAGAGGCGGACGTTACGTCCGCGCTCCCGGGTTACGCTGCCACGGCGTTCACCGCATTGCCGCCGATGACCAGCCCCGAACCCGTCGCGCTGATCGGGATGTGGCTGCCGTCCTTCACCTTGCCGGAAAGGATCATCTCGGCGAGAGGATCCTGAACCAGCTTCTGGATCGTACGCTTCAGCGGGCGCGCACCATAGGCAGGGTCGTAGCCCTTGTCGGCGAGGTAGCTGCGCGCCGCATCGTCGAGTTCGAGCGTGATCTTGCGCTCGTCGAGCAGCTTCTGCAGCCGCGTCATCTGGATATCGACGATCGCGCCCATCTGCGCCCTCTTCAGGCGATGGAACAGGATGATCTCGTCCACGCGGTTGAGGAACTCCGGCCGGAAGTGGCTGCGCACCACGGCCATGACTTCCTCGCGCACGGCGCCGGAATCCTCGCCTTCCTTCTGGTTGACCAGATATTCGGCGCCCAGGTTCGAGGTCATGATGATCAGCGTGTTGCGGAAGTCGACCGTCCGCCCCTGCCCGTCCGTCAGCCGCCCGTCGTCGAGCACCTGCAGGAGGACGTTGAACACGTCCGGATGAGCCTTTTCGATCTCGTCGAACAGCACCACCTGGTAGGGCCGGCGCCGTACGGCTTCGGTCAGGGCACCGCCTTCGTCATAGCCGACATAGCCAGGAGGCGCGCCGATGAGCCTGCTCACCGAGTGCTTCTCCATATATTCGGACATGTCGAGCCGGATCATCGCCGTGTCGTCGTCGAACAGGAAGCTCGCGAGCGCCTTGGTCAGTTCCGTCTTGCCGACGCCCGTGGGGCCGAGGAAGATAAAGGAACCGATGGGCCGGTTGGGATCCTGCAGTCCGGCGCGGGCACGGCGCACTGCGGTGGACACCGCCTGTACGGCCTCGCCCTGGCCGACCACGCGGGTCGCCAGCACGTCTTCCATGCGCAGCAGCTTGTCCTTCTCGCCCTCGAGCATCTTGTCGACCGGCACGCCCGTCCAGCGTGACACGACCTGCGCCACGTGGTCGGCCGTCACGGCCTCCTCGACCATGCTGCCCTTCGACTCCGACGCCTCGGTATCCGCCAGTTCCTTTTCGAGCTTCGGAATGACGGCATAGGTCAACTCGCCGGCACGCTGATACTCGCCGCGACGCTGGGCGTCCGCGAGTTCGTTCTTGGCCTTGTCGAGCTGGCCCTTGAGGTCGGCGGCGCGGCCGAGCTTGTCCTTCTCGCTCTTCCAGCGCTGGGTAAGCGCACCCGAGCGCTCCTCGAGGTCTGCCAATTCCTTCTCGAGCCGGCCGAGCCGATCCTTGGAGGCATCGTCGTCCTCGCGCTTCAACGCTTCCTGCTCGATCTTGAGCTGGACGATGCGCCGGTCGAGCTCGTCGAGCTCCTCGGGCTTGGAATCGACCTGCATGCGCAGGCGCGACCCCGCCTCGTCGATGAGGTCGATGGCCTTGTCCGGCAGGAACCGGTCGGTGATGTAGCGGTTCGACAGCGTGGCGGCGGCCACGATGGCGCTGTCCGTCACCCGCACCTTGTGATGCTGCTCATACTTCTCCTTGAGGCCGCGCAGGATGGAGATGGTATCCTCCACCGTCGGCTCCTCGACGAAGACAGGCTGGAAGCGCCGGGCGAGCGCGGCATCCTTCTCGACATGCTTGCGGTATTCATCGAGCGTGGTGGCGCCGACGCAGTGCAATTCGCCGCGCGCGAGGGCGGGCTTGAGCAGGTTCGAGGCGTCCATGGCGCCCTCGCCCTTGCCCGCGCCGACCAGCGTGTGCATCTCGTCGATGAAGAGGATGATCTGGCCTTCGGCCGACATCACCTCGTTGAGCACGGATTTCAGCCGCTCCTCGAACTCGCCGCGATATTTGGCGCCGGCGATGAGCGAGCCCATGTCGAGGGCGAGCAGCGACTTGTCCTTGAGGGATTCGGGCACGTCACCATTGATGATGCGCAGCGCCAGCCCCTCGACGATCGCCGTCTTGCCCACGCCGGGCTCGCCGATCAGCACCGGATTGTTCTTGGTGCGGCGGGAGAGGACCTGGATGGTGCGGCGGATTTCCTCGTCGCGTCCGATCACCGGGTCGAGCTTGCCCTCGCGCGCGTCCGCCGTCAGGTCGCGGGCATATTTCTTCAGCGCGTCATAGGCATTCTCGGCCGTGGCGCTGTCGGCCGTGCGGCCCTTGCGCAGGGCCTCGATGGCCTTGTTGAGGTTCTGCGGCGTCACGCCGGCCGTAGCGAGCGCCCTGCCTGCCTCCGAATCCTTTTCGATGGTGAGCGCCAGCAGCAGCCGCTCCACCGTGACGAACGAGTCGGAGGCCTTGTCGGCGGCCTTTTCGGCAGCCTCGAAGACGCGGGCGAGTTGCGGCGTGAGATAGACCTGGCCGGCCCCCGCCCCCTGCACCTTCGGCAATTTGCGGATTGCGGCCTCGACGGCATTCAACGCCTGGCGCGAATTGCCGCCCGAGCGGTCGATCAGACCGGCAGCGAGCCCTTCCGGGTCGTCGAGCAGCACCTTGAGGAGATGTTCCGGGGCGAATTGCTGGTGGCCTTCGCGCAGCGCCAGTGACTGGGCTGACTGTACGAAACCACGCGCCCGTTCGGTGTAGCGTTCGAAATTCATGGGTTCTTCCTTCCTGCACGCCCGGGGACCCGTAGCATCGCCCAAGCGCCATTCGATTTGTGGGCCCCGAAGGCGCCCACTGGAGGAGATGTGGTGAGGCCCCAAGGGAGCGCAAGGGGATGCGAGGAGAGTTTTAGACGGTATCGGAACCAGCGTTTTGACCGAGGTCAAAGGGCGCGTCGCGGATTCGGCCCCCAGGCCGGAGAGGGATTGCCGGCAGCCTTAACTATCCGCCGCTCAGTTTTTCGACCTCCCCCTTGATCCCGATGCTCATCCATGCACCTATCCAGGCTCATTCCGGTGTGAGGCTCGCGTGACCGTTCCAGGCTCCAGACCCGCCGCCCGGCGGAAGCCTGCCGCAGCGAAGACGCAGCCCACGCCCCAGGGTGCAACGGCAGACGCAAGGACGAGTATTTTGCAGAAGAATTCAACGCGGGTCGGACCCGGCTTTCCGCAGGTCGTCGTGCTCGTCGGCGCCACGGGCGATCTCTCGCGGCGCAAGCTGCTGCCGGGCCTCTTCCATCTCACCAAGGCGGGCTTCATTCCCGGCTGCCGCATCATCGGCGTCTCGCTCGACGAGATCGACGCCGATGCCTTCCGCGCCATTGCCCGCGAATCGCTCGAGAAATTCTCTTCGCGCAAGTTCACGCCGGACGAATGGGCGGCGTTCGCCGCCTCGCTCGACTACGTGCCGCTCGCGGCGGGCGCCGGCGTGCTGAAGGAGGCGGTCGATCGGGCCGAGGAGGAACTGGGCACCGAGACCCGCCGCGTTCACTATCTCTCCGTGCCGCCCAACGCCGCGCTCTCGGCGGTCCAGCTGCTCGCGCAGGCCGGGCTGGTGGAGCGCTGCCGCATCATCATGGAGAAGCCCTTCGGCACGGACCTCGCCAGCGCCGTGGCGCTGAACAAGAAGCTCCACGACGTCTTCGACGAAAGCCAGATCTTCCGCATCGATCACTTCCTCGGCAAGGAGCCGGCGCAGAACATTCTCGCCTTCCGCTTCGCCAACGGCCTCTTCGAGCCGATCTGGAACCGCAACTTCATCGACCATGTGCAGATCGACGTGCCGGAGACGCTGGGCCTGGACCGCCGCGCCGCCTTCTACGAATCCACCGGCGCCTATCGCGACATGGTGGTGACACACCTTTTCCAGATCCTCGCCTTCATGGCGATGGAGCCGCCCACCGCGCTGGAACCGCAGCCCATTTCGGAGGAGAAAAACAAGGTGTTCCGCTCCATGGTACCGATCGACCCGCGCGACGTGGTGCGCGGTCAGTATATCGGCTACCGCAACGAGCAGGGCGTCGATCCCGAGAGCGACACCGAGACCTTCATCGCCCTCAAATGCGCCATCGACAACTGGCGCTGGGCCGGGGTGCCCTTCTTCCTGCGCACGGGCAAGCGACTTGCCGAAGGCCAGCGCATCATCTCCATCGCCTTCCGCGAACCGCCCAAGAGCATGTTCCCGCAAGGCTCGGGCGTGAGCGCGCAGGGGCCTGACCATCTCACCTTCGACCTTGCGGACGCCTCCAAGGTTTCGCTCTCCTTCTACGGCAAGCGCCCAGGCCCGGGTTTCCGGCTCGACAAGCTTTCCCTCCAGTTCGCCATGAGCGAGACGGGCATGATCGGCGACGTGCTGGAGGCTTATGAGCGCCTGATCCTGGACGCGATGCGCGGCGACCACACGCTGTTCACCACCGCCGAAGGCATTGAGCGCCTGTGGGAGGTCTCCCAGCCCCTCCTCGAAAATCCGCCGCCCGTGCGCCTGTACGACCAGGGCGGCTGGGGGCCGAAGTCGATCCACCAGCTCATCGCACCGCATGCCTGGCGCCTGCCGTTCGAGCGGGCATGGCGGGACTCTGGCAAGGAATAGCCGGACGCCCGCTTCCGCTGGAATCGGGAGGGCCGGTCGGGAGGCCGGCCTCGCCGCCCTTGGCATCATTCGCGCGTAGCCGGCCTCATCGCGCGTCCGAAGCATCAAGTTGCGCCATCCAAAGCAGCTGGCCATCATTGTCTTCGTTTTTATTTGAATAATTCCAGAAAGCGGCCCTATAGTAGCGCCGCGCTTTCCTGTTCTCGCCTGCCGAGAACATGAACAGTAAAAGATCGACGGCTCTACTTGCGGATCGTGATGTCGCGGGGGCGATCATCGCAGCGGGGTGCTTTCCGGAACGTCAACTCCAGAAAGAGATCTGTTGTGCCTCCAGACCATCCTTTCTTTCCGTATCAGGTGGGGCCGCGTTACACTCGCAGCCTGGGACCGGCACAATGAGCACGCTCACCGTCACACTGATCGTCGTACACACCCTCATCAGCATCGCCGCCATCCTCGCCGGCGTACCTGCCATCATGGACCTCTTCCGCTCGCGGACGAACTCTGCCTCGATCTGGTTCTTCCTCGTCACCGCCATCCTCACCAGCGCCACCGGCTTCGTGCTGCCCCTGGCCGGCGTGACCCCCGCCGTGATCGTCGCCATCATCGCCCTGGTCATCCTGGCGGCGGTGCTCTTCGCCAAGACCCGTCTTCTCGAGGGTGCGCTCTGGCGCTGGATCTACGCGGGGGGCATGGTCGCGAGCCTCTACCTCCTCGTCTTCGTGGCGATCGCCCAGGCCTTCGGCAAGGTCGGCGTGCTGCACGACGCGGCTCCGACGGCGTCCGAACCGCCCTTCACGATCACGCAGGGTATCACGCTGGCGTTCTTCGTCCTGCTGGGCCTCGTGGCGGCATGGCGGTTTCACCCGACGGCGGCCAGCCGGTATGCGGCGGCCTGATCCCGCTCACAACCCATGACAGGAGGCAGGACCGCCATGCGGGCATCAACCATCTTCACCACGATCGCTCTGGCGATTACCGTCTCATCCTGCGCCGCCATCAAGGCGGAAAAGGTCGACGAAAAAGAGGCAAGGCTCTCCGCGGCGGGATTCGTCCGCAACCAGGCCAACACGCCCGCCAAGCTCGCCAAGGCGCAGGCGCTGCCCCAGAACAAGATGTTCATCGTGACCAAGGGCAGCAAGAACTACTACATCTACGCCGATGTGGCCGGCTGCCAATGCGTCTATGCGGGCAATGAGGGCGCCTATCAATCGTACCAGCAACTGCGGATCCAGCAGAACATCGCCCAGGAGCAGGTGCTGGCGGCGGAACTGAACCAGGAATCAAACCTGGAACTCGCGACGGTCTGGGGGCCGGGCTTCTATTACTGAGGGACAGCGCAGGGAGCCCCCGTTCCGGCGGCTTCGCCAGCGCCACACCGTTCTTCCCTGAAGGTCAGAATGCAATCGGGGCTGCGCCGACGATCGGCGCAGCCCCGGATTTTCACGCTGGCACCGCTGGTGCGGAGGCCTGCCCTCAGACCTTGTTGACGCTCGCCTTGTAGATCTCGTCGATTGTCTTGCCGAGGCTGGCGTCGAATTCCGCGTCGCTCATGCTGACACGCAGGTCTTCGGTGAGTGCGCGGGAGAAGCTGGCGATCATGCCGTGATTGTGGCTGAGCTTCTCGCAGGCGTCCGCGCGGGTGTAGCCGCCGGAGAGCGCGACGACACGGACGACGGCCTTGTGGTCGACCAGCGGCTTGTAGAAATCAGGCACGGTGGGAATGGTGAGCTTGAGCATCACCTTGGTGCCCTCGGACAAGGCGTCGAGCTCCTTGACGATCTCGTCGCGCAGGAGGACCTCGGCTTCCTGCTTGTCGGCAGCCTTGATCGAAACTTCCGGCTCGATGATCGGGATGAGGCCGTGGCCCAGGATCTGCTTGCCCACCTCGAATTGCTGCTTCACCACGGCGGCGACGCCGGCCTTCGAGGCCTTGCCGATCACCGAGCGCATCTTGGTGCCGAACACGCCCTTCTTCACGGCGCGCTCCAGCAGGGCATCGAGATCGGGCATCGGCTTCATCACCTGCACGCCGTCTTCCTCGGCAGCAAGGCCCTTGTCGACCTTGAGGAAGGGCACCACGCCACGATCTTCCCACATGAAGCTCGGCACAGGCTTGCCCTTGGCCTCGCCGTCCATGGTCTTCTCGAACAGGATGGCGCCGATGACCTTGTCGCTGGAGAAGGCGGGGGCCGTCATGATGCGCACGCGCATCTCGTGCATGAGGCGGAACATCTCCTCGTCGCCGCTATAGGTGTTGTCGGCGATGCCATACAGGCGCAGTGCGCCGGGCGTGGAGCCGCCGCTCTGGTCGAGCGCGGCGATGAAGCCGCCCTTGCTGGTCATCTGAGACATCATCTTCGCGTCGGCCATCTTCTTCTCTCCCTGGAGCACGATGCCAAAAGGTGCAGCCCTTTTGGCGCAGCTCATGCGTAAAAACAATTGATTATGGCGGGCCGGCGCAGGAAAAGCGCCGCGCCGCCCGGCGGGTGGCGAACGGAAGGGAGTATCGGTGGGCAGGCGGGAGGAAGCAAGTGGAATGGGCGCGCAGGAGTTTCGCGCGGAAGCGGGAATTCGTCGGACTGCCGGACACAGCCCCCTGTGATGACGGCCCGCAACTGTCACTCCGCGACACTTATTGAAAGTGTCGCCTGCTTGCGTTCATGAGTTGGCGTTTCCACGCCGGCCGGCAGCCGGCGGTCCCAGGCAGGCGGTGCCAGGAAGTCAGCGCTTCCTGGTCTCCCCCGCTTCCTGGATCGCGGCGTCGTGGTACCAGCCCGAGCCGAATTCCACGGTCGGGAGGCGATTGCTGTTGAGGGCAGCCAGCGGCTTGACCTCGCCATGGTTCAATGTCGGAGCCGTCCGTGTCCTCGTGGGGAACACATAGATCTTGGCCGACTCCCGATACGTACTCGCAGTCATGCTCATCTCCTTCGGTTTGATGCAGACCCCGCAGGCGCACCAAATCTGAGAAGGACTTCTAGCATAACTTGCACTCGATTTATACAGATTGCCTCAATTTAAAGCAGTGTTTGCCTATATTATAATCAAGATGGTTTTCGCTTTTTTGGACGCCATGGTGCGTTGCGGCAATTTTGGCGGTTGCCGGGTTTTTCGGCGGTTTGACTCATGAGAGTCAGGTGATGCCGCGATTTTGGGCAAAGTGGCGCGCAAATTGGCGCAGATCCGAGCGCTCGTGCCATGGAGGACGCATTGCGGATCGCCGGCAGGGCGGAGGGGCTCGAATGCGAGCCGCGAGGTTCCTTCGGGGCTGGCATCCGGGAATTGCATACATCGCGGCGGAAGAAGCACGCCGGGGCCGTCGACGCGTTGGCGGAGACGGGACTCCCCGCCCCCTCTCGGCGGTCCATCATGCCGCCACGGCCCGCCCGGCTGCGGCAAAAGCGCTTCACTAGCCCACTTGGCACGCATCCTGCTTATTTGAGGCCAACCATCGGCGGTCCGGCTGAACCGGCCCCGTTGCGTGGCATCAAAACTGAGAGAACCCCGAATGACGAAGTACAAGCTCGAGTATATCTGGCTCGACGGATACACTCCGGTGCCGAACCTGCGCGGCAAGACGCAGATCAAGGAATTCGACCGCTTCCCGTCGCTCGAAGAGCTCCCGCTTTGGGGTTTCGATGGCTCCTCGACCATGCAGGCCGAAGGCCGCAGCTCTGACTGCGTGCTGAAGCCCGTCGCTCTCTATCCGGATCCGGCCCGCAAGAACGGCGCCCTCGTGATGTGCGAAGTGATGATGCCGGATGGCGTCACCCCGCATCCGTCCAACTCGCGCGCCACCATTCTCGACGATGACGGGGCCTGGTTCGGCTTCGAGCAGGAATACTTCTTCTACAAGGACGGCCGCCCGCTGGGCTTCCCCGAGCACGGCTATCCGGCTCCGCAGGGCCCCTACTACACGGGCGTCGGCTATAAGAATGTCGGCGACGTCGCCCGCCAGATCGTTGAAGAGCACCTGGAGCTCTGCCTCGAGGCCGGCATCAACCATGAAGGCATCAACGCGGAAGTCGCCAAGGGCCAGTGGGAATTCCAGATCTTCGGCAAGGGCTCCAAAAAGGCCGCCGACGAAGTCTGGATGGCCCGCTACCTGCTACAGCGCCTCACCGAGAAGTATGGCATCGATATCGAATGGCACTGCAAGCCACTCGGCGATACCGACTGGAACGGCTCGGGCATGCATTGCAACTTCTCCACGAAGTTCATGCGCGAAGTCGGCGGCAAGGCCTATTTCGAGGCGCTGATGGGTGCCTTCGAGACGAACATCGACGACCACATCGCCGTCTACGGCCCGGACAATCACATGCGCCTCACCGGCAAGCATGAGACCGCTCCGTGGAACAAGTTCTCGTACGGCGTTGCCGACCGCGGCGCCTCGATCCGCGTGCCCCATTCCTTCGTCAAGAACGACTACAAGGGCTATCTCGAAGATCGCCGCCCGAACTCCCAGGGCGACCCATACCAGATCGCCTCGCAGGTGCTGAAGACGATTGCTTCCGTCTCCACCGAGACGAAGGCTGCTGCCTGATAAAAATCCAGAGCAGGGAATGAAGGCGGCGCGGGTGGCAACACCCGTGCCGTTTTCTTTTTGCGGGCGCACGGACATCCTGCCCGGCTCCCCCGGGGCCCGGTTTCCAGTGTCGGGCGGATGCCCGTGCCCCCCCCCGAGGCACGCTTCCCGTACGAGCCCGTTATGTGCTATAGGCCCGGCCAACATCAGGAATTTCCCATGTCGGCCCTTTCGCTCGAACCGGCGGCGAGCCTCGCGCCCGTTGCCGCCATACCCGTTTCAAAACCATCCCTCGCCGGGATGGACCGCGCCGAACTCGCCCAGGCGCTGACCGCCATCGGCGTACCCGCCTCCGAGGCGAAGATGCGCGTGGCCCAGCTTCATCACTGGCTCTATGTGCGCGGCGCCGCCTCCTTCGACGCCATGACGAACGTCTCCAAGCATCTGCGTGCCAGGTTGGAAGAGCATTACACGCTCGACCGGCCAGAGATCATCGCCGAGCAGGTCTCGGCCGACGGCACCCGCAAATGGCTGATGCGCATGCCCTCGACCGGACCGGCCGACAAGGGCGCGGAAATCGAGACCGTCTACATTCCGGATGAGAGCCGCGGCACCCTGTGCGTCTCCTCCCAGGTGGGCTGCACGCTCAATTGCTCGTTCTGCCATACCGGCACGCAGAAGCTCGTGCGAAACCTCACCTCGGCCGAGATCGTCGCCCAGCTCCTGGTGGCGCGCGACCGGCTGGGCGACTGGCCCGGCCAGGAACCGCCCGAGGGCGCGATCGTACCGCGTGACGGCGGGCGTTTCGTGTCGAATGTCGTGATGATGGGCATGGGCGAGCCGCTCTACAACTACGACAACGTCACCGCTGCCCTGAAGACGATGTCGGACCAGGACGGACTGTGCCTGTCGCGCCGGCGCATCACCCTCTCCACCTCGGGCGTGGTGCCGATGATCGGCCCGCTCGGCGAGGGCATCAACCCGGCACTCGCCATCTCGCTGCACGCAACGAACGACGACCTGCGCAACGAACTGGTGCCGCTCAACAAGAAGTATCCGATCGCCGATCTGCTGGATGCCTGCCGCAACTATGCCGGCCTCTCCAACGCCCGCCGCATCACCTTCGAATATGTGATGCTGAAGGGCGTGAACGACAGCCTCGCCGAGGCAAAGACGCTGGTGAAGCTGCTGAAGGGCATTCCCGCCAAGATCAACCTCATTCCGTTCAATCCCTGGCCCGGCACGTTCTACGAATGCTCGGACTGGGAGCAGATCGAGGCCTTCTCCGACGTGGTGTTCAACGCCGGCTACGCTTCGCCGATCCGCACCCCGCGCGGCCGCGACATTCTCGCTGCCTGCGGCCAGCTCAAGAGCGAAAGCCAGAAGATGCGCGCCCGCGAAAGGCTCGCCATCGAAGCCGATGCGATGAAGAAGCTGGCCGTGGAGGCATTCTACGTGCATGGCGCGGAGGAGTAGTTCCGGGTGTGCGGACATCCCGTCCGCCCCGGGAGGACTCGCCCACCCGCTCTTGAGCCGCTATACTGAGCCGGATGGCCTCATCCCCCGCTCCCTACCGCCCGCCGCGTGTGATCAGCTTCTTCGACCGGATCGTTCTGGTCGTCTTCGCTGCGGCGCTTGCGGCGGTCGCCGCGCTCGTCGTCGCGGTCATGGGACTGGCGAGCCGTGATTTCGGCCAGGACCTCGCTACCTTCGCCGAAGCGCTCGGCCTGCGCACCCTCGCCGACGTGCTTGCCGGAGAGCGCATCGCCGACATCGGCGAGACGATCAGGCAGGCCTTCACCGCCACGCTGACGATCTGGCTGGCGCCGATAGCCCTGATCGCGGTGATCGGGGAAGCGACAGGGCGTTCGAGCTGGATGTTCTATGCGGTGTCCATGGCGCTCGCCTTCGCTGCGGCGCCCATGGTGATGAGCCTCAGCATCTTCACCATCGCCCTGCTCTATCACGCGCTGCTCGGACTGCTCGCCATCGGGGTTGTGGCAGGCACGGTCTACTGGCTCGTGGCCGGGCGAAGTGCGGGCGCAAGCGCGTCATGAGCGCGCAACGATCAGATTTAACCATTTGCTCACCGCAGAGGGGTAGGTTGAATCGTATTCCGGTCGAACTTTCGCCGGAATCCCTGTCTTTCGTCGCAGTTGCGCGAGGCGGCCGACTCAGAAGGGTCGGACGCCGCCGCTTTCTGCCCTCTCATTCGGAATCGATCGAGCCAGCATGATGTCTCCCACCCTTCGCATCACGCTCATCGCCGCCATCGTCGCTCTCTCCGGTACGGCCCTGGCAGCACCACGCAAGCCCGCACCAGAAGCCGCTCCCGCCCAGGCCGGGGCCGCCCAGCCCGCGACCCTCGGCCAGTTCGGCGATTGGCAGGCCTTCAGCAACGGCAACGGCAAGAGCAAGTCGTGCTTTGCCATCACCAGCCCGAAGGACCGCAAGCCCGCCAAGCTGAAGCGTGACCCGGCCACCCTCTTCATCACCCGCCGCCCAGGCGAGGGCGTGCGCAACGAGATCAGTATGATCACCGGCTTCAGCATGAAGGATGGTGGCGACGCCTCCTTCAAGGTCGGCCGCTCCACCTTCACCCTCTACACCAAGGGCTCAAATGCCTGGGTGAAGAACGCCGCCGAGGAAGGCACCGTGGTCGGCACCATGCGCAAGAGCCGCGACGCCGTGTTCGAGGGCGCTTCCCGGCGCGGCAACAAGACGGTCGACCGGTATTCGCTGAACGGACTGCCGCAGGCGCTGGACGCGATCGCCAAGGGTTGCCCGTAAAAGCAAGCCTCGGGAGCGGATTTCCCAGCCGCGCCTTGAGCCGCGATCCCAAAAAAGATGGGCGCGACCGGCGAGGTTCGCGCCCTTTTTCTATTCCGACCTGTTCACAAGTGCGTTGCGGACGGGAACGTCCGCGCTTGCGGTTCAGGCCGCCGCCACACGATCGCGGAATACCACATAGCCGTAGACAGGCATCACGATGAAGACCATGGCGATCTTGATGGCGTAGTCGGCGAGGCCCAGCGATACCCAGGGCATATCCGTGCCGGCGAAGGCGAGCACCCAGAACAGCGTGCTATCCACCGTCGAAGCCAGGATGTTGGAGATGGAAGGCGGCACCCACCAGGCATGCTGGCGGAAACGGTTGAAGACCTGGGCATCCACGAGCTGGCCCGAGATGAAGGCGACGCCGCTCGCGATGGCGATGCGGGGATCGGCGGCGATGAACGAAATCGCGACTGCGATCACGAAGGAGGCCAGCACGACCTTGCGCGTCATCTCGACGCCATGCCGACGATTGCACAGATCCGTGATGAAGAAGGCGAAGGGGAACACGAAGGCGCCCCAGGTCAGGAATTCGTTCGTGCCCGGCACCACATATTGCACTGCCCAGTTCGCCGCCGCGACGATCAGCGCATGGGCCAGCACATAGAGCCAGCGCAGGCCGGAAAAGAAGGAGGAAAGGGCGTTGGTGCTCACGTCGTCGTACCTGGGTATGAAGGGTCGGGGAGTATGGAGGGAATTCGGGGCGCTGCCATACAGCAAAAGAAAGGAAAGCGGTACCCTTAAATCGGCATTGCAGGGATCGCGCCGCAAACGCGTGGGCCGGGGCTTACCCTGCGGCCGCGCGCGGCTTCATGAAGGCCTCTATGCCGCCAAGCCCTGTGTAGTGGATTTCCAGCGGCAGGCCCAGCCGAGCCGCGGCCGCATGTGCCTTCTTCTCCAGCGTCTTGTCGGGCACCTGTACCAGGAACATCACGCGCTTGTAGTTGCCGAAATACATGGGCAGCAGTTGCGGGTGCTTGTCGAGCTTCAGCCCCTTGATCACGAAGCGATCAAAGTGGCGAACGAGAAAATCGGTCAGGTAGAAGGTGCCGATTTCGTCATCCTGCATCTTGTCGAAGACCTCGGCGCCGGCGAAGAAGGAGTAGCAGTGCGGGCCGTCGATGCGCTCGACGCCCTCCTCCTTGAGAACCTCGTCGAGGATACCGCCGGACCCGCAATCGCCGTAGAGCACCAGGATTTCATCATAGCTGGCGCGGTTCGCCCGGATCTTGCGCCGCACGCCGTCCGGAATCTTCTGCGGATAATTGTGCCAGATTGCAGGCAGGCAGGTGATCTCCAGATGATCCCAGCCATTGGCCTGCTTGACTGCCAGAAACTCGCGCGCCAGGGCCCCGCAGGCGATCACCAGCGTCTTGCGGGGTGTCTCAGTCGAGGCGTCGGTCATCATGCTCTCCAAGGACCGGCGCCGCAGGAGTGTCAGCCGCCGACCAAAACGGACAGTCGGAGACCGCTCCTCCTCACGCGCCGGCCATGCCCTGGCGCTTGCCGATCAGGGACTTGGCCATTTCCACCGCGATGGCGGCATCGCGGCAATAGGCGTCGGCGCCAACGGCCTCCGAGAAGGCTTCGTTCAGCGGCGCGCCGCCGACCAGCACGATATAGTCGGAGCGAATGCCCTTTTCCTTCATCGTGTCGATCACGACCTTCATATAGGGCATGGTCGTGGTCAGGAGAGCGGACATGCCGAGAATTTCCGGCTGGTGCTTCGCCAGCGCCTCGAGATAGTTCTCGACCGGGTTGTTGATGCCGAGGTCGATCACCTCGAAGCCGGCGCCTTCCATCATCATGGTGACGAGGTTCTTGCCGATGTCATGGATGTCGCCCTTGACGGTACCGATCACCATCTTGCCAACCTTCGGCGCCCCGGTTTCCGCAAGCAGCGGGCGGAGCACGTTCATGCCGGCCTTCATCGAGTTGGCGGACATCAGCACTTCCGGGACGAACAGAATGCCGTCGCGGAAATCGATGCCGACGATGCGCATGCCCTCGACGAGCGCCTTCGTGAGCACGTCGTAGGGGGTCCAGCCGCGTTTCAGCAGGATTTCGACGCCTTCCACGACCTCGTCCGCGAGACCGTCATAGAGGTCGTCGTGCATCTGTTCGACAAGCTCATCATCAGGAAGAGAGTTCAGATCGAGATCGCCGTCGGACATGTCTTGCGGTTCCTGCACTGGGGGTGAAGCACGGAATTACTATAGAACGCTTCTTAATGCGAGGTAGCCTGACACACCCTCGCGACGCTGTCGCACCTGGGACATACGATATTCAAACTGCGACAAGGGGCACGGGAGCCTCTCGGGATCGCAGGCCCCTCGCCTGCTGTCGGAGACAAGGGGGCATAGGGCCAGGCGGGACGCCCGCGATCCCGGGAAGACGTCCCAAGCTACGCCGTCTTGCGGAAGCCGCTGGAGAGTGCCCCGACAAGCGACAGCCCGGCGCCGATCCAGGCGATCAGCGTGGTATGCCCGCCCGCCACCAGTCCGAAGACGATCGCCACCAGGGCAGCGCCCATCGACTGGCCGAGAAGGCGTCCCGTCGACTGCAATCCACTAGCCCCGCCCGAGCGCTCGCGCGGAGCGCTGGCGATGATGATGCGGTTGTTGGGCGACTGGAACAGGCCGAAGCCGAAGCCGCAAATAGCGAGGCGCCAGGCGATGTCGAAGCCCGTGGGGGCTTCACCCATGGTCGCCACGCACGCCAGACCGACGGCGAGGATGAGCAGCCCGGCGCTGCCGAGCCTTTCGGGTGCGAGCTTGTCCGACAGGCGGCCTGCCATCGGCGAGATCAGCGCCGTCATCAGCGGCCAGGGTGTCATCAGAAAGCCAGTGGCGGCCTCCGAACGGCCAAGCGTGCGCTCGAAGAAAAACGGCAGCGCAATATAGGCCATGTTCTGCGCGGCGAAGGAACACATCGAGGTCGCCATCGAGAGGGCGAAGACCGGCCTGCGCAGGAGATCGACCGGCAGCATCGGCACGGCGAGCTTCAGCGAACGCCAGACCAGCACGGCGCCCGCAATGGCAGCGACCAGGATCATCAGCAGGGCGCGGACATTGCCGTCCGCGTCGGAGAAGGCATCGAGGCCGGCAATCAGGAGGCCGAAGGTGACGGCGTTGAGGAGAGCGCTGGTCCAGTCGAAGGCGTGGCCGGAGGCTGGCGTCTGCGGCAGGGTCCGGGCGGCGATGATGAGCGCGACGATGCCGAGGGGCACGTTGACCAGGAACAGCCATTGCCAAGAGGCGACGGTGAGGATGGCGGAGGCGACGCTCGGGCCGGCCGCGGAGGATACCGCCACCACCAGCGCCGTATATCCGACCCCCGTTCCCAGCAGGGCCTTGGGGAAGATATAGCGCACCAGGGCGATGTTCACGCTCATGATGCCCGCCGCACCCACCCCTTGCACCACACGAGCCACGGCGAGGGAGGCCAGCGTTTGGGCGTTTGCGCAGGCGAAGGAAGCCACGGTGAACACCGCCAGGCCGCACCAGTAGATGCGCTTGTAACCGATGATGTCGCCAAGCGAGGCGAGCGGCAGCAACGAAACCGTGACGGCAAGCTGATAGGCGGTGACCACCCAGATCGCATCCGCCGGCGATATCGCCAGTTCCGTCGAGATCGAGGGCAGAGCGACATTGACGATGGCGCCGTCCAGCACGGCCATGGTGAGCGCGATGCCGATGGTCAGGAAAGCAAAGGCACGCTGGGGGTTGGGCAGGCCATCGAGAGTGGCGGCATTCATGACGGTACCACAAACACAAAATGCCCGGCCGGCCTGGGGCCGACCGGGAAATGACTTGAATATGAACGGCAAAAAACCAAACGAACGGCCCTGCCGTTCCTGTGAGTAACCGATCGGCCGAGCCGGGGAAGACCCAGTTTTATCCTAGTATCTTCTGTACCAGCGACGAACTCAGGAGTTCGCCGAGCCAGACCGATGAGGGCTTAAGAAAGAGTCCTCAGCTTTCCTCTCCGCTGCCCACGATGTCGCGGGCCGCCTTCTCGATTATGGCGCGGACCCTTTCAGCCTCGGCCTGCGTCCACGGCCCGCGGCGCATATGCAGCGCGTGCTTGAGGGTGCGGTAGGCCTCGCGTACCATGTCCGGGGTGGAATGGCTGGCGAAAGCGCTGGCGGCGAGGTCCATGCGAGCCATCACGCCGTCGACCGCGTCGCGGTTCTCCGCCAGGAAGGCTTCGCCCTCGGGGGTGATGGTGTAGAGCTTCTTTGTTCCTTCCGAAGCTTCGGCGCGGATGTAGTCCTGCTCCTCCAGCATGGTCAGCGTGGGATAGACTGCGCCGGGGCTGGGAGCGTAGGCCCCGCCGAACTTCTCCTCGATGGCGCGGATGAGATCGTAGCCATGGCGCGGCTTCTCGGCGATCAGCGCCAGGATGACGAGTCGCAGGTCGCCGTGTCCGAAGACGCGGCCCGCCCGTTCGCCAAAGCCGCCCCGGCCAAAGAAGCCGCCGGGCCCGCCACCGAAGCCCCCACGGCCCCAGCGGCCGCCGGGCGGTGCGCAATCGCGCTCCCGGCCGCGGCCCCATCCCCGGAAATTCTCGCGCCCCCAGGGCGCATCATGATGTCGTCCAAACATGCGTTATACCTTTCGTTGCATCTTTAAGATGACTCTTAAGATATATCGAAAGATAGATTACGCAAGTGTTTTTTTGAGGTGCCATCGCCAACCCGGCGAGGATGGGTTTTGCGGGGCTCATATCGCCCCAAAATCCCGTGCTTCCTGCGACACGAACAAAGAAAAGCAGGCGGTCACCCGCCGGTGGCCGCCTGCTTTTCACCTTTTCCGCTCAGCGCATTTGCCTGGGGCGATACCCAGGCCGCCCTAGTCCGCCTGGGGACGATGGATCAGATAGAGCTTTCGGGTCGTCTCGACGATGCGCCATTCACCCTTCCAGCCCAGGGGCAGCACCAGCAAGTCGCCCGCGACGAGTTCCCGGCTCTCGCCCTGCGGCGTTCGCATCTCCACCCGGCCGCTGATGATATGGCAGGTTTCCGACGAAGCCGTCCGGTCGGCCGTGAAACGGCCGGGGCTGCACTCCCAGACCCCGACCTCGAAGGCACCGTCGTCCGAACGGTAGAGCGTCTGCGCCGCCTCCACCTGCTGGCCCTCGAACGAGGTCGGCTTGGGAAGGGCGGGACCGAGGTCTATGTCCGCGAGATTCAGAAACGTCCTGAGGTCGATCAAGGTAGGCTCCATATCCATCAATGGCCTGTGATCCGGTCGGCCAGCGCCGCAAGTTTCGAGGTGTGGGCAAGACCGCTCTCCTCCCGCTGATCCGCCAGCCGGTAGAGCTGGTACATCGAATGCACGCCCAGCCAGCGGAACGGCTCGGGTTCCCATGGCCTGACCGAGCGATTGACCCAGGGCAGCCGAACAAGATCCGTCTCGCGGCCGAGCACCAGGTCGCAGAGCGTGCGCCCGGAAAGGTTGGAGCTCGACACCCCGAGGCCGACATAGCCGCCCGCCCATCCGATGCGGCTCTGCGGATCGAGCCCGACGGTCGTGCACCAGTCGCGAGGGACACCGAGCACGCCGCACCAGGCATGCTCGATGCGGAGCCTGGATGTCTGCGGGAGGAGGGAAGTGAGGATCGCATAGAGCTGATCGATCGTGGCCTGCTGGGTCGCGCCGTTGATGTCGGTCCGCGAACCGTAGCGATAGGGCACGCCGCGCCCGCCCATGGTGATACGCCCCTCTCGGGTGCGCTGGGCGTAGCAATAGGCGTGGGCGGTGTTCCCGAGCAACTCATGGCCTTCCCATCCGATCTCCTTCCAGAGGCTCGGGGGAAGCGGCTCGGTCACGATCTGTGCGCTGTTGAGCGCGAGCCAGGTCCTTTCCTCGCCGGGGATGCCCGCGGTGAAACCTTCGGTCGCCCGCACGATGGTTCCGGCGCGGACCGTGCCACGGTTGGTGGTGACGCTGCCCTTGGCTATGGCAGTCACGGTGGTCTGCTCGTAGATGCCGACACCCAGGCGCTCGACCATCGCCGCCAGGCCCCTGACGAGCTTGGCGGGCTGCACGCGGGCCTGCCCATGGACGACGAGAGCCCCCATCACGTTGCGTATGTCGATGCGCGCCCGCGCTGCCGCGGCGTCCAGGATCTCGATGCGGGCGGGATCGACGTCCCAGGCGAGGAGTTCCTTGTGTTCTTCCCGAACCCGCTCCAATTGCGCCGCGTTCGTCGCGACGGTCAGGTTGTCGACACGCCTGATGTCGGCGTCGATGCCTTCGGCCTCGGTGACGCGGATGACCTCGTCGACGGTACCGGCCATCGCCGCCTGCATCGCGACGACAGCCGGGCGGCTCGATGTCTTCAGGTACTTCTCGCGCGACCAGCCGAAGCCGCCCGACAGCCACCCCCCGTTCCGTCCCGATGCACCGAACCCTGCGAATTCGCGCTCGACGATCGCGATCCGCAGCGAGGGCTGTGCCTTCTTGAGATAATAGGCGGTCCACAGACCGGTGAACCCGGCGCCAACGATGGCCACGTCGGCGTCGATATCACCCGGAAGCGGGGCTCGCGGCGCCGGGATGCCTCCGATATCCGCATACCAGAAGGAAATATCGCCGTTACGTTCGACGCGCATGGTCGGAGCCTTTCGAAGAGTGGATTGACGGGGTCAAGTCAATGACGTGTCGGCACTGGCATCGTCCGGCAGCAGCTTGACGTCGACGCCCTCGAAACAGAGCGCGACGTCGTCCCCGATGCCGAAGCTTTCATCCGCCAGGGAAGATCGGACGATCGCGGTCGAGCCGTCAGCCAGCCGTACCTCGTATTTCGACCCGGACCCCAGATAGATCGCTTCCGTGACCGTGCCCGAAAGCCGGTTCTGCGCATGCGTGGCCGGCTGGCCGCGACGGCGGATGGTCAGCTTTTCTGGCCGCAGCAGCATGACCGGCGTGCCGTTGCCGTTGATCCGCCGCGGCGTGGCCACGGTCTCGCCGGCGATGCGCAGGCAAGTGCCCTCGCCGCCCCTGAGGACCTCCCCGCGCAGGACCGTCGAATCGCCGATGAAGCGCCCGACGAACAAGGTGGCCGGCTCGTCATAAAGTTCCCGCCCGGTCCCGACCTGTTCGATGTGCCCACCGTTGAAGACCGCGATGCGGTCCGAAAGCACCAGCGCTTCCTCCTGGTCGTGCGTGACATAGATGAAGGTCGTGCCGAGTTCGCGATGGATGCGTTTTATCTCGAGCTGCAGCCATTCCCGCAGTTTCTTGTCGAGTGCGCCGAGCGGCTCGTCCATCAGCAGCAGCGGCGGATCGAAGACGAGAGCCCGTGCCAGCGCCACCCTCTGCTGCTGCCCACCCGAGAGTTCGCTGGGATAGCGATGGGCGAAGTCGCTCATCTTGACCATGTCCAGCGCCTGTCTGACGCGCTTTTCCCTGTCCGCCCTGCCGACGCCACGCAATCCGAGCGGATAGGCCACGTTGCGGCCTACGCTCATGTGGGGGAACAGCGCATAGTGCTGGAACACGACTCCAATGTTCCGCTTGTCCGCAGGAACGCCCACGACGTCCCGCCCCCCGACCAGCAATGTGCCGGTGGTCACGTCCGTGAAGCCGGCGACTACGTTGAGCGTGGTCGTCTTTCCCGAGCCGCTCGGGCCGAGCAGCGTCATGAACTCGCCGGGCTCGACATGGAGCGACACGCCGTCGAGCGCCTTGAAGCTGCCATAGGACTTCGTGACGTCCCGGATGTCTATCGCCGCGCCGCGACCCGTCTTGCCCTCGTTCATGTTCGTCCCTTTCGCTCGCGGCCGAGGAGCAGCATGCCTCCGCCGATCAACATCGAGGTGGCAATCAGCAGGATGGTGCCGACAGCAGCGACGGTAGGATCGGCATCACGGGTGATCGACGTGTAGATCTGCACCGGCAGCGTCTTGAGGAACGGGCTGGTGATGAAGAGAGACACGATGATCTCGTCGAAGGAGGTCGCGAAGGCGAACAACAAACCCGAGAGGATACCAGGTGCGATGAGCGGCAGGGTAATGGTGCGGAAAGTGGTGAGAGCGCCGGCGCCCAGGCTCGCGGCGGCCGTTTCCAGCCGCTTGTCGAACACTTCGAGGCTGGCCGAGACCGCGATCAGAACGAAGGGAAGCGCCAGCACCGTATGGGCCAGGACAAAGCCCGGCAGGGTACCTACGAGATGGGCGTCGAGATAGACGGCATAGATCCCGATCGCCAGCACCACTCCCGGAACGACCATGGGGGTGAGGAGGATCATGCGCAGCAGTCCGGCGGGGCGGGCGCTCATGCGGTCGAGGCCGAAGGCCGCCAGCGTGCCGAGCACGGTGGCCAGCACCGCCACGATGCAGGCGACCTGCAGCGAATTGAGGAAGCTCGTCGACCATTCGGCGTTGGTCGCGAAGTTCTCGTACCATTGCCAGGAAAAGCCTCGGGGCGGGAAGGCGAGCGACTTGTTGGCGTTGAAGGACATCGGGATGACGACGAGGGTCGGCGCCACCAGCCATATTGCCACCATGAGGCAGACCAGGCCGAGCACCACCCTGGGAAGCGGTCTCATCAGCATCAGCGCCGCGCTCCCGTCTTGTATTTCTGGCGCATGACGGGCGCGGCCAGCGCCAGCAGGAGGAATGTCGCGATGAGGAGCACCACGCCCATCGCACCGCCCCGGCCCCATTGCAGGAGGCTGAGGACCTGGTTCTGAACCAGCGTCGAGAGCATCGTGGAGCGCGGACCGCCAAGAAGGGCCGGCGTGATGTAGAAGCCGAGCGCCAGAATGAAGACGATGATGGCGCCGGCATAGACGCCCGGCAGCGACAGCGGCAGGTAGACGGTGAAGAAGGCACGCAGCGGGCCGGCTCCCAGGCTCTTCGCCGCGCGCATCAGCCGGAGGTCGATTTCCTTCATGACCGAATAGAGCGGCAGGATCATGAAGGGCAGCAGGACCTGGGTCATGCCGATCACCACCCCGGTGGGCGTCCGGATCAGGCGTATGGTGTCCAGCCCCGCGCTCTTGAGAAGCGAGTTTATCACGCCGGAGTCCTGCAGCAGCAGGACCCAGGACAGGGTACGCACCACGCCGCTGACCCAGAACGGGATCAGGACGCAGAGGATCATCACGAGCCGGATCTTCGGACCCACCGCCGTCATCAGATAGGCATAGGGGTAGGCGGCAAGGATGCAGACGAGCGTCACGCAGGCGGAAATGAAGAATGTCCGCTGGAGGACGACGAGATTGAGGGGCGTGGCGAAAAACCATTCATAGTTCTGGATGCCCCAGGCCGGATCGGAGAGGCTGCGGAGAACGATGGTGACGAGGGGATAGCCCATCACCAGGATCAGCAGGGCAAGCGCCGGGAGGGTAAGCGCGAAGGCCTTCGACCTTCGCCCTCTCCCCACACGGGCGGCGGGCTGGATGGTTGATCCCGTCGCGTTCACGACATCGGCTCCCCGGTAGCGACTCAGTTACCCGCCAGCAAGGCGGACCACTTCTCCTGCGAAGCGGCGTAGTTCTCCACCCAGAACTTGATGTTCTGCTGGTACCCCTGCTTCTGGCGCTCCGGCGTGTTCGTCAGGAATGCCGCCACGGAGGCGTCGACCTTCGGCTGGGCTTCGTTGTTGATGGGCGTGTAGGAGGTCTTCTCGGACAGGATCTCCTGTGCGCCCTTGCCCAGATAGGCGTTGAGGAGAGCATAGGCGGCATCGGTGTCCTTGACGCCGACCGGAATGGTCATCTGATCCATGACAACCAGCCAGTCCTGCCAGGCGGGCGCATATTTGGCGCCGTTCTTGACGGCCGTCATCGCGCGGCCGGTCCACATCATGATCATGTCGGCTTCGCCGGACTCGGCGAGCTGCTGGGACTCGGCGCCCGTCTTCCAGAAGATCGTGTCGGGGCCGAGTTCCTTCACCTTGGCGATGGCCTTGTCGATATCGGCCGCCGTCATGGTCTTGGGATCGCCGCCGGCCGCCTTGAAGGCCAGTTCGAGGAAGCCGCCGCTCGGATCACCCGAACCGTCGAGCGCTCGCACGCCCGGAAACTTCTTGGCATCGAAGAAATCGGCGACGCCCTGCGGCGGGTTGTCCTTGTATTTCTCCTTGTTGTACATCAGGACCACACCATAGTTCATGGCCGGCACCGAGCATTCCCCGACCTGTCCAGCAGGAATGTGCGACATGTCGAGCTTGGCCGGATCGAGCTTCTGGAACAGCTTGCCGCAATAGACGAAGGGCGGCAGGTCGGAGGTATCCACGACGTCCCAGGTCACGTTTCCTGATTCCACCTGCGCCTGGAGCTTGGCGGTCTCGGTCGGGCCGTCGCTCAGCAGATTCACGCCCGACTTCTCGACGAATTCCTTCAGCGCGGCGATCTGGCCGTCCTGGTAGATCCCGCCATAGGAAACGAACGTCACCGTCTTTCCCTTGAGCGCCCCTTCGACGACCGCCCCGGCGGACGGCTTGTCCGCCGCCGAAGCAGCGCTCGTCATCAGGCCGACCGCCATGGCTGCGGCGAGCAAACAGAACGCGGATCTCTTCATGATGATGCTTCCCTCTTTCCACTGTTACCCGGCTCATTTTTGACAGGCCTGTTCGCGGGCTTCTTCAAGGCCGTGTATTGGTCCAGTTCCGTGCGGGCGGATGTCGGCGGCGCGATGATCCACATGACCTCCGCCCGCCCGGCCCCGATGTTTTCCGTGCGGTGCGGCGTCGAGGTGGTGTATTCGATGCTGTCGCCCTCCTCGAGCACGTGGAGCGCATCGCCAAGCGAGACTTCGACCACGCCGCGGAGCACCACCAGCATCTCGTGAGCATCGCCATGGGTGTAGCGATCGGGGCCGGTCGAGCCTCCGATGTCGAAATCGCCGACATAGACCTCCATGCCGGCGAGGGGCTGTCTCGACAGCAGCATCTTCTGGCAACCGTAGCTGGGCGGCAGGCTGGGTCGCTGGCCCCGTCGCAGGGCGCCATGGGTCGAGGCGGAGGGTTCCTCGAAGAGCATGGCGACGCTCACCCCGAGGGCCGCCGCGATCTGGTTGAGCGAGGCGGTGCTGGCTCCCGTCAAACCGCGCTCGAGCTGGCTGATGAAGCTCGCGCTGCTTCCCGTGACCTCGGCGAGCTGGCGAAGGGACAAGCGCCGCGACAGGCGAAGGCTCTTCAGTCGGGCGCCGAGGATCTCTCCGGCAGGCAGGGAGCCATGCGCCTCCGTCATCTGCCCCGAACGCGCGTGACGACCTGCCGGTGCGGACATGCCAAAGCTCCCTCCACTGAACGAAGTGTAAAGTGAGACTGTACGAAAGACAAGCCCGCCTCGATTTTTCGAAGCGCGACTCCCGGAAGCCGATTGCGGGCAGCGAGGTCCGGGAGCGTGGCCCGCCTCGTTCGGGCCAGCCGCGAGGGTGGCCAATCACGGAAAATGAATAACTTATTGGATATGTGTTACAGACTCGCCAACAATGTAGTTGGCGCTGAATACGCCTCGCAAAGTCGATATATCGGCACTTAGTTCATGCATGGAAGAGTTCCATGTACCGCCCCTTGACCAACATATATCTATACGGTTATAGGTAAATCCATATCCCGATGGCTATGCGATCCGAAATGACAGAACCTCACGATATCCTCTTCAGGACGCTGGCCGATCCGAGCCGCCGCGCGATCTTCGAGCGGCTATGCAGGGAGGGAGAGCAGACAGTCGGAGCCTTGACGGCCCGCGCCGGCATTTCGCAGCCGGCCGTTTCCAAGCACCTCGGCGTCCTCAAGCAGGCGGGGCTGGTAAGGGACCGCCACGAAGGCCGCCAGACACATTACAGCGCGCAACTCGGCGCACTCGCCCCATTGGTCGACTGGACGAGCCAGATGGCGGGTTTCTGGCAGAGCCGGTTCGATCGTCTCGAAGATCTTCTCAAGAGGATGGACCAATGAACGACATCGCAACCCAATTCCGCTCCGTCGTCGTCGAGCGCGAGATAGCCCATCCTCCGGCGAAGATCTGGCGTGCGCTCACGCAGCCGCACCTGATCGAGGAGTGGCTGATGAAGAACGACTTCAACGCTGCCTTGGGCCATCGCTTCAACCTTCGCGGGGACTGGGGCGGCGTGCTGGATTGCGAAGTCCTCGCTGTCGAGACGGAGAAGAAACTGTCCTATACTTGGAACTTCACACATGACGACCCGGCCTACGATCTGAGGAGCGTGGTGACCTTCACGCTCACGGCGACCAGCACGGGAACCCTCCTGCGCATGGAGCAGTCGGGCTTCCGGCCGGATCAAAAGCAGGCATTCGGGGGAGCCAAGGCGGGGTGGCAGGAGTTCCTCACCAAGCTGGAACAACTCCTGGAGAGAGCGGTATGAATGATCGCGTCGAACAGCGCTGGGGATCCTAGGAGGAGCCCATGGTCGGCGGAAAGCCCGGGAGTCCGGCGGACCCGGGCCCTCCCCTCCTTGCGGGCGGCAACCCACAGATCGCCAAGGATGACGGGGACGCACCCGTGCAAGCCTATATTGAGGCCATGCCCGGCTGGAAACGAGCTGTCGGCCATCGCCTCGACGCCGTCATCACGCGCGCCGTGCCCGGCGTGCGCAAGGCCGTCAGATGGAATTCGCCACTCTACGGAGTGGATGGCCAGGGCTGGTTCCTCGGCATTCATTGCTTCACGAATTCCATCAAGGTGGCCTTTTTTCGTGGCACGTCGCTGCAACCCGTTCCTCCGGGGCCGTCCCGGAGCAAGGACACGCGCTATCTCGACATCCGCGAAAGCGATCTGCTCGACGAGGCCCGATTGGTCTCGTGGGTCAGGCAAGCCAGCCGATTGCCCGGCGAGAAACTATAAGCAGGCACGAGGCTGAGGGCCGGCTGCGACGTATCCCCGCCACCACGAAAAGGGACGAGCACCATGACGAAGAGCAGGAGCGGCGAGAACCCTCAAAAGGACGCCGCCTCGGCGTCCGAACTGATCGATGGAAGAATCGAGGAATTGGGCGACTGGCGCGGCAGGATGCTCGCCCGCCTCCGGGATCTCATCAAGCGGGCCGACCCCGAGGTGGTCGAGGAGTGGAAATGGAGGGGTGTCCCCGTCTGGTCGCATGACGGGATCATCTGTACCGGCGAGACCTACAAGACCGTGGTGAAGATGACCTTCGCCAAGGGGGCCTCGCTGGACGACCCCTCCGGCCTGTTCAACTCCAGCCTCGAAGGCAACACCAGGCGTGCCATCGACTTCACGGAGAGCGGGGAGATCGACGAAGAGGCGCTGAAGACGCTCATCCGCGCCGCCGCTGCGCTGAACGTCTCGGCACGCGTCGCCGCCCGCCCAAGGAAGAAGCCCGCGAGCGCCTGACGGTACTGCTCGCCGGCTCCCACTCGTACCCCGCCTCAGGCAGCCACGCCCAGGCTGGCGACGATACGCTCGCGTTCGGCAACGGTTCTTGCCGAATCCCGCCGCACACGCTCGACGGCGGCCGCCGGAGCCGTGCGCGGCGAACCGGCGTTGAAGGGCGGCGCCGGCGCATATTCGAGCTCGAGTTGCGCCGCCTCGGCCTCTTCCTGTCCCTTGAGGCGTGCAACCACGGCCAGCGCGAAGTCGATACCGGCGGTAGCGCCGCCTCCCGTGATCAGGTTGCCGTCGACGACGACACGCTCCTCCACCGGAACGGCGCCAAGCCCGGCGAGGAGATGATGCGAAGCCCAGTGGGTCGTCGCCCGCCGGCCGCGCAACAGTCCCGCGGCGCCCCAGACCAGGGCTCCCGTGCAGACCGAGGTCTGATACCGCACCGTCTTCGCCTGTGCCCGTACGAAGTCGAGGATTTCGGGATCCTGCATCAGCGCGTTGACGCCGCCGCCGCCGGGTATGCAGAGCATGTCGAGAACGGGGCAGGCATCGAGCGTCACGGTCGGCGCGAGATCCCAGCCGCTGGTGGCGCGGACGGACTCGAGGTTCTTCCATATCAGATGGAGGCGGCAGCCCGGCACCTGGGCGAAGAGATCGAACGGACCGGCGAGGTCAACGAGTTGGAAGTTCGGGAAGATGAGGAAGCCTATATCGAGCGTCATGGGTTCTTTTCCTGAAAGGAGATGCGGGATGTGTTGAACGCCGCGGCACTCTCGCCCCGGCACCGGCAGAGAAATCGGGGAGCGAGGGTCGAGGGCTCCGGTACTCCCGTCAGGAACCCCGGTCCGCCCGCCCGGTGTTGACAGGTTCATGCTATCGCCTCATGCTTTGGCGTAAATGACACATGACCCACAAATTGCGCCAAAGCTTCGCGATCGGCGCCGCATCGATCTCCTGGCCTTTCCGGATTTCCAGCTGCTCGACATTGCCGGCCCGATGCAGGTCTTCGGTTCCGCAAACCGCATGCTCGAAGACGCGGGAGAGGAGCCCGCCTATCTCCTGCGCATCGTCGGGAGGAACGCCCAGACCGTGGCCTGGGCCGGCCTGACCTTGCTGAGCGAGCCCCTTCCGGATCCGGAGGAGCCTTGCGACACTTTGGTGATCGCAGGCGGCCGAGCGGTGCACGTGGCCGCCGGGGACGAAGAACTGGTCGCTTGGATAGCGCGCAAGGCGGCGAATGCACGCCGTGTCGCTTCCATCTGCACCGGTGCCTTTCTCGCCGGCGCGGCCGGTCTCCTCGACGGACGGCGCGTCGTAACCCATTGGGACTCCTGCGCCCTCCTGGCGGTGTCTTTCCCGCAGGCCCATGTCGAGAGCGATCCGATCTTCATCGAGGACGGCAAGCTCTGGACCTCGGCCGGCGTCACCGCCGGCATCGATCTCGCGCTCGCGCTGGTGGAAAGGGATCTCGGCCGGACGATGGCCCTGGCGGTGGCGCGGGACCTGGTTGTCTTTCTCAAGCGTCCGGGCGGGCAATCGCAATATAGCGCCGCACTGGCCCTCCAGAACGGCGACGGGCGATTCGAGGTGCTGCATGGCTGGATGCGCGAGAACCTGGGCGAGGATCTGTCGATTCTCGCCCTGGCCGCCCGCTGCAACATGAGCGAGCGCAGCTTTCAGCGCCATTACCGCCAGGCCACCGGGCTCCCGCCGGCCCAGGCGGTCGAACGGCTCCGGGTGGAGCGGGCACGGTTGCTCCTGGCGGATACCCAGACCCCGCTGAAGACGATCGTGCGGCAATGCGGCTTCGGCTCGGAAGAGACGATGCGGCGCAGCTTCGCCCGGCAACTCGCAACCACGCCGCACGCCTATAGGGAAAGATTTCCCGGTGCGCGGACATCCCGCCCGGAAAGCTAGTCCAGCGTCTCGCGGTAGAAATAGACAGCGATGAATCCCGTAAAGAGCGCGAACAGCGCGATCGGCCAGAGTTCCGGCCAGATCTCGGGGAAGCCGTTGCCCTTGAGGAGCACGCCGCGGATGATCCTCAGCGCGTGGGTGAGCGGCAGGATTTCGCCGAGCCACTGCGCCCAGACAGGCATGCCCTTGAACGGGAACATGAAGCCGGAGAGCATCATCGAGGGGAGCAGCGTGAACTGTGCCATCTGCTGGGCCTGCATCTGGGTGGCCGACACGGTGGAGAAGGTGAATCCAAGCGCCAGATTGCAGGCGATGAACAGGCCGAGCGCCACGAAGAGCAGCGAGATCGAGCCACGCACCGGCAGATGGAAGGCAAAGATCGAGATCGAGATGATGAGGATGATCTGCAGATAGCCGATACCGATATAGGGCACGATCTTGCCGAGCATCACCTCCACCGGCCGGACCGGCATGGCGAGCAGGTTCTCCATCGTGCCACGTTCGCGCTCCTTGGTGATCGAGAGCGTGGTGATGATCAGCGTCGAGAACACCAGCACGGTGCCGATAAGTCCGGGCACGATGTTGAGCACGGTCAACTGCTCGGGATTGTAGCGGGCATGCAGTTGGAATTGGAAGGGCTGGCTCCCCATGGTCGAGCGCATGTTTGGCGGCAGGTCGCGGTCGAAGATCGAGCCGAGAGAGGCAAGCGCCGATGTCGCGTTGCCGATGGCAGTGGGATCGGTGGCGTCGGCATCGAGCAGCACGGAAGGGCTTTCGCCCCGATCGATCGAGCGGCCGAAATTCGGCGGGATGTTCAGGACGAACAGGACGTCGCCGCGTGCGATCGCCTGCTCGGCCTCCGCTTCTGACTTCATGGGAATGAAATCGTAATAACCCGTGTTGCGCAGCGCCTCAACCAGAGTGCGCTCATATTGGGAATGATCGGCCGACAGGAGGCCTGTCGGCAGGTGCTTCGGATCGGAGTTGATGGCATAGCCGAACAGGAAGAGCTGCATGAGCGGCAGGACGATGATCAGCCGAAGCGTCATCGGATCGCGCCGCATCTGCGTCCACTCCTTGCGCAGCACGGCCATGAAGCGACCAAAGGAGAAACCCATCGCGATCACCCTCCCGACTGGCTCAGGAGATGGATGAAGACGTCCTCCAGCCGGGGTTCGACTTCCTCCCAATGCAGCGCGGCGGCCTCGGGCAGCGATTCGATCGCTTTCCTCAGGGCCTCGCGGTTGGAACCGGCGACATGGAGCGAGCGCCCGAACACGGCGGCAGCCTCGACGCCGGGCGCCTGCCGAAGCAGGCGCGAAGCCTCGTCGATATCCTCGCCTGTGCCCTCGAAGGTGATCAGGCTGGCATTGGCGACCACTTCCGGCGCGGTGCCCTGGACGACGATGCGGCCGTTCGAGAGATAGAGGATGCGCTGGCAGCGCTCCGCTTCGTCCATGTAATGGGTCGAAACCAGCACGGTGAGCCCCTTGCCGGCGAGATCGTGGATCATGTCCCAGAACTCGCGCCGGGCCTTGGCATCGACCCCCGCCGTCGGCTCGTCGAGGAGCAGCAGCCTCGGTTCGTGAAGGATGCAGGCCGAAAGCGCCAGGCGCTGCTTCCAGCCCCCCGACAGTTGCCCCGCGAGCTGGGTTGCGCGGTCGGCGATGCCCATGCGCTGCATCACGTCGGCGATCGCAGCCTTGCGGTTGGATATTTCATACAGGCGCGCCACGAATTCGAGGTTTTCCCACACGGTGAGATCCTCGTAGAAGCTGAAGCGCTGCGTCATGTAGCCCACCTGCCGGCGGATCTTGAGCGGCTCCTTGAGCACGTCGAAGCCCAGGCAGGTCCCTTCCCCGCCATCGGGCGTAAGCAGGCCGCAGAGCATGCGGATCGTCGTGGTCTTGCCTGAACCGTTGGCGCCGAGAAAGCCACAGATCTCGCCTGCCGGCACCTGCAGCGTGAGATCCTCGACTACCTTTCGCTCGCCGAAGCTCTTGCGCAGGTGCCTGACATCGATGGCGAGCGGAAGAGAGCCGTTCATGCTCACGATGAACCTACCTTGCCGGGCGCGCGTCCGGCTGGATGGACGTCAACGGGCTGGCCCGGCTTCAGAAGCATCGCCTGATCGGGCTTCGGCCGTGCCTCGATGAGATAGACGAGCTTGGCTCTCGTCGCCTCGCTGTAGATGATCGGCGGCGTGTATTGCGGCTGCGGCGCCACGAAGGAGACGGTGCCCATGAGGCCGGCCGGGCAGTTGTCGCAGCGGATCGTCACGCTGTCACCGCGATGAAGTTTCGCAAGATCGGGCTCGGACACGAAGAAGCGCACGAAGATGTTTGCGGACGGCAGCAGGGAGACGACGGGCGCACCGGCAGCGATCGTCTCGCCGGGCAATGCCAACGTATCGGCGACCCTTCCGCCGACGGGTGCGGCGACATGGCGCTGATCGAAGCGCCATTGAGCCTGCGCGAGTGCGGCTTCGGCGGCACTGACGGCGGCCTGCTCGGCCTCGATCTCGCCCGGACGGCCCATCGGGGCCTTGATCTGGGCAAGGGCGGCCTGTGCGACGGAAACCTTCGCCACCGCGGAGGCGGCCGTCGCACGCAGCTGATCAACATTCTGGAAGGTCGTGTTGCCGCTCTTCAGCAGTGTTTCTGCCCGTTGCAAATCGGCTTGCGAACGGTCGCGCGTAGCGATGGCGTCGACCAGGTTGGCTTCGGCCTGCCGGATCTCCGTGTCCTTGCCGCCAGCCTGGAGATTGGCAACCTGCGCCTTCACCTGGGCGAGTTGCTGGCGGGCCTGGTCCATGGCCGCCTTGTCCTGCGTGTCGTCCTGGGCGAACAGCGGGTCGCCCTCCTTGATCTCGTCTCCTCGCCCCACCGAAAGCGAGACCAGGGTGCCCTGCTGGGTCGGCCCCACTTTCACGTAGTCGGCCTCGGCATAGCCCTGCCAGCCGGGGCTGGCCTCATTGCCCTCGAACTTCCAGAAAAGCGCCGCGCCTGCCGCCAGGAGGGCGATGATGACGAAGACGAGGGATCGATTCACAATGGCACCATAATAATGCAACGCAACGATATCGTTGCATTATGCGCCGAATGAAGGCAAGATCAAGGGCGGAGAGGCATACAAGGGTGTGACACGAGAGGCACTTCTCACCGGCCGGAGAAGGCGTCGCGTTGCACCCGCCAACCCGAACGACCTATAGATCGACTATGTCCGACTCGTCTCTCATCGCCCCCCAGCCTCCCTTCCGCCGCGGCCCCGGCGGGCGGCCGACGCGCGCGGAGGCCGAACGGCGGCACCAGGCGCTGCTCGACACCGCCACGAGACACTTCATCACCCGCGGCCTCGACGGCGTCTCCCTGGAGACGATCGCCGAGGAGGCGGGGGTCGCCAAGCGCTTCGTCTACGCTCGCTACCGTGACAAGGGAGACCTGTTCGTCGACGCCCTGAGGCGCCTGATCGAACAGAGGCTCTCCTTCATCGGCACCTATGAGGTCGGCCCGGCGCCGGTCGAGGAAGGCCTGCTGGCCTTCGCCGAGATGCTCGAAGTCGCCGCCACGCAGCCCGAGGCGCTGGCGCTCTATCGCCTCGTCATCAACGAGGTTCAGCGTTTCCCCGCCGTCAGCCGCCTGTTCGCCGACAAGATGAAATTCGGCGTGCTCGGCAGCGTCACGCGGGTGTTGGCGGTCTATCAGACCCGCGGCGAGATCGCGCTCGAGGATGCGCCAATGGCAACGGAGCTTTTCGTCACGCTGGTGGTTCAGGGGGCGAGAGGCCGCGCACTGCTCGGCGTTCCCGAGACGCCGGCCGAGATGCGCCGCCGCACGCAGGCCGCGGTGCGCCTGTTCCTCGATGGTTGCAGGGTGACGGCGCGATAGTGCGAGATTGCAGCAGCGCCCTACGGCCACCGCTGTATTTCCCGATTACAGTTTCGACAGCTTGGGCAGCGCAGATTGACAGCGCCACCGGGCGGGCTAATCTGAACATGCTCCGAGGTACGTAACTCATTCCGCACGATAGAATGCGGCTGCACCTCGGACGGGAAACGCAACCGGGAATGGATCTTGTCTCAGATCGAGGCGAACGAGGGCGCGCCGCAGGATGGGAATGCTCCCGTCCTGTCCGCCAGCGCCCTGTCCAAAAGCTTCGGCCCCATCGAGGTG
Organism: Labrys sp. ALF-8; assembly: GCF_059699065.1. Taxonomy (NCBI): domain Bacteria; kingdom Pseudomonadati; phylum Pseudomonadota; class Alphaproteobacteria; order Hyphomicrobiales; family Xanthobacteraceae; genus Labrys; species Labrys sp. ALF-8. The sequence goes on from NZ_AP048537.1 coordinate 1,329,954, forward strand.
CTGAGCAATATCTCGCTCGACCTCAGGGCGGGCGAAGTACATGCCATCATCGGCGAGAACGGCGCCGGCAAATCCACCCTGATGAAGATCCTTGCCGGCCACCTGCAGCCGAGCAAGGGCACGCTCGCCATCGATGGCGGAGAAGTCCATTTCAGCGGCCCGGTCGACGCCGAGCATCGCGGGATCGTGCTGGTTCATCAGGAAATCCTGCTCGCCCCTCATCTCACGGCGGCCCAGAATATCTTTCTTGGCCGTGAGATCCGGCGGGGCCTTTCGGTGGATGATCGGTCGATGAATGCAGCCGCGGCCGCCGCGATGCGCAATCTCGGCGCGGATATCGATGCCACGCGCGTGGTGGAGCGCCTTTCGATCGCCCAGCGGCAGCTGGTGCAGATCGCCAGGGCGCTTCTTGTGCCGCACCGCGTCGTCGTCTTCGACGAGCCCACCGCCTCTCTCACGCCGGTAGAGACGCAGGCGCTGCTCGGGGTCATCGCTTCCATTCGCGCCAAGGGCATCGGCGTGCTCTAGCTCAACGAGGTGAAGGCGATCGCCGATCGCGTCACCGTACTCCGCGACGGCAAATGGATCGCCACGCGCGAGGCGGCATCGCTTCAGCCGCTCGACATGGCCCGGCTGATGGTGGGTCGCGACATGGCAAATCTCTACCCGCCCAAGACGCTGCCGACGCGGGAGCGCGCTGTCCTCGAGGTAGAGAATTTCGACGTACCCGGCTATGCCGCCGGTACGAACTTCAGGCTGTACGAAGGTGAGATCCTCGGCTTTGCCGGGCTTGTCGGCGCCGGCCGCACCGAATTGTTCGAAGGCCTCCTCGGCCTGCGGGGAGGATCCGGAGCCGTGCGTATCGACGGCAAGCCCGTGCAGTTCCGTCAGGCCCGCCAGGCCATGGACGCCGGCATCGTCTACCTGAGCGAGGATCGCAAGGGCAAGGGCCTGCTCCTCGCCAAGGACCTTCGCACCAATCTGACGCTCGCCGCGCTCGACCGCTTCACCCGGGGGCCGTTGATCGACATGGCCAGGGAATGGGCGGCCCTGAACCAGGCCTTCACCGAGTTCGACATCCGGGCTCGCTCCAGGACGCTGCTGGCCGGCCAGCTTTCAGGCGGCAATCAGCAGAAACTGCTGCTCGCCAAGATGATGCTGTTGGAGCCCGGCATCGTCATCATCGACGAGCCGACACGCGGCATCGACATCGGCACCAAGGAACAGATCTACCGCTTCATCGCCGCCCTCGCCACAGGCGGCAAGGCGGTGATCGTGATCTCCTCGGAGATGCAGGAACTGATCGGCGTGTGCCACCGCATCCTCGTGATGCGAAACGGCCGCATCGCCGGCGAAGTCAGCGGCGAGACGATGACGGAGGCCGAGATCGTGGTTCATGCCACCGGCGCCGGCCAGAAGGAGGCGAGGATCGCATTATGAGGGAGCCCTTCGATGAGTGACTCCGCAGCCCCCACCAAGTCGGGCGCGCGCTGGTGGCGCGACCTCGACATGCGCGCCGCCGCTCCCTTCGCCGCGCTCGCAGTCCTGATGGTGCTCGGCTACCTCGTCAATCCCGTCTTCCTGACCTTCGACAATCTCGCAAACGTGTTGGCGCGATGCTCATTCGTCGCCGTCATCGCCGTCGGCGCCACCTTCGTGATCACCGCAGGCGGGCTCGACCTTTCGGTGGGCTCGATGCTGGCGCTGATTTCCGGCGTGATGATTCTGTTCTTCAACGGCGGCTATTTCCAGGACACCTATGCCCTGCTCGCGGCTGGGATCGCCATCGCACTCATCCTCGGCATCGCCTGCGGCGCCGCGAACGGAATCGGCGTGACCGTGGGCGGCATCGAGCCCTTCATCGTCACGCTCGGCACCATGACGATCTTCCGGTCGTTGCAGACCTGGCTCGCGGGCGGCGGCACGATCTCGATGCGATCGAGCGAGCTCTCGAGCACCTATGCGCCCGTCTATGCGGGCAAGCTCCTGGGCATCCCGATCCCGGTCGTCGTGGTCGCCGCGGTAGCTCTGATCGGCGCCTTCACGCTCTATCGCACCACCTTCGGCCGCCATGTGATGGCGGTCGGCTCCAACGAAGACGTGGCGCGCTACTCTGGCATCTCGGTGAACCGGGTCCGCCTCCTCACCTATATCATCCAGGGCATCTGCGTGGCGATCGCGGTGGCCATCTACGTGCCCCGGCTTCGCTCTTCGACCGCCACGACCGGCATCACCTACGAGTTGCAGGCCATCACGGCGGTCGTGGTCGGCGGCACGGCACTGCGCGGCGGTGTCGGCCGCATCTGGGGCTCGATCTGCGGCGCCGTGATCCTGGAGACCATCGGCAACATCATGCTGCTCTCCAACCTCATCGACGAGAAGCTGATCGGGGTCGTGCAGGGCTCGATCATCATCCTCGCCATGCTGGTCCAGCGCTCGCTGGCAAGGAGGACCTGAAGGGACGGGCGGCAAACCAGAGGGCTGGCGCCCGCCCGGCGGGCCAGCGCGCAACGACCGGGAATGAGGCCATTCGAGAAAGCCCCAGCCATCGCTACCCGACCCCAATCCCAGAACACATCCTTTCCAAGAGCGGGCGGAGGCATCCCCGCCCCCTCGGAACAGGGACGGAACCTCCTGACGACAAGGTTCCAGCGCAAGGGAGGAAGAAATGCGCAAACTCATCACGGGCCTGCTGGCGGCGGGTTTCATCGCCGCTGCAGGGCTGGCCGCCCACGCGGCCGACACCAAGACCATCGCCGTCTCGATCCCGGCCGCCGATCATGGCTGGACGGGCGGCGTCGTCTATCACGCCCAGGAAGAAGCCAAGGCGCTGGAGGCGCGCTATCCGGGCCTCAAGGTCGTCGTCAAGACATCGCCGGACGGCGCCTCGCAGGCCAATGCCCTGGAGGACCTGACCACGCAGGGCATCGACGCGCTCGTAACGCTGCCGCATAATTCGGACGAACTCACCGATCCGCTCAAAGCGGTGAAGGCCAAGGGCATCTTCGTCACCGTGGTCGATCGTGCCCTGCGCGAACCGATCCAGGACCTCTATGTCGCCGGCAACAATCCGGCTCTCGGCACGGTATCGGCTGCCTATGTGAAGGAGAAACTGGGCGGCAAGGGCGACATCGTGGTGATCCGCGGCCTGCCAATCGTCATCGACGAACAGCGCGTCAATGCCTTCAACGAAGGCCTGAAGGGCTCCGACGTCAAGGTGATCGACAGCCAATTCGGCAATTGGAGTCGCGACGACGCCTTCAAGGTGATGCAGGACTTTCTGACCAAGCATCCCAAGATCGATGCGGTCTGGTGCCAGGATGACGACATGGCCCTGGGCGTGCTGGAGGCCATCAAGCAGGCCAACCGCAGCGACATCAAATTCGTGGTGGGCGGCGCCGGCATGAAGGACATGGTGAAGAAGGTGATGGACGGCGACAGCATGATCCCGGTGGACGTGCTCTATCCGCCGGCGATGGTCGCGGTCGCCATGGATCTGACCGCAGCTCACCTCTACGACAAGTTGCCGGTGCGCGGCAATTACATCCTCGATGCCACCCTTGTGACGAAGGAGAACGCCAAGGATTTCTACTACCCGGATTCTCCTTTCTGATAGATCAAAACAGCGAAAGCCTCCTCACTTTGAAGTGCCGGGAGGCTTTTTACGTCTATTTGGTATTAAAATACCAACAAAACATACCTCTTTGTAGGTGCGATGTTGCGCGAGAGATTCAAGTACAAGCCACCGCCACCCTTCCAAGAAATAACGAATGGCAACAAATACAAACTACAGAGTGCATTTATATCTATCTATAATTTAGTTATTATTTCCTTGTTATCGTAGAATAATATTCTACGTTATCCCATATATATTGTAATAGTTTTTAATATACCTTTTATAATCGTAATTTGTTTTTACAAAAAATTTATAAAGACAGGCACTAAAAACAAATAAACTAAAATTTATAAGACAAATAAGAAAAGTTCTCTGAAATTTTATTGATGAGCGCTTCTTTTTTGCATATTTTTACGGAACCCAATGGCAGCCGGCGCGTTCTTGGGGCTCCTAAACTCCAACGCCGGACATCGAGCTGGCCGTTGGAGTTGAAAACTGGCGGAGGCCCTAGATGTTTGAGATAACCTACAAGCATTGTTTCAAGCTGGCCGTTGCGGCCGGTGTCGCAGGTATTTTGGTAATGTCCGGTTCAGCCATGGCGCAGAACGGTGGCCTCGGCCGCTCGGTCGGCGGTGTCGGCAATGCCGTGGGCGGCGCGGTCGGCGCGGTCGGAGGAGCCCTGGGCGGCGCCAATGTCGGCGTCAGCGCCAACGTCGGCTCGGTGGGCGTGAACAGCAACACCAGCCTGAACAATGGCGGCCTCAACTCCAGCACGACGGCAAATGTCGGCAATGCCGTGAACGCCAGCGTGAATGCCTCGGCGACCTCGGCAACGGGCGTCAATGCCGATGTCAACGCAAACACCCCCGCCGCCGACGCCAATGTCTCGGCCTCCCTGAGCAATCAGACCGGCGTGAACGCCAACGTCGGCGTCAACGTTCCCGGCACCGACACGACGGCGCCCGGAACTCCCGGCAGCCCGCCCGGCACGGGGGTGAATATCGGTAATGTCTCGGCGCAATTGGCCAACATGAGCCGAAGCCAGCGCATCGCCCTCAAGAAGCGCTGCTCTCTGATACTCGGCGCTTCGGACGATTATGACGCGGATCTGATCAAGCTCTGCCGCATGCTCGCCAGGCTCTGAACACGGCATCCTGACGCGAGAGGGAGAGGCCGGCCCCAGCCGGCCTTTTCCATGCTTCGCATCTCCGCCCGGACAGGCTACTGGCGATAGCGACGCTCAGCTTTGTTGAGGCGCGCGATCTGTTCCCGCATGATAGCGAGGGCAAGGGCCGGAATCTCCGCGACGAGATTGAGAAAGACATCGCGGGCGAGGCGTAGCGCCACGACGTCTCCGACTGCGATGATGGTGGCCGAACGAGGAGCGTCGCTTATCAGGCCCATCTCGCCGACAATGGAGTGCTCCGGATTGCGAGCGACGTGCACGCGCCCCTCGTGACGTTCAATAAAGACGTCCACGGTGCCTGACAGGATGATATAGGCCGCATCGCTTTCGTCGTCCTGGTGGAAGATCACCTGCCCATCGCCGAAGTGCATCCGCCGACTGGTCACGGCGATCAGCTTGAGGCGCGGCGTATCGAGCAGTGCGAACATCGGCACGGCCCGCAAGGCCCGTATCTCAGCGCGTTCCTCGGCGACGGCCTCTTCCGCCAGGTTCGCCGTCTCGCCGGCCACCAGCGCCGAACGTTCGATGCGGCTGCCTGCCGTGGCAACCACCAGGTCGAAGCTCTCGCCCTGCGGGGGGTCGCGCATTGCGACGAGCAGCGTCCGCCCTTCCATGCGTCGGCGAACCGCCGAGAATATCCGCTGCTGCTCCTCGCCCGACGTCGAGAGCACGGGTTGGTCGAGGATGAGTATCTCCGGGCGTTTGATGAGGCAGCGTACCAGACCGATCGCCGTGCGTTGCGTCGCCATCAGCGAGCGTCCCTTCGGGCCGACCTCATGGTCCAGACCGAGGCCGAATACCGTGCTATCGAGGCCGTAGCGCTGCACCGCCACATGAAGCGCGTGGCCGACACGCTGCTCGGCACCGGGAATGGCGTGGTTTATGCGGCCGAACAGCAGATTGTCGCGCAGGCTCGCCGACGCGCACAGTTGCTCGGGAGCATAGAATTCGATGGCATCCTTCAGGACGCCGGTGCCCGCGCGCATCAGATTGCCTCGCACCCAGAGCACCTTGGCGCAGATCGCGTCGGTGAGAAGGTCGAGGTGATGCTGCGTCTCGCAATACTCGAAGGCGAGTGTGGCGAGTGCCTGCCGTTCGGCCTTGGCGAGCGAGGAGATGCCCAGCCGCTTGGCGCGCGCGACGATATCGGCGAAGCGCGGCAGGTCGCTGTAGGAAATGAAGGAGAAGCGATCGAAGAGAACGTGGTCGTTCGAAACCTGGGCGAAAATTTCGCAGGTGGTCGCGGCGATGTCGAGACCGAGCGTGAGGATATCGTCAAAGAGCCCGTCCTCCCGCAGGAAGGCGAGAATCACGACATCGTCGATCAAGGTGTCGAGGCTGGCCTTGCGGCGCAGCACGCCGAAGAAGATGTTTTCGCCGATCGTCGCGTGATGGTTGTAACGGCTCGGATCGAAAGCCTCGATGCAACCCGCCGAGCCGCTGGCCTGGAGGTCCTCGATCACGGCAAGCCGGGCCTTGACGATCCGCCCGGCGAGATCGGCGTCCGGCTCCTCCGGCAGGTCGCTGGCCAGGCCAAGACCGAAGACGGCTTCGGCCAGACCCGTATCCTGGAGCAGGGTGATGAGTTCTCCCTGGGGATCGGGCGAGGCGGCATCGTCGAGAGGGCGCTCGTCCTCCACCTCCGCCTCGCTGTCCACTTCGTCGCCCCAATCCTCATAGGAGCGCGTTTCCGGCGACTCCGGCGAGGGACGTCTCAGGCTGTAGGTCAGGTTGTGCCGCAGCGTCCCCCCGAAAACCGGCGGATCGGGGCCGAGATAGGCAATCTTCGCGCCGAGCCAACGCGAAGGAAGGTTGGAAAAGTCAAGCCCGGCCAGGCGCACCTTGCCGGAATAGTCGCTGAAGCGCCGGGCCAGCACATGCGCAATGGTGACATAACCCTCCCCCCGGGTGCCGGTGAGCAGGATATGCTGGCCGAGCGGCAGCGCGAGGTTGACGCCGTCCAGCAGCATGTCGCCGCCCTGGCTGCGCACCCTGAGCGCCTCCAGCTCGATGGTGCCGGCAAGCGTCGCCGGCGGCACGCCGGTGGCAGCGGGCAGTTCTGCGAGGGAAAACTGCTCGACGATCTGGGCATATTTGACCTGAACGTCCATGCGCTGCTGATCCCAGTCGATCAGTTCCTTGGTCGGGGGCGGCAGATCGCGATAGGCGGCGATCACGGCGACAAGCTGGCCGATGTCGAGGTTGCCGCGCAGGGCGAAATAGCCGCCGATCGAATAGAAAAGGAAGGGCGTGATCTGCGACAGCGTGCTGTTGATGAACTTCACCATGAACTTGCGCGCATAGAGATCGTAACGGATCCAGAACAGGTCGTTGAGGATCGTGGTGATCCGCTGCCCCTCATAGCCGCGCGTATTGTGGTTGCTGACCTCCGCCATGCCGTCCACGATTTCGCCGATCTGGCCGGCAAGATTGCGTGAGCGCACCTGGCGCTGGCGCCCAAGGCGCAGTTGCTCGCGCCGCATCCTCGGGATGATGATGGCCTGCACCATCACCATGGCCCCGGCGAGCAGGCCGAGAAAGGGGCTCTGCAGGAGGATGAAGGCCAGTGCCGTCGCGGCCTGGCCGCCGAGGAAGGCCGGCTGGATGAAGGCATCGCCCACGAAGCCGCCGATGGGCTCGACCTCATCGCGAATGATGGTAGCCACCTCGGCCGAACGGACGGACCGGATCGCCTCCGGACTGAAGCGCAGCAGGAGGTTGAAGAGGTCCAGGCGCAGCCGGCGCAACAGCAACTCGCCGAGCTTGCCCTTCTGCATGTTGATCACATAGCGAAAGAAGCCGTTGATCATCACCAGCACGATGAAGATCAGGCTCAGCGCCATCAGATATTCCATGCGCGAAAGCGGCAGGGCCGTGTATTTCACGGCATAGCCCCCCAGGAAGGTGGGTAGCTCCAGGTCTATGTGAATGAGCGGGACTTCCGCCGCCCCCTTGCTGAAGGCGCGGCCCTGGATGGCGTCGTTGACGATGCCGCGCGGAAGATCGAGGGAAAAATAGTAGAAAGGCAGCGATGCCAGCACGATAACGATGATGTAGATCTGCTGCCGGCGACTGTTCTTCCATATATAGGTGAAGAGTGGTTCCAACGTCTTGCCACCCGTTTTCGAGTGGCTCGTGCTCCCTGCATCAGGAGACGGCGCTCTTCCCATAGTCCTTCGGCTCCCGCGTAAGGACATATCACAGCCGATATGGCTAAGACCGTCAACTATGACAGGGAACGGCGGATGAATATTCTGCGTTCCTGCAAGAAAAGAATGCAGAAAGAGCAGTCTCCCGCCCTAAACCCTATACGGGTTCGGATTCCCTGGGCATCTCGCCGGCGGCCTCTGCCCTCTCCTCCGCCGGGCCGCTGCTGCGAGCGAGATTGAGCGCCGTGTTGATCAGGCCGATATGGCTGAAGGCCTGCGGGAAATTGCCCAGCATGCGGCCCGCCACGGGATCGTATTCCTCCGAAAGCAAGCCGACATCGTTGCACAGGCCTCGCAACCTCTCATAGAGGCGGCGAGCGTCCTCATAGCGATTTTGCAATGTGTAGACGTCGGCGAGCCAGAAGCTGCAAACGAGGAAGGTGCCCTCTCCGGGGGGCAGGCCGTCGTCGACACGCTCCGTCTGGTAGCGATGCGCCAGGCCGTGATGCAGCAGCGTGTTCTCGATGGCCTTGACCGTGCCCGTCACGCGCGGATCGTCCGCCGGCAGGAAGCCCACCAGCGGGATCAGCAGCAGGCTGGCGTCGATCGTCTTCGAGCCATAGGCCTGCACGAAGCTGTCGAGATCGGGATCGAAGGCCTTCTGACAGATATCCTGGTGGATCTCGTCGGCAACGGCACGGCATCGCTGGACGAATTCCGGCCGGTCGCCCGTATGGTCCGACATGGTGGCGGCACGATCGAAGGCGACCCAGGCCATGACCTTGGAATGGGTGAAGTGCTGGGCACCGCCCCGCACCTCCCAGATCCCTTCATCCGGCCGGCGCCAGGCGCTTTCGAGGAAGGGTAGGATCACCTCGCTCAGGGCGCGGGTACGCGGGTGGCGCGGCATGCCGCCCATCGCCGCGTGCAGCATCGCGTCGGCCACTTCGCCGTAGACGTCGAGCTGGAACTGCTCCGCAGCGGCGTTGCCGATACGCACCGGACGCGAATTCTCGAAGCCCGAGAGCCAGCGCGGCTCCCATTCGAGCAGGTTCCGCTCGCCGGAGACGCCGTACATGATCTGCATCTGCTCGGGCGCACCGGCAACGGCACGCATCAGCCATTCGCGCCAGGCCGAGGCTTCCTCGTAATAGCCAAGCTTCATGAAGGCCTGCAGCGTCATGGTGGCATCGCGCAGCCAGCAATAGCGATAGTCCCAGTTGCGCGTTCCGCCGATCTGCTCTGGCAGCGAAGTGGTGGCGGCGGCGACGATTCCGCCCGTCGGCATGTAGGTGAGCGCCTTCAGCGTGATCAGCGAGCGCTTGACCGTCTCCGTCCATGGGCCGACCGGCGGGCAGCGTCCGGCGAAGTCGCGCCAGAAGCTCTCGGTGTTGGCGAGCGCCGCCTCGACGTCGGGACAGGCCGCCAGAGGCATGTGGGAGCGATTGTAGGTGAGCACGAAAGGCACGCGCTCGCCGGCCGAGACGGTGAAGGAGCCTGCGGTATGAAGATCCGCGCCCTCCAGGGGGACGGGCGTGCTCAGTACCAGCCGGTCGGGGCCGGCCACCGCGATGATGGCGCCGTCTTCCGTCTTGGAGACCCACGGCACCGTGCGGCCATAGTCGAAGCGGGCAACGAAATCGGTGGTGAAGTCGACCTTGCCGGTGAGCCCGACGACGATGCGCACGAGATCGTTCGTATTGTCGCGCAGGGGCATGAAGTCGACGAGCATCGCCGTGCCTTCGTCCGTCTCGAAAGTGGTTTCGAGGATCAGCGTATCGGGGCGGTAGCGCCGGCTGATGCGCGCACTACGATCGGCCGGGGCGATGCGCCAACGCCCATTCTCGGGCGTACCGAGAAGGGCCGCGAAGCTGGCAGGCGAGTCGAAACGCGGGAAGCACAGCCAGTCGATCGAACCATCGCGTGATACCAGGGCCGCGGTTTCGCAATCCCCGATGAGGGCATAATCTTCAATGCGGGCAGTCAATGGTCTTCCTCTCGGCGGCAGGGACGGGAGCGATTTCCTCCGTAACGGATAATCCCACGTGGCAGTTCCGTCCAGCCAAACCGCTTGCGGTGAGTGATTTCGCCAGAACGGAGGCGGCTGCCTCATCGGCGGTCGAGGAAGACCGTCATTCCCGGCGCCAGGCCCTGCACATCGGCGGCCGGCTCGAACCGAAGCGTGAAACTGTTGAGGTCATGGTCGCCGACGGCCCGGGCAGCGCGCCAGGTGGCAAATTCCCCGAGCGGACGCATCTCGGTCACAATCGCCTCGAACGGGCTTGCCTCGCCGGTGCTGAGCGCGACTCGGGAGCCGATGCCGAGCCCGTGCAGGGCGTCCTCGCGAAGGACGAAGGACGTCCAGGGCCTCTCATCCGGCACGAATACCACCACGGGCTTGCCGGGAGTCAGCACCTCGCCGATCTCGGCCACCACGGTACCGATGGTGCCGGCCTGTGGCGCAAGGATGCGCGTCTTGTCGAGCGCGGCCTGCGTATCGGCTACCGCACTCTCCGCCAGGGCGACCTTGGCGTCGGCAAGGGCGCGCTCCTCGGCCGTCGGCCCCGCCTTGTCGGTGGCCAGGGCCGCGCGCTTGAGGTCGAGATCCGCGCCGGCCTTGGCCAGCGAGGCATTGCTTTCGTCAAGTTGCGAGCCGCTGTTGAAGCCTCGCTGCGAGAGCGCCACAACGCGTGCGTTCTGCTGCTGCGCCAGCGCGAGGTTTGCCTCGGCGGTCCGTACCGCCCCTTCGGCAATGTCGATCTCCTCCGCCCGCACGCCTGCATAGACATGCGCGCGCTCGGCGCGGGCGCTCTCGAACGCCGCCTGCGCTTCGCCGAGGGCGGCGGCGAGATCGGGATTGTCGATCACGGCCACGAGATCGCCTTTGGCGACATGGTGGCCTGGCATGGCGCTCACCTTTGCCAGGCGGCCGTTGACTTCCGGCGCAAGGCGGATTTCGGTCTGCCGTACCATGCCGGCGATAGCCAGCATGGGCGCAGCAGGCTGCCTGATATAGAAGAAGGCACCTGCGGCAACGGCGACCCCGGCCAGGATCAGCACGGCAATTCGCTTTCCCGCCTTCATGCGCGCGCCTCCGCTGCACCGCCGAACCGGGAGAGAAGGAAGGCGAGCACGGCGTAAATGCCCGCCTGGACCCAAAGATATCTCCAATCCGCGGCCACGTCGGCCATGGAAGCACCCATCTGGTTGATCCGGACCAGGGCATCGATACCGAAGGTCGAGGGAATGGCGGCCCCTGCTATCTTCAGCACGTTGGGAATCGCCTCCGGCGGCCAGGCCACGCCAACCAGGAAGAACAGGGGCAGGCCGAAGCCGATCAGGATGATCACGGCCGTCTCCCGCCGCTTCGCGAGCGCTCCAAGGGCCTGACCCAGGAAGCTGACGGACAAGATGAACGGGATGGCGAGCGCAAGCAGATCGAGAATATGGGGATTGGACGCGTAGCCATAGATATGAGGCAGCACGACGAGATAGAGGGCATAGGCAGGCAGGGCCAGGGCGAGGTGGGCCAGCGCATGGCCGGCCAGCGCCAGGGGATGTCCGCGCCTGCGGCGCGCCGCGCCCGCCCCCTGCTCATAGGCGACGCCTCCGAGCGTGGCGGCTCCCATCATCAGTGTCTGTTGCAGGATCAGGATGAACGCGGCCGGCACGACATAGGCGCCATAGCCACCGGTGGGGTTGAAGAGCGGCTCGCCGAGGAATTCCACCGGCGAATGCCGTACCAGCGCCGCCCGGTAGAGGCTCCCGTCCGGTCGTGCGGATCCCGCGAGGATGTCGATCGAAGCGGCGGAGGCCGCTTCGCTGATCCCCTGCAAGGTCCGGTTGTAGACGAGGAAATAGGCTGAATCGACATAGGCCGGTATGCGCGCCGGCCGGCCCTTGAGGATATCGCGCTCGGTACCGGCCGGAATGGAGACGACGCCGAAGACCTCCCGCCGGGCTATCTCCGCCTGGGCTTCGGCCAGATTGAGTGGCCTCGCCGCGACCTTGATGGCCTCATGGGCGTCGAGCGCCTGCACGATGGCGCGGCTGACCTCCGAATTGTCGTCGTCGACGACCGCGATGGGAATGTTCCTGACGAGTTGCCCGACATAGGGCTGGGGATAGAGCGCGGCATAGAGCACCGGCCCCATGATGATAAGCCCGAAGGCACCGGAGTCACGCAGGACGCGGCCATATTCGCTTCGAAAGCTGCTGACGATGCCCGGTCGGCCGCTCTCGGGAGGGGTCTCGTTTTCGACGGCCCGCGGCGGGTTGCCCAGCACGGATCGCGCTCTCAGCCAGGCGAGGATGAAGAACAGGACCGCCAATCCGGCCAGCATCTTGAAGGCGCCGACCGAATCGGCGACGGGAACGCCCCGCGCCGCCTGATCGAACAGGATCTGGATATACCAGCGCAGCGGCAGCAAGGTGCCCCAGATCTGCGCGAAGGTACCCATGCCGAGAATGGGAAAGCCAACCCCGGCGAAGCCGAAGGCCGGCGAACAGGCGATACCCGTGAGCGTCAGGCCCAGAGGCAGGCTGCGGACGAGGAGGACGAACAGGCCTCCCAGCGACAGGTAAGCAGCGATCAGCAGGAACGCGCTCGCGCCGACGAAGGGCGCGTCGCCGCGGAAGGGAACGGCGAAGACGCCGTGGATCACTCCAAGTCCCGCGGCCATGAGCAGGGTGAAGACCACGAAATAGGGCGCGAGTTTGCCGATCATGGCGGCGAGAGGGCTCCCACCCGCCGTTTCGAGCCATTCCCGGGCGTTGCGCCGCCGCCCGAACTCGGAGCCGACGGCGAAGGCGCCTGCAATGGCGACCATGACGTGGAGAACCGTCGGCATGATCGCGCGCAGCAGGAACTGGGCGTAATTCAGGGCAGGATTGCTCAGGACATATTGCTGGACGTCCAGAGTGCCGGGCGTGAAGGCTCCGGCGCGGCCGGATGCGCCCGGCAGGGTGGCGGCGGCGCTCGCGACGGCGGCCTGGATCCCGCCCGAAGCGATATTGCCCGGCGTGAAGAATTGCTTGTTGAAGAAATCGACCACCTGCGGGCGGCGTCCCGCCAGGATGTCGCGTTCGAAGTCCTGCGGGATGTACACGGCGGCGATCGCCCTGCCCGAACGAATGGCATGCATGGCGTCGTTGAGATCGCTGCTGCGCGACGTCACCTCCACGCCCGGGGCCGCGGCGAGGGCCTGGATGAAGGTGGCCGAGGTCTGCGAGCGGTCGACATCGACGATATCGATATGCAGGCCCCGGATCACCGCGCTCCCGAAGGTTCCAGCCAGCAGGGTGAAGGCGAGCAGCGGCGCCACGAACAGGAGCAGCAGAGCCACCGGATCTCGTCGGATCCAGGCGACCTCGCGAGCGGCGACGGCGGCGATGCCGACCCCTCTCATTTCACCTTCTCCGCAAGATCGACATAGGCGCTCATGCCCGGCCGCAGTTCCGGAACCTTGTCCACCGGATAGGCCCTGACCTCGAATGTACGAAGGTCGAAATCGCCGGTCGCGCGCGTCGCCCGCCAGCCCGCATATTCTCCGCGGGTGGCGATCGTTCGGACCTCGACGGCTACCTGCCGATCGCCGAGGGCGGGAATGCGCACGGCGACCCTGTCGCCGACCTTGATCCGCTTGACCAGATCCTCGCGGAGGTCGAAACGCAGCCAGACATCGCTCAGATCGACCAGTGACAACAGGGGAACGCCGGGCGAGACGTATTCTCCCGCCTCCGTGCCGACCTGATAGACCTGCGAGGAGGCGGGCGCCGTCACCGTGAGTTCGCCGACCTGCGCCTGGAGCGTGGCAATCGCCGCGTTTGCCTTGGCCAGGCTCGCCTCAGCGACATGATGCTCCTCCGCGGTATAGCCGGTCACCGCCTCGTCGAGCGCGGCCTTGGACTGCTCGAGCGTGCGGTGGGCGACATCCAGCGCCGCCGTCGCCTCGTCGAGCTTCTGCACCGAGGCAAAGTCCTTCTCGGTCAGCTGCCGTGTGCGATCATAGGTCTGCTGCTGCAGCGTCAGGTTGGCCTGCGCCGAGGCGACGGCCGCGCGGCGGGCATTGACGACCTCGGCGCGGGTGCCGACGTTGATCCGGGCTAGATCCGCCGCAGCCACGGCCTGGGCCGCCTGCGCCTCCTTGAGCTTGGTGAGAAGCTCGGGGTTATCGATTGCGACGAGCACCTGGCCGGCCGCGACGTTCTGGCCTCGGTCGACGGGGCGCTGCGCGACGCGGCCATCGATGCGCGCGGCGATGTCGATCCGCCTGGCATCCGCCTCGCCCTGAACCAGCAGCGGCTGCGGCTGGACGGCATACCACAGGGACAGCGCCACGATCCCGGCGACGATCAGCGTGACGAGAATCGCAGCGGGCACGGCGGAACGAGCTCCGGCCGGCGGGGGGTTATCCTGCTCGCTCATCGCTCCACCTTCCGGTGGACGGCTGGAAGCATTCCTCCCGCCAGATCCCCGGCACTGCGATAATGGCTCATCTCCTGCCTCCGGGTCCACCACGAAACTCGGCAGGAAGCTAAGCAGACGGAGCGGAGGGCGGGAGTGAGCGGCACCGTGCTAACGGTTAGCGCCGATGCTTTCGAGGTGAAGCGCCATCAGTTGGTCAAAGCGCGGCGTGTTGCGCAGGCGATCGAGGCGCGCGTCCGTGCGTATCCAGGCGCGGTCCAGTTCCCGTTCCGCCACCGTGGCCTCGAGCGCGGCAAAGGCCCTGCTCTCATCCCCGATGGCCGCCGCGAGCGTGGCAGTGGCGAAGCGGGTAGCCGGAGGACGGCGGGCCAATAGATGCTCGGCTCGTTGCGGCCGGCTCGCCAGCGCTTCCAGTTCGGCCTGGGCGAGTGCGAGTGCGGGAAAAGCCGCGGCGGCGGTGTCGCTCCAGGAGCCGGTTATCTCGGCCGCGAGCCTCCCGTTTCCGCCGAAGATATCGGCCAGTGCGAGATGAAACGCCGCCTCCAGAGGCAGTTCGCGCGCACTCGCGCCGGATCTTTCGAGCAGCAGTGCGAAGCGTCGGGACTGGAAATGGCAGACTGCCTCGGTGATATCCTGCTGCGAGGATATGGGTTCGATGTTGCGAGCCTGGCGAAACATGCTCTCTGCCTCGCCATGCCGCTCCAGGATGGTGAGGAAGGCGCCGAAGATGCGGCGCGCGCGCGCGTTCTCGCCAAGGCCGATCGACGTCGTGAACGAAGCCTCGGCCTGCACCTTGTCGAAGTCGAGCCAGGCAGCCACCGTCGCGAGCGATGCGTGGGCCTCGACGGAGGAAGGGTCGAGCGCGATGGCCTGGGTCGCCGCCCGGCGAGCCTGGCCTGCCGCTTCGTCCCGCCCGATGAGGCCAAGGCGGTACATGTCGCAGGCGCAATCAGCGATGCCGGAATAGCCCCGTGCATAGTCGGGCGCTGTTCGTGCGACCTGCTGGAACATCGCCATCGCTCTCCCCAGGCTTTCCGGCGTCTGCCGATCGAGGAAGAGGCGTCCGCGCACGATCCCGGCAAAGGCGGCCAGCGCCTGCGGGCCGGGCCGGATTTGGTTGGCCCTCATACGGGAACTGTCGAGCCTCAGGCGGTTGAGGGTGGTGGCGGCGATCTTCTCTTCGAAGTCCAGGAGATCCTCGTCCGGCGTATCGAACCGATCCGACCAGACCACGAAACCGCGAGCGCTGGAAACCTCGATCGTCACACGCAATCGCCCGGCCACGCGTCGCACGGTACCCTGGATGAGAGCGTCTATGCCGAGTTCGGATGCGATGTCTGCGAGGGATTTCTGACTGGCAATCCCATGAAGTGTCGCGCCCCGCGAGGCGACGTGCATCCCCTCCTCCCGGCTGAGCGCATAGATCAACTCGTCCGTCAGCCCGTCCGCGAAGCTCTCGTCGACGGGATCCTGCGACAGGGCCCGGAACGGCAGCACGGCAATTGCCGCGCCGCGCCCTTCCGGGAACATCTCTTCCTGTAGGGCGGGTTCAGGGGCCTTGGATGCAGCGAGACCGGCCTGCCAGTGAAAGTCGGGCGTGTAGCGTCCCGTGGGCAGATCGATGCGCACCTCATCCCCTGCGCCTTCGTCGCGATAATAGTCCTCCAGCTTGCGCCGAAGCCGCCTGGCCTCCACTCGGACGGCGGAGTCGATGCGAGGGTCGTAGGCCGGGCCCCGCCGATAGACCTCGTTCCCGATCACGGCTTCCTTCAGCGATGCGCCCCGGCCGGCGAGCGTCTCCTCGACGATGAATAAGAGGAATGCGCATAGCCGTTCGGAACCGCTGAAGACCTCGCTTGATCTTATCCGTTCGAGTACGGCGCGGATCGCTACGGCTGGCGGCGTTTCGGTCATGGAGCGGCCTGCTGGGTCTGAAGTCGTGGATGGAACGGCACGTCTCGATCCGTACCCGGCCGGCGGTGGGGACGGCTTCAGCCCCCCTTGCACAAGCTCGTCAGCCGCGCCGGAACACCGGTATAGAAACGGATCACCTGCCTCCCTTCGAAGGAAACCGTTCGCACGTCAAGAATGCCGGCGCCCCCGCTCACGTCAGCTCACGGCAAGTGAGCGCCGTTAGGCGGGCTATGATAGTCCTCTATCAAAAGGGTCCGCCTCGCAACGGCGGATTCGGCGCGTCACATCGACGTCACCACCGCAGGAGGACACTGGCCTCCACGGACCTTCGGCTAGACTTGGCCCGACCCTCCAGGGAAGGATCGATCGAAATGTCCTTCATCAAGCAAAATGAACAGTTCGAGCAGTGGCTGCGCAGTCAGTGCGCCGTCGTCGATGCCGATCTGGAGAAGAAGCACAGGCGCATGCGCAAGGACGCGATGTCGTTCCTGCGGGCGACCTATTTCTATTGGGCGCAGGAAATCGAATCCATCTGCGGCAACCTGGAGAAGGCGCCGCAGGTCCTTGCCGTCGGCGACATCCACGTCGAGAATTTCGGCACCTGGCGCGACGCAGAAGGTCGCCTGGTCTGGGGCGTGAACGATTTCGACGAGGCGGCGGTAATGCCCTATGCCCTCGATCTCGTAAGGCTTGCGACGAGCGTACGGCTCTTTCCGGACAGGATTCTGCCCGCCCGCCGTGCCTGCGATGCCATTCTTCTCGGATATCGCAGGGGATTGAGCAACCCACGCCCTACCCTTCTCGACGAGCATGCCGCCTGGATGCGCCCGATGGTGGCATGCACCGACGGCGACCGCAGGCAATTCTGGCGGGATATCGACGAACTTCACCCCAGCGAACCGTCAGACGAGGTACGGAAGGCCCTGGCCTCGGCTTTGCCGAACGGCGCCCAGGTACAGTTTCATGCGCCTCGCGCCAGGGGAGGCGGCAGTCTCGGGCGCCCCCGTTTCGTCGTCGTCGCCGCCTACCAGGGCGGCCGCATCGCACGCGAAGCCAAGGCCCTGGTGCCTTCGGCCTGGGACTGGGCGCATGGCGGGACGGGAGACATTCGCAATTTCACGCGCCTGGCGACCGGGCGCTGCAGGTCGCCAGATCCCCACCTGGATGTCCGCGGCACCTTCATCGTCCGCCGCATCGCCGCCGACTCCCGCAAGCTCGATCTCACCGCCGAAGGGAATTCTCTGGTCGACGAACGCATTCTCTCCGCCATGGGCGCGGATCTTGCGGCCATACACTGCGCCGACCAGGGCAAGGCCGAACTGATCGAGAAAGACCTGGAAAACCGGCCCGAGGACTGGCTGCACAAGAACGCCAGGCTGGCGGCGGCCTGGGCGGAGCGGACCTATGAAGGCTATGTCAAGAATGCCGCGAACCCCAAGGGCTCCAAGGGAAAAGCTGGCACGGCACGGCCACAGATAAGCTGAGAATATGCAGAGCCGGCAACAGTGATGCCGCCGCTGATCTTCAGCTCCGAAGGCGTCTGAATAGAATTTTTGGCAGTTCCCAGAGGGAAGGACTTGCTTATTTCACCGTTCCGACTGCAACATGCTGAAGCGGGGGGAATGGGGATCGCCATGCATCTGATTGGCCCAGATCAGACAAGGTTCCGTGTCCGCGCCGCCGAACGCGAACAAATCCTGACCCACCACACCCTGAGGGCGGCTTTCCTACACTCGATCTAGCAATATCGGCCGACGCCGGAAGGTGTCCGCTTGTCTGCCTTGTTACCGTTACAAGTTTGCTGCTCACCTCAATTGGGTACGGTTCGGTCACGACATCACCGAGGTTGGTTCGATGAGACAGTCATTGCAGATCCTCCTTGCCGCAGGCGCACTGCTGATCGCAGGCTTGCTGGCCGGTTGCGGCACGCAGCACTCGGCGGCGCCGGCGGCGCCCCAGTTTGCCGTCGCGCCGGACGCGCTCGTCGGCAAATGGGGGCTTGCCTCATACCGCTCCGAGCAGGACCGGGCCCGGACCGAGACTGCCGCGCGGGGGGCATGCTCCAACCCCTATGTGATCGGCAAGGGCTCTTCCGGCGGCGTCATCATGCATCTGGCCGATCAGGCCACCCCGCAGGAAGTCTTCCTGAAGACCGCCAGCGACGGCGCGGTCTATATCGGACCGCAGGGCCAGGCGGGCGATCCGCGCGATCGGCGCTTCATAGCCTACGACCCCGGCAGCTTCACCGTGCAATGGGTCGATCCGGACGCTGCCAAGCGCTACGGCACCATGCTCTATGTCCGCTGCGGGGCGGCGAAATCATGATTGCGCATGCGTTAAGACAAGCGGGACTGGTCATCGGAGCGCTTGTCGCGCTGGGCACGGCGGCGCTGGCCCAGTCGGCGCCGCTCGACCCCAAATATGACCTGGAGCGACCGGGCTTCGTTCCCGACCCCATGGAAGAGCAGCTTCTTCCCGAATACCGCCCCCAGCCGGTCTATTTCCGCTCCAACGAGCCACCCGGCACCATCGTGGTCGAGACGGAGGACCGTTTTCTCTATCTCGTGCAGGACAACAAGACCGCGATCCGCTACGGCATCGGCGTGGGACGCGAAGGCTTCCAGTGGTCGGGCCTGCTGAAGATCAGCCGCAAGCAGGAATGGCCCGACTGGCGTCCGCCGCCGGAGATGATCAAGCGACAACCCTACCTGCCGCGCTTCATGGCCGGAGGCCCGGGCAATCCGCTCGGCGCGCGGGCGCTCTATCTGGGCGGCACGGATTATCGCATCCATGGCACCAACCAGCCCGAGACGATCGGCTATGCCGTTTCGTCGGGCTGCATCCGCCTGGTCAATCCAGACGTCATCAATCTCTATGACAGGGTGCCGGTCGGCACGCGCGTGGTGGTTCGGCAGGCTCCCAAACTGTGAGGAAATGCCGAAGCGCGCATAACAGGCGGTCCGCGCTCCCCGTGACGGGGCGCGGCCTGTCTTCCAGCTGCGAGCGAGGGGGAAGTCAGATGAAGCGAGTTCTTGTTCCGGCCGCAGCGCTGCTGCTCGGCCTGACGGCGACGGGCGCGGGGGCCCAGACGCTCGAGGCGGTGAAGGCACGCGGCACACTGGTGTGCGGCGTCAACGAGGGGCTGGAAGGCTTCTCAAGCAAGAGCGATTCCGGCGCATGGTCCGGCTTCGACGTCGACTTCTGCCGGGCGGTGGCCGCAGCCATCTTCGGCGATGCCGCCAAGGTGCAGTTCGTCCCGGTTTCCACCAGCGAGCGCTTCGAGGCGCTGCATGGAGGCAAGATCGACATCCTGTCGCGCAACTCGACCTGGACCCTCTCGCGCGAGCTCGACTACGGCCTGAGCTTTGCGGGCGTCACCTATTATGACGGCCAGGGCTTTATGGTACCGCGAGCCCGCAACGTCAATTCGGCCCTGGAATTGGGCGGCTCGAAGGTCTGCGTCCAGAAGGACACCACGACCCGCCGCAACCAGGCCGACTATTTCGATGCCAATTCGATGAAGTATGACGTCGTGCTGACGGACTCCACGCAGGACTCCCTCGCCCGCTACAAGAAGGGCGAATGCACTGTGGTGACCTCGGACGTCTCCCAGCTTTATGCCGCGCGCCAGGAACTGCCGGACGCCGGCGAGCATATCATCCTTCCCGAGGTGATCTCGAAGGAGCCGCTCGGGCCGGCGGTGCGCCAGGATGATCCCAAATGGCGTACCCTCGTGCAATGGGTCCACTTCGCCATGCTGGACGCGGAGGAACTGGGCGTGAGCCAGTCGACGCTCGACCAGGCCAAGGCCTCCAGCCGTCCGGCCGTCAAGCGCCTGCTCGGCAGCGACGGCGACATGGGCGACAAGCTGGGACTGTCGAAGGACTGGGTGGCGAGCGTCGTCAAGCTGGTCGGCAACTACGGCGAGGTCTATGAGCGCAACCTCGGCAAGGACTCCAAGCTCGGCATACCCAGGGGCATCAACCAGCTCTGGAGCCTCGGCGGCATCCAGTACGCCCCGCCGGCCGAGTGACCGGCCGCGCCGGCGAAGTATCCCTTCGCCGGAATGACGCCACGATCAAAACATGAAACGCCTTGGCCGCCTCAGGCCAGGCGCCTCAACCGCGCAGGGGCGACGTGCAGACATGCCCGAAACCGAGCATGTCCTGCTCGTGCGCATGGCCCCCGACGCAACACCAGTTGGCGCTCAGCGCGACCATGATGGCGGCAGCGCCTGCCGTTCCGGTCAGGCGGCTGAGCCAGCTGGCCTTCTGCGGCGCGGCTGGTTGCTGTTTCTCGGCGGCTTCGCTGCCGACCGCCTTTCCAAGAGCGGCAAAGAACTCAGCGGCCAGCTTCCTGACCGTCGAGTCGATCAGGCGCCCCCCCAGTTGGGCAAGCTTGCCGCCGATCTCCGCGCCGGCTTCGTAGTGTAGAATGGTTGCCTCGAGCCCGTCCTCCTCGAGCCGCACCGTTGCACCTCCCTTGGCGAAGCCGGCAACCCCTCCCGATCCCTCGCCGGTGATGCGGTAGCCATTAGGCGGGTCCACGTCCGAAAGAGTGACCTTGCCGCCGAATGTGGCCTTCACTGGCCCGATCTTGACGACGACCGTCGCCGTCATCTCGCCGGGGGCAGTCATCTCGAGGCTCTGGCATCCGGGAATGCAATGCTTGAGAATCTGTGGATCGTTCAGCGCAGCCCATACCGCAGCTCGGGCGGCGGGAATGCGTTGGCTTTCGCTTATCTGCATGGGGCTTTTCCCTCAATGAACGGCCGATTCGGCGGTTGTCCTGTGGTCGCGCCGGCGGATCGCCAGCATTTCGGCAAGAATTGAGAGGGCGATCTCGTCGGGCGTCACCGCACCGATATCCAGGCCAGCCGGTGCCTTGAGTCGCTCGAAACATTCGGAGGCGACGCCGCCGGAGATCAGTTCCGCCTTCAGGGCCTCGATCTTGCGCCTGCTGCCGACAAAGGCGACATGCTCGGCATGGACCGACAGGGCGGCTCGCAGCGCCGCCTCGTCGCCGCGCCCCTGGGTCGCGACCACCACGAAACGCCGGCCCTCGGCCTCGACCTCCAGCGCATAGCCGTCGATACGTCGATCCGCCTCGGCGAAGAGGTGCTGGTCTTCCGGCTGCGCACAGATCGTCACCCGATAGCCGAAGCGCGGTGCCAGATCCGCCAGGGCGACGGCAACCGGGCTGGCGCCGAAGATGGCCAGCGACGGGTGCGGCAGCATGGGCTCGACGAACACATCCATCGTGCCACGGCTCGGACACATGTTGCGGGCAAAGCGGACCCCCTCACGCACCTCCCCCGGTCGCAGCCCCCTCTCCTCCAGAAGATCCTTGGGCTGGATCGAAACCAGCCGCGGTTCCCCATCGGCGATCGCCTCGCGGGCAGCCTTCACCACGGCGGCACGGGCGCAGCCGCCGCCGATCCATCCTTCCGTGATGGTGCCGTCAGCCCGGATCACGGCCTTGGCTCCGGCCTTGGCGGCCGTAACGGAAACCGTACGGACGACGGTCGCCAGGGCGAACGGCTCGTTGCGGGCCTTCAGGTCGGCAACCAGGTCGAGCGTGTCGGAGCGCGGTCGCATGACAACCTCCTCACAGGCGGGCGAGATAGGGTTCGAGCGCGGCCAGGCTCTCCAGCGTATGGGCCGCGGCGAACAGATCGACATAGGGAAGAGCAGCGGCCATGCCGCGAGCGGTCGGCTCGTAGCCGGCCCATCCCAGGAGGGGATTGAGCCATACGATGCGCTTGCAGCGCCGCCGCAGGCCGGCCATTTCCCGTGCGAGCAGTTCCGGCGGCCCGGCATCGTAGCCGTCGGACAGGATCATCACGCAAGTGCGCGAATGGATCACCCGTGCTGCATGCCAGCGATTGAAGGTGGAAAGGCATTCGCCGATCCGCGTTCCGCCGCCGACACCTTCGGCCATCAGGCCGAGCCGGTCGAGCGCCTGTCCGGCATCCCTTTCGCGCAGGGCATCGGAGACATGCACCAGCCGGCTATGGAACAGGAATGCTTCGGCTTCGAGGAAGTGGTCGAGAACGCCGTGGGCGAAACGCACGAAAGTGGCCGTGTAGAGGTCCATCGAGCCGGACGCGTCGAGCAGGACGACGAGCCTGAGCGGCACGTGCCTGCGGCGCAAGCGCACGAGATCGAAGGGCATGCCGCCGGTCTGGAGGCTCGCCCGGATGGTCCGCCGCAGATCGAGACGCTGTCCGTGCCGCGCCGCTCTGTCGCGGCGCAGCAGCCTTGCCCGCATCGCCTTTGCCAGGCGCTCGGCCAAGGCATGGGCGTCGAGGATCGACCGGGGGTCCGCGAGCTTGCGAAAATCGGTCGTCGCCAGCGCGTGCTGTCGGCTGGCTCCCTCTCTTCGCGCGGCCGCCGCTTCGGCTACGATCTCCTGGGCCTGCCTGTCGACTGCCAGCGCCGGCCCCGGCTGGCTTGCACCCACCAGCGTCTGCGCCTTCCCCTGCATGCTGCCGGCTTGTGCCGACGACGTGCGGAAGCGGGTCTTCACGCCCCGGCCGAGCCAGAATGCCTCGAAGATCTCATCGAAGCGGTCCTGGTCGCTGCGCCGCCCGCATAGGAGCGCCCTGAGTGCGCCCTTCACCAAGTGAGGGCGATCGAGCCCGTTCATGGCCAGGATCGCGAGGGCGTCGCGGCTCTCGGCGAGGCCGAGCGTGAAGCCACTGTCGCGCAAGGTCCGCAGGAAGCCCGCGAGGCGGCGGCGGACCGAAAGGCCGATGTCGAGCGATGGACGGTCAAGGGAAGACATGTCAAGCCACCTTTCCGATCAGGCGGTCAGCGACCTCGCGCGTCATGCGGGCCTGATCCTCCCGTGTCTTGAGCACGCATGAGAGGGTTTCGAACACGGCCTGCCTGTCGGTCTCCAGCCGTGACACGCCAAGGCCGACCAGCGCGGCCGCCCAGTCCAACGTTTCGGCGATACCCGGGGTCTTGGACAGATCCTCCTTGCGAATGCCCTGCATCAAACGGGCGATCTGCAATGCCAGTGCGGCGTCGATGCCGGGCACGCGCAGGAGCAGTATCCGCGCCTCTCGATCGACATCGGGATAGTCGATGGCATGGTACAGGCAGCGCCGGCGCAAGGCGTCGGACAGCTCGCGCGTGCCATTTGAAGTCAGAACCACCCGCGGGATCGTGACGGCTCGAATGGTCCCGAGTTCGGGGATGGACACCTGGAAATCGGAGAGCAGT
The DNA here is from genome assembly GCF_059699065.1 of Labrys sp. ALF-8. NCBI lineage: Bacteria > Pseudomonadati > Pseudomonadota > Alphaproteobacteria > Hyphomicrobiales > Xanthobacteraceae > Labrys > Labrys sp. ALF-8. Next base: position 1,353,475 of record NZ_AP048537.1, read on the forward strand.
TCGAGCAGGAACGCCTCGAATTCCTGATCGGCACGGTCGATCTCGTCGATCAGAAGGACGGCCGAGGTCTGGCGCCGGATCGCCGACAGCAAAGGACGCTCGAGGAGATAGCGCTCGGAGAAGATGTGTTCTTCGATCGCCCGTGCGTCCCCACCCTCGCGGATCTTTATCGCCAGCAGCTGGGCCTGATAGTTCCACTCGTAGAGGGCCTCGTTGCGGTCGAGGCCCTCATAGCATTGCAGGCGGATGAGCTCGGCCTGGTGCATGGTCGCGAGCGCCTTGGCGACCTCGGTCTTTCCGACGCCCGCCTCCCCTTCGAGGAGCAGGGGGCGCTTCAGCATGTCCATCAGCATCAACGCCGTGGACAATCCCCTGTCCGCGACATAGCCGGCAAGGGCAAGGCGATCCGCTATCTCGGTACGGGCCAGGGTGGAACTCATCCGCAATGCACTCCCTCACACGCCGCCGGAGAAGGCCTGGGCTCCGGCCCTGCCCTCACGCTCCCAGTCGCCGAGCGGTCTGCCAGAGGCGCCAGGGATAATGCGGCATCGGCAGGTGCCCGCTGCCCAGGAAGGCGAAGGCGTCATTCACCGCGTTGGAGAAGGCCGGCACCCCCCCGACATTCGGGCTCTCGCCCACCCCCTTCGCTCCGATCGGGTGATGCGGGCTAGGCGTGACGGTGAAATCCGTCTCCCATTTCGGGGTTTCGACGGCCGTCGGAAGGAAGAAATCCATGAAGGAGGCACCCATGACATTGCCGGTCCGGTCATAGGAAATCTCCTGTGCCATCGCGATGGCGAACGCCTCAGTCAGCCCTCCATGGACCTGGCCCTCGATGATCATGGGATTGATGCGCGTGCCGCAGTCGTCGAGTGCGTAGAAGCGGCGGATCGCGGCGACACCCGTATCCACGTCGATGTCCATCACGCAGAAATAGGCGCCGAACGGATAGGTCATGTTGGGCGGATCGTAATAGTTCACCGCCTCGAGCCCCGGCTCCAGGCCGGGAGGAGGCGCGTTGTAGGCCGCCCAGGCGATCTCCTTCATCGTCTTGCTGCGCTCGGGATTTCCCTTCACACGGAAGCCGTCGATGTCCCATTCGAGGTCGTATTCCGACACCTCGAGCAGATGCGCGGCGATCATCTGGGCCTTGCTGCGGATCTTGCGTGCCGCCATCGCGATGGCGGCCCCGGCAACGGGCGTCGAGCGTGAACCATAGGTACCAAGGCCGTAGGGCGCCGTGTCGGTGTTGCCCTCCTCGATGGTGATGTCGTCGGCGGGGATCCCGAGTTCGGTGGCGATGATCTGGGCCCAGGTGGTCTCGTGCCCCTGCCCCTGGCTCTTGGAGCCCATCCGCGCGATGATCGAACCCGTGGGATGAATGCGTATCTCCGCGCTGTCGAACATCGCAACGCCGAGGATGTCGCAATTCTTGGACGGGCCGGCGCCGACGATCTCAGTGAAGAAACTGACGCCGATACCCATGATCTCGCGCGTCTCGCCCCGCCTGAAGGCCTCCTGCCTGGCCTTCTGTTCCGCCCTGAGGGCCAGATAGCCGATGGTATCCATCGCCTTCTGCATGGCGAGATGATAGTCGCCCGAATCATATTCCCAGCCCAGCGCCGACTGGTAGGGGAACTGCTCGCGGCGGATGAAGTTCTTCATCCTCAGTTCGGCAGGATCCATGCCGAGCTTCTGCGCCAGGATATCCATTGCGCGCTCGATGCAATAGGCGGCTTCCGTCACCCGGAACGAGCATCGATAGGCGACGCCCCCCGATGCCTTGTTGGTGTAGACGCCGTCCACGGCAAGGTGGGCTGCCGGGAAATCGTAGGATCCGGTCACGATGTTGAAGAAGCCGGCCGGCCATTTGGACGGGTCCGCACAAGCGTCGAAGGCGCCGTGGTCGGCAAGCACATGCACGCGCAGCCCAGTGACGCGGCCGGCCCTGGTGGCGGCGATCTCCGTCGTCATGTGATAGTCGCGGGCAAAGGAGGTGGTCGACAGGTTCTCCATGCGGTCCTCCACCCATTTCACCGGCAACCCCGTGACGATGGTGGCGACGATCGAGCAGATATACCCCGCATAGGCGCCGACCTTGTTGCCGAAGCCGCCGCCGATGTCGGGAGCGATCACATGGATCTTGTGCTCGGGGATCTTCGAGAGCAGCGAGGCGACGGTGCGGATCACATGCGGCGCCTGGAAGGTGCCGTAGATAGTCAGTTCACCCTTGATCTTGTCGAATGAGGCCAGGCACTGGCAGGTCTCGAGTGGGGAAGGATGCGTCCTGTGATAGGAGATCAGTTCCTTGATCGTCACCTCAGCTCCGGCAAAGGCCTCGTCGGTCGCCGCCCGGTCCCCCACCGTCCATTCGAAGATGTGGTTGGGATGCTTGCGCGGCCCGTGGGCGCCGGTCTTCTTGTCGGCGATATCCTCGCGCAGGATCGGTGCGTCCGCGTCCATGGAATGGAACGGGTCCACCAGCACGGGCAACGCTTCGTACTCGACATCGATCAGTTGCAGGGCATCGTCGGTGATATAGCGGTTCTCCGCCACCACGAAGGCGACTTCCTGGTTCTGGAAATGCACCTTGCCGTCCGCGAGCACGGCCTGGACGTCACCAGCGAGCGTCGGCATCCAATGTAGGCCCAGGGGCTTGAGGTCCTCGGCGGTCAGGACGGCCAGGACGCCCGGCAAGGCCTTGGCCTTGGAGGCGTCGATGCTCTTGATGCGGGCGTGGGCATAGGGCGAGCGCACGAAATCGCCATGGACCATTCCGGGCAGTTTGACATCGTCGACATAGGTCCCCTTGCCCTGCGTGAAACGGATATCCTCCACGCGCTTGCGCTTGCAGCCCATGCCTTCGAGCCGCGCCTCCCGGGCCTCCCGGGTAAGTGTCATCTCGTTCATTCCGCAGCCTCCTGGAATGTCCGGCCCGCGAGCTTGGCAGCGGCGTACTGGATCGCCTTGACGATGTTCTGGTAGCCCGTGCAGCGGCAGAGATTGCCGGCGATGCCAAAGCGGATCTCCTCCTCGCTCGGATCCGGATTCTCCTTGAGCAGGACATGCGCTCGCATGATCATGCCCGGCGTGCAGAAGCCGCATTGCAGGCCGTGCATCTGCCGGAAGCCTTCCTGAAGAGCGGAGAGGGTTCCGTCCGCATGCGCCATGCCCTCGATGGTTCGCAGTTCGCCGCCCTCGGCCTGCACGGCGAGAACGGTACAGGATTTCACGGAGCGGCCGTTCAACTCCACCGTGCAGGCACCACAATGGCTGGTATCGCAGCCTATGTGGGTCCCGGTCAGCGCGAGGTCCTCCCGTAAGAAATGCACGAGAAGCATCCTCGGCTCGACGGAGCGCCGGACCTTCCGGCCGTTGATCGTCAGCGAGACCGTCATCGGTTCGATCGCCTCGGGTGTTTCGGCCATTGCTCAGGCTCCCTTGACTGCGCGCGCATAGGCTTTGGCGAGGGCGCGCCGCACCATGACGCCGCCCATGTCCCGCCGGTATTCCGCGGGGCCACGGCCATCCTCCGCCGGATCGGTGATCGCCCTGGCAGCGTCCGCCGCCCGGCGGATCGTCTCCTCGTCACACCGCGAACCGGCCACCAGGCCGCTCGCCTCCTCCGCGTACAGAGGTGTCGAAGCCAGGTTGGTCAGTGCGACCATGCAGGTGGTGACGATGCCGCCGTCGGCCGTGAGGACGGCGGCTGCGGCCGCGGTGGCGTAGTCGCCGATCTTCCGCTTCAGCTTCTGATAGGAATAGCCATGCCCCGCCGGCGGGACGGCGATACGGACGGCGGTGAGGATCTCGCCGGGCTCGAGCGCCGTGTCGTAGGCGCCGTGATAGAAGTCGCGCGCCTTCACCTCCCGCGCACCCGATGGGCCTGAAAGCAGATAGCCGGCATCGAGGCACTGCATCAGCGCCGGCATGTCGTTGCCGGGATCGCCATTGGCGACGTTGCCACCCAGCGTGCCGACATAGCGGATCTGGGGATCGGCGATCTGAAGCGAGGTTTCCCGGATGATCGGGAGCCTCTCGGCCAGGAGCGGCGAGCTGATCAGTTCCGCTTGGGTGACGGTTGCGCCGATCAGGATGTCCCCTCCCTGGACATGGATGCCCTTGAGATCGGCAAGACCGGCGAGATCGACCAGATGCAGCGGTGCGGCCATCCGCAGCTTCATCATGGGAATGATGCTATGCCCGCCGGCCAGCGGTCGCGCGTCGTCGCCATTGGCCGCCAGGATCGCTATCGCATCCTCCAGCCTCGAAGGACGGTGATAGGTGAAAGGGCCCGGAATCACGATGCAGCCTCCCTTGGTAATGCCGCTTCGAGCGGTCGATTTGAGGAAGGGGTGCGGCAATGGCATCCGGCCGACAACCGTCAATGCACGGGACGATAACCGCACGCACGAAATGCAGGTGATTTGCACGAACGGCGAGAGGCCTATTCGGCGGCGCTCACGCGCTGATCCAGCCGGAGCTTGATGGCAGCCCGTCGCGAGCGGCTCACCGGCACCTTGTAGGGTGTCTCCGACTGCGTGCCGAAGGTGCCGGTCTTGTGGTCGAACGTCAGCAGATCCAGGTTGGCGATGTAGCTGCGATGGACGCGGGTGAAGATTCGCGGATCCAGCTTTACTTCCACCTCGGAAATGGACAACGGGCAGAACCAGGTTCCCTTGCCATCGAAGAGCAAGGTGTAGTGCGCCTGCGCCTGTGCCGCGAAGATGCTTGCGACGGGCAGGCTGCCCCTCCGGCCGGCCTTCTCGACGGGCAGCGCCTTCAGGCGGGGCTCGGTAGCAGCCGGGTTCGGGTTTTCACGCGTCGCATGCGATCCCGTGCCTGTCCTGTCCGCCGGCGGCACGGCTTGCGGTTCCCAACTGGACGAGGACCCTGCCGCCTGTTCCCGTTCGCCCGGAACCAGCGTCAGGAGGAATAAGCCCGAAACCACGAAGGCCACCAGCGAGACGATGATCGCCAGCAGCCCTTGCGAAAGGGTCGGCGCATCGCTCTGGCCCATCTCGTGCGGCATGAGGGTCAGGCCGGCCATGGCGGTATAGTGCATGGCCGAGATCGCCAGGGCCATCAGGACAGCCGAGATGAGGGTGGAGCGCCAGGTCCCCTGCACGAAACCCAGCCAGAGAGACAATCCGGAGGCCGCCACGCCGATGACCATGCTGGCTGCGACGAAGATCGGGTCATGCGTCATGTGAACGCTGGAATGCAGGGCGTACATGCCGAGATAGTGCATGCTTACGATTCCGCCTCCCATGAACAACGCCGCAAAGGCAATCCGCCGCAGGGTCGGCATGCCCGTTCCCACCACGAAGACGGCAAAACCGACGACCAGCACGCAGATCAGGAAGGAAAGCAGCGTCGGCAGGACGAGGAAGTCGATGGGGACGGGCAGGCGCACCGCCAGCATGCCCACGAAATGCATGGTCCAGATCGCGAGCGCCATGGAAAGCGCCGACATCGTGATGAGGGCGCGGCGCTTCAGGCCATGCGCCAAGCCGATCTGGCGTGCCAGATACAATCCCACGTAGCTGCCCTGAAAAGCCAGGAGCAGCGACAGCATGACGAGCCAAGGCTCGTGCGTCGGCCTCATCGTACCCGGTCCCTCTTCCAGGGTAGCTCCGCCGCGCCTCATCAGGGTTGGCGGTTTGACCTGCCGGCCAGTCTTGAACGTTTCCGAACTTACTCTAGGACGGCACGCATGCCTTTTCCATCTTCAAAAAAGGGGGGACGTCGAGACGGGCGCCGGTCCCCCGCTCGTGCAAAATCGGCCGCCATTCGTGCAACAGCGCTTGCCAAGTTCTCTCCCCAGTCTCAAGCGGCAGAACGGAAGGCAAGGAAACAGGCGGAGCACCTGCCATGGAGGAAGGGCCTCTTTCAAGTCCCGGCGAGGCAGGCGTTGGCCCGGCGCCAAGGCCGGTCACCGCGATCAGCGCGGTGATCCTCGCCGCCGGCCTCTCGAGCCGCATGCAAGGCCCGGTCAAGCTTCTGCTCGACATCTGCGGTGAACCGATGATCCGGCGCACTGCCAGGAATGTCCTCGGGTGCCATCCGGTGCAGACCGTGCTGGTAACGGGCCACGCATCGGAGCAGGTCGAGGCGGCGGTGTCGGGTCTGCCGCTGCGATGCGTCCGCAATCCCGACTACGCCGCCGGGCAGCAAAGCTCCGTGCAGGCTGGAGTGAAGGCGCTCGCGAGGCATTGCGAGGGCGTCATGATCGTACTCGGAGACCAGCCCCTGGTCACCCCGGCCCATTTCCGGTCGCTGATCGAGGCGTTCTCGGCACAGCCCGAAGGGGCCATCGTCATTCCCTGCCATGAAGGAAGGAGAGGCAATCCCGTGCTGTTTTCGGCCTGCCATATCCCTTCGATCATTGGCGGGAACCTGAACGTGGGGTGCCGCAGACTGATCGAGCGGCTTCCCGAGAAGGTATATCGAATGGCGTCGGACATCCCCTCCTTCGCGCTCGATTGCGACACCGCCGAGGATTATTCGAACATCCTCGCCATGTCCCGACAGGAAGCCGGCAGATAGAATCGGCCCCTGCGCGTCGATCGCACCGCCCCGTCGGGGACCGGTCCTCTCGACGAACGAAAGCCCTCATTGAACGAGAGGCGACTTCGTTCCGTCCAGCTCGGCCCCACGGATGTCGGCCTGTCCGGCGAGGACGCTGACATACTGGCTGACGGCCTTTTCCTCGACCATCGCAGAAAGGTGTTGCGCGATTCGCTCGCGTACGACCTCGAAAGGCGTCGTCCGCCCCGGAATGCGCTGGTCGACGGCCACTATGTGAAAACCGTAGCGGGTCTTGACCAGGTCGCGGAGAAGCCCAGGCGGCCCCAGGCGGAACACTGCCTGTTCGAATTCGGGAACGGTTTCGCCCCGGCCGATCTGCCCGAGATTGCCGCCATGCTGGCCGGAGGGGCAGTTCGACAGCTCGGCGGCGACGGACTCGAAACGCTCGGGATGCTGGAGCAGCTCGGTCAATGTCCGCTCGGCTCGCGCTCGTATCTCGGGGACGCGCACCGACTGTGTCACCTGGAACAGGATATGCCGGACATGGGCAAGGTCGCCGCTCTCGAACTCCAGCGGATTAGCCTCGTAGTAGCGCCGGCACTCGGCTTCCGTAGGCGAGGGAACGACGATCTCACGTGCGAGCAACTCCTCGATCGCGTCGTCGATGTTCGTCTCATCGACCACCGCCTCCTCGAGGAGCCCGAGCCCGAGCGCTCTTTGGCGAAGCAATTCGCGGGCGGCCGCAAGTTCCGGCGTGGTGTCCGGCCGGATCGCTACTTCTATACCGTTGACGGAAATATTCATGACCTGACAGGCTCCTTGGCACGCGTCTTCGGCGTGCGGACGATTTGATACGGCCGAACCAGATAGGCGAGCGTGCCCACGCCGCTCCAGATGTGGACCATGCGGGTGAACGGCGAAATCAGGAAGATCGTGAAGCCGAGCAGGACATGCAGCTTGTAGACGAGCGGCACGTCGATCATGGATGCCGCCGCATTGCCATCCAGGGTCACGATCCCCTTCACATAGCCCGTCAGCGTCTCGAACAGGGCGCCGTCCATGTGGAAGGCTGAGAGTGGGACGGTCAGCAGGCCGAGCGCCAGTTGCAGCCATAGCATCAGCACGACGACGATATCCCATTTGCGGCTGTTGAGCCGGATGCGTTCGTCCCCGAGCCGGCGCGAGATCAGGATGGTGAGCCCGGCAATGGCGAGGAGGCCCGCAATGCCACCGACCACCATGGCAAGGAGCTGATGGGCCACGGGGGTGAGCGCCCAGTCGACGGCCCAGTGCGGCGCGAGGAAGCCCGCGAAATGGCCGAGGATCACGATGATCACGCCGTAGTGGAAGAGATTCGACCCGAGCCGGAGCTGCCCCTTTCGAAGCATCTGCGAGGAATCGCTCTTCCACGTATAGGGCTCGCGGTCGAAACGGATCAGGCTGCCGATCAGAAGCACGGCGAGACAGACATAGGGATAGACGCCGAACAGAAGCGTGTTCACATAGGGCACGGATAGCATGCTCGTACTCCCCTTCTATCGATCCGATGCTTTGAGAGCCTGTTCGCCGGGCATGGCTGCGCCGGCAAAGGCGGGTTGCTCGACCCAGTCCCGGTCGAGCGCCTCGCGGTGTTCCCTGACGGGCGGCACTTGTGCGGTGTCGACGGGTTCCTCGCCCGCCAGGACCAGCAGGGCCTGCAGGACGGAGGCATAGCGGCTCTGTCGCGCGATCAGCGAGCGCGCCACGACCGCCAGGATATGCGCGCAGTCGGCCAGCATTTCCCGCGCCTCGCCGAGATCGCGGCAGCTCAGATATTCCAGCACGACCGGCAGATAATCCGGCAGTTCGGAGGTGGAGAGGTCGAAGCCGGCCTCGGCGTAGACCCGCTTGAGGTCCACCATGGCTTCCCCGCGCTCGCGGCTGTCGCCGTGGAGATGTTCGAACAGATGCAGGGACAAGGCGCGTCCGCGATCGAACAGGTCGACGTAACGCTCTTCGGCCGCCAGGAGATCGCCGCGACCGAGCTCGTCGATCAGGTCGAGCAGGTTTCGCCGTTCCCGCACGGGCAGGAACGAGGAAACCTGGACGGTGCCGGCGATCTCCGGCAGTGCCGCCCGCATGTCTTCCGACGGGTAGGAGAGCAGGGCGCTCATCGCTCGAAATAGGAGCATGACGGCCTCCTCACGTGTCCAGGTGGCGGATCGGCGTCAGCTTGCGCCGACCCATCTTGCCGCCGAACAAGGTCGAATGCGGAGGTCCGAAATCGCAGCCATTGCCGAAGCTGAAGCCGCAGGAGCCCTTCAGGCCATAGGCATCCTCGGCCTCCTCGCGATGACTGGTCGGAATGACGAAGCGATCCTCGTAATTGGCGATGGAGAGGTAGCGATGCATTTCCTCGACCTGCGCCACGGTGAGGCCCACCTGGTCGAGAACCGCCTGCCCCTCCCCTCCCCCGAGTTGGCGCTGGCGGAAATAGGCACGCATGGCCAGCATGCGCTCGAGCGCGGCGACGACGGGGCCCTCGGCGCCGGCCGTCAGCAGATTGGCGAGATAGCGCACGGGAATGCGCAGCGAGCGCACATCCGGAATCTCCCCGTGGCTCTCGATCGCCCCGGCATTGGCATGCGACTGGATGGGCGACAGCGGCGGCACATACCAGACCATGGGCAGGGTCCGGTATTCCGGGTGAAGCGGGAAGGCGATCTTCCAGTCCACCGCCATCTTATAGGTCGGCGAGCGTTTGGCCGCCTCGATCCAGGCTTCGGGAACACCGTCGACACGCGCCTGCGCCTCAACCGCGGGATCGTTCGGATCCAGAAAGAGCTTCAGTTGCTCCTCGTAGAGATCCTGTTCGTCCTGCGTGGCCGCCGCTCGCTCGATGCCGTCGGCATCGTAGAGCAGGACGCCGAGATATCGGATGCGCCCGACACATGTTTCCGAGCACACGGTCGGCTGGCCGGCCTCGATGCGTGGATAGCAGAAGATGCACTTCTCGGCTTTGCCGGAGGTCCAGTTGTAGTAGATTTTCTTGTAAGGGCAGCCGGAGACGCACATGCGCCAGCCGCGGCACTTGTCCTGGTCGACCAGGACGATGCCGTCCTCCTCGCGCTTGTAGATCGAGCCGGAGGGGCAGGAAGCGACGCAGCTCGGATTGAGGCAGTGCTCGCACAGCCGTGGCAGATACATCATGAAGGTGTTTTCGAACTGCCCGTAGATGTCCTTCTGCACGGCCTCGAAATTGTAGTCCTGCGAGCGCTTGTCGAACTCGCCGCCGAGGATTTCCTCCCAGTTCGGCCCCCACTCGATCTTGTCCATGGGGCGGCCGGTGACGAGCGACAGGGGACGCGCCACCGGCGCGGTCGGCAGCTCAGGCGCCTTTTGGAGGTGCTCATAGTCGAAGGTGAAGGGCTCGTAGTAGTCGTCGATCTCGGGAAGGTTGGGGTTGGCGAAGATCTTGGTGAGGATCGACAGGCGCCCGCCCTGCTTGGGAGCGATCTTGCCGCTCTTCTTGCGTTCCCATCCGCCCTTCCAGCGCTTCTGGTTCTCCCAGTCCTTGGGATAGCCGATGCCGGGCTTGGTCTCGACATTGTTGAACCAGGCATATTCCATGCCCTGGCGCGAGGTCCACACCTGCTTGCAGGTGACGGAGCAGGTATGGCAGCCAATGCACTTGTCGAGGTTCAGGACCATCGCGATCTGAGCTCGAATCTTCATGCCACGGTCTCCTTGGCGACGGGATCGACGGGATTCGAATGGTCAAGCCAATCGATGTGGTTGAGCTTGCGCAGGATGACGAACTCGTCACGGTTCGAACCCACCGTGCCGTAGTAGTTGAAGCCGTAGGAAAGCTGGGCGTAGCCGCCGACCATGTGGGTCGGCTTGAGCACGGCCCGCGTCACCGAATTGTGGATGCCGCCGCGCAGCCCCGTGATCTGTGAACCCGGAACGTTCACGATCTTCTCCTGTGCGTGATACATCATGCACATGCCGTCCTTGACGCGCTGGCTGACGACGGCGCGGGCGGCGATGGCGCCATTGAGATTGAAGAGCTCGATCCAATCATTGTCGACGATGCCCGCGCTCTTCGCATCGTTCTCCGATATCCACACGATCGGTCCGCCGCGCGAGAGCGTCAGCATCAGGAGATTGTCGGTGTAGGTTGAATGGATGCCCCACTTCTGGTGCGGCGTGATGAAGTTGAGCACGATCTCGCGTTCCCCGTTGGAGCGCTTGCCGAGCATCTCGGCGGCCGAGCGGGTGTCGATCGGCGGCCGGTAGACCGCGAAGCTTTCGCCGAAATCCCGGAGCCAGCGATGGTCCTGGTAGAATTGCTGGCGCCCCGTCAGCGTGCGCCAGGGGATGAGTTCGTTCACGTTGGTGTAGCCGGCCGTGTAGCTGACATGCTCGCTCTCGATGCCGGACCAGGTGGGCGAGGAGATGATCTTGCGGGGCTGGGCCTGGATGTCGCGAAAGCGGATCTTCTCGTCCTCGCGCATCGCGGCCAGATGGGTGTGATCGCGACCCGTCACCTTGCCGAGCGCTTCCCAGGCCTTGACGGCTACTTGGCCATTGGTTTCCGGCGCGAGATAGAGAATGACCTCCGCCGCCTCGATGTCGGTCTCGATGCGCGGCCGTCCCGCGGTGGGGCCCTCGCCATCCACCCGGTAGTTCAGCGCGCCGAGGCCCTTCACCTCGTCCTCCGTGTTCCAGGATATGCCCTTGCCACCGTTGCCGAGCTTGTCAGCGAGCGGTCCGAGAGCCGTGAACCGCCGCCAGATACCGGGATAGTCGCGTTCCACCACCGCGATCTGCGGGGCGGTCACGCCGGGGATGAACTCGCATTCCCCTTTCTTCCAGTCCTGCACCTCGAAGGGCTGCGCCAGTTCACCCGGAGTGTCGTGCTGGATGGGAACGAGCACCACGTCGCGCTCGACGCCGAGATGTCCCTCCGCCAGTTCCGAGAAACGCTTCGCGATCGCCTTGTAGGTTTCCCAGTCGCTGCGTGCTTCCCAGACGGGATCCACCGCCGCCGACAGGGGATGGATGAAGGGGTGCATGTCGGAGGTGTTGAGATCGTTCTTCTCGTACCAGGTCGCCGTCGGCAGGACGACATCGGAATAGAGGCAACTGGTCGACATTCGGAAGTCGAGCGTCACGACGAGATCGAGCTTTCCCTCCGGCGCCGGATCGTGCCAAGCGACCTCCCGCGGTTTTTCGCGGCCTTCCTCGCCCAGATCCTTGCCCTGCAGGCCGTGGCTGGTGCCGAGGAAGTGCCTCAGGAAATATTCGTGCCCCTTGCCGGAGGAGCCGAACAGATTCGAGCGCCAGATGAAGAGGTTGCGCGGAAAGTTCACGGGATTGTCCGGATCCTCGCAGGCCATGCCGATCGCACCTGATCTGAGGCCGGCGGCGACATGCTCCTTCAGGTCGGTCCCGGCCTTGCCCGCCTCGGCCGCCAGCCCCAGCGGATTGACCGAAAGCTGCGGCGCCGAGGGAAGCCAGCCCATGCGCTCGGCCTTGACGTTGAGGTCGATCATGCTGCCGCGGTAAGGCGCGGGATCGGCCAGCGGCGACAGCAATTCGGAGACCTCGAGCTTCTCATAGCGCCACTGATCGCTGTGGGCGTAGAAGAAGGAGGTGCCGTTCATGTGGCGTGGCGGCCGGACCCAGTCGAGCGCAAAGGCGAGCATGGTCCAGCCGGTCTGCGGGCGCAGCTTCTCCTGGCCGACATAGTGCGCCCAGCCGCCCCCCGAGACACCCACGGTGCCGCACATCATCAGCATGTTGATGATCGAGCGGTAGCCCATGTCCTGGTGATACCAGTGGTTCATGCCGGCTCCGATGATCACCATGGCGCGGCCCTCGGTCTTCTCCGCGGTCTCGGCAAAACCACGCGCCACCGCGATGGCCTTCTCGGCGGGGACGCCGGTGATCGATTCCTGCCAGGCGGGCGTATAGGGCAGGTCGTCGCCGAACTCCCGGGCGCAATCGCCGCCGAGCCCGCGATCGAGCCCGTAATTGGCGCAGAGGAGATCGAAGACCGTCGCGACGAGGGCCTCACCGTCGGCAAGCTCGAGCTTGCGCACGGGAACGTTGCGCGTGAGCACGTCGCCGCCCTGGTCGTTCGCCTCGAAATGCTCGTGCGGCTGGCCGCCGAAATAGGGGAAGGCGACGGTGGCCATGTCGTCACGCCGGTCGATCAGGCTGAGGGCGAGGCGCACTTCCGCTCCGGTTTCGCCATCCTTGGCCTCCAGGTTCCAGCGTCCGGCCGGATCGCCGTCCTTGGGCCAGCGATAACCGACAGAACCCTGTGGGACGACGGGACTGCCCGTATCCTCCGCTATCGCGACCGTCTTCCAAGCGGCACGGCCGGATGCGGGCGAACCCGGCAGGTCGCTCTGGCGCAGGTAGCGATCCGGCACGAAGCGGTCGCCGTCCTGCCGCAGGCGCACCAGCATGGGCATGTCGGTGTATCGGCGGCAGTAGTCCTGGAAATACGGCACCTGCCGGTCCAGGAAGAACTCGCGCAGGATGACATGGCCCATGGCCATGGCGAGCGCCGCATCCGTGCCTTGCTTTGGGTGCAGCCACAGGTCGGAAAGCTTGGAGACCTCGGCATAGTCGGGCGTGATCGCGACCACCTTGGTGCCGTTGTAGCGGGCCTCGACGAAGAAATGGGCATCCGGCGTCCGCGTCTGAGGGACGTTGGAGCCCCAGGCGATGATGTAGGCCGAATTGTACCAGTCCGCCGACTCCGGCACGTCGGTCTGCTCGCCCCAGGTCTGCGGACTCGACGGAGGCAGGTCGCAGTACCAGTCGTAGAAGGAGAGCAGCGTACCGCCGATCAGGCTGAGATAGCGCGCGCCTGCCGCATAGGAGACCATGGACATGGCCGGGATCGGTGAAAAGCCGACCACGCGGTCCGGACCGAAGGTCCTGATCGTATGCACATTCGCCGCGGCGATGATCTCGACGGCCTCGTCCCACGTGGTGCGGACGAAGCCGCCCCGTCCCCTCACCGATTTATAGGATCTGGCGATCTCGGCATTGCCCGCGACGGCGGCCCAGGCTTCGACAGGCCCCAGGGTCTTGCGTGCCTCGCGCCAGGCCCCGACCAGCCTGCTGCGCACCAGCGGATACTTGATGCGGCTCGCACTGTAGAGATACCAGCTGTAGGAAGCCCCGCGAGAGCAGCCGCGCGGCTCGTGGTTCGGCATGCCCGGCCGGGTACGGGGATAGTCGGTCTGCTGTGTCTCCCAGGTGACGACGCCGCTCTTGACGTAGATCTTCCAGGAGCAGGAGCCGGTGCAGTTCACGCCATGGGTCGAGCGGACGATCTTGTCGTGCTGCCAGCGCTGCCGGTAGCCCTCCTCCCACATGCGGTCTTCGTCGCGGAGCTCGCCATGTCCTTGCGCGAAGGATTCCCTGCGGCGGGAGAGGTAGGTCAGGCGTTCCAGAAAATGGCTCATATAGCCACTCCTTTCTCGGTCTTATCGCGATGGCGTTGTCGCCTGCTGCGCTCCCTCGCCCATGGCGGGAGCTCGCCGGACTTCGGTCAGGTAGTTGAGGATCAGTGAGACCCAGACGATGCCGTAGAGCAGCATGAAGCAGCTCGAATTCACGCCGAGCCGATCCAGGAGCGCGCCGAACATGATCGGCAGCAGGAAGCCGCCGAGGCCGCCGGCCATGCCCACGATGCCGGAGACGGTGCCCATATTGTCTGGAAAATCATCGGCGATGTATTTGAAGGTCGAGGCCATGCCGCAGGCGAAGGCGACGCCGAGCACCATGAGGAGGGCGGTGAAGATCCAGGCCGGCAGCCCAATGGAGAAGCCGACCGGCCCGCCGGTGGTGTGCACGACCAGGTCGGTCCGCGGATAGGACAAGAGGAACAGGGCAATCCAGGCCGCCCACAGCACCCACCAAGTGACGTTGTGCGCTCCGAAACGATCGGACAGCCAACCGCCCACGGCACGAAATGCGCCGCCGGGCAGGGAGAAGCAGGCCGCGAGCAACGACGCCTGGGCGATCGAGAACCCGTATTCGTTCTTAAAATATTGTGGAGCCCAGATCGACAATGCAGTGAATCCGCCAAAGACGATCGAGTAATACTGACAATACTTCCACACCCGGGGGTCCTGCAGCACGGAAAGTTGCTTCACCATCGACGAGGAGCCCTTGCCCGCGCCGGGATCGGGGGCTGAGAACAGCCAGAACAGAACGGCGGTGACGAGAAGCGCACCCGCATAGACCTTCGGGACGGCCTCCCAGCCAAAACTTCCGACCAGCATCGGGGCCACGAACATGTTCAGGGCGGCGCCGACGGTACCGGCGCCGAAGAACCCCATCGCAAAGCCGCGGCTCTCCTTCGGGAAGAAGCGGGCGACATAGGGTGTTCCCACGGAAAAGGAAGCGCCGACAAGGCCGAGCGCTAGACCCAGCAGGATCAATTGCCAGAGCGCGGTCGCATAGGACGAAAGCCAGAGCGGCACGGCACAACCCACCAGCAGCAGCAGCATGATGATCCGGCCGCCGAAGCGGTCGGTCCAGATGCCGAGAGGCAGGCGGAACAAGGCCCCCGTCAGGATTGGCGTCGCGGTAAGAAGCCCGAACTGAGTGGAATCGAGATTGAGCTGGGAGCGAATCGGGATACCGATCACACCAAACATGGTCCAGACCGCGAAACAGGCGGTAAAGGCCCAGGTCGTCACGAGCAGTACGGAGAGGTTTCGAGACCTTGTCATCTTTGCCTCTGGGTCCTCGATCGACTTGCCCCACGGCAGATCGATCATCGTCTTCGATCGTCAACCTATCGCAGTCGAGAATGTCACGATTTGATCCAGCGCAAATGACGATTTGATCAATATCACATATTGGAATGGACGAGAGGATACCGCAGACCCATGGAAAGTGAGATTTCCCTGCCCGACGCCATCGCGTCGCTGCCATTGTTTGCCGGGGTCTCCGATGAAGGACTGCGCAATCTGCATGCTGCATGCGTCGTGCAGCAGGCACCCAGAGGCGTCATCCTGTTCGAGCAGGGCGCCGAGCCGAACTTTCAGGTCGCCGTTCTGGAGGGCGCCGTCCATCTCCTGGGACGGTCGGGGCAGGGACAGGAGATGGTGATTGAGATCGTCGAGGCACCCGGCCTGCTCCTGCCGGCGGCCGTTGTGTCCGGCGCCCCCTATCTCATGCGCGCGCGCTGCATCGAAGATGTGAAGGTGCTGATGATCAAGGCCGACGTCTTTCGCCGTCTTCTGGAGAGCGAGCCGTCGCTCGCGCTCGCGGTCATCGGCAGCCTGTCGGACCAGTTCCGCGCCATGGTCCGGCAGATCAAGACGCTCAAGCTGCGTCCGGGACCCCAGCGCGTGGCCGCCTACCTCGTCTCGCTGGCGCGTCGGCAGGCCAGCGACAAGGACGTGACCCTGCCCTATGAGAAGGGATTGATCGCCTCCCAGCTCGGCATGACGCGCGAGAGCTTCTCCCGCATCCTCTCGGCCCTGCAGCGCGACGTCATCAGCATGGACGGCCAGGAAATACGGATTCTCGACTATAGCGCGTTGCTGGAACTGAGCGCGCCCGATCCGCTGATCGACGGGCCCGACGCCTGAGCGCTGCTCGCCGGCTCGCCCGTGAATCCGGCGCCGTCACGGGAATCAAGCCATCCGACGGTAGCGCTCGCCCTTTGGGAGCAGAATGCCATTCGCGCCGGCCAGGCCGAGTTCCAGGCTCTCCGCAACCCGCCTCGCCCGTTCGACGAAAACGTCGGCAGCCTCCGGGGGACAGGTTTCGCGCGCCGACTGCTCGAACAGGGCGAGCCAGCGATCGAAATGCTCGGCATCGACAGGCAACGACGTATGGCTCGCCATCGGCTGGCCATGGTACCGCCCGCTCTGCAATGTGAGCGACGACCAGAATGCGAACATCTTCTGCAGATGCGGCTCCCAGTCTGCAATGCGCTCCTCGAACACGGGACCCAGCAGGGCATCTCCCCGCACCCTTACGTAGAAGCCACGGACCAGCTTCTCGATCAGGGCCTCATCGATTCCCCACCGTGTGCGGGCGGCCTCGACGATGGCGGCCCGGCGCTCGCACGCGCTGCCTGTATTGTCGGTCATCGGCACTGCTCCACGGATCCCTAGGGCAAGGACCATCCCTGGCTTCCGGCAACGGCGCACAGGATGGTGATGAAAGCGAGAGCCAGGAGCAGCCAGTGTCCCCGATGCAGCCACGCAAAGGCACGTTGGGGCTGTTCGGCCGCCCAGCGGTCAAAACGCTTGTGCAGGACCAGCGGCTCGGCCACGAACAGGATCAACGCAAAGAGCAGCCATACGCCCACCATGGCGTGCATCCACCAGAAGGCCGACGAACTGAAACGATCCCAAAGGTCGAGCCGCATCGTCATGTAGAAGCCGCTCAGCGCGACAACCAGCACGGCGATCCGGGCCTGCCAGACGAAGCGCCGCTCGATCGCTTGAAACGCCTTCAGGAGGTCGGCGCCAAGATCGCCACGACGAACGGCTGGCAGCATGACCGTGGTCACCATGGTCACACCGCCGATCCAGGTCACGACGGCCAGTACGTGAAGTGCACGTGCAAGTATGACGTCATCCATGGCCGATGCGATTTCACGCCTCCTCGATGCGGGACAAGTATCGTGTAGCGATATTAAGCCTGTTCGGAGAGCCGGGGATTGCGCTGGAGCAAATCCCTCCTCAATCCGCCGGCAACCGGCTAGGGTGGCGGCCCATGACCACCCGCCCGATCTTGTCCCGAAGACAGCTTGCCGCTCTCGACCTGTTTCACGGTCTTGCCGCCCCGGCTCTGGACGAGGCGCGCGATCTGGCCGTTTGCCGGGCGCTCGCTGGCGACACCCGCATCTTCAATCAGGGCGACGCCCCCGTGCGGGCTCACATTCTGATCGAAGGCAGTGTCCGTATCGCGCAATCCGGCAGCGACGGTGGGGAGATCGTCGTGCGCTTCATCGCTGCAGGTGAAATGTTCGGCACCATGGCCCTGTTCACCGATCGCACCTATCCCGCCGATGCCGATACGCTGACGGATGTGGTCGAGGCAAGCTGGAGCGAGACGGACCTGCGCAGGATGATGATCCACCATCCGCAAATTGCGATAAACGCGCTTCAAATTGCCGGCCGTCGCCTGCAGGAGGCACAGAACCGGTTGCGCGAGCTTTCGACCCAGCCGGTCGAACGCCGCATAGCCAGCACCTTGCTGCGATTGGCCCGGCAGACCGGGTGCAGCACGCCCGATGGGCTGACGATCGGCGTTCCGCTCCGCCGCAAGGATATCGCCGACATCTGCGGAACGACGCTCTATTCGGTGAGCCGCGTCCTGACCGGTTGGGAAAAGCATGGCTTCGTGCGTACGCGGGATCAACGCGTGACGATTGCCGGCCTGCCGCAGATCAGGAACATCGCCGCCAATGGTGGCTCGTAGGACCGCATGGAGCCAACCCGGCCCGTTTCGGTTACGGTTACAAACTTCTTTTCGGGGGGCAGATGTTCCAGCCTGCCGAGAGGAATCGATGCGAACCGCCGGAGCACGGATGTGGTCAGGATCGCCCTCTTGGGATTGATGTTGCTGGCGGGAGCGGCACCGGCCTCCGCCCAGCAGGATCCAACGCCTCAGGAGCTTCATCGCAGGGCCGTGGAACGCAGGGCGGTCGAGGCGGTGATCTGGGGGATGCCCGCGGTCAACGCCGATCTGATGCTGCAGGCCATGCTCTCGTCAACGAAGGCGAAGGTGAACGAAATCGTCTACTGGTCGCGCCCGGTGAACTGGAAAAACCAGACGCTCACCCCCAATCCCGATTCGATCTACCTGATGTCCTTCTGGAACGTGAAGGATGGGCCTGTCGTGATCGAGATCCCGCCGGCCAGGGGCGGCTCGATCGCGGGCAATATCGTCGATGCCTGGCAAATGCCGCTGGAGGATGCCGGGCCGGCGGGAGCCGACCATGGCAAGGGCGGCAAATATCTGATCCTGCCGCCGGGCTACGAGGGGAAGACGCCTGCCGGCTATATCGTTCTTCATTCCGGCACCTATAGCGGCTTCGCGTTGCTGCGCTCCAACCTCGCGAGCCACGCGAACGCCGATATCGAGAGATCGGTGGCCTATGGCAGGCAGATAAGGGTCTATCCCCTTTCCAGGGCCGCCGATCCCCCGCCCACGCCCTTCACGGATGCCTACGATATCCTTTTCGACAGCACGATCCGTTACGACGCCAGCTTCTTCGGCAATCTCGATCATGTCGTCCAGACCGAGCCCTGGCTCGATCGCGACCGCGTCATGATCGATCAGCTCAGGACACTGGGAATCGAAAAAGGCAAGCCCTTCAACCCCGACCAGGAGACCAGGAACGCACTGGACGCCGGAGCGAAGGAAGCCCGGACGTTCCTGGCGAAACGCTACGATCAGGGCTTCCCCGTCATCAACGAAGGCATTCGCTGGTTCCCGGCCGCACTGCCGGAAATGGTCCAGGCGGCCCAAGGCGGGTACGCCGATCCCAACTCCTACCCCGTCGACGCACGAGGCGTGACCTATACGCTCGGCTTCACCGGCATCAAGCGCCTGGGCACGGCCCAATTCTACCTGATGGCGAACAAGGACAAGGCTGGCGACGCTTTCGACGGCGGGGCGACCTACCGTCTGACCGTACCGGCCAAGGCCCCCGTGAGGCAGTACTGGTCGGTGACGGTCTATGACCGCCAGACCCATGCGCTCGTGCGCAACGTGGACAGGGCGAGCCTGGCCTCCATCAGCCCGGGCACGCATCTGAACGGTGATGGATCGGTCGACGTATTCTTCGGACCGAAGGCGCCGGCAGGCCAGGAAGCCAACTGGGTGCCAACGGATCCCAAGGGGAGCTTCGAACTCCTTTTCCGGCTCTACGGCCCGGAAAAACCCTTGTTCGACAAGAGCTGGAAGCTCCCGGATGTCGAGAAGGTGCCCAAGGACTGACTGTAATTCCACCTGCTGGGGAACATCATGAGGCTGCGTCGATTTCTTGAGCTTGGCCTTGCTCTTGCCTATACCTGTCCCGCACTCGCGCAGGAGCCGAAATATTCCGCCGAGATCCCGCCTGCCATCACCACCCCCGACACGGTCGAGACCCGCATCGGCACGCTGAAATTCTTCGATGGACTGCCGAGCGACGACACGGTGAGCAAGGTCTATGACCAGCTCGACTTTTCCCGCGGTATCCAGGCCTTCCTATCCGGCATTCCGGCGGCTTCCGTTCACGCAGTGTGCACCGGTTTGTCCCAGGTAGGCGCCAAGCCCAATGAAGGCGTAGGCATCACCGAAGACCTGATGGATGCGCGCTCGCTCTTCCTCACGCCGAACTCGACCACCGTCTATGTCTTCATGTGCATCGATGTGAAGGATGGGCCGGTGGTCTTGCAGGTTCCTGCCGGCGTTCTGGGCCCGGCGGACGACGCCTATTTCCGCTTCGTCACGGATGTCGGATTGACGGGCCCTGATCGAGGCAAGGGCGGCAAATATCTCTTCGTGCCGCCAGGCTACCGCGGCAAGCTTCCGAAGGAAGGCTATTTCGTCACCCCTACGCCGACTTACACCAATCTGGTCTTCTTCCGTGCCTTCGTGCAGGGCGGCGATATCGCGGGGGCCGTCAGGCACGTGAAGGAACAGGCCAGGGTCTTCCCCTTCTCCGCCCGACAGAAGCCGCCCGAGACGATGTTCGTGAACACCTCCGGCATGAAATTCAACACGGTGCATGCCAACGATTTCGATTTCTACAACGAGATCGACGAGGTCATCCAGCACGAGCCGGCGGATGCCTTCGACCCCGAAATCGTGGGCCTGTTCGCTTCGATCGGCATCAAGAAGGGCCAGCCTTTCGCGCCGGACGAGCGCATGAGGAAGATACTGGTCGATGCGGTCGCGGTCGGAAACGCAGCCGCGCGCGCCATCCTGTTCGCGCCGCGCGATCCGCGGGTGAAGTACTATCCGGACCGCCAATGGGGCAACGGGTTCGTCGGTGGCAGCTATCAGTTCCTCGACCATGGCGAGCGCATGCTCGACGCACGCACCCTGTTCCACTACGCGGCCACCGGCATCACACCCGCCATGGCGGCGGCGAAGCCTGGATCGGGCTCGGCCTATGCCTTCACCAGCCGCGATGCCAGGGGCGTGTTCCTCGACGGGGCCAAGACCTATTCCATCACTCTTCCCAAGGGAGTGCCGGTAGGACAATTCTGGTCCTTCACCGTCTACGATTCCCAGACGCGCTCGATGCTGGAGACCGACCAGAAGCTCGCCGGCATCGACAGCACCGACAAGGGCATCAAGCCCAATGCCGATGGCTCGACCACCATCTGGTTCGCGCCCAGGCCGCCGCCGGGGCATGAAAGCAACTGGGTCCAGACCTGGCCGGGCAAGAGCTGGCAGGTGATCCTGCGCCTCTATGCGCCCCTCCAGCCCTGGTTCGACAAGAGCTGGAAGCCGGGCGACCCCGAGCCGGCACAGTAGATAACCCACCTCTTGAAAAGCGATATGGTCGTGGAGACGAGTCTGACTCTGCTGGCCGCGCTCGGTCCGCACGAGGCCATGGCCTATCGCTTCTGGTATCCGACGATATCGGCCGAAGAGATCCTCAACCTCGGCCGCTATAGGAATGCGCATTTAGGCAGAAACGCCGCTTTTCTCTAACCCTTTGTTTTTCGACGCGTCTTCGCGTTTTGCCGATTCCGTCAAAAACACAAAACGCTCTAGAACTTGTAGGTGAGCGCCACAAGCGGACCGTGCATCCGGACGTCGTAGAGGAAATCCCCATTCTTGTAGTCGACCGAGAGAAGGCGATAGCCGGCGTGAAGCGTCACGTTCTCGTTCCATTTGTAGTTCAGCAGGCCGATGATCTGGTAGGTGAGCTTGGAGCCGGCATTGAAGCCGCCGATGTCGCCAAGAACGCTCACGCTCCAGGTGTCGTTGATACGTGCGATGGCGCGGGCGGCTATAACCGGGTCGAACCAGTCTTCGGCTTCGCTATGGTCGATGCGCGGTCCTATGGTCCCGGCCTTGAGCGTCAGCTTGTTGTCGAGATTCCAGTAGCGCACGCCGCCGCCGATATCGAAGTCAATATTCTCGTTGGTGAAGACGCGGTACATCACGTTCCCCTGGAGAGTCAGGCTCTGTGATCGGAGTTCGACGCCCGAGAAGAATGGACCGGGGAGCTTGCCGGTGGAAGTGACCTTCGAATACATGACGTCGGTAAGGACGATCCAGCGATCGACCTTGAATTCACCGGCTCCCATGATGCCGCCGTTGAGGTCCTTGAAAATGTCGCCGAAGCTGAGGTCGATCTTGGCAGGCGGCAGCGGTGGCAGCGTCGACGATTTTCCATTCAGGGCGGAGGCCCAGAAATATCCTGTGAAGGCGAAGGTCGGGCCTATGTAGATGACCGGCGGAGCGACAGGCGCGGGCGGTTCAGAAGCGAGATCCGCCGCGTGAAGCGGTACGAGACCCGCGAACAAAAGACCCACCGACAACGCTGTACGCTTCATGACTATTCCCTCGCGGCGGAGCTTCTGCGAGAGTTTCGCATGCCGAAGCATCCGCCACGATGCTGTAACGGTTACAGAACACAACACTTTCGAAGAAGAGGGTGGCGAATCCTCAGCGCCGACGTCCCACGCGACGCGGGGCACGACGCGGGCCGCCTGGCCGGGCCCCGCGGTTGAAGCGCGGCCCCCCACCGCGGAAGGCCGGTCCACCCCGCACCGCACGACCCTGCCGGACGGCAGGATTGCGGATGCCGGCTTTGCGCACCCCCGCATTCCTGACAGGCCGGGTGACATTGGCTCGCGGCAGCGTGGCGAGGCGTCCGTTGCGGATCGTGCCGCCCTGCCGGGTGATTGCCTGCTGCACGCGATTGGAGGGCCGGAACCGGTTGGGATTGGGCCGCCAGCGATTGTTGATCACGTTGATGTCGGTGTTGCGGATGACGACGTTGTTGTAGCGCCGGTATCCGGGATAACCTGCCCACCGTCCGGGATAGGCCCAGCCATAGTTCCAGTTCCAGTAGTTGTTGCTGATGATGGCTGCGGTGGCGATACCCAGTCCGAAGCCGATCAGGGCCGCCGCCGCGGGATTGCCGGACTGGTAGACTGCAACAGGATCGTAGGTCGGCACGTAGACGACGCCGGGATCGGCGTCTCGTATCACCACCACGTTCCTTCCGCCCTGGCTCTCCGTGGAAACCGCCTGGGCCTTGCTGGACTTGAGCGAACCGGCGCTCTGCGCTTCCTGGCGCAGTGCCTGGATCGCGGCGGCGACATCGTCAGGCTGGGCGACGAAGGCATCCCCGAGATCTCGTGTCCAATCGAGCTCGGTGCTCATCTTCTGCAGCACGGTGGGAAAGCGCAGAAGGGCCTTCACGCTCGGGTCCCATTTCTGGGAATCGGCGGTTGCGTAGTTCCCCGCGGCAGCGGCCTGCTGGTTCTTCTCGAGCCAGCGCGACGCATCGATGATGTCGACAGGATAGGCGGATGCCGGCAATATCTGGGCGAGCAGGGAGTCGCTGTAGAGCGCAATGGGTGCAAGCAGCGTCTTGAGCTGATCCTGCGTGAACGGCTTGGCGACGGCATCGGGCGCAGGCGCCGCAGGAGCAGTCGTGGTGGCGGGGGCGGGCGTGGCGGTGGGCGGCTCCGGCGCCGCGGGCGTCGGACCGCTCTGGTCCTGCGCGAGCGCGGCACCGTGCAGCCCAACGAGAAGGATCGCGGCGGCGAGGGATTGGGCGATCACCGTTTTTGCGGCCATGTCTCTCACCCCGGACTAGCGAGCAAAACGAATGTTGACGCCGTCGGCGCCGCCGGCGAGCATCAGGCCCTCGCGGCGTGTCTTGAGCTGGAGCACCACGCCCTTGCTGTTCTTGAGCCACAGGAAGCCGCCCCCTTTGTTTGCGAGGGCCCAGCCAAGACGGACCTGGGCATAGAGCCCCTCGAAATCCGCCAGGCGATCGAGATCGTAGACCTGCCCCGTTGCCGTCAGCTTGGACAGCCCGATGCCTCCCACGCCGAGGCCGACGACCTTTATGGGGTAGCTCTTCCCCCGGAAACGCAGACGCCCGCTTCCGCCCCCGCCGCTTCCGATCACCGCTATCTGGACCTGCTGGATAGTCACCGAACCGGTGACGCGATGGGGCTGGTCGGCCCGTGCGGCCGGCGCCATGCCGGCGGGCAGAAGCAGAGATGCAGCAAGGAGAACGGCAAGTCTGGTCTTGAACAGTCGCATCCGCATCGGCTCCGCAGTGATCTTGACGAAATCGGACAATTGGGGGCCGGACATGCATCGGCGGACGCCCAATCACGAAGGTATCGTCACAGCCTATCGCCAGCGGGCACGTAAGAATGCCTGTAACAGTTAGCATGTTGACAGCCCGCGTGCGCGGCAGGCTCAGAACGATAAAAGTGCTTTCCCGGATCAGGTAACGGTAACAGAACAAGCAATACCGGCTTCCCATGCGGAGGCAGCCGGCGCTATCCTCCTCTTCGCGGCCAGCACAGGGAAGACCATGTCGCCAAGGCGCTTTGCCCACCTCATCCTGAACGAGGCCAAGGAAGCGGTCGCACCGACGCTCTTCTTCATCGTTGGCTTCAACCTGATCCTGCTGACGACCCAGTTGATCCTGGCCGACTATTACGGCCAGCTGTTGAATTTCGCGGGCGCGACCTTCAGCGCCCTCGTCGTCGGCAAGGCCGTCCTGGTGGCCAACGCCATGCCGCTGCTCCGGCGCTTCGACAAGGCACCGCTCATCCGCCCGATCCTGTTCAAGACCCTGGTCTATTGTGCCGTGGTCTTCGTGTTCCGCATCATCGAGAAGCTCGTCGAGTATTTCCTGGGTGGGGGAACCTTCAGGGACTTGCCTGCGGAGTTCGCCGAGCATTTTACCTGGCAGCGCTTCGCAGCGATCCAGATCTGGATCTTCGTGCTGTTTCTCATCTATGTCGGGGTAACGGAAATCAATGCTCTGCTCGGCAAAGGCAGCTTGTGGCGCATCCTCTTCCGTGAACGGCCGTCGAATCGACCGGACGCGCCCAGCTTTCAGTCAGTCACAGCGGATCCCGCCCAGCATTGAGGGGCGGCAGTATCGCGCGGGAGGCGGCCCCGTGCGACCCCTGGGACGCGAAAGCCCGCACGGATCCTGCGAGCCGGCCGCCTTGCGCGGAATCCCAGGCGGACGCTCCCCCGAACAGGAAGGCTTCGAGCTGGTCGATGGCCGGGCCGAGAGCGGCGTCACGGCGTGCTGCCATCCGCACTTCCGCCGGCAGGCATTGCAGCCAACCCTGCAGGGCCTCGTAGGTTTGCCGGGCATCGCCACCCGAAGCCGCTCGCCAAACCTCGCGCCGTGCCCACCCTTCCGGGACGACCCCGGATTTGTTCCGGCCTCTCCGGGCGAGCACCAACCACGCCAGTGCGCCAGCCAGCACGAGAACGCCGGCGATCGCGGCCGCCATTATCGGAGCCGTCCAAATGCCCGGCCGCTGCTTCGCTCCGGCGGGGGGCGGAGCCGAAACGTCCACATGGACGCCTCCGGCCGTCAGCTGCCCTACCTTGTGGCCCTGCAGGTCCCACCAGCTCTGTACGAGCGATGGCAGGTCATAGCTCCCCGGCTTCTCGAAGACATAGGTGACCCGGTCGGTGCGTGCACCATTCACGCTGCCGCGAGTGACATGGTCGTCGCTCTGGGGCGGATCGACATAGATGCGTACGCCGGGCGGGGCGGTGAAGCTGAAGTCGGCCATGCCGAACGCGGGCGCGCCGTCGGCCTTGCGCTGGATCGTGCGCACGAGGGCCGCGCCCGGGCGAAGACCGCCCGCTCCCGGCGCAGGCGTCCAGTTCTGGGTCAAGGTGACCTCGTTCGCGGCCAGCACGGGGCCGGACGCATCAAGACCCGATGGCACCTCGACCTGCAGATGCTGTGCCGTGCCCTGCGCCGTGCCCACCGGATCGCCCCCACGGTCGAGCAGCGTCACCTGCGGGGCGGGCACCGTCAGTGCGCCACCGCGACGGGGAAAGACCTCGAAAGTGAAGCGTTGCCCGACATAGATCGTATCGCCGGACTGCTCGCGCGTGGTCACCGCCTGGGTCTCGAAGCGCAGGATCTGCGCTCCGGGCGCATCAGCAACCGAGACGTTCGGAGGATGGGGCATCTCGCCGGCGAAAAGTACCTCGACGACGAGATCGACCGGTTGCCCGATGACCGCCTTGTCCGTCGGATCCAGCCTGGTACGGACGAGAACCTCCTCCGCGTGGGCCAGCGCGGGACACAGGAGGGCGGCGATGACGAGATAGCCCAGTTGCCTCATGGCGCCGCCCCACTCGCCGGGTACTCCGGCGCCGCCTGCAACTGCCTTTGATAGGCGAAGCGCAGGCGCAGGAAATCCGCCGGCCGTGTCTGGACGCGCTTGAGCCAGAGCGCCCGGACAGCCTCGTCGGATAGCGGCTGCTGTGCGGCAACAGTGGTGTCCAACCCGCCTTTCTTGGTCTTGTCGAAGACGATGTCGTCGGCCTTCTCGTCGGTAGCATCACCACCCTCGGCCTTGAGGCGTTCCGCCCGGATGGTGGCGACCTCGCGATTTGCCATGGCGACCGCCCAACCGGGCTGCAGATCCAATGCGCGATCGAGGCGATGGATGGCGTCGTCATACTTGCCGAGCATGATCAGCGCTGTGCCCTGGTCGTAGTTGCCGGCTGCCGTATCGAGCGCCGCGAAGGCCTGCGCCGAGGCCTTGAAGTCCCCAGCCCGGTAATAGGCGGCCCCCCGCCGAAGCGGATCGCGAAAGGCTGCTGCCGCATCGCCCTGCCGCCCGAGCCCCGCGAGCACCGCGCCGCGCTGATCGGCCGTCAGCAGGACATTGCGCCAACCTACCCTGTGGGCGGCGAAGGCGAGACCGAGGACGGCGGCCCCCGCCACGAAGACGTAGGGAAGCCGGTGCCGCGCCTTCATGTCAGCACCCACCCGCGCCGGAACCAGCCGAGCGCGAGCAGGAGGAGCGGGAATACCAGCCAATAGCCGGCTTCCTGCCAGAATCGTCCCTCTCCCGCGACGGCTGCGGTGTTCTGCAGCCTGTCGATCGCGCTGTCGATCGCCTCGACGTCGGACTGGTCCACCGTCGTTGGAATGATATCGGCACCAAGAACACGCGCCGCCTCCTGAAGGCTGCTCATGTCCTGGTCCTGCCCGAGAAGACCAAGGATGGCGGCGTCGTGTCTGGGCCTGCGTGCCGAAAGCTCGGCAATCTGGTCTGCTGCAACGGTGTCGGTGAGCACCAGGATGGTGCCACCCTGATCATCCTGCGGCAGCAGTCCGTCAGCCATTGCGATCGCGGTGGAGAGCGCGTCTCCGTCCAGCGGCATGATGCCTGGAGACAGAGCCCCCGCCATCGTCAGCAGCACATCCTTGTCGCTGGTCGGCGGGAGGACCATGTGGGCCGAGCCGGCATAGGCGATAAGCCCGGTGGCCGCTCCCTCCCGCGCGGCCAGCAGATCCGACAGCTTTTGGCGGGCCCGATCCAGGCGTGTCGGAGCAAGGTCGCCGGCCCTCATCGAATCCGTGACCTTGAGCACGACCATGACAGGAGGCTTGTTGTCGGCGAAGGGCGAAGCCTCGAGCCGCCATGTGGGCCCGGCAATGGCGACGGCAGCCAGGCCCCAGGCCAGGAGCAGCAACCCATTCGGCGTCACGAGCGAGCCCCGTTCACCATTGACCAGCAGATATTTCAGGAGTTCCGGATCGATGACCCGCCGCCAGCGCTCGGCCGCATCGGAGCGATAGTGCTGCAAAAGGAACAGGCCGAGCGCCGGAAGCAGCGCCAGCAGCCACAGAGGTCGGATGAAGTGGAAGGCTGCGAGATCCTGCATCACGGCGCCTTGGCTGGCAGGGCCGAGGAGAGACGCGCCGGACGATGGCCGATGCGCCGCCTGAGCAGGTGGAGCGCCTGGGCCAGCATTGAGAGGGCGAGAGCACCCGCCAGTGGAAGCCAATAGATGTCGCGCTTGGGCCGAAAGCTCACCGTGTCGATCTTCCTCGTTTCCAGCGCGTCCAGCCGCGCATAGATCTGGGCGAGGCCTGCACGGTCGAGGGCCCGGTAGAAGCCACCGCCCGTGATCCGGGCGACGTCTCTCAGCGCCTGCTCGTCCAGCTTATCCTCGCCGACGGCGGTGGGGTCGCCGATCGCAACAGTGTGGATGACGATGCCCTTGTCCTTCGCGACGCCGGCGGCCTCGGCGGGCGGCACCTTGCTGGCCGTGTCGTTGCCGTCCGTCAGCGCGATGATGGTCTTGGCCTGCACGGTGCTTTTGTCGAACATGCGGATGCCGAGACCGATGGCGTCTCCGAAAGCGGTGCGCGGGCCGGCCATGCCCACCACCATGTCCTTCAACAGAGTGCGCCCGAGATCGAGATCCGCAGTGAACGGCATCAGCGTGAATGGTGCGTCACCGAAGACGACGATGCCGACACGATCTCCCTTGCGCCGGGACAGGAAATCGTCGAGCACCTCCCTGACGGCGCTCAGGCGATCGACCGTCTTTCCGGAGGCGTCCACGAAATCCCTGGCATCCATCGAGCCGGAGAGATCGACCAGGAGGAGCATGTCGCGGGCCGGCTGGTCCCGGTGAAGCGGCGGCTCCAGCCATTGGGGACGCATCACGGCCGCAACGGTGAGCAGCCAGCATGCCAGAAGCACCGCAAGGCGCGGCCAGCCGCGCGGAGCAACCACGCCTCCCTGGTGGGGCCGTACCCCGCTGATGGTCGCAAGGCGCTCGAAGAACGGCACGCGCAGACCGGCGCGGCGATCAGCGCGAGCGGGTGCGAGCAGCCAGACCGCCAGCGGCAGGGGTGTCAGCAGCGCCAGCCAGGGATGGGCGAAGATGAGCATTCTCAGCCCTCCTCGGCGGCGCGGTGCCGGCGCACCCAGTGCTTTGCCTCCGCGACCAGCTGAGCCGCATCGGCGGTGCCGATCCCTTCCCCTGGCTTCAGGGCGCCAGCCAGTTGGTCGGCAATGCCGGAGACATCGATCCGCTGCCCAGCCTGGTCGACGATGAAGTTTCCCCATGCGTTTCCGCTGAGGTTCGCCACGCGTTCGCGAGGATAGCTGACCAGGGCAACCCGTTTCAGGATGGCGGAGATGCCCAGGATCGGATCAGACCCGCTGCCGCCCGGCACCACCAGCGCGTCCAGCTCGCGCAGGGCAACCCGACGATAGGCATCGGCCCGGTAATGCAACCAGGCGCGCCAAGCCTGCAGCGACGATAGGGCGGCTGCGGCCGCTATGAGAACCCACACCCCGGGTGCCAATGGCCAGAACAGGAAGCCCGTCGGGGCAACGATGTCGTGCAATCTGCCGAGATCGCCGGGATCGTTCATCCTGCTACTCCCAGACCTGCGATGCGCCTGGCGGAGCGCTGGCCGATCAACTCGCGCAACTGCGAGACGACATCGCGTTCGGTGGAGACGGGCAGGACCGGAATCTCGCGTCTGTGCGAAAGCGCCGCCAGCCGTGAGCGCCACGCCGCCTTCTCTTCTGAAAAACGCCGGCGCAACGAGCGCGCCGAAAGATCGACCTCGATTTCCGCGCTGCCAGATGAAAACACGGCCGGCCCGAGATCCGGCAGGTCGAGTTCCAGGGGATCGAAGACGTAGGCTGCGAGTACGTCGTTGTGGACGGTCAGGCGGGTGATCAGGCGCGCCGTCTCATCGTCCTCGCCAGCGGCATCGCTGATGAGGCAGACCAGCCAGTCATGCGTGGCGAGGCGCACGGCATGTTCGAGCGCTTCGTTCAACCTGCTCGCGGCATCCGGCAGCGGGGCGGTCCGCCCCAAGGCGCCGTTGTGCCGCGTGACCTCGGAAAGGACCCGCACCACGCCTGCATCGCGGCCCAGCGGCTTGATCTGCGTCACCGCGCCGTCGCCGAACACGATGGTCCCAACGCGGTCTCCCAGCGACGTCACACGCCAGGCGGCGAGCGCGGCGACCTCGGCAGCAGCTACGGATTTCATCATGCGCCGGCTACCGAAGAACATGGAGCTGCGCTGGTCGACGAGGAGCAGGACAGGCCGATCGCGCTCCTCCGAATAGACACGCACGAACGGATTTCCGAGCCTCGCGGTGGCCAGCCAGTCGATGGTACGCGTGTCGTCGCCTTCGAAATAATGGCGCAGCTCCTCGAAATTGAGCCCGCGGCCGCGCAGGCGAGATGCATGACGTCCAGTCAACAGGCTGTGTACGGGCTGGCGCGGCATGAAGCTGAAGCCGTGAGCCCGATGCTTGAGCCGCAGCAACTCGTCCAGGGTCACGAAAGCCCGGGCCCGCCCGCCGGCACGCGCAGCTACGGTCGTCGGCCGCTGCCGCATCAGCATGTAAGCCTCCTTCAGACTGCCACCGCCACCTGCCGGATAACCTCGTCGAGCGCATCGTCGGCGGTCACGCCTTCCGCTCCGGCCTCGTAACTCAGCGAGATCCGGTGACGCAGGCAGTCATGCGCCACCGACTGCACGTCTTCCGGCGTCACATAGCTA
The DNA here is from genome assembly GCF_059699065.1 of Labrys sp. ALF-8. NCBI lineage: Bacteria > Pseudomonadati > Pseudomonadota > Alphaproteobacteria > Hyphomicrobiales > Xanthobacteraceae > Labrys > Labrys sp. ALF-8. The sequence goes on from NZ_AP048537.1 coordinate 1,383,565, forward strand.
CGCCCCCGGAGCCAGGCATGGACGCGAGAGCAGCGGTCCAGTGCCAGCGAGCCGCGAGGACTGGCGCCTATGGAGATCCAGTCCTTCAGCTTGTCGCCGAATTGCGCCGGGCGTCGTGTCGCCGCTATCAGGGCGACGATATAGGCTTCCACGACATCCTTGCTGGTGATTGTGTCTATCTCCGCGCGCACGTCCATTACGATGGATTGAGCGATCCGCGGCTTTTCGGCCGCTTGCGCATCGGGTTTTACCGCGTTCTCCGCCCGCACCAGGCGCAGGACCTCGATCTCGTCCTTGTCGCTTGGATAATCGATGCGCACATGCATGAGGAAGCGATCCATCTGCGCTTCTGGGAGCGGATAGGTTCCCTCCTGCTCGATCGGATTCTGCGTGGCAAGCACCATGAAGAGGCCCGGAAGGTCGTAGCGCTTGCCGGCAACGCTCACATGGCGCTCTTCCATGGCTTCGAGCAGGGCCGACTGCACCTTCGCCGGCGCGCGGTTGATCTCGTCGGCGAGGACGAGGTTGCCGAAGATCGGACCCTTGCGGAATTCGAACTGGCCATCGCTGCGAAGGATCTCGCCGCCCGTCACGTCGGAGGGCAGCAGGTCGGGCGTGAACTGGATACGGCTGAATTGAGATTCCAGATTCCTGGAAAGGCTCTTGATGGCCCGTGTCTTGGCGAGCCCGGGCAGACCTTCCAGAAGGACATTTCCATTGGCAAGCAGTGCGATGATCAGCCGCTCGACCACGCGATCCTGTCCGATGATATCACGGTTCACCCGCGCCTGGAGATCCAGGACTGCCGCGCGGGCCACCGACCCATTACCTTGATCCATTGAACCCGACGACCTGTTCAAAAGATGGATTGTGGCGCAGCCGGACGCCCCGTCAGCCTTGTTACGGTAACAATATGCTACTGGGCGGCCGCGAGCCGGAGGCGAGGCGCGTAATCCACATCGCCCCACGCTTCCGACCGCACGCCGGCTTTTCTACTGCGGTGTCAGCCGCTCGAGATCGTTCAAGCGCTTCAGGGCTTCCTGCTCGCGCAGCATCCGATAGTTGATGCCGCTGGCGTTCAAGGAACTGCCAGCCTGATGAGGGTACTGGTCGAAATCAGCGAAGAACTCCTTGATCTTGCCCTGGATCGGTACGAGCAGCCACATGTTGCGGCCCAGGAATTCCGTCGCCCCTCCCCCCTCCTTCATGCCGCGCTCGTAGGGATCCATGCGCAGATTGGCGATGAGGGCCCAGGCGGGTGTCTCGCGCGTCGCGGTTGCGATATTGCCTTCGCTTGCAATGGCGAAGCTCAGCTTCCAGTCATTCCAGCGCAAGGCATTCAAGTTCCCGCCCTGGTCGAAATAATACATCGTATCACGCGGGCCTGACTTTTCGTCACCCCTCAGGAATGGCATGAGATCGTAGCCGTCCAGATGGACCTTGAAGTTCTTGGCCCCCGCGGCAAAGCCTGTCTTCATAGTTTCCTTAAGGTTGGGAATGCCCGCCGCGGTGGCGAAGGTAGGCATCCAGTCCATCAGTGTGACGATATCGTTTATCTGCGTGCCGGGCTTCACCACACCAGGCCAGCGCACCATCATCGGGATGCGCATGCCGCCTTCCCATGTCGTGCCCTTCTCGCCATGGAACGGCGTCATGCCTCCGTCTGGCCACAACGCAAGCTCTGCGCCGTTGTCCGTCGTGTAGAGCACGATCGTGTTGTCGTCGATGCCGAGGTCGTCGAGCTGCTTCAGCAACTGGCCGATATGCCCGTCATGTTCAGCCATGCCATCTGCTTCGATGCCCTTGCCGGTCTTCCCTACGCTCTCGGCCTTGAGGTGGGTGAAGATGTGCATGCGCGTGGAATTGAACCAGACGAAGAACGGCTTGTCGGCCTTGTGCTGGCGGTCGATGAAGTCCTTCGCCGCCGCCAGGAACTCTTCGTCTATCGTTTCCATCCGCTTGGTGTTGAGTGGGCCCGTGTCCTCGATGCGCCCGTCGGCGTGGGTGTGCAGCACGCCTCGCGGACCGTATTTCTTCCGGAAGTCGGGATCCTTGGGATAGAAGTACCCCTCCGGTTCCTCCTCGGCATTGAGATGATAAAGGTTGCCGAAGAACTCGTCGAAGCCGTGATTGGTCGGCAGGTGCTGATCCTGGTCGCCGAGATGGTTCTTCCCGAACTGACCTGTGGCGTATCCCTTGGTCTTCATGACATCCGCGATGGTGGGCATCCACTCGGTAATCCCGTGAGGATCACCCGGCATGCCGATGGTCAGCAAGCCGGTGCGGAACGGCTCCATGCCGAGGATAAAGGACGCGCGGCCGGCGGTGCAGCTCTGCTGCCCATACGCATCGGTGAAGATCGCCCCCTCAGCCGCTATCCGATCGATATTCGGCGTGCGATAGCCCATCAGGCCCATGGTGTAGGCGCTGATCTGGGAGATACCGATGTCGTCTCCGAAGATCACCAGGATATTGGGTGGTTTGCCAGAGGCAGCGGCCTGCGCGCTGGCCGACTTGGTCTGGGCGATCTGGAGCGGCATCGAGGCAAGGGCCGATGCCGCCACCATGGCAGTTCCGGCGAGAAGCGAGCGTCGATTGAGTGTCGCCGAATTCTGGCGTTGTGCAGAGTGCGCATCATCTGTCATGGCAGTTCCCTCGGTCGTGGTGACAGTCAAGGTGCAGCCGACCTGCGCAGCCTACGCGGGCAAGTATCCTTCCCGGTGCGCAGTTCCTAGATTAGACAAGACAAATTTCGGCTCCGTTTAAAATCAAATGGAAGACCGCAGCCAGCATGTTACGGTTACTGAGAAGACAGTAATTCGTAAATGGAACGAAATATTATAGGGTTTATAGTCAGCCATCCTCACTTCGTCGTACTACGCACCGAAATCCCACATGGCTCGTAGAGGTATCGACCGGCTCGGCGTGGCGCGCGGCCGGGCGATATCGTCGGCAATAATTGGGGGCGCAAAGGTGCGAACCGCCCTTCAGGACGCGGCGAGGAATGCGGATGGCCGGTTGAGCGCCGTCATAGCTGGCGGCTTCGGGGCCGCCCCGCGGATTGACCGGAACGCAGCAGGCCTTGGGCGCGTCGGCCGGGTGGCGCGACGACCAGAAGTCGCTCGTCCACTCCCAGACATTGCCGACCATGTCGTAGAGGCCGAAGCCGTTGGCGGGGAACGATCTCACAGGCGAAGTGCGCGCCCAGCCGTCCGCCCGACTGTTCTTGACCGGAAAGTCGCCATGCCAGGTGTTGGCCATGAACTGGCCCTCGGGCATGAATTCATCGCCCCAGGCAAATTCAGCGTCATCGAGACCGCCCCGTGCCGCGAATTCCCATTCGGCCTCGGTGGGCAGCGATTTGCCCGCCCACTCAGCGTAAGCGAGGGCATCGCAATAGGCCACATGCACGACCGGATGGTCATCGAGGTTTCGCAACGAGGATTTCGAACCATAGGGCTGGCGCCAATTGGCCCCGAACTCGAAGCTCCACCATTGCGACCAGTCGCGCAGGTCCTTCACCCGTCGCGGCGAGGTGAACACCAGCGAGCCTGCCCTCAGCATATGCGGCAAGGCCCCCGGATAATCCTTGGGATCGGGCGGGATCTCCGCGAAGGTCCTGTGGCCCGTCGCCTCGACGAAGGCAGCGAACTGGCGGTTTGTGACAGGCGTCTCATCGATCCAGAAACCGTCGACGCTGACGCGATGGCTGGGAGCCTCCTCCGGATAATGCCGGTCCGAGCCCATGCGAAAGGTTCCTCCCGGCACATGGACCATGCCCTCGGGAACCGCCCTCGCCTCCGCCTCCTCGATCACCACGTCACCTCGCTCGTTGCTATGGCGGGAATACCACCTTCCAATCCGCCTTCATATCCACCACCTGCCAATTGCGCGCGGCGGCCTCGTCGAGCGCCTTGTCGAGCTTGCCGATCGGCGAACGGCGGTCATACGCCCATTCCCGTCCGGCATCCGTGTGATGGAGGAGCAGTGGCAGCCGCGCGCCGCCGCCAGCGGCGGTATATTGCAGCATCTGCAGATCGCCGTCGGAATTGCCGAAGGCCAGGATCGGCCGCCTCCCGATGAAGCGGTTGATCCCTACCGGCTTGCCGGGACCGTCATCGACGAATTCGACCTTTGCCTGCTTCAGCAGGACCGGCTTGCCGTCGGGGCCGGTCGCATAGGTCACCACGCCCGAGCTTCCGACGACCTGCTCGGGGGGAATGCCATAGCTGCGTTCGGCGAAGACGCGCATGAACTCCACCCCGCCACCGGAGACGATGAAGGTCTTGAAGCCGTTCGCCCTGAGAAAGGCGAGCAGTTCCAGTTGCGGCTGGTAGACGAGCTGATCATAGGGACGCCCCAACGTGGGATGACGCGCTATCTCGAACCAGTTCTTGACAGTTTCGGCGAAGGCCTCCGTGGACATCCCCGCATGTGTCGCCGCCACGATCTGACCCAGGCCTTTTTCGCCTGAGGCCATGACGCCTTTCCGATCGCCGGCAAGGATGGATCTGAAGGGTTCCCTGTTCCTCCATTCCGGGTGTTGCGGCGCAAGCCGCTTCACCTCGTCGAGCGCGAAGGCGAGCTGGAAATACAGCGGCTGCTCGGCCCAGAGCGTGCCATCGTTGTCGAAGGTGGCAATGCGTGCCTCGGGCGGCACGAAATCCGGGCTGCCCGGCGTAGCGACGCGCCTGACGAAGTCCAGGATGGCCCTTCTCGCCCCGCTCTCGTTCCAGGAAGGCAGCGGATCGTCCCCCGCCAGGGCGCGGCCGCCGAGAGAAAGAAACAAGCCGCCGGCTGTGATCGAGAGGAACAGGCGTCTCGATGCTGAAATCCGTTTCAATCAAGCCTCCCCGCGTTTCGATGAGGAGGGTCCCCTCCGGAACCAGGTCTTGGCGCAACCTCGCATGGCGCGGCGCATACATTGAGGGTGTAACAGTAACAGACGTGTCTTGCCCCCGGCGTCGGGGCCACTATCGGCTGATAGTAGTCACCCGATTATTCCGAGGCCTCCGATGTCCCTTTCAATTTCCCGGTGTTATCGACTGGCAGGTGCCCTCCTTGCGGCGACGGTCTCCTGCCAGGCGGCCGGCGCAGCATCCTGGGATCGCTTCGACGGCGCCTGGGTCGCCGAAGGCGAGGCATGCGCCAAGGTCTTCACCACGCGCAACGGCAAGACGAGCTTCTCCAAGCAGCAGGGCAGCGGCCTGCCCGGCTTCATCGTACAGGGCGGCCAGATCCACGGTCTCACCAGCCAATGCTCGATCGCCTCGCGCAAGGATGTCGGCGATGCATTCAAGATCTTGCTGCATTGCCGCTCGCAGATCATGTTCGGCGACATGTCGGTCATGGTAAAAGTCAAGGATGACGACACGATTGCGCGGGTGGATCCGGATTTCCCGGACGTCGAGACCACTTATCATCGTTGCAAGTGAGGGGGCGATCCCGAACGATCAACGTTCCCCGACACGCGCCGCGGCGAGTATCTCCAGGAGGAAAAAGATCAGGCTGAGAGTGAAGAACACGATTGCTATGATGAACATCAGGACAATAGTGCGGTTGTTCTGCCAGCCGAACAGTGTATCGACGAAGACGAGATTCACCATGAGGCCTGTCCCTATGCCGCTCAGAACGCACAGGACCAGCGCCATGCGAATGCGGTGCATCCGCTGCATGTGATCGCCCCGGCTTCGCACTCCGGAGACGGCAGCGGCCTGGTCCTGAAGGCGCGCCAGGCGGCCGACCAGCAGCGACAGCATGCCGACGATCGCGCCCAGCAGGAAGGCGGGCGCGGCGGAGACGCTGATGACGCGGGTGATCTCCTCGATCGGAATATCCTTGAGCACGCCCTCCTCCATCATTGCCCCTTTGGGGCTCGCATGACGGCACCGAGCTAAATCTCTCCGATCCCAATTCCAAACGTGTAACGGTAACGATCCTCATTCGAGGCGGAGCACGCCGGGCTGAGGCTCATGCCTCGCCGCGAACGCCGGACATAGCCGGCTTGTCGTGCACCGAGCCCGTGCCGCGGGGTTCGGGCTCGGGCCGGTGGAAAAGCTGAGACCTGATCGCGCCTGTCATTTCCACCACCGAGCGAAAAATCCTGTCGGTCAGCTCGGCCACGGAGGAAGCGCTTGGCAAGTCGTCGCTGATCTGGTCGAGATCGTCGACACCGTAGAGTTCCCCGGTCTCCAGATCGGACAGGGACCACACGTGACGCTTGCCGCCTGTGATCGGCAGGACGCTGACTTCCAGGCCGAAGACACGATCATCGCTGCCTACGACGTCCTCGAAACTCCTCCCTCGGGGTTTCTGGCGTGGGGAGGGTGCGAAGAATACCCTGTACGACTTCGCGATCAGCCTCTGAACCAGGGTATTCACGAGCAGGATCCCGCAGCTATAGGCGGATTTGTTGCGTGGATCGGTCCCGTGACTCAGCACGATGCACTGGCTTGCGTAGGACACGGGTCCACCCAGCAACGAACAACCCGACGAACCCGGGGACGCGGGACGTTCGAAAAGCGGGATATAGCTACCCGGCTTCATGATGATCTTGACGTCGTCACTCGCCCCGGGCCCGTTGTAGTAGGCCTCTAGAGCCGAACGCAGACGGGTTGCTTCGATGCGCACGATCGGGTCCACATTCGGATCGAAATCCTCGCCGCGTCCGAATACATCGACACCGATCGAATAAGCCTTTATCCGGTCGCCGCGCCCCGCAATTGTTTCCTGAACAACAAAGTGTAGAAATTTGCGGTTTCGTTCCGATATGCGAGCCCCACCATCAGATAAAAGCTTAGATAAAGCCCTGTCGATCGCGCTACGGTTGCTGTTTATATTTGAGCTATAACCGGAATTGACGACGCCCATACCAGCACCCCCGACCGCTCGTATATACGCCATGTCAATTTGGCATAAAGCGGTATGAGCGTCCACTGTTACTTATTATCGGGAAGCTATACAATCTTTGTAAGGATGTCGTGTTCGGTGGCAGTCAACAGTTGTCGATATTCTTCGACGCGCTCGTCAGCGATGGCGCTGCTCGAACGGGTCCAGTAGTCGACGGCCTCGCAAGCGCTTTCGTAAGCACCGACCAAATCAAGAAGGTAGGGATCTTCTTTGACACATCGCCGAAGATTGGACCTGTACTCAGGCCAGCGAAGCATCAGCCGGGCCAAGCCACGTTTTTGAACATGCTCCACGACAACCCCCAGGGGTGAAGCAATGACAGCCTGCGTGAATGGGGCATATTGCACCGAATGCGGGGCAAGGCTGCACAGTTACCGTTACAGTGACAGGGACGCCGTAAGAGCGCTATGAACGAAGTTCCACATCCGCGCGCGTCCCTTGGAACGCATTCTCCCATCAGGACCTCCAGATCCATGAGTGAGCAAGCTCGATCCCCGTTCCAGATCCGTTGCGCGGACTTCTCCGATGGCTGGGCGCTGGCGCAGCTCCTCATCGACTGCTTCAAGGACATGCCCGGCGGCGCACCGTCCCAGGCCGTCCTGAACGATGCCAATCGCGAGGATTCGCGGGCTCTCCTGACAACCAGGGAAAAGGGCGTGATAGTGATCGCCGAGGCCGAAGGTGAGATCTGCGGCACGGTTTCGCTGTTCGCGACCCACGCGGCCGGAAGCGAGGTCTGGCGGCACGGCGGCTATGGGCTGCGCCATCTGGCAGTGGCTCGCGAACAGCGTGGGCGGGGCCTGGGCCGCCTCCTGCTGGGACAAGCCGAAGCCCTGGCATTCGAGCGCGGGGCGAATTGCCTGTGCGTTCACATCCCGGCAGGATCCCCCCGCCTTGCCGCTCTCTTCACCACCCGCGGCTATCTGCGGGATCCCAGCGGAGATTTCGACCGCGGCTCGTTTGCCTATTGGGAAGGCTACTATCTGCCTGCTGCCAAGAGCCTATCCGAAGGGTTGTCCGCGGAACCGGCAGCATCTCCCCTGTCCCCACTCTGAAACCCGGTTACAAAAAAGACCCCTCCATCCGAACCTTGGAGGGGCCTGCAATCGTCCGAACGATCGCGACGCGATCAATCGTGGGACGTCTTGTCCAGGGAGTTCATCAGGGCGTTGACGGCCTGGTCGATGCTGAAGCTGGCGGGACGCTGGCTCGGGGGATACTCCTTGAAGGTCTGCAGGAAGGGAACGACTCGCCACACGCCGTATTGGATGAGATAGGCATTCCTGGCCAGCCAGTCGTAATATTGGTCGGAGACCACGTCGGCACGCTCCATCGGGTCCATCCTGAGATTGAAGACCTTCGGCGCCCGCAGGCATATGAACGGATTGGCCCAAACCTCGAAACCACCCGGCTTGCGCTGTTCGCAGAACACGATCTTCCAGTCACCGTAACGATAGGCGACCAGTTCGCCATCGTCGTTGAAATAGAAGAACTCGTTCCGAGCCGACTTGGGCTGCTGGCCGGTAATGTAGGGAAGCTGGTTGTAGCCGTCGAGATGGACCTTGGCTTGCGTCGTTCCGAGCGTCGTGCCCTTCAGCAACTGATCCTTCACATTGGGATCGCCAGCCGCGGCAACGAGGGTCGGGAACCAGTCGAGACCCGAAACGATATCGTTGGACACCGATCCCGCCTTGATATGGCCGGGCCAGCGGATCAGCGCCGGCACGCGGAAGGCGCCTTCCCAATTGGTATCCTTCTCGCTTCTGAAAGGCGTGGTCGCAGCATCCGGCCACGAGAACTGGTTCGGGCCATTGTCCGTCGTGTAGAGCACGATCGTGTCGTTGGCGACGCCGAGATCGTCGACCGCCTTGAGGAGTTTGCCCACGTCGCCGTCATGCTCGATCATGCCATCGGCGTAGTCGTTGCCGGGCATGCCGCTCTGGCCTTTCATCGATTCGCGCACATGCGTGAACAGATGCATGCGGGTGGTGTTCATCCAGGTGAAGAAGGGCTTCTTGGCCTTAACCTGCCGTTGCATGAAGTCGATCGCAGCGGCGGTCGTCTCGTCGTCGATCGTCTCCATCCGCTTGCTGGTCAGCGGGCCGGTATCCTCGATGCGTCCGTCCGCATAGGAATGAAGGACCCCGCGAGGCGAGTTGGATTTGACGAAAGTCTCGTCGTTCTTTGGATAGTAGGGCCGTTCCGGCTCTTCCTCGGCATTGAGATGATAGAGATTGCCGAAGAACTCGTCGAAACCGTGCCGCGTCGGCAGGTATTCGTCGCGATCGCCGAGATGGTTCTTGCCGAACTGACCTGTCGCATAGCCGAGCGGCTTCAGGGCCTGGGCAATGGTGACGTCACGGTCCTGCAGGCCTACCGCAGCACCGGGAATGCCGACCTTGCACAACCCGGTGCGCAGGCAGACCTGGCCGGTGATGAAGGTGGAGCGGCCGGCGGTACAGCTGTTCTCCGCGTAATAATCGGTAAATGTCATACCTTCATTGGAGATACGATCGATATTCGGGGTTCGATAACCCACCACCCCGCGTGAATAAGCGCTTATATTGTACTGCCCGACATCATCACCGAAGATGACCAGAATATTCGGCTTCTGCGTATCCTGGGCTTGGGCTGGTGCCTGGGACAAGGCTCCGAGAGCGACAGTCGCAGCGGCCAACAACAGCTTGTGGCGTTTCAAGATGACCTCCAACGCTTGGCGGACGGGTTTTGCCGGGTGCAGAGGGAAGCACTCCCTGGCCCTCCGGGACTAATCGTGCCCTCGCCCAGGTTCCGCGCAGGAGACCTGGACTCGGCCGGCAGTCTCGCATCTGCGGCACGGAGGCACGATGATGTAACCGTAACACCGGGGCTGAGGGAGCAAGGGCCGCCGGACGAGGCTGTCCGGCGGCAGGATTCGCAGGATGTGCCGCTTCGCCGGCATCATCGGCGCAGGCGTTCTTATCCGCCCCGCTAAGCAGCGGGCGGAGCCTCATCCCTTGTCGCGATGCCCGCCACGGGGCAGTTGCTTGACTGGATGGAAAAAAGCCCGATCAAAGTCCGGGATGGAAGATCCAGAGACGGCCATACACGGCTCGAAGCCTTCCGGCAGTCTTGTTCCAATGTAGGGACTTGTCTCGTCTTGCGGACGTTCCGAGGCATGTTAAGCGATGGTGGGCGCGACAGGGATTGAACCTGTGACCCCTACGATGTCAACGTAGTGCTCTCCCGCTGAGCTACGCGCCCATCGCTTGCGGAGGCCGGCCTCATAACAGGTTGAATCCGGGCATGCAAGCCGTTCGGCCGGTTATTTTTCCGGAAAGCTCAGGCTGCCTTCAGAAGCTTGTCGACTTCGTTGACCAGGTCCTTGAGATGGAAGGGCTTGGAAAGCACCTTGGCATCCTTGGGAGCGGCCGAATCGGGATTGAGAGCCACCGCGGCGAAGCCCGTGATGAACATGACCTTGATGTCGGGGTCGAGTTCGGTGGCGCGGCGGGCAAGCTCGATACCGTCCATCTCGGGCATGACGATGTCGGTGAGCAGCAGTTCGAAGGGCTCCTCGCGAAGCCGATGATAGGCCGACAGGCCGTTGTCGTAGGAACTCACCTCATGGCCGGCATTCTGCAGCGCGCGCACAAGGAAGCGGCGCATGTCATTGTCGTCTTCGGCGAGGAGAATCTTGTTCATTGCTGTTGCGTCCCGAATCCCCGGCCCGGCCGGAGCTCATTGCACGTCTATAAACCGCCGTCAGGGTAAATGCTTCGTTTACATTGCAATAGAGTTAACCCGTCTTCCATTGTTTCGCCACGGTGGTAAGCAGAAAATGATCGTCCGGGGCTTGTGATGCTTCCGCACACGTGATTTTCTCAAAACCATTGGATCTGCCGCCCGTTCCCGTCGTGCTCCGATCGATTCGAGGGGACCGGTGCGGAACTGTCGCTGAGGCCCGTCAACCGTATGGAAATCGAGCTCAACCCTCCCTTCGACGTGGTCGAGCCGGCGGCCTATTCGGCGCCTCTACTGTTCAATTCGCCGCATTCCGGCCGGGTCTATCCGCGCACTTTTCTGGAAGCCTCGCGCCTCGACGCCGTTGCCCTGCGCCGGTCGGAAGACGCTTTCGTCGACCTGCTGCTCGCCGATGTCGCCAGCAGCGGCTCGCCCTTGATGAGCGCCCGCTTCCCGCGGGCCTATCTGGACGTCAACCGCGAACCCTATGAGCTCGACCCGCGCATGTTCGAGGGGCGCCTTCCCAACTACGCCAACACCCGTTCGCTGCGCGTGGCCGGCGGGCTCGGCACGCTGGCGCGCGTGGTAAGCGAGAGCCAGGAAATCTATGCGAGGCGCCTGCCGGTGGACGAGGCGCTGAGCCGCATCGAGGAGCTCTACAAACCCTACCATCGCACCTTGCGCCGCCTGCTCAGCGACATTCATCGCGAATTCGGCGTGGCGCTGCTGGTCGATTGCCACTCCATGCCCTCCTGCGGCCTCGCCCGCGAGGAGCGCCCCCGCGCCGATATCGTGCTGGGCGATCGATACGGCACCTCCTGTTCGCATCTGATCATGGATTGCGCCGACGAGACATTGCGTTCACTCGGCTATGCGGTGGCGCGCAACAAACCCTATGCCGGCGGCTACATCACCGAGCATTACGGCAATCCCGGCGCCGGATTCCACGTCATCCAGGTCGAGATCAACCGGTCTCTCTATATGAATGAGCGCGACTTCAGCCTGCTTCCGGCCTTCGAGCGGCTGAAGCAGGACCTCGTGGTGCTGCGTGACGCGCTCGCCTCCCTGCCTTTCCATTATCTCGACGCATTCCATCTGGCGGCCGAGTGAATCAGCACGACGCACCCCTCCCCGACGCCGCTTGGGTATTCGGCTACGGATCGCTGATGTGGAACCCCGGCTTCGCCTATGAGGAGCGGCGCAACGCCGAGATCCATGGCCTGCACCGGGCGCTGTGCATCTGGTCGCATGTGCATCGCGGCACGCCGGAAAAGCCGGGCCTTGTGCTCGGGCTCGATCTCGGCGGTTCCTGCCACGGCGTCGCCTTCCGCGTCGCGCGGGAGAACTGGGCCGGGACGGTGGATTATCTGCGCCGGCGCGAACAGGTGACCAGCGTCTATATCGAGATCCTGCACGAGGCCCGGCTCGACGATGGCCGCCTTGCGCGCGTCCTCGCCTACCGGGCGGACCGGCACCATCTGCAATATTGCGGAACGCTGCCGAGGGAACGGCTCCTGGAGACGGTGCGCGGCGCGGTGGGCCTTTCGGGTGCCAATCCCGACTACGTGCTTGCGACGCACGACCACCTGGAGGAACTCGGCATCCCCGATGCCACGCTGAGCTGGCTCGCCAGGCAATTGCGGTAGCGCCTCAGGGGCCGCCTGCCTAGCGGGAGAAGCGCGCCAGACACGGAGGAAGGATCACCGATCGCCCTCTTCCTTTCCGGCGAGGCCGCCTTTCCGAGATGCCGATCCCACCACTTCACCCCCGAAGGCCGGCGACCGCCTCCAGGAATTCCCCTTCACAAGACCGACACGTTAATCCTACATTGTCGTGACGAACGGCCGAATCGGCTTTCGGCTGAGCAATGGTGTCAGGAGTGCGTTGTGACGGCGCATGTCTCGCCTGCGGTCTTTCATCCGCCAGTCTCGCCGGAGGCGTGCCCCGCCCTCGTGCTCAATGCGGATTACAGGCCCTTATCCTACTATCCGCTTTCACTCTGGTCCTGGCAGGATGCGGTGAAGGCGGTGTTTCTCGACCGGGTCAACATCATCTCCGAATATGACAAGGTCGTGCGAAGTCCCACTTTCGAGTTCCGATTACCCTCGGTGGTCTGCCTCAAGAGTTATGTAAAACCAAGCCGCAACCCCGCCTTCACCCGCTTCAACGTCTTCCTGCGCGATTGTTTCACCTGCCAATATTGCGGAACGCGCTCCGACCTGACCTTCGACCACGTGATCCCGCGCTCCCGGGGCGGACAGACAACCTGGGAAAACGTCGTCGCCGCCTGCTCGCCCTGCAATCTCAAGAAGGGTGGCGCCATGCCCGCCGAAGCCGGCATGCATCCCAACCAGAAGCCCTACGCTCCCACCCTCTCCGACCTGCACCAGAACGGCCGGCATTTCCCGCCCAACTACCTGCATGACAGCTGGCTGGACTATCTCTACTGGGATACCGAGCTGGAACCGTAGTCGGCGGCCCCCCCAACACACGAGACGGCGAGTCTTTTTCCCGCGGCACCGGGATGAGCGTTCTTTTGCGAACCTGCATTCCACCTTGCCGATTGTTAACGCGCGATCACCGCTGATCTCGCCTAGACTCTTGCCGCCCCCGCGCAAACATCATCAAATCCGAGGTGCCCCGAAGCACGTCAGCCCGAGAAGGAAGGTTTCATGCCGCACGACACGCCGTTGATCGCAACGATCGTCGCCGGCCTGGGACTAGCCTTCCTCTTCGCCCTGGTGGGGCAGCGCCTGAAACTCTCGCCCATCGTCGCCTATCTGCTGTGCGGCGTGGTGGTCGGCCCCTTCACGCCGGGTTTCGTCGCCGATCAGCACCTTTCGACGGAACTCGCCGAGATCGGCGTCATCCTGCTGATGTTCGGCGTCGGCCTGCATTTCTCGCTGAAGGATCTTCTCTCGGTCCGCGCCATCGCCATTCCCGGCGCCGTCGGCCAGATCGTGGTGGCGACGCTTCTCGGCATGGGCTTCGCCTGGCTGCTCGGCTGGGGCCTCGGCGCAGGGCTGGTCTTCGGCCTCGCGCTCTCGGTTGCCTCGACCGTCGTGCTGCTGCGGGCCCTGCAGGAGCGCAAGCTGGTCGAAACCGAGCGGGGACGCATCGCCGTCGGCTGGCTGATCGTCGAGGACCTGGTCATGGTGATGACCCTGGTGCTGATCCCGCCGCTCGCCGACATCCTCGGCGGCAACACACCGGGAGAAGCGCCTCCGCCGGGCCTGCTCGCCAATCTCGGGCTCAATCCCATCGGCGGCGCGCTGCTGGTCACGGCCGCAAAGGTCGCTGCCTTCGTGGCGCTCATGCTGCTGGTCGGGCGCAAGGTCATTCCCTGGATCCTGCACTTCGTCGCCCATACCGGTTCGCGAGAACTCTTCCGCCTCGCCGTTCTGGCGATCTCGCTGGGCGTCGCCTACGGCTCGGCCCAGCTTTTCGGTGTTTCCTTCGCGCTCGGCGCCTTCTTCGCCGGCATGGTGCTGGCGGAGTCGCCGCTGAGCAGCCAGGCAGCCAGGGAGACGCTGCCGCTGCGCGACGCCTTTGCCGTGCTGTTCTTCGTCTCCGTCGGCATGCTGTTCAACCCGGCCATCCTGATAGAACAGCCGCTCGCGGTGCTCGGTACCGTCCTGATCATCGTGGTCGGCAAGTCGATCGCCGCCTTCCTGATCGTGCGCAGCTTCCACTATTCCAAGAGCGTGGCGCTGACCATCTCGGCGAGCCTTGCCCAGATCGGCGAATTCTCCTTCATCCTGGCCGTTCTCGGGGTTGACCTCCAGATCATCCCCGGCGCGGCGCGCGATCTCGTCGTCGCGGGCGCGCTGATCTCGATCGTCGTCAATCCGCTGCTCTTCATGGCGCTCGATCGGTTCGTCCTTGGGACGGAGCGCGCGCACCCCGCCTCGCCTCCCGATCCCGACAGCGGGGCTGCCACGGAAAGCAAGCCGGCCGGGAAGCCACCCCGCGACAAAGGCGAGAGCAAGGAAGAAGCGCGCCCGACCGCCCTTACGGGCCATGCCATCCTCATCGGGCACGGCCGGGTGGGCAGTCGCGTCGCCACCGCGCTGCGGGAGAGCGGCATCCCCTTCCTGGTGATCGAGGAGGGGCAGAACGAGATCGAGCGTCTGCGCACGGCGGGCATTGAAGTGCATGCCGGCCCGGCCGGCGATCACAAGAGCCTGGAGCGCCAGAACCTGGCCGGCGCGAAATGGCTCGTCGTAGCCATTCCCGATCCGTTCGAGGCGGGACACCTCGTGGAACAGGCACGGGCCCTCAATCCCGGCATCCGCATCCTCTCACGGGCGCATACCGAGGAAGGCGTGGCCTATCTCAAGGGACTCGGCGCCGACGTGATCCTGATGGGCGAGGAAGAGGTGGCGCGCGGCATGATTCGCGACATGGTCGACAGCGGGAAGGCGGAGGCCACTTCCCGCGACGGGGAGACGCCGCAAGGGGAGGAAATCAGGCCTCTTGCCTCGTAGGAGACCCCGACCCCAAGTCGCTCAGGGCCGGCACCCGGCTATCATGTGCGGGTTCACACCGTGCCGTAGGGATGCCAGGCGGAGCTCCTGGCCGGCAGGCTGGTAAACACCCTCGCATCGTCATCCTCGAAAATGGCGGCGGTCAGCGTGCCGCCATAGCAGGCGCCGGTATCGAGATTGATGCGGTTGGTGCGGAAATCGGCCTCGTCAACCGGCGTATGGCCATGCACGATCTTCTTCTCGAAGAGCTTGCCCGAGGGCAGGAACTCGTCTCGGATCCAGATCAGGTCATATTCCTGCTGCTCGGCCAGCGGCACGTCGGGCCGCGCACCGGCGTGCACGAAGAAATAATCGCCCAATGTCACGCTGAGCGGGCGCGTGCGCATGAATTCGAGGTGCTCCGGGATCATCTTCGCCCGGAATTCCTTGCGCATCGCCTCGATGTCGGAAGGCGAAGACGGATTGGCCCCGCTCGTATCGACGCCGTAGCTGCGGATGGTTTCCAGTCCGCCCCATTTCACCCAGACATTAGCGTCGGGATCGCCCTGGAGAAAGGACATCAAAAGCGTTTCGTGGTTGCCGCGGATGACGTGGAGTTCGCAGCCGGGCACCGTGCCCATCAGCCGCGCCACCACGCCCCGAGAATCCGGCCCGCGATCGACGAGGTCGCCCAGGCTGATGACGATATGCCGGCGGTCGGGCCTCGCACGCGCCCGGGCGGACGCCTGGGCGAGAATGTCCTCGACGAGTTCGAGATGGCCATGGACGTCGCCGAAGGCAATGATACTAGTCCCCGCCGGAACGCGCGGCGGGATGGTGAAGGGCACGATACGGTTCTGCATGGGCGGCAGCATAGGGAGCGCGAAGGCCGGGAGCAAGGGAGAGCTGAGCCTTCCCCTGCGAGGCTGCCCATCCGGCGGAACATGGCTCACTCGGGGGCTCAGAAAATGGTCGCTTCCGTCCCTTCGATGAGCACCGCGGTAAGCGCGCCGCCGAAGCACGCCCCCGTGTCGAGATTGATTCGGTTGGGCTTGAAGGTCGCCACCCCCACCGGCGTATGGCCATGGACGATGCGCTTGCCGAAATCGCCCTCGAAAGCGAGGAAGTCCTCGCGAATCCAGATGAGGTCTTCCTCATCCTGCCGATCGAGCGCCACCCCCGGGCGCACGCCGGCATGCACGAAGAAGTAATCGCCGCATTCGAAGGTGAGCGGCCGCCCCGCCAGGAAGCCGATATGGTGCTGGGGCATCCTATCGATCAGGGCAAGGCGCAGGTCTTCAAGATTCGCGCCCTCCGCAAGCGCCTGCTCGAGATCGACGCCATAGCTTGCCAGAGTGCGCAGACCGCCATTATACAGCCACGTCCCGGCTGCTTCGCCGCCCCGCAGGAACTCGAGCATCATGGCCTCGTGGTTCCCGGCCAGCACGACGAGTTCGCAGCCCTCGACGCCGCGCGCGAGCCGCTCGACGGCACGTGCCGAATCCGGACCGCGATCGACCACATCTCCCACCGAGACTAGAATGTGCCGCCGTTCGGGAAATGCCGCCACTCGCTCCGACACACGCTCCAGAAGCGCTTCGAGCTTGTCGTAGCAGCCATGCACGTCGCCGAAGGCGATGACGCTGATGCCGTCGGGAATACGCGGTGCGCTGGCGGTGCCTGTATCCCCTTGCATGACCGGTGGTTTTCCCTGTGAAGGGAACATAGTGCATTCGGCGGTCCGATTGTGGCAAGGAACTGCTGGCAGCACCTCGCCATTCCCGCCCCGCTCAGAAGATCGACACCTCCGTGCCCTCGAACAGGGCCGCCGTCAGCCGGCCCGAGGCATAGGCCTTGGTGTCGAGATTGATGCGGTTGCGGTTGAAGTCGGGCTTCCGCACCGGCGTATGGCCGTGGACGATCTTCTTCTCGAAGCGCTGCTTGGAGTGGAGGAACTCGTCACGGATCCAGACGAGGTCGCGCTCCTCCTGCTGCTCCAGCGGCACGCCCGGGCGCACGCCCGCGTGCACGAAGAAGTAGTCGCCGATGGCGAAGGAGGTGCGTAGGCTGCGCAGGAAGTCGATATGGGCCTGGGGCATCGCGGCGAGAAGGTCCTCGCGCAACCGCCCGGCCGCCTTCTCGACACGGAAATTCTGGCGGCTGGCGATGCCGTAGCTCTGCAGGAAAGCCTCGGCGCCGAAGAAGCTGCGCCAGGCGTCGCCGATCGGCTTTTCGTCGAGGAAGCCGAGCAGCGCGTCCTCGTGATTGCCCTTGAGCACCACGAGTTCGCTGCCCTTCACGCCTGCCATCATGCGTTCGATCACCCCGGCCGAATCCGGCCCGCGATCGATCAGATCGCCAAGGCTCACGACGACATGCCGCGCACCGGGAAACAATGCGGCCCGACGTTCCACGCGATCCAGCAGGGGCTCCAGCAGATCGAGCCGGCCATGGATGTCGCCGATGGCGATCACGCTGGTATCCGGCGGCATGCCGGGTGGCTCCGGAAAGGGCATAGGCTTCTTGGGCATTCCAACAGTCCAGCGCCCATCGGATACCCGAGGGCGCGCTCTCCTCCCCTGGGTCGGGGAGGGTGGGGGGTGAGAGCCTACACTTCGACCAGCGAGGCGGTGAGGTCAACGCCCGCCACCCTATATGACGTGGAGAACACGGATCGGTGCTCGGTTCCCACGGCGGCGCACGCCCGCCTCTCCCATGCCGGAAAGGCGGACGATGCCCTGGCTATTCCACCCTCAGCTGCGCGGCTTGAGATTCTCCGGGTCGTATAGCGGCTTGTAGCCGACACCGGCGACCTCCACCGGATAGCTCTCGCCGAAATACTCTACCTGCAGCTTGCGGCCAGGCTGACAATAGCCCCAGGGCAGATAGGCGAGCGCGATGTTCTTGCCGACGGTCGGCCCGTAGGCGATCGAACTCGTGAAGGAGCGCCGGCCGAGTTCGTCCACCAGCGTCTCGCCGGTCTGCGGATCCATGACTGGCAGCGTACCGACGGGATAGCGGGCCACCCCCTTGGCATCGACATTGTCCGTCATGATCAGGGTGCAGAGCATGGCGGGCTGATGCTCCCTGGCGCGATGCTCCAGATGCCTGGCTTTGCCGCAGAAATCAGCTTCCTTGACCTTGGGACGCTGGAGATCGGCCTCCAGCAGGTTGTACTCGGTCAGGAGGTCGGCGTTCTGCAGGCGCAGGCTCTTCTCCATGCGGCGGCTGTTGGCATAGGTCTCGACACCGACCGCCATCACGCCGGTAGAGCGCAGGGCGTCCCAGACGGCGAGCCCGTCCTCATAGGCCATGTGCAGTTCCCAGCCTTGCTCGCCGACATAGGAGATGCGGAAGGCCGCGATATTCTTGCCGGCGATGCGGATGGGCTTGATCGCGGCGAAGGGGAAGTTCGCCGGCTCCAGGCCCTGTGGATCCTCAACCACCTTCTGCAGCGTGACGCGCGCATTCGGACCCCAGATGCCGATGGTGATGAACTTCTCGCTGACATCGGTGATGGTGACGTCGAAGCCCTTGTCTGCAGCGACCCGGCGCAGATAGTGATAGTCGCGCCGGCCGGCATCGGCGCCGTCAACCACGCGGCAGCGATCCGCCATGCGGATCACGGTGAGATCGGCGCGCACCATGCCTTCCTCGTCGAGGAAGTGGGTGTAGATGCCCTTGCCGATATTGGCGTCACCGCCGATCTTCGCCGCGCACACCCACTCCATCAGCGCAACGTGGTCCGGCCCCTCGACGTCGACCATGGCGAAGTGCGAGAGATTGATGATGCCGCAATCCTCGCTGAGAGCGAGCTGCTCGGCATTGGACACGCGCCAGAAATGGCGGTTGTCCCACTCGTTCTCGCGCACCGGGACTCGGTTGCCGTATTTCTCGAGCAGGTGCTCGTTGGCGGCATAGCCGTGCGCGCGTTCCCAGCCGCCCAGCTCCATGAAATAGCCGCCGAGTTCCTTCTCGCGCTCGTAGAAGGGCGACCGGCGCACATTGCGGCCGGTCGCATAGGGCTCACGGGGATGCACGGCCGGGTTGTAGACCTTCTGCGCCGCCTCGGTGCAGCGTCCCTCGATGAACGTCTCATCAAGCATATGCGGATAGAAGCGGGCATAGTCGATGCGGTTGTGATCGATGCCGGTGCGCCCGTCCGTCATCCAGTCGGCCACGAGCTTGGCCATGCCGGGCGCATCCTTGACCCAGATGGCCACCGCATACCACAGGCCCCGCACCTTCTGGCTCTCGCCGATGGAAGGCCCGCCATCGGTGGTGACCTGCAGCAGGCCGTTGAAGGAATGCCCCTCGTTGTAGCCGAGTTCGCCCAGGATCGGCGTCAGTTCCATGGCTCGTTCCAGGGGAGCGAGGATCTGTTCCATGTCGAGGTCGCGCTGCGAGGGCGACAGGCGCGCCTGGTTCTTTTCCAGGATATCGCGCGGATGGCACAGGCGCGGATTGGTCTCCTCGTAGTAACCCCATTCGATCTGGCCGCCCTCGGCGGTGGTCGGATCGCCCGTATCGCGCATATAGGCCGAATTGCCCTGGTCGCGCAGCAGCGGCCAGCCGATCTCCTTGCCCGTGCCGGCAAACTCGTTGTACGGCCCGAAGAAGGTGAGCGGATGGTCGATCGGCATCACCGGCAGGTCTTCGCCGGCCATCTCCGCGATCAGGCGGCCCCACAGCCCGGCGCAGACGATGACGTAGTCGGCCTCGATGGTGCCGCGATCGGTCACCACACCCTTGATGCGGCCGTTCTCGATGACGAGGGATTTGGCCGGGGTATTGGCGAAGGCCTGGAGCTTGCCAGCCGCAACGCCTTGGTCGACGAGCTTGCCTGCGACGGTCTGCGAACGCGGGATGACAAGGCCGGCATCCGGATCCCAGAGGCCGCCCTGTACCAGGCTCTCCTCGATGAGCGGAAACTTCTCCTTGATCTCAGCGGGTTCGATCAGGCGGGCGCGCGTGCCGAAGGCCTTGCCGGAAGCAACCTTGCGCTTGATTTCGTCCATGCGGCCGTCGTCGCCGACGCGAGCGACCTCAAGGCCCCCGACGCGGGCGTAATGGCCCATCTTCTCATAGAAATCGATGGAATAGAGCGTGGTCCAGCACGACAGGAAGTCATGGCTGGTCGCATAGCAGAAGTCGGAGGCGTGGGCGGTCGAGCCGATGTCCGTCGGAATGCCCGACTTGTCGATTCCGACAATATCGTCCCAGCCCCGCTCGATCAGGTGGTGGGCGACGGCCGCGCCGACGATCCCTCCCAGCCCGACGATGACGACTTTCGCCTTTGTTGGAAACACTGCCATTTGCCTGCGACTCCGAGTGCGTGATGCGGGGACATTAGAGACAGGCCGACGACGATAGCTTTCTGACAGCGACATTCTCGAAAGGCTGAGCGACGGGGACGCGGATTTCTGACCGCCGAACACAGGCGGATCGAGGTCGTTTCAGGCATGATGGGAGAAGGCGGGTCCCTCGGTCGGGTCGGGCGCCGCAACTGCGTCATTCTCCCTCGAGTGCAGCCTGCTTGCGCTTGCGCCAGCCGCCCCAGGCGAACAGCATTGTCAGCGGCAGCGACACCGCCCAGTGCGCGTATTTTCCGCCCGGTTCACCATGGCCGCCCCCCCGTTTTCATAGGCGGCCAGATCCCGGGAGATGGAAAATCCCGCGACAATCACCAGGACTGCAAGAATCCGATAGACTCACCATTTGCCAAGTGTCGACTTGAGCATTTAGTTCCTCGCTCTGTGCTTCACTCTGCCGCAGCGGTAGAGGCCTTTTCCGGAGGAAGGCCATATAGGGAAACATCGAGATTGGTCCAGCGCGTGTCTGCTGGATCACAAGACCTTGGGGCAGGACACACCGGCGCAAGCCGGTTCCTTCGATAACAGGGGCCTACGGCGTGAGGGCGATTGGCTTCCACCGCCTTACGCTCTAAAAACAAGTCGCTCGTTCACGAGATCCTGCACTCCCATGCCCGACAAGCCAATACCCCCCACCCTCAACGGCGCCGAGAGCCTGGTGCGGACGCTCGTCTCCGGGGGCATAGAAGTGTGCTTCGCCAATCCCGGCACCTCGGAAATGCATTTCGTCGGCGCGCTCGACCGCGTCGAGGGAATGCGGGCGGTGCTGTGCCTCTTCGAGGGCGTGGCCACTGGCGCGGCCGATGGCTATGCCCGCATGGCCGGCAAGCCGGCCGCGACGCTGCTGCATCTGGGACCGGGCCTCGCCAACGGGCTGGCCAACCTCCACAACGCGCGCAAGGTACCCGTGCCGATGGTCAACATCATCGGCGACCATGCTTCCGCGCACCAGCCTTTCGACGCCCCCCTCACGGCGGACGTCGCCGATTTTGCCCGGCCCGTCTCCCACTGGATCCATTCCTCCGCCAGTGCCCGCAGTGTCGCGGCCGACGCTGCCCGCGCCGTGCAGGCAGCCCGCCTGCCGCCCGGCCAGATCGCCAGCCTCATCTTGCCGGCCGATACCGCCTGGGGGGCGGCTGAGCGCCCTGCTCCGCCCCTGCCGGTGCCTGGGCCGGCAACCGTTTCGGACAGGGCTATCGCCGATGCTGCAGCGTCGTTACGCTCGGGCGGGAAAGTCGCCTTCCTCCTGCGCGGAGCGGCCTTGCGAGGCGAGGGGCTGGAAGCCGCCGGGCGTATCGCAGAAAAGACGGGCGCGCGGCTTGTCTGCGACACCTTCGCGCCCCGCATCGAGCGCGGCGCGGGACGCGTATATGTGGAGCGCCTGCCTTATCGTCCCCAGCCTGCCATCGACTTCCTCGCCGGTACGCAGACGCTGATCCTCGTGGGAACGCAGGCGCCCATCGCGTTCTTCGCCTATCCCGGCCAGCCCAGCGAACTGACGCCGCCAGGCTGCACGCCCCTCGTGCTCGCCCATCCTCACGAAGACGGAGCGGGCGCGCTCGAGGCGCTGGCCGATAGGCTGGGAGCTCGGGCGGCCGCTCCTGTCACGCCATTCGAACCGCCAGCCCTGCCCGCCGACGGCGCTCTGACGGCCGAGAGCATCATGCGAATCGCGAGCCACTTCCTTCCGGAGCAGGCCATCATCAGCGACGAGAGCGTCACGGCCGGCTTCCCGCACTACGCGCTGCTCGATCGTGCCGCCCCGCACGACTGTCTGCAGCTTGCCGGCGGCGCGATCGGCGACGGCATGCCGGTCGCCACCGGCGCGGCCATCGCCTGTCCGGGAAGGAAGGTCGTTTCCCTGCAGGCGGACGGCAGCGCGATGTACACCCTGCAATCCCTGTGGACGCAGGCGCGCGAGCAGTTGGACGTCACCACCATCATATGCGCCAACCGCGCCTACAAGGTGCTGCGCGACGAGGTGCAGGGTGTCGGCCTCGGGCAGGTGGGCCCCAAGGGCCTGTCCATGTTCGATCTCACCAATCCTGTGCTCGACTGGGTGAAGCTTGCTGAGGGCATGGGCGTCGAATCGGTACGCGTCGAGAGCACTGCCGGCCTGGCAGCCGCCTGTCGCTCTGCCATGAGCCAGCGGGGCCCACGCCTCATCGAGGCCCTTTTCTAAGAAGGCGGATGCTCGGCGCGCAGGCCGCGAGGCACGGAACTTCCAGGCACGGCCGGCGTTTACTGTCGGCAATCAAGAATAGCCCTGGGAGAATTTCTCATGCTCGGCACGATTCTGCTCGTCATCCTCATCCTGATGCTTATCGGCGCGCTGCCCACCTGGGGTTATAGCAGCGGATGGGGCTATGGCCCGTCCGGCGGACTTGGCCTCATCGTGATCATCCTGCTGATCCTGGTCTTGATGGGACGAATATAGCGTACAAAAGAGCACACCGTTTGAGCTCCCTCTCCCCACCGACGGGGAGAGGATTGAAATGAGGGGCACATCGCTTCCCTTGGCAAGCGTGCCTTGAGCCCCTCATACCCGTCCCCGCAGGTGCCTCGCCCTGCGCAGTTCGGGAAACCAGAACCACCACAGGCCCGCCACCGCGATGGTGGCCGTACCGCCGATGATGACCGCCGGCACCGCGCCGAAGGCCCAGGCGGATATGCCTGCGCGGAATTCGCCCAGTTCGTTCGACGCACCGACGAATACCATGTTCACCGCGTTGACGCGGCCGCGCACCGCGTCGGGCGTCCAGAGCTGGATCAGCGTCTCGCGCACATAGACGCTCACCATATCGAATCCTCCCATCAGACCGAGCGCCAGCACGGAGAGCCAGACCTCGGTGGAAGCGCCGAAAACGGCGGTGAAGAGGCCGAACATGGCCACGCAGGCGAACATGATCACGCCGGCATGATCCCTTACCGGATGGCGCAGCAGGAAGGCGGCGACCAGGATCGCCCCGATTCCGGGCGCCGCACGCAGGAGGCCGAGGCCCCAGGGGCCTACGGTCAGGATGTCGCGCGCATAGACCGGCAGCAAGGCCGTGGCGCCGCCCAGCAGCACCGCAAAGAGATCGAAGGAGATCGCGCCGAGAACGATTTTTTCCTTCCAGATGTAGCGAAAGCCGGCCACCACCGTCTCGAAGCTCGGCCTTTCCTTGGCTGTGCGCAACTGGGCCGGCGGGCGGATGCCCGCCGCCATCGCCGTTGCCACGGTCAGCAGCACCAGTGAGGTGGTGTAGGCCACTTCGGGCGAGATGCCGTAGAGCAGGCCGCCGGCCACGGGCCCGAAGACCGTGGCGATCTGCCAGGACGAGGTGCCCCAGGCAATGGCGCTGGCGAGATCCTCTTCCGGCACGAGGTTGGGCATCAGCGACTGTTGCGCAGGGCCGAAGAACGCGCGCAGCGTGCCCAGCACAACGAGCGTGCAGAAAATCGGCACCACGGTGTGCTCGCCCGTCATGGTGAAGGCGAGCAGGGCGAGAGCGCACAGGCCTTCCCCCACGATGCAGCCGGTCATGATCAGGACGCGGTTGAAGCGATCGGCGACGGTGCCCGTCACCAGCACGAGCAGAAAGGCGGGAAGGAACAGCACAAGGCCGACGATGCCGAGATCGAAGGGATCGCGGGTGATGTCATAGACCTGCCAGCCCACCGATACGCCCATGATCTGGGCGGAGAAGCTACCGAGGAAACGGGCGATCCAGTAACGGAGAAAGCCGGCGTGGCGAAAAGCGCCTGTGCGCGGCGAAACAAGTTCTGACATGATGGGGAGAACCAGGGAAATCGATTTTCTTTTAGGGAGATGAGGCGTCATGCGCAATGCTAGGCGCACAAAGGAGTAGGTCGATCGGTGACTGCCTTAGGCGCTGAATGCGCGGAACGCAGAGTGGCGATCACCGATCGCCATCGTCCTTCCCTGCAGAACGGGTCGTTTCCGAGTTTGTCGATTGGTAATCGGCACTCCAGCCGGCGTCTCAGCCCGTAAGGCTGTCGCCGATCGACGTCGACGGCTGCGCACCAAGCGCCTCCTTGAGGAAACGGGACGCCAGCCGGGTTGCCCTGGGCGAAATGACGTGCCCCACCCCCGGCAACAAATGCCGCTCCACCCGAACGCCAGCCTCGACGAGCCAGCTCTCGGCCTTTCCGTCTTCCTGGGGCGGCACGGCGCCGTCCTCGGCGCCGTGAACCAGCAGCACGGGCGTTTGCCGCGCCGGAGCGAAGGGCTCCGGCTTCACGAAACGTCCGGACAGCAGCACCACGGCACCTGCCTGCCAGCGGCCGGAGGCGAACCCATCGAATGCAATGGTCGCGCCCTGCGAAAAGCCGACCAACGCGACCCTCTCCGGCCGTCCGGCAAAGCCGTGATAGGCAATGAGCCCTTCCACCACCCGGTCGCAGACATCCCTCGCCGCCTCGATGCGCCCGGACCTGTTCTCCGGCGTCACCGCATCGAGGTCATACCACTGCCGCCCCGGCCCCGGAATACAGGCGAGCGGCGCATCCGGAGCTATCACCTTTGCGCCGGGCAATTCGCGGCGCAGCACCCTGGCGAGGGGATCGAGGTCGTGGCCGAAAGCGGCAACGCCGTGGAGGAGCAGGACGAGGTGATCCGAATAACTGGCCATCCGCAATGGATAGCCGTGCCACGGCCTCATGGCGAGCCCCCGGCATGCCGACGTCGTCCGCCTCGATGCGGAGAGGCTCTATCCTCGCTCCGCCACCTGCGTCGCTTTCCGGCAATTCGGCGGCGCGCTTGGGCGGCGAACCGCGCGCGGTCTCCCCTATGACAAGGCAATCAATTCCGGGAGAGCGCCATGACCGAGGCCATCGAGACCACAACGCCCACCGAAGCTCCTGCCGGCCGCCGTGGGCGTGACGCCCGCCGGGCCGCGCGCGTGCAGCGCAGCGGCGTATCGGTGCCCTACATCACCCGCAACATCCCCCTCACGGAGGTTCTCTCCGAGGAGGCGATGCAGATCATCGAGCACAATGCCGAGACCCTGCTCGAAGAGGTCGGCATCGAGTTCCGCGAATATCCGCGCGCCCTCGAACTCCTCAAGGCCGCCGGCTGCGACATCAAGGGCGAGCGCGTGCGCTTCCCCCGCGGCCTTGCCCGCAAGCTGATCCAGACCGCACCGCAGCAATATACCCAGCACGCCCGCAATTCCGAGCGCAACGTCGTCATCGGCGGCAACAATACGGTCTTCGCCCCCAATTACGGCTCGCCCTTCGTGCATGACCTCGACAAGGGCCGCCGCTACGGCACCATCGAGGACTTCCGCAATTTCGTGAAGTTGGCCTATGCCAATCCCTATGTTCACCATTCGGGCGGCACCGTGTGCGAGCCGGTGGACCTGCCGGTGAACAAGCGCCATCTCGAAATGACCTATGCGCATATGCGCCTCTCCGATAAGCCGTTCATGGGCTCCGTCACGGCGCCGGAGCGCGCGCAGGACACGGTCGACATGGCCAAGATCCTGTTCGGCGAGGAGTTCATCCAGCAGAACACCGTCTGCACCAGCCTGATCAACGCCAACTCGCCGATGGTGTGGGACAACACCATGCTCGGCGCGGCCGATGTCTATGCGCAGAACAACCAGGCCTGCATCATCACGCCCTTCATCCTCTCGGGCGCCATGAGCCCGGTGACGGTGGCGGGCACGCTCACGCAGGTGCTGGCCGAGGTGCTGGCGGGCGTTTCGTTCCTCCAGCTCGTGCGCCCCGGCGCACCGGCGATCTTCGGCACCTTCGTCTCGACCCTGTCCATGCAGTCGGGCGCGCCGACCTTCGGCACGCCGGAAGCGGCGCTCGCCATCTACGGCGCAGGCCAGCTCGCGCGCCGCATGAAGCTGCCCTTCCGTTCAGGCGGCTCGCTGTGCGCATCGAAGATCCCGGATGCCCAGGCTGCCTATGAGAGCGCCAATACACTGCTGCCGGCCATGTTCGGCGGCGTGAACTTCATGCTCCATTCGGCCGGCTGGCTGGAAGGCGGCCTCTCGGCTTCCTATGAGAAGTTCGTGATGGATTTCGACCAGCTCGGCGCCATGCATGTGCTGGCGAAGGGCGTCGACATGTCCGAGAACGGCCAGGCGATGGACGCATTCCGTCAGGTCGAGCCGGGCGGCCACTTCCTCGGCTGCGCCCACACCCAGGCCAATTTCGAGACCGCCTTCTACCGTTCCAACATTTCGGACAACAATTCGGTCGAACAATGGGAGGCCGAGGGCAAGCTCGACGCCGCCCAGCGCGCCAACAAGATCTGGAAGAAGACGCTGGCCGACTACGAGGCCCCTGCCATCGATCCCGGCATCGACGAAGCGCTGCGGGACTTCATCGAACGCAAGAAGGCCTCGATGCCCGATGCGAACTACTGAGCCCATCAGGGATCAGGACCTTCCGACGCCGCCCTCCCGGGGCGGCGTTTTCTTTTGGCGCGATCCGCGCGGGTGAGCCATGCCGCCGGACATGATGCGCAAGGACGGCCTTCAGCACGTAACAGGACATCAAAGACCGCATTTGCAACCTCGTGTTGAATCGCACGGAAGCAATTTCCCGTCTCGGGCATCGTCTTCTCATCGATCAAGCGCAAGCCCGCGCAAGATAAAGATGGAAGAAACGACGATGTTCAAGAAGATCCTGACCGGTGTACTGGTTACCGCCACGCTGGCCGGTGCCGCTGTCGCGACAACCGGCACTGCCGAGGCCCGCTATGGCCGCAACGGCGCCTTCGCCGCCGGTGCCGGCATCGGCCTCCTCGGTGGCCTTCTCGCTGGGTCGGCCTACAGCAACCGCTATTATTACGACGACTACAGCCCGGTCTACTATCGCCGTTGCTACATCAAGAAGCGCCGCGTCGCCGACTATTATGGCTGGCACTGGGAGCGCGTGAAGGTCTGCTACTGAGTTGTCTGCGTTCGGGTTGCGTCGAAGGCCTCGCGTAAGCGGGGCCTTTTGCTTTGGGCGCCTTCAGTCGCCGGCCGGCGGTTGGCCCTGCGCCAGTCGACCGGCGACATGCCGGTGACCCGCAGGAATTCCCGATTGAAGTTGGACTTGCTGAGGAAGCCGGCATCCATCATCACGCTGATGACGCTGGCATCCGTGGCGGCGAGCAGCCGGCAGGCCTCCTCGATGCGATGCCCGTTGACGTAATGGGACACGCTCATGCCGTGGATGCGATTCACGGCCGACGAGACGCGCCGCGCCGGCTGGCCGAGCTTGCGGGCAAGCCGCCCGAGATTGAGATCGGTGTCGCGGTAGATCTTCCTGTCCGCCATCAGCGCATCGAGCGCCGCTGCGACCGCCCGGTCCTCCGCGCTCGTCTCCCGGGCGGGAGCAGGGACCGCCTCGGTGTCTTCCGCCCGGTCCTCCCGCTCGCTCACCGCTGCCGAACCCGCCACGGAAGCGGCTGTGCCGAGGATCAGGAGAGCGACGACATTGGCGCCGGCCACCACCGTGCCGGCATGCGCGCCGCCGAACAAGGCCATGTCCAGGCTGATGGACACATCTGTCACCACCGAAAGGAGAGTGGCGAAGGCGACGACCTGCAGGGACCGGTAGGAACGCAGGATGCTGTCGAGCCGCGCCGCGACGAGGCGGTCGGGTCCGCCATGAGCCAGCCACGCCAGGGCGCTACCATAACCCAGGAAGGTGAGGAGGAGCACGAGGTCGATCGGCGCCGGCCACAGGAGCAGAAGCATCGCCACCAGGGCGGCGGGCATGAGATGCGGCCATGCCGCTCGCCAGCGCAAGGCGGGCTCTTCGCTCGCAAGGCCGTCGAAACACAGCCAGGCGAGCGGCGCGGCGAGCGCGGCAAGCAGGCTCTGCAACGGCACGAGAAAGTTGAGGCCGTACCCCCAATGCAGGCCGACCACGATCGATTGCAGCATGTAGAGAGCCAGCAGCAGGAAGAAGGGGTTGTCATGCCAGGCCCGCTCGTCCTGGCGCAGCATACGGGCGAGCAGGATGAGGAAGAGGAGAGCGCAGACGAAGGGCAGTGGGACGAAGATCATGATGCAGTGTAGTCCCGGGAGTTGGGTCGGACCAGACAGGCCTGTCCCGGATCGCGTTTGCGATCGACCCGGATCATGATCGAGGTCTCGCCGAATTCAGCTTTCATCGTTGCTGGCTGCCAATCCGAAACAGGATGGGAGTGTGGACATGAAACGAGCGTTGATTGCCGTCGGGCTTGTCATCGCCGCCGGCTGGGCCCTGCCGGGCCGGGCCTGGACCAGCAGCAGCGAGCTTGAGGTCGGCAGCGTCACCGGGGTCGTCGTCGAGGGCGAGGCGGCCCGCATCGAGATCAGCACGGATGCAACCGCACCCTACAAGGCGGTGATGCGCGGGCGAACCAAGGGCTGGTTCTCTTTCTGGTATTCGAGCTGGTCCGGCAGTCGCTGCGAACTCGCCGGCGCGATGACGCTGTCGGGCTCCGAGCTTCTCGTCAACACGGGCGCGCAGGACTGGTCGCTGTTCGACGACGACGCCTGCAATGTCGAACTCGACGTCAACCTGCCGCCGGGCGCGAGGATCTCGATCGACCAGAAGGCGACGATGTCGCGGCTGGAGGGCGACTTCTCCGCGCTGAAGGTGAAGAGCCATGCCGGTGACATCGCCCTCCAGGGACATGCCGGCGAAGTCGACATCGAGGGCAATGCCGTCCAGGCCCGCCTCGACTACGACAGGGTGGAGCGCAACGAGACCATCGCCCTCAGCGGCAATGCCCTGAATGCCGAGCTGAACTTTCCGCCGGCGACGGCGGTGGACTACCAGGTGACGGGAAATGCAACGCTGATCGACAGCGAAATGGCCTCGACACCGGGAGCAAGGCCACGGGTGCGCATCAGCGGCAACTTCCTGAGGGCCAGGATCCGGTAGGACGGCGGCGGGGACGGCGCGCCGGTTCAGGCGACCTGGCACATGAAACGCCCAGGCGCCATTGCCGGTTACTTCACACCGTAGCCGGACATGAACACCCGCACCGCCGAGGCCGCGACCTCCCGGATGCGCTCGGCGCTCGGGCTCTGCTTGGTCGCCCTGAACAGCATCGGCTTGATCAGGGGCGCATGCGACATCTCCAGGAACTGGGCGGCGGCAAGCTGGGTGTCGGGAACGTCGAGCTGGCCTGCGGCCACGCGGGTATCGAGATACTCGGCCAGTTTGTTGCGCGAATAGCAGGGCCCCCGCTCGTAGAAATGCTCGCCAAGCTCCGGCATGCGTTCGGCAATGCCCACCACGGCGCGCATGGCCGAGACGATGCGCGGCTGGGTAATGAAGGTGGAGATCTCTATGGCGATGTGCAGCAGCACCGCCTCGACATCCGCAGTGCTGTAGTCGAAATTGAAGATGCCTTCGACATGGGCGGCGCGCTCTTCATCGATGATCACCGAGAAGAGCCGCTCCTTGCTCTCGAAATAGACATAGAGCGTGCCCTTGGATACGCCCGCCTCCCTGGCGATGTCGTTCATGCTCGCGCCTTCGAAGCCCTGTGCCAGGAAGACCTTCCGGGCGCCATCCAGAATCTGGCGACTCTTGGCGTTGTCGACAATCGGCAAAATCGTGGCCGGCACCTTCGGCGACACCGGGCTTTCGGCGAGCATGGCAGAATCCATCCTGTTGTGACCGAACCGTTCGGTTCG
This sequence comes from Labrys sp. ALF-8, assembly GCF_059699065.1. Taxonomy (NCBI): domain Bacteria; kingdom Pseudomonadati; phylum Pseudomonadota; class Alphaproteobacteria; order Hyphomicrobiales; family Xanthobacteraceae; genus Labrys; species Labrys sp. ALF-8. The sequence goes on from NZ_AP048537.1 coordinate 1,413,679, forward strand.
ATTTCTATTGCCTATCGCAGCCAGCCGTGTTAGTCAACGCGCAAATGACTGAACCGTTCGGTTCGATCAGATTGACCGAACCGTTCGGTACGGACTAGGGGGCCATCCCATGCGGCCTCCGTCCCCAGTGGGAGATGACGATGGACGCAGCTCGCGAACACAACAGTGCCGGCCCGATTGCATCGGACACCGACGGCGGCGACACGACTGTCAACAATGTGGTTACATTGGAGCGCCAGCGCGGCGAAGCGCCGGCGCCGCAGGATGTGCCTTCACCCAAGACTGGCGAAGCCAGGAAGAGCGAGCAGTCTCCTGCCCCCACCACGCAGACGCCCACGGCGCCGGCCACGCCGGGCAAGAAGCGCTCCAAGGCCCGTCTCATCTTCCCGAGCCTGATCGCCATCGCGCTCGTCGCAGGTGGCTGGTACGGCTATGAGTGGTGGACCAACGGCCGCTTCATGGTGGAGACAGACGATGCCTATGTGCAGGCGGATGTCTCCACCCTCGGCATCAAGGTATCGGGCTATATCAAGACGGTGCCTGTCCAGAACGGCGACGCCGTCAAGGCTGGCGACGTGATCGCCACGCTCGACGACACCGACTACCGCACCGCCCTGGCCTCCGCCACCGCGAAGCGCTCCACCCAGACCGCCACGGTCGATCGGATCAACCAGCAGATCACCGCCCAGCAGGCTGCCATCGATACGGCCAATGCCGGTGTCGCTTCAGCCAGGGCGGGCATCGAATCGGCCAATGCAACCGTCGACTCCGCCAATGCGGAGATCGTGCGCGCCAACGCCGCCTTCGATCGCGCCAACACGCTGGCCGCTCAGAACTTCGGTTCCAAGGCAACCCTCGACCAGGCGGTCGCTGACCGGGATCGCGCCAACGCGTCTCTCGCCAGCGCCAAGGCCGGCGTGACGAATGCCCAGGCCGCCCTCACGAGCGCCCAGTCGGCCGTAACGGCCGCCATCGCCAATCTTGCCGTGATCCAGGCCCAGAAGACCGAAGCCGAGCAGACCGCCAAGGAACTCGACGTCGACGTCGTCAAGGCCCAGAACGATCTCGACGCCACGGTGGTGCGGGCGCCGACGGACGGGATCGTCGGCAACCGCGCCGCCCAGCCGGGCCAGTATGTCGCGCCTGGCTCGCGCCTGATCGCCCTGGTGCCGCTGAGGAGCATCTACATCGCCGCCAACTTCAAGGAAACGCAGCTTGCGCCGCTGACCCCCGGCCAGAAGGTTGAGGTGGCCGTGGACTCGATGGACGGCGAAACCTTCGAAGGCACGGTCGGCAAGTTCTCGCCGGCCTCGGGGTCGGTATTCAGTCTGCTGCCGCCCGAGAACGCCACCGGTAACTTCACGAAGATCACGCAGCGCGTACCCGTGCGCATCGAGGTCCCCGCCGACATCGCCCTCAGCGGCAAGCTGCTGCCGGGCCTGAGCGTGGTGGTGAACGTCGATAGCCGTACCGGGCCGAAGGGATAAGCCGGGAAGCGCGGGCGTCTCGCCCGCCCTTCCATTTCCAACAAGCGAGACGTTTCCAAGAGGCGGAGATGGCGGCATGAAGGCATGCCGTCTTGAGCTCCGCGCTCCCAGGAGGAGGCCGCCATGGCCACCGCGACAGCAACAACCGCCGCCATGCCCCTGCCCGCCTCCGACAAGATCGACGGACGCAAGCTCGTCGCTTTCCTCGCGATGGTGTTCGGCATGTTCATGGCGATCCTGGACATCCAGGTCGTCTCGGCCTCCTTGCCGCAGATCCAGGCTGGCCTCGGCGCCTCGAGCGACGATATTCCCTGGGTGCAGACCGCCTATCTGATCGCCGAAGTTGTGATGATCCCGTTGTCGGGCTTTCTATCGCGCGCCTTCTCGACACGCTGGACCTTCGCGATCTCATGCGCCGGCTTCACACTGATGAGCTTTCTGTGCGGCACGGCGACCAACATCAACCAGATGATCGTCTACCGGGCGCTGCAGGGCTTCATCGGCGGCGGCATGATTCCCACCGTGTTCGCGGCCGCCTTCACGGTGTTTCCGCGCTCCAAGCAACCGATCGTCTCGCCGATGATCGGCCTGGTCGCCACGCTCGCCCCCACCATCGGCCCGACGGTCGGCGGCATCCTGACGGATGCGATGTCCTGGCACTGGCTGTTCTTCATCAACGTGGTGCCGGGCGTCATCGTCTCGATCATCACCTTCATCCTGGTCGATTTCGACAAGCCCGACCTCTCCCTGCTGGACAATTTCGACTGGACGGGCCTGCTCTCGATGGCTCTCTTCCTCGGTGCCATGGAATATGCGCTGGAAGAAGGCCCTAACCATGACTGGTTCGACCGGACTTCCGTGCTGGTGATGTCGATTCTCTCGGCGGCGGGCGCGGTTGTGTTCTTCATCCGCGTGCTGACCGCCAAGGCACCGATCGTCGACCTCTACGCCTTCAAGGACTCGAACTTCGCCGCGGGGTCGGCCTTCTCCTTCGTGCTCGGCATCGGGCTCTATGGCCTGACCTACCTATTCCCGGTCTATCTCAGCGTGATCCGCGGCTATGATTCCAAGCAGATCGGCGAGACGATGTTCGTCACCGGTCTATGCATGTTCTTCACCGCCCCCGTCGCCGGCCGGCTGATGGCCAAGATAGACGTGCGCTACATGATCGTGGCGGGCCTGCTCGGCTTCGGCCTCAACACCTGGATCATGACCTATGTCACGCATGACTGGGATTTCTACGAGATCCTGATTCCGCAGATCCTGCGCGGCGTCTCGCTGATGATGTGCATGGTGCCGATCTCCAACATCGCCCTGGGCACGCTGGCGCCCCAGCGCATCAAGAACGCCTCGGGCCTGTTCAACCTGATGAGAAATCTCGGCGGCGCGGTGGGCCTGGCCGTGATCAACACGCTGCTCAACAAGCGCGAGGACCTGCACCTCGCCCGCCTCGGCGAGCAGGTGAACTGGGCCCGCGACAGCGTAATGGAGACCTATGAGAACATGAAGGCCGGCTTCTCCGCCTTCGGCTCGGCGGCAGACCAGATGACCATCTCCAACCTCGTCGGCATGATGCGCCGCGAAGCCTTCGTGCTCGCCTTCTCCGACGTGTTCCTGATGATGACCATCCTGTTCGTGGCCCTGAGCGGCGCCATCTTCTTCGTCAAGCGCCCGCAGGTGATGGGCGGCGGCGGGGGTGGCGGACACTGACGCCGGAGCGTTTCCTGGGAACGCGGACATCTTGCCCGCTCTTGGAAACGCAACGTCTGAGGAAGAGTGCCGACCTGGAGGTCGGCACACCGTTCCCGGGAAGCCTTGCAACCGCCTCCGATCCGGCCTAACCAACTCAGCCTTACTTTTCCAACCGAGGGTGGATCATGCCCGACGCGAACCGGGGAATTGACGACGGCAACGTGATTGCCGTCATGCGCAAACTGGGAACGGCCGCGCGTAGTGCCGCGCGCACCCTGGCGCTCGCCCCGGCTCCACAAAAGAACGCCGCCCTGGAAGCCATGGCCAGGGCTATCGAGGCCAGCGAGGCGGCGATCCTCGCCGCCAATGCTCTCGATGTTGCCGATTCCGTCGCCCGCAACCAGCTCGCCTCCTTCGTCGACCGCCTGACCTTGAACGAAAAGCGCGTGGCCGGAATCGCCCAGGCGATTCGCGAGGTCGCCGAGCAGCCCGATCCGGTGGGTCGCGTGCTGGCGAGCTGGAAGCGTCCCAACGGCCTCGAATTCGAGCGTGTCTCCACGCCGCTCGGCGTGGTGGGCGTGATCTTCGAAAGCCGTCCGAATGTGTTGGCGGACGCTGCGGCGCTCTGCCTGAAAGCTGGCAACGCGGCCATCCTGCGTGGCGGGTCGGAGAGCTTCCGCACCTGCACCGAGATCGCCAAGGCCCTGCGTGCCGGTCTCACGGCAGCGGGCCTGCCCGAGGCTTCGATCCAGATGGTGCCCACCGCCGATCGCAGTGCGGTCGGCGCCATGCTGGCAGGCCTCGACGGCAATATCGACGTGCTGGTGCCGCGCGGCGGCAAGAACCTCGTGGCGCGGGTGCAGGCCGAGGCGCGCGTGCCGGTCTTCGCCCATCTGGAAGGCATCAATCACGTCTACGTGCACGAGCGCGCGTCGCTCGACATGGCGATCCCGCTCGTGCTCAACGCCAAGCTTCGCCGCACTGGCGTATGCGGAGCGGCGGAGACGCTGCTCGTCGACCAGGCGGTGGCGCCGGCTTTTCTGAAGCCGCTCGTCAAGGCGCTGCTCGACGCCGGTTGCGAGGTACGCGGCGATTCCCGCACGCTCGCCGTCGATCCCCATGTGAAGCCGGCGGACGACACCGACTGGGCCACCGAATACCTCGACGCCATCATCTCCGTGAAGGTGGTGCCCGGCCTCGATGCCGCGCTTGCTCATATCGACCGCTACGGCTCTCACCACACCGATGCCATCGTCACGGACGATGACGAGGCGGCCGCCCGCTTCCTCAACGAGGTCGACTCGGCCATCGTCCTCCACAATGCCTCCACCCAGTTCGCCGACGGCGGAGAATTCGGCTTCGGAGGCGAGATCGGCATCGCGACGGGCAGGATGCATGCGCGCGGGCCGGTGGGGGCGGAGCAGCTCTGCTCGTTCAAGTACAAGGTGCGGGGCCAGGGCACGGTGAGGCCATAGTCCGGGATCGCAGGCCGGGATGCCCGTGATCCCAGGGCGCCCATTTCCCTTGGCGGGTGGCAAAATCGCCTCGCCCTTGCTACATAATCGTCATGGCACACAGCCACTCCCACGACCGCAAACATCACGGGCATGATCATCCCGATCATGCCCCGGTTTTCGTTGCGCCAGATCACGACCATTCCCACTGCGCCGAAGGGATTCTCGCGCGGGCGGAGACGCTGAGCGCCGAGCGCGGCGTCCGCCTGACCGCGATCCGTCGCCAGGTGCTGGAGGCGTTGGCCGCCGATCACCATCCCATCGGTGCCTATGAGCTGATCGAGAAGCTGGAAGACGGCGGAGGCAAGCGCCCGGCGCCGATCACGGTCTATCGCGCGCTCGACTTCCTGCTCGAGCAGGGCTTCGCCCACCGCATCGAGAGCCGCAATGCCTTCATCGCCTGCGCACACGACCATTCCGGCAGCGGTGTGGTCATGTTCCTGATCTGCGAGAGCTGCGGAATGGTAGGCGAGGCTGAATCGGACATTGTGGGCCAGGCCCTGGCCAAGGCAGCGGGCGCCATCGACTTCCAGCCTCGCGCCCAGGTGATCGAGATCGCCGGCATCTGCAGCCACTGCCGGGGGTGAACGGGACAGCGCGGGCAGTAGGTGGCCCAGACGCCCGCTACTCCTCCTCGGCCAACTCTCCCGCCCTCTCCGCCAGTTCACCGAGATCCTTGCCGAGCTGCTCGAAACCGAAGCGCAGGGCATAGATGCGGCCCACTTCGTCACTCTCGAGCGCACGGGTGCCCCCCTCGGCCCTCAGCCGGTCCATCGCGCCGACATAGGCGGCGAGGCTTGCTTCAAATCCGGCCAGGTCAGGAGCGACATAGCCGCGGCGGAAAGCATCCGCGATGGATCGCAGCAGGGCCACGGTGGCATCGCGCAGGCCCAGCAAGGGGTCCCGCAGCGTCGGCGCCAGGCTGTCCGGCAGAGCGCGCACGCATACGCGCGCGATGATGACGAGGTCATGCCGCACACGGTACAGCGTGCGTGCCACGGGCTCCACGTCGTGCACATTCGTGAGGTGGGCCTTGCGCTCGCGCGCCGCCTCGTCAACGGCCGAATCGACCTGGCGCAATGCTGCCCGGATGCGGGCCTGGATGGCCGCCACGTCCGGCCTGCCCTGCCCCTCCGTGAGGCCGGCCACCAGGGCCACGAGCAGATCGGCATTGAGGTCGGTCACCTTCGCGGCCGCTATCGCCAGGACGCCGTGAGCGCGCGCGGGCAGGACCACCAGCGCCACAGCAACCCCAACGAGGATGCCGATCGCGATTTCAGCCACGCGCTCCAGGGCGAAGGCGTAGGGCGTGAGCGTCGAGCCCGAGGGGATGAGCACGATTAGCGCGGTGATCGGCGCTACGCGAAAGCTCGGCCGCAGGGCGGCGCACAGCGCCGTCGGTCCCACGGCAATGAGCACCGCCCCTCCCGTCTCGATATTGGAATGGTGCGATATGACGATGGAGACCAGCGCGCCCCATACGGCCCCGACAAGCGTGCCAGCCATGCGGTCCATGGCCGCCTTCACCGATCCGCCGAGACTGGTCTGCATGATGATCACGGAGGTGATGACGGCCCAGCTGCTCTGGCTGAGCCCCACCAGCTTCACCGCCGCGAAGGCGAGCCCCGCCGCTACCGTGATGCGGATGGCGAGCGTCAGCTCCGATCGCCTGGATGCTGACCATTTGAGGATGGAGGCCGAACTCAGGGCGCTGATCATCGAAATCTCTTCACATCACTTCCATCAGGCCATGTTATCGGCGGGCGATGAGCTTAGGATGTCACGGAGATTCAGACTAGAGGCCGACTGGCGCGCCAATCTTCGGCGTGCCCCCCCGAAACGCCGCTCCATGCGCAGGAAAGGATCGGATGGCTGCCGGCGGTTCCAGGAAGCGCGTCTTGACCTCCCCAGCCCGAAGGTCCATGTCATCCGCAAACAATTCTCCGGTGCCCGATGATCCCTTCCTATGAGCGCTTCGGCCTGAAACCCCGCCGCACCACCGTTCCCGTCGATGTCGGTGGCGTCACCGTCGGCGGCGGCGCGCCCATCGTCGTGCAGTCGATGACCAATACCGACACCGCCGATGTCGACGGCACGGTGCGCCAGGTCGCGGCCCTTGCGCGGGCCGGATCCGAATTGGTGCGCATCACCGTGGATCGCGATGAAGCCGCGGCGGCCGTGCCGCGCATCAAGGAAAGGCTGCTGCGCGTCGGCATCACCACGCCGCTGATCGGCGACTTCCATTATATCGGCCACAAGCTCCTGGCCGATCATCCCGCCTGCGCCGAGGCGCTCGACAAATATCGCATCAATCCCGGTAATGTTGGCTTCAAGGACAAGAGGGATCGGCAGTTCGGGGCCATCATCGAAACCGCCATTCGTCACGGCAAGCCGGTGCGCATCGGCGCCAATTGGGGCTCGCTAGACCAGGAACTGCTCACCCACCTGATGGACCAGAACGCCAGGAGCGCGGCGCCCGTCGATGCACGCACGGTCACCTGGGAGGCTTTGGTGCAATCGGCCCTGCTGTCGGCCGACCGCGCGGTGGAAATGGGCCTACCGAAATCGAAGATCATCATCTCCGCGAAGGTTTCTGCCGTGCAGGACCTGATCGCGGTCTACAACGAGATGGCAAGCCGTTCCGACTATGCCCTCCATCTCGGCCTCACCGAGGCGGGCATGGGCTCGAAGGGCATCGTCGCCTCGGCCGCCGCCCTTTCTCCGCTGCTGCAGGCCGGCATCGGCGACACCATCCGAGTCTCGCTCACGCCGGAGCCGGGCGGCGACCGCACCCAAGAGGTCAAGGTCTCGCAGGAGATCCTGCAGGTGATGGGCATCCGCACCTTCGTGCCGCTGGTGGCCGCCTGCCCCGGTTGCGGACGCACCACCTCCACCGTGTTCCAGGAACTCGCCCAATCCATCCAGGGCTTCATCGTGGATTCCATGCCGGAATGGAAATCGCGCTATCCGGGGGTGGAGACGCTGAAGGTCGCGGTGATGGGATGCATCGTGAACGGGCCGGGCGAGAGCAAGCACGCCGACATCGGCATCTCGCTGCCGGGCACGGGCGAGACGCCCACCGCTCCGGTTTTCATCGACGGCCAGAAGGCCGCCACCCTGCGCGGTGCCGGCATCGCCGAAGAATTCAAGCAGATAGTGATCGACTATATCGACCGGCGCTACGGCGTGAGGCCGGCCGCCGAATAGCCTTCCCTGGGACCGCCGGCATCCTGCCGGCCCCCTTTTTCGACCAACGCTCGGTTTCCAGGAACCGGCAGGATGCCGGCGGTCCCAGGAAGAGGTTCACGCGCATTACCGATAGCGGTCGATCAAATCGCGCGCCGACAAAGGCATCTCCGTCCCATATCTCCTTGCCTCCGGCCCTTCGATCAAGCCGATATCGCGCAGAAGATGGTCGCTGATGTTCGGCGGCAGCGACCCTGGGACAAGCTTCCGGCGCCTACCCGACAAGCTCGGCAAGCCGCTTGTCAGATAAGGCCACTTTATCCTATTGAAGAGCGTGGTCGTCATGGCAACTTTCCCTGTTGCTGGAATAACCAGCAGATTTGCCGCATGATCCCACGCTAGGCATCTTCCGGCCAATCGAAGCTGCGTCGCTACCCATAAAGAGACCTTATGCATCATGGCACATGCGCTCCCGCCCCTGACCGCCTTGCGCGCCTTCGAGGCAGTGGCGCGGCATTTGAGCTTCACCAGAGCGGCAGAAGAGATCGGCATGACGCAGGCGGCCGTCAGCTATCAGATCCGCGTGCTGGAAGAGCGCTTCGGCGGTCCGCTCTTCCTGCGCCGGCCGCGCCAGGTGGAGCTCAGCGAAGCCGGGCGGCGGCTCGCTCCCGCGGTAACGGAGGCCTTCGCCATGATCAGCGAGGCCTATGCCGACGCGCGCGGCGAAGAGCACGGCACGCTCACCATCTCGGCTTCGGTGACCTTCGCCACCATGTGGCTTGCGCGCCATATCGGCACCTTCCAGATCGCCCATCCCGCCATCGCCGTACGCATGGACGCCAGCAACCGCATGGTCGACTTCACGCGTGAGGAGGCCGATGTCGGCATTCGCTCCGGCAACGGCCAATGGCCGGAGGTCAGTTCGCATCTCCTGATGCCGGGCGACTTCACGCCGGTGCTGAGTCCCCGGCTGGCCGCCAGCCTGAATTTGCGCGAGCCAGCCGATCTATTGCGTTTGACGCTGCTCGATTCCGACGATCCCTGGTGGCAGGAATGGTTCGCGGCTGCCGGCATCACCTATGAGAAGCCGGTGCGCCATGGCAGCCTGGGCATGCAGGCCCTGGTCGCCTCGGCTGCCCTGGCAGGCCAGGGCGTTGCGATCCTCTCGCGGGCGCTCTACATCACCGACTTGGCGGAAGGCCGGCTGGTGCAGCCCTTCGATCTGGTGGCCAGCAGCGATTTCGGGTTCTTCCTGGTCTATCCCGAGGCTCGCCGAAACGTGCCGCGCATCAAGCTGTTCCGGGAATGGATTCTGCGCGAATCGGGCATTCTCCCCTCTCCCGAGCCGGGCGAGAACCCAGACCTGTCCCTGTAGGAAATGCTTCGCCGAAGACCAAGGAAGCGTCGTCTCGCTGGAAGAGAGCCAGCCCCGGGCCGCTCCTCACCATCCGCTCGAGCGGTGGTCGAGACGAGCGAAGCCAATCAGGGTCGCGTTTTCAAGCCCCGGCGCACGACCGGTGGTTCGGGCGGACGCAACAATTCCGCCGGTGTCGGGCTGATGGCCCCCTCATAGCCGAGCCGGCGCAGCCGCTCCTCCATATGATCCGGTGGAGGTGCCTCAGCGACGACGGGCGGCTTCTTCGGCAGGATCGGCACGGTTACCGACCGCGCATGCAGATGCAGCACCGGCCCTCCCATACGCGGCGCCGTACCATAGATGGTGTCGCCCACGATCGGAAAACCCGAGGCGGCACAATGGACACGCAGCTGATGCGTGCGGCCGGTGCGCGGTTTCAGCTCCAGCCAGGTGAGCCCTTCGGCACGGCCAAGCACGCGGAAATCGGTCTGAGCCGGCAGGCCGTCATCGGTCGGCTTCATCCACCAGCCGCGCTCCGGCGAACGGCGGGCGATGGGCATGTCGATCAGCCCCGCATCCTCGATGGGACCGCCTTCGACCACCGCCCAATAGGTCTTGCTGATGCCGCCATCGGCGAACAGCTCGTTGAGGGTGCGTAGAGGCCGGGCATGGCGGCCGAGCACCAGGCAGCCCGATGTGTCCTTGTCGAGACGATGGGCGAGTTCCGGTGGCTTGGGCAGACCGAAGCTCAGCTGGCCGAGCATTGCCGACAGGTTCGGCCCGCCCTTTGGCCCGGCATGCACGGGCAGGCCGGCAGGCTTGTCGAGGATGAGAATGAGGGCGTCGCGATGCAGCAGCCGGGCGGTCAAATCGAGCGAAATCATCGCTTAGCGCTATCCCGATTGGCCTGAATGAGCTAGAGCAAAATGCGTTCAAGCTGAAACGTTTTTCCAGCGAGGCTCGTCGAACGCGGGCGCGTTTTGCGATGCTGGATGTTTCCGTCTGAGAACGAAACGCGCTAGAGCTTCCTGCAATGGATGACTATTTCTTCGTGGTCCTTGCCTTTGGGCAGTGCACGAAAGACGACAAGAGTTTCGATGACTGAAAGCGAAAAGCAGAAGCCCGGTTTCTTCTCCCGCCTGTTCGGGCGAGGATCGGCGACCCCGGAGCCGGTCGAGCCGGAGACGAGCGACGCGCCGCAGCCTGAACCGAAGCAGCCCGAGGTAGAGCATCCTCTCGAGGCGCTTATAGAGCCGGCGCCCCTCGCCGCTGCCGAACTGATCATTCCCGAGCAGCCTGTCGATGCCGTGCCGCCTCCACAGGAACCGCCCCCGTCCCCCCTCGCGACGCCGGCGCCGATGGCGCCCCCTGCTCCGGAGGCGGCCGCCCCCCTCCCGGCCCCCGCGGAGAAGAAGTCCTGGTGGAAGCGCCTCAGGGACGGCCTGTCGCGTTCCTCTACCGCCATAAGCCGCGGCATCACCGACATCGTGATGAAGCGCAAGCTCGATGCCACCACCATCGAGGAGCTGGAGGACGTGCTGATCCAGGCCGATCTCGGCGTCGACGTCTCCACCCGCATTGCCGCCGCCATCGGCAAGGGCCGCTTCGACCGCCAGATCAGCCCCGAGGAAGTGCATCAGGTGCTGGCGAGCGAGGTGGAGGCTATCCTGACCCCCGTCGCCAGGCCGCTGGTGCTCGACCGCTCGAAGAAACCTTTCGTGCTGCTGATGGTCGGCGTCAACGGTTCAGGCAAGACCACCACCATCGGCAAGCTCGCCGCCAAGTTCTCCGCCGACGGCCTCAAGGTGACGCTCGCGGCCGGCGATACGTTCCGCGCCGCCGCCATCGAGCAGCTCAAGGTCTGGGCCGACCGCACCCGTTCGCCCATCGTGGCGCGCGAGCAGGGAGCGGATTCCGCCGGCCTCGCCTTCGATGCCCTCAAGGCGGCGCAGGAAAATGGCTCCGACGTGCTCCTGATCGATACCGCCGGCCGCTTGCAGAACAAGACGCAGCTGATGGAGGAACTCGCCAAGGTCGTGCGCGTGATCCGCAAGATCGACGAAACCGCCCCGCACGCCGTCCTTCTGGTCCTCGACGCCACGGTGGGCCAGAATGCCATCTCCCAGGCGGAGATCTTCGGCAAGACCGCCGGTGTCACCGGCCTCGTCATGACCAAGCTGGACGGCACGGCCCGCGGAGGCATCCTAGTGGCTCTGGCCGCCAAGTTTGGCCTGCCCGTGCACTATATCGGTGTCGGCGAAGGCATCGACGACCTCGAACCCTTTTCCGCCCGGGACTTCTCCCGCGCCATCGCCGGGCTGGAGTGAGCCATGTTGTTGGAAACCGAAGCGCCCGTGCGTGAAAAGGTCAATCCCATTCTCAAGCTGGTGCTGGAGATGGGTCCACTGGCCCTGTTCTTCGTCGCCAATGTGAAGCCTGCGCTTTTCAATCCGCTGGTGGAGCGTTTCATGGCCCCGGCCCTGTTCGAGGGGCCGAACGGCAATGTCTTCACGGCCACCGCCGTCTTCATTCCCGCCACGATCGTGGCGCTCGTGGCCGGTCTCATCCTGACGCGCCGCATCCCCATCATGCCGCTGGTTTCCGGCATCTTCGTCATCGTCTTCGGCGCCCTGACGCTATGGCTGCAGAACGACATGTTCATCAAGATGAAGCCGACCATCGTCAACACCCTGTTCGGCGCGATCTTGCTGGGCGGCCTGGCGATGGGCCGCCCCCTCATCCGTTACGTGCTCGACGCCGCCTTCGACCTGCAGCCCGAGGGCTGGCGTAAGCTCACCCTGAACTGGGGGCTGTTCTTCCTCTTCCTGGCGGTGCTGAATGAAGTGGTGTGGCGCAACTTCTCCAGCGAATTCTGGGGCGGCTTCAAGCTGTTCGGCACCATGCCGATCACCCTGATCTTCACCATCACGCAGGTGCCCATCCTTCTGAAATACGAGGTGAAGCAGCAGGGGGCCTCGGCAGAGAAGGACAAAGCCTGACTTCAAGATACCCTCGGCCCTCTCGGACCCGGGGTCGTTGCCTGTCCCAAATTCCCGCCCCGACGCCCTCGGGCAGGAGCATCACCCGCTAACGGGCCGCTATCGGCTGCGGGCCGCCCACCACATCGACGCGACGCAGCCGGTCGAAGATGGCCACATGCAAAGCGAAGAGACAGGGCACGAGGAAGGCCGGGATGAGAATCCACGGCACCATCGTCATGATCCCGCTACCGGGCGGGTCCAGGAACAGGCGGGCCGGGCCGGGCGAGGAAGTGGCGCCCAGGGCAATTGCGCTGACGAGGTCGAGGCCGCCAAGCAGGTTCCAGCCGTGGATAATGGCGGTCCCGCGGGAATTATGCGCAAGCCAGGCCACCGGCAAGGCCGTGATGCCGATGGCGATGTCTCCCCATCCCGCTGATGGCGCGAAGGGAGCAGGCAGCCTGTGGGCGGCGTAAAGCAGGACGAAGGCGACGCCCAGAACGCGGATGGCATGGCCGGCGACCAGCAGGGCGACCGGGGGCCGGGCAAGCGGAGCCGTCCGCCCGGCCCTCAACAGCAGCCAGGACAACGACACGGCCGGAATCAGCACAGCAGCGCCGAGGCCTGCCACCCCGTCTCCAGCCACAGCCAGGGAGCCGGTGGCGCCCAGGTACAGAACGAAGACGAACCAGGCCGCGAGCGCCGCAGCGGCGATCAGCCGCCCGCGCGGCGTCTGTGCCAGGACGAAGGAAAGGGTTGCGATAACGATCGCACTGGCCGCTGCGTTTACGGCAGCGAAGACGATGTCGAAATACATGCGAACCTCCGTGCACGGCTGCTGCACCCGGCCTTTACAGGACGCTACCGCGTCGGTACCAATTGGTACCTATGATAGAAGATATGGTACCCTATGGTACCAATGTCAAGGAGGCATTGTGCCGAGACGCTCCGTTCCCACCCAGGCGATGACAGCAAGCCAGGCAACGCCCGCGCGCGAGCGCATCCTCGATGCGGCATTCTCGGCCTTCATCGCGGAAGGGTATGCGCAGGCGACCATGCTGGAGATCGCAACCCGGGCCAGGGTCTCCAAGCGGGAGCTCTACGCGCTGGTCGGCAACAAGCAGGACATGCTGGCTGCCTGCATTGCCGAGAGAGCCGGCCGGATGCGTTCGCCAGTCGACACGCCCCCGCCCCGCGATCGCGAGGGCCTTGTCGACTTCCTGACGGCATTCGGGGAGCGGCTGCTCTGCGAGGTGAGCGAGCCCACCGTAGTCGCCGTCTTCCGTCTGGCGATCGCCGAGGCCGAAAGGGCACCGGAAGTCGCCCGAACGCTCGATGTCATGGGGCGGGCAGCGGCCCGGAACGAACTGGCGGTGATGCTCGCCAAGGCACAGGCATCAGGCCTGATCGAGGGATCCCCGGCGGCCATGACGGAGCAATTCCTGGGGCTGCTCTGGGGAGACCTGCTGGTGAACCTGCTGCTTCGCCTCGTCGATCAGCTGGGCAAGGAAGAAGCCCGACGGCGCGCCCACGACGCGGCCAGCGCCTTTCTGCAGCTCTATCCGGCAGAGGCAGCTTCGAACTGAGTTGACCCCGGGCGGTGCTCTCACTCAAACCACTTGTCGTAGACCTTCTGATAGGCACCCGTTTCGATCGACTGGTGCAGCCACTGGTCCACGAACCCCTTGAGGCCGATGTCGCTTTGCAGCCAGTAGGCCTTCTCGGCGAAATCGAACGGCTTGTCGGGGTGGACCGCGCACAGCACGCCGCGGTGCAGCTTTTCCTGGAAGCGGGTCTCGGAGGCATCCGTGATCATCAGGTCGGCATGCCCGGCGGCAACCTCGTCAAAGATTTTGGTGTTGTCGGGAAAGACCACGATCCGGGCCTGCTTCAGATGAGCCCGGTCGAACTTCTCGTTCGTGCCGCCGGGATTGGCGATCACCGTCACATCGGGCTTATCGATCCCTGCGAGGGTGTCGAACTTTCCCTTGTCGCCACAGCGGGCGATCGGCGTCTTGCCCTCCCGCATATAGGGAATGGAGAACAAGCCCCTCTTCTGGCGGTCGAGCGTCACCGACACGCCGCCCATGGCGACATCGAACTTTCCTGCCTCGAAGTCCGCAGCCAGTGTTGGCCAGCTTGTCGGCACGATTTCGAGCTTGACCCCGAGCGCATCCGCGAGGTTCTGCGCAAGATCGATATCGAAGCCGGAAAAGGCGCCGCTGGCCGGGTCCTTGAAAGTGAAGGGCCGGTAGTCACCCGTGGAGCCAACCTTGAGCACGCCGGCGGCAAGTATGGCATCGAGGCCGCGTTCGGCTCCTGCATCCTTGGCGAAGGCCGGCGAGCAAGCCAGGAAAAGGCCGATGAAAGCGGCAAGCAATCGGAACATGAACCCTCCGCAGGACCTGAAGAGCCGCGGGAATCGATTCTGGATCGACGCCCGCGCTCTGGATCCTGTCATCCTACGGAAGCTGCCTCCGAGGGCAATGCCGGAGGATCGAATACCTCAAAACAGCCTTGGTACCTTGCCTGCCGGGAAGGCGCCGATGTTCACCTTGCCGTTGGCGACCCTCACCGGCACCTCCACCGCAGCCTTGCCGTCGATGTTGGTCGGCTTTCCGAGCATGGTAAGACCCACGCCGAGGAGACTGGTCAGGCTGGCAGGGACATGGCCGGACTGCTTGAGCGTATCCGCGAGTTCAGGCACCCCCGACAGGGCAACCACGAGGTCTCCGGAGGGATGGCCGCTGCTCTCCAGCCCCACCGTGCCGTTGGCCTTGACGCTGCTGGGACCGCGGTTGAGCTGCGCCTGCGTGATGGTCAAGGTGCCGCCATTGTCGGCCCAGTCGCGCAGGCGATCCTCCATCGGCATGGGAGAGAGATCGATCTTGGTGATGGTGCCTCGGAAGGTCGCGCTCAGCGGAGAGGTCGCGCCAAGGAACATGTCGACCGGGGCGAGAGCCTTGGCGTCCACATCGGCCGCGAGATCGTAGGCGCCGGGCGCGGCATTGGCCCCTTCGGCCACGCGCACATGCGCCTCGACATTGGCGTTGTCGAACAGGGTCTCGGCGTTGCCGCCGCGATCGACAACGGTGGTCAGTCCCTTGACGACGATGTCCGCATTCTGCGGCCCGGACGTCCAGATCGCTGCGCTCGCTTCGGCGCTGGTCCAGTTCGAGGTCACGGTCACGCCGTCGCCTTCCTTGTCGACCAGCACCATGGGGCTCTTGGCCTCGAGCAGCACCTTGTTCGGCTGGTAGACCTGCGCCACCGCGTTGATCTCACCGAGTTTGGCGCTGAACGCCTTGCCGGCCCGCGTACCCTCGACACTGGGGCTGGCGCAATGAACCTCGATGCGGAAGGGATAGCCGCCGACGCTGCGTTGCTGGCAGTTGATCTGCCGGCCCAGTTCCGCCTGCTTGGCAATGAAGCGATCCATCTCGGTATCGACCCGGCTGGTGGCGTACCACCAGAATCCGGACCAGGCGAGGGCAAGAACGCCCAGCACCATGGTGGGCAGGAAGATCCGGCGTGAGGAGCGGCGCGGTGCGGCAACGGTCAGGTCAGTTGGCAAGGGTTTTTTCTCATGAAGACTGCGCCGCGTAGCAATGCAGGTACAGGCCTGTCAATTGCCTGCGGCTTGCGGGCTGGCATGCGTTCATCTCGCACCTTCTTGTTGCCGCAACGCGCTCTTTCTTTTTCGATACGATGCTCTATTGCGGAGAATTGCGGCTGGGACGTGTCGTCCGGCCGAACGACGGGACTTTTGGCTATGTCTTCCATCCATGCCTTGATCGAGACCACGCTGCGCGACGCCTTCGCACCGGAACGGCTGTCGGTGCTGGATGAATCCGCCGCCCATGCCGGCCATGCCGGCCACAGTGGTGGGGGTGAGAGCCATTTCAGGGTCCGGATCATATCCAGCGCCTTTGCAGGCCGCAGCCGCGTGGATCGCCATCGCCTCATCAACGCGGCCTTGAAGCCTGCCTTCGAGAAGGGCGTGCATGCCCTCGCGATCGAGGCCGGTGCACCAGGAGAAGCCGTGAGATGGTAGGCTGCGGCACGGGCATCCTCCTCCGCTCCTGAAACGAAGGGTCAGGAACAAAAAGCGGAGTGCCCGTGGCAGGCACTCCGCCTTTTTTCTTTGAGAGGCTGCTTGAAGAGCGGGCGAGGACGTCCGCTCCCCCACCTCAATTCGAAGCGATCGAGCCGGTGAAGATATCCGGCATCGGCGCGAAGCTTGCCGTCCGCAAAGGCTTGACCGCCGCGCCGGTGAACTTATCGGCCCGCAAATCCTGATAGGCGCTGACGCCGAAGCGGATCACCACCGTCTTGGAGGGCGGCGTGATCAGCGAGGCCGTCTGCCCGAGATCGGGCTTGACGAGCTGTGCCTGCTGCTTGTTGCGGGCGGCTGCTACCGGCGCCGAGAGCGAAACGAAGTTCTGCTTCTCGAAGCGCGTTGCAATCAAGGCTGGGCGCGACGGACGCGAGGTATTCGTTACCGGCGTCAGGTCGGCAAAGCCGAGTGCCCGTTGGGACTGCCGATTGGCATTACGCTTCATGAAGCCTTCGCTGTTCTGGGACAGGTCGGCGAAGATCGGCGGCTTGGGATCGACCACCGGTTTTGTCTGGGTACGAGCATCGACAGCCGGCTGGGTGGCCGGAGGATCGAGTGCCGCGACCTGCTGAGGAACAGGCTGGACAGGCTCGCTGTCCGGACGGATCGGCGGCAGCGGGATGTTGGAAGCCATCTGAGCGGGCGCACCGTTCGGACCGGCCTGCCAGACCATGCGCGGACCGGCATCAGCCGAAGCCAACTGCGGCTGGGCCGCATCCGGCGTCTGCGGCTCTGCCTGCTGAGCATCGATATCCGAAGGACGACGCGACGGCAGAGGTACCGGTGCCAGCCGCGGCGGCGTGACATCCGCCTCGGCCATGGCCATCTGCGGCAACGGTGCCGGCGGCGGCACCGCAAGGGTACGGTTCCGGCTGCTGCGCGTATCGGCCTGCGCCACGGCCACGGGCACCGGTGCAGAGGGCGGAGGCGCGGAGGTCGTGGTATTGCTGGAGCGCACGCCGAACAGGGCGGCGAAGAAGCCGCCGCCGCTGGAGGCGCTGCTGTCGCCGGCATCATCCTCGCCCGCGCCGCCGCCAACGGCACCGCCATTGCGGCGGATCTCGTTGAGAGCAACGTCGTAGCCAGCCATCGGACGGCCGTCGGAGGGAATCAGCACGGTCTTGCCATCGGGGAAGACCGAAGCGAGTTCACTGCGGCTCATGCGCGGCCACATGCGCACGCCACCGGCATCCATGTGCACGAAGGGCGAACCGGACGTCGGATAGAAGCCGACGCCGCCGCGCTGGAGGCGCAGGCCGGCCACACGCAGCTTGGAGAGCGACACGCCGGGAATGAAGTAGTCGATGGCCTTGCCGAGCGTATGCTGGCTGAACTTGGCGACACCACGGGAGCGGCGGCGCAGCATGTTGTTGGTGCCGGGCGAACGATAGCCGCAGACGATGTTGATCGGCTGGGAAGCACCAACCTGGCGATAGACCAGCCACAGCGTGTCGAGCACGCGCGGATCCATGCGCACGGCCTCGTTCTTGCGCCAGTCGCGCAGGAACCAGTTGATCTGCTTAAGCGCGGCCTGATCGTAGGAACCGTTGCGCTTGTAGACGATGTTGATGGTCTCTCCGGTGTGGAGATGGCGCATGCTGAGCGAACGGGTGTCACCGTTGGCGACGGCATCTTCCGTCGGCCGGACCAGAACCGTCATCACCATGGCTGATGCGAGGGCTGTGGCCAGAATGCGTCCGGTACGCTTGACACTAATCCGGGGCAAAAGGCTGAGTGGATTCTGCACGATTACGGCTCTCGGCGGAAAGACTGGCGGACCGGGATGGAAAGACTATCCAAGGATGGAATGGCCGACACCTGGTCCAGATTGATGGAGTCTTGCCGAGATTGGTTAAAGCACCGTTGATGCACCGTTCGACCCCTCAGTTTTATCCGTCTGCCTCGGCCCTATGAAAGGCCTTTTGCTGGCGAAACGTGGCAAAAAGACGAACGAAGGGTTGGTTTGAGCCAACCCTTACTAAACATGGTTAAATCGATCCATAACAGATTTCAGCCCGAAAGGCCAAGAGCCGAAATCACCTTCCTGTCGTATCCATAGATGTCGTCGAACAATTTCAGATCGCCATCATCGTCCACGCGGGCCGTGAAATAGGCGATATGGACAGGAATTTTCTCTTTCAAATCAATGCGCTGCTCTTTGCCCCCGACCAGGCCCTCCACGCGATCCGCGGTCCAGCCATTATCCGCTCCCATGACGATCTCGGCGAACTTGTAGGGGTTATCCACACGCACGCAGCCATGGGAAAAGGCCCGCTTGTCCCTCGCGAACAGGCTGCGCGAGGAGGTATCGTGGAGGTAGACCGAGAAATTGTTAGGGAACATGAATTTTATGTGGCCGAGGGCATTGTCCTCGCCCGGGGGCTGCCTTACCTGCATCTGCCCGTTGGCGTAAGTCACCACAAAGCCATGGCGCTGCAGGTAGTCGGGATCGTTGGCGAGCTTGGGCAGATATTCCTTCTTGATGATCGACTGGGGCACGTTCCAGGAGGGGTTCATCACCACGAAGGCCATGGTGTCGGAGAAGATCGGCGTCGGCGTGTTGGGCTTGCCCACCACCACACGGGCATCATGCACCAGTTCGCCGTCCTTGGTGACGCGGACCGTATATTCCGGCACGTTCACCATGACGTTGGAGACGCCCATGTCGTGGGGAAGCCAGCGCCAGCGTTCCATGTTCGCGACGATCTCGTTCTCGAGATTGACGTGCGGCTGGCGCAGCCCGGAATTGAGCGCGGCAACGGTCGCAGGACCGAGCGTTCCATTCGGCTTGAGGTTGCGCCGAAGCTGGAAATCGCGCACCGCATTCCGCAGGGATTCATCATAGATGTCGTTGTCCGCATCGCTCGCCGTCACGCCTAGGCGCGTGCGCAGGAGCGCGACGCGGGTATCGGCCATGCCGACCTTCAGGGTCGGGCCCGACGGCACCACGGGCGGCGGGTTCTCCGCCGTTGCGGCGTTGGCGGCACGCACTTCGGCGAGCTTGCGCTTGAGGGCGAGATATTGCGGGGCGATCGGATTGTAGCCGTCCATCACGGCCACCGGATCGGACGCGATCGCGACCGAAGCGAGCGCCGCGAGCGCGTCGGGCATGTTGGGCGCAGCCACGATGTCGCGTCCGATCTCCTTGGTGTCGACCCGGCCGGACGAAGCCTCGCGGATGTAATTCAGCACCGCCAGCGATATCGCGATCTCGGCGTCGGCCTGCGCGCCGGCATCGCCCTTGCCCAGCGCGTCAAGTCCGGGCACGCGGAAGGCGCTGGCATCGAGACCGTCCTCGTCGGCACGGCCCATGCGGTCGATCAGCCCCTTGGCGACCGGCGTGAGAGCATCGTTCTCCACCCAGAGGGGAACGCCGCCGCGCAGGGTATAGAAATCACTGACCGCCTGCGCATACGGGCCGCGCTTGGCGATCTCGGCGAGCTTCGCCGCCAGAACCGGGGCGACCGGATTGATGGCAGGAGTGGATGCCTGGGCCGGAGCAGGCGCCGCGGGCGGCGTTACGGCCTGCACGGGAGCGGCCGGCTGCTCGGGCGGAGCGGCGGCATCGGCAGGAGCGGCAGTCGCGGGCGGAGTCGCGGCCTGCACAGGAGCCGCCTCGGGCACTGCAGGCGGAATCTGGGGCGTGGGGCCTGCGGCGGGCGTGTCTGAAGCGGAGGGAACGACAGGTGACGCGGAGGCGGTGGCGGAAGTGTCGGCCGGCTTGGCAGGCACCACGCCTTCCGGTCCCGGCGTGGTGGAAATCGAGGTCGGAACATCGGGAGCGGTCACGCTCTCGGCAGGAGCGGAAGGAGGCACTGCCGCGGGAGCGGGCACCGGTACGTTCTCAACCGGAGCGGGTGTCAGGGCTGAAGTTGAAACCGGATCTCCGTCGGACTGGGCCGGCTGCTTGACCGCGGCCTGCTCCTTCGGCGAAGCCGCGGCCGGTTCCGTCTGCGGGCTCGCAGGGGCAAAGGCATTCTGCTTTTCGGCCGCGCTCAGCGC
Organism: Labrys sp. ALF-8; assembly: GCF_059699065.1. NCBI lineage: Bacteria > Pseudomonadati > Pseudomonadota > Alphaproteobacteria > Hyphomicrobiales > Xanthobacteraceae > Labrys > Labrys sp. ALF-8. Next base: position 1,434,012 of record NZ_AP048537.1, read on the forward strand.
GGGTACCGCAGGTGCGCTATTATCTTGGGCAAATGCAGGCAGCAATACTGCGCTCAAGGCCAACGCCAGAGCAACCGAACTCAACAAATTGGAGCGGTAACTCATTTTATCCCTCAATCCTGGCGCGCAATGTTTGAAGCGCCAACTTCCATTATTTCGATAGTGACCAGTACTATGCCAGATTCAAGACAATTTCTGGTGTGCGAACAATCACGCCACCCGCTGCCCCTGATGTAGGACCTCGGGTGTCATGCCGATCGTCGCTTCGTCAAGGCCCAATTCCTTGAGTTTACGGTAAAGCGTCGACCGGCCGATACCGAGCTTGCGTGCGACCTCCGTCATCTGCCCGCGGTGGTGGCGAATGGCGAATTTCAGCATATCAGCTTCCAGTGATTCCATCGTGCGGACATCTCCCCGGGCATCGAGCATGGCCATGGTGTGCGGTTCACGCACCGTGATGATCTCGCGCAGAGGTTGTCCCGTGATCATCGCCGGGCCGGTATGGACGGGCTTGGGCGGCAGCAGCGGCGCCGACGGCACGCGCACGTCGAACCCCTCTACCCGTGCTGCGATCTGCGGCAATTCGGCAATGCCGATCTCGTCGCCTTCCGCAAGGATCACCGCCCGGTAGATAGCATTCTCGAGTTGGCGTACATTGCCGGGCCAATCATAGGCCGCCAGCATGGCGAAGGCCTCGGCGGAGATCGAACGGATCTTCTTTCCCTCCTCGACGCTGAAGCGGGCAAGGAATTGCCAGGCCAGATCGGCGATGTCCTCGCGCCGTACCCGCAGGGGCGGAAGCATGATTGGAAAGACATGCAGGCGGTAGTAGAGATCCTCACGGAACAGGCCGGTCTTGACGAGATCGATCAGGTTGCGGCTCGTGGCGGAGATTACCCGGAATTCCGTGCGCACCGCACGGCGCGAACCCAACGGCTCGATCTCCCCGTTGCGCAGCGCTTCGAGGAGCTTGAACTGCAAGGCCGGCGCCATCTCACCGATATCGTCCAGGAAGAGCGTGCCGCCATGGGCCTCGGCCAGCTTGCCGGCCTGCCTGTCGATCGCGCCCGACGCATTCTTTTCCTGTCCGAACAGGATGCGCTCGGCCTCCTCCTCGGGCAGGGCAGCACAGTTGACCGAGACGAACGGACGGCCGCGTCGCTCGCCCGCGCCATGAATGGCCCGGGCCACCATGTGCTTGCCGGTGCCGGCCTCCCCTTCGATCAGCACCGGAATGGTCGAGGCGGCGGCCTTTTCGCCGAGGCGCATCACGCGCTCCATCTCCGCGCTCCGGCTCGCCAGGTCTCTGAAGCCGAGCGTGCCCGCTGCGCGCTTGGCGAGGAGCCGGGTCTCACGCTCCAGAGCCCGGTTCTTCAAGGCATTGCGGATGGAGACCTGAAGCCTTTCCGCTCCCACCGGCTTGACCACGAAATCCGCTGCCCCTGCCCGCATCGCGGAGATCACCGCATCGATGGAGCCATGTGCGGTCTGCACGATCGCCGGCACGTCGATACCCCTGGCGCGCATGCGGCCGAGCACGCCCATGCCATCCAGATCGGGCATCACCAGGTCGAGGATGACGAGGTCGACAGACCCGCCCTCCAGTTCCCTCAGCGCGGCCTCGCCGCCATCGGCGAGGCGCGGGTGGTAGCCGAACCTACGCACCATCGCCTCCAATAGCCGCCTTTGTACCGGATCATCGTCGGCAATCAGAACAGTCGAGCCCATCAAACCCCCGCCACACTTCAACCATGGGCAAGATGCCCATTTGTGCCGTTTCGGATCATCTAGGGGCAGAAGCGTGAAGGACTGCTTAACGACGTTTGGAGAAAATTCGCGAAGGCCGCCGTGACGCCGCCGGAAGCCCGGTTCCTCTCTGCGCGGTGGGGAGGAAACGCGTACCGCATCCTTAACGAATGCTCACCTTTCAAGCCTTACCCCTCCCGGCCGGGATGTGTATATGTGCCCTGAGACCCGTCTCGAAAGGGAGAATCCATGGCCGGCAAGACAGCCTCTGGCTCCGCGAAATCCAAGTCCGAAGCCTCCAGGACACAGGCGCCCCGCACGGGCGGCGAACTCGGCCACCTGCCGGAATGGAACCTCGCCGACCTCTATCCCTCGATCGATTCGCCGGAAATAGCCGCCGATCTCGACAAGGGCCTGGCCGACTGCATCGCCTTCGAGGAGGCCCACAAGGGCAAGCTCGCGAAGGTGCTGGCGGGCAAGGGCGGGGCGGGCAAGCTCGCCGCCGTCATCAAGGCCTATGAAGAAATCGAGGACCGCCTCGGGCGCATCGCCTCCTTTGCCGGCCTCGTCTATGCCGGCGACACCACCGATCCCGCGCGCGCCAAGTTCTACGGCGACGTGCAGGACAAGCTGACCACCGCCTCCTCGCACCTGCTCTTCTTCACGCTGGAACTCAACCGCATCGACGACGCCGCTCTCGCCAAGGCGGTGGAGGACAAGGCGCTCGCCCATTGGAAGCCTTGGCTAGACGACATCCGCATCGAGAAGCCGCACCAGCTCGAGGACCGCATCGAACAATTGTTCCACGACAAGTCCGTCACGGGGCGCGGCGCCTGGAACAGGCTGTTCGACGAGACGATTTCGGGCCTGCGCTTCAGGGTGGAGGACAACCAGGAACTGACCCTGGAGCCGACGCTCAATCTCCTGCAGGACCCGTCGCCGACCAAGCGCGAGAATGCAGCCCACGCCCTCGCCCGGACCTTCAAGGATAATCTGCGACTGTTCACGCTGGTCACCAACACGCTGGCCAAGGACAAGGAAATTTCCGACCGCTGGCGCGGCTTCGAGGACGTGGCCGACTCCCGCCATCTCGCCAACCGCGTCGAACGCGAGGTTGTGGATGCGCTCGTCGCCGCCGTGCAGGACGCCTATCCTCGCCTGTCGCACCGCTATTACCGGCTGAAGGCGAAGTGGTTCGGCATGGACCAGCTCAACCATTGGGACCGCAACGCACCGCTTCCCAAGGTGGAGGCCAAGGCGATCAAATGGGAAGAGGCGCGCGCAACGGTGCTCGACGCCTATACGGGTTTCTCGCCACGCATGGCCGGGATCGCCAAGCGCTTCTTTGACGAGCGCTGGATCGACGCGCCGATCCGCCCGGGCAAGGCGCCGGGCGCCTTCGCGCACCCCACCGTGCCTTCGGCGCATCCCTACGTGCTGCTCAACTACCAGGGCAAGCCGCGCGACGTGATGACGCTGGCCCACGAACTCGGCCACGGTGTGCATCAGGTGCTGGCCGGCCACAACGGTGCGCTGATGGCGCCGACCCCGCTGACCCTCGCCGAGACCGCGTCCGTCTTCGGCGAGATGCTGACCTTCCGTGCCCTTCTCGCCAGGGCGGCGAGCCCCGAGCAGAAGAAGGCCATGCTCGCCGCCAAGGTCGAGGACATGATCAATACGGTGGTGCGCCAGATCGCCTTCTATTCCTTCGAGCGCAAGGTCCATATCGAGCGCCGCCAGGGCGAGTTGACCTCGGAACGGCTGGGCGAGATCTGGCTATCGGTCCAGGCGGAGAGCCTCGGCCCGGCGATCCATATCAGTCCGGGCTACGAGACGTTCTGGACCTATATCCCGCACTTCATCCACTCGCCCTTCTATGTCTACGCCTATGCCTTCGGCGACTGCCTGGTGAACTCGCTCTACGCCGTCTACGAGAAGGCGCATGAAGGCTTCGCCGAGCGCTACCTCGCCATGCTCTCGGCGGGCGGCACCAAGCACCACTCCGAACTGCTGAAGCCCTTCGGCCTGGACGCCAGGGATCCGGCCTTCTGGCAGATCGGCCTGGGGATGATCGAAGGCATGATCACCGAACTGGAGACGATGGGATAGGCCGGACTCGGCCTCAGTGCCTCGCCTGGCGGGAGCGAAGCGCGGGCGAGGACGCACGCGCTCCCAGGGGTGTCCACCCCAGCGTCATGCCGGCGGCCGCCAGAAGGATGGCTGCGACGCCGGCGACCTGCGTCGGCTGCAGGCGATGGCCGAAGGCGATGAGGTCCACCAGAATGGCCACCACCGGATAGATGAAGGAAAGTGCGCCGGTGAGGCTGGTCGGCAACCTCTGGATGGCTCCATAGAGCAGGATATACATCAGCCCGGTATGCACCACGCCAAGCGTCACGAGGATGGCCCAGGTTCCCGCCTCATGCGGCAGCTCGGAGAAATGAGCAAGCGGCGCTAGCATCACAATACCCACCACGACCTGGATCAGCGCGATGAGGTGCGGAGGCACGCCCCTGAGCCGCTTGGCGACCACCGCCGCGACAGCATAGAAGAAGGCCGCGCCCAGCGCCAGGAGGACTCCGCCGAGATAGTCCGTGCCCGCAACGCCGCCGCCCTTGGCCTGAACGATGCCGACCATGCCAACAAAGGCGAGGCCGAGCCAGAGAAGCCTGGCGACGGTCAGCTTCTCAGCGAAGAATACCACCCCGAAGCCGACCAGCATGAAGGGCTGTGTATTGTAGACCGCGGTCGCTATCGAGATCGAGGCGCGCGGATAGGCGGCGAAGAGCAGCAGCCAGTTGAGCACGATGGCCACGCCCCCGACCGCCGCCAGCCCCGCCTGGCGCAGCGTGATGACGCCGCCCCTCAGGAAGCCGAGTCCCAGGCAGACCAACGCCAGCGTTCCCGCCCCGAACAGGCAGCGCCAGAACACCACGTCGATCACGCCCTGGCCGGATTGAATGACGAACCAGCCGATCGTCCCCGAGATTGTCATGGCGGCCGTCATCTCGGCCGCTCCGCGTGTCCTGTCCATGGTTTTGGCTCCCTGCGAAAGAGCTGCTATCCTATTCGGCAGATCATCGGGTTTACATGGGCTAGGAAAGGCGTATCATTACCTCATCCTGATTATATGAGGCAATGAGGAGTGTCGTCCTTTGCTCGATGATCTCGACCGGCATATCCTGGAAATCCTGGCGGGGGATGGCCGCATCTCCCTGAAGGATCTCGCAGCCAAGGTGAGCCTTTCCTCCCCCAGCGTCTCCGAACGGCTGAAGAGGCTGGAGGAACGCGGAGTGATACGTGCCTTCACCGTGGAGGTCGATCCGGCTGCCCTCGGCTACGCGCTCCAGGCGATCGTGCGCATCCGACCCCTGCCGGGCCAGCTTCATCGCGTGCAACAGCTTATCGAGGAAATTCCCGAGTTTTCCGAATGCGACAAGGTGACGGGCGACGACTGCTTCATCGCTCGCCTGCATCTGCGCTCGATCGACCAGCTCGACGCGATCCTCGACCGCATCATCGACAGGGCCGAGACGAACACCTCGATCGTGAAGGCTCAACCTGTGAAGAGGCGCTTGCCGCCGCTATAGGCACCGGCGGTGCCCCGCGGCAAGATGGCTTCAGGTCGGTTCATGGCACGATGAACCCGAGGAGTATAGGCTGTCATCCGGGCCAGGCCGAACAACCGGGAAGGAGATACAGGACCCACGAGGGATACAGCCGGCAACGACAGCCCTGCCCTGAAGCCGCTTCAATAGCTTCTGATCAGAGAAGGCGGCGTTCCAATGTCCTTGATCAGTGGCTCGAAGCGCTTGGTCTCGGGATCGCGAACGAGAAGGTGCCCGCTGGCGATGCCGAAATACGCCCCGTGTAGCTCGAGTTCGCCGGCATCGACGCGGCGGCGGACACTTCCGAAGGTCATCAGATTGGCCAGGCTCTGCTCGACGGCCGCCAGGTTCAGGCGGGCCATGTAATCTTCGGAGGGCACCTCGCCGGGATCCTCCAGAGTATCGGCTGCGGGCGCGATGATCGACATCCACTTGCCGATGAAGTCGCCGGAAGAGAGCGGGGCGCGCTTCTCCGCGAAGGAGCGGATGCCGCCGCAGCTGGCATGGCCCATCACCACGATATGCCCGACCTTGAGCCCTTCGACCGCGAACTCGATGGCGGCGCTGGTGCCATGGAACTGGCCGTTGGTCTCGTAGGGAGGCACGATGTTGGCGACATTACGCACCACAAAGAGCTCGCCTGGCCCGGCATCGAAGATCACTTCGGGCGAAACACGTGAATCGCAGCACCCGATCACCAGGATCTCCGGATTCTGTCCCTTCTCGGCCAGGGTCTCATAGCGCTGCCGTTCCCGGGCGAAGCGATCACCGAGGAAGGATTTGTAGCCGGCTACGAGAGTATCTGGGATCATGGGCATCCTGGGTGTGCGGGCATCCCTGCCCGCTCTTGAAAAACATTCGGCGACAGGAGGCGGGCATGTTCAATCCGGGCACCGCCACCTGTCATTGATGATGAGCGGACGAGAAGTCCGCCCTTCCGCCATCAGGCTGCCAGATTGCGCAGCACGTACTGCAGGATTCCGCCGTTCTTGAAGTAGTCGAGCTCATCGAGCGTATCGATGCGGCAGAGCAGTGGCGTCTTGACCAGCGTGCCGTCGGCCTTCGTGATCTCGGCCTCGATCACGGCACGAGGCTTGATAGTCTCGATGCCGTTGATCGTCACCATCTCGTCACCCTTCAGGCCAAGCGTCTGCCAGGAGGTGCCTTCGGCGAAGGTGAAGGGGACCACGCCCATGCCGACCAGATTGGAGCGATGGATGCGCTCGAAACTCTGGGCGATCACGGCGCGCACGCCCAGAAGTTTCGTTCCCTTGGCGGCCCAGTCGCGCGAGGAGCCCGTTCCATATTCCTTGCCGGCGAACACCACCAGCGGCACGCCCTCGGCCTTGTACTTCATGGCGACGTCATAGATCGGCGCCTCGCCGCCATCCGGATAGTGGATGGAGAAGCCGCCCTCCACGCCTGCCAGCATCTGGTTCTTGATGCGGATGTTGGCGAAGGTACCGCGCATCATCACCTCGTGATTGCCGCGCCGCGTGCCGTACTGGTTGAAGTCCACCGGGCGAACCTGATGATCGCGCAGATATTCGCCTGCCGGGCTCGCCGCCTTGATCGAACCGGCCGGAGAAATGTGGTCGGTGGTGATCGAGTCGAGGAAGAGGCCGAGGACGCGCGCATCGTGGATATCGGTCGGCGGCACCGGCGTCTTGCTCATACCCACGAAATAGGGCGGGTTCTGCACATAGGTCGAACCTTCGTCCCAGGCATAGGTCTGCCCCGTGGGAGCAGAGATCTTCCGCCAGTTCTCGTCGCCCTTGAAGACGTCGGCATATTTGGAGACGAACATCGCCTTGGTGACGAACTCGTCGATCACCGCCTGGATCTCGGCGCTATCGGGCCAGATGTCGGAAAGGAAGACCGGCTTGCCGTCCGAGCCCGTGCCGAGCGGCTCCATGGTGAGGTCCACCTGCAGGGAGCCGGCGAGGGCGTAGGCGACCACCAGCGGCGGTGAGGCGAGGTAGTTCGCCTTCACGTCCGGATTGACGCGGCCTTCGAAGTTGCGATTGCCCGAAAGCACCGCGGCGGCGACGATATCGCCCTTGTTGACAGCCTCGGAGATCGGCTCGGGCAGCGGACCGGAGTTGCCGATGCAGGTCGTGCAGCCGAAGCCGACCAGGTTGAAGCCCAGCGCGTCGAGATCCTTCTGCAGGCCGGACTCCGAAAGATAGGCCTCCACCACCTGCGACCCGGGGGCGAGCGAGGTCTTCACCCAGGGCTTCGACTTCAGGCCCTTGGCCGCCGCCTTGCGGGCAAGCAGGCCGGCCGCCACCAGCACCGACGGGTTGGAGGTGTTGGTGCAGGAGGTGATCGCGGCGATGGTCACCGCACCATGGCCGATCGCATAGTCGGTGCCGGCGACCGCGGAAGTCTTGCCGGCCTCGCCGGGCTTCTTGAACTCACCCTCGAGCGCTGCGAGGAAGCCCGCCTTGGCGTCGGACAGCAGCACACGATCCTGCGGACGCTTGGGGCCGGCGAGCGAGGGCAGGACGGTGGCAAGGTCCAGTTCCAGGATATCGGTGAAGACCGGATCCGGGCTCCCCGAGGTGCGGAACATGCCCTGGTCCTTGCTGTAGGCCTCCACGAGGGCGATGCGATCCGCACTGCGGCCCGACTTGTCGAGATACTTCAAGGTCTCGGCATCGACGGGGAAGAAGCCGCAGGTGGCGCCATATTCCGGCGCCATGTTGCCGATCGTGGCCTTGTCTTCCAGCGTCATGTGGTCGAGGCCGTGGCCGAAGAACTCGACGAACTTGCCCACCACGCCCTTCTTGCGCAGCATCTGGGTGACGGTGAGCACGAGGTCGGTGGCGGTGACGCCGGCCGGCAGCCTGCCGGTGAGACGGAAGCCGATCACCTCGGGGATCAGCATCGAATTCGGCTGGCCGAGCATGGAGGCCTCGGCCTCGATACCACCGACGCCCCAGCCGAGAACACCCAGACCATTGATCATGGTGGTGTGGCTGTCCGTGCCCACCACCGTGTCGGGGTAGGCGAGGGTGACGCCGTCCTCCTCCTTCGTCCACACCGTCTGGGCGAGATATTCGAGATTGACCTGGTGGCAGATGCCGGTGCCGGGCGGCACCACGCGGAAATTGTCGAACGCCGACTGGCCCCACTTCAGGAAGCGGTAGCGCTCCTGGTTCTGCTCGTACTCGCGGGCGACGTTGTTCTTGAAGGCATCCTTGTTGCCGAAATAATCAACCACCACCGAATGATCGATGACGAGATCCACCGGCACGAGCGGGTTGATGCGGGACGGGTCCCCGCCCAAGGCCTTCATGGCGTCTCGCATGGCTGCGAGGTCGACCACCGCGGGAACGCCGGTGAAGTCCTGCATCAGCACGCGGGAGGGGCGGAAGGCGATCTCGCGCTCGGCCTTGCCGCGATTGACCAGGAAGGCGGCGATCGCCTCGATGTCTGACTTGGAAACCGAACGCCCGTCCTCGAAGCGCAGGAGGTTCTCGAGCAGCACCTTCATCGAGACAGGCAGGGCGGAAATGCCGGAAAGGCCGTTCGCCTCGGCTGCCTTCAATGAATAGTAGGTGTAGGTCTTCGCACCCACTTGCAGTGTCTTGCGGGCTTTGAAGCTGTCGAGCGAGGCCATGGCAGGTTCCCTGAAAGAGGCCGGGCAACCCAGCCCAAGCCTATGATAGGTCAGCGGAATTCGCGTCCGCGAGGAAGTTTTTGCAGCGCGATATGAGGCGTTTATAGAAGGATTCCAGGAAAGCCGCTACTGCCGTGCTGTAAATTGCTCACGATCGCAGGACTGGCCTGCGGGAAGAGCGTATCTCGCTAGGGCAGGCCGGCGGGTTCCCGCTTCGGGACGAGAGGCCCAGGGAGGCCCGAAGACGACCGGCGATGCAGACTGCAGCAAGGTTCCCGGCGCGCCCCCGCCAAGAGCAGTCCGGACCGGAATTTTTAACCATTCCTTAACCCTGGCGGCGGATTTCGCCGCAAAACCTCCTGCTTTGACCGAGGATACCCCCGTGAAACCATGCAGGCGGCACGTTCGCGCCGTATTTGGCTCCTACCCCGAAAACAAGCCGACATTCAAAGAAAATACCGCCGCCCGCGAGGATATCATGCCGCCATTAGCGCAGTTTCTGACTTCCCTCCGCACCGAGTTCCGGCATGCGTGGTTTCCGACGCTGCTGATCTGCAGCATCGTCCTCCTGCACGATCTTGCCACCGGCAGCCAGCATGGCGGGCTGGTGGTGGTGCTGCTGATCGCAGCCTTCATACTCGCCCGCCCGCCGCGCCTGCGCCGCCACTCCCCTCTGGAGAACTGGCGTCACAGCTTCATATATGCAGTGACGGTGGTGGTGGCGACGCTTGTCTCCCTTGGCACACTCGACTGGTTGAAGCCGTAGGTGCCCTGAACTACCTGCCGCTCCGGACGATCTGTTCCAAAGCGAAAGGGCGCCGACCGATTTGGTCTGCGCCCTCACAAATCCGTTGAGCTGTCGCCGGACCATCGGAGATGGTCGTGGCCCGGATGCCTGCGATCCCGAAAATCAGTCCTTGCGGCGCAAGCGGACGATCACGTCGACGCGAGCGATCTCGTAGCCATCGGGCACGTCCGGCATCTGCGCCATGCCAACCTCACCGGGAATGTCGAGGACTTCATTGTCGCCCTCGACGAAGTAGTGATGGTGCTCGTGAACATTGGTATCGAAATAGGTCTTCGAACCATCCACCGCGAATTCACGCAGCAGGCCGACCTCGGTGAACTGGTGCAGCGTGTTGTAGACGGTCGCCAGCGACACCGGCACACGCGCCTTGGAAGCCTCGTCGTGCAGAATCTCGGCTGTGATGTGGCGATCGCCCTTCTGGAAGAGCAGCCAGCCGAGCGCCAGACGCTGCCTCGTGGGGCGAAGGCCCACGTCACGCAGCATCGAACGCACATCATGGAACGGGCAGCCTGTACGCTGGTGGTCGCGGGCGGGGACCTGTTCGCGCGAAGAGATCGCCTCTGGCGAGGCCGTCTTGGCGGAGCGATCGATATGAATGACTGTGGTCGACATGGAACCGTTCTACAGCGTTTATCGGCTTTATTCTAGGGATCATACGTCGCGGGTGCAATCACCGTCCCATGCAATATTGCATAAACGGCTAGGAAAATCGCCTCCTCCAAACGAACATCCCCTCCTCCAAAGGGGATTTAGACGGATTCGACCGGCACGCTGAGGAATGAAACCGTGGCTCACGGCGTAAAATCGCCGCAGGCCAGACCGAGCGGAGAAACGCCACCTGGCGGCGCCATGATTATCTTCTCCTTCCATCAACCTGGCCGCCACATGGACTTGAGGCAGATCAACGCCGCGTCCGAAGGCCCGGCGACCGGATACCTCCCCACGCTTCTATCCGCGCCGCAAAGCCGTCAGAACCTGAACGCCCGGGTGGCCGGTGACGGGAAGACCGAGGCGCCGCTGGACGTCCTTGATCGCCGTGATCGTCTTGTCCCCGATCGAGCCGTCCGGCGTGCCGACATCATAGCCCGAACGGATCAGGAGCGCCTGCAGTTCCTTGCGTTGGGCGCGCGACAGGCCGGGATCGTTGGTAGGCCAGGGCGTCACGAACGGCGACCCGCCCTTGATGCGATCCGAGAGATGGGCAATGGCCAGAGCGTAGGATTCGGCCGCGTTGTAGGAATAGATCGCATCGAAATTGCGGAAAGTGATGAAGGCCGGCCCGCGTGGGCCGGCTGGCAGCAGGATAGCCGCCCTGCCCTCGCCTGCGAGAGGCGAACCATCGACCCGGGTCACGCCCATTGCCGCCCAGGCGGAAAGAGCGCGCTTCTTCGTACGCCCGGCGAGACCCGGCTTGAAGCTTGCCGGCAGGCGTACCTCATAGCCCCAGCGGGTACCGGGCACCCATCCGGCCTTGGCAAGGTAGTTCGCCGTGGAAGCGAGGGCATCGGGCACGGAATCGACGACGTCGCGCCGCCCGTCGCCATCCCCGTCCACGGCAAGGCGCAGGAAGGTCGAGGGCATGAACTGGGTATTGCCGAAGGCGCCAGCCCAGGAACCGACCAGATGGTTGGGGTTCACGTCGCCGCGCTGGATGATCTTCAGCGTGGCGATCAGTTCCCCCTCGAAATAACCCTGCCGGCGGCCGGCATAGCAGGCTAGCGTGGCGAGGGACTGCACGAGCGGGCGGGTGCCTTGGCTCTCGCCGTAATTGGATTCGACGCCCCACACCGCCACCACGGTGGCTGGATCGACGCCGTAACGGCGCTGCACGCCCGCCAGCACGGAGCCGTAGCGCGAGAGCATCTGCTTGCCGTCGGCCACCCGCTGGGCGTCGACGAGGCTCGCCATGTAGTCCCAGATCGGCGTCTTGAACTCCGGCTGTTTGTTCATGGCGTCGATGACGGTCATGTCCGGCTGCAGGCCGCTTGTCTGGCGGCTGAAGACGGAGGGCGACACTCCCGCCGCCTGCGCCCGCGCGCCGATGGCGGCGAGACACGACTGGAAGGATGCCGCGGAAGCCGGCAGAGCCGAGAGGGCGAGCAGGGCGAGGGCAGGCAGAAGCGATTTTTTCATGGCCTTGATCATGAATCATCAAGGTAAATGAAAGATGGCGAAATCGAGTGCGGGAGAGGCGAGGCAGATTAAATGCACGTAAGGCGGGTGGCCATTCCTGGCGATTGGAGTGTCGATCACCGATCGACATCTTCCCTTCCGCAAGGCACGGCGTTTCCAGGAATGTCGATCGGTGATCGACACTCCAACCGCGCCCTTTCCAGCGTAGGTCAGCGCCTGCGCTCCAACTATCTGTTCTCCCCCGGCACCCACAATATATCCCCGCTCGCCTTGTGGTTGAGATAGCGGCTGGCCACGAAGAGGTGATCGGATAGCCGGTTGATGTAGCGCAGAGCCTCGGGGGAGACGATCTCGCCCGCCGTCTGCGACAACGCCACCATCGCCCGCTCCGCCCGGCGACTGACGGTACGGGCAAGATGCAGATAGCTGGCGCACGGCGAACCACCCGGCAGGACAAAGCTCTTCAGGGCCGGCAGGGTGGCGTTCATGGCGTCGATCTCGGCCTCCAGCCGGTCCACCTGATTCTGGACGATGCGCAACGGCGTCCAGGTGATCGCCTTCTCGCCTCCCTCGGGCGTACTCAGATCCGCACCGAGATCGAACATGTCGTTCTGGATGCGGGCGAGCATGGCGTCCACGTCGCCGTCCTCGCGCCCGCTGTGCTGTCGGGCCAGCCCGATGCAGGCATTGGCCTCGTCCACCGTGCCGTAGGCCTCCACGCGCAGGTCCGCCTTCGAACGCCGTTCGCCTGTGCCGAGCCCGGTCGAGCCGTCATCCCCGGTGCGGGTGTAGATCTTGTTGAGGCGAACCATGGACACTCCTGACGGCACGGCCGAACGTCCGCAGACGAATCGGTCCGGGGTGAAGGCAGAACAGGCGAACAGTCCTAGAACTTGTACCCGATCCGCGCCCCATAATTCGTCAGGCCGCGATTGCTGTCGCACAAGCCCGCGTTCGAATTGTGCTCGATGGTCGCCATGACGCGCCAATGCGCCGTCAGATCGAAGCCGAGGCTCGCCGATTCGCGGAACAATCCGCGGCAGCCGAGATCGCTGCGGCCGGGCGCCTTGTCATCCCCATTGTTAAGGCTGCCGCCGAAGATACCCTCTATGAAGATGCGCTGGGTCACGGCGTATTGCCAGGCGACGCCCGCATAGACCGTGGAAGTACCGCCGCCGAAATTCAGCGTGGCGCCAAGATTCGGACGTGGCAGCCACCATTGCGCATCCGTGCCCCACGGCTTGGCGAACAGTATCTCGGCGTTGAAGTCCGGGCCGGTGCCGTTCTCCGGACTGCCGGGATCGTGCAGCAGGCCACCGAAGCGCAATTCGTTGATGAAGGGATCCGCGCCGAAGGAAGCGGCGGTGGCATCGCCCGCATGAGCGGCGACCACCATGAGAAGCAGGAACAGCACCGGAAAAAGGACGTGGCGCATGGACGAACATCCTCGTGATTCCCGGCACGGTAGCAGAGGGGAATCGTCCGCCAAGCATCACGGCGCCGGCAGGCAAGGAATTGTTAACCCTTGATGCAGGAATGCAACGATGGTCGCACGACCCGCCGACTCGCCCGCCCCTATTTATGGGCGAAGTAGATCGCCGCCATGATGATGGCGATCGCCACCGCCTGCAGCAGCACGCGCAACTGCATGAGCTTTTGCGATCGTTGGCCGTCGCCGCCCTTCATCATGTTGTGCAAGCCCATGCCGAGTACGATCGCGACGGCAAGAATGGCGAAGGGAACGAGGATATAGAAAAAGGAAGCCATTTTCAGAGTCTAGGCCGGAGAGGGAGTGCCGTCGAGGAGAATCCTGGGAGCGCGGACATCTTGTCCGCTCCTGGAAAGGATGCTTTCATCGTGCAAATGCTGGCGAACTGGCTCGCACGCCGTCCGGCAGCGCCATGTCTACAAGAGCGGACTGACAGTCCGCGCTCCCAGGAATTCTCCGTGCCTCATTCCCCCCTCCGGCCAGCGCATGTCGTATGCAGCGGCGCGTCCTCCTTCGATTCGATCTTCCGCATGGAGACGCTGCCGACCGGCCCCGGAAAGGTACTGCCCTTGCATGCGGTCGAGGTCGCGCACGGCATGGCGGCGAGCGCGGCGGCGGCCGCTGCCAGGCTGGGCGGGCGGGCCACGCTCTTCTCGCGCGTCGGCGATGATGGCGTGGGCGAAAGGATCATCGCGGATCTCTCCGAAGCCGGGATCGATTGCCGCTTCGTGCGCAGGGTGCCGGGCGTGCGCTCGCCGATCTGCACCGTACTGATCGACCGGCAAGGCGAGCGGCTGGTTGTGCCCTATTATGATCCCGCCCTCGGCAAGGACCCGTCGTGGCTGCCGCTGGACCTCGTCGCCGGCGCCGATGCCGCCCTGGTCGACGTGCGCTGGCCGGAAGGTGCGGCGGCGGTGCTGAAGGCGGCACGCGCCGCCGGCAAGCCTGCCGTGCTGGACGCCGATACCGGCCCGCAGGCCGTGATCGGCGAACTCGCAGGCCTCGCCACCCACGTGGTGTTCTCCGAGCCCGCCGCCCTTGCCTTCAGCGGCACCGCGACGCCGGCCGAAGCGCTGCCGGCCCTCGCCGGGCGGCTCGATGGCTTCCTCGCCATCACCGCCGGCCCCGAGGGCTGCTACTGGCTGGAGCGCGAAAGCGGCCGGATACGCCAGCTTCGTCCGCCCAAAGTCGAGGCGGTGGATACGCTGGCGGCGGGCGACGTCTTTCACGGCGCCTTTGCCCTCGCCATCGCCGAGGGCGCGTCGATCGCCCGGGCGATCGCCTTCGCCAATGCCGCCGCCGCCCTGAAATGCCGCAGCTTCGGCGGCCGCCTCGGCACGCCGGGACGGGAGGAAGTGGAAGCCGCCATGCTCGTCGAGGAGGAAGTCGCATGAACGCCGCTGAGTTGAGGGACCGCATCGCCGCCTTTCCGATCCTGCCCGTGATGGCGGTGCGCTCGATCGAGGAGGGGCTGCGCGACATCGACCTCCTGGTCGAGGAAGGCGCGCCGGTAATCGAGATCCTGTTCCGCACGCCCGAGGCCCCGCAGGTGCTGCGCGAGGCGAAGGCACGGCATCCGGCCTGCGTCTTCGGGGCAGGCACGCTGTTGCGAGAAGCTCAGGTAAAACTCGCCATCGAGACCGGCGCCGCCTTCGGCGTCAGCCCGGGCCTGACACCGGTCCTGCACGCGGCAGTCAAGGCTGCCGGGCTCTTGCACATGCCTGGCGCTCTCACGGCCTCGGAAGTGATGCAGGCGGTGGAATGGGGCTATACGGTCCTGAAATATTATCCTTCGGAAGCCTCCAACGGCCCGACCGTGCTGTCCGACTACGCCAACATCTTCGAGGGCGTGGGTTTCGTCACCACCGGCGGCATCGATTCGGGCAAGCTCGCCGCCTATGGCGCGGTGCGCAACATCCTCGCCGTCGGCGGCGGCTGGATGATACCCTCGCGCCGCCAGGACGGCGAACCCACGCTGCGCGAACAGGCGGCGATCTTCACCGCCGCCCGGACGAAGGTGTGATGACGTGCTTCCCCTCTCCCACACGGGAGAAGGGAGCAGGCCGGGGCTCTATTCTTCGCGGATTCACCCTATTGGCGTCCTCCGAACATGTCTGCGAGCGCCTTGCGGATCCGGGCGAGCAGCGACGGACGGCTTGGTTTGAGCGCGGCGAATTGCACGGGGTCGAACTCGACATCGCCGGGAGGATAGCCGGTGACATGCGAGATGAATTCGTCCGTGAGCTCGGGCTCGCTTTCGCTGAAGGCCCCGTCCTTGGCGATGAAGCGGTAAGCGGTTTCGTTGCCGCCATCCTCCGCCGCCTCCGCCAGCAGGTGCAGGTCTGGGTGGCGCGTCGCGAGGGCACGGTAGATCCCGAAGGGCGGCGACCAGGGTGTCCAGAATCGAAGGACCAGGCGGGTCGAGGTGCGTTCGATCGTCTCGAAATCCTGGCTGTAGCTCGTGCCCCAATTGTCACCGCGCCATCGCCGGAGTTCGTCGTCAGCGAGGCTCTTCGGCAGAGGTATCACTCGCTCTAAATCGATGGCGATGCTGCCATCCTTGAGGGCCAGGCAGCTACGCGAGACGAACTGCTCCAGCGCTGCCGCGCTGCCTTCGATTTCGAAGCGATTGCCGACCAGATTGGGCATGGGAGCTCTCGGTGATAGAGGCGCGCTTCCCCTCTCCCGTGTGGGAGAGGAGTCAGGGGTGAGGGTCTAGACCTCGAAATGTAGAGCGCGGGTTTCTGCTACTGTCATGATTTCGACTAGACTGCCGAAGGCTTAACCCCTCACCCCCGGCCCCTCTCCCGACTCGGGAGGGGAGGCAGCGTGGCGCCCCTACTCTTCGCCCTCCTCGCCGTCCTCTTCGCCGGCGCCCTTGATGTCACGGCTGTAGACCAGGATCTCGCGCTTGCCGGCGTGGTTGGCCGGACCGACGATGCCTTCCTTTTCCATGCGCTCCACCAGCGAGGCGGCGCGGTTGTAGCCGATCTGCAGCCGGCGCTGGATATAGGAGGTGGAGCACTTCTTGTCGCGCATCACCACCTTGAGCGCCTGGTCGTAGAGGTCGCCGCCATCCTCTGCCCCGAAGGCGCCCTTGTCGAACACGGCTCCGTCGGCGGCCTCGTCCTCGCCACCCTCATCCTCATCCGCGGTGATGGCATCGAGATAGTCGGGCCGACCCTGGGCCTTCAGATGGGTGACGACCTTCTCCACCTCCTCGTCCGAGACGAAGGGGCCGTGCACGCGCGAGATGCGCCCGCCGCCGGCCATGTGCAGCATGTCGCCCTGGCCGAGGAGCTGTTCGGCACCCTGCTCGCCCAGGATGGTGCGGCTGTCGATCTTGGTGGTGAGCTGGAAGGAGATGCGGGTCGGGAAGTTCGCCTTGATCGTGCCGGTGATGACGTCGACCGAGGGACGCTGCGTCGCCATGATCAGGTGGATGCCGGCGGCGCGTGCCATCTGCGCGAGACGCTGGATCGGCCCTTCCACATTCTTGCCTTCCTGGATCATCAGGTCGGCCATCTCGTCGACGACGATCACAATGTAGGGCACCGGCGAGAGGTCCATTTCCTCCTGTTCGTAGAGTGCCTGTCCGGTCTCCTTGTCGAACCCGGTCTGCACGGTGCGCATCACCGTCTCGCCCTTGGCCTTGGCCTCGGCGGCGCGCTGGTTGTAGCCGTCGATGTTGCGCACACCGAGCTTGGCCATCTTCTTGTAGCGCTCTTCCATCTCGCGCACCGCCCATTTCAGGGCGAGGACCACCTTCTTCATGTCGGTGACGACGGGGGCGAGCAGATGTGGGATGCCGTCATAGATGGAGAGTTCCAGCATCTTCGGATCGACCATGATCATGCGGCACTCATCCGGCTTGAGGCGGTAGAGCAGCGACAGGATCATGGTGTTGATGGCGACCGACTTACCCGAGCCGGTCGTGCCGGCTACGAGCAGATGCGGCATCTTCTCGAGTTGCGCCATCACGGGCTCGCCGCCAATTGTCTTGCCCAACGCCAATGCCAGCTTGAACCTCGACTTTTCGAAGTCCTCCGAGGCAAGCAACTCGCGGAAATACACCATTTCGCGCTTGGCATTCGGCAGTTCGATGCCGATGACATTACGGCCGGGTACCACGGCAACACGGGCGGAGAGAGCGGACATCGAGCGCGCAATGTCGTCCGCCAAGCCGATGACGCGGGCGGCCTTGATGCCGGCGGCCGGCTCCAGTTCGTACAGCGTGACCACTGGTCCCGGGCGTACGTTGATGATCTCGCCACGCACGCCGAAATCCTCGAGCACGCCCTCCAGCAGGCGCGCATTCTGTTCGAGCGCATCCTGCGAAATCGACGTGCCGGGCGTCTTTTTCGGCTCGGTCAGCAGACTCAGGGGCGGCAGCTCGTAGCGATGCTCGAAGGGGAAATCCGGCTCGCTTTCGCGTACGAGGCGCTTGCCCTGCTTGGGTGCGGCTGCGGGCTGGCCGACACGAGTGGAGGTGAGCGTCGGCTCGACCCGTCGGGCAGCCTCCTCGGCACTGATCAGCGGTCGCCTGGGTGCACGGACGGGCGGAGCCTCGTCCTCCTCGTCCTCATAGGGAGTATAGGCGTCTCGGCTGCCCGAATACTGGTCGACGGCCTCCGGCAATTCCTCTCCGTCGAGGGAGATCGCCTCGTGGGGGCGGCGGGCGTCGGGGCGCGGTGCCGTGCGCGGCGTGAAGGCCGGCTCCCGGCGCAAAGGCGCGGCATCGGCTTCCTCCGGCGGGCGTGTGAAGTGCTGGGCGGCGGCCCGCACGCGAGCGAAGAGATCGGCGATGCCGCCGGGCCGGTTCATCGGCGGCGCGACGCGCTGCGGCACCACCTTTACCCGCTTGCGGAACAGGGCGCTCTTGGCCATCAGGCCCCAATGCAGCACGTGGCCGAGAAAGGCGGAGCGTTCGTCGTCATCCTCCTCTTCCTCGCGAATGCGACGGGGCTGGCCGCGAATACGCATCGGCAGTTCCGGTGCCGGGCGCTCCTCCTCGGTGTAGTGGAAGAAGAAGCCAGCGGCGAGGGCGAGAGTGCCGAAGGCGCCGGCGCCCAGCACGAGCGTCAGGACGCCCTGGAGAAGCGCCGAGTGGCGAGCGAACAGGAAGGGGGCGAAAAGATAGAAGACCCAGTCGCCCACCGCACCGCCCAGGCCCGTGGGCAGCGGCCAATGGGCGGTGATCGGCAGGCCGGAGGCAAAGCCGGCGGCAAGGAGCACGCCCACCACCAGGCAGATCAGGCGCATGCGCTGCGAATCGATGGCCTTGTGGGCGAGCAGGCGCCAGCCCAGGAAGGCGATCGGCGCCAGCAGGGCGATCGAAGCGATGCCGAGCATCTGGGTGAGGAAGTCCGCCACCACGGCTCCGCCAAAGCCGAGCCAGTTGCGGATCGGCAGCTCCCCGCCGACATGGTTGTAGCTCGCATCCTGCACCGACCAGGTCGCCAGGGCGATTGCCCCGAGCCCGGCCATGGCGATCAGCGCCATGCCGAGCAATTCGTTCAGCCGGCGCGTGAGCATGCCCTTCAATTCGTCGGGAAGAGCGTAGCTCTGTGTAAAGCCGCGTCGCATGGTCCGCATTGCCAAGCCTCAAATCAACAAGGTGCAGCAATCCGGAACGGATTCGAGATCAGCGGGAACGCAACACCATTAGCCCGAGGGTAGGCTAGAGGGAGGGGGTTAAGGTGGGGTTTACTGGAAGCTACCCCTCCGCCAGCCTCTTCCTAAGGTCGGCTATGAGCCACTGGCTGGCGGGGCCGAGCGGGCGGCTGTGCTGGCGCACGATATGCATCGCGATGCGGCTGCCATTGCTCTGGGCAAGGCGCAGGCGCTTCAGCCGTCCGTCCTCGATATGCGGGCGCACGAGCCAGACCGGCATATGGCACCAGCCGAATCCTGCCAGAAGATAGTCGAGGCGCGTGCCGATATCGGCGAAGCGCCAGAGATGAGGCGAGAAGATATTGCCGCGCATGTTCTGGGTCAGGGGCGTGCGGTCGGTCAGCACAAGCTGGGTCTGCGCCTCCACCGCCTCCTGGCTCACGGGTTCGGGCTCGCCGGCCATCGGATGGTCGGCCGCCACGACGGGAATCATCTCGACGTCGATCAGCTTCTCCACATGCAGGTCGCGCGAACCCGTGGCGAGGAGCGCATAGATCGCAAAGGGCACGACCCCCTCGCGCAGGCTCTGCTCGGGACCGCCGAGACCTTCCGTGATCAGTTTTACCGGCATGTGGGGAATGGCCTTGCTCAGCGCCCTGAGACTCTCCATCAGCACGGGTTGGGGGAAGAGCGGATCGACGGAAAGGGCCAGCTCCGGCTCGCAACCGCCCGCGATGGCGCCGGCATGCGCGCGCAGCGTATCGGTACGCGCGACGACCTGCCGGGCATCCATCAGGATGGAGCGCCCCGCCTCCGTCAGCACCGGCTTCTTGCCGCTCCTGTCGAACAGGGTGAGCGCGAGCGTGGCCTCCAGGGTCTGCACGGCCTGGCTGATGGCGGATTGAACACGCCCGAGCCTCCGGGCTGCGCCCGAGAAGCTTCCTTCATCGGCCACGGCGATCAGGATGCGGAGCTGGTCCAGGGTCAGGGAATCGATCATCGGCGCAATCGCCTCGCGTTGGAAGCTGGCTGGCTTCGCCTGTCATTGGCGACCCAGCCAGCCGAGAGCGTGAGAGCATGGCCCCCCACCCCTTGAATCATCACCTCAGCCGATAGATACCATCATAATTTGGCCAATTGAAGTGATGGTGACGCGGCGCGATATCTCCCGCAACGCAAAGGAGACATCAATATGCGCAACGAAGCCATCGAAGGTGGGGCTGCCGGTTCGGCCACTGCGGGCCGTGTCGACGCCGCCGTGCTCGACCAGCTCTTCTACAAGGCCCGCACCCACAACGCCTTCCTCGACAAGGAAGTGCCCGACAGCATCCTCAAGGAAGCCGTCGACATCACGCTGCAGGGTCCGACCTCCGCCAACCAGCTCCCGCTGCGCGTCGTCTTCGTTCGCAGCCCGGAAGGCAAGGCGCGTCTCAAGGATGCCCTGATGCCGGGCAATGTCGATAAGACGATGGACGCCCCGGTCACGGCGATCCTGGCCTATGACCTGAAATTCTACGAGCACCTGCCGCGCCTTTTCCCGCATGCCGATGCCAAGTCCTGGTTCTCGGGCAATGAGGCCTTCGCCAAGGCCAGCGCCCACACCAACGGCACGCTGCAGGCCGCCTACTTCATCCTGGCCCTGCGCTCCCTCGGCCTCGACGCCGGCCCGATGACTGGCTTCGACGGCGCCAAGCTTGACGCCGAGTTCTTCCCTGACGGTCAGTTCAAGTCGAACATCCTGGTCAACATCGGTTATGGGGACCACGAGAAGCTCTTCCCTCGCAGCCCACGCTTCCAACCGGAAGAGGTCGCGACGTTCGCGTAAGGACGGGGAGTGCGGACCTGTCGTCCGCGCCTCGAAGATCTTGGAAATAAGGGCGCCGTCATTGGTAACAATGACGGCGTTTTCTCTTATAACGGTGTCGTTGCAAGAGCGAGCGGCAAGTCCGCGTTCCAAGAGTCTCCCGGTCCCGCATGACATCCCCTTCCCGCCCCCGTTCTTTCCTTCGCAGCTTCCTCGCTACGGAGGCGTCAGGCGGCATCATCCTGATGGCCGTGGCGGCACTGGCCCTCATCGTTGCCAACTCGCTTGTCGGAGAGGGCTATTTCCACATCCTTCATCTCTACATAGGCCCACTCAGCCTGCTTCACTGGATCAATGACGGGCTGATGGCCTTCTTCTTCCTGCTCGTCGGGCTGGAGATCAAGCGCGAGGTGCTGGACGGCCAACTCGCGACCTGGCCGCGCCGCGCCCTGCCGGGAATCGGTGCACTGGGCGGCATGGTGGTGCCTGCGGCGATCTTCATCATAGTCAACTGGGGCCATGCCGACACGCTGAAGGGATGGGCCATTCCCTCGGCCACGGATATCGCCTTCGCGCTGGGCGTGCTCGCCCTGCTCGGTCCGCGCGTGCCGGCCTCGCTCAAGGTCTTCCTCACTGCGCTCGCGATCATCGACGATCTCGGAGCGGTGGTGATCATCGCCTTGTTCTATACCGCCAAGCTCGACATCTGGATGCTAAACGCAGCGTTGGTCCTGCTGGTTGTGCTCTCGATCATGAACCGCAGGGGCGTCACCTTCCTGCCGGCCTATCTCGCGCTCGGGGTGGTCCTGTGGGTGCTCACCTTCCTCTCCGGGGTCCATGCGACACTGGCGGGCGTGGCACTTGCCTTCACCATTCCACTGCGCCCGGCCGGTCATGACGAACATACGCCGCTCCATCGCCTCGAGCATGGGCTGCATCCTTGGGTGACCTATCTGATCGTGCCGGTGTTCGGCTTCGCCAATGCCGGCGTGGCACTCGGCGGCATGTCCCTTGCCAATCTCGCCGACCCGGTGACGCTGGGTGTGACGCTCGGCCTCTTCCTCGGCAAGCAGATCGGCGTCTTCCTGTTCGCGGCACTGGCGATCCGGCTGAAATGGGCACAGCTTCCCGAGCATGCCAGCTGGGGCCAGATCTATGGCGTTGCACTGTTGTGCGGGATCGGCTTCACCATGAGCCTGTTCATCGGCGGCCTGGCCTATGCCGATGCCGCTCCGCTGCTCGATGAGACCAAGCTCGGCGTGCTTCTGGGCTCGCTGATCTCGGCGACGGTGGGGGCAATGGTGCTGGGGCTGAGCGCCAGCCGGCCTGGCAATGCGGACGTAGCCGCACGTTCCTGACGCGTCGGCCTCGCGGGATTGCTGGAGGTGCCGGCGCCCCCGGTTCCGGCTTCATTTTCGAGGAAACCGGCAGGGGACCTGCGGCCCGCATTTCAATTGATCCGACAGTGCCCCGGTGATATGCCAGCGCGCCGCTCCCATATAGAGCGGCATGTCACATGACTTTTTACGGAGAAGGACTCGAACAGTGGGTTACAAGGTCGCCGTCGTGGGCGCCACAGGCAATGTGGGCCGCGAGATGCTGAACATTCTGGCCGAGCGGGCGTTCCCCGCCGATGAAGTGGTTGCGCTGGCTTCGCGCCGCAGCCTGGGCACGGAAGTTTCGTATGGCGAAAAAACGCTGAAAACGCGGGACCTTGCCACCTATGACTTTTCCGACACCGACATCGCGCTGATGTCGGCCGGCGGCGACGTATCCAAGGAATGGGCTCCGAGGATCGGCGCTCAGGGCTGCGTCGTCATCGACAACTCGTCGGCCTGGCGCTACGACCCCGACGTGCCCCTGATCGTGCCGGAAGTGAACGCCGAAGCCGTCGCCGGCTTCACCAAGAAGAACATCATCGCCAACCCGAACTGCTCCACCGCGCAGCTCGTGGTGGCGCTGAAGCCGCTGCATGACCGCTTCGGCATCAAGCGGGTCGTCGTTTCGACCTACCAGTCGGTCTCCGGCGCGGGCAAGGAAGGGCTCGACGAGCTCTTCGCCCAGACCAAGGCCGTCTATGTCAACGACGCCGTCACGCCGAAGAAGTTCACCAAGCGCATCGCCTTCAACGTCATTCCGCATATCGACGTCTTCATGGAAGACGGCTTTACCAAGGAAGAGTGGAAGATGACGGTCGAGACCAAGAAGATCCTCGACCCGAAGATCAAGCTCACGGCGACCTGCGTGCGCGTGCCGGTGTTCATCTCCCATTCGGAGGCGGTGAACATCGAGTTCGAGAAGCCGGTGACGGCGGACGAGGCGCGCGACATCCTGCGTTCGGCCCCGGGTTGCCTGGTGGTCGACAAGCGGGAGCCCGGCGGCTACATCACGCCCTACGAGGCAACCGGCGAGGACGCCACCTACATCTCGCGGATCCGCGAGGACATCACGGTGAAAAACGGCCTGGCGATGTGGGTGGTTTCCGACAATTTGCGCAAGGGCGCCGCGCTGAATGCGATCCAGATCGCGGAAGTGCTGCTCAACCGCAAGCTGCTGCAGTCGAAGAAGAAGGCGGCATAAGCCGGCTCTGACGCCGACGAGCAAGATGCAAATCGCCTCCCCCGCGAAGCCTGGGGAGGCGAATTCCGCTCCTTCGGCATTGTTGTTTCCATGTCCATCGCCGACACAGCCACCGCCCGGCAGCCGGGTCTTCCCTCCTCGGTACTAGCAGCGCTGTTCGTGCCGTTGTGGTCCACCGGCTTCGTCACCGCGCGCCTTGTCGCCCCCCATGCCGAGCCCCTGACCTTTCTCGGCCTGCGTTTTGCCGCCGCGGGAGCCGTGCTTGCTGCCTATGCGCTGATCGTCCGTGCGCCCTGGCCGCGCGGCAGCCGCGCCTGGCTGGATGCGCTGATCGCGGGCATGCTGATCCACGGCCTCTATCTCGGCGGGGTGTTCTGGTCGGTCGCCCATGGCCTGCCCTCGGGCATCTCGGCCCTCATCGCCGGCCTGCAACCCCTGTTCACCGGCCTGCTTTCCAAGCCTTTGCTCGGCGAGAAGGTCTCGCCGAGCCGCGCGCTCGGTATCGCCATCGGCGCCGTCGGTGCCGGCCTGACGCTCCTGCCCAGGCTCGGCGCGACGGGCGACGGCGGCATTCCCGTAATCCCGCTGCTCGTCTGCACGGCCGGCATGGCGGCAATAACGCTTGGCACGATCTGGCAGAAGAGCCGCGGCCGCGGCGCGGACCTCACGACCAATACCGCGGTTCAATATGCCGGCGCGCTGGTGCCGATCGTCCTCGGCATGGCTCTTACCGAACAGGGACATTTCGATGCGACGTCCCTGCCCGGCTGGGTCGGGTTGCTCTGGTCCATCTTCGGTATGTCGATCGGCGCCATCCTGCTGCTGATGGTACTGATCCGGCGCGGCGCCGTCGCCCAGGTCGCCTCCCTGCTCTACCTCGTGCCCGGTGTTTCGGCGCTAATGGCCTGGGCCATGTTCGGCGAGGCGCTCACGCTGGTGCAGGTGGCTGGCTTGGTCGTGGCAGCCCTCGGCGTGGCGGTGGCGAACAGGGGCTAGCCGGGGGCCTCAGCCCCAGTGGTAGATCCAGTATTTCACGCCGTTGGCCGGATCCACGAAGCTGTCGCGCCCCCGGCTGAGCACCTTCTGCCCCGCCGCGAAGCGACGGCAGCGGCCGTCCGCCATGTGATTGTCTGCCTCGCGCTGGAAATTGGCACCGGCGGCATGCAGGGCATTGACATGTTCCGGAGTACGGCAGGCGATGTAGGCACGTTCCAGCGGCCTTGCCACCGGGGTCGGGCTCGGGGCGGGAGTGGTGGTGCAGGCTCCGAGCAGGGCCAACGGGGCAAAAAGAGAGCAGAGGCGAAACATGCGGCGTCCTTGAGATGGGAAAGGCGCCTCAGCCCACAACCGGATCATGGCAGCACACGCAGAGCTTGTTGCCATCGGGGTCGCGGAAATAAGCGCCATAATAATGGGCATGATACTCGGGCCTTGGTCCCGGTGCACCCTCGTCCCTGCCGCCATGGTTAAGGGCTGCTTGCCAGGCGCGTTCCACCGCGTCCCGATCGGGTGCCAGAAGGGCAACCATCGGCCCGTTTCCCGGGGTGGGGTCGGCGCCGTCATACGGCCTACCGATCAGGAAGATAGGGCGTGCGGCGCCCGGCTTGATCCAACCCGCCCAAGGCCGCTCATCCTCCCTGAAGCGCAGGACAAGGCCGATCTCGTCGAGAACGGCTTCATAGAATTGGAACGCCCTGTCGAAATCGCCGACGCCGAGGAAGGTGTGGGAGATCATGGAGGCCTCCGCGTGCATGAGGTCGATGACGGAACCGGACCATGCCGGATGGTATCGAAGCGGCGGCCTGGACTACTCCACGGTGACGGTACTGAGATCTTCGAAACGGCTGAAGAGGGCCATATCGTCGCGGTGAATCATCTCTGTCGGGCCGGCCCAACCGAGGATATCCTCGATGCTGCGGCTCTTCTTGCCGGCGATCTGCGCCGCCTCGCCGATGTCGTAGCCGACGAGCCCGCGCCCGACCTCGGCACCCGAGGGATCACGGATGATGACGGCATCACCTTGGGAGAAAGTGCCCTCGACGCGCTTCACGCCGGCCGGCAGCAGGCTCGCGCCGTTGCGCAGCGCCTTGGCGGCACCGGCGTCGACATGCAGCGTGCCGCGCGGCTCCAGATGCCCGGCAATCCATTTCTTCCGTGCGGTGACGGGGTTGGAGGGCGTCAGGAACCAGGTGCAGGGTCCGCCTTCCTCAATGCGCTTCAGCGGCGAGTCCACCTTGCCCGAGGCGATCACCATCGTGGTGCCGCCGCCAACGGCGATCTTCGCCGCCTCGACCTTGGTGCGCATGCCGCCGCGGGAAAGTTCGGACCCCGCGTCTCCCG
This sequence comes from Labrys sp. ALF-8, assembly GCF_059699065.1. NCBI lineage: Bacteria > Pseudomonadati > Pseudomonadota > Alphaproteobacteria > Hyphomicrobiales > Xanthobacteraceae > Labrys > Labrys sp. ALF-8. Next base: position 1,459,758 of record NZ_AP048537.1, read on the forward strand.
CCACGCCCTCGATGGCTGCGGTGATGCGCTGCACCACCGGGATCAGCGTCGCGGCGGGATCGAGGTGCGGCGGCGCGGTGTAGAGTCCGTCGATGTCGGAGAGCAGCACCAGGCAATCCGCGCCGGCCATGGTGGCGACGCGGGCGGCCAGGCGATCGTTGTCGCCGTAGCGAATCTCGGTGGTGGCTACGGTGTCGTTCTCATTCACCACCGGGACGCAGTTCAGTTCCAGCAGCCGGTCTATGGTGCGGCGGGCATTGAGATAGCGCTTGCGTTCCTCGGTGTCGCCGAGCGTGACGAGGATCTGCGCCGCCGTAAGCCCGCGCGCACCGAGCGTCTCGGCCCAGGCCTGGGCGAGGCCGACCTGGCCGACCGCGGCGGCAGCCTGGCTCGACTCGAGCGCCAGCGGGCCCTTCGAAAGCTTCAGCAGCGTGCGTCCGAGCGCGATGGCGCCGGAGGAGACCACGATGATCTGCGCGCCGCGCTCGCTGTGCCGCGCGAGATCGGAAACGAGGGATGCGAGCCAGTCGCGGCGCAGTTTGCCCTGCGCCTGGTCGACCAGGAGGGAGGAGCCGATCTTGACGACGATGCGGCGGAAGGAACTGAGGTCAGGCATGGAAAGAGGGGTTAATGTGAGGCGTGCCGTTCGACAAGAGGAAGATGCGGGAAGGCAGACATCTTGTCGGTGCTCCCGGGCTACTTCACCGGCTCGCTTACGAGCAGAAGGACATGGATGTCCTTCGTCGGCACGTAGTTCTTCAGCCTCATCTCGAATGTGGTCGGATCGAGCTTGCGTACCCCTTCCCCGCAGAACGACACCAGGGTCTTGGGATCGCCCTTGTCCACCACGAGGCGGAAATCGCCGATCGGCCCCGCCCAATTGCCACCCGAGGTGATGACGTAGGAAAGCGACTGCTCGAAGGCCCGGAAGGTCCGTCCCTCGTCGGTCAAAGCGCGCTTGTAGAGGGTTTGCGCTGCGCGCGTGAAAGCCGCGTCGGTGCAATAGGTGTCGGCATAGGTCTTTCTCTGCTCGGCATCGTTGTCGGGCGAGCCGAAGACAAGAGAGGAAATGGCGCCGACGCCGGGCACGTATTCCTGCTCGACGATGATGTCCTTGCCAGCAGGAAAGACCTGCTTGCGCCAGAACTTGGAGCGGAGCGTCCACAGCGGGTAGTAAGCCTTGCGCGCGCCCTTGTCGTCGGCGTTGTAGTCGTCCGGATAGGCGATACCGGCATCCACGAGGGCCTTGCGCTGCGCATCATTGAGCGCGCCGAACGCCTTTTCCGTGGCCTCGACGGTCGGCACCAGCGGGATGTGCAGCGTCTTCAGCCGCTCGGTGACCTCAGCATCCGGCTTGCCCTCGCTGACGAGGAAGGCGCGCTGCTCGACCTGGGACTCCACCGCCTTGCCGTCCACTTCGGTCGTGAACTTCAGGAAATTGTCGGCGGCGGGATCGGCGATATCGAGCATGGTGTCGGGCCCGCCGGAGATGTCGGGCATCGGGAAGGCAATGGTGGTTTCGAAATCGGCATTGGTGAGGTTACGGAAGCGATAGGCGATCTTCACCTTCCTGGTGGAAAGGAAGAGATCCTCCGAAACCAACGCGATCTTGTCGGTCTTGGTCAACACCAGCCCGCCCGCGTCGAGCGCGGCAATGCTGTCGTCGGCCCTGGCGGTGGCCATGAACGCTAGGGCAATCGTAGCAAGGGCAAGACGGCGCAGCATGAACTTCTCCACGGAAAGGCGCGGGGAGCATACAGGGCAGTCATCACAAGAGCGAGACGGGAAAAGTCCGACTGGCATCGCGCCAGGGCGCCGAGTTCCACACTTATTCTGTGGTAAAACTCATCTCCCTCCCTTTATCCCCTCGCAATATGGTAGGAGGAATGCAACGAAAAGAATTGGAACAGGTTGAGTCGCGTTCCGGCGGGCAGCCCTATCAACGATCCGCCACATCGCGTCCCAGCTCGTTCACCCAAAGGAAGGGACCGCCTATGGCACGCAGCGCTGGCCGCGCCCGCTCAGGGGCATCGCAGACCCGTCACAGCCAGGCGGCAGCGCTCATCGGCCAGCGGATCGTCGCGGGTGAATGGGCGGTCGGCATGGCTCTTCCCACCGAGGCGGATCTTTCGCGCGAGCTCGATGTCTCCCGCGCCTCGCTACGCGAGGCCATCAAGCTCCTGGCAGGCAAGGGGCTGCTCTCCTCCACCCCCCGCCGCGGCACCATCGTGCAGCCTCACTCGAACTGGAATCGGCTCGATGTCGACGTGCTGGTTTGGCAGACCTCGGGCGGAGCCACGAAGAGCTTCGTGAAGGACCTGTTTGAGCTGCGCCGCATGATCGAGCCGGAAGCCGCGGCGCTGGCGGCCGCGCGCGCCACTCCCGAGCAGCGGGCCGAGGTGGCCGAGACCTTCCGCACGATGGAGACGGCCACGGAGGTGCAGGCCTCCATCGACGCCGATCTCGCTTTCCATCGCGCCATCGTAAGGGCCGCCAACAACGTCCTTCTGGCTGCCTTCCAGCCCGCGATCGAAGCCTCGCTCGCGGTTTCCTTCACCGTTTCACGCGCCGGCCAGATCCAGCCTCACATCGTACCGATGCATCGCGCCGTGGCGGAGCCGATCATCTCCGGCGATGCCGACGCCGCCCGCAAGGCCATGAACGTGCTGCTCGACCGGTCGGAGGCGGATGCCGCAAGCGTGGCGGTGGACGACAAGGCGGCATAGCGGCGCGAGCCGGCCACTTCGCCCTTTCCCCGCGCGGTTTCCCCCTCTACGCTCTCCTGCCTCAAGGAAGGAGACCGCTCATGAACCGCGTCCTCGCCCTCGTCCTCGCCGCCCTTCCTCTCGCCCTCCATCCTCTTGCTGTCCTTGCCGCCTCCAGGCCGGCCGTCGAGGCGCCCGACGGGATGGTGGTGTCCTCCCAGCATCTCGCCTCACGGGCCGGTGCCGACATTCTCGCGGAGGGCGGCAATGCGATCGACGCGGCGGTGGCCGTAGGCTACGCGCAGGCCGTTACCAACAGCTGCTGCGGTAATATAGGCGGCGGCGGCTTCATGGTGATCCACCTGGCCAGGGACGCCCGCGACGTCTTCATCAATTTCCGGGAGAAGGCACCGGCGGCAGCCACGAAGGATATGTATCTCGACGCGCAGGGCGCCGTGATCAAGGGCGCGAGCCTCTACGGCTACCGCGCCGTCGGCGTGCCGGGCAGCATCCTCGGCCTCGACACCGCGTTGTCGCGCTACGGTTCCCTGCCGCGTGAGAAGGTGATGGCACCTGCGATCAGGCTTGCGCGCGAGGGCTTCGTGCTGACGCGCGGCGACACCGACATCATCGACGCCGGCGCAACGCTCCTCAGAAAAGATCCGGAAGCGGCCAGGATCTACTTCAGGCCGGACGGCTCCGCACTGCAGCCCGGGGACCGGCTGGTGCAGAAGGACCTCGCCGATACGCTGGAGGCCATAGCCAAGGGCGGGCCCGACGCCTTCTACAAGGGCGAGACGGCCAGAAAGATCGAGACGGCAATGAAGGCCGGTGGCGGCATCATGACCGCGCAGGACCTTGCCGACTACACGGTGACGGAGTCCGCCCCAGTCACCTGCACCTATCGCGGCTATGCGATCGCCTCCTCGCCTCCCCCTTCCTCGGGGGGTACCACGCTCTGCGAGATCCTCAACATTCTGGAGGGTTACGACCTCAGATCCATGGGCTGGCATTCAGCGCAGGCCGTGCACACCATGGTCGAGGCCATGCGCCACGCCTATATGGACCGCAACACCTATCTGGGCGACCCGGCCTTCGTGAAGAACCCACTCGACCGGCTGCTTTCGAAGGACTACGCCGCCGAGATCCGCACCAGGATCCTGCCCGACAGAGCAACGCCTTCCAGGGAGGTGCAGCCCGGCACCGCCCCGCATGAAAAGACGGAGACCACGCACTATTCCGTGGTCGACAAGGACGGCAATGCCGCGTCGGTCACCTATACGATCAACGGGCTTTTCGGTGCCGGCGTGATCGCTCCGGGGACGGGCTTCCTGCTCAATGACGAGATGGACGACTTCACCACCAAGGCAGGCGTGCCGAACCTCTTCGGCCTCGTCCAGGGTGAGGCAAACTCGATCGCCCCCGGCAAGCGCCCGCTTTCCTCCATGGCACCGACGCTGGTCACCAAGGACGGCCATATCGTGGCCGTGCTGGGCAGCCCCGGCGGCTCGCGCATCATCACGATCACGCTGCAGGCTATCCTCAACCTGATCGACTACGGCATGCAGCCGCAGGAAGCAGTGGACATGCCGCGCATCCACCACCAGTGGCTGCCGGACGAGGTCTATGCGGAGCCCTATGCCCTCTCGCCCGACACGGTGAAGATCCTGGAGGCCATGGGTTACAAGATCACCCAGCAGACGACCTGGGGCGCGGCCGAACTGGTAGCCCTCCCCGCTCCGTTGCCGAGCGGCCAGAACACGGCGAGTTCCGGCAACGACTCCAGTTTCGGCGGCCAGATGCGGCCAGGCTTCGTCTACGGCGCGAACGACAATCGCAGGCCCGCGGGGCTGGCGGTGGGCGAATGAAGCGGGAGTGGCCATGATCCGCCGGAGTGGCGAGGAGCCGGTCGTCATCGAATATCTGAAGACACCGCCGGGCCGCGACAGGCTCCAGGCGCTGATCGAGGCGATTGGCATCCCCGTGCACGCCGTGCTCCACGAGAAGGGCACGCCCTATGGCGAACTGGGCCTCGCGGATCCCAAGTGGACGGATGCGCAGCTGATCGATTTCATGCTGGCGCATCCCATCCTGATAAACCGGCCCATCGTCGAGACCCCCAAGGCGCGCGCCTGTGCCGGCCCTCGGAGAACGTGCTCGACATCCTCCTCAACCCCGACATCGGTCCCTTCGTGAAGGAGGATGGCGAGGTCGTCATCGACAAGAGCGGCCGTCGCGTCTCCTGATTTTGGAACCGGAGGGCCGCCCGGCCCATTTCTCATGTCTTGGGGAAATCGGCCGCGAGGCTCGCGTCGCGTTGTCCCTCTATTTCCCGCAGGCGCTCGCCCATGCGCGCCGTCACCGCTTCGAAGCCGAATGTTCCGAGGACGAGATGGCGCGGGGGATTGCGTGTCCGGGTAAGCGCGATCATCGCCTCGCCGGCGCGGACAGGATCTCCGGCCTGCTGGCCGCTCATCTGCCTCGTGCCGGCAAGACGCTTGCCGGCGGTGTCGGCGTAATCGGCGATATGATTGGCCGTCTGCCGAAGGGAGCGTCCGGCCCAGTCGGTGCGGAAAGGGCCAGGCTCCACGCAGGTCACGCCGATGCCTAGCGGCTCCACCTCCGCGCGCAGGGCATCCGACCACCCCTCTATGGCATGCTTGGAAGCGGCATAATAGCCTGAGCCCGGAAAGCCGATGAGGCCGGCGACCGAGGTGATATTGATGATATGGCCGCTGCGCCGGGCACGCATGATCGGCAGTACCTGCCGGGTGATTGCAAAGAGACCGAAGACATTGGCGTCGAACTGAGCCCGAATCTCGGCCTCCTCTCCCTCCTCCACCGTGCTCTGGTAGCCATAGCCAGCATTGTTGACGAGGACGTCGACGCGACCGAAAGCTTCCCTCGCAGCGGCGACGACGGCCGCAACCTGGCCGGCATTCGTCACGTCGAGGTCGAGCGCGAGCACGCGATCCTCCGCTCCCTCGACGAGATCGGCAAGGCGGGAAGCGTCCCGAGCGGTGGCAATGAGGCGCCAGCCGCGATCTACGATGAGGCGGGCGAGAGCCCGTCCGAGGCCGGTCGAACATCCCGTGATCAACCAGACCGGTGTATCGGATGCAGACATCGGTTTCATCCTTTCGATTTGAGGTGCCGCCCAATTCAACCCACCCCGACGGCTCCGTTAAGCCCCCCGCCGGTCAAACCTGCTTGAGCGGGCCGCGAAGCGGTTCCGGCGGTGTTCTATCGTCCGACGCGGGCCTGAAGGTGAGCCGGGTAGCGCTCGCCGACCAGTTCGATCCGCGTCAGTGCTTCCTCGATCCCCGCGAGGTCGCCCGGCTCGAGCATGATCTCGGCGCCTCCCAGATTCTCATCGAGCCGGTGGAGCTTGGTGGTGCCGGGAATCGGCACGATCCAGGGCTTGCGGGCCAGGAGCCAGGCGATGGCGACCTGGGCTCGGGTTACGCCGCGCCTTGCCGCGATCGTGCCCACGAGATCGACGAGCGCCTGGTTCGCCTTGCGGTTTTCGGGCGTGAAGCGGGGAACGACGGTGCGGAAGTCGCCGGGCGCGAAGGTGGTGTTCTCGTCGATGGCACCGGTTAGAAAGCCCTTTCCGAGCGGACTGAACGGCACGAAACCGATACCCAGTTCCTCCAGAAGCGGCAGGATTTCCTTCTCCGGATCGCGCCAGAACAACGAGTATTCGCTCTGCAGGGCCGTAACCGGCAAAACGGCATGAGCGCGGCGAATGGTCTGTGCGCCGGCTTCCGAAAGCCCGAAATGCCGGACCTTGCCTTCCGAGATCAGGTCTCCTACCGCACCGGCCACGTCCTCTATAGGCACGGCGGGATCGACCCTGTGCTGGTAGAAGAGATCGATGGCATCCGTTCCCAGCCGCTTCAGCGAGGCCTCAGCCACGGCGCGGATGTGTTCCGGCCGGCTGTCCAGGCCCGACTGCCCGCCATCCGGGCTGAAGGTGAAGCCGAACTTGGTGGCGATTACCACCTCGCCTCGCACCGGCGCCAGGGCTTCGCCCACCACCTCCTCGTTGACATAGGGGCCATAGGCCTCCGCGGTATCGAAAAAGGTCACGCCGCGCTCGAAGGCGGCGCGGATTAGGCCGATCGCCGCCTGCCTTTCGAGTGCCGGCCCATAGCCGAAGGAAAGGCCCATGCAGCCCAGCCCGATTGCCGAGACCTCCAGGCCGTTGCCGAGTTTACGCTTGTGCATCGTGTTCTCCATGTCTGGCCGGGCGGGTTCAGGAGCGGCGATCGCCCTCCGCCTCCCCCAATCCGGCCTCGATGCTGACTCTATCCCTTGCCTTTTCGTGCGATTAGACAGGCAATCCGGCATGAACTCATGATATGAATTCATAAAAAACGACAGGGGCCTGGTATGCGGCGCGAGGATCTCAGTGATCTCATGAACCTGGTGGCGATTGCCGAGGAGGGCAGCTTCACGCGCGCCGCGTCGCGGATCGGCATCTCGCAATCCGCGCTGAGCCACGCCATCCGCCGCCTGGAAGGGCGTTACGGCATACGCCTGCTCACGCGAACCACCCGCAGCGTGGCGCTGACGCAGGCGGGAGAGCGTCTTATCGAGACGGTCCGGCCTGCCTTCGAGGATATTGAGGACAGGCTCGAATCGCTGCTTGAGACACGCGAGAAGCCGGCCGGCTCCTTCCGCATCACCACGCCCGAACATGTCGCGCGTACCGTCCTCTGGCCGGCCGTGAACAGGATTGCCGCGGTGCACCCCGACATTCGCGTGGAAATCAACGTCGAATCCGGCCTTACCGACATCGTGGCCGAGCGCTTCGACGCTGGTATCCGGCTCGGCGAGCAACTGGCCCGCGACATGATCGCCGTGCCGATCAGCCCCCGCCTGCGCATGGCGGCAGTGGCCTCGTCTTCCTATCTTGCCCGCCATTCGAGACCCAAGACGCCACAGGATCTCGCCGCCCATGCCTGCATAAATCTGCGCCTCACCAGCGCGGGCGGACTCTATGCATGGGAATTCGGGAAGAGCGGCCGGCAGCTCAAGGTACGCGTAAACGGCCAGCTTACCTTCAACCGCATCCCGCTCATGCTCGACGCGGCGTTGGCCGGCCACGGCATCGCCTTCGTGATGGAAGATCACGTGGCGTCGCTTCTGGCGGAAGGCAGGCTCGTCCGCATGCTGGAAGACTGGTGCGAGCCCTTCGACGGCTACCATCTTTACTACCCCAGCCGCCGCCAGAACTCTCCGGCCTTCCGGCTTCTGGTCGATGCCCTGCGCTACCGGGGTTGACCGGCGTCGGGCCGCCACCGGCCCACCCGCCGCCCCGTGCTTTTCAGAACCACATGTCCGCCACGCAGCGGCCATCCCGCGGGAGATCCTCAAAGCTGTCCAGGCCGTCGAAATGGTCGATGATGATGGCGCCGACCTCGGCAGGGTTGGCGAGGCGAAGGTTTACGGCAATGCGGCGCTGCCCCCGGCTGTTGGTACGGACACCGCGCCAGAAGCCGACACAACCGCAAGTGGCGCAGAAGTGAAATTCAAGGCTCGGCTTTTCGCGCGCATAAGCCCGGCTGTCGCCGGAAACCCAGATATCCTCGTTCTCGTGGCCGTAGGCCCAGAGCACCCCGTAGCGCCGGCAAGCCGTGCTGTTGCAGGCCGTGGCCGCGTCCGGCATCTCCTTGCAGCGCCAGCGCAGACGGCCGCAGAGGCAGGTTCCCTCGATCATGCGCGCTTCCTCCCGGTTCGGCCCTCGAGCTTACAGGATCCCGCGGGGGGTGGAAGCAGGGAGGACGAAGAAGGAGGCCGGGCGACCCTCGCGGCGCATTGGCGCGGCCCGGGCCTGTCAGTCCTCGCCCGGCAATCGCCGTGCTACAAGATGTAGGCCGCGCTGCATACGGACACGGGAAGGAACCCGATGAAACGGAACATCACCTGGAACTGGCACGGCAGCGAAGTCACGCTCGGCATGAGCGAGGCCGGAAGCGGCCCGCCGGTGCTGCTTCTGCCGGCCCTGAGCTCGATCTCGACACGTAAGGAGATGCACCCCCTCTTCGAGGCGCTCGCCCGAAATTTCCATGTAACCTCGGTGGACTGGCCGGGCTTCGGCGACAGGCCCAGGCCGAGGCGGGACTGGTCTCCCGACGCCCTTTCCACCTTCCTGGACTGGTTTATCGCCAGGATGGGGCCACCGCTTGCCCTCATCGCCGCCGGACATGCCGCTGTCTATGCCCTGCACCAGTGCACGCTTCGGCCGGGCACGGTCAGCCGCCTCGTACTGGTCGCTCCGACATGGCGCGGCCCCCTGCCGACCATGGCGGGGGGTCAGCGCCCCTGGTTCCGGCACATCCGTGCAGCCATCGACAATCCGGTCCTGGGGCCCGTCCTCTACAAGCTGAATGTGAGTCGCTTCGTAATCGACAGGATGGCGCGCGAGCATGTCTATGGCGACCCGCATTGGCTCGAGGGCGCGCGTCTCGCCGCCAAGCTCGCCGTGACGCGCGCAGCCGGGGCGAGACACGGCTCCGTGCGCTTCGTGACCGGCGGTCTCGACCGTGTCGACAGCCGCGAGGCCTTCCTCGATCTCGCCCGCCGCACCGGTGTGCCGATTCTCGTCGTCATCGGCGGGCGTACGCCTCCGCGTTCCCTCGCCGAGATGGAAGCGCTGGCCTCGTTGCCCGGTGTGGAGGTCGAGCGCGTTGCGGGCGGCAGGCTCGCAGTCCACGAGGAACTCCCCACCGCCATGGCCGGACGAATCGCAGGCTTTCTGCAGGCGGGATGAGGCCCGGACACCCCGCGACGGAGAACGGGTTCCTCCCGTAGGAAAGGTAGTTAGAGGCGCATCAACCGCAGGCGTAGAGCGTTGCCGATCACCGAGACGGAACTCAGGGCCATTGCCGCCGCGGAGACGACGGGACTGAGCAGGAGCCCGAACGCCGGATAGAGGATGCCGGCGGCCAGCGGAATCCCCAGCACGTTGTAGACGAAGGCCAGCACCAGGTTCTGCCGGATGTTGCGCATCGTCGCGCGGCTGAGGACACGTGCCCGGGCAATGCCCGCCAGATCACCCTTGACCAGCGTGACCCCGGCGCTCTGCATCGCCACGTCGGTGCCGGTGCCCATAGCGATTCCGATATCGGCTTCCGCGAGTGCAGGAGCATCGTTCACGCCATCCCCTGCCATGGCGACCGCGCGTCCCTCGGCTCGCAGCCGTCGCACGATGGCGTTCTTCTGTTCCGGCAGCACCTCGGCCTCGACATCCGTGATGCCCAGCTTGGCGGCGACCGCCAAGGCCGTGGTACGGTTGTCGCCGGTGAGCATGACGATGCGAATGCCGTCATCCCGCAGGCCGGCGAGCGCAGCCAGCGTAGTGGCCTTGATCGGGTCGGCGACGGCGACGATGCCTGCCGGACGGCCATCCACCGCGACGAACATCACGGTAGCGCCATCCTGCCGCAATTCGTCGGCGCGGGTTGCCAGACCGGCAGCGGCGACGCCGCTCTCCTCGAGCAAGCCGGCATTGCCGACGGCGACCCGGCGACCACCGACCGCCCCCGTGACACCCTTGCCGGTGACGGAGACGAAATCCACGACATCCGCCAGGGCAATGCCGCGTGTCCCAGCCTCGGCGACGATGGCGGCAGCAAGGGGATGCTCACTGGCCCGCTCCAGGCTGGCAGCGAAGGAGAGTAGGCTGGCTTCGTCGAAGCCGACCGTTGGAACGACGGCGACGACGCGCGGCCTGCCCTCGGTCAGCGTACCCGTCTTGTCGACGACGAGCGTGTCGATTTTCTCGAAGCGCTCCAGCGCTTCGGCGTTCCGGATCAGGACGCCCGCCGTCGCCCCCTTTCCGATGCCGACCATGATGGACATCGGCGTCGCCAGCCCGAGCGCGCAGGGACAGGCTATGATGACCACCGACACCGCGGCGACCAGCGCGTAGGCGAAGGCCGGCGAGGGCCCCCAGATCATCCAGGCCGCAAAGGCGATCACGGCGACTGCGATGACGGCCGGCACGAACCAGGATGAAACCATGTCCGCCAGGCGCTGGATCGGCGCACGGCTTCGCTGGGCTTCGGAAACCATGTGGACGATGCGCGCGAGCATGGTGTCGGAGCCTACCTTTTCGGCCCGCATCACCAGGGCGCCAGTGCCATTGATGGTGCCCCCGATCATTGGCGCCTCCCGCTCCTTGGCCACCGGCATCGACTCGCCCGTCACCATCGACTCGTCCACGGCGCTGCGCCCGTCAAGGACCGTGCCGTCGACAGGCACGCTTTCGCCGGGGCGGATGCGCAGCCGGTCCCCGATATGGACCTCGTCGAGTTGGATCTCCTCCTCCGTACCGTCGTCCAGGACACGCCGCGCAGTCTTGGGCGCGAGGTCGAGAAGGGCACGGATGGCGCTGCCGGTCTGCTCGCGGGCCCGCAGTTCCAGGACCTGGCCGAGCAGCACCAGCACCGTGATCACGGCCGCGGCCTCGTAGTAGACGGCGACGATCCCGCCATCCTGCCTCAATCCCTCCGGGAACATGGCCGGTGCCAGGGTGGCGGCCAGGCTGTAGAGATAGGCCGCGCCGACACCGAGCGCGATCAGGCTGAACATGTTGAGCGACCGGTTGCGCACCGACTCCAAGCCGCGCTGGAAGAAGGGCAAGCCAGCCCACAGCACCACAGGAGTAGCAAAGGCGAATTGCAGCCACAGGGAGACCTGGGGTGGAACCAGGTGGTGCAGGTTCAATCCCGGCACGTGCCCGCCCATCTCGAGCACCACGGTCGGCACGGCCAGCAGCGCGGCGACGACAAAGCGGCGGCTCATGTCGGTGAGCTCGGGGCTGGGCCCGGCCTGCGTGGTTCCTCCCACGGGTTCGAGCGCCATACCGCAGATCGGACATGTTCCCGGTTCGAAACGCCGGATCTGCGGATGCATCGGGCAGGTGTAGACGACGCCCTCGACAGGAGATGCGCCCGCATGTCCAGCATCGCCATGCTCGGCATGGTGATGATGCTGATGGTGCGAGTCGTGCTCCGACATGCTCATGGGCGAACTCCAGTCGAGCGGTTGCGCAGGCCATCAATCAGCGAATGGCAGGTTAACTTCCTAGCCCGAAGCGAACCACGCCAAGGCGATGCTCGGCACAGGAAGCCCCACCAAGGGACGCGAGGCCTTGATTCACGTCAACGAATTCCGTCCTTCACTTCACGGGCGCCGCGATATCGATCGTCGTGTCGAAAACATAGGACGTTTCGACGATTGCCCTTGCTCCCGCTTCGGTCACGATCCTGCTGCCCGCCGGCAACCGTGTTGCCGGATCGAAATAGGCGGTCACATGCGTCATTGTAGTCCCTGCCGCCGTATCGAAGCCAAAGGCGAGCGCCGGCCTGTCCCCATGGAACTGCTCGCCAAGACATTGCAGCTTGGCGAGATTGGCGGATGCGACATATTCGGCAAGCGGCCAAGAGCCCGTGAGTCCAGGCAGCGTGTCTCCGCCGAGAGGCTCCCACCTCTCGCCCTGCCTGCGCCAAGCCTGCCGGCCGTCGAGCACGATGACATCGACCGGGCTTCCTTCCCCGGTCTTGGTCATTCGGTAGGAGCCGGGCGGCACGACCGGCGTGGTTATGGTGGTTACCGGCACCGGATCCGGCTGCTTGTCAGCCAGAGCGGGCGGCACGAAGCTTACGCGCATCTCGACCCTGAAAGGTCCAGCTTCGGCCCGAACGGCATTGATCGCTTGGAAATCGGCAAGACAATCAGCCGCTGCGGGAGCGCCGACGACAAGGACGGCCACGGCCGCAAGGACGGGCTGCTTAATGACGGTTCCTGATCTCATCCGGAAAGTCATACCCGCGAGTAGACCCGCTCCGCGTAAATGAAAGGTGATGACACTGACTAAGGCTATCGCGCGGCTCAAGCGAACCGCACACCCCTGACGGTGAGCAGATCCCGCAGCCAGTCCTCGTCCCGAAAGACCTCCGCCTGGAAGCCGGCACGCCGCGCGCCCTCGACGTTCTCGGCCTTGTCATCGAAGAAGATGGAGCGCGCCGGCTCGAGGCCGGCCTGTTCGGCCACCAGTTCGAAAGAACGAACAGAAGGTTTGCCATGGCCGATCAAGTGACTGAGATAGGGCTCGTAACGGGCGAACTCACCACCCGAGGCCTTCAGCACGAAGTCCCAGTGCTCCTGATTCGTATTGGAAAAGAGCACGACACGGTTAAGCCGCGCGATGCCCCCGAGCAGCGCGAGCATGGAGGGATCGACGGCGAGATGGCAGCACCAGTCATCCAGAAAGGTGCTCCAGGGCTCGTCATAGCCCGCCTCCGCTTTCAGCTGGGCATGAAAGTCCCGAATCGGAGCGCCCGTCTCCCAGCGATTCTCCCGAAACAGCGCGGCGACCTCCACCGCTCCCCAGCGGGACGAGCAGCGCGAGGCGAGACGGGTGAACAACACGGCGTTGTCATGTTGCACGACGACGCCACCAATATCGAAAACGAGAGCCTGGAAGGGAGAGCGCATGGCGAGATTCCGATGGACCACCATGGTTAGCGGCCAATCGGGGGATTTTAGGGCGGATGACCTCAACTGACCCTCCGCCGATGACGACATGCCGGCTCCTGCCGCGACGGTCTAGATCTCGGCGAAAGCCCTCAGGCTCGCGACCGACAGCGACACATTGGTTGCCGAGAGCCGGCGAAGCAGGCCCTTGTCCTCCAACTGCCCGAATGCCCTGGTGACGGATTCAGCCGATGTTCCCAGATAGTCCGCGATGTCGTAGCGCGTCATGGGCAAGGTAAGAACCTGCCCCGCAGCATCGAAATAGAGCTCGTGTCCGGAACAATCGAGCAGGAAGATCGCGAGCCTTTGGGCGATGTTGAAGCGCCCCATGACGAGAAGCTGCCGCTGCGTGCTGCGCAGGTCGTGGATGGCCTTGACCAGGAAGCCCTGCTGGGCGGTGGGGTTTTCCAGCAGGAAGCTCTCAAGCTTGCGAAGTGGAAAGCGATAGACCGTGCAGGGCGTGAGCGCCTCGCAGCCATTCACGTAGACGCCGTCCTCGGCAAGGCCGAACAGGTCCCCCGGCCAGTAGAACGCGATGATCTGCCGCTCGCCGCTGTTGAGCGTGCGGCTTGCCGCGACCAGGCCGCTGACCACCAGATAGAGAAAAGTGGCCGGCTGGCCCTGCGAAAGGATCAAGGAACGCGCAGTACGATATTCGATCACATCGGCCAGGCGCCGGAGCTCGGTCTTGTCCGAAGCGGAAAAAGGGATATGCGGCGCCTCCCGGCCACGCTCCTGACTCCAGGCATCGGCGGCCCGGATACGGAAATCGGGATTTATCTTCGGCGTCATTGGGTTCACCGTACTCGCAATCGACCTGCATCACCTCTTGCACTGCAAAAACCCGCCGAAGATGCTGATTTTTGTCAGTGCGCCTTGGGAGGCTCATGCCTAATGTAGCGGCTCATACGCCATGCACTTTGACTTGTCTCAAACGTATTCTCTCTTCAAGACTTGGAGCCGGCGCAATCCGGCTGCTTGTTCCCCGAGATCCAACAACAGGATTTTGAGGCATTCAATGGATGAAATGATTGCCCGTCTCAATATTGAACATTTCAGGAAACTATTACGAGAGCCGATGGATGAGACCACGCGGGCGACAATTCTTCAACTGCTCGCAGAGGAAGAGGAGAAACTGGCTATACTGGAGGCACGCAAGAAAGGCCGAGCAAGTCCTCACCGGCCGCCTTTCTCCTCAGGCCAGTAACGCCAATGCGTCGGGCGCACCGGAACCGGCGCGCCCGTGAGGACGTTGATCCAACCGTTGACACCGCGTCGGCAAGGGAAGACGAGAGCGTGTACCTCCCCATTCTCGATGACCGAGAGTTCGAGATCCTTGCCATAGGGAGCGGAGTGAATGGGTTGCCAGGTCATTCCGCAACCATAGGGTGCCTCGAGACGGCCGCTTTGATCCAAGTCAGGGCGGGAAGAATTCGCATCCAGTTTCGACCACCCCCGCTATTCGCCGCGTCTGCTCGAAAAAAGGCGGTGCGGCCATTCGAGCCGCACCGCCTCGGGCGTTGACGTCGCCTGTTCGAGAATGAGGCATCGTTGCGGCCAGATTGCCGCAGTGACACCCGCGCTTTGGGGTCAATAGGGGTTCACCACCTGCGCGTCCGCGATACGCGCATTGGAGCCGAAATCGAGATTGTAGACATCGGGGCGGAAATGGGCGGTGCCGTCCGGCGTGACATAGGCTGTCATATAGACCCAGTGCACGGGCACGCGGTCAGGGATGGCCTGATCCTTGCGGGCACCCGTGGCGATCTCCTGGCCGACACGCTTGGCATCCCAGCCCGGCCCGAGCAGCCAAGCGGCGAGGTCGTTCACACCCTGCACGCGCACGCAACCATGCGAAAAGAAGCGGTCGACCGAGCCGAACAGCTTCTTGGACGGCGTGTCATGCATGTAGACCGATTCCGAGTTGGGCATCTGGATGCGCAGTTGGCCGAGCGCATTGCCCATGCCGTTGGCCTGGCGAACGATGTAGTTCGCGGCCTTCGGGCTCGACCAATCGATCGACTTGGGATCGATCGTCTTTCCGGAACCGTCCATCACCGACATGTTCTGCCGCGCGAGATAGGACGAATCCCTCAGCATGTGCGGAGCGATCTCCTTCTTGATGATGGATTGCGGTACCGTCCAGGTTGGGTTGAAGTTGATGGCACTGATAGTCGCATCCACTTCGGGGGAGGGATTCTGCGGACGGCCGACAACCGCCACATAACGGCGTACGACCTGACCGTTCTCGATCGCCTCGACCTGGGCGCTCGGGATATTCACCACCACGTAGCGACGGTTGAAGTCGATGAAGCGGGCGCCCACGCGCTCCATGTTGTGACCGATCTGAATCAGGCGCTGCTGCACTGGCACTGCGAGCTGGGCACGGGTGCGGTCATCGATCTTGCCGGTGGGCTGCAGGCCGTAGCGCATCTGGAAATGACCGACGGCGGCGGTGAGTTCGGCGTCCCATTTCGGATTGTCGCGCTGGTATTCCGGCAGATCCTTCTCCATCACAAGACGCTGGCGCAAGGCGAGCACGCCGCCGCCCGAGGCGCCCGGACCGAGGCCGATCGGCGGCGTAGCCGGGAAACCGCCATTCTGGGCAATCTTTGCGTAGTACTGCGCGAGGCCGTTGAGACGGTCGAGCGAGCCCGCGTCGAAAGTGGGGATCGAGGACCAGGGTGTCTCCGGTATCTTCACCGGCGTGGAGGCAGCGAAGGAAGGACCGGCCTTGACCACCTTCTTGGCCACCTTGGGCTTGGCCGGAGCGGCTGCAGCCGGGTTCGCGCCGTCCGCAGCGGCGGGCGCGGGCGTCGCGGGTGCTGCGGCATCGGGCGCGGCCGTCGCAGTGGCTGGAGCAGGGGTCGCGGCCGGAGCCGGTGCGGCAGCTTGGTCGGCGGCTGCCGGAGCAGCAGGTGCCGGCGCGGCGGCGGATTCCGGGGCGGGTACGGCGGGCGCCGCCGGCGCGGGCGTCGCGACGGGGATATCCGCAGTGGGTGCCGGTGTCGAGGCATCCTGCGCCATGGCGGGAACGGCCGCACTCAAGGCCAGAACGGATACAGCCGCGAGGGCGATATGAATAAACTGCTTCATTCCTGAAACTTCCAGGCTCGCCGGCGCGAGGCAGGGCCGGCACAAAAGGGGATCATAAGCAGTCCTCTATCATGCAGACCGTCAACGCGGTATGGCCGCCACATTCTTGCCGCACGAAATCTCGCCCGGCGTGTCCGATTAACCACAATGCCACGATAACAGCCGCTTGCGGCCGCATCGGGGCAATCCGGCAGATCTTGCCATGACATGGTTAACAAGAATGCTACGTTAGGGAAGGAACAACATTTCCGGAGCGCGTGCGAGCGTTGTCCGCCACCCAAGCGGCGCGCATTTGTCCTGATCGACCATGCGAATTATACGCTTGGATCAGCGCAGGCGCCTCCGCCGAAGATCCTGCCTACCGCGTCGCCACCGGCTTTTCGCCACGATAATCATAGAAACCGCGCTTGGTCTTCCGACCGAGCCAGCCGGCCTCGACATATTTCACCAGCAGCGGGCATGGGCGGTACTTGGAGTCCGCGAGGCCCTCGTGCAGCACCTGCATGATGGAGAGGCAAGTATCCAGGCCGATGAAGTCGGCGAGCTGCAGCGGGCCCATCGGATGGTTGGCGCCGAGCCGCATGGCCGTGTCGATCGATTCCACCGTCCCGACGCCTTCATACAGCGTATAGATCGCCTCGTTGATCATCGGCAGGAGGATGCGGTTGACGATGAAGGCCGGGAAATCCTCGGCGACGGCGATCTGCCGATCGAGCTTGTGGATGAAATTCCTGGCGGATTCGAAGGTGTCGTCGTCGGTGGCGATGCCGCGGATCACCTCTACGAGTTGCATCACGGGCACCGGATTCATGAAATGAATGCCGATGAAGCGCTCCGGCCGGTCCGTGGCAGCGGCGAGGCGCGTGATCGAGATGGAAGACGTGTTGGTGGCCAGAATCGCCTCGGGCTTGAGGTGCGGGCAGACCGAACCGTAGATCTTGACCTTGACGGGCTCGCTTTCCGTCGCCGCCTCGATCACCAAGTCGCATGCGCCGAGAGCCTCGACCTCCGAAGCGGCCTTGATGCGGGCGAGCGCCTCGTCTCCCACGGCCTGGGTGATCGTGCCCTTGCCGATCTGGCGCTTGAGATTGCCGTTGACGGTGGCAAGGCCATTGTTGACCCGCTCGGCGGAGACGTCGTTCAGCACCACATCCAATCCGGACAATGCCGCGACATGCGCGATCCCGCTGCCCATCTGCCCGGCGCCGATGATCCCGACCGTCCTGATATCCAACGTCATTTCCAAGTCCCTGCAATTTGCGCGATCTTATCGATGTGCAGTGCGGGAGGGAAGATGGTTTCCCTGAAACGCGGGCGTTTCCTGGGAGAGGCAACCTCTCCGCGATTCATCGAACGGCTTATGAGCGGACAAGGGAACGATATCGGAGACTGGAGGACGAGTTCGTCGAGCAACTGAATGCGCTCAAGGGAACTGTCGACCCCGGACGCACGATGGCGCGACGGACAGGTGGCGAGCTACCCCTTGCCTATGAGAACATGCACAGCGACGGTGCTTTGCTCCTGGATGCCTGCATCTATATCGACATGCTGCAGGGCAGATTGCCCGTCAACGTCGAGGATCTCATAACCGGCGGCCATACCAACCATTCGACTGAGGCGGTTCAGGAACTGATACACTGTCGGCGTGCTCGATCCGGGCCAACACGGCACCGCTCACGCCATCCTCCGGATTGACACCCTCACCCGCGCAATGCCCCGGCATCGCCTTCTCACCCCGGACGCCGAGACGCTGGGCCGAGCCGCCTGGCTTGCCGGCATGCTCTGTCGCCTGCAGGGCTATGCAAAAGATGAAAAGCTCAGGGCGCAGCATGATTGCGCCCTTTTTCCGCAAACCCAGCGCCTCGGCTTCACGGTGTTGACGCGGAATGTAAGAGACTTCGACTATCTCTTGCTGTTGTTTCCGATAGGCCCAGTGGCGCTGTATCGCGGAAATTGAAGGCTGTCGCAGCTGCAAGCAAACGCATCACCCGAAACAAAAAAGCGATGAGGCCATGACCAGCCTCATCGCTCGATCTATTCGGATCGCTCCTGCCAGGAACCGGCAGGATGACGGCAACCTCGGGAAATTACTTCCCGATCTTCGCCAGTTCGTCCTTCAATTCGGGCAGTGCGGTATAGAGGTCCGCGACGAGGCCGTAGTCGGCGACCTGGAAGATGGGGGCTTCCTCGTCCTTGTTGATGGCGACGATGACCTTGCTGTCCTTCATGCCGGCCAGGTGCTGGATGGCGCCGGAGATGCCGACCGCGATGTAGAGATCGGGGGCGACGACCTTGCCGGTCTGGCCGACCTGCCAGTCGTTCGGGGCGTAGCCGGCATCGACCGCTGCGCGCGAGGCCCCCATGGCCGCGCCGAGCTTGTCGGCGACGGGCTCGATATAGGTGGTGAAGTTCTCGCGGTTCTGCATGGCGCGGCCGCCGGAGATGATGATCTTGGCCGAGGCCAGTTCCGGCCGGTCGGACTTGGCCAGCGCCTCGCCCTTGAAGCTCGATACGCCCGGATCGGCAGCCGCCGCGACCGGCTCCACCGAGGCCGAGCCGCCCTCGCCCGCCACCCCGAAGGAGGCGGTGCGCACGGTGATCACCTTCTTGGCGTCGGAGGACTGCACGGTCTGGACGGCGTTGCCCGCATAGATCGGGCGCTCGAAGGTATCCGGCGAGACGACCTTGACGATGTCGGAGATCTGCATGACGTCGAGCAGGGCGGCGACACGCGGCAGCACGTTCTTCCAGGCCGGCGTCGAGGGGGCGACGATGGCGTCGTAGCCGGGCGCCAGCGAGACGATCAGCGCGGCCGTCGGCTCGGCCAGGCGATGCTCGTAGGAGGCATCGGCGACGAGCACCTTGTCGACGCCGGCGAGCCTGGCCGCCTCCTGGGCGGCGGCCTGCGCATTCGCGCCGGCAACCAGCACATGCACCGGGGCACCCAGGTCCCTGGCGGCGCTGAGGGCGCGGGCGGTGACGTCCTTGAGGCCGGTCGCGTCGATCTCGGCAATGAGGAGAGTGGTCATGTCCTAAATCCTTCGCGGCTCAGATGACGCCGGCTTCGTTCTTGAGCTTGTCGACCAGCTCGGCCACCGAGGCGACCTTCTTGCCGGCCTGGCGCGCGGCCGGCTCCACCGTCTTCAAGACCGACAGGCGCGGGGCGATGTCGACGCCGAGCGCCTCGGGCGAGGTCTCGTCGATCGGCTTCTTCTTGGCCTTCATGATGTTGGGCAGCGAGGCATAGCGCGGCTCGTTGAGGCGCAGGTCCGTCGTCACGATGGCCGGCAGGGCGAGCGTCACGGTCTGCGAGCCCCCGTCGACCTCGCGCGTCACGTCGACCTTGTCGCCCGCGAGCTCGACCTTGGAGGCGAAGGTGCCCTGCGGCCAGCCGAGCAGCGCCGCCAGCATCTGGCCCGTCGTGCCCATGTCGTCGTCGATGGCCTGCTTGCCGAGAATGACCAGGCCCGGGTTCTCGTTGCCGATCACCGCCTTCAGCAGCTTGGCGACCGCAAGCGGCTCCACAACGGCATCGGTCTTGACCAGGATGCCGCGGTCGGCCCCCATGGCAAGGCCGGAGCGAAGCGTCTCCGCAGCCTGCGCCGGCCCGATCGAGACCACCACCACCTCGCTCGCCTTCCCCGCTTCCTTCAGCCGCAGCGCTTCCTCGACCCCGATCTCGTCGAACGGGTTCATCGACATCTTCACATTGTTCAGATCGACGCCCGAGCCGTCGGCCTTCACGCGGATCTTCACATTGTAATCGACAACCCGCTTCACGGGCACGAGCACTTTCATGGGGCTTCTCCAGACGGGAACCGGGTGAGTCAGGGCGGCATAGCGATCCCGAACGCGACACGCTATCGATGAACCGACAACTCGCGTCGCGCCAAGGCCGCTGCCATGGCAATTCGATGACGGATTTCAGCTAATGGGCGCGGGCATTTGTGTCAATGCGACACGGCCGGACATTGCACCTAATGTCGGAGCACCGGGGCGGGACCTGAAGGTTCCGCGGCGCAACTACACCGGCACCGCGCAAGCCGCACCAAGGCCGCGCCTATGGCCTGGCGACACGGTTTCACCGAACACCCACGGCCGGCCTATGAGTCGCTCGATGGCAATGCGGAAGACGCCGGCCAGGGAGAACCGAGATCGGCTCGCGAAATAGGTGGCCGCACCGCTGCGCTCCACGCGCCAGGATGCAGCGGCTTAAAAATTGACCCGTGCCGCCTTGCAGCCACCGCCCTTCAGTCAAAGGTATCGCGCCAGTCGTTCTGGGCCTGCGGGGGCGATCTGTCGAACAGGGGCGCGTCCGAGCTCTTCAGCGGCAGCACCAGCACGGCGCCGGCGAGCAGGCCGCCGATATGGGCGAACCAGGCGACGTCGTCGGTCGAAGTGACGAAATAGGCATAGATCGCGAAGTAGGCCTGGTAGGCTATCCAGGCGCCGATGGCCCAATAGGCCGGCAGCTTCAGGGGGATGCGGAAGAGCACCAGTACCCAGATCTTCACATTGGGATGCAGCAGTACATAGGCCGCCACGACGCCGGATATCGCCCCTGAAGCTCCAATCAGCGGGCTGGTGGAATCCGGGGCCGTGAGCGCATAGGCGAAGGTGGAGAGAACGGCGCAGGCGAGATAGAAGAACAGATATTTGAAATGGCCGAGATCATCCTCGACATTGTCGCCGAAAACCCAGAGAAACAGCATGTTGCCGGTGAGGTGCATCCACGAGCCATGGACGAAGGCTGAGGTAATCGGCGTCAGCCATTCAGGCACCTTGAGGTATTCGATCGGCAGGTTCATCTTCTGGAAAAGAACCACCGGAATCGTGCCGTAGGAATAGGTGAAGCCCGCCGTATCCGCCACGAAGGTACCGGGCACGTAGCCCGACTGGAAGAAGAAGAACACGGAAACGTTCGCCGCGATGAGGCCCCAGTTCACCCAGGCCTGGGAGATGCGGCGGTGGGGATTGTCGTCATACAGCGGAATGATCATCGCGCGCCCCGATCGAGATGCCGATGCAAGTCGCGTGCCGGCTCGCGTGTAATGTAATGGCAGATCGCGCGAGAATAAAGGCAGAGGTTGCAGGAACGGCGCGCAAGAAAGAGGCGCGGGATGCCCTCCCCGGGAAGCAGGAGGGAGCCCGCGCCTTCTTCCGAGGAGTCTTCCTTACTTGGCGGTTTCCATCGCCTTGATCACGGCACCGCCCATGTCGCTGGTCGAGACCGCATTCTGGCCGGCACTGGCGATGTCCTTGGTGCGCAGTCCCTCGCTCAACACCTGCGAGATGGCGGCATCGAGACGGTCTGCCGCCTCGGCCAAGCCGAAGGAATAGCGAAGCGCCATGCCGAAGGAGGCGAGCGTGGCGATGGGATTGGCGAGCCCCTTGCCGGCAATGTCGGGAGCCGAGCCGTGCACGGGCTCGTACATCGCCTTGCGCTTGCCGGTCTTGGGATCGGTGGCGCCGAGCGAAGCCGAGGGCAGCATGCCGAGCGAGCCCGTCAGCATGGCCGCGACGTCCGAGAGCATGTCGCCGAACAGGTTGTCGCAGACGATGACGTCGAACTGCTTGGGGGTGCGCACGAGCTGCATGCCGCAATTGTCGGCAAGGATATGCTCGAGCTTCACATCGGCATAATCGGCCTTGTGGACCTGGGTGACGACCTGCTTCCAGAGCACACCCGATTTCATGACATTGTGCTTCTCGGAAGAATGCACCAGGCCGCGGCGGACCTTGGCGAGGTCGAAGGCGACACGGGCGATGCGCTCGATCTCATGGGTGGTGTAGACCTGGGTATCGACGGCGCGCTTTTCGCCGTTTTCCAGCGTGACGATCTCCTTGGGCTCGCCGAAATAGACGCCGCCCGTGAGTTCGCGCACGATCATGATGTCGAGACCCTCGACGAGTTCGCGCTTCAGCGACGAGGCATCGGCGAGTGCCGGATAGCAGACTGCCGGGCGGAGATTGGCGAAGAGGCCGAGATCCTTGCGCAGACGGAGCAGGCCTGCCTCGGGGCGCGCCTCATAGGGCACGTCGGCCCATTTCGGCCCGCCGACTGCGCCGAACATCACCGCATCGGCTTCCTGGGCGCGCTTCATCGCCTCTTCGGAGATCGCCTTGCCGTGGGCGTCGTAGGCGGAGCCGCCCACCAAGTCTTCCTCGGTCTCGAAGGAAGTGAGGCCCGACTTGTTGAGGAAGGCGATCAGGCGCTTGACCTCCGCCATCACCTCGACACCGATGCCGTCACCAGGAAGGAGGAGGAGCTTTTGCGTCGCCATGTGAATGCCTTGAGGTTGGGGGATTTTGCGGGTGATTAGACGAGCACGCGGGCCGGTGCAAGCTGCGTAAAATATACGGGTATATTTAGTGATACCACGCAGCCGTCGCCCCTCCCGGGAACTTGCGCCCGTTCCCGAAATGTTTAGACCCTCGTCTCCGCTCTCGTCCGGCCCGGGCGGGGGATTCGCGTCACTTCCGAGAGTTCATGGCCAATCCAGGCGATGTCGTGGAGATCCTGCTGCCGGTAGCGCTGGAGCGCACCTACAGCTATCGCGTGCCCTTCGGCATCGTGCTGATGCCGGGTGATGTCGTGCGCGTAACGCTGGGGCCGCGCGAGGTTGTCGGCGTGGTCTGGGACGGCGACGGCGTGCTGCCCGCGTCATCCAACCGGCTGAAATACGTCGAGGAGCGCCTCGCGGTACCACCCGTCTCCGATCACATGCGCCGCTTCATCGAATGGGTTGCGAACTGGACGCTTACCCCGCGGGGCATGATCATGCGCATGGCCCTGCGCGCGCCCGAATTGCCGCCGGAGAGGCAGCGACTCGGCTACCGCTTCCGCCAAGAGCCCGAGCGCCTCACTCCGGCACGCCGGCGCGTGCTCGCCCATCTCGCAGATGGCTTCGTGCATGAAAAGCGCGCCCTGATCGAGGCGACAGGCGTCTCCCCCGGCGTGATCGACGGCCTCGTCGATGCCGGCGCGGTCGAGCCGGTCGCCTTGCCGCCGGAGCCCCCCGCCCTGGCACCCGACCTCGGCTTTGCCACCGCCCGTCTCAGCGAGGCGCAGGCGATCGCGGCAACCGCCCTGGGCCAGGCGGTGGCGGCGAGGCGCTTCGCGGCGATGCTGCTCGAAGGTGTCACCGGATCAGGCAAGACGGAGGTCTATTTCGAGGCTGTGGCAGAGGCCGTGCGCGAGGGCGGACAGGCCTTGATCATGCTGCCCGAGATCGCTCTCACCAATCAGTTCCTCGACCGTTTCGCCCAGCGTTTCGGCGTACGGCCGGCGGAATGGCATTCGGGCATCGCGGCCAACAAGCGCGCGCGCCTCTGGCACGGCATCGCCAAGGGTGAGGTGGCGGTGGTGGCGGGCGCGCGCTCCGCCCTCTTCCTGCCCTTCGCGGACCTCAGGCTCATCATCGTCGATGAAGAGCACGACAGCGCCTACAAGCAGGAGGACGGCCCGCGCTACAACGCGCGCGACATGGCGGTGGTGCGTGCCCGCCTCGTCGATGCACCGGTCGTGCTCGCCTCCGCCACCCCGTCTATCGAGAGCCGCGTCAATGCCGATCGGGGCCGCTACGGCCACATCACCCTGCCGGAGCGCTTCGGCGGACGCACGCTGCCCAAGATATCGGCGATCGACATGCGCACGGGAGGCCCCGAGCGCGGCAGGTTCATTGCGCCCGGCCTCGCCACCGCAGTGAAGGAAACGCTGGAGGCCGGCGAGCAGGCACTGCTCTTCCTCAACCGGCGCGGCTATGCCCCCCTCACGCTCTGCCGCAAATGCGGCCACCGCTTCCAATGCCCGAACTGCACGGCCTGGCTGGTGGAGCATCGCTTCCGCAAGAGCCTCGTCTGCCACCATTGCGGCCACACGGCGCCCGTGCCGCGCGCCTGCCCGAGTTGCGAGGGCGAGGACACGCTCACGCCCTGCGGACCGGGTGTCGAGCGCATTGCCGAGGAGGTCGCCGGCCTCTTCCCCGAAGCGCACACGGTAATCCTCTCCTCGGACATCCATGGCAGCACGGAGCGGCTGAAGCAGGAACTCGAAAGCGTGGCGAGAGGCGAGGCGAACCTCGTGATCGGCACCCAGCTCGTCGCCAAGGGGCACAATTTCCCGCACCTGACGCTGGTAGGCGTGGTCGACGCCGATCTGGGCCTCGGCACCGGCGACCCACGCGCGGCG
Source organism: Labrys sp. ALF-8 (assembly GCF_059699065.1). Lineage (NCBI taxonomy): Bacteria > Pseudomonadati > Pseudomonadota > Alphaproteobacteria > Hyphomicrobiales > Xanthobacteraceae > Labrys > Labrys sp. ALF-8. Next base: position 1,484,298 of record NZ_AP048537.1, read on the forward strand.
GAGCGCACCTTCCAGCTTCTCGGCCAGGTCACCGGCCGTGCAGGGCGTGGCGAAAGGCCAGGCCGGGCCCTGCTGCAGAGCTACGATCCCGGCCACCCCGTGATGCAGGCGCTCATCTCCGGCGACAAGGAGAGCTTCTATGCACGCGAAATCGCGATCCGTGCCAAGGCGGGCCTGCCGCCCTATAGCCGCATGGCGGCGCTGACCATCTCGGACGAGGATAAGAGCAAGGCGGAAGGTTTCGCGCGGTCGCTGGTCAAGGCAGCTCCCTTCGATGCCGCCCTTCGCGTGCTCGGCCCGGCGGAAGCGCCCATCGCCGTGATCCGCGGCCGCCATAGAATGCGCATCATCCTGCAGGCGCCCCGGGAATTCGCGTTGCAGGACTACATCCGCGCCTGGCTGGCGGGGGGCCCGAAGGCGACGGGACAGCTGGCGATAGAAGTAGACATCGATCCGATGAGCTTTGCCTAGCCAAGCACGTCCCTCCGAACGCTCGCCCTGCCCAACGCATTGAAACCAGCGGTCGTTTTAGGGGTCCTGAAGATTCAATCCGACCGAGGGCGCGCGAGCTTGATGGAGGGGCGCCGGGTTGAACCGGAACGGAACACTGTCATATCTCTGTCGCCGGCCCTCACTACCCCTACGCCTCCCCACAATCGGAGGTTGCAATGCCGTCCCTGAAGTCTCTCCTCGCCGCCACTCTGTTCGTCTTGCCGCTGGCGCCTGCGCTTGCCGACTCCGGCAACGTTCTCGCCTTCAAGCAGCCCGACAAGGCGCCGGATGAACTCAACATCGTCGTCGAGATCCCGGCCGGCAGCATGGTCAAATACGAGACCGACACCGATACGGGCCACATCATCGTTGACCGCTTCATCGCCATGCCGATGGCCTATCCCGCCAATTACGGCTCGATCACCCGCACCAAGGCCGCCGATGGCGATCCGCTCGACGTCCTCGTCTACACCCGTGCGCCGATTGCGCCCGGCGCCGTCATGCGCGTGCGCCCGATCGGCGTCCTGAAGATGATCGACGGCGGCGATGTCGACGACAAGATCGTGGCCGTGCCGGTCGCCAAGCTCGACCCGACCTATGATAACGTCAAGGCCATCACAGACCTGCCGAAGATCGAGCAGGAGCGCCTCTCCGCCTTCTTCCGCGTCTACAAGCAGATCCCTGCGGGAAGCAAGGTCGTCGAGGTCACCGGCTTCGACAGCGCCGACGCCGCCAGGGAACGTGTGAAGGCCGCCCTGGATGCTTATGGAAAGTGAGCGGGCACAGGCATGCTCCTCCCCTCTCCCGGCGCGGGAGGGGGTCTTCTTTTCCGCAACGTAAGGTTCCTTGAGCGCCGGGGGTTCCCCCCGATCCGCAAAAACGGTATGAGCATGCGCAAATCGCAGTCATCGCAGCGAGCCGCCATGTCCAATCCAGTCGCCGAAACCCGTGAGATCCTCGAGGCGCTCGGTGTTCCCGCCAGCCGCTTCACCGGAGGCGGCCGCATCGTCCGCACCCCCCTGACGGGCGAGGTGATCGGGCAGGTTCACGACGACACGCCGGAGTCCACCACCGCCGCCATCGGCAAGGCGCAGGCCGCCTTCGAGGCCTGGCGCGCCGTACCGGGACCGCAGCGCGGCGAGTTGGTGCGCCTGCTCGGCGAGGAGCTGCGCGCCGCCAAGACCGAACTGGGCCGTCTGGTCAGCCTGGAAGTCGGAAAGATCGTCTCCGAGGGTCTCGGCGAAGTGCAGGAGATGATCGACATCTGCGACTTCGCCACCGGCCTGTCGCGCCAGCTCTATGGCCTCACCATCGCCACCGAGCGCGGCGACCATCGCATGATGGAACAGTGGCATCCGGCCGGCGTGGTCGGCGTGATCTCCGCCTTCAACTTTCCCGTCGCGGTGTGGAGCTGGAACGCCGCGCTCGCTTTCGTCTGCGGCGACAGCGTCGTCTGGAAGCCCTCCGAGAAGACGCCTCTTACGGCCCTCGCGGTGGAGGCGATCTTCCACAAGGCCGCGAGGCGCTTCGGCGGCGTGCCGGATGGGTTGCTGACGCTGGTTCTGGGTGCCCGCGAGGTCGGCGCCGTGCTGGTCGACGATTCGCGCGTGCCCGTGGTCTCCGCCACCGGCTCCACAGCCATGGGTCGCATCGTCGGCGAGCGCGTGGCACGGCGCTTCGGCCGATCGATCCTGGAACTCGGCGGCAACAACGCCTCCATCGTCACGCCCTCGGCCGACCTCGATCTGGCGCTACGGGCCATCGCCTTCGCCGCCATGGGCACCGCGGGCCAGCGCTGCACCTCGCTGCGCCGCCTGATCGTGCATGATAGCGTCTATGACACGCTCGTCGGCAAGCTGAAGAAGGTCTATGCCGGCATCAAGGTCGGCAATCCCGTAGCGACCGACGCGCTGGTCGGCCCGCTGATCGACGGCGCGGCGTTCGAAGGCATGCAGAAGGCGCTGGAAGAAGCGAAGAAGGCGGGCGGCACCGTGCATGGCGGTGCCCGCGTCTCCGAAGCCGGTCCCGCCGAGGCGTACTATGCCAGGCCGGCCCTCGTAGAGATGCCCGAGCAGATCGGCCCGGTGGTGCATGAGACCTTCGCACCCATCCTCTATGTCCTGAAGTACAGCGATTTCGACGATGCGCTGGCACTGCAGAACGGCGTGCCGCAGGGCCTTTCCTCCTCGATCTTCGCCACCGACATGCGCGAGGTCGAGCGCTTCGTATCGGGCCAGGGCTCGGATTGCGGCATCGCCAATGTGAACATGGGGCCCTCCGGCGCCGAAATCGGCGGGGCCTTCGGTGGCGAGAAGGAAACCGGCGGCGGACGGGAAAGCGGCTCTGACGCCTGGAAGGCCTACATGCGCCGCCAGACAAGCGCCATCAATTACGGCCGTACGCTGCCATTGGCGCAGGGCGTGAAATTCGATGTGGAGGAAGGCGCTTGAGGCCGCCGCTGCAACGCTTGCTGGCAGGCTGCATCGCGCTCGGCCTTCTCGCCGTGCCCGGCCTCTCAAGGGCGGATGACGCCGCCGCGCCGGCCACGAAGACGGCCCCCAAGCCGAAGTCCAAGTCCACTGCGAAGGCGAAGTCTGCCGCCGGCAAGGTAGTGCCCAGGACCAAGGGAGCCGCCGACCTGCTGCTGCCGCAACCGGAGCCGATGGACGCCGGACTGGCGGTGACGAAGGGTGGAGCGCCGAAGTCCTCGGCCGCATCGCGCGGGAGCGCAGCCGGAAAAGTGGACACGCCGCAGTTCGCTGCCGTCCCGCTGCCTCCGTCCCGCCCGCCCGAGCTGGCTGGTCGGTCCTCCGCCACCGAGGAGGAATTGCAGACCGCCAGCATTCCCGTTTCGGGGCCTCTCGGCGTACGTGTTTCCGCCGAGACGCTCACCGCACCGGCACCCGGTACCACTCCGGTCGATGAACTGATCAGCAAGCATGCCGCGCGTTACGGCCTGCCCGAAAGCCTGCTGCGGCGGGTGGTGAAGCGCGAGAGCGGCGGCAATCCGCGCCTGCGCCACGGGCCCTATATCGGCCTGATGCAGATGCGCCTCGATACCGCCCGCGGCATGGGCTACAGCGGCAGCGCCGAGGGCCTGCTCGATGCCGACACCAGCCTGACCTACGGCGCTGCCTATCTCGCCAATGCATGGCGGGTATCGGGCGGCAACCAGGATCGCGCGGTGAGCCTTTATTCCAGCGGCTACTACTATGAGGCAAAGCGCAAGGGCATGCTTCCCAAGCTGATCAAGGGCAAGCCCGGCAGGTAGGAGAAATCCTCTCTTCCGGACCGGGAGCGGCGGCGGCGCCTCTTCCCTTACGTTATTGCATCTCCTTGTTTTCACGGCGGGATTTCCGTTGTACCCCCTTGCCTCCGTGCACCCGCACCGGAGACTCGCCGTGGCTGATTCGCCCACCCTCAGCATCGTCATCCCCACAAAGGACCGCCCCGACCTGCTTGTGCGGGCGCTGCGCTCCATCGCCGCGCAGTCCTTCCGGGACCATGAGGTGCTCGTCGTCGATGACGGCGACGGTCGCGGCGCGGCAGCGGCGGAGACCTTCGATCCCGCTATCCGAACGCTGGCGACGGGTGGAGCGGGTCAGGTGCCCGCTCGCAATCTCGGTGTGAGCCTCGCACAGGGCCAGCGCATCGCATTCCTCGACGACGACGATTGGTGGGAAGGTTCCGACCATCTCGCGGCCATGCTCGCCGGGGGCCATCCGCACGCCCTGCTCTACGCATCCGGGCGTATCGTTGCCGAAGGTGAGCGGCCCGATGCCGGCAATCAGATGCCCTTCGTCGCCCATGCGGACCCACAGGCTATCCGCCGCGACAACCGCCTTCTCATTCCCGGTGTGATCTACCCCCGCGCGCTCCATGGCAATCTCGGTCCCTTCGACGAGACCCTGCCATTCTACTGGGACTGGGACTGGTATCTGCGCCTATTCGCCGCCGGCGTCGATTTCGTCGGTCCGTTGAGCGAGGCCGTGCGCGTTTCCGTACGGGGTGACAGCGTCTCGGCAGATGCGAATGGGGAGGCGAGGCGCAAGAATCTGGAACGCCTGGCCGCCAAGCACGAACTGGGCGAACTCAAGCTGCGTAACCACGAGTCGATCGCCAGGGACGGCAACACGACGAGTTGAGAGGATTGAGGTGCCGCTCGATCGCGCGTAATAGTCATCAAAAATGCAGTGGAGGAAATGGTTGGGCGTCCCCGGCCTATAATTCTGATTTCATTCAATAAAAAACGATCTTTCGATGCATGGGCGCACTGCCTCCGACGTCTCGTTCAACCCTGGGTCGGTTGACGGTGCCGTTGCCCCGGTTGACTCGACGTCGAGGGCGGGCTGCCTCCAGGATGATTCATCGCGCTCATGTCGCTTGCTCTTTTCTATATCAATCTTGCCCGCCGCACGGATCGGCGCCGCTTCATGGAGGGGCAGTTCGCCGCCATGGGGCTGGAGGCCGAACGGGTCGAAGCATTCACACCGGCCGGCGTGCCCGTGGCGTCGCTCGCACGCTGGACCGATCCCGTGCGCCCGCGCCATGTCAGTCCGCCCGAGCTCGCCTGCACCTTCAGCCATCGCAAGGCCTGGCGCCTGGTCGTGGAGCGCGAACTGCCAGTCGCCTGCATCCTGGAGGACGATGCCTGCCTCTCCCCCGCATTCGCCAAGCTTATTGCGGCCGAGCCCGATCTCAGCGGCTTCGAGGTCGTCAAGATCGAGCAACGAAACCTGCCCGCCGCTCTAGGCCGAAAGGTGGGACTGCTGATGCCCGGCATCGGGCTTCACCGGCCCTACAGCTTTGCCCAAGGTGGCTGCGGTTATCTCGTCTCGCAGGCCGGCGCCCGCAAGCTCCTCGCACGATCGGTGCCACTGGATCAACCGCTGGATCATCTCCTCTTCAACCCCGACGAGGCCGTGTTCCATCGCATGGCCGTGGCGCTCGCCATGCCCGGCCTCATGATGCCGGCCGACCGGCTGCGCCAGGACGGCACGGTCCCCGATAGCGACATCGTGGATGCCTGGCAGGAGCGCACGCAAGCTCGTACTGTCATCCCTGCGCCGGATGCCAGGCACCGCGCCGCCTTGCAGCGCCGCGGCGAGGCGGACGGTGCCAAGATCACGGTCATACCGCTGGCGGAATGACAGCAGGGCTTGTGACCTTTCGCCAGGAATGACACAAAGCGATATTCGACATCTCACATCGAGGGGAGACGGCCTTGTCGACGGAAATCCCGGATCAGCTCTTCCTCGATGGCGTGCTTGTGGGCCAGAACGAGCTCGTTACGCCTGGAATCATCGCGGTGGTGCTCGACGACGACAGCGTCCACGACGTGCCCGCCGCGGATCTGCGTCGCCGCTGCGAGGAACTCGGCCGCTCTCGCATCCGGGCCTTCCTGATGGCGCCCGCCGATTTCGAGAAGGTCCGCCCGGTGGCCCAACGCCACGCCGAGGAAGCGAACAAGGACGAATGACCCTGCACAGTCCGGCCCGGCTCGCGGGGTTGGAGGAGACTTCTACAGAGGGCAGGCGCGTCAGGCGGCTTCCCGGAGGTTGCGTGCCCTGTCATAGGCGCTGGGGTCGCCCTGGCGGCTCGCAAGCTCCTGCTCTATGACGCCCGAAAGGCTGAGATTCACGCCGATGGCGTTGGCGATCTCGAAGAACCACGGGTCGGCCCGCCCAATAGCTGCAAAGCCGCTTCTCCGTGCCTGCGGCAGCCAGCCGTTGAGACGGATCGCGACCACCTCCCAGTCCCCTGGAGAGGAACGCATCTCGATATCCGCCGCCCCATCCACGGTGGCCGCCGTCATGCCATTGATGTGGATGATCGGGAGATCATCGAACTGGACGGTGAGATCGGCCATGGGAATGTCCTATGAAGAAACCGAGGACACTTTATTAAGGGATTTTTCCCTCGTCAAGAGAAAATAAGGGATTTTTCCCTTATTTCGCGTACCCCATTTCAAAAGAACTTCCACCCACCAACCACCCGGCCGACAATGTTCAGGTCGTCCTCGGTCTGCGCAACCTGGACATGACCGCCATTGTCGCTGATCACGCGGATGGTGTGGTCTCCCAGGATCTTCGATGTTTCCAGGCGCTTGAACTGCAGGGCGCCCCAGCGATCCCTGATCGCGTAGATGCCGTCGGGCGAGGGCACCCTGTGCGTCAGGTCGATGATCAGCGGCATACCCGGCTCAATGGTGGGACGCATGGAATCACCGATCGATTCAGCCACCATGAGATCGCCGGGCCGCGCGCCCATGGCGCGCAGGAACCAGGGCGGAAAAATCCAGGCATCCGGCTTGATGGCATCGACCGACTGCACTGAATCACCGTTGCGGCGATAGACGAAAGTGGCCGCATTGGCGTGCCCCCCGGCGCCCATCGCGAAACGGGTGTCGGCCTCCACCACACCGTTCGATGGAATCGAAGGCGGCTGCTCAGGGTCGGCGGGATCGGGCGCTTCGGGTTCGAAGGCGGCCACCGGATCCGGCGCATCGGGATCGTAGGAGGAAGCGGCGAAGGGACGCTCCTCCTCCCGCAGGCCGTCCGTCACGCCCGTCGCCGCCGACAAATCGAAGCCCCCCGTATCAGCCAGGCGGCTCGCAGGGATGCCCAGTACCTTGGCCAGCTTCTGGGCCGTACGCAGCGTCGGCGAGCCGCCCTTGCGCTCGAGATCGCGGATGGCATCGGCGCCCAGCCCGGCCTCCAGACTAGCCTTGCGGCGGCTCTTGCCGAGTTCGGCGAGCCGCTTGTCGATCAATGTGATGATGTCGCTCATGCGCGGGATATTGCCCGCATTTCCCGCATAAGGGAAGAGGGATTTTTCCCTTTGACATAGCGGGATTTTTCCCCTACATCGCTCACAGGACCCGTCTCCACTCTCCATCCTTGTCAGCCACACAGAGCAATCGATATGAACTGGACCTCGGTAACCCGGGTAATTCTCGTCCTCCTCGCCTTACCCCTATGCGTCATCGGCGTGACAGCACTCGCCGGCGGAATGTTGATGGCGGGACGGCTGAGCCGCCGCGAGGAAGAGGCGTTCTCCTGCTACCCCACGGAGGAGCCGTTCCAATGACCGGCCCCTCTATTCTGGTCTGCGACGAAGTGCGCCTGGTTTCCGCAGAGGAGGTTCGTGCGCGCAAACGCCGCCTGTGGGATAGGCCGACGGGATATGACGCCGTATCGCTCTATCGCCTCGCTTATTCGTCCAGCGTGGCAGCGCTTCCCATGGCGCGCCCAAGGTCCAGGCCCGATCCCGTCATGGCGGAAATCGCGGCCATCGCCGCTGCACATGGCGTCACCGTCGCTGCCATCCGCGGCCGAGGCCGCCAGCCTGCGGTGCGAAGGGCACGGCGCGAGGCCTGCTATGTGCTGGCGTCGAGACATCCCGAATTGTCGTTTCCCGCCATAGGCGCCCTGCTCGACAGGGATCACACCACCATCCGCTATGCGATGCATCGTCATGCCCAACTGGCAGGCCTGCCTCCGGTGGTGCGCTCATGAGCCACTGCTTCCCTCCCCCTTCCGTTCTGTCAATCGGAGCACTCGTCATGTCCCGTCCTGGCCGCAAGCGCGCCCTTGTCCTCCGCGAAAAGAACGGACGCCCCAGCCGCGCACTCAAGACAGCCGAGCCCCCGGAGGCCGTCGTGCTCGCCCAACCGCATCGGCGCGGCAGTCTCGACCGGCGCTGCGCCAGCGTACTCGGTCGCTTCTGCCTTCGCCTGAGGCTGCGCCAGGAACTTACCGACGCCGGTGAGGAGTACGCGGCCACCGTGAAGCGCTGGCGCGCGGCCAAGGGCATCCCCACGCCCTTTCACAACGAGGCCGCGGGCTCCGGCCGCGGTGCCGCCGACACCACTGTCACGGCGTGGCAGCGGCAGATGCTCGCCATGGAGCGTGCCATGATGACAGCGGGCCTCAAGGCGCTACTGGCAGTCAAGCAACTCACGCTCGACAGCAATGAACTTGCAATGGACCAGGACGCGGCGGGCGTCGAGGGGTTGGTGGCGCTCGCGGTCCATCTCGGCCTGATGCCGGCTGGCGCGCATCCCTGGGCGTGACGCGCGCCTGGAACGATTTCGGCGCAAGGCCGTTCTCAGACCGGGGCTCGAGACGTGTTTCACCGGAGAACAGAACGCATGAAATCGATAGTGCTGGCAACTGCCTTTCTCGTAGCCTCCTTCTCTGCCGCCCTCGCGATGGACGACGCGCCGCCGATGCATGACATGCATCACCACCACCATGGCTGCGTGACGGTGAAGAAGGTCATCCATGCGCATGGCCATACCATCACCAAAGTCGAGAAGAGCTGTCACTGAACAGAGTGCGGGGCCGGCAGCGCCGGCCCCTGCATCGGGCCTTCTTCGACTTCATAGGCTTTCACTAACACCCGATATCGACGCGACCCGGCTGGATGCTCACCAGAGCAATCGGCAATTGGCGATCGGTACCCGGTCATCCCGCCTGCGAATCCTGCTAACATCGCAGGATGAACACGCCCGCCCGCCTTCATCCCGTCTCCCGGCTTCTTCTCGAACAGGCCGCTGCCATCCTCGCCGATCGGGAAGGCGACGCCGAGGTGCGGTTGCGCAGCGTCGCGCCAGACGAGCCTACGGTGCAGCGCCTGATCGGCTTCGTCCCCGAGGCCTTCGCGCTCGTTCTCCTGCGCGAGTTGCCGGAAGGGCCGACGATGACGCTGCCGGATAGCTTTTCCGCGCGCCTCTCCACCGGAGAATGGCGGCTCGTGCCCATGACGGCGGAGCCCATCTTCTCCGCGGCCGGGGCACTCGCACTCGACATGTACAAGAACGGTTCGCGCCAGCCCTTCGAGACGGTGGCCGGCCGTAGTTCCATCATCGCGGCGATCCGTGATGTGCTGAACAAGGGAGGCCAGCTCGAAGGCCTTCAGATGGGTGCTCCCGCCCTCCTCGCGGTGCCGGCCGAAAGCTATGGGGGAGCGGCTTAAAAGCACCCCGATCTCGGTTCGATACGCGTAACCATCGCCGCGCTATCCGAGAGCCGGCGCCGCAGCCCGACGGGGCTGCGTTCGCAGGCGCCGTCTTTCGGCCAGGCTGGCGGTTCGGGCCTCCGCCTTTCGCCCGGCGTCGCAAGCCTCTCGTACAACCCGGCGCGCCATGCCGCGGAACCATGCCTCTCTCTAGGCGTTCCTGCTGTCAAAAACCACACGGAGAGGCCCCATGCGAGAGTGGAAGCCGGCAAACTACAACTCTGTCAGTCCCTATCTTATCTGCCGCGATGCGGAGGCGGTGATCGCCTTCCTGACGACAACTTTCCGAGCCGACGTGCTGCGCCGGATGGACCGCCCGGACGGCTCGCTTATGCACGCCGAATTGCGCATCGACGACAGCATCGTCATGCTCGGCAGCGGCGCGTCGGCGGCGCAGCCGGAAGAGGTCCATGTCCATATCTATGTCCGCGATGTCGAGGCCGTCTATGCCCGAGCCCTGAAGGCCGGAGGCACATCGGTGCAGGAACCCGTCCGCAAGCGAGCCGACGATGACCGTAGGGCCGGCGTGCGCGACGGCAGCGGCAACGTGTGGTGGATCGCGACGCAGTAGGGGCAGCGGTCGCCATGGATACGCTCCTGACAGGAATTGACGCACCGTCCGCCTATGCCGGCCGGACATTCCCAGTCAGGAGGTTTGCTTGAAGACGATCGAACTGCAATGCCGCTGCAGCGCCGTGGGCCTACGCGTCTCGGGCGCGCCGCTCTTACAGCTTTACTGTCACTGTGATGACTGCCAGGCCGCTCATGGCGCGGCATATGTTCCGGCGGCCATCTACCCCGCGCAATCAGTCGCGATCGCCAGGGGCGCGCCCGTTGCAACGGTTGTGCGGACGATTGAGCGAATGCGCTGTCCGGCCTGCGGCACCCATCTGTTTTCCGAACTCGCCGCCGCAGGCGTTCGAAGCGTCAATGGCTTCCTCCTGCCCACGGGGGAATTCCAGCCGCAGTTCCATGTGCAGTGCCAGCATGCGGTGCTTCCCGTGGTGGACGACCTGCCCCACTACAAGGGTTTCCCGGCATCGTTCGGCGGTCGAGAGGAGTTCGTGGCCTGGTAGTTGCGAAGGGGGAAGTCCCGCCCAACGCCAGGACGCGTCGCTTCCCGACACCTTGGTTACCTCGATCCCACGCCGGAACAAACAGCCCCACGCCGGGTTTGCTGTTGGCTGGACAGACAGGCAAGGAACCAGGGCATGATCAAGTGGATCCTCATTCTTTTCATCATCGCCGCCGTGGCGAGTTTGCTCGGCATGCCCAGGCTGGCCGGCACTGCGGCAGCCGGCGCCCGCATCCTCATCGGCGTGGTGCTGGTCATATTCCTGCTGGTGATGCTCGGCCTCCTGTCGGTGGCCTGAGGCTTGGAGGAGGAAGGGATGAACAAGGGCTTCATCTACGAGTCGCAAGAGGCCGACTTCAAGATCGTAGCAGTGATCTTCGACGACGACGGCCTCGTCGTCCATGGCAAGGCGGTGGAGACGCGTGAGGAAGGCGAAGCGTTCCTCCGCAAGGCGCTCGCCGAGTTGCGCGACGTGGAGAGCTTCGCAGCCCCGCGCTGAACCCATACCGCATGAGGGTGCCCAGCCGGAAAACGCATGGCACTCAAGCACGCACATTTTTTGCCGGCTTTCGGCCGGATTCCTGTCCTAGCCAGACGGCTCCGCCATGGAGTCGAATATGACCACATTGATCTCGCGTCGACAGGCGCTTGCCGATTCCCTGCTCATGCTTTCCGCGCTCGCGGGTCGCCCGGCCCGGGCAGAGGCTGGAAAGGCTTCGCTCAAGGCTACCGTCGATGCGACGATCGGTTCCCTGATGAGGGAACATGGCGTGCCCGGAATGGCTGTCGCGATCACGCATGGCGGCGAGCGCACCTTCTTCAACTATGGCGTTGCCTCCCGCGAGAACGGACAGAAGGTTGGCGAAGACACGCTCTTCGAGCTCGGCTCGGTCAGCAAGACCTTCACCGGCATCCTCGCAGCGCACGCACAGGTGCGCGCCGCTCTCGCCTTCTCCGACAAGGCGAGCCACCACTGGCCCGCCCTTGCCGGCACCAGCTTCGACGATATCAGCCTGCTCCAACTCGGTACCTATACGGCCGGCGGGCTGCCGCTGCAGTTCCCGTCCGAAGTGACGGACGAGGCCTCCATGACGGCCTATTTCCAACGCTGGCGCACCGCTTTCACACCTGGCAGCCACCGGCTCTATTCCAATCCGAGCATTGGCCTGTTCGGCTTCCTTGCCGCCCGTAGCCTCAATCAACCCTTCGACGCGGTCATGGAAGGAACGATCCTCCCCGGACTCGGCCTCGCGCGCACCTACATCAAGGTGCCTCCGCAGGAAATGGATCGCTATGCCTACGGCTATGGCCGCGCGGGCCATCCCATGCGCGTGGGGCCGGGCATGCTGGATTCCCAGGCCTACGGCGTGAAGAGCTCGGCGTCGGACATGATCCGCTACATCGAGACGATCATGGACGGCAGCAGGTTGGACGATACGATGCGCCAAGCCGTTATCGCCACGGTCAGCGGCTATGACAAGGTCGGTGGCATGGTGCAGGGCCTCGGCTGGGAAATGTACCCCTACCCCGTCGGCCTCGACAGCCTGCTGGCGGGCAATTCCGACAAGATGAGCCGAAGGCCGAATCCGGTCACCCCGCTCGTTCCCCCGCTGGCACCGGGCCAGACGATGCTCCTCAACAAGACAGGTTCCACCGCCGGCTTTGGCGCCTATGCTGCGTTCGTACCCCGCAGGCGGGTCGGCATCGTGATGCTGGCCAACCGCAACTACCCCAACGCGGCCCGTGTAAGCGTGGCCTACCGGATACTCGCCGCCCTCGAAAAGCAAGAGCGCTGAAGAAGGCGGCCCTCAGGTTCCTACCCCTTCCAGGCAACGAAGACGGACTCGCCGCAGCACGCACTCTTCAGCTGCCGCGACGCGTCTCGATTGATCAGGTCGGGGGCGCAGCAGTGGTCGTCGTCGAGACGCCGGGATGTCCCAGGTAATGCACGCCGCTCCCGACGCGCTCGGGGGGCGGTGCCGCCTCGTCGGCAGACGTCCGGAAGAGTACGGCCGACGTGACGTCGCGCCGGATCTCCACCGCCCTCCCGCGACTGGTCAGCGCGTCATAGGAGACCTTGTCCGATATAGCCGCGCGAACCTTCCTGAGAGCAGCTGGCATTTCTTTTCCCCAAAATAAAAAATCGCGAATCAGCTTCGCATTCGCGCCGAATACTTGCCCAGCGCACGAATAAAGACAAGCAGCTCGACAGTGGCCGGCGGCCCCGGATGCACTCTCGCGATCGCACGGATACGCCCGGCTTCCCCTACCCCTTCAGTGCATCGATCAATGGTGCGAGATTCTTTTCATGGGCCTTCCAGCGGTTTACGGAGGTGGAATAAAGGGGTTGTCGCACCTGCCACTTCGACACGGTGGCGACGCCGCGCTCGCTCTGCGTGAAGTCGAGAACCGCCGGATTCCAAGGCAGTTCCAGGAAATCGAGAATGCGCCGGGCCGAGGCTTCGAGATCCTGCACCGTATCCTCGTAGTGGACGTCGAGGACGGAACCTGGAAAAAGCGCCTGCCACTCCCGCATCAGCCCTTCATACCGGCGGTAGTACCAGCCGAGATCCGCCAGGTCGTTGGCGTAGCTGTGCCCTTGGTCGAAAGGACTGGTGTAGATCGAAAAACAGCAGTCGAGCGCCTGACGCCGGCAATGAATGATCTGCGCTGCCGGAAAGAGCAGCTTGATCAAGCCAACATGGAGGAAATTATGCAGGAACTTGTCGAGGCTGCGCCCCTTCTCGAAGCCTGCCGTGGCGATCAGCGAACGATACCCCTCCGCAATGGCGTCGAGCGCACCGGGGGGCAGGTTGCGGATGGCATCGCGATAGGCCGCCGCGTCCAATGTCTCGTAACCGAGGCGCCTCGCGATGGTGGGAATGTATTCGCGCTCTCCCGCTCCGAAAAGCCCCGGATGACAAGAGAGGATCTGCTCCGTCAGCGAGGAGCCGCAACGCGGCATTCCCACGATGAAGACGGGCGCGGGCTTGGGATCGGACCGGGCGACGAGTTCGGTAGCTAGCATCCCACAGGCTCTCGAACGTCCGATACTGTCGAGAAATCGCTGGCGATCGAACCGAATCCGATACAGCGCCTTGGCGCCTTTCAGGTGATGAAAGGCCGCGTCGCTTTCCTTCAGATCGAGATAGGTCTTGGCTGCGGCGTAGTGCAGCGGCACTGCCGCTTCCGGGGCCGCAGACGTCTCGATTTCCGGAAGGATGCGATCGAGCAGGTGATTTTCTCGGGTCTGCCTGCCGAGGCTTGCCAGGCTTCGCAAGGCTCTGGGCCGTAAGGCTGGATCCAGCGCGCATTGCTCGTTGAGGGCACGAGCACGATCGAAATCGCCAAGGTCCGCCACGGCCGAGGCCAGCATCAAGCGCACCGTAGTGGGAGCGCCCTCGAGAGTCAGGGCTCGTTCCAGCATTGGCACTGCCGCTTTGTGGTTGCCCATCTTCAGATAGATCTGGCCGAGATTGAGGAGGATGCGCCAGGAACGCGGGGCACGCTCGCGCGCCTTGCGAAGAGGCTCCAAGCCGAATTCATACGTACCGTTTAGCAGATGCGCATAGCCGAGATTGTTGAGATCGTCCGCGCTCGCCTTCTTCGCCCCTGCCGGGACCTCCAGGAAGCCGATGGCCTCGGCATGGCGCCCCATCCGCAGAAGAAGCTCGCCCAGACTGGCGCAGAGGCGTGGATCGCGCGGTGCGTTGAGGAGAAGCTGGCGATAGGTTCTTTCCGCTTCATCCAGGCGGCCCGCGCGATGCATCGCGTTGGCCCGTGCGAGCATGAGCGGGTCCGCAACCGAGGCCGGCCCAAAGGCTTTGCCGTGCATTCTCATCCGCGACAGGTCTTCAAGGGCCGCCATGACAACCGGGCGCTGCCAGCCGAACCACGAGTAGGAAATCTCTCAGAAGCAAGAAGCCCGGTCGTAGGGCCGGGCTTTCCGATATCCAGAGGTCAGAACTTGTAGCTCACGCCCACCGTCGCGACCACCTGGTCCCAGCCCGACTTCACCGGACCGTCGAAGGTACGGTAGCTCTTCTTCTGGAAGTCAGTGTAGCGAACTTCCAGACGTCCGATCCAGTTCTGGGTAAAGGCATATTCCGCACCCACGCCGACCGTCCAGCCGACATGCGTGTTGCTGGAACTGGTGCGTGGAATGGCGACGCCACCATCCGTGCCGGAATTGGTAAGCTTGCCGTCGGCAAAGGCGACACCCGTCGTGGCGTAGATCAGCAGATTGTCAAAGGCGTAACCGGCGCGCACGCGCAGCGAACCCTGCCAGCGGCTCTTCAGGTCAAGCTTGCGCAGGGAGGTACCACCGGCATAGATCGCATGGGCGTCACCCTTGAGATCGGCGACGTCGATATCACCTTCCGCGCCAAGCACGAACTGGTCAATCTGATAGTTGTAACCAGCGTGAACGCCGCCAATGAAACCGTCCACATTGAAATGGTCCGCCGGAGTGCCCGTACCGGTAGGCCCAGTCGGACCAGTTGTCGGCGCGCCCCCGCCACCAAACAGACGGCTCTGGTTGTCATCCTCGCGGCCCCAGCCGTAGCCGGCGTGGGCACCGACATAGAAGCCCGTCCAGTTGAAGGCCGTGACAGGCACGACCGGCTCAACAGGCGCTGGCGCCAGATCTGCCGCCGAAGCAGTAGCGGCGCTCAAAAGCAGGGCGCCGGCTGCAACGTAGATTTTCATGAAATACCCCCCGAAACCTAATACCACTTTTGGATAGCACGCCGAGAACGACAATTGGTTGCCAAAGTGCAACACTGGTAGGCAATTCATGTTATTTTATAAAATTGGCGCCCTACGATCTTCCTCAGACGAAAAGCAAAGAAGATCTGTCAAGCAATGAACGGGGACACCCGCGGGGAGAAATTTCTTTCGGCATCTTGCAATAGACCAATCTTGCAAAATGACCTTCCGCTGCGACCGCTCAGTGCCGGTCGGCGAATGCTCGCAGGAGAGCAGCAAGGCCGGGCTCGTCGACCAGCAGGATCGCCTCCTCCAACGACATCCATTGCACATAGCGCTCGCCCTGCTCTTTCCAGGCCGAAAGCGTTTCCTTGACCCTGAGGAGGTAGAGCCGCGTCTCGATCAGTTCGAAATGCGCCTCCAACCGCTTCCAGTAGACATAGGTGCCCATCGGTTTCTTGCCGATCTTGCCGACCAGACCTGCTTCCTGCTCGGCTTCGATGCGCGCCGCCTCGCTATCGGTGCGTCCCTTCATCGGCCAGCCCTTCGGCACCGTCCAGCGTCTGGTCGTCCGGGTGGTGACGAGACAGGTCTCCAGCCGGTCCCCGTTCTTTCGAATGGGCAGGGCGGCGACCTGGTAGCGCCGTTCGGGTGATTTCGCAGGACCGGCCATGGCAGCTCAATGCACCAGGGTTGCGGCAGCCACGCCGTCGATGGCGCGAAGCCTGTCGGCAATCTCTTCGGCGGTGCCCTCGGGAAGACGCGCGAATGCCACGGTGATCTCGTCCAAAGCGTCCTTGTCCTGCTGGTAGAGGGTAAACTGCTTGACGCGCGAGGTGCCCACGCCTGCGATATCCACGATGGTCTGGAGCGTGATGGCGCCGCGGCGCGCCGAAAGGGACAGCACCCGCTCCGCCATCTGGGCGCGGAACCGGTCTTCGAGCGGCTTGATTCCAGCGAGGATGAGAAGGATCACGCCTGTCGTCAGCAAGGCCGCCACGTAGAGACCGCCGCCGACGGCGAGGCCGATGGCCGCGACGGTCCACAGGCTGGCCGCCGTCGTCAGCCCCTTGATGATCTCGCCGCGCAGCAGGATCGTGCCGGCGCCGAGGAAGCCGATGCCATACACGACCTGCGCCGCGATACGTGAGGGATCGAGCACGGCGTGATGGTCGCCGAGCGCGTCCCCGAAGCCGAATGCCGACACGATCATTATCAGACAGGCACCGACGCAGACGAGCATGTGCGTGCGGAGGCCGGCCGTCCAAAGCAGCCGCTCGCGCTCGATGCCGATGAAGCTGCCCAGCATTGCCGAAAGGAGGATGCGAACGAACAGTTCTGTGCTGGAAAGCAAGATCGGACCCCGGAAATCAATGGTGCCGGTGAGCGTCAAGGCTCGTACCAGTCCAAAACCGGCCGCCCGCGCAATACGGCAAATGACGGGGCCGCCCCTCTTCCGGCCCGGGACAAAGAGATGCCCCAATCACGAAGCCACAAATGGTCAAGTGGCTTTATGACAAAAATATGACATAAATAATTCATGAAAATCAACACCTTGATTGGCCTATGCATATCGTACAACCGGTTTGGCGCAAAGCCTTGGCAATGCAGGGAAATTGCCGCGAGAGGACGAAATTCCGGGCATCGGGAGACGGGGAAAGAAGAAGTCCGCCAGAAAGAAGACGGAGGCCGCGCTCCACTTCGTCCTTCTGGCGTGTCCTTCGAAGCGTCGCTTCACGTCCCTGGAAGTCGGTTCAGCCTGCCGAGGATCTCGATGCAGTACTCGGTAAAGGCCCTCACCTTTGCGGGCGGATGCTTGCGCGAGGGATGAAAGGCGAAGAGCGGGAAGAGCTCGCCATGCCAGTCGGGAAAGAGATCAACGAGTTCTCCGCTCTCCAGCAGCGCGCCGACGCCCCAGCCGATCACCTGGGCGATGCCGGTGCCGGCCAGGCATTCGGCCAGCATGGTCTTGGGATCGGTGAAGGTCAGAGGCCCGCGCGTTTCCACCGGAAGCACCTTTCCGCCGCATACGAACTCCCAGTCGTAAGGCCGCCTTTCGGCATTCATGTCGGGGCCAGACTGTCCAATCTCTCGCTTGGTGTCAAAGCGATGGAGCGTAACGTTCGGACCACAGGCCCGACATCGGCGGCCGACCTATCGCTCGAATGTCGCGACAGGACCGGCGAAACAGGATTCAGGTGGCTCGCACATACCTTGCATGAGAAGTCCTGCAAGGCTGTCGCGACGGCGCCCGCCCCCGAAGGGTGACGGGAACCGCCAGGTTCAATGCGGCAGAGATGCCGGAGCTTCAGGGATCATCCTGCCGCGCCTGCCTCTTCCGTCGCGGAGGGCGCCGGCTTCTTGCCGCGGGAACGCCATTCCTCGAAGCGCTGCACCATCACGAAGAAGGAGGGCACGAAGAGGACGGCGAGGCAGGTGGAGGCGATCATGCCGCTGAACACGGTAATGCCGATGGAGGCACGGGCGCTGGCGCCGGCTCCTGTGGCCACGACCAGTGGCGCCACGCCGAGGATGAAGGCGAAGGAGGTCATCAGGATGGGGCGGAAGCGGGCGCGAGACGCCTCCACCGCCGATTGCAGGATTGGATGACCCTCCGCCCTCATCTCGCGTGCCACCTCGACGATCAGGATGGCGTTCTTCGCGGAGAGCGCGATCAGCAGCACCAGGCCGATCTGCACATAGAGGTTGTTGTCGATGTGCAGGCCATTCAGCACGAGCACCGGCCCCATGAGCGAGAGCGGCACCGCGAGGATGACCGAAATCGGCGCGTACCAGCTCTCATACTGGCCGGCCAGGACGAGATAGACCAGCAGCAGGGCGAGGGCGAACACCATGTACATCTGGTTGCCCACGATCTTCTCCTGGTAGGACATCGCCGTCCATTCGTAGCCAACGCCCGGCGGCAGGGTCTTGGCGGCGATTTCCTCCATCAGCTTGATCGTCTGCCCCGACGAGAAGCCTGGCCGAGATACGCCAGTGATCGTCGCCGAGGGGTAGAGATTGTAGAGACTGATCAGCGAAGGGCCGACCGAGGGCGTGATCTTGAGGAGAGTATTGATGGGGATCATCGCCCCGTCCTGGTTGCGCACGGTGAGCTGGTCGATGTCCTCGAGCCTCAGCCGGGCATCGGCATCGGCCTGTACATAGATCTGGTAGACGCGCCCGAAGCGGTTGAACTGGTCGACATAACTGGAGCCGACATAGCTCGCCAGCGCCGAGAAAACCTGGTCGACCGTGAGCTTGAGTCCTTCCGTCTTGGTGCGGTCGATCTCGATCTTGTATTGCGGCACGCTGGCCCGGAAGGGCGCCGAGACACGCTGGATACCCGATTGGGTGGAAGCGGCGTCGATCACGGCATTGACCGAGGCCTGCAGCTTGGCGAGGTCGAAGCTGCCGTCCCGCAGCTCGATCTGCATGGTGAAGCCGCCGGCATTGCCGATGCCCTGGATCGGAGGGGGCGGCACCACCAGGATATTGGCCTCCCGGATCTGCGAGAGCGTGTCGGTCAGCTTGGTGTAGAGAGAGAGAAGGTTCTCGCCCTTGCCGCGTTTGCTCCAGTCGTCGAGCATGATGTAGACGACACCGGCATTGGCGAGCGAGGCGTTGTTGTCGAGCGCCGAAACACCGGCGATGGTGATGGCCTCGGAGACGCCTGGCACCTTGCGGACAGCATCCGAAGCCTCGCTCAGGGTCTTCTGCGTGCGTTCGAGGGAGGCGCCGTCCGGCAGTTGCACCGCCGCCAGCAGGTAACCCTGGTCCTCGATCGGCAGGAAGCCCGTCGCCACGCGGGAGAAGCCGTACCCGGCCGCTCCGATGATGAGCAGGGCGATCACCATCATCAGGCCCGCGCGTCTGCTCATTGCGCCGATGAGGGCCGTGTAGCGGTGTTCCAGCCACAGATAGGCGGCATCGAAGCCTCGATAGAAAAAGTTGCGCTTCTCCATGGGC
Organism: Labrys sp. ALF-8; assembly: GCF_059699065.1. Lineage (NCBI taxonomy): Bacteria > Pseudomonadati > Pseudomonadota > Alphaproteobacteria > Hyphomicrobiales > Xanthobacteraceae > Labrys > Labrys sp. ALF-8. The sequence continues at coordinate 1,503,562 of NZ_AP048537.1, forward strand.
ACGGCCGGACGCAGCCAAAGCGCCGCCTGGGTGGGCTTCAACGTCGCGGCATTGATGGCGCTGATCAGGGCCGTCGCCGCGATGACGAGCGCGAACTGCGAATACATCCGCCCGGTCAGGCCCGGCAGGAAGGAGGCCGGCAGAAAGACCGCCATGAGCACGAGGGTGATGCCGATGATCGGGCCGATCAGCGCGTTCATTGCCGCGATCGCTGCGTCGTGCCCCGACATGCCCTTGTCGATGTTGTGGGCCGCCCCCTCAACGACCACGATGGCGTCGTCGACCACGATGCCGATGGCAAGCACGATGGCAAACAGCGTCGAGAGATTGATGGTGAAGCCCATCGCCGCCATCGCCGCAAAGGCGCCGATGATCGTCACCGGCACGGTGGTGGCCGGGATCAGCGTGGCGCGCCAGTCCTGCAGGAAGACGAGGATGACGATGAGCACCAGCACGCCGGCCTCGATCAGCGTCTTGTAGACCTCATGCACCGACTGGTTGACGAAGAGCGTGGTGTCGAAGGGGATGGAGTAGGCGACGCCCGGCGGGAAATCCTTGGCGAGTTCCTTCATCTTGGCGTCGACCTCGGCCGCTGTGCTCAGCGCATTGGCTCCGGGGGACTGGAAGATGGCGAGACCCGCCGCCTGCTTGTTGTTGAGGCTGAAGACCTGGCTGTAGGTCTGCGCACCCAGTTCCACCCGCCCCACGTCGCGCACGCGGGTGACATCGCCCGCCGTCGTACCCGCCTTGATCACCACGTTGGCGAACTGGTCGGCATCCTCCAGGCGTCCCGAGACATCGAGCGTATATTGGAAGTTCTGGCCGGACGGCACGGGCGGGGCGCCGATCTGGCCGGCACTGACCTGCTGGCTCTGCTGCTGCAGGGCGTTGATGACGTCCTGCGCCTGCAGGCCGCGCGCCTGCATCTTCTGCGGATCGAGCCAGATGCGCATCGAATATTGTCCGGCACCGAACACCGTGACATTACCGACACCCGGCAGGCGCGAGATTTCATCCTTCATACGCAACGTAGCGAAATTGCTGAGATAGAGACTGTCGCGGCTGGCATCCGGCGAAGTCAGCGTGACGATCTGCAGGATGGAGGTGGATTTCTTCTGCACCGTGACGCCCTGAACCTGCACCGATTGCGGCAGGGAGGCCATCGCCGCGGAGACGCGGTTCTGCACCAGCACCTGCGCGAAGTTGAGGTCGGTCCCGATCGCGAAGGTGACGGTGAGCGTATAGGTGCCGTCGGCGCCGGCATAGGACTGCATGTAGAGCATGTCCTCGACGCCGTTCACCTGCTGCTCGATGGGCAGTGCCACGGTATCGATCACCGCGCGCGCACTGGCGCCGGGATAACGCGTGGTCACCTGGACCGTGGGCGGCACCACATCGGGATACTGGGCCACCGGCAGCGCGAAAACTGCCACGCAGCCGATCACCACCATCAGGATGGCAATGACGTTTGCCAGGACCGGCCGTTCGATGAAGAATTTCGAGATCATGGCTGGGACGCCTTCGTGCTGGCATCCTGGCCGGCCGGCTTGCCGGCATCCTGAGGATCGACCTTCTGCCCCGGCACGGCGCGCAGGATGCCGTCGACCACCACCTTGTCGGTCGGGTCCAGACCCGAGGTAATCACCCGCATGTCACCGTCGAGTTGGCCGATCTCGACCTTGCGCTGCTCGACCACATTGTCCTTGCCGACGAGGAGGACATAGCGCCCGCCCTGGTCGCTGCCGATGGCGGTATCCGGCACCAGCAGGCTGTCGCCACGGCTGGCCAGGGGAACCCGCACGCGCACGAAGTAGCCGGGCAGGATGGCGTTGCCCGGGTTGTCGAGCTCCGCGCGCACGGCCAGCGTACCAGTATTGGCGGTAAGGCTCGGGGCGATGTAGCTGAGCGTGCCCTTATGGGGATAGCCGTCCTCGTTCTGCAGCCCGATCTCGACCGGTACCTTCCTGAGATCGGCCAGCGTTACGCCATTGCGCTTCATGTTCGAGCGGATGTTGAGGACGTCGGTCTCGCTGACGTTGAAGTCGACATAGATCGGATCGAGCTGGACGATGGTGGCGAGGACTGTCGCGGTGCCGTTACCGACGAAATCGCCGAGCGAAACCTGCCTCGCCGTGACGACGCCGTCGAACGGAGCCTTCACATCGGTGTAGCCGAGATTGAGCTGCGCCTGCTCGACCGCGACTTTCGACTGGTTCACGCCGGCCTGCGCCGCATCGCGGCTGGCTGTCGCCTGTTCGAGAGTCGCCTGGGAAGCGAAGTCCTTCGTTTGCAGCGTCGCCTGCCGCTTGTAGTTGGAAAGCTGTTGCGCATAGTTGGCGTCTGCGCTTGCCAGCGAGGCCTGGGAGCTTTCGAGAGCAAGCTGATAGGGCTGCGGCTCGATGGTGAAGAGCGAGGTGCCCGTCTTCGCGAAATCGCCGTCCTTGTAGTTGATGGCGCTGACGAACCCGGCCACGCGCGCCACCAGATTGCCCGAGTTGATCGCATTGGCGTTGCCCGTCGCCAGCAGATAGTTGATGACCGGTTTCTGCACCGGAGCGGCCACGCCCACCTTGGCTGGCGGCGGCGGAGCATAGGTATTCTGTTGATTGCAGCTCGTGGCCGCCAAGGCGAGGATGGCGCCACATGCCGGCAGCAGGAGCCGTCCCCGCAAGGTCAGCGCGTTTGGAGGGAAGACGGGGCGGGAGAAGATCATCGTGTCATACCCTTCTGCAGTGCTGACGGCTGCTGGCCGGACTCGGAAATCATGATCGGGTGGCGAGAAAACGCGGAGGACGGAAATCGATGGCGAGGTGGGAGCGGAAAACAATTCCAGCCTTCTGAACCAAATCGGACAATAGAACCCGGGATGCAGACAGGATCATAATGGCACACGATGATCCATGCCCCAACGGCATCTGAGAAACCGGATTTGGCCCGAAACCATCAAGGCGTCTCTCGGCAGTGCAGAAGAACGGATGGCGCTGCGTCTTTACAAAAGGTGACGGCCGCCTCTGCACAAGCAATGGAAGCATTCTCGCTAATATTGCGACAGCCATACTACTCATCTAGGCACCAGCCCCATGCCTTGCCGACATGCAGCGCACAAAAGGCATTATGCATGCACTGGAAACACACCCGCGATAAACGGAAATTACACCAAGAGCAGATTCTGAAAAGTATAATTTTGACTTGTTAGCCGACTTCGACGTCGACATTGCCTGCGAACAGGAAGCATAAAGCACCGGAAGCGGCCAAGAGTTCGAGAAAAACGATGCGACGGCTCCTTTTTTGCGGACCTTCAGACACAAGAGAAAATGCTGGCCGCGGCGACAGGCATGGGCGAATCTCCTTGCCCGCATATCCTCATCGGTACCGCTTTCGCCCAGACACCTTTTCCCGACACACCGTCTCCCTGGAGTGCCGCCATGGCCAGCTATGAGATCGTCACGGGCCTCCTGACGTTCTGCTGCCTCGTCGCGGCGTCCCTCGGCGCACTTCTCCTTTATGCCAGGCTGCCGCAACGCTACCAGCAGGAGGAGACGGTCGCCGTCATCAGGCTCGTCGGCAACGTCTTCATCGTGATGACGTCGCTGGTCCTGGGCCTGATGATCAATTCCGCACGCAATACCTTCGAGGCGGTTGATCACAACGTGCATGTCATCGCCACCGAAATGATCCTCCTGGACCGGACGTTGCGCCGCTACGGCCCGGAGGCGGACGAGATGCGCGCGCGCCTGCTCGCCTATGCGCAGCAAGCCAGGAACGGGACGAGACCTCGCAGCGATCCTCTGATCATGGGCGATCCGGTTTCGGAGCAGTTGCTCAATGCCGTGGGCGACAGCCTCAAGGCCCTGAAGCCTGCGGATGCCGGGCAGGCCAGCCTGGCCCAGGATGCCCATACGACCTACCAGAACATTTTCGAGCTGCGATGGGAACTGGTCGAGCAGGCGGAAGGGACCGTGCCGCTGCCGTTGCTGGTCATGCTCGTCGCCTGGTTCATTCTGGTCTTCGCCAGCCTGGGCTATCGTGCGCCGGACAACCGACTGGTGGTCTGCTTTCTGGTACTGGCAGCGGCCCTGATCGGCGGTACCATCTATCTCATCCTCGACATGGACATGCCCTTCAACGGACTCATCCGAATCTCCGACGTGCCGCTGGACCGCGTGATCGCGGAGTTGACCCGATAGCACTGCCGCAGCCGCTCAGCCGGGTTTCGCCTGTTCCTCGCCATGACCGCCGCCTTCATGGCCAGAGGCGCCGCCCAAAGGCGCGGTCAGCGCCTCGCCGCCGTAGACGCGGCGCAGCACAGCAGGTGTCGATAGCCCCTGCACGACGATGGTGAAGATCACGACTGCGTAGCAGGCCGCCGCAAGCGTTGGTCCGTAGGGGCCTTCAGGAATGGTCAGCACCAAGGCGATCGATACGGCCCCTCTCAGCCCAACCCATGTCAGCGTGGAGACCATTCGGGCTTTCTCGGGCCAGGAACGGGAGGAAAGGCCGACCGGAATGGCAATGCTGATCAGGCGGGAGAGGATCGCCAATGGAATTGCGGCGAGGACGATCGCCTGCGTGAACGCGGCGAGGTCGAGAGTGAAGATCTCGGCGCCCATCAACAGGAACAGCAATGTGTTGACGAGGTCGTCGACCAGCGACCAGAAGGTGGCGAGATGAGGCCGCCAGGCTGTCTGTCTGGAGACCTTGGGCCGCGCGTTCACGAGGACGAGCCCTGCGACGACCACCGCAATCGGGCCGGAGACATGGAGCAGGGTGGCAAGCCTGTAGGTCGACAATGCCAGCGCGATCGACAGGGTCAAACGGACGATCTCATCCTCGCTCCTCTCCATGAGAAGTCGCGCCGCATATCCAGCGACCGCGCCGATCGCCGCCCCGCCCAGACACTCCACGGCCAGCGCCTCCAGCAGCCGGCCGTTGCCGATGACACCGCTTTCACCTGCGACCAGCGCAACGGCGGCAAGGAACATGACGACCGCGGCCCCATCGTTGAACAGGCTCTCTCCGGCAATGATGTCCCGCAGGCCGGGCGGCAAGGCGACGCGCTTGAGGAGGCCGTCCACGGCGACTGCGTCAGTCGGCGCCAGGATCGCGCCGAGCAGAAAGCACCATGCGGGAGGAATGGGGGTGCCGAGGAGGTTTGCGAGAAGCCAGAAGCAGCCCGCGAAGACGCTCGTTGCGATCAGCACGCCGGCGGTGGCAAGGATGAAGACGATCAAGCCCTGGCGACGCAACCCCTTGATGTCGACATGCCAGGTGGCAGCGAAGAGCAGCAGGGCGAGGGCACCATCGAGGAGGGTGTGCGGAAGATTCGCCCTCTGGAGCCGATGCTGGGATGCCTGCGCCAGCCAAGTGGCCGGGGAAAGGTGGCCCGCCGCGACGATGGCGAGGCAGATCAGCAGCGAGGCCAGGAGCAGCGCGATGCTGCGCGGCAGCTTGAAGAAGCGCTCATTTGCCAAGCTCACCAGGGCGGCGAAGAGAAAGAGGATGGAACCGACATCAAAGGGCGACATGACAGGTCGAGCTCCCGGTGTAGGCCCTTGGGGACTGTCGGCACCGCTCCGGCGTGGCGGTCTGAGGAGGAATTGCTCCGATCACGGCCCGTACCGAATGCGCGGTATCCCGCAGCAACAATGATGGCGTACCAGCAATGTCTATCCTCTCCATTGCGATCCGCAAGTGTTCATTACGGCGGAGAGTCTGGCGACCGGAGCGCTTATTTTGAACTATACGGCGATACTATGCCGGAAAATCTTCGCCCAGATGCATACCTCTTGGCACCTTCTCCGCGAGGGCCGTGAAGGTCAGGATCCCCTTTGAGACCGAAGGCCGGCGCAATTTTGGGGTAGTCCCCCTTCGCTCCATACCATCGCCGACAAACTGTTCCAGACTATGTGACTGGGGGGAATGTATTTCCCTATAATCCTATCGACCTACTCTGCATGCCTATACAGAAGGGATGGCTGTTTACCGATATTTTTACTATCGGAATTGAAAAGGCGTGCTAAGCTTCGCGGGCGGGAATGGCAAGCGAGCCGAAGAACTATCCGCGTCGATGCAGAATCCTGCCGCCCCGCCAACTACATGGCCGCCAAATTGCCTGCACGGCCCCGTGCAGGCAGGCCGATACCTGAGCGAGGGATGAAATTCATGCAGAACCACAGATCTTTCCGGCTCCCGGTTTTTCACGCGGGGCGCCTCGTCCACGCGTTCTTTGGCATGCTCTCGATGCTGTGCATCCTGGCGATGGGGGTCGGATCGGCCCCGGCGCAGCAACCGACGCAGGCCCAGCGCGACGCCATCAAGGCAGCCTGCCGATCGGACTTCATCGCTCAATGTTCGGGCGTCGCGCCGGGTGGCCTCCCCGCCCTGCAATGCCTCCAACAGCACAATTCGAGTCTCTCTTCGGCTTGCCAGAAGGCGATTGGAGCGTTGAAAGGAGGCAAGTCTTCCTCGGCCGCCCCCGCGACGCCCACGCCCCAGCCAGCTGCTGCACCTGCGGCAGCGCCGGCCAAATCCGCCCCGACGACCGCTCAGCGCAACGCCGTCAAGGCGGCCTGCCGGTCGGATTTCATGGCGCAGTGCTCGGGCGTGACGCCGGGAGGCGCAGCAGCGCTCTCCTGCCTGCAGCAGCACAATGCATCGCTGTCCGCCCCCTGCCAGCAGGCGGTCGGCGCCATCGGTGGGGCGGCGCCTGCTGGCTCCACGGCAACCGCCGCGCCGGCAGCGCCGGCTCCCGCCATTCCCATGCGTGCGTTTTCGCCCAGGGAGGAGATCTTCATCGTTCGCCAGTCCTGCGGCATGGACTTCCGGTCCTACTGCAGCGCCGTACCGCTTGGCGGCGGGCGCGGCATCGCGTGCCTGCGCAGGAATGCCGCACGCCTTTCGCCCTCCTGCCGGGAGGTCTTGACCTCCGGTCTGTAGGGCGAAATGCCTAGCTTTCAGTTTCAGGAAGCTCTTCACCCGAATGACGAGTGAGGGAGCGGCAGGACACCCCCTACTCGCGGGACGAAAGGCTGCGGCGAAATCCTCGTCGACAGCCCCTTTCACAGAGTTCCGCTCAGCGGCAGACGCGCACGCCGTTGACCCAAACCCATACGCAACGCCTTACCGGAGCCACATAGGCCGGACGGGGCGCAACATAGGGGCGTGGAGCGACGTAGCGGTGGGGATAGCGGCGAACGACCGCCGCCCCGTTCGGCCCCGCGCAACCGGCCCGGTAGACGCCTCGCGCACACACGACGGCTTCGGCCTGCGTCGGGACGAAGGCCCAGCCGGCAGCGGCGAGCCCCAATGCCAAGAGCAAATATTTCATCACACCCTCCTTCTCGATTCCAATCCCAACCCTGACATCAATAGAGATTTTAACTTTCCTCTATCAACTGGCACTGTATATTATAATTGTGGCACTCGGTACAAAATAATAATTTGTTACACTCAAGACAATATCGGATAAATTTATATACAAATTGTAGATTAATAGTTTTTCGACTTTCGACTAATGGTCGCGTGGTGACTGACGGTACCGCCCCAGCGCGCAACGCCGGCCAAGGCCGCATCCCTGTGGCAAGATCCGGTTAAGCATCTTTGCACGAACTTGCAGTTGCTCCTCGCGGGTTTCGTCCTGCCAGCGTCCTTGCGAAATGACGACGCGGGACGCCATCCGCACCGCGTCACGCTTCTTTCGAGGCTTCGCCGGGCCACTCCTGCTCCGCTCCGCATGACAGCAGCCGCCCGGTCTTTCCGCCTTCTCACGCGTCACACACGCATTCGTGTGCCGACCGTGATTCAGAGTTCGCCTACACTGCCCTCGTCGCCGCTCGTCCGGCTCAGGGATTGATGAATGGCGTTCATGATCGCATGCAAGGCGCGCCGGCTGATGTGCGCGTCGCTTGGGGGGTATCGTCGAGGACATGGAATGGGACGGAAGCGCCCTGCCTTTCCGGTTCACGAACCGAATATGAACCGCCGTTCGGGGCCTCTCTGCTGCCGGAGACCGTGAGATGCTTGAAACCAAGATCGGACGCCGTGATGCGTTGAGAGGAGTCGCTCTCGCCGTCTGGGCCGTTGGTCTGGCCGCCCTGTCCTTCATGGAGGGGATTGCGCCGTTGCCTTCTCTGTCCGCGGGGACCGCGACCCTCGTCCAAGCCTCGCCGCGCCCTGCTCCACATCCCTTGGCTACCAGAGCGGACGGCCTCGTCTACGGTGTCTTCGCCTCGACACCTTCCTCGCGGCGGATCGCCTCACTTGACCTCGCAGCGGCACGGGAGGCCCCAGGCGTAATCGCGATTTATCCGCGGGAACGGGGTGAGACAGGCCCCGAGGAACCGGCAGGCACAGCGGCCCTTCCCGGTGGGCTATCGCTTCCGACAGCCTGGCAGCAGGACCAATATGCCCTCGTCCTTGCAAGGACGCCCGAACAGGCAAGCACGGCGGCAGACCTGATCCGTATCACCTATGCACCGCCATCACGCGATCAGGGCCTGGGAAACACGATACTGCAAGGCCGCGCCCCCGCCGCACCCGAGGATTGTCTCGCAGCATGGAGGGGCATCGGACAACCTTCCAACTCGTGAGGCCGGCTGCTCGCGCTTGACGGCCCGGAAGCTTCCCTAGGGCTGTCCCGCCGGAAGACGGTCATATCCCTTGCTGCGATAGACCAGGGTGGAAACGATCCAGCTCGCCACGAAGATGCCGACGACGGCAAAGCCGAAATTGGCGAGATTGTCGTTCATCTCACCCACGACGCTCCAGATCCCGCCAACAAGCCCGAGCTTGTCGGCCAGCAGGCCAAGTGCCTCGATGCCCCCGATGAAGACGGCGACGACGACGGACGCGGCCGTGATGGTGAGGTTGTACCAGAGCTTGCGCATGGGGTTGACGAAGGCCCAGCCATAAGCGCGCGTCATCAGCACGCTGTCGGCGGTGTCCATCAGCGACATACCGGCGGTGAAAAGGGCGGGGAAAACCAGGATGGTCCAGAAGGACATGCCCTGCGCCGCCTGCGCAGCCGAAATGCCGAGCAGGCCGATCTCCGTGGCCGTGTCGAAGCCGAGGCCGAACAGGAAGCCTATCGGGTACATGTGCCAGGAACGTGAGACCATGCCGAACAGCGGCCGAAACAGCCGAGCGATCAGCCCGCGCCCGGCCAGCAGTACGTCGAGATCCTCGTCGACGATCTTCTCCCCGCGCCTGGCGCGCTGGAACGCGGCCCAGATGCCCCTGAGGATGAAGAGGTTGGCGATGCCAATGAGCAGGAGGAACAAGGCCGACACGCTGGTGCCGATCACGCCGCCAATATCGTGGAACTCCTCGAGTTGTCCCTGCATGGCAGCCGCCGTCGCCGCGATGATGACCGAGGCGATGACCACGATGCTGGAATGTCCGAGCGAGAAGAAGAAACCCACCGAAAAAGGCGACTTCCCCTCCTGCATGAGCTTGCGCACGACATTGTCGATGGCGGCGATATGATCGGCATCGAAGGCATGGCGCAGGCCGAACATGTAGGCGAGGAAAGCCGTGCCGAGCAGGGCCGGCCGGTCGGCGAAAGCCAGCCATGCCCAGAGCCACGCGGCGACATTGGCGACGACGAGAAACACAAGGGTCGAAGCGGCCTTGACATGGACGCCGGCCGGATTGTCGTCGAATGGGTTTGGCAGCACGGACTCGCTCTCACATCAACGTATGCACTTTTCCATGAATGTGATTACGGGGCTACCGCTAAATGACATAGCCAGGCACGCGGCGCACGAAGGCCTTGCGTGACGGGAGCGAACGCGGGCTATTGAGGCATCTCCAACGGCGGTGAGGAAAGCCGGTATGCAGCGCATCACCATTAGCATCGACGACGACCTGCTGGAGACCATCGATCGCCTCAGCACCCGACGCGGCTATACAAGCCGATCCGAGGCGCTGCGCGACATCGTGCGCGAGGCCGTGACGCGCGGGCAGTCGGCGGAAGACGATGATGCACAGTGCCTGGCCACGCTCTCGTATGTCTACGAGCACGAGAAGCGTGATCTCGCCCGCAGGCTGACCGCGGCCCAGCACCACAAGCACGATCTCTCGGTGGCGACCCTGCACGTCCATGTCGACGAACATGACTGCCTTGAGGTCGCGGTGCTGAGGGGCAGCGTCCGCGACGTCACGGCCTTCGCCGATGGCGTCACCACCCAGCGCGGCGTGCGCCTGGGAGCCCTGCACATCATACCGGGCGGTGAGATGCATGGCGATCACCCGCATGAAGGGCAGCCGCATGCGGATGGCGACATGCAAGGACATCGCGATTAATTTCCAAGCGGCGGAATAAGATCGACTCCCATGTGTCTCCCCTGGGAAAGCGCCCGTGAGGATTGCCCTTTTCGATAAAGGGGGCTCATGGGGCATGACGTGGCGTCCTGTGCGACAAGGCGCCCGGCTTGACAGGATTCCCCTCTTGCCGTGGCATGATGGCATGGACTGGATGAACCTCATCGCTCTCCGGCGCACCGTCGCCGCGCTGATGGTGCTGGCACTTTCGCTGGCGGGAATGGCGCGCGGTCTTGCAAGCCCGGCCGATGGCGCACCGCCCGTGATCGTCATCGGCGGCGTGGTCCTTTCCATCTGCCACACCGATGACGGAACAGGCGGCCAGCCCGGCGCGCCGGCTCATGATTGTTGCGATCTCTGCACGCTTCACGCACCGGTGATCCTGCCCCCCGCGAGCGGTCTGGCACAGCGCGTGCCGCTCGTGCGCATCCTGGCCATGGCGCCGGCCCCGGCACGCACTCCGGTCCCCACCCGGCTGAGAACGCCGCGCCTTTCCCAGGGGCCGCCCGCCGGTGCGCGGGCACGCGTGCCCTTCTCCCGGCCCCTTTCAACCAGCCTGGCCTGAGCTGCGACGCCTGCGCGTCCCTCGGCGCGCAGGCGAATGCAGGATATCGCCATGACTACTTTCGACGGGAGCCAGCCCACTGGCTCTCCGCGCCTGTCGCTCTACCGAGCGATCTGGCGCTGGCACTTCTATGCGGGATTGCTGAGCATCCCGTTCCTCGTCCTTCTGGCCGTCACCGGCTCGCTCTATCTGTTCAAGAACGAGATCAACCAGACGGTGTTCGCCTATCGCAGCGTGGTCGCGGATCCAGGCAGGCCGGCACTCGAACCGAGTGCACTCGTCTCCAGGGCCATCGCTGCCGTGCCCGGCTCCACCCCAGGCTCCTACACCGATCCGGCGACGCGGACGGCTCCTGCCGTCGTGAGCGTGAAAGCCGGCGGCAGCAAGCACCTCGTCTATATCGATCCCTATGACGGCAGGGTGCTCGACGTGCTGCGTGCGGACCGCGAGCCGATGTATCTCCTCAAGAAGATCCACAGCCTCGAACTGTTCGGCGCCTTCGCCAACCGGTTGATCGAGGCAGTGGCTGGCTTCGCGCTGGTGCTGGTAGTGACCGGGATCTACCTGTGGTGGCCGCGCGGACAGGCGGGCGGCATCGTGTCGGTGCGCGGCTCACCGCGGCGGCGGGTCTGGTGGCGCGATCTTCACGCGGTCACGGGTGTCCTCGCTGGCGGCCTCGTCTTCTTCCTCGCCATTACCGGCCTGCCCTGGTCCGGCTATTGGGGAGCCACGCTGAACGACTACGCCGGCAGGCTCGGCATCGGCTACCCCGCGCAGGTCTGGGATGACGTGCCCCTCTCCACCCTGCCGACCCAGGCCGTGATCGCCAACCCGGGCTGGACGATGGAGGGTGCTCCCGTTCCCCTTTCGGAAGCTCACAGCAGCGGAACGCCCATCAGCCTGGACAAGGCAATCACCGTGGCCCGCAACCTCGGCATCGCGCAAGGTTTCGAGATGGCGATCCCGCAGGACGAGACCGGCGTCTATACGGCGGCGATCTACCCGCCCGATCTCGCGCAGGAGCGTACCATCCATATCGACCAGTACAGCGGCAGGCCGCTCGCCGATATCCGCTTCGCCGACTACGGGCCGGTCGGCAAGGCGATCGAGTTTGGCATCAACGTCCACCAGGGCCAGCAATGGGGCCTCGCCAACCAACTCGTGATGCTGGCGACCTGCATCTGCATCATCCTCCTGTCGGTCTCGGCCGTGACTATGTGGTGGAAGCGCCGTCCCGCCGGCCGGATCGGTGTGCCGCCCTATCCCGTGGAGCCGAGGATCTATCGCTTCCTCTGGCTGGCTGCCGTCGCCATCGGCCTCGCCTTTCCGATCACCGGCCTCGCCATCCTCGCCATGCTCGGCTTCGACCTGCTGGTGATCCGCACCGTCCCCCCCATCCGTCGGGCCTTCGCCTGACACCGAAGCGGCGGGCAGTGGAACGCTCGCCGCCCACTTCAGCCCTGAAAGGAATCAACATGACAAAGCCCCTCCTTGCGAAGACTGTCCTTGCCTCCCTCATTGCCGTCGGCCTGGGCGGCCAGGCCTTCGCCCACGCCCATCTCAAATCGGCCGTTCCCGCGGCCGACGGCACGGTGCAAGCACCCCCGGCCGAGCTCGACCTGACTTTCAGCGAAGCGATCAACCTGAAATTCTCCGGCGTGACGGTGACAGGCCCGGACAAGGCCGCGGTCCCCACCAACGGCGCGATGCTTATGGATGGCGACACCACGCTGATGCTGTCCGTGCCGCCGGGCCTCAAGGCCGGCGCCTATCGGGTCGACTGGCATGCCCTATCGAAAGACGGGCACGTGACGAAGGGCAGCTACGGCTTCACCGTGAAGCCCTGAGATCCCGCCCCGGCGGGGCAGGTTGCGTTCGGCGCGGCCTGCCCCGTCACCCGGGCGTCGGGTCAGATCTCGATGAGCAACGGACGGTGGTCGGACACCTCAGGCTGTGCCACCACATCGAAGCCAAGGACGTCGACACGGTCGTTGACGAGCATGTAGTCGGCAAACCGTCCGGCCTTGCGATAATGCGATGTGCGCGTATCGGTAAAGCCGCGCCCGGTGACGAGGTCGGCCAAGCCGAGTTCAGCCAGGATTCGGAACGTCAGGCTTTGAGGCTCGATGTTGAAATCGCCACAGGCGACAACGCCGTCCCCGGGTTCCGAAACGAAGCTGCAGATGTCGGCAAACCTGCGGGCCTGCGCAAGGCGCTCGGGCGTGTCGTGCTTGCCGCCTAGGTCGCGCAAGCCGTGCATATGGGCAACGCAGACCTGGCGGGCCTTCGAGAAGTCATGGACGCGGACGGCATGGGCATTGCGTGAGCGGGGATGATCGCCATAGCTGTCCGCCGAGAAGGACTTGTGCACGAAACCCTGGACCTGTCCAATGATCGGGAACGATTTGTGGACGAAGGTCGCCAGCCCCCATTGCGAGAGAACCGGCTCCTCCCCATCCCACAGCACCCCTTGGGCAGCCGGACAGAAGATGCCGGCATGGTCTGGCAATGCGGCGCAAACGTCGCGGAAGAGATTGGCGCGCTGCGCCAGGAGGTGATTGCCGTCGCGATAGTCGAGCCAGTCCCTCGCCGAAGCCGGACTGTGCACCACCTCCTGAAGACAGAGAATGTCGGGCGCTGCTGCCGCCAGATAAGGGACGAGCCGATCGTGAAGCTTCCCGCCCCAGCCGTTGAGGCACATGATGCGCAAGGTGCGGCACTCCCTTCACGATGTTCCGCCGAAGCCGGCGTTACGAGCACCTGCCCGGGCAGAGATCCGCCGTAGGCAATCGATCCTGTTCCTCATCCGGCGGCGACGGCAGCCTCCGCACGCGGCCCCCGCAGGAAGCGGGAAAACATCGCAAGGCCGCCGGCGAAGGCTGCCGCCAGGCCGAGCATGGCCAGGAGGCTCGGGCCGTGGAACGGAATCTCGCTCCAGTGCGGACCGACGATCTCAGCGGTGTTGAAGGGCTCCTCGCTGAAACGGCAGACCACGAGGGAAGCGTTCTTCTGCAGCATTTCCATATTGATCCGGTCCACCAGCGCGGCTGCGGCAGCCGTGTCGCCCGGCATCGTCTTCATGTGCAGCAGCAGCGCCCGCACGCCGGACAGATAAGCGTGGCTGCATTCGTTGAAGGGGCTCGCCTCATCCGCGATGCTGCCCGGCACGAGACCCCAGAGGCAGGCGGCATATTGCAGGCCGACATAGTTGCGAAGGCGCCAGAACGTCATGTCTGGAAAGGGCTGTCTGTCTGCCAGGGCGAGGATCTCGGCGCGATTCTCGGCGATCACTGCCATCTGGCCGTGGGTCAGGGTGGGAATCGGCAGACCGTCCGTACGACCGGCCGCGCTGCGATGGGCCGAAGCCGGCGGCGGCAGCAGCACGGCAAGGAACAAGGCGAGCAGGCCGGCGCAGGCGCAGAGCCGAACCGGGAATGGTCGAGAAGCCCTATGCCTTCCTGGCATTGCCAGTCCCCCTCTGCGAGAAATCGATCCCGGGTTCATACGGCAAAATGACGCCGCTGCAAGAGGGCGGGGCGATCGAGCAGGCCGACATTCGCCTCCGCTGGAAGGTGGACGAAGCCCCTCGTCTCAGGCCACAGCCTCGCGATGTTCCTGCCTCGCCGCCTCCCAGACCTCACGGGCGGCATCCGCGTTCACGGCGGCGATGGCGAGGCCGACGACGAGGTCGGGCCAGACCGAGAAGGTGTACGCCGTCAGCAGGCCGGCGGCGATGATGGCGACATTGGCGAGTGCATCGTTGCGGGCGGAGAGAAACGCCGCCTTCGTCAGGCTGCCGGCATGGGCGCGAAAGCGCGCCAGCATCAGCGCGCAGCCGAGATTGACGACGAGCGCCCCCAGACCTCCAAGCGAGAGCGGCAGCGGTGCTGGCGGCACGGGTGTGGAGAACTTGTCCCAGGCCGTCCACAACGTGGCGAGCGCGGGCACCATCAGAATGACCGCCAGCAGCATTCCCACGCGGGCCCGCCGCACCGCCGACCATCCCAGCGCCGCCAGGATGAGGAGATTGACGGAGGCATCCTCCAGGAAGTCGATGCTGTCGGCAAAGAGCGAGACTGAGCCGATGGCGAGCGCAACCGCGAACTCGACGCCGAAATAGCCGAGATTGAGGAGAGCAACCAGGCAAACGGTCCGGCGCAGGGCGTGATCGGTCGCTGCCGGCATCATAGCGCCTCCTTCTCATATCGACCCGAGCGGCGGGCCTCGGGCCCAGCATGGCACGGCCGGGGCCGCGGGCGGAACAGGGAGGTTCGCACTTGCCAACTCGATCGGTTGGCCTCAGTCTTGAGTGGAAGAGCCGTCCACCCCGCTCAGGCCGGGTGCAAGAAATCGGCCGAACCTGGGTCCGTCGGCAGGATTTTGCCGTTGCCCCTGCCTCCCGGCAGGGCTGTTGAGAACCGATCATGGACGAGCCGCAGCAAAGAACTTTGGACGTGATCATAGCCAGGTGTCGGGACCTGATCCCACCCATCGATATCCTGAAGCACATCAAGTCAGGCACGTTGCGCGTGGCGAACAACACGCTGGACGGCATCACCTTCAAGGCCGTGGATCCCGACGATCTCCAGGCCGAGCTGGGCGGCCGTATGAAGCTTCCCGGTGCGGGAAAATCGCCCCGGCCCGGGGCCGGCGCGCTTTCGTTCGATGCCACGCGGGCACCGCGCCCGGCCAACGCCTCGATGATCAGCATGAAGGAGGATCCCAAGCACTGGGCCCTCAAGGCCTCCCTTGGCGCGACCATCGGCGAGGGGTTTCGCGAGCAATGGCGTCCGCCCCCGCAGCCCCGTCCGGCTTTGCTGCCCGCCAGCAGCTACGGCAGCAAGCGTATTTCCCTCGGATTCGGCGAGACCGGCAAGCGGCTGACTTTCACTGCGCTCCATGCCGCCGTTGCCGAAAGCGAATGCAACATCCATATCGATGAACGCGGCTTCGTGGTGGCCACTCCCGATGGCGCCGTCGTTACGCCCACCTTCTGGGGCCATCTTGCCAATGAGCTGCTGCTGAAGACGAAGTTCCGCGACTGGCTCGACGGGCTGATCGGCGACAATGTCGTCGGTTCGCTGGTCGTCGAGGCAGTGAACCGACTGTCGCTGCGATTTCCCGATGCGGAGAACGGATTTGCCGGCCTGGAAGGCAAGGTGAACCGCATCTCCGGAATCGGCGATGTCAAGGACATCGGCAAGGCGCTCCTGCCGATAGGACTTTCGGCCGACCTGCTGCGCTTCAAGAACTCGACGGTCCAGGCAAATTACTACTGGCACGACGGCCAGCAGACGCTCACGCTCAGCTGGGGCGGTACGTTCGACAAGTTCGGCTCCAAATGACGAAGCGGGTCCGGATGCCTTCCTTTCGAGCCGTCCATTCCAGAGGGTGACGGATGGCGGACGTGCGCCAGGCGGCCGGAACGCATCCAGTAGTTCGCCAAGGCGGCGGCGCAGCTTCCCCTCAGCGCCAGAGATTGCTCCTGGCCAGATCGATCACCTCGTCAGCCCGCCCGTTCATGATCGCCTTCACCATGTAGAGCGAGAAGCCCTTGGCCATCTCGGCGGTGATCGAGGGCGGCATGGCGAGTTCCGTGCGGTTAACGACGGCGTCGACGACGACCGGTCCATCATGTGCCAGGGCGGCGGCAATGGCGCTTTCGACCTCGGCCGGATCCTCGATGCGAATGCCGCGAATGCCGATCGCCTCGGCCATGGCCGCGAAGTTGGGATTCTCCAGTTCGGTGCCGAAATTGAGGAATCCGGTGGATTTCTGCTCGAGCTCGATGAAGCCGAGCGCACCGTTGTTGAAGACCACCACCTTCACCGGCAGCTTGAGCTGCTTGAGGCTGATGAGATCGCCCATCAGCATGGTGAATCCGCCATCGCCCGAGAGCGAGACGACCTGCCGGCCAGGCGAGGCGGCCTGGGCGCCGATGGCCTGCGCCATCGCATTGGCCATCGAGCCGTGCCAGAAGGAGCCGAGGAGCCGCCGCTTGCCGTTCATCGACAGATAGCGCGCCGCCCAGACGGTGGGCAGGCCGACATCGCAGGTGAACACGGCGTCCGATGCGGCGAGGTCTCCGATCGCCTTGGCCACCTGCTGGGGATGGACGAGGCCGCGCCCCGGCTTGCCTTCCGCGAGGCGGTCGAGGTCCTTGCGAGCCTGCGCGTAGTGCTTCTGCGCCTTGGCGAGGAAGGCATCGCTGCGGCCGTCCTCGAGAAGAGGCAGCAAGGCGGCGAGCGTCTGCCCGACGTCGCCGACCACTGCGAGGTCCACCGGCGCACGCCGGCCGATCTGCCCGGCGCTGATGTCGACCTGCGCGATGCGGGTCTTCGAATCCTTCGGATAGAACTGCCGATAGGGAAAATCCGTGCCGAGCATGAGCAGCACGTCGCAGTCGAGCATGGCATAGTAGCCGGAGGAGAACCCGATCAGCCCCGTCATCCCGACATCGAAGGGATTGTCGCCCTCCACATGTTCCTTGCCGCGCATGGAATGCACCATCGGGGCCTTCAGCCGCTCGCCGAGGGCGACGAGTTCGGCATGGGCACCGGCGCAGCCCGCGCCGCAGAGCAGGGTGACGCGCTCGGCGGAATTGAGGAGTGCGGCGAGCTTGTCCAGCGTGTCCCGGCCCGGAATCACGGCGGGTGCGGCCGGCAGAAGCGTCTCGCCCTTCGGCGCCGAGGCGGGCTCGGCGGCCTGGAGGGCGACGTCGCCCGGAATCACCACCACCGAGACGCCGCGCTTGCCGACTGCCTCGCGGATCGCCACTTCGAGCACGCGAGGCATCTGGCGCGCACTGGAGACCAACTCGCAGTAGTGGCTGCATTCCCTGAAAAGATTCTCCGGATGGGTCTCCTGGAAATAGCCCGATCCGATCTCGGCGGACGGGATATGCGCGGCGATCGCGAGCACCGGCACCCGCGAGCGATGGCAGTCGAACAGCCCGTTGATGAGGTGGAGGTTGCCCGGCCCGCAGCTTCCGGCGCAGACGGCAAGGCTGCCGGTGAGATGAGCTTCGGCGCCGGCCGCGAAGGCGGCGACCTCTTCATGCCTGACATGGAGCCATTCGATCCTGCCCTGGCGGCGGATGGCGTCGGTGAGCCCGTTGAGGCTGTCGCCCACGATGCCATAGATGCGCTTCACGCCGGCCGCGGCCAGGGTTTCGGCGAACTGTTCCGCGACATTCGTCATCGTTCTGCTCCTTCGCTTGCAGGTACGGCGGAGGTTAGGCCGGCAACGGACGAAGGGCTATGGCATGCCCCTGGGAAAGACTGATGAAAATATGACCTCCCTGGAAAGGAGGTGCCAACACGGGCGGCGGACCCTCACGGCCCCTTCATCAAGGCTGCCACGCGCTCGGCATCCTCCGGCGTGGCGGGGTTGTACACCACCATGCCCAGGTCGGGCCGGCCGTCGACGGCAAAGGCCGAGAATTCGAAGGCGATCGGCCCCGCCACGGGATGCTTCAGGCGCTTGACGCCTTCGCCATAGCTGCGCACGTCGTTGTCGCGCCACATGGCGGCGAATTCGGAGCTGAGACGGCAAAGCTCGTCCACCAGATCGCCCACCCTCTCCGTGGCCCCGGCACGCGCGGCATCCGCCCGGAACGCCGCCGCCACGAAGCGGGCAACGCCCTCCCAGTCATATTGGGCGGCGCGTACACGGGGATCGAGGAAGATGAGGCGCAATATGTTGCGCTGGTCGGGAGGCAACTCGGCGTAGTTCGTCAGCACCGAAGCGGCCGCCCGGTTCCAAGCCAGCACGTCCCATGTCGGCGTCTTGACGATGGCCGGGCTGAACGCCAGCGCGTCGAGCACGCGCTGCAGACGCGGCGAGACCCCCTCGACCGCCTGGTAGCGCACTTCGGGCGGGCGACCGAGCGCGATGAGGAAGAGGTGCTCACGTTCAACATCGGTCAGCATCAGGGCCCGCCCGATGCGGTCCAGCACGTCGGCCGAGGGTGCGCCGCCCCGGCCCTGCTCGAGCCAAGTGTACCAGGTGGGGCTGATATTGGCACGCTGTGCCACTTCCTCCCACCGCAGGCCGGGCGTGCGCCGGCGGGCGCCGTCCAATCCGAAGGCGGCGGGGTCGAGCCGGGTCCGGCGATCCCTGAGATAGGTACCGAGGCGGTTGTCGTCACTGGCCGGCATATCGTTCCCGTTCTAGCCATACCTGTATATGCCTGCCATCCTACCCGGATGATCCGCACGCCGAAAGGCGCGAGCCGCCGACGGGAGAGCACGCCCGGGAACATTTTGTTCCCTTTATGTTCTTTTTTCTTGACGCCGTTGCCGCCGGATGGCATAAACGTCACATATCCACCGTGGATTGTTGCGCCCGGAGCCTCCCAGCTCCGGGCTTTTTGATTCCGGGCAGGTATCTTGCCCGCCGCCCCCTGCAGCCCATTGCTTTCTGGTCACCCGCCCGGCTTGCCGCGGCGGGTTTCGCTTTTTGGGCTCCGGGGTTTCCCCGGCACGGTCCGGATCGGCAGCCATCCGCCCGCAACGGCGATGGCATCTCCGCGCTTCCAGCGCTTTCCTCTCAGTTCCAGGACTTTTCAATGGCTCTCGGTTTCGACTACAGGCCCGCCGGCACGCAGCTGCCCATCGTCAAGTATCATGCCGTGGAGGCGCGTTTCCTGCGCATCGACCGCACCGCGCGCGGCGTCACGGCCACCGACATCACCGACAACTTCGCCGCCGTGTTCGACATGGATGCCATCGAGGTGGGCTGGATGGCCTTCGGCCATGGCACCAGGCCGGACATGCGCCTCTTCCCCCTCGGCCAGGAATGGCCCGAGGCGCCCGCGCCGCATTTCAAGCGCGGCGTGCGCCTGACGCTGCAGCTGTCCGAGCGCCATGGCGGCGGCGTGCGCGAGCTCTCCTCGACCTCCGGCCAGTTCATCGCCGCCGTCGACGCCCTTCACGACGAGTTTCTCGCCGGGCGCGCCGACAACCCTGGCAGGCTTCCGGTGGTGGTGCTGGCAGGCGCCCAGCCCGGCGGTCAGCCCGAGTTCACGATCGCCGGCTGGGTCGAGCGGCCGGAGGGCGGCCTCCGTGGCTGAGCCCGCCGAACCGGAAGCGCCCAAGCGTGCCCGGTCCAGGAAACCGGCGGTGCCGGCCGGCGCCGAGCGGGCCGAAAAGCCCGCGACGCGCTTCAGCAAGGGCCGGTCCGGCAATCCCGCCGGGCGGCCCAAGGGTTCGCGCAACCGGATCGGCGAGGCCTTCCTCGCCGAGCTCCAGGCGGATTTTTTCATGGAAGCCTCATGACCATCTCCTCCTACGACAACCGCCGTTCCTATGCGGGGAACGGCAGCACGTTCGCCTTCGCCTTTCCGCCGCCCTTCTTCGCCAGCACGGACCTGGTGGTGCAGGTGCAGGCTGCGGACGGATCGGCGAGCACCAAGATACTGGGCGTCGACTACACCGTCTCCGGAGCTGGCTATCCGGCCGGCGGAACCGTGACGATGCTCGTTCCGCCCGCCGCTGGCACCACGCTGATCCTCTACCGCGACGTGCCGCTCACCCAGCCCGTCGCGCTGCTCGACGGCGGGCCGCTGCCGGCGGCTACGCTCAACGGCATGTTCGACCGCGTCACCATGTGGGGGCAGCGGCTGAAGGAGCAGGCCGGCCTCCTCGCGGGTCTTGCCTCCGGCACGGCGTCCGGCCAGATGTCGGCAGCCGACAAGGCCAAGCTCGACGGCATCCAGCCGGGCGCGCAGGTCAACGCCGTGACCTCCGTGGCCGGGCGTTCGGGCGATGTGACACTCGGGCGGGGCGACGTGGGCCTCGGCAATGTCGACAACACACCGGACACCGCCAAGCCCGTGTCGACGGCGCAGGCCACCGCCGACGCCGCGATCCTGGCGAACGCCAGGACCTACACGGATGGCCGCACCAAGGCCGATATCGGGCTTGGAAACGTCGACAATACCTCGGACCTAAACAAGCCGATCGGCACGGCCACGCAGACGGCTCTCAACGCGAAGGCCAATGCTGCCTCCCTGGGATCCGCCGCCTACGCCGCCGCTTCGGCCTTCGCCACGGCGACGCAGGGGACGAAAGCGGACAGCGCGGTCCAGACTGTCAATGCCGGCGTCAACATCACCGTCGACAACACCGATCCGAAGAACCCCGTGATCTCGGCTTCGGGTGCGGCGGTGGGCGGCGACGTCAACGGTCCCGCCAGCTCGACGGACAACAGGCTGGCGGCATTCAGCGGCACCAACGGCAAGCTGCTCAAGGATTCGGGCGTCACGTCGGCGTCGTTCGCCACGGCGGCACAGGGCGCGAAGGCCGATACGGCCGTGCAGCCAGTCGCTTTGTCGTCCTATGCGCCGCTCGCCTCGCCCGCGCTCACCGGCAGCCCCACCGCTCCGACCGCCGCCGCGGGCACCAGCACGGTACAGCTGGCCACCACGGCCTTCGTGACGGCGGCCGTCGCGGCGCTCTCCCCGGTCTACCAGGCGGCGGCGGCGATCCTCTCCTCCCTCACTGGCCTTGCCTCGAACGGCCTAATCGCCCGCACCGCCTCCGGGTCCGTGGTCGCCCGCACGATCACCGCCGGCACAGGAGCGGTGGTGGCAAACGGGGACGGCGTTGCCGGCAATCCCGCCGTCGGACCCGACATCGCCACGGTGTCCCAGTACCGGGCCGCGACGGCGAACAAGATGCTGGAAGCCGGCAACGTCTGGGCGGCGGCAGGAGCTCCCCAGCTTGCCGATGCGGCAACCGTCGCCCTGGACTTCTCCACCGGGTTCAACTTCTACGTGTCCATCGGCGGCAACCGCACGCTCGGCAACCCCACCAACATGAAGACAGGGCAGACAGGCTCCATCTCGATATACCAGGACGGGACGGGCAACCGCACGCTTGCCTTCAGCTCGGCGTGGAAGTTCGCCGGGGGGACGGCTCCGTCTCTTTCCACGGCCGCAAATGCCTGGGACAAGCTCTACTACGTCGTGGAAGACGCCTCGACATCTCGCATTCATGCTTCTCTCGTGAAGGGGATCGCCTGATGTTGCCCGGCATTATCGTCAATCCCGGTGCGCAGGTCACCTACGTCACCAAGCGCATCTTCCTGACCACGACCGGCCTCAACACATGGGTCGTTCCGAGTGACTGGAACAATTCGAACAACCAGATCGAGACGATCGGCGGAGGCGGGGCCGCCGGCCTGAGCGCCAATACGAATCCGGGCGCCGGCGGTGGCGGCGGATATTCTCGCAAGAACAATGTCACCCTGATGCCGGGCGCCTCGGTCCCCTACTACGTCGGCAATGGGGCTGGACCCGGCTCGGGAGCCGGAATTGCTCCCTCCGGTGAAGATACCTGGATGGGAGCTACGACCTATGCCGGTGCGGGGACCTTCATCGGGGCCAAAGGCGGCGTGGGCGGCGATGCCGGCAATGGGCCGGGCGGCGCGGGCGGTGCTGCAGCCTCGGGCATTGGCGACGTCAAGTATTCCGGTGGTCGGGGCGGTGATAGCAATGGTGGCGGCGCGGGCGGTGGCGGCGCGGCGGGACCAAATGGAAACGGCGTCGCTGGCGCATCCAATCCGGGCAACGGTGGTGCCGGCGACAATGGCTTCGGCGGTGCGGGTGGTGCTGGCGTCTCGACCGGCATCGCCAATCCCGGTTTGCCCGGCTCGGAATTTGACAGCACGCACGGCTCCGGAGGCGGCGGCGGCGGGCGGTCAAACATCGACAACACGAGAGCTGGCCCGACTGGCGGCCTCTACGGCGGCGCCGGCGGCAGTGCCCGTTCGACGACCGGCCAGAACGGTGGCCCCGGCGCACAGGGCCTCATCGTCATCACTTACCTGGGAGTAGCCTGATGCTCATTCGTCTCGACACCTTGCAGCCCTGGACGGGGGAGCGCATCGGGGACGTGCTCTATCCGCCCATCATCGAGCAGATCTGGACGGCCGAAGCCCTGGCGGCGATCGGCCTCGCGGTTCCGCAGCCCTTCACCGCGCCCACGGGCTTCCACGCCGTCGGCGCGCCGCGCTACGAGCTCAGCGGCGGCAAGGCGATCACGCTCTACGACATCGCGGCGGACGTCGCCCCGGTGCCCGAAGCCCTCACCCGCTGGCAGTTCTTCACCGTGGCGGCCCTGCAGGCCATCATCAGCCAGGACGACGCGCTCGCCGCCGTGCAGGTCGGCATGCTGCCCCGGCCATTTGCCGATTTCATCGCCGGCCTGCCCCGGGACCAGCAGTTTCCGGCCCGCATGCTGCTTGCGGGGACAGGCGAGTTCCATCGCCACCATCCGTTTGTGGAGGCGTTCCTGCAAGCGAGGGGCATGACCGAAGACCAGGCCGATGCCCTGTGGATCGCAGGCGCCGGCCTCACCCTGAACTGAACGCCGCTAGGCCAGGGACTAGCGGCAGACCACCTTCGCGTCCTCGCGATGACAGCGCTTGGCAATCTCAGCCGCCAGCAGCGGCGCAAAGGTCCGTGCACCATCCGAGTTCAGATGGCTGTCGTCGTAGTAGAGATTGGGATTCTCATGGGGAAACGGGTGCTCGAAGTTGAAGTCGAGGAACACGAAGCCGTCGTCCGTCACATGCGATTTCATGAAGGCACGAAACCCCGGATAGCGCTGCGGCGAAGAGGCAAGCGCCCGGTCGGACTGCGGATACTGCACGAAGACGACCGGTATGCCCGTCTTGCGGGAGAGCGCCTTGATGGCCTCAATGGCCATGACCTGCACCGGCGGCTCCTGGAACGGCCCGGGGAAGGGACTCTCGGCATTCTTCACCATGCTAGCAAAGGCGTGTACCTCCACCCATCCGTTCGGATGCAGCTCCGCCCCGTCAAACCTGCGAAATCGCCTGTCGAAGTCGGTAACGTGGGCGCGGGCGTCCCAGAACGCCGGAAATTTCTGGAACCGGCCGCGAACGGCCCGGCCAAGCCAGCGTTTGATCTGGCTCCTCTGTCGGTAAAGATTGAGGAAGCGGAACATCTGGGTGTCCTGCTCCTTGACGCCGCGATCGAAGGCGAAATGCTCGATGCCATAGACGATCAGGCTGGGCTTTTTCTTCTCGATGATCGATTCGATCACGGTCTTGGCGAAGGTCACATTCGCCGTGCCGGCGAGACCGGCGTTGAAGGCCGTACCGCCCCATCCGGCAGCGAAGGCATCGGGATTCATCCCCTCCTCCGTCAGCGAGCTTCCGACGAAGAAGGTGTCATAGTGCGCGTCGCTGTCCAGCGTTGCCTGCAGCAGAGGAGGCTTCTTCTGCGAGACCTCCTGCAGGGGGTGAAGCGGCGGGATGAACAGGTAGGACAGGGCTTCCAGAACCGCGAACGCCGCCAGGAAAATCGCCAGCTTGCCGGCAACCCGCAGATAGCCCGCGCGGTCCTGCACCATGAAGAGGGCGCCGGCGGCCTCAGAACTGGAAGTAGATGAAAGAGGCTTCATTGGCTGCACCATAGAGGACGACGGCCGCGAGCAGCGCGACATAGGTTGCCCGCCTTGCCAGGGCTGGCCATGCAGCGATGGCGAGCGGATGCTCCCAGCGCCGCGTGAACCATTCCACCACGACCATCAGCGCAATCACGCTGACTGCGGTCTCGCAATGCGTGGTCTGCCAGAACGAACGCTGGAAATGCCACAGGCGGGGATCGGCGATGCGGCCGAGGATCTCGAACGCCGTCGAGACGTCGGCGGCCCGGAAGAAGATCCAGGCGAGCGTGACGAACAGGAAGGTGACGAAGGCGGATACGATGGCTGGAAACGTCCCTTCGGGCATGCGCAGGCCGGCCCGATGGGCCAGGGCTACGGCGACATATGTCGCCGCGTGGATCAGCGCCCAGACCAGAAAAGTGTAGTTGGCGCCATGCCAGAGGCCTGAAAGCAGGAAGACGAAGAAGATATTGAACAACCAGCGCGACGTCGATACGCGCGAGCCACCCATGGGGAAGAACACGTAATCGCGAAACCAGGTGGTGAGCGAGATGTGCCAGCGGCGCCAGAAGTCGATGATGTTGACCGCGAAATAGGGTGTATCGAAATTACGAATCAGTCTGATGCCCATGATCTTGGCCGTGCCGATAGCGATATCGGAATAGGCAGAGAAATCGGCATAGATCTGGAATGAGAAGAACACGCCGGCAATCAGCAGGGACACTGCCGAATGCTGGCCAGGAGCAGAAAAGGCTGCCTCCACCGCATCCGACAGGTTGTCCGCCACCAAGATCTTCTTGGCCAGGCCCCACAGGATCTGGCGCGCGCCATCTTCCACCATCAACGGATCGAAGCGCCGCTCACGCTGGATCTGCGGCAACAGCACGGTCGCGCGCATGATGGGGCCGGCCACGAGATGGGGAAAGAAGGACACGAAGCCGAGATAGTCGACGAGGGACCGCGTGGCGCGCATATGCCCCTTGTAGACATCTATCGTATAGCTCATGCTCTGAAACGTATAGAAACTGATGCCCGCCGGCAGAATGACATCCGTGAGCAGATTGAACTTCTCTCCTGAAATATCATTGAAGGATGAAATGATAAAATTCGTATACTTGAAGTAACCCAGGAAGAGAAGATTGACTGCAATGCTTCCCGCGAGCAGCACTCGTCGTCTCGACTGGTTCGCCTCACGGTCGATCAGCAAGGCAAGAGAGAAATCCACAACCGTGGAAAGCAGCAGCAACACAACGAAATAGGGATGTACCCAACCGTAGAAGATCATGTTGGCGGCCAGCAACAGGAAATTGTTCAGCCGCAACCTGGTTATCGACAGGAAGTAGAGCGGAAAGAATATTACACAAAAAAGTAGAAAATTGGTCGACGTAAAAGTCATATACTGACTGCACCCCCCCGGATGAAGATTCCGTTTCCCGGGACAAGCTGTATCCGGCTTCGGCCGGTGGCGCAAGATTGCACCCTGCGCCCAGGAAGATCGGGCACCGGTATTTTACTGCCGAAAACAATCAGATTTCCTAGGACATTTCTTCATGAGCGATACACTCGCCCACTCCATCTCGCTCGTCTTCGGTTCAGAAGGCGGCTTCGTGAACGATCCGAAAGACCGCGGGGGCGCCACCAAATACGGCATTACGGCCGCCACCCTCGGTGCCTGGCGCAAGCTCGGGCGCAAGGCAAGCCCGATCGAGGTGAAAGGCCTCACGCTCACCGAGGCCACGCAGATCCTGACACGCCAGTATGCCGAGCCCATACGCTATGCCGACCTGCCTTCGCCCATCGACTACTGCGTATTCGACGAAAGCGTGAATGCCGGCCCGGTGCGCGCCGCCCGAACCCTGCAGGCCTGCCTCGGCGTGACCGTCGACGGCCATATCGGCGCCGTCACCCTCCAGGCGGTTCAATCCATCGACGACCACGCCAGCCTCGTGAAGGCGCTTTGCCACCGCCGGCTCGGCTTCCTGCGCGCCCTGCCCGCATGGTTCAGCTTCGCACGCGGCTGGACCAACCGGGTCAATCTCGTCCAGGCAACCGCCCTGGCGATGATCCGGTAGCCCGGCCCGCCCCACCGCTCCCTCTTCCCGACAACACAGGACCTCTCATGTCCCTCCGCTTTGCCCAGGCGGCGACGCTCGCGCTCGCCGTTACCCTCGGCTCTTGCACGGCTCTCAAGACGATTGCCGGCGTCACGGTGTCCCAAAAGAACATCGCCATCGCGGTACAGGCCTTCGATGCCGTTGAAGTCTCGGCCACGCAGTATCTGCGCCTGCGGAACTGCGCCGACGGCGAATCCACGATCCGGGCTGCCTGCAGGCAGCCGAGCGTGGTGCCGACACTCGTCAAGGATGTGCGCGCCGGCCGGGCCGCCCGCGATAGCCTGTGGACGGCCTCCAAGGGCTCGCCCGCCGGCGTCGGCATCACGGCCGCCTATGATGCCGTCGTCGCCGCGACGGCCGCCGTCAAGCAAGACCTCTCCCGCTAGGAATCTCCCCGTGAACACCCAGACCCCCACCGATCGCACGGCCGACATCCAGATGATCGGCCTCGTGCTCACCGTCATCCTCAACCTCGTCGACAAGCTGACCGACAACCGGACGGTCGAACGGATCGTGGCCCTGCTCGAGCAATGGCTGCCCACGATCCTCGCCGAAGCGCAGGACCTCGTGCCGACCGTGCAGGGCATCATCGAGACGCTCCAGGGCAACGACGCCCTCACGCCCGACCAGGCCGCCGCCATCGACACCCTCAACGCGCAGGCCGACACCGATTTCGAAGCGGCCGCCGCGGAAGCCCTGAAAGGAGCCTGACATGACCGCCGTCACACAGGAGCAAGTGCTCAGTGCCGCGCGCTGGATCGTTTCCACCGTGGGAGGTTACGCCGTCGGACGAGGCTGGATCGATTCCGACCAGGTAACCCTCATCGCCGGCGTCGCCGTCGCTCTCGTGCCTCTCGCCTGGAGCTTCTGGAGCCATCGCGCCTCAGCGCAAGTGGCCAAGGCTGCCGCCCTTCCCGAAGTCGCCCGCGTGGTCATGACCAGCCAGGCCGCGGCCGATGCACAGCCCTCCCGCAAGGTGGTAGCCCCATGAGTGAGAGGAGAGCCAAAGCATGAGCCGTAATCGTGACGTCGAATGGCTGCTGGCGTCGCTTCTCCTCGCCCTTGGCCTTACCATCGTGTCACTTCCCAATGCCTTTCTCACACCTTTCTTTGCCGGCTACTCCAGTGCCAGCATGCCTGAGAATCTCCTGGGAGCCGCGATGGCCTGCACGGGTGCGCTGTGGATGGCCGGACTGAAGGTGAACGGCAGCTGGCCGGGCGGCACCCCCTGGATCCGTCTCGCCTGCGCCATCCTCGGCTCGGGCGTGTGGGGCTATCTGTTTGCCGGCATCGCATTGTCCGGCGCGACGTCGAGCCTTTCGTTCCATGGTGTGATCATCGCCTTCTCGCTGCTGGCCTGCGCCCGCTGCGGAGCCGATGCAGCCAAGGCGCTGATCGCCCGGCACGCGCGCCGAGAAGGAGCGAACGTATGATGTGGTGGGACAGCCAAGTCGTGTGGGCGGGTGCCGCGGGCCTGATCACCGCCACGCTGAGCGGCCTGGGAGCCCTGGTCTACGGCAGGCGCCAGAGCCGCCCGGCCATCGCTCATGGCAATCTTCCGGGGGCGGTGGAGGATCTCGGCGACAAGCTGGAGGCTCTTTCGGGCAGCTTTGCCCAGAATGCGAGGGACACGAACCGGGAGGTGGCGCGCAACAGCGACGCGATCATCGCCCGTCTCGACGAGCTCGACGACAAGGCCGGCGCCAATGCCCGCGCCCTGTCGGAGCTGAGAGGCATGCTGAACGCGATGATGATGGCCCGCGGACGATAGAGCAACATGCAAGGACACGCCCCTTCGGCCGATGGCCGAAGGGGCGCTTTTCTGCGTTCTGGAGACAGGAGGCGAACAGCGGAATTGACGCCGGGCACCGCGCGAGCAGTCAGGCACGCGGCGTGATCCTCACCGTGGCTGCTCGCGCACGCGCACCTGTCATTGGATCGAGATAGGGGCTTTGCCGGTATTTGGCGCGGTAGGCTTCGTCAATGCGGTCGTTGATGTCACCGGCGACCGTCTCGAAAGTGACCTCCCTGGTCGTCCCGGCAGCCGTGATGCGGCCCGCCTTCTGGCTCCTCGCGGCATTGAACCAGCGAGAGTTCCTGCCGTTGTAAGCCCGTACATAGAGGTCACCATCGACGGCGACGGACCAGATCCAGGTCGGAGTGCCGTAGGTCCTCCCATCCTCGCGCAATGGTGCGATGTACAGATCGTCGGCGGCGGCGATCCGGGCGAGTTCGGCCTTATCCCACGGCATTGCGATCACATCCGGTAACCGGGCTTTTTGTAGAGCGTCTCGTCCTTGTCGACGATATCGGGTCGATAGACCTTGTCGCGCCAATCATCGGCGCTCACCTCCTCGAAGCCGACCGAGACAGACCCTTCGCCGTAACCGAGGATGCTCATGACCTCCCGGGTGATCGCTTCGGCAAGCCGCTCCTTCTGCTGCTCGGACTTGCCGGGCCAGAGCTTCACAATGACATGTGGCATTCTTTTCTCCTTTGCATGGAATACGCGAGACCTCTCCCGGCTGCTTCTCACCAGGGCTGGTTTGCCGGTCCCACCGTGAATTCATTGACCGTGGTGTCCGCCGGCAGATCGAGCGCAAATGCCACGACATCGGCGATCCGGTCCGGTGAAATGCCGAACCTGGCGTATAAGCCATGCATGGCCTCCGAGGCCTGCTTGTCGGTAATGCTATCCAGCAGTTCCGTGTTGATCGCGGCCGGGTAGATCGTCGCGGTGCGGATGTTGGTCCCTTCCATCGCCGACTCCATGCGCAGGACCTCCATGAATCCACGCACGAACCACTTGGTCCCGCCATAGACCGCGCCATTCGGGTAGGCCTTGAGCCCCGCAACCGACGAGGTCGCGATGACGTGCCCGGATTTGTGCTCCATGAAGGTCGGCAGCACGGCAGCGACACCGTTGAGGACGCCCTTGGCCCCCTTCCCGGCAAGCAGCTTCGCGGTCGCCTCGCCAATGCCCGACGACGCGCCTGTGATGATCACCACCTTGTCCTTGATCACGATAGCAAACCTTTCGCATTAGCTTGACGGGCATTCACGCCCCGTACTGCTCGTCGCTGACCTTTTCCAGCCAGTCGACCGGAGAGCCGTTCAGCTTCTCCTGGATGGCGATATGCGTCATCGCGGTGGTTGGCGTCGCGCCGTGCCAGTGCTTCTCGCCCGGCTCGAACCACACGACGTCGCCCGGGCGGATCTCCTCGATCGGGCCGCCTTCTCGCTGCACCCAGCCGAGGCCGGACGTGACGATCAGCGTCTGGCCGAGTGGATGGGTGTGCCACGCCGTGCGTGCGCCCGGCTCGAAGGTGACACTGGCACCTGCAACTCTTGCCGGCTCGGGCGGGCTCATCAAGGGATCGATCCGGACCGTGCCGGTGAAATACGCTTCGGGTCCTTTTCCCGAAGGCTGCGAACCGCTGCGCTGGATATTCATGTTGGGCCTCCTTCGGCGCGACCGTGCGATTGGCGGCATTTTCGGAAATTTCAATCCGCCGACCTTCCGAGCCAAAGGTAGCTCCTTTCCTTACCCCTGATTAGATCGTATTATTCGAATGAACTAATAAGCAGGACTCATGAATGGCGCGTGCGGACCTGAACGACCTGGCGGCCTTCCTGGCGGTAGCCCGGGAGCACAGCTTCACGAAGGCAGCCGCCAAGCTGGGGGTTTCGCAATCCGCTCTCAGTCAGACCGTCCGCAATCTGGAAAGTCGCCTCGGCCTTCGCCTGCTCACACGGACGACACGGAGCGTCCAGACGACCGTAGCCGGCGACCGCCTCGCCCGGACGCTGGGCACCAGGCTCGATGAGATCGACGCCGAGCTGGCGGCGCTTGCCGAGCTCCGCGACAAGCCGGCCGGCACCATCCGCATCACCGCGGACGAACACGCCGCCAACATGGTCCTGTGGCCGGCGCTCGAAAAATTCCTGCCGGACTATCCCGACATCAAGGTGGAGATCGTCATCGATTTCGGCCTGACCGACATCGTCGCGGAACGGTACGATGCCGGTGTCCGCAACGTCGAAATGGTTGCCAAGGACATGATCGCTGTGCCGATCGGCCCGGAAATGCGCATGGCTGTCGTCGGCGCCCCCGATTATCTCAGGCAGAACAAGGGTCCACGCACGCCGCAGGAGCTGACCGCTCATCGCTGCATCAATCTTCGCCTGCCGACGCATGGCGGTCTCTATGCCTGGGAATTCGAAAAGAAGGGACGCGAACTGCGTGTACGCGTTGACGGCCAGCTCGTCTTCAACAGCGTCTCGCTCCTGCTGAAGGGAGCGATCGGTGGCCTGGGGCTGGCTTACGTCCCTGAAATCGAAGCCATGCCCCACATCGAAAGCGGGCGTCTGCTCCGTGTACTCGAAGACTGGTGCGAGCCCTTCTCAGGCTATCACCTCTACTACCCGAGCCGCCGCCAGCAGGCCCCCGCATTCGCGCTTCTGGTCGAGGCCTTGCGATATCGCGGATGAGCTAGGCGACACACAAGGAAGTCAGCAGCAGATGCCCGGATTAGTCTCGACGGCATGCGATGACTGGCGTCCCGGAAGGGATTCGAACCCCTGACCTACGGTTTAGGAAACCGTTGCTCTATCCTGCTGAGCTACCGGGACAGGCCACGGGAGACGAAAGCCTGTTCGGAGCTCAAAGGTCAAGGGGTTTTGTCGTCATAAGGCGAAGTTTGCCCCGCCAGCGAGCGATACAGCTGAACCCCGGCCGCCCGTGGCATCCGATGCCGGCAAATCATCTGAGGGGAGCAGAACCAGCCTCTGCGACGCTGGCGTCACCCGCGCTCGGGTTCGAGTTCGGCCAGCGCCGCCCAGCCGAAATCGAGCAGCGGCAGGGCCGCCTCGATGAAAGCAGTGCATTCAGCCACCAGGCCGGACTTGTAGATGGCCGCCTCCGCGAGGACGTGGTGCACCACCACCGATTTCAGCTTCAGGGCCGCGACGAGATCTGCGTCGTCGATGCCGGCGGCCTCTCGCGGCGGGCGCTTGAGGCTCCACTGCGGATCGAAGGAAAGGCCGGTTTCGGCCAGCTTCGCGTTCATGGCACGGAACTTCTCCGGCGAGGCGACGATGGCGTGGCGGAAAACGGCGAGTTGCCTCGGCTCGAGGTCATAGAAGCCCGCAGCCGCAAAACAGCCCTCGGGGGCGATGTGGATGTAGAACAGGCCCGGATCGCTCTTGGTGCCCGAACGCGTCATCACGGCGCCCGCGTGGGTCTTGAAGGGGCGCTTGTCCTTGGCAAAGCGCACGTCGCGGTGAATGCGGAAGATGGAGCCCTTGGGAGAGCCGCGCATCGGCAGGTCCTTGGCGACGCAGGCATCGTTCAGCGCCGTGATGAAAGCGCCAAGGGGACCGAGCACGTGTGTTTCATACAGCTCGCGATTCTCCTGGAACCAGGCGCGGTCCTGGTGGAAATCGAGCGCTCGGAAGAAAGGGAGCGCCTTGTCGCCGAAGCCGTTGAAGGAAGTGGCAGGCCTGGACATGGATCACATCGCGGGAATCAGGGCGGGTTCGTCAAGTCCCTTGATGGCATGTCTGGACGCTTGCGTCACGAAGGGCAGGACGGAGGACAGCTCCGTCCAACTGCCGCATCCCCCTCTCCCCCAAATCCGGCTATAGAGGTGCGTCGCCGACAAGCAGGTGCGCGTCATGCCTTTCGATCCCATCACCCACGGCCCCGCAGGCAAGACAAGGGCGCGAGGGCTCGGCCTGCCTTTCGCCAGCCCCACGGGACCGTTCAACGCGATTACCGACGTGGCCGGCGTCGGCGTGGGAGCGACGACGCTGATCCAGGGCCAGAGCATCCGCACCGGCGTCACCGCCGTGCTGCCCCGCCCGGCTTCCGACCTGCTGGAGCCCGTCTGGGCCGGCTTCTTCTCGCTCAACGGCAATGGCGAGATGACGGGCACACACTGGATCGAGGAGGCGGGCTGCTTCGCCGGCCCGGTGCTGATCACCAATACCATGTCGGTCGGCATGGCCCACCACGGCGCCGTGCATTGGCTCGCCCGACGGTTTCCGGCCGAACTCGCCGACGACTTCTGGCCCCTGCCGGTGGTGGCCGAGACCTATGACGGCTACCTCAACGACATTGCCAGGCTGGCGGTGACCCAGGCCGATGTCGCCGCCGCACTCGACAGCGCCACCTCCGGCCCCGTGGCGGAAGGCAATACCGGCGGCGGCGCAGGCATGATCGCCTATGAGTGGAAGGGCGGCACCGGCACGGCTTCGCGCGGCGTCGACATCGGACCGGATCATTTCACCGTGGGCATACTGGTGCAGGCCAACCATGGGCGCCGCCCGTGGTTCCGTATCGGCGGTGTCCCGGTGGGCGAGCGCCTGCCTGAAGGCACCTTCCGTGCGCGTGAGCAGGGTTCGATCATCGTCGTCATCGCCACCGATGCGCCGCTGATTCCAACGCAGCTGAAGCGGCTGGCCCGCCGGGCGGCGCTGGGCGTCGGCCGTGGCGGCACGCCGGCAAGCAATTCCTCCGGCGACATCTTCCTCGCCTTCACCACCGCCAATGGCCAAGGTAAGCTGCCTGAACCGCCGCGGCTGAGCTTCACGGCCGTGTCAAACGACCTCTTGGATGGGCTGTTCATGGCCGTGGTCGAGGGCGTCGAGGAGGCGGTCGTGAACGCCATGCTGGCTGCCGAGACGATGAAGGGCCGGCAGGGGCGCGTGGTCGAGGCGATCGACCATGAGGCACTGGTCCGGGCGATACGGGGATAGCGCCACGATTCCAGGGGTTATCCCCTGCGCCGCCGTTCCCGTCCACCACGCCCGGTCTCGCCGTCCGCGCTCCCGCGCTTGAACGTGATGCCGAGTTCCGCTTCCAGATGCGGGAAGGGATCGCTCTTGTGAGGGATCGCCATGGCGCCGACGAAGTGGGCCTGGAAGGAGGGCTCGATCGCCGTCTCGATCTTTTCGATCTTGCGAACCACTTCCTCGATCTCCTTGCGGGCCGAGGCGTTGAGCAGGGCGATGCGCGCGCCCGTACCGGCCGCGTTGCCGGCCGAGCCGACCTTGTCCAGCTCGCAATCCGGCACCAGGCCGAGGATCATGGCGTGCTTGACGTCGATATGGCTGCCGAAGGCACCGGCAAGCGTGATGCGATCGACCGCGGCCACGCCGTAATGGTCCATCAGCAGGCGCACGCCGGCATAGAGCGCCGCCTTGCCGAGCTGGATGGCACGCACGTCGTTCTGCGTGATGGAGATACGCGGTTCGCCTTCGCGGATGAGGTAGCGGAAGGTGCGCCCGTCCTCCTCCACGCGCGGCGTGCGGGCCGCCATGGCGCCGTCGACGACTCCGTCGGGCGTGATCAGGCCGGCGAGCAGCATCTCGGCGATGACCTCGATGATGCCGGAGCCGCAAATGCCGGTGACGCCGATCGTCGCCGTCTGCTCGGCGAAGCCGGGCTCGTCCGACCAGAGGTCGCAGCCGATCACCCTGTAGCGTGGTTCGAGCGTGACGGGATCGATCCGGACCCGCTCGATGGCACCCGGGGCAGCGCGCTGGCCGGAGGAAATCTGGCCGCCCTCGAAGGCCGGGCCGGTTGGCGACGAACAGGCCAGTAGGCGCTCGCGGTTGCCGAGGACGATCTCCGCATTGGTGCCGACATCGACAAGCAGGGAGACTTCCGGCTTGAGATAAGGCCCCTCCGACAACACCACGCCAGCGGTATCGGCGCCGACATGCCCGGCGATGCAGGGCAGCACATAGACATAGGCACCGCTGGAGAGCGGCAGGTTGAGATGGGCCGCGCGGGTCTGGTAGGCACCGTCGATGGTGAGCGCGAAGGGCGCACCGCCGAGCTCGGTCGGATCGAGGCCGAGGAAGAGGTGATGCATGATTGGATTCGCGACCACCGTCATCTCGAGGATGTCGTTGGAGATGAGGCCGACTTCGCTGGTCACGGCGGAGGCGATCTCGGCGATGGCCTCGCGAACGGCCGTGGTGAGTTCCACGTCACCGCCGGGGTTCATCATCACATAGGAGACGCGGCTCATGACGTCCTCGCCGAAGCGGATCTGCGGATTCATGATGCCGGAAGACGCCAGCACTTCACCGCTGGCGAGATCGCACAGATGGGCGGCGATGGTGGTGGAACCGATGTCGACGGCAAGGCCCACGCCCTGCTCGTGCAGGCCCGGCCAGACGCCGACGATCTCGCGCTTGTGGCGGACGGCGACCGTCACGGACCACTTGCCGTCACGCAGGGCCTTCTGCAGGAGACGCAGCGATTCAAGCGGAGCCGTGACATCCTTGAGCTCCCACTGCTCCTCCAGGGCTTCCTGGAGGCGGCGGAAATCGCTCGACGGGTCGTGCATATCAGGCTCGCGCACTTCGACATAGTGCAGCGTCACCACCGGCTCGATGGCTATGTCGCGGATCGCCGCGCTCTTGCGCACGACCTGGCGGTGGACCTGGCTGTCGGGCGGCACGTCGATGACGACGTCGTTGCAGACCTTCGCCTGGCAGCCAAGGCGGCGGCCCTCCTGGAGGGGACCGCGCTTGGAGACATACCGCGCCTCCACGGCATTCCATTCCGTGACATGTTCCTGCGCCGAGGTAATGCCGAGCTTGGGGAATTTGCCTTCACCGACCTCCACCTGGCAGCGCCCGCAAATGCCGCGCCCGCCGCAAACCGAATCGAGATCGACACCGAGCTTTCGGGCCGCCTCGAGTACGGACGTCCCCTCCGGGAAACGGCCACGCTTGCCTGAGGGTGCAAAGAAGACGAGAGGGTTGGTCATGGGCGGATTCCCGGGTGCGCGGACGTCTCGTCCGCATACCCTTCTTACAAACGATTCGTTTCCAAGGTGCGGACAGGGCGTCCGCACACCCGGGAAATCATCCGCGCGCGCGGCGGCGTTCGCGGCGGCCGGCGCCGGCGGCGGCCTCGGCGCCTTCCGGCGCCGGCTCGCGGAACTTCCTGATCCAGCTCATGCAGTTCGGGTCATGGCCCATCACCACGTCGGCGCCGAGGATCGCCTGGATATCCTCCAGGTGCAGCGGGTTCATGATCGCCGAGGTCATGCCGGCGCCGATCATCATGGGCAGGAAGGAAGCGTTGAGGCCCCGACGGTTGGGCAGGCCGAAGGAGAAGTTGGAGGCGCCGCATGTGGTGTTCACCTTCAGCTCGGTCTGCAGGCGGCGCAGGAGATGCATCAGCTTGCGGCCGGCATCGTTGATGGCGCCCACCGGCATGACCAGCGGATCCACCACGATGTCTTCGCGCGGGATACCGAAGTCCGCGGCGCGCTCGACGATTTTCTTGGCGACCTCGTAGCGCACGTCCGGATCCTCGGAGATACCGGTCTCGTCATTCGAGATGGCCACCACGGCGGCGTTGTACTTCTTCACCAGCGGCAGCACGCGCTCCAGGCGCTCTTCCTCGCCCGTGACGGAGTTGACGAGCGGCTTGCCCTTGTACACGGAGAGACCAGCTTCAAGCGCCTCGACAATGGAGGAGTCGATGGAAAGCGGCACATCGACGGTTTCCTGCACCAGCTTGATGCACTCCGCCAGGATCTTCGGCTCGTCGGCAAGCGGGATGCCGGCATTGACGTCGAGCATCTGGGCGCCGGCCTCGACCTGGGCGACCGCGTCGGAGACCACGCGCGAATAGTCGCCGGCCGCCATTTCGGCAGCGAGCAGCTTGCGGCCGGTCGGGTTGATGCGTTCTCCGATCATCACGAAGCGCTTGTCAAAGCCCAACACCACCTTTTGCTTGTCCGAGGTGATAACCGTTTCGGTCATGGTCTGTCCGTTCCGCCCAGAGGAATTTGTAATCGTCTAATTAGG
Organism: Labrys sp. ALF-8; assembly: GCF_059699065.1. NCBI lineage: Bacteria > Pseudomonadati > Pseudomonadota > Alphaproteobacteria > Hyphomicrobiales > Xanthobacteraceae > Labrys > Labrys sp. ALF-8. Next base: position 1,539,816 of record NZ_AP048537.1, read on the forward strand.
GTCGCGGACACGATAGCCGCTAGCCTGCAAACGACAGGATTTGACGCTGCTGGAAGCGTGGGCATCTTCCCGGAACCACCGGCCTCCCGCCCTTGGGCGCCAGCCTCGGGAGTCGCGGCGCGGAATGGGCATGTCGATCCCCGATCGACATCTCGGAGACGACGCGTCTGGTCGGAAAGGACGAGGGCGATCGGCGATCGCCGCCCGCGTCTGGCGCCCTTTCTCCGCGAGGTCAGCCCCATGGGCAGGATGCCGGGGGTTTCTGGAAGACGTCACTCTCCATGCTTTCGCCCGAAATCGGGCTCGGCCGTCTCCTGTCCCAGGTCGATGATCGAGCGGCGCACCGCCCTCGTGCGCGTGAAGAGGTCGAAGAGCTTGTCTCCCTCCCCCCAGCGGATGGCACGCTGCAGGTAGGCAAGGTCCTCGGAGAAGCGCCCCAGCACCTCCAGTACCGCCTTCTTGTTGTTGAGGAAGATGTCGCGCCACATGGTCGGGTCGGAGGCCGCAATGCGGGTGAAGTCTCGGAAGCCGCCGGCCGAGAACTTGATCACTTCCGATTCCGTCACCGCTTCGAGATCGTCGGCCGTGCCCACGATATTGTAGGCGATGAGGTGCGGCACATGGCTGGTGACGGCAAGCACGAGGTCGTGGTGGTCGGGCGTCATGCACTCGACCTTGGAGCCGAGCTTTTCCCAGAAGCCGCGGTAGAGCGCGAGCTTGTCGGGGTCGATATCCTCAGCTGGCGTGAAGATGCACCAGCGATCGCCGAACAGGGCGGCAAAGCCTGCATCGGGACCTGAATGCTCGGTGCCCGCCACGGGATGGGCCGGAATGAAATGCACGCCCTCCGGCAGGAAAGGCGCCATCTGCGCCACGACCGCGCCCTTCACCGATCCTGTGTCGGAGATCACGGCCCCAGCCTTCAGGTGTGGCCCGATCACTTCGGTCACGCTGCCGAAGGCGCCCGAAGGTACGCAGAGGATGACGCAATCGGCATCCGCCACGGCCGCGGCGAGGTCCTGCGTGATGAAGTCGGCAATGCCGAGTTCCTCGACGCGCTTCACCACCTTCTCGCTGAGATCGGCTGCCACCAGGGTACGTACGAGTCCGCGTTCGCGCGCGGCACGAAGGATGGACGAGCCGATCAGGCCGATACCGATCACGCAGAGACGATCGAAGAGAATGGAAGCGTCGGACATGGCTATCCTGGGATTTTCGCTCTCTGTGCACGATGAGGCGCGGGAAGGCAACCTGGGAGCGCGAACGTCGCGTCGCCGTGGAAACGCGCCCTCAACAAGAAGGCGATGCGACCATTCCCCGCCGCATCGCCCTTGTCTGCATCGTCGATGGTCCGGCGGCCGGCTGGAGTCCGGCCGCGCTGGGAGGATCACCCCCGCTTCGGGATTTCCAGGCCTCGCTGCACCGCCGGCCTCGCAAGGCAGCGCTCCAGCCAGGCCGGCACGCGCTTGAGGCTGGCGTAGTCAACCAGTTCGCCGGCGCCGTAGAAGCCGATGAGGTTGCGCACCCATCCGAGCATCGAGATATCGGCGATGGTGTAGTCGGCACCCATGATATAGTCGCGCCCGTCCAGGCGCGTTTCGATAACGCCCAGCAGCCTCTTGGACTCGGTGCGGTAACGTTCCAGCGGCCGCTTGTCCTCGATATCCTTGCCCGCGAACTTGTGGAAGAAGCCGACCTGGCCGAACATCGGGCCGATCGAGGCCATCTGGAAGAATACCCACTCGAGGGTTTCGTAGCGCCCGGCCGCATCGGCGGGGATGAACTTGCCGGTCTTCTCGGCAAGATAGAACAGGATCGCACCGGATTCGAACAGGCCGAGCGGCTTGCCGCCGGGGCCGTTGGGATCGACGATGGCCGGGATCTTGCCGTTCGGATTGAGCGACAGATAATCGGGCGTCCAGGTCTCGTTCTTGCCGATGTCGATGAAGTGCGGCTCGTAATCCAGGCCGGTCTCCTCCAGCATGATCGAGACCTTCACCCCGTTGGGCGTGGGCGTCGAATAAAGCTGCAGGATGTCGGGGTTCTTCGCGGGCCAGGAACGGGTGATCGGAAAGGTGGACAGATCGGACATTGGGGACTCCACGAGTTGCCCCTCTCCCGCTTCGGGAGAGGATCAAAGATTGAGCCTCGCAGGATGAGGCTGAGAATGTCGCAGGGCGGCGAAACGCATGATCGCTACGAGCTCACCGGCCCAGGAACTCCTTCAAGCTCTCGACCACGAGCCGGTTCGCCTCTTCCGGGCCGATGGTGAGGCGTAGTGCATCAGGCAGGCCGTAGGAATCGATGCGGCGCAGTACCAGCCCGCGCTCGGTCAGGAAGGCGTCGGCATCCTTCGCCGTCCGGCCGGGCTCTGGCGGGAAGGTCACCATCAGGAAATTTCCGACGGAGGGGGTAACATCCAGGCCGAGCGCGGCGAGTTCCTGAGACAGCCAGGCCAGCCATCTATCGTTATGGGCTATCGCGGCCGCGACGTGCGCATCATCCTGGATCGCGGCGATTCCGGCTGCCATGGCCGGTCCCGAGACGTTGAAGGGCCCACGGATACGGTTCAATGCATCGATCACCGCGGGCGGGCCGACCATCCATCCCAGGCGCAGGTTCGCCAACCCGTGGATCTTGGAGAAGGTACGGCACATCACGACATTGGCGCTGGTCGCCACCAGTTCGAGGCCCGATTCATAGTCGTTGGCGCGCACATATTCGGCATAGGCCGCATCCAGAACCAGCAGGATGTCGGGCCTCAGTCCCGCATGGAGGCGCTTGACCTCGTTGAAGGGGAGATAGGTACCGGTGGGATTGTTTGGATTGGCGAGGAAGACGAGCTTGGTCTTCGCCGTCACCCTGGAGAGCAGGGCGTCGACATCGGCCGTGTAGTTGCTCTCCGGCGCCGTTACGGGCGTCGCGCCTGCGGCGAGCGTGGCAATCTTGTAGACCAGGAAGCCGTGCTCGCTATAGAGGGCCTCGTCGCCGGGGCCGAGATAGGCATAGGCGAGCAGCGAGAGCAGTTCGTCCGAGCCGGCACCGCAAATGATGCGGGTAGGATCGAGGCCGTAGCGCGCGGCTATGGCGGCGCGCAGGGCCGACGACGAGCCCTCGGGATAGAGTTCGAGCTTCTCGCCCACGGCGACATAGGCTGCCTTGGCTTTCGGGCTCGGGCCGAGCGGGGTCTCGTTGGAAGAGAGCTTCCAGACCTTGACGCCCTCGGGCGCACTCGACTTGCCCGGCACATAGGCATCGATTGAGAGCACGCCGGGGCGGGGAACAGGACCGTTCATGGAGGAATTTTCCGGGGGTAAGGATCTATCGGATTGCACTGTCGGCGACGATCGCCGGTCCAGGGGAATGGTCACCGCGCCTCCTGGCCGGCATGCGGCAGTATGAAGGCAGGGGCGTGGGAGCCGACGGATTCGATGCTCGTGCCGGCGGGCAGCGCCTCGGCGAGCGCCGATACCGTCTGACCCGGATGAAGCGCCACGAGAAGCGCCGCGCCGGCATGGGCCGGGATGCTCCAGCCATGCGGAAGCCGCGCCGGCGCCTGGGGCAGGACGGCGGACACCAGGTGTACATCGCCAGTCGAGGGCGGCTCGTCGATCGGCTTGGACAACACGTAGGTCGGCATGGCGGCCGGATGATCGGCGCGTTCGACGAAGGGCAGGCGCGCGATGATCTTCGGCTCGGTATCGCCCTCCAGCCCGCGCCACCATGCACCCGGAGCAGCCACCGGCACGAGACCGAGGTCACCCCTGGAGTGGCCCAGCGCGTGGATAACGTCGCCGGCATCGTCGTGCGTCTCGTAGGGCACCACGAAACCGAAATGGAAGCGCGCCACGTCGCGCATGGCGGCATTGCCCAACGAGATGTCGCCATGCACCGTATAGGGCGCCTGCACATGGGTGAAAGTAGCAATGATCACCCGCCAGATCGACTCCACGATATCGACAGGCAGGATGCCGTGATGACGCCCGACGATCTCACGCATCATCGAGGCCTCGCGTCCGGGCCGGAAAGCAGAGCCCGAAGCCTGGGAGCGCTTGATTGCGATGAGTTGGTCGATGATCTCGCCGCGCTCCATCAGGAGCTTGTGCATGGCCGCATCGATGCGATCGATTTCTTTGCGAAGGTCGGCAAGGCTCGGCGCCGGCGTCTGGGTCATGGCGGCAATCGGGGAAGAGATAAGCGGGACGCCAGTCATAGGCGGCGAGACGGGCGAAGGCAACCTTCGCGCAAGGGCTGCCCCCTCATGCACCGCAAAGTAAAAAAGCACGAAGCGACCCCACCAATCACCTCGCGTGCAGTATTCACTGAAAACAACTTTTTAGAGAACCCAGGATCACACGCCCCGGTTGCACAGCCAAATCAGATACTTGCTCTCTGATTTTCAAGTATTCAATGTTTCACGACTTATCACGAACACTTGACCGGAGAATATTTTCATAATTTCGGCAAAATTGGAGCGCCACGGTGGCGTCGGAGGGGCTATTAATATTCGAGGAACTTGCTCATGAGAGTTTTGATCACCACCACCATTGCCGCCGCTGGGTTCGTCATTGCGGCCTCCAGCGCCTACGCCGATGGCATCACCGATTTCTGGTCGCTGCAGAAGGGTTACGGCTATGACGCCGCCACCCAGCCGGCCGCTCCCGCCGGCTGGCCGCTCTATCAGAAGTGGCTCGGCCCGCAGCCGGCCGCCGCGACAGCCGCCCAGCCCGCCGCCGTTCATCACGCCACGCTACGTCACGTCAAGCACGGCAAGGTGATCCGGCCGACCCACGGCTGATCATTCAGGCGCGGAATCGAAGGGCGGCCAAGTCGGTCGTCCTTTTCTTTCCATAACGACATCAAGCGCCCCTGCCGGGGCGCTTTTTTTGGCCACCTATGCCAGCCCGACTTCCGCCAGCGCCGCCATTTGCCGGGCCGCAACCTCCTGAGTGGAGAAATTCTCGATCGCCTCCTCGAAAAGCCTGTGGAAATTGAGTTGCGCTTGCAGGTGCAGAAAGACCCCGCCAAGTCCGATGGCGGCGCGGTCCATGAAGACGAACTCTCGCGGCACCGTCACAGGCCCTTTTTCCTTCAGCGCCTGGTGCACCGTATAGGCCTCGCGCCTGCCATATTCAGCCGGCGATACGCCGTCTGCGATCGTGCGCACCCTGTCGTCCAGAAGGGGGCCGAAGATAAAGCGAGCCCACAGATTCAGTGTCTCGATCAAGTCTTTCGACAGGTTGCGGAAGCCCCAGGTCTCGTACGCGGAAACGATGCGGTCCGGCTCCCCCTGCAACAGGCCGCGGTAGAGATCGACGACCCCACCCACGAAGGCGGGCGGAAAAATGCGGATGCAACCATAGTCGAGCAGATTGATGCCCGCCGCCTCGCCATCCTCGCGAAAAACCGTGTAGTTGCCGAGATGCGGGTCACCGTGGATGATGCCGATATGGGCGTAGGGCTGCCACCAGGCGGCGAACATCGCCGCGGCAAGGCGGTTGCGTACGCTCAGATCCGCCTCTTTGAAGGCAAGGATACGCTCACCCGTGAGCCAATCCATGGTGAGCAGGCGCCCGGTGGAAAGATCCGGCCAGACGCGAGGCGCGCGCACGTCGAAAATGCCGAGCGCCGCGAAGGCGTTGCGATAGAGCGCCGTGTGCTTGGCCTCGCGGCGATAGTCGAGTTCCTCGCGCACGCGTTCGCTGATCTCATGGTAGATTTCGCGGGTGTCGATCGCCGGATCGAAGCGCCGATGCAGAGCGAACAGCACCTGGAGCTGGGAAAGATCGGCCTCCACGGCCGACTGCATGTCGGCATATTGCAGCTTGCAGGCGAGCGGCGTGCCGTCCTTGGCGGTGGCGCGATGCACTTGCCCGAGTGAAGCGGCTGCCGCCGGTTCATGCTCGAAGTCGCCGAAACGCTCGGCCCAGGCCGGCCCAAGCTCCGCGATCATGCGTCGCTTCACGAAGGCCCATCCCATCGGGGGCGCCTGGCTCTGCAGCTTGGAGAGTTCGGCCGCATAGTCGGGAGGGAGCGCATCGGGAATGGTGGAGAGAAGCTGGCCGACCTTCATCAGCGGGCCCTTGAGCCCGCCGAGCGCCCGGGCCAGCGCAGCCGCGTTGGAACCGGCCGAACCACCCCCGACCAGCCGGGAGCCGGCCATGCGGGCCGCCACTCCGCCAACATTCACGCCTACCTTGGCATAGCGCCGAGCCCGCGCCGAAAGCCGGTTCGCCTCATCGTCACGCTCGGCCATGATGCCCTCCTGGTTGCGGACTTTAGATAGGGCGGGGGAGATGAAGCGCCAAGCGGCGCGTTGGCGCAGGCTCCCTAGTGCCCCGCGCGCTTCAGCCTGACGATCGCCAGGTCCAGCGCGCTCAGGAAGGCCGAGCGGTCCTTTTGGCTGAACGGCCTAGGTCCGCCGGTGATCTCGCCTGCGGAGCGCAGCTGGTCCATCAGGTCGCGGGTGGCGAGCGCCATTCCGATCGAGGCCTCGGTGAAGGGCTTGCCGACGGCCGAGATCACGCTCGCACCCGCCTTCACGCAGCGCGCGGCGAGCGGAATGTCGTTGGTCACCACCACGGCGGCAGGCGAGGCGCGCTCCGCGATCCAGTCGTCGGCGGCATCCGGCCCGGCGCTGACCAGCACGAATCCGATCAGGGGATCGCGCGGCACGCGCATGAAGCTGTTGGCGACGACATGGGTCTTGAGGCCGTGCCTTCCTGCGACACGATAGACCTCGTCCTTTACGGGACAGGCGTCTGCATCGACAAAGATCTCGATGGGCATGGGGCTCCGGGACGGTGTTCGACTGGGCCAGGAGCTTTCGCAGATCCCATCCATCCTGCCAACACATGCAAAAGCAATTCCCACCGCACCAGCAAATGCTTTATGGAGGCGGCCAGTCCATACGCCCTGATCGGAAACGCCGAAACCTTGAACAGACCCTCCTCTCCCCGCCGCGGCATGCCGCCTTCCCGACACGACGTGCCCGGCCTCGCCGCCCGCGCTCTGGCGCTCAGGGCGATCGAAGGCGTGCTCAGCCAGGACGAGCCGCTCGAGGATGCCTTCGAAGGCGCCGCCCTCGAGCCGCGCGACCTTGCCCTCGCCCGCATGATCGCCGGTGTCGCCATGCGGCGCTACGGCACCATCGGCACCATCCTGGACAGCCTGCTCGCCAAGGGCATGCCGCGCAAGTCGGGACCTCTGGAGGCGATCCTGGTCACCGCAGCGGCGCAAATCCTTTTCCTCGACGTGCCGGACCACGCCGCCGTGGACCTTGCCGTTCGCCTCGCCCGCGCGGATGACCGCGCCCAGGCCTTTTCCGGGCTCGCCAATGCGGTGTTGCGCAAGATTTCCGCAACCAAGGAAGAACGCCTGGCGGCGTTGCCGCCGGAGACCGATACCCCGTCCTGGCTGCTCGAACGCTGGCGCCGTCACTATGGCGAGGCGGCCGTTCTCGCCATAGTCGGCGCGCATCGCCACGAGCCTTCCCTCGACCTGACGATGAAGAAGGATGCTGCCGGCTGGGCCGAACGCCTTGGCGGCCGCCTCCTGCCGACCGGTTCCGTACGAATCGCCCATAACGGCCCCGTACGGACTCTGGAGGGCTACGAAGAGGGCGCCTGGTGGGTGCAGGACGCCGCAGCCGCCCTGCCCGCGCGCCTGCTCGGCGATGTCGGTGGCTTGCGGGTGGCCGACCTTTGCGCCGCGCCCGGCGGCAAGACGGCGCAACTCGCCGCTTCCGGCGCCAGCGTCACGGCCGTCGATCGCTCCGACGCCCGTCTCGCCCGCCTTCGCGAAAACCTGAAGCGCCTCGATCTTTCCGCGAATGTGGTGGCGGCGGATGTGCTGTCCTGGCAGGCCGAGCCCTTCGACGCCATCCTGCTCGACGCGCCCTGCAGCGCCACCGGCACCATTCGGCGCCATCCGGACGTGGCGTGGAGCAAGTCGGCCCATGACATCGGCGCGATGGCCGACCTGCAGCGCCGCATGCTTGGACGCATGGCGGGACTGCTGAAGCCTGGCGGAGTGATGGTATACTGCACCTGTTCGCTGGAGGCAGAGGAGGGCGAGGAGCAGATCGCCCGCTTCCTTGAGAAGAACGATCGATTCCGCCTGGAAAAGGTCGATGCCGCTGAAATAGGGGGCGTGGAAGGCGCGATCACGCCGGAAGGCACCCTACGCACGCTGCCGAGCCTGCTGCCGGATGCGGATCCGGCGATGGCTGGGATGGACGGGTTCTTCGCCGCGAGGCTGCGGTATTTGGGGTAAGCCTCCCGGCGCGGAGCGCGACCGAGCGCTTCTCCGCTTCCCCCCGGGGGGAAGCGGGCTACGCCCCGCCCTCCTCCCAAATCTTTCCCCATCCCACGCTTTTCGCGCCCCGAAGGCTTGCGCGAAGCTCAAGCAACGTTCAACAAGGGGCAGTGACTGACAGGCGGGCGCCCATCCCGCCTCTTTCCTGGAGGTATGCGTCAAGGATGAGCCGAGGCACTCTGGGCCCCAAGCTTCGTCTTTCCATGCATGCAGCCGGCGAATCCGGCCGCGCCCTTCTGACGCGCCTCTACCTCTCCCCCTTCATGCGCTGGCGCTTCGGGCGCGGCGAACCCGAAAAGCTCGTGCTGGCGCCGCAGGATCTGCGCGCCTCCGATCCCACCCGCGCCGCCGAGTTCATTTCCGGCCGCTACACCTTCGCGGGCAAGACCATCGTGCTCAACGAGGTATCGCCCTTTGCGGTGGCACCGCCTTCGCCAGCCTGGCGCGAAACGCTTCTCGGCTTCACCTGGCTGCGCCATCTACGCTCCGCAGACGGCGTTGCCGGCAAGCAGGCCGCGCGCCGTCTCGTTTCCGATTTCGTTCGCTCGAACCTCCGCTTCCAGCCCGAGGCACTCGATCCGTTGCTGACGGCCCGTCGCCTGCTCTCCTGGGTGAGCATGGCGCCCATGGTGCTGGATGGCGCCGACCGCGGCTTCTACAAGGCCTTCATCCGGGCCGTCGCCTGGCAGGCGAGCTATCTCCTTCATGCCGGGCGCAACACCACAGACGGCATGCCTCGCCTGCTCTGCGCCGTGGCGGTCATGCAGGTGAGCCTTTGCCTTACCGACAAGGTGAGCCTGCGACGCCCGGCCCAGCGCTGGCTGGTGAGCGAGTTGAATCGCCAGATTCTCTCGGATGGCATCCACATCAGCCGCAACCCGCAGGCCAATATCGAACTCCTGCTGGACCTTCTGCCCCTGCGCCAATCCTTCGCCGCCCGCAATGCCGTGGCGCCGCCCGAACTCCTGGGGGCCATCGATCGCATGATGCCGATGCTGCGCTTCTTCCGCCATGCGGACGGGGCCTTCGGCGCCTTCAACGGCATGGGCTACACGCAGAGCCATCTGATCGCCACCCTGCTTGCCTATGACGACGCTCGCGGCAAGCCGGTGCAGAACGCACCCCATGGCGGTTATCAGCGCGTGGAAGGCCACGGCGCCGTGCTGCTGGTGGATACGGGTACGCCCCCGCCGATCAACGTCTCGCAGGAAGCCCATGCGGGCACTCTCTCCTTCGAGTTCTCGGCCGACAATTTCCGTATCGTGGTGAATTGCGGCGCCCCGGCTCCGGGACGCGAGAACTGGCGCCACCTCGCCCGTTCCACGGGAGCGCACTCAACCGCGATCGTGAACGACGCCTCGTCCAGCCACTTCGCCGGCGGTACCCGCAAGCCCGGCATGGGAGGACGCGCCATCCTGTCCGGCCCCAAGAATGTGCCGGTGCAACGCGAGACGCTGCCCACTGCCGTGACTTTGACGGCGAGCCATGACGGCTATCGCCACGATTTCGGACTGATCCACAAGCGCGAGCTGACGCTGAGCCAGATCACCGGCGCGCTGGAGGGCCGCGACAGCTTCCTCGACCACGGGGGAGCGCCCTGGCGCGGCAAGCAGCCGGTTCTGCTTCGCTTCCATCTTCATCCGGCCGTTGCGGCTCGCCCGGCCAATGGTGACACACAGATCGTCATCACCCTGCCCAACGGCAAGGAATGGCTCTTCCTTGCGGATGTCCCCTTCACTCTTGCCGAGACGGCGCACCTGGCCAATCCAGAAGGGCCGAGGCGTTCGGTGCAGATTGTAATGGCCCTGCCGGATGGCGAGCACACCATGTCCTGGGCGTTCCTGCCTGCGGATCCCGTGTGAGGAAGGTTGCGCCTGGGAGAGTGTGATTTTCACTCGGGCCGGCCCGGCGGCACCGGCTGCGAGGAGCGTGGAATCAGGCCGCGCGGAACCCGTAGAATAGCTCCGCGCGGCCAACTTCTCAGTAGGAACCGGAGGACTTGAGGACCGCCGGAACCGTCTTGACGATGATCGACAGATCCCGCCAGAAGCTCCATTCCCTGACATAGCGCACATCGAGAGCGACCCGGTCGTGGTATGATGTGTCGTTGCGTCCGCTGATCTGCCACAGTCCCGTCAGGCCAGGACGAACGCGCTTGTAGTCCTCGATATGCAGTCCGTAGCGGGAGATTTCGTCCCGCACGATCGGCCGCGGTCCGACGATGCTCATTTCCCCGCGAATGATGTTGAGCAACTGGGGAAGCTCGTCCACGCTCGACTTGCGAAGGAACTTGCCGAACGGCGTAATGCGGGGATCATCCTTGAGCTTGTGCGTTTCCTGCCATTCACGCAACGCAGCGGCATTCCCGCTGAGATGCTCACGCAGAACCTCATCGCCGTTCGTTACCATGCTGCGGAACTTGAAGCAGGGAAAGCTCTTGCCATCCAGGCCTACTCGCGTGTGGCTGATGAAGAGAGGACGCCCCTGGATCAGGAGCAGGACCGCAGCCATCAACGCAATCAAGGGGAGGAGAAAGATCAGGGCAGCGGAACAAACCGCGACATCGAACGCCCTCTTGCCGAACCTTGCAGTCTTCCGGGAAACGAGCTCCTTGAGATCGGCATAGCCTCGGCCTGCTTTACGGCCATCGGGAATACCGGCTCCGGAATTCATGCCAAACGTTTCGATAGACACCTGAGCATCCCCCACAGAGTTTTTATACGAACGCAAGACCGGCTGAATGCGGGAGCAAAATTTACAAATCCGGGATCAAATCTTTAGAATATTGGTTAATTCTAGAGTTTAATCTCACGAATTGGCTTCGCGTTGCTTACGTTTATCGTACCAGAGAGTTGTGACCAGACAGAAAGACTTTCTGCCTCTTATGAGAGACGTATTACACTACCCATTTCGACTGGTCGTTAGCATCTCGTCCTGAGTCGTAACTGGCGGTACAAAAAAGCGTCTTTTCATGCCCTGCGGAACAACTCGCGCCGGATGGCGCCAAGATGCGCCGGCAACCGGTCCCTCTCCGGAATGCCGCCAAACTTGTTACTCCCAGCGCCGCGCCTCGCAGTGCCAAGCTCCTCCCAGGCAACGAAGTGCCGGCAAGCAGCGGGTTGGAAGCCGCGCCGGAGTCACTGGGCGCGGGGATCACCCCAATCAGGAGGTTATGAGCCATGAGAATATCGACAGAGAATGGACGGAACGGCGGACAGTCCACCATGCGCATGCCAGCCGTGGTGTCGCCACAGGCATGGGAAGCCGCCCGCCAGCGCTTGCTGGTGAAGGAGAAGGTACAGACCCGCGCGCGAGACGCCCTGGCTGCCGAACGGCGGCGCATGCCGTGGATGGCGGTTGAGAAGACATATGTGTTCGAGGGTTCCGAAGGAGCTGTAGGCCTGCTCGACCTCTTCGGAGGACGGCGTCAGCTCATCGTCTACCGTGCCTTTTATGAACCCGGCGTGTTCGGCTGGCCCGACCATGCCTGCAGGGGCTGCTCCATGGTGGCGGATCAGGTTGCCCATGTCGCGCATCTGAATGCCCGCGATACCACGCTTGTGTTCGTGTCCCGGGCGCCTCAGGCCGATATCGCGCGGCTGAAGGCACGGATGGGCTGGCAGATGCCGTGGTTCACCATCACCGACAGCTTCGATACCGATTTCGGTGTCGGCGAATGGCACGGCACCAACGTGTTCTACAGCGAGGACGACCGCATCTTCCGCACCTACTTCGTCAACAACCGGGGCGACGAGCAGATGGGAGGTACCTGGAACTACCTCGACATCACACCACTTGGCCGCCAGGAGGTCTGGGAGGATTCGCCGGCGGGCTATCCCCAGACTCCAACCTACAAATGGTGGAACTGGCACGACGGCTATGTCGACGGTGCGGTACCCGACAAGAAATGGGTCGAAGTGTCGGATGTCGGGGAGAAGGCCTTCCGGGAACCGGATGCGAGGCTCTGAACGAAATCGATCCGCGAAGACCAGTGCGTTCCTTCCTTCCCCGAAACCGGGGAAGGATCGGCTCGCGTGACGATCAACCGGCCATCAGGGGGTCCTCGCGGACGGCCTCGACGAGAAAGTCGAGCACGGCCCGAACCCGCGGCGGCATGTTGCGCCGGGACGGATAGACGGCATTGATCGGCAGCCGCGCCGGCGGAAAATCCTGCATGAGGCTGATCAGCCGCCCCTCCGCAATGTCCTGGCAGACAAGGATGTGGGAGAGGATGGCAAGGCCGCCGCCCGCAAGGGCAGCGCGATGAACGGCAACGGCATTGTTCGCCGTCATGCGCGGTGCGATCCGGACCGCAACGTCATCGGCCCCGTTCGAAAACGACCATGAGCGGCCGTCGCCGGCGCGGCTGTAGCAGATGCAGTCATGAACGGGCAGGTCGTCGGGCGCGGCCACGCCGGGCCGCCCTTCGAGATAGCACGGCGCAGCCACGAGGTAGGCAGTCGTCCAGCCGATGCGCCGGCACACCAGGCTATTGTCCGCAACCTGGCCGATGCGCACCTCGATATCGATACCATCGCCGACCAGGTCGGACGGATCGTCGCGGAAGACCAGATCGACGGCGAGTGCGGGATGCCTTCGCAGAAGCCCTGCCAGGCGCTCGCTCATATAGAGCCCGAGCGGCGCGGGCAGGCTGAGCCTCACCTTGCCCGATACCGGCGCTCCCCCGGGGCAGGCCGTCTCTCCAAGGGACTCCACCGCATCGACCACCCTCATCGCCATCGGGATCATGCCCTCTCCCTCGGCCGTCAGGGCCAGCGCGACCGTGGTGCGATGGAAGAGGCGGGTGTTGAGATGGGTTTCAAGGGCGGAAACCTGACGGGAAACCGCCGGCTGGGTGAGGTTGAGGTCAAGCGCCGCCGCGCTGAAGGACCCAGTCTCGGCGACCCGGAGAAAAGTTCGCAAAGCCGATACGATATCCAACTCGCCCCCATACTTTTTGGCATGAGCCTTATGTCCGCAACTTAGGCGCGAAACGCTTTACAGCCCAGCTATTACGGATATTTTATATCCATAAGGATATTATATATCCTTAAATAGGGATGAGAGCAATGACACAGCGCCTGAACTATGCCCAGCAATCACCGGAGCTCTTCAAGAAGCTTGCGGATCTCAGCCTGGCCCTCAAGGCCAGCGTCATCGAACAGAAGATCCAGGATCTTGTGCAGATACGGGCTTCCCAGCTCAACGGCTGCGCCTTCTGCCTCGATATGCATGTGAAGGAAGCCAAGATTCACGGCGAAAGCGAACTGAGGCTCTACCATGTGGCCATCTGGCGGGAATCCAACCTGTTCGTGCCTCGCGAACGCGCTGCCCTGGCCTGGACCGAGGCCGTGACCAGGCTGCCTGAGGGTGGCGTCCCCGACGACCTCTACGAAAGGGTGCGCGGCCAGCTTTCCGAGAAGGAGATCTCGGACCTGACCTTCGCGATCATGACCATCAATGCCTGGAACCGCGCCGCCATCGCCTTCAAGGCGGTACCGGGTTCGGCCGACAAGCTCTACGGCCTGGAGAAGGCGGGCCTGGTGGCCTGAGTATCGGAACGGCGCTCTGCCTCGCCGGCCCGCCATGACTGTCGGCAGCCAAACCACCCCAATTCACCGACGCAACGCGGCACGGAAACGGCCGCGAACGGAGAAGTCTTATGAAAATCGTGATCATCGGAGGAACCGGTCTCATCGGTTCCAAGACGGTCGACCGCCTGCGGAGGCAAGGCCATGAGGCGATCGCCGCCTCGCCGAACACCGGTGTCGACACCCTCACCGGCGAAGGCCTCGGCGAGGCGCTGTCCGGCGCCCAGGTCGTCATCGATCTCGCCAATTCACCGTCCTTCGAGGACAAGGCGGTGATGGCGTTCTTCGAGACTTCGGGCCGCAACCTCATGGCGGCGGAGAAGGCCGCCGGCGTCCGGCACCATGTCGCACTCTCCATCGTCGGCACCGAGCGCCTGCAGGACAGCGGTTATTTCCGCGCCAAGCTCGTCCAGGAAAAGCTGATCGAGGGCTCGGGCATACCCTACACGATCGTCCATTCGACGCAGTTCATGGAATTCCTCCCGGGTATCGCTCAATCCGGCACTGTTGGCGAGAGCGTTCGCCTGTCGCCCGCCTATGTGCAGCCCATCGCCTCCGACGACGTTGCCGACGCCATGGCCGACGTTGCCGTTGGCCGGCCGGTGAACGGGATGGTGGAGATCGCCGGTCCTGAACGCGGGCGGCTGAGCGAGTTCGTCGCCCGCTACCTGCGGGTCAGCGGGGATTCCCGCAAGGTCGTGGCGGATCCCGATGCGCGCTATTTCGGCGCGCACCTGGAGGATGGCTCCCTCGTCAGCGACGGCAATCCGCATCTCGGCCGGATCACCTTCGAACAATGGTTCACCGCATCGCAGTCCCAGAAAGGAATCTCGAGATGATCCGATCAATCGCCACGGGTCTTGTCGCCGCGAGCCTGCTGCTAGGCCAGGCCGTGGCACATGACGCCAACCCCGGCAAGGCCTCCAGGGTTACGCTTGTCTATGAGCACGAACTGCCGAATGTTCCGGGCAAGAGCCTCAAGGGCGTTCTCGTCGAGTACGGTCCCGGCGGTACATCCGAGGCGCATACGCACCCAGCCTCGGCCTTCATCTACGCCACGGTTCTGGAGGGTGCGATCCGCAGCCAGGTCAATGACGGTCCGGTGAAGGTCTACCACGCCGGGGAGAGCTTCTCGGAAATGCCGGGCGACCGTCACGGCGTCAGCGAAAACGCCAGCCGAACGAAGCCGGCCAGGCTGCTCGCCGTCTTCGTGGTCGACACCGGCCAGAAGGAGCTCACCTTCCCGATCCGGAAATAGACCGGGATCAGGGCGCCGATCGCGGTCTCCAGCCGCCTCGGCGCTCCCCCGAGGAATGCCTGACGGCAAGGTGCCTTCGAGCCTGGCCGGTCCTGACGTTTGCCTGTCCTTTCCCAGGTGCCCGCCATGTTCGATGATTACAGCCTTCTAGCGCTCACGCTCACCAACATGCTGGGGATCGCCGGCATCGTGGTGTGGCACCTGCAGGGTCGCAAGCGCCCGACAGCTCGCCTCGTCGTGCAGATCCTGTTCTTCGCGGGCATGACGGTCCTGCTCTGCCTCGCCGGCGTGTCGCCGATACTGGCCGATGGGAGCGAGAGCGGTATCGGCGGGTTTCTCGCCAAGTCCGGGCGGGTGCTGTGGTGGACCCACCTGGCCTGGGCGATCATCGGCGTCATGAACATCTACATCGCGCTGAACCGCAGGCCAAGGGAAGCACATCTCTTGCAGGATCTGATCGTCGCGCTTGCCTATATCGGCGTGGCCCTGGCGATCATGGGCTTCGTGTTCGGCGCGCCCGTCGGCACGATCGTCGCCACTTCCGGGGTGGTGGCCGTCATCCTTGGCCTTGCGCTGCAGAATACGCTCGGAGACGTCTTTTCGGGCATAGCCCTGACCTTGGGCCGTCCCTACGCCATCGGCGACTGGATCATGCTGGGCGATGGCACCGAGGGCCGGGTGACCGGGACCAATTGGCGCGCCACCAACCTGCTCACGGGCGCCAACAATATCGTCGTGCTGCCCAACAGCGTCCTGGCAAGGCAGGGGCTGACCAATCTCAGCCGGCCTGACGAGACACATGAGATCACGCAGGCCGTGCGGATCGCCGCCACGCAGATGCCCAGCTTCGTCGAGGAGGTGATGCGGGCCGTCCTGGATGACTGCCAGCGCATCGTCCAGGACCCGCCACCGGTCGTCGCCCTCAAGGCGGCCGACGCCGCGGCGATCGAGATCGAGCTGCAGTTCCGGGTCGCAAGCGCAAGCCTGCGGACATCAGCCCGGAACGAGGTGATCGACCGTCTCTCCCGTCACTGCCGGGCCAACGGCTTCGACCTCGCCTGAAGCGGAAGACCGGTGCACTTCCCGCCGCCCGGTCCTCAGTCTCGGCCCCGATTCATCCCGCACGTTCCAGCACCCATCCGAAGCTGTCTTTCCACAGCTCTTCCGGGATCTCCTGCGACAGGCTCTCCACCAGGTCGGATAGCCTGACGCTGCGCAGTTTCTGGCGCCAGACCTCGTCGGCCTCCCACATGATGCGCGCCACGGGGCAAGGGGTGTTCTCGCAATAGCCTTGCGGGCGGCAGGGATTGTTGGCCCGGATATTGTTGCAGACGAAGGTCCGCGCAGGGCCTTCGACCGCTTCGACGATGTCGAGGAATGTCAGGTCCGCCGGCACCTTCGCCAACCTGTACCCGCCGGATGGGCCGAGCGTGGTGTGGACGAGGCCCGCCTGGGAGAGGCTCTGCAGGGCCTTGGAGAGGTATTCCTTCGGCAGCCCGTGAAACTCGGCCAGCGCCTTCGTCGACAGGTAGCGCCCTTCGGGCAGACCTGCGAGAATCGCGCAGCAGTGCAGCGCCCATTCGACTTGGCTTCTCAGGATCATTCGTACATTCCGCGGGCGGGACGGGCGGCAACCATTAAGGATACAAAATATCCCTATTCCGGTCATGTGTAAACCTGGCAAGGAGTTCGCCTGGGTACGAGGAAAGCGGCACGTTCGCCTCGTCCGGACAGGAATGCCCTTCCCATAAAGTCTCCCCCTCCGCCGCGTCTTGCGCTATCAAGCGCCGCAGATGCCCGCCCTCTGGAGATTCCCGCCTTGACCGCAGCTGCCTCCCCCATCGCCCGTGCCCTGCTGTCCGTTTCGGACAAAACCGGCGTCGTCCACTTCGCCAGGGCGCTCGCCGGCCACGGGGTGGAGCTGGTCTCCACCGGGGGCACCTACAAGGCCCTGCTCGAGGCAGGCCTCAAGGTGAGGGAAGTCTCCGAGCTCACCGGCTTTCCCGAGATGATGGACGGACGCGTCAAGACACTGCATCCGAAGGTGCACGGCGGCCTGCTCGCCATCCGCGGCCATGCGGAACACCGCGCGGCGATGACGGCGCACGGCATTGCGCCGATCGACCTTCTGGTGGTGAACCTCTACCCCTTCGAGGCCACGCTCGCCCGCGGCGCCTCCTTCGAGGACCTGATCGAGAATATCGATATCGGCGGTCCTGCCATGATCCGCGCTGCCGCCAAGAATCACGACGACGTCACCGTGGTCGTCGACGTGGCAGACTATGACGAAGTGCTGGCGGAAATGGCGGAGAATGCCGGCGCCACCACCCTACCCTTCCGCCGCCGCCTTGCCGCGAAGGCCTATGCGCGTACCGGCGCCTATGACGCCGCGATCTCCAACTGGTTTGCCGGAACGCTGGAGATCGAGGCGCCGACCTTCCGCGCCATCGGCGGCACGCTGGCGGAGGCCCTGCGCTACGGAGAAAACCCGCATCAGAGCGCGGCCTTCTACAAGACGCCGGAAAAGCGCTTCGGAGTCGCCACCGCCACGCAGTTGCAGGGCAAGGCGCTTTCCTACAACAATCTCAACGACACCGACGCCGCCTTCGAATGCGTCGCCGAGTTCGACCCGGCCAAATCGGCGGCGGTCGTGATCGTCAAGCACGCCAATCCTTGCGGGGTCGCCGAGGCACCGACCCTCGCGGCGGCCTATGAGAAGGCCTTGCGCTGCGATCCCGTTTCGGCCTTCGGCGGCATCATCGCGGTCAACCGGGAGCTCGATGCCGACACGGCGCGCAAGATCGTCGAGATCTTTACCGAGGTGATCGTGGCACCGGCGGCGAGCGAGGACGCCATCGCCATCATCTCGGCCAAGAAGAACCTGCGGCTGCTCGTCACCGGCGGCCTGCCAGACCCGCGCGCCGGAGGCCTCACCGCCAAGACGCTGGCCGGTGGGCTGCTCGTGCAGTCGCGCGACAACGCCGTTGTCGACGACATGCCGCTGAAGGTTGTGACCCGGCGTGCGCCGAGCGAGCAGGAGATGGCAGACCTGCGCTTTGCCTTCCGCGTCGCCAAGCATGTGAAGTCCAACGCCATCGTCTACGTGAAGGACGGCGCCACGGTCGGCGTGGGCGCCGGCCAGATGAGCCGGGTGGATTCGGCCCGAATCGCTGCTTCCAAGGCCGCCGATGCCGCAAAGGCGGCTGGGCTTGAGGAGACGCTGACCAAGGGCTCCGTGGTCGCCTCCGACGCCTTCTTCCCCTTCGCCGATGGCCTGGAGGCGGCGGTGGCGGCCGGCGCGACCGCCGTGATCCAACCCGGTGGCTCGCAACGCGACGCCGAGGTGATCGCGGCGGCCGACGCGGCCGGGTTGGCGATGGTGTTCACGGGAACGAGGCACTTCCGGCATTAGGCCGGGAGCGCCGGTTTCCCATTTCTCCACCGTACTTTCGCCGGTATTCAGATAACCGGCGAACACAGGCTGGCTGACGTGGTTGTTCTCGCGCAGGGCCTTGATCTCAAGCGGCGCGAGAGGCTGAGGCTCGACGAGGCTGAGCGCATCGAAATGCCGCTTCGTAGCCTTGTCGACGGTTTCTGCCCGATACATGCCCGCAACCGCGCTGTGAATTGCCTCAAAGGCGTCGCTCTTATGCTCGGCCTTGGCCATGAAAGATCTCCACCAGTTCCCCGACCGCCAATTCCCTGGCAATCGCCACATCCGCCGGGAAGCTCGGTACTCCCGGCTACCGCGCCTTCGTGCACAGCTCCACCAACGCGCCGTTGTTGTCCCTGACATAGGCGACCACCTGTCCCCAGGGCTTGCGGACCGGCGGGGCGATGGGCGCGGCCCCGTGAAGAACGGCCTTGCGATAGGCGATTTCGACGTCGTCGACCACGAAGGCGATCTCGATACCGGCCGGGGGACCGTCCGGAAGGTTCGGCCGGAAGGAACCGACCATGGTTTCCACGAACTTCTCATCGGCAAAGCCGAGCGCCGTTTCTCCGGTGATGAGTTCGGCAAACTCACCATCGGCAATGAAGCGTGCCTCCAGCCCGAAGGCCGCCTTGTAGAAGGCGCTGGTCGCTGCAACATCGGGGACATAGTGAATGACGTAGCCGAGCTTCATGAGAATGTTCCCTTTTTGTTCCGATCATCACTAAAGCAGATCGAAATATTTGTCGAGCCTCGATCGGAGCCCTCGGGCTGCGCTGGTTCTCGGGCGCACCGCTTGACGTATGCATGCGGAATGACGGTCGCGCCGCCCCGATCCTATCCGTGCGGATTCTCCACTCTCGGCCAGATCTCGCGCGACAGTTTCTTGTAGTCGGTCACGCGCGGATTGGAGGGATAGGGCGCGCCGGCATCGATATAGATCACCTCGGCCGCGATTGGAGCAAACCCGGCATAGAAATGGTTGGTGGACTTCACGAGCAGGATGTCCTTGGCCGTGTAGTCGATACCGAGATTGGAGAAGATATCGGGTTCGAAAGTCTGGGTGCGGTTGGTATTGAGGATCACGTCGACCTGCGTGCCGACAATGCGCACGACCGCCGCCGGACCAAGCGTCACGCGGCTCTTGCCGAAGCTCTGCCAGCCCTCCGGCACGGCGCGGCGCACCTCCACCTCGGCATCGACGGGCTGCCCCTCCGAGGCCGGTCCGGCCTTGCCGCCGAAACGGAGCGTCAGCCTGGCGCCCTCCCCCGCGGCAAGGCAGAAGGTCACGGCGATCGGATCCCATATCGTGGCGAGACCGATGCGGTCGAGGCCGCGCTCCAGCATGCGTCGCAGGATCAGGGTACCGTCGCCCGCCACACCCCCGCCCGGATTGTCCCAGACGTCGGCGATCACCACCGGCTTGCCCGGCTTCTTGGCCACAAGTGCGAGGGCCTGATCGAGACCCTCGTCGATGCCGACCATCGGCATCGCCGTCCTGCCGCGCAGACTGAAAATTTCCATGCCGAGTTCGCGCGCGAGCGTGTCACCCTTCGCCCGGTCATTGTCGGTGACGACCAGCATCTGCGTGCCGAGCTCGGGCACGTCCGCGGCCATGAAGCCATGGATAAGCGAGATGGAGAGGATATCGTCCTTGCCCTGCATCGCCTTGATACGGTCGACGAAGGATCGCATCGGCTCGCGGCTCGTCGGAAAGACGCCGATCATGCGACAGTCGAAGGTTGACATCACCGGCTTGATCTCGCCGCGCAGCGTGCGCAGGGCGAGGTCTACGACATGCTCGCCGCGCTCGTAGAAATCCGTATGCGGAAATTCCAGGAAGGCCGCCAGGATGTCGGCGTTGGCGACACGTTTCTTCGTCAAATGGCTGTGGGGATCGAGTTCGCTCGCAATCAGCACCTCCGGACCGACGATGGCGCGGACATGTTCGAGGAAATCGCCCTCGCAATCGTCGTAGCCCTGCGCCACCATGGCGCCGTGCAGGCCGAGGATGACGGCATCGACCGGGAGGGCGGCGCGGAGCTGGGCGAGAATCTCGTCGCGCAGCCCTTCAAAGGTCTGGCGCTGCAGGAGCCCGCCGGGCTCGGCCCAAGTGCCGGTGCCCTCGATCAGGGTGAAGCCCTCCTCCTTCGCCCGCCGCCGCAGCACCACCATTGGCGACGAGCAGAGCGTCGGCGTTTCCGGATGCTGTCCAGGGCCGGCATAGAAAGCCATCTCGAAGCTCGACCGGTCGGTCGGAACCGGAGAGAAAGTGTTGGTCTCGGTGGCAAAGGAGGCCGTGAAGATACGCATGGTTAACCCCGGCTGCGCGGACTTCCAGTCCGCTTTTGGACATGATCGCTCGTGAAGCGGAAGGGTGGACAGGACGTCCGCCCATCCTGCAAGGCTATGCCGGCTTGTAGGCCACCGCCTCGATCTCGACCTTGATATCGATCATCAGCCGAGCCTCCAGAGTGGTCCGGGCGGGCGGATTGGTCGGGAAGTAACTGCCATAGATCTTGTTGAAGGCGCCGAAATCGCGAGCGTCGGCGAGGATGACGGTGGTCTTCACCACATCCTCCAGCCCAGCGCCGGCGAGCGCCAGTGCCTTGGCGACGTTGTCCATCACGGCCCGGGTCTGCTCCTCGATGCCGCCCTGCACCACCGAACCATCCGGCAAGGTCGGCACCTGGCCGGAAATATAGATGCTGTCGCCTGCACGCACCGCTGGGGAGAGCGGAACGTGAGCGGAGCCGAAATGCTGCTTGGTCATGATATTCTCGCTGGGACCTCTGGCCTCCCGGCCGGCCCCTCCTTCCATAAGATAACCGCGTGGGCGACACGGGAAGAACCGGCCGGGAGGCCGGCGATCCCAGCTATTTCACCGCTCCCAATGCCAGGCCGCGCATCAGGTAGCGCTGGAGCCAGGCGAACATCACGGCAATGGGAATGGTGGCTACCAGGGCTGCCGCCATCACATAGTTCCACTCGATCGTATAGCGCCCGCCGACCTGGTTGAAGATCTGGATCGGCAGCGTATAGCTGTCCTGCTGGCGCAGCATGGAAAGGGCGAGCGGGAACTCGTTCCAGGCGAAGATGAAGGTGAAGATGGCCGTCACCACGATGGCCGGCACGGCCAGCGGCAGGAACACCTTCACCAGCGTCTTGAACGGGCTTGCCCCCTCGATCCAGGCCGCTTCCTCAAGGTCGCGGGGAATGGTGGAGAAGTAGCTCTGCAGCATCCATACCGCGAAAGCGAGATTGAAGCCGATATAGACGAAGACGAGGCCGCTCAGCCTGTCGATCAGGCCCATGGCGACGATCAGCTTGAACAGGCCGATGACGAGCACGATCGGCGAGAGCATCTGCGAGATCAGGAGGAACTGCCGGAAGGCCCCGCGCGCGGCGAAGCGGTAGCGGCTGAGGGCATAGGCGGCGGGAATGGCGATCAGGATCACCAGCGCCGTGGTCGCCAGCGCCACGATCAGCGTGTTGAGGAGCGCCAGGCCGAAGCCCGTCTCCCCCCACATGTCGATGAAGTTGCGCCAGGTGGGTTCGTTCGGCCACCAGCTCGAGGACAGCATCTCGTTGGTCGGCTTGAGCGCCGTGACGAACATCACCGCGAAGGGAAACAGCGCCAGCACCACCATGGGCGACAGCAGGATCCAGTAGAGGATCGAACGCCTGAGCTTGCTCATGCCGCCTTCTCCTCCCGCATCGCCAGCCTGACATAGATGATGGTGAAGACCAGCAGCAGAGCGAACATGATGATCGACACCGCCGAAGCCTCGCCCAGCCGCCCGATGCGGAAGCCGAGCTTGTAGAGATAGGTCACCAGGATGTCGGTGGAATTGGCGGGGCCGCCCTGCGTCGTCACCCAGATGATCGGAAAGGAGTTGAAAACGTTGATGGTGTTCATCACGAAGGCGATGTTGATGAACGGCCTTAGCAAGGGCAGGGTGATGTGGATGAATTGCTGCCAGTGGCTCGCTCCTTCGACGGAAGCGGCGTCGTAGAGATCGTCCGGCACCGAGGAGAGGCCGCCGAGGAAGATCGTCACCGTGAAGGGGATCGAGACGAGGATGCCGATCAGGATCTGCATCGGGAAGGCGGTGGAGGCCTGCGCCAGCCATTCGACATTGGTGCCGATGAGGCCGAGCCCCTTGAGGCCGGAATTCAGCATGCCGCTCTCCCCGTTCAGCGCCCAGCGCCAGACGATCGCCATCATGGCAAGCGACACCGCCCAGGGCAGCATGACGATGACGCGCGCGAGGCTGCGCCCGTGGAAATCGTCGTTGAGGATCAGAGCGATCGGCACCGAGCAGACAAGCGTGCCGAGCACCACGCCCGCGGTCCAGACCAGGGTGCGCCACAGCGCGGCGATGAAATCGGGATCGTTGAACAGCGCCTGGAAATTGGCGAGGCCCGAGAAGTCGCGCAGCATGCCGAAGCGGTTGACGTCATGCACCGAAATCGTGCCGATCTGGTAGAGCGGCCACAAGATGATGAAGGCTGCCATCAGGAAGCTTGGCAGGATGAGTATGTAGGGTGTCGCCCGCCCCATCAGAAAGGCTCTCCGGTTTGGTAAGGACCGCTGACGGCGGAGTGCCGTGCGGTGAGGGGACAGGATGAGGCGCGGGAGCCTTCCCTGGGATCGCAGGCATGTCGCCTGCTCTCAAATCGTCGAGCTTCCATAAGCAGGCGGGACGCCTGCGGTTCCAGGAATGACCGCCACCTCCTGCGCCATACCCGCCCGCACTCCTTCGTCACGCTTTCGTCGTATCGCCTCCCCCAACTTCGTGGGGGAGGCGATACGCGCCTTTCCTGGAAAGGCTCGTGCTTACTTCTTGCTCAGGATCGTGTTCACCTGCTCGGCCGTCGCCTTCAGCGTGGCCTCGATGTCCTCGGCCTTGCCACCATAGATCTTCTGGACGGCGGTCAAGGTAATCTGCGCGATTTCCTCCCAGCCCGGGATCACGGGAGCGAAATGGGCACCGGACAGGAGCGAGGCAAAGACCTTCAGGTCCGGATCGTCGGCGAAGTACGGATCCTGCGCTTCCTTGGCGTTCACCGGCAGGAAGCCTTCGACCTTGTCGAACTTGGTGCGCTGCTCGGTGGTGAACAGGAAGTCGAGGAACTTGAAGGCCTCATCCTTCACCTTGGAATTCTGGAACAGCACGATGGAGTCGGTCACGCCATAGGTGAAGGGCTTGCCGTTGGGGCCGACCGGGATCGGCGCGACGCCATATTTCAGGTCGGGCGCTTCCTTCTTGATCTGACCGGAGAGGAAGGGGGCGGTGATCACGGTTGCGACCTTGCCCTGCTTGAACAGGTTCTGCACGTCCTCGCGAGCGTAGGAGGTCACGCCCGGCTCGGTGAGGCCGCCGTCGATGAAGCCCTTGTAGAGCTTGGCCGCATCGATGGCCGCCTGGCTGTCGAGACCGGACTTGCCATCCTTGACGATATCGCCGCCCATGCCCCACAGGCCGTAATAGTAATAGACGTCGGTCTCGATTTCCTTGCCCTGCAGGCCGAAGGGCGCCACGTCGGGCGTGGCGGCCTTGATCTTGGCGGCAGCGGCCTTGAAGTCGTCCCAGGTCTTCGGCGGCTCGGTGATGCCCGCCTTGGCGAAGACGTCCTTGTTGTAATACATCGCGCGGGCCGAAGCGGCGATCGGCAGGCCGTAGGTCTTGCCGTTCAGCACGGAGGGCGAGAGGAAGGTATCGATGAAGCGCCCCTTGATCTCGGGCGTGATGTAGTCATCGAGCGGGGCGACGACGTCCTGCGAGACGTAGTCGAGCAGCCAGCGCGTGCCGATGATCGAGAGATCGGCGTTGGTGCCGGCCGAGATGTCGGTGGTCAGCTTCTGCTGCAGGTTGTCCCAGGGAACGACCTCGATCTGGATGGTGGTGCCGGGATTGGCGGCTTCGAAGGCCTTGGCGGCTTCCTCGAAATAGGGTCCGGTACCCTTGGAATATTCGGCGATGGTCACACGCACCGTGCCGGCCTGCGCCGCGGAAGCGTAAGCCAAGAGAGAGGCGCCTGCCATCAGCAGCGCCATCCGTCCGATCATCTTCATGAAACGTCCCCATCTTTCTGATCACTGCGGTTCATACCGCGCCCCGCGCGCCGGTCGCCCGCATGATGGGCGCTACTCTTCCCCGTAATCGCCGGACTGGCAAGAGGCTTTGGCGGGCCGCGTGTAATCGGTTCCACAGATCTATCGCTGCATCGATTTACCGGGATCTGCCCCGGATTTCCTTCTTCCGGGAACCGTGCATAGATGCGCCCTCCCGCCCGCAACGAGTCTTCCTCATGTCCGATTCTCCTCCCCATCCCCTGGGCCTTGCCGGTCGCCATGTGCTGATAACGGGCGCCGGAGGCGGCATCGGCCGGGCAATGGTCGCGGCCTTTGCCGGCGCGGGTGCCATCGTCTCCGGCGCGGACCAGGATGCCGCCATGCTCGCGGAACTGCCGCTGGCTCATCGCCTCGTCTTCGACCTCACCGACGCCAAGGCCAGCGCCGATGCCTTCGCGAATCTGGCCGAGGCCGGGGCAGCACCGCATGTCCTGGTGAACAACGCCGGGTTCACCCGAGGCGAGACGCTGGATCAGGTGGACGAGACGGTCTGGGAGCGCGAACTCGCCATCAACCTGACCGGCGCCTTTCACATCTCGAAGCCTGTGGCCGAATCAATGGCGCGGCGAGGCGGCGGCGCGATCGTCTTCATCGCCTCGGTGAACGGTCTCGGCCACTATGGCAATCCTGCCTATTCCGCAGCCAAGGCCGGCCTGATCGCCTATGCGAAATCCATCGCCGTGGAGATGGGCGAGAAGGGCATCCGTGCCAATGTCGTCTGCCCCGGCTCCGTTCGCACCCCGGCATGGGACCACCGCCTTGCCAAGGACCCGGCGATCCTCGAAGATGTGATTTCGCACTATCCACTCGGGCGGATGGTGAGGCCGGAAGATGTCGCCAATGCCACGCTCTTCCTCGCCTCTCCGCTCTCGGCGGGGATAACGGGAGCCGTCCTGCCCGTGGATGGCGGCCTCACCGCCGGCAATCTGCGCTTCGTGCGGGACATCATCGAAAGGAGAGCGTGAGATGGCGGGACTGCAGGTCAAATCGTTGGAGAAGCGCTACGGCTCCGCCACCGTGCTGCACGGCATCGACCTCGAAGTGAAGGACGGCGAGTTCGTGGTGCTGGTCGGCCCCTCGGGCTGCGGTAAGTCCACCCTGCTGCGCATGATCGCCGGGCTCGACGAGATCTCCGGGGGCGAATTGTGGATAGGCCCCAAGCTCGCCAACAAGCTTTCACCCCAGCAGCGCAACATCTCCATGGTGTTCCAGTCCTACGCGCTGTTCCCGCACATGACCACGCGCCAGAATATCGGCTTCGGGCCCCGCATGCGCGGGGAGAGCGCCCAGTCGATCGAGCCGCGCGTGCAGAAGGCGGCTGGCGTTCTCAACCTGAACACCTATCTCGACCGCTATCCGCGCCAGCTGTCCGGCGGCCAGCGCCAGCGCGTCGCCATGGGCCGTACCATCGTCCGCCAGCCCGAGCTCTTCCTGTTCGATGAACCGCTTTCCAACCTCGACGCGAAGCTGCGCGTGCAGATGCGTACCGAGATCAAGGCCCTGCACCAGGACCTCAAGACCACCATCGTCTACGTCACCCATGACCAGATCGAGGCCATGACCATGGCTGACCGGATCGTGGTGATGAATGCAGGCCAGATCGAGCAGGTGGGCTCCCCGCTGGAGCTCTACGATCGGCCCGGCAACCGCTTCGTCGCGAGCTTCCTCGGCTCCCCCTCCATGGGCTTTATCCCCGGTACGGTCGAGAAGGGTGATGGCGCTCCGAGGCTTCGCACGAAAGGGGGGCTCGGGCTGCCGATGAGCGAGAGCAGCGCAGCGTCGGGCCAGACGGTGGATATCGGCATCCGCCCTGAGCATTTCGTGCTTTCGGACCCGCAGAGCGGATTTCCATTCCTGGTCGAGGTCGTCGAGCCGACGGGCGCCGAAACACATCTGTTCGGGCACATCGACGGCACGGAAATCCGCGCGGTCTTCCGGGAGCGCCTGTCGCCGCAACCGGGGGAGACCGTGTATCTGACGGTCTCCCCCGCCAACGTCCATGTCTTCGACCCGAAGAGCGGCGTGCGCCTCTAGCCGCGAACGCGGCCGTCCAACCCAGCAGTCGGAATGCGCGCGGCGCCGGAGAAACGCATGGGAAAGCCGTGCGTTCAGCCTCGGCTTGACAACCCGTTGGTTGCATGTAACCAATATTGCACAACTAATAACATAGAAAACAACTCGGCGTTGAAAGATGCTAGCGTTGCGCCAGTGGTGGGAGGGTGTAGTGCAAAAGGTAATCACTGCCTTCACGTCTTTACCCCGGATGGGTAAAAAGTTGCGCTTCCTTGGATCATTATCCTGACAAAGCCGGAAGTTCGGCGGCGGATGGCCTAGTCGAGAGCCAGTAATCCTCGAAAAACGTCAGAATATTCCTACGCCGTGTGAGTAGTCGTCAAGATTGTCGTCGCCGCGAGCGGGCGGGCATGCACGACATCACGCCGGTTTAGCAGGCAACTCGGTGACAATTGCCTGACAATTCGCAGAAGACCGCAGCAATAGTGCCATACGGATGGGGAGACACGCGGAATGACCCTGCTGGTGCTTCGAAAGGTCTCAAAGAGCTTTGGGGCGATCAAGGCTTTGACGGATGTTGACCTGACGATTGGACGATCGGAGATCGTGGGACTGATGGGGGACAACGGGGCAGGGAAGTCGACGCTAGTTAAGCTGATAGCGGGGAATTTCCCGCCGACGTCGGGGGAGATCGTTCTGGACGACGAGGTGGTGCATTTCCACAAGCCGGTGGAGGCCCGGGCCAAGGGCATCGAGGTGGTCTACCAGGATCTGGCGCTGTGCAACAATCTCAGTGCGGCGGCGAACGTGTTCCTGGGCCGGGAGGTGAAGAAGAGCATCGGCCCCTTCCGCTGGCTCGACCATGGCGCGATGATCAGGAAGGCCGGGGAGCTTTTCGGCGAGCTCAAGTCGGAGACGCGGCCGCGCGATCTGGTGCGCCAGATGTCGGGCGGCCAGCGCCAGGCGGTCGCGATCGCCCGCACGCGCCTGTCCCAGGCCAAGATCGTGCTGATGGACGAGCCGACCGCCGCCATCAGCGTCAGGCAGGTCGCGGAAGTCCTCGGCCTGATCCACCGCCTGCGCGATGCCGGCATCAGCGTGGTGCTGATCTCGCACCGCATGCCGGACGTCTTCGAGGTCTGCGACCGCGTCGTGGTGATGCGGCGCGGCCGCAAGGTGGCGGACAAGGCGATCGCCCGGACTTCGCCCGAAGAAGTGACCGGTCTCATCACCGGCGCCATCCATGCAGCATGAGGCCGCGATGACGGATGCCTCCTCCAACACGCCGCCTCAGGGCCGCGACAACCGGCCGGCCAACGTCTCCATCGAATCGGTGCTGGCGGTCCGCGAGAAGACGCTGTGGCAGACGCTCGTCTCCAGCCAGGCCTTCTGGGTCACGGTGGCGCTGGTGGTGATCTGCGCCGTCATGTCGATCCGCGAGCCGCGTTTTGCGACGGAAGACAATTTCTACAACATCACGCGCAACTTCGCCTTCATCGGCATCATGGCGCTCGGGGCCACGGTGGTGATCATCACCGGCGGCATCGACCTGTCGGTCGGCTCGATCATGGGGCTTGTGGCGGTGGCCTGCGGCCTGACGCTGGAAGCCGGCTATCCCTGGTATGCGGGCGTGGGCGCCGGCCTGGCGGCGGGCGCGCTGGCGGGCGCCGTCAACGGGGGCCTCATCGCCTATGTCGGCCTGTCCCCCTTCGTGGTGACGCTGGGCATGCTGTCGGCCGCGCGCTCGGTGGCGGTGGTGCTCTCCGGCAACAAGATGCTCTACAATTTCGGGCCGGGCGGGCCGGCCTTCAAGGCGATCGGCGCCGGGGCCATCCTGGGCATCGCCAACCCGGTGTGGGTGCTGCTGGTGATGACGGCGGCCCTGTTCGTGGTGATGCGCATGACGACGTGGGGGCGGCATCTGCTCGCCGTCGGCGGCAACGAACATGCGGCCAATCTCACCGGCGTGCCGGTGAAGCGCATCAAGATGCAGGCCTATGTCTTCTCGGGGATCACGGGGGCCATCGCGGCGATCCTGAGCGTGGGCTGGGCGGGCTCGGCCATCAACTCGCTCGGCATGGGGTATGAACTGCGGGCCATCGCCTCCACGGTGATCGGCGGCGCCAACCTGATGGGCGGCGAGGGCGGCGCCTTCGGGGCGCTGATCGGCTCGGCCCTGCTCGAGGTGATCCGCAACTCCCTTCTCATGGCCGGCGTCGACTCCAACTGGCAGGGCGTCTTCGTCGGCAGCTTCCTGGTTCTCGCGGTGCTCCTGGAGCGCATCCGCGGCAAGCGACGCGAATGACCGGCAAGGCCGGCGCGCGTATCAAACGCCCGCAAAGGGCATCATGTCTGGAGGAGACGATGCTTAAATATCTGCTGACCACGGCCGCCATCGCCGTGGGCCTCGCCGCAACCGCCGGCAGCGGCCTTGCGGCCGAGAAATACACGTTCGCCCTGGTGCCCAAGAACACCAACAATCCCTTCTTCGACCAGGCCATGGCGGGCTGCAAGAAGGCCGAGAAGGAGCTCAACGGGGCGATCGAATGCCTCTATGTCGGTCCCGGCGAGCATGGCGGCGGCGACGAGCAGGCCCAGATGGTGCAGGACCTGATCACCAAGGGCGTCGACGGCATCGCGGTCTCCGTGGCCAACGCCCCGGCGATCGCCGCCGCCCTGCAGGGCGCCGCCGGCGCCAAGATCCCGGTCCTGACCTGGGACTCCGACCTGCTGCCCGACGCCAAGGGCGAGCGCATCGCCTATGTCGGCACCCACAACTACGAGATCGGCGTGAACCTGGCCAAGATCGCCATGAAGATCAAGCCGAAGGGCGGCAAGATCTGCATCCAGTCCGGCGGCGCCGCGGCAGCCAACCACAATGAACGCATGCAGGGCATCCGCGACACCCTCGCCGGCAAGGCCAGCGACCAGGCCCCCGGCGACCGGCTCACCGGCCAGAACGGCTGGACCGAGGTCGACGGCTGCCCCCTCTACACCGATGACGACTTCCCCAAATCCGTCCAGCAGATGGAGGACACCCTCGGCAAATATGCCGATCTCGACGCCTTCATCCCCACCGGCGGCTTCCCCGAATTCCTCCCCGACGCCTATCGCCAGGTCGCGTCCAAGTACAAGGACAAGATCAAGTCCGGCGCCCTCGCCCTCGTCGTCGCCGATACCCTCCCCGTGCAGATCGACCTCCTCAAGGAAGGCCTCGCCTCCGGAAACGTCGGACAGAGACCCTTCGAGATGGGATACAAGGCCATGTACTTCCTAAAGGACATCAAGGAAGGAAAGCCAAATCCACAGGACCCAACCTATACAGGCCTCGATGTCTGCACGCCTGATAACGTCGCAACATGCATCGGCGGCGGAAGCTGAACGAACAGGGCCGCGGGGCAAGTTCCCGCGGCCTTCCCAGGCAACGGCGCGGACCCCGGCCGCACCGCGTCCGCCTCGACCTCAGAGAGTTCCTACAGCAAAGCGCGTTTGGTTAGAAACGCCGCTTTTTTCTAACTCTTTGTTTTCGACGCGTCTTTGCGTTTTGTCGATTCCTTCAAAACACAAACGCTCCTAGCCAGCGAAGTGCGCCCTCTCGGCTCGTACTCTCGCCGTGATGTGGTCTGCCACGGCCTTCACTCGGCGCGTATCGTGTGTGTCCGGATGGGAGACGAGCCAATAGCTGCGGGTAAATCGGATCGAGGGCAGGAGGCGCCGCAGTTCCGGGAATCGCCGTGCCGCGTAGTCGTGCAGGATGCCGATACCGTGGCCCGCGCGCACGGCCTCCATCTGCGCGACCACGCTGCCGCACTCAAAACGCCGGCTCATCAGGCGGCCGAGCGTCTCGGCATAGTCGAGTGCGCGACTGTAAACGAGATCGTCGACATGGGTGACGAAGAGCCGGCCGTCCAGGTCGGCCTCGCAGGCGATAGGGCCGGTGTGGTCGAGATAGTCCTGCGCGGCATAGACGCTGAGCGTGTAGTCGGTGAGCTTCTTGACCAGGAGCCTGCCCTGGGCCGGGCGCTCCAGCGTCACCACGATGTCGGCCTCGCGGCGCGATAGAGAAAAGGTGCGTGGCAGCGGCACGAGTTGCACCACCAGATCGGGGTGGAGCGCCGCCAGCCCCGCGAGTTCCTGCGACAGGAAATAATTGCCGAGGCCATCGGGAGCACCCACGCGCACCACGCCGCTGATCGTCGACGCAGTTCCGGAGATGCCGGCACTGACACGCAGGAATTCGGACTCGGCCTTCTCGGCCGCCACCAGCAATGCCTCGCCCGCCGCCGTCAGGGTGCAACCTTGGGTCTGCCGCTCGATCAGGCGGGTTCCCATGTCCTCCTCCAGCGCGGTGAGTTGCCGGCCGACGGTGGCATGGTTCAGTTTCAATCGCCGGGCCGCCCCCAGGATCTGGCCGCTGCGGGCGACGGCAAGGAAGATGCGAACGTGATCCCAGTTCATGATATTGACTTTAATTTTCGCACAACGAAAGTGCAATAGCTCGCATTGATGTGCGAATTCTCTGCACGCATAACAGCGTCATCCCGTGCAATGCGGTGCGAAATACCGCCTTGCAGACATGGGACAGCACCCATCACGAGGTGATGCGGCCTGCCCGGAACGACCTGAAGAAGCGGAGGAAGCAAATGGCCCAGGAAATCTCCCATTACATCAACGGGCGCATCGTCGCCGGCAAGAGCGGCCGCAGCGCTCCCGTCTACAATCCAGCCACCGGCGAAAGCGGCAAGGCTGTCGCGCTCGCATCTTCGGCCGAGGTGCGCAGCGCCGTCGAGGCTGCCAAGGCCGCCGCGCCCGGCTGGGCCGGCACCACGCCGCTGCGTCGCGCCCGCATCCTCAACCGCTTCCTCTACCTCCTCGAACAGCGCATCGACACGCTCGCCGAGGTGATTACCGCCGAGCATGGCAAGGTGCTCTCGGACGCCAAGGGCGAGATCCAGCGCGGCATGGAGGTAGTGGAATTCGCGACTGCCGCCCCGCAGCTCCTCAAGGGAGAGGTGACGGAGAATGTCGGCACGCGCGTCGACAGCCACTCCCTGCGCCAGCCACTCGGCGTCGTGGCCGGCATCACGCCCTTCAACTTCCCGGCCATGGTACCGATGTGGATGTTCCCGGTGGCGCTGGCCTGCGGCAACTGCTTTATCCTCAAGCCCTCCGAGCGTGATCCTTCAGCCGCCCTGCTGCTGGCCGAATGGCTCAAGGAGGCAGGCCTGCCCGACGGCGTCTTCAACGTCGTGCATGGCGACAAGGAGGCGGTGGACGCCATCCTGACCGATCCCGACATCAGCGCCGTCAGCTTCGTCGGCTCGACGCCGATCGCCCGCTACATCTATGAAACCGCCACGAAGCACGGCAAGCGCTGCCAGGCGCTGGGCGGGGCGAAGAACCATATGATCGTCATGCCCGACGCCGACATGGACCAGGCCGTGGACGCCCTGATGGGCGCCGCCTATGGCTCTGCCGGCGAGCGCTGCATGGCGATTTCCGTGGCGGTGCCGATCGGCGAGAAGACGGCTGACGCCCTGATCGCCAAGCTCGAGCCGAAGATCCGCGCCCTCAAGATCGGCCCCGGCACCGATCCGGAGGCCGAGATGGGCCCGCTCGTCACCAGGCAGCACTACGACAAGGTGCGCACCTATATCGATGCAGGTGTCGCCGAGGGCGCGAAACTGGTGGTCGACGGCCGCGGCTTCAAGATGCAGGGTTATGAGGGCGGCTACTTCGTCGGCGGCACGCTGTTCGACAACGTCACCACCGACATGAAGATCTACAAGGAAGAAATCTTCGGCCCGGTGCTGGCGGTCGCCCGCGCGCCGGACTACGCCACTGCCGCCCGCATGATCAACGAACACGAGTTCGGCAACGGCACCGCCATCTTCACCCGTGATGGCGATGCGGCACGCGAGTTCGCGCACCAGATCCAGGTCGGCATGGTGGGCATCAACGTGCCGATCCCGGTACCGATGGCGTTCCACTCCTTCGGCGGCTGGAAAGCGTCGCTGTTCGGCGACCATCACATGCACGGCCCCGAGGGCGTGCGTTTCTATACCAAGCTGAAGACCATCACGAGCCGCTGGCCCACCGGCATCCGCGCCGGAGCGGATTTCGTGATGCCCACGATGAAGTGACGGCGAGCCCGCCACTGGCATTGCCACCCCATGGCCGGAACCGCCCGGCCATGGGTATCTGCCTTGAACGATCACATCCACCGCTTTCCGCCTGAGTCCCATGGACGCGGCGCATGCGGGGATCGTAAAGATCGGGAATGAGTATGATTCCCGTCGACGCGAACCCCTTTGCTGACGATCCCGAGCGCCACGAATTGTGGGAGATGCTGGTTCGACGCGACATCGAGGCCTTTCTCTCGGTCGATTGGGCTGCAACCGCAGGCGACTTCCATGCTCCGGGCTTTTTCGGCCTCAGCGGCATGAAATCGGCCAATCCCGACGAATGGCGGATGGCGTTCCCGCGCCTCGAAGACTATCGGGATCGCTGGCTCTCCCAGGCGGATCTGTCGGCCCGGACGCCTTACGACGAACCTCGGCGCGAAGCGCTCTACCGAGCCACCTCCCTCGTCGATATCGAGATCAGCGGCGAGCGCGCCGTCGCCCACAAGAAGTTCGACGGCACGATCCGCAAGATGGACGGCACCGTCGATGTCCTCAGCTGGCAGACGCTCTATCTGTGCGCCCGTATGGACGGCACCTGGAAGATCACCGGGTTCGTCGGCTACCTGCCGAACCCCATGGGCTGACGCTCGAGCGGTGTCGCTCCTGGCGCTTCAGTTGCGATCGGACCGAAACTCCAAAATACGATCGCCGAGCTATCTGTAGCGTCCGCCCCTCTGGAGCACCTCGATCTTGTAGCCGTCGGGGTCCTGGATGAAGAAGAAGCGGGCTTCCCCGCCGCCGGGCAGGGACAGCATCTTGAGGTCCCCCGGGGAAAGACCGAGCGTCTTCATCTGCTCGTGGGCCACCGTCAGATCCGACACCGAAACAGCGAGATGGCCATAGCCGTTGCCGAGGTCATAGGCTTCGCCGCGGGCCTTGTTGACCGTCAGTTCCAGCTCGAAGCCATTCTCGTCGGTAAGATAGATCAGCACGAAGCTCTCGAACTCGTAGCGCCCGGCGACCTCGAAGCCGAAGGCGCTGCGATAGAAGTCGACCGAGCGCGTCTCGTCGAGGACGCGAATCATGCTGTGGATCATTGCCATGGGATCAGGCCTGCCGTTCGAGGGAACCGAGGTACGAGGTTAGGGGCGCCGGGGGTGAACCGGGTAGTAGCATTGCATTACACGCCAACTATTTCGCGCCCGCTCGCTTGATCCGCAACTCGGTGCCGGCGCGGGCGTCCAGGCTGACCATGTCGAGGATGGCAACGAAGGCGAGGAGGCCGATGAAGCCGAAGGCGATCTGGAAATCGACGAGGGGCAGCTTGCCCGGCTCCCCCGGGAACCAGAGTTCGGCCAGCCTGAGCGCCGCCGCGCCAACGCCGATGCCGATGCCGAAGGACATCTGCTGGGCCACGTTGAACAGCGTGTTGGCTCCGCTCATCCGGGCCTCCGGCACATCGGCGAAGGCGATGGTATTGAGCGCCGTGAACTGCATCGAACGGGTGAGGCCGCTGGCAAAGAGCAGTGCGCAGATCAAAGGCACCGGCGTGGCGGTGGTGAGCAACGCGTAGGACGAGATCAGGATGGCGTTGAGCAGCCCGTTTCCTATCAGCACCTGGCGGAAGGTGAAGCGCCTGAGCACCGCCGTGGTGAAGGGTTTCATCGAGATGTTGCCGGCGAAGACCCAGAGCACCAGGAGACCCGCCTGGTAGGCGTCGAGGCCGAAGGCGAGCTGGAACATCAGCGGCGCGAGGAAGGGCACGGCACCGATCGCCGTGCGAAAGAGCGAACCGCCCCAGATGGTGACGGCGAAGGAACGGATGCGCAGCGCCCAGGGATCGACGAGCGGATGCGCGGCGCGCAGGGCATGCCAGACCGCCACGGCGGCGACCAGGGCGCTTGCCGCCAGCCACAATGCGGCCAGCGGCATGGAAGAGTTCTGCCGCGAGATGAGGTCGAGCCCGGACATCAGCCCGAAGCAGGCAGCGCCGACAAGGATGAATCCCAGTACGTCGAAGGGCCTGGCGCCCTCGGCCTGGCCAGACGGAATCAGCCTCATGGTGAGCACGAAACCGAGAAGGCCGAGCGGCACGTTCAGAAAGAAGATCCAGTGCCACGTGGCATAGGTAGCGAGGAAGCCTCCCACGGGCGGGCCGAGCACCGGTGCGGCGAGACCCGGCCAGGTGATCACGGCGATGGCGCGCATGAGGTCCGATTTCGCGGTGTTGCGCAGCACGATGAGCCGCCCCACCGGCACCATCAGTGCTCCGCCGACACCCTGCAGTATTCGAGCAGCGGTGAAGAACCAAAGGTTCATGCTGAGCCCGCAGAGGATGGAGGCGGCAGTAAAGATCACGATGGCCCAGCCGAAAACGGCGCGGGGTCCGTAACGATCCGCCACCCATCCGCTCGCCGGGATGAGGACGGCGAGGGTAAGCAGATAGGCCGAGATACCGATGTTGAGGTCGATCGGCTGAACGCCGAACGACTCGGCCATTTGCGGCAGCGCACTCACCACCACGGTGCCGTCCAGCATCTCCATGAAGTAGGCGCCGGCGACCAGATAGGCGAGGATGTTGCTTCTTGACGTAGAG
The DNA here is from genome assembly GCF_059699065.1 of Labrys sp. ALF-8. NCBI lineage: Bacteria > Pseudomonadati > Pseudomonadota > Alphaproteobacteria > Hyphomicrobiales > Xanthobacteraceae > Labrys > Labrys sp. ALF-8. The sequence goes on from NZ_AP048537.1 coordinate 1,575,287, forward strand.
CCGGGCGCCGGCGTGATTGTCATGGGGGGTTCCAAACTCGACGAAGCCGCGCGCGCCCGCAGGCCCCGGCAGTTGTCGGACCATAGAAAAAGAGCGCGAGGCTGAAAAGAGAAAGGTGGCGGGTGCAGGCAGCGACGGCGCTCTGCCCGACGCGCCCTATCGATAGGCGCGCATGAAGAACATCGCGGTCATGCCCATCGCGATGATCAATGTCACCGCCCGCACGAGGCCCGGCGGGAGCCGCCGGCCCAGATGAGCGCCGAGATAGCCCCCGGCCAGCGCGCCCGCACCGGTCAGCAGCGTGGCTGGCCAGTGTACCGCTCCGGCAGCCGCAAAACACAGCACGGCGGCCGTGTTGGCGGCCGTGACCATCAGCGTGCGCGGCGGGTTGAGCGTCTTGACATCCGCGCCGGTGAGAAGGCTCCAGGCCGCGATCATCATCAGGCCCACCGCCCCGCCGAAATAGCCGCCATAGAGGCCGAGAAGCGCCTGCACCGCCAGGACCGCGCCGCTTCCGGCTGGCAGGCGGGCGCGGAGGATCGCGCCGAGGCGAGGACCGAAGGCGAGCATCAGGGTCGCCACCAGCAGCAACCAGGGCAGAACCCGATCGAAGATCGAGGTCGGTGTCCATAGGAGCAGGAGGGCGCCGGCGAGCCCGCCCGCCAGGGTCACCGACAGCATCGGCCCAGCCCGAACGCCGCATACCGGCGCCAGGCCGTTGCGATAGACCAGCGCACTGGCCGCTCCGCCCGGATAGAGCGCGACCGTACTGGAAGCATTCGCCATGACCGAAGGCACGCCCGCCGCCATCAGGGCCGGCAGGGTGACGAAGGAACCGCCACCGGCCAAGGCGTTCATCGCCCCGGCCAACAGTCCGGAAAGGATAAGAAGAAGGAAATCGGACATGATGACCCGTATCGCACCGGGGAGGAAGACATCAGCACAACTGCCTCCGATCCGTCTCGTTGACAATCGGGAAGATCCGAGCCTTTCCTTCGTAGAATACGAAGGATGGCGCAATGCGTTTCGACCTTACGGATCTCCGCCTGTTCGAAAGGACGGTACACGCGGGCAGCATTTCCGCGGGGGCCGAGCAGATGCCCATGGCGCTCGCATCGGCCAGCGCCCGGCTGAGCGGCATGGAGGCTGTGCTCGGCACTGCCCTCCTCATCCGCAGCCGACGGGGCGTGACACCAACCGCCGCGGGCCGCGCCTTGCTGCGGCACGCCCATGCGATCCTCGGCCAGGTCGAGCAGATGCGCGGCGATCTCGGCGCCTTCGCCTCAGGCTTGCGGGGGGAGATCCGCATGCTCTCCAACACGGCGGGACTGGTCGAACGAGTGCCCGACGCGCTGCGGTGCTTTCTCGCCGCACATCCCGGCGTCGTCGTGGACATCGAGGAGAGAACCAGCCTGGAGATCATCGAGGCGGTGGCGGAAGGCACCGCCGAGATCGGCGTGATCGCCGCGATGGCGGATACGGCCGGGCTGGAAATGCGCCTGCTCGGGATCGACCGGCTGGTTGCTATCGTCGCCGCATCGAACCCCCTCGCCGCACGCCCGCAGATCAGCTTCGCGGAACTCCTCGACGAGCCCTTCGTCGGGCTGACGGCCGGCGCCCTGCACGATCACCTCGCCCGCAACGCCGCCAGGCTCGGCCGGCGCGTCCTCTATCGCGTGCGCCTGCGCAACTTCGATGCGGTGGCTCAGCTCGTCGAGGCAGGCATCGGCGTCGGCGTATTGCCGCTGGCCGCCGTCATTCGCTATGGCTCGCCCGGTCTTGCCGGCCTGCCACTCACCGACGACTGGGCGCATCGCCGCCTCATGGTCTGCGCGCGCTCCTTCGAAGCGCTGCCTGCCCATGCGCGGCTCTTCGTCGACGCGCTGACCCGCGGCGACGGCGGTTCGGCCGAGGGCGGATAACGGAGGGGTCACGGCTCCCATCGTCAGCAGCGATCGTATCGGAGGATGCTGAATGTCGGGAACCGAAGAGAACAAGGCCGTCGTACTGGCCTATGTCGAAGCCTTCAACCGCGGCGATCTCGTCGCCCTGCGCGCCCTGCTGCACGAGGATGCGGAGATACAGGGCGTCCTCGGCAAAGGACTTTTCGAGAAAGTGGAGCCCATCTGGAAACAGCTCATCGAGGGTTACGGCATGCAGCTTCGGGTGGAGGAGCTGGTGGCCGAGGGCAACAGCGTCGCCGCCCGCTTCATCGAGACCGGCACCTTCGATCGTCCCGCGTTCGGGCACCAGCCCACCGGCCGGTCCTACGAGATCGTCGCCATGGAGTTCTTCGAGATAAGGGAGGGCCGCATCCAGCGCCGTTGGGCCGCGCGCGACGTCGGCTCACAGGCACGCCAGCTCGGTCTCCCGCCAGTCTGACGCGAGGCACCCCGCGTCAGACGGAAAGCTCAAGCGCTGATCGGCGGCCCGCGGTGACGCCGGACTCAGCGGCAGCGCTTGTAGAGCACCGACTTGCCCATGCCGAAACCCTCGGGATTATAGAGGAGCTGGTCCTTGTCGGCCGCATATTCGAAATTGTCGACGTTGCCCTCTTCCACATAGTGGATCGCACCATAGCCGCGGGGGCTCTCCTTCGGAGCGAAGTATACCGCGCTGGGCTTGGAGCCCTTGTACTTGAGAGTGCCTGCGGTGATGGTCACGGTCGAGCCACGGCACTTGCCTCCTTCCGCCCATACCCCCTGCGCCGCCTTTGGAACCTTGGCACCGGCCGCGGAGGCCGAGCTCGAAACGAACACCAGGCCGAGCAGTCCGGCAACGAGGAAGATGCGACGCATGGTTCTCTCCTATACGAAATCGGCAGAATCGGTATAGCGCTCCATGAAGTCGATATCAATCATCCATAAGCTTGTTAATGTATAAAATCTCCCATGAGAATTTCACAAAATGATCATTCTTTTTCATAAAATGATCATTCAATCCGAAATACTCCTGTATTTATTGGTCTTCAATTTTTTCATCAGAGATGGATATTGTCGGGTCCTATCGTTCTTTTCAGGCGATCGGCGTCAGCATTATGCTGGTCTACGAACTCATCTAGGCCATCGTCTCCCATGACGTGCTGGCAAGAGGTCGGTCAGAGCCCCCAATCGGCGTCGGTCGGCGGCTCTGATCTCCCTTTCTGAGGGTGCGCGCCAAATCCCGCGCAGGCTCTGGACTTTCCGCGGGCACCGGGGCCACGCCGGCCGGCAGCAACATGTCTGTTTTCGAGTCGCCAATCCTGCTTTGCCCCGGAAGGCCATGCGACATTCACGATCCCGCATACAGCCAAGCAGCTGGGCCAGCATGCGAGAAGAACATAGGCGGAGTGCGCGCGGAAAGGCTCTTCCGGCGATCGCGCCGCCCATCACGAGGGCTAACATTCAGAAAAGATAGAGAAATATCCACCGGACGACATGACCATGAGGTCGTCGAGGTGGATGGTGGAGCTGATGAGATTCGAACTCACGACCTCTGCAGTGCGATTGCAGCGCTCTCCCAACTGAGCTACAGCCCCGGCTGCCCGGAAGCGTCGCCATTTAGTGTTCGCGCCTCCTACCTGTCAAGCCGCCTGCGGCCCGGATCCGGGGTCGGGCACGATCAATTTGGTTTCGCAGCACCCATGGATCTGTTTTCGCGCATTCTCAGCCTCGCCATTGCCTGGGCGTTCGAAATGGTCTTCGGCTATCCGCGGCCGCTCTATGCCCGGATCGGCCATCCCGTCACCTGGATGGGCGCGCTCATCTCGGCGCTCGACCGCCGCCTCAATTTCGAAGAGGATGCCTCCTCCACGCGCCGCTCCGCCGGCATCGTCGCCACAGGCATCCTCATCGTGGTGGCCGGGACCGGCGGCTATATCATCGAGCGGCTCTGCCTCTCGATTACCTACGGCTTCATCCCGCTTGGCATCATCGCCTCCTCGCTGATCGCTTCGAAGAGCCTGGCTGAACATGTGGAGGAAGTCGCCCGCGGGCTGGAGACCCAGGGATTGGCCGGTGGGCGACGCGCGGTGTCGAGGATCGTCGGCCGCAATCCCGAGACCCTGGACGAGCCGGGCGTGTGCCGCGCCGCCATCGAAAGCCTGGCCGAGAACTTCTCGGACGGCGTGGTGGCACCGGTGTTCTGGTATGCCCTGTTCGGCCTCCCCGGCATCGCGATTTACAAGATCGTCAATACGGCGGACTCGATGATCGGCCATCGCACGCCTCGATACGAGGCCTTCGGCTGGGCCGCGGCCAGGCTTGACGACTGGCTGAACCTCATTCCGGCAAGGCTCACCGCGCTCGTCCTGAGTGCAGCCGCCTTCATCAGCCACCGCCGTGGCACCGCCGCCATCCGGACCGTCCGGCGCGACGCGGGCAAGCATCGCTCCCCAAACGCCGGATGGCCGGAAGCGGCCATGGCCGGCGCCCTCGACCTGCGCCTCGCCGGGCCACGCATCTATGGCGAGACGGTGGTGAACGACGCCTATATGGGCAATGGCCGGGCAGATGCCGGCGTGGCCGATATCCGCAAGGCGCTGAACCTCTTCCACACCGCCTGCGTGATTCTGTCGGCCCTGATCGGCCTGCTTGCGTTCTACCTGGTGTACAAGCAGTACCACTGAAGGGCCCGAGCCCCGCAGGAAGGCTTCAGATGCCGGCGATCCCTTCGATCGCCTGCATGTCGAGATGCGCGGCCAGATGGGCCGCGAAGGCATCCAGCGTATCTTCCACCACCATGTCGTAACGCATGTCGCTGCCCTGTCCGCCCAGGCGCCGCAGCCAGGCGGCACGCTGGCCGTCATGGCCGAACAGGCCGTGTACGTAGCAACCCGCAACCCGGCCGTCGGCTGACCAAGCGCCGTCGAGCGAGCCATCGGCAAGGCGGAGCACCGGGCGGCCGAGCGCCGTCCCCTCGGTGATGCCGACATGCATCTCATATCCGGCGAAGGCCACGCCATCGGCGACTGTCATGCCGCTCACGGCCACCAGGCGCTTGTCGCCGGCGAGGCGCGTGGCGACGTCGAGCAGGCCGAGGCCGGGCACCTCGGCCGGCGGCCCCTCAATGCCGTCAGGATCCTCGATGCGCATGCCCAGCATCTGGTAGCCGCCGCACAGGCCCAGCACCCGGCCGCCGCGCCGCACATGGGCCGCCAGGTCGATGTCCCATCCCTGCTCGCGCAGGAAGGCCAGGTCGGCGATGGTCGCCTTCGAGCCGGGAAGGATGACGAGATCGGTGGGCGGAAGCGGCTCCCCCGGCCTCACCATCACCAGATCGACCTCCTTCTCCTGCGCCAGGGGATCGAGATCGTCGAAATTGGAGATTCGCGGCATCATCGGCACCGTGATGGTGATCCGCGCCCCCGGACGGCGGCTGCCATAGCTGCCGAGCGCTAGGGCATCCTCCGCCGGCAGCTTCGCCGCATCGGGAAAATGCGGCACCAGCCCGAGCGGCTGCCATTTGGTGCGGCCGGCTATGAACCGCATGCCGTCCGCGAAGAGGGAGGGATCGCCCCGCATCTTGTTGACGATGAAGCCCCGTACGAGGGCGGCATCCTCCGGCTCGACAGCCGCCTGCGTGCCCAGGAGCTGGGCGATCACACCGCCGCGATCGATATCGCCCACCAGGATGACAGGCGCTTCGACGGCACGGGCAAAGCCCATATTGGCGATGTCGTTGGCGCGCAGGTTGACCTCCGAGGCCGAGCCCGCACCCTCGACAATCACGATGTCCGCCTCGTCCCTCAGCCGGCCGAAGCTGTCGATGACATCGGCCATGAGGCCAGCCTTGAGCGCCTGGTAGTCGCGCGCTTTGGCCGCTCCGCGCATGCGGCCCTGCACGATGATCTGTGCGCCCGTTTCCGATTGCGGCTTCAGCAGCACGGGGTTCATGTGCACGCTCGGCGCCACGCGCGCCGCCCGCGCTTGCAAGGCCTGGGCTCGCCCGATCTCGCCGCCATCGGCGGTGACTGCGGCATTGTTCGACATGTTCTGCGGCTTGAACGGACGCACCCTCAACCCCCTGTCGGAGAAGTACCGGCAGAGGCCAGCCACCAGCAGGGACTTGCCGACGTCCGAACCGGTACCCTGGAGCATGAGGATCTTGGCGGGCATGACGGTCCTAGGATGAGGGAGGATGGCCCGCTGTACAGCGGGATGGCGCGGAAGACCATAGGGAGGCTTCATCCTCTCCCTTCCGGCCATCGATTCGCCACGCATGTGCTTATGATCACACGACGGCTGGAATCGTGGGGCGGGACGCCCTACACTCCGTGGATTGATTTGTTCGGACGGTGGCATGGCGGACACTGAGGCAGGCAGGGACGCAGATACCGCACACGAGGCACAGTCCTTCGATGCGCTCATGCGGCGCGCCCGGCTGGCGATGGCCTGGGAGCAGGCTTGGCCGCGCCTCGCCTTGCCGCTCGGCGTGATCGGACTGTTTCTCGCGGCGAGCTGGTTCGACCTGTTCGGCCGTCTCTCCGGGCCGCCCCGCCTGTTCGTCTTCCTCGTCTTCCTGACGGGCCTGATCGCCTCGCTCTGGCCCCTCGCGCGCCTGCGCTTGCCCGCGCGCGAGCAAGCGCTCGCCCGGCTCGACCGTGCCATCGGCCTGCCGCACCGCCCGGCCACCGCCCGGCAGGACCGGCTCGCGCAGGGCAGCGGCGATCCTCTCTCGGAAGCCCTGTGGCGTCGCCACCGGCGCGCCGCGCTGGAGGCGAGCCGTACCGTCCGTCTCGGGGTTCCCTCGCCAGGCCTGCCGACGCTCGACCGCTACGGCCTTCGCGTCGGCATCGCGCTCGCTCTCGTCGTGGGCTTCTTCTATGCCGGAGCGGAGCGGCTGCCGCGCCTGCTCGCCGCCCTGCAATCGCCCGCCTACGATATCGCCGCCCTGCTTTCCGGCCCGGCCGCCGAGCAGCCCGGGACGCGGCTCGACGCATGGGTGACCCCGCCGCCCTATACCCGCCGCGCGCCCCTCGTTCTCGGTGAAGCGAATCAGGCGGCACCGGTTGCCGTGCCGGCCGGATCCATCCTTATCATCCGGCTTGCCGGGGACAATGGCGCCAGCATCGCCGCGAGCGGAGGCACGCAGGAAGAGGCCACCGCCAGCGCACCCGATCCCAACCTCGTCGAGAAGCGGCTGAAGCTCACGGCGGACGCCAGCGTCGACATCACCCGTTCGAGCGGAGTGTCGACCCGCTTCGCCTTTGCCGTCATTCCCGACCGTCCGCCCAGCATCGCCTTCGACGGGCCGGTGAAGCCCGATGGCAAGGGTGCCATGACCTTCGCCTACAAGGTGGACGACGACTACGGCGCGACATCCATCGAGGCGCAGGGGACGCTGCCGAGCGGCGGCCACCCCCTCTACGAATTGCCCAAGATCTCGTTGCCCGCGCCGGCCGGCCATGCCCGCAGCGGCTCGGTGACGGCCACGCGCGACCTCTCGGCCGACCCGCTCGCGGGTGCCACCGTGAAGATGACGCTGGTGGCTCGCGACGATGCCGGCAACGAGGGCCGCAGCGAAGCGCAGGACGTCGTGCTGCCGCAGCGCGATTTCACCAATCCCCTTGCCCGCTCGCTGATCGAGCAGCGCCTCAAGCTGTCCCTCGATGCGAACCAGGCCGGCGAGGTCAGGTATGCGCTGGCGGCGCTGATGATCGCACCGGAGGACTTCACGAAGGACGCCGGCCTCTACCTCGGGCTTCGGACTGCATGGGACCGGCTGGATCGCGCGAACTCGGACGACGATTACCGCGCCGTGGCCGACTATCTGTGGCAGATCGCGAATGCCATCGAGGATGGAGACGGCACGCTGGCGGAACGTCAGCTCAAGGCTGCCCGCGACAAGCTGCGCGACGCCATCGCGCGCGGCGCCTCGCCTGAGGAGATCCAGCGGCTGACGCAGGAACTGCGCCAGGCCATGAACAACTTCCTGAAGGATTACGCGCAACGCCAGCAGCAGGCCCTCAAGCATGGCCAGAGGCCGAACGCGAACGGGCAGATGCGGGCGATTACGCCCGAGCAGCTCTCCAAGCTGCTGGACCAGCTCGAGAAGTCGGCTCGCGAGGGCAACAAGGACGATGCCCAGCAGCTTCTCTCCCAGCTCGACGACATCCTGAACAACCTCGCCAATCCCGGGGACGTCGGCCAGGGCGACCCGTCGATGCAGCAGATGCAGCAGTCGCTCAACGACATGAGCAAGATGATCCTGCGCCAGCAGCGCCTGCGCGACCAGACCTATCGCCAAAACCAGCCACCGCCGCGGGCCGGCCAGGGCGAGGAAGGCCAGGATGGCCAGGGATCGGGAAACGACCAGGCCCAGGGCGACAATCAGGGGCTGGGCGATGACCAGAACATGGGCATGGACGGACAGGGTCAGCAGGGTCAAGGCGGCCAGGGCGGTCGCCAGTCCGGGCAGAACGGACAAGGCGGACAGGGCGGGAATGGTCAGGGCGGACAGCCCTCGACCGAGGACCTGCGCAACCAGCAGCAGGCGCTGCGCCAGCAGCTGGAGAAGATGCAGCGCGATTTGCGCGAGAGCGGCACGGAGGCTCCGGATGCCCTGGGCGAGGCCGGCCAGGCCATGCGCGATGCCGAGGGACAGCTCAGCGAGAACAATGGCGAGGATGCCGTGAACTCCCAGGGCAAGGCGATCGATGCGCTGCGGCGTGCGGCCAAGAACCTCGGCGAGCAGCTTGCACAGGCCCAGCGCAACGCGCGCGGCCAGGGCCAGCAGCAGGGCGGCACGCGAAACAACGGCCGCGACCCGCTCGGCCGCCAGCTTCCCGGCGCGCCGGACTACGGGGCCAACGGCTCGATCGATCCCTCTTCCTCGCGCCGCGCCGGAGATGTGCTCAACGAACTGCGCCGGCGCCTGGCCGATCCGAACAGGCCAAAGGCCGAGACGGACTATCTCGAGCGCCTGCTGAACAACGAATGACCCCGTGGCGTTCGTGCTCCCGGGCACAAAATTCCTTGTCCCTTGCCAAAATGCGACCTTCGTACCGCATTTCGACAATTCGTCCCTTCCTCGGCCGATAGGATACCCCTGAACCAGTCAGGGAGTCGCCGATGTCCAAAGCCCTCCGTGCCACGGGGTCCTGTCTCTGCGGCGGTGTGCGCTACGAGGTGCGCGGGCCGCTGACCGACGTCAGCGCCTGTCACTGCTCGCAATGCGCCAAAACCAGCGGCAATTTCCTGGCTTCCGCCAATTGCGCCAGTCAGGATCTCGTGCTCGCCGCCGACGATACGCTGCGCTGGTACCGCTCCTCCGAGAAGGCCGAACGCGGCTTCTGCTCGTGCTGCGGCGGCAATCTCTTCTGGCGGGCCTTCGGCGCCGGCGAGACCAGCATCACGGCCGGCACGCTCGACCCGCCGACGAACCTCAGGCTGACCAGCCACATCTATACCGGCTCGAAATCGGACTACTATGCCATCACGGACGGAGCCGAGCAGCATGAAGTGAGCTGATGCCCGGACTTCCGGCTCCTCGGCCGGCTTATCGCGCCCCCTCAGAAAGGCCGGCTGGAAGGCCGGCGATGCCAGGAAATCCCCGATGTCCTCCGATCCTCTCCTCCAACCCTATCAGCTCAAGCATCTCACCTTGCGCAACAGGCTGATGTCGACCGCGCACGAGCCCGCCTACACGGTCGACGGCATGCCGGCGGACCGCTACCGGCTCTACCATGTGGAAAAGGCCAAGGGTGGCATCGGCCTCACCATGATCGGCGGCTCCTCGGTGGTGGCGCCGGATTCGCCGCAGGCCTTCGGCAACATCCTGCTCTACAAGGACGAGGTGGTGCCGCACCTGCGCCGCCTCGCGGACGAGGTGCACGAGAACGGCGCGGCCGTGATGATCCAGATCACTCACCTCGGCCGCCGTACCACCTGGGGCAAGGCGGATTGGCTGCCGATCATCGCTCCCTCCTCCATCCGTGAACCGGCCCATCGCGCCTTTCCCAAGGCGGCGGAGGACTGGGATCTCCAGCGTATCGTGGCCGCCTATGCGGACGCGGCCGAGCGCGTGAAGGCGGCCGGCCTCGACGGCTTCGAGTTCGAAATGTATGGGCACCTGATCGACCAGTTCTGGTCGCCCGCCACCAACCGGCGCGAAGATGGCTATGGCGGCAGCCTGGATAATCGCCTGCGCTTCGGCTTCGAGGTGATGCAGGCAGTGCGCGAGCGCGTGGGTCCGGATTTCATCGTTGGCACGCGCATGGTGTGCGACGAGGATTGGGACCGCGGCATTTCGCGCGAGGAAGGCCTCGACATCGCCCGCCGCATCGCCCGCTCGGGCCTCGTGGACTTCATCAACGTGATCAAGGGCCACATCGACACCGACGAGGCGCTGAGCCATGTCATCCCGGGCATGGGCGCTCGCTCCGCACCGCACCTGGACTTTGCCGGCGAAGTCAAGCAGGCTGCGGCGATCCCGACCTTTCACGCCGCCAGAATCCAGGACGTCGCCACGGCCCGCCACGCCGTGGCCTCCGGCAAGCTCGACCTCGTGGGCATGACGCGCGCCCACATGGCCGATCCCCATATCGCCCGCAAGATCGCCGAGGGTCGCGAGCACGAGATCCGGCCTTGCGTCGGCATGGGCTACTGCATCGATTCCATTTATGGCGGCGAGGCGTTGTGCATCCACAACGCCGCCACCGGGCGCGAGGGTTCGATACCGCATGTCATCACGGAAAAGGCGGCGCTCGCCAGGCACGTGGTGGTGATCGGCGCCGGTCCCGGCGGCCTGGAAGCGGCCCGCGTAGCAGCGGCACGCGGCCATCGTGTCACCCTCTTCGAAGCCGCCGACGAGGCCGGAGGCCAGATCCGCCTCACCGCCGCCCTCAAGCGCCGTCGGGAGATCATGGGCATCATCGACTGGCGCGTGGCCGAGTGCGAACGCCTCGGCGTGACGTTCCATTTCAACACCTATGCCGAAGAGGATACGGTGCTGGCACAGAACCCGGACATCGTGGTCGTCGCCACCGGCGGCTTGCCCAATACGTCCTTCCTGGATGCGGGCGAGGATCTGGTCACAACGAGCTGGGATATCCTGTCGGGTTCCGCCCGTCCCGCCGCCGACGTGCTGCTCTACGACGACAACGGCGCCCATCCAGGCATGACGACGGCCGAGTTCATCGCCGAGGGCGGCGCGAAGCTGGAACTGGTGACACCCGAACGCAGCCTCGCCCCCGATGTCGGAGGCACGAACTTTCCCGCCTATTTCCGTGCCTTCTCCAAGGCTGGCGTGCAGACGACGCTGAATCTCCGCCTCGAAAGCGTGGCACGGGAAGGCAACGCGCTGGTTGCTCGCTTCTTCGACGATTACGGGAAGCGAAAAGTGGAGAAGCGCGCCCAGCAGGTCGTCGTGGAACACGGCACCCTGCCGCTCGACGAGCTCTATTTCGCGCTCAAGCCACTGTCCTCCAATCTCGGCGCGGTGGACTACGAGGCCTTCACGACAGGCGAGCCGCAAGCCCTGGCGAGGAACGAAGCGGGCAGGTTCCAGCTCTTTCGCATCGGCGATGCCGTCGCCTCGCGCAACATCCACGCTGCCGTATACGACGGCATGCGCCTCGCAATGGCATTCTGAGCGATGGGAGGCCCGGAGCCGCAACTGCCGGCGCCCTCCCCCGGTCTCCAGGAGAGGGCACGCCTCGGCCTGAAAGGCGCTTTCGACAGCGCTTTTCCCTTGCCCTATGGTCTCCTCTCCCGATTCGACCGGAGCCCGCCGTGCCGTCTTCGCCCAAGATCCTCTTCCTCAGCGTCTCTGCCGGCGCCGGGCACATGCGCGCGGCCGAGGCGCTGAAGGACGCCACGCTGCTGCTCGATCCCCGGGCCGAGGTGCGCCACCTGGACGTGATGGACTATGTGCCGTCGACCTTCCGGAAGATCTACACGGACTACTACATCAAGCTGGTGACCAAGCACCCCGCGATCTGGGGCATGCTCTACCAGGCAAGTTCCGAAGCTCCCCCCGACGGAGTGTCGCAGAAGCTGCGGCGCGCGGTGGAGCGGCTCTCGACCCGTCCCCTGCGCAGCGCCATCGATGCCTTCGCGCCGGATGCCATCGTCTGTACCCATTTCCTGCCGGCGGAGCTGCTGATGCGCGAGATCGGCAAGGGCCGCCTCGGCGTCCCCGTCTTCGTGCAGATCACCGATTTCGACCTTCATCGCATGTGGGTGATCCCGCGCATGACGGGGTTCTTTGCCGGCAATGAAGAGGTCGCCTTTCGTCTGCGATCCCACGGCATCGAGGAAGGGCGCATCCACGTCACCGGCATTCCGATCATGCCCGCCTTCGCACAGGATCACGATCGCGCGGCCTGTGCCGCATCCTTCGGCCTGGACCCGGCGCGGCGGACCTATCTGCTCATGGGCGGCGGCGCGGGGCTCGGCGTCGCGCCGCTCGCCAGGCGCCTCGCCGCAGCCGATCCTGAATTGCAGCTGGTCGTGCTGGCCGGAAAGAACAAGGCGGCCCTGGAGGAACTGCAGACCGCAGCGGCCGGCCATCCCGGACGTCTCTTCCCCCTCGGCTTCACCAACGAGGTGCCGCGCCTGATGACAGCAGCCGATCTCGTCATCACCAAGCCGGGCGGCCTGTCCACTTCCGAATGCCTGGCCATGGGTGTTCCGATGCTCCTGAGCGCGCCCATTCCCGGGCAGGAGGAACGCAACGCCGACTATCTCCTCGAAAACGGCGCGGCCATGAAGGCGGTGGACGAAATCGGCCTCGAATATCACATCGCGCTGCTCAAGGCCGAGCCGCAACGCCTGGAAGCGATGCGCAGCAATGCCCGCGCCCTCGGCCGGCCCCATGCCGGCCAGGATGCGATGCGCATCGTGCTCCGCAGCCTGTCGTCATGACCAGCACCGACATGCCCCTGGCCACCGCCCGCGCCGCCCGTCTGCAGCCGCTCGCCATGATCGGCATGGTGATGCTCCTGGGCTTCTTCTTCGCCAATGTCGAGATCCAGATCGAGGGTGGCCACGGCTGGGCGACCAGCCTGCCGACCTGGCGCATCGAACACCATTGGCTGCTCGACATCTTCTGGGGCAGTCGGCCGATGACGGGCTATCACGCCTGGGTCTTCCCCTTTATGGCGCTGTTCTTCCATTTCCCGTTGATCTTCAGCTGGCGCTGGAGCTGGAAGCTCGAAGCGCGCGTGATGGCCTGCATCATGATCTTCTGGCTGACGGAGGATTTTCTCTGGTTCGTCTGCAACCCCGCCTTCGGCCTGGCGAAATTCGCGCCCGAGTTCATACCCTGGCACATACACTGGCTGTGGATCGCGCCGGTCGACTATTGGACGATGAGCGCCGCAGCCGTGTTGCTGATGGGCTGGTCGTATTGGGAGCGCCGACTTCCAGTCCGCTCTTGAAACGACCACCCCTCGGGAAAAGCTGCAACCGTTGAAATTCCCGCCCGGGAGAGTTCAGAGTGCGGACAGGAGTCCGCGCTCCGCTACCCCCGCATTCTCAAGCCCTTCGGGTCGAACAGCGGTTCCGCCGCGATCCTGGCAGGGCGACGCTCGCCGATGATCTCGATCTCATAGGGCGCACTCGCATCGAACGCCGCCGCCTCGACATAGCCGAGGGCCACGGAGGCCTTGGAGTGATGAGCGTAGCCGCCGGACGTGACCCAGCCGACCACCTTCCCATCGCGCCAGACCGGCTCGTCGCCGATGACGTCGGCATCGAGGGCATCGACCACGAAGGTGGCGAGCTTGCGTACCGGGCCGGCGTCGCGCGCCTTCAGCATGGCGTCCCGACCGATGAAAGCCGGCTTCTGGGTAGAGACGAAGCGCTCCAGACCCGCCTCCCAGGGCGTGTAGATCGGGCGATACTCGCGTGACCAGGAGCCGAAGCTCTTCTCGAGGCGCAGCGAATTGAGGGCGCGTCCGCCGAAGAGCCTGATGCCGAGATCGGCGCCTTCCTTCATCAGGAGGTCGAACAGCGTGCGCTGGTGCTCGGGCTTGACCCAGAGCTCATAGCCGAGATCGCCCGTATAGGTGACGCGGCCGACGATGGCGGGCACGGTGCCGACATTGAATCGCCCGAAGGCCATGAACGGGAAGGCCTGCTTGGAAATATCCTCGTCGACGAGGCGCGAAAGCAACTCGCGCGATTTCGGACCGGCGATCTGCAGCCCGACGAGATCGAGGCCATGGGCACGCAGGCCGACGCCGCTTTCGGACAGGTGCGCCTGGAACCAGCGCATGTGGTACTGCTCGGCAAGGCCCGAGCCGAAAATCCAGAAGCGGTCGTCCGCCTCGCGCGCCAGGGTGAAGTCGCCGATCAGCATGCCGTTCTCGTTGAGCATGGGCGTGAGCACCATGCGGCCCTTGGCCGGCAGGCGATTGGGCAGGATGTCGTCGAGCCAAGCCTCGGCGCCCTTGCCGGTAATCTCGTATTTGGCGAAGTTCGAAATCTCCAGAAGGCCGACGCCCTCGCGCACCACAGCGCTCTCGGCGGCGACATGCGGGAAGTCGTTGGAGCGGCGGAAGGAGAAATCGTCCTTCGCCTCTGCCTTGGAGGGCGCGAACCAGAGCGCATGCTCAAGGCCGCACATGTCACCGAACACGGCGTTGTGGCTCTCCAGCCGGTCATAGATCGGCGTGGTGCGGAACGGCCGGGCCGCCGGCAGTTCCTCATTGGGGAAGCGGATGCGGAAGCGGCGGGCGTAGTTCTCCCGCACCTTGGCATTCGTATGCGTGAGCGTGGTCCAGTCACCGTAGCGGGCGACATCCATGCCCCAGACGTCGAAGCCCGGATCGCCATGTACCATCCAGTTGGAGAGCGCGAGGCCGACGCCGCCGCCCTGGGAGAAGCCCGCCATCACGCCGCAGGCCACCCAGTAGTTGCGCAGGCCCCTGATAGGGCCGACCAGCGGATTGCCGTCGGGCGCGAAGGTGAAGGGCCCGTTGATGACGCGGCGGATGCCGGCGTTCTCGAAGGCCGGGAAGTGGCGGAAGCCGACTTCCAGCGACGGAGCGATGCGATCGAGGTCGGGCTCAAGCAGGTTCTGGCCGAAATCCCAGGGCGTCTGCTTTTCCGACCAGGGCACGCAGGCCTGCTCATAGGTGCCGAGCAGCATGCCGCCACGCTCCTGGCGCATGTAGATCTCGCCCTCGAAATCGAGCGCGGTGATCACCTCCTTGCCGGTGGAGGCGTTGATCTCGGCCACCTCAGGCATGTCCTCGGTAAGGAAGTACATGTGCTCCATGGCGAGCACCGGCAGTTCCAGGCCGACCATGCGGCCGCATTCGCGCGCCCATAGGCCACCGCAGTTCACCACATGCTCTGCATGGATGTTGCCCTGCTCGGTGACAACGTCCCAGGTGCCGTCCTCGCGCTGCGACATGTCGACGACGCGGTTGCGCAGGACGATCTCGGCGCCGAGGATCTTGGCCGACTTGGCATAGGCGTGGGTGGTGCCATAGGGGTCGAGATGGCCTTCCAGCGGATCGTACATCGCGCCCGCGAACTGGCTCTCGTCGATCAGCGGCATCAGCCTCTTGGCCTCGGACGCCGAGATGATCTCGGTATGCATGCCGAGATAGCGCCCCTTGGCGTGAGCCATCTTCAGCCAGTCCATGCGCTCCTTGGTACCGGCCAGCATGACGCCGCCGGTGAGGTGCAGGCCGCAGGACTGGCCGGAGAGCGCCTCGATCTCCCGGTAGAGCTCCACGGTATATTGCTGGAGCTTGGCGACGTTGGGATCGCCGTTGAGCGTGTGGAAGCCGCCCGCCGCGTGCCACGTCGAGCCCGCCGTCAGCTCTGCGCGCTCTATCAGCGTGATATCCGTCCAGCCGGCCTTGGCGAGGTGGTAGAGCACGGAACAGCCGACGACGCCGCCGCCGATGACGAGGACACGGGTGTGGGATTTCATGGAGCGGGCATCCTAGGGTCGAGTGTGAAACTGAGGCGGCGATTTTCCGGGTGCGCGGACATCCTGTCCGCATCTTGGAAGCGATACGCTTGGTGGGTGGGAAGATGCAGACAGGATGTCCGCGCCCCCGGTCTTTAGAAATCCGTCGGCGCGCCGCCCTCGGCCTTGCGCTTGGCGACGAAGGCATCGAGTTCCTCGCGGATGGCGGGATCCATCGGCGGCTCGACATAGGCAGCGAGGCGATCCTTGTAGAGGCGGTTGGCGCGATCATAGGCGGTTGGAGAACCGGCCTCCTGCCACGTTTCATAGTTCCGCCAGTCCGAGATCATCGGCGCGAAGAAGGCGGTGCGGTAGCGCGCCTGCGTGTGTGCGCAGCCGAAGAAATGGCCGCCCGGCCCGACCTCGCGGATGGCATCGAGCGCGAGTTCATCGTCGTTGACCTGGAACGGCATCAGGAAATGCGTGATCATGTCGAGCAGGTCCGCATCGATCATCATCTTTTCAAAGCTGGCGTGGAGGCCGCCTTCCATCCAGCCGGCGCCGTGCATCAGGAGATTGACGCCCCCCATCACCGCGCCCCAGAGCGAGAACACGCTCTCATAGGCCGCCTGCGCATCGACGGTATTGGCGGCATTGGTGTTGGAGGAGCGATAGGGCAGGCCATAGCGGCGGGCGAGCTGGCCGCCGACGAGCGCCGCCTTCATCTGCTCGGGCGTACCGAAGGCGGGCGCGCCGGTCTTCATGTCGACGTTCGAGGTAAAGCCGCCATAGGCGAAGGGTGCGCCCGGGCGCACCGACTGCGCCAGCACCAGCCCGGCCAGCGCCTCCGCATTTTGCTGGGCCACTGCGCCGGCGATGGTGACGGGCGCCATCGCCCCGGCCAGCGTGAAGGGGGTGAGCACCGTAAGCTGGTTGTGCCGCGCCATCTGGATGACGCCCTCCATCATCGGGATGTCGAGACGCAGGGGGGAGTTGGAATTGATGATGGTGAAGAGCGAGACCTCGCGATCCAGGGTCTCGCGATCGATCCCGCGCGCGATGCGCACCAGTTCGAAGGCGTCGAGGTTGCGTTCGCGCCCGAGCGAATAGGCATGGATCGGCTTGTCCGACAGCGTGAGCATATCGTAGAGCGCGTCGAGATGGCGCACGGATGCGTGGACATCAGCTGGTTCGACCGGGTAGCCGCCCCACAGATGCACCGTGTCGAGCGTCTGGCCGAGCCGAATGAGGTTCTGGTAGTCCTTGCGGTTGCCGGGCCGCCGGCCCCCCTCGCGATCGGCCACGTTGGGTGCGCTCGCCACCGAACAGAAGGCGAGATAGTCGTCGCCGATCACGAGGTTCCGATTTGGATTGCGCGCGTGCAGGGTCACGCTCCTCGGCGCGAGGCCAATCTTCGACACGACCAGGCCGCGGTCGAAGCGAACCTTGTTCGAACCCTGCGAGACGTCCGCCCCCGCAGCCTTGAGGATGGCCCTGGCTTCATCATGAAGCACCTCGATACCCATCTCCTCGAGGATCTGCAGCGAGGCAGCGTGAATGGCCTCCAATTGGTCCTCGGAGACGGCATTCACCGCCGGAAAGGGCCGCCTGGGCTGAGGACGATAGACGGGCGCCGAACTACCCGAACGCTGGCGTTCCTCGCGGCCACGGCGGCGTGGTCTTTCGCTGGTTTCGAGGGAGAGTTCCTGCGGGCTTTCCATGGACGGTGGTTCCTTTTCTGCCCAAAACCTAGCGCGCGTCAGGGCCGTTCGCCACGGCGAAAGGAGGCTATCGGATTTTTGGATCGGCTCATCGAATTAAGGCGCGCCCGGTGCAAAAAGGCTGCGGCTAAAGTTGGCCCAAGTCAGTGCACCGCCCTCTGGAAACTGATCCGGAAGTCGACCGAACCTCGACCTTTTGTCATGCCCGGACGTGACGAAGGACGAGTGCCCTCGCGTAGGGTTGCGGCTTCCGGCCCGGCTCCTTTGGGCGGCATCGTCCAAATGGCTCCAATGTCGGCCTCAAGGCTGGCGCCCGAATGATCGAGACCTTCCATGGCCCGCTATCAGCTTTCCCATCTGCCGCGTATCACCGGTGGCCCCGGCGCACGTGAATTAGCCGGCGAACTTGCCGCCGCCAGGCTCGGCAAGGGGGCACACGTGCTTCTCGTCGCCGATCCCGGCCTGAAGGCCACCGGGCTCATCGACGATGTCGAGGCCTCGTTGAAGAAGGCCGGCCTCGGGGTTTCCGTCTTTTCGGAATTCGCGGGCGATCCCACCATCGTCTCCGCAGACGCCGCTGCGGCGCAGGCCCGGCGTACCAAGGCCAAGGCGGTGGTCTCCCTAGGCGGCGGGTCGGCCCTGGACCTCGGCAAGGTGGTCGCAGCCGTCGCCACGACGGCGGCGACGGCGCGCCGCTCGGCCGAGGATTACGAATTGTGCAAGCGGGCCTTCCCGAGAAAGCGCCTGGTCTCGCTGGTCATTCCCACCACCTCCGGCACGGGCTCCGAATGCACCCGCACCGCCATCCTCACCCGGGCCGACAAGGCCAAGGTCTGGCTCTGGGGCGAGGAACTAAAACCGGACGAGGTGATCCTCGATCCGGAGACCACGCTTTCGCTGCCGCCAGTCCTGACAGCCTGGACAGGCATCGACGCACTCGTCCATGCACTGGAGGCGACCACCAACGGCAATGCCACGCCGGCCAACAACGTCTACGCGCATGAGGCGATCCGCCTCGCCGTCGCCAACCTCGCCAACGCAGTGGGCAAGGGCAGCGACCTGGCCGCCCGAGAGGGCCTGCAGCGCGCCGCCGCGCTGGCGGGCATCGCCATCGACAATTGCGGCACGGCGGTAGCCCACAATATCGGCCATGCACTCGGCTCGCTACGCCCGGTGCAGCATGGCCGCTCGGTGGCGCTCGGCATGATCGCAACGCTCGGCTGGAACATCGAGGGCGACGATGGGCGCTTTAGCGCCGCGGCACAGGCGATGGGCTTGAAATCCGCGGCGGAGTTGCCCGTCGCCTTCGAGAAGCTGGTGCGCGCGATCGGCATCAAGGTCTCGCTCGGCGACGAGTTCGAGGGTGTCACGCCGACCCGTCTCGCCGAACAGATGGCGCGGCCGGAGAATGCTGCGATGCGTACCTCGAATCGCCGCACGATCGAGGATACTGACTTGTTGCGCTTCGCCGAGCGCGTACTGACGCAGGCTTGATCCGGGGGGCCGCCGGCATCCTGCCGGCTCTCCCCCACAAACCATATCCTTTCCATGAGCCGGCGGGATGCCGGCGGCCCCAGGAAGCAACATGCTCGACAAAGCCCTCACCCGCTCCGACTGGGAAGCCAAGGCCGCAACCTTGAAGCCCGAAGGCCGCGCCTTCATCGATGGCCGCTATGTGCCATCTCAATCCGGCGCCACCTTCACCAAGACCTCGCCGATCGACGGGCGCGTGATCGCAGAAGTCGCCGATTGCAGCGCGGAGGACATCGAGCTAGCGATAAAGGCCGCCCGCTCCGCCTTCGAGGATGGCCGCTGGCGCAACAAGCCGCCGGCGGAGAGGAAGCGCATCCTCCTGCGCTTCGCGGAACTCATCCGCGCGGACCTCGAACGCCTGGCGCTTCTGGAAACGCTCGACGTCGGCAAGGTGATCGGCAACTCGCTGGCGGTCGACGTGCCCTTCTGCGCCGACTGCATCCAGTATTACGCCGAATTCGCCGACAAGAGCTTCGACGAGGTGGCGCCCACGGGACCGAACGACCTCGCCATCGTCAGGCGCGAGCCGCTGGGCGTGATCGGTGCCATCGTGCCGTGGAACTACCCCCTCATCATTACGGCCTGGAAGATCGGCCCGGCTCTCGTGGCCGGCAATTCGGTGGTGCTGAAGCCCGCCGAACAGTCGCCGCTTTCGGCACTCCGGCTCGGCGGGCTGGCAAAGGAAGCCGGCTTACCCGACGGCGTGCTCAACATCGTGCCGGGTTTCGGCGAGAGGGCCGGCAAGCCGCTCGCCCTCCACGTCGACGTCGACATGATCTCCTTCACCGGCTCCACCGAAGTCGGCAAGCTGATGATGCGCTACGCCGGCGAAAGCAACATGAAGCGCGTGGCGCTCGAATGCGGCGGCAAGAGCCCCCATGTCGTGCTGGCCGACGCCGATCTGGACGCGGCGGCCTCGGGCATCGCCTGGGGCATCTACTACAACCAGGGTGAAACCTGCCATGCAGGCTCTCGCGTGATCGCGCATGCCTCGATCAAGGATGAACTGGTGAGGAAGATCGGCGAGGTCGCGGCCCAGCAAATTCCGCTCGGCCATCCCCTTGACCCCGCCGCGCAGATGGGCGCCCTGGTCGAGAAGGGACATATGCAGCGCGTCCTCGACTATATCGATATCGGCACCGGGGAAGGCGCCAGGATCGCCCGCGGCGGCAAGCGCGTGATGGAGGAAACCGGCGGCTTCTATGTCGAGGCCACCATCCTTGACGGCGTCGAGCCGCAGTACCGGGTGGCGCGGGAGGAGATCTTCGGGCCCGTGGTGGTGGTAACGAGCTTCGATGATGAGGCCGAGGCCCTGAAAATCGCCAACGACTCGATCTACGGCCTCGCCGCCGCCGTGTGGACCAGGGACATGGGCACAGCCCACCGTTTCACGCGCGACCTGCGCGCCGGCACGGTGTGGGTGAACTGCTTCGACAAGTCCTCGCTGGCGACGCCCTTCGGCGGCTTCCGCCAGTCGGGTTTCGGGCGGGACCGCTCGCCGCATGCCATCGACAAGTACATGGACTTCAAGACGGTCTGGACGGCTTACTAACGCGGGATCGCAGGCATCCCATGCACAACCAGCGAGATGGTTGTGACGGCGGCCTGCTCTTCCCTACCTCAATCGCGTCGGTTCCAAGAGCAGGCACGGATGCCTGTGATCCCAGGAAGAACATCCCAGGAAGACATAGCATGAAAATCACCGGCATCGAGATCACCCATCACCGCCTGCCCCTCGACCCGCCCTTCCATGCGAGCTGGGATTCCAAGCCGCGCACCTCCTTCGACGCCACGATCGTGCGCGTCACCACCGACGAGGGTCTCACCGGCTACGGTTCGGGCGACACGATGACGGGGTTCGCCGGCCATGAACGCTTCTTCATCGGCGAGGACCCGATGGCGATCGAGCGCCATTACCGCATCCTCTCCAACATCCAGTTCCATTACGGGCGCTGCTGGCCGCTGGACCTCGCATTGTGGGATCTCGCCGGCAAGATCACGGGACAGCCGGTGTGGAAGCTACTCGGCGGCCTCTCCAACAAGGTCGCGGCCTATGCCTCCTCCGGCACGCTGAGGAAGCCCGAGGAACTCGCCGATGCCGCGGAGGTCTATCTCGGACAGGGCTTCAAGGCCCTCAAGATTCGCTTCCATCGCGGCGACTGGCGCGCCGACATCAAGGCGCTGGAAGCCGTGCGCGGGCGCGTCGGCGGCAAACTCGACCTGATGGTCGACTGCAACCAGGGCTGGCGCATGTCCTGGGACGCCTATGCGCCCTGGTCGCTCAAGGACGCCGTGCCGGTGGCGCGCGAACTGGAGCGTCTCGGCGTCTACTGGATGGAGGAACCGCTGCACCGCTCCGACCGCGAGGGCATGCGCCGCCTGCGTGAGATGGTCGACATCCGCATCGCCGGCGGTGAGATGACGCGCGAACTCTACGAGTTCCGCGATCTCGTACGCGACGGCTGCCTCGACGTGCTGCAGCCCGACGCGGCGCTGGTGGGGGGCATCACCGGCCTTCGCCGTGTCGCCGCCATGGCGCACGAGAACAATCTCATCTTCACGCCGCATACGTGGACCAACGGTATGGGCGTGACCGCCAACGCCCATCTCACCGCCGGCCTCGCCGACGCGCCCTTCATGGAATTTCCCTACGACCCGCCGGAATGGAGCCTGCCCCGCCGCGACTTCATGATGCAGGAGCCCCTCGCCGTCGGAAGCGACGGCATGGTCACGCTCGGCGACACGCCCGGCCTGGGCTATGCGCTGGACGAGAAGATGCTGGAAAAGACGCGACTAGGCTGATCTCGGAATCACAGGCATCCCGCCAATGGGCGCCGGTGCCTGTCATCGTCCGCGATGCCGCGACAGGACGAGCGTGGCGCGCGCCCGTATGGCGGGGTGGGTGGTGCCCACCCCGGACCAGCGCCAGAACAGGCGGTTTCCCCGGCGCCAGGCGGTGACCGTGCCGTTGTCGATGCAGATCTTCCGGCCATAGCGCAGATGCTCGCGGAACTTCACGACATTGCCGGCATGCCCGGTCCGGATCAGCGCACCGCCGCAATGAAGGGTGGGGTAATCGATATGGGCATTGCCGTTCTTGTCGAAGGCAAGGCGGATGCGCCATCGGCTGGGCGCCACGCCACGCTGTATCTGCGTGCCGATGCCGATCCAGGTCGCAGGCCCCGACACCGGGCGGGCGGAAACCGGAGCGGCCGTGACGGCACACAGGATCAGGGCGAGCATGGAAAGCAGGATCTTCATGGGATCCTGCCTAGGCCCGGTGGTGGGTCATGGCAAGATGAGTCTTGCGAAAGCGGAGTTCGAGCCAAATCTCTCGAAGACAGTCTCAGCCCGAACGCACCCGATCCTGGGCGAGGGAGGACACCATGGCTACGGCCGACGATCTCAGGCGCCTCGCCCTGGCGCTGGACGGCACCCGCGAGGCTCCTCATTTCGACCGTGTCGCGTTCAAGGCCGCGCGCATCTATGCCACGCTGGCATCCGACGGCCTGACCGTGAATTTCAAGTTCACACCGGAGGAGCAGGAATTCAAATGCCTGCTGGCGTCGGACGCTTTCAGACCGGTGCCCAACGCCTGGGGCAGGCAGGGGTGGACCGTCGCGGACCTGCAGGCCTTGTCGGAGGCGGAATTGCGGGCCGCGCTTGAAATGGCCTGGCAGCACGGCACGGCGAAAAAGAAGCGCTGAGAAGGCGCGAAGCCTACGCCACCCTCAGTCGATGCGCCCGCGCCTCCCACCAGACGAGGCCGAGGCTCGCCGCGACGATCAATGCCGCGCCCGCGAAGACGTGCGGCTTGGGAATGTCCTGCCAAAGCACATAGCCGTAGATGAAGGCCCAGACGAGGCCGGTATATTCCACCGGCGCGATGGCGGAAGCGGGAGCGTAGCGATAGCCCTCGTAGAGCAGATATTGTGCGATGCCCGAGAGCAGGCCGAGACCGAGCATCAGGCCCCAGCCGGTGAGGTCGGGCGTCTTCCAGACGAAGGGGAGCATGGCCCCGCACACCACCACGAAAAGGCCGGCGGTGGCGATCATCTGGTTGGCGGTGCTTTCGGAGCGGTTGATCAGGCGGATGAGCACCGTTCCCCAGGCCCAGCAGAAGGCCGCGAACAGCACCATGGCGGCCGGCAGGAAATCGGCACGGCCGGACGGGTCGGCGGCCACGATCACACCGATGAAGCCGGCGATCACGGCGCACCAACGCGCCGCACTGACCTTTTCCTTGAGAATGAGGATCGAAAGCACCACGCCCATCACCGGCGCGCCGAAATACATGGTGGTGAGATCGGCAAGGCCGAGATAGCGTGAGGCATTGTAGAAGGCGAGCCACGCCACGAGAAGCAGGACAGCCCGCGTGGTGAGTGCCCATTTGTTCCGGCTTCTCCAGATCGGGGGCTGGCCCTGGCGATGGGCGATCGCCATCGCCACGAAGACGATGGTGATCGAGCGCAGGAACAGGATCTGCGGCACCTCGTAGCTCTGCACCAGCCACTTCACCGTGGCGTCCTGGATGGAGAACAGGCAATAGCCTGCCGCCGCCAGCGCGATGCCGGTCAACGGGCGTGTATCGGAGGGGGAGACGGGGGGCATGGAGAGGAAACGGACTTGTCGGACCTGTGTCCTATGCCTACGCCTTGGGGGTTAAAGAAGTTGCTCATGAGCGTCATTCCGGACCCTGTTCATGTCGCGTTCAAGCTAGGGCGAATATGCGGGAACGGGATGATGCGGCAGGGCGACGATCCGGCCGGAATCGTCGGGTCAGGTCAGGATTTTCACCGATGGACAGGCGTTGGCTGCCGCTGAATGCGTTGCGCGCTTTCGAGGCGGTCGGGCGCCAGGGCAGCTTCACCGCCGCAGCCCAGAGCCTTCTCGTCTCGCAGAGCGCGGTGAGCCGCCACGTCATCGGCCTCGAGGATTTTCTCGGCGTGCCGCTGTTCGACCGCAAGCCGTCACAGCCTGCGCTGACGGAGGCCGGCAAGCGGCTCCTGCCCGTCGTGGAAAAGGCCTTCGAACGGATCGACACGACGCTGGAAGAGATCATGCGCGAGCGCGGCGAGCCCCAGCGCTCGCTCCGCGTGCTGTTGCCGACGACTTTTGCCCAGCGCCTGGCCATGCCGCTGCTGCGCAGCTTCAGGGCCGAGTTTCCGGACCTCAAGCTCGACATCGATTCCCGACCCGTGCCCGGGAATGCCGAGCGCGAGGCCGACATCGCCGTGATCTACACGCCGCCGCGCGTGGCGCCGCAGGTGTTGGATCTCCTCTGGATGGTGAAGCTGACCATCCTCTGCCATCCTGAGGTGGCCGCCAAGGCGAGGGAAATGGACGTCGCGTCCTTCCTCGCCACGAACGATCTCCTGCACGTCAAGCTCGACGCCCGGCCGCCAGCCTTCCTGTGGGAGAATTTCGCCCGGGCCGCCCATGTCAGCGCCGGCCCTCTCGACCGCGGCCTCGTCTTCGACACCGCCCAACTCGCCGTGCAGTACGCCCTCTCGGGGGCGGGCCTGGCGCTGGTCGACCCGGTGCTGTTCGAGGACGACATCCGTGCCGGCCGGCTGGTGCGACCGTACGACATCCATGTCGATGACGGCTATGGCTACTACCTCTCCATACACCCCGACGATCTCGACCGTCCCGAGATCGCGCTCTTCCGCTCCTGGTTGATCCGCCGCTTCTCACGCCCACCGGCGATCAGCGAGCCGCCGCAACAGGCGATGTGAACGATCCCGCCTCTCTCCCGCCCCGCCAGCGCTCCCACCCGAAAGTCACTTCCTTGCGTTCCCCCTACGCCTCCATCGCCGCCCTGCTGGTCGCCGTCGCGGGCGTGCTGGCCGGCAACGGCGTGCTCACCACGCTCCTGCCCGTCCGCGCCGAACTCGAACATTTCCCGGCGCTCGCCATCAGCCTGATGGGATCGGCCTATTTCGGGGGCATGCTGACGGGAGCTTTCCTGACGCCGCGGCTAGTGCAGCGCTTCGGCCATATCAGGGCTTTCGGATGCTCCTCCCTGGGCGGTGCGTTCATGATCGTCGCGGCAGGCACCTTCGTCGAGCCGCACGCCTGGGTCTTCATCGGCTTCCTGCGCGGATTTTTCCTCGCGGGCATCTATGCGATCGTGGAGAGCTACCTGCAAGGCCGGGCGGAGAACCGCATTCGCGGCCGGCTGCTCGGCATCTACTCGATCACGCAATATGGCGGGTGGGCGGTCGGCAACCAGTTCATGCGGCTGGGAGACCCGCACGCCTTCACCATCTTCGCCATCGCCGCCACGGTGGTGACGATATTCCTCTCGCCGCTGCTGCTCATCCAGGACGGACCGCCGCCCAAGGGAACGCGCCGCCCGAGCATGCGCCTGCTCTGGCTGCTCAGGACTACACCCGTGGGTTTCGTCTGCGCCGCGCTGATCGGCTTCGCCAATGGCCCGTTCTGGTCGCTAACCCCGGTCTATGCCACCAAGCTCGGCATGGACGGCGTGCAGACCGGCACGCTGGTCACCGCCATCACGCTGGGCTCCGCCGCCTTCCAGTTTCCGGTCGGGCGCATCTCGGACGCCTTCGACCGGCGCAAGGTGCTGATCGGCCTGTGCGTCCTCACGGCGCTGTTCGAGATCGGCATCTACTGGAGCGGCGCCGGCCTGATCGGCTGGCCCTTCGTGGTGGTCGGCTTCATCATCGGCGGCATCATCTCGACGCAGTATTATGTGAGTTCGGCCTACACCAACGACATCACGGGGCGCGACAACGCCGTGGGTGTGGCCGCGGCGCTGCTCTTTCTCTACTGCATCGGCGCCGTGCTCGGCCCGATCACGGCCTACTACGTCATGCACTGGCTGGGGGACTCGGCCCTCTATCTCCACAATGCCGGGATCCACGTCGCCATGGCCGTGTTCGTGATGTTGCGGGTGCTCCGAAGCCCGGGCATGGAGCGGGCCTAGCGGGAATCACCCCGTATCCAGGAGGGCGGCCGGAAACCGCCGCTCCAATCCAGCGCCTTTTGCCCACAAGATCGGCACTATGACGAGGGCGTTCTCTCTAGCAGCCTACCAATGCGCCGCAACGGCCGCGCAACCGATCAGTCCAGGCGTCGGGTGGATGATCAGCCGTGTCGGGATCTGCGCCAGGAATTTCTCCAACGGCGCCTTGGCCTCGAAGGCCCTGCGGAAAGCCTGCTTATCCATGAGGGCGGAGAGCTTCTGTACCACGCCGCCATAGAGGAACACGCCGCCTTTGGCTGCGAACATCAGGGCGACGTCGCCCGAGAACCTGGCCAGATAGTCGAAGAAGAGATGCGCGGCCTCGACGGCGATGGCGTCGGTCCCCGCCACGGCGCTGGTGCCGATGTCGGCGGCGCTGCGCTTCTGGGGATGGCCAGCGAGCGTGTTGAGCGCGGCGTCGATGCGCTGGAGGCCGGGGCCGGAGAGCACATGCTCGCCCGAGACGCGGCCGATCTTCTTGCGGATCAGTTCATGCGCCTTGGCCCATTCCCCATCGGGCGCGCCGATCTCGGCATGGCCGCCTTCGGAAGGCACAGCGACCCATCGCGAACCACCTCGCACCAGCGCCCCAACGCCCAGGCCCGTGCCCGGGCCGAGCACGGCCATGTTGCCGCCGGCGCTGTAGGCCTGGACCTCGCCGATGGTGGCAGTATCGCTGTCGGCGAGATGTGGCAGGGCGTGCGCGACGGCCTCGAAATCATTGATTACGTCGAGGCGCACGAAGCGGAGCGCCGCCGCCAGGCTTGGCGGATTGAACAGCCAGCTCTGGCGATTGGTCGGCCCGACCATCTCACCCGCTACCGGCCCGGCAATCGCCACGACGCCCGCATTGGGGCGTTCGCCCACCTCAACGACATAGGCCTCGATGGCGTCCTGAAAGGTTGGAAAGCGCTCGTTCTCGTAATGCCGCTCGCTGCGATAATCCGTCCGCCCCTTGTTGACGAGAGCGAAACGGCTGTTGGTGCCGCCGATATCGCCCAGCAAGGTTACATTTGTCATTGGCGTTCCCGTCTTCTTGCTCGTTCCTGGGAAGGTGGCGTGTCGAGCGTGGATTGGCAAGCGCGCCGAGATCCGTCATCCGCGCAACGAGCAATCACCATCGAGCAGGATCGTCCTCCCAAAGCCCTTTGAAATACGTCTCTAGCAGCTCTGTGCGCCAACCCAAGAATTATGTCCGATTATTCAGAGCTCTCTTCATGGCGGCGCCATGCCGGCCCGATGACGGGATGCGCCATGATCGCCCGCCGCAAGGCCTGGAAGACCGGCATCTCCCTGGCCGGAGCATGCCAATCGGCGAGCATGATGCAGTAGACGTCGACGATGCAGGCTTTCTCGCCCAGCAGGAACGGACCCTCCATGGCCGCGGCGAAAATCGCCAGGATGCGGTCGAGTTCACGGCTGGCCGCCGTGCGCACGCCATCCAGGCCAGCCTCGCTGGCGTCGGCCGTGAAGCGGTCGGCATAGTAATAGCGCAGGATGGCCGGATAGCCTGCGACGGCCAGGAACATCAGCCAGCGCAAGGCCGTGGCGCGGGTCGGGGAACCCAAGGGCGGCAGCAGCCCCGAGCCCGGATGTGCCTCGTCGATGGCCAGCAGGATCGCGGATGTCTCGGCCAGGATGGTACCGTCCGGCATGACGGCGGCGGGTACCTGCGCCGCCGGGTTCAAGGCGAGAAAATCGGGATCGCGCTGGCTGGCCTCGGCGACACGGACCGCCTCCGGCTCGACGCCGGCCCATGCGAAGGCGATCGTGGTGACCAGCGATCCGGTTCCGGGGCGCCAGTAGTGCCGCCACTTCGTCATGATGAACTCTTCTTCCAGGGTTGCGGCGCGGCCTGCATCGGGACAGGCCTGCCGGGCCTCACAGGCTCTTCAGGATCTCTTCCACCATCTTCTTGGCATCGCCGAACAACATCATCGTGTTGTCGCGGAAGAAGAGTTCGTTCTCGACGCCCGCGTAGCCCGAACCCATGCCGCGCTTGATGAAGAGCACGGTCTTCGCCTTCTCGACATCGAGAATGGGCATGCCGAAGATCGGGGAGGAAGGATCCGTCTTGGCGGCGGGATTGGTCACGTCGTTGGCGCCGATCACGAAGGCTACGTCGGCCTGGCCGAACTCAGCATTGATGTCCTCGAGTTCGAAGACCTCGTCATAGGGAACGTTGGCCTCGGCCAGCAGCACGTTCATATGGCCGGGCATGCGGCCGGCGACCGGATGGATCGCATAGGCGACGTCGACGCCTTCGGCCTTGAGCCTGTCCGCCATTTCGCGCAGCGCGTGCTGGGCCTGCGCCACCGCCATGCCGTAGCCCGGCACGATGATGACCTTGGAGGCGTTCTTCATGATGAAGGCGGCGTCGTCGGCAGATCCCTGCTTCACCGGTCGCGTCTCCGGCCCCCTGCCGGCGCTGGCCGCGGAGTCGCCGCCGAAGCCACCCAGGATCACCGAGATGAAGGAGCGATTCATGCCCTTGCACATGATGTAGGACAGGATCGCGCCGGACGAGCCCACCAGCGCGCCGGTGATGATCAGAGCCAGGTTGCCGAGCGTGAAGCCGATGCCCGCCGCCGCCCAGCCCGAATAGGAGTTGAGCATGGAGACCACCACCGGCATGTCGGCGCCGCCGATCGGAACGATGATCAGGGCGCCCAGCACCAGCGCGGTCAGCACGATCAGCCAGAATAGCGCATGGACCTCGGTCACGACGAAGGCGACGATGAGCGCCACCAGCAGCACCGCGATGGCGGCATTGATGACATGGCGGTTCGGCAGCAGGATCGGCGTGCCCGACATGTTGCCGTTGAGCTTGGCGAAGGCGATGACGGAGCCGGTGAAGGTGATGGCGCCGATTGCGACGCCCAGGGACATCTCGATCAGCGATCCATGTTCGATCGACCCGGCATCCCCGATTCCGAAGGCGGCAGGCGCGTAGAGCGCCCCGGCCGCGACGAAGACGGCGGCAAGGCCCACGCCCGAGTGGAAGGCTGCGACGAGCTGGGGCATCGCGGTCATGGCGACGCGACGCGCCACCACGGCACCGATGCCGCCGCCGATGGCGAGGCCCAAAACGACGAGCAGCCAGCCCGACCAGTCGGTCGGCGGCGCGACGGCGAGCGTGGTGAGGATGGCCACGCCCATGCCGATCATGCCGAAGCGATTGCCCTGGCGCGAGGAGGCCGGCGAGGAAAGCCCGCGCAGCGCAAGGATGAACAGGACGCCCGCGACGAGGTAGAGGAGCTGGGTCAGGTTGACGGACATGCCGGGGCCCTCACTGCGCCGCCGGTGGAGCGATGCCGTCCTGCGCTGCAGGCTTGGGCTTCTCCTTCGGCTTGTACATGGCGAGCATGCGCTCGGTGACCAGGAAGCCGCCGAAGATGTTGATGGAGGCAAGGATCAGGGCAAGGAAGCCGAAGCCGCGCGCCCACCAGGAACCGCCGCCGTCGCCGGCCGTCGACACGCCCACAGAGAGCAGAGCACCGACGACTATGACCGAGGATATCGCGTTGGTCACCGACATCAGCGGCGTATGGAGCGCCGGGGTGACCGACCAGACGACATAGTAGCCCACGAAGATCGCCAGCACGAAAATGGCGAAACGGAAAACGAAGGGATCGATCGCCCCCCCGCTCGCCGCATGCGCCGCCGCGCCCACGGTGGAGGCGATCTGCTCGGCGTAGGAATGGGCGAGGTCGGCCGCCTGCCGCGCGCCCTCGGCGGCAGCATTGGCCTTGTCGAGAAGTTCCTGCGGCGTATCGGCCATGGCGATCTCCCGGAATTGGGGGACGGATCTTCAGACCCGCCCGGAAACGGAAAGCCAACAGGCGCGTCCGGAGACCCGCCCCCGAGGCTCAACCGACCTGTTGCTGGAAATTCGGATGCACGACGGCGCCATCCCTGGTGAGAAGCGTCGCCTTGACCAGTTCATCGTCCCAGTTCGGCGCCAGCACCTTTTCCTTCTTGTCGACCAGCGTCTCCACGAAGGCGAGCAGGTTGCGGGCATAGAGAGAGGACGCGGAGGCCGCCAGCCGCCCGGGGACGTTGAGATGGCCGATGATCTTCGCGCCATTGGCCGTGGTGACGACCTCTCCGGCCCTGGCGCCCTCGACATTGCCGCCGCGCTCGACCGCAAGGTCCACCAGCACCGAACCCGGCCGCATGCTCTCCACCATGGCGGCGGAAACGAGCTGCGGGGCCTGCCGCCCGGGAATCAGCGCCGTGGTGACGACCACGTCTTGCTTCTTGATGTGCTCTGCGACGAGTGCCGCCTGCTTGGTCTGGTACTCCGCCGACATCGGCTTGGCATAGCCGGCGGCAGTCTCGGCCTGCTTGAACTCCTCGTCCTCCACCGCCACGAATTTCGCGCCGAGCGAAGCCACCTGCTCCTTGGCGGCGGGCCGGACGTCGGTGGCGGTGACGATGGCGCCGAGGCGGCGGGCGGTGGCGATGGCCTGAAGTCCGGCGACGCCGGCGCCCATCACGAAAACCTTGGCTGCGGGCACGGTGCCCGCTGCCGTCATCATCATCGGGAAGGCCCTGCCGAATTCGGCGGCGGCGTCGATGACGGCGCGGTAACCAGCGAGATTGGCCTGCGAGGACAGCACGTCCATCACCTGCGCTCGCGTGATGCGGGGCATGAGCTCCATGGCGAACGCCGCTACCTTCGCCCGCGCCAGGGCTTCGAGAGCCTCGTGCTGGCCGTAGGGGTCCATGATGGCAAGTACCAGCGCACCGGCGGGATAGTCGCCGAGTTCCTCGGCCATCGGGCGGCGTACCTTGAGAACGAGGGCGGCCCCCTGCAGCGCCTCCGCATTGGACGGCGCGACGGCAGCACCGGCAGCCTGGTACTCGGCGTCCGTGATTCCGGAGGCCAGGCCAGCGCCGGCCGCCACGGTGACGGAGGCGCCGAGCGCAATGAGCTTCTTTACCGTATCCGGCGTGGCACCGACGCGCGGTTCGCCAGGATCGATCTCGGAAGGAACAGCTATGCCGATCATGCTCGCTCCTCGGGCGGGGGATGATGTCGGGCGGGGAGAGCCCTGAAAGCCGCGGCATCGCACAGGATGCCGCAACCTATCTCGTCACGTCCCTTCCAGCCGAAAGCGGCCATCCGTCCGACCAGCGGCGTCCTGGAATGACTTTGCTTGGAAGAAAGCCCCCGCCGGACAGCGAGGGCGGACGGCGATGTCCGGCAGTCGCTCAATGCGTGAGGAGCAGCAGCACCAGCAGCGAGAGCACGAGCACGGCGGCACCGGGCTTCCAGCCCCAGCTCCTCACGGCCATGCCGACGACGGACGCGATCGTGCCAAGGATCAGCAGGATGGAGCTGATGCCCCAATGGCCGGTCGTGCCGCCTATCGCGAGCGAGGCCACGATGACGAGAACCCAGGCCATGCCGATCGATGAGAGCCTGAGGAAACCCTCATAGGTGCTCTTGTGATCGGAAAAATCCTGCGAGGTCATCGCTTCATGATGTGCTTCGGCCATTTTCATCCCCAAACTTGGATAAGCGCCTTTACCCCGAAGCGCACGTCCGCGCAATGCGGCGAATTGTGGGCGGGGCGCAATCCTCGTTGGCGGCCGGCTTTCGGGGCGGACGGCCGTGCCGCCTCAATGCACCGGCGAGATGATGGTCACCGAATGATCGAGCGAAAGCCTGCGGATTGCGAGCTCGGCCTCCATCACGTTGTCGATGCCGGCAAGCACGGTCTCGGCTTCGTCGCCCTTCGCCTCGTGGCGCACCTCCAGCGTGCCGAAGCCGCGCTCGAGGCTCTTGCGTTCGACGCCGAGGATCGAGCGGGCCGACAGCGTCTCCTCCACGCCGTTGCGGATCGAGATCAGCACCAGGCGCCGGTCGGTGATCAGGACCACGCGGTCCTTGGCCCTGAGATAGGCCGCATAGGGGGCGCTGATGAGGTAGACGCCGAAGATGCTCGCCGGCAACGCCAGCAGGCTGAACAGCAGCGGCAGGACCAGCGAGCCGCCATGGGCGATGGCCTGCCAGGCAGCCGAGAGGCAGGCCCAGGCGATGGGCAGGCTGAGCACCGTGATGAGAGTGCCGGCACCGAATGTGGAAATGGCGTTGCGCGCCGCTTCCCTCGGATCGGGCGAGGTGACGAAGATGATCGGTTCCGCCGGAGCCAGGGCCTTCACTGTGGCCCGCCGCGCCGCTTCACTGAGCCGTAACAGACCAGACATGGTTCCTTCTCGGTCCCCCTGGGGCAAGGTGCGTTCAGACGATGAAGCCGCCCTGCCCTGTTCCTCGTTTCGATGCGCTCCTGCGCTTCCCGGCATCCTGCCGGATCGCAAAACGCTTTTGACGTCCAATTTACTTGTCACCCGGGGCGGCACGCCATAAAAGACCGGGCTTGAAAAAGCTTTCTGTTCAAAACGGTTCTCAGGCAATGGACAAATTCACCACGCTCACCGGCGTTGCCGCTCCCCTGGAGATCATGAACGTAGACACGGACATGATCATCCCCAAGCAATATCTCAAGACCATCAAGCGCACGGGGCTGGGCGCGGGGCTCTTTTCGGAGATGCGCTTCAATGACGACGGCTCCGAGAACCCGGATTTCGTGCTGAACAAGCCCGCCTACCGCAATGCCAGGATCCTGGTGGCGGGCGACAATTTCGGCTGCGGCTCCTCGCGTGAGCATGCGCCTTGGGCCCTGCTCGATTTCGGCATCCGCTGCGTGATCTCCACCTCCTTCGCAGATATCTTCTACAACAACTGCTTCAACAACGGCATCCTGCCGATCGTCGTTTCCGAGTCCGATCTCGAAAAGTTGTTCGACGATGCCAAGCGCGGCGCCAACGCCACGCTGACGGTGGATCTGGAGGCCCAGGAGATCCACGGCCCGGATGGCGGCACGGTGAAGTTCGACATCGATCCCGCCCGCAAGAACAAGCTGCTGCAGGGCCTCGACGATATCGGCGTGACCATGGAGAAGACGCCGCACATCGCCTCTTTCGAGCAGAAGACGGCGACCGCCCGCCCTTGGATCTGACGGCCGCGAGTCGGCCGCTTCCAAAGGACCCCGCCGCGGTGCGCGACTTCGGCGGCCAAGCTCGGGCCATGCAACCCCTGATTGCCGGAGCCGCCGAACATCTAGGGCCTGTTCGGGATAACGTTGCGAAATGGCCTCAGCAGGCCATTTCCTAACGGCTCTATTGCCCGAAATAACCAAGCATTAACCCTGATAAGCTCTACTTGCCGCGCAATTTGCCCGAATTGATACTGATTCCCGGTCTGGAAGGTCCTTGATGCCCGATTTGTCCCGCCGCTTGTTCATGCTCGGCGCCCCTCTCCTTCTTGCCGGTTGCGCGTCCTCCCGCCGCCTGTCGGCCGACTCCTTCTTCGACGGCTGGGGCGGCAGCGACTACGACTATCGCGCCATATATGCCGGCCGGCAGGACAATGGCCGCCCGGTCCCGGCAATCGACCTGGGCCAGATCGATCCGGCGTTCTACCGCCGCGAGGTCACGGATCCGACGGGCGAGGAGCCCGGCACCATCGTCGTCGATCCCAACAACCACTATCTCTATCATGTCCATGACCAGGGCCTCGCCACCCGCTACGGCGTCGGCGTCGGCCGCGAAGGCTTCGGTTGGCATGGCAACGCCACCATCAAGCGCAAATCCGTGTGGCCGACCTGGACGCCGCCCTCCGACATGGTGAAGCGCGATTCCGAAGCGGCCAAATGGGCCGGCGGCATGCCCGGCGGGCCCGGCAACCCGCTGGGAGCCCGGGCCATGTATCTCTTCCAGGGCAATCGCGACACGCTCTATCGCCTGCATGGCACGATCGACCCGACCTCGATCGGCAAGTCGATGTCCTCCGGCTGCATCCGGCTGCTCAATCAGGACATCATCCACCTCTACAACAACACGCCGGTCGGCACCCGCGTAGTCGTGCTCGCATCCAACGATCCGGGCGACGAGGTCGACGACGCCGCGATGTAGGCCGCAGGGGCTCGACCGTTTCCGGCAGGCGCCGCACTCACGCTGGACATGACAAACCTTTCATGCGGCGGCCTCTTGCATATGCGATAGTGGCGTTCCGATCTTATCGCAGGATAAACGGGACTCCCTCGATGCACTACGCACGCACTGCCATCCTCCTTGCCGGCATGACCGCCCTCTTCATGGCGATCGGCCTGGTGCTGGGCGGCAAGACGGGTATGTTCATTGCGCTCGCCGTCGCCCTTGCCACCAACGCCTTCGCGTATTGGCGATCGGGCGACATGGTGCTCTCGATGTACGGCGCGCGCGAAGCCGATGCGCGCAGCGAGCCGGAACTCTACCAGCTCACGGCGGGACTGGCGCGCAATGCGGGCCTGCCCATGCCCAGGCTCTATGTGATCGACGATCCCCAGCCCAACGCCTTTGCGACCGGGCGCGATCCGACCCACGCTGCCGTGGCGGTCAACAGCGGCCTCCTCCAGATGCTTTCGCGGGAGGAGGCGGCGGGCGTGATCGCCCATGAACTCGCCCACATCAAGCATCGCGACACGCTGCTGATGACCGTGACGGCGGCGCTTGCCGGTGCGATCTCCATGCTCGCCAATTTCGGCATGTTCTTTTCGGGCAGCCGCGAGCGCGGCTCGCTCGGCCCGATCGCCAGCATTGCCCTGGCCATCCTGGCGCCGATTGCCGCCATGATCGTGCAGATGGCGATCTCGCGCTCGCGCGAATACGAGGCCGACCGCCTGGGCGCCGAGATCAGCGGCAACCCGCGCGCGCTCGCCTCGGCGCTGGCGCGCATTCACAAGGCCGCCCAGCACATTCCCAACGAACAGGCGGAGGCCCACCCGGCCACGGCCCATATGTTCATCATCAACCCGCTTTCCGGGCGGGCGATGGACAACCTGTTCTCGACCCACCCGGACACCGCCAACCGTATTGCGGCGCTCGAGGCGATAGCCCAGCGCATGGGGCCCGCGCCGCGACGGCAGGGCGGCTTCGTGGAGGGCGTGGGCCTGGACGACCTCGGCCCGCGCGGTCCCTGGGGGTAGACGACGCTGGCTTCGAGTGCGATCGCTTCCCCTGTCTCGGTAACGACCAATGCCGAAACTGCGGCTTTCCAGAGCAAAGCGCGCTTAGAGCAAAGCGCGTCTAGGTAGAAACGCCGCTTTTCTCTAACTCTTTGTTTTTCGACGCGTCTTTGCGTTTTGCCGATTCCGTCAAAACACAAAACGCTCTAGATAGAAACGCTGCTTTGCTCTAACCCTTTGTTTTACGACTGTAATGCTAGACCGGCCGTGCCTCGGACAATGTCCTGACCCAATAGGCCACGGCCGGATCCTGGGGCCACTGGCGGGCGAGATCCTTGAACAACCCGAGCGCCTGCCCGCGATCCCGCGTCGTCGCTTCATAGGCGGCCATGTAGGCCTGCCGTCTCTCGGCCGTGGCATCATCCGGCCAGGGGCTGAACACGGCAGTCTCGGCCGTGCGCCCGCGCAGGATCACCGTGCCGAGGGGACGCATCAGCAGAGGCTCCCCGATCGCCGAGGCGGCGCGGGCGCCGAGGCAGATCGTCGTCCCGAACTGCTTGTTGATCGCCTCGAGCCGCGCGGCCGAATTCACGGCATCGCCATGAGCCGTATAGTCGAGATGGCCGAGGCCTCCGACATCACCGACGATCACGGGACCGGTATCGAGGCCGATGCGCGTACGTCCGAAGCCAAGCTTCCTGGCATCCTCTCTGTGGCGGAATTCCTGGGTGAAGCGGCCGATGTCGATGGCACAATCCATGGCCGCACGGGCATGGCCGGGCAGGGCGAGCGGCGCATTGAACAGGCCATGCACCGCGTCGCCGACGATCTTGTCCACCATGCCGCCGTGGCGGATGACAATGGCGCAAACTCCGTCGAAATAGGCGTCGAGCGCCCCGACCAGGGTCCGCGGCTCGGCATTCTCCGACATGGTGGTGAAACCCTCGATGTCGGAGAACAGCGCCGTGACCTCGCGCAATTCGCCCTCGATCTTCAACTCCTCGGGCGCTGAGGTCAGCCGGCGCACGATCTCAGGCGAGAGGTAGCGGCCGAACTTGCGCTCGATGGCGTTGCGCAGCTTGCGCGTGCGGGCGAACATCACCACCAGGGCCGAATTTGCGGCCGCGATGGCGGGGATCAGGGGCCCGGCGGGATCGATCAGCAGCCCCGCGCCTGCGAACAGACCGACACTCAGGCCGATCCACCCCAGGATCAGCACCGCCAGGATCGAACTTGCCATGAGCGGACCCAGCCACAGGGCGGCTGCAAGGGCAACCAGGCCGAGCGCGGCTGCGGCCAACGGCTCGACCAGGCGCGGATCGCGGATGCGCTGTGGAATGTCGCCCGAACGCAGGCCCTCGATCACCTCCGCCTGCACCTGCACCGTGGGCGTGAGCGGGCTGACGGCGGTGGCCAGGAAGGCGCCGGCTTCCGGCGCGCTGGTTCCTATGAGCACGATCCGCCCCGCAAGACGCCCGGCCGGCACCTTGCCGTCCAGCACGTCGGCGGCGGAAACCGTGCGAGCTGCCCAGTTGGACGGCGCGGTCAGGTGCATGCGGATCGCCGCGCCTTCCCGCAGCGGGACATGCGCGTCGCCGACGGATGCCATGGTTCCGGCAGGGTCGAGCAGGAAGGCGGAAGCCTGCTGTGCGTCCCGGAAGACCTCCATCGCAAAGCCGGCGTAGATTTCGCTGCCCGCCCTCACGAAGCCCGGCGCATGCCGCACCTTGGTGCCGGTGCCGGACGAGAAGGAAAGCGCGCCCACGGCCACCGCGTTGTCGACCAGCCCGGCGAAGGGAGCGTCGACCGCGATGGCTTCCTGGGACAGGTTGCGCAGCGATGGCGCAGTGCCGGTATAGACGATGGGAGCCGGGAACGGCGCGGCATCCTTGCCTGCATCATCGAGCAGCAGGCCGAGCACGACATCCGAGCGGGCAATGACCTCGCCGAGATATTTGTCGTCGTCCGGGAGGCTGTCGGCGACAGCATTGAGATCGCTCCGGCCCGTGGACTTCGCCAGCGCCCGCAGCGTCGGGGCTGGTGCGCGCCTGTCCGGACCGTCGAGCAGGATGTCGACGCCGATCACCGCCGGCTTGGCCTCCTGGAGCCTGGCGATCAGATCGGCGAGACCGGCGCGTCGCCAGGGCCAGGCACCCTTCGTGGCGAGACTTGGCCGGTCGATATCGACGACCACGACGCCATCCGCCATCCGCCTTGCCGGGACCACCGCCTCGATGAGGTCGAACGCTTCCTCGCGCAGGGTGTTGGCCGTCCCCCCCGGATTGAGGATCAGGAAGCCAAGGCCAAGGACGAAAGCCGCCAGGCCCGTTGCAATCGCGGGCTTGAAGGCGGGATCAGCCACGCTCGGCGCCCTCGCCGTCGTCCTCCACGCCCGCCGGGGTCTCGGCCTGGGCCAGGCGCGTCAGGGCGGCGACGTCGCAATGCACGATGGCGCCGCGCCGCTCGATGGCGCCGCGCTCCTCGAAGGAGGCGAGCAGGCGGTTGACCTTGGGACGGCTGGCGCCGACGAAACTCGCGATGGCGCTCTGCGAGATGGTGAGCGGCGCGCTGCGGGCGCCATCCGGCCGGGTGCGACCATACCGTTGCACATGCCAGAGCAGGAAACGGGCAAGGCGGGCCTCGAGCGGATAGAGCGCGATCGATTCGAGCTGGTCGGTCGTGTCCCGCAGGCGCGCGCACAGCACCTGCATGATTCCCATCTGCAAGGCGGGACGGATGGAGAGGAGCCTGGCGAAGGGCGCCTGCCCGATGAAGCCGGCCAGCACCGGTCCGACCGCGGTGGCGTCGGCCGTACGTCGGCCGCCATCCAGCACGGCGATCTCACCGATCACGTCGCCCGGCCCGGCCTCGCGCAGGATCAGTTCCCGCCCATCCACGGAGACGATGGAGAGCCGGATCGAACCCTGCAGCACGATCAGCATGCCTTCCCCAGAGGCCCCGCGCGAGAAGATCGATTCGCCGTCCTTGTAGCGCTGCTCGACGGCAAGGGCGGCAACGGCGTCTATGTCGTCGGGGCCGGCGCCCGCAAAGAGATCGAGACGGGCGATAGCGTTACGGAGCGGAGCGGACATCGAAGAGGGAGTTCCAGTCTGAAGGCGGGATTGCGGCGGGCATAATGGCAATGTCGGGCCCGCTCGGCAAATCGCGAGCCACCGCCACGGCGCAATGCCGTCTCCAAGCCACCTCGGCAAGGTCACGTATCCACAACGGGCATGCCCTGTCCGGGCGCGATCCCGGCCACTCGAGCCGATACTGCGGCGCGACGGGATTTCTGCGGCGGCCTCGGCGAGCCCTGGCCATGGCGCCGACATGAACAAGCGCATCGAGCGCCGTTGGTCCCTTTTGTATGACCTAAGGGAAAATACGACAAATCTTCGAATAACGCGCCATACCCCTCCTAGATGGAAATTCAATTCAAAACATATGCGTATTCACGTGACATATCGGCAACATTCTCTCATTTTTTGACAAAAATTTGTATAAATTGATCTAAGTTTTATACATAGTGATCCATAATAACGAGTAACTGCTTGTCACAAAGAATAAATACATGCCCATATCGACAATACACGAGATTAATCGTCATTTCCTCAAGGGAATGATGATTTCGATATGGGAGAGAATGATGATCAGGGAACTGTTGCGCACGACGTCCCTCTGCGCTCCTGAACGTGGGCGAGGCCTGAGGCAATTCGGACAGCTGAAGAGACTGAAGACCCCCGTCACTGCGGCATTGTCCATCGGCTTCCTTGCCATCCAGGCCGACGGCGCTCTCGCCGATTGCCAGCCGGCCTCACCGGGCAACTACAGCAGTTGGGTATGCAGCGGCCCCACCACGACGGGGCAAATCGTGCCGGCAGTCGTTCTCAATCAAACCGTGACGACGGACAGCACGTTCAATCTGACTTTGCCGGCGGGGCCGGGAGGCTTCGGGTTCGCTCTTTGGGCCCAGGGGAACGGGACGCTTTCGTTCATCGATACGAATGCCACCACGATCGATACGACGGCCTCGACCGGTGTGGTGGGAAGCGGCACGAACGCTCTGTATCTCGAAAATGCGTACGAATTAGGCCGCTTTACGAATTCGATCTTCGTTCGGTCCAACGGAAACTATCTCGCCAGCGCCAATGGCGTAAGCATGTCCGGCGCTCCGGGTTCATCATGGAGCGGCACGATCGACGCCGAATTCACGGGCCTCATTGATGCCCATGACACGGGCCTCCTCGTCACCGGGGTACCGGGCGGGGGCGCCACCCTCTCGGTGAACGAGGTGCATGGCGGAGTGAGCGCCATTCAGGTCACGATGGATCCGATCTACGCCTACGACACGCCGGTCACGGGCGACCTCACCATCAATACGAACGGCCTGGTGCGCGGCGAGGAGCGGGCCTACGCCGGCCTTCCGAGCTATGGCATCGATGTACGGCTGCGCAGCGGCACCCTGAGCGGTATCCAGTCCGGCGTGACGACAACCATCAATATTGGGTCGAATTCCATCGTTGAGGGGAACGACGGAGCGATCCATGCCGACTCTCTCACGGGTCCCGTTTACACGGGCGGAAACTATCTTAGCGTCGAAGACAACCCGATTATCGT
The DNA here is from genome assembly GCF_059699065.1 of Labrys sp. ALF-8. NCBI lineage: Bacteria > Pseudomonadati > Pseudomonadota > Alphaproteobacteria > Hyphomicrobiales > Xanthobacteraceae > Labrys > Labrys sp. ALF-8. The sequence continues at coordinate 1,615,012 of NZ_AP048537.1, forward strand.
CAACAACAACGGCGTCGTCAGAAACAACGATCAGCTTTCGTCCAGCCTGGCGATCTCCGGCACGTTGGTGCGCTACGAGATCAACAACAACAATCTCATCACCGGTGTCGTTTCCTTGGGCGAATATGGCGACTCCTTCAGCAACACGGGGACGTGGAACACGGCGAACGGGGCGAACGATTTCGGGGCCGGGACGGACCATGTCGACAATCGCGGCACGGTGATCGCGGCGGCCTCGGCGGGCACGGCGGAGACCACCTCCTTCGACGGCCTGGAGACCTTCACCAATGGCGGCCTCCTCACCATGCGCGACGGTGGCACCGGGGATGTGACGCGCACCTCGGGCGACTATGTCGGCGATGGCGGCGTGATGGCGATGGACACCTATCTCGGCACCGACGGCTCGCCCACCGACCTTTGGGTGATCAACGGCAACGCCTCGGGCTCGACCACGCTGTCGGTCGCCAATGCCGGCGGCCCCGGCGCCCTGACCACCAAGGACGGCATCAAGGTGGTGCAGGTCGACGGGAACTCCACCTCGGACGCCTTCCGCCTCGCCCGGACCCTGACGGCCGGCGCCTACGACTACAACCTGTTCTATGGCGGCGTCACCGACCCGGGCGACCAGGACTGGTACCTGCGCTCGGTCGGCGCGTCCGCCTCGACGCAGACTGCGCTGCCCTATGCGGACACGCTGGTGAACTATGCCGAGGCGACGCTGGGCACGCTGCAGCAGAGGACCGGCAACCGCGTCTGGCCGAACGGCACGCCGCCCGAGGCGATCTGGTGCAAGGACCCGTCCCGCAACTTCCGCTGCACCCCGACCGGCGAGCAGAACGCCTCCTATGCCGACGGCAAGCCGGTGCTCTACGGCCAGGGCGCCTGGGGGCGCATCGGCGGCCAGTATGCCTCCTACGATCCCAGGACAGGCTCGGCCTACACCCAGTCCCTCGGCTTCCTGCAGGCCGGCTATGAGGGCGTGGCCCATGAGAACGGCTCGGGCGAACTGACGCTCGGCGCCTTCGCCACCATCGGCACCTCGCGCGCCGAGATCGACGTCTCGCCCGACCCGGTGACCAAGGCGGCGCGCAGCGGCAAGATCACCTCGACCGGCTACGGGCTCGGCGGCAACCTGACCTGGCTCGGCCAGGACGGCTTCTATGCCGATGCGGTCGGCCAGTTCACCTGGTATGAGTCGGACCTGTCCAACAAGGCGGGCGGCGGCAATTCGGGCTGGTCCTCGGTGCTGAGCCTGGAGGCGGGCAGGCGCTTCGAGCTCGGCTCGGGCTGGGCGCTGGTGCCCCAGGCCCAGCTCGCCTGGGCCCATGTCGACTTCGACAGCTTCACCGACCTCAACGGCGCCCGCGTCGCCCTCGGCGACGGCGACAGCCTGAAGGGCCGGCTCGGCCTGCGGGTCGAGAACCTGGCCAGCTGGAAGAACCAGCAGGGCAGGACCGACCGCCTGCAGCTCTACGCCGTCGCCAATCTGAGCTACCAGTTCCTGGACGGCACCTCGGTCGAGGTGGCCGGCTCCTCCTTCACCCAGCAGAACAAGCGCCTGTGGGGCGAGGTCGGCCTGGGCGGCAGCTATGCCTGGAACGACGAGTGGAGCCTCTATGGCGAGGCCGACTATGCCGCCGCCCTCTCCTCCGGCTCCGGCGACAACTATGCCGTCAAGGGCACCGCAGGCCTCAGATACAGGTGGTGAGAACCTCGGGGGCTCTACAGCAAGACAGGTCGGGCCGGAAACGGTCCGGCCTTTTCTTTCGGGATTTTCGTCCCCCAAAGGGAAGCACCGCAAATTCGGTGCCCATGAACGATTGCCCTCATCGGGTCCCAGCATGCTGGTGACAGGTGGCCCGAACTTTGTCACCTTGCAGGAATGAGTGCTGATCTCCTCGCGCCACGGTTGCTGTCACGCCTGCTGGCACGGGCGGGAGGCAGGCTGGCCGATATCGTCCTGCCGCCTCGGTGTCTCGTCTGCCGGGAGATGACGGGCAGCCACGCCAGCCTGTGCGCCTCGTGCTGGCGCGACCTTGCCTTGATCGAGCGGCCCTATTGCGAGAGGCTCGGCATTCCCTTCGTCTACGACCATGGCGAGGGCATGATCTCGGCACAGGCCGCCGCCAATCCGCCGGCCTATGGCAAGGCTCGCGCCGCCGCCCGCTATGAGGGAGCGGCAATCGAGCTCGTGCACAGGCTCAAATATGGCGACCGCGTCGAGATCGCGCCCTTCATGGCGCGGCTGATGGCGCAGGCCGGACGCGACATCCTCGACGGCGCCGACATGCTCGTTCCGATTCCCCTCCACCGCCTGCGCCTGTGGAGCAGGCGTTTCAACCAGGCCGCTCTGCTGGCACGTGGAGTCGCCCATCGCTCGGGTATCGCCTACGAACCGCTGCTGCTGTCGCGCCACAAGCACACGGCTCATCAGGTGGGGCTCAGCCGCAAGGAGCGCGCCCGCAATCTGCAGGGCGCCTTCACGGTAGCCGAGCAGGACCGGCAGGCCATCCGGGGACGGCGGATCGTGGTGGTCGACGACGTGCTGACATCGGGTGCCACGGCCGAGGCAGCCGCTCGCGCCCTGATGCGCGCCGGGGCATCGAGCGTCGACATGCTGGTCTTCGCCCGTGTAGCCATGCCGCTGGAGTGATGCCGACGCGACGGACATAAGGACCGGGGTGGGACTGGAAATGGGGAAGAGCGCGCCGATCGCGTGGCCGCAGAGCCGCGAGGACATGCAGGACTCCCTGCAGGGCTCCGGCTTGCCCACGCCCGTCGCCCACCGCCTCGCGGAGCAGGCCGAACCCGCTCTCCTGCTCGCGACCCTTGGCGTGGCCGAGGAAGCGGAGATACCGCTCGGCTCCAGCAAGATCGGCGGACTACCCGACCTGCCCGCGGAAGTGCCCTGGCCGCAGCGCCCACCCTATGCCGACGCCGCGGAGCGAGCGGCGGCCCACCATGCCGAGGCGCTTCGGCTGGCGAGCGAAGCAACGCGCCCGGGTTCATGGATGACGCCCGAACAGGCCCGCCTGTTCAGCCGTGAACGCGATGCCCTCGCCGATGCGGTCGGCGTAACCTTTCCGCTCGCCTTCCTGGCCCAGCTCGATCTCGCCAGCCTTTCGCAGATCCAGGGCTTTCCTTCGTCGCTGCCCGCCGAGGGCAGGCTCCTCCTCTTCTTCGACTATTGGGAGTGCCCGCCCGGCTTCGACCCCGGCAGCGCCGCTGGCTTCCGCCTGATCTGGGACAGGACGCCGACGGGACGATTGCAACGCAAGTCCGTCCCGGCGGCCTTCGCGGCCACGGCCCGCGAGCGATGGAGCAGCCTCTTCCGGCCGGCTGCGGTCACCGCCTTTCCCATCCTCACCGCCATCCCTCCCAGCGACAGGAATTTCGATGCGTTCCCGCGGGGCCTCGAAGCGGGCACCTTCTGGGACGAGGAGAGCGACGAAGGCCGCTACGAGGAATGGCTTGCCCGTTTTGGCACGCCGGACGGCAAGGAGGGCCCGAACCATCGGCTCGGCGGCTGGCCGATCCCACTGCAGAACGGCATGCAGGCCATGGCCCAACTCGCCACGCGCGGCATCCATTGCGGGGCTGCGGATGCCTTCCGCACCGCTGCCGCCCGCCGCCTGCTCGATACGGCGGGAGACTGGCGTCTCGTCCTGCAGATCGGCCGCGACGATGCCGCGGGCCTTTTCTCCTCCGGCTGCCTCTACGTGCTCATGCGCGAACAGGACATCCGTCTACGCGCGTTCGACAGGGCCTGGATGATATACCAGAGCGATTGAGAGGCGGAATGCGGCAGCCCCCGGCTCGAAGTTTCGCCGGCGCGCGCAAGTCTGAAGACGAAACCGGCGATTTGCGCCATTGCTTCTCCTTCGGCCGCGCTCCAGAGTGCGTGTCCTGTGGGGCACCCTCGACCCCGCATGGTAGTCGATTGATTTTTGCCGGAACCTCCCCATTTCTGGGAGAGTTCGCTCATGCTTGGAAATGCCGTCATGCCGCCCGTCGTGGTCTATTCGAAATCCTGGTGCCCCTATTGCAAGGCGGCGAAGGCGCTTCTCCAGCGCAAGGGCATTCCCTTCGAGGAGATCGACGTCGATGGCCGGCCCGATCTCCAGGAAGCGATGAGCCGCAGGGCCAATGGCCGCTGGACCGTGCCGCAGATCTTCATCGGCGACACCCATGTCGGCGGCAGCGACGATCTTCATGACCTCGAGGCCGCCGGCGGCCTCGACAAGCTTCTCGCAGCCTGAGGAAGAAAGCCATGCGTTTCAAAGCCGCCGTCCTGCAGATGCGTTCGGGCTTGGTGCCCTCGGCCAATGTCGCCACCGTGGCAGCCGCAGCGCGCGAGGCCAGGCAGGCCGGGGCGGACTACCTGCAGACCCCGGAGATGACCACGGTGGTCAATCGCGATCGCGCCGCCATGATGGCGGTGATCGGTGACGACAAGTCCAATCCGGAGCTCGACACCTTCCGTTCCATCGCCCGCGAGAACGCCATCCATCTTCATATCGGCTCGATGGCGGTGCGCGTCGGCGAGAAGGCGGCCAACCGGGCCTTCGTGATCGACCCCAAGGGAGAGGTGATCGCCTCCTACGACAAGATCCACCTCTTCGACGTCGACCTGGCCGGCGGGGAGAGCTGGCGCGAGTCCAATGCCTATGTCGGAGGCAGCGAAGCCGTCGCGGTCGACCTGCCCTTCGGTCGCCTCGGCATCGCCATCTGCTACGACGTACGGTTCCCGCAGCTCTTCCGCGCCTATGGCGATGCGAGCGCCGACGTGATCAGCGCACCGGCCTGCTTCACCAAGCAGACGGGCGAGGCACACTGGCACGTACTGCAGCGCGCCCGCGCCATCGAAAACGGCGCCTGGATGATTTCGGCTGCACAGGTCGGCCATCACGACGACGGCCGCGAGACCTATGGCCATTCGGTCATCGTCGATCCCTGGGGCCGCATCGTCGCCGACGCCGGCGACACGCTCGGCCTCATCTATGGCGAGATCGACGTTCACGCCGTCGCGGCGACGCGCGGCAAGATTCCCAATCTGAAGAATGCCCGCTCCTTCACCCTCAGGACGGAGCCGGCGCTGAGGGCTGCAGAGTGATCCGTTTCTCCCTCGTCTGCGACCAGGGACATGAGTTCGAAAGCTGGTTTCGGGATGGTTCCTCCTACGAGGATCAGGCGGAGCGAGGGCTCCTGACCTGCCCTCACTGCGGCTCGGCGAAAGTGGGCAAGGCCATCATGGCCCCGCAGGTCGCCCGCAAGGACCGTGAGGCGCCACCGCCGGCGGCGCCGCCGCAGCCGGTGGCGCTGATGTCCGCCGAGGAGCAGGCATTGCGGGCCAAGGTTCGCGAATTGCGCGCGATGCTGACCGACAAGTCCGACTATGTCGGGGAGCACTTCGCAAGCGAGGCGCGCAAGATGCATGAGGGCGACGTCGAGCAACGCGCCATCCACGGCGAGGCAACGGGCGAGGACGTACGCAGCCTGCTCGAGGACGGTATCGAGGTTCTGCCGCTGCCGACATTGCCGGACGAACGAAACTAGAGCAAAGCGCGTCTAGGCAGAGATGCCACCTTTCTCTAACTCTTTGTTTTTCGAAGCATCTTTGTGTTTCGCCGGTTCCGTCAAGACACAAGGCGCCTGGCATTTCGGCCGCACACCCCGCATCGGGCCATGGTGACGATGCCATAACGTTCGGGCAGCCATGCCGGAACGGAGCTTTCATTTCCTCGCAACTTGCAGTAGACGAAGGTCACCAGGCCGGGCCCCTCTGGCAGTTTCGGGGCAGGTCGTGCATGACGGTTTGATATCGAAGCCGTCGCCCACGACTTGCCGTGAACTGTGATGTCGGACTGGAGCAGACAGAGCGGCCCCGGCGCGTCCTTTCCGAACGCGGCCAAGGTTCAAGACCTTGGCAAAGACTGGAACCGCTCTCCGCACCGGAACGAGAGAGCCTTTTCCAAATGTCCGACTTCCTATCAGTCGCCTCCCTGGTCGCGCTCGGCCAGGTCATCATGATCGACCTCGTGCTGGCGGGCGACAACGCACTTGTCATCGGCCTCGCGGCTGCGGGCCTCCCCAAAGAGCAGCGCACCCGCGCCATCCTGATCGGCATTGCAGCCGCCACCCTGCTGCGCATCGTCTTCGCCGCCGTCACCACGCAACTCCTCGCCATCGTGGGCCTGCTGCTCGCCGGCGGAATACTGCTGCTGTGGGTATGCTGGAAGATGTATCGGGAGCTGCGCACGAGTCATCATGACGAGAACGCCGCCCACCAGGCCCTGGAAGGGGACGGCGGGAACGGCCACAGCAATGGCGGCGTGCCGCGCAAGAGCTTCGCGCAGGCTGCCTGGCAGATCGTGGTGGCCGATGTCTCGATGTCGCTCGACAACGTTCTTGCCGTGGCCGGCGCTGCGCGCGATCACCTGTGGGTGCTCGTCCTCGGCCTTGCCGTTTCGATCGCCCTGATGGGTATAGCCGCCAGCCTCATCGCACGCCTGCTGCAGCGCCATCGCTGGATCGCCTATCTCGGCCTCGTCGCCATCCTCTACGTGGCCTGCGACATGATCTGGCGCGGCGCGGCGGAGGTTTGGCCGCTGATGTTCTGATTGGCACGTTCCAAATGCATCGGGGCGGGATTTGCGCCCCGATTTCATGCACGCTATGCACAAATTGAGGTGCGCCAATCATTCCAGGGTCGGCCATCCGCGCGGCTCCGGATCAAACAGGAATCGCGAGCGCCCTTTGTATATAAGTGATTGATACATAAATATAAATATTCAAAAATGGGCGATAAAATCGATTTACGGAAATGTTTGCGAGTTCATCGCTTCTGAGGTACGTTCCTGAAAATTCGACAGCGGATAATTCCATGGCACGGGCGACGGTGCATGATCTGGCGAATGCCGCGGGCGTGAGCCTCGCCACCATCGATCGGGTTCTGAATCGACGCGGAGGCGTGCGTCCGGCCACGATCGAGAAGGTCGAGCAGGCCATGGCGCGGCTGAACTACCGGCGTGACCTCGCCGCCGCCATGCTCGCCACGCAGCGCGAATATCAACTCGTCTTCCTCATTCCCACCGGCGTCAACACCTTCATGCGCAATCTCGCGACGGAGGTCGCGCGCCTGGGCGATCTCAACGCGGCCGAGCGCGTCAGCATCCGCGTGATCGAAGTGCCTCCCTTCGACGACGACACGCTCGCCGCCGCTCTCAATGGACTGGCGGATGCCCCCCTCACCGGGGTCGCGGTGGTGGCCACCGACAATGCCCTGGTACGCCAGGCCATCGACCGCCTCGCGGTGCGCGGCATTCCGGTGGTGACGCTGGTCTCCGACGTGCCGGCCTCGCGCCGCGCACATTTCGTCGGCATCGACAACAGTGCAGCCGGACGTACTGCCGCCTCGCTCATGGGGCGCTTCCTGCGCGGATGCCGGGGGCGCATCGCGATCCTCGCTGGTTCCATGCTGCTTCGCGACCATGCCGAGCGTCATTTCGGCTTCGAGCGCGTGCTGCGCACGGAATATCCGGACCTCACGACGCTGCCGGTCATCGAAGGCCGCGACAATGCCGCCATTGCCGAGGAAGCGCTCGGCGCCCTGCTCGACGCCCATGACGACATCGTTGGCCTCTACAGCCTCGGCGCGGGCAATCGCGGCGTGATCGCCGCCCTGCGCAAGCGGGGCCTGGGCAGAAGAATCTGCGTCATCGCGCATGAACTGACGGATCATTCGCGAGAGGCCCTGATAGACGGCACCTTCGACGCCATCCTCAACCAGGATCCGGGCCACGAGGTGCGTAGCGCGATGCGCGTCCTTCGCGCCCTCACCGATGGCCAGCCCATCGACCAGGGGCAGGAGCGCATCAGGATCGACATCTATCTGCGGGACAATCTGCCGTGAGCCCCTCATCGCCGACCGCCCGGTAGACCGCGCTTGCGAATGCCACGGCGGCATTTCCAGCGACCGCTTCTCGACGGCGCGCGGAATCCTGATCCCGCGCGCCGTCTCCCCCCACCGGATCGCAGGAAATCCCCGGACCCGGCAACACGCCGATCAATCGAACGTCGACTGCCCCGGCTCCGGCGGCCCATCGTCACCGCCCGATCCCTGGAACGTGGTCTGTCCGGGCTCAGGGGGCGCATAGATCGGTCGCTGTCTCCGGAACGTGGTCTGTCCCGGTTCCGGAGGCGCGCTGGTCACGGCAGGATAGGAATAGGAGTGGCGCGACGAGGTGGTCTTGCAGCCAGCCACCCCGACGACGGCCACCGCGGCAACCGACAATAGAAGAAATTTCCTCATCATATCCCTCATGCAAAGCAGAACGAGGGAAGAGTGAAAATTCTACTTTAATAGTCAATATGACTACGCAAAGTAATTGATCACTACATACAAATTGAGATCATTTTATATAAAAATGAGCATTGCGACATGGGTCAGCAGCTTGCCTCCCGAACTCAGATCGCAGGCGCTTTCACGTCAGTTTCTTTTTTGAAAGCCAACGGCGGCATACGCCCATATCGCCACGAGCTTTCAGCGCATCGGAACCGGGATGTGCCCCGGTTCCACCATTGGCGCCGCCGCCGGGCCGGGGGCAGACTACGGCCGCGAGAACGTCATCATGTAGTTCACGTCGGTATCCCGCGCGAGGCGCCATTCGTCGAGCAGGGGGTTGTAGGCGACGCCGGTCCGGTCGAGCTCCGACAGGCCCTCCCCCGTCACGGCGTCGACGATCTCGGAAGGGGTTACGAACTTGTTCCAGTCATGCGTGCCGCGCGGCACCCAGCGCAGCACGTTTTCGGCCGCGACGATGGCGAGGGCGTAGGCCTTCATGGTCCGGTTGATGGTGGAAACGAAAAGAAGGCCACCCGGCTTCACGAGGCCGGCGCAGGTCCTGAGGAAAGAGGCGGGCTCGGTGACATGCTCGACGATCTCCATGGCGAGCACGACGTCGTAACGCTCCCCGGCGGCCAGCAAATCCTCGGCGGCCATGGCGCGGTAGTCGATGGCGAGGCCCGACCGCACGGCGTGGCTCTTCGCCATCTCGATGTTGGCGCTCGCCATGTCGATCCCCGTCACGGTGCCGCCCAGCTTTGCCAATGGCTCGCCGAGCAGGCCGGCACCGCAGCCGACATCCGCCAGGCGCAGCCCCGCCAGCCCATCCAGTGCCACGGCCGAACGGCCGAAATGGCCGGCGATCTGATCCCTGATGTAGCGCAGGCGCAGCGGATTGAGGCGATGAAGGGCCTTCATGCTGCCGCGCGGGTTCCACCAGTCGGCGGCCATGGCATCGAAACGCTGGATCTCCTGCGGATCAACGGAGGAACTCGTGGAGGTGGCGTTCATAAGTAACCCTCGATCAAGAAAGAGCCGGTCGATTTCCCAACCCGGCATGGCGCTCATCCGGCGCCTCCCGGCGTCCGTGCGGCGGGAAGCCGGATGAGGTACTGCGTCCTTTTCCGCGAAGGAATCTCACAGCCGTCCTCCGCCGTAAAGCTCTTCTCCTCGCGGTCGTACCTGCGAGGCGCAGGCACGCAAAGTCAGGCCGCCGCGATCCCGATCGGAGGCTATCATACCCCAGCGGCAGCCCTTGTTGGCACGGCCTTACCGACTTTCTCGATATTGTCATCGCAAAATGGCAATTTCCGTCGCGCACGGACTTCGGGCGGCCGCAATTTGAGCTATGGTCGCTCGAACCGGTCGTACCGGAACCCAGCGCCGCAGGTCAGATGGCGCAGCAAGAAAGGGAGACTACGATGGCGTGGCGTGATGACGAAGCGCGGGCTGCCCTGATTCGCAGGGCCGCCGGCAGCCTGCAGGCGGGCAGAACGCCGCCGGTCTTCGCGGAGGCATTGTTCGGCAGGACGACGCTCGAGGATCTCAGCTCCCATGACGCGGCTTCCCTTGCCTTCTTGGCCGAGCAGGCCTGGGAACACGTGCAGCGCCGCACGCCCGACAAGGCCGACATCCGGGTCGTCAACCCGACCATGCCGGACGGACGCGAGATCTCCGTGGTCGAGATCCTCAACGACAACATGCCCTTTCTGTTCGACTCGACCATGGCCGAACTCACCGAACAGGGCATCGAGGCGCTGCTCGTCGCCCATCCCATCCTCGCGGTGGAGCGGGATGCGCAGGGCAAGCTCGTGCGCTTCTACGGCAACGTCCTGCCCGAGGACACGAAGATAGAGCGCGAGAGCCTCATCCATATCCACATCCCGCGCATCGACTCCGATGCGGACCGGCAGAAGCTGGTCGACGGCCTGACGCTGACCCTCAACGACGTGCGCGCCTGCGTGAAGGACTGGCGCGCCATGCGCGACCGTGTCGAGCAGGCCATCGAGACATTCCGCACCAATCCCCCGCCGCTGCCGGTGGACGAGATCGCCGAAGCCAACCAGCTCCTGCAGTGGCTGTGCGCCGACAATTTCACGTTTCTGGGCCTGCGGGAATACCGCTTCTCGGCGGAAGCCGATGCATCCGACGAGGTGGCCGAGGGGCCGGGCCTCGGCATCCTGCGCGACCCCTCCGTCAAGATCCTGCGCCGGGGCACCGAGATGGTCGTCATGACGCCGGAAATCCGCGAATTCATGCGCGAGCCGACCATCCTCATCGTTACCAAGGCCAACGTGAACAGCCGCGTGCACCGACGCGTGCGCATGGACTATATCGGCGTGAAGCTCTATTCGCCCGAAGGCAAGATCGAAGGCGAGCTACGGCTCGTCGGCCTGTTCACCTCCACCGCCTATACACGCTCGGTGCGGCAGATACCCTATGTGCGCCACAAGGTCGCCCAGGTGCTGCAGCGCGCCGGCTTCGACCCGGAGAGTCATTCCGGCAAGGCGATCCTGAACGTCCTGGAGGAGTATCCGCGCGACGAACTCGTGCAGATCGACACCGAGACGCTCTACAATTTCGTGATGGAGATCCTGCTGCTCTATGAGCGCCCGCGCATCCGCGCGCTCGTCAGGGCCGACAAGTTCGACCGCTTCGTCTCCATCCTCACCTTCATTCCCCGCGAGAAATACGACACAGACGTGCGCATGGCCGTCGGCAGCTATCTCGCGCAGGTCTACAAGGGCCGGGTATCCGCATCCTACGCCGCCTTCCCGGAAGGCCCGCTCGCCCGGGTGCACTACATCATCGGCCGCTACGAAGGCGAGACACCGGTGATCGAGCGCGCAGCGCTGGAAGCCGAGATCGCCTCGATCGCCACGAGCTGGGGCGACAAGCTCAAGGCCGCATTGGCCACCACCACGGACGGCATGCGCGCGCGCCTCCTCGGCAATCGCTACGCCAAGGCCTTCCGGGGCGGCTATCAGGAAGTCTTCACGACGGCCCAGGCCATCGCCGACATCGGCATCATCGAGAAGCTTTCGCCCGAACGGCCGGTGGCGCTCACCGTCTATCGGCGCGAGGGGGACGACAAGCCGAGCCGCTTCAGCCTCAAGGTCTTCTCGCATGGCGCCCCGCTGTCCCTGTCCTATCGCGTGCCGGTGATCGAGAATCACGGGCTGCGCGTCGTCAACGAACGAACCTATCGCGTCACCCCTGCCGCCAACCCCGCGCCCTCGCCCGTGTGGCTGCACGACATGACGATCGAGACCAGCGATGGCCAGCCTATCAGCGTCACGGGCGATCTCAACCATCGTCTCGAAGCCTCAATCATGGCGGTCGTGAGCGACCAGGCCGAGTCGGACGGCTACAACGCCCTGATCCTGCGCACCAATCTGGGCTGGCGCGAGATCTCGGCCATCAGGGCCCTGTCGCGCTACCTGCGCCAGATCCGGGCACCCTTCAGCCAGGACTACATGTGGGAGACATTGCGCCGGAACACCGAGATCACCGCCAGCATGGTGTCGCTGTTCCAAACCCGCTTCGATCCGCGCCTCGTCGCCACCGATGCGGAACGCGCCGCGCGCGAAGCGACGCTACTCGCCAATATCGAGGAGGAGCTGAAACAGGTTTCCTCGCTCGACGAGGACCGTATCCTGCGCCGCTTCACCAATCTGGTGCAGGCGATCGTGCGCACCAATCTCTGGCAGGTCGACGCCGACGGCCATCCCCGCGAGGTTATCTCCTTCAAGTTCGAGTCGCGCAGGATCGACGGGCTTCCGGCCCCCAAGCCCCTGTATGAGATCTTCGTCTATTCGCCGCGCGTCGAGGGCATCCACCTGCGCTTCGGCAAGGTGGCGCGCGGCGGCCTGCGCTGGTCGGACCGGCCACAGGATTTCCGCACGGAGATCCTCGGCCTGGTCAAGGCACAGCAGGTGAAGAATGCCGTGATCGTGCCGGTCGGCGCCAAGGGCGGCTTCGTGCCCAAGCGCCTGCCGCCGCCGACCAACCGCGATGCCTGGATGGCCGAGGGCACGCAGGCCTACCGCATCTTCATCCGCTCGCTGCTGGAGCTTACCGACAATCTTGACGGCGACCGCATCGTGCCGCCGGACAATACCGTGCGCCATGACGGCGACGATCCCTATCTCGTCGTCGCCGCCGACAAGGGCACGGCGACCTTCTCCGACACCGCGAACGCCATTTCGATCGAGAAGCACCACTGGCTCGGCGATGCCTTCGCCTCGGGCGGGAGCCAGGGCTACGACCACAAGAAGATGGGCATTACCGCCCGCGGCGCCTGGGAGGCGGTGAAGCGCCATTTCCGCGAACTCGGGACCGATATCCAGACCGAGCCCTTCACGGCGGCCGGCGTCGGCGACATGTCCGGCGATGTCTTCGGAAACGGCATGCTGCTTTCGCCGGCGACGAGGCTGGTGGCGGCCTTCGATCACCGTGACATCTTCATCGATCCCGATCCGGATCCCGCCGCGAGCCATGCCGAACGCCAGCGCATGTTCAACCTGCCGCGTTCGAGCTGGCAGGACTACGACAAGTCGCTGATCTCCAAGGGCGGCGGCGTATTCTCGCGTTCGCTGAAGTCGATCCCGCTCGCTCCGGAGGTGCGGACCCTGCTCGGCCTCGACAAGGCGGAAGCCACGCCCTTCGAGGTGATGACTGCGATCCTGAAGGCGCAGGTCGATCTGCTCTGGTTCGGGGGCATCGGCACCTATATCCGCGCTTCCAACGAGACCGACGACCAGGTCGGCGACCGCGCCAACGATCCGATCCGCGTCACCGGCTCGGACGTGCGGGCACGCGTGGTCGGCGAAGGAGCCAATCTAGGCGTGACCCAGCGCGGGCGCGTCGAGGCGGCCCAGAAGGGCATCAAGCTGAATACCGACGCCATCGACAATTCGGCCGGCGTGAACACCTCGGACGTCGAGGTCAACATCAAGATCGCCCTCGCCCGTCCCGAGCGCGACAAGCGACTGAGCGAGGCCGACCGCAACGTCCTGCTTGCCGTCATGACCGACGAGGTCGGCCATCTCGTGCTGCGCAACAACTACCTGCAGACGCTCTGCCTGTCGCTGGCCGAGCGCAAGGGGCTCGCCGACACCGGCTTCCTGACCCGATTGATGCAGACCCTGGAACAGCGCGGCCTGCTCGACCGGACGGTGGAGTTCCTGCCGGACGATACGGCACTGGCCGAACGCACGCGGCGCGGCCAGGCGCTGACGCGGCCCGAACTCGCCGTGCTGCTCGCCTACGCCAAGCTCACCCTCTATGATGACCTGCTCGCCACCAGCGTGCCGGACGACCCCTATCTCGCGCGTGAACTCACGACCTATTTCCCGCCGGAACTGGAGCAGAAATTCCCCGATGCGGTGGAAAACCACCGCCTGCGCCGGGAGATCATCGCCACCAACCTCGCCAACGGCATCATCAACCGCGGCGGGCCGGCCTGCGTGGTGCGCCTCGGCGACGAGACGGATGCCGACGTTCCGGCCATCGCCCAGGCCTTCGCGGCCGTGGACGAGTCCTATGGGCTCGGGCGCCTCTACGACGAGATCGACGCGCTCGACAACAAGATCGACGGGCAGCTTCAGCTCGGCCTCTATGCCTCGCTGCAGGATCTCCTCCTCTCGCGCGTGGTCTGGTATGTGCGAAATGTCGACTTCGGACCCGGTCTGGAGGCCGTGATCTCGCGCTTCGCCAACGGTATCGGTGAAATCGCCGCCGGCCTCGACTCTTCGTTGCCGCCGGACATGCAGGCCGCGCGCGCCAAACGCCGCCAGGAGCTTGCCGACGGGAAAGTGCCGCAGGAATTGGCGGGCAAGCTCGCCGATCTCGACGCGCTAGTCTCGGCCCCCGACATCGTGCAGGTCGCCGGGCGCACCGGCCGCGCCATCGGCGATACGGCCGCGACCTTCTTTGCAGCCGAGGCCGACTTCCGGCTTGACCGCATCATCGCCGCCGCCCGCTCCGTGCCGGCCAACGACTATTTCGAGCGCCTCGCCATCGATCGCGCCATCGACCAGATCGCCGCGGCCGAGCGCCGGCTGGTGGCGGATATGCTCGCTACCGGTCATTCCGGCCAGGAAGCGACCCAGGCCTGGCTCGAAGCCCATCCGGAGGCGGCCCGCATCCGGCGTTCGGTGGAGGAGATCGCCGCCAGCGGCCTCACCCTCGCCAAGCTGGCGGTGGCTGCGAACTTGCTGGGCGACCTGGTCCGGGAGTGATCCGCTCGATCTGGCGCGGTCCTCACCGCGCCAGGTGGTGCAGCACGATACCGCTGGCCGTTGCGACGTTGAGGGAATCGAACCCGCCCTTCATGTCGAGCCGAATGCTGCGTAGCCGGCTCAGGATCTCGCCTGGAAGGCCCGGACCCTCGGCGCCGAACAGCACCGCCTGCCGGCCCCGGGGCTCGACCTCGCGCAATTCCTCACGCCCGGACGGACTCGTCGCCAGAATCTCGAAGCCCTGCGCCAGCAGGGCGTCGCAGATGGAGGCGATGTTGCGGCCGGAGGCGAAAGGCGTGACCAGCGCTGCGCCGGCCGAGACGCGGATCGCCTTGCGGTAGAGGGGATCGCAGGAGGCTGCATCGATCAGCACGCCATCGAGGCCGAAGGCGGCCGCGTTGCGGAAGATTCCGCCCATATTGTCGTGGTTGGCGATACCAGAGAGCCCGGCCACGAGGGCGTTGTCGGGCATGCCGCCAAGCAGTTCAGCCGCCGAGGCCGCCTCCCCGCGCCTCCCGATCGCGAGAATGCCCCGATGCATGGGAAAGCCGGCGATGCGATCGAGCACGGCACGGGAAGCGATATAGACCGGGATGTCGGCGGGCACCGTGGCGAGCATGCCGGCCAAAGGGGCGACGCGGTTTTGCCCGAGCAGGATCGACTCGATGGCGAAGCGCCCGAGCTTCAGCGCCGTCTGCAGCACGACCTCCCCCTCGATGACGAAGCGCCCGCCTCGTCCCCTGAGATCGCGTTCGCGAATGTCGCAATAGGCCTCGATGCGCGGATCGGCGGGATCGTCGACGAGATGGAGGGCGGCGGTGATCATCGGGCGCAGAGTCCGGCGGAAGCAAAGAAACTCGCCATCTCCATCAGCCGACGGGTGAAATGCAAGCCCGAATGCCCTACATAGGCCCCATGACGACGCCCCTCCTGTTCGATCCGGCTGCCCTGGCCCTGCACCGTCGGCGCGCTGCCGCCCAGCCCGCCGATTTCCTGCTGCGCCATGCCGCAGAGGACATGGCTGACCGCCTTGCCGCCGTGCTACGGCCATTCGAGGCGGCGGCGGAGATCGGTCCCGTCACGCCGCTCCTTGCCCAGACCATCCAGCCGGGATTGTCGGCCCGGTGGCAGGCCGCCGATATCGCTGACGAAATCCTGCCGCTCACCCCCGGGAGCATCGATCTCGCTCTCTCGGCTCTCTCGCTGCAGTTCGTCAACGACCTGCCAGGCATGCTCAGCCAGATTCGCCGCGCCCTGAGGCCCGATGGATTGCTGCTGGCGGCGCTTGTGGGCGGATCGACCTTGAGCGAGCTGCGCGAGGCCTTCTCCCAGGCCGAGCTCGATGTCGAAGGCGGCGTCTCGCCCCGCGTCGCCCCTTTCGCCGACGTGCGCGACATGGGCGGCCTGCTGCAGCGCGCCGGCTTTGCCCTGCCGGTCGCGGACAGCGACACGCTCACGGCGCGCTACGACAACGCCTTTGCCCTGATGGCGGATCTGCGCGCGATGGGTGCCACCAATGTGATGACGCAGCGGCGCAAGACCTTTACCCGGCGCGCCACGATGCTGCGGATGGCCGAGATCTACCGCGACCGCTTCTCCGATCCGGACGGGCGCATCCGCGCCACCTTCGAGATCGTCTGGATCTCCGGCTGGGTGCCGCATGAGAGCCAGCAAAAGCCCCTGAAGCCAGGCTCGGCGAAGTCGAGGCTGGCCGACGCGCTGGGGGTGAAGGAGTACCGGGAAGAATGAGCCGGTAAGGCTCCCGGTTACGGCCCGGGCACCATGTCGATCAGCATCGGGATCAGCGGCTCGTCGGCAGGCGGCATGGGATAGTCGCGCAGCTTCGTCGGTAGCACCCACTTCACCGCCTGTCCCTCGCGGCCATGGGGCGTTCCGTTCCAGCGGCGGCAGATCCAGAGCGGCATCAGGAGCGTGAAGTCCTCATAGCTGTAACTCGCGAAGGTCAGCGGGGCGAGGCAGGGCTCCTCGACCTCGATGCCGAGTTCCTCGCGCAGCTCGCGGATCAGGGTCTCCTCCGGCCGCTCGCCCGGCTCGAGCTTTCCGCCGGGAAATTCCCACAGGCCGGCCAGCGCCTTGCCTTCGGGGCGCTGCGAGATCAGCACGCGGCCATCGGCATCGACGAGTGCGCAGGCCGCAACCAGGAGAAGGCGCTTGCTCACGAGCGATAGTCGCCGTTGATGGCGACATATTCCTTGGTGAGATCGCAGGTATAGACCCGGTCTTCCGCCGAACCGAGGCCGATGTCGACAGCCACCGTGATCTCCTGGCCCTTCATGTAGGCCGAGACCTTTTCCTCGTCATATCCGGGATCGCGCTCGCCTTCCACGGCGACGCGGATGCCGCCGAAATAGATGGACAGCCTGTCGCGGTCGGCCTCTTCGCCGGCCTTGCCCACGGCCATGACGACGCGGCCCCAATTGGCGTCCTCGCCGGCGATGGCGGTCTTGACCAGCGGGGAATTGGCGATCGACATCGCGATGCGGCGTGCGGCCTGCTTGGAGGTAGCGCCTCTCACGTCGACGGTGACGAATTTGCGGGCCCCTTCGCCGTCGCGGGCAACCTGCTGCGCAAGGTCGAGCAGCACGCCGTCCAGCGCCTTGGCGAAAGCGGCGAGGCGCGGGTCGGAGACTTCCGTCGCCGGCGCGCCGCCGGCCTTGCCGGTCGCGAACAGCAGGAGCGTATCGGAAGTGGAGGTGTCGGAATCGACGGTCACGGCGTTGAAGCTGTCGACGACACCCTTCGACAACAGGCCCTGCAGGACCGGCTGGGCAATGGGAGCGTCGGTGAAGACGAAGGAGAGCATCGTCGCCATGTCCGGCGCGATCATGCCGGCTCCCTTGGCGATGCCGTTGATGGTGACGGCGACGCCGCCGAAATCGACCGTGGCCGTCGCCCCCTTGGGAAAGGTGTCGGTGGTCATGATGGCGCGGCCGGCGTCCTCGAAGGCGCCCGGCGAGACGCGGGCGGCGGTCTCGACGAGCACGCCCTGGAACTTGGTGGCGTCCAGCGGCTCCCCGATCACGCCCGTGGAAGCAAGATAGATCTGGGAGGGGGCGCATCCCGCTGCCTCTGCGGCGAGCTTGGCGGTCAGCGCCACGGCCTCGGCTCCCTTCTTGCCGGTGAAGGCGTTGGCGTTGCCCGAATTCACCACCAGCGCGCGCGCCGTTCCGTCCTTCAGGGCCTGGCGACACCAGTCGACCGGGGCCGAGGGGCATTTGGAGCGCGTGAACACGCCGGCCGCCTGCGTGCCTTCGTCGAGCAGGACCAGCAGCACGTCGGTGCGGCCCTTGTAGCGGATGCCGGCCTCGGCCGTCGCCATCCTCACGCCGGCGATCGGCGGCAAATGCGGGAAATGCGCAGGAGCAAGCGGAGACAGGGGCGCAGCCTTGGCCATGTTGGGTACCCGACGGAAGGGATGAAGGGGAGAGGAGTGCACCGGCCTCGGGGCCGGCACGTCTTCGTGAAGGAAACCGGCCTGGACAACCCGACTCCGCGGTCGCGACATGCCGGGAGAGCCTCGGTCTCGTCATGCCCGGGCTCATCCCGGGCAACCGGGCCCGCTTTTACACCGCTTGCCGGGGCAGGCCCGGCAAGGACATAGGGCGGGGTCGCGTCGGCTCCGTCAGCGTCCGAGACCGACGCGCCCCAGCTTACTGTGCGGGCGCGGGAGCAGGCTGGCCCTGGTCGCCGCCATCCGGCTGTCCAGCGTCGGGCATCTGCATGTCGCCGCCAGGAGCAGGGGCCGGCGTCGCGTCAGCGGCGGGGGCCGGCGCCACGATCTTGGCCTTGGCGCGCAGGTCCGCGAAGAACTTCTGCTGGGCCTGCTGGGCGACGAACTCGCCGAGCTGCGACTTGTATTGCTCGAGGGATGGCGGCTGCTGGCGGCGGCGATCCTCCAGCTTGATGACATGATAGCCGAACTGCGTCTTCACCGGCTGGGAGACCTCGCCGGGCTTCATGTTGAAGGCGGCATCAGCGAATTCCTTGACCATGCGGTCCTTGGTGAACCAGCCCAGATCGCCGCCCTGATCGGCGGAACCGGGATCCTTCGAGACCTCCTTGGCGATCTTGGCGAAGTCTTCGCCGGCCTTCAGGCGGGCCTCGACCTTCTTGGCATCGTCCTCGTTCGCGACCAGGATGTGGCGGGCATGCACCTCGTCCTGCACCGGCATCTTCTGGACGATCTGCTCCTCATAGGCCTTCTTGATGGCCTCGTCCGTGGCGGCTTCCTTGCTGACCTTCGAGATCAGGGCATCGATCAGGATACGCTGGCGATAGAAGGCGAGCTTCTTCTGCAGCGTGGCATCGTCCATGACCTTCTGCTTTTCGGCCTCGTTGGCGGCCAGGCGCAGGTTGATGGCGGCGTTGATGATCACGTCCTGCCGCTTGGCCGGCGAAAGCTGGGGCGAAAGGTTCGGCCCGATCTCCTGAGCCACGGCGTCGAGGTCTTCCTGCGTGATGGGCTGGCCGTCGACCGAGATCTCGGGAGCCGCCGCGGGAGCTGCCGGCGCCTGCGCGGCGGGGGCCGGGGCGGGCTGGGCTGCAGGCTTGGTGGCGTCCTCGGCGAAAGCGGGCGCGGCAGCGAGAGCCAGGGCGGCGACGCTGGCGAACAGGATCGCGGCGGGACGCGCGCGGCGGGTTAGGATCATGGACAGGTTCCTTGGCAGAGAGGGGGCTAATCCGGTGCGGTGGCACGTCCGGGCGGACGCTGTTTCGGCAACAAGCCCGCATTGTTCCTGATCCCGGACGAGCGCCTCGAAGCGCTGATAGGACAGGACAAATCCCAGGTCAATGTCGCCTGCAAAACGGCGTTTCGACCGGCCTTTTACGAAGGTCAGTCGTCAAAACTGTGACGGCCTGTTTCCAGTGCGTTTCGCTGCTCGCGGAAAAGAGCGCCTCCCGGCCGTCATTGTCACGGTTTTTTCAGCAAAATGATGCATCTCACCGATTTGTAACGGTCCAGTTCGATTGACACCCCCACCCCCAATACTTAAGTGAGTCCGGCCGGCAAACCTTCGAACCGTGGTGCCGGCGGGGGGGGTATCCGGTTCGCGAATTTTGTCTGGAGCGGCCCGCTCCCCGGTGTGCCGGATGTGCCGTCATTGTTGTGCCACATCGCATTGCGATCGGGATCGGGCTGCCGTTAGGGGTGCTGCCGCACGCAGTTCCCGCTCGTTGGAATCATGGCGCCGGCCACGGCGCGATAACCTGAAGGCCTTCTATGTTCGGCTCTCTCGCCAAGAAACTGTTCGGTTCCGCCAATGACCGCCGGCTCAAAGCCTACAATCCCAAGGTAGCCGCCATCTCGGCGCTGGAGCCGGAGGTTGCGGCTCTGTCCGACGAGGCGCTGCGCGCGCGGACGGCGGAATTCAAGGCCCAGCTTGCCGCCGGCAAGTCGCTGGAGGACATTCTGATCCCTGCCTTCGCCACCGTGCGCGAGGCGGCCAAGCGCGTTCTCGGCCAACGCCATTTCGACACCCAGCTGATCGGCGGCATGGTTCTGCACGAGGGCGCGATCGCCGAGATGAAGACCGGCGAAGGCAAGACGCTGGTGGCGACCGCCCCCGTCTACCTCAATGCGCTGGCCGGCAAGGGCGTCCACGTCGTCACCGTCAACGACTATCTCGCCAAGCGCGACGCCGAATGGATGGGCCGCGTCTACGGCTTCCTCGGCCTCACCACCGGCGTGATCGTCCATGGCCTCACCGACGAGGAACGCCACGCGGCCTATGCCTGCGACATCACCTACGGCACCAACAACGAATTCGGCTTCGACTATCTGCGCGACAACATGAAATACGACATGGCGCAGATGGTTCAGCGCGGCCACGCCTTTGCCATCGTCGACGAGGTCGACTCCATCCTGGTGGACGAGGCCCGCACGCCGCTGATCATCTCCGGCCCGCTCGAGGATCGGCCCGAGCTCTACATGACCATCGATGCCCTGATGCCGAAGCTCGCCCCGGAGGACTTCGAGCTCGACGAGAAGCAGCGCACCGTCAACCTTACGGAGCAGGGCAACGAGCATGTCGAGCAGATGCTGGCGGGCTCCGGCCTGCTGCGCGAGGGCTCGATGTATGACGCGGCCAACGTCACCATCGTCCACCACGTCAACCAGGCGCTGCGCGCCCACAAGATGTTCACCCGCGATAAGGACTACATCGTCCGCAACAACGAAGTGGTGATCATCGACGAGTTCACCGGCCGCATGATGCCGGGCCGGCGCTATTCGGAAGGCCTGCACCAGGCGCTGGAAGCCAAGGAGAAGGTGGCGATCCAGCCGGAGAACCAGACTCTGGCCTCCATCACCTTCCAGAACTACTTCCGCCTCTACGCCAAGCTCGCCGGCATGACCGGCACGGCCTCCACCGAGGCCGACGAATTCATGGACATCTACCACCTCGAGGTGATCGAGATCCCGACCAACCGTCCGGTGCAGCGCATCGACGACGACGACGAGGTCTATCGCTCGGTCGACGAGAAGTACAAGGCCATCGTCCGCCTGATCGAGGATTGCCGCAAGCGCGGCCAGCCCCTGCTGGTGGGCACCACCTCCATCGAGAAGTCCGAGATACTGGCGCAGTATCTCATCAAGCAGGGCTACAAGCAGCGCGACTTCTCCGACCCGAACGCCTTCGCCTCGCTCTACGACGGCGACCAGGGCACAGCGGACGAGAGGGTGTTCGCCGTGCTGAACGCCCGCTACCACGAGCAGGAAGCCTTCATCGTCAGCCAGGCTGGCGTGCCCGGCGCCATCACGATCGCAACCAACATGGCCGGCCGCGGCACGGACATCCAGCTCGGCGGCAACGCGGACATGCGCATCAAGGTCGAGCTCGGCGATATGCCCGCCGGCCCGGAGCACGAGGCGGCGGAAGCGCGTATCAAGGCGCAGGTCGCGAGCCTGAAGGAAAAGGCGCTCGCCGCCGGCGGCCTCTACATCATCGGCACCGAGCGCCATGAAAGCCGGCGCATCGACAACCAGCTGCGCGGCCGCTCCGGCCGCCAGGGCGATCCCGGCCATTCGCGTTTCTTCCTGTCGCTGCAGGATGACCTGATGCGCATCTTCGGCTCGGACCGCATGGATGGCATGCTGGCCAAGCTTGGCCTCAAGGAAGACGAAGCGATCGTGCATCCCTGGATCAACCGCGCGCTTGAAAAGGCGCAGCAGAAGGTCGAGGCACGCAATTTCGACATCCGCAAGAACATCCTGAAATACGACAACGTGCTCAACGATCAGCGCAAGGAGATCTTCGAGCATCGCCGTGAACTGATGGCGCAGGACTCGGTGGCCGAGACCATTACCGATTTCCGCCACCTCGTCATCGACGATCTCGTGCGCGCCCATGTGCCCGAGAACGCCTATCCCGAGCAATGGGACACGGAGAGTCTCCACAACGGGATCAACGACGTCCTCAGCCTCGACCTGCCCGTCGTCGACTGGGCCAAGGAAGAGGGCATCGCCGACGAGGAGTTGACCCACCGCATCACCGAGGCGGCCGACAAGCATGCCGATGAGCGCGCCGCCTCCTTCGGGCCCGAGGTGACGCGCCAGGTCGAGAAAGCGGTGCTGCTGCAGACGCTCGACAATCTCTGGCGTGAGCACATCGTCACGCTCGACCACCTCCGGCAGGTCATCGGTTTCCGCGCCATGGCCCAGCGTGACCCGCTGATCGAGTACAAGTCGGAAGGCTACCAGCTCTTCAGCGAACTGATGCAGCGCTGGCGGGAGGACGTCACCCGCACCATGTTCCGCCTGCAGGTGATGCAGGAGCCGGAGCAGCCTGAGCTGCCGCAGATGTTCGGCCAGCATATCGACCCGCTCACGGGCGAGGACGAGTTCAGCGCCGCCGGGTCCGGCTTCCCGCCTTCCCAGCTGAGCGTGCCGCTCGCCATCGGCGAAGCAGCCGGACTGCAGGCAGTGGCGCCGGCCGAGCGAGATCCGAACGATCCCGCTACCTGGGGCCGCGTGGGCCGCAACGAGGCCTGCCCCTGCGGATCGGGCAAGAAATTCAAGCACTGCCACGGGCAGTTCGTCTGAGTACGGAGGCGGATCGTGAGATCCGCCTTTTTCTTTGGAATGCGACACGGGGCCGGTGCGGAAGACGCCAGCCCCGGGAGGACGCTACCTTTTCAGCCGTGCCTCGACACGCCGATGCAGCTTCACGAAGAAGCCGGTGCGTGACAGGGTGAAGTCCGCGGCAGGGGCGACCTTTCCCTCGTCTGCGCGCATGCGGGCAAGCAAGGCGAGGGCATCCTCGCGTTTCTGGCTGACTTCGTACCGTTCGATGACCGCCTCGGCATGTGCGGGATCGGCGAGCCCGGCGCGGGCGACCACATCCGGCCAGGTGCGCTCCTTGAAGTGCAGGCTCCTTGCCGATGCGAGGATCCCCTCGCAAATCCGGCCCGGCAGGGCATCGGCAGCACGCACCGCCGCCATCGTCGCCTCCACATCGACCAGCGCGACGCTGAGGGGAGCGTAGCCGAACTCCGCCGGCGCGTGGGCGACGCCCACATCGGCATCCGCCACGCGTCGGCCGCTGGCATAGTCCTCATAGATGCGGCCGATGCCGATCATGCCGTAGGGCGCACATTCGGCCCCGCGCAGCGCTCCCATGCTGGCGGCACCATAGACTGGAATGCCCTGGCCGATGGCATGCAGGATTTCCTTGTGCCAGACGGAGAGCGCGTGGTCGAAGACGCCGTCGATGAGGCCGATCGCGCCCGCGCCGCTCAGCGATGCCGCCAGGACGTCGCCGCATCCCGCCGGCGGGCGCAGGTCGAAACCGTCGAGCAACGCGGCATCCACGCCGTGGAGACTGGGTCCCGCAAACACGACCGCCCTCATGAGCCCGGCCCCAGCAGCACGTTCCGAAGATCCCCGGCGGCGACCTGGGTGACATGCCCTTCGATTTCCGCCTTGAGACCAGGCACGAGAGCCCGCACGACATGGATTCCGGGGACCGGCACCGGCAGGTCGAAGAGGTAGACCTCGGTCAAGCCAACCGCAGCGAGCCGCGTCATGATCGTTTCCAGCCGTTCGGAGGCGGAAAGGTCTCGCGCGGGCGGGCCTTCCGACGCGAACAGAACCGAAAGAGGCGCAGCACTCGGCAGCGGGAGCGGCAACTCGCCACTTCCCGGACCATATTGCGATTCATCCATGTCGTCGCGCGAGCCCGCGATATTGGTGAGGCGCGACTGGACGGCCTCCAGCACGGCCGCCAGGGCGGCATCGCCGGCATCGAGACGGCAGGCATCGCCACCGGAAAGGCGAGAGCCGGCGCCCGTCCGATGCAGGACGGGCCGCGTGATGATTGCGCTGATCACAGGCAGGCCGACCTGGCTTGCGGATGAGAAGAGGCGCACCTCGTGTCCGGCAGCCTCGATCTTGCCGACAGCCTCGTCGAGCCCGGCATGACAGCCCGGCTCCCGGCGGACCTGCTGGATGGTGCGGCCGCCGAACAATCCATTGAGCGCCGTCGCATCCCGCTCGATCAGTTCGAGCAACGCAGCTGCGGCCGCGAACTCGAAGCTCGGCCCGGCGGCCAGACCGTTCGAGGTCATATGAAAGCTGGCATGGTCCCAAGGCAGGAACGTGCGAAGGTCGAGGCCCACGAGTTCATAGGGCGCGAGCACCGTCCGTCCCGACCCATGCTCGATCCCAGCAACCCAGGCCCGTTCGCGTACAGGCGAGAACACGCCGAAGCGGCAGCGGTCGAGGCGGTCGAGCGGCACGAGATCACGGCCCCTTGCCTGTAGTTCGTTCCAGCTGCCGAACGCGTCGACGATCTCGCGTGTCTTCTCCGCCACCGCCCCTTCGACGGATTCCATGACGGCGGAGATGCGAGCCTGCTCATGCGTCAGCCCCTTTCCCTGGCTGACGGACAGCACCCGGGAGTTGGGGCGCACCGAGAACCAGACGGGGATGCCGATGATATCGAGATCGGTCAGATCCCCCACCCGGGTGATGCCGAAGGGAGCAAGGGGCGGCCAGGCCGCCGCGACCGGTTCCGCGGTCTCCGGCAGTATATTCTGGCTGGCCATCCCCTGCCCGCTCCTTACGGGATCGGCATTCACTTGGATGGTTCGTCGGACAGCACGGCGCTTTGCAACGTCTCGCCCTCTTCCGCGAAGAGCTTCTGCAGGGCCGCTGCAAGGCCGCCGTAGACATGCGTTTGGGTCTGGGCCTGGGTCTGAGCCTGCGTCTGCGCATGGATCACGGCCTTGACCTCGTCGTCGGTGGGCTGGCGGGGCGGCTCATCCCCCGTAAAACCCTGCGCCTGGGCCTGGGCCTGGGCTTGTGCCTGAGCCTGGGCTTGCGCCTGTGCTTGGGCCTGAGCCTGAGCTTGCGCTTGAGCCTGGGCTTGCGCCTGAGCTTGCGCCTGGCTCTCCGGCGTCAGCATCTCTGCCGTAAACACGAAATCGGCATGCGTGAGCTTCACGCCGGAACTTACCAGGCTTTCCACACCGGCCGCCTTGGTTTCGTCGATACGCGCACCTTCCGGCACGCCCGACCGGAAATCCGCGATCAGGCGCCAGAGCGAAGCCGCAACCTTGGCATAGCCATCCCCCCCGGCGATGGCACCATACTTGCGCACTTCCTCGTCAGTGACCTCGACCACGCGAAGCGGGTTGGTCTTCAGAATCAAAACGCCGGCGCCACGTTCGCCGACCACATACATGCGTCCGTTTGGCATTTCCCCTCCATGTCCACGGGCACTTCAACTCGGTAGTACTCTTGCGAAGGGCCGCAGACACGACGGTCAGGCCAGACCCGCGATCCTGAGCCCCTCCGCGCAGAGATTGACGTCTTCCATCCGACGATCCGGCGCCATCTGGGCGAGCTCCATGGCGGTGGAGCCAGGATACATTTCCATGAGACGGCGGCCATATTGCCGGGCGACTTCCACCTCGCCGAGAAGGCCATGGCAGATCGCCAGAACGCGCATGACGGATTCGTCGCTCTCCATCTTGCTGCACATGCTGATGGCGGCAGCGAATTCCCGCCGGCGGATGGCGATGGTGGCTCCGAACCACCAGTAATAATCGGGCGGGAAGGGGTTGAGCTCGAGCGCGCGCTGGAAACGCTCCCATCCGGCCTCGGCCTCGCCTAGATGGGACAGGGCGTCGGCATGATGGGCCAGAAGGTCCGCCGAATGCGGATTGAGCATCTCGGCGTCGAGGAATTTCTCGGCGGTGCGGTCGAAGTCACGCTGATAGAGCGCCACGACAGCCGCCATCCAATGGCCGATACCGCTGCCGGCATCGATCTCGATCGCCAGCTCCGCTTCGGCCTTGGCCTGGTTGAGCAGATAGGGATCGGTACCGCCGAGCATCAGCCATTCCTGCTGGAGCGTCTGCGCGATGCGTGCGTGGGAGGGCGCGAAATTGCGATCCTCCTGGATGGCCTGGCGAAACTCCGCGCGTGCACGGCGCAGCTTCGGCAGGTCCGAGTTGCGCAGGCGTGCCTGTCCCTCGAGGTAGTGCCGGTAGGCGATCGGCTTGGGATCCGCCCGCATGCGGTCGAGCTGATCGCGTTCGATCTCGCTTGCCAGCGTGGCCGCGATCTGGCGGGAAATCAGACGGAACGAGACCGAGAGCCTATCCAGCGCGACCGGATATTCGGCTGCCCAGATGATCTCATCCCCGGGCTGGCGCGTCAGGCGCAACGCCATCTGGTCGCCGCCCGGCACCATGAGGCCGGAAATCAGGTAGCCGCTCCGCAGTGCGGCGATACGCTCGCTATCCGGCGTATCCGCAACCCCGAAGCTGCTGTGGGGCGCCACCACGACGAAGGTACGATGGCGGGAAAGGTCGTTGGCGATATCCTCGATCAGGGCGCGATGAAGCGGATGCAGCGTCTGGCCGGGAAGAGCCTTCGGGGGAAAGAGGGCGACGCGCGGCAAGCCGGCGAGGCTGCGCACGGCGGAAATCTCCCGCACGGCCTGCTGGATCGGCATGCCGGCGTCCCTGTCGGAAACGATCTGCAGCCGCGCGCGCGGAGCGCTTGCGAGGATGCGCCGGACCGCGGCAACCGTCTCCGGCCGGGGATCGGCGTTGAATTCACGGCGCAGCACTTCGGTGAGGGTCGCATAGGTGCGATTCACCGCATCGATATTGCCGTTGCGGCCGTAGGCCTCCATCAGGGCGCGGAAAGTCTCCTCCCGCTCGGGCTCGAGGACCAGCATGCACTCGCCGATCTTGTCGATCTCGCGCTCCTGAGCGCGCCCGAAGCGCGTCATCTCCACCAGCACGTCGGCCGCCAGCGTCAGCACCAGGCGGCGGAAGCGCTCACGCTCTCCCCGAAACCATTGCGACAACTCCCCGCCGCCGGTGTCGATCGTGTCGAGGAGTTCGCCCTTCGCAAGCAGCACGCCGCTGAGACGCTCGGCCAGGACCGCGGATTTCTGATGAGCCAGGATGACAGCGAGATCGCTGCGTTCGGCGCCGGGGCCGGCGGCCAGGTGCGGGCCGTTCGTCTCCACCAGCGCATCTTCGAGAGGCCAGCAACGGTTGATGCGCACCAGCAGCTGGCGCAGATTGGTCAGGGCCTTTTCCTCGGGCGCATCGTCCCACAGCAGCGAGGCAATCGCCTGCCGGCTCATCCGGCGGCTGCCCGCGAGCAGCAGCATGGCGACGAGGACATATCCTTTGGCAGGAAATACTCCTTCCGTGGGGATTGCCACGTGGGGTATGCCCACCAGGTTAATAGCGATATCGCGCTCAGCATTCATCCAACGATCTCCGGGCCCCCGAAGGCGGCCGCGAGGTTGTGCAAAACCAACCTGCATGTCGCGAGATCTCGTGCTGCCACAAATGCACGCCGCCCCGCTGCAGGAAGAATATACGAACTGCGCCCGACGAACAGCCCGCAAATAATAGTCTCTTGCTATTTTCACGCAAGTCAACAAGACGACGAAAACTTGTGCTTTCAAGTCACGGCCACGTCACACAACACACCGCGCCAGCGCAAATCAAGAGGCAAATCCATTACAGCAATACCTTGGGTAAATTACCTAGGGTAATTACTTTAACACGTAAATTTTGCGAGTTCGAACTCAGAGATATGATCACCTATCCGCTACGATATCATGGCCTTCAGGGAAACAAACCGCTGCGGCGTGACACGGTAATCTGGGGCGTTGATATGATAACACCACGGGAGGCGGGAAAGCCTACAACGGTGAGCGCCGTTGCTGGCCCATGATCTGCAGCGTGACGGCAAAGCAGGCTGGGTGGTTTTCGCTTCCGATTTCAGATCTGCTCATAGATTATGCAGGCCGATCGATAGAAGCGCCTGCGCCCGATAGGCCCTATCTCATTCGCAGAACAGAAAAGGTGGCACATATTCGCCGCCGAAAGTACGCCAAATCATGAAGTTAGCGCGGGATCAGATCGTCAAACCCAATTCAGTTCGTTCCCCGCCGATCCCACGTCTTTGACCTGCTAGGGAAGCGCATGAATATGTCATACGGATTTCAACAAGCGGCAAAACGTTTCCAATTGTACCATACTTAACGACAGTCCTCAGCTTCCCTTTGGTTCGGCCATTGTGGCCGGCGTTACCGTGCTGGGCTTGGGTTTTTCACGAAAGATCAGACGGACGATCAGGCGAATCGTAACGTAGAACACAGGCGTGAGGAACAGGCCCAGCAGCGTAACACCACTCATGCCGAACACAACCGCCGTTCCGATGGCCTGACGCAATTCCGATCCCGGACCCGTGGCGAAGGCAAGCGGCACCGCACCGAGAATGAAGGCAAAGGACGTCATCAGGATCGGGCGCAGGCGCAGCCGGGCAGCCTCCACCACCGCCTGCAGGGGTGTGTCGCCGTGATCCTCGCGCTGGCGGGCGAACTCCACGATCAGGATGGCGTTCTTGGCCGCTAGGCCAACCAGCATGACGAAGGAGATCTGCGTCAGGATGTTGTTGTCCATGTTGCGGACCCACCAGTCGCCGAAGATCGGCAGGCTACGGGCCATGCCGCCGAGCAGGGCCGAGAGGATGGCGAGCGGTACGATCAGGATGATGGCGAGCGGCAGCGACCAGCTCTCATACTGTGCGGCGAGGAACAGGAAGACGAACAGCACCGCGATACCGAAGACATAGTAGGCGGTGTTGCCCACGGAGCGTTCCTGGAAGGCGATCTCAGTCCACTCATAACCCACGCCGGGCGGCAGCACCTCGGCGGCATCCTTCTCCATCAGATCGAGCGCCGTGGTCGAGGACACGCCGGGCGCACCGGAGCCGTTGAGATAGACGGCCGGGTAGAGGTTGTGACGCATCACCGTGTCGGGGCCCGTACGCTCCTCGAAGGAGACCAGCGAGCCGAGCGGCACCAGAGCTCCGGATGCGCTCCTCACCTTGATGCGCAGGAGATCGTCCTTGCTCAGGCGGTCGCGGCCCTCGGCTTGCGCGTTCACCTGGAAGGCCCGGCCCAGCCGCGTGAAGTCATTCACATAGGCAGAACCGACATAGACCTGCAGCGCCTCGAAAACGCTGCCGATCGGGACATTGAGCATCTGCGCCTTGACGCGATCGACGTTGACGAAAAGCTGCGGCGAATTGTTGGAGAGAGTGGTGTAGACCTGCATCAGCCCGGGCGTCTGGTTGGCCTTGCCCATCAGGGCGTAGGCCGCCTGCGTCAGCGCCTCCTGGCCGACACCGCCGCGATCCTGCACCTGCATCTTGAAGCCGTTGCCGGTACCCAGGCCTTGGATGGTCGGCGGCTCGATCACGAATACCAACCCCTCCTCGATGGCGAAGGCACGCTTCTGCAACTCGGCCACGATCGCCTTGGAGGTCAGCCCTTGCTTGAGGCGCTCCTCGAAGGGGGCGTAGGGAACGAAGATGGTGGCGGCGTTGGAGGCGGCCGTGAAGGTGGCGCCGGAGAAACCCGCGACGCCGATGACATGGGCGACGCCGGGCGAGCCGGCGGCGATCTGCTGCGCCTTCTTCACCACCGCGTCGGTACGCTCCAGCGACGCACCGTCGGGAAGCTGCACCACCATGATGGCATAGCCCTGATCCGATTCCGGCACGAAGCCGCCCGGCACCTTCTGGTAGACATAGAAGGTGGCGTAGATCAGGCCGGCGTAGATGGCCAGGAAGAGGAGTTTGTGGCGCGCAGCGAAACCCACCGAGCCGCCGTAGCCGCCCGAGAGGCGGTCAAAGCCGTGATTGAACGCCCTGCCGAGCCCGCGCAGCCAGCGCATGAGGAAGAAGCCGCCCGAATGGCCAGGGTCATGCGGCTTGAGCAGGATGGCGGCGAGCGCGGGCGACAGGGTCAGCGAATTGAAGGCGGAAATCACCGTGGCGGCGGCGATGGTCACCGCGAACTGCTGGTAGAACTTGCCGGTGATGCCCGGCATGAAGGCCGTCGGCACGAAGACGGCGCAAAGCACGAGCGCGATGGCGATCACGGCGCGGCCGACCTCGTCCATGGTGACGTGCGCGGCACGGTTCGGCGTCATGCCGTCATGGATGTTGCGCTCGACATTCTCGACCACCACGATTGCGTCGTCGACCACGATGCCGACGGCCAGGATGAGGCCGAACAGCGTGAGCATGTTCAGCGAGAAGCCGAGGCCGTGCATAACCGCGAAGGTGCCGATCAGCGAGACGGGAATGGCGATGATGGGGATGATCGCCGCCCGCCAGGACTGCAGGAAGACGAAGACGACGATGACGACGAGGATGATCGCCTCGTAGAAGGTGTGGTAGACGGCGTCGATCGAGGCCGAGACGAACTCGGTGGGATTGTAGACGATCGAGTATTTCAGGCCCGGCGGGAAATCCCTCGACAGTTCCTCCATCTTGGCCTTGACGCGATCGGCCGTGGCCAGCGCATTGGTACCCGGGCGCTGCAGCACGGCGAGGCCGACCGTCGGCTGGCCGTCGAGATAGAGATTGGAGCCGTATTGCTTGGCGCCGACCTCGACGCGCGCCACGTCCTTGAGCCGCAGCAATCGCCCGCCCGCAGTCGCCTTGACGATGACTTCGCGGAACTGGTCGGCATCCTGGAAGCGGCCGAGCGTGGTGACCGTGATCTCGCTGGTGGTGTTGTTCGGCGAGGGCTGTCCGCCGAGCGTGCCGCCGGAGACCTGCACGTTCTGCTCGCGGAGCGCGTTGACGACGTCGCCCGCCGCCAGGTTGAAGCTGGCCAGGCGCTCGGGATCGAGCCAGACGCGCAGCGAGGGCTCGCGCAGGCCGAAGGAGAAAGTCGAGCCGACGCCATCGACGCGGGCGATGATGTCGTTGACGTTCTGGATCGCATAGTCGGAGATGCCGTAGTCGCTCAGCGAATTGTCCGGCGAATAGAGCGTGACGATCAAAAGGAAGTCCGAGGAGGACTTGTTGACGGTGACGCCCAGTGCCCGGACCTCGGCCGGCAGGCGCGGTTCGGCCGCGGAAACGCGGTTCTGCACCTGCACCTGGGCGATGTCGAGATCGGTCCCGGTGGCGAAGGTCACCGTGATCTGCAGCGAACCGTCATTGGTGGCCTGGGAGGTCTGGTAGATCATCCCCTCGACGCCGTTGATCGCCTGCTCCAGCGGCGCGGCGACCGTCTCGGCGATGGTCTGGGCGTTGGCGCCGGGATAGGTGGCGTTGATGACGACGGTGGGCGGGGCGATCTGCGGAAACTGCGCGATCGGCAGGCCCACATAGGCGACGAGACCGACGACCACCGTGACGATGGAGACCACGGCGGCAAAGATCGGGCGATCGACGAAGAAATGGCCGAATTTCATGAGCGGCGCTCCCGATCAGTTCGCATCGGGAAGCAGTGGATCCGGCACATCCAGCTTGGTCGGCTGCGGAATGACCTCGCTGCCCGGCCGGGCGCGCATCTGGCCGTTGATCAGCACCGCATCTTCCGGCTTGAGGCCGTTCTTGATCACCCGGAACGTGCCGATCTTCGGTCCGATCTCCACTGGACGGATGGTCGCCTTCTTGTCCACGATGACGGTGACATAGCGTCCCTGAGAGGACTGGCCCACGGCCACGTCCGGAACCACCAGCGCCTCATAGGGCTCGCCCAGGGCGATGCGAATGCGCCCGAACAGACCGGAAGTCAGGAAGCCGTCCGGATTGGCTATCTTGGCGCGTGCCGTGACCGTGCCCGTCTGCGCGTCGACCTGCGGATCGAGATAGTCCAGCGTGCCCTGGTGGGAAAAGGTCTTCTCATCGGAGAGGGCAATCTCCACCTTCGCGGCCGGGTCGACGCCCGCAGCATCCGCCTTGCCCTTATCGGCGCGGCGATAGGAGAGATAGCTCGCCTCGTCGAAGTCGAAATAGAAATACATCGGGTCGACGGCAACGATGGTGGCAAGCGGCTGCGAGCCGTTCGCCGCCACCAGATTGCCCCGCGAGACCAGCTGCCGGCTGATCTTGCCGGAGATCGGCGCTGCGATGGTGGCGTAGTTGAGGTCGAGCTTGGCGGTGGCGAGCGCCGCATTGGCTGCGTCGATCGAGGCGGCCGCCTCCTGGTAGGCCTGAAGGTTGGACTGGTAGGTGGCGTCCGTAACGTTCCCGCTCTTCTTCAGTTCCTCGGCACGCGCCAGATTGGCCTTGGTGAGGTCGATACGGGTCTGGGCGATCTTGACCTGCGCCGCTGCCTGGTCGACGGCGGCCTGGAAGGGGCGCGGATCGATGGAGAACAGCACGTCGCCCTGCTTGACCAGCGACCCCTCGAGGAAGCTCGCCTTGTCGAGATAACCGGTGACGCGGGAAGTGATGTTGACAGAGGGCCAGGCCTGGAAACGGCCGGTGAACTCCGCTGTCTCCACGATCTTGCGGCTCACGGGGTTGGCGACCGTTACCGGCATGGCCGGCATCTGCTGGGCCAGGGCGACACTCACGACCGCCATGGCCGCCATGCCGAAGACGCCTCCCGCCAACCAGCGATAGCTTCGATGCAAACCCGACATGAGCACTCCCGAAAGCGGCGGACGGCCGTCTTCCTGCCCGGCAGGGAAAACGGAATCAGCGATAGTGGCGCAATATGACCATTTTTGAGCGCGCGACCTAGAAAGATCGCGGCACCACAACCTATGGGCGCGGACATGGCGCAAATCGGCAACAATGCCGGTCAGTCAAGGAACGACGGGAGATGTTCGCGCCGACGCCTTCAGGGCGCGGCCGCCGCGCGCCCGATGCTCTCATACCGGAAGCCGTGGCGCGCCATCTCGTCCAGGCGGTAGATGTTGCGCAGGTCGACGATCACGGGCTGCTTGAGCAGTTCCTTCACGCGCTCCAGGTCGAGGGCGCGAAACTCGTCCCATTCGGTGACGATGACGGCGACGTCGGCGCCCTCCAGGCAATCATAGGCGCTGTCGCGATAATCGACGTCGACAAGCACCTTGCGGGCCTCCTCCATGCCCTGCGGGTCATAGGCGCGCACGTGCGCGCCCTTGTCCTGCAGCGCGTAGACGATCGGAATCGAGGGGCTCTCGCGCATGTCGTCCGTGTTGGGCTTGAAGGTGAGGCCGAGCAGCGCCACCGTCTTGCCGGCGACATTGCCCTCCAGCGCGGCGATGATCTTGCGGGCCATCGAGGATTTGCGCGCGTCGTTGACGCCGACCACCGCCTCGACGACGCGCAGCGGCGCCCCGTATTCCTGGCCGGTGCGAAGCAATGCAAGCGTGTCCTTCGGGAAGCAGGACCCGCCATAACCGGGACCGGCATGCAGGAATTTCGCGCCGATGCGATTGTCGAGGCCGATGCCGCGGGCGACTTCCTGCACATCGGCGCCGGCCTTCTCGCACAGATCCGCGATCTCGTTGATAAAGGTGATCTTGGTCGCGAGGAATGCATTCGCGGCATATTTGATCATCTCGGACGTACGCCGCTGCGTGAACAGCAGCGGACCCTGGTTGAGATGAAGCGGACGGTACACCTCGGCCATCACGGTGCGGGCGCGCTCGTCCTCGACGCCCACGACGATACGGTCCGGGCGCTTGAAGTCCTCGATCGCCGCGCCCTCGCGCAGGAATTCGGGGTTGGATACCACGGCGATGTCGGCATCCGGCCTGATTTCCCGGATGAGACGCTCGACTTCGTCGCCCGTGCCGACCGGAACCGTCGATTTGGTGACCACTACGGTAAAGCCTTCGATGGCCGCCGCGATCTCGCGCACCGCACCGTAGACATAGGACAGGTCGGCATGCCCGTCGCCGCGCCGTGAGGGCGTGCCGACGGCCAGGAACACCACGGCGGCGTCCTTCACCGCGGGCGCGAGATCGGTGGAGAAGGAGAGGCGCTTCTCCCGCACGTTGCGTGCCACCAGCTGCTCGAGCCCCGGCTCGTAGATCGGCATGCGGCCGGCGAGTAGGCTCTCGATCTTGGCCGGATCCTTGTCGACACAGGTCACGACATGGCCGAAATCGGCCAGGCACGCTCCCGTCACCAGCCCGACATAGCCTGTCCCGATCATTGCCACGCGCATGCGATCATTCCTCGTTTGGCGCCCTGTCTACAAAAGGGCCGGCGACAAGCCAATGACGAAGTTCCCGCCAGGCACGAGCCGTCATAGACTGGCGCCCGGAATGCGGCGAAACGGAAGATGCGCGATGAAGTGGAACCTTGCCCGGACGTTCGAATTCGAAGGCCAGAGCATCGCCTATGATCGCCTGGGCGCCGGCCCGCCAATCGTGATGGTGCACGGCACGCCCTTTTCCTCCTTCGTCTGGCGCGCGATCGCGCGCGAGCTTTCCCGGCGCTTCGAGGTCTTCGTCTACGATCTCGTTGGCTACGGACAGTCCGAGAAACGCGATGGCCAGGATGTGTCGCTCGGCATTCAGAACCGGCTGCTCGCCGCGCTGCTGCGCTTCTGGTCGCTGGAGCGGCCCGACGTCATCGCCCATGATTTCGGGGGCGCGACGGCATTGCGTGCCCACCTCCTCGACGGCTGCGAATACAGGAGGTTGCTCCTCATCGATCCGGTGGCGATCCGCCCCTGGGGCTCGCCCTTCGTGCACCATGTCAGGCGCTTCGAGGAAGCCTTCGCCGGCGTGCCCGACTACATCCAGGAGGCGATCCTCACCGCTTACCTGCGCGGCGCCGCCCACAAGCCCCTGCCCGACTTCGTCCGCCAGGCCTATGCGGCCCCCTGGACCGGGCCCGTCGGCCAGGCTGCCTTCTATCGCCAGATTGCCCAGATGGACCAGCGCTACACCGACGAGATCCAGGATCGCTACGGCAACCTGCGCTGTCCCACGCGCCTGCTATGGGGCGCCGAGGATGGCTGGATACCGGTGGAGAGAGGGCGCGAACTGGTGGCATTGCTGCCCGGCTGCCGGCTGACCGAGATTCCCGGCTGCGGGCATCTCATGCAGGAGGACGCGCCGGAAGCGATCGTCGCGTCGGCGCTGGAATTCTTCGAATAGGCGCGGGCGCACCCCGAAGGAGCGGACCGGTGGGCGACCGGCCCCAACGCCGGCACATGCGGAAGGCGTCATTGAAGCGCTCGGAGATAGGGGAAACACCCCAACTCCTCATCCAAGCCTCAACGTCCATCCCCGTCCGGATGGCCGCAGCTCCGTGGCTGAAAGCGGGCTCGCTTCGATGCGCCAGAAGGCACGCCCAGCGGCGCCAATCGCATGCACCACGGCGGCACGGGCCACGGAGGCATGGGTAATGGCCAGCGTGTGCCCCTCGAAACGCTCGGCGTCAAGCCAGGCACCGACGCGCCCGATGAGAGCTGTCACCGATTCGCCGCCATGCGGACAGGCCTCGGGGTCGCTGCTCCAGGCTGCCAGCGCCTTCGGCTCGGCACTCGCGACCGCCTCGAAATCGAGTCCGGCCCAGCGGCCATAGTCGCATTCGCGCAAGGCATCGCAGGGCTCGCCCAGCAGCCCCATCGCCTCGGCGGTCTGACGGGCGCGCAACGCGGGACTGACGAGGACACGTCCGATTTTCGGGAAACGCGCCGCCAGTGCGCCGGCTGCCGCGAGGCCCCGGTCGTCGAGCGCTTCGTCCATGGGGAAGCTCGCCGCGCGCAGGGCGGGGGTGGCAGCATGGCACAGAAGGGTCAGACGCGGGGTCATCGACGCGTTCTACAAGCACAAAATTGCCGGCACAATATTGACATATGGCGTTCATGCGCTGCTTATGGCGGATGCACTGCCAAGGTTGGGAAGCCGGTGAGAATCCGGCACGGTCGCGCCACTGTGAATCGGCGGCATCGAGATGCCAGTCCGAAAGTCAGACCTCCTCCAAGGCACGCACGCCTCAAACGGGACGCGTAATCCCAAGGAGCTTAAGAGATGACGACAGCCGTTCTCGCACCAGCCGCCCAGCAGCCGATCACCATTCCGGTCCGCGAAATCCTGCCCTGGGCCATCTTCACCGTATTGCTGGCTATCATCGCCATTTATTTCGTCGGCGCCGAACAAGGTGCGACTTCGGTGTTCCAGGGCATGTACATCCATGAGTGGGTGCACGACGGCCGTCACCTGCTCGGCTTTCCCTGCCACTAAGGGCAACGGGCTTACATCATGGTCAGGTCCCTTTTGATCCGGGGGATGCTTGTCGGCATCCTCGCGGGTTTGCTCGCCTTTGGCTTTGCCAAGGTCTTCGGTGAACCCCAGGTCGACGCCGCCATCGCCTTTGAGGAGAACCACGCGGCGCCGGAGGAAGCGAAACCCGCTCCCTCCACCACTATGAACATGTCGACGGCACCCGGCGAAGCCCAGCCGGCCGCCGGACACGATCATGGCGGCGAGGAAGAACTCGTCAGCCGGCCGATGCAGGCGAGTTTCGGCCTGCTTACCGGCGTTCTCATCTATGGCACGGCGCTCGGCGGTATCTTCGCCCTCGTCTTCGCCTTTGCCCATGGCCGACTCGGCTCGCTCAGCCCGAGGGCGACGGCAGCGGTGGTTGCGACGATCGGCTTTGCTGCGGTCGTTATGATTCCACAGCTCAAATATCCGGCGAACCCGCCGGCCGTCGGCAATCCTGACACGATCGGCCCCAGGACGGCGCTCTATTTCGCCATCATGGCCCTTTCGGTCGTGGTGATGATCGCCGCCCTCAACACGGCCAGCCGGCTTGCCGCCAGCCTCGGACGCTGGAACGCGAATCTGGTCGCTGCCGCGGCCTACATCGTTGTGATGGCAGTCGCCATGCTCATCCTGCCGGGTGTCCATGAAGTGCCGGCGGATTTCTCAGCAAATGTGCTGTGGAACTTCCGGATCGCCTCGCTCGGCATCCACGTGATCCTGTGGACGACGCTGGGCATCGTTTTCGGGCTTCTCGCACAGAAATTGATGCAACCCGACGGCTACAGGACGTAGGGGAAAGCTCAAGCCATTGGCCTGACCCTCAGGCCAATGGCTTGCCAGCCAAGCGTCGCCTTTATGTCACACCACTTCGATTTCTTGCACGATTGCACGAAATTCATCTTCTTCGCACTTGCGAAATGACGCGGGTGGTCGCACCTTAGTAGCCGTAGTGGATGCCGTTCCGCACCCCTACAGCCCTCCTTGGGCGTTTCCTCCCTAAGACTTGGGCCGCCATTTGGGCGGCCTCTTTCTTTTTCGGAGCCGTGCTCCATATAATGTCTACCTGCCACGAGGCAGTTGCGGCCTTCGATTGCCTCTTGTGACATTCCGCCTCAATTAACCCCTTGCCTGTAAGCTCGCGCTTGCCGATTTGGTTTCGCGCTCGCATAGTGATGTCATCATGGATTTGGACTCGCCCTTGTTTGATCGCATCCGGGTGCGCCCGAGGGCCGAGGAGGTCCATCAGGCGTCCGAAAGAACGTGCGAACACGTCAATTGCCGCAATCCTGGCGAGTTCCGCGCCCCGAAGGGGCGCAATCGCGAGGGCCAGTTCTGGCATTTCTGCCTTGAACACGTGCGCGACTACAACAAGAGCTACAATTACTTCGCGGGCCTGCCTGAAGACTCCGTCAGCGCCTACCAGCGCGATGCGGCCACCGGCCATCGTCCGACCTGGACGATGGGCGTCAATCCCTGGGCCAAGAAGCGCGGTCCGGCGGCGGGCCCGGACGTTCACGACGGCTTCGGCTTCTTCGATGACGTGCAGGGTTTCCGCCGTCAGACCAGCGCTCCCGAGCCGGAGCGCAGGCGCCTCAAAATCCTCGAGCGAAAGGCGCTCGAAGCACTGGATCTGCCGGAAACAGCCAATGGCCCGGAGATCAAGTCGCGCTACAAGACACTCGTCAAACGGCTTCACCCCGATGCCAATGGCGGTGACCGATCCAGCGAAGATAAATTGCGCGGGATCATTCAGGCCTATAATACGCTCCGAAGCGCCGGGCTTTGCTAGGGCCTGCTCGAACTGATTGTCGGCTGCGCCGTCCTGGCGCCGGCCAAGGAAGGCATTATGACTGACGCAACGACACCGGCCAATCTGCCGGACATCATGGTTTCGGCCAAAAAGCTGTTTGGTTTCGACACGGACCTCGAAGTGCCGGCCTATTCCAAGTCCGACGATCACGTTCCGGACCTCGATCCCGACTATCTCTTCGACAAGCCGACGACCCTGGCCATCCTCGCGGGCTTCGCGCACAATCGCCGCGTGATGGTGACGGGCTATCACGGCACCGGCAAGTCGACCCATATCGAGCAGGTCGCCGCGCGGCTGAACTGGCCCTGCGTGCGCATCAACCTCGACAGCCACGTCTCGCGTATCGACCTCGTCGGCAAGGACGCCATCGTCCTCAAGGACGGCAAGCAGGTCACCGAATTCCGCGACGGCATGCTGCCCTGGGCGCTGCAGAACAACATCGCCCTGGTCTTCGACGAATATGACGCCGGCCGACCCGACGTGATGTTCGTGATCCAGCGCGTTCTCGAAATCTCCGGCAAGCTGACGCTGCTGGACCAGAAGCGCGTGATCCGGCCGCACCCGGCCTTCCGCCTGTTTGCCACCACCAACACGGTGGGCCTCGGCGACACCTCCGGCCTCTATCACGGTACCCAGCAGATCAACCAG
The DNA here is from genome assembly GCF_059699065.1 of Labrys sp. ALF-8. Classification (NCBI taxonomy): domain Bacteria; kingdom Pseudomonadati; phylum Pseudomonadota; class Alphaproteobacteria; order Hyphomicrobiales; family Xanthobacteraceae; genus Labrys; species Labrys sp. ALF-8. The sequence goes on from NZ_AP048537.1 coordinate 1,653,581, forward strand.
GGCCAGATGGACCGCTGGTCGATCGTCACCACGCTGAATTATCTGCCGCACGACAAGGAAGTCGACATCGTGCTGGCCAAGGCCAAGCACTATCAGCGCAGCCCCAACGGACGCGACATCGTCAACAAGATGGTGCGCGTGGCCGACCTCACCCGCAACGCCTTCATGAATGGCGATCTCTCCACGGTGATGTCGCCGCGCACGGTGCTGACCTGGGCCGAGAATGCCGACATCTTCCACGATATCGGCTTTGCCTTCCGGGTGACCTTCCTCAACAAGTGCGACGAGCTCGAACGGAGCCTCGTCGCCGAGTTCTACCAGCGGGCCTTCGGGGCCGAGCTGGCGGAAAGCTCGGTAAACGTGGCGCTGACCTGACCTGGCGCACGGACGTCTCGTTCGCGCTCCGACGGTCTCGGAGAGCAGCGAGATAGCCGCTCTCCCGGGGATTATTCCTCTTCACTCCCTTGCGTCCGCCCTCTGCCCCTCCCATCTGGGCGCGGTGGAGGGCCGGGAGCATGGCTTTTGCGGCAGCAGGCGACAGGAGTGAGTTGCGCGTACGCGTCGAGCGCCTCGACCGGCTGTCGCGACTCCTCGACACCGCCTTCGCCATTCCCTTCACCCGGATCCGGTTCGGCGTCGATGCCGTCATCGGCCTCATCCCCGGCTTCGGAGACTGGGCAGGCGTTGCTCTTTCGAGCATCGTCGTCGTGGAGGCCGTGCGCATCGGCGTGCCGCGCGCCTTGCTCGCCCGCATGATCGTCAACGTCGCCATCGAGGGCGCTTTCGGCTTCGTGCCCGTGGCCGGCGATATCGTGGACGTCTTCTGGCGTGCCAATCGCCAGAACATGAGGCTGCTGCGCGAGCACCTTGCCGCCGAAGGGCGGCTCTGATTCCGGGCGCCGCGTCCCGCCGTCGCATGCCGATCGCGCTTGTCGGACCAGTTCACGGTTGAGGAATGGCACGGCATTGGATATCTCAGGATCATGACTACCAATCGCAAGCCCGGCGACAAGGCCAAAGACGTCCCCAACGATGCATTCAAGCGTTCGGTGGCCGGAACCTTGCGCGCCATCGCCCGCAAGCCAGACCTGGAGGTGACCTTTGCCTCCGAAAAGCCGGCCTTGATGGCCGACAAGGCACGCTTGTCCGAACCGCCGCGCAAGCTCGATGCCCATGTCGCCGCCGTGGTGCGGGGCCAGGCCGACGCCATGGCGCTGCGCCTCGCCTGCCACGACATCGGGATCCACCGGCGCCTGGCGCCGCAGAATGAGCAGGCGCGCTCGGTCTTCGACGCGGTCGAGCAGGCGCGCTGCGAGGCGATCGGTTCACGCCGCATGACGGGGGTTGCCAACAACCTCACCGCCATGCTCGAGGACCGCTATTTCCGGGGCGGCAAGTATGAGGATATCCGCGTCCGCGAGGAGGCGCCGATCGAGGATGCGCTCGCCCTCCTCGTTCGCGAAAAGCTCACCGGACTGCCGCCGCCGGAACCGGCGCGCAAGCTGGTCGATCTCTGGCGCCCCTTCATCGACGAAAAGGCGGGCAAGGATCTGGCGCGCCTCGACAGCGTGATCGAGAACCAGCGCGCCTTCGCCCGTACCATGAACGACGTGCTTACCCATATGGGCCTGTCGGAGGAAGCGCAGGCCGATGCCGACGATTCCGACGATCGCGACAATGACGCGGACTCGGAACAGGAAGGCGAGAACCAGGAGAATCAGGGCGAATCCCAGGACGAATCGGAGTCGATGCAACTCGACGAGAAGGAGACCGACGACGAGGATTCGCAGGAAGGCGAAACCCAGGACGCCGAGTCGCCCTCCTCCGACATGCCAGACGAGACGGAGACGGGCGACGCCGAAGAAGCCGCGCAGCCCTGGCGGCCGCCGGAACATCGCGACAACGAAAAGCGCGGTCCCGACTATCGCGCCTTCACCACGAAGTTCGACGAGATCATCGACGCCGCGGATCTGTGTGATCCGGAGGAACTCGACCGCCTGCGGGCCTATCTGGACAAGCAGCTCTCCAGCCTCTCGGGCGTGGTGGCGCGCCTCGCCAACCGCCTGCAGCGCCGTCTGATGGCCCAGCAGAACCGTTCCTGGGACTTCGACCTCGAGGAAGGCACGCTGGACCCGGCGCGGCTCTCGCGCGTCATCATCGATCCGACCTCGGCGCTTTCCTTCATGCGCGAGCGCGACACCGATTTCCGCGACACCGTGGTGACGCTGCTGATCGACAATTCAGGTTCGATGCGCGGGCGTCCCATCACCGTGGCGGCTACCTGCGCCGACATTCTTGCCCGCACGCTGGAGCGCTGCGGCGTGAGCGTGGAGATCCTCGGCTTTACCACCCGCGCGTGGAAGGGCGGGCAATCGCGCGAGGCCTGGCTGCAGGCCGGCAAGCCTGCTTCGCCCGGACGCCTCAACGATCTCAGGCACATCATCTACAAGTCAGCCGATGCACCCTGGCGCCGCGCCCGGAAGAACCTCGGCCTGATGATGCGCGAGGGTCTGCTCAAGGAGAATATCGACGGCGAGGCCCTGAACTGGGCACACCAGCGTCTGCTCGGACGAGCCGAGAGCCGCCGCATCCTGATGGTGATCTCGGACGGGGCGCCGGTCGACGACTCCACCCTGTCCGTCAACACCGGCAACTATCTGGAACGGCACCTGCGCTGGGTGATCGAGGACATCGAGACCCGCTCGCCGGTCGAGCTGATCGCCATCGGCATAGGCCACGACGTGACCCGCTATTATCGCCGCGCGGTCACGATCGTGGACGCCGAGGAGCTTGGCGGCGCCATGACGGACAAGCTCGCCGAACTCTTCGACGAGACAGGCTCCACGGGCCCGCGCCGGACGGCGGCGTGATCCGGAGCGCAGAAACGCTCTGGCGCGAGGCGCTGCGCGGCCCCATGCCGCTTGCCTTTCCGCTGGCGGCGGTCTGCGTCGTCTGCTTTGCGCTGAGCGCCGTGCTCAGTCTGGTGCTGATCGCCCTGGCGAGCGACGCCCCGTCTTCCGCCCTGTTCGGTGCGCTGTGGACACCCCTTCCGACGGTGCTGATCCAGATGGGCGCCGGCGGTCTGCTGGCCCTCGCCAACTGGCAGCCCTGGTATATTTTTACGGCGATCTTCCTGCACGCCAGCCTTCCCCATCTCATCGTCGACATGATCTGCCTGGTGATGATCATGCCGCCGGTCGAAAAGACCTTCGGGCGCCTGCGCGCCTTCGTCATCTTCGTGCTTGCCGGGCTGGCCGGCTCGCTGGCATCGGCCTTCTACGGCGAACTCTACACGGTCGGCACCTCGAGCGCGACGTTCGGCCTTTTCGGCGCCGGGCTTGTCTATGGCTCGCTGCGCGGCGGGGACGAGGGCCACGCCCTGATGTTCGGCACCGCCAAATGGGCCGCGCTCAATTTCGCCTTCGGCCTCTTCTCTGTCGCTACGATGGCGCCGAGCGTTTCCTTTGCCGGACTGTTCGGCGGCTTCATCGCCGGCGTCGTGGTGGCTCTTGCCATGATCTACCGCATCGGCCCATCCTGGCTGCAGGGCATTCGCCGCACGGGACTCGCCCTCGCCAGCATCACCCTGCTCTGCCTGGCGCTCGGCACGGGTACGGCGATCTCCTCGGCCTGGCAGGCCTGGATGAGCCCAGAAACCTACGCCCAGGACAGCAATGACGATCAGATCTCCCGCCTGAGCTCCGTCATCTCGCTGGATTCCGACAACGTTGCAGCCCATGCCCTGCGCGGCGCGGCCTATGCGCTGAAGGACGATTATGCCAGCGCCATTCCGGACCTCGATGCCGCCCTTGGGGGCGGATTCGATTCCCCGCAGTTGCGCAATCTGCGTGCCTGGTCGCTCTACAAGGTCGGCCGTGCCGCCGACGGTCTGGCGGATGCCAATGCCGCGCTGGCCGTGACCCCCAATGACGCGGCGACACTCGATACCCGTGCCCACATCTATGAGGATCTCGGCCAGCGCGAGAACGCCATCGCCGACTATCGTGCCGCACTCGCCCAGGATCCGGACATCGCCGAAAGCAAGGCCGGACTGCAGCGGTTGACAGGGGAACAATAAGGCTGACGCCATATCGACGTCAGGCTTGGGTCCCATCCGCGAATCGAGTGCGAAGTTGAGCCGGAATGGCAACCTCGACCCATGCCGGCAGACGGCCGGCAAGGTGACGGACTTTCAGGCGACGCCTGGCCAGGATCAGCCTGCGCCGTCGACCGGAATTATCGAAAATCCAAGCGCGATCGGCGACTGCCAGCGCAGATGCCTAATTGCCAAGGCTTCGTGCAGAGCGGCGCTGGATGTCGCCCGCCGGAACGTCATGGCCACCATCACTCATCGACCATCTCCATCGCCACGTTGCCGCGGCGGCGCTGGTCATATTCGCCGCAAATTACATGAGAAAGCGCTTACGTGCTCGAAGTTTTGCAGAACTTTGCGCCGAGGGAGGCCGAATGCCGATCTTTCGGCCTCCCCTTTCGCGCGTCGCCGGCGAATCCGGATGGTCCCTCGCCTACCTCACCCCGCCTGAGGCGACCAGCACTTCGCCTGTCAGCCAGCCTGAATCGGCCGAGGCGAGAAACACGGCTACCGGCGTGATGTCGTCGGGCTGGCCGATCCGGCCGAGCGGCGTCTGCGCCACGGTCTGGCTCTCGAGGTCGCCGCCGAGGAAGCCGGCGGTGTGCACGCCCTCGGTTTCCACCATGCCCGGATTGATCGAGTTCACCCGGATCTTCTTCGGCCCGAGTTCCTTGGAAAGAACATGGGTGACGGCCGTCACGGCGCCCTTGGTGGCCGTGTAGACCGCAGTCTGCGGCAGATTCAGTTCGGTCACGGCCGAGCCGATGTTGATGACACTGCCGCCCTCGGGTCCGAAATGCTTCTCGGCCTCCCGGGTCGCCAGCAGAAGGCCCAGCACATTGGTGTTGAACTGGCGATGGAATTCGTCCTCGGTGATCGCCTCCAGAGGGGCGAAGGCGTAGACGCCGGCATTGTTCACCAGCACGTCCAGCCTGCCATAGGCCCTGGCGGTCTCGTCGAACACATGCCTGACGTCATCGGCCTTGGAGACGTCGCCCTTCACGGCGATCGCCTTGCCGCCCTTGGCGGTGATCTCCGCCACCACCCTGTCGGCCCCCTCGCGGCTGGATGCGTAGTTCACGACCACCGAGGCGCCCTCGGCGGCCAGGCCTTTTGCGATGCCCGCGCCGATGCCCTTGGAGGCGCCCGTGACGACGGCGACCTTGCCTGTCAGCTTGCTCATTGTCTTTCGCTCTTGTTGCAGAATTGGATCTTTGTTGAAAGCGGCGGCGTTCAGCGCACGCCGCCGGACGCCAGCAGAGTCTCGCCGGTGAGCCACCCCGAGTCGTCCGAGGCAAGGAAGACGGCGACGGGAGCGATGTCGGAAGGCTGGCCGATGCGGCCGAGCGGCGTCTGCGCCACGGTCTGGCTCTCGAAGTCGCTGCCGATCACGCCGGCAGCATGGACGCCCTCGGTTTCCACCATGCCCGGATTGATCGAGTTCACCCGGATCTTCTTCGGCCCGAGTTCCTTGGCCAGCACATGGGTTATGGAGGTCACGGCGCCCTTGGTGGCGGTATAGATCACCGTGGTGGGCGGGGTTATGTCGTCGGCGATCGATCCGATATTGATGACGCTTCCGCCTTCGGGGCCGAAGTGCCTCTCGGCTTCCTGAGTCGCCAGCAGGAGGCCCAGCACATTGGTGTTGAACTGGCGGTGGAACTCATCTTCCGTGACCGCTTCCAGAGGCCCGAACTGGTAGACGCCGGCGTTGTTCACCAGCACGTCCAGCCTGCCATAGGCCTGCCTGGCATCGGCGAAGAGCTTCTTCACGTCGGCGGCCTTGGAGACGTCCCCCTGGATCGCCGTAGCCCTGCCGCCCTTCGCGACGATCTCCGCCACCACCTTGTCCGCGCCTTCGCGGCTGGTGGCGTAGTTCACCACCACCGCCGCACCCTCTGCGGCCAGCCCCTTGGCAATACCTGCGCCGATACCCTTGGAAGCCCCCGTGACGACGGCGACCTTGTCCTTCAATTTGCTCATTGTCGTTCTCGTTGTTCGGTGACAATGATTCGATAGTTAGATAATCATCGAAACGAAACAAGAGGTACTGCCAGGGATTTTTTTGCACCGCGTCATTCAGATCCTGGCGAGCTGTTCGAGGTAGGCGGCCAGCACGTCGCGCTGCAGCACGAGCGTCGCGTACTTGCCTTCGCGCAGGATCTCGATGAGGCCGGCGTTCTCAAGTTCCTTCATGTGGTGGGAAAGCGTGGCAGGGCTGATCGCCTGGCACTGCTGAACCCCGGAACAGGCCATCGTGCCGCCGGAGGCCGAGATCTCCTTGAGGATCTGGTAGCGGCGCGGTTCGGCAAGAGCGCGGGCGATCAGGGTGAACTGCCTGTCCGAAAGCTGGGTGGCGGGAGCGGTCGACATGATCGACCTTATATCGGTTTCGGCGGCGCCTTTGGCAAGCCCGGAGCCCTGCCTCATGCCGTAGCGCCTTGATTCGGCCTCTTCCTTCCGCTCATTGTGGAATCATGACCTCAGCCCCCCTTTCACTACCCCTGCGCTACGCCGTTCGCGAGTTGCGGGCCGGCATTCGCGGTTTCGGTATCTTCCTGGCCTGCCTGGCGCTTGGCGTAATGGCAATTGCCGGTGTCGATGCCATCTCCAGCGCCCTCACCGACGGGTTGCGCACGCAGGGCCGGGTGATCAATGGCGGCGACGTCGAATTTTCGCTGATCGGGCGCGAAGCCGATCCGGCGGAGCTGGGCTTCCTCGCCGGCCAGGGCAAGCTCTCGGTGATCGCCGGCACGCGCGCCATGGCACGCACGGCTGATGGACAGACCGCGCTTGTCGAGATCAAGGCCGTCGACGCGCTCTATCCCCTGCTCGGCTCGGCCGAGCTTGGCCTGGGCAAGCCGCTTGGAGAGACGATCGGGGGGGAGGGCACGCAGGTCCGGGCCGTTGCCGATCCCACGCTCTTTGCCCGCCTGAACCTTCCGCCGGGCGCCGCAGTGACCGTCGGCGCCCTCAGCGTGACGCTTGCCGACCGTCTCGTCAGCGAGCCGGACAAGCTCGCCGGCGGCATCGGCTTCGGCCCGCGCCTGATGATGACGCTGGATGCCTTTCGGGCGAGCGGGCTGATCCAGCCCGGTTCCCTCATCCGCTGGCGATATCGGCTCGCCCTGCCGCCCGACGTCCTGCCGTCGACGGTGACCGACAAGGCGAAGGCCGCCTTTCCGCAGGCTGGCTGGGAGATTCGCACACGCGACGACGCTTCGCCGGAGCTGCGCCGAGGCATCGACCGCTTCACCATGTTCATCACCCTCGTGGGCCTCACGGCGTTGCTTGTCGGCGGTGTCGGCGTGGCCAACGCCGTGCGTGCCTTCGTCGAGCGCCAGCGCAACAATATCGCCACCCTCAAGACGCTCGGTGCTGGCTCGAACCTCGTCACCGTCATCTACCTGACCCAGACGATGATGCTCGCCGCCTTCGGCATCGTCATCGGCCTGACGCTGGGCGCCGCGCTTCCCTTCATCCTCGCCTATGGCTTTGCGGACTATCTGCCGCTGCCCATCACGCCGGTGATCAACCCGGCCGGCCTCGCCCTCGCGGCAACCTACGGTGTGCTCACCGCCCTCGCCTTTTCGCTGCTGCCGCTCGGCCGTGCGCGGGAGATCGGTGTCTCCGCGCTGTTCCGCGACGCCATCGCGCCCGGCCGCCGCTGGCCCGAACCGATCTTCCTTGCCCTGGTGGCAGTGCCGGTGGCGGCGCTCGTCGCGCTTGCCGTCATTTTCGCCACCGACAAGAAGGTGGCGCTGGTCTATGTCGCGGCGGCGCTCGGCGCCTTCATTTTGCTTCGCCTGGTGGCAAGCCTCCTGATGGCGCTGGCGCGACGCCTGCCGCGCGCCCACAACACCCCGCTGCGCCTCGCGGTGACCAATATCCATCGCCCCGGCGCCGCGACGCCGTCGGTGGTGCTCTCGCTCGGGCTCGGGCTCTGCCTGCTGGTGGCGCTGACGCTGATCGATGCGAATATCCGCCACCAGCTTTCGGCCGCCATTCCCGACAAGGCTCCGAGCTTCTTCTTCGTCGATATCCGCCGCACCGACGCCCCTCGCTTCGAAGCCTTCCTCAAGCAGGCCGCCCCGCAGGCGAGCGTCGAGCGCGTCCCCATGCTGCGCGGTCGCATCGTCAGCGTGAACGGCACCCCCGTGGAGAAGGTGCAGCCGCCGCCGGAGGTCGCCTGGGTGCTGAGCGGCGATCGCGGCGTGACCTTTGCGGACACAGTGCCGGAAGGCTCCCGCGTGGTCGAAGGCCGCTGGTGGGGTCCCGACTATTCCGGGCCGCCCCAGGTCTCGCTCGAGCAGGAGATCGCCCGCGGTCTCGGCCTCAAGGTTGGAGACCCCATCGTGGTGAACGTGCTCGGCCGCAACATCACGGCTACGGTCGGGGCGCTGCGAAAACTGGAATGGCAGAGCTTCGGCATCAATTTCGTGCTGGTCTATTCGCCCAACACCTTCAATGGGGCGCCGGTCACCGACATCGCCACCCTCACCTATCCAAACGGCGCCAGCGACGATACCGAGCTCGGCCTGCTCAAGCAGGTCGCGGACGCCTTCCCCGCAATAACGGCCGTGCGCATCAAGGACGCATTGCAGAGCCTGGCCGAACTCGCCGGGCAGCTCGCCGTGGCGATCCGGGCCGCCGCCTCGATCGCGCTGGTGGCCTCCATCCTCGTTCTGGCGGGCGCGCTGGCCGCCGGGCAGAGCAGCCGGCTCTACGATGCCGTCATCCTCAAGGTGCTCGGCGCCACGCGCAGCAAGATCCTCCTGGCATTCGTGCTCGAATATGGCCTGCTCGGGCTTGCCACGGCGATCTTCGGTGTGGTGGCCGGAACGGCTTCGGCCTGGCTGGTGGTGACCTACCTGATGAACTTCACCTTCACCTTCCTGCCGGGGCCGGCGCTCGCCGCCGCTTTCGGGGCAATGGCGCTGACCATATTGTTCGGCCTGGCCGGCACCTGGCGCATTCTGCGGCAGAAGCCGGCTGCCCATCTGAAAAGTCTCTGAGCCGGGCATGCGATTGGGCTTGCCTGTTCCTTCAGCGAAGACGTATCGTTCCCGCAGGCAGATTGGAGCAGCTGTTATTCCCCGGGGTTGTTCCTAAACAACATTGCACGCAATTCACTTAACTGTTGTTGCGGGACACACTACATAAGGGGCAGCTTTCTGCGGCGAGTGCCGCACTTTTGGAGAGTCCGATGTCCTTCAATGATCCTCGCTACTCGGCTGGCACCGTCTCTGACGTCCGCGCCGGAGCACCGGCGATCGACCAGGGCCTGCGCGCCTTCATGCTCGCGGTCTACAACCACATGACCCTCGGCGTGGCCATCACCGGCCTCGTGGCGCTCGGCGCCTACCTGGCCTCCGGCGTTGTGGTCAACGACGCGGGCAGGATCGTGGACATGGGGCCAGTGGGTCTCTTCCTGTTCAACAGCCCGTTCAAGTGGGTTGTGATGCTTGCCCCGCTGGCCATGGTGTTCTGGATGAACATGGGCGCCGAAGGCCGTTCGGTGCAGTCGACGCGCATCCTCTTCTACGTGTTCTCCGCGCTGATGGGCCTGTCGCTGTCGACCCTGTTCCTGGTCTACACCCATGGCTCGATCGCCCGCGTCTTCTTCGTCTCGGCAGCCAGCTTCGGTGCCCTGAGCCTGTATGGCTACACCACCAAGCGTGATCTCTCGGCGTTCGGTTCATTCCTGATCATGGGTCTGTTCGGCCTGCTTCTGGCCAGCCTGGTGAACCTGTTCTTCCCGTCGGGCTTCCTGACCTTCGTGATCACGGTCGCCGGCGTGGGCATCTTCGCGGGCCTCACCGCCTACGACACCCAGATGCTGAAGTCGCTCTATGTCGAGAACGCCCGCAGCTTCAGTCGCGACGAAGGCGAAAAGCTCGCCGTCCACGGCGCGCTGACGCTCTATCTCGACTTCATCAACCTCTTCATCATGCTGCTTCGCCTCCTGGGCGACCGCCGCTGATCGAAGCGGGAACCGACATCAAGCCCGGTGGGGGAGCGCGGCTTCCCCACGACAGGCTCCACGATCCGAAGGCGGTGCGGCATGGCACCGCCTTTTTGCATTTGATCCGTGGATGAGTGGGAAACCTCGCCCCCTGGTATCGCAAGCAAGATCCCCACGCGCATTGACTTTGCGGAGGTAAAGCGCCCCAAACCCGGAGGGGCGATTACCGATTACCCTCTTTCTCTTCCCTGAAACGGATCGCTTCCAAGATTGTCGATCCCGCCGGCGCCTGTGGGCGTCTCGCCTGCACCCCGGGGGCGCCTCCGCCTCAATCGCCTTCCCTCAGGGCCCTGCGGATGATCTTTCCCGATGCCGTTACCGGCAGGGCGTCGGCATAGGCGATCACACGCGGATATTCATGCGCCGACAATCGTTCACGCACGAAGAGCTGCACGTCCTTCGTCAGTTCCGCGGAGGGTGCGAAGCCTGGCTTGAGCACCAGGAAGGCTTTCACGATCTCCGTACGCAGCGTATCCGCCACGCCGATGACCGCCGCCATGGCAACGGCCGGATGGCGCATCAGGCAGTCCTCGATCTCGCCGGGACCGATGCGGTAGCCCGCCGAAGTGATGATGTCGTCGCCGCGGCCGATGAAGTGGACATAGCCATCCTCGTCCCGCCTGGCCTTGTCGCCGGTAAGCAGCCAGCCCTCGCGGAACTTGGCAGCCGTCGCCGACTCATTGCGCCAGTAGTTCAGGAACATCACGGGATCGGGCGCCTTGACCACGACCTCGCCGATCTCGCCCACGGCGCATTCCCGCCCCTCCTCGTCTTGGATCTCGATTTCATGCCCCGGCACGGCCTTGCCGATGGCACCGGGCCGGGATACGCCGGCCCGGAAGCTCGAACCGAGCACCAGGTTGCACTCGGTCTGGCCGTAGAGCTCGTTCACGGGAAAGCCGAAGGCATCGCGAGCCCAGGCGTAGGTTCCCGGACCCAGCGTTTCACCGGCCGACATGATGCTGCGCAGGTGCGTCCGGTAGACCTCGCCCGGGCGATGCGCCGCCTGGAGCATCCGCAGGGCCGTGGGCGGCAGGAAGGCATTGCGCACCTTCAGGTCCCAGAGCAGGGACAGCGCCTCGTCCACCGAGAACTTGGCGTGCAGGCCGGCCACCACGGGCACGCCGAGCGCGAGGCTCGGCAGCAACACGTTGAGCAGGCCGCCAGCCCAGGCCCAATCCGCCGGTGTCCAGATGACATCGCCAGGCTGTCCCAGGCCGGGATGGGCAAAGAGAAGCCCGGGAATATGGCCGAGCACCACGCGATGGCCATGGACGGCGCCCTTGGGCTGGCCTGTGGTGCCCGAGGTATAGATCATCATGGCCGGATCGTCCGGCGTGGAGACGATGGGCGGCAGCTCGCCCTGGGCGCCCGCGATCAGGCGATCGAAGTCGAGAGCTCCTCCGCCCGCTCCGTCGACGCTGATCAGCGTCTCCAACTCGGGCAGGTCCGTCTCGATCTGGCCGAGCTTGGCGAGGCCGTTCTCATCGAGAACGAGCACCTTGGCGCCGGAATCCTTGAGGCGGTAAGCCAGCGCATCCGGGCCGAAGAGAACCGCGAGCGGCAGGGAAATCGCCCCCAGCTTGGCGGCGGCGAGATGGGCGATCACCACCGCGGGCGATTGCGGCAGGAGGATCGCCACCCGATCGCCCTGCCCGACACCGAGGCGCTTCAGCGCGAGGGCGAAGCGGTCGGACGCCTCGCGAAGGGCACCATAGGTGACATGGTCGCTTTCCCCGCCCGGCAGGCGAAGCAGGATTGCGGGACGCCCCGGCTCGCGCCTCGCCCACGCGTCGCAGACATCCGCGCCGACATTGTAGCGGGCCGGCAGGTTCCACCGGAAATCGCGGCGGAGCGCTGCATAGTCCTTGTTGAGCGAAGCTGCCATCCCGCCTCAGTTCCCGAATAGACCGCCGAGGCCGCTCGGCGCCGGGCGGCGTACTACCCGCACCGTCGGTCCCTGGCCGAAGATCGACGCTTCACCGGCGGCCGGCGGATCGCCCGCGATGACCATGGCCCAATAGACCCGGCCGCCCGACGTGGCAATGGCAATGCCGAAACGGGTGGCCCGCGGCAACAGCAGGTTGGCGTTGTGGCCGGGGGAGTTCTTCCACTGCCTCATCGCGTCCGCGTCGGTATAGGTGCCGTAGGAAATGTTCTCGCCGGCACCGTAGAGGTTTGCCGCCCGTGCCCGCGAGACAAAATCGCCTCCGACATCATGCTTGAGGTCGTTGTGGGCAGCCATGACGTTGGCCTGCGTCTGCGCGAAGGCGACCAGGCGCGAATCGAGGACGACCGGCGGCAGCCCCTTGCTCTGGCGATATTGGGAAAGCCAGTCCCGTGCAGCCGTGGCGCTGAAGGACACGGCGCGGCGCTGATAGGATACCGGTTCGGGCGGCTGGGTGGCGCAGGCGGCAAGCCCCAGCAGGAGGGAGGCGGCCATGGCCGTCCTGAGGAAGGACATCATATTCTCCAATCAAGAGCCGGTAGCCGGAGGAGGCGCCGGAGGCGTCGTGGACGCCGAGGCCGGTGGCGGCGTGGAGGCCGCAGGCGGGTCGAGCAGCAACCTGGCGATCGCGGCGGACTGCAGTTGCTCGTCGAACTGCACGACCACCGGTGCGGCGGCCGCCGCGCCCTGTGCGAGCAAGCGGATCCCCTTGGTCCGGAAGGTCTTGAGGATGCGCGTGAGCACGTCGTTCCTCACCGCCGGCTGGGTTTCCATGCTTGCGATCATGCATTCCAGATGGAACTCGAGGCCCGCATCGATCTTCGACAGGTAGACCCGCGGGGGCGGCGTCGGCAGGATGCGCGGATCGTCCTCCGCCGCGCCGAGCATGGCAGCCCGGACGGCATCGATGTCGCTGTCATAGGCGAGTGTGAGCACGATACGCAGGCGGCTCCACGTATTGCCATAGACCCAATTCTTCACCGAACCCGTAATCAGCGTGGAATTCGGAATGATCAGGGTGGCGCGCTCGAACGTCTCGATCTCGGTCGCGCGCACGCTGATGCGCCGCACATAGCCTTCCTCGCCGCCCGCCGCGATGATGTCGCCCACCCGGATCGGGCGCTCGGCCAACAGGATCAGGCCGGAAACGAAATTGTTGACGATGGCCTGCAGGCCCAGGCCGAGACCGACCGAGAGGCCGCCGGCTATGATGCCGATGTTCTGCCAAGCGACGCCGATCTCCGACAGGCCGACCGTGATGGCGACGATAAACCCGACATAGCCGATGATGGTGGCTATCGAATTCTGCAAGCCCGCATCGAAAGTCGTGCGCGGGAGCAACGTGTTCCGCATCCAACCCTTGATCAGGCGCGTCACGCCCCAAATGCCGACGAAGAGGAGAATGCCCGACAGGATCGAGGACGGCGAGACCGTCATCCCGCCAACCTGGAAGCCGAAATACGCCCGCTGAATCGCCGGGAGCATGTCGCCCGAGTAGAAGCCGAAGGGAGCGCCGAGAGAGAGGAGCGCCACGATCAGTATGAGGAAACGCATGACGCCCGACAGCAGCGTGGCGGCAAACGAGACGTTCTTCGAGGTGATGCCGATGGCACCGGCGATGGCGCGACGGCGGTCGGCATCGTTGAGGAGGTTGTCGGTGAGGGCGGAGTCGACCAGCGTCGTCAGAAGATAAGTGCCCGCCACCAGGCTCAGCAGCATCAGCGGAAGCACGGCGACCGCCACCGCCAGGATATTGTATCCGAGGGCCAGGCAGACCCCCATCACGAAGACAGCTACCCAGCTCATGGGGCGCAGGATGTCGAGGGCGTTGATGTCCTCGTCCGGCGGCAATGGCTGGCCGTCGACGAGGGTCGGAGGGGCGCGGCGCAGGCGGATGAGCAGCGAGACGATGATCGCGATGATCAGGCCGGCCGTTATGCCGGCACGCGCGGAGGTCAGCACAGGCGGCGCATGCAGGGCGCTGATGAAGCCGTCCAGCAGGAGGGAGATGCCGAGCACCAGGGCCAACCAGCTCATGCGCCGCCGTATCCGGCGCACGGCCCAGTCGCTGAGGGGCAGCAGGCGCAGCTCGGGATGCTCCTGGGCAAGGATCGCCCGCGCGAGCGCCCACAGGCCCACGGCGATGAAGGCCGCCCGCAGGAAGGCCGAGCCAAAATCGGCAACCACGTCAGGGGGGAGCAGGCCGGCAAATCGAACAGCCAGAACCGCCACCAGCACGGCGCAAGGCAGGCCGAGCATGGTGTGGACGAGCTCCAGCACCCCATCGAGCGAGGCGACGTAGCGTCGCGACGTCTTCTTCTTCTTCGGCAGGCGTGCGCGCCAGCGCAGGATGCGGAAGCGGAGGAACTGGATCACCACATAGCCCGCCGCGATCGTCAGCAGGAGAATGGCTATGGAGGTCGAATTGACCCGGGCATGAAAGATGGAAACCGCGCGGGCGGTCGTCTCGATGGCCTTGCCAACAGCCCCCAACAGGCTGTCGCTGACCGACTTCTCCCCGCCCCCCGGGATCCAGAAATCCTTCGAGAAGACGTTGCCGTCGCTGTTGAAGAGCTGGCCGGTGATCAGGGACCTTTGATGCTCGACGATCGAATTAGTGAGGTCGTCGGCCCGGTTGCTCAGGGCCTGAGCGCTGTCGACCGCGCTCTTCAACGCCGAGAGGAGTGAAGTCTCCTTATCCCTCTGCGAGGCGATGTCCCAGCTTTCCGGGGCATCACCGGCCTTTGGGGGCTGCGGCAGCTTGTCGAACCGGGCCTGGGATTGGTCGCGCAGGGGAACGAGAGTCGAAAGCAGGGTAACGAGATCGCTGCGGACGGTGTCCACATTGGCACGCTGGTCCCGCAGGACCTGCGAAGCCTGGTCGACGGCGGCCGGAAGCGTGGCAATGCTCGATTCGGCAACGTCGAGGGCCTTGCTGTCGACCCCTACGGTGGCCTTGAAGGGCCGCACGATGATGGCATTGGTGTGGGTGTCGGCCTGCTTGATCTGACCCTGCACGTCCGCGAGCAGGGCACTGAGCTGGTCAAGGCGCGTCTGCGTGACGGTGCGTTCGTCGGCGACGTCCTTGCTCTCCGGGGGCTCGTCGGGCTTGGGCTTGGGGCCGAGCTTGTCGAGGCTGGCCTTCGCGGCCTCCCGCATCTGCGTGACATCGGAGACCAGCGAGACGAGATCGGTGCGCGCCCGGTCCACATTCGTCCGCAGGGCCTGCATCTTCTGCGGAATGTCCGAATCTTCATCCTTTATATCGGCCAGGCGCGCACCGACGTCGGCCAGCGCCTTCCTGTCCTGCGCAAGGCTTTGCTGTAGCGGAATGGCGGCGAAGGAGCCCCCGAGGCCATTTGCCAGGGCGATCTGCTGGCGCGCATCCGTGAGCAGGGCCGTCAGCTTCTGGTTCAGCTCCTGCTGGTTGCGGCGCGCGGCGGCCTTGTCGCCGGCTTCCGGCGGATCGGAGGGTTTCGGCGCAGGCCCGAGCTGGTCGATGTTGGCCTGGTTGCGGTCGCGGGCGGCGAGAATGCTCTTCTCGAGCCCCTTCAGGTCATCATGCGTCTTGTCAAGGGTGGCCTTGAGAGTTTCCAGCGCCTGGGCGGCGTCGGCATCGTCCCCCTTCACATTCTGGAGGCCCTGGCTGACGTCGGCCAGGGCCTTGCCGTCCTGGATGAGGGTCTTCTGCAGATCTGCCACAGCCGTGTCGGGGGTTTGCGCCGATACGGTCGCCGGGACGGCGAGCAGCAGGAAGAGCAGGGCCGCCAGGGCGGCAAGGCGGGAAGCGGAACGAAGCATGGCGCAAAACTAGAGACTGTTACCCCCAGATGGAAGAACTTGCTGGCGGGAATATGGCTGGCCCTGCTTTCCTGTCTGTCGAAGCTATCCCGCCAGGGCGCGAAGGCCCGCCTCGTCCAGCACCATGAAACGCTCATGTTCGAGCGCTCGGAACCCGTAGCGCTCATAGAAGCGCTTGCCGCCGGTATTGCCCACGCTGATGTCGAGCCGCATGAACCGAGCGCCCTTGGCCGCGCCCCTTCGGGCGGCTTCCGCCATCAGCCTGATGCCGATGCCCTCATTGCGCCACTGTGGCCTGACGAAGAGGTCGATGACGAACACGCCGTTGGCGCCGCGCCAGGTGGAATAGGTGTCCTGGTGGATGAGATAGGCGGCGAGCGCCTCGTCGGAGGCCTCCGCGACCAGGATTTCGATCGTCGGCCGCGCGCCGAAGGCCTCGGTCCGCAGTCCCTCCGCGGAAGTGCCCGAGGAGACGCCGAACAGAGCCGCAAGGTCCACCACCATGTCGGCGACCGCCTCGCAATCCTCCGGCCTGGCAGGGCGGATCAGCATGTCAGCGCGTCCGGATGCCGATGATGGCCCGCGCTTCGTCCGGCGTGGCGAGCGACAGGCCGAGTTCCTCCAGGATGGTGCGGATCTTGGTGACCTGCTGGGCGTTGGAAATGGCGAGCTCGCCCTTGCCGATCCACAGATTGTCCTCGAGGCCCACGCGCACATGACCGCCCATCACAGCGGCCATCGTGCCGAGCGGCATCTGGTTGCGCCCGGCCGCCAGCATCGACCACTCGTAATCCTTGCCGAAGAGCTTGTCGGCGGTGCGTCGCATGTCGACCACGCTGTCGGGATTGGCGCCGATGCCGCCGAGAATGCCGAGCACCGTCTGCACGAAGAGCGGCGGCGTCACTAGCTTGCGGTCGAGGAAATGGGCAAGCGTGTAGAGATGGCCGACATCGTAGCATTCGAACTCGAAGCGCGTGCCAAGTGGCCCCATCGTGGTGAGAATATACTCGATATCCGCCAGCGTGTTCTTGAACATGCCGCCGCGCGTAGCCTCCAGGAAGGGCACCTCCCAGTCATGCTTCCATTCGCGCGGCCGCGCCAGCATGGGATAGAGGCCGAAATTCATGGTGCCCAGATTGAGGGAGCACATCTCCGGCCTGAGGGTCGAAGGCCCCTTGAGACGCTCCTCGATGGTCATGCGAGCCGAGCCGCCGGTGGTGATGTTGACGATGGCGTTGGTGGCCTGGCGGATGCGCGGTACGAACTGCTCGAACACGGCGACATCCGGCGTGGGCGCGCCCGTCTCGGGATCGCGGGCATGGAGATGCAGGACCGCCGCGCCGGCCTCGGCGGCCGCGATGGCGGATTCGGCGATCTCATCTGGCGTCACCGGCAGATGGGGCGACATCGAGGGGGTATGGATCGATCCGGTGACGGCACAGGAAATGATGACTTTGTCGGCCAATTCTATGCTCCAATATCGGCGAGGGCCTGGCGCAGCGACTTGCCCAGGCGAGCGGCAATTTCGATCAGCTCGTCGTCCGTGGCGTTGTAGGGAGGCGCCACGATGATGGTGTCGCCCCTGATGCCGTCCACATTCCCCCCGGAAGGGTAGCAGATCAGGCCGTTGGCAAAGGCTCGCGAGCGGATCTTGAGGTAGAGAGCCTTGTCCGCGGGAAAGGGTTCCTTGCTTTCGCGGTCCCTCACGATCTCGATGCCGATGAAGAAGCCGCGCCCCCTGATGTCTCCGACATGGTCGATGCCGCCAAATGCGTCCGCCAGCGTCTGCTTGAACGCCTCTCCCTTCTCGCGCACCCGCTCCACCAGCCCGTCGCGTTCGACGATGCGCTGCACGGCCACGCCGGCCGCGCAGGCGGCCGTGTGGCCCGTGAAGGTGTGGCCCGTCTGCGGGCCGCCATCGACGGCATCGATCGGCTCGGCCACCTTGTCGGCATAGATGGCGGCGCCCAGGGGCAGGTAGCCGCCGCCAAGCCCCTTGGCCACCGTCATGATGTCGGGAAAGACGCCGTCATGCTCCAGTGCCCGCCAGGTCCCGCAGCGCCCGGCGCCGCACATCACCTCGTCGGCAATCATCAGGACGCCATGGCGATCGCAGATCTCGCGTATGCGCCGGGCATAGCCCGGGGGTGCCGGCACCACGCCCCCCGCGGCACCGACCACCGGCTCGAATACGAAGGCGGCCACGTTCTCAGGCCCCATTTCCAGGATCTTGTCCTCGAGTTCCTGAGCGCAATGGCGCCCGGTATCCTCCGGCGCAACGCCGGCCGGCGGACGATACACATTCGCAGGTGAGAGCCGAGGCACCTCGACCAGCGCGCCCTCGAAGGAGAGGCGGCGCTCGCGAAAGCCAGAGAGGGCCAGGGCCCCGAGCGTGTTGCCGTGCCAGGAGCGCTCGCGCGAGATGAAGCGCCGCCGGCTCATCTCGCCGCGGCAGGCGTGGTATTGCAGGGCAAGCTTCAAGGCGGATTCCACCGCTTCGGAGCCGCCGCTGACGAACACCATCTGCCTCAGCGTGCCCCCGCATAGGCGGCCGACCCGCTCTGTCAATTCCTCCAGCGGATCGGACGTGAAATTATAGCGATAGCCGTGGGCGATACGGTCAAGCTGGTCCTTGATCGCCTGGTTGACCTCTTCGTTGCCATGGCCGAGGCAATAGACGGCGGGGCCGCCCGAGCCGTCGAGATATTGCCGGCCCTCGACATCGGTCAGCACGAGACCCTTCCCCCAGGCGATCTTCGGCAGGACGGCGGCCGCAACAGAGGTCGACTCAGCAACTTCACCCGCCATCGGCTTCTCCATCCCTGCCGGATTTATGGAAGGGCGGCGGAGCAGGCGTCAAGAGCCGGCGAATCGGCTCGCCAATCCCACTTGATCTCGGCGTACATTCCACGCATGGTCCGCCTCTTTGCGTAGCGTCTGGTGGCTCTGGGGCCCTGTTTCATGAATATCGATATCGCCAAGCGGGTCTACGACCGGACATGGAAGCTTGATCCGATCGTCCGCAGCCTCCTGGATACGGACTTCTACAAGCTGCTGATGCTGCAGCCCATCCATGCCCGCCATGAGAATGTGCGCACCACCTTCACGGTGATCAACCGCACCAAGTCGATCAACCTCGCCGACGTGATCGACGAGAAGGAACTGCGCGACCAGCTCGACCATGCCCGCACGCTGCGCTTCGGCAAGCGCGAGTTGATCTGGCTGCGCGGCAACACCTTCTACGGCAAGCAGCAGATCTTCCGCCCCGAATTCCTCGACTGGCTCGCCGATTTCAGCCTGCCCGAATATGACCTGCGCATCGAGAACGGCGACTATGTCCTGGAATTCGATGCGCCCTGGAGCCAGGCCACCATGTGGGAGGTGCCGGCGCTCGCCATCATCAACGAGCTGAAGTCGCGCGCCGCCACGCGGGCGATGGGCCGCTTCGAGCTCGATATCCTCTATGCCCGCGCCAAGGCGAAGCTCTGGGACAAGATCGAGCGCCTGAAAAAGCTGGAGAACCTGAAGATATCCGACTTCGGCACCCGCCGCCGTCATTCCTTCCTGTGGCAGAGCTGGTGCGTCGAGGCGATGAAGGAAGGCCTCGGCAGTGCCTTCGTCGGCACCTCAAACGTGCTGCTCGCCATGAACAACGACCTGGAATCGATCGGCACCAACGCCCATGAGCTGCCGATGGTCTATGCCGCCTTGTGCAAGGAGGACGCCGCCCTGCGCGAGGCGCCCTACAAGGTGCTGGAGATGTGGCGCGATTTCTATGACGGTAACCTCCTGATCGTGCTGCCCGACACTTTCGGCACCGCCGCCTTTCTCGAGCGCGCGCCCGACTGGGTGGCCGACTGGACCGGCATGCGTCCCGATTCCAAGCCGATCCAGGAAGCGGGCGAGGAGATCATCGCCTGGTACAAGGGGCGCGGGCGCGATCCATCCAAGAAGCTGATCATCTTCTCGGACGGCCTCGACATCGACACCATCGAGATGGCCCACAAGAGCTTCAACGGCCGCATGCGGCCCTCCTATGGCTGGGGCACCAACCTCACCAACGACTTCCGCGGCTGCGGCTCCCACCCGATCCCCTTGCTCGATCCCATCTCGCTGGTGTGCAAGATCACTTCGGTCAACGGCAAGGCGGCAGTGAAGCTCTCCGATAATCTCGCCAAGGCGACGGGTGGCCGGCCCGCGATCGAACGCTATCTCAAGGTGTTCGGGGAGAAGGGACGCGCGGAGAAGGAAGTGACGGTCTAGCCAGCGCATGGAGAGATGCGGGTTTATTCGTTGATTATGCGCATCATTATTCAATAACCCATAATATCATGGCGCAAGTCCACAAGGCATCGGCGCTGCAGGCCGGGACGATTTCGTACCGGAAGACGAGGCTCGTGAACGCTTCGCCCGCATGCTCGGCAAATGATGCAGAGCCGGCGCTCGCGGATATCGAGCGTATCTATGCCTGGGTCGAACCGCATGGCGACGGAGCGCCGCACGCCTGGTATCGTCTCGTCGAGATCGTGCCGAAAGCCTTGCGAGCCTGCCCCTCCAGGGACGCCCGGGCCGCGTCGAGGGCAACCGCGAACTCATTCTTGCGGGTACGATTATCTCATCCTCTAGCGGCTGGGAGCGGATGCAGTCGAACTGCTTCATATCGCCCACACGCGGCAGAAATGGCCCCCGAAGCTCTGACCTCGGAAGCCATCCCACGCACTACGCGGCCTGCCGCACGCGCAACGGGCGCTTCAGCATCTGCGCCGCGATCACGCCGGCCAGCACGAGGCCGCCGCCGATGACGTGGTAGGCCCGCACCGGCTCGCCCAGCGTCGCCATGGCGGCCGCAGCGGTGAGGACCGGCAGCAGGTTGAGGAAGATCGCGCAGCGGTTCGGGCCAAGCGCCTCCACTCCGCGGATCCACAGGACGGGTAGCACCACCGAGGCGGCGCACCCGGCATAGGCGATCAAGGGCAGGGTGTCGGCGTTGAGCTCGCGCAACGGCGCTGGCGTCGCCAGCAAGGCCGGAAACATCATCACCAGGGAACAAAGCGCCTGCATGTAGTTGGACTGCCAGTCCGGCACCGGCAGGCTCCAGCGCTTCAGCAGCACCGAATAGAGTGCATAGACCAGCCCCGCCAGCAGCATCAACGCGTCGCCCGGATGCACGCCCTCTGCCGCCAGATGGGCCGGGTCGCCGGCGCTGACGAGATAGACGATGCCGGCGAGCGATACGATGCCGCCACCGATCATGCCGGTCGTCGGCCGTTCGCCGAGCAACAAGGCGCTCAGCAGCACGGTGAGCAGCGGCGAGAGCGCCGTAAACACCGCCATGTTGGTGGCGGTGGTGGATCCCGCGGCGAGGTACGACAGGCTCTGGAAGAGACACATGGACAGAAAGCCGAGCACCGCGAACTCGCCGAGATGGCGCCAGAGCGTCATCCGGTTGCGCCAGGCCGGCAGCGCGACGAACGGACTCATGACCGCGACCGCGAGCACGAGACGGTAGAAGGTAATCGCCTGAGGGCCGATCGTGTGGGCCGACAAGCGGGAAACGATGACGTTGCCCGCCCACAGGACAATGGCGAGAAAGGGATAGAGCAGCGCGGAAGGTCTGGTGGACATGCGAACACCTCATGAACGACGCCTGACATTTGCCGCCTTGCGAAGCTTCCGTCTCACGCTAAACTAACGATTATTATCGCGATTGGGACATGATCGAGGAACGCACCACCCTCCACCTCGCCTTCCACGACACAGCCCGGCCGATGGCGGCGATGGAGGTCGACTATCCCGCCGGTTCGTCCACGGGGCTGCACAGCCATCCGCGCGCCCAGCTCCTCCATGCGATCCAGGGCGTGATGATCGTGCGGTCGGAAGCGGGAAACTGGGTGGTGCCGCCGAGCCGCGCCGTCTGGCTGGCGGCCGACATCGAACACGAAGTGCGCATGTGCGGCGACGTGAAGATCCGTACCCTCTTCATCGACGCAACCTTTTCCGCCGACCTGCCTACCGGCAATTGCGTCATCGCCGTATCGCCCCTGCTGCGCGAATTGATCGTAGCGGCCGTGGCGATCCCGATCGATTATCCAAGCGGCGGGCGCGACGAACGGCTGATGCGCCTGATCCTCGACGAAATATGCCGGCTGGATGTGCTGCCGCTCCATCTGCCGATGCCGTCGGAGCCGCGCCTCAAGCGAATCTGCGAAGCGATCCGCTCCCATCCCGACAGGCCGAGTACCGCGCAGGATTGGGCAAGCGCGCTCGGCCTCACCGCCAAGACCGTGCATCGTCTGTTCGTGTCCGAGACGGGCTTCACTTTCGGCCAGTGGCGCCAGCAGGCAAGGCTGCTCTTCGCTCTCGAACGGCTCGCCCATGGCGCCCGCATCATCGATGTCGCCTATGACAGCGGGTATGCCAGCCAGAGCGCCTTCGCCGCCATGTTCCGGCGTCATTTCGGCGTGCCTCCGAGCCTGTTCTACCGTTGAGAGCCATTTGAGCGCGCCGGCCCTTGCCAAAGGCGCCGGGATTTTGTCAAAGAGGCTCCCGCCTTTCATCGGACAATTCTTCTCAATGAAATTTCATAAGCTCGGCCGTACAGGCCAGGACGTCTCGGTCATCTGCCTCGGCACGATGACCTGGGGCGAGCAGAACTCGCAGGCCGAAGGCTTCGAGCAAATGGACTACGCCCTCGATCAGGGCGTCAATTTCTTCGATACCGCCGAGATGTATTCGGTACCGCCCCGCGCCGAGACTACCGGTTCGACCGAGCGCATCATCGGCGAATGGTTGAGGGCGCGCGGCACGCGTTCCAAGGTCATCCTCGCCTCGAAGGTCGCGGGCGCCAGCACCTTCACCTGGCTGCGCGACAACGGCGAGCCCACGCGGCTCAACCGGGCTCACATGACCGAGGCGCTCGACAAGAGCCTCAAGCGCCTTCAGACCGACTATATCGACCTCTACCAGATCCATTGGCCCGAGCGTCCCGTCCCGTGGGGTTCCAATCCCACCGCCTTCCAGGTCCACCCCCAGAGCGAGACAACGACCATCGCCGAGCAGCTCGACGTGCTCGACGGCTTCGTGAAGGCCGGCAAGGTGCGCTGGCTGGGCCTGTCCAACGAAAGCGCCTGGGGAGCCATGAGCTTCCTGAAGGAGAGCGACACACACGGCCTTGCCCGCATGCAGTCGGTCCAGAACGCCTATTCGCTGGTGAACCGCACTTTCGAGACGGCCCTCGCCGAAGTGGCCTTGCGCGAGCAGCTCGGGCTCCTGGCCTATTCGCCGCTGGCCCAGGGCTATCTCACCGGCAAGTACCGCAACGGCGCGTTGCCGGCCGGCTCGCGCAAGGCGTTGTTCAACCGCCTGCAGCGGTATGAAAAGCCGGGCGCAGACATCGCCATCGAGGCCTATCTGGATCTCGCCCAGGAGTACGGCATGGATCCGGCCACCCTGGCGCTCGCCTTCGTCAATACGCGGCCGTTCGTCACGTCCAACATCATCGGCGCCACCACCATGGACCAGCTCAAGACGGCGATCGCTTCGATCAATGTGCCGGTGTCGAGCGACCTGGAGGCGCGTATCGAGTCGATACACCAGCTCCACATGAATCCGGCTCCGTAAGGCCGGGACGCGCTCGGGATGCACGGGACGGACATCCGCGCACCCCGGTTTCGGCGTTGTCCGCAGCCTTTTTTGCCGCAGGGGCGCTTTATGCTTTCCCCGCAGCCGCAAAGCGCTTTAGAATCGCGGCATTGACGTCAGCAATACGGCGTAATCTCCATGCCGCGTCTCTTCACTGCCCTCGAAGTTCCCCCCGTCATCGGAATGCGTCTGTCCATGTTGCGCGGTGGCCTGCCGGGCGCACGCTGGATTGATGTGGAGAACTATCACATCACGCTCTCCTTCATCGGCGATATCGACGATGCCCTCGCACGCGACGTTGCCGAAGCCCTGGACGGCGTGCGGCGACCCGAAGTCGAGGTCCAGATAGATGGCGTCGACGCCTTCGGCGGCGCGAGGCCGAAATCCGTCTATGCCAGGGTACTGCCCACGACGCTCCTGATGGAGCTGCAGGCCGCGCAGGAGCGGCTGCTGCGGCGCCTGGGCGTACCCATCGAAAATCGGCAGTATACGCCCCATGTCACCCTGGCGCGGCTGCGCAGCGAAGCCACGGCGCGGCTGACGGCCGACTGGCTGGCACTGCGCGGCGGCGGCCGGCTTTCCTTCACCGCCGAACGTTTCGTGCTCTATTCCTCGCGCGATTCGGTCGGCGGCGGCCCCTATATCGTGGAGGAAGCCTATGACCTGCAGCGGCGCGAGGCGGCTGCGCTGAAATAGGAGGCTGCGATGCCCCATCCCCGTCTCACCGAGAACGAGCGCCATACCGCGCTGGTGGAACTCTCCGATTGGGCGCTCACCCCCGGGCGGGAGGCCATTCGCCGCATCTATACTTTCCATAGTTTCAACGAGGCCTTTGGCTTCATGACGCGGGCCGCCCTCGTGGCGGAGAAGATGAACCACCATCCGGAATGGTCGAACGTCTACAAGACGGTGGACGTGACGCTCGCCACCCATGATTCGGGCGGCCTGACGGAACTCGACGTGAAGCTTGCGCGCAGCATGGACAAGATCGCGGCGAGCATGGGCCTATAGAGTTTTCGCAGAACCCGGGATCACTTCCCCGGCGCGGCCTTGCGCAGCAGGTACCGCCGACGTCCCTCATATGCCACCAGCCCGACCAGCAGGGCCGCGATCAGGATGAGGGCCAGCGCGTTGATCGAGGGGTCGATGCCCGTGCGCGTGCGCGAGTAGATATAGGTCGTCAGCGTGTGGGAGCCGCCGGCCGTGAACAGCGTCACGTTGAAGTTCTCGACCGACTGGAAGAAGCCGAGCAGCGCCGCCGCGATGAGAGCAGGCCGCAGATGGGGAATCAGCACGCGGCGGATGACGCGGGCGTGGGAGGCTCCGAGGTCGAGCGCCGCCTCCTGCAGGGCGGGATCGAAACTCTGCAGCCGGGCTAGCACAAGCAGCATGGCATAGGAGGCGATGAAGGAAACCTGGCCCAGGACGGATAGGTGCAGGCCCGCGCCGACGCCGAACTCGCTCCAGAACAGGAAGGTGGCGATGCCGATCACCGCTCCCGGCATCAGGATCGGCGCGATCATCAGCCCGTAGAGCGGTGCGCGGAAGCGCGGATGGATCGAATTGACGAGGATGGCGCCCGCAGCTCCGATCGGCACGGCGAGGGCGACGACGACGAGCGCGACGAAAAGCGTGTTGAGCGCGGCGCCCCAGAGCCGTGCATCGGCGAAAAGCACCTCGAACCAGTGCCAGGTGAAGCCCTTCCAGGGGATGATGGCCGGAAAAGCCGAATCGTTCAGCGCCGCCCCGCCCATCACCGCCAGCGGCAGCAGGAGGAAGGCGAAGAAGGCGATGGCATAAAGGCTGGCACGATTGCGGCCGGGATAAAGCTGTTTCATCGGCCAAAATCCGCCAGCCGCACGCGGAACAGCCTGAGCAGGACCGCGACGAAGCCGAGGCACAGGAGCAGCAGCAGGAAGGCGTAGGCCGAACCCGTGTGCCAATCCTGGCTTTCGAAGAACCATTGCTGGATCACCTGGGTGAACCAGCGCGAATTCGGCGATTCCAGAAGATTGGGCACGAGGATGGAACCGGCGGAGAGCATGAACACCATGACGCAGCCAGCGGCAACGCCCGGCTTGGCATGGGGAATGACGATGCGCCGGTGCATCTGCCAGCGCGAAGCGCCAAGATCGCGCGCCGCCTCGATCTGGTGCCTGTCGAGCGACTGGATCGAACTGTAGACCGGCAGCAGCATGAACAGGATGTAGGTGTAGACGAGACCGATGGCGACGCCGTTGTATCCCGAGAGCCAGCGTACTTCGAGGCCGGTGACGCTGTTCAGCACGCCCTTGTAGTCGAGGATGACCTTCCAGGCGAAGGTTCGCAGCAGTTCGCTCACCAGCAGCGGCACCAGCGCGAGCATGAAGAGCGTCGCCGCGGCCTTCGTAGAAAGCGTCTTGGCCATGAAAAAGGCCACTGGGTAGCTCGCTGCGAGGCAGACCGCCGTCACCAGGCAGGAAACGAACACCGTGAAAAGGAAGACCTTGATGTGGATCCAGCTCACGAAGAAGGTGGCATAGTTGGCCAGCGTGTAGACGTCCTTCGGGCCTCCGACATCCACCGCCGGCAGGAAGGGACGCAGCGAGTAGTTGACCATGATGATTTCAGGCAACACTACCAAGGCGAGAAGCCAGAAGCCCGTCATCGTCAGGAAGATGGCGGTCAGGCCCCTGCCATAGCGTTGGATCAGCCGATGCATCACGACCTCACTCCCGACAGACCTGATCCTCCGGGGGCGTCATGCAGGATCACCGCGCGGTCGGCCGGAAAATTGAAATAGAGCCGCTCGCCGGGGCGCGGCAGCAGGGTGCCGGGATCGTTGTGCATCTGGACCATGCCGATGCCGTCGCGGGCGTCAATGGTGTGGACGTGCACGACGCTCCCCTCGAATGTCACCTCGAGGACTTCCACCGGGATCGAATTGAAGCCGGCATTCGGCGCAGCTTCCAGGCGGACATGTTCCGGCCTGACATAGAGCTTCGCCTCGTTGTGGTTGGCCACGCCCGGGCCTGGCCTGGCGACCAAGACGCCCTGTGCCGTGCGGAACTTCGCCATGCCGTTGCTGAGCCCCGTGACCACCCCTGGAAGGACGTTGTTCTCTCCCACGAACGAGGCGACGAAGCCGTTGGCGGGACTGTTGTAGATCTCGGCCGGGGTCCCGACCTGCTGAAGCCTGCCCTGCGACATCACGCCGATCCGGTCGGACATCGCAAGCGCCTCGCTCTGGTCATGCGTGATGTAGATGAAGGTGATGTTGGTGCGCCGCTGGATGGCGCGCAGCTCGCTGCGCATGTGAATGCGCAGCTTGAGGTCAAGGGCCGACAGGGGTTCGTCCAGCAGCATGACCTTGGGCTCGACCGCGAGCGCCCGGGCGATCGCCACGCGCTGGCGCTGGCCGCCCGACATCTGGCTCACCCTGCGGTCGCCGACGCCCGGCAGATCGACGAGACGCAGCAATTCCTCCGCCCGCGCCCGCCGTTCGACCTTAGGCACGCCGCGCACCTCCAGGCCGAACGCAATATTTTCCCATACCGGCATCAGCGGGAACAGGGCCAGGTTCTGGAAGATCAGCGCGGTAGGCCGCAGGTTCGGGCCGATATCGGCCATGTCCCTGCCGCCGATCCGAATGGTTCCTGACGTCGGCTCGGTAAAGCCCGAGATCATCCGCAGGATCGTGGTCTTGCCGCAGCCCGAAGGCCCGAGAAAGGAGAAGAACTCGCCGGCCTTGACGGTAACGTCGACATTGTCGACGGCCCGGAACCTGCCGAAATCCATGCTGACGGTGGAGAGCTGAACGTCCTCACTCATAGTCTATTCCCGGATGCACGGGCATCCTGCCCGCTTCTTGGAAACACGGCGCATGCCAAAAAGGCTGAGACGCGGGGATGCCGGCAGGTATGGTTTTGCCAAAGGAAGCTCGGGATCGGCGTTCCGCTCCCGCGCCTCCCCAACGACGCCGGCCTTGTGGGCGGGACATCCGCACCCCGCCGTCATGCCGCCCGCCATTTGTCGGCATATTCGCTGCGCAGGGCCACGAACCAGGCCGGCTGCGGCGGCCACCACCAGATCTTCGCCTCGGCGTCCTGCGGATAGGCCTTGTGGTAGAAATCGCGCACCTTGGCATCGACGAGATCTATCGCCCCGCTCGCGGTCGGGTTGGCCGAAAAGGCGGTGGCATAGGCGGCCGAGCCCTCGGGCGTGGCGATGAAGCGAGCCCACTCATGCGCCTGCTCGACATTCCGCGCCGCCTTGAGCAGCACATAGCCCTGCAGCCAGCCGAAGGCTCCCTCCTTCGGCGCGACGAAGCCGAAGCCGTCGGCGGAAAGATTGAGGCCCGTCGAATCCCAGGTCAGTCCGAGCGTGCAGCCATTGGTGCGGAAGGCCGACTGGGCATCGTTCTCGCTGCTCCAGAACTGCACGACGTTGGCCTTGTGCTTGATCGCCTCGGCCAGCGCGATATCCCACAGCTGGCGCATGCTGGCTTCGTCCTTGTAGCTGTCGAGCCAGGGCTTGGGGAGCTTGCCCTCCGCTTCCAGCACGCGCCCCATCGCCGCCAGGGCCGAATGGGCCCGCAAGGTGACTTTGCCCGCATATTTCGGATCGAAGATATCGGCGAGGGCCGCCGTGCCGTAGGCAAGAGGCGCCTCCTTGATCGAATAGGTCAGAGCCTCCGTGCCCCACACGATCGGCAGGAAGAAACGGCGGCCCTTGACCATGGCGGAAGCTGTGAGAAAAGCCTTGTCGTAGGAATCGAGGCTGACATTCGCATCGTTCCAAGCCTGGACGAGATCCGCGTCGACCCAGCCGGGCAGGCGATCGATGCTGGGCTCGGCGATGTCGGCGGACGAGGTCTGCGCCGCCAGGCGCGCCTGGGCCAGCATGGAATCCTGGTCCGGCTGGTCTATGAAATTGATCTTGATGCCGGTCTTGTCGGTGAACTTCGCGAAAATCGCCGAGAAGTCGTAGCCGGACCAACCCATGTAGTTGAGCTCACCGGAAGAGGAGAGCGCCTCGCCGACGATGGCTGGAGAAGCGACGGCTCCGAGCCCGAGGGAGGCTGAAGCGCGCAGGAAGGAGCGGCGGTTGAAGCGTGGCGGTGAGCTGCTTCGGCCGATCATCGAACCCTCTTTCTTGCCGGGACTGCCCTGAGTATGACCTCAATTCCGCACGGCAGGCAATCATGCCGTGCGTGCAAGCGATCGCGCCAGGAAATCGCCGCCGAGACGCAGGCCGCTATTGTCGATGCCATGGCCGAGTCCGGGCACCATATGGGCTTCCACCGGCACCCCCAGCGCCTTGAGGCCCTCGACCGAATATGGCAGCGCCATGGGCGGGACGACCTGGTCCTGGTCGCCATGGACGAGCAGGGTCGGGGGCCGGGCGGTGATCTCCGGGGCCATATCCGTGATGGGGCTATCGTCAGGTCCGACGAGGATGCCGGAATAGCCCACGACGGCCCCGGGCGCCACGCGGCGGCGCAGGCCCGTGTGGAGCGCCATCATGGTTCCCTGGCTGAAGCCGACCAGAGCCAGCCCCGCATCGTCGAGCCCGTGGCGCTGGAGTTCCGCGTCGAGGAATGCGTCCAGCACCGGGCCGGCGCTGCGTACGCCGTCCCACCGCTCGTTGTGGACGCGAAAGGTCAGCGGGAACCACTGGCGGCCATAGGGCGCACCAGCGCAGGGCTCCGGTGCGTGGGGAGAAGCAAAGGCGGTATCCGGCAGCAGTTCCTGCCAGGCGCGGCCGATATCGATCAGATCGTTTCCATCGGCGCCATAGCCGTGCAGGAACACCACGAGCTGCCGGGCCTTGCCGGATCTGGCGTTGAGTCGCGGTCCATCAAGCGGCGTCATTCTCGGCTCCATCCTGGACGGGCGCTCCCGGCCGGTTTTTCCTGTGGGCGTAATAGGCAAAGAGCAGCCGGGCGGCAACCGCCCGCCACGGGCGCCAGGCCTCGGCGATGCCGGCGAGCCCCGCCGCGTCCGGGCGGCGCTCGAGGTTCAGCAGCATTCTCGCCGCCTCCTGGAGAGCGAGGTCCCCCGCAGCGAAGGCATCGGCATGGCCAAGACAGAACATCAGGTAGATGTCTGCGGTCCACGGACCGATGCCCTTGATGCGGATCAGTTCAGCATGCGCCCGGTCGGCGTCGAGGGCGGCGAGCCCTTCGAGGTCGAAACCTTCGGCCACGGCCTGTGCGACCGCGCGCAAGGCACGAATCTTCGGCATGGACAGGCCGCCGGCACGGAAATCCTCTTCAGACGCAGCGATGAGGCGCGCGGGGGTCAGCGGATCGAACACCGCCCTGGTGCGGGCCCAGATGGCGCGGGCGCTCGCCACCGAGACCTGCTGGGACACAATGATCCAGGCAAGGCCCTCCAACCCGGCTGGATAGAGACGCAGAGGCGGTTCGCCACAGAGATCGCGGAGACCGGCGAGCCCGGGGTCGAGCACGCGAAGCGCCTCGACGCCCGCTTCGATTTCAGCACGCGAACGGATGATGACAGTCATGATGCTGTGTTACACCGGCCCTGTGACAAATCAAACGCCTCCACCCGTCCTGCGCTTCGCGCCCAGCCCCAACGGCCATCTCCATCTCGGGCACGCCTACTCAGCGCTCCTGAACGCCAGCATCGCGCGGGAACTCGGGGGACGACTGCTGCTGCGTATCGAGGACATCGACATCACGCGCTGCCGCCCCGACTATGAGAGGGCGCTTCGGGAGGATCTTGCCTGGCTCGGCCTCGAATGGGACGAGCCGGTGCGGCGCCAATCCGAGCATTTCGGAGACTACGCCCGAGCTCTCGACCGGCTCCAGGCACTCGGCGTGCTCTATCGGTCCTATGCCTCTCGCAAGGAGATCGCCATGGCCCTCGCAGGCCGGGAATGGCAGGGCGATCCCGACGGCGCGCCGCTGTACCCGCGCGAAGCCCTGCGCGCGATCGACGATCCGGCCCAACACGGCCCCCAGGCCGCCTTCAGCCTCCGGCTCGACATGGAAAGGGCCCTCGAACTCGCGCCGCCTCTGGGCTGGAAGGAATACCGGCCGGACTTCACTGCCGCCGAGACCGTTCCGGCGGAGCCGGAAAAATGGGGCGACGTGGTTCTGTCCCGCAAGGAGTTTCCCACGAGCTATCACCTCGCGGTGGTCGTCGACGACGCCCTGCAGGGAGTCAGCCATGTCGTGCGCGGACGGGACATGCTCCACGCCACCGCGATCCATCGCCTGATCCAGCATCTTCTCGCCCTGCCGGAGCCGGCCTACCACCACCACCCGCTCATCCTTGGCCAGGAAGGCGAAAAGCTCTCCAAGAGCATTGCCTCGAAGAGCCTGCGGGCCTTGAAGGCGGAGGGGGCGACGCCGGGGGATATCCGCAAGCTGGTCGGCATGTAGTCCGGATCGCGGCCCTCGCCAGGCCGGCATCCGCTTCATGCGCGGGCAGCCCGACGCGCCGGCCCTGGACTATTCCACTACCAGCCGGCCGCCCTCGACCCGCACCACCCTGATGCGCGCCCCTACCCCCGCATCCGGCCCGTGCAGATGCCAGACCGTATCGCCGATGCGGATGCGCCCTTCCCCGTTCACGATCGGCTCGGTGAGGGTGAAACTCTGGCCGATGAGGGCATCGGCCCGGCGATTGAGGAAGGGCTGCTCCGTGTCCGCGGCATCGACGCGTGCGGAAACGCGACGGCCAATCCAGGCAAAGACGACGCCGAGGACCGCGAATACCAGCAAGGCAACGGGCCAGTCCATCGGAACGAAAAGGTTGAGCAGTCCCGTCGCCGCCGCAGCCAGACCGAGCCAGATCATGAAGGCGCCCGGCAACAGCATCTCCAGCCCGATCAGCACGGCGGCGAGGACGAACCATCCCCAGACCGTGATGGATGTGATCTCGTTCATGGAGTCTCCCCGGCTATTCCCTGCCGACGTTCGGCACACCCGAGCCGCCGCGGCGGGCCGGGGGTACGGCCGCATCGCCGAAGGTGGCCTTGGCGATCTCGCCGATGCCGGCGAGCGAACCGATCAGCGCAGTCGCTTCCATCGGCAGCACCAGCACCTTCTGGTTGGGAGCGCTCGCCATGGACTGCATCGCCTTCACGTATTTGTCGGCGATGAAGTAGTTGAGCGCCGCGACATTGCCCTGCGCGAGCGCCTCGGAGACGACCATGGTCGCGGCAGCTTCCGCCTGGGCGGCGCGCTCGCGTGCCTCGGCATCCCGGAAGGCGGCTTCGCGGCGACCTTCGGCCTCCAGCACCTGCGCCTGCTTCTGGCCCTCGGCCTTGAGGATCTCGGACTGACGCTGACCCTCGGCCTCCAGGATCACCGCGCGCTTCTCGCGCTCGGCCTTCATCTGGCGTGCCATCGAGGCGACGAGATCGGCCGGCGGCACGATGTCCTTGATCTCCACCCGGGTGATCTTGACGCCCCAGCTCGTCGCGGCGGCGTCCACCACGTTGAGGAGGCGCGTATTGATCTCGTCGCGATGGGAGAGGAGCTGGTCGAGGTCCATCGAGCCCATCACGGTACGGATATTGGTCATCAGGAGGTTCATGATGGCCGAGTTGAGATTGGCGACCTCGTAGGCGGCCCTGGCGGCATCGATCACCTGGAAGAAGGCGACGCCATCGACCGCGACGGTCGCGTTGTCCTTGGTGATTATCTCCTGGGTCGGCACGTCCAGCACCTGCTCCATCATGTTCATCCGCACCCCGACGCGGTGGAAGATGGGCGGCACGATGTTGAGGCCGGGCTGGATCGTATAGGCGTAGCGACGAAAACGCTCGACGGTGTAGTTGTAACCCTGCGGCACCGTCTTGACCATCTTCATCAGGAAGAACAGCAGAACGATGGCGGCGGCGATGACGACCGTGGTGGAAGTGACGGCAAAGTCGGACATGGCTGGTTCCCCGGGAACTGCGGCACTCCCTCCTGTCTACCTGCCGCAATGGCGCATGCAAGGCCGGGAATGCACGATTGCAACCCAAGCGTGTGAAAACGCACAGGCGGGATCCTGTGGACCCCGTTTCGCGGGAAAAGCCGCACATGACACGAAGGGATGATCACCGGTCGCCCTCTTCCTTTCCGGCGAAACGCATCGTCTCCGAAATACCGACCAGGTGGACGACACTCCAGCCGCTGCGCGCCGCGAGGCATTGCCATTATGACAACGCGTGTTATTAGGATACGCCGAACGAAACGTTCGGCAAATCGAACGACGCCACGAATGCCTCAACAACGCCGCCGGGAAGGAACGACATCGCCCCATGTCCGAAGGTGAGCAACTTCGCGCCAGCTTTCCGGAAATGGCCCGCAAGCAGGCCGACGAGCCGGATGACAGCTTCATCGTCGATTTCGGCATGAACCGGCCGCTGCGCCTCGACAGCGGCATCGACTTCGCGCCCCTGCGTGTCGCCTACACCACCGCGGGCAAGCTGAATGCCGACCGATCCAATGCCGTGCTCGTCTGCCATGCCCTGACCGGCGACCAGCACGTCGCCAACGTCCATCCGGTGACCGGCCGAGCAGGCTGGTGGGACACCATGGTCGGCCCGGGCAAGCCGATCGACACCGAGCGCTTCTTCGTCATCTGCCCGAATGTCATCGGCAGTTGCATGGGGTCCTCTGGGCCGGCCTCGACCAATCCGGCAACCGGACAGCCCTACGGCCTCGATTTTCCGGTGGTGACCATCGCCGACATGGTGCGCGCGCAGGCCATGCTGCTCGACCATCTGGAGATCCCGAGCCTGTTCTGCGTGCTCGGCGGCTCGATGGGCGGCATGCTCGTGCAGCAATGGGCGGCCTCCTATCCGGACCGTGTGTTCGGCGCGCTCTGCATCGCCAGCGCCCCGCGCCATTCGGCCCAGAACATTGCCTTCCACGAGGTTGGGCGCCAGGCGATCATGGCCGACCCCGACTGGCAGGGCGGCCGCTATATCGAGATCGGCACCCGGCCGAGCAAGGGCCTGGCGGTCGCGCGCATGGCCGCGCACATCACCTATCTTTCAGAGGGGGCATTGCAGCGCAAATTCGGCCGCAACCTGCAGGATCGGGCTGCGCGCACCTTCACCTTCGATGCCGATTTCCAGATCGAAAGCTATCTGCGCTATCAGGGTCTGAGCTTCGTCGACCGGTTCGACGCCAATTCCTATCTGTATGTCACGCGGGCGATGGACTATTTCGACCTCGCCGGCGACCATGGCGGCTCGCTGGCCGCCGCCTTCAAGGGGTCCAGGACGCGTTTCTGTGTGGCATCCTTCACCTCGGACTGGCTGTTCCCCACCAGCGACTCGCGGCAGATCATCCATGCGCTGAACGCCGCCGGGGCCCGCGTCTCCTTCGTCGAGATCGAGACCGACAAAGGCCATGACGCCTTCCTCCTCGACATTCCCGAACTCTTCGACATGGTGCGGGGCTTCGTGGGCGCGGCCGCGCGCGAAAGGGGCGTCGCATGACGAAGTTCCGCCAGCGCGACACCCGCACCATGACGGCCCAGCGCAGCAACGGATCCGGGATGGGGACGCGCCTCGACCTCATCAAGATCCGCGACATGGTCACGCCCGGCGCGCGCGTGCTCGATGTCGGCTGCGGCGACGGCGAACTGCTCGCCCTGCTGGAGGCCACGCGCAACGTCGACGGCCGGGGCATCGAGATCAGCCAGATCGGCGTCAACGCCGCCGTCGGCCGCGGCCTCGCCGTGATCCAGGGTGATGCCGATTCCGACCTCGGCAACTATCCCGACGACAGCTTCGACTATGTGATCCTCTCGCAGACGCTGCAGGCCACCCGCAATCCGCGCCAGGTGGTGGAGGACATGTTGCGCATCGGCCGGCGCGCCATCGTCTCCTTCCCCAATTTCGGCCATTGGCGCATTCGCAGCCAGATCCTGTTCCGCGGCCGCATGCCGGTTACCGAGAACCTGCCTTATAGCTGGTATGACACGCCCAACATCCACTTCTGTTCGATCCGCGATTTCGTCGAACTGGCACGAACCATCGACGTGGTGATCGAGCGGGCTGAGGCGCTGACGGTTTCGGGCCAGCCGGTTCAGGTGCAGGCGCCCTGGTGGTTCTGGAACCTGTTCGGCGAGCAGGCGGTGTTCCTGTTGAGAAGACGGTAGTCGGGAGCGTGGACACGCTGTCCGCGCCTGATGGCCGATCGCTTAGGAGCGGACAGGATGTCCGCGGTCCCGGGCTACGCTCCCCACTCTTCCCGCCGCGCTCGGGATCAGCACGGGTTGGAACTTCGGCGCCGTCGCTCGCCTCGCGCGCACGGTGATAGGCCGGAATACCTGCTTGGAAGCCTCCACGATGTGGACGCCTGCAAAGGGCGACGCGAGGCGGGCCGCGAGCCGCTCATAGGTGGGCGCCGAACGCAGCGCCCAACCGTGGAAGAGCGGCGGCAGATAGAGCGCCTCCGTCCAGTTCACCGGCGAGAACAGCGCGTCGCGCAGCAGGCGCGTCAACTGGGGCCGCGAGAAGGGCCTGCCGTTGCCGAAGGGGGTGGCGTCGGATCGGGCCCACACGCCGCGCCTGTTGGGCGCCACCAGGATCACCGTGCCGCCCGGCGCCAGAACGCGCCAGATTTCGCGCAGCGTATCCAGCGCGGATTCGGCCTCCTCCAGCAAATGGATGGCGAGCACCCGGTCGAGCGAGCCGTCCGCCAGCGGCAGCTCCGTTTCCTCCACCAGCGCCGCGGCTAGGGGGCCATTGTCGGGCCACTCGAGCACGCCCTGGGTCGCGGGATTGAAGGAGACCACCCGTTCGGCCTCGTCGCGGAACATGGTGAGATAGGGGGCGGCGAAGCCGATGCCCGCAAGGCGCTGGCCGGTAAGATCGCTCCACCTTGCCCGGATCTTGGTCGCGATCAGGCGACCGGCAACGACGCCGAGGTTGGAACTGTAGAAGTCGCGCAGATCGACGACATCAAGCGACATGGCAAGCAGGGCTTCCCGAAACGATGTTGTTCACCCGCCTTCCTGGCGGGCAGGCGTGCATCCTGAAACGAAGAAACCCTTCCCCATGCCGGGAAAGGGTTCCTTCTTCAGGATATCGAAAATGGTCTGCGATCTCAATTGGCTGGCGCAGCCGTCCCATCTCCGCCGAAGCTCAGCCAGCGCTTGTAGAAAGGCTGCTCGGCGGGCGGATCGGAAATCGGGGCAGGCAAAGCGGCGACCTGGTTGGCAGGAGGAGCGGCCGAAGCCACCACCGGCTTGCCGGGCGTCACCGTCTGGCGGGCCTGCTTCTTGACGCTCTTGGGCTTGGTTTCGGGCACGGTGCCGGTCTGTACCGGATCGACCATCGCGGTCACGGCCGGCTGAGCGGGCTTGGCCGGCTCGTTGGCGAAACCGAGCCAACGGGCATAGAAGGGCTGATCACCGCCGGCAGGAGCAACGGAAGCCACCTGCGGTCCGGGCGCGGTGATCGCAGCGGGAGCCGCAGCCACGAGCGCGGGCTTGCCCGGCACATCGACCGTAGCCACCGCCGTGGCCTCGACGGGAGGCAGGGCGGCCGCCGGCATCTTGCCGCCCATCAGGCGGGCATAGACGGCTTGCTGGCGCGTCGCGACGGCCTTCGGATCAGCAGGTCCCTTGAGAGGGCGACGAGCCACCGCCGCTTCGGACTGCAGCAGTTCCTCGGCAGCCGAGTAGGTCACCTGCCGAGCGGCGACGGCATCGGCATCGCTGGCGGGAGCGCCGCTGTCGTTGAGCGCGACTTCCGTCACGTCGACCTTCGAATAGGAATAGGGACGATCCTTGCCCGGTACTGCCGTCTGATCGACTGAGCGGGCAACGAACACGGGATTCGAGCCACCATCCTGGTAGATGTAGTTGACGGCCTTCGTGCCCGAAGAGATCAGCGAGGCAATCTTGGCCTCGTCGTTGCGCTTCTTGTCGTAGACGGCCGCCGCAACACTGGCATTGGCCGGCGAAATACCACAGCCCGAGCCACCATCACCGTTGAAGACATAGCGGCCCTTGCAGACATCGGTCCTGACCTGCTGCTTGGTGACCTCGAAATTGTCGGAGCCTTCCTTGAGATTCTGCCAGAATCCGATATTCGGATTCCTGCGGTTCTTGGCCATGTTCTCGGCCGTCATGTGGAAGGGGTAGGACTGAACCTGGAACGAGCCCTGGCCGGCCTGCAGCGCCTCGCGGGCCACCGCATAGATCTCGGCCATCTGCTTGTCGGTCATGGCGAAGCATCCGCGCGAGGAGCACGAACCATGCACCATGATATCGCCGCCGGCGCGTCCGAGCTGGCGATCGAAATTGTTGGGATAGCCGACGTCGAAGGACAGGTAGTATTTCGAGTTCGGATTGAGCTGGCCCATGCCGACCGTATAGAAGCCCTCGGGAACCTGGCGGTCGCCCTCGACCTTCTTGGGACCGAGCTGCCCGGACCAGCGGCAGATCGGATAGGTCTTCAGCAGCGCATAACGTCCGCCCGAAGTCTGCTTCCAGAGTTCGAGTTCGGATTCCTTCTTATACACGCGCACGAGAATGGGCGCGGTGCGCGCCATGCCCTTGGCCTGCATTTCAGCCAGGAGCGATTGCGGCACCGGGCTTGTGGAGCGCAAGCTCGCCCCGTTTTGATTGGAACAAGCCGCGGCCAGCAACATGACCGAAACGGCCATGGCCATCTTGCGCATCAACGTGAAGTGAGCGGTCATGAACCAGCGAACCCGTGAAAAGTCAGTACGTCAGACAAAGGGACATTTACCGTCAATGGGCGCTTGCCGCAAGTCACGGCCCCATCGTGGTTACGCGATAGCGTGAACAGAGTCTTAACACAACAATGCCTGATTCCGGCGCACAACGATAGAGGGTTTGTATCAGCGACTTTGCAGGTATTCCGGCAGATGATCCGACACGACTTCCAGCTCCCGCACCGCTTCCATTACCCTGGGGCATCATCCCTGGCCTCCCCGGGCTGATCGGAGGCTATATTAATTCTTCATGCGACTATCGCTTGCAAGGTTCACGCTGAGCGAGATCTTGCTGCCTCGGCATGTAGACCAAGCAAAAATCCTGGATTTCACCAGGACTTGTCTGGAATGATTACAATCGTGTGTCATGTAACGCGGGCACGCCGGCAGAAGCGCCGGGATCGTCATGGATCTGTCACCCCTGGTGGCTATTTCTCTCTGACACAACTTTTCCTTGTGTTACCGAAAGGATTGCCATGCGCACGCTCCTCGCAGCCCTCGCCGTCACGACCATGCTGGCGGGCCCCTCGCAGGCCACCAGTATCTTCCCGCTCGACCGGGCCACGATCCTCGTCGGCTCCCCCTTTGATTTCAAGGCCGAGTTCGACGGAAACATTAAGCAGGAGGATGTCCGGGTCACCGTGAACGGCCAGGACTACAAGGCCGTCTTCGGCAAGGACATCGAGTTCGTTGCCTCGGAAAAAGGCAAGGAGGACAAGGATCTCGGCTCCGCCGTGCTGCTGCGCGGCCTCACCATCACCGTGCCCGGAAGCTACAAGGTGGAAGTCGCCGCCGGCAGCCAGACTAAGAGCGTGACGTGGGACGTCTACGGCACCGCCGCGGCGCCCAAGGCCAAGAACATCATCTTCCTGCTCGGCGACGGCCTCTCGGTCGCCCATCGCACCGGCGCCCGCCTGCTTTCGAAGGGCATGACCGAGGGCAAGGCCAATGGCCGCCTCAACATGGATGACCTGGACCACATGGCCTTCATCGGCACCTCCGCCACGGACGCCATCGCCACGGACAGCGCCAACACCATGTCGGCCTATATGACGGGCCACAAGACGGCCGTGAACGCGCTCGGCGTCTATGCCGACCGCACGCCCGCCAGCCTGGACGACCCGAAGGTGGAGACGATCGCGGAGGCGCTGCGCCGCGCCTCGAAGAAGTCGATCGGCGTGGTCTCGACCGCCGAGATCGAGGACGCCACCCCGGCCGCCGTGGTCTCCCATACGCGCAAGCGCGCGGACAAGGCCGATATCGCCGGCATGTTCTACGGCGTGAAGCCCGACATCATCCTCGGCGGCGGCTCGGCCTACTTCCTGCCCAAGTCGACCCCGGGTTCCAAACGCAAGGACGACACCGACTATATCCAGCTCTTCAAGGATGCGGGCTATGCCATTGCCACCGACAAGACGGAACTGGCGGCGGCCAACGGCACGAATACCGGCAAGATCCTCGGCCTCTTCCATACCGGGAACATGGATACGGTTCTCGACCGCAACTTCCTCAAGAAGGGTACGGTCTCCAAGTTCCCGAACCAGCCCGGCCTGGAAGACATGGCCAAGGTCGCACTGGATCAGCTCTCCAAGAACCCGGAGGGCTTCTTCCTGATGGTGGAAGGCGCCTCGATCGACAAGATGTCCCACCCGATGGACTGGGACCGCTCGCTCTATGAAACCATCGAGTTCGACAAGGTCGTCGGCCTCGCCCGGGAATTCGCCAAGACGCATCCCGACACGCTGATCATCGCCACGGGCGACCACACCCATGGCGTATCGATCATCGGCACCATCGACGACGACAAGCCCGGCACCGAGATGCGCGAAAAAGTGGGTACCTACGCAGAGGCCGGTTTCCCGAACTACGAGGACAAGGACGGCGACGGCTACCCGGACAAGGTCGACGTATCGAAGCGCCTGGCCGTGTTCGCCTCCAACTACCCCGACTACTACGAGACCTTCCGCCCCAAGATGGATGGCCCGTTCGAGCCGGCGATCCAGAACGAGAAGAAGGAATATGTTGCCAACCCGGCCTACAAGGACATTCCGGGGGCCGTCTTCCGCGAAGGTAACCTGCCCCGCTCGGCCGACACCGCCGTCCATGCCGTCGACGACATCGTGCTGCAGGCCACCGGCCCCGGCGCCGAAGGCTTCAAGGGCTACATGGAAGAAAGCGACGTGTACAAGGTGCTCGTCGACGCCTTCGCCCTCGGCGCCGCCGCGCCCCAGAAGGCACAGATGCAGTAATCGAGGCTGCACCCTGCCCCCCTGGCGAGAAATCGCCACGGGGGATATCGAGGCGTCGGCCGGCAGGCCGAGGCTCCGCGTTTGGTGCGCGCATCCCGTGAGGTGCGCGCCTTTCCGTTGGCCGCGCAAATGAAAGGACGCTCCATGGCGAACCAGGGCCTTCATTCACGCCGCCATGTCCTTCGCCTGATCGGCCTCTCGCCGCTGCTTGCGCTGCGGCCGGCCCTTGCTGCGCCGGCGACGCTCTCCTTCGACGAGCTCTATGGCAAGATCAGCGTGCTGGGCCTGGAATATTCCGACAAGCTCAAGGGTCTCGCCGGCCAGGAGGTCACCATGAGCGGCTTCATGGCGCCTCCGCTCAAGGCCGAGGCGACGTTCTTCGTGCTCACCGAAATCCCGATGTCGATCTGCCCGTTCTGCTCCTCCGACTCGGACTGGCCCGACAACATCGTGGTCATCTATCTCGACGAGAAGCAGACCTTCGTGCAGCCGGGAACCCGCATCGAGGTGACCGGCCGCCTCGAAATGGGGTCGTGGACCGACCCGGAGACCGGGTTTCTCAGCCGCCTGCGCCTGCGCGGGGCACGCTACTGGGTGGCCTGAGCCCATGCTTGGCCTGCAGCTCGAAGATATCGCGATCCACTATCCCGGCCTTCCCGCACCGGTGCTGCGAATCGAGCGGCTCGCCATTCCCGCCGGCGGCCAGGTCGCCATCACGGGCGCTTCCGGCTCCGGCAAGAGCACCTTCGTCAATGTAGTAACCGGACTGGAGCGCGTGTGCAGGGGCCGCGTCCTCTGGGGTGGCACGGATATCGCCGCCCTCTCCGAAGGGGCGCGCGACCGCTGGCGCGGCCGCAATATCGGCCTGGTGATGCAGGACTTCCACCTGTTTCCGGGGCTTTCGGCGCTGGAGAATGTACTGCTGCCGCTTCGGCTGTCGGGCGGCGCTGACCGGGCAAGCCTCGCGCGTGCCCGGGCATTGCTTGCACGCGTCGGCCTGGACAGGCCCCGGCAGGCGATAGAGACCATGTCGCGCGGCGAAATGCAGCGTGTCGCCATCGCCCGGGCACTCCTGCGCAGCCCCGCCATCCTGGTGGCGGACGAGCCGACGGCCAGCCTCGACGCCGAAAGCGGCGCTGACGTCGGCAGTCTCCTGCTCGGACTGGCCCGGGAGTCGGGCAGCACGCTCATCGTCGTCTCCCACGACGCAAGGCTCACGGATCGGCTTGCCCGCCGCCTGACCTTCTCAGCCGGTGGAGTTGTCTCCGACACTCAGGCGAGGACCGCCGCATGACCCGGTTCATTCTCGCCGACCTGCGCCGGATGTGGCCCGGAGCGCTCGCCGTGGTCCTCCTGGTAGCTCTTGCGACGGCTCTTGGCGTCGGCGTCATCCTGCAGGAGCGGGCGATGCGGCTCGGCAGTGCCCGCGCCGCCGACAAGTTCGACCTCGTCATCGGGGCACCCGGCAGCGAGACACAGCTCGTCCTCTCCTCCGTCTTCCTACAGCCCTCGCCCTTGCCGCTATTGCCCGGCGAGGTCTTCAAGAAGCTCGCGGCGGATCCCCGTGTCTCCTTCGTGGCGCCGATCGGCTTCGGCGACTCCTACCGGGGCCGGCAGATCGTGGGCACCACGAGGGTGCTGGTGAACAGCCTTGCCGACGGCTTCGCCGAGGGACGCCTTTTCGAGGCGGAGGGCGAAGCGGTGGCGGGAGCCAGCGCCGGGGTTACGCTCGGGACCCGCATCAAGCCCGCTCACGGCGCGCCGGAAGAAGGAGGGCACACCCACACCGCCCTGGCCTATGAAGTGGTCGGCCGCCTCAAGCCCACCGGCACGGCCTGGGATCGCGCGATTCTGGTGCCGATCCAGGCCGTATGGCATATCCACGGCCTCGGCGAGGAGGACCATGGCCACGGCGCCGCCGGCCACGAGGCCGGCCATGACGAGCACGAGCCCGCGCTCGACCCTGCCGCTCCGATCGTGGAGACCTTTGCCGGCGACATCCCCGGCGCACCGGCACTGCTCGTGAAGCCCAGAACGCTCGCCGACGCCTACAAGCTGCGCCAGGCCTACCGAGGTGAGGGTACGCTCGCCGTCTTCCCGGCCGAGGTGCTCACCCGGCTCTATGCGACACTGGGCGATGCCCGTGCGGTGCTGGTGGCGGTGGCGGCGGGAGCGCAACTCCTCGTCGCCGCGGCGCTGGTGTTCGTGACGGTCATCCACATCGGCCAGCGCCGGCGCCAGATCGGCGCGTTGCGTGCCCTCGGCACGCCGCGCCACACCGTCCTGGCGATCGTCTGGCTGGAACTGTTCGCTCTGCTGGCGATCGGCATCGCCTGCGGGTTTGCTCTCGGCTATGCCGCAGCCCTGACGATCTCGAACCAGATATCGGCCTGGAGCGGCTTTACCCTGCCTGTGGAATTCGAGCGCGGAGATTGGAGTCTTGCAGGGATTCTGCTGGGCTTTGCCGCCGTGCTGGGCCTCGTCCCGGCCTTCATGGCCTACCGGCAGGCGCCGGCGGCAGCATTGAGGGGATAGCTGGGAACGCGGACATCCCGTCAGCTCCCGGTATTACAAGCTCCGGCCGATCATGAGGAACTTGTCCTGCCGGGCCCGGATGATCGCCTCCCGGGGCTGCCCCGAGAGATCCCGCAGCGCATTCTGGATGAAATCGCCCGTCGTCTCGATCGCCTTCTCCGACGCACGATGGGCGCCGCCCGTAGGCTCGGGGATGATGGCATCGATCACACCGAACTTCAGCAGGTCCTGCGCGGTGATCTTCATGTTGTTGGCGGCATCCTGCGATTTGGCGGGATCGCGCCACAAGATGGAGGCCGCGCCTTCCGGCGAGATCACCGAATAGATCGAGTGCTCGAGCATCAGCACGCGGTTGGTCGCGGCGACGGCGATGGCACCGCCCGAACCGCCCTCGCCGATGATCACCGCGACATTGGGCGATCCCAGCGCCAGGCAGGCATCCGTGGACCGCGCGATCGCCTCGGCCTGGCCGCGCTCCTCGGCGTCGATGCCGGGATAGGCACCGGCCGTATCGACGAAGGAGATGACCGGCAGGTCGAAACGATTGGCCAGGTCCATCAGCCGCACCGCCTTGCGGTAGCCCTCGGGCCGGGCCATGCCGAAATTGTGGCGGATGCGGCTTTCGGTGTCCGAGCCCTTCTCATGGCCGAGCACGCAGACCGCTTCGCCGCGGAAACGTCCAAATCCACCGATGATCGCCTCGTCCTCGGCGAATTTCCGGTCACCGGCCAGAGGCGAGAAATCCTCGATCAGCGCCTTGATGTAGTCGGTGGCGTGGGGTCGCTCGGGGTGGCGGGCGACCTGCGCCTTCTGCCATGGCGTCAGCTGGGCGTAGAGGTCGCGCAGAGCCTGGTTGGCCTTGACCTCGAGGCGCTGGATCTCGTCCCCGATCGCAACCGCGTCGCCGGACTCTCCCATTGCTCGCAACTCTTCGACTTTGGCCTCCAATTCGGCCACGGGTTTTTCGAAATCGAGATAGCTGCGCATGGTTGTCCGCTGACGACAAAAAGGAGCCGGAAACTGGCGTCTCGCGGCAGGGAAGTCAAGGAAGGCTTTTGGCAGGCGCCTGTGGCACGTTGACGACGAGGAGGGCAATATCTCCTCATCGCGACCGCCGCTGACGCTGCGCCCGGGCCAGTACGGGCAAGACGATGCGGGTCGGCATCACTGCCAATATCGCGACCATAAGCTTGGGAATGAGTCCCGGCACAACGATGGTGCGACGACCGAAATAGCCGGCGAGGCCGATATGGGCAACATCCTTTGCCGACAAAGGTCTTGTAAGGTCAACTGCGCCGGAGAGGTGGAAGCCGGCACGCGTTCCGAACTTGGTCGGCACCGGACCTGGACAAAGCGCGCAGACCCGGATGCCGCTCTCGCGCTCCTCGAACGCCAGCGCCCGAGTGAGCGACACCACGAACGCCTTGCTGGCATAGTAGACGGCCAGCCCGGGCCCCGGTGTGAAGCCGGCGACGGACGCGACATTGAGCACGCCGCCCCCGTTCTCCCGTATCTGCGGCAGGAAGGCGAGTGTCAGCGCCAGCAAGGCCCGGCAATTGAGGTCGACCATGCCGACTTGCCCGGCGACCGGCAGATCGGCCATATCGCCTGCCAGCCCGAAACCGGCGTTGTTGATGAGATGGCACACGCTGAGATCCTGCCGGCTCAGCGCCTCCCGGATGACCTCGACCGCATCGGCACGTTCGAGATCGAGAGGAAGGATGGCAACGAAACGTCCTGTCGCGGCGCTGATCTCTCCCCGCACGCGCATGAGCTCGCTTTCAGTGCGGGCGACGAGAAGGAGATCCTCGCCTTGCTCGGCGAGCGCCCTCGCGAGTTCCTCGCCAATGCCGCTCGATGCACCGGTGACGAGCGCTATCGGGCGGCTCACTCGCTCGCCTCGGAGAGGGTGACGCCGTTGCGCTCCGCGACCCTGCCACGGATGACATTGCGCGTCTGGACCGGCACCCCCAGCGCCTCCGCGACGCGCCAGACCAGATTGTCCTCGAATTCGTGCAGCACCTGGTCGGCGAATACGATCTCCCACATCATCTCGATGATGCGTTCGCGGCCTTCCACATTGTAGGCGCGCTTCACGATACCGGTGAAATCGTTGAAATCGAGGGCGTTCCGATTCCGCTCGCCGGCGGCTGCGAGGAGGGCCTGCGTCTCTTCGGCGTCGAGCGAAAAACGTTCCTGGATCAGGCTCTCGACACGCTTCTTCTCGGCGGGGCTCTGCACACCGTCCACATTCATGGC
Organism: Labrys sp. ALF-8; assembly: GCF_059699065.1. Taxonomy (NCBI): domain Bacteria; kingdom Pseudomonadati; phylum Pseudomonadota; class Alphaproteobacteria; order Hyphomicrobiales; family Xanthobacteraceae; genus Labrys; species Labrys sp. ALF-8. Next base: position 1,697,834 of record NZ_AP048537.1, read on the forward strand.
ATAGACGAGGAGACCGGCAGCGGCCACACGGTGGTCGGTCTCGTCAAAGACGTAGCGAGGCTTCGCCGAACCACCCGGCGCAAACCCGCGTATCAGTCTTTGCAATCGAGCCAGCATCACCGCATTCCGCCATCGATCCCAGGATCCGCCGCTCATCGCGGAGATTTCTATGGACCACGATTTGCAGCACCGGCGCAAGTCATAAGGGACTAAACCGGCCGGCGGCATTCCGGTTCCAGCAATTCCATGGACCGGAACAATAAAAAACCGGCGGCCAGAAGGCAGCCGCCGGTTGGATCGTGCAATGTCGTGTTGTCGGCCTGTTATTCGTCAGCCGGCTCCGTGCTCGCTTCCGCAGTTTCACTTGCCTCAGCTGTACGCTTGGTCGTGCGGCGACGGCGCGTACGCAGGGGAAAGCGAGCCTCGCCCTCCCCTTCTACCGCCGGCGCGGCGGCTTCTGCTGTCGCTGCAACCGGAGCAGCAGCAGGAGCGACGGCCGGCGCGGGCGCTGCCGTCGGGGTCGGAGCGGAGGCCACCACCGGCGCACCCGTGATGAAGGAAGGCAGGGTCGACAACACGTTGTCCTCGCCTACATCCGGCTGGGGCTGATCGACAGGCACGACGGGTGCCGGCTGGAAGGAACGCTCCTGGTAGCTACCACGCTCGCCCTGCTGGCGCTCGCCATAAGGCGCGCTGTCGCTGTTGCGGTCGCGGAACGGGCGCTCGGGACGGTCGCCATAGCGGCGATCGCGACGGTTGTGGCGCGGATTGAAACTGCGCTGCTCGCCGGCGCCCTCGCCCTCGGGTACGAAGCCGTTGGGCGGCGCATCGAAGTTACGTTCCCCGCGATCGCCGAAATTGCGTTCGCGCGGCTGACGGTCTTCCCTCGGAAGGCGCTCGCCGTTGAAGCGGTCGTTGCGATCGCGGAAACGGGGTTCACGCTCGCGATAGGACTGGCCGCCCTCACCGAAGTTGCGTTCGCGCGCCGGCTGAACCAGCCGGGGCTGTTCGTCGAATCCCGAACCATTGCCGCTGCCGACGTGATTCGCCGGTGCACCGAAGCCTTGGGGCATCGAAGGAATCGGTCCTTCGAAATCGGCATCATCGCCCTCTTCCTCGTCGTCGGCGCCCTGGCTGAAGCCCTGCTCGCTGCCATATTGTGGCTGGGCGGCGGCGATGATGCGGAAATAGTGTTCGGCGTGCTGCAGATAGGATTCGGCCAGAATCGGATCGCCGGAAGACTGGGCGTCACGCGCCAGCTGGACATATTTCTCAGCGATGTGAGCTGCCGTTCCGCGCACCTTGACGTCGGGGCCGTTCGACTCGTAGCTCCGGCTAAGCGGATTCGGACCCTTACCGCCGCGCGAACGGCCGCGCATACGCTTTTGCTGTCCCTGCCTCATGGGTTGGTCTCATTCTCCAATATAAATCTGCGCGAACTCGCGACACCATGGCGACTCTATCGTCATGGTCGAAGCATCATCCTTGTTACCGCACGGGTCAGGAAAATCATGATTCCGCCTGCGTCGCGCGCAGCAGCACACATCCGGCAGATCGCCACCTTGGCTCTTGAAACCGGAATGAGCATTTCTACCGTTGGGGCGAACGAGCGCTTCGCTCGATGTTCGACTGAAAGTGCTTCCCGCACTAGAGCCAGCTCGTACTATCGACGCCAGCCCCGAACGATTTGTGTATTTCTAGATAGTCGCTCGCGCGCCAAAGTCCAAGACGTTTTTTTGGACCGCAGCGGTTTTTTTACGGAAAAAACGTCGAAACTCCCGCCGTTCACTCGCCGGTCATGAATCAACGATTGACGTCTTGTCATTCGGACGCCGATGCCTCATATACGCCTCGGGAGGTTGGCGGTGGACGCAACACTCGCCAACCGGGTCAGGTCCGGAAGGAAGCAGCCCCAACGAGACCGCTGCGGGTCTTCGTCCAGCCTCCTACCTCTATCTTTACGGCCGCGTCGCGGGTGCCCCCCTTAGAGGGATAGTTGATGGAAGACGCGAACAACAAGCTGCCCGATACCCAGCCCTATCGCGTCCTCGCCCGCAAATATCGCCCCCAGACCTTCGATGACCTGATTGGGCAGGATGCCATGGTGCGCACCCTGTCGAACGCCTTCGAGACGGGGCGCATCCATCAGGCCTACATGCTCACCGGCGTCCGCGGGGTCGGCAAGACCACCACCGCGCGCATCCTCGCCCGCGGCTTGAACTACGAGCCGCAGGAGGGCGGCGGCAAGCCCACCATCAACATGCCGGCTCTCGGCCGCCACTGCCAGGCGATCATCGACAGCCGCCACATCGACGTGATGGAACTCGACGCCGCCTCGCACAATGGCGTGGAGAATATCCGCGAGATCACGGACAGCGTGCGTTACGCCCCGGTCTCGGCGCGCTTCAAGGTCCTCATCATGGATGAGGTCCATATGGTGACGACCAACGCCTTCAACGCCCTGTTGAAGACGCTGGAGGAACCGCCGCCGCATGTGAAGTTCATCTTCGCCACCACCGAAATCCGCAAGGTGCCGATCACCATCCTCTCGCGCTGCCAGCGCTTTGACCTGCGGCGGGTCGACAGCGGCCTGCTCGCGCGTCATCTCGGGAGTATCTGCGAGAAGGAGAACGTGACCGTCGATGGCGAGGCGCTGGCCATGATCGCCCGCGCGGCCGAGGGTTCTGTCCGCGATTCGCTGTCCCTGCTCGACCAGGCCATCGCGCATGGTGGCGGCGGCATCGACGCCGAGGGCGTGCGCACCATGCTAGGCCTTGCTGATCGCTCGCGCGTGATCGACCTGTTCGAAGCGGTGATGCGGGGCGATGCCGCCGCGGCGCTCGATGAACTGCGCGCGCAGTACGACCAGGGTGCCGATCCCGCCGTAGTCCTCTCGGAACTTGCGGAGTTCACCCATTTCGTCACGCGCGTGAAGATCTCTCCTGCCGCCGCGAAGGACCCCTCCGCCACTGAGGTCGAAAAGGTGCGCGGCAGCGAACTCGCGGGCCGGCTTTCCATGAAGGTGCTCACGCGCCAGTGGCAGATGCTGCTGAAGGGCATTCCGGAGACTCAGACCGCCGCCAAGCCGCTCGCCGCCGCCGACATGGTACTGGCACGGCTGTGCTACGCCGCCGACCTGCCCTCCCCCGAGGAGTTGATCCGCCAGCTTACGGAAAATGGCGGCACCGCCCCGGCGCGCTCCCCGTCCGCCCCCCCCTCCGGCCCGCCCCCGTCGGCGCCGCGTGCGCAGTTGATCACCAGCGTCGCCCAGCCGGCGATCCAATCGCAGCCGATGCGAATTCCCCAGGCCGATACCGCTGCCGCAGCCCTTCCCACCCGCGAACTTGCAAGCTTCGCCGAACTGGTGGCTCTGGCCCAGGAAAAACGGGACCTGCCGCTGAAGCTGGCGCTGGAGCGCTTCGTGCGCCTGGTGGCCTTCGCGGACGGGCGCCTGGACATCGCCCTGGAACAGGGCTCGCCACAAGGCCTGGTCAACGATCTCTCGCGCAAACTGTCCGACTGGACCAACAAGCGCTGGCTGGTGGTGATCTCTTCCGAGCGCGGGGAATCCACCTTGCGCGAGCAGGCCGAGGCCAGGCAGGCCGCGGTGCTCTCTGGCATCCGCGCCCATCCTTTCGTGCGCAACGTGATGGAGCGCTTCCCCGGCGCGGAGATCGTCGACGTCCGCGACAATGGCCCTGTTGCCACGCAATCCCTCCCGCCGGCGCCCGACGACGCGGCGGACCCCGACGATGCCGAGCCTTACTCGGCCGACGACATTTAGGAGACACGCATGAAAGACGTGATGGGCATGATGAAGCAGGTCCAGGCCATGCAGGCCAAGATGCAGGACCTGCAGGCCGAACTCGAGCGCACCGAGGTGGAAGGCGTCGCCGGCGGCGGTCTCGTCAAGGTGCGCCTCACCGCCAAGGGCGAGATGAAGGGCGTCAGCGTGGACGATTCGCTTCTCAAGCCCGAGGAGAAGGAAATCGTCGAGGACCTCATCCTCGCAGCCCACAACGACGCTCGTGCCAAGGGCGACCGCCTCATGCAGGAGAAGATGGGCGCCCTTACCGCCGGCCTGCCCATCCCGCCCGGCATGAAGCTGCCGTTCTGAGTACGCCGACAACCGAGTTGCCGCTTGGCCGCTCAGCGGCCTGTTCATGCAGCTGAATTCTGCTTTTCCTTCTCCTTAACCGTCAGCGGCGTCGCCCGGAAGCTGATGGCAAGGCGGTTGTAGATGTTCATCAGGCCGACGGCGATGGTGAGGTCGGCGAGCTCCTTCTCGCCGAAGACCGCGCGGGCGGCCTGGAACTCGGCGTCGGGCACGGCTGTCTCGGCAACCTTCGTTACCGTCTCGGCCCATCTGAGGGCGGCCTCTTCCTGATTCGAGAACAGGCCGCCCGCCTCGTGCCAGACCGGCGTCAGGGCGATCTTCTCGATGCTCATGCCACCCTTGATCAGGTCGCGCGTGTGCATGTCGATGCAGTAGGCGCAGCCATTGATCAGCGACACGCGCAGGTAGACGAGGTCGATCAGGGCTTTCGGCAGGCCGCTCTGGCCGACATAGCCATAGACGCCCCCTAGGGCCTTCATGCCGGCAGGGGCGGCGGCGTTGTAGTCGAGGCGCTGGGTCATCTCACTTGTCCTTGTCATAGATGGTCAGGGTCTTTTCATCGCCGTCGGCCACGAAAACGGCGAGAAGGGAGGCAGGCCTCGTCCTGCTGGCATTCCCGCTCACCTTGTGGTGCGTCCCGGGATCCTCGTACCAGCTCTCGCCGGCGTGGTAGATCCTGGCAGGCCCGTCATCGACCTGGCTGCGGATCGAACCGGACAGCACATAGGCCCAGACAAAGGCCGACCCGGCATGGGTGTGGGGCGGCGAGGTGCCTCCAGGCTTGTATGAAACCACCACGGCCGTCAGGCTCTTGCCGGGAGTATTCGGAATGGGGCGCTGGAAGGCCGGCGCCACGGCGTCGCCCTTCGTATCATGCGCATCGGCCCCGCTGGCGGCCACCGCAGCCGCCAGCGCGAGAGAGGCGACCTGAAGCCTTGTCTTGAGAGACATCGTCTCATCCTCGATGATTTCGATGGGCGGAGGGTGCATCGCTTTCGGATCACAAAAAAGCACCAAGTCCTGTATGAAATGCTGTACCATACCGGTCAATGACGGACAGGTTCGAGATCAGCATCGACCGTGCGGCCAGGCAGCCCCTCGCGGTCCAGATCCATCGCAGCATCAGCAGGGCCATCCGCGACGGCCGCCTGGCCGGAGGCGCGCGACTGCCCTCATGGCGCGATCTCGCCGCGCAGCTCGGCGTGGCGCGCGGAACCGTCCGCGCCGCCTATGAGAAGCTCGCCGACGAACAGCTGATCGCCGGCATGGGGGCGGCGGGCACGCGCGTCGTCTCACAGGGCGTGCCTCGCGGAACTGCCGATCCCGCGCGCGAAACCACACCGTTGCCGACGTTCTTCCAGGACTTCGAGCGCCCGCCCGCGGCCTTCCAGATGGGCGTGCCGGCGCAGGACGCCTTTCCCTTCTCGCTATGGTCGCGCATCATGGCGCGGAGCGCTCGGGCGGCGGCGGCCGCACCGGTGAGCTATCCCGACCCGCGGGGACATCCCGAGCTTCGGCAGGAGATCGCCGCCTATCTCGCTCTGGCGCGCGGCATACAATGCTCGCCGGCACAGGTTCTCATCACCTCGGGCTATGCTGGCGCCCTTGGCCTGACCCTGCGGGCCCTTCAGCTCGACGGTTGCCAGGCGTGGCTCGAGGACCCGGCATTCCCGCTCACCCGCTTCGCCCTCGAATTCGCACGCATCGTCCCGACTTCCGTGCCCGTCGACGGCGATGGGCTCGACGTCGAAGCCGGGATGCGCCTCGCGCCCGAGTCAAGGCTCGCGGTCCTCACGCCGGGCCAGCAGGCTCCGCTTGGCGTCACCCTGTCGCTTCCCCGACGGCTCGCCGTCCTCGAGTGGGCCCGGCGCACCGGAGCCTGGATCATCGAGGACGACTACCTCAGCGAATTGCAGCTCCGGGGCCGTGCGGCCCCGGCCCTTGCCTCGCTCGACGGGCATGGCCGCGTCATCCATGCCGGCAGCTTCAGCAAGACCATCAGCCCGGCCCTACGGCTCGGCTTCCTGGTGGTGCCGGCGGAGCTTGCCGGGCGTTTCGGCGATGTTGCCGCAGCCCTTTTCCCGGCCCCCGCCGCCTCGATCCAGCGGGCGGCAGCAATATTCCTCGCAGAGGGACATTATCTCCGGCATCTGCGCCGCATGAAGCGCCTCTACGCTGCTCGGCGCGAGACGTTGGCGGAGCGCCTTCGCGGTTATCGGCGCACCGACATGGAGGTCTACGTGACCGGCGGCCTGTCCGTACGCCTCGAACTGTCGGCGAGCACGGACGATCTTGCCGTCGCCGCCCAGGCGCTGCCCTACGGGATGGCGCCGGTGCCCCTCTCGCCCTGGTACCAGGCGTCACGCCGGACCGGCCTGCTCCTCGGCATCACCAACCTGGACGAGCGACGGCTGGCGGCGGACTGCGACCGCCTGATCGAGCTGATCGACGCCAATGGTGGCTGATGTCCGCCCTTGGCGGGAGCGCGTCGCCTGCGGGTAAGCCCGACGGGACGGGAGGCCTAACCTCGCTTCAGGAGGTCATCGCCATGAGCGTACCCCACGACGAAGACCCGCATAACCTCGCCTCGCCGGCCTGCTACCTGCACGAACTCTCGCCTGGCGAAGGGGGCCTCGGCGATGTCAGCCCGGCCGCGCAGCGTGCCGCCATCATGCGCTGGCGCCGGGCCGAAAGGGAGCGGCTGCTGGCCCAGCGTGTCGCCATGCCTTCGGATCTGCGGCATGCCCACGCGGGCCGCATCGCCGCCCATCTCGACGTGCTCCTGCCCACGCTCGAGGGCAAGGTCGTCAGCCTCTATTGGCCGATGCGCGGCGAGCCGGACCTGCGGGCCTGGCTTGCCTCGATCCTGGAGCGCGGGGCCATCGGGGCCTTGCCCGTGGTAGCAGAGAAGAACAAGCCGCTCGTCTTCCACCGCTGGCAGCCCGGGGAGAAGCTGAAGCGAGGCTTCTGGAACATACCGGTGCCGGAAAAGGAAGATGTCGTGACGCCCGACATCGCCCTTGCTCCAATCGTCGGCTTCGACGAGGAAGGCTACCGCTTGGGTTATGGCGGCGGCTATTTCGACCGCACCCTGGCGGTTCTGCCGCAAACGCGCCGGGCCATCGGGGTAGGATATTCCATGTTCGGGATCCGGACGATCCACCCGCTGCCCCACGACATCCGCATGGATGCCGTCGTGACGGAGGCTGGGCGCATGGACCCAGCCATCCACGGGCCATAGCCCGGCGATCCGGAACCAGCAGTTGCTCCGACAGCCGGGCCCGCGTCCGTTGCAGGTCCATCGCGGCAATGTTATGTACCCCGCGTCGGAAAAGGCAGACTTGGTTTGGTAAGCCCAAGTCCTTTCGGTAACGAAAGCTCTGGTCTTTGGCTTCGTGCATGAGATCCCCACGACGAACAGCGGATGCCGCGAAAGCGTCCGACCGTTCGTCCGTGTGGTTCCCAAACCCGAGGAACGCTCCGGTCGAACATCGACACAGGAGCAGTTCATGCAAAACCACCACCCGGACTATTATGACGTCGTGATCGCCGGCGCCGGCCCCGTCGGCCTTTTTCTCGCATGTGAGCTGCGGCTCTTCGGCCTTTCGGCCTTGGTGCTGGAGAAGGCCGAGGATCCCCGCTCGCCTCTGAAACGCCTTCCCTTCGGAATGCGCGGCCTTTCGGCTCCCACCATCGAAGCCTTCTACCGTCGCGACCTGCTCGGCACCCTCGCCGGGGTGCAGCGCGCGAACGACGCTTCGGGCGCCACCAGCGCTGCAGCCCACTGGATGCAACAGCAGCGCCGGCCGGCCGGTCATTTCGCCGGCATCCAGTTCTTCCACGACGATATCGACGCCTCGCAATGGCCATATCGCCTGCCGAGCCCGGCCGGCACCCACATGATGGTGGACATGGAATCCCTCGAAACCGTTCTGGCGGCTCGGGCAAGCGCTGGCGGCGTCGATATTCGGCGTGGCTTGGCCGTCGAGGAGACGGAGCAGGCGGACGAAGGTGTGACCATCCGCGCCGCCGGGCAGACCTTTCGCGGCCGCTGGCTCGTCGGTTGCGATGGCGGCCGCAGCACCGTTCGCAAGGCCGGCGGCTTCGACTTCATCGGCACCGATCCCGAATTCACCGGCTACTCCGTCGAAGTCGAGATGGACGATCCGGGCAAACTACAGCCGGGCCGGACATACACGCCAACGGGCATGTATACCTACGCACGGCCCGGAACGATCGCGATGGTCGATTTCGACGGAGGCGCTTTCCACCGCACCCGGCCAATCACGCTCGAACATGTCCAGTCCGTGCTGCGCCGCGTCTCTGGTACCGACGTCACCCTGACGACCCTCCGGCTCTCCGCCACCTGGACCGACCGCGCCCATCAGGCGACCGCCTATCGCCGGGGGCGGATACTGCTCGCAGGCGATGCCGCCCATACCCACTCGCCCCTGGGCGGCCAGGGGCTCAATCTCGGGCTCGGCGACGTGACGAATCTCGGATGGAAGCTGGCCGCAACGATCCGCGGGGACGCCCCGGCCGGCCTGCTCGATACCTATAAGGACGAACGTCATCCGGTGGGAGCCGGGGTGCTGGACTGGTCACGGGCGCAAGTCGCGCTCATGCGCCCCACCAGGAGCACGCGTGCGCTCGAGGCCATCATCCGCGACCTCATCGGCACGCGAGACGGGGCGACTTATTTCGCCGAGCGCGCGTGGGGCCTTGCCCTTCGCTACGATTTCGGCGGCGATAACCCGCTCGTGGGCCGCAGCGTTCCCGATTTCGAGCTCGCGGATGGGAGGAGGATCGGAGAAATCCTGCGCGATGGCAAAGGCCTGTTGCTGGATTTCGACTCCCGTCCATGGCTTCAGGTGCTTGCCAGCCGCTGGGGCGGGCGGATCAGGCATGTCGCTTGCGACGTCAGGGAACGGCTGGGCTTGAGCGCCGTGCTCGTGCGTCCCGATGGATTTGTCGGCTGGGCCAGCCAAGGCGCTCCCGACAGTGGGGAAGTCGCTGCGGCCGCCACGCGATGGTTCGGCGAGCCCGGCAGCGCATGAGGCCATGGTTTTCTCCGCCTCGCTCAGATGGCGCGCATCATCTCAACGCGGGGAAGCTTGGACGCCAGGTATCCTTCCGCACCAGCGTTCGGGTTCCTGGCAACCGGCTTCTGTCCGGACGCGGCCCTCATGAATGGCGGAGATCAGCGTCCGCAGCAAGCCGCGCCGTCGCTGCCAACAAGTCCGTCTGCGTCACCAGACCCACGACATGGCCGGTGCCGTCGGTGATCACCACGGCATGGGCGCTGCCATCCGTCAAGCGGGGGAGGAGGCTCAGGGCGGGCGCCGACGGGCTGGCAACCTCCGCCTCGCGCATGACTTCATGGACGCGGTCGGCCAGCCGCACAACCTCGCGCAGGCCCACCGTACCGGCAAGCCGGCCCGCCTCGTTCACCACCGGCAATGTACGGATATTGTGTTCCAGCAGCAGGTTGCGCGCTGTCTGCAAGCTGGTTTCAGGTTCGACGGTGATCACGTCGCGAGACATGATGTCGGCACAGGCAATGTCGCCGTGGCTGCGCAGCAGCGCACGCTCCTCGACCCGCCGCAGCAGGCGGTCGAGATCTTCGCGATCGATATCGAAGGCCTCGCCGAGATCTTCCAGCGCGCCGTCGACATCCTCGCCACGAAAGCCCACGCGCTGCGAAGGGGCAGGATCGCGCGTGCCATGCGTGCTCGCCGGCACGGGGGCCGGCCTATGCGGATAGGGGTGACGCGAGAAGCGATGGAAGAGGCATCCCAGAGCCACCAGCAGGATCGAGTTGAGACCCACCGGGACGAGCGCAAAACCGAAGCCTGCCGCCGCCACGGCAGGCCCGCCGATCACCGCGGTCAGGGCCGCGGCGCCCCCGGGCGGATGCAGGCATCGCGTGAGTGACATCACCGCGATGGCAAGGCCCACGGCGAGGCCGATCGCGGCCAGCGGCTCATGCACGAAACGGCAGACGACGATGCCCGCCAGCGCCGAGAGCGTGTTGCCCCCAATGATCGACCAGGGTTGGGCCAGCGGGCTCGCCGGGACGGCGAAGAGGAGCACGGCCGAGGCGCCCACCGGCGCCACGATGTAGGGCAGATACGGATCCCTCCCGAAGGCCAGGGTGCAGACGAGACCGGTAATGCCGATGCCGACGACGGCGCCGAGGCAGGCGAACAACCGGTCGCGAAGGGTCGCACCGGCCAGGATCGGCACGAATAGCTTGGAAGGAAGGATCGGCATTTCAAACCAGGAGGCGCAAGCGGGAGTCGCGGATATATCGCAAAGCGATACTTGTGCTCAAGTATTGGGCATTGTGGCAGTTTGGCGCTGGGAGCACTGAAATCCCTCGCGCAGAGGCGGCAAATCACCTATCTGATCGCCATGCCATCCGTGACCGGCCCCGAAATCGAACGCCTGATCCAGCTCCTCGCCCGTCTGCCGGGGCTTGGTCCCCGTTCCGCACGCCGGGCCGCTCTCACGCTGATCAAGAAGCGCGACCAGCTGATGCTGCCGCTTGCTTCGGCCCTGCAGATCGCCTGCGAGCGCGTGGTGGTTTGCTCCACCTGCGGCAATATCGACACTTCCGATCCCTGTACGCTGTGCGCGGACCCGCGCCGCGATGATTCTCTGCTCGTCGTGGTCGAGGACGTTTCCGACCTGTGGGCCCTGGAACGCGCCGGCGTGGTCAATGCTCGCTACCATGTCCTGGGAGGGACGCTCTCCCCGCTCGACGGTGTAGGCCCCGAGGACCTTTCCATCGACAAGCTGGTCTCGCGCGTGGCGGAGGGCCGCGTCGGCGAGGTCGTGCTGGCGCTCAACGCGACCGTCGACGGCCAGACCACCGCCCACTATGTCACCGACCTCCTGGCCCCGACCGGCGTCAAGGTGACGAAACTGGCGCACGGCGTGCCGGTCGGAGGCGAGCTTGACTACCTGGACGAGGGCACTCTGGCCGCAGCGATCCGCAGCCGGACACCATTCTAGCTGGGAGCGCCGACATCCTGTCCACTCTCGGAAACGAGGCGGTGGCAGGCAAGGGCGGAACCTGTCCGGCTCCTCCTTTCGAAATCGTTGTTTGTTCATGAGCGGACGGGATGTCCGCGCCCCCAGGATCCGACATGCCCCAGCTCATCATCACTTATTGGCGCGACATTCCCACCATGGTGGCAGCCAAGCAGGGCCGTACCAGCGCGAAACGCGAGTTGAGCTCGCGCTTCGGCGAGGCGGTCGACATGGCGGCCATGCGTTCGGATGCCGCCGCGACCGACGACTACCTTGCCGAATTCCGCCGCAGCGCCCCCATCGAGTGCGGCGACGACCTCGAAGCGGAAGTTTCGGCAGCGGCTGCCAAGATCGAGGCGGAATATGACAAGGCCCGGCTCGTCGCTCTTGCCAAGAATGGCGGCAAAGAGAGCAGCTAGCTCTCCCAATCGAGTTACCGCCGATGCGCACGCCTGCTGCTTTTGAAGCCAACGGAAAGCCACCGCGGGACGCCAGGAAATTCGCCTTGCGATTCTGGGCCATCCGCAACTCATCCGCCATGGAGCGGATGTACGATGCCCTCGAATGGACACTGGTGAAGCTTGCCCCCGTCTTCACCGCCATCGGCTGGGAGCGCATGGAGCGGCCGGTTGCCAGGATCGAGAAACTGGTGAAAGGCACGCTGTTCGACTGCAAGATGTGCGGGCAGTGCGCTCTCTCCTCCACCGGCATGTCCTGCCCGATGAACTGCCCAAAGGGCTTGCGCAACGGCCCCTGCGGCGGCGTGCGCGCCAATGGCAACTGCGAGGTCTATGCCGAGATGCCCTGCGTCTGGGTGAAGGCCTATGAAGGCTCGCAGAAGATGACTGGGGGTTCGTCCATCACCGTTCCGGCCAAGCCCGTCGACCATCGTCTGAAGGGCACTTCGTCCTGGCTGTCGGTGGCGAGGGAAAAGTCGGGCTACAATGCCCGTATCGCGGCCGAGAAGGCAGCTGCCGCGGCGGCGGCCAAGGCCAAGGCTGCGTCCGCCAAGACCGATGGCGCCAAAACCGGGGGAGCCAAGGCATGAGCACCCAGACCCGCCTGCCTCATCCCGACGATTTCGGACCGCATCCGGCCGCCCCCCTTCCGGAACTGCCGGGCCACTCCTCGCGCGGCAGGCTGGAGCGCGTGCTGCGCCGCGGCGAGTTCGCCGTCACAGCCGAGCTCAACCCACCCGATTCGGCCAATCCCGACGATGTGCTGGAGCGCGTGAAGCCCTTCGAGGGCTGGGTCGACGCCATCAACGCCACAGACGGTTCCGGCGCCAATTGCCACATGTCCTCTGTGGCGATCTGCGCCCTGCTGACGCGCGTGGGCTATTCGCCGGTGTTCCAGATCTCCTGCCGCGACTACAACCGCATCGCCATCCAGGGCAATGTGCTGGGAGCGGCCGCGCTCGGCGTCTGCAACGTGCTGTGCCTGTCCGGCGACGGCGTGCAAAGCGGCGACCATCCGGAGGCCAAGCCGGTCTTCGACCTCGATTCGACCGCCCTGCTGCAGACCATCCGCACCATGCGCGACGAAAGCCGCTTCCTCTCCGGCCGCAAGATCACCACGCCGCCCTCCATGTTCATGGGCGCGGCGGCCAATCCCTTCGTGCCGCCCTACGATTTCCGCCCGGTGAACCTCGCCAAGAAGGTCGAGGCGGGCGCACAGTTCATCCAGACGCAATATTGCTTCGACGTGCCGCTGCTGGAGCGCTTCATGGCGCGCATCCGCGACATGGGCCTGGACGAGAAGTGCTTCATCATGGTCGGCGTGGGGCCGCTCGCCTCGGCCCGCACGGCCAAGTGGATGCGCTCCAACGTGCCGGGCGTGCATGTGCCCGACGCGGTGATCAAGCGTCTCGAAGGCGCCGCCGACCAGAAGGAGGAAGGCAAGCGCCTCTGCATCGACATCATCCAGCAGGTCCGCGAGATCAAGGGCGTCTCGGGCGTGCATGTGATGGCTTATCGCCAGGAGGAATATGTCGCCGAGATCGTGCATGAATCCGGCGTGCTCGCGGGCCGCACGCCCTGGCGCCGCGACATGGCGCCAGGCCCGATCCCGCATGAGGAGATGGTAGCGGCGCAATAGGTCCCAAACCGCGGGTCATGACGAGGCGATCGACATCAAGCCATTGCAAAGCAGAATGCATTCAGCCAGCCCGCGGTTCGGTATTGGAACGAAACGTTTACTCGCAGCGAAGGCGGCGCGCCGCGATTTCCAGGATCTGGTCGGCGCCGGTGCCAGTCAGGCGCAGCTCATGATCCTGCCTCGTTACCATCAAATGCTTCGCCATGTTGGCTCGCAACTCAGTAAAATTGACATATGCTGTTTGATCGCCTCTACCGCACGTAGACGCTAAGGTGGGGCGATGGCAAAGATACGGAACCGTCACGCCGCCGGCGAGAACACCCTGAGGCGGTGGCCGTCCGGGTCAAGGAGCACGAAGCTGCGTCCGAAATCGAGATCGGTGGGCTGCTGCAGCACCCGGACATCCCTTGCACTCCACTCGGCGTATATCCTGTCGACGGCAGCGGCGTCCGCTACCTGGAATCCGACCTCGGCACCGCCGGCCTGCGCGACGGGAGCGGGTTCGGCCGTGTACCTGTTCCATAGTCCCAGGCGAAGCCCCGATTCCAGGACGAACAATGCGAAGGTGGCCTGCTCCTCCACCGGTTGCTGGCCGAGCAGGTCGCGGTAGAAGGCAGCACTCCGGCGTGGGCTGTCGACGAAAAGCAGGACGTAGTTGACGTTCGGCATGAAGGCCTCCTCGTGTTGGAACGAGGAGAGCCTAACCAGTCACCCTGTCAGTTTCTGGCAGGAACACGATGGGATCATCGGCACTGGCACTGTGTGAGGCTGTCCCGGCGACCTCAGAACGCCAACGGATTGTTCGTCAGTGCCTCACGGTCGGGCGCATCGAGGCGGACCTCGCCGGAGAAGGCCGCGAACAGGTCCTCGATCCTTTGCCGGTCGCCCCCCTTGGTGATCAGCACGATACGGGTGCGATCGTCCGCATCCGGCCAGGCAGGCAGGCGCTCGGGCGCGTGGAGCACGTGCTGCACGCCCTGGACGACCACGGGCCGGAGCGGATCGTCCGCAAGCTTCACCAATCCCTTGAGCCGCAGCAGGCTTTCGCCGTAGCGCTCGCGCAATTCGTCGAGGAAGGCGATGAAGCGGTGAGGCTCCATGGCGGTGGAAGTGGCAAGCACGAAGGAGGCGATCGATGCGTCATGGGCGCTGAAGAAGGGCCGAGGCTTGCGTGCGACCGCCGGCACAAGGCTACCGGCGGAGAGCAGGTCGGCCGGCAGCACGTCCTCGACACGCTCGATCCGGGCGCGTGGATTGAGTGCGGCCAGCCGGGCGGTGAAGGGTGATGGATCGGCCACGAGATCCGCCTTGCTGACCAGGATGCGGTCCGCCACTGCGAGTTGGGCAACGCTCTCCTCATGCGCGTCGAGCAACGCTTCGCCACGCTGGGCATCCGCGACGGCGATGACGGCGGCAAGGGCATAGCCGGCAGCGACGATCTGCGGGGCGAGCAGTGTCTGCAGCACGGGAGTTGGATGGGCGAGACCTGTGGTCTCGATCACCACGCGGGCGAAGGGAGGCAGGCTGCCGGCGGCGCGGCGAGCTGCGAGGTCGGCCAGCGTGTCGAGGAGGTCGCCGCGCAGGCTGCAGCACAGGCACCCCGAGGAAAGCAGCACGACGCCGTCGCCCGATTTCTCCACCAGGAGATGGTCCAGCGCCACGTCGCCATATTCGTTGATCACCACGGCCGTGTCGGCCAGCGCCGGATCCCTGACGATGCGATTGAGCAGGGTGGTCTTGCCGGCACCGAGGAAGCCGGTGAGCACGAAGGCGGGGATGACAGGTACGCTCATGCCGGCGCCGCCTGCTTGCGGCTTTCAGCGAGGACCGAAGCCATCACCGCGATGAGAACGAGTGCGCCGCCGCTGACCTGGGCAACGGCAAGGCTCTCACCCAACACCTGCGTCGCCAGCAGGATGGAGGCGACCGGCTCGGCACAGAACACCAGGCCCAGCGCGGCCGGCGGCGTCAGCCGGGCGGCGAGAAGATGGAAGCCGAAGGCCAGCACGAAAAGCAGGATGTGCATGCCGGCGGGCATGCCGGCGGCGACCAGAACCGTGGGTGGGTCGAGGCGGCCAGCGACGAGGCACCCGGCGAGCGCAATGGGAATGAGGATAAGCTGGGTCCAGAAGCCCGCGATCACGGGCGTCGAACCGCGGGTCGCCCTTGCAGCGCAGAAGAACTGGGCGGCCGCCGCGAGCGCGCCGGCCAGTGCCAGCGCCAGCCCGCGCCAGTCGAGCGCGGTGAAGTTCGGACCCAGAGCAATACACAGGCCTAGGAAGGCCAGCGCGAAGATGCCGAGCCTCGCCGGCGTCAGCCTCTCGCCGTCCACGAGCGGCGCGACCACCAGGATCATCAGGGGATAGGTGTAATAGAGGATCGTCGCGACGCCCACCGGGATGAAGGCCACCGACGAGATGTAGCACAGGCCGACGAAACTGGTGGCGACCCCCAGTCCCAGGACTGCGAGGCGACTGCCCGATGGCACCGCCAGCGACCGGCTCTGGCCAAGGCCGAGCACGCCGAGCAACGCCACCAGGATGAATGCGCGGTAGAATACCAGCGTGGGCCCGCTCGCGCCGGCCTGGGCGGCGAGCTTGGCATAGGGCACGTTGGCGCCGTAGCACAATGCAGCCAGCAGGCCGATGCTCAGTCCGGAAAGGATGGTGTTACGCGACATGGCGGTCCGGTGTGCCGGTCTTCAGGCCGGCATCGAGGAAGCGCGGATGAGGGCAATAAGAATGCCGGCCCGAAGACCGGCATGTTGTTCACCCCTCCGGCTGCGTCTTCTTTTTCTTCTTCGGATCGGCCGGCTTCACCGCCTTGGCGGACTTGGCCTTGGCAGGCTTTTCCTCCGCCTTCTTCAGGTTTTTCCGGCCCTTGTTGAGCTTGGGGTCCGTGAGTTGAGACGGTACGGCAAGGCTCTTGGCGGGATCGGCATAGCCGGTTGCCGTTACCTGGCCCTTCTTGCCCGCCAGCTTGGTGTTGGCCGGCTTGGCGGGCCTGTCGAGCAGGACGGGCGCATCGGCAAACTGGAACAGCGGGCGGCGCGTACCCAGATAGGGGCCGACGGAAATCGGCGGCGCCGTCACCCAGCTCGACAACAGGGGGCTCACCGTCACGGGAGGGCCGCCCGGCTCGCCCGGCAGTACCTCGGCCGTATCGGCGTTCTCCGCCGCCGCCGAACCACCCTTCTTGCGGGCGCAGGCTACGTCTCGGATGTCGGACGGACCGGGATAGCTCGAAGGCCTGAGATCCGTCGCCAAAGGCGCCTTGGTGAAGAAGCCGCCACCGGAATTGGTGTAATTCGACTCGAACAGCGACACCGCCTGGTTCGTGCGATCCTTCGGCGTCGGCGCGCCCATAACCACGGTGATCAGCTTGCGACCATTGCGCGTGGCGGTGGCCACGACGTTGAAGCCCGACGCGCAGATGAAGCCCGTCTTCATGCCGTCCGTACCGGGATAGCGATAGACCAGGGCATTGTGGGTGCGCAGCACGCGATCGCCGGACTGAATGGTCTGGATCTGGAAAAGCGAGGAATACTGGGGAAACTGGGTGATGATCGCATCCGCGATGATCGCCATGTCACGCGCCGAGGTGACCTGGCGCGGATCAGGCAGGCCGTTGGGATTGACCCAGTGGCTTTCCGCCATGCCGAGCGCCCGGGAATTGGCGTTCATCTCGTCGGCAAATTTGTCGATCGAGCCCGAAACACCCTCCGCGAGCGCCACGGCAATGTCGTTGGCGGAATGCACCACGAGCATCTTCAGGGCATCGTCCACGGTAATCATGGTGCCGACGGGATAGCCCATCTTGGACGGAGCCTGCCTGGCGGCGCGGGGCGTGATCACGATCGGCGTACCGCCGTCGATACGGCCGGCCTTGATCGCCTTGAACACGGTGTAGGCCGTCATCAGCTTGGAAAGGGAGGCTGGGTACCAGGGCCTTGTCGCATCGTTCTGCTGCAGCACCCGGCCGGTGGCAGCGTCGACGACGATGGTGGGGTTGGCGCTTGCGATGCCTGCGGCGAAACCGGAAGCGAGACTTGCCGCGAGAATTGTGGCAACGGCGCGTTTCATCATACCCATCAGTTCCCCTTTCGGATTCGGCGGCGGCCACACATCCTCCCGAAGGGGGCATTTTGATGGCCGTATGATAGACCCGCGCGTAAAAGCCGCCAGCGGAGTCACAAGTATCGCTGCAAAAAATTAACGGATCAATGACGATTGCACGCGCGCAAACAGGCTTCTTCGCGCGTTTTTCTGGGCTCAGTTCTGCATCATGCCCGCATTGCCTGTCAAGAAGGCAGGGATTGCTCGGTTCTACTGGCGAAGGGATGGCAAATAGCCAAGCAGGCCGAAAGCGGACGGGCTTCCACCCGTCCGGATCGGCCCGCCGGAAAGGAATTTACGCCGCCGCATCCTGCTTGCGCAGCACGGCCTGCAACACGTCCTTGACACCGATGGCGCCCACGAAGCGATTGTTCTCGTCGAACAGCGCGACGGGAGCGGTGTCGGCGTTATGCATGGCCAGCATCACCGTCTTGAGTGAGGTGCCGGGGCTCGCCCAATAGCAGGGGCGCTCGCCATCGGGTACAGGCGTCTCGCACTCGGAGCAATGGACCCAGGCACCGCGCACGCCGTCCCGCTCGGCCGCCAGCACCTGCCCGTTGGCATCGACCTTGAAGCGCGTGGTCTTGCGGCTGTCGAGCCAGATCCAGCCATCCTCGCCCTTTTCGAGATCGCGGGCGTCGCGCATGACATGCCAGGCGGTGAGCACGCTGAGCGGGTTCACATTGGCGATGAACTCCTGCACGTAGTCGTTGGCCGGACGCAGCACGATGTCCTCGGGCCGGCCCGACTGTACGATGCGTCCGCTCTCCAGGATGGTGATGGTGTTGCCGATCTTGAGGGCCTCCTCGAGATCGTGGCTGACGAAGATGATGGTCTTCTTCAGTTCCTTCTGCAGCTGCAGCAGTTCGTCCTGCAGCTTGGTGCGGATCAGGGGGTCAAGCGCCGAGAAGGGCTCGTCCATCAGCAGGATCGGGGCCTCCGTGGCGAAGGCGCGGGCAAGGCCCACGCGCTGCTGCATGCCGCCCGAAAGTTCATGGGCAAATTTGTGAGCCCACTGGTCGAGATGGACGAGCTTGAGCTGCTTGTCCACCCTGGCCTTGCGCTCGGCCTCCGGCACGCCGGCGAGTTCCAGCCCAAAGCCGACATTCTCCGCCACCGTCCGCCAGGGCAGCAGGCCGAACTGCTGGAAGACCATGGCGACCGCGCCCTGGCGGACCTGGCGGAGCGTAGCGGGGTTGCAGGACACGACATCCACCATCCTGTCGCCCGACTTCACCAACACGGAGCCGCGCGTGACCTTGTTGAGGCCGTTGACGGCACGCATCAGGGTGGACTTGCCGGAACCGGATAGGCCCATCAGCACGCTGATCTCGCCTTCCTTCACCGTGAGGTTGCCGTCGGCGCAGCCCAGCACCGAGCCCGTCTTCTCCAGGATCTCGGCGCGGGTCGCACCGGCATCGAGCATCTTCAGGGCCTCGGCCTGCTTGGCGCCGAAGATGATATCGACATTCTTGAAATCGACTGCGACGTTCATCAGTGCGCTCCCTTCACACGGCAGAGGCGGTCCAGCATGATCGCCAGGATAACGATGCAGGCGCCCGCCTCGAAGCCACGCGGAATGTTGAACTGGCCCATGGCGCGCACGACGTCGACTCCGAGGCCCTCGGCGCCGACCAGACCGGCGATGACGACCATGGAGAGGCTGAGCATGATGCACTGCGTGACGCCCGCCATGATGGTGGGCAGCGCATGGGGCAGTTCGACCTTCCATAGCAGCTGGTGCTTCGTGGAGCCGAAGGACTCACCCGCCTCCTTAAGCGCCGTCGGTGTCGAGGTAATGCCGAGATAGGTCAGGCGCACGGGAGCGGGCAA
Organism: Labrys sp. ALF-8; assembly: GCF_059699065.1. Taxonomy (NCBI): domain Bacteria; kingdom Pseudomonadati; phylum Pseudomonadota; class Alphaproteobacteria; order Hyphomicrobiales; family Xanthobacteraceae; genus Labrys; species Labrys sp. ALF-8. The sequence continues at coordinate 1,717,031 of NZ_AP048537.1, forward strand.
GGCGAAGATCAGGGTGGCGATCAGGCCGGGCGCGGCGCCGAGGCGGAAGAGGGCGACCATGGGAATGAGATAGACCAGGGTCGGCAGCGTCTGCATCATGTCAAGGATGGGATGCAGGAAATGGTAAAGCTTGGGCCGGTGCGCCGCCATCACGCCGAGGGGGATGCCGATCGCCATGGCGACGGCCGCGGACCAGGCCACGAGCGACACGGTCTTCATCGTGTTGACCCAGTAGCCCTGGTTCCAGATGAAGAGCGAACCCAGCAGCACGAAGAGGCAGAGTTCCCAGGACCGCAGGCGCCACCATGCAAAGGCCATCACGAGCAGGATGACGACGATCGGCGGGGGGTAGGTCAGGACCGCGGAGGTGCCGTTGACGAGGAATTCGATGGCGATGCGCAGCGGATCGAACAGCCATGTCGTACAGTATTTCTGCAGAAATACGATGATCTGCTGCATCAGCGTGCCGAACGGCAGCTTGTAGTTCGTAACCCATTCGAACATTACGTCCCCCGCATGCTACGATAATAAGGCATGATCGGGTCCCGCCCTTGCCGGGCATGTGTCTCGATCAACGCTTCTTACACCGGTCCCTTGCCAGGCGCCTGGATGGGCATTTCGCCGGCAACCGGTACGGTCTGGCCCGCGACGTGGGTCGGGGGCGCGAGGCCGAGGGAAGGGCAGCATGCCCTTCCCCGCTCTGCCCGTATCAGAGGCCAAGGCTCTTCTTGACTGCGTCGAGGCCGGGCTGGCCGTCGAAGGTGGTGACGCCCGCAAGCCAGGCGTCGAGCACGCCAGGATTGGCCTTGAGATATTTCTCGGCCGCGGCCGGGCCGTCCATGCCGTCACCGGTGATCATCTGCATCACCTGGTTTTCGAGATCCACGGTGAACTTCAGGTTGGCGACGAACTTACCCGCATTGGGGCAGTCCTGAGACCAGCCGGCACGCTCGTTGGTGTAGACCTTGGCGGCACCGAAGTTCGGCCCGAACGTGTCATCGCCGCCCGTCAGATACTGGATCTTGAAGTTGACGTTCATCGGATGGGGCGCCCAGCCGAGGAAGACGATGTCCTCGTTGCGGGCGACCGCGCCCTGCACCTGGGCAAGCATGCCCTGCTCGGACGACTCGACGAGCTGGAACTCCTTGAGGCCGTCCTTGTTGCCGTCGATCAGGCTCTGCACAAGGCGATTGCCGTCATTGCCGGGCTCGATGCCGTAGATCTTGCCCTGCAGCGAGTCCTTGAACTTGGTGATGTCGCCGAAGTCCTTCAGGCCCTTGTCGTAGGTGTACTGGGGCACCGCCAGCGTATACTTGGCGCCTTCCGGCAGATTGGCGGCGACCTCGATGACGGACTTGTCCTCGATGTAGGCCTTGCGGTCGTTTTCCATGCTCGGCTGCCAGTTGCCCAGGAACACGTCGATGTCCTTGCTCTTCATCGAAGCATAGGTAACGGGAACGCTGAGAACGGTGGTGGTGGGCGTGTAGCCCAGGCCCTGCAGGATTCGCGAGGCGATCGCGGTGGTCGAGGTGATGTCCGTCCAGCCGACATCCGAGAACTTGACCGTCTTGCAGGCCTCTGGATCGCCTGCCAGCGCAGCTGATGTCGTGACCCCCACGGTCAACGCAGCTATCGCAAAAATCTTAGCAAAACCCGTCATTTCATATTCTCCCGGAAAACGACGTAGATTGTAACCGGGCGCTGGCCCGACCCAACCTTGTTGTATACCCCTCAGACCCCTCTTGGCGGATCAAACTCTTGTCACGAAGCGGAATCCCCATGACAATTCAGCACGAAAGGCGGTCATTGTCCCCTTAATTCGCAGCGCTGGATGACGCTACGGAGCCCATGCCGCCTCGCCCGCCACGGCCGGCTGTTCCGGTCTCGCGGCAAGCGTCTAGATACTTTATTGATTGAACATACAATCAATGAAATGTGCAAATGCTTTGCATGAGCACGACGCTCTATGTCACACCTGCGCCACTTTCACCGTATGGTGATGCGGTGCAATATTCGGATTGTCGAAAACATCACGCGACTGCCTCTGCGCGAACGGAGCATCGGGCCCTCCGCTCCCCTTGAGGCACATCTGCGCGGCCGGCGTCGCCCGGCGTTGGAAGGATTGATCATGCTCAAGAGCAAGGCTGCCGTCGTGACCGGCTCGACCTCGGGTATCGGCCTCGGCATTGCCCGGGCACTGGCTCGCGAAGGCGTCGACGTCATGCTCAACGGCCTGGGCGATGCCGGCGAGGTCGAGAAGATCCGCGCCGATATCGCCGCAGAGTCGGGCGTGAAGGTGATGTTCTCGCCGACCAACCTGATGGAACCGGCCGCAGTCAAGGCGCTGATAGCCGATGCGGAGGCTGCCTTCGGCAGCCTGGACATCCTCGTCAACAATGCAGGCATCCAGTACGTATCCCCCATCGATGAGTTTCCCGACGACAAATGGGAGGCGATCATCCGGCTCAACCTCATGGCCGCCTTCTACGCCATCAAGGCTGCCCTGCCAGGCATGAAGAGACGAGGCTGGGGCCGCATCATCAACACGGCTTCCGCCCATTCGCTGGTCGCCTCGCCCTACAAGTCGGCCTATGTCGCGGCCAAGCACGGCATAGCAGGGTTGACCAAGACGGTCGCGCTCGAGGTCGCCCGCCAGAAGATCACCTGCAATGCCATCTCGCCCGGCTATGTGTGGACGCCGCTGGTGGAGAAGCAGATCCCGGACACCATGAAGGCGCGCAACATGACGGAGGAGCAGGTCAAGAACGACGTGCTCCTCGCTGCCCAGCCAACCAAGGAATTCGTCACCATCGAGGAGGTCGCCGCCATGGCCGTGTTCCTGTGCTCCGACGCCGCCGCCAACATCACCGGCGCCAACATGTCGATGGATGGCGGCTGGACAGCGGCATGAGCGCCAAGCCCGTCAGCCTGGCGCTGCAGGGCGGCGGAGCCCACGGCGCCTTCACCTGGGGCGTGCTCGACGCCATCCTGGAGGATGGACGCCTCGACGTGCAGGCGATAACCGGCACGAGCGCGGGGGCGATGAATGCCGTCGCCCTTGCGGCCGGCCATCTCGATGGCGGGACGGAAGGCGCGCGGAGACAGTTGGAGAGCTTCTGGCGCGAGATCAGCCTCGAAGGCCGGCTCTCGCCCATCCGCCGACCCGTGCTGGAGCGGTTCATGGGAGGCTGGTCGCTGGCCGATTCACCCGGCCTCGCCCTGCTCCAGAGTTGGACCCGCCTCTTCAGCCCCTACGACTCCAATCCGCTCAACCTCAATCCGTTGCGCGATTTTCTCGCGCGCATCATCCCCTTCGACAGGCTGCGCGCGAGCCGGCAGATTCAGCTTTTCATCGCCGCCACCAATGTGCGGACCGGCGACATCCGCGTCTTCAGGAATGCCGAACTCAGCGCCGACGCCATAATGGCTTCCGCCTGCCTGCCCCAGATCTTCCAGGCGGTGGAGATCGACGGGGAGTACTACTGGGATGGCGGCTATCTCGGCAATCCCGCCCTCTTCCCCCTGCTCGACTGCACCACGCCCGACGACACCATTCTCGTCCAGATCAACCCCGTGCTGGTGCGCGCGGTGCCGGAAACGGCCGGCAGCATCGCCAACCGCCTCAACGAGATCACCTTCAACGCCTCTCTCCATGGCGAACTGCGCGCCATCGCGCTCATGCAGCGGCGCGCGCAGGGCAGCGACAGCCTGCACGACATCCGCATGCATCGCATTGCGCTCGGCGAGCGCGACGATCTCGATGCGTCCTCGAAGCTCAACACCGAATGGGAGTTCCTGCTGTTCCTGCGCGACCACGGCCGTCGGGCCGCCCGGCGCTTCCTCGACCGGCATTTCGAGGCGATCGGCGTAACGGGAACGCTCGACCTGAAGGAATTCGCACCTTGATGGGCGCGCCGGCCGAGTGTCGGACCTCACGCCTTCCAATCGGCGCACGAATACCCTAAAGCTGCGCTCCAGGAGGCCACGTCCTTCGCCCGCCAGGGTTCGATGTCCGGGACGGCCCGGCCCTTTGAGAGGAGGGCCGCATGGCCTGGGTGTTTCTGATCGTCGCCGGTATCCTGGAAGTGGTCTGGGCCTTCTACATGAAGCAGTCCAACGGCTTCAGCCGGATCGTGCCCACCGTCATCACGCTGGTGACGGTGACAGCGAGCTTCGTGCTCCTGTCGGTCTCGATGAAGTCTCTGCCACTCGGCACAGCCTACATGATCTGGACCGGCATCGGCGCCGTGGGCGCCTTCGTGGTCGGTGTGCTCGTCCTCGGCGAGGAAGCCAATGCGATGCGGATCGCGGCGGCCGTGCTGATCGTGGCGGGCCTGGTGATGATGAAGCTTTCGACGCCGGCGTAGAGGGACGCTGGACTTGCATGCCCATCCATGCATGCGGATCGAGGTCAGTCCGGTCACCCATTGGATGGCGACACCCATCACGATCCTGGCGACGGGAACTTGAGCACCACTCCGCCGTTCCGGACTGGCCGTCGCCCGACATCCCGGTTGACTTGCCCGCCCAAGCTGCGCCAGATTTGTTGCGAGAGCAGACAAACTGCTCCGTGATGGGATGAAATGCGGGAGGACTGGTGATGGCGACGAAGCCGCTGGTGATGATAACGGGCGCGGGAACGGGAATCGGCAAGGCTTCCGCGCAGGCCTTCTCCAAGGCCGGCTATCCCCTTCTCCTGCTCGGCCGGCGGCTCGATGTGCTGGAAGGCCTCGGCCTGCCCGACAGCGTCTGTCTCTCGGTGGATGTCCGCGACCGAGAAGCCGTTGTCGCGGCCGTTGGCAAGGGTGAGGCCGTCCACGGACCGGTGGATTGCCTTGTCAACAATGCCGGCATCGCCGCGCTCTCGCGCGTGGAGGAGCAGGACCCGGCCGAATGGCGCGATCTCCTCGACATCAACTGCCTCGGCGTCCTCAACTGCATGCATTCGCTGATGCCGGCCATGAAGGAACGCCGCCACGGCACGATCATCAACATATCCTCGATCGCCGGGCGCAAGTCCTATCCGTACCATGACGTGTATGGCGGTACGAAATACTTCGTGCACGGCGTCACCGAAGGGGCGCGGCGCAGCATGGCCCCCCACGACGTGCGGGTCATCGTGGTATCGCCCGGCCTGACTGAATCGGAGATATCCGGCACCATGCATAATGCCAACGCACGCGATTTCTGGCAGGCCGGCAAGGACGCGGTGGGCGCCATCTCTCCGGATGACGTCGCCAACACCATCCTGTTCGCCTACCAGATGCCGCAGAACGTCATCCTGCAGGAACTGACGATCACCCCGACGCGCCAGGAATATTGAATGGAAGCGGGATGCGCTCGTCCGTCGAGCGCTGGTCTTACGGACAAAGCGCACCAGGCAATGAGGAGCGATCACCGAGCGCCCTCTTGCCAGCCGGCAGATGCGGCCGTTTGCGTGATTGTCGATCGGTGATCGACAATCCGGTTCGTGACCGCTTACATCAGAACCTGCGTCCCGATCTCCACGACCCGGTTCGAAGGGATGGAGAAGTAGTCGCTGGCGTCATCCGCATTGCGGGCGAGGATCATGTAGAGCCGGCGCTGCCAGCGCCACATCGTCGGCTTGGCGCCGCCGCGAAGGTGCCGGCGGGACAGGAAGAACGACGTGTCCATGATGTCGAAGGACCAGCCGGCCTTGCGGCAGAGCGCCAGCGCCCGCGGCACGTTGGGGCTCTCCATGTAGCCGAACTGCACCCGCATCTTGGTGAAGGAGGCCGAGACTTCCTCCATCGTGATCCGCCCGCCGCCGGCGACCGTGGGCTCGTCCGTGGTCTGGATGGTGAGGATCGCCACCTTTTCATGCAATGCCTTGTAGTGCTTGAGGCTGTGCAGCAGGGCGGTGGGCGTATAGTCAGGATCCGAGGTCAGGAAGATCGCGGTGCCCGGCACACGGGTGATCGAACCCTTCTCGATGCTCTTGACGATGGTCATCAGCGGCACTTCGGTCCGGCGCGTCTTGTCGAGCACCATGCGGGTGCCCACGCGCCAGGTGATCATCACCACCATGAGAGCGCCTGCGATCATCAGGGGCACCCAGCCGCCGTCGAACACCTTGAGCAGGTTGGCCGAGAGAAAGACGAGATCGATCAGCAGGAAGGGCGCGATGATGAGGCCTGCCGCCACCATGGACCAGCGCCAGACCTTCCAGATCACGAGGAAGGCCATCATGGCGGTGACCACCATGGTGGTGGTGACGGCGATGCCGTAGGCGGACGCCAGGCGCGAGGAGCTTTCGAAGGCCAGGACGAGAATGAGCACGCCGATGAGCAGGATGGTGTTGACCTGCGCGATGTAGATCTGGCCGGACTGGTGCTCGGAGGTGTGCAGCACTTTCATGCGCGGCAGCAGGCCGAGCTGGATCGCCTGGCGCGTCAGGGAATAGGCCCCGGTGATTACCGCCTGGCTGGCGATGATGGTGGCGATGGTGGCCAGGACGACCATGGGTACCAGGAACAGCGGGTTCTGTGGCACCATCATGTAGAAGGGATTGTCGAGGATTGCCGGCGTCGGGCTCTTGAGCACCAGCGCGCCCTGGCCGAGATAGTTCAGGGCGAGCGACGGCAGTACCAGCACCATCCACGCCATCTGGATCGGCTTGCGGCCGAAATGGCCCAGATCGGCATAGAGCGCCTCGGCGCCGGTGACGGCGAGGAACACCGCGCCGAGCGCGACGAAGCCGATATGGCCGTGGCTGAGCATGAAGGCGACCGCATGCCAGGGGTTGAAGGCTGCGAGCACCACCGGCGCGTCCTTGATGTGCCACAGGCCCGCAAGCCCCATCACCGCGAACCACACCACCATGATGGGGCCGAAGAAGGCGCCAACCCTTGCCGTCCCGTGGCTCTGCACCAGGAAGAGGCCAAGGATGATCACGACTGTGATAAGGACCACGAACTCATCGAGGGCGGGCGTCACCAGCTTCATGCCCTCGACGGCCGACAGGACGGAGACGGCGGGCGTGAGGATCGCATCGCCGTAGAACATGGCCGCGCCGATGGTGCCGAGGACGAGCAGGGTGGTGCCGGAACGCCCGAGAGCGCGCTGGGCCAGTGCCATGAGCGTGAGGGTTCCGCCCTCGCCCTTGTTGTCGGCGCGCAGGAGCAGCAGCACATATTTCAGCGTGACGATGACGATCAGGGCCCAGAGGATAAGCGAGACGACGCCCAGCACGGCCTCCTGGCTCATATTTGTTCCGCCGCTGGTGGCCGCGTGCAGCGCTTCTCGGAAAGCGTAGAGGGGACTGGTGCCGATATCGCCATAGACGACACCGATCGACCCCAGGGTCAGCGCCCAGAAGCCGCCGCCGTGACCGTGGTCGCTGCTTTCTTCGCCGCTGTCAGCGGCGGTCATGAGCCCCATAGCGGGCCTCCGTTGGATGACGTTGGGATCGGGCAGGTCAGATGAGCCCGGCGGACTGACGATATCTCGCGTGGATTCAGTCGATCTTGGATTCAGTCAATCTCAAACATGCCGCGACCGGACCGTGGGTGCGGTGCAGCAGGCGCGGCCTCATACACTGTTCCGCGATATCGGCAAAGGGGTGTTCCATTAACGCTACGCTGACCTGACCGGCGAATTTCGCGGGGCTGGGCAGAACGGACGGTGCCCTGGCGTCCCGCAGATCCTCATACCGGATATCAGATCAGCACCTGCGTGCCGATCTCCACGACCCTGTTCGAAGGGATGGAGAAGTAGTCGCTGGCATCGTCTGCGTTGCGGGCGAGGATCATGTAGAGCCGACGCTGCCAACGCCACATCGTTGGATGGGTTCCCGCCCGCAGATGGCGGCGCGACAGGAAGAAGGAGGTGGCCATGATGTCGAAGGACCATCCAGCCTTGCGGCAAAGCGCCAGCGCCCGCGGCACGTTGGGGCTCTCCATATAGCCGAACTGCACGCGCATCTTGGTGAAGGTGCCGGAAACCTGCTCGATCGACACCCGCCCGCCGCCGGGCACCACCGGATCGTCGGTCGTCTCGATGGTGAGGATCGCCACCTTCTCGTGCAATGCCTTGTAGTGCTTCAGGCTGTGCAGCATGGCGGTGGGCGCATAGTCGGGATCGGACGTAAGGAAGATCGCAATGCCCGGAACCCGCATGACCGAGCCCTTTTCCAGGCTCTTGACGATGGTCATCAGCGGCACTTCGGTCCGGCGCGTCTTGTCGAGCACCATGCGGGTGCCGCGGCGCCAGGTCACCATCAACGTGATCAGCGCGAAGGCGATCAGGATGGGCAGCCACGCTCCCTCGAACAGCTTCAGGAGATTGGCGCCGAGGAAGATCGCGTCGATGCACAGGAAGGGCAGGATGATCGCCGCCGCGGCCCATGGCTTCCATAGCCAGACACGCCAGATAACCACGAAGGCGAGGATCGCATCGACCACCATGGTGGTGGTGACGGCGATGCCATAGGCCGAGGCGAGCCGCGAGGAACTCTCGAATACCAGCACCAGCAGCACCACGCCGGCGAGCAGGATTCCGTTGACCTGGGCGATGAAGATCTGGCCCGATTGAAGCTCCGACGTATGGGAGATCTTCACGCGCGGCAGGAGGCCGAGTTGCACCGCCTGGCGGGTCAGGGAGAAGGTACCGGTGATCACCGCCTGGCTGGCGATGATGGTGGCGATCGTCGCCATCACCACCATGGGAATGAGGAAGAGAGGCGAGGCCGGCACCAGCCGATAGAACGGATTCTCGAGGGCGCTGAAATCGTTGAGCACCAGCGCGCCCTGGCCGAGATAGTTGAAGGCGAGCGCGGGCAGGACCAGGCAGAGCCAGGCGGTCTGGATCGGTTTTCGCCCGAAATGACCGAGATCGGCATAGAGGGCCTCGCCGCCCGTAACGGCCAGGAAGACGGCGCCCAGCGTCACGAAGCCGATATGGCCGTGCGTGAGCAGGAAGTCGGCTGCATAGACGGGATTGACGGCGGCGATGATGCCGGGATGGCTGAGAAAGTTGATGAAGCCGATCACGCCGATCAGCACGAACCATAGCGCCATGATCGGGCCGAACAGGGCGCCCACGCGCGCCGTGCCGTGGCTCTGCACCATGAACAGGAGCACGATGATCGCGATCGTGGTCGGCACGACAAAGCCGCTGAAATCTGGCGCCACCAGCTTCAGGCCTTCGACGGCAGACAAAACGGAGACCGCCGGCGTGATCATGGCGTCGCCATAGAACATCGAGGCACCGACGATGCCGAGGAACACGATCGGCATGCCCGAGCGGCCGAGCGCCCTCTGGGCCAGCGCCATCAGCGTCAGCGTTCCGCCCTCTCCCTTGTTGTCGGCACGCAGGAGCAGCAGGACATATTTGAGGGTGACGACGATGATCAGCGCCCACAGGATCAGCGAGATCACGCCCAATATGGCGGTGGGCGTGACGTTCTCCCCGCCCTGCGTTGCGGCATGGGCGGCTTCGCGAAAGGCGTAGAGCGGACTCGTGCCGATGTCGCCGTAGACGACCCCGATGGAACCGAGCGTCAAGGCTGCAAAACCGCCGGTGTGCTTGTGAGCGGCCTCTTCGCCTGCTTCGACCGCGCTTACGAGCCCCATGCGGGCAACTCCGTTTGGAACTGGGATGATGATTTCCGTCTGGGGGCGTTATGCCCGGTAATGCGGTTGCCTCTTTCCCGGCGCCCCATTGATGGAACCGATGGCGCACTGCGTCAACGGTGGGGCCTATTACACGGTTCCGCCACAATGTCACAGGGGCGATAGGCATCGTGCACAGCCACGTGCCCGGAAACGCGCCGTCGAGCACCGCATCTCCGAACTGGACCCATCGCCCGTCGCAAGGGCGACACATCCTGTGACGTTTTCGGACAAGCGGATTCGATACCGATGCGTTACCTATCTAACATACGACGCCCTGTCGTATTCAGGACATTCCTACTTCTTCCGGGACCTTCAATGGCAAGAATAAGTCCACTGTGAAGAAATTTATTTTCATTACCGTGAAAATATGTCTCAACTCACCTGAACAAAAACACCCCGGGGAAACATATGGCCCAAGATCCGAAGAAGCCACTGAGCGACATTGAAATCGCGCGTCAGGCCAAGATGCAGCGCATCGAGCAGATTGCCGAGAAAGCCGGCATTCCCGATGAGGCCTTTGAGCCCTATGGCAAGCACATCGCCAAGATCGATCTCGACAAGATCCCCGGCTTGGCTGAACGCCCGGACGGCAAGCTGATCCTGGTCACCGCCATCAATCCGACCCCTGCCGGCGAAGGCAAGACCACCACCACCGTGGGCCTCGGCGACGGCCTTGCCCGCATCGGCAAGAAGACGATGATCTGCCTGCGCGAGCCTTCGCTGGGTCCCTGCTTCGGCGTCAAGGGCGGCGCGGCCGGCGGCGGCTATGCCCAGATCGTGCCGATGGAGCAGATCAACCTGCACTTCACCGGCGACTTCCACGCCATCACCTCCGCCCACAACCTGCTGGCGGCGATGATCGACAACCACATCTATTGGGGCAACTCGCTGGGCATCGACACGCGCCGGGTGGCCTGGCGCCGCGTGCTCGACATGAACGACCGGGCGCTTCGTTCCGTCAACTCCTCGCTCGGCGGTGTCTCCAACGGCTTCCCGCGCGAGGACGGATTCGACATCACCGTGGCTTCCGAAGTGATGGCGGTGTTCTGCCTCGCCAAGGACCTGGCCGACCTCGAGGCGCGCCTCGGCAAGATGATCGTCGCCTATACCCGCGACAAGAAGCCGATAACCGCCGCCGACATCAAGGCCTCCGGCGCCATGACCGTTCTCCTCAAGGATGCGCTGAAGCCGAACCTGGTGCAGACCCTGGAAGGCAACCCCGCCTTCGTGCATGGCGGCCCCTTCGCCAACATCGCCCATGGCTGCAACTCAGTCTCGGCCACCCAGGCCGGCCTCAAGCTCGCCGACTACGTGGTGACGGAAGCCGGCTTCGGCGCCGATCTCGGTGCCGAGAAGTTCTTCGACATCAAATGCCGCAAGGCAGGCCTCACGCCGGCCGCCGTGGTGATCGTCGCTACCGTGCGCGCCCTCAAGATGCATGGCGGCGTGCCGAAGGACCAACTCGGCAAGGAGAACCTGGAGGCACTGAAGAAGGGTCTCGCCAATCTCGGCCGCCACGTCGAGAACGTACGCAAATTCGGCGTCTCGGCCATTGTGGGCATCAACCACTTCATCGCCGACACCCCTGCCGAGCATGAACTGATCCGCGCCGTCTGCAAGGAGCAGTTTGGCGTCGACGCGGTGGTCTGCAGCCACTGGGCCGAAGGCTCGAAGGGCACCGAGGAACTGGCCAGGCGCGTGGTGGCGCTGGCCGAAGCGCCGCACCCGCTCGACGGCCGCGGCTTCCGCGTGCTCTACCCGGACGACATGCCGCTCTGGGAGAAGATGAAGACCATCGCCAAGGAGATCTACCGCGCCTCCGACATCATCGCCGACCAGAAGGTGCGCGATCAGTTCAAGGACATCGAGGCGGCCGGGTATGGCCACCTGCCGATCTGCGTCGCCAAGACGCAGTATTCCTTCTCCACCGATCCCAACCATCGCGGCGCGCCGGTCGACCATGTCGTGCCGATCAGGGAAGTGCGCCTGTCCGCGGGCGCAGGCTTCCTCGTGGTGATCTGCGGCGAGATCATGACGATGCCCGGCCTCCCGCGGGTTCCCTCGGCCGAGGTCATCCGCCTCAACCAGGAAGGCCTCATCGAAGGCCTGTTCTAAGTCCCCTCCTGTTCGACAGGCGTGCAACCCCGGCCCTCTCGGCCGGGGTTTTGCTTTGTGGCGGGACGTCACCCGGCCATCACGATACGGGACTACTGTCGTGTGCCGTGCCGCACGGCGGATGGACGATTCGACCGCTAGCCTGGCTCGCAAGTTTTCGGATGGATCGACTATCTCGGAAGGACCGCCACATGGTCGCTACAGCCTTCATAGCGTGCCTCGTCGGCAAGCTGCTCCCGGACCTGGGTGAGCCCGTGCCCATGTCGCTCTGGCGCCCGGCGAGACCGACATTCGACCAGCTTATCCTGGCGGCCTTCCGCCACCACACCAACCCCGCGACCGTCCGCAGGCTGCTGAGGAAGCTGTTCCCCGGACGGGGCGGAAAGCGCTGAGGCGGTGAGGCGATATGACGCCACAACCTGCGAGTGCCGGATCCCTGGCCTGCAGCCTTCTCTAAGCTATCCCTAATTCCTGCATCCTATCCCGCGAACGCACTGGCGGGTCGCCCGAGCGGCCACCTCGCCAGCACCACCATCAAGGAAAGGTCCAGGATGAAGATCCATATTGCAGTTGCCGCCATCGTGCTGTCTGCCGCCCCCGCTCTAGCCAGCGAAACCACCGTCCACAACAACAGCGGCGTACCGATCGACGAGCTCTATGCCTCGGCACCCGGCAAGAAGGCCTGGGGACAGAACCTCATGGAAGGTGCTCCCGAGGGCTCGCTCGACAGTGGCAAGAGCTACGTGATCTCCGGCCTCGCCGACGGCGTCTGGGACCTGCGCATCGAAGCGCCGGACGAAGGCGTCTCCTGCGTGATGCCCAAGGTCAAGGTCAAGGCCGGCTCGAAGCTCGAGCTGACCAGCGCGCTCGGCAATGCCTGCAAATAACATCTTGCAGCAAGTGGCACGGGTTCCGGTGATACGCCGGCACCCCTGCCCTTCTCAGAGTTTCCCTTTCACGAAGCCGAGCAGGTAGACCTGCCAGGCCACGATGCCGAGCACGACGGCGGAAACGATCCAGCGGCCGTAGACCGGGAGGATCTGGTCGCTGAGAATCGGCGAGAAGACCTGGAAATACGCGACGGCGGGCAGGATCAGGGCCATCTGCGCGGGCTTGCCGAGATCGTTGCAGCGCTTGGCGCCGACGAAGTAGATGCAGACCGAAGCCAGCACCATGAGCACATAGCTGATGTCGATCACGAGAAGCGAGACGTAGTAAGGCACCGAAAGGAAACGGTTGTGGGTCTGGGCCGCTTCATTGACCAAAGCCTCCGCGGCTTCGGGCGTCTTGGGCAGGAAATCGTCGAGCCCGAACACCAGTGCGCCCAGGGCAGCCAGCGCGACCACCAGCACCACCATGGCACGCCACCAGCTCGCCCTGTCTATGCTGCCCTTGTCGTCGCGAAACAGAAAACGGGCGCTGTGGGCGCCCAACAGACCAGACATGGTTCCTCCCGGCGCTGACGGCGCCATCAGGCCGCCTCTTTGCATGCGTGGTCAGGCGGGATCAAGGCGCTACTTCTCGACCACGCCCACAAAGGGCAGTTCGCGATAGGAATGCGCCACGTCCATGCCGTAGCCCACGACGAAGAGGTCGGGGCATTCGAAGCCGACGAAATCGGCGTGGATCTGCACGGCGGACTTGCCTGGCTTCTCCAGAAGCACGCAGCTCAGCACCTCCTTGGCACCGCGCGCCATCAGGAGATCCTTTGCGAAGGCAAGGGTACGGCCGGATTCGAGAATGTCGTCCACCAGCAGGATGCTGCGCCCGCGCACGTCGCTCTCGACATCGTGGAGAATGGTCACCGTGCCCGAGGAAACGGTGGACTCGCGGTAGCTCGAAAGATGCACGAACTCGACCTCGGGCGACATGCCCGCCTTGTGCATGGCGCGAAGGAGGTCGGCGGCGAAAACGAAGGAGCCCTTCAGCACGGCGACCACGAGAAGATTTTCGAGCTTGCGGGCCTTGATCTCCTCCACAAGCGCGGTATTGCGCTCGGCGATCGTCTCTGCGTCGAACAGTACTTTGATTTTACGCGTGGCAGTCATCGAACCCCTCTTCCTGTCCGTCCAGCATAGACGCAGGAGTGCGCGGGGTACAATGGGGCGAAGGGGCCGCAGTCCCCCTGTCCATAGGCTTTGCGGGGCAAGAGCGTGGCACAGGATTGTCGATCGCCGATCGACGATCCTGGAAACCTCGATGGCTGGCGGTTGGGAAGGTGAACGCCACCCTGGCGTCCGGCGCGCCGGACAGGAGAGAAGAGGCTGGCGTTCCCAGGTTAAATTCGTTGTCATTTCGTTAACGTTAATACCTCGTTAACCGCCGCCTCTGCAGAGTGCTCCCGATGCGGGGAGACTCAAGACTTGGTCCGGTTCGAGAATGTGGGATTGCGCTACGGGATGGGCCCGGAAGTGCTGCGCGACGTCAGTTTCGACGTCCCCGCAAACTCGTTCCAGTTCCTTACCGGGCCTTCGGGCGCCGGCAAGACGACGCTGCTGCGCCTGCTCTTCCTGACGTTGAAGCCCACGCGCGGCCTCGTCCATATGTTCGATCGCGACGTGATGACGCTCTCCAAGCACGACCTCGCGGAGACGCGGCGACGCATCGGCATCGTCTTCCAGGACTTCCGCCTGCTCGACCATCTCACCACCTATGAGAACATCGCCCTGCCCTTGCGGGTGCAGGGCCAGGACGAGGCGCGCTACCGTGCCGAGGTGGTGGAGTTGCTGCACTGGGTGGGGCTCGGTGAGCGCATGCATGTGCTGCCGCCGGTGCTGTCGGGCGGAGAGAAGCAGCGCGCGGCCATCGCCCGCGCCCTGATCGTGCGCCCGGAACTGCTGCTGGCCGACGAGCCGACGGGCAATGTCGATCCCGCGCTCGCCCGCAGGCTGCTGCGCCTGTTCATCGAGCTCAACCGCTCGGGCACCTCGGTGGTGATCGCCACCCATGACGAGAGCCTCATGGAGCTCTTCCCGGCCCGGCGCCTGCGCCTTGAGGATGGTCACGTCACGGTGCAGGAGCCCGCATCATGGTCATGACGGACCATAACGGCCAGCACTCGGGGCAGCGACCGCTCGCGCGGCGGGCGGAAACCCTGATTCGCCCATCGGCTCCGATCGTGCCGTCCGGTTCGATCGCCGGCCGCTCGCTGATGGCCGTGGTGGCGATCATGACTTACCTCGCCGCCCTCACCGCGGGCTGCGTGCTGCTGGTCGCCGCCGCCGCTTCCGACTGGGGCTCGCAGGTCGCGCGCGAGGTCACCATCCAAGTCCGGCCGGTCGAGGGGCACGACATCGAGGCGGAGATCGCCAAGGCCGTGGTCGCGGCCCGCGCGACCGACGGCATCGCCGACGTGGAGGTCTATTCCCGGGAGGAGACCGAGCGGCTGCTCGTGCCCTGGCTCGGCGAGGGGCTCGACATGAGCGACCTGCCGATCCCGCGGCTGATCGTGGTGAAGATCACGCCGGGCGCGCTGCCCGACTTCGCCACGCTGCGCAAGACGCTCGCCGACAGTGTGGTCGGCGCCAGCCTGGATGACCACCGCTTCTGGATCGCGCGCCTCGCCGCCATGGCGCAGGCGATGGTGCTTGCCGGGATCGCCGTCCTCATCCTGATGATCGTCGCCACGGCGCTCTCGGTGGTGTTCGCCACCCGCGGGGCCATGGCCGGCAACAAGGATGTGGTGGAGGTGCTTCACTTCGTCGGCGCCCATGACAGTTTCATCGCCAACGAGTTCCAGCGCCACTTCCTCTGGCTCGGCCTCAAGGGGGGCCTCATCGGCGGCGGTGCCGCCGTCCTCACCTTCATCGGCGCCCATCTCGCCGCCACCCGCTTCACCGCGACCGCGACGGGCGACCAGATGCAGGCCCTGTTCGGTTCCTTCAGCATGGATTGGCGCGGCTATGCAGCCATCGTCGCGGCAGTCGTTCTCATCGCCGTCATCACGGGCG
This sequence comes from Labrys sp. ALF-8, assembly GCF_059699065.1. NCBI lineage: Bacteria > Pseudomonadati > Pseudomonadota > Alphaproteobacteria > Hyphomicrobiales > Xanthobacteraceae > Labrys > Labrys sp. ALF-8. Next base: position 1,732,731 of record NZ_AP048537.1, read on the forward strand.
TGACTTCCAGGATGACGGTCCACCGCGTTCTCAGAGGCCAGGTATAGAACAGAGGAATCCATGAGTGTCTGGCAGGGCTCCGCGCCCATTCCGCTTCATACTCGACCCGCCGACCCCATTTTCGCCCAAGGGGTGCGCAAGAATTTCTTCCGTGACAAGGCAAGGCGGGCAGGTCCCATGCGGCAGGCAGCGGCAGCTCATCCGGTATCTCCGTCCATGGCGGAGCAACCGCCGCACCGCTCTCGCCACTGGCTGCGCTGGCTGCTGGAGATCACCGGCGCCTGCCTGCTCTTCCTCACCGCGGCGGTGGTCACGGACTTTGCCTATTTCGTCTCGACGCTGCAGGCGGAGGCGCCGAGCCCGACCGTACGGGCGGACGGCGTGATCGCCCTCACCGGCGGATCGGACCGCATCAGTGAAGCGTTCGACCTCCTCACCGAGGGACGGGCGAAGCGCCTCCTCATCACGGGCGTCAACAAGGCGACCAGCCCCGAGGCGCTCTCCGGCCACACTGCGGGTGGCGCCGAGATCGTCGACTGCTGTGTCGACATCGACCGCAATGCCCTGAACACCGTCGGCAACGCCCTGGAAACGGCGCGCTGGGTACACGACAAGCAGTTCAAGTCCATCATCGTGGTGACCTCGAACTACCACATGCCGCGCTCGATGTTGGAACTGCGCCGCGTGCTGCCGGACACCACCCTGATCGCCTATCCCGTGATCTCGCCCAATCTCAAGCTCGACGCCTGGTGGACCGACCCCAACAGCATCCGCCTCCTGGTTTCAGAATATGTGAAATATGCGAGCGCGACCTTCGGCGTCCGGGTGGAACGATCGACCTTCGAAAGGGTGGCGCGGGCGGAGTGAGCCTTCTGCCGGAATCGGCTGTCTCGTTGCAGCGTGGTGCCGCGTCTTGACGAGCGGCTCGATGCGGCGGGCCTTCACCCACGCTTTCCCCGCCTGCATCTGCTATAGCGAGCCTTGTCCGCTCTCGAATGATTCCGGCTCATGATTTTCCTGCGCTCGCTGCTGTTCAATCTGGTCTACTATATCAACATCGTCCTCTGGATGATCTGCGCACTACCTTCGCTCCTGTTGCCGCGCGGCGCGCTGCTGAGGATCGTCAGAGCCTGGGCGCGGGTGAACTTCTTCCTTATGCGTACGCTCGCCGGCATTACCTGCGAAATCCGCGGACGTGAAAACGTGCCCCCCGGAGGGGTGCTGGTCGCCGCCAAGCACCAGTCGGTCTGGGACACGTTCGCGATGTTCCTGGTCTTCGACGACCCCTCCTACGTCCTCAAACGTGAATTGATGTGGCTGCCGCTCTTCGGCTGGCTCGCCGCCAAGGCCGAGATGATCGCCGTCGATCGCGGCGCGCGTTCCAAAGCGATGAAGCAGATGCACGCCGATGGCGCCGCCCAGCTCGCCAAGGGCCGCCAGATCATCATCTTTCCGGAAGGCACACGCCGGCCACCGGGCGCGGAACCGGCCTACAAATTCGGCGTGGTCTATCTCTACAACGAGTTCGGCGTGCCCTGCGTGCCCATCGCGCTCAACTCCGGCTATTTCTGGCCCCGGCGCCAGTTCATTCGGCGGCCCGGCAATCTCGTGATGGAAATCCTGCCGCCCATCCCGCCCGGCCTGGACAAGACCGTATTCTTCGATCGGCTGCAGACCGGTATCGAAGCCGCGTCCGACCGGCTGCTGGTCGAAGCCCAAGGCCATGCCAGGCAGGAACAAACCAGAATCGCTTGACGCTCGCGAGTCCGATGTTCTAACTTTGTTCCATGACACAGGTCGCGATTCGTTCTCATTCTTCGAATGCCGAGAATCGGCTCTGCGCTCCCCTCGCCGCCCTGGGCCGCGAGGCACCGCACGCAGCGTCGCGCTTTCGCCGCTGGGTCGGAGCTTCCGGCAGATCCTACCTCGTCTCGGTCTATCCGATCGACCAGTGCCCCGACTATGTCGATGCGGTGATGATCGCGGTTGAAGGACGCAGCGGCGCTTGCGTGTGGATCGGCGAGGCGGGCCGGGGTGGCGAGGATCTGGCCGCGATCCTGCGCGCCGCCGCGGCTGCCGGCGCCAGCGAGGTGCATGTCCACCTGCTGGCCGGAGGCATCGAGGAGCGCGCGACGGCGATCAAGGATCTCGACGGCCGGCACTGAGGGAACCTCGGCCTTGGGCATTGCGGTGCTCGCCCCGGAGGTCGAGAAAAGCGTGGCGGCGAAGAGCGCATCGCAATGATGCCGGGGTCAGGACTCGAACCTGACGGCATCGAGCCCCGTGCCTTGCCGGAGCGTTTAATGTTTCCATCGAGCCGGAGTTCCGCGGGCACAGCCTTGGCGTGACGGCGTTCGCGATTCAATCGGACGGTGAAACGCGCCGTTACGGCTCCTGGGCGAGGCTTCTCATGCCGCCTGTACGGCGAGCCCTCCACGGCTGAGAATGAAATCCTCCACGGCCTGCACGCCATCGCCCGCGCGCACATTGGTGAAGACATGCGGCCGGCCCTTGCGCATCATCGTGGAGTCCCGGTCCATCACCTCGAGGCTCGCGCCGACCAGCGGCGCCAGATCGATCTTGTTGATGACGAGAAGATCGGAGCGCGTCACACCCGGCCCGCCCTTGCGAGGGATCTTGTCGCCGGCTGAAACATCGATGACGTAGATCGTGAGATCGGCCAGCTCCGGCGAGAAGGAAGCAGCGAGATTGTCACCACCCGATTCGATCAGGATGACGTCGAGATCCGGGAACCGGCGGTTCATCTCGGCGACGGCGGCGAGGTTGGCCGATGCGTCCTCACGGATGGCGGTATGGGGACAGCCGCCTGTCTCCACGCCCATGATGCGCTCCGGTTCGAGCGCTCCCGAACGGGTGAGAAACTCCGCGTCCTCCTTGGTGTAGATGTCGTTGGTGATGGCGGCAATGTCGTATTTCAGGCGCAGGCTCTTGCACAGCGCGTCCATCAGCGCCGTCTTGCCGGAGCCGACCGGTCCGCCGACACCCACTCGCAGCGGACCATGTTTCGATTTCGCCATCGTGCTTTCCTCACCTTCGAACGCAGGGACAATGGATCCCGGCGAGCAAATTTCATGCCGTGCCAATAAGGCCTCAACGCGAACCCGCGAGGGAACCGCGCTCCCTCCGAGCTCATGACCTGAACAATCGCGTCGCCTGGGTCTCATGCCGCATCGAGGCGATATCGGACCGGATCGCGCAGCCGCCAAGATCATCCAGGGTCGCCGTCTCGGCCCGGACGGCGAGTTCGGCGATCGCCGGCTCCAGGGCCGACAGCACCCTCAATCCGTCGCTCTGTCCGATCGGCGCCAGGCGGATGGCGGAGGAAACGAGATTGGCGGCGAGGCCGGTGAGGTAGGCCGGAATCGCCTCATGCGCCGGGATGGCGTTGGCGGCAGCCGAGACCCCCACCGCCACGGGCAAGGAGACGGGCTCCCTCCACATCTGGCGAAAATGCGTGATGAGGACGTGGCTCCAGCCGGTCTCCACCGCCTTGAGGAAGGCCTCGCCCTGCACGGTCGCTTCCAGCCGGCGCTCCTGCGAGGGCTGCAGTGCGAGGGCGAGCTCGGCCGCTTCGGCCAAAGCCGCATCGTCGCCCGCGAGCGTCGCCCGGTGGACCGCGGCGATCAGCACCGCATCCGACCAGCCTGCGCCATGGCGCAGGAGGCCGTCGATCCAGGCCTGAAGGGAAGCGCGGTCCTGCACATCCTCCGCTTCCACCGCCCATTCCAGGCCGTGCGAGAAGCTGAAGGCGCCGGTAGGAAAGGAAGGAGAAAACCACAGGATCAGGCGCGCGACGCCGGCGGAACCATCCATCGTCATCGATCAGTCGTGACCGTGCTTGCCGTGGTGGTGCTTGTCATGGTGGTGCTCATGGCCGTGCCTGTGATCATGGTCATGCTCGTGAGAGTGCTCATGGCCGCAGCCGCACGCCTCGTCATGGGCGTGAGCATGGTGATGATCGTGATCGTGGTGGTGATGATCATGGTCATGGTGGTGGCCATGGTCGTGCCCGTGATGCGCGTGGGAAGAATGGTCATGGGCGTGATGGCCATGGCTGTCCTGGGCGTGATTGTCCGCGGCGTGATCATGATGATAGGCCCCGCCCTCCGGCTGGAACGGCCCCTCGATCTCCACCACCCTGGCGCCCAACCCCTTGAGCATGTCCGCAATGACGTGGTCCTGGCGGATGCGCAGCCATTTAGGCCCGATCTCGGTTTCCAGGTGGCGATTGCCGAGATGCCAGGCGAGCCGCATCTGGTGCAGGGGATCGCGGCCCTTCACCTCGAGCAGCGGCTCGGCCTCGGCCACGATCTCGATCAGGCGGCCATCTTCCAGCTCATAGGCGTCGCCATGCGCAAGAGCCGGCGCCTCCGGCAGGTCGACCAGGATGTCGAGCCCGGCCACGGTCTGGATCACGCCCCGGCGGCGGCGGCGGTCCTCGAAAGTCAGCACGACCGTATCGGCGATGGCCTTGGCGTCGACCTTGGCGGCCGGAACGAAGGAATGGGCGTTGAGCATGGAATTTCCCTGGAGCGCGGACAGCACAGCGACATTCAATCGAAGATGAATGTCGCGCGTCCGCTCTTCCTACCCCTTGGGCGTATGGTTTCCAAGCGCGGACTGGAAGTCCGCGCTTCCGGTCAAAACAGGAAATAGCGCTGCGCCATCGGCAGGCTTTCCGCCGGCTTGCAGGTCAGCAGTTCCCCGTCGGCCCGGACCTCGTAGGTCTCGGGATCGACCTCGATGTTCGGCGTGGCGCCATTGTGGATCATCGAGGCCTTGGAGATACCCCCGCGCGTGTTCTTCACCGGCAGCAGTGTCTTCGAAAGCCCGTAGCGCTCGCCGATGCCGGCATCGAGCGAGGCCTGGCTGACGAAAGTCACGGCGCTCTTGACGATGGAGCGGCCGAAGCCGCCGAACATCGGGCGGTAATGCACCGGCTGGGGGGTCGGGATGGAGGCGTTGGGGTCGCCCATGGCGGCCGCCGCGATGGTGCCGAGCTTGATGATGAGGTCCGGCTTCACGCCGAAGAAGGCCGGCGACCACACCACGAGATCGGCAAGCTTGCCCAGTTCGACGGAGCCGATATGGGCATCGAGCCCATGCGCGATGGCGGGGTTGATCGTCACCTTGGCGATGTAGCGCTTGACGCGGAAATTGTCGTTGCCGGCTCCGTCCTCGGAGAGACGCCCGCGCTGCACCTTCATCTTGTGGGCAGTCTGGAAGGTGCGGATGATCACCTCGCCGACGCGCCCCATCGCCTGGCTGTCCGACGCGATGATCGAGAGCGCCCCCATGTCGTGCAGGATGTCCTCGGCCGCGATGGTTTCCTTGCGGATGCGGCTTTCGGCGAAGGCGATGTCCTCGGGGATGGACGGATCGAGATGGTGGCAGACCATGAGCATGTCCAGATGCTCTTCCAGCGTGTTCACCGTGTAGGGCCGCGTCGGGTTGGTCGAGGAGGGTAGGACATTGGCAAGGCCCGCGACCTTGATGATGTCGGGGGCGTGTCCCCCACCTGCTCCTTCCGTGTGGAAGGCGTGGATGGTGCGCCCCTTGAAGGCGGCGATCGTGTCCTCGACGAAGCCGGATTCGTTCAGCGTGTCGGTGTGGATCATCACCTGCACGTCGTAGTCGTCGGCGACGCTGAGGCAATTGTCGATGGCGCCCGGCGTGGTGCCCCAGTCCTCATGCAGCTTCAGTGCACAGGCGCCCGCCTCGATCTGCTCGATAAGTCCCGCAGGCAGCGCCGCGTTGCCCTTCCCCGAGAAGGCGAGGTTCATCGGGAAGGCCTCGGCCGCCTGAAGCATGCGCTCCAGGTGCCAGGGCCCGGGTGTGCAGGTGGTGGCGTTGGTGCCGGTCGCCGGTCCCGTGCCGCCGCCCAGCATGGTGGTGACGCCAGACATCAGCGCCTCGTCGATCTGCTGGGGCGCGATGTAGTGGATATGAGTGTCGATGCCGCCGGCGGTGACGATCTTCCCCTCGCCCGCGATCGCCTCGGTGCCCGGACCGACGATGATGGTGACACCGGGCTGCACGTCGGGATTGCCAGCCTTGCCGATGCCGACGATGCGCCCGTCCTTGATGCCGATGTCGGCCTTGATGATGCCGGTGTGGTCGATGATCAGGGCGTTGGTGATCACGGTATCGACCGCGCCCTGCGCCCGCGTGGTCTGGGCCTGGCCCATGCCGTCGCGGATCACCTTGCCGCCGCCGAACTTCACCTCCTCGCCGTAAAGGGTGAAGTCCTTCTCGACCTCGACCACGAGATCGGTATCGGCGAGGCGGACCTTGTCGCCGACGGTGGGCCCGAACATGTCGGCATAGGCGGCGCGGGGCATCTTGAAGGGCATGGATTTCTTCCTGGGAGCGCGGACGTCCTCGTCCGCTCTTGGAAACGATATGCTAGCGGCAGGAAGCGCGGACGGGGCGTCCGCACTTCCGGCGTTACAGCTTCCCCATCACATCCTGGCGGAAACCGTAGACCTCCCGCTTGCCGCGGAAGGGCACGAGATTGACGTCCCGGCTCTGGCCCGGCTCGAAACGCACCGCCGTGCCGGCGGGAATGTCGAGCCGCCTGCCGCGCGCCTTGTCGCGGTCGAAAGACAGGCCCGGATTGGTCTCGAAGAAATGATAGTGGCTGCCGACCTGGATGGGCCGGTCGCCTGTATTGGCAACGGTAATGGTCGTCACTTCGAGCCCGGCATTGAGCTCGATCTCGCCGTCGGCCGGGATGATTTCACCGGGGATCATCGGACCTCCTTACTGGGAGCGCGGACATCCTGTCCGCTCTCCGAAATACTTTGCTATCGACAAAAAGGGGCGGACAAGATGCGGTGCTCCCAGCGATCACCGTATCGGATGGTGCACGGTCACCAGCTTCGTCCCGTCCGGGAACGTCGCCTCCACCTGCACGTCATGGATCATCTCGGGAATGCCATCCATGACCTGGTCGCGGGTGAGGACGCCGGCGCCGGCCTGCATGAGATCGGCCACCGAACGGCCGTCCCTGGCGCCTTCGACCACGAAGTCGGTGATGAGAGCAATCGCCTCGGGATAGTTGAGCTTCACTCCCCGCTCGAGCCGCTTGCGGGCGACGACCGCCGCCATTGCGATGAGGAGCTTGTCTTTTTCACGCGGCGTCAACTGCATACGAAGACCTCTGGAAGACTCTTAATTGTGCCAGACACGGGGAAGCTCGCCCCCGAGCGCCCTGAGCAGCGCGATCAGAATCCGGCGAAGCGCGGCGCCATCTTGCGCGATCAGGCGGGCAACGCAAAGCCCGTCAAATGTGCTGATTCCGCCCTCCGCTGCCTCTTTTATGAGCACTTCGCGAGCCGGTTCGAGATGCGCCGCGGCATCCGGCGCGACAAGCAGCACGGTGGCGTAGGCCGCCGCTCCCTTGAGCGTCGCAGCCTTCGCGAGCCGGGCGGACAGATCGCCTTCGAAAGCGGTCTCCTCGGCAAAGACCAGGCGGCCGGCACGGCGCACCCGCCAGGAATCCCGGAACAGACCCTGGGTCAGGCTCTCGCCGGAAGCCTTGCGACCGAGGAGCACCGCCTCCATGGCGAGGAGGGTGGCATCCTGCGCCATGTCGACATGGAGCCGCCTCCTCAGCCTCGCGCGATCGAACAGGATCGTCTCCTGCGGCAACCAGGCCAGGAAGGCCTCTTGCGCAAGGGAAAGCTGCGTTTCCACCAGGGCATCGCTGCCATCGGAACGATAGATCTTCTCGCAGGCCTGCGTCGTCGCCAACGCCTTCGCGCCAGGCGCCACGTCGACCGCCGCGTGGAAGCGGTCCCCGCCGGTCAGGCCGCCACCCGTGTTGACGATCACGGCCTCCAGGGCATTTCCTGCCGCGATTGCGGGAAACAGAAGCCGCCCGCAGCCCGCCTGGGCCAATTCGCCGACGGTGTTACGCTCTCCGCGCCTCGATACGCCAAGAGAAACGGAGCCCCTCGCTCGCTCAAGCAAGGGTTGTTGTGAAGCCGGCACGGTCATTGCACGTTGTAATCCTTTGTTCTCCTTCATGCAGGAAACGGGCCAGCGCGCCGGGGCGAAGATTCCTGCAAATCACCCCTTGAAACCCTGAAAACCCTTACCAAATCCTGTGTTGTGCAGGCCCGGATGGGATGCACGCGTCAGCTCCGGCCAGATGGCGGAGCACATTCACGGCTTGTCGCTTCAAAGGAGGATAGCCATGCGTCAGTTTGATTTCTCGCCCCTTTACCGTTCCACCGTTGGCTTTGACCGTCTGTTCTCGGCGCTCGATCAGGTCGCCGGCTACGAGGGTTCCGCCACCACCTACCCGCCCTACAACATCGAGCGCACCTCGGAGAACGCCTATCGCATCTCCGTGGCCGTCGCCGGCTTCTCGGACAAGGATATTGCCATCGAGGTGAAGGAGAACACCCTCACCATTCGCGGCGACAGGACCGAGAACAAGGAAGAGAAGAAGGGCGAGATCCTGCACCAGGGTATTGCTGCCCGCGCTTTCGAGCGCCGCTTCCAGCTTGCCGACCACGTGCAGGTAACCGGTGCCGCCCTTGAGAACGGCCTGCTCCATGTCGACCTTGTCCGCGAGATCCCGGAGGCCAAGAAGCCCCGGCTGATCCCGATCAACGGCTCGGCTCCGAGGCAGGTCGAGGCCAAGGCTGCCGCCTGATCTTGCGGCACGGATGGTTGAGGAAGGCGCTCCGGGCAACCGGGGCGCTTTTTTGTTGCCCCGACGGCCTGCTCCACGGAAGCGATGCCTGCGGGGCTAAGCTGCTTCAGCAGCCCGGCGCGTTCGCGTGGAACCGGCACCAGCCGGGCTGGAGCTGGCCCGCGGCGTTGAACGGATATTGGATCACGCCGACCGGATGCGGCGGCTTGGGCGCCTGATAGGGCTGGAACATCATGCGCGGCGGCGGCGCAGCCTTGATCGACGGTACGCCGGCTTGCTCCGACGGCAGCGGCGCGACGATCCCGGCCGTCCCAGAGCCGCGCAACGGCATGACGGCGACGACCTTGCCCGTCCCCTCGTCCACGGTGACGCGGACACGCTTGCCCTTGGCATCCAGAGCCGCGGCATAATAGAAATTGCGGTCATGGGTCACCCCGCCGATGCCGGAATAGCCGGCCTGCGTCATCACGCGGATGGCCTGCTTCGGCGTGAGCGTATCCGCCAGGCCCGGCGCGACCATGCCCAGGACGAGGAGGAGACCCAGCATCGCTCCCATCGCCCCATTCCGATTGCGAGGCGAAGTAACAAGGCAGCTGAGGCGGGCGGGCGATTTCCTGAAGAATTCCATTCCCATTGCGATGACTCGTTCCAGCCCGGCCCGGAAGCAACGGCACTCACGGCTGCCAGGTATTGTTCTTCTCCAAAACCGGCTTTTCGATGATCTTGTCGGCAGCCTTTGCCGCGCCGATGACGTCGAACAGCTGGCGCAGGGCTTCCTGCACGCCGGCACCGGAAATCGATGAGAGAACGACCGGTGTTTTCTTCGCCGCCCGCTTCAGCCGCGCCACCTGTTCCTTGAGGAGTTCCGGCGACAGCGAATCCGTCTTCGACAACGCCACGATCTCCGGCTTGGCGGCAAGGTCCTCGCTATAGGCCGCGAGTTCGTTGCGTATCACCTTGTATGCCTTTCCGGCGTGTTCGGACGTTCCGTCGACCAGGTGCAGCAGCACGCGGCAGCGCTCGACATGGCCGAGGAAGCGATCGCCCAGGCCATGCCCTTCATGCGCGCCCTCGATCAGGCCGGGAATGTCCGCGAGCACGAATTCGCGTCCGTCCACGCGAACCACACCGAGACCGGGATGCAGGGTGGTGAAGGGATAATCGGCGATCTTGGGCTTGGCGGCCGTCACCGTGGCGAGGAAAGTGGACTTGCCGGCATTGGGCAGCCCGACGAGTCCCGCATCGGCAATCAGCTTGAGCCGCAGCCAGATCGTCTTTTCCTCGCCCGGCAGGCCCGGATTGGCCCGGCGCGGGGCCTGGTTGGTGGAAGTCTTGAAATAGGCGTTGCCGAAGCCGCCGTTGCCGCCCTTGCAGATGACCGCGCGCTGGCCGACCTCGGTGAAATCGGCGATCATGGTCTCGCCGTCCTCTTCGTAGACCTGCGTGCCCACCGGCACCTTCAGGATCACGTCGGGCGAATTGGCGCCGGCGCGGTTGCGGCCCATGCCGTGCACGCCGGTGCGCGCCTTGAAATGCTGCTGGTAGCGATAATCGATCAGCGTGTTGAGGCCGTCGACGCATTCGGCAACGACCGAACCGCCCCTGCCGCCGTCACCGCCGTCCGGGCCCCCGAATTCGATGAATTTTTCGCGCCGGAACGAGACGCAGCCCGCGCCTCCGTCGCCCGCTTTCACATAGATCTTGGCTTGGTCGAGAAATTTCATGGCCCTGGCTTCATTTCCTGGGAAGACAAGCCCGTTCCGTCGGCCAATTCTCCCATCGCGCGAGCCTCCGGGACTCGCGCCTTCACTGTCGATGCTGCTGCGCTGATGGCGTTCACATAATGTTTCCGGCGGGAAAAAGCGAGGATTTTCCTGCATCCACCCCATTTCGTCCTTCGGACCCGTTTCTGTGACGAATGGATGAATGATCTGGGACAAATCGGGCGGCGACCGGTCGTGCTTTGCTGCGTTCGACCAGTGAGGACGCCCGGACATGAAATCCCAGATCATCGAAGAACTCGGACAGAGCGATATTCTGCTTCCCTCCCTCATCGCCGAGGGGCTGCATGCCAATGATCGCGTCAAGGCGCGGCTCAGCGTGCTGCAGGCCGCTGCCAGCCGCGTGAGGGCGCCGGAGGCAGCTCCCTTCGATCTGAGCCAGGATTGCCGCACGGCTGGCCTCGACACCGTCGCCATGGAGGCCCTTGTCTCGCATGCTCGCCTTCTGGCCGACGAGAGGATGATGGCGCCCGGCCTTTCGGGCCTCGTCGAGGCGATCTGGGAGGATATGGCGGCGATGATCCGCCCCATCGCGACCGGCGAGGCCGCGGACGGCCAGGCGGCAACCGGCCGGCTCGACACCATACGGAAGGGGACGTCGCTCGAAGCCGTCGACACCATGAGGCTTGCCGATGTCACCGGGCTTACCGGCCTGTCCGATCACGGCAGCGACAGCCTGCACCGGCTGGTGATGGACCTGCACAAGGCGTTGAACAAGCTGTCGGAAGCGCATGCGGAAGAGATCCTGGCAGGCGCCCATGTCTTCGGCTTGAGAAAGCGGGACCGCGCCGCCGTCGAGGCGTTCATGCGCGGCCTGGAGACGACCAGGAAGCTGAAATTCGACCACCCCGGCCTTTCGACCGTCGCCAGCCAGTCCGAGGGCCGGCTGACCATCCAGAACGACATCGGCGAGACCGACGCCCATGTCGTGGTGATTGCGGTAGAAGATGACGCGGTGACGGTGACCTACACGGACGTCCACCTCGCCCGCGCACGTTTCTTCACCGGCCTGCTGCGGGATTTTCCCGTGAAGTGGAGCGGCCTCGACCGCAAGAGCGCCGACGGCCTCGGCGACGACGGCGTGTTCTACCTCGTGAGCGGGCGCTGCAAGACCTCGGATGCCGAAAGCAGGGATGCCTTCCTGGCCGGTGTCGGCGCCTCGCTGGTCTTCCTGATCGACTGGAACAAGGCGCGCAAGCGGCTGAAGGCGTGGCTGCCCAAGCCCGATACCATCCGCCTGCTCGACTGGGCGGCACGCGAGCGCGTCGGACATCGCGGCTTCCTCGAACTCGGCGGCAGCGCCTTCGTCGCGGCCGCCGTGCATCACGCCACGCCGACACGCATCGGTTTCGGCGAGCGGCTCGACGAGGTGCTCGGTCGCGAGGCCGCGATGGAATTCCTGAAGACGGTGCTGCGCGTCTCGGCCGAGGCTCTGCTGGAGGGGAGGACCGCCCGTTCGGCGCGTGACAGAATCGAGGCGGACCTGGTGGGGCGCCTGGAACGGGTGGACGCCACACTCCTCGCCATCGTGATCCGCCAGTCCGGGCTCGCCCGTGAGATTGCTGCCACCCTGGCGCATTTCGTCGCGGAGAGGCAGGCGGAACGGCCCATCGACCAGGCTCTGCTGGCTATGAGCGCCCGGCAGATCGAGGAGAAGGCCGACAGGATAGCCCTCGATGCCCGCAATGAGATCGCACGCTTCGACGCCGACCGCTCCATCGAACGGCTGGTGAACTGCATCGAGGAAACCATCGACGAGCTGGAGCAGGCGGCCTTCGTGGCCTCGCTGGTGCCCGAGCAGCTTCCGCCGGATCTGCTGTCTCCGCTTGGCCAGCTCTGCGCCGCCGCCGTGGCAGGCACCGAGGCGGCCGCGAGCGGGGCCTGCGCCGCCACCCTCGTGCCCGACGGCCACCAGGTCGACGCCGAGGATGCCCTTTCGGCCGTCGGCCGGCTGATCGAGGCCGAGCATGCCGGCGACCGGGCGGAACGGGCCATCACGGCCACAGTCCTGCGCGGGGACTTCGACATGAAGACAGCACTCGGCGTCCTCGAACTGAGCCATGCGATCGAACGCGCCACGGACCGGCTGGCGGGTTTCGGGCATCTGCTGCGCGAGCATGTGCTCGCCGATCTCTCACGATAGAACCGCGTCCGTCCAGGCGCAGGCGCTATCTCCCTCCCACCTCTCGTTTCGACGCATCCTTGCGATTCTCCAGGAAGGAAGTCCACAATGCATATCGTTCGCATCGGTGACGGCTCGACCAAAACCCACTCCGCCGAGGCGGTCGGCGCCAAGGCCGCCAATCTCGCCCGCATGGCAGCTCTGGGTCTGCCGGTGCCGCCGGCCTTCGTGCTGCCTGTCGATCTGTGCGCCGCCATCGTCAAGCATGATCCGCAGGCCAGGCGGCGCCTCGACGAAGGCCTTGCGGAAGGCATCGCCTTCCTCGAGGAGAAGACCGGAACCAGGCTCGGCGACCGCCGCAAGCCCCTGCTGGTGTCGGTGCGCTCCGGTGCCGCTCGCTCCATGCCCGGCATGCTGGAAACGGTGCTCGACGTCGGCTGCACCCCCGCCGCGATCCAGGGTCTCGTGCGTGTCACCGGCCATCCGCGCTTCGCCTGGGACTGCCGCCGCCGTTTCCTCGAAAGCTATGGCAGCGTGGTGCTCGGCCTCGAGGAGGGACTCTTCGCTCGCCAGCTAGCCGACATCATCGCAGCCGAGGGCAAGAAGGACGTCACCGGCCTCGACAACGAGGCGCTCGAACGCCTCGCCGAGTCTTATCGCCAGATCATCGACGCGAGCGGCAACCTGCTGCCGGACGATCCGATGGAGCAGTTGCAGGCAGCGGCCCAGGCCGTCTACCGCTCCTGGACGAGTGACCGCGCCACGACCTATCGCCGGCTTGAGCATCTCGAATATCTTGAAGGAACCGCCGTCACCATCCAGGCGATGGTCTTCGGCAATCGCGGCCTGTCGTCAGGGTCGGGGGTCGCCTTCTCGCGAGACCCCTCCAACGGCGCAGCCCATCCCATGATCGACGTCCTCTTCGACGCCCAGGGCGAGGATGTCGTCTCCGGCAGCCGTACGCCCGAGACGGAAGCGGCGCTCGGCCGTTCGCTGCCGCAGGTGGCTGCTGAGCTCAGCCAGACCCTGACGCATCTCGAACAGGAGTTCAAGGACGTGCAGGATGTCGAGTTCACCATCGAGCAGGGGCGGCTCTGGGTCCTCCAGACCCGCTCCGCCAAGCGGACGCCCCTCGCCGCCCTGCGCATTGCGATCGACCTGGTCAAGGAAGGCGTGATCGGTCCGGAACAGGCCCTGCTGCGCCTGAAGGGGCTGGATTTCGATACGCTGACCAGCAAGCGTCTTGCCAGGGTCTCGGAAGCGGCGGGGCACGGCACGGGCGCCTCGGCGGGCGTAGCCGTCGGACGGGCCGCCTTCGACTCGGCGAGCGCCGCGCGCCTCGCGGAGGGTGGCCAGCCCGTGATCCTGCTCCGGCCCGACACAAGCACCGCGGACGTCGCCGGCTTTGCGGCATCGGCGGGGATCGTGACGGCAATCGGCGGACGCACCGCCCACGCGGCCTTGGTGGCGCGTCAGATGGGCAAGCCCTGCATCGTGGGCTGCACGATGCTGAGGATCGATGCAGCGAAGCGCCAGGCGCATCTGGGCGAGGCCGTCATCGGAGAGGGTGATTGGCTCTCCATCGACGGCGCAGCCGGCTCCATCCATCTCGGCCAGGGACAGGTCGTCGTCGACAAGCCCGACGCCGAACTCGCGCAGGTGGAGGAATGGCGAACGGCCTCGCACAAGCGAAAGCCCCGCGCCAACAAGGAGGCGTTGGCGGCCTCGTGACGGGATCAGCCGTCAGAGCGCATTCCTGGCCTTGAGCAAGAGCTCCCTGTCGGTCATCGTCACGTTGAAACGGGCGAGAAAGGACATGCCAATCAAGCCGTCGACGCCGCTGCCCAGCGAAGGCTTCTGAACCACGAGGGTGACCTTGCTCGCCTGGGCATGGCCGAGCTTCACGCTATCGGCCGTGCCGAGCGCGGCAACCATCTGGCCATTTGCGGTTTGGACGGTGACTGGACCCGTGCGGGTCATGTCGATCCTGGCCTTGTGCGCGAAATCCTCGGTGAGATCGACGAAGGTGGCGCCGGTATCGACGATGAAGGTGCCAGGCGTGTTGTTCACCTGAGCCTTGACCAGGATGACGTCGTTCGCCGAGCGAGGAAACCGGTCGGTGCCCCTGGTCGTATCGTTGTCGCATCTTCCCCTGGCCGAAAAGTCTCCGACCATCTTCGTCGTCTGCGCGGTGTCGCGCTCCGCCGGATCGCCCAGCACCCAAGTCTCGATCGCGGTGATCGCGTCGCAGGAGCGGCCGAGATGATCGTAGATGTTGGCGAGTTGGAAGAAGACCGTTGAATTCATGTCCTTCGGACTGCCGAGCAGCTCGATGGCATTGATGTAGAAGGGCAGTGCGTCGGCCCATTGCTCCTTGGCATTGGAAGCCTGGCCGCGCAGATACTGAATCTGGGCGTTATAGGGACTGGTCTTTACCAGTTCATCGCCGAGTGCAACGACCTTGTCGTAGTCGCCGAGGCCGAAAAGAAGATCGGCGGCGCGATAAAGCTCGCCATCCGTATTCTTGCAGACCTTGGCGAACCCCTCCAATGCTTCCGCCGAAGCACGGACCTTGCCGGCATTTTCGAGCTCGACCGAGAGATTATATATGCCCGTACGGTCGCAGGGTTCGTCGCGCAGCTTCAGCAGCGCGGACTGCACTTTGTCCTGATAGGCGATACTGGCATCAAGGGGGGCAAGGCCGAGATGCTGGTAGACAGCGCTGAAATCGTCATTGCCGCCGCTGCCGAGCGCTCCGGCGACCGATTGCCGGCCAAAATTCAGAAGGCCGCCGAGGTCACGGTGGTAATAGAGGCCACCACAGATCAGGATAGCGAGTATGGCGAGGCCGATGATCGACCCTCCCGCCCTTTGCCGGGGCGGCGGGCCGCCGATGCGGTCATGTTTGTCAAGCTGCATGGGATCATGAAACTATATTGAAGGCCCTTGCGATTGTTGTTTCGCGTCGCTGGGGAATTTGCAACTGCAAATCATGCCTTCGGTGGAGGCGAACGGTCACGGAACCGCGGGGCTGGCGTCCGGCAGGGTCCTGTCTCAACGCCTTGATCCGCAAATTCCTGTTGCATCCAAGGCGGCGCGATGCTGAGAACTGCGGCCGGGCTGTTCGGAGAGAAGTGCATGTTGGTTCGCAAGGCGGTTTCGAAGTACCTCCTCCGTTTTGCCCCGGTCTTCCTTCTCAGCTTCGGCGCCGCACCTCTTGCGACGGCCCAGGACACGCCGAACACGCCGCCCCCTCAATTCGGCGAATGGCAGATGCAGTGCGATCCGCCGCAGGGGCCCGCAAGGCAATGCGCGCTGGTGCAGACGGCAAGCCCTGGCGGGAATGTCGGCCTTTACGCCGATGTCCTGTTGATCAAGCTGGAGCAGGGCAAGCTGCTCATGCGCATCATCGCTCCTCTCGGCGTGCTGGTGCCGTCAGGCGTTGGTCTCAGCATCGACGGAAGCGACGTCGGCACGACCGGCTTCAGCCGCTGCTACATTTCAGGCTGCCTCGCCGACGTCCTCGTGGACGACGCCTTGCGGAAACGGCTCGTTGCAGGCAAGGACGCCGCTCTCACGATTCATCAGACGCCCGATGCCTCGCTCGACTTCGCCTTCAAGCTCGATGGCGTGACCCAGGGCCTGCCCGCGCTTCCGCCCCCGCCGAAGCCTCCCCGGGCAAAGGCCGGCAAGCCCTGAACTTGGGAGCCCCGACGAGCGGCTCACATCTGGACAACCTCACCTCTGCTTCGTCTGCCAGTCGCCCGAGACATAGAAGGGCGCGTTGGAAGGCGGCAGGATGGCCTTGCCAAGGATATGGTCGGAGGCTTTTTCCCCGATCATGATGGAGGGCGCGTTGAGGTTGCCGTTGGTGATCAGGGGTATGATCGATGAATCGGCCACGCGCAGTCCCTCGATGCCGACGACCCGGGTTTCCGGATCGACCACCGTCATGGGATTGGCGGGATCGCCCATCTTGCAGGTTCCGGAAGGGTGATAGGCGCTCTCGACGTGCTGGGCGATGAAGGCATCGATCGCCTCGTCCGACGTGATTTCCGCGCCTGGCTGGATTTCCCGGCCCCGATAGGGATCGAATGCCTTCTGCTGGAAGATCTCGCGCGTCAGGCGGACGCAGGCGCGCATCTCGGTCCAATCGTCGGGATGGCTCATATAATTGAAACGGATCGACGGCGCTTCCCGGACGTCCTTCGATTTCAGGCGGATATGGCCGCGGCTCTTGGAGCGCATGGGGCCGACATGGGCCTGGAAGCCATGCTCGCTGGCGAGGGAGGCCCCGTTGTAGCTCACCGCCATCGGCAGGAAATGATACTGGATGTCGGGATAGGCAATGCCGGCGCGGGAACGAATAAAGCCGCAGCTCTCGAAATGATTGGTGGCGCCCAGACCCGAGTTGCGCAGCAGCCATTCCATGCCGACCATGGCCTTGGCGAGCGGATTGACCACGGAATAGAGCGTGATCGGCTGCGTGCTCGCCATCTGGAAATAGAATTCCAGATGGTCCTGCAGGTTCTCGCCCACCCCAGGCAGATTATGCAGGACGTCGATGCCGAGGCCCTGCAATTCTGCGGCCGGGCCGATGCCGGAGAGCTTGAGGAGCTGGGGATCGTTGATCGGACCGGCTGAGAGAATGACCTCGCGCCGCGCCCTGACGCGCTTGAGTTGCGAGCCCTGCCAATATTCGATGCCCACCGCCTTCCGGCCTTCGAACAGGATGCGGCTTGCCAGCGCATGGGTCTCGACAGACAGGTTGGATCTTTTCATAGCCGGCTTAAGATAAGCATTGGCAGCCGACCAGCGACGGCCCTTGTAGACCGTCATGTCCATGCGGCCGAAGCCTTCCTGCCGATAGCCGTTCACATCCGGCGTGGCGGCGTAGCCCGCTTCGGCCGCCGCATCGATGAAGGCCTGGTAGAGCGGGTTCCTGAGCCTGCCATAGGAGGTCTTGAGAGGGCCGTCCGCGCCGCGATATTCGTCGCCCCCCTCCTCGCGCCCTTCGGCGCGCTTGAAGTAAGGCAGCACGCTCGCATAGTTCCAGCCCCGCGCGCCAGCTTCCACCCATGCCTCGTAGTCCATGGCGTGGCCACGGATGTAGACCATGCCGTTGATCGACGAGGATCCACCGAGCACCTTGCCGCGCGGCGTGTGCAGGCTGCGCCCGCCGAGCGCCGGTTCGGGCTCGGCATGATAGCGCCAGTCATATTTGGGCGAGTTCATGGGAATGGAAAGCGCGCTCGGCATCTGGATGAAGACGGAGCCATCCTTGCCGCCGAACTCCAGCACCTTCACGGTGTGCTTGCCATCCTCCGTGAGACGGCTCGCCATCGCGCATCCCGCCGAACCGGCGCCAACGATGATGTAGTCGAAAATATCGGTCATGGTTGCCTGGGAGCGCGGACATCCTGTCCGCTCTTGGAAGCGTTGCGTTCGCAAATGGGGGGCGGGCTGGATGTCCGCACCCCGGTCAATACGGCGCGTCTATGTCCCCGAGGGCCACGTAGACGCTCTTGATCTGCGTATAGTGCTCCACGGCCGCCTTCGAATTCTCGCGTCCCAGGCCCGAGAGCTTCACCCCGCCGAAGGGCAGTTCGATCGGGGTGACATTGTACTGGTTGATCCAGCAGGTGCCGGCTTCCAGATTGGCGATCACGCGGTGGCCGCGCGCCAGGTCGCTGGTGAAGACGCCGGCTGACAGGCCATACTCGGTGTCGTTGGCGCGGGCGACGACCTCCTCCTCATCCTCGAAGCTCAGGACCGTCATCACCGGCCCGAAGATCTCCTCGCGCACGATCGTCATGTCATCCTGGCAGCCATCGAAGATCGTGGGAGCGACGAAGGCTCCCTTCGCCAGCGCCCCCGCGGTGACGCGGTTACCGCCGGTGAGCACGCGCGCGCCCTCCGCCTTGCCCTTCTCGACATAGGACATGACCTTTTCGAGATGTTCCCGGCTGACGAGGGAACCGACGTGGGTGCCGGGGTCGAGCGGATCGCCGATCACCATCTTCTCGGTGCGAGCCTTGAGCCTTGCCAGGAATTCGTCCTTGACCTTGCTGTGCACGAAGACGCGGGTGCCGTTCGAGCAGACCTCGCCGGCCGAATAGAAATTGCCGAGCAGGGCGCCCGAGACGGCATTGTCGAGCTTGGCGTCCTCGAAGACGATCAGGGGAGACTTGCCGCCGAGTTCCAGCGTGACGTGCTTCAGCGTTCTTGCCGCATTGGCCATGATGATGCGGCCGGTGCCGGCTTCGCCCGTGAGCGATACTTTCTTGATGGCCGGATGATCGACCAGCGCCTTGCCGACGCGGGCGTCGCCCTGCACCACGTTGAACACCCCGTCAGGCAGGCCGGCCTCCTTGAAGGCCTCGGCAAGCCAGGGCGCCGTCAGCGGAGTGACTTCGGAGGGCTTGAAGATCATGGCATTGCCGCAGGCCAGCGCCGGAGCGGACTTCCAGCAAGCGATCTGGATCGGATAGTTCCAGGCCCCGATGCCGGCGACGACGCCGAGCGGCTCGCGGCGCGTATAGCCGAAGGCCGCGGGACCGAGATCGACATGCTCGCCCGTCAGCGTCGCCGCGATGCCGGCAAAATATTCCAGGCAATCGGCGCCCGACAGCACATCGACGGCGATCGTCTCCTGGATCGGCTTGCCGGTGTCGCGTGTCTCGATCTCCGCCAGGGACGCATTCCTCTCGCGCAGGATATCGGCCGTGCGCTTGAGGATGCGGCCTCGCTCTGCGCCCGTCATGCGCGACCAGATCCTGAAGCCGGCCCTGGCGGCCTCCACGGCCCTCTCGATATCCGCGTCGCTCGCCTGCTCGATCTCGGCGATCGTCTCGCCGGTAGCCGGGTCGATCGAGGGGAAGGTCTCGCCCGAGGTTGCATCGACGAAACCGCCGCCGATATGATTCTTCACAAGGCCGTAACGCATGCTTCTTGTCTCCTTTGCTACCGGCCGATGCCGAGCAGCATGAATTGACTGTCGACGAAGGCGCTGGCGACCGAGCGGGCCGTGCGTCCATCCGGATCGTTGGCGAGGGTGGCGCGCAGCCACAGGCCGTCGATCATCGAGGCGATCGTCTCGGCGAGCGAGCGCGCGGGATCGCGCATCAGGATCGGGCGCAGCGCGTAGGAAAGGTTCGTGGCGAGCCGGCCATGATAGGCACGCTGTACGCGGGCGAAGTTGGGCGAATGCGGCACCTGCGCCCAGAAGGCGAGCCAGACCGTGCCGATGCCGCGCTCGAACTGGCTGGCACCGAGCATGGTCTCGATCACCGCCTGCACGCGAGCCCTCGGCGTTGTGGCATCGCGCATGCGGGCGGCAGCGCCGCGGGACAATTCGCGGGCAAGGTGGCGCAGGGTCGCCTCCAGCAGGCCGTCCTTGTCGCCGAAATAGAAGGACACCAGCCCGGTGGACACATCCGCCCGGCGAGCGATCTCGGCGATGGTGGTGGCATTGAAACCCACTTCCGCGATGGCGACGATGGTCGCCTCGATCAACTGGCGGCGTCGAATGTCGCCGGCATCGACGCGGCGAAGCCTGACGGGACGATTGGACGGGGTCGGATGAGTGCTTGGCATACAACCACAATATTTTGAACGTTCAATCAGTCAAGGATAGATCATGAGCACAGTGCCGATTGTGACGCCTTCGATCTCGACGAACGGGCATCCTATCCCTGCGTGGTCGCTTTCTCGTAGTATCGGTCACGGTCGGGTTGGCGATGCCCACGCACCCGGACGTCGATTCCTCTTTCCCTTTTGCCGCGAAGTCGGGCTATGCTGGCAAACCTGCGCGAACTCAAGAAGGGGAGGAACACCTGAATGCGCGACAAGACCACCGAGGGCCAGCTCGTACCCGGGTTGAATGTCATTGAGACGACGGAGACCGACAACATTCTGCGCTGGGACGGCAACATGGTCTATGTCGAGCACAAGGTGTTCCACAATGGGCAGGTCGTGCACGAGCGCTACCGGCGTCGCGTGACGCCCGAGGTCGCGAGGGCGCTGCTGGCGACGATCCAGCTCAACGGGTAACCTCCCCGGAACGCAGGCATCTCGGCCTGCTGCCGGAAGCTCGCTAATCGTCGCGTGGGACTATGCCGGCAGGGTGCCTGCTGTCCCGCGCAACGGCTGGAGTCGGTATGCCGTGCTGCGGTGAAGCGCTTTCCTCGGCAGGCGGCAAACAAAAAGCGCGCCGAAGCGCGCTTTGAAGAATCTCTATAGCGACGCCGGCTCAGGCGAGCGACCGCTGCAGTTCCTTCAGCTGGCCGACCTTGAGGTCGGCGCTGGCCTTAGCAACATCGCCGGCGGCGACACTGGCTTCGCTCTCAGCCGCGGCGATCTCGCTCCGGAGCTTCTCCGCCGTGAGTTCCTCGACCGCGATCGCCTGTTCGGCCAGGATCGTGAGGCCGTTCGGGTTCACATCGGCGAAGCCGCCGCGAACGAACAGGCGGCGGGACGATGCCGCACCCGTTTCCTTCACGACTATCACGCCCGGGCGGATGGTCGACATTACCGGCGCATGCAGGGGCAACACCTCGAAGTCACCCTCGCTGCCAGGCACGACGACGGAATCGACGGGGCCGGAGAACAACAGCTTCTCAGGCGTTACAAGTTCGAATTGGAAGCTGGCCATCGGGCAGTCCTTGCGCTGAAACCTTCACCCCCCGTGAAGGGAGGTTCGGACGGAGTCCGGGGTGGGATGATTTTCTGCGACCCCACCCGAGCCTGAATTTCGAGGGTGGCGGTTCTCACCCCACCCCCGCCTTTCACAGGCCAATCCTCCCTGGAGGGGAGTAGCGAGCTTACGCGGCCTCGGCGGCCAGGCGCTTGCCCTTCTCGACAGCCTGCTCGATCGTGCCGACCATGTAGAAGGCGGCCTCGGGCAGGTAGTCGTACTGACCGTCGACGATGCCCTTGAAGCCCTTGATCGTGTCGTCGATCGCCACCTGCACGCCCGGCGAGCCGGTGAACACGGCAGCGACGTCGAAGGGCTGCGACAGGAAGCGCTCGATCTTGCGGGCGCGAGCCACGGTGAGCTTGTCCTCTTCAGACAGCTCGTCCATGCCGAGAATGGCGATGATGTCCTGCAGGGCCTTGTAGCGCTGCAGGATCTGCTGGACCGAACGGGCGACGCCGTAATGCTCCTCACCGACCACGGCCGGGCTGAGCATGCGCGAGGTCGAGTCGAGTGGATCCACCGCGGGATAGATGCCCTTTTCAGCGATCGAACGCGACAGCACGGTCGTGGCGTCGAGATGGGCGAAGGAGGTTGCTGGCGCCGGGTCGGTCAAGTCGTCGGCCGGCACGTAGATGGCCTGCACCGAGGTGATCGAACCCTTGGTGGTGGTGGTGATGCGCTCCTGCAGGGCGCCCATGTCGGTGGCGAGCGTCGGCTGGTAGCCCACGGCCGAAGGAATACGGCCGAGGAGCGCCGACACTTCCGAGCCGGCCTGCGTGAAGCGGAAGATGTTGTCCACGAAGAACAGCACGTCCTGGCCCTGGTCACGGAAGTTCTCGGCGACGGTGAGGCCGGTCAGAGCGACGCGGGCGCGGGCGCCCGGCGGCTCGTTCATCTGGCCGAACACCAGCGCGCACTTCGACTGGATGCCCTTGGGGTTGTGCGGATCGTCGTTGACGCCGGCTTCGATGAACTCGTGATAGAGGTCGTTGCCTTCGCGGGTGCGCTCGCCGACGCCGGCGAACACAGAGAAGCCGCCATGGGTCTTGGCGATGTTGTTGATCAGTTCCTGGATGAGCACGGTCTTGCCCACGCCGGCGCCGCCGAACAGGCCGATCTTGCCACCCTTGGCATAGGGAGCGAGGAGGTCCACGACCTTGATGCCGGTCACGAGGATCTGTGCTTCGGTAGACTGCTCGGCGAAGCTCGGAGCCGGCGCGTGGATCGGACGCAGACCTTCGCCGTTGACCGGGCCCGCCTCGTCGATCGGCTCGCCGATGACGTTCATGATGCGGCCCAGCGTGGCGCTGCCGACCGGCACCGCGATCGGCGAGCCGGTGTCGGTGACCGGCTGACCACGGACCAGACCTTCGGAGATGTCCATGGCGATGCAGCGGACGGTGGACTCGCCAAGATGCTGGGCGACTTCCAGCACGAGGCGCTGGCCGTTGTTGGTGGTCTCAAGCGCGTTCAGGATCTCCGGCAGATGATCGTCGAACTGCACGTCGACGACGGCGCCGATGACCTGCGCAACGCGTCCGGTCTTGTTGGCCATGGGGTTCTCCAAAGTCTCTCTAAGTCTTGAAACGGATCAGACGACGGTCAACGTGACGGGCACGTTGTTGCGGGTCGCCCGGGAATAGGGGCAGATCGTGTGGGCTTCCTCGACCAGCGCCTTGACCTTGTCGAGGTCGGCGCCCGGGATATGGACCTTCAGCTCCACCGAGAGGGCGAAGCTGATGTCGTCCTTGGTCAGGGTCACCGCGCAGGTGATCTTGGCGGTATTGCCGTCGAGGCCATGCTTGCGTCCCAGTGCGACGATGGCCTGGCCGTAGCAGGCCGAGTAGCCCAGCGCGAAGAGCTGCTCGGGATTGTGGCCTGCACCGTCACCGCCGAGCTCCTTCGGGAAGGCCATGGCCAGCGCGAGCCCGCCATTATCGAGAACGGCGCGGCCTTCGCGGCCACCCTTGGTCGATCCAGAAGTCGTATAGGACGTCATCGCAATACTCCCTGGGCTAACCCTAGAGTGCTTCCGCACCCGAGATGATTTCGATCAGTTCCTTGGTGATCATCGCCTGGCGCGTACGGTTGTAGGTGATCGTCTGCTTCTTGATCATCTCACCCGCGTTGCGCGTGGCGTTGTCCATGGCGCTCATCTGCGCACCGTAGAACGACGCGTTGTTCTCGAGCAGCGCGCGCAGCACCTGTACCGAGATGTTGCGCGGCAGCAGCTCGGCGAGAATCGCGCCCTCGTCCGGCTCGTACTCGTAGGCGATCTTCTGGGCATCCGCACTGGCGTCGACCTCGGGCACTTCGGCCGGGATCAGGCGCTTGGCGGTCGGGATCTGCGAGATGACCGACTTGAAGGTCGAGTAGAACAGCGTGCAGACGTCGAACTCGCCATCGGCATAGAGCTTGCGGATCTTCGCACCGACCTGGTCGGCATGCTCGAAGGCGAGCTGGCGCACCGAGCGGAAATCGACGAGCTCGATGATGTTCTTCTCGAACTGGCGCTTGAGGACGTCATAGCCCTTGCGGCCCACGCAGAGGATCTTCACCGTCTTGCCCTGGCCGATCAGGGCCGTGGCATGCTCGCGGGCGAGGCGCGCGATCGAGGTGTTGAACGCGCCGCACAGGCCACGCTCGCCGGTGCACACCACCAGGAGATGGGTCTGGTCCTTGCCGTTGCCGGCCAGAAGCGGAGGCGCCTGGCGCGGATCGGCGATCGAGCCGGCCAGATTCGTCAGCACCGCATCGATGCGCTCGGCATAGGGACGCGCCGCCTCGGCAGCGGACTGGGCGCGACGCAGTTTGGCGGCCGCGACCATCTGCATGGCCTTGGTGATCTTCTGCGTCGCCTTGACCGAGGCAATGCGGTTTCTAAGGTCCTTCAGCGATGCCATCGCTTCGCCTTCCTATCGAACGAACTACGATCAGGCGAAGGTCTTGGCGAAAGCCTCGACCTGCTCCTTGAGCTGGGCAGCGACATTGTCGGCCAGATCGCCCGAGGAACGGATCGCCTCGAGGACCGAGCCTTCGGCACGCAGCTTGGCGAGAAGGCCGTTCTCGAAGCTCTTCACCTTGGAGACGTCGATCCTGTCGAGATAGCCGTTGACGCCGGCATAGATCACGACGACCTGCTCTTCCATCTTCAGCGGCGAGAACTGCGCCTGCTTCAGCAGTTCGGTCAGACGCGCGCCGCGGGCCAGCAGGCGCTGGGTGGTGGCATCGAGGTCGGAACCGAACTGGGCGAAGGCGGCCATCTCGCGATACTGGGCAAGTTCGCCCTTGATCTTGCCGGCAACCTTCTTCATCGCCTTGGTCTGCGCCGAGGAGCCGACGCGCGACACCGACAGACCCACGTTCACGGCCGGGCGGATGCCCTGGTAGAACAGATCGGTCTCGAGGAAGATCTGGCCGTCGGTGATCGAGATCACGTTGGTCGGGATGTAGGCCGACACGTCGTTGGCCTGGGTCTCGATGACCGGCAGAGCCGTGAGCGAGCCGAGGCCGGCGGCCTGGCCCATCTTGGCGGCGCGCTCGAGCAGGCGGGAGTGGAGGTAGAACACGTCGCCCGGATAGGCTTCGCGGCCCGGCGGACGGCGCAGCAGCAGCGACATCTGGCGGTAGGCGACGGCCTGCTTGGAGAGGTCGTCATAGATGATGACGGCGTGCATGCCGTTATCGCGGAAATACTCGCCCATGGCGCAGCCGGCGAAGGGCGCCAGGTACTGCATCGGCGCCGGATCGGAAGCGGTGGCGGCAACGACGATGGAGTAGTCGAGCGCACCGTTCTCTTCGAGAACCTTCACGAACTGAGCGACCGTGGAGCGCTTCTGGCCGACGGCGACGTAGACGCAGTAGAGCTTCTTCGTCTCGTCGTCGCCCTGGTTGAGCGGCTTCTGGTTGAGAATGGTGTCAAGCGCCACGGCGGTCTTGCCGGTCTGGCGGTCGCCGATGATCAGCTCGCGCTGGCCACGGCCGATCGGGATCAGGGCGTCGATGGCCTTGAGGCCGGTCGCCATCGGCTCGTTCACCGACTTGCGCGGAATGATGCCGGGAGCCTTGACGTCGACGCGGGCGCGGTGATCGCCCTGGATCGGGCCCTTGCCGTCGATCGGATTGCCGAGGGCGTCGACCACGCGGCCGAGCAGGCCCTTGCCGACCGGCACTTCGACGATGGCGCCCGTGCGCTTGACGGTGTCGCCTTCGCCGATTTCACGGTCGGAACCGAAGATCACGATACCGACGTTGTCGGTTTCGAGGTTCAGCGCCATGCCGCGCACACCGCCGGGGAATTCGACCATTTCACCGGCCTGGACATTGTCGAGGCCGTAGACACGGGCGATGCCGTCACCGACGGAGAGAACCTGACCGACTTCGGAAACTTCGGCTTCCTGGCCGAAATTCTTGATCTGGTCCTTCAGAATGGCGGAAATTTCTGCGGCGCGGATGTCCATCAGCCGACCTCTTTCATGGCGATCTTGATCGATTGGAGTTTGGTCTTCAGCGAGGCGTCGATCATGCGGGAACCGATCTTGACGATCAGACCGCCGATCAGGCTCGGGTCGACCTTGACGTTGAGGGCAACATCCTTGCCGGTCGCCGTCTTGAGCGAATCCTTGAGGGTGTTGAGATTGTCATCGGAAAGCGGCTGTGCGGCCGTCACTTCGGCCGTCGCCTGGCCACGCGCCTTGGCGACGAGCCCGGTATAGCCGCGGATCATGTCACCCACCGCGAACAGGCGGCGGTTATGAGCTGCAAGCTTGATGAAATTGGCGGCGACGCCCCCGATACCGGCGCGATCGAGCACGGCCGTGATGGCCTTGGTCTGCTCGTCGGAGGAAAAGACGGGGCTGCGGACGAGGCGCTGCAGATCGGCGCTTTCTTCCACGAGGCCATTGAAACGGCCGAGATCGGCGGCAACGGAATCGATGGCGTTCTGCTCGCTCGCGAGCTCGAACAAGGCGATGGCATAGCGGCCCGCCATGCCAGATACGATCGGTTCTTCCCCTGCCACCGCGCGTCTCTCTCTTGAAGCCGCTTCGGAATAGACGCAGTCCTGCCGGGATTCCCCCGCGCCTGACCGCCCAACCCCTTGGCGGATAAGTTGAATTTCTGCACGGTTGTGGGAGGAGGACCTGCCCCGTCCCCACAACACGAGCGCTCACCTAACACACAGGCTTTGCCGACGCAACAAGGGCCAAACACTGAAAAGGCGGGGAAAAATGCCGCGCCCCCGGGCAATTTTCCACCCTGTTTGGAATTACTCGCGGCATCGCCCCCGACCAGACGCGTCACCGGGCGACGCGGCGCAGATCGGGAACGCCCTGTCAAGTGTCTGACTTGTCGTCTCGCGAAGCCGTATTTGCACCGTGCCGCATGCGGGATGGCTCAAGACAAACAAAAGGGCCGGCAATGGCCGGCCCGGAAGAGGTGCCGCGCGAATCTTCGCGCCGAACCTCAGGCTTCGGACTTCTGGGTCAGAATCTGGCGGCCGCGATACATGCCGGTCTTCAGATCGACATGGTGGGGACGGCGCAGTTCGCCCGAATCCTTGTCTTCGACATAGGTCGGCGCCTTGATGGCATCAGCGGAACGGCGGAAGCCGCGCTTCATGCGGGAGGTTTTTCGCTTCGGAACAGCCATTGGTTTCTTCTTCGTGGCGTGCGGATGCCGTGATGGTCACGGCAGGCCGATGACAAAATTCGATTGAAGGCGCAGCGTATACAGGAAGAGAACTCAGGAAGAAAGGGGCCGGAGTCATTATTTTCCTGGCGCGAAGCGGTGCACTCCTTAGGATGCCGGACTCGCGCCCGGAAAGGAAGATCACTTCACGCAGGCGAAATACTCCGCTGAATTCCTGGCCCGGTTCATGATCAGCCCGGCGAGGTTGCGCAGCCGCCGGGTGGGCGAACCCGCGCTGCGCCGGACCGGATTGGGCAACGCCACCGCCAGCTGCGCCGCCTCGCGCGCGTTCAGCTTGGAGGCAGGCTTCTTGAAATAGAACTGCGAGGCAGCCTCTATTCCATAGATGCCGTCCCCCCACTGTGCCACATTGAGATAGACTTCGAGCGTGCGGCGTTTCGACCAGACAAGATTGGTCCACAGCGCCAGCGGGACTTCCAGCGGCTTGCGGGCGAAGGTGGGCAGCGGCCACAGATAGAGATTCTTCACCGTCTGCATCGCGATGGTGGACGCGCCGCGCGAAGGACCGCCATCCTGCTCGAGGATCGTGCCGATCGCACCGAAATCGACGCCCCAGTGCCGGCAGAACTGCCCGTCCTCGGATGCCATGACGGAAAAGCGCGCCACCGGCGCGATTTCCTCGAGGCTCACCCATTGGCGATCCACCTTCTGGCCCGTGACATAACGACCGAGCATCGGCAGGGAAACCGGCGGCACCATGGCGTAGACGAAGGTGAGCAGCACGGGGATCGCTGCGAGCGCGACCGCGGCATAGACGAGGCGCCGCCAGAGCGAGCGCGACCGTTTCCTGGCGGGCATGGCGACCCCAAGCTCCGAGCCTTGTTCGGGCATTGCCGCGTCAGCCATCATCCCCGCCCGGCCGTCAAGTTTCTTAACCTCAATAGCGCAAAGCGCGCGCCAAAGCACCCCGCTCATGAGAAAGGGTTAACATGCTACGCCTGTCAAAGGTTGCGCCAGGCACTCTAGGCAGCGGGCCGGAGCCGGGCCATATTAGGATGGCTACTCAGGCAGGCCCTTCCGATCATGCATCCTAATATCACTTTCACGCAGTTGCGCTGCTTCGTCGCCGTGGCCGAGACGGGCGGCTTCACCTCGGCCGCCCAGCGCATCCACCTGACGCAGTCGGCGGTCAGCCAGGCCATCGCAGGACTGGAAGAGGTGCTCGGCGTTAAGTTGCTCACGCGTACGCGCGAGGGAGTGATCCTGACCGACATGGGCGAGGCGGCGCTCATCGAAGCAAGGTCGCTGCTGGCCGGCGCGCAGCGCCTGGCCGCCGTCACCCGCACGAGCGACAAGCTGGCCGGCGCGACCTTGCGTGTCGGTTCGGTGCAGAGCGCAGCCGCGAGGCTCCTGCCCGGCTGGCTGAAACCCTTCCGTGCGCTCTACCCGCAGGCGGGCATCACCCTGCATGAGGGCAGCGACGACGAGGTGACCGCCTGGGTGCTCGCCGGCGCCGTCGATGTCGGCATCACCGGCCAGGCCCATCCCGATCTCGACAATCACATCGTCGCCAATGACGATTACGTACTGGTGCTGCCCGCCAATCATCGCCTGGCGAGGACCGCCTCGATCGGTCTCGAAGCAATCGACGGCGAACGCGCCATCTTTTCCGACGGCGGCGACGACACGCAACTGGAGACCGCGCTTGCCGCAGCCGGGGCCAAGCCGCAGGTGCTGTTCCTGGCGCGCGATAATTCCACGATCTTCGCGATGGTACGGGAGGGCATTGCGCTCACCATCATGCCGGACCTGACCCTGCCCGACGACACGAGCGGCCTGGCGGTGCGCCGCCTGACGCCGACCCTGCGCCGCGACCTGCACGCATCCACGCGCAAAGCGGGGCTGAGCCCCGCCGGCAAGGCCTTCATGGAACTCCTGCCGATAGGGAGCTTGACCGAGGCGGGGTGAAGCCTCACGCGCCGGGCACCGGCACCAGTCCGTGGCGGAGCATCGTCTCCTTCATCCCGGCGAGATCAGGCGGCTCGACGCTGAGCAGAGCCGCCATTTCCCGGAAATAACCGGGGCCGAGCACGCCCGGCGTCAACACCACCAGGCAGCTCGAGGGCTCCTGCGTGTCGTTCTGGAAGGCATGGACGACGCCACGCGGGATGAA
This sequence comes from Labrys sp. ALF-8, assembly GCF_059699065.1. Lineage (NCBI taxonomy): Bacteria > Pseudomonadati > Pseudomonadota > Alphaproteobacteria > Hyphomicrobiales > Xanthobacteraceae > Labrys > Labrys sp. ALF-8. The sequence continues at coordinate 1,761,840 of NZ_AP048537.1, forward strand.
CAGGGTCTCGCCGGGCGCCACCGTGAGGTCGCGCCCATCGACCCGGAAGCTCGTCACCCCGCCCAGGCCATAGACGGTTTCGTCCCAGCTTTCGTGATGATGGGCCACCGGCATGCGCGAATTGGGCTGCACCGTCATCTCGAACATGTCGAGACTGCCTCCCGTGTCTTCCTTGCTTCTCAGGAAACGCAATTCAAGGCCCCTGATCCGAATGGTCTCTGGCATGCCTACTGCTCCCTCCGACTGGTCCCGCTCGACGCTGGACCTCGCCATCAAAGGCCGCAAGGAAATTCGTTGGGAGACCGATATCGGGAGTCATTGGGCGACGGCCTACGCCCTCTTCACCAACTCCAGGAGCCATTTCTCGAACAGCTCGGCCCCGCGGCGGGCGGGCGGGCGCGTCCGTACCCAATAGGTGCCGAAATGCAGGCCGTCCTCAGGTCCCGTGACGACCAGCAGCCCGCGGTCCAGTTCCCGCTCGATCAACCGGGGCGTCGCGAGCGCGAGGCCGAGGCCGGCGGCGCTCGCCTCCCACGCCGCATCGTCGGTGTCAAAACGGCTGGTGATGCGCAGCCTTGCCGGATCGACGCCGAAGTGCCCGGCCCATTTGCGCCAGTCCCAGTCATCCGGCGTGGCGGAGATGAACGGGGCGGAAGCCACCACGGCCTCGGCGGACCGCCCGGCATAGCGGGCCGCGTTCAATGGAGCAGCGACGGCGACGCAGACATCCTCGAACAATACGGTCGCACCCTGTGCCATCGCGCCGCTGCGTGAATAGCCGATGACGACATCGATATCGTCGTGATCGGCCATGGCGGAGACAGGTGTCTCCAGGCGGACCCGGATCGAGGGATGAAGCTCCCGAAAATGGCCGAGGCGCGGAATCAGCCACCGCAGGGCGAGCGAGACGGAGGCACGGACGAAAACCTCATTGGCATCGCGATGCAGGGCCGCTGCCGCGGCGGCGATGGTATCGAGCCCCGGCGTCACCGCGGCAAGGAAGCGCTCGCCCTCCGCCGTGAGCTGGATGGCGTTGTTGCTGCGCGCGAACAGCCGCACACGGAGCGCTTCCTCCAGCTGGCGCACCTGGTGGCTGACGGCGCTCGCTGTGACGCCGAGTTCCTCGCCCGCAAGCTTCAAGCTGAGCAGCCGGGCGGCTGCCTCGAACACTCGAACGGCGTTGAGGGATGGAAGGCGCGGTGATACCTGCATCGAAATTCCTTATGCAAACGCAAAATTACGCGTTTGTTTTCCGTCTTCTTTCCAAGCATGCATCAAACATGATGACGGCAGCGAATTCAACGGCAGAGAATGGCAGCCTCCTGGGCAACAATGCGCGCGGGGCCCTCTGGCTGCTGGCGAGCACCGCCCTATTTACCCTGATCTTCGCCTCCGGGCGGTTTGCGGGACCGGCCCTGGCGATCCCGCAACTGCTGTTGCTGCGCTATGCCGGCGGTTTCCTCACCGTGCTCGTCGCAGCCGCGTCCACGAAGCGGGCAACCGACGGTCTCCGCAGTCCGCGACCCGGCCAGCACCTTCTGCGCGCCTGCTTCGGCTGCTTCGGAGGACTGGCGGCCGTCTATGCCGCCGCCCACATGCCGATGGCCGCCGCCAGCGCAATCGGCCTTCTCGACGGCCTGTTCATCGTCCTGCTCGCGGTCGTCATGCTGGGGGAGGTCGTCGGCTGGCGGCACTGGCTCGCGGGCCTGCTCTGCGCCGTGGGCGCGTTCGGGGTGGTGGCGTTCCAGGCCTCGCCGGTGAAGGAAGCGACGAATCTCGCCTTCCCCGCCGCCATGGCACTGCTCGGCGCGCTGCTGATGGCCTTCGAGGCGATCTACATCAAGCGCCTGACCAGGGACGATCCTCCCCTGGCCATCCTCGCCCATGTCAATCTGTTCAGCTTCCTGCTGATGCTCGGCCCTGCGTTGTGGAGCTGGAAACCCATCGGCATCTGGCCCGTCCTCGCCTGCCTGTCGCTGGGGCCGCTGGCGATCCTGGCGCAATACTGCACCATTCGCGGCTACCGGCTCGCCGACATGGCCGTGGCGGGACCGATCGGCTACAGCTGGATCCTTTTCGCGGCGCTCCTGGGCCTGGCGGCGTTCGGCGAAGTGCCCGACAGCCGGGCGCTGCTCGGCTGCACGCTCATCCTTGCCGGCGGTTACTGGCTGACCCGACTGCCTCGCACGGGTGCTGCATGAAACCTGCCCTCACCCGCCCGTCTGCGTGATCACCATTTCAAGCATCCGGGCCGCCTTCGTGAAATAGCGCTCCTTGTGGCGCAGCATGCGGAAGGCGCGGGGCGGAATGTCGAAGCCGATACGCACCAGGCGGCCGGCCTGCAGGTCGGGGCCCGCCACCAATTCCGACATGACGGTGACGAAGGGCCCCGAGAACACCGCGGAGCGCACGGCCTCGTTGGAGGGCAGCACCAGCGCGATCTCCAGCGCCGCCGGATCCACGCCCCAGCCGCTGAGGGCCGCTTCGAAAGCCGAGCGCGTGCCCGAGCCAGCCTCCCGCATGATCCAGCGCGCCGTAGCGATGTCATAGGCGCGCACGTCGCGACCATCGGCCCAGGGATGCCCGGGGGCCACCACCACGATCAGACGGTCATGCGCCACGGTTTGCACATGCAGCGCAGGCTCGTCGATCGCGCCCTCGATGAACCCGATCTCGGCCACACCCTCCAGCACCGCCTGGGTCACGCTCTGGGTGTTACCGATTTCCAGTCTGAGATCGATGGTGGGATGGACATCATGGTAGCGGGCGAGGAACGGCACGACCCAGTAGCTGGCGATGGTCTGACTGGCCTGGACGGTGAGCGAGCCGCGCAGCCCCCCGCCGAGTTCGGACAGTGCCAGCTCTGCGGCCTTTGCCGAAGCGAGAGTTGCGCGCGCCTCCGGCAGGAACTGATGTCCGATGTCGGTCATCTCGATGCGCCGGCCCACGCGGTGGAACAGCGTGGCGCCGTAGCGCTCCTCCAGCACGCGAATCGCCGAACTGACGGCTGACGGCGTGAGGCGAAGTTCCTCCGCCGCCCGGGTGAGGTGCTCACGCTCGGCCACTGCCACGAAGATGCGAAGCTGCTCCAGCGTCATGGGGCCTTCCTGTAGCGCAAGCGGCCAAGCGTGCCCGACCGTGATCGCAGTGAAGAAACACGGAGTGATAATCGTTCGATTGAATCGAACGAAACCTACATTATTTCGAAATGGATTGAACAGTGCCTTTCAGCGAGAAATTAGCCAACGCATCGACTTCCTGAAAGTGGCCGCCATGAATACCGGCATCGTCAACAAGGCTCGCGAGATCATTCCGGGCGCCGGCTTGTGCATCGTCGTGACAGCCCTGGCCATGGCCGCCCAGCTCTTCGAGACCACGGTGTTCGGCAAGGCCTGGCTCGAAGCCCTGGTCCTCGCGATCCTGATCGGCGCTCTGATCCGCACCTTCGCCCGGCCGGAAATGCACTTCGACCGCGGCATCGCCTTCGGTGCCAAGACGCTGCTGGAAGTAGCCGTGGTCCTGCTCGGCGCTTCCGTCAGTGCCGCCGCGATCGCCGATGCCGGTCCGGCCCTCATCGTGGGCATTGCCGGCGTCGTCATGGTTTCGATCCTGCTCAGCTTCGGCATCGGCCGGGCCCTGGGCCTGCCCTACAACATGGCGCTGCTGGTCGCCTGCGGCAACTCGATCTGCGGCAATTCGGCCATCGCCGCCACCGCCCCGGTGATCGGCGCCAACGGCAAGGACGTCGCGGCCTCGATTGCCTTTACCGCCGTGCTCGGCGTGGTGGCCGTCATCGGCCTCCCCCTGCTCGTGCCCGCCCTCGGCTTCTCCGCCGGCCAGTACGGCGTGTTCGCCGGCCTCACCGTCTATGCCGTGCCGCAGGTCCTGGCCGCCACCGCCCCCGTCGCCGCGCTCAGCGTGCAGATCGGCACGCTGGTCAAGCTTACCCGCGTGCTGATGCTCGGACCGGTGATCCTCGTTCTCGCGCTGATCGGGGAGAGCCAGCGTGCCGCGAGCGATGGCGCGGCTGCCCGCGCCCGTCCGGGGCTCGGCCAGATCGTGCCCTGGTTCATCATCGGCTTCCTGGTGATGATGGCCCTGCGTTCCTTCGACCTGCTGCCGCAAGCGTCGCTCCAGCCGATCGCCTCTGCGTCCAACACGCTGACCATCGTTTCGATGGCCGCCCTCGGCCTCACCGTCGACATCCGCGCTGTGGCAAAGGCCGGCCCGCGCGTCACCTCCACCGTTATCCTCTCGCTCCTCGCACTCGGCGTGATCAGCTACGCCCTCATCATGCTGCTGAAGGTGGCTTGACCGCTCAAAGATCGAGGCTCAGCGGTCCGCCCGCCCCCGGTACCGAGCAACAGAGGAGCGCCTCGTCCTGGCCCACCCCAGCGACCGGCTCGCCCTCATGGGACACCGTACCGGAGAGCACTCTGGTCCGGCAACTGCCGCAGGAGCCGACCCGGCAGCTGTGAGGCGGGGCGAGACCTTGTGCCTCCGCGAATTCGAGCAGCGAACCGGATCCAGGCTCCCAGATAGCCTGGCGTCCGGAGGCGGCAAAGGCGACGGAGACCGGCGCGGTCGCCTGCGGCTGGATCGGCCGTGCCGGCTCCCCCGCCGCGCCCTTGCGCTTGAACGAGGATGGCCCGAAAGCCTCGGCATGGATGCGCTCATCCGCGACGCCGAGGCCCCGCAGCCCGTCATAAAGTTCCTGCATGAAGGACCCCGGTCCGCACAGGTAGAAATCATAGTCCCCGAAAGGAAGGCATGCCTGCAGCAGGGCAAGGTCGATGCGGCCCCGATGTTCGTAGTCGTCCTCGCTCGCGTCCGAGGAGTCGCCGAGCACGCGCACCACCTGCACCGCGCCTTCGGAAGCGGCGGCAAGTGCCGCGATTTCGCGGCTGAATGCGCGCTCGGCCTTGGAGCGGGTGGCCTGGAAGAAGAAGGCGGGCCGGACACGGCGCTTGCGCAGGCCCTGATAGATGATGTCGCGCAGCATCGCGAGCACGGGCGTGACGCCGATGCCGGCTCCCAGCAGCACGGCCGGTCTTTGCGCCAGCGCGTCGATGGTGAAGGAGCCCACGGGCTCCCGCGCCTCGATGACGTCGCCTTGCCTTAGGCCGTGCAGGACATGTGAAACCGCTCCCTCCAGCTTCACGCTGATGCGATAGACGCCGTCCGACGGCGCGGAGGAGAGCGTGTAGGTGCGTAACGCCTGGCTGCCGTCGGGCAGGCGAACACGGATGGGCAGGTGCTGGCCGGCCTTGTGGGGAACCAGGCCGGCACTGTCCGTTGGCTCGAGATAAAGCGAACGGATGACGCTGCTCTCCTCGGCGACCCCCGCCACGCGGAAGGGACGCCAGTTCCGGCCGAGTTCGGCAGCCTTCAACCGGGCGGCGGCTTCGGCCCAATTCCCCGTGAGCATGGAGTTTGGCGAAGCGCCGCGTGGACGGGCCAGCCAGCGCAATGGCAGGGCGGCGCGGCGATGAACGATCTGCCGGGGTGTGAAGCGCAGCAGCCGCTCGGCACCCTGGAAGGCGGCGATCTCGGGCGAATCGAGCACCACCTCGCCGAACCCTGAGATCTGCAGCAGGTCGCCGGTCTCGAAATCGATGAAGAGCAGGCCGGTCCTCGGGTTCACCATGACATTGCCGAGCGTGTTGAAGAAGAGATTGCCGGCGAAGTCCGGTATCGTCAGCACTCCGTCCGCGCCGATCCGCACGAAGCCGGGGCGTCCGCCTCGATGGGAGACGTCGACCTGCCGCCCGCCCTGCGCGGGATCGGCGTAGGAAGCGATGAAGAAGGTGTCGGCCTTGAGGATCATGGCCGAGACAAGGTCGTCCAGGCGCCCGAGGCGGCGCAGGCTTTCTTCCGGCGGAGCCGCCGGCGCGCTCACGAATTCGAAGTCACGGAGCTGGATATATTGCGGACAGTTGCCGTAGCTCTGGCCGACGACGACGTCGAAGGAGGCCTCATCGCTGCGGCGAACCATGCCGTTCAGACGGTTGCGCCTGCGGGTATGCAGTTCGATGCCTATGAGGCCGATGGCATCTGCGTCGCGCATGCCGGCCGCTGCGGGATCTGCCGGGCTTACAGCAGCAGCGACGTGCAGCGTACGGATATCGGGTGAACTCAGGAAACCGGGGCGGCCGGCCAGCACCGTGGCCCAGGCATTGCCGGAGGGATCGACCGCACCGGCCACGATGAAGGGCAACTGCGGATAGAACTCGCGGTGCTGGTCGATCAGGTGGTCGCGCAGCACGCGACGGCCGACCGTCTCCATGCGTTCGGCGACGCCGGCTCGCCTCTGAAGGGCGATCTCGCCCTCGTGCCAGGGGGAGGCGTTCGAAATGGGAATGCTGCCATCCATGGAATGATCCTTTCAGGAAAGGAAAGGCGGGTTTTCACAGACTCACTCAAGAATCCCAGCGGCGTGAGGACGGTCCCCGTCTCGTCACGCGCCGCATCGCTCCGGCCGTCGAGGTACAGCTCCCGCCGTGTCTCGACAGGACGAGCGCCTACAAAGACGAATGTCCAGGTTCGGCACCGTCCCGGTCGCGCCGTGAAGATCCGCCCAGCAAGGCTATGCGGCGAGCCCGACAGCGGTCTTCTGGAAGGGCACGAAGCCCGGCAGGGCCTCGATCCGGCGGAGCCAGGCGCCGACATGCCCATAGGGGGAAAGATCGACGTTCCCCTCCGGCGCCGATGAAATGTAGCTGTAGAGCGCAACATCGGCCGCTGTCGGGCTGTCGGCCGCGATAAAGCGACGCGAGGCGAGTTCCTCCTCGATCCGCGCGAGGATGGCATGCGCACGGGCGATAACCTCCTCGGCGTTGAAATTGCGGCCGAACAGGGTGACGAGACGGGCGGCGCAGGGGCCGTAGAAGATCTCGCCGGCCGCCACGGAGAACCAGCGTTGCACGGCGGCAGCCGCCACGGGCTCCAGAGGCAGCCAGTCCGTCAAGCCGAATTTGCGTGCGACGTAGACGATGATCGACAGGGAGTCGGGCACGATCACGCCGCCGTCATCCAGCACGGGGACCTGGCCGAACGGGTTGAGCCTGAGGAAATCTGGCTGCTTGTGCGCGCCCTTGGCAATGTCGACCAGGACGAGTTCGTGCTCCACCCCGGCCAGTGACAGGAACAGGTGGGCCCGGTGCGCATGGCCCGACAGCGGGTGATAGTACAGCTTCACGATCAATCTCCAGCAGCTTGATATTGTCTGCCCGCAAGATGGTCATTTCACTTGATCATGGGAATATGCATTGTGTGGAAGGTATAATTCCGAATTAAGGAATAATTTCGAGGAAACGGAAGTCAGCCATGGATCGCCTGCAAGCCATGCGGGTCTTCGTGAAGGTGGTCGAGACGGGCGGCTTCGCCGAAGCGGCCCGCAAGCTCTACATGAGCCCGCCCGCCGTCACCCGGGCCATCGCTTCACTGGAGCATGCCATCGGAGCGAGGCTCCTCACCCGCACCACGCGTTCGGTGAAGCTCACCGATGCCGGGCAGCGTTATTTCGCAGATTGCCAGCGCATCCTGACCGATCTCGCCGATGCCGAGGCGGCCGCCGCGGGCTCCTACGCCACGCCGAGCGGCACGCTGGCGATCACCGCGCCCGTCCTGTTCGGCCAGATGCATGTGCTGCCCATCGTGATGGACTATCTTGGCCAGCATCCCGCCGTGACCGCGCAGACCCTCTTTCTGGATCGCCTCGCCAATCTCGTCGAGGAAGGCATGGATGTCGCCGTCCGCATCGGCCGGCTGCCCGATTCCGACCTGCACGCGATTCGCGTGGGCACCGTACGCCGGGTGATCTGCGCTTCGCCCGCCTATCTCGCGGAGCACGGCGAGCCACTTGCGCCTGCGGATCTCGCCGGCCACCGCGTCATCGCCAATGTCAGCGCATGGCCATCGCTCGAGTGGCGCTTCGGGCGCGAGCGCAAGACCAGTGTCGACATCCATCCGCGCCTCATATGCAATCTCAACGAAGCGACCATTTCAGCGGCCATCGAAGACTGGGGCCTGACGCGCGTGCTGTCCTACCAGATCGACGCGGCCGTGCGGGAGGGACGGCTGCGCGTCCTCCTCGCAGACTACGAGGAGGAACCCCTGCCCGTTCATGTCGTCCATGCAGGCGGGCGCGGACCATCGGCCAAGATCCGTTCCTTCGTGGATTTCGCGGTGGCGCGGCTGAGGGCGAGCCCCATCTTCGGGGGCGATTGATCGGAGCGCCGGAACAGGTCCTCCGTTCCGGCGTTGACCATCAAGCCCGCCACGCGATAAGGTGGGTGACCAGCACGGGGATGGAGTCCCCCCAAACCGCCGCAAGGCTGATGACTCCTACCGGGCGTTTCGCGCCGGTAGGAGCTTGCCGTTCTCCTCCTGATCGAAGCGCTGTGCGATTGATTTAGGAGGACTCATGTCCGGTTCACTTTCGAACACGCTTCTCATTGCACTGGGCGGCGCCGTCGGCTCGGTGGCTCGCTACTGGGTCGGCCTCTGGATGGTGCCCTACAGCCAATCCCTACCGCTGGGCACCATTCTCATCAATATCGTCGGTTCCTTCCTCATCACCTTCTTCGGCGCCCTCACCATCGCGAACGGCCGCCTTCCGCTGGCGGAGAGCTGGCGGCTGTTCTTCATGGTCGGCATCTGTGGTGGCTTCACCACCTTCTCCTCTTTCAGCCTGCAGACGCTCGACCTACTGCGCAACGGCATGCCCGGCCGCGCGCTCGTCAACATCGCCGCCTCGGTGATCTTCTGCCTGATCGCCTCGACCCTGGGCTACATGCTCGCCCAGCGGATAAATGGCGGCGTCGAGCGGATTGCCCAGATGCAGATCGAGGAAGAGGTCTCCTGAGGCTCCGGGCGAGGGGCCGCGCCCCGGAGTGGATCGCAAGGGCGGAGTGAAGGCGCTCCCGTGATTTCTGGTTGTCAGGCTGGAGGAGCGGTTCGGCCTGAGCGCTTTTTTCTGACCTAAGCCCCGATCTCGATGTTCGACACATCGAAGGCCCGGTGATGCGCTATGGCGGCCGCTCCCACGGCGCATTCGAGTTCTCCGAGCGTGGAGAGGCGGATCTGCGGCCTTTGCATGCCCGGCACGATGGCCCCGGCCACGGCCTCGGCGATCATGCCGAGCCGTGCCGCGAGCACGGGGCGCATGGGGCCGCCCAGGACGATGGTGCCGGGGTTGAAGATGTTCACCAGCGAGGTAAGGCCGGTGATGAGATGACCGGCCAGGTCGTCCATTGCGTCACAGGCCTTGCGGTCACCACTGGTGGCGGCATCCGCCACGATTGCCGGCAACGCCGAAAGCCCGTCGGTGCCGAAGGCCTCGCCCGGGCGATAGCTGCGCTCCAGCGCGGCGATATTGACGAAGGTCTCCAGGCACCCCTCCTGGCCGCAGGAACAGCGAGACCCCGATGCACGGATTCGCACGTGCCCGAACTCGCTGCCAGTGCCGGCCGCCCCTCGCATCAGGCGGCCATTGATGATCGCGGCACCGCCGCAGCCGGTGCCCAGCTTGAGATAGATGATAGCATCCGTCGAAAGAGCGGGCTGGGTATAGACTTCGCCGAAGGCGGCGGCGTGGGCGTTGTTCTCGACAAAGACGGGAACACTCAGTACTCCCTCCGCGAGAGCCCGCAGGTTGACGTCCTTCCACCCCAGGATGGGCAGGTGAACGACGTGCCCGTCCGACCGCACCAGTCCCGGCACGGTGATGCCGACCGAGCGCAGACGCCCCCTCACAGGCCGCCGGCGCTCCAACTCCTCGACATACGCAGCGATCGCCGCGACGGCCGCTTCCGGGCCGGCCGTGGTGGCCAGGCGTTGTGTCTGGCTGGCGACCACGCCGAGCGCGAGGTCCAGCAGGGCGAAGCGCACCAGCCCGACACCGATCTCGGCGCCGAGGAGGTAGCCTCCTTCAGGGTTGAGCGCGATGTCCACGCCGGGACGGCCCACGTCGCGGCGCCCGACCTCCCCGGATGCCGCCCGTCGCTCTGCGACCAGACCTTCCCCCGCGAGGTTCTCGACAAGATTGGTGATGGTGGCCGGCGTCAACGCGAGGCGGCGTGCCAATTCGGCGCGCGGCATGGCGCCATGCATCCTCAGCTGGGTGAGGACACGCCTTTCATTCACGAAACGGGCGAGGGTCTGGTCGGCCATCGGAGCGTTCTCAGGCGATATACGTCAGGGCGAGATCGTTGCCATGATGAAGCAGCGGTACCTCAACGGCCTTGGAACAGGCAATCGCGAACTTGTGCTTTCAATTAATTTAGATAATAAATAAATTATCGAAAGCCAAGAGAACACTCCCATGCCGAAGAAGGAAGATCGCCGCCTCAAGGTGGGTGTGTTGGGCTGCGGCCCCATCGCCCAGGCAGCGCATTTTGAGAGCTGCACCAAGGCCCGCAATGCCGATCTCTATGCCATCTGCGACGTGGCGCCGGATCTCCTCGAGCGCATGGCCTGGATGCACCAGCCCGAGAAGACCTTTTCCGATTATGCGGCCATGCTGGCCGATCCGGCACTCGACGCCGTCATCATCGCCACCTCCGACGCCTACCATGTGCCCGCGGCGCGCCAGGCACTGGCCGCCGACAAGCATGTGCTGAGCGAAAAGCCGATCGGCATGGGCATCGAGGAGGTCGAAGGCCTGCGGGAAACCGTTCGCAAGAGCGGCAAGGTGCTGCAGGTCGGCCATATGAAACGCTTCGATGCGGGACTGGAGGCAGCAAAGGATTTCATCGATTCCGAAATGGGCGAACTCCTCGCCCTGAAGGCCTGGTACTGCGACTCCACGCACCGCTATCCGATGACCGATGCGGTGCAGCCGCTCATCGTCACCAGCAAGCTCGCGCGCAAGCCCGCGGAGGATCCCAAGGCTGACCTGCAACGCTACTACATGCTTGCCCATGGCAGCCATCTCGTCGATACCGCGCGCTATTTCGGCGGCGAGATCGTGGAGGTCGAGGCACGCTTTTCCGAGCGCTTCGGCGCTCGCTGCTGGTTCGTGGACGTCGCCTTCGCCAACGGGGCGCTGGGCCATCTCGATCTCACGGTCGCCGTGCGCATGGACTGGCACGAGGGCTTCCAGATCTACGGCGAACGGGGCAGCGTGCTCGGCAAGACCTACAATCCCTGGTACTACAAGACCAGCGAAGTCGACATCTTTCGTGAAAAGGACGGCGCCACCACGCGCGTGCTGGGCGCGGACGGCCATTTCTACAGGCGCCAACTCGAGGGCTTCGCCGACGTCGTCCTCAAGGGCGCGCCAATGCGTGGCGCGGATATCGACGACGGAATTGCCTCGGTGAGGGCGATGGTCGCCATCGCCCAATCCGCGCGCGAGGGCCGTGCCGTGAAACTCGCCGACACCGAGGGGGTGCTCTGATGGAAATCGGCATCTTCGCCAAGACCTTCCCTGGGACGGCACCCGGCCCGGTGCTGGCGGCCGCCCGCGAGGCCGGCTACCGGACGGTGCAATACAACATGGCCTGCTCCGGCCTCGATTCCATGCCGGCGGCAATTCCCGACAGCACGGCCGAAGCTGTCCGCTCCGCCGCCCGTGAACACGAAGTTACGATCACGGCAGTATCGGCCACCTACAACATGATCCATCCCGATCCGGTGGTCCGCCGGCGCGGGCATGAGAGCCTCGGCGTCATCGCCGCCTCGGCCCATCGCATGAAAACGCGGCTCCTGACGCTATGCACGGGCACCCGCGACCCCGACGACCAGTGGCGCGGCCATCCCGGCAATGACGGGCCTGACGCCTGGCGAGACCTCAGGGAAAGCTTCGAGACAGCGCTGGCCATCGCGGAGAAGTACGATGTCGACCTCGGCATCGAACCGGAACTCGCCAATGTCATCAATTCGGCCGCGAAGGCCCGGCGCTTGATCGACGAGATGGCCAGTCCGCGCCTGAAGATCATCCTCGATCCCGCCAATCTCTTCGAGGTGGCCACGCTTTCCGACCAGCGCCGCATCGTCGCCGAGGGCATCGACCTCCTCGCCGACCGCATCGTCATGGCTCATGCCAAGGACCGCGACCCGGCGGGCGGCTTTGCGACCGCAGGCAAGGGCGTCATCGACTATGACCACTACCTCTCCTGCCTTGTCGGGGCAGAATTCGACGGACCGTTGGTGACCCATGGCCTCGCCGCCGGAGAGGCGGCCGGCGTGGCGCGGTTTCTTGACGGCAAGCTCGCGAGCCTGGTGCGATGACGACAATTTTCGAGCGCGAAGGGCTGAGGCTTGCCGTCCACGACCGGGGCACGGGAACGCCGGTCGTCTTCCAGCACGGCCTGTGCGGCGATGCCGCCCAGACGGCGGACGTCTTTCCCTTCGACCTGCCGGCGCGCTGCCTGACGCTCGAATGCCGCGGCCATGGCGCCTCGCAGGCCGGCGATACCACCCGCTTCTCGATTGCCACCTTCGCCGATGACGTCGCTGCCTGGATCGAGAGTCTCCGCGTTGCGCCAGTGATCATCGGCGGCATCTCGATGGGTGCGGCGATCTCGCTGCGGCTCGCGGTAACCCGTCCGGAGCTGGTCCGTGGGCTGGTGCTGGCCCGGCCTGCCTGGATCGCCGAAGCGGGGCCTGCCAACATGGAACCTAACGCCATGGTGGGTGAACTGCTGGCCCGACATGCTCCCGACCAGGCTAGGGCCTGTTTCGATGCGCAGGAGATCGCCCGTGATCTCGCTGCGCGCGCGCCTGACAATCTCGCCTCCCTGCATGGCTTCTTCACGAGAATGCCGCAGGAGGTGACCTCGGCCCTGCTCACCCGCATTTCCGCTGACGGCCCCGGCGTCTCCCATCAGCAGATTGCCGCCCTGGAAATACCGACGCTGGTGATCGGCACCGACGTCGATGCCGTCCACCCCATCGGCCATGCCGAGGCTCTCTCGGCCATGATTCCGAGCGCTCGCCTCGCTCGCATCACCCCAAAGGCGCTCGACAGGGCGCGCTACACCCAGGATTTCCGCGCCGTCCTGGCGCAGTTCCTTTCGGAGAACCCCGCATGACACCCGCTTCCGGCTGGCTCGCAGCCCTGCCCGCCGACCGCCTGCTCGCCGAATTCTCGCTATGGTCGGCGGATCTCGGACATCTCGTCGACGACATCGCCCGTGTCGAGCCGCATGTCGACATGTTCCATATCGATGTCGCAGACGGCCATTTCTCGCCTGCCCTGCTCTATTTTCCGGACCTCACCGCGGCGGTGCGAAAGGTGACGGCGAAGCCGCTCCACGTCCACCTCATGACGACCGACGACATCCTGATCGACCAGATCGACCAGTTCGCCGAGGCGGGCGCGGACGTGATCTCCGTCCACGCCGAGAACGGCAATGCCGACGCGGCGCTCGCGCATATCCACAAGCTCGGCCTCGCCTCCGGGGTGGTGCTGCAGCTTCATACGCCCGTGGCGGCGGCGGAGCGCTTCCTCGACCGCATCTCGATCCTGACCCTCCTCGGCACGCTGATCGGCATCAAGGGCGTGGGTCTCGACGATTCCGCCCTCGGACGCCTGCGCGAGGCTCGAAAGCTCATCGCCGCCAAAGCCGGCCACCGCATCGTACTCGCCTCGGACGGCGGCAACCGCGACCACACGGTGCCCAACCTCCGCCTCGCCGGGGCCGAGACCGTCGTGCTGGGTTCTCTCGCCTTCGGCGCGCCGGACCTGGACGCGCGCATGGCCTGGGTGCATGGGTTGAAGCGGGAAGACTGAGCATGATCCGGCGTGCCATCGGCATCGATCTCGGCGGCACGCAGGTCCGGGCCGCCCTCGTCGACAATCTCGGCAATGTGCTGAGGCGCGCCGCGACCCGCACCGACGTCCAAGGCGGACCGAAGGCAGTGATGGCGCAGTTCGCCGGCCTTGTCGCCGAGGTGGCCCAGGGAGAAGATCCCGGCGGCCTGGCCGGCGTCGGTGTCTGTGCGCCCGGCCCGCTCGACAGCACCACCGGGACCTTCATCCATGTTCCCACCCTGCCGGGCTGGGAGGATTTTCCGCTGCGCGACGAACTCGCCAGGGCTCTCGGCCTGCGTGTCGTCGTCGAAGGCGACGCCATCGCCGCCTGCTACGGCGAATGGCGCTTCGGCGCGGGCCGGGGCCTCCAGCACCTTCTCTACATCACCGTCTCGACCGGCATCGGCGGCGGCGTCATCAGCGATGGCCACCTCCTCCACGGAAGGCGCGGCATGACGAGCCATGTCGGCCATTTCCGCATGGCGACCGATGGCCCGCGCTGCTCTTGCGGCGGCATAGGCTGTTTCGAGGCCTTCGCGGCCGGTACGGCTCTCGACAGGCGAGCCCGGCAGGCGGCCCTCGATCACCCCCAAAGTCTCCTCGCCGGCCTGGCCCTGCCAACCGCGGGCGACGTGGTCGAGGCAGCCCGGCAAGGTGACAGCGTGGCGCTGGACCTCATCGGGGAGGAGGCCGACTATCTCGGCACTGGCCTCACAAGCCTGATCCATCTCTACAGCCCCGACAAAGTGATCATGGGCGGCGGAGTTTCCAACGGATTCGATCTGATGGAGGCCCGTATCGGCCGCGTGATCCGGAATACCGCCATGCCGTCCTTCCGCGACGTGCCGGTGGTCAGGGCCGGACTCGGCGACAACGCCGGGCTTGTCGGCGCGGCTGCGCTTCTGCTCTTCGACGAGCGGGGATCCCCATGACGGCCGGACAATGCCCTGAGGTTTCACGCCGGGCTCACGTCTCCTGGCGATAGTGTCCCCACTGCTGCCGCGGCAGCTCGGGACCGGGGGGACGAGATGGCACAGGGCAATGGTGTCGAGGATCCGACACTCGACCGCAACGCCGCGGCGCTGGCACTGTCGGGCGGAGGCTTCCGCGCCACGCTCTACCATTGCGGGGCGCTGATCCGGATCAACGAACTCGGCTACCTTTCCAAGCTCGCACGTATTTCCTCCGTTTCCGGAGGCTCGATCACCTCGGGGATGCTGGCGGCTGCCTGGAAGAGACTGACCTTCGTGAACGGCATCGCGACCAATCTCGAAACGGAGGTCATCGCGCCGCTGCGAGCCTTCTGCATGAGATCCGTCGACACCCCGGCGGTGGGACTGGGCACTCTTCTTCCGGGAAAGAGCATCGGCGACGTCCTTGCCGACACCTATGACGATCTCTTCAAGGGAATCACCCTGCAGGACCTGCCGGACAACCCCCAATTCGTCTTCAACGCCACCAACCTGCAGACAGGCCGGCTCGTGCGCCTGCAGAAGGTGAGGCTCGCCGACTACACGATCGGCATCATTCCCTCCCCGCGCGTCAGGCTCGCGGTCGCCGTTGCGGCTTCCAGCGCATTCCCACCGGTGCTCTCGCCGGTCGAGATCGTGGTCGATCCGAAAAGCTGGCAGAAAGCCGACGGCGCCATCCATTTCGGCGACCCCAACTACAACGGCAAGCTCTCGCTCACGGACGGGGGCGCCTACGACAATCTTGGCCTGGAGACGGTGGACGACTTCAATCCCATCATCGTCAGCGACGCCGGAGCACCTTTCGGGACCGAAGAGACCGCCAATGCGTTCTGGCCCCAGCAGGCCTTGCGTGCCCTCGACATTGCCACGGACCAGGCCCGCGCCCTGCGCAAACGCCTGCTCTTCGCGCAGGCCAGGCCCGTGAAGGACCAGCCGCCGCTACGAGCCGTCGCATTCAGCGGCATCGACGGCACGGTGACCGGCTATGATGCACCGCAAAAGCTGAAGCCCGATCCGGCAACCGGCAGCCGCCTCGCCCGCATGCGTACCCGGCTCAACCCGTTCAACGAACAGGAACAGAGCCAGCTCATCAACTGGGGATGGCTGATGATGGATGTGGCCATGCGCAGCTACGTCACACCCGGCAAACCGGCGCCCGAAGCCTTCCCGCTCCCGCGCTTTCCGGTATGAGCCGACATTTCACCCCTCGAAGTCGGTCGAGAGGGACACCTGTTCCCAGGCGGCGATCTCCGCCTTGAGGGCACCGAGTTTCTCTCGCACCAAGCCGATGGCGTCGCGCCCGAGCAGTAGATGCGCCGGCGGCTCGGGAGAAGCGACGAGCCTGAGGATGGCCTGTGCCGCCTTGGCGGGGTCGCCCGGCTGTCGGCCGCTATTGATCTCGCGGCGGGCGCGCAGCGGGTCGAACACAGTATCGTAATCAGGGATGGAGCGCGCCGCACGCACCATGGAACGGCCCGCGCAATCGGTACGGAAGCCGCCGGGTTCCACTGCGGTGACGGCGATGCCCAGGCTCCTGACCTCCTTGCCGAGGGTCTCCGAAATGCCTTCCAGGGCGAATTTGCTGCCATGATAGAAGCCGAGTCCGGGAAAGGTGACAATGCCGCCCATCGAAGTGACGTTGACGATATGCCCGGAGCGGCGCTTGCGCAGATAGGGCAGGACAGCCTGGATCATGGCGACGGCGCCGAAGACGTTGACCTCGAACTGCCGGCGCAGCTCCGCGAGCGACGACTCCTCGATGATGCCCTCATGGCCATAGCCGGCATTGTTGACGAGAACGTCGATGGGGGCAAAGCGCTCCTCTACCGCGGCGATCGCTGGAGCGATGGCGGGCGTATCGGTGACGTCGAGCAGCA
Organism: Labrys sp. ALF-8; assembly: GCF_059699065.1. NCBI lineage: Bacteria > Pseudomonadati > Pseudomonadota > Alphaproteobacteria > Hyphomicrobiales > Xanthobacteraceae > Labrys > Labrys sp. ALF-8. The sequence goes on from NZ_AP048537.1 coordinate 1,778,447, forward strand.
TCGCCCTGGCCTGACCGGGGGCGAGGGCTTCAAACTTCGTGCGATCCGCTTCGATGCGGACGGTACCGGCAACGCGATGTCCGGCCGCCAGGGCCGCTTCCGCCAGTGCTAGCCCGAAACCGGAGCTGACGCCGGTAATGAGGAAAGCAAGGGATTTTCGAGCGCTCATGGTGGCAACCTCCTGGCCACCAAGCTAGCGCCATTGGAATTACGCGATAATCCGTACAATCGTGGGAAGGCTTTGAAGTGGGCCTCAACAATGTTGGCTCGCGAGCTGCGGTTGTTTTGAAGCTCAACTTCAAGGCCTCTTTCCTGTTATGTGAATTAACATGGCCCCGCGCGGGTGATAGGGCAGGATCTCCGACCCATCCCTTCAGGCGGTGCGCCGGGTCCCCTTCCGCCGCATGCCGGTACGCCCGCCTCAGCTGGAGCCATCACCATGGATTACCTCAAACTCGGCTCGACGGGCCTTGAAGTCTCGCGCCTATGCCTCGGCTGCATGACCTACGGCGATCCGCAGCGGGGCAACCACGCCTGGACGCTGCCGGAGGACCGGAGCCGGCTGCTGATCCGCCAGGCCATCGAGGCCGGCATCAACTTCCTCGACACCGCCAATGTCTATTCGGACGGCACCTCGGAAGAAATCGTCGGCCGGGCCATCAAGGATTTTTCTCGGCGGGAAGAGATCGTGCTCGCCACGAAGGTCCATGGCCGCATGCGCCCAGGCCCGAACGGCGCCGGGCTTTCCCGGCGTGCCATCCTCGCCGAAATCGACAACAGCCTCAGGCGCCTGGGCACCGACTATGTCGATCTCTACCAGATCCACCGCTGGGACGCCTCGACGCCGATCGAGGAGACGCTGGAGGCGCTGCACGACGTGGTAAAGGCCGGCAAGGCCCGCTATGTCGGCGCCTCCTCCATGCACGCCTGGCAGTTCACCAAGGCGCTCTACATTTCCCGCCTCCACGGCTGGACCGAGTTCGTATCCATGCAGAACCATCTGAACCTGCTCTATCGCGAGGAGGAGCGCGAAATGCTGCCGCTCTGCACGGACGAGGGCGTGGCGGTCATTCCCTGGAGCCCGCTTGCCCGCGGCCGCCTCACGCGGGACTGGAACGAGACCACCGAGCGGCAGGAAACCGACATCTTCGGCGGCTCCCTCTATCAGGCCGGGTTCGAGGCCAATCGCCGGATCATCGAGGCCGTGGCGGGCATCGCCCGGGCGCGCAGCGTTTCGAAGGCGCAGGTCGCCCTGGCCTGGATCGCGGGGAAGAGCGCGGTCACCGCCCCAATCGTCGGGGCCTCGAAGCCCCAGCACATCACGGATGCCGTGGCAGCGCTGGACCTCCGTCTCACCCATGAGGAAATTGCCGCGCTGGAGGCACCCTATGTCCCCCAGAAGGTGGCAGGTTTTCAATAAGCTGCGGTTGCGCTTCGGGGAGGGCGGCATAGATGAGAGGGGGCCGGTTCCTTGACTGGCGCCTTTCCATGGCCCTCATTCACCTTCCATCAGGGCGCACACCGTTCCTGCCAGGCTGTCAGGAGCCCCTCGCCCCCTTCTCCATCACCCAGGAAGTTTCCATGTCCCCGACGATTCGCTTCAACGACGGCAACCAGGTTCCGCAGCTCGGATTCGGTGTCTGGCAGGTGCCCAACGAAGGTGCGAGCGCCGCCGTGACGGCCGCGATCGATGCCGGCTACCGCTCCATCGACACCGCCGCCGCCTATCAGAACGAGACGGGTGTCGGTGACGCGCTCGCCGCCTCCAGCGTACCGGTGAAGGAGCTCTTCATCACCACCAAGCTGTGGAATTCGGACCAGGGCTACGACTCCACCCTGCGCGCCTTCGACGCCAGCCTCAAGAAGCTCCGCCTCGACAAGCTCGACCTTTACCTCATTCATTGGCCGGTGCCCTCGCGCGACCGCTATCTCGACACCTGGAAGGCCTTCATCAAGCTGCGCGAGGAAGGCCGCATCGCTTCGATCGGTGTTTCCAACTTCCAGGTTTCCCATCTCGAACGCCTGAAGACGGAGACGGGCGTGGTGCCCGCGATCAATCAGATCGAGCTGCATCCGTACTTCCAGCAGAAAGCCCTGCGCGACTACCATGCCCGGGAAGGCATCGCCACCGAGGCGTGGAGCCCTCTCGGCCAGGGCCAGCTGCTGTCCGATCCCGCCATCGCCGCCATTGCCGGCAAATACGGCAAGACACCGGCCCAGGTGATCCTGCGCTGGCATCTCGACATCGGCAATGTGGTGATTCCGAAATCGGTCACGCCGTCCCGCATCGTCGAGAACTTCAAGGTCTTCGACTTCAAGCTGGCGCCGGAGGATGTCGCCGCCATCGAGAAGCTGGACGATCCCAACGGCAAGATCGGCCCGAATCCCGACACCTTCGCGATGATGTGATCGAACGGAAGGGAGGCTCTCTCCGCAGGGGGAGGGCCGCCGCTCGCCTCAGGCGAAGAACCGATTCGGCGGCCGCGGCAGCCCCAGATTTTCCCGCAGCGTCCTGCCTTCATATTCACGCCGGAACAGGCCGCGGTCCTGCAGCACCGGCACTACCCTGTCGACGAAATCGTCGAGGCCGCCCGGCAGGTAGGGGAACATGATGTTGAATCCGTCCGAGCCGTCCGTATGCAGCCACTCCGCCATTGCGTCGGCGATGGTCTGGGGCGTGCCAACGAAGGCAAGGCCCGCATAACCTCCAAGGCGCTGGGCAAGCTGGCGCACAGTGAGATTCTCGCGTTCGGCGAGCTGCAGCACGCGCTCGCGCCCGCTCTTCGACTGGTTGGTCTCGGGGATCGGTGGCAGCTTGCCGTCGGGATCGAAGCCCGAGGCATCGTGCCCGAGCGCGATGGACAGCGAGGCGATGGCGCTGTCGTAATGGACCAGGCTGTCGAGCTTCGCACGCTTGGCCCTGGCCTCCTCGACGGTGTCGCCGACCACCACGAAGGCCGCAGGCAGGATCTTCATGTGATCGGGATCGCGGCCGAGCACCTTCATGCGGCCCTTGACGTCGGCATAGAAGCGCTGACCGTCCGCCAATGTGGGCGGCGCGGTGAATACCGCCTCGGCCGTTTCCGCCGCGAGCTGGCGACCGGCTTCGGAGGATCCGGCCTGGACGATCAGGGGCCAGCCCTGCACGGGACGGGCGATGTTGAGCGGACCTCGTACCGAAAGGCTCGGACCTTTGTGGTCGAGCACGTGCATCCGGGCCGGATCGAAGAAGATGCCGCTCTCGACGTCGCGAACGAACGCGTCGTCGGCCCAGCTGTCCCACAGGCCCGTCACGACGTCATAGAATTCCCGCGCCCTGTGGTAGCGCTCGTCGTGCTCGACGTGTTCCGTGAGGCCGAAATTGAGCGCTGCATCCGGGTTTGACGTGGTGACGATGTTCCACCCCGCCCGGCCACCGCTGATATGGTCGAGCGAGGCAAAGCGCCGGGCGACGTGGTAGGGCAGGTCGAAGGTCGTTGAGGCGGTGGCGACGAGGCCGATATGCTCGGTCGCTCCTGCCAGCGCGGACAGAAGCGTGAAGGGCTCGAACGAAGTGGCGGTGTGGCTGCGCTTGAGCGCCTCAACCGGCATGTTGAGCACGGCCAGATGATCCGCCATGAAGAAGGCGTCGAAGCGGCCCTGCTCGAGCTTCTGAGCCAGGCGCTTCAGGCCCGGGAAGTTGAAATTGGCGTCTGGCCAGGCTCCGGGATAGCGCCACGCGCCGGTATGAATGCTGGCGGGGCGCATGAACGCTCCGAGCCGCAATTGGCGAGCCATGAAAATCTCCGATGAAATCGCTTGCGAAATATTCGGGCGGCCCAGCCGCCGTGCCCAAGCTTAGGGAACTGTGCCTCCGCGATTAAATACATTCAACACATAGTTCATATGTAATTGGCTCATGCCCCCACGCTGGCTGCCGGTTATTGCTGAATTTTCCTCAGCAGTATCCTGTCCATTACGCCGATTATCGCCGGTAAGATCCAGATCTATGGTTCGCGTCATCGAAGAGGTCGCCGTCACCTCCGGCGGCGACGAACATGGAGACAGGACAATGCGTGTTTGGTTCATCACGGGTGCATCGCGCGGCTTCGGTGCCCTCATCGTCAAGGAAGCCCTGGCGGCCGGAGACGCCGTCGTGGCAACCGCCCGCAATCCCGAGAGCATCATCCGCCAGCACGGCGCCCACCCCCATCTCCTCGCCGTCGCCCTTGATGTCACGGACGAAGCGCAGGCACAAACCGCCGTCAAGGCCGCCATCGAGCGTTTCGGTCGCATCGACGTCCTGCTCAACAATGCCGGCTATGGACTGCTGGGCGCAGTGGAAGAAGCAACCGCCGAGGAAATCGAGAAGATCTATCGCACCAACGTCTTCGGTCTGCTGGCAGTGACCCGCGCGGTGCTGCCCTCCATGCGCGAAAGACGGTCGGGTCACGTCATGAACATCTCTTCCATCGGCGGCTATACTGCCTACCAGGGCTGGGGGGTCTACGGTTCGACCAAATTCGCCATCGAGGGGCTGACCGAGTCGCTCGCGAAGGAACTGGCCCCGCTCGGCATCAAGGCGACGGTGATCGAGCCCGGCTTTTTCAGGACCGACTTCCTGGATGCGCAGTCCCTGGCCGTCAGCCCGCCCTCGATCCCCGACTATCACGAGACGGTCGGCGCGATGCGTGACTTCGCTGCCGGCGCCAACCATGCCCAGCCGGGCGATCCTGCCCGCTTCGCCAAGGCGATGGTCACTCTCGCCTGCGCCGACAACCCGCCGCTGCGCATGCCTTTCGGCAGTGACACGGTGGCGGCGCTGGAAGAAAAGAACGCCTTCGTAGCCAGGGAACTTGCGGCGTGGCGGCAACTCGCCGTGTCGACGGACTTCCCGGACGGCGGCGAAAAGGCTGCGTGAAGGCATGATCCGGACAACGCCTCCCCGACCATCAGGGGAGGCTTTTGCCCTCTGTGCAGTCACGAATCATTCAAATCCACGTGACCAAAATCCAAGAATATCAATAGCCTGCTTGCCCCCAATGTCCACCTGAGCCAATGTACGCTTCATTACACTCCCACGGGCGTCATGTTATTGATGTATCAACAGAAACACATAGCTAATTCTGCTCGAAATCGGCTATGCTTGACCATCTTGGATTTCGGCCCTATCGTCACCGTCCTACGATTCACAAATTGACGCTCGTTTACTCTCGATAATTATACTTATTCCAATACTCGTTCTGAGTGATTGTCTCCTGCACAGGACAGGCGTTCTTTCTGCCTCGCATGAGAATTGTCGGCCTGCCTGAAAGCGTAACCAAGCAACACGGCTGTATCTGAACCGCGTTCGGCCGCAGCATGACCAGCCCGGAGGGACGGAACCCTGTCTCTCACCCACCCCTAACTGGAGCCCCCTGAAACAATCCCATCCATCCCCGGTACTCAACAAGGAGTGACATATGTCTTATTCCGGAAGCGAACACGCCCTCTCGAAAGCCACTGCCCCGGTCATCAGCGCCGGCGGGCACATCTTCAGGGAGGCCCGCGAAGCAAAGGGATACAGCATCGAGGATCTGGCCGTGACCTGCGGCCTGACGGTGGACGAAATCAAGGATGTCGAATTGGGCCTGGATGCCAGCCCCGGCTACCTGCGCCGCGTCGCTGCCGCTCTCGGTCTGCCAGAAAGCGTGACTTACAACGCTTGAGACCATAATCCAGGGAGGAACCGGCACTCGCCGCATCCGTTTCGATACGGATGCGGCGAGTGTCGTTCCGGGGTGCGCGTGCTCAAGGCACGACGCGCTTCGGGGGAAAGGCGGGGTTCTGCCGAACACCGCGAAGAAGGTCGAGCGCGGCGTTGAGCTGCGTATCGTCCTTGGCGTCGGGCGGCACGTAGAAGGAGGAGCCACTCCCTTCCTCCGCCCCTGCCCCTTTGAGATGGCCGGCAAGTCCGGCCTCGCCGCTGGTGCGATGCACGTCGCTGAAGGCCGCCGCATCATGCTGGAGAACGAGAATGTCCGGCTGGATGCCCTGAGCCTGGATCGAACGGCCAAGCGGCGTGTAGTAGCGCGCCGTCGTGAGAATGAGGGCGCTCTCGTCGGGCAGACGGCTCACGGTCTGAACCGAGCCCTTGCCGAAGGAGCGTGTACCCAGAATCGTCGCGCGCTTGAGATCCTGCAGTGCCCCCGCCATGATTTCCGCTGCCGAGGCGGTGCCCCCATTGATCAACACGATCACCGGCTTGCCGCCCACCAGATCGACGCCGTTGGCCACGAAGACCTTGGAAAGACCGGGATCGCGACCCCGCACCGATACCACCACGCCCTTGCCGATGAAGCCGGCGGACACCACGATCGCCTGATCGAGCAGGCCGCCCGGATTGTTCCGCAGGTCCACGATCAAGCCCTTGAGATCGTCGAACGCGATATCCGCCTGCAGCTTGTCCGTGGCCCGGTGCAGACTGTCGAACGTACCGTCGTCGAATTCGACGATCCGGATGTAGCCGACGTTCCGCCCGAGTTCCTGGAGCTGCACCGTCTCGGTGGCGAGGACGACGCGCGTGAGGTCGACATCGAAGGGATCCGCCCTGCCGTGGCGCCGGATGGATAACGTCACGCTCGTGCCGGCCGCCCCCTGCATCTTGCCGAGTGCTGCGTCGAGGCTCAAGCCCTGCACCGGCGTGCCGTCGAGGCTGAGGACGATGTCGCCCGGCTGCAGGTCCGCCTTGGCCGCGGGCGAATCCGGCAGGATCCTCTTGATGGCGAGTTCGCCGTGGTCAAGCGTCAGTTCGACGCCGATGCCGGCGAACTTTCCGGTGAGCTCCTGCTGCATCCCGCGGAAGGTGGCGGCGTCGACATAGCGGGAATGCGGATCGAGCGAGTTCATCATGCCCTCGATCGCTCCCTTGATCAGCTTCTGCGGATCGGGCTCGTCGACATAATTGGCGAGCACGCGTTGATAAACCGCGGCAAAGCGACCAAGTTCATAGAGCTGTTGCGAGCTGTCGGTGTCGGGGTTGTCGGCATCCGGGGGTTGCGCTGCGGCCGGCGCCGACATCAACCCAATCGAGAAAAAGATGATTGCAAGTGGACGCATCCGCATGGCAGCCCCCACCGAAATTCATCTTTAGATTTTACAATGTAATCATGGCCGGATGATAGCGCGCCTGCAGAATATTCCTCGTAGAGCGTTGCCGGCTTGACGGACTTCATCATGACTTCCAGCATCAATATGGGCGAAATCACGAATACAGCCTTTTCGGAGGCCATGATCGAGCGCCTCGTCCATACCTTCTACGGCCGGGTGCGGCAGGACGAACTGATCGGCCCGATCTTCAATGCCAAGGTGGCGGACTGGGACGACCACCTCGCAAAGCTCTGCGCCTTCTGGTCTTCGGTCATCCTGCGCAGCGGGCGCTACGACGGCCGCCCCCTGCGGCCTCACCTGATGATGCCGCTGGAAGGCCACCATTTCGACCGCTGGCTCGATCTGTTCGAACGCACCGCGCGCGACGTGCTGTCGCCGGAAGCGGCCCTGGTCTTCATCGACCGCGCGCGCCGCATCGCGGATAGTTTCGAGATGTCGATAGGCACGCAGAGAGGCGAGATCCGCTCGCCGCGCCACCAGCGCCGGCCTCTGCCGGAGTAATTCCAGGCAGCCCCATGGCATTTTGCGCCCTTTTGCGGCATAGGGGCTGGCTCCCTTCGAGTGCAGATTCATGTCCTCCCGATTTCTCGCCACATCGATCGGCCTGATCGCCATCCTGCTCTGGGCCGTGCTCGCGCTTACCACCGCGCTGGCAAGCCGGATTCCGTCCTTCGAACTCCTCGGCCTCACCTTCGCGGTTGCCACTGCGATGGGTGCCGTATCATGGCTCTTTCGTCCCGGCGCGGCGAGCGCCCTTCGCCAGCCCCTGCCGGTGTGGGCACTCGGCGTCGGCGGCCTGTTCGGCTATCATGCGGTCTACTTCGAGGCGCTGAAGCGTGCTCCCTCGGCCGAGGCCAGCCTGATCGCCTATCTGTGGCCCCTCCTGATCGTATTGTTTTCAGCCATGCTGCCAGGCGAGAGATTGCGTTGGCATCATATCGCGGGAGCAGTGCTCGGCTTTGCCGGTGTACTCGTGCTGGGTCTTTCCAAGGGGCTCAGCGGCTTCGACAGCCACGCCATTCCCGGATATCTCCTGGCACTCGCCTGCGCCTTCATCTGGTCGGGCTACTCGGTGCTCTCGCGGCGGCTGAAGACGGTGCCGACGGATGCCGTCGTCGGCTTCTGCGGCGCGACCTGCCTGCTCGCCTTCCTGTGCCACGGCCTGTTCGAGCAGACGGTGTGGCCAGAGCCGAGGGAGTGGCTCGCCATCGTCGGCCTCGGCCTGGGACCGGTAGGCCTCGCCTTCTACGCCTGGGACCGCGGCGTGAAACATGGCGACATCCGCCTCCTGGGTGTTGCCTCTTATGCCACGCCGGTGCTCTCGACGCTGATCCTGGTGCTTGTGGGCTTCGCGGAGCCGGGTTGGGGCCTCGGCCTGGCCGTGCTGCTGATCGTGGGCGGCGCCGTGCTGGGAAGTCTCGACAAGCTCGCACCGCGGCCATTGAAGATCGATGCGGCGAGTGCCAAGGTCACGCCATGATCATCCGTGCTGCCCGCCCCGAGGACGCCCCGGCCATATGGGCAATCATCGGCCCGACCATTCGCGCCGGCGAAACCTATGCGCTGGATCGCGACATGACCGAGCAGGCGGCCCTCGCCTATTGGACGGGCAGCGACCGCGACTGCTTCGTGGTCGAGGAGGACGGTGTCATCCTCGGTACCTATTACATCCGGCCCAATCAGCTGGGCGGAGGGCGTCATGTCTGCAACTGCGGCTATATGACGGCCCTCGCCGCCGCTGGCCGCGGCATCGCGCGGCGGATGTACGAGCACTCCCGCGTCCACGCGCAGGCGCAAGGCTATCGCGCCATGCAGTACAACTTCGTCGTCAGCACCAATGAGCGCGCCGTCCGCCTCTGGCAATCGCTCGGCTTCGAAATCGTCGGAAGGCTCCCGGGCGCGTTTCTGCATCCCAAGCACGGATATGTCGACGCCCTCGTCATGTATCAGGCGCTCTGAGCACCGCCCTGATCCTGTCCCGGCGCGACATCTTGGCGCTCGTTCGGCCTCATGGCCCGTTAAAGGTAGACCGGGAGGGCCGTTGCGCGGTAGTTTTATGACGGTTTTGGTACGAGGCGCTCCGCCATGTTCCGAAAAGTCGCCCCCTATGACTATCCCATCGATATCGAGCGCGCCGATATCGACTTCATGGGCCACGTCAACAATGCCAGCTACCTCAAATGGGTGCAGGCGGCGATCATCAGCCACTGGGAACGGCTGGCTCCCACGGAGATGGTCGCCAAGCATTTGTGGGTCGCTCTCAAGCACGAGATCACCTACCGCAAGCCGGCCTTCCTGAACGACGACGTGATCGCCACCGTCATCCTGCGGAAGGTGCACGGGGCCCGGGCCTTCTACGAGATCATCATCAAGCGCGGCGAAGTGGTGCTGGCCGAGGTGCGCTCGAGCTGGTGCTGCCTGGACTCCAGGACCCGCCGGCCCACGCGGCTGTCGAGGGGGTTGATCGAACGGTTTCTGGGCAAGGCGGAAGAATAGCGCCTGGGAGCGGAGGGCATCCCCGCCTTCGGTCTGTGACTGCCGCTACAGCCTTCACCCGAACTTTTGAAACGCTGCCACCATGCGCTCGTAGGAAGGCAGCTTGTGCGGCGTCACCAGCGCCGGCAATCGTTCCAGGCGCTCCCAGCGCCAGCCGAAGAATTCCTGCGGTTCTCCCGTAGGCAGGTTCACCACGTCGATCTCGCTTTCCGGCCCTTCGAAACGAAAGGCGGCCCAGCGCTGCTTCTGCCCGCGAAAGGGGGACAGCTTGTGCAGCGGCCCATCATAGGGCGGGAAGTCATACTGCCACCATTCCTCCGTCACGGCCAACAGCGAGGCCGACCGGACATTCGTCTCCTCCCATAGTTCGCGCCGTGCAGCCGCCTCGATCTCCTCGCCCTCGTCGATGCCGCCCTGGGGGCATTGCCACTCATGGCCGGGCACGATCAGCTCCGGTCCCGACGTTTCCGCGCGGCCGACCAGCACCAGCCCCCGCGCATTGAAGAGTGCGATACCGACATTGGGACGATAGGGCTTCGGGGACGTCATGGCGCGAGATGGCGGAAGGCGGCGACGACCTGCTCGTAGACGCCGCGCTTGAAGGGAACGATGAGGCCCGGCAGTTCCTCGAGCGTTTCCCAGCGCCAGGCATCGAATTCGGGCTTGTGCTTGCCGCCCGCCGGATTGCCGACATCGATCTCGCTGTCGGCGCCGGTGAAGCGAAAGGCGACCCACTTCTGCGTCTGGCCGCGATACCGGGCCGTCCAGCCGCCGCCCACCGCCTCGGCCGGCAGGTCGTAGGAGTACCAGTCCGGCGCCTCGGCCAGGAACTCAACGGAGCGGACATTGGTCTCCTCATAGAGCTCGCGCAGCGCCGCCGCGCGCGGCTCCTCGCCGTCGTCGATGCCGCCTTGGGGCATCTGCCACTCCAACGTGGGTTTGTTCGGTTGGCCTTCCTTGGTGCGACGGCGGCCTATGAAGACATGGCCGGCGGAGTTGAACAGCACCGCACCCGCGCAGGGCCGGTAGGGAAGCTTCGAACGGTCAGTCATTGCAGGCCTTTACTTCGATGCGGCTTCGACGGCCGGAAGGAGCTTGTTCGCCAGCTTGTCGTCGTCGAGCGGACCGACGATCTTGTCGACGATCTCGCCCCTGCCGTCGACGATGAAGGTCTCGGGCACGCCGTAGACGCCCCAGTCGATGGCGGAGCGGCCATTGGCATCGACACCGACCGCGTCATAGGGACTACCGAAAGTGCCGAGGAAGCGGCGGGCATTGTCGGGATCGTCCTTGTAGTTGATGGCGACCAGACGCGCCTTCTTCATGGCGGCGAACTTCATCAGTTCGGGATGCTCGTCCTGGCAGGGGACGCACCAGGAAGCGAAAACGTTGACCACCGTGACGCCGCCGGCCTTGAGGTCGGCGGTGGCGAGGCCAGGCACCGGCTTGCCGTCCCGCAGAAGCTCGGGCAGCGCCGGAAGCTTCATCTCGGGGACAGGCTTGCCGATGAGGGCCGAAGGCAGGGTCGAGGGGTCGCTCCCATCCTTGAGCTGGTAGAGGAAGAGGCCCGCCAACGCCGCAAAGGCGATCAGCGGAACGAAGACGAGCACCCGCCGGCGCGGTGCCGGGGGCAGGGCCTGGCTGCTGCTCACGCCGCCTCCTTGCCCGCAGGCGCACCCTGGCGGGAACGCCGGCGCAATCCGCGCGCCTCGAGATCGGCAAGCGTACGGCGCTGCACGCGATAATCGGCGAGCACCCAGGTGATCAGGCAGGCCACCACCACAAGGGCGATCGCATAGGCCCAGACGATGAAAGCCCAATGGGAGCCGAGGTCCATGCCGAGGATCACCATCTCAGGCCTCCGCCGGCACGGTGGACGCGACGGTCGTCGCAGGGCTCGACGCCGCCATCAGGCGCATGGTGCGAATGCGCCGGCGCAGGATCTCGTTGCGCATCGCCATCACTTGCAGCGTGGCGAACAGGAAGGTGAACGCCACCGCCATGTCGAGAAGCGGCCAGAGCATCATCCAGGAATAGATGGTGGAGCCGCCGATGCGAAACACCGAAGCACCCTGGTGCAGCGTGTTCCACCATTCCACCGAGAACTTGATGATCGGTATGTTGATCGCCCCGACCAGCACGAGGATGGCCGAGATGCGTGCCGCCTTGCCGGGCTCCTCGATCGAATGCCAGAGCGCCAGGAGGGCGAGATACATCAGGAAAAGCACGAGCACGGAGGTGAGCCGCGCATCCCATACCCACCATGTGCCCCACATTGGCTGGCCCCAGAGCGAACCGGTGATGAGGCAGAGCAGGGTGAAGGCCGCGCCTATGGGCATCGCCGACTTCATCGCAACCTCGGCGAGAGGGTGGCGCCAGACCAGAACGCCCAAAGCCGAAAGCGACATCACGCCCCATCCGGCCATGGCGAGCCAGGCACTCGGCACATGGATGTACATGATCTTCACGGTGGCGCCCTGCTGATAGTCGTCGGGCGCCATGGCGACGCCGTAGAGCCCGGCAACGAAAAGCAGCACGGTGATCGCCACCAGCCACGGCAGCAGGCGCGCGGCGAGGCCCAGGAAAACGGTCGGATTGGCGAGCTTCCACATGCCTCTGTTTTACCCGCGCTCACGCGGCGAAACAATGACGGAGGGAACAAGATTCTGCGCCGGATTCACGCACGGAAAACGCGGAGGGGCGATCACCGATCGCCCGCCCGGAAGCGCGGAGCCGGCCGGCAAGGGCGATGTCGATCCCCTGCCGGCGTCCCTCCCGCCCTACTTGGTGGTGTATCCGCCGTTGACGAGGATGGTCTGGCCGGTCATCCACCAGCCGTCGGAGACGAGGAAGCGGATCCAGGGCACGATGTCCTGGATATGGGTGAGCCCTGTGGGGGTGAACTTGGAGAGGGCGGCGGCGGTCTTGTGGTAGGCCTGCGCCTCCGGGCTCTCGGCGGGATAGAAGAAGGGTGTGTCCATCGGGCCGGGGCCGATCGCCGTCACCGAGATGCCGCGGTCGCCCAGTTCCTTGGAGGCGGCGCGGGTGAAGTGCTCGACCGGCGCCTTGGTGCCGGCATAGCTCGCATAGAAGGGTGTGAAGGCACCCAGCAGCGAGGTCACCAGCGTGCAGATCTTGCCGCCGTCGTTGAGGGTCTTGCCGGCTTCCTTGATGAAGAAGAAGGCGGCCTTGGAATTGACGTCGGTCATCGCGTCATATTCGGCCTCCGAGATCTCGGCCATCGGTTTCTTGAGCACCTTGCCCACCGTGTTGATGGCGATGTCGGGACGGCCGATGGCGGCCACCGTGTCGGCGAACAGCTTCTCCACCGCCCCTGCTGCGGTCAGGTTGGCCTGGAAGGCCACCGCCTCGGCCCCCGCCGCCTTCACCGCCGCCACCGTCGCATCCGCCTCAGCCTTCGAGGCCGCGCTGTTGTAGTGCACCGCGATCGCCCGGGCTCCCTGCGCCGCCAGGTCGCGCGCAATCAGCCCGCCGAGATTCTTGCCGCCCCCGGCAATGATCGCCGTCTTCCCCTTGATGCTGTGATCCGTCACGGACTTCTCCCTATGCTGTTGCCGGCTGCACATCGCAGCCTCTGCTGCTGCACAAGATATCGTCCAGGATTCCGCTATAAAGGCGCTGTTTGTGATATGACATGTTGCAAATCACGAACAATCGGTGGGTCTTGGACAGAATCGATCTTCTCCGCATCTTCATCCGCGTGGTCGAAAGCGGCAGCTTCACGCGCGCTGCCGATACACTCGGCCTGCCGCGTTCCTCGGTCTCCCTGGCGATCCGGGACCTGGAGGCGCGCATGGGCACTCGCCTGCTGCACCGGACCACACGGAAGGTCTCGGCGACGCAAGAAGGTCTTGCCCTGCTCGCGCGCAGCCAGCGACTCGTCAGCGATTTCGAGGAAACCGAGAACCTGTTCCGCCAGACCAAGGCGAGCCCGGCCGGCAAGCTGCGCGTCGACATGCCGGGCCGCATCGGGCGGTTGATCGTCGCCCCCGCCCTGCCGGAATTCCTGGCTCGCTATCCGCAGATCGACATCGACATGGGCGTGACGGACCGCGCGGTGGACCTCGTCGAGAACAGCATCGACTGCGTGCTGCGGGTGGGGCCTCTCGGCGATTCCGGCCTCATCGCCCGCTTCATCGGCAACCTCGCACTGATCAACGTTGCCAGTCCGGCCTATCTCGCCAGTCACGGCACGCCGCAAGGTCTCGACGAACTCGACTCCCATCTCGCCGTCGCCTATGCCTCGCCGTCGACAGGCCGGGTCGAGCCCTGGGAATGGATCGAGCGAGGCGAGACGATGAGTCGTGCGATGCGCAGCCGCGTGGTGGTGAACAGCGCCGAGGCCTATATCGCCTGCTGCCTGGCCGGCCTCGGCCTGATCCAGATCCCGGCCTATGACGTTAGGGCTCATCTCGGTGCCGGCGAACTCGTGGAGGTCATGCCCGGCCATCGCGCCGCCCCCATGCCGATGACCCTGCTCTTTCCGCACCGCCAGCCCCTGCCGCGGCGTCTTGAGGTCTTTTCGGATTGGCTGGCGGACCTGCTCAGGCGCAACGTCCTGGCCTGAACCCTCATTCCAGCCCGAAACGCAACGCCCAGGCCGCGGCCACGGTGCCCAGCGCGATGGCGAAGAGCGTCATGGCCGAGAGCAGCAGGAAGGGTGGCAGGAAGGGCATCGGCCCCGTAATGGCCGCCGTCGCCGCCGCCACGCCGAAAATGAGGACCGGGATCGTCAGCGGCAGGATGAGGATCGAGATCAGCATGCCGCCGCGCCTCAGCGCCACCGTGAGCGCGGCGCCGATGGCCCCGAGGAAGGTGAGTGCAGGCGTACCGATTAGGAGCGTCGCCGTCACGGCCGCGATGCCGTGGCCCGGCACGTTGACGAACAGGGCGAGCAGCGGCGTGGCGATCACCAGGGGCAGGCCCGTGGTGATCCAATGGGCCAGCGCCTTCACCGCGACCGCCAGTTCCAGCGGCGTGCCGCCGAGATGGAGGAGGTCGAGGGAACCGTCGTCGAGGTCGGCCTGGAAGAGCCTGTCGAGGCCGAGCAGGGTGGCGAGCAGCGCACCGAGCCACAGCACCGCGGGGCCGATGCGGGCGAGCAGGTTGAGGTCAGGGCCGACGCCGAAGGGGATCACCGTCACCACAGCGAGGAAGAAGATCACCCCGACGGGCGCACCGCCGCCCGAGCGGACGGCGAGCTTGAGGTCGCGGACGAAGAGGGCGCCGAGCGCACTCATGCGCCACCGATCGTGAGCGTCTGGCTCGGCGCAAGGCCGAGGTCGCCATGAGTCGCGGCGAGGATGATGCCACCGTCGGCCAGGTGATCCCGCATCAGCCCGGCAAGGCGCGCCTGCGTCGCCGCATCGAGGGCCGAAGTCGGCTCGTCGAGCAGCCAGATCGGCCTCCGGGAGACGAAGAGACGGCAGAGCGACAGCCTCCTCCGCTGCCCCGCCGAGAGATAGGCAGCGGGAAGATCGGCCAGGTGCTCGATGGCGAAGAGGTCGAGCGCATCCTCGATGCCGAGCCGTGGATCGCCATAGTAGGAGCGCCAGAAGTCCAGGTTCTCCCGCACGCTCAGCGAGGGCTTGAGCGCGTCGCTGTGGCCGCAATAATGCATGTGCTCGGCGGGATCCCGCTCCGCTTGGCCGCCCTCGAGCCGCAGCGTTCCCGCCGTCTTGGGCACGAGGCCGGCGACCACGCGCAGCAGGCTCGACTTGCCCGCACCGTTGCGGCCGACTACGGCGACCAGTTCACCCGCCCGTGCCGTAAAGCCGACGCCGCCGAACACGGGCCGGCCGCCCCGCTCGCAGGCAAGGCTTTCGACGGTCAGGCGAAGGGGCGGCGGATTGCTCAAACCACGCCGATATTCAGGAGATCGAGCATATGCACCACGCCGACGGGGCGCTCGCCCTCCATGGCGAAGAGAACGGTGATGCGTTTGGAATCCATGATCTCCATGGCCTCGCTCACCAGGGCATCGGTGCGGATCACCTTGGGCGTCCGCGTCATGATGTCGTCGACGCACCGGGTCATGAGGTCGTCGGCCATATGGCGGCGCAGGTCCCCGTCGGTGGCGATGCCGACGAGCTTGCCAGCCGCGTCGACGACGCCGACGCTGCCAACGCCCTTGTTCGACATCACCAGGATAGCTTCCGACATGCGGGTGCCGGCGAGCACCAGCGGGATGGCGTCTCCCGTGCGCATGACGTCGCGAACGAATTTGAGCGCCGCGCCAAGCTTGCCGCCCGGATGAAAGACACGAAAATCCGCCGCCGTGAAACCGCGCCATTCGAGCATGGCCATGGCGAGGGCGTCACCCAGCGCCAGGATCATCACCGAGGACGTCGTCGGCGCCTGGCCGTTGGGACAGGCTTCCTTCACCTTCGGCAGGAGAAGACAGATATCGGCGGCCTTGGCGAGCGTCGAGCCGGGCACCGAAGTCACCGCGATCAAGGGCACGTTGAAGCGGGTGGCATAGTCGATGATGTCACCGAATTCGCGCGTTTCGCCCGACCAGGACAAGGCGATGACGGCGTCGTCCGCCGTGATCATGCCGAGATCGCCGTGGCTCGCCTCGCTTGGATGCACGAAGAAGGCAGGCGTGCCGGTGGAAGCGAAGGTCGCGGCGATCTTCTTGCCGATATGGCCCGACTTGCCCATGCCGGAGACGATCACGCGGCCCTTGAGGCGTCCGATGCGATCCACCACGGCGGCGAAGGCCGCACCGAGATCGCCGGCCAGCGCCTCGCCCATCGCCTCCAGGCCCGCCTTTTCCGTTTCGATCGTGCGCAGGGCGGAGGCCAGCGCCGGATTGATGGGGGCCGTCGCCTTCACCACGCCATGAGCCTTGTTCAAACCTTGCCTCTTTGCAATTTGCTTCTCGCGGCGGTGTTTATCACAAAAAAGATGAACGTCATGGTATCAGGATTCGAGGAGGCGCCAATGCCACGCATGAATCGATCGACTGCCGGCATCGCAGTCACTGCGAGCGCAGCGAAACAATCCTGCGGGGCTCCTGCGGTCTTCCGGCCCAAGGCACGCTTCGCTGCGCTCGCAATGGCTGCGACCAGGTTGCGGCGGGCAGCGGCACTGTGCCTCGCCCTTCTCGTCCCGGCGAACCTGGCAACACCGGCCCTGGCCGACAACTATCTCGGCTTCGTCACCCGCCTGTGGCCGCTCGCCAAGGAGGCTGGCGTCTCGCGCGAGACCTTCGATGCCGCCTTCGCAGGGTTGGAAGTCGACCCCAAGGTGATTTCGCTGGCCGGTACCCAGCCGGAGTTCAACCAGACCATTCACGCTTATGTCGACGGCCGCCTCTCCGCCAACCGCATCGCGCAAGGCAAGGCGATGGCGCAGCGCTGGAAATCCTGGCTCGACAAGGCCGAGGCCCAATATGGCGTCGATCGCTATGTCATCCTGGCGATCTGGTCGCTGGAGAGCAATTACGGCGCATCGCCCGGCGATTCGGATACGATCCGCTCGCTTGCCACGCTGGCCTGCTGCACGCAGAAGCGCCCGGAACTCTTTCGCGACGAACTGATCGCCGCACTGAAGATCCTGCAGGAACACGACATCACCCCGCGGGGCATGACCGGTTCTTGGGCCGGAGCGCTGGGGCAGGTGCAGTTCATGCCGTCCAGCTTCCTGAAATATGCGGTCGACATGGATGGCGACGGCAAGCGCGACGTCTGGGAGGAAGAGCCGGACGTGATCGGCTCGATCGCCAACTACCTCAAGCAGCACGACTGGGATGCCGGCAAGCGCTGGGGCTACGAAGTGAAGCTGCCGGCGAAATTCGATTTCACCGCCATCAACGACAATGACGGCGGGCCGGCTTCGGCCTGGGCGAAGCTTGGCGTCGCGCGGGCCGACGGCAAGCCCCTTCCCGGCCCGGACAAGGCCTGGCTCTTCCTGCCCGCCGGCGCCAAGGGTCCCGCTTTCCTGATCTTCCAGAACTACTGGGCGATCAAGACCTACAATATCTCCGATTCCTATACGCTGTCCGTGGGGCTTCTCGCGGACCGCATCCGGGGCGTCGATGCCCTCAGGGGCAGTTGGCCGGCGCAGGAGACAACGCTCAACCGCGCGCAGATCACCGCCATGCAGAAGAAGCTGCAGGCGCTCGGCTATCCCATCGACAACATCGACGGCAAGATCGGCCCCGCGGCGAGGTCCGCCCTGCGGAGCTGGCAGGCCAAGGCCGGCCTGGTGGCGGACGGCTATCCCACTCCGGCCGTCCTTCAGAAGCTGAGCGCGGCGAAATGAGGTGTGGTAAAACTCGAAGAGCCTGACCGGGAAAGGCCGTGAAACAGCGTCTTCTCCTCCTCGCCCTCCTCGCCTTGGCCGCCATCGGCCTGGCACAGCTGGCCGTGCATGCGCGCAGCGGCGGAGACACGCCCGGCGAAGCGCTGCGGCAATACAGGGACATGCAGGACAAGGTGCGTGCGAACAATGCCCGTCCCGCCCCCGCGCGGCGAACCAAGGTGCGCGCCTCGCCCTTCTCGATGCCGAAGCCTGCGGCTCCCGCACCCGCGCCGGCCGTACCGCCATCGCTCTTCGTGCACGTCATCGGCGATTCCCTGGCCGACCAGCTCGCCAAGGGGCTGACCGATGTCCTGGACGACAGACCCGACATCGCCGTCGTCGACGACGCGAAGGCCGATACCGGCCTGGTTCGCACCGATTTCTTCGACTGGAACAAGGCGGTGTCCGACCTCATCGCCGTCAATGCCCAGATCGATGCCGTCGTCGTGCTCGTCGGCTCCAACGATCGCCAGGCCATCCGGGACAGTGATACCAGGCTCGATCCCCAATCGGAGGAATGGGAGGCAGCCTATCGCAAGCGGATCGAAGCCCTGATCGCGCCGCTGAAGGCCAAGGGCATCAAGATCTTCTGGCTCGGCCTGCCGCCGATGCGCAGCGACGATCTCAGCGCCGGGATGGTCCGCCTCAACAGCCTCTATCGCGAGGAGGTGACGCAGGCCGGTGGGACCTATATCGACATCTGGGACGGCTTCGTGAGTGGCGACGGCAGCTACGCCACCAGCGGCACGGGCCTCGATGGCCAGCCGGCACGCCTGCGTAGGCCCGACGGCGTGCATTTCTCCGAGGAGGGCGCCCGCATCGCCGCCCATTTCCTCGAGGGCGACCTCAGGCGCGTGCTCGGCGACGCCCCCCCTGCTCCGGTGATCGCCACGGCACCCGTGGCCGAGCCGACGACCGACACGCCTGGTGAGCAGCCGGCGCCGGAGAAGCCTGAATACGGTCCCGTACTGCCACTCGACGCCTATGAGAGCACGCCGGGCGGCCAGTTGCTGGGCGGTGCCGCCGCGAGACCGTCCGGCGCCGCGGATCCGAGCGTCGCCAAGGTGCTGCAGCAGGGCGAAAGTCTGCCGCCACGCGAAGGGCGCGCGGACGATTTCCGCTGGCCGGAATAACGCCGGGAGGGTGGGCGTCTCGTCCCTCGATGCCGACGTCGGGAAGAAGGACACCGGCTGAGGCCGTCACGTCCGCACTTCAGCATACCTATTGCACATGACGGAAGGGGATGGCAGGTGGACGATCGCCACGATCCGCCCGCCATGGAAGCGACCCGGAAGATGATCCCTGCCGAACTCGTCCATATCCTCTATCTCGTCGCAATCGTCGCGGAAGCCATGACCGCCGCCCTCTCGGCCGGAAGACGCCAGATGGACTGGCTGGGAGTCGCGCTTCTGGGCAGCATTACGGCTCTCGGAGGCGGCTCGGTACGCGATGTCCTGCTCGGACGCCATCCCCTGAGCTGGGTCGAGCATCCTTCCTACCTGCTGATCACGAGCGCGGCGGCGCTTGCAACGATCCCGGTGGCGCACCTGATGGGCCACCTTCGCCGCCTTTTCCTGTTCCTGGACGCGGTGGGCCTGGTGGTATTCACCATCATCGGCTGCGACATCGCCATGGGGCTCGGCATGCCGATCGTCGTCGTCATCGCGTCCGGCATGATCACCGGCTGCGTAGGCGGCGTGCTGCGCGACATCCTGTGCACCGACATCCCCCTTCTGTTCAGGGCGGAGCTCTACGCGACCGTTTCGATCGTCGCGGGTTGCCTCTATGCGGGCGGCCTTTGGTTGGACCTTCCGCACGATCTCGTCATGGTGGGCGCCATGCTCATCGGCTTGGCCATGAGGCTGCTCGCCCTGCGTTTCGGATGGAGCATGCCGAAATTCGTCTATACCGAGTCGCTGCACTGAGCGGCCGCCCGGGAAATCGCGTGAGGCACGACTTTTTGTCATCGTCGGGTCTGCCCCCGGCGACACCTGTCCCGTCTCGGATCCAGGGCAGCTCGGATAACGGAGAAGGCTGCGCCCTGGATGCCCGGGACAAGCCCGGGCACGACAAGAACTGCCGAAGGGACAGCGTCCCTTCGCCGCGATCACCGGAGAGCAAGAATAGGCCGGGAGGCCGGCTCCCGCGCTCTACCGGGGTAGGGTCGTCGCACCCATAAGCGCCTCGTCGATCGCCCTCGCCGCCTGGCGTCCCTCGCGGATCGCCCACACCACCAGGGACTGGCCGCGGCGCATATCGCCGGCGGCGAATACCTTGTCCATCGAGGTGCGGTAGTCGAGGTCGGTGGCCACGACATTGCCGCGCTTGTCGAGATCGACGCCGGACTGGTCGATCATGCCGGCCTTCACCGGGCCGGTGAAGCCGAGCGCGATGAACACGGCGTCGGCACGGATCACGGTCTCGGTGCCCTCGATCGGGCGCCGCTTCTCGTCGGCCTTCGCGATCCGCACGCCAGTCACGCGGCCGTTCTTGCCGACGATGCCGAGCGTCACCGCCTGGAACTCGCGCTCAGCGCCCTCGGCCTGCGAGGAGGAGGTGCGCATCTTGGTCGGCCAATAAGGCCAGATGGCGAGCTTGTCTTCCTTCTCCGGCGGGCGCGGGCGAATGTCGAGCTGCGTCACCGAGATGGCGCCCTGGCGGAAGGACGTGCCGACGCAGTCCGAGGCGGTGTCGCCGCCGCCGATGACCACGACATGCTTCCCGGTGGTCAGGAGAGGCTCTTCCTTGCTGATGTCCTCGCCCCCGACGCGGCGGTTGTTCTGCACCAGATAGGGCATGGCGAAATGCACGCCGTCGAGCTCGGCGCCCGGCAGCGCCGGATCGCGCGGGGTCTCGGCGCCGCCGGCCAACAGCACGGCATCGTGCTGGCCCTTGAGGTCGGCGAAGCTCATGGTAACGCCGACATTGACGCCATAGTGGAAGGTGACGCCCTCGGCTTCCATCTGGCGCACGCGGCGCTCGATGTGGTGCTTCTCCATCTTGAAGTCGGGAATGCCGTAGCGCAGCAGGCCGCCGGCGCGAGGCTCGCGCTCGTAGACGTGCACATCATGGCCCGCGCGGGCGAGCTGCTGGGCAGCCGCCATGCCGGCCGGCCCCGAGCCCACCACCGCGACCTTCTTGCCGGTCCTGACCTTGGCGATCTCGGGCTGGATCCAGCCCATGTTCCAGGCCTTGTCGGCGATCGACTGCTCGATCGTCTTGATGGTCACCGGGACGTTTTCGAGGTTGAGCGTGCAGGCTTCCTCGCAGGGCGCAGGGCAGATGCGGCCGGTGAATTCCGGGAAGTTGTTGGTGGTGTGCAGGTTGCGCGCCGCCTCTTCCCAATCGTCCTGGTAGACGAGGTCGTTCCAGTCGGGAATCTGGTTGTTTACCGGGCAGCCGGTCGGGCCGTGGCAATAGGGCACGCCGCAATCCATGCAGCGCGCAGCCTGCTTGGCCACGTCCTTGTCGTCCAGCGGAAGGGTGAATTCGCGATAGTGGCGGATACGATCCGCCGCCGGCATGTACTTCTGGTCCTGCCGGTCGATTTCAAGAAAACCTGTTGCCTTGCCCATGGGAGTGGTCCTGAAACGTATGTCGACCGGATGCGCCGGCCAGGTTGATCTCTTCGGGCGCGGCGCCGGCCACTCCCTTCCCCCTTGAGGGAAGGGTAAGGGATGGAGGTCGATCAGGACAGGCGAACCTCTCGCCCAAGACCCCCACCCTCAATCCCTCCCCACAGAGGAGAGGGAAGACCCCAGCGCCACGCTCTTCGTCGTCCTTCTACTCCGCCGCCATCAGCGTGCGGGCCTTTTCCATCTCGCGCAGCGCGCGGCGATACTCGACCGGCATCACCTTGACGAAGCGGGTGCGATAGGTCGCCCAATCGTCCAGCATGGTCTGCGCCAATGTCGAACCCGTATAGTGCAGGTGGTTCTCGATCATCTTGCGCAGGCGCTCCTCGTCATAGCGGCCCATATCGCCGGAGACGTCGATACGGCCCTTGAATTCGAGGTCGCCGCCATGATGGTGCAGGCGCTCCATCAGGTCTTCCTCCTCTTCCACCGGCTCGAGGTCGACCATTGAGAGGTTGCAGCGTTTGGCGAATGTGCCGTCCTCGTCATAGACATAGGCGACGCCGCCGGACATGCCGGCCGCGAAGTTGCGGCCCGTCTGTCCCAGCACCACCACGACGCCGCCGGTCATGTATTCGCAGCCGTGGTCGCCGGTGCCTTCCACCACCGCCGCCGCGCCGGAATTGCGCACGGCGAAGCGCTCGCCCGCCACGCCGCGGAAGTAGCATTCGCCCGAGATGGCGCCGTAGAGCACGGTGTTGCCGACGATGATCGACTTCTCCGGCACGGCGAGAGTATCGGGATTCGGCTTGATGATGATGCGGCCACCCGACAGGCCCTTGCCGACATAGTCGTTGGCCTGGCCCACCAGCGTGAGGTCGACGCCGGCGGCCAGGAACGAGCCGAAGCTCTGCCCGGCGGTACCGGTGAGGTTCACCTTGATGGTCCCATCCGGGAGGCCCTCATAGCCGTAGCGCAGCGCCACCTCGCCCGACAGCATCGCACCGGCGGTGCGGTCGACGTTGGTGATCCTGCCCTCGATCGTGACCTCGCGGCCATAGTCGAGCGCGGGCGCCGCCTCGGCGATGAAGCCGCGGTCGAGCACGGTATCGATCGGATGCTTCTGCTTCTCTTCGTGGCGGATGCCGACATTGGCCGGCACGTCCACCTTGTGGAAGAGCTTGGTGAAATCGAGCCCCCTGGCCTTCCAGTGTTCGATTGCGTCCTGCTTGTCGAGGAGGTCCGAGCGGCCGATCAGTTCGTCCAGCTTGCGGAAGCCGAGCTCGGCCATCAACTCGCGCACTTCCTCCGCCACGAAGAAGAAGTAGTTGATGATGTGCTCCGGCGTACCCTTGAAGCGCTTGCGCAGCACGGGATCCTGCGTCGCCACGCCCACCGGGCAGGTATTGAGGTGGCACTTGCGCATCATGATGCAGCCGGCCGCGATCAGCGGCGCCGTCGAGAAGCCGAACTCGTCCGCACCCAGCAGCGCGCCGATGATGACGTCGCGACCGGTGCGCAGGCCGCCGTCGACCTGAAGGCGAACGCGCGAGCGCAGGCGGTTGAGCACCAGCGTCTGCTGCGTCTCGGCGAGGCCGATCTCCCACGGGCTGCCGGCGTGCTTGATCGAGGTCAGGGGCGAGGCGCCCGTGCCGCCCTCGAAGCCGGAGACGGTGATATGGTCGGCGCGCGCCTTGGCGACGCCGGCGGCGACGGTGCCGACACCGACTTCCGAGACGAGCTTGACCGAGACATCGGCCGCCGGGTTGACGTTCTTCAGGTCGAAGATCAGCTGTGCGAGATCCTCGATCGAATAGATGTCGTGATGGGGCGGCGGCGAGATCAGGCCAACACCCGGAGTGGAATGACGGACCTTGGCGATGACGGCGTCGACCTTGTGGCCGGGCAGTTGTCCGCCTTCGCCGGGCTTGGCGCCCTGCGCGACCTTGATCTGCATCATGTCGGCATTGACGAGATATTCCGCCGTGACACCGAAGCGCCCGGAAGCGACCTGCTTGATGGCCGAGCGCTTGGAGCGCCCGTCCGGCAGGGTCTTGAAGCGCTCGGCTTCCTCGCCGCCCTCGCCCGTGTTCGACTTGCCGCCGATGGCGTTCATGGCGATGGCGAGCGATTCATGCGCCTCGCGCGAGATCGAGCCGAAGGACATCGCGCCGGTGACGAAACGCTTCACCAGATCGCTGGCGGACTCGACATCGGCGAGCGGCACGGGAGCCATGCCGCGCTCCCCTGCCGTCTTGATGCGGAACAGGCCGCGCAGGGTCTGCAGATGGCCGTTCTGCGTGTTGATGACCTGCGCGAATTCGCGATACTTGTCCTGCGCATTGGCGCGCACGGCATGCTGGAGCGTGGCGACGCTGTCGGGCGTCCAGACATGGTCTTCGCCGCGGATGCGATAGGCATATTCGCCGCCGACATCGAGCGCGCTGCGGTAGACCGGCGCATCCGAGAAGGCGTCCTTGTGGCGCAGCACGGCCTCGGCGGCGATCTCGTTGAGACCGACGCCCTCGACCATAGTTGCGGTGCCGAAGAAGAACTCCTCGATGAAGGCCGAAGACAAGCCGACGGCATCGAAGATCTGCGCACCGCAATAGGACTGGTAGGTCGAGATGCCCATCTTGGACATCACCTTCAGAACGCCCTTGCCGATGGACTTGATGTAGCGCTTGACCACCTCGTATTCGTCGACCTCCTCGGGGAAGTCGAGCTGGGCATGCATGGCCGCCAGCGTCTCGAAGGCGAGATAGGGGTTGATCGCCTCCGCGCCATAGCCGGCGAGGCAGCAGAAATGATGGATCTCGCGCGCTTCGCCCGTCTCGACGACGAGCCCTGCTGCCGTGCGCAGGCCGCGGCGGATGAGGTGATGATGCACCGCCGCCGTCGCCAGCAGCGCCGGAATCGGGATGCGATCCGGACCGGTCTGGCGGTCGGAGAGGATGATGATGTTGTAGCCGCCGTGGACGGCCGCCTCCGCGCGCTCGCATAGCCGGTCGAGCGCCCCGCGCATGCCCTCGGCGCCCTGAGTCGCCGGATAGGTCATGTCCAGCGTCTTGGTGTCGAAGCGCTCCTCGACATGGCCGATGCAGCGGATCTTCTCCAGGTCCTCGTTGGTGAGGATGGGCTGGCGCACCTCAAGCCGCTTCTTGCGCGAGGTTCCCTCGAGGTCGAGGATGTTAGGCCGCGGGCCGATGAAGGAAACGAGGCTCATCACCAGTTCCTCGCGGATCGGATCGATCGGCGGGTTGGTGACCTGGGCGAAGTTCTGCTTGAAGTAGGTGTACAGCAGCTTCGACTTGTCGGACAGCGCCGAGATGGGCGTATCCGTGCCCATCGAGCCCACGGCTTCCTGGCCCGTCGTCGCCATGGGCGGCAGCAGGAGCTTGATGTCTTCCTGGGTGTAGCCGAAGGCCTGCTGGCGGTCGAGCAGCGAAACGTCCGTGCGCGAGGCGCGGGCCTCCACCGGCGGCAGTTCCTCCAGCACGATCTGCGTGCGCTTCAGCCATTCGCGATAGGGATTGGCGGTGGCGAGCGACGACTTCATCTCCTGGTCGGAGATGATGCGACCTTCGTCCAGGTCGATCAGCAGCATCTTGCCCGGCTGCAGGCGCCACTTCTCGACGATATCGGCCTCTGGAATCGGCAGCACGCCGAACTCGGATGCCAGCACCACAAGCCCGTCCTTGGTGACGAGGTAGCGCGCCGGGCGCAGGCCGTTGCGGTCGAGCGTGGCGCCGATCTGGCGTCCGTCGGTGAAGACGACGGCAGCCGGCCCGTCCCATGGCTCCATGAGCGCGGCATGGTATTCGTAGAAGGCGCGGCGGTCCTCGGACATGAGCGGGTTGCCCGCCCAGGCCTCGGGGATCAGCATCATCATGGCATGAGCGAGCGAGTAGCCGCCCTGCACCAGGAACTCGAGCGCGTTGTCGAAGCAGGCCGTGTCGGACTGTCCCTCGTAGGAGATGGGCCAGAGCTTGCCGATATCGTTGCCGAACAGCTCGGAATCGACGGAAGCCTGGCGTGCCGCCATCCAGTTGACGTTGCCGCGCAGCGTGTTGATCTCGCCGTTATGGGCAACCATGCGATAGGGATGGGCGAGCGTCCAGCTCGGGAAGGTATTGGTCGAAAAGCGCTGATGCACGAGCGCGATGGCGCTCTGGAAACGCTCGTCCGTCAGATCCTTGAAATAGTCGCCGAGTTGGGTGGCCAGCAGCATGCCCTTGTAGGTGATGGTGCGGCTCGACACCGAGACGGGATAGAAACCCGCGGTCTGCGGCTTGCGCTCGGCATCGTTGTAGATGGTGTTCGAGATCACCTTGCGGATGATGAACAGGCGCCGCTCGAACTCGTCCTGGTCCGGCGTGGCGGCCGAGCGACCGATGAAGGCCTGCATGTGGATCGGCTCGGTGGGCAGCACGCTCTCGCCAAGGCCTGAATTGTCGACCGGCACGGCGCGCCAGCCGAGGAAGACCTCGCCTTCGTCCGCGACCACCTTCTCCACGACGCGCATGGCATGCACGCGGCCTTCCTCGTTCCTGGGCAGGAAGAAGAAGCCGACGGCGTAGTCGCCCGGCTGCGGCAGGGTGAAGCCCAGCGCCTCGCACTCGGCCGCGAAGAAGTCATGCGGGATCTGCACGAGCATGCCGCAGCCGTCGCCCGCCTTCGGATCGGCGCCGACGGCACCGCGATGGTCGAGATTGTGGAGGATCTGAAGGGCCTGGGAGACGATCTTGTGGCTCTTGCGGTTCTTCATGTCGGCGATGAAGCCGACGCCGCAGGAATCCTTCTCGTTGGCCGGATCGTAGGCACCCTGGGCTTGCGGCAGCGCCGGGTCTCGCACGATCAGGCGGTCTTGCGTCACGGCCGCATTGGTTTTCGTCGCGGCTTCGATTGCCGCTGCCGAAACCGTCTGCCGTCCGTGTTCGAAGATCGCGCTCATCGCCTGTCTCCCTTTCTGCCTCAATCACCAATCAAGCATCTAACCGATAACCGCCAGACACTCAGCCGCCCTGATCGCTTGCCCATGCAAATGCCGGGCCGCGACTATGCCGCTTGATTGTCCTTATTGCACTATCGTGTGTCGCTCAGCCGAACGGAAGACCGATCCTCGTTCTTCCTGGCTTCGCGCTATTTCATGTCGCAAGGCCGAACGGAGAAACGGGTCCCCTTTTCCGAGCCTTGCCCCATGCTGCACCGCTTCGCGCTGAAACGCGAGAGGGCAGTTCTTGTCCTACGGCTTGGCCGGGCCTGTGGGCCATCTTCGGCTCGTCCGCGTGCCGCCGGCCTGGACCGAGGCGACATCCATAATGGGACAGCATAGCTGTCCTAATATGGAGGGCTGACATGGCATATTTCTAAGCGGGGGACAAGCACATAAAAGCATCAACACGACTTTTTCTTTCGTCACCGACCCATGAGGCGGCAAGAAACGAAATGTGATCACAGCATGGGGCGACAGAGTGTTCCTGGAAATGGCGACCGGAAGCCCCCGGAACGGGAAATAGGTCGCTGATCAAATCAAATTGGAAAGACCTTCCACCACGAGGCGAAGGCGACATTGCCATGGGCGCCCGCCCATGACTCCATCCGACGATCGAGTCATGTGGCGCGCTTCGTTATTTCGTTCGCGAAACCACATCGTCAGTTGCTCTTTGTCCATTGGATGGGCCGCATCCGCGATATTCGTTACAGTCTCAATGATTTCGGCCTGCGAGACCTCGAGATCGAAGCCGTTGACATGTAGAAATGCCTTGGCGAATGCCGTCCGCTGCCAGCGCTGCTACTGCGACCTCAGCCCCAGCACCCTTCGCACGATGATCGGCAGCGCGATCGCGGCCACGAGCAGCACGCCGAGGATCACATTGATGACGATGCCGGGCACGTTGACCAGGGTAAGCCCGAAGGTGGTCAGGCCCAGGACAAAAACCGCGATCACGACACCGAGGATCGTCCCAGAGCCGCCCGCGATCGACATGCCGCCCAGCACCACCATGGTTACCACCTCGAGTTCCCAGCCAAGGGCGATGTTGGGTCGGGTCGAACCGATGCGGGCGGTGAGCAATGCCGAGGCCAGCCCTGAGAGCAGGCCCGTCAGCACGAAGAGCAGGAAGCGGATCCGGTTGACCGGGATACCCGAAAAGCGCGCGGCCACGGGATTGTTGCCAATGGCGTAGAGCATGCGGCCCCACGGCGTGAGATGCACGACCACGGCGAAGATAACCGCGAGCACGAGGAAGAGGATGAAGGCGAGGTAGAGCGGCGGATCCTGGAAGAGATAGGTCTGGGCCAGATTGGTGTAGGCCTCGGGATAGGTGGTGATGGCCTGGTCTCCCAGGACGACCTGCGCGATGCCGCGGTAGAGCGACATGGTGCCGATGGTCACCACGATCGAGGGCAGGCCGAAGCCAGTGACCAGCCAGCCGTTGAAGGCACCGCAGACGATGCCGACGCCTATGCCGACGGCGATCAAGGCGACGGGGCCGTAATCCGCCTGGGCGGCATAGCCTATCGCCAGAGAGGCGAGCGCGACGATGGCAGCGACCGAGAGGTCGATTTCGCGGGTGAGGATCAGCAGCGCCATGCCGAGGGCGATGATCGCCTTCTCCGAGAAGTTCTGCGTCATGTCGGAGAGGTTGTAGAGATCGAGGAAATAGGGCGAGCCGACGGCATTCACCACGATCACGACGGCGAGGAGAATGCACAGGATCGTTTCCCAGCGCAGCAGCCAGTCGCTCAGGCGCCATGGCGCGCGGTCGAGCACCTGGTAGCGGGTCGATTCGCTCATGAGCGCACTCCCTCCCTGGCGGCGGCGCGGCGCCGCGCCTCGGGCAGGATCAGCTTGCCCTCCTTGCGCTCGGCCCGCGCGTTGACCACCACTGCGGCGAGGATCACTGCGCCGGAAATCGCCATCTGCCAGAAGGGCGAGACATTGATGACCGGCAGTGCATTGACGACGACGCCGAGGAAGAGGGCGCCGAGCAAGGCGCCGGTGACGGACCCGATGCCACCGCCGATGGAGACGCCGCCGATCACGCAGGCCGCGATCACGCTGAGTTCGTAGCCGAGTGCAATCTCGGTATAGGCGATGCCGAAGCGCGCCACCCAGAGATAGCCGCAAAGGCCCGACACGGCGCCCGAGAGGGTAAACACCAGCAACTGCTGCCGGGAGAGGTCGATGCCGCAGTAACGGGCGGCAACGGGATTGCCGCCGACGGCATAGAGCCCCCGCCCGACCGTGGTGAGGCCGAGGAAGACCGCCATCAGGACGGCCACCGCGACAGCGAGCCAGACCAGGCTCGAGATCCCGAGAAAGGTGGCATGCGGAAAGGCCAGGAACGCCGGCGTCATCTTGTCCGAGGAGATCCACTTGCCGCCGGAGACGATGAAGACGAGTCCGCGATAGATCGCGAGCGTGCCCAGCGTCACCACGATCGGGGGAATGCCGACCCAGGCGATGAACACGCCGTTGAGGAAGCCGAAGAAGGTACCGACGGCAATCGCTACCAGGATGACGACGAGGATGGGCATGTCGGGCGCCGCGATCGAGAACAGCGCCGCCACCATGCCGCTCAAGGCGAGGTTTGCCGCCACCGAAAGGTCGATGCCACGGGTGAGGATCACCGTCATCTGTGCGAGGGCGAGCATGGCAAGGATGGCGGTGTCGTCGAACAGGGCGCGGATGGAGTCCCCACTCAGGAAGACCGGCGCGCGTACGCCGATGGCCAGGATCATGCCGATGACGATGAGAGCAAGGATGATCTCGCGGGCGTGACGGCGCCAGATTCCACTCATGTCGACGCTCCCTGCAGCGCGGAGACGACCGTCGTTCCGGCCGGTGAGGACCGTTCTTTCTCGCTCATTCATGGCCTCCCGTGGCGGCGGTGACGATGGCGGCGGCATCCATCTCGGCACGGGCGAACTCCTGCACGATACGCCCCTCATGCATCACCAGGATGCGGTCGGACATGCCCATCACCTCCGGCAGCTCTGAGGAGATCAGCACCACGGCCAATCCCTCGGCGGCGAGGTCCACCATGAAGTCGTGCACGGCCGCCTTCGAGCCGACGTCGATGCCCTTTGTCGGTTCGTCCAGTATGATGACCTTGGGATTGGTGGCGAGCCACTTGGCGATCACGACCTTCTGCTGATTGCCGCCCGACAGCTCCTGCAGCTTCTGGTCCCAGGAGGCCGCCTTCACCGACAGCCGCGTTCCCAGGCGGCGGGTGTCGCTTATTTCGGATCCAAGGCTGAGGAAGCCCGTCCTGGCATGGCGGAACAGGCTCGCCAGGGTGGTGTTCTCGCGCACGCCGAAGGGCAGCACTGCCCCCTGGACCTGGCGGTCCTCAGGCACATAGGCAATCCCGGCGGCGATGGCGTCGGCCGGCGTCCGGATCGAGAGCGGCCGGCCCTGCAGCGCGACCTCGCCGGCGCTAGGCCTGGAAATCCCGAAAACGGCCTGCATCGCCTCCGAGCGGCCGGCACCGACCAGGCCGTAGAGACCCAGGATCTCGCCCTTGCGCAGCGTGAAGGAGATATCGGCGAACTCGGTGGCATTGCTGAGCGACTTCACCTCCAGCGCCACCTCGCCGATCGGTACCTCGCGCTTGGGGAACACCTGGTCGATCGAACGCCCGACCATCAGCCGCACCAGCTGGGGCGGGCTTGCCTCCGAGATGGAGCCTTCGCCGACATGCTCGCCGTCGCGCAGGCAAAGCCAGCGGTCGGCGACGCGGAAGATCTCCTCGAACTTGTGCGAGATGAACAGGATAGCCCGTCCTTCCGCCTTGAGCTGGGCGATGATGCGGAAGAGATCATCGATCTCGCGGGCGGAAAGCGCCGCCGTGGGCTCGTCCATGATCACGATGCGCGCTTCGTGGGAGAGCGCGCGGGCGATCTCGACGAGATGCTTCTGGGCGACACCCAGCGCCTTCAGGGGCTCGGCGGGATCGATGTCGCTGTCGAGGCGCTTGAGCAGTTCCCTTGTCCGGCTGTGCACCGCGCCCCAGTCGACCAGCCCGCCCGCGCCCTTGGGCATATGTCCCATGAAGACGTTCTCCGCCACGGAGAGCTCATCGAACATGATGGTCTCCTGGTGGATGGCAGTGATGCCCGCCGCCCAGGCGTCGCGCGGGCTCGAAAAGCTGACGGCCTGGCCGCCGATGCGGATTTCGCCCTCATCCGGCGTGTAGATGCCGGTGAGAATCTTCACGATGGTGGATTTGCCTGCGCCGTTTTCCCCCAGCAATGCCGTCACCTGGCCCGGATAGAGGGTGAGATGGGCATTGTGCAGGGCTCTCACGCCGGGAAAACGCTTGGAAACGCCAGTCAGGGAGAGGAGCGGTGTATTGGCGGATGAAGGCATGCGATGGTCCGGGTTTCACGGCAATGGAGACGCGACGATTGCCGCTTCCCTCCCCTTTGCGGGGAGGGATCAGGAGTTGGCGATCCCCCCGCGACGGGCTCGCCCCTCCCTTGCCCCTTCACCATCCCTTTCGGAATGGGTCGCAGGGAGAAGGAAGGTCCGAGCGTCGAGTGCTTCGCCCCGAGCCCAGGCACTCGCGCGCGTGCGTCGGCGGTCCCGGCTCAGAAGATCTTCGCGTATTCCTCCACGTTGGACTTGTCGAAGGTGAAGGGCTCGCCCATCACGGCCTCGCCTTCGGCGTCGATCTTGGTCTCGCCCTTCGACCCCATCTTGACGGTGTCGCCGGGAGCGGCCTTCTCGCCGTTGATGATGCCGGCGATGATCTGCGTGGCGCTGTAGCCGTAATCGACCGGATTCCAGATCGCGAAGCTCTCGCACGCGCCTTTCTCCACGGCGTCCTTCATCTCGGAGGGCAGGCCGAGGCCGGTGATGTAGACCTTGCCGACCAGGCCGCCGTCGATGATCGCCTTGGCGCCGGCGCGGATGCCGATGGTGGTCGGCGAGATGACGCCCTTGAGATTGGGATGGGTCTTCACCAGGCCCTGCATCTCGCGGTAGGACTTGTCGTCCTGGTCGTCGCCATACACGATGTCGACCAGCTTGAGCTTGGCATATTCGGGCTTCTTCCACTCTTCCTTCATCGCCGCGATCCAGGAATTCTGGTTCGTCATGGTGGAAGCGGCGGAAAGGATGGCGACTTCGCCCTCGCCCTTCAGCGTCTTGGAGATCATCTGCACCTGCTTGGCACCGATCATCGGGGTCGAGGACGCGGACAGATGCATGATGCGACCGCCCTTGGCGATGGCGCTGTCGAAGGAGATGACCTTGATGCCGCGTTGTGCCGCCTTCTTGCCCACGGGCACGAGCGCGTTGGCGTCATTGGCCGAAACGATGATGCCGTCGACCTTCTGCGCGATGAGCGCGTCGATCACGGCGATCTGGTCCTCGGCGGTCGCCTTGGTCGGGGCGGTGTAGATGATGTCGAAGCCGCCGATCTCCTTGGCGGCCTTCTGCGCGCCGTCGCGGCAGGCATCGAAATAGGAATTGCCGAGGTTCTTCACCACCAGCGCAATGCGCTTGTTGGCGGCGAAGGCAGGCGTGGTGGCGCCGAGCGGCAGGGCGCCGGCAAGCAGCGAACCGCCCAGGATCCTCAAAGCGCCGCGACGCGACTGATTCTCGAACATGTCGTCTCCTCCAGGAAATCGCCGGCTTTTTGCCGGTCGGTTGGACTATGCGTGCATGAGGCAGCGATTCCCGCCGAGTCCCCCCATGCCGATGCGCCATTCATGCCTGCCTCCACGCCGAATGCAAGGGGCGGCTTGAATTTGTCTGATCAATTATGAGGCATCATCTTGCATCGATCCGTATGCCGGTCTTCAGAGACCGGCGCCTTCCTGCAGCCGGCTTGCTTCGAGCCCTATCCTGGCAGCGCCGCGCGCCAGGCGGCCTTGTAGCGTTCCAGCCCGGCGACGTCGCGATAGGCCTCCGCCTGGTGCAGCGGCTCGCGATCCGGCATGGTCGGCCAGGTTGCCAGCAGCGAAGTGCCGTAGGCGGTGCCGCCGCTGTCGACGCTGCACAGCACGGCCTGGCGGGGACGCAGGGCTGCAAGGAGGCTGCAATAGACGGCATTGGCGGCAAAGCTGCCCTCGATCAGCAGCGGGCCGTCATCGGCTCCCAGGGCCTCGAGCAGATAGTCGGTGAGCAGGACGCAATAGAGGCTGGCAAGGCCGGCACGCATGCCCGACCCTTCCGGCAGCCCGCCCCGTATCTCGGAGGGATGTGCGGGAAACGGGCCGCCATTGGGGACGAAGCTCGGCAGGGCCAGGACGCCGGCCGCCATCACCGCGGCGGCATCGGCTTCGGTGCACCCAGGAGCGGCCCCGTCGAGGATCACGCCATATTCGCGGCCGCCCATGAACTTGGCGGCCGGTACCGGGCGCGCCTCGACATCGGCATAGGCCTGCATGTCGCGCGCCGGATCGAGCCGGCCGGGGTCCGCGCCCATCGCCATGATCACCGCCCAGGTGCCCGAGGAGACCAGCGTGAAGGGGGGCGCGAAGGAAATGAGATGCGGCAGGATGGAGCCGTTGGAATCGTGGATTCCGGCCCGCACCCGAACGGTCTCCGGCAACCCCGTTTCGGCCCGGACCGCAGCCAGCAGCGGCCCGATCACCTCATACGACTTGACGAAGGGCGGAAAGAGATGCGCCCAGCCCCGCCGCTCCACGAGCGAGGACAGACGCCGTTCCTGCATGGCCCAGAGGTCCGAGTGGCCGCCTATGCCCGTCACCTCGCCGCGGACGATGCCCGTGAGGCGCCAGGTGAAGTACTGCGAATAGGGAACGATATGCCGCACCTTGGCAAAACCCTCGGGGCAGCGCGTTTCCTGGTAGAAGATCTGGCGGCCTGAGTTCAGTCCGGCCGACATCGGCGGTGACAATGTCTCGGCAAAGGGCGGCCGGAACGGCGCATATTCGGCCTCGATCGCATCGACACCTTCGAATTCATAGTCCATCACCGGCAATGCGAGGCCATCCTCGCCTATCAACGCCATGGCGGCGCCATGGGTAGTGACGGCGATATCGCCGATGGCGTGCTCGGCTCCCGCCGCACGCAGGCCGTCGAGGAAGAACCGCCAGATCGCCTCGACGTCGGCATGGGGATAGGGCGGGCCGGGCAGCGCCCGGTTGGGCATCGAGGCCTGCCAGACAATGGCGGCGCCTTCGAACAGGACCAGCTTCACATTGGTCTTGCCGACATCAAGTACGGCGGTAGCGGGCATGACGACCTCGAACGTTCCTCGCTCCCGGACGGGAGGGTCGGCCGCCGAGGGCCGGACCGAATTGCTTGTTGGCGCAATTCATTTCCGACGGCATGGGGAGCGTCAAGGCGGCAAGCCGCCATGCGCGAAGTTGAGCGGTATAAGGAGCCTCGTCCCCGGTGCATGGGCATCCTGCCCATGCCCTCGGGCTGTTCGGCCCTCAGTACACGTCCACGAATTTCGAGAAGTTCTTCCCGTCGACCACGACGGGCTGCAATGTGGCGACGCCCCCTTCCGCGATGGTGATCTGACCCAGGCGGCCGGCGCCGAGCGTGCTGCCGACGTCGGGGGTCAGCGTGTTCCTGGCGAGCGCCGCGGCGATCTCCACCGCGCCATAGCCCAGGTCGACCGGGTTCACGGAGGCGAAGCACTCCACGACCTGCGCCGCCATTGCCGCCTTCAGCTGCGAGGGACGGCCGAAGCCGGTGACGAACACCTTGCCCGCCAAACCCCTGTCGGCGATACACTGCGCCGCGCCCACCAGAGCGGCCGCGTTGAAGACCAGGATGCCCTTGAGATCGGGATGATCGGCGAGGAGCCCCTCGGCCGCAGCGTAGCCGGCCTTCTCGCTTTCGTTGCCGAATATAGTGGCGGTCAGCTTGAGCTTGCCATAGGCCGGCTTCAACCATTCCTGCACGGTGTTGGAGAGCAGCGCCTGCCCGTCCGGTCCGGAACGTCCCCCTGCGAGAATGGCGATATCGCCGCCGTCCTTCACGTCCTCGGCCAGCATGCCCATGAAGGCGGTGGCCTTGCCGCGGCTGCTGACGGCATCGAGATGGACGAGGCGCGTGGCCTGCGGAAGCGGCTGGTCGAAGGAAATGATCTTCATGCCCCGGGCCATGGCGCGCCGGCACACCGGACCGAGCACAGCGGCATCCACCGGCACGATGGCGATGACGTCGACCTGCTGCTTCACCAGCCCGTTGAACAGCAGGATCTGGTCGCGCGCGGTGCGCTTGTCGGGGGCGGCGACCACGATGTCGACGGCGCCGATCTGGCCGGCTGCCTCCTGCGCGCCATCGGCGCAGGCCTTGTAGAAGGGATCGTCCTTCACCGGCAGGAGAACCGCCAGGCGCAGATTTCCCGGCGTGGCCGGCACCACCGGCGTCGGATCGGGCGCCGGCTTGGGCTTCGGAGCGGCGAAGGCAGCAGGCGCGGATGCGACGAGCCCCAGACCGGCGAGCAGAGTCGCGATCTGGCGGCGGGTGTACGTGTCGGTCATGGGAACTCCGTCGGTGCGGCCCGAATCAGATGGCCGGCGTCATCACAACACATGCCATCATCTTTGCAATCAGGCGGTTACCAAGGGAGCATCTCAGCGGGAATCGCGCGGATGTGATCGGAACGGATGCGGCGGCGGCCCCTGCTGCGATGGGAAAACGAGACCCGCCGGAGAGGAGGCCGGCGGCAGGCAACCGTCGCCGGCATCTCTCACGCCATCAGTTCGCGTGCCTGCCGCCCGGCCGCCTGCAGGAGCTCGTAGACCTTGAACTTGGCATCGTGGAAGGCCTTCATTCCCGCCTCGTTCGGTGCATAGGTCGCCCCAAGCGCGGACATGCCGCTCATGGCCTCGGACAGCGTCGGATAAGCCTTGCCGGCAACGGCGCCAAGCATGGCGGAGCCGAGCAGGACGGGCTCCGGCGTCTCGGCCACGGCGACCTCCAGGCCCGTGGCGTCGGCGATGACCTGGCGCACCAGCGGGCTCTGGGCGGCGCCGCCGCTGACGATGATCTGCTGCAGGGCGATTCCCTGTGCCGCCATCGCTTCGACGATCTGCCGGGCGCCGTAGGCAAGACCGCACAGGCCCGCCAGATAGAGTTTCACGAGACTGTCGAGATCGTCCTCGAGATCGAGGCCGGCGATGACGGCCCTGGCATGGGGATCGGCATGCGGGGCGCGGTTGCCGAGAAATTCGGGCACGACATGAATGTCGCGCGCGAGGGTGACGTCGCCGGCGACATTGGCGTGCGCCTCCAGCCAGGCCAGCAAAGGACGGTTGGCGGCATTGGCCTTGTCCAGCGCCTGCGCATAGGCGGGATGAAGAGTGAGGAGGTGATCGAGCGCGGCGCCGGCGGCCGATTGTCCGCCCTCGTTCAGCCACAGCCCCGGCACCATGGCGGAGAAGTAGGGCCCCCACACCCCCGGCACGAAGGCCGGTTCCCTGGTACTCGCCATGGTACAGGCCGAGGTTCCGAAGACGTAGGCCATGCGGCCGGTGACGTCCGCCGGCTGACCGTCCTTGCCTGCCGCCCCGACGGTTCCGATGCCCCCGGAATGGGCATCGATCAGCGAAGCGCCGACGGGAATGCCGGCCACGAGGCCGAGATCGGCAGCGGCCCGGGCGGTCAGTCCGGAAGCGAGCGGCGTACCGACATCGACGATCCTGTCGCCGATTCGCCTGAACCCTTCGTCGGCAAGGACGCCGAGCCCGATCTTGTGAAAATAGCCCGTGTCCCAGCGCTTCTCATGGGCAAGGTAGGTCCATTTGCAGGTCACGGTGCAGGCCGAGCGATCGAAGCTCCCGGTGGCGCGCCAGCTCAGATAATCCGGCAGGTCGAAGAAGGCTCCCGCCGCGGCGAAGATCTCCGGCTTGTGCTCCTTGAGCCAGAGCAGCTTGGGCGTCTCCATCTCCGGCGAGATCACGCCGCCGACATACCGCAGCACCGCTTCGCCCGTGTCATTGATGCGCTTGGTCTGGTCCAGCGCGCGATGGTCCATCCAGACGATCACGTTGCGGCTCGGATCCTCCGACGGGCCAACCGAGAGCGGCCTGCCCTCCTTGTCCACCACCACGAGCGAGCAGGTTGCGTCGAAGCCGATTCCCGCGACGACCGCGGGAGCGATCGCGGCTTCGGCCATGGCTGCCTTCACGGCCGTGCAGATGGATTGCCAGATGTTCTCGGAGGACTGCTCGACGATGTCGCCCGGCTCGTGCCAGATCGTGATGGCCTGCCTGGCGGAGCCCCTCAGGACCCCCTTGATATCGAACACACCCGCACGCGCCGACCCCGTGCCGACATCGATACCAATGAAGAACTGATCGGCCATTGTTCCGCCTTCTCCCTGATTCCACGCTTGAAACTGCTTCGCGCCAGCTTAAAGCGGTGACGGCGAGGCGCAACCTCGTTGGGAAAACGGTCGATTCCCCTGCGCGGGCATCATGCCGGCTTTGCCCGGGACGACGCGCGGCGTGCGAAGGGTCGATCACCGACCGACAATCCCGCAAACACGACATTTGCCGGCTAAAGGAGGGCGATCGCTTATCGCCCCCTCCGTGTCTGGCGCGCTTCCCCGTAAGGCCCGGCGCCTACCCCAGCGTCACCACCTCCACGTCCACGCCGGCTTCCCGAAGCATTTCCAGCGCTCCCTTCGGTACCCCGTCGTCGGTGATCAGCTTCTTGATGCGAGACAGGGGGGCGACAGCCATCGAGCCGCGGGGCTCGAATTTCGAGGAATCGGCCAGCACGATGAGATCAGCGGCGCGATTGAGGAGCTTGGCCTCGGCGCGGGCGATGAGGGGGTCGCTCTCGACCACCCCGAGCGGGCCGATCGACATGGCACTCATGAACATTTTGGACGCGGTGTAGTGCTGGATCGAATCCTCGTCGAACGGCGAGAGGATCAGGCTCTGGTCACGATAGATCTCGCCGCCGGGCAGGATGATGCGGTTGTCGCTCTCGTGCATCAGGGCGGCGGCGATCGGAAAGGAATTGGTGAGAATCTGCAGGCGCGTGGCGCGTAGGAATTCCACCATGTGAAAGGTGGTCGAGCCTCCGTTGATGATGATGGATTCTCCGTCCCGGCACAGTGCGACGCCCCGCCGTGCTATGGCGCGCTTGCGGTCGGCGTGCAGCGTCTGGCTGACGGTGAAGCTGGCGCTCTCCAGCTTGGCGGCGCCCTTGGGCCCCACCGTCTGCACCCCGCCATGGATCCGATGCACCAAGCCCTGCGCAGCGAGCCGCGTCAGATCCCGCCTGAGCGTGGCGGCCGAGGCGCGGGTGATGTCGGCGAGTTCCCGCGCCGACACGACGGAACGCTCATGCACGAGACGCAGTATTGTCTGCCAGCGTTCCTGTTCGTGCATGATGCCTCCATTCGCTCAAAGCGTTGCTCAATCGCTCACAACAGTCAAGTTTTTGAGCGAATATTGCGACGCGGTTCAATTTTTGCAGCGCAATATGAGCGATCTTGATTGACCATGAATGAATCCGTTCCTATCGTCCAGCCCATCTTTCATCGCGGGCCGGCGCTTGGGAATGCGTCGGCCGGAGGAGCCTGCCTCGAAAGCCGCCACCTGGACTCAACGGCATGAATCTCGTGCCCGGGCTTGCCTCGGGCATCCTATCGTGTCCGCCTGGATCACCGGACAAACCCGGCGATGACAGGAGATCAAGTCTCCCGGCGGCTGTTCGCGGCAGGTTTCGAAGACCGGCGCTCCGAAACCAGCCGTCCCGCCCAATGCCGCCAAAACCTATCGAAGGAAACGATCCATGGCCTCTGGAAAGCTTGTTGATCTCTGGGACGACGCCGTCGCCGCCAAGCTCGACGAACCCGGCAAGTTGCTCTATCGCTCGAACCTGCTCGGCTCGGATCTGCGCATCACCAATTTCGGCGGCGGCAACACGTCGGCCAAGGTCAAGGCGACCGATCCCCTCACGCGCCAGGAAGCCACCGTGCTCTGGGTCAAGGGTTCGGGCGGCGACATCGGCTCGATGAAGCTGGACGGTTTCTCGACCCTCTATCTCGACAAGCTCGAAGCGCTGAAGGGCCTCTATCGCGGCCTCGATCACGAGGACGAGATGGTCGGCTACCTCCCGCATTGCACCTTCGACCTCAACCCGCGCGCAGCCTCCATCGACACGCCCCTGCATGCCTTCGTGCCGAAGATCCATGTCGATCACGTCCATCCGGACGCGGTGATCGCCATCGCCGCCTCGAAGAACTCCGAGAAACTCACGCAGGACATCTTCGGCGGCGAGATAGGTTGGCTGCCCTGGCAGCGCCCCGGCTTCGATCTCGGCCTGAAGCTGTCGAAGATCGCCACCGAGAACCCGCATCTCGTCGGCGTGGTGCTCGGCGGGCATGGCCTGTTCACCTGGCACGACGACGCCAAAACCTGCTATCAGCTCACGCTCCGCATCATCCAGAAAGCTGCGGACTGGCTGGAAGCCAATGGCAGGAAGCCCGCCTTCGACGGCGAGAAGGTGAAGGCGCTCTCCCCCACGGAACGCACTGCCGTCGCCGCCAGGCTGATGCCGGCGATCCGCGGCCGCATCGGCAAGGACCAGGCCAAGGCCGGGCACTTCACCGACGCGCCCGAAGTGCTGGAGTTCGTCGATTCCAACGCGCTCGACCGCCTCGCCCCACTGGGCACCTCATGCCCCGATCACTTCCTGCGCACCAAGATCCGCCCGCTGATCGTGCCCTTCAACGGCGATGTCGATGCCGCCATCGCCTCGCTCGATGGGCTGATCGAGGCCTACCGCAATGACTACGCGGCCTATTACGAGCGCTGCAAGCACCCCAACTCGCCGAAGATGCGTGACCCGAACGCCGTGATCTATCTGGTGCCGGGCGTCGGCATGATTTCCTTCGCCGCCGACAAGGCGACCGCGCGCATCGCTTCCGAGTTCTACGTCAACGCCATCAACGTCATGCGCGGCGCCGACGGCACCGACAGCTATGTCGGCTTGCCGGAGCAGGAGGCCTTCAACATCGAGTACTGGCTGCTCGAGGAAGCCAAGCTCCAGCGCATGCCCAAGCCCAAGTCCCTGGCCGGACGCGTCGCCCTGATCACCGGCGGAGCCGGCGGCATCGGCAGCGCCATCGCCGCCCGCCTGATGCAGGAGGGCGCCAATGTGGTGCTCGCGGACATCGACCAGGCTTCGCTCGACCAGCGCGTCGCCGATTTCGGCAAGCTCTTCGGCAAGGACGTTGTGCGCGGCGTCAAGATGGACGTCACCAAGGAAGACACAGTGATCGCCTCCTTCCAGGAAACCATGCGGGCCTTCGGCGGCATCGACATCGTGGTGAACAATGCCGGCATCTCCTCGGCCGCGTCGGTCGAGGACACCACGCTGGAATTGTGGAACCACAACATGTCGATCCTCGCCACCGGCTATTTCCTGGTGGCGCGCGAGGGCTATCGCCTGATGAAGACGCAGGGCAATGGCGGCTCGATCGTGTTCATCGGCTCCAAGAACGGCGTCTCGGCCTCTGCCGGCGCATCGGCCTACTGCACCGCCAAGGCGGCCGAACTGCACCTCGCACGCTGCATGGCGCTCGAAGGCGCGCCCTTCGGCATCCGCATCAACTCGGTCAATCCGGATGCGGTGCTGCGCGGCTCGAAGATCTGGCAGGGCGAATGGCGCCAGCAGCGCGCCGCCTCCAACAAGATCGGCGAGGACGACCTCGAGGAATTCTACCGCAAGCGTTCATTGTTGCAGCGCTCGGTGTTTCCCCAGGATATCGCCGAGGCGGTCTATTTCTTCGCCTCCGACCTTTCCTCCAAGTCGACCGGCAACTTCCTCAATGTCGATGCCGGCAACGTGGTGAGCTTCACGCGATAAGACCCGTGCGCTTGCGCTCAGGTCGTGCTAGCCCCTCGACGATTGCCGAGGGGCTTTTTCATGACCGCGATGCACGAGATCAACCGCGAGAGCTGGGACGAATGGGCGGCGATACACCTTCGCGATGCCACCGGTTTCTACAATATCGCCGGCTTCAAGGCGGGCGACGATACCTTGCTGCCGATCGAAGCCGCTGAGATCGGTGACGTCGCGGGACTGCGCACCGCCCATCTCCAATGCCATTTCGGCCTCGACAGCATGAGCCTGGCGCGGCGGGGAGCCGAGGTCACCGGCCTGGATTTCTCGCCCGTAGCCATCGAGGGCGCACGCAGGCTCGCCGCGGAAACCGGCTCAGCCACGACGTTCGTGCAAGCGAACGTCTACGACGCCCGGAGGGAACTGCAGGGCGAATTCGACCTCGTCTACGTCACCTGGGGTGCGATCAACTGGTTGCCAGACATCGCCAGGTGGGGCCGTGTGGTCGGTTCGCTGCTGCGACCCGGCGGCAGGCTCTATCTCGCCGAAACCCATCCCCACGCCTTCAACCTCAGCGAGGAACAGGGCGCTTACCGCGTGGCCTTCGACTGGCGCAACGCCCCGGACGCGCCGACCGTCTATCAGTCGCAGGGCTCCTACACCGGCGACGAGACCCCGCTCGTCCATGGCCGCTTCCACGAGTGGGCGCATCCTCTCTCGGCGATCTTCGCGGCGCTGATCGGCGGTGGCCTGCAACTCGATCGCTTCAACGAGCACGAGACCCTCCCCTATCGGCTGTTTCCCAGCCTCGTCGAGGAGGAGCGCCAGTCCTTCCGGCTGCCGGACGGCGTGCCGCGCTTCCCACTTTCCTTTTCGCTCTGGGCCAGCAAGACATGAACATGCCGGCCGCCATGCCTCGCATAGCCTTCTACGCCCCGCTCAAGCCGCCCGACCATGCGGTTCCCTCGGGCGACCGCGAGATGGCGCGGCTGCTTCTGGCGGCCCTTCGCGCCGGAGGGTTCGAGACGCAGGTCGCTTCGGTGCTGCGTACCTTCGACGCCACCGGTACAAGCGACTTTACCGCGGAAGCCGCAACCGAGGCGGCCTTGCTGCTGGCCCGGTACCAGGCACAGCCCGAAAGCAGGCCGGATCTATGGTTCACCTATCACGTCTACTACAAGGCGCCTGACCTGCTCGGTCCCGCCGTCGCCGGGGCGCTCGATATCCCCTATGTCATCGCCGAAGGCTCGCGCGCTCCGAAACGTGCCGGCGGTCCCTGGGCTCGCAGTCACGTCCAGGCCGAGGCGGCGCTCGACGCGGCGGACCTGATCCTGATCCCCAACCCCAATGACCGGGAAATGCTGGAGGCGGCCAGGCCCGCCGGCCAGGCGCTGGTGGACCTTCCGCCCTTCATCGATTCCGCGCGATGGCCCCTGCTCGAACGCAGCACCCCTGAGGAAGAGCGGCGCCTGCTTGTGGTCGCGATGATGCGGGAAGGCGACAAGCTGGCGTCCTACGCCATCCTGGGCGAGGCGCTAGCCAGCCTGCGCGCTGCATCCTGGCGCCTGGACATCGTCGGAGACGGACCGGGCCGGCACGAGGTCGAAACCGGCTTCGCTCCCTTCGGAGACCGCGTGCGTTTCCACGGCCTGGTCGAGGATCCCCCCAGCCTCGCCCGTTTCTATGCACAGGCCGACATCCTGGTCTGGCCCGCCGTCAACGAGGCCTTCGGCATGGTCTTTCTCGAAGCGGCGCTGCAAGGCTGCCCAGCCGTGGCCGGTGCGTTCGGCGGGGTGGCCACCGTGGTAATCGAGGGCAGGACGGGCCTTCTTGCCCGTCCGGGCGACGCGGCGGACTTCGCCCGGGCGCTGGACAGGCTGATGGGTGATGCCGCGCTGAGAGAGAACCTTTCCGTGCAAGGCATGCATTTTGCCCGCGAAGAACGTTCGCTCGCAGGCGCCGTCGGGCATTTGCGGCAGGTGCTGCTGGACGCGTGGACGTCCCGGCACAAGGACAGGAACATATCGTGATGCAGGCCCCGCAGGACGCCGGAACCCCTCGTTTCGAGACCCCGCCGGATGCGCACGCGCCCGGCGTCCTCATACTCGTCACCCATCTGCTGGGGGTCGGCCATCTCTCGCGGGCGGGCGCACTTGCGCGCGGCCTTGCTTCCGCCGGCTATCGCGTCACGCTGGTCAGCGGCGGCCGCCCCGCGCCACTCGTCGCCAGGGACGGCATCGAATTCGTGCAACTGCCTTCGGTCCATTGCGTCGGCGTCGACTTTCGGACCCTGCTGGGTGCCGACGGCATGCCGATCACCGATGAAACCCGGCAGGTCCGCATCGACGCCATTCTCGCGGCGCTCGAAG
Organism: Labrys sp. ALF-8; assembly: GCF_059699065.1. Taxonomy (NCBI): domain Bacteria; kingdom Pseudomonadati; phylum Pseudomonadota; class Alphaproteobacteria; order Hyphomicrobiales; family Xanthobacteraceae; genus Labrys; species Labrys sp. ALF-8. Next base: position 1,821,145 of record NZ_AP048537.1, read on the forward strand.
CCTGCAACCCTGACGCGGTGATCACGGAGACCTATCCCTTCGGGCGCCGACAGCTCGCGTCGGAGTTCCGCGCGCTCCTGGAAGCCGCACGCCGGCGGCCGAAGCCCGCGGCCATCCTCGCCTCCATCCGCGACATCCTCAACCCGCCGGCGAAGCAAAGCCGTGCCGCCGAGGCGGAGGAGATCCTGGCGCGATATTACGATGGCGTGCTGGTGCATGGCGATGGTACCGTCACGCCTCTTTCCGCCTCCTGGCCGACGAGCCGCGCGCTGGAACGGCAGCTCATCTATACGGGCTATATCGCCGATACCGCACCTTCAGCCGTCGCCCCCGTCCCCTCGCACGAGATCCTCGTCTCGGGCGGGGGCAGTGCGGCAAGCCTGCCGCTCTACCGCGCCGCGATCGAGGCGGCCGATATCCTGGACAGGCCCAACCCCTGGCGGGTGCTGGTGGGGCATGGCGTCCCGCAGGGCGACTTCGAGGCGCTTGCCGCCATGGCCGGACCGAAGGTCGAGGTCGAGCGGGCGCGCCCCGATTTCCCCGCCCTCCTGGCGGGCGCAGCACTCTCGGTAAGCCAGGCCGGCTACAACACCATGATCGATCTCGGCCGCGCCGGGGTGCCGGCGGTGGTGGTGCCGTTCGAGCAGGGCAAGGAAGCCGAGCAGCGGCTGCGGGCGGAACGTTTCCACACCCTCGGCCTTGCCGGCATCGTCGCCGAGGCCGATCTGACGCCGCGCCGTCTCGCCGCCGAGGTGGCGGCGACGCTGGATCGCCCCCGTGCAACCGTCGCGTTTCCCGGTACCGGCGGCGTCGCCAACAGCCTGCGGGCAATCGCGAGAGCGAGCGATGGGGCGCGTGCCGAAGCGGAGGCCTGGTCGCGGCTCGATGCGGTGCTGGCGACGCGAGGGGAGGTGCGCCTATGGTGGCGCGACGACGACGCGGTAGCCGCCACGCCCGCGCTGGACCACCTGCTCGACCTTGCCCGTCGCCACGGCGTTCCCCTCGCCCTCGCCGTCATCCCCGCTGGTGTCACGCCCGATCTTCCCCAGAGGCTCTCGCGGGAACCGCTCGTCGACGTGCTCGTGCATGGCTACAGCCATGCCAACCACGCGCCGGCGAACAGGAAAAAGCAGGAGCTCGGCTATCGCCCGCTGCCCGACATAGAGGCGGAGCTGCGCCGAGGCCTGGCACGGCTTCGAGGTCTGTTCGGTCCCCGCTGCCTGCCCGTGCTGGTGCCGCCCTGGAACCGTATCGATCCCGCGCTGATCGGCGTGCTCCCGGCCTGCGGATTCAGCGGCTTGTCGGCGGGAGGCGCCGATCCCACCGATGCACGGGACGATCTTGCCGTCGCCAACATCCGTTTCGACCCGATCGATTGGAAAAACGGTGGGGGCCTCATCGATCGGCTGACATTGCTGCGGGAGTTTACTCAAGTCCTCGAAATAGGAAAACCTTTAGGCATACTCACCCATCATCTTGTACACGACGCCTGGATCTGGACTTTTATGGACCAGCTTCTTGAAAAAATGAAGCAGCATACCAATGTGCGCTTTATTCGCGCGGCGGAGTTGTTTGGATAAAAAGCTGCAACGAAAAGAGGATACCTGCGTTAGATAGGTGTGGCGCCGATTTGATTGTGCGAATAGGCTTAGGCCTGCGTAGCACCGGAAAACGGGCAGAGGGGACAGGTTTCGGAGCTGGAATGAGCAGTGAGCCGTTGCTGAGCGTGCGCAACCTCAGCGTTGATTTTCAGGGAGATGCCGGCCTCGTCCACGCCGTCAGGAATGTCTCCTTCGACGTGTTCGAAGGCCAGACGCTGGCGGTGGTTGGCGAATCGGGCTCCGGAAAGTCCGTCACGGCGCAGACCATCATGGGCCTGCTTTCGAAAAAGGCGCGCGTCACCAGCGGAAGCTGCCTGTTCCGCGATCCGGAGACCGGCACGACCACCGATCTCGTCAGGCTCGACCCGAACGGACGCGAGATGCGGGCCATCCGCGGCGGACGCATCGCCATGATCTTCCAGGAGCCGATGACCTCGCTGTCGCCGGTGCACACCATCGGCGACCAGGTAAGCGAAGCGCTGATCGTGCATACCGGCTGTTCCCGGCGCGAAGCGGAAGAAAAGGCCGTCCAGCTCTTCGAGCGTGTCGAGTTCCGCGATCCGCAGCGCATGCTGCGCACCTACCCCTTCGAGCTTTCGGGCGGCATGCGCCAGCGCGCCATGATCGCCATGGCGCTGATCTGCCACCCCGCCTTGCTCATCGCCGACGAACCCACCACTGCGCTCGACGTCACCACGCAAGCCCAGATCCTGGGCCTGATCAAGGATGTCCAGGCCCAGAAGCGCATGGCCGTCATGTTCATCACCCACGATCTCGGCGTGGTCGCCAACATGGCCGACGACGTGGTGGTGATGTACCGCGGCGAGGTGATGGAACTGGGTGGGCGCGAGACCATATTCGAGCAGCCCCGGCACGATTATCTCAAGGCGCTGATCAGGGCCGTTCCCCATTTCAACATGAAGCCGGGCGAACGGCTGAAGCCGCTGCGCGAGATTCCGGTTTCCATCCCCGATACATGGAAGGAGGAGACGTCTGCTTCTTCCATCGCGCCCGCTCCCGTATTGAAGATCGAGAACGTCTCCAAGAGCTTCACGCTGCGCACGGGCATGTGGTCCGGCCGTGTCGAAACGATCCAGGCTCTCAACAATGTCTCCCTCACGCTCGACCGTGGCACCACGCTCGGACTCGTCGGCGAGTCCGGCTCTGGCAAGACCACGCTGTCCCGCATGGTCATGCGTGCCCCCGGCAGCGCACCGGACCAAGGCCGGGTCTGGTTCGACGACGGCACCGGGCCGAGCGACGTCTTCACGCTCAAGGATGAAGCGCTGAAGGCCTACCGCCGCTCGGTGCAGTTCGTATTCCAGGATCCGTTCTCGAGCCTCAATCCGCGCATGACGGTGTACGACATCCTGTCGGAACCACTGCTGATCCACGGCATCGGGACGCGCGACGAACGCCATGAGCGCGTGAAGGCACTGCTTGAGCTGGTGGGGCTGGAGCCGTCCTACATGCGCCGGTATCCGCATTCCTTCTCCGGCGGCCAGCGCCAGCGCATCGGGCTGGCGCGCGCCCTTGCGCTGGAGCCTTCGGTCATCCTGTGCGACGAGCCGACCTCCGCGCTGGACGTTTCCGTGCAGGCCCAGATCCTCAATCTGCTGAAGGACCTGCAGAAGGCGCTCGGCGTGTCCTATCTCTTCGTCTCGCACAATCTCGCGGTGGTGGAATACATGGCCCGCGACATCGCTGTGATGTGCCGGGGCCATATCGTCGAACAGGCCCCGCGCGAAGTGCTGTTCCGTTCGCCGAAGCATCCCTATACGAAGGCGCTGCTGCATGCGATCCCGGATGTCGACCTCGATCATCCGCTCGATTTCGCCCGCCTGAAGGCAAGCGCCTCCTCGGACCCCACGCGCTGGCCGGCGCCCTTCACGATCGCCCCGGGCGAGCCGCCGCCGCTGATGGTTGAAGTCGAGCCGCGCCATTACGTGCGCATCAGCGCCGTCACCGCCTCGGCACCGGCAGGAGTTGCGGCATGAGCGACAATCTGATTTCCCGCCGAACCCTCCTGATCGCCGCGGCCGGCCTGTTCGCCACGCCGGCGTTCGCCGTCGAGTCGCCGCTGATCGGCCCGCAGGTCGCGGCCGGCAAGCTGCCGCCCCTTGCCGAGCGCCTGCCCAAGCAACCCCTCGTCGCCGACATGCTCGTCCGCAAGCGCACCATAGGCCATTATGGGGGCGACATCCGCACGCTCGTCGCCAAGCCGAGGGACCTGCGCTACATCACCGTGATGGGCTACACGCGTCTCATCGGCTATGACGAGGACCTCAACCTAGAGCCGGACGTCCTCCTCGACGTGATCAACGAGGGCGACCGCTCCTTCACCTTTGTGCTGCGCGAGGGCCATCGCTGGTCGGACGGCGCGCCCTTCACCACGGACGACTTCCGCTTCTACTGGGAGGAAGTGGCTCTCAACAGGGAACTCACCCCCGCAGGTCCACCCGCCTTCCTGATCGTCGATGGCGAACAGCCCAAGGTGGAGGTCCTCGACGCCACCCATATCCGCTACAGCTGGTCGAGGCCTAATCCGCGCTTTCTGCCCTTCCTGGCCGGCCCGCGCCCGGACTGGATATACACGCCTGCCCATTACCTGAAGCAGTTCCACAAGAACTACTGCGACATGGCCAAGGTGACGGCCATGGCCAAGGACCTGCAGATGGGATCATGGGCGGCGCTTTATAACAAGCTCGACGCGCCCTACGAAGCGAGCAACCCGGACATGCCGACGCTCGACCCCTGGAAGGTGGTCACCAAGGCTCCCGCGCAGCAGTTCATCTTCGAGCGCAATCCTTACTACCATCGGGTCGATCCACAGGGGCAGCAACTGCCCTATGTCGACCGCATCGTCGCCAATGTCGCCGCCGCAGGCCTGTTCGCGGCCAAGGCAAATGCCGGAGAGGCGGACCTCCTGTTCCGGGGGATCACCACGGGCGACATCCCCATGCTCAAAGGCGGCGAATCCTGGCACAACTACCGCACGCTGGCCTGGCCGATCGCCAAGGGCTCGGCCTGCGCCCTCTACCCCAACCAGACCTGCAACGATCCGGTCTGGCGCAAGCTCAACCGCGATGTCCGCTTTCGCCGGGCCCTCTCCTTGAGCATCGATCGCCACGTGCTCAACAATACGCTCTGGTTCCGCCGTGGCGTTGAAGGCAACAACACGGTCGTGCTGCAGAGCGCCCTCTTCTCGGACGACGACCGCAAGGCGTGGGCCACCTACGACCCGAAGCTGGCCAGCCGCCTCTTCGACGAGGCCGGGCTCGACAAGCGCGAGGGTTCGGGAACGCGCCTCCTCCCGGACGGGCGCCTCGCCGAACTCGTCGTCGAAGTCGAGGGCGAGAACAACGACATCATCGACGCGCTGGAGATCATCGGCGAATTCTGGGCCGATGCCGGCATCAAGATGGTGCTCAAGACCGAGGACGACGGCGCCCTCAACGACCGTGCCTATGCCGGACAGACGGTGATGGTGGCGAGGGCCGGGCTCGATCTCGCCTATGCGACGGCCGTGATGCCGCCGGCCGAGCTCGCTCCCCTGCAACAGGACAACATGGCCTGGCCCAAATGGGGCCAGTATGCGGAAACTGCCGGCAAGGCAGGCGAGAAAGTCGATGTGCCGGAAGTTCAGGAACTGCTCGATCTCAACGATCAGTGGATGAACGCCACCACGCTGAACGACAAGACGCAGATCTGGCGCAGGATGCTCAGCATCCATGCCGACCAGCAGTTCATCATCGGCACGGTGCAGGGGGCCCTGCAGCCGATCGTGGTGACCAAGACGATCCAGAACATACCGAAGAAAGCCGTCTTTTCCTGGCAACCGACTGCCATGCTCGGCGCCTATCGCGTCGATGAATTCTTCTACGAACAGAAGACGGCCCAGGCCGACGCGACACCATGATCCGTTATGTACTGCGCCGGATCGGCACCATGGCGGTGACGCTCCTGGTGATCTCGCTCCTGATCTTCATCGTGATCAAGCTGCCGCCAGGCGACTATATCACCAACCAGATCGACGAATTGCGCGCCCAGGGCGAAACGGCGAGCATCGCCAAGGCCGAGCAGATGCGCGTTCAGTACGGTCTCGACAAGCCGGTGCTGTATCAATACGGGGCCTGGCTCGGCATCCTTCCGGGCCATCAGGGCTACAACGGCCTTCTGCAGGGCAATTGCGGCTGGTCCTTCGAATATGGACAGCCGGTATGCACCGTGGTCGGATCCGCGCTCGGGCTGACTATCGTGGTGAACCTGCTGGTGATCGTCTTCATTCACCTGGTCTCGATACCGATCGCCATCTACTCGGCGACCCACAAGAATTCGATCGGCGCGCATGCCGTCACCTTCGTCGGCTATATCGGGCTGGCGACGCCGAGCTTCCTGCTGGCGCTTGCCCTGCTCTACTATCTCAATCGCTGGTTCGGCATTTCCATCGGTGGCCTCTACGATCCCAAATACGCCAGCGAAACCTGGTCATTCGGCAAGTTCGGCTCGCTCCTCAGCCATCTCATCGTCCCGGTCGCGGTCATCGGCCTCGCCAGCACGGCCGGCATGATCCGGCGGCTGCGCGCCAACCTGCTCGATGAACTCGCCAAGCAATATACGGTGACGGCCAAGGCCAAGGGGCTGCCGCCCGGCAAGGCGCTGCTGAAATATCCCTTCCGCATCGCCATGAACCCGTTCGTCGCCGATATCGGCAATCTCCTGCCCAGCGTCGTCTCGGGTTCGGCCATCGTCTCCATCGTGCTGAGCCTGCCCACCATCGGCCCCTATCTCGTGCAGGCGCTGAAGTCCCAGGATCAATATCTCGCCGGCTTCATCCTGCTTTTCGTCGCCTTCCTCACCGTGGTGGGCATGTTCATCGCCGATCTCGCGCTCGCCGTGCTCGATCCGCGCATCCGCCTCGGCGGCGGCAGATAGAGGCGCAGATGAACGAGACCACCACGACGCATTACGTCAATCCCGCGCCCTTCGATCCGCATGTCGTCAAGCCGATGACCAAGGAGGAGGAGCGTTTCTACAGCGCCTCCTCGTTCAGGCTGATCTGGTGGAAGTTCAAGCAGAACCGGCTGGCGCTGACCGCCGGCATCTTCCTCGTCCTCACCTATTTCAGCCTACCCTTCGTCGAGGTGATCGCGCCCTACTCGCTCGCCCAGCGCAACAGCGACTATCTCTACTCCCCGCCGCAGGCGGTGCACCTGTTCCACGAGGGGCGGTTCATCGGTCCCTTCGTCTATCCGACCAGCTTCTCGATCCGCGATATCGACGACCCGCTCTTCCCCGGCCTCTACGAGACCGACAATACGAAGCCGCAGCCCCTGCGCTTCTTCTGCCAGGGCGAGCGCTACAAGCTCTGGGGCATCTTCTACGGCGATTTTCACATCCTCTGCCCGCCGGAGGGAGGCACGGCCTTCCTGCTGGGCACGGACAAGCTCGGGCGGGACATGCTGTCCCGCATCATCTATGGCGCACGCATCTCGCTCACCGTCGGGCTGCTCGGCATCGCCGTGTCCTTCTCGATCGGCCTGACGCTGGGGGGCCTGGCCGGCTATGTCGGCGGCCTCGTTGACAGCGCCATCATGCGGGTGATCGAAGTGCTGCGCTCGCTCCCCGAGCTGCCGCTTTGGCTCGCTCTCTCCGCCGCCATGCCGCCCAACTGGAGCCCCGTGATCGTCTTTCTCGGCATCACCGTGATCCTCGGCTTGCTGGACTGGCCGGGCTTGGCGATCGCCGTGCGTTCAAAGCTGAAATCGCTTCGCAACGAGGATTTCGTGCACGCGGCCGAGCTGATGGGCGCCTCGCGCGGGCGCATCATCGGGCGCCACCTGCTGCCCAATTTCATGAGTCATCTCATCGCCAGCGCCACCTTGTCGATCCCGGCGATGATCCTGGGCGAGACCGCGCTCTCCTATCTCGGACTCGGCCTGCGCCCACCGGTGACGAGCTGGGGCGTTCTGCTCAATTCGGCCCAGAACCTCGGTTCCATCAGCCTCTACCCCTGGCTGCTGATCCCGATGATTCCGGTGATGCTGGTGGTACTCGCCTTCAATTTCCTCGGCGACGGCCTGCGCGACGCGGCGGACCCGTATCACTGACTGCGGCCAGTTCCCGCGATATGCAGGATCTGTTGCTGCCGGTCTGAAAACTGGAACGCAAGTACGTCATCCAAAGACTTTGCTTTCGTAGCATATCGGGCCTCTACTCTCCCGCGCTTGCCTTCCTTCCCTGCCTGCCCGATATCCGAACCATGACCTCCCCGCTTGCATCAGACTTCCTCGCCCGCATCGAAAACCGACAGGCCGTGATCGGCATCATTGGCCTCGGCTATGTCGGGCTGCCGCTCGCCATTGCCATCGGCAGGGCGAACTTCCGCGTGGTGGGCTTCGATATCGACAGCCGCCGGGTCGAAGCCCTCAACCGTGGGGACGGCCTGATCAAGCACATCCCGAACCAGCCGATCGCCGATGCGATCGCCGCGGGCCGGTTCGAGGCCACCGCCGATTTCACCCGCCTCGGCGAACCGGACGCCATACTGATCTGCGTCCCCACGCCGCTGACCCGCCAGCGGGAGCCGGACATGTCCTTCGTCCTGAAGTCCACGGCTTCCGTTGCGGCGACGCTCCGGCGCGGACAGCTCGTCATCCTGGAATCGAGCACTTGGCCCGGCACGACCGAGGAACTCATGAAGCCCATGCTGGAAGGGGGTGGCCTGCGCTCGGGCGAGGACTTCTTCCTCGCCTTCTCGCCCGAACGCGAGGATCCCGGCAACCCCGTCTACGGCACGCAGAACATTCCCAAGGTGGTGGGCGGCGACGGCGCCGATGCCCTGGCGCTCGCTGCCCGCCTGTACGATGCTTTCGTCAGCCAGACCGTGCCCGTCTCTTCCCCGGCCGCGGCCGAGGCGGTGAAACTGACGGAGAATATCTTCCGCTCGGTGAACATCGCGCTCGTCAACGAACTGAAGGTCATCTTCGAAGCCATGGGCATCGACGTCTGGGAGATCATCGACGCCGCCAAGACAAAGCCCTTCGGCTACATGCCCTTCTACCCGGGCCCCGGGCTCGGCGGCCACTGCATCCCGATCGATCCCTTCTATCTCACCTGGAAGGCGCGCGAATTCGACGTCACCACCCGGTTCATCGAGCTTGCCGGCCAGATCAATACGGCTATGCCCCGCTATGTGGTGGATCGTCTCGCCGAGGCGCTCGACAGGCGCTTCAGGCGCGGGCTCAATGGCGCTCGCATCCTCATCCTCGGCGTCGCCTACAAGAAGAACGTCGACGACACCCGCGAGAGCGCCTCCTTCAAACTGATCGAGATCCTGGAGGAGCGCGGGGCAGTCGCCGATTTCCATGATCCGCATGTCGCCGTCATTCGGGCCACTCGGGAACACGCCGCCCTGGCCGGCCGCCGCTCGGTGAGCCTCACAGGGGAAAACCTGGTCGGCTATGATGCCGTCCTGATCGCCACCGATCACGACGGCCTCGACTATGCGATGGTCGCACGCGACGCACGGCTCATCCTGGATACCCGCAATGCCTGCGCCAAGGCGGGCGCGGATATGACGAAGGTAGTGAAGGCTTAGAGTAAAAAAGCGGCCCGCCCCTGACCGGTTGACAAAAACGAAACCCGGAATCCGTGAACGCCGCAATCCTGAAGTCGCCGTGCTCCGGAACACCCGATCCGGGGCCTTGCGACGACCCCCCTTGACAGCTGGTTCGCCTCGCCCTAATTAAATGAGTAGGCACTTACTCAATAAATCGATCCATGGCCCGTCCCCTCAGTGAAGCGAAGCGCGAAGCGATCCTGATGTCCGCGACCAGACTGGTCGCGGCGCTTGGCATCGGCGCACCAACGGCGAAGATCGCGCAGGGCGCAGATATCGCAGAGGGAACGCTGTTCAAATATTTCGCCACCAAGGACGATCTGCTCAACGAGATCTACCTGACTCTCAAGACCGATCTCGCCAAGGCCCTCAACGAAGCTTTCCCGACCCACGCCGAGATGCGCGAGCGGGGCTGGCACATCTGGAGCCACTGGATCGACTGGGGCGCGAAGTATCCGGACAAGCGCAAGGCCATGCGTCAGCTCAGCGTCTCCGAGCGTATCACGACGGCAAGCCGTCAAGCCGGCACGGCGTCCTTTCGGGAGGTCAGCGCGACCCTCGAGAAGGCGATTGCGGCGGGACCGCTGCAGGGGCAGCCGCTCGCCTTTGTCGGGGCCCTGTTCGAATCCTTGGCGGAAGCCACGGTCGAGTTCGTCGCCCGTGATCCGGATCGAAGGGAACAGTACAAGCAAGCCGGTTTCCACATGCTGTGGAGCGGGCTCTCACCGTGACTTTATTTACACCTTAAATGAGTGATTACGCACTCTCTAAAATAGGATGGATGCAATGTCGAAAGTCTGGCTGATTACAGGTGCCGCCCGTGGGCTCGGGCGCTCGATTCTCGAAGCGGCATTGGCGGCGGGTCACGACGTCGTCGCCACAGCCCGCGATCCCGAGCGCCTTGCCGATCTGAAGACACGCTATGGCGACCATCTCCTCCCCTTCAAGCTCGACGTTACCGACACCGAGGAGAGCCTGAAGGCCGTGGATGTCGCCATTTCCGCCTATGGCCGGCTCGATGTCCTCGTCAACAATGCGGGTTTCGGTCATCTTGCGCCCTTCGAGCAGATCAGCGCCGAGGACTTCAAGGCGCAGATCGACACCAATCTCTACGGCGTCATCAACCTCACGCGCGCCGCCCTGCCCGTGATGCGCAAGCAGCGCGCCGGCACCATCATCAACATCTCGTCGGTGGGCGGACGTGTCGGAACCCCGGGAATGAGCGCCTACCAGGCGGCCAAGTGGGCCGTCAGCGGCTTTACGGAAGTACTGGCGCTCGAAGTGGCACCCTTCGATGTCAAGGTCACCGCGCTGGAGCCGGGCGGTATGCGCACCGATTGGGGGCACACGGCGCGCGGCAACGTGCCGGAACTGATCCCCGACTACCGACAAAGCGTCGGTGCCATCGCCACGCTGCTCAAGGCCTATGCCGGCAACGAGGTCGGCGATCCCGACAAGATCGCGCGGCTCGTCGTGAGCCTGCCCGAGCATGACAGCCTGCCGAATCATCTTCTGCTCGGCTCCGACGCGCTCTACGTATTCGGCCAGGCTGAGGCGGCTCGGCAGAAGGCCGCAGCCGACTGGGCGCAGATCAGCGCCTCCACCGACTTCGATGGCAGCAATGTCTCCGAACTCCTGGAGAAACTGCATCCATGAGCGCGTGGTCGACCAGGGACATACCGCCGCAGCAACGGCGGCGCGCGGTGATAACAGGCGCCACCGGTGGTCTCGGCTTCGAGACGGCCCTGGCCCTCGCCGGAGCAGGCGCCGACGTGCTGCTGACGGGCCGCAACCCCGCCAAGGGCGAGGCGGCGCTGGCCCGTATCCGTGCCGTCTTTCCGGCAGCCCGCATCCGCTACGAGGATCTCGATCTTTCCGCGCTTGCGGCCGTTGCGGCCTTTGCCGAGCGTCTGGCGGGTGAGCAGGATGGCATCGATCTCCTCGTCAACAATGCTGGCGTGATGACGCCGCCGAAGCGCTTCGAGACCGTCGACGGTTTCGAGCTGCAGTTCGGCACCAACTACCTCGGTCATTTCGCCCTCACCGGCCGCCTCCTCCCGCTGTTGCGTCGAGGCCGCTCCCCTCGCGTCGTCAACCTCTCCAGTGGCGCCCACCGGCTCTTGGCGGCGATCCACTTCGACGACCTGCAGTGGCGAAGAGCCTACAAGCCGTGGCGAGCCTATGCCCAATCCAAGCTTGCCATGATCTTGTTCGCCTTCGAACTGCAGCGGCACAGCGACACCCATGGCTGGGGCCTGTTGAGCAATGCCGCCCATCCGGGCTATGCGGTCACCGGCCTCCAGACCAGCGGTCCGCGGATGGGCGGAAACGGAAGGCCGCATATCATCGAGAGGCTCAGCGCGATCCTCCAGCCCCTGATGTCGCAATCCGCCGCCGAGGGCGCCCTGCCTACCCTGTACGCCGCCACCTCGCCGGACGCCCAGCCAGCCGGCTATTACGGCCCGCAGAACATGTTCGAGCTGAAGGGGCCGGTCGGCGAGGCCAGAATCGGAAGACAGGCACGGGACAAAGACCTCGCCGCCCGTCTATGGTCTATCTCAGAGCAACTCACAGGTGTGACATGGCCGACCCATCAAGCCAGCTTCGTCTGACGAACAGCGGCACGTCTTGTGCCGACTTCAGCCGCTTCTTCCGGGCCTGGATCTCGAACCCGATGCGTGTCGCGGCAGTCGCACCGTCAAGCGATGCCCTGGCCCGCGTGATGACCCGGGAGATCACGCCCGGAATGGGCCCGGTGCTGGAACTCGGGCCCGGCACCGGCGTGTTCACCCGCGCTCTGCTGGCTCGCGGCATTCCCGAGACCGAGTTGACCCTGGTCGAGTTCGGCCAGGACTTTGCCCGCGTGCTCGAGGCGCGCTTCCCGCGGGCGCGCATCCTCTCGATGGACGCCGCCCTTCTGGCCGAACAGGCCATCTTCGAGGAAAGGCCGGTCGGCGCGGCCATCAGCGGGTTGCCGCTTCTGACGATGCCACCGGAAAAGGCCGCCGCCATCGTCGCCGGTGTCTTCCATTACATGCGGCCGGGCGGAGCGCTCTACCAGTTCACCTACGGCCCGCGCTGCCCTGTCTCCCGCGCAACGCTCGATCGCCTCGGCCTCCAGGCCGTACGTGTTGGCGGCGCCATCTGGAACATTCCTCCGGCGGGCGTCTATCGCATCACCCGCCGCGAGGATGCACAGAGGCAGGCTCCGGTCGCCATTTTCCAGCACGGCATCTGACGAGTCGGCCGGCCCGGCACCGCATTCCAGCCGCGACGGCCTCAGGCGGCGGCCGCGGACTGCGCGCCACCACCCGGAATCAGGACGGTCTGCGCGCCATCGGCGAAACGGATGCCGGCCTCCTTCAACGCAGACTCGATGCGCTTGAAGGCCTGCGCTCGGACGTCGAACTGCTTGCCGGGAGCGGTCTGGAACTTGCAGCGGAAGATCTTCACACCTGGATCGATGCGATAGAGCTTGGCCTTCAGTGGTTCGCGCATCAGCGGCCCGATCTCGGGATCGGCCAGCATGCCCTCGCCGACCTTCTTGATGATCTTGCGAATCTGCTCGGAATCGACGTTGACCGGCAGGGGAAGATTGAATTTCTCGATCACCCAGTCACGCGAATTGTTGCGCACGGTGCCCAGCGAGCCATAGGGCACGAAATGCAGCGGGCCGTTATGGTGGCGCAGGGCGACCGTGCGTAGGGTGATGCGTTCGACCGTGCCCTTGGTGGTCGAACCGCTCTCGATATACTCGCCGATGCGGAAGACGTCCTCCACCAGATAGAAGATGCCGGCGATGACATCCCGAACCAGGGCTTGCGCGCCGAAGCCGAGCGCCAGGCCGAAGACGCCCGCACCTGCCAGCAGCGGGGTGATCTCGATGCCGAGCGTCCAAAGGGCGGAGAGCACGAGCAGGACAAGGAAGACGATCGCGCTGGTCATGCGCAGCAGCGGCAACAGCGTGAGCAGGCGCGCATTGGGGCCGGCGTCGCCATGCGGCTCCAACGGACCGATGACGCGCAGACGGCGGTCGATCAGCTCACGCACCGCAATCCAGCCGATATTGGTGGCCAGCGCCAGGCCGGCAACGCCGAGCAGATGCAGCACGAAGCGCATCAGGGGATTGTCGTTGTGCATCGCCATGTCGGTGACCGGCGTGCCCAATGCCAGCAGGGCGGCGCCGATGCCAAGGATCACGACGCCGTAGCGCGAGAGCGAGAGAACGATATTGGGCATAAGCCCGGCACCCGAGGTCCCTTCGGCCGGCAAGGATTCCTCGGGCCAGAAGAAGAACACCCAGTTGCGCAATCGCGTCTGGACGGCAGCCACGATGGCAGCCACCGCAAACAGCGAGGCGGCCCTGGCACCGGCCGCCAGCCAGACGCCGTAGATGCCGAGTACCAGCACCGTCGCGAGGAAGGCATAGGGAAAGCGAGGCGGCGTCCGGCCGCCCGCCCGGGCCAATGCGTGATTCCGGCGGTGGCCCGACAGCACCGCAGCCAAGGCGATCAGGGCAAACAGGGTGGTGGCGAGGACGCGCAGTGCCGAGGCCGCATGCGGTGCTCCTGCACTGCGCTCGAGAAGATCGAACAGAAAATAGGACAGTCCGACCAGGAAGGCCATGACGACCGTGGCCGCCACGAAGCGGCCGGCGTGACGGGGCTCCACCGCTGCCAGCCGCAATTGGGGGTTCCCCGCGGAGGCGATGGTGTCGGCGCACAGCCAGGCAAAGCGCACGATCACGGTCAGGAGGATGGCGGCGATGACGAAACTGTCGAAACCGGAGGGCCAGTTGAAATAGGAGGCCGCACCGACGATGCCGATGACGAACAGGGCGAGCCCGAAGAAGCGCATCCCGAAGCGCCGCATCGCCAGGCGGAACCCCTGGCGCGGATTCGCCACGGGCGCCGCCTCCACTGCCCGGACCACCGGCGAGGCGTAGGTCCAGTACAGCCACTCCGCGCCGGCCCCGACGATCACGAGGATCAGGCCATAGGTGATGGTGAGGATGCCGTTGCCGGTGGGCATGGCGGTCGAGGCATCGCTCATCAGGCGCATGAGTTCGTTCGGCGCTTCGTCGATGTCGGCCGCGAGACCCGAGAGCCGGTGCTTGGCCGCCACCAGGATGCCGCCGATCAGGCCAAAGATCTGTTCCTCGGCGGTTGCCTGCGCGAAAGCCGCCTGGGTCATACCGGCAAGCAGGCCGCTGGTAGCGAGGAGGATCTGCGTGGGCCTCTTCATGGCGCACCTTCGGGCGTTGCGACGGGCTGGAGGACGGGCTTCCATTCTTCCGGATTGCGCGAGGCGGAGGCGTCGGCATAGGCGGGGCGCAGGCGCGTGATCTCCAGCGGCCCGCCCGTGAGGCGCGCCTGGCAGGCAAGGCGCTGGCCGCTCCCAGCATGGATGCGCTTGAGGGTCGCGGCCTCGTCCCCCCTGATCGGCGTCAGCGCTCCGGCATCGCCCTCCACCGCGATCAGGCATGTGCCGCAGCGCGCGCGCCCGGAGCAGACATGGGCATGCGGCAGATGGTTGACGAGGCTGACTTCAAGCACCGAAAGCCCCCGCTTGCCGGAGACCGAGATGCCGCCGTCGTAGAGCAAGGGCACGGGCTGGGTTCGCGTGCGCATGGCCCGGCCGACGAAGACCGCGATGGCCAGGAGCGCCGGCAGCGCATAGCCCAGCATCAGGTCATTGCGGATGGTCTCGATCTGCGCCTTGGAAGCCGTGATGAGACTCATGTTCGCGGCGATGCTCGCCTGCCATTCACTGTTGTCGGCAAGGCGGACGAGGACATCCTTGCCGCCCTGCGCGAAGCCGAGCAGCGCGGCGATCGGCACCAGGAAGAACAGCGGCGTCACCAGGGGGCCGACACGCCGCCATGCCGGACGCAGAACGAGCCAGCCATAGAGACCGATCGCCCCGTGCACCCAAACCGCGACCACCGCCAGCACCTGCAGCAGGGCGTTAGCCGGCATGTATTTCCAGAAGATCGCGAAGAGCAGGCCGTAGTCGGGCTGGAACTGCGCGTTGAGCGTCTTGAACACACCCACCAGCGCGATGTGGTTGGCCAGGAGCGGCACGGTCAGCACGCCAAGTACGAGCTGGACCCAGTCGGTACGCGAGAGAGCGAAGCTGCGCCGGGAGGCGAGGGTCAGAAGGCCAAGCACCGCATGAACCAGGATGGAGGCCGAGAGCAGCACCATGCCGGGCAGTGTACGCCAGGGAGCCAGCAGGACCACGCGCGCCCGGTCCATCGCCTCGATCGAGTCCAGGGCGAAGGCGAGATTGACGAGGTGACCCAGTACGAAGACGAGCAGCACCAGGCCGCTGAGAAGACGCAGACGACGCACGAAGGGTGGGAGAAGCATGGAGGAGCCGCCCGCTGGAACCCGGTTCACCCTATACGCAAGGACCGAACCTTCAGTTCACAATGGTAGCTTTGCGGCCGCACGCCTGCAAATTGCATGACGCAGTTGTGATGGCCGGCGCGAAATGCGCAGCGGCTGAAACGCCCTTTCCGGCCAACCCATTGGCATCAGGCCATTTTGCGTTTCCTGGCCATTTGATCGAAGCGTGAAACTCGTGGGGAGCCATCGGCTCGAGAGCGGCTGCCGAGACAGGAGAAGCCCTCATGCTCACTGGCACCCCGCGCTATTGGGAACGCCGATACAGAAAATAGCGCTGATGCGGCACGCCCGCGGGCAGGTCGAGCACCGCCAGGTCGGGGTGGCGCAGCGCCAGGCCGCTGGCGACGATTCCGCCATGGCACAGCAGGCTTGCCGCGAGGGGCGGCAGCCAGCGGGCGGTCTCGGCATCGATCTCGGCATAGTTCGTCTCGATGTCGGCATGCACCAGCGCGGCACCGATGCCGGCGAAGCGCTTTGCCGTCTCGCTGATCTCGCCGAGCACCAGGTCCTCGTCTGCCGGAACCGAACTCTGATGCGCGCCGAGAGCACGGTCGAAGGCGATGATGCGGCGCCCTGGCAGCTTTTCGCGCAGGTGATGAAAGGTACGGCCATTGCCGAGGCCGAGCTCGACCACCGGGCCCGGCAGGCCAGCAAGCAGCATGCATACGTGGTCGAGCACGTCGCGCTGCGCCGTGACGCGTCGGATGAAGCTGTCGAGCCGGCTCATGATTGCCTCCCCGCCAGCACGGCGTCGAACCTCGCGGCCAGCTCGACGATCCCCGCCTCGAAGGAAAAGGCGTCGCATACGCGGCGCCTGGCGGCCCCGCCGAGCCTTGCACGCAGGGCGGGATCGCCGATCAGCCTCGCGAGCGCCTGCGCCAGCGCGGCCGGCTCGTTCGGCGGCACCAGCAGGCCCTCCTGCTCGTCGCGCACGAATTCCGGCACGCCGGCAAAACGGGTGGAGGCGATCGGCAGGCCCTGTGTCGCCGCCTCCATGATGACGTTGGGCAGGCCGTCCCGGTCCCCGGCTTCGCCCTCCTTGCAGGGCAGCACGAAAAGGTCGGCGGCCCGCAGGGCGGCGATGACGTCGTCCTGGGCCAAGGCGCCGCGCCAGGTGATGCGATCGGCCAGCCCGAGGCGCTCGGCCTGTGCCTTGAGGTCGACGCGCAATTCGCCCGTGCCGATATGGGTGAGACGCCAGTGAAGGCCCGCGGGCAGGCGTGCCAGGGCTTCGAGCAGGTCGTCGAACCCTTTCTTGGCTACCGCGCGCCCGACGGTGACGAGTTCCACCGGAGTGGCCGCGTCGCTGCCGTCGCGGGCGGGGCGATGCTGCGGCGGCTCGGGAAAGCGCGTGAGGTCCAGGCCATGATAGACCAGGCCGACACGATCGGGCTCGCCGGGAGGAGCGAGTTCGCGCAGCGTTTCCACTCCTGCACGCGTGCAGGTAACGCCCCACGTGCTGGCGGCGATCTTCTCGCGCTTCTCCCAGTCTGTGGTGGTCCAGATGTCCTTGGCATGCGCCGAGAAACTGAAGCTGCGGCCCGTCAGCAGCGCCGCATAGCGTACCACTGAGGCCGGCGTGTGCAGATAGTGCACATGGATGTGCCGGATGGCCGGATCGAGCTCGCGCGCCATCACCAGGGCCTGGCCGAGCCGGCGACCGCGATTGGCGGTGAAGTCACGGCCGAGATCGCGCAGGAACACCCCCATCAGCTTCAGGAAGCCGGGCCTGGCAAGGGCGCCCAGCGCGCCCAGCAGCACCCGGCCGGGCGCCTGGTAGAGATATTCCGGGAGATAGACGGGCTTCGCCCTGATCTGCCGGTTGAGCATGTGCACGGCGCCGTCGGTGGGATGGCGCAACGACCAGATCTCGATGTCGAAACCTGCCTCCTCCAGTGCGAGGATTTCCTGGGAGATGAAGGTCTCGGACAGGCGCGGATAGCCCTTCACGACGACGGCAATGGGAGAGCGAGAAGGCATGAGAACTCAGACGACGCCGATCATGGGTAGGTATCTGGCGCAGGACAGGCGGCGTTTGCCGTAGCCGGGCTTGTCCCTGCCATTCGATCCTCTCGCCGTCGGGACCAATCTCTCGGATGGCGGCATCGGACAGGCCCGGCCACGGCCGAAGTCGTGCCCCTGCGCATGCCGATAAGCCGCGTGGGCACCGCTCATTTGGATGCGACCTGCTCCAGCCGGACCACGTTCGACCGGGCATCGAACCAGGACGTCGTGAGTTTCTCGATACGGTCGAGGCCTTCGAGAAGATGAGGCAGGAAGGCCTTCGAGGGCAGAGGCTGTTCCGGCAGGCGGCGGATCGCGCGGGCCATCGCCATCGCGTCGCGCTTGACGCCGGGATTGAGGTTATCCCCGTCGAGCATGCTGACCAGGCCCAGCCGCGCCGCATGCTCGGCCCGGATCGACTGCTCCCGCCGCGGCGTCGTGCGCGGCACGATGAGGGCGCGTTTGTCCAACGACAGAATCTCGCAGAAGGTGTTGTAGCCGCCCATCGAGACGATGCCCTGCGCCTTCATCATCAGGTGCTCGATCTTGGCGTCGAAGGTGATGGCGTCGACATTGGGCAGACGCGCGATGCGCTCCATGAAAGGGCCGCGCCGGTCGCGCGCCACGAACGGCCCGAACACCAGGAGCGCGGGCGTGGGTATGCCCGGGTCCTGCTCATAGGCCGAAAGCACCCAATCGATCAGTTCGTGCCCGTCGCCGCCGCCGCCGGTGGTGACCAGGATGAAGGGCCCCTTGGTAAGCCGGGGATAGCGGATCAGTTGGGGCTGGGGCGGAAGTTCGCGGCGCAGGAAGCCGGTATAGACGATACGCCGGCGAACATGTTCCGGCAGATCGAGGCCGGCCAGCGGCTCGTAGATCTCCCTGAGCCCGTAGACCCAGATGTCGTCGTAGTAGCGGATCAACGCGTCGATGGCGTCCTTGCGCTCCCATTCCTCGGCGAGGACGGTGGGTTCGTCCATCACGTCGCGAACACCGAGCACGATTCGGGCACCGCCCTTGCGCAATTCCTCCAGCGCCGGCAGCAGCTCTCCGCGAAAGCCAGTCGGCTCCTTGTCGACGATCACGAGATCGGGCTTCAGCGTGCGCGCCGTCTGCAGGATGATCGCCTCGCGCATCGCCACGGCTTCGTCGAGCGGCAGGTTGAGGCTCAGCGTGGTATAGTCGCCATTGGCGTGCTTCACGACGCCCGGCACACGGACATAGTCCACGCCATCGCCGAATTCGAAACTGCCTATGATCGGCGATCCCGAAATGATGACGATGGAAGCGTCGGGATGGCGCTCGACCAGGCGATTGGCAATGGCCCGCGAACGGCGCAGATGGCCGAGGCCGAACGTGTCGTGGCTGTAGATCATTACGCGCGGGCCGGAAAAGGCGTGTTGCGCGCGGCGGGAGACCCCTCCCGGCCCGGGCTGGTGCAACATGGTCTAATAGCCCCCCGACCCTGGCTGGATGCTCTGCATGCAAAATTCCGAAGTCATGTCCGGCGCTCCGGCCGGCTTCCCGCGAGTGGTCTCGGGCAGGATGGCCGCCGGCCTCGCGACGCCACTCGAAGGCATCATAGCCACACGGCTGCGTAGCTACAACGGGGGATACGCCGATAGTTGCGACTCTGCTATCAAGGTCGTTTGATGATTTCGTGACCGTCACTTCGTTGACGTGGCGGCGCGGAATTCCTACCTCGACAGAAATAACCATGGGCGTCACGCGTTGGACCCTAGCCTGTTCCGATATATCTGGCGGCATTCCCGCGGCGAGCAGATCTTTCTGCTGCTGGTGATTCTGGCCTCGTTGCCGCTCTATTGGGTGTCACTGGAAGTCCCCAAGCATATCGTCAACGACGCCATACAGGGCGGCGCCTTCAAGCATGGCAACGCAACCGCCCGCTTGTTCGAATGGTCGATCTCGCTGCCCTCGTTCCTGGGCGGTTACACCTGGAAGATCTTCGACGGCGTCGACCTGTCGCGCGTGCCCTATCTCTTCGCGCTGAGCTTCTGGTTCCTGGCGCTGGTGCTGATCAACGGCGCCTTCAAATATGTCATCAACATCCGCAAGGGCATCCTCGGCGAGCGCATGCTGCGGCGGCTGCGCTTCGACCTGTTCTCCATCCTGATGCGCTTCCGGCCCGAGGATATCGCACCGCTCAAGCCGGCCGAGGTCGCCGGCATGATCAAGGACGAGGTCGACCCGATAGGCGGCTTCATCGGCGACGCGTTCATCCAGCCCGCCTTCCTGATCACCCAGGCCGGCACCGCCCTGCTCTTCATCATGGTGCAGAGTCCGGGCATGGGCTTCGCCGCCCTCGTGGTGGTGCTGGCGCAGGCCATCATCATCCCTGTCCTCCGCCGCGAGCAGATTAGGCTCGGCCGCATGCGCCAGCTCGCCTCGCGCCAGCTTGCGGGACGCATCGGCGAGGCGATCGAGACGGCCCCGGCCGTGCATACCTTCGGGGCCACGCGCTACATCGAGGCGGATATCGGGGACCGGCTCGGCGGGCTCTACAAGATCCGCGCGGACCTGTTCAAACGCAAATTCGCGGTCAAGTTCCTCAACAACCTGCTGGCCCAGCTCACGCCCTTCATCTTCTACGCCGTGGGCGGCTATCTCGCCTTGCGGGGCACCGTCGACATCGGCCAGCTCGTTGCGGTGATCGCCGCCTACCGCGACCTGCCGCCCCCCATCAAGGACCTGATCGACTGGGACCAGCAGCGCCAGGACGTGCAGGTGAAATACGAGCAGGTCTCGGCGCAGTTCTCGCCCGACCGGCTGCTGCCCGCTTTCGATCCCACCGAAAAGAGGGAGCTGCCGCCCGCCGATGCCCCGATCTGCCTCACCTCCGTGAGCGTGCAGGATGCGCGCGGCGTGCCGCTGCTCGATCGCCTTTCGCTGCAGCTGGACCGGCCGAGCCATGTCGCCCTCACCGGCGCCGTTGGCACGGGCCGCGACATCCTCGCCCGCATCATCGGGCGCCAGTATCTGGCCTACCAGGGCAGCGTGAAGATCGGCGATGTCGAGATCACCGCCCTTTCGGACATCGAACTCAGCCAGATTCTCAGCTTTGTCGGACCGGACAGCCATCTGTCGCCAGGTTCGATCCGCGACAATATCCTGTTCGCGGCCAAGCGCCGCCAGCCCTCGCTCGGCGACATCTCGGCTCTGGTATCCGACGACGAGCAGTATCGCAGCTTTCTGGAATCGAGGCGCTCCGGCAACCCCCTGGTATCGGCCGCGGCCGACTGGATCGACTACCGCGCCTTGGGCGTGGAGGGCCCGGACCAGGTCTACGACGCCATACGCGCCGCCCTCGACGTTGCCGGTGCCCTTCCCGACATCAACCGGTTCGGCGTGCGCGGGCGCTTCGACGAAAGCCACAGCGAGGAGTTCCTCCAGCCCTTCGTGCATGCCCGCCAGCGGGTGCGCGAACGCCTGGCCGAAAAGGGCATGTCGCACCTCGTCGATTCGTTCGATCCGGAGCGCTACAACGCAGGCGCCTCCGTGGGCGAGAACCTTCTGTTCGGCGTGCCCAAGGGCAAGAGGCTGCGCATGGACACCCTCCAGCGCGACATCTTCGTGCGTTCCATCCTGGAGGCCGAGGCACTGATGGAGCCGCTGATCGACCTCGGCCTCCATATCGCCGAGATGGCGGTGGAGACCTTCGCCGGCCTGCCGCCGGAGCATCCGGTCTTCGAGCGGTACTCCGCCATCCGTCCCGAAGACCTGCCGCGTTTCCAGGAGATCGTGGATTCCGTCCACGCCCGAGGCACCACCCGCGCCCTCTCCGCTTCGGCCCGCACACGCCTCCTCGGCGCCGGGCTCGCCTATATCGAGCCGCGCCATCGCCTGGGCCTCGTGGACGACGCCTTCAGCCGACGCGTGCTGCGGGCACGGCAGAGCTTCCGCGACCACCTGCCCTCGCATTATGTCGACGAGATCGAATTCTACGATCCCGACCGCTACATGCGCGCCGCCCCGGTGGGCGACAACATCCTGTTCGGCCGCATCTCATACGGCATCGCCAACGCGCCCGAGCGCGTCTACGCCCTGGCTCGCAGCGTGGTGGAGGAGCTTAACCTCGACAGGCCCATCTTCGCGCTCGGCCTGGAATTTGAGGTCGGCAAGGGGGGCTGGCAGTTGCAACCGGTGCAGCGGGCCCGCATCGCCATCGCACGCGCCCTGATCGCCCATCCCCAGGTCCTGGTGATGGAGAACGCTTTCCTCGCCTTCACGCCGGCCGAGGCGGAGACGCTGCTCGCCAGCATCAGGTCTGCCATGAAGGATCGGACGGTGATCGCGACACTCACCGATTCGGAGGAAGCCGCCGGTTTTGACCGCATAATCGAGTTCGAAGGCTCAAGAATCGTAAGCCGGGACGTTGTAGAGCTTGCGCAGAGCGCCTAGATAATGCTTGGATCGAATCTAGATTTCGCCTTGTTTGCTCAACATCTGGTTGTTGAGCGGGGAGAGTGGCCTTGGATCTGGATCTGGAAGTCAAGACCATCAAGAATTCGCCGATCTTCACGGGCATCGACCCGTGCAAGATGCGACTGCTGGCGTGCATGAGCGAGCAGCTCGCCTTCGAGAAGGGTGATTACCTCTTCCATTGCGGCGAGGTTCCCGACGCTGCCTACGTCATCCTCAAGGGTGAGGTGGAATTCCTCGCCCGTACGGATGAAGGCATGACCATCATCGGCCAGGACGGGCCCGGCGCCATGATCGGCGAGGTGGCCGTACTCTGCGACGCCAAGCGTTTCACCTCGGCACGGGCGCTGACTCCGCTGTCCGTGATGCGCATCAACAAGGACTGCCTTCTGCGCATGATCCAGGACAGCCCGCAATTCTCGCTGTCGATCGCCAAGGAACTGGCCCGCCGCGTCATGCAGGTCGCCACCCACGAGGGCATCCACGCCCATTGAGGCGATTCGCGCGAATGCTTGCGATGATATGAAGCGAGCGGGCCTGGCTTCAGCGAGGTGGTTTCATGCGCGTGCCAGACCGTATGCACCTCGCGGGACTGCCGATCGCCTTGATATGTGCTGCAGCGTCCATGGAGCCGGCGTCGGCCGGCGATGCGGCGCCGGCTTTCTCCCGCACCGGCTTCGACGCCGAATTTTATGGAGAGCCGCTGGGCTACCCCGTCGCCATGCCCATCGAGCAGCAGCAGAACATGGTCGGTGGCTTCAGCCACTATGATCGATTGTTTCCAACCCGCCCCGTCGCGGCGGCGGTCGAACCTTCGCCCCTGAAGCGCGCCGATACCGCTTTTTCGGCCAGTTTCACCTATTGGGGTGTCACCTACTCGATCGACGACTACCTCAGGCGCAACCCAGCCACCGGGCTGCTGATCGCGCGGGACGACACGATCCTTTTCGAGCGCTACCAATATGGCCGCACCGACCGGGACAGGCTGACGTCCATGTCGATCGTGAAGACCATGGTCGGGATGCTTGTCGGCATCGCCATTTCGGAAGGCGCGATCCGGTCCGTCGACGATTCGGCCGCCACCTATGTACTGGAGCTGGCGGGAACCGAGCTCGGCCGTACGCCCCTGCGTGCCCTGCTGCACATGGCCAGCGGCATCGCCGTCACGCAAGACTACAACCCCGACGGCCCGCTGACCCGCCACAACCGGTCGCTGGTATCGGGGGACACGCCCGATATCCTCGCCGCCCTCGCGCAGTTCCGCGCCCGAAGCGCACCGCCGGATACGCAGTGGCGCTATGCGAACGTCAATGCCGAAGTGCTCGGGCTTGTGCTTGCGCGGGCCACCCATATGCCTCTCACACGCTATCTGGAAACGCGCGTCTGGCAGCCCATGGGGGCCGAGGCCCCTGCCAGCTGGCGAATCGACGCTTCGGGACAGGAAATCGCCTCCTGCTGCTTCAATGCGATCCTGCGCGACTATGCGCGCTTTGCCTTGCTGCTCGCGCATGACGGTGCGTGGAACGGCAGGCAGATCATTCCCCGCCAGTGGATCCTGGACGCGACGCGTCCCGTCGAACCCGGCTCCTTCCTGGCACTCGACAAGAGCAGCCATCCCAGCGGCTACGGCTACCTGGTGTGGCTGCGGCCCGGCCCGCGCCGGACCTTCGTGTTGAACGGCATCTTCGGCCAGCGCATCTTCGTCGATCCGCAAACACGATTGGTGATGGTCCATATGGCCGTCCGCCGCCAGCCGGTTGACGATCCGCGAGAGGATACGCTCGTGGCCCTCTGGGAAAGCGTGCTGGCATCGGCTGCGAAACCATAGGAACGCATGAATCCACGCTTTCCCGAGACAGCCATGCCCATCGCCCTCGAACGCCTTCGTGCCGACACGCCCGGCATCGCCAATCGCATCCATCTCAACAATGCCGGCGCGGCCCTGATGCCGAGGCCGGTGATCGAGGCGATGAAGGACTATCTGACACGGGAGGGCGATATCGGCGGCTACGAGGCGGCGGGAGAGGCAGCGGCACGGCTCGACGGCGTCTATGACAGTGTCGCGCGCCTGATCAACGCCCGGCGCGACGAGATCGCGCTGATGGAGAATGCCACCATAGCGTGGCAGATGGCCTTTTATGCCCTGTCCTTTCAGCCCGGCGACAGGATCCTCACGACCCGCGCCGAATACGGCGCGAACTATGTCGGCTTCCTGCAGGTCGCCCGGCGCACCGGCGCAACGATCGAGGTCATCCCCGACGATGCGCAGGGCAGGCTCGATCCCGTGGCGCTGGAAGGGATGATCGACGGAAAGGTCCGGCTGATCGCCATCAGCTGGATCCCGACCAATGGCGGACTCGTCAACCCTGCCGCCGAGGTCGGGGCGATTGCGCGCCGGCACGGCATTCCCTACCTCCTGGATGCCTGCCAGGCCCTCGGCCAGATGCCCGTGGACGTCGAGGCCGTCGGCTGCGACATGCTCTCCGCCACGGGACGCAAGTTCCTGCGCGGGCCGCGGGGCACGGGTTTCCTCTATGTGCGGCGATCGGTGCTGGTCACGCTCGAACCGCCGATGATCGATCATTTCGGTGCGACCTGGGTCGCCAGGGACCGGTACGAATTGCGGGACGACGCCCGCCGCTTCGAGACCTGGGAAAACAACTACGCCGCCCGGCTCGGCCTCGGCGTCGCCGTGGACTACGCGCTCGACATCGGCCTGGACGCGATCGCCGCGCGGTGTGCTATCCTTTCGAGGAGGCTGCGTGACGGGCTCGCCGCCATCCCGGGCGTGGAGATCCGGGATCTCGGTCCGGGTCCGTCCGCCATCGTCTCGTTCACGGTCGAAGGGCGGCAGGCGGAAGAGATCAAGCGCAGAGCCGCGGAGAAAAGCATCAACATCAGCACCTCCCAGCCCTCCAGCACCCTGCTCGATGCCCTGGCCCGTGGTCTTCCGACGCTGGTGCGCGCATCCCCTCACTATTACAACAACGAGGACGAAATCGACGCGCTCGTCGAACTGATCGGGACGATGCGAGGATGAGCGGCGGGCCTTTCGAATCATGCCGCCGCCGGAAGCAACCATTGACGCAGAAACACGCCATGGTGCATCTCGCTCTTGCGCCGTATTTCTCCTATTTTATTGAGCCTCTTGCAGCCGGGTTTCGATTCCCGGCAATACCCCTGTCGAGTTTGACTGAATGAGCGACACCGATACCGCACCGGGGCGGATTGCATTGCGTTTGCCGCGGGAACGCGAGCTGCGGCTTTGGGCCGGTGTCGTGCTGTTCGTCTTCGTGGTGACCCACCTCCTCAACCATGCGTTCGGCGTCTTCGGCGTCGGCGTGATGGAAGCCGTGCAGAACTGGCGCATCTGGATCTGGCAATCGACCATCGGCACCGGCCTGCTCTACGGCGCACTCGTCGTGCATGCCGCCCTTGCGCTGAAGCGCCTGACGACCCGCCGCATCTCGCGCATGCCCCTCGAGGACCTGGTACAGATCGCTCTCGGTCTCGCCATCCCCTATTTCCTGATCGGCCATGTGCTGGGTACGCGCGTCACGGCCACCTACGGCTACAGCGAAAGCTACACGGAGGTGCTTGCCCGCATCTGGCGGGGCGATCAGTTCAAGCAGATCCTGCTGCTGCTCTGCGCCTGGACGCATGGCTGCATCGGCATCGGCCAGATGCTGCGCGGGCGAAAATTCTATGCCCGCTGGCGCGACCTGCTCATCCTGACGACGGGCATGCTGCCCACCCTGGCGCTGGCCGGCTTCTTCGCCGCAGGCCGGGAAATCGCCGCACAGGGCTACACACCCGAGGCGCTCAAGGTGAACGACACCGTCGAGCTGATGATGCTGGGCCAGAGGCTTCTGCTCGGATTTGCCGGTCTTCTCGCCCTGGTGGCCCTCGTCATGTTCGTGCGCGTGCTGCTGCGGCTGCGTTCGGGCTCGATCACCATCCGCTATATCGGCCACGGCACCTTCAAGATTCCGCGGGGCACTACAGTGCTCGAGGCAAGCAGGGCCAATGGCATCCCCCATCCGGCCCAGTGCGGCGGCCGCGGTCGCTGCTCGACCTGTCGGGTTGCAGTGACCTCCGACCCTGCCGCCCTGCCCCCGCCCAATCCGGCCGAGCGCGGCATGCTGGAGCGCATCTCGGCGCCCGGCAACGTCCGTTTGGCCTGCCAGCTCAGGCCGGACAACGACCTGTCGGTGCAGATCCTGCTGCCCATCGTGCCGACGGGCATGCGGGGACGCAGCGGCGACGATCTCTACCGCTGGGGCGCCGAGCGCGAGATCACGGCGCTGTTTGTCGACATTCGTGCGTTCAACGCGATGACCCGGCTGCAGATTCCCTACGACATCGTTCTGCTGATGAACCGCTTCGTGCAGGAAATGACACAGGCCGCCGAAGCCCATGGCGGGCGTGTCGACGCCTTCGCCGCCGACGGCCTGATCGCCATCTTTGGTCTCGACGACGAGACGGGCCGCGGCGCCTACAATGCCATCCGCGCGGCGCAGGACATGCTCAAGAGCGTCGACGGCCTCAACAAGGAATTCGGCGCCGCGCTGTCGATCCCGCTGCGGGTGGGCATCGGCATCCATTCGGGCCCGGCCATCATCGCTCGCATCGGCGACACCGAACGCGGCATGCGCCTGGTGGCGCTGGGCGAGACCGTCACCATCGCCGGCCGCCTGGAGGCCGCGACCAAGGACTATCTCACCGACTGCCTGATCTCCGAGGAGGCGGTGCAGCGCTCCGGCCTCAGCCTGCCTCGCCAGAACGGCAAGAACCTGCACATCGTGGGCCGCGACAAGCCGATCGCGCTCTATATGCTCGAAGAGGCGGCGGTGCCGGCGGAATAGGCCACGCACGACCTCTCAGAGGGCGAGGCGCATCACATGCCGGCGCGTGCCCGCTCGCGCCGTGGCTTCGAAGCCACGGCTCCAGAACAGCTCCACGAAGCCCATGAAACGGTAGCTCGGCGAGTCGGGATCGACCGGATAGCCTTCGAGGACGCGCGCTCCCTGCATCCTCGCAATCTTCACGGCCTCATCCAGCATCCGGCTCGAAAGACCGCTCTTGCGATGATCGCGGCGCACGAAGAAGCAAACCACCGACCAGACGTTCTCTTCATCGCTTTGACCGTCGGACAGTTTGACGAAGGTCTCGCGCGGCGCCAGCGAGCACCAAGCCACGGGCTCGCCTTCGACGTAACCCAGGAGTCCGATCGGCACCCCGTCCCGCACGCGCTGCTGCAACGCTCCCTTCCTGCCCTCATTGTCGGCGGAAGCTCGCCTCTCCATGGGCCGCCATGCCATGCACCAGCAATATTTCGGCCCTCCCTTGCCGTCGAACAGACGTTCGAGATCGGTCCAGTTCGTCGAGGTGACCGGTCTTGCCGCAAAGTCCAAGCCCGTCATCTCTCAGCTTTCCAATAGGAGGGCGTCATATGAGCGAAACATGCCCGCGCCGGTTTGTACAGCGCTCACCCGAAAGTGACGTGCGCCTGTCGCCCTCGTCCGAAAACTGCGCTACACAGGTTGCAAGCCTCCGGCCTTGACCCGGTGAGCGATCAGGAGAAGACCGTGCTTGATTTGACTGCGATCGGAACGAAGTCCGCTGCCCCCAAGCTCTTGCACCGCATGCGCGACAAGGTGACGGACCAGATCCAGAAATCGCCGCTGGCCCGCAAGGCGTTCACCTACGCCGCCAGCCATATTCCGCTCAGCTATTTCAAGAAGCTGCCGACCATCATCGTCATCGACGTCACCAACAGCTGCAACCTGCGTTGCCCGGTCTGCCCGGTGACCTTCGCCATGACGCGCCCGCGCGGGCTGATGAAGATGGAGATCTTCCGGCAGATCGTCGACGATTTCGTCGACGAGAAGGAAAAGCCGGCGATGTATTTCAACTTTTCCGGCGAGCCGACCATGAACAAGGCGCTTCCGGAGATGATCGCCTACGCCAGTGAGCGCGGGCACGACACCTTCGTCTCGACCAATGCCACCAAGCTTTCCTCCGAGCTGATCGAGAAGATGCTCAAGGCCGGGCTCGGCCGCATCAATCTCTGTATCGACGGCTTCGACGCGGAGGCGCAGGAGTCCTACCGCGTCGGCTCGAAATTCGAGCAGGTGAAGGCCAATATCGAGAATTTCCTGGCCATCAAGCAGCGTCTCGGTGCCACCAAGACCGTAACCGTGCTGCAGACGCTGCTGACCTCCTATTCGGAAAAGCAGATCGACGCCATGGTGGAATGGGCCGACAACATCGGCTTCGACCAGGTACGCTTCAAGACCTTCAGCCTCGGTTCCTATACCGACGAGGACCAGCAGACGAAGTACGGTCACCTGGTGCCGAGGAATCACGACCTCCAGCGCCATCAGAGCGAGAAGATCAGCCTGCTCTGCGACGTGCCGCTCTACCAGACCGTGGTGTTCTGGGAAGGGGACCTCGGCCTGTGCTGCATCGACTACGACCGCATGATCAAGCTGCCCAACGTCGACAAGGTGGGCTTCAAGAAGGCCTATCTTTCCGACGAAGCGGCCAAGGCGCGCCGTCATGGCTATACCAAGCAGTTCGATATCTGCCAGAGCTGCTCCTATTCCAACGCCGACAACATGGGCTTCAAGATCAAGCTCGACAAGCTGCGCCGCCGGAAGGCCACCGAGAGCCAGAAGGTAGCCGCGTGAGCACTGCGGTTCGTTCGATCGCTATCGGCGACATCCACTTCAATGTCGCAGACGACAAGGAGAGCTTCTGGGACAAGGCGGGCGCCGGTTCCTGGGAGCCGGAGACGCTCGCGAGCGTACGAGCCTTGGTCGATCCGCATACGCTCCTCATCGATATCGGGGGCTGGATCGGGCCGATCACCCTTCTGGCCGCCTCGCTCGGGGCCAGGGTGCTGGCCTTCGAGCCCGACCCGCGCGCTTTCGAACTGCTCGGCGCGAACGTCGCGGCCAATCCGTCCCTGGCGCCTCGCATCGAGCTGCACAATGCCGCGGCCTCGCCCGTGGCCGGCCGCGTACGCCTCGGCTCGCCCAGGAAGCCTGGAGACAGCATGGGGAGCATCCTGGCTGCCGAGAACGGCGCCGCGCTCTGGGACGCCGCCGCTGTCCTGCCAGCCGAGATCGCGTCCATGGCCGAGGGGGCTCGCCGGATCGTGCTCAAGATGGACGTCGAGGGTGCCGAATACACGCTGCTGCCGCACATGGCGCCGCTGCTCGGTCCGCGAACGGAGGCGGCCCTGATCGCTTTCCACCCGCGCCTGCTGGCGAAGGCCGGCCGGACGGCCGATGAGATCGCCGTGTCGACGGCCGCCGCCGCACTCCCGCTCCGCGCCTACAGCCCGCGCAGCCTGGACACACAGGAGCCTCCCGTCTCGCTCACGAGCAATTCCACCGTTCTGTTCACGCGAAAGTAGCGGCAGGCCCGCAACGCCATTGACCCGCCCGCGGCACTGTGTCGTCAATTGAATGCTGCCTCGATGCAAAAGAAGGCAGGGTTGCGTGGAGACACTGCGTTGAGACTGCCGGGTTGGTCATATTGGGTTCTGATGGTTTTCGCTCTGGCGGCGTGGCCCGCTCTTGCGCAGAGCACGACGCCGCCCCCAACTCCATCGCCTGCACCCGCCATGTCGCAGCAGCAGATGGACCAGATGGTCGATGCCATCAGCCAGGCCGTGATGAAGAAGATGCAGGAGCAGGGCAAGCAGCCCGGCCAGCCTGCCGCAGGTGATGCGGGCCCCGGCATGCAGATGGCGGGCACCGAACAGACGCAGATGTTCATGCATATCGGCGAGCTCGTGACCGGCTTGCCCGCCCTGGCCGCCGAGTTCCGGCATTTCCGCGAGCGCCTCGATGCCCCGGCGAACAATGGCCGCGAGGTGGGGACCTACTTCATGCTGCTTCTTGGGGCGATCGCCATCGCCCTGGCGGCCGAATGGCTGGTGCGGGCGTTGCTCACACCGTTGCGCCGGCGCGCCGCCACACAGATGCAAGGGCTGCATGGCGTGCGGGGCCTCGTCCTCCTGGCGCTGATGGAGCTCCCGCCGCTTCTGGCCCTCTGGCTGGTCGGGAATGCCAGCGAGGCCGTCCGCTTCATGGGCGAAACGCCGCAGACGCGATTCTCGGTGGCCCTTCTCAAACTGATCATGCTCTGGCGCGTGGTCCAGGCGCTCTTCCGCTTCACACTGCAGCCCCGCCTGCCGCAGGCACGCCTGCCGGATCTCGGCGACAGCGATGCCATCAGGATCTACTGGGGCGCGGCGCTGGCGCTCATCCTGCTGCTCAGCAACAATGCGCTGGCGGGAATCCTGCGAGCCCTGGAATCGCCGCCCCTGGCGCTGAGCACCGGCCAGCTCTATGGCGCCGTCAGCATGGCCGCCGGCATGATTTCCATCTGCGTCTGGCTGAACGGCCCGATCAGCCGCTGGTTCATCGGCGTC
Source organism: Labrys sp. ALF-8 (assembly GCF_059699065.1). NCBI lineage: Bacteria > Pseudomonadati > Pseudomonadota > Alphaproteobacteria > Hyphomicrobiales > Xanthobacteraceae > Labrys > Labrys sp. ALF-8. The sequence continues at coordinate 1,851,667 of NZ_AP048537.1, forward strand.
ACCAACCCGGCCAATGCCAGCCCGATCAAGCGGAGCCTGGCCCGGCACTGGCTGATCGCCGCGGTTCTCATGTTCGCGCTGTTCGCGACCGCCGACATCTACGGCGCCGTGGCCGGGCAGTCGCGCGTCTCCAACGCCCTGATGCTCACCCTGGCGATCCTGGTGGGCCTCCTGCTGATCGAATCGCTGGTGCATCGCCTGCGCATCCTCCTCCAGCACAAATCCGCTGACGGCGTGCATCTGGTCCATCCACGCGGGGCCGAGGCGCTGGCGCGCTGCGCGCGCTTCGGCGTCATGATCATGGCCATCGCCGCGCTGGGGCGCTCATGGGCCGTCGACGTCAGCGGCGTAATGGCGGGCGATGACTTCAACCGCGTCGCCAGCAATCTCTTCGCAGCCGGAATCACGGCCTTCGGCGCCTATTGCGCCTGGGAGTTGGTGCGCTACCTCACCGATCGCTACTCCTTCACCCAGGCGACCGCGGCCGGCCCTCAGGGCGTCAACGCCGCCGATGACGACGCCCCGATCCAGACCGCCTCTCGCATCGCGACACTGATGCCGGTTCTGCGCATAGGCCTCGCCATCGGCATCATCGTGCTGGCGTTGCTGACGATTCTCTCCCAGCTCGGCGTCAACGTGACGCCGCTGATCGCCGGGGCCTCCATCTTCGGCCTCGCCATTTCCTTCGGTTCGCAGACCCTGGTGAAGGACGTCGTCTCAGGCGTCTTCTTCCTTGTCGACGATGCCTTCCGCGTCGGCGAATATATCGACGTCGGCAAGGCCAAGGGCACGGTGGAAGGGTTCACCCTGCGATCCCTGAGGCTGCGCCACCAGAACGGGCCGGTGCATACCATCCCCTACGGCCAGCTCGGACAGGTGACCAACTACAGCCGAGACTGGTCCACCATCAAGTTCACGTTGCGCTTCGCCACCGGAACGGACCTGGAGAAACTGCGCAAGGCCGTCAAGAAGATCGGCCAGGACATGCTGGAAGATCCCGAGATGAAGGACGAGTTCCTCGCCCCGCTCAAGATGCAGGGCGTCTCCGACATCGTGGACAATGCCATCGTGGTGCGTTTCAAGTTCACCGTGAAGCCGAGTAAGCCGACTTTCATCCAGCGCGAAGCTCTCAAACGCCTCGTGCGGATCCTGCCGGAGCAGGGCATCGAGTTCGCCAGCGGCGCGGTATCGGTGCGCACGATCAGCGGTCAGATGATACCGGACGTGGTGGCAGGCGCAGCGATCTCGTCGGCACAGGCCGCCACCCAGGTGCTGCCGGTCAGCTGAACAAACTCCTTCCGTCGGGTGCCGTCTGGGTGTAGCAGGCAGGGGAAGCCAGAGCTTCGGCCCGACGGATGGACGCCATGACTTTCCTGCCCGATCTCCACACCCTGCTGATCTATTCGGCTGCCTGCGTGCTGCTCTTCATCACGCCAGGCCCGGACATGAGCCTGTGGCTGGCCAAGACGATTTCCGGCGGCAGGCGCGGCGGTACGGCGGCCATGCTAGGCACTCAGGTCGGCTGCGTGCTGCACACCCTCTTTGCAGCCGTCGGGCTCTCCGCGGTGCTGGCTGCCAGCGCCGCCGCCTTCACGATGCTGAAGATCGTCGGCGCGCTCTACCTGCTGTGGCTCGCCTTCAGCGCCGTCCGGTCGGGCTCGGCGCTGAACGTAAAGGGCGATGGCAAGCCTGTCGCGGGCTTCTGGCCGACCTTCACGATGGGGCTCGGCATCAACCTTACCAACCCCAAGGTCGTGCTGTTCTTCCTGACCTTCCTGCCTCAGTTCGTCGACGCCGGCGACCCGCACGCCTCCCAGAAACTTTTCTTCCTGGGACTCTATTTCATTGCCATCAATGTGCCACTTGCGTTCATTTTGATCCTTGGGGCGGAACGGGTGGTATCCTGGCTCAAGGCTCGCCCGCGTTTCCTGCGAGGCATCGACTACACCTTTGCCGGGGTGTTCGGCGTATTCGCATTCAAGATCCTGACCACCCAGGCTCGCTAGGCCTTCGTTTCGTTTGTGGGAGCGGTTTATTTGCTGTCTTTTTTGCGCCGGGCCCTTCTTGGCCTGGCATTCGCCGCCTCGATCATGGGTTTCGCCGCTCCGGCGCGGGCTGCCTGCGAGAATCTGTCGGAGCAGGGGCGCGGCTATATCGTGTGCCGCTTCGATCTCAGCAACGATGCCCTGGCTCTCTACTGGCGCGGTGCCGACGGAACGCCGCTCGGCAGCCCCAGCCGACTTGCCGAGGAACTCGGCGCGCAGGGCAAGAAGCTGATCTTCGCCATGAATGCGGGCATGTATGACAAGGCGCTCGGCCCGGTCGGCCTCTACATCGAGAACGGCCGCCTGCTGCACAACGCGAACACCCGCAACGGCTTCGGCAATTTTCATCTCAAGCCGAACGGCGTGTTCTATTTCGGCGACGGCAAGGCCGGAGTGATGGAGACGAGCCGCTTCCTCAAAGCGCGGATCAATGCCCGCTTCGCCACCCAGTCCGGCCCGATGCTGGTGATCGACGGCCAGATCCATCCCAAGATCCAGCCCGACGGCCCCTCGGAGAAGATGCGCAACGGGGTGGGCGTGCGTGACGGCAAGATCGTCATCTTCGCGATTTCCACGGAGCCGGTGAGCTTCCACGACTTCGCCCAGCTCTTTCGTGACCGGCTCGGAACCCAGAACGCCCTCTTCCTCGACGGCTCGATCTCCACGCTCTATGCCCCGCCCATGCCCGGCATCGGCGGGTGGAACAGCCTCGGCCCGATGGTCGGCGTGACAGAGGGGCCGTGAAGCTGGTAGTTTTTACACTCTTTTCGCGCGGTTCTTTTTTGACTAAATGAGCGTCAAAATTACGTCATACGCAGGAAATGCCAATGGCTCCCCGCACGCTCTACGACAAGATCTGGGACGACCACGTCGTCGAAACCGCTCCCGATGGGACGAGCCTGCTCTATATCGACCGCCATCTCGTGCATGAGGTGACGAGCCCGCAGGCCTTCGAGGGCCTGCGCGTCTCCGGCCGCAAGGTGCATTCGCCCCAGCGCACGCTGGCCGTCGTCGACCACAACGTGCCGACCTCCGACCGGACCAAGGGCATCGACGATCCCGAAAGCGCGATGCAGGTCGAGACGCTGGCCCAGAATGCCAGGGATTTCGGCGTCGAGTACTACTCCGAACTCGACAAGCGCCAGGGCATCGTCCACATCGTCGGCCCCGAGCAGGGCTTCACCCTGCCCGGCACGACCATCGTGTGCGGCGACAGCCACACCTCGACCCATGGCGCCTTCGGCGCGCTGGCCCACGGCATCGGCACCTCCGAGGTCGAGCATGTCCTCGCCACGCAGACGCTGATCCAGAAGAAGGCCAAGAACATGCGCGTCACCGTCGACGGCAAGTTGCCGGACGGCGTGACCGCCAAGGACATCATCCTGGCCATCATCGGCGAGATCGGCACGGCCGGCGGCACCGGCCATGTGCTGGAATATGCCGGCGAGGCCATTCGCGCCCTCTCGATGGAAGGCCGCATGACGGTCTGCAACATGTCGATCGAGGGCGGTGCCCGCGCCGGCCTGATCGCGCCGGACGAGAAGACCTATGCCTATCTGAAGGATCGCCCGAAATCGCCGAAGGGCGAGGCCTGGGATCGCGCCGTCGCCTATTGGAGCACGCTCTACACCGAGGAGGGCGCGCATTTCGACCGTGAGATCAGGCTCGACGCCGCCTCGCTGCCGCCGATCGTCACCTGGGGCACCAGCCCGGAGGACGTCGTCTCCATCGCCGGCAAGGTGCCGCATCCCGATGACGCGCCGAACGAGCACAAGAAGGCCGCCATCGCCCGCGCTCTCGCCTATATGGGCTTGAACGGCGGCGAACGCATCCAGGACATCGCGCTCGATCGCGTCTTCATCGGCTCCTGCACCAATGGCCGCATCGAGGATCTGCGCGCGGTCGCCAAGATCGTCGAGGGCCGTACGGTGAACGGCGCCGTCAACGCCATGATCGTGCCGGGCTCGGGTCTCGTGAAGATGCAGGCCGAGGCCGAAGGCCTCGACAAGATCTTCCGTGCGGCCGGCTTCGACTGGCGCGAGCCGGGCTGCTCGATGTGCCTGGCGATGAATGCCGACAAGCTCAGGCCAGGCGAGCGCTGCGCCTCGACCTCGAACCGCAATTTCGAGGGCCGCCAAGGCTACAAGGGTCGCACCCATCTCGTCTCGCCGCAAATGGCGGCGGCGGCGGCCATCGCCGGCCATTTCGTCGACATCCGCGAATGGGAGAAGGCGCTGGCCCACGCCTGAGGCGGCGGACAAGCTTTAACCCTATCCGGAACTGGCGCATTGCTTCCGTGCACGGGCAATGACAGGTTCAGACGAATGAGCCTCGATCCAGCAGGCCCGGATCCTTACCCTTGCCCCTCTCCGCGATCGGGAGAGGGGTCCGCGCTCGCAGGGCAAAGAATGCTCGCCCCCTTGCCCAGCCCTGCCGATGCCCGCCGCCTGCCGACCTTCTCGCCGGGCATGACGATCGGCCTGTTCGGCGGCAGCTTCAATCCGCCGCATGAGGGCCATCGCCATGCGAGCCTCGTGGCGTTGACGCGGCTCGGCCTCGACCAGGTCTGGTGGCTGGTCACGCCGGGCAATCCCCTGAAGGACAATCAGGCGCTGCCTTCGCTCGAGATGCGGGTGGCCGCGGCCCGGTCGCTTGCCGATCATCCCCGCATAGCCGTCACCGGCATCGAGGCGGCCATCCACACCCGCTACACCTACGACACCATCGCATGGCTGCAGCGACGCTGCCCGGGCGTGACCTTCGTATGGATCATGGGTGCGGACAACCTCGCCGGCTTCCATCGCTGGCAGCATTGGCGCGGCATCGCCTCGCGTGTCGCCATAGCCGTGGTCGCAAGACCGGGCGCCACCACCAAGGGGCCCCTGGCCAAGGCCGCGCGCGTGCTGTCCCGCTTCCGCCTGCAGGAGTACGAGGCCCGGAACCTCAAATACCGCCAGCCGCCGGCCTGGGTGTTCCTGCATGCGCCGCTCGACAGCAATTCCTCCACCGCCCTGAGAGCGCGGGGCCACGGCCTACCACTTGGTAAAAATTAACCACGGTTTAACCATGTTCCGGCACCTTCAAGCCATCGACGTCATTGAATCGACGCGATGACTTGCTAATATTGTGGAGCGAATGGAATTCGCGGAGGTCCGCGAATCAATGAGCAAGAGGGTGTGCCCCTGACCACGTTGGTGAGACGCGAAGCGGACGTTATACCGCTTCATCCCGTGAGCCGAGCGATCCGCCCGGACGTTGACGCCACGGTTCGCCTGATCCTCGAGAGCCTGGACGACATGAAGGCCGAGGAGATTGTGGAAATCGATCTGCGCGGCAAGAGTGCTATCGCTGACGTCATGATCATCGCAACGGGCCGCGTTGCGAGGCATGTCGGCGCGATCGCCGATCGCCTGCTGAAGGATCTCAAGAACAATGGACATGGCAGCCCCCGCGTCGAGGGCATCCCGGTCTGCGACTGGGTGCTGATCGATGCGGGCGATGTGATCGTGCATCTGTTCCGTCCTGAGGTCCGCGCCTTCTACAATCTCGAGAAGATGTGGTCGTCGGGTCGTCCGAACGAACTTCGCCCGAGCTGAAAGCCATATGCGCCTCATGATCTGTGCCGTCGGCCGGCTCAAGGCTGGCCCGGAACGTGATCTCGTGGCCCGCTATGCCGAGCGACTGAACGCAAGCGCCCGCAGCCTGGCGCTCGGCCCCCTTGATATCGTAGAAATCGATGAAAGCCGCGCCCGCCGCGCCGAGGACCGCAAGGCCGAGGAGGCCGACAAGCTTCTCGCCGCTGCGGCCAGCGCCGTGATCGTCGCGCTCGACGAGAACGGCGCCTCGCCGGGCAGCGAGGCCTTCGCCGCCAGGATGGCCGGCTGGCGCGACGGCGGTACAGCCTCCCTCGCCTTCCTGATCGGAGGCGCCGACGGACACGGCGACGCGATAAGATCGCGTGCGACCATGACACTTTCCTTCGGCAAGATGACCTGGCCTCACCAGATCGTGCGGATCCTGCTCGCAGAACAGCTCTACCGGGCAACGACCATCATAGCCGGGCATCCCTACCACCGGGCGTGACGCTTCCAGACGGAATCATCCAATCCGGCGGCCGGAGACGGCCACGGCACGCTCCGGCTCCCTGTTGCTCAGGCGTGCGCAGCGAGGATGCCGCGAACATAGGCTTGGCTGAGACCAAGCACGTCGCCGATGCGCCGCAGGAGGCCATGTTGCACCTGCAAATCGGCATCGCCGGCCCGCAACACCTCCAGCGCGGACTGGAGAAATCCCTCCTTGCCGTCGGATCCGAGACTGCGCGGCAGGTCGGCGAGACGCCCCAGCACTTCCTCCTCGGCCATGCCCCCGCGGGGCGCGCTGCCGCAATCGGCCAGGATCTCGGCGGGATCGGCCTGCTGCTGGAGGATCCGCGACATGCCGATGCCAACCGCCTCCGCCTGGGCTTCATTGGGACGGCCGAAGGCGCAGGCGACGGCGATCATCGCCGTCCGCCACTGCCGTGCGACCGCATCCCTGCGCTGTGCCTCCTGCTGCGACGGGTCGTAGCTCAGCACCGCCGTAGTATAGGCCTGGCCGCAGGCATCGCAGATGATACGCTCACCCAACGTCTGCAGCGGAAAGATTGGAATAAAATAGAGGGTAAACCAGCGCTGGGCTTTCTTGCGCTCGTATGTACGCGAAGAACGGCAATGCGGACAATTGAAAGTCCCCTTGCCGATCGTGCGTTCACGGCCCCGGTATCCGAAGATGATCATTGCGCGTTCCCCCAATTGCTTTTGCCTGCAATAGCAATGGGGGAACGGCAGTCAACGTAAAACGTCGCTTACCCTACGATCCGATCGCAGCCTTGACGAGCGCCTTGGCATCGTCGCTGGCCCATTCGGCGGGCCCCGCCATGGCACCGAGGCGGCAACCCTGCTTGTCGACGATCACGGAAGTCGGCAGCCCCTGGCCAAGGCCTTCGTTCTTCAGGCTCTGCAGGATGCTCGTCGAGGGATCGGCGTAGCGATGGAGTTTGTCGATCCCCGTATCATTCAGGAAGGCCTCGACACGGTCGGAGCCCTGCGTGTCGATATTGACGGCGACGACCTCGAAATCCTTGCCGCCCATCTCGGCCTGAAGCTGGTTGAGGGCCGGCATCTCCTTCCGGCAGGGGATGCACCAGGTCGCCCACAGGTTGAGCAGGACCGTCTTGCCCTTGAAATCGGCAAGCGTCACCTTGGCCCCGTCAGCGGTCTTGAAGCTGATCGGCGTCAACGGCTGGGGCGCCGGATTGACGTTGAAGGCCGCCACCTGGCCCTTGGCCAGCGGGTCCATCTTCGCCGCCGCCGCCGCTGCGCCCGGGCAGGACGCGCTTTCCTGATTGCCCGAGCCGCCCTTTGTCCCGTATACCGCGCCCACGCCAACCACGGCCCCAGCCAGGATGGCCGCGCCGACCAGCCAGCGCCGGTTCGATTTCTGGGGGGGCCTGGCTTCGAGATTTTCCTGCCGACTGTCTTCGTTCACTGAAAGCCTATCCAGATGAGCAATAAAATGTGGGGCGGCCGGTTCCAGTCGGGACCGGACGCGATCATGGAAGAGATCAACGCCTCGATCGACTTTGACAAGCGCCTCTGGGCCCAGGACATCCGCGGCTCTCTGGCGCATCTCGCCATGCTCGAGAAGCAGGGGATCGTCGCAGCCGCCGACGCCAAGGCCATCAGTGAGGGTCTAGAGGCCGTCCGCGGCGAAATCGAGAGCGGCTCGTTCACTTTTTCGCGTGCTCTGGAAGACATCCATATGAACGTGGAGTCTCGCCTGGCCACCATCGCGGGTCCCGCCGCCGGCCGGCTGCATACCGCGCGCTCCCGCAACGACCAGGTCGCCACCGATTTCAAGCTCTGGGTGCGCGACACCATCGACGACCTCGATGCGCAGCTGAAGGACCTGATGACGGCGCTTGCCGACAAGGCCCTCGCCTTCGCCGGCGCCGTCATGCCGGGCTTTACCCATCTGCAGTCGGCCCAGCCGGTGACGTTCGGCCACCATCTCCTCGCCTATGTCGAGATGCTCGGCCGCGACCGCGGCCGCTTCGCGGATGCCCGCAGGCGCCTCAACGAATGTCCGCTCGGAGCCGCGGCCCTGGCCGGCACCTCCTTCCCGATCGACCGCCATGCGACCGCCAGGGCGCTCGGATTCGATCGCCCCACCGCCAATTCGCTCGATTCGGTCTCCGACCGCGATTTCGTGCTGGAGGCTCTGGCCGCCGCCTCGATCACGGCGATGCACCTCTCACGTTTCGCCGAGGAAATCGTGATCTGGACGACGCCCCAATTCGCCTTCGTGGCTCTGTCGGACAAGTTCACCACCGGCTCCTCCATCATGCCTCAGAAGCGCAATCCCGACGCCGCGGAACTGGTGCGCGGCAAGGCCGGGCGCGTCATCGGTGCCCTCACCGGCCTGCTGGTGATGATGAAGGGGCTGCCGCTCGCCTATGGCAAGGACATGCAGGAGGACAAGGAGCCGGCCTTCGACGCGTTGCAGACCCTGTCGCTGTGCACGGCTGCCATGGCCGGCATGGTGAGGGACATGGCGCCCGACCTCAAGCGCATGAAGGCGGCTGCGGGTTCCGGCTACGCCACGGCCACCGATCTCGCGGACTGGCTGGTGCGCGAACTCAACCTGCCCTTCCGCGAGGCTCATCACGTCACCGGCCGCCTGGTCGGCATCGCTGCCGAGCGCAAGCTGCCGCTCGAAAAGCTCTCCCTGGCAGACATGCAGACGGTGGAGCCGCGCATCAACGAGGGTGTCTTCGGCGTGCTGGGCGTGGAGAAATCCGTGCGCAGCCGCATCTCCTATGGCGGCACGGCCCCGTCCAATGTGAAGGCGCAGGCCAGAAGGTGGCAGAAGGCGCTGAGCAAGGGGTGAGGGTTCGGGGCAAGGCCTTTCGGCGGGCGGAATCCCGAGAGGTCCGCGCCCTCTCGGGCAATGCAGCGACTCCTGCCCCGGCCTTGCCCAAACACCGACACACCAAATCGAAATTCATGCTACACAGCGTCAAACACTGGAGTTTCCTATGGTTGGTAATGCGTTCCGCATCGCTCTCGCCCTGGCGCTGGTCACGAGCTTCGGCCTGGCAGGCTGCGGCCGGAAAGGCAAACTTGAGCCGCCGCCCGAGCAGCACGTCTCGGACAAGGCCGGCCCCAACGGCAAGAAAAAGGATCCCGGCTACGTCAAGCCCGCCCGCAAGCTGCCCTTGGACTTCCTCTTGAACTGATACTCCGATGCACCATTTCACTTATCGCGACGGCGTGCTGCATGCCGAAGGCGTTGCACTGCCGGCCATAGCCGCCGAAGTAGGCACGCCGTTCTACTGCTACTCCGCTGCCACGCTGCGCCGTCACTTCAAGGTGTTCAGCCAGGCCTTCGCCGACGTCCCGTCGCTCGTCTGCTTCGCCGTGAAGGCCAATTCCAACCTGGCCGTGCTGCGCCTCCTGGCCCGGCTCGGCGCCGGCATGGACGTGGTTTCCGAAGGTGAATTGCGCCGTGCCCGTGCCGCTGGCGTGCCGGCCAGCAAGATCATGTTCTCGGGCGTCGGCAAGCTCACGCGCGAGCTCGACTATGCCCTCGACGAGGATATCCTCTGCTTCAACGTCGAGTCGGAGCCCGAGCTGGAGCTGCTGTCCCAGAGGGCCAGTGCACGAGGCCGCGTCGCGCGCGTGTCGCTGCGCATCAATCCGGACGTTGACGCCAAGACCCACAAGAAGATCTCCACCGGCAAGTCCGAGAACAAGTTCGGCATTCCCATTGCACAGGCCCGCGCGATCTATGCCCGCGCGGCAAAGCTACCGGGCATAGCGGTGACCGGCGTCGACATGCATATCGGCAGCCAGATTACGGCGCTGGAGCCCTATGATGCCTCGATCGAGCGCCTGGTCGCCCTTGTGCGGGAACTCCGCGCGGACGGCCATGTCATCGACCACATCGATTTCGGCGGCGGCCTCGGCATTCCCTACAAGGACGACAACGAACCTCCGCCGCATCCGGACGACTATGCAGCCGTGGTCAAGCGCTACAGCAGGGATCTCGGCGCCACGCTGATATTCGAGCCGGGCCGCCTGATCGCCGGCAATGCGGGCATCCTCGTCACGGAGGTGGTCTATGTGAAGGAAGGCGAGGGCAAGACCTTCGTCATCGTCGACGCCGGCATGAACGACCTGATCCGTCCCACGCTCTACGAGGCTTACCACGCGATCTGGCCCGTGAAGGAACGCCCGCTCGGCGGCGCCATGCTGACCGCGGACGTGGTCGGCCCGGTATGCGAAACCGGCGACTACCTGGCCCTCGACCGCGACATTCCCGTGGTCGGGCGTGGCGACCTCCTCGCCGTCATGTCGGCGGGCGCCTATGGTGCCGTACAGGCCGGCACCTACAATACCAGGCCCCTCATTCCCGAGGTGCTGGTTGACGGCGACAGGTTCGCGGTGATCCGGAAGCGCCCGAGCTATGAGGAACTGCTCGGCCTCGACAGCGTGCCGGATTGGGCGTGAACCGGGAGCACGGACATCTTGCCGGCTCTTGAAAAGCCGGCCTCCGCAAAGAAGGGCGCGACCGACACGGTTCGCGCCCCTTTCCTTGCAGTCTCATTTGCCGGAGCGGACAAGATGCCCGCGCCGCCGGGGATCCCGATCAGTGCCTGCGGCGTCTCCTCGCTTCGTCGCTGCCGGCCTTGGGCGGGGCGACGAGCGGGCCGATTTCCGCGATGACCTTTGCCGTGTCCGGCCGCTCGGCGCGGGTATGCCCGTCGATGGCCTTGCGCATCGCGGCGAGGTGCTCGGGCGAGGTGCCGCAGCAGCCGCCGATGATGCGCGCGCCGGCATCGATGGCGAGGCGCGCATATTCCGCCATCAGCTCCGGCGTGCCGGAATAATGGATGTGGTCGCCATGGAACTGCGGGATGCCCGCATTCGCCTTGGCAATGACGATGGTGTCCGGGTTGGACTCCGTCATCGACAGCACGGAGACGAGCAGGTCCGAGGCTCCGACGCCGCAATTGGCACCGACTGCAACCGGATTGGGATCGATGCCCTCGGCAACACCAGGCATGGCGGCGGGGGGAATGCCCATCATGGTCTTGCCGGCGGTGTCGAAACTCGCGGTGACGGTGTAGGGCATGCCGGCCTTGACCGCAGCCTTGGCGGCGGCACGCATTTCCTCGGCGGCCGACATCGTCTCGATCCAGATCACGTCGACGCCGCCTTCCTTCAGGCCCTCTATCTGTTCGAGGAAGACTTCGACGGCATCGTCCTCGGTCAGCGGACCGAGCGGCTGGAACAGGTCACCGGTCGGGCCGACGGAGCCAGCCACGATGACGGGCCGGCCGGCACCATCGGCGACGAGGCGGGCATTGCGCGCCGCCGCGGCGTTGATTTCCTTCACGCGCCCGTCGAGCTTGTGCAGGGCCAGGCGCCTTCGATTGCCACCGAAGGAGTTGGTGAGAATGATGTCGGCGCCGGCATCGACGAAGGACTGGTGCAGGGCGTGGATGCGATCGGGATGTTCCAGGTTCCACATCTCCGGCGGGTCCCCCGACATCAGGCCCATCTCGAACAGATTGGTTCCGGTGGCGCCGTCGGCGAGCAGCACGGGCTTTTGAGCCAGAAGGTCTGTGAGACGCATGGGATGTCCTTCACGGGAAGCAGAGCTTCCACATAGGCCTTTGCCGCGCCGATTCAAGCGGGAATGTTGGAAGAGAAGCCTGGGGGCGGGGGAGAGGTTTCACACCACCACCCAAAAGGCAACGCCGGGGACGAACCCCGGCGTTGCAAGATGTCTCGAACGATCCGCCCGTGCTCAGTTGGGCACGCCGGTCTTGGGATCCGGCGGGAAGTAGGCGCTCTTCTGGGTGCCGTGCAGCAGGTCGATCGCCTGCTGGAGCTGGGTATCGTCCTTCTCGTCGGCGGGGACATAGGCCGAGGAGCCGCCCTCCTCCGACTTGTCGTCGCCGGGATTGGCGAGATGGCCCTTCAGGCCCGCTTCGCCATTGGTCTGGTCCTTGCCCTTGATGTCGGAGGGCACGTTCTCCTGCACCACGATCTCCGGCTCGATGCCCTTGGCCTGGATCGAGCGGCCCGACGGCGTGTAGTAGCGCGCCGTGGTCAGGCGCAGCGCACCGTTGCCCTGCAGCGGGATGATGGTCTGCACCGAACCCTTGCCGAAGGAGCGCGTGCCCAGAATGGTGGCGCGCTTGTGATCCTGCAAGGCGCCGGCCACGATCTCCGAAGCCGAGGCCGAGCCGCCATTGACCAGCACGATCACCGGCTTGCCGCCGGTGAGGTCACCCGCGCGCGCCGTGTAGCGCTGCACATCGTCGGGGCTCCGGCCGCGGGTCGAGACGATCTCGCCCCGATCGAGGAAGGCGTCGGACACCTGGATCGCCTGGTCGAGCAATCCGCCCGGATTGTTGCGCAGGTCGATGATGTAGCCCTTGACCTTGTCCTGGCCGATATCCTTGTTGAGCTGATCCAGGCTCTTCTTCAGACCGTCGAAGGTCTGCTCGGTGAACTGGGTGATGCGGATATAGCCGATATCGTCGCCCATCTTCTTGGCGCGCACGGACTTCACCTTGATGATGTCGCGAACGACCTTGACGTCCATCGGATCGCCCTTGCCGCCGCGCAGGATCTTGAGGGTGATCGGCGTATTGACCGCGCCGCGCATCTTGTCCACGGCCTGCTGCAGCGTCATGCCCTGGACCGGGTCTCCATCGAGCGCGGTGATGACGTCACCGGCGAGGAGGCCGGCCTTGGAAGCGGGCGAATCGTCGATGGGCGAGACCACCTTGAGCACATTGTCTTCCATGGTGACTTCGATGCCGAGGCCGCCGAACTCACCCTTGGTCTGCACCTGCATGTCCTGGAAGCTCTTGGCATCCATGTAGCTCGAATGGGGGTCGAGCGAAGTAAGCATGCCGTTGATGGCCGCTTCGACCAGCTTCCCGTCGTCCGGCTGCTCGACATAGTCGGAACGCACGCGTTCGAAAACGTCGCCGAACAGGTTGAGCTGCTTGTAGGTGTCGGTCACGGCTGCGTGGGCGCCGCCCATCAGCATGGGGGCCTGGGTCACCGCAACCGTCGCGACAGCGCCAAGTGCCACACCGCAGAGTAGAATGGGAAGCTTGCGAATCATCCGCGTGCCTTCTCGCCTTGATTGGACCACCACGGTGTGGGGTCTATGGAAACACCGTCTTTCCTGAACTCGATATATAGGGCGGGCTGGCGGGTGCTTGAAGCACCATTTATCGCCGCGGTCGCTGCCTCAGCCCCCAATGCTGCCTGGGCTCCGTTGCCTGTCCCCGGACCCTGGGCCGGATCTGAACCCATGGCGGCAACGGGCTCGCCCGTCAAGACAAACTGGCCCAGTGCAACATTAATCTTATCCATGCCGGCCATGACCACATGATACCCGCCGCCGGCATTGATGATCAAGAGTTGGCCGTAGGACCGGAAATTGCCGGCGAAGACCACCCAGCCGTCGCAGGGGGCGGTGACGTTGGCACCGGGCGTGGCCGTCACCGTCATGCCCTTGTATTGCCCCCCATTGCCGTCATCCGAACCGAAGCTGCGGGCGATCGAGCCTGTGACCGGCAGGCGGAGCAGGCCCTTGGCCTGGTCGAAGGGGATCGCGGGCGTCAGGCGGCTGGGGTCCTGCAGGGCCGCGAGGGAGGGTTTGGCGCCATTGCCGGCCTGGGCTGCGGCTGCCGTCTCGGCATTGCTGGCGGCGCGCTGGGCGGACGGAACCTCGCGTTCCATGCGGGCGATCAAATCTTTGAGATTGGCGGCCTGCTGCGCCAGGGCGGTGGCATGGGCCTGCTCGGTGGCGAGCATGTCCTGCTCCTGCGCCAGAACCTTCTGGCGCTCCTCGACGAGCAACTGGGTCCGCGTCCGGTTCTCGGCAAGGTCCAGCAGAGCCTGCTTCAGCGTATCGCGCTGGGCGGTGATCTCGCCGCGCACACGCTGCAGTTCCTTGAGATCGGCGACAAGGGCCTGCGTCTCCTGCCGCATTTCCGGCAGCACGGCGCCGAGCAGCATGGCCGTACGCACGGCCTGCAGCGCATCGTCCGGGCTGACCAGCATGGCCGGCGGCGGGTTGCGGCCCATCCTCTGCAGCGAGGCCAGCACCTCGATCAGGAGGCCTCGCTTGCTCTGCAGCGAGACGCGGATATTGTCCTCGTTGCTGTCGAGCGACGCGAGGCGGGCCTCGGCGCTCAAGACCTTTTCCTCGGTATCGTGTGTCTGGTTGCCGGTATCGACGAGTTGCTGATGCAATTTGTCACGGTCGGCCCCCAGCGACTGGATCTCGCCCCGCAGCCTCGCCAACGTCTCGTCTGACAGCTTGATCTCGCCCTGGAGGCGCGCAAGATCATCGCGCCGGGCGGCTGCCTCCTTCGCGGGATCCTTTCCGGCCTGCGCTGCCGGCGCAGGCGTCGCCGATTGGGCCAGCGCAGGCAGCGAAGGCGGGCAGAACGCAGCGATCATCCCGGCCAGGATGGCCAGGCTCAGCTTCGTATGTGCGCCCGTCGCGATCATTTCAGACAAATGCAGCCCATATGGTTAACGAATTCTTCCTTCGTTAACGATTCTCCAGTCCCATCGAGGAAGGTGGCGGGCCATCCCGCCTTTTCTGGGGCAGGTCATGAAGCGCTGCTCCCGCTTGCGATTCGCGGGCGCCCGGCCTCATGCTGGTCTAATCAATCGTTGCAAGGTTGCGCCGAACCAACGGTAAGTTGATCGTTCGCAATCGTACCCCAGTGGATTTCCGCCGGAAGGCCAGCTAAGGGGACATGGATCAAGTAGGGACACTCATGCTGCGCCGCTTCTACGACTGGATGATTCGTGCCTCCGAAAGTCCCTCCGCGATCTGGGTACTTGGGTTCATATCCTTCGCCGAGAGTTCCTTCTTCCCCATCCCGCCCGACATCATGCTGATTCCGATGTCGGTGGCCCAGCCGAAGAAGGCCTGGCTCTACGCCACCGTCTGCACCATCGCCTCCGTTATAGGCGGCATCTTCGGCTACATGATCGGCTGGCTGCTCTACGACACGATCGGTACCTGGCTGATCAATCTCTACGGCTACCAGCATGGCGTGGAGCAGTTCCGCTGCCTCTACGCCGAGAACGGCGCCTGGATCATCCTGATCAAGGGCCTGACGCCGATCCCCTACAAGATCGTGACGATCACGTCGGGATTTGCCGGCTACAGCCTGTTCTGGTTCGTCGTCTTTTCGGTGATCACGCGCGGCGCCCGCTTCTTCGTGCTGGCCGGCATCCTCAATTATTTCGGGACACCGCTGCGGAATTTCATCGAGAGGCACCTCACCTCCGTGGTGATTGGCCTGGTGGTCTTCCTCGTCGCCGGCGCGCTGGCCTCCCACTATATTTTCCCCGAGAGCAGCACATGCAGTTGAACAGCGCCGCGCGAGCCGCCTTCATCGCCGGCATCCTGGGCCTCGTCGTCATACTCGCGGCGCTGGTGCTGCAATATGGCTTCGGCTACGCCCCGTGCCCGCTCTGCCTGCAGCAGCGCTGGCCCTATTATATCGGCGTGCCGATCGCCTTCATCCTGGCCTTCCTCGGCGGCCAGCTGCCCGGCAAGCTGACGGCGCTCCTTCTCGTGCTGCTCGCCGGCCTGTTCGCGTATGGCTGCTTCCTCGGTGTCTACCAGGCCGGCGCGGAATGGAACTTCTGGCTCGGACCGGCCGACTGTTCGGCCGGCAATATCGGCTCAAACCCCTCCGACGTGGGCGGCCTGCTCGATGCCATCGACAGTTCCGTCGTCGTATCCTGCACCAATCCGCGCCTGCGCATCCTCGGCGTCTCGCTCGCGGGCTGGAACGCCGTGGTGATGGCGGTCCTCGTGCTGATCACCCTATGGGGCGCCTCGCGCGCTGCTCGCCGGGTGCATAGGTAACCTACCCGTTCCTGAACCGTCACCGCCCGCAGGAGGGGAAGAACGGGCAGGATGCCCGTGCACCCGGAGCACTATCTTCATATCACGTTGAACTCGTCTGCAATCGTCCGGCGTTCCGCCGCCCATCGCAATATCCATATAGTCATGCCGGCACGTTGGCCTGAAATACGGACACGGATATGAAGCTCGGTGACCTCGGCTCGCGCATCTGCATCATGGGTCCTTCGAACAGCGGTAAGTCCACCCTGGCGAATGCGATAGCGCGAAAACGTAATCTCGACCCGATACATCTGGACCAGCTGCGGCATCGCCCACACACCGATTGGGAGATGCGCCCAAACGAGGAGTTCCAGACGCTCCATGATGCCGCGCTAGCGGGCGAGCGCTGGGTGATGGAGGGAAACTATTCCAGGCTCCTGCCGCAGCGCCTGGCCCGGGCGACGGGTTTCATCCTTCTCGACGTGTCGACGGGAGCCAGCCTTTTGCGCTATTTCCGCCGCTCTTGGTTCGAGCATGACCGTCGCGGCGGCCTTCCCGGCGGCAAAGACAGCGTGAAATGGGATATGCTGTACCATATCGCCATCCGCACACGCGGCAACCGCTCCCGTTATGCGCAGCTATTCGAAGAGATCGACTTGCCGAAGATCCAGCTGTTTTCGGGAAGGGAGATCACCAAATTCTACCGCACAGAGGGCCTAACGCGTTGAAACGGGCCGCAGTCGATTTGGTCATCGGCGGCGCTTCGAGGGCTGTTCTCCGGGGGCACGGGCATCCTCAGATCACGTTCAGCTCGAACACGGGCTCGTCGTCGATCACGCGCTGATAGCCGAACACGCTGAGGTCAAGCGTCTGAAAGCGGCCGGTGGTGATCAGTTCGGCGATCGCGCGGCCCGCCGCGGGCGATTGCTGCAGGCCGTGCCCCGAGAAGCCGTTGGCGAAATAGAAGTTGGGCAGCGCCGGATGGGGACCGATGATCGCGTTCTGGTCGAGCGTATTGTATTCGTAATGCCCGGCCCAAGCCCTGATGAGCTTGAGCTCCTCCAGCGCCGGCACCTGCGCCGCCAGCGCCGGCCAGACAGTGTTCTCGAAGAGCGAATAGTCGACATCGAAGTCGCCGTCGGCGCGTTTCTCGCCCCGCTCCTCCTCGGCACCGCCGCAGATATAGACCTCGCCCTCGGGCCGGATATAGATGCCGCCGGGCTCGACCAGCAGCGGCATGCGCGGCAAGGGCGTCCTGCAGCGCACCACGAAGACGGAACGCTTGCGCGGCTCGACCGGCAGCGCGAGCCCGGCCATGGCGGCGACAGCTCCCGCCTGCGGCCCGGCGGCGTTTACGAGTGTGCCGCAGGCGATACGGCCGCCGGATTTCAGCCTGACCGCCTCCACCCACCCCTTGCCGTGTTCGACGCCGACAACCTCGTCCCTCACATAGAGGGCGCCCGCCTCGCGCGCGGCCTTGCGGAAAAGGTCGAGCAAGGAATGGGAATCGAACCAACCCTCGCCGCGCCGGCCATAGGCACCGGATGCAATACCCTCGACGTTCAGCCAGGGGAATTCCCGCCGCAGGGTCTCGGGGCCGAGCAGATCGATCTCCGCCCCCTCGGCCTGCTGTACCTGCCAGTTCTGCTCCAGGATCGCCTTGCCGGCCTCGGTCGCCAGCAGGAGATAACCGCCCTCATGGAAGCCGACGTCGGCACCAGGCCCGAAGCGTTCCTCGAGACTGCGCAGGATCTCGAGCCCGAACAGGCTCATGCGGATGTTCTCCGGGGTGGAGAACTGCTGACGGATAGAGGCCGCCGACAAAGTGGTGGAGGAAAAGGCGTAGGTCGGATCGCGCTCGACCACCGTCACCGTGCCGGCGTAGCCGAGAACGGCCTTGAGGAAATAAGCGGTGGCCGAGCCTATGGCGGCACCGCCGACGACTACGATATCGGAAGAGGAAGAATTCACGAGGGACTCGCTGCAAGGCGGTCAATTGCGCCGCTCCGGCAGTCCTTCTATGATCATGGAGCGGCGGCGCGCAATATCCCGTGTCGCAGATGTGAAGCCGCCCGACGGGGAGACACGCTTGTCCCAGTGGACGCCACAACCGGCCGACGACCTGCCCGATGGCCTCATTCTGTTCGACGGCGTGTGCATGCTCTGTTCGGGCATGGTGCATTTCGTGCTTCCCCGTGACCGCGAGAGCCGCTTCCGCTTCGTCGCCATCCAGACGGAAGCCGGAAAGACGCTGGCAGGGCGCTTCGGCATCGATCCGGCCAATCCGGAGACCGTGGCGGTAACCCGCGGCGGCCAGGCGCTGTTCAAGAGCGATTGCGCCATCGCCATTGGCAGGGCCCTGCCGGGCTGGGGTTGGGTGAGCATCCTCGGCGTGATACCGCGCCCCCTGCGAGACTTCCTCTACGACCGCGTCGCCCGCAATCGATACCGCCTTTTCGGCAAGCGGGATGTTTGCCTCGTGCCGACGCCCGAGGTGAGGGCCCGCTTCATCGCCGACCTGCCGGGAACGGCATGATCGACGCGGATATCACCATTCGCCGCGCCGGTTTCGCGCTGGAGGCCGCCTTCACCACCGACGGCGGCATCACCGCGCTGTTTGGGCGTTCCGGCTCGGGCAAGACGACCATTCTCAACGCCGTGGCCGGATTGCTGCGTCCGGACCGCGGCCATATCAGGCTCAACGGCGACACGCTGTTCGACGCCGCCGGGCGCGTCTTCCTGCGGCCTCATCGCCGCCATGTCGGGCTGGTGTTCCAGGACGCGCAGCTCTTTCCCCACCTGACCGCCCGCCAGAACCTGACCTATGGCCGCTTCTTCAACCGCACCGCGGGAGAAAGGCTCGACTTCGACATGGTGGTGGGCGTTCTCGGTATCGGTGCGCTGCTCGGGCGCCGCCCGGGCGCCCTTTCGGGCGGGGAGAAGCAGCGCGTCGCCATCGGCCGCGCCCTGCTCGCCTCCCCCCGCCTCCTCCTGATGGACGAGCCCCTCGCCGCCCTCGACACCGCGCGCAAGCTGGAGATCCTGCCGCTGATCGAGCGGGTACGCGACGAGATGAAGGTGCCGATCCTCTATGTCTCGCACGCGGTCGAGGAAGTGGCGCGCCTTGCCGCCCGTGTCGTCGTGCTGGAGGACGGCAGAGTGGCGCGTGTCGGCCCGCCGCAGGACGTGCTTGCGCCGGCACCGGGCCCGGTGTCGAACCAGCGCTTCGACACCGTGTCACTGCTTCAGGCGCGCGTGCGGGCCTATGACGAGCGCTACGGCCTCTCCACCCTCGATCATCCAGCCGGCCCGATCAGCATTCCCGGCCGTGCCGGCGCCCCCGGCTCTCCCGTGCGGGTGGTGGTGCGCGGCTCGGACGTTTCGCTTGCCATGAAGCGCCCCGGCAGCGTTTCAATCCGCACCATGCTGTCGGCAAGCGTCAGGGCGATCGCCAGCGACGACGGCCCGGTCGCGCGCGTCGACCTTACCCTTGCCGGCGGGGATGCACTTTCGGCCTTCGTCACGCGCCATGCGGTGGACGAACTCGGCCTGGGAGCGGGCGACAACGTGCTGGCGATGATCAAGGCCGCGTCGATCGACGCCCGCTGACGGACTTCATGGAGCAGAAGTCGATTCGTCCGTCTACGGCCTCTTCTTCGCCTCGTCGAGCCAGCGCTGCGCGGCGTCGTAGTGGCGCTGCTGCATCGCCCCCGAAACCATGCGGATGGCTGCAAAAAGGATGGCGGCGTCGTCGGTATAGCCCAGGCCAACGATGAAATCGGGTATGACGTCGAAGGGCAGGACGAAATAGGCGAGCGCCGCGGCCAGCGTCACACGCACCTTCATGGGAGTCTCTCGGTCCAGCATCGCATAATAGGCGGCGAGCAGGTCGCGGGCGAAGGGCACATGGGCCAGCACCAGCTTCAGCTTGGGCAGAAAACGAGCGCGCAGATCCTCCTCGCGCCGCTCGAAGCGACGGCCGGCATCATCGGACGTGCGGGACTGTGTGACCATGGCACCTTCCTTTCGCGAGTGCATGTGGTCCCGCTGGGGAAGGTTTCAAGCGGCGGCCCTCGTTTACCCGAAAATAATTGGACAAAGTCTCATGCTCGACTGTCCTGCGACTGCCATTGCACTTCTTACATGGCAGGCAAGCACAATTTCCCATGCGAATCCATTGCGTCCGGCCGCGCGAAGGGATATCGCATCGCAACAAGATTATAACGGGTCGAAACTGGAGGTCCCTTCCGATGGCCGATCCAAAGCTTTCTGCCGATAGACCCCTCTCCCCCCATATCCAGATCTATCGCTGGCCGATCACGATGACGATGTCGATCCTGCATCGCGTCACCGGCGGCGCTCTTTATGTCGGCACGCTGCTGCTCGCCTGGTGGCTGCTCTCGGCCGCCGCGGGGGCGCAGGCCTTCGCCTGGATGCAGTGGTTTATCGGCTCACCGCTCGGCCTTCTCGTCCTCTTCGGTTACACTTGGGCCCTGATGCACCACATGCTCGGCGGCATCCGCCACTTCATCTGGGACCTCGGACACGGCCTCGGCCCCGGCGATCGCGATCGTCTGGCCCGCTACAACCTCATCGGCTCCATCGTGCTGACCGTCCTGATCTGGATCTTCGGCATCTGGGCGCTCGGCGGCTCGAACTGAGGAAAAGGCATGAGCAACAACAGCCTCAAGACACCGCTCGGCCGTGTTCGCGGCCTTGGTTCGGCCAAGTCGGGGACGGAGCATTTCTGGCTGCAGCGCCTTACCGGCGTCGCCATGGTGCCGCTGACCATCGTGTTCGTGTTCACGGTAATCTATCTCGCCAGGGCAAGCCAGGCCACGGCGATCGCCACGCTCGGGTCGCCGCTGATCGCCATCTTTCTCTATCTTTTCATCATTGCCGGGGTCATCCACATGCGGGCCGGCATGCAGGTCATCATCGAAGATTACGTCCATGAGGAAAAGCTGAAGATCGCGGCCGTGATGGCCAACACCTTCTTCGCCATCTTCATCGGGGCGGCCTGTCTCTTTGCCTTGTTGAAATTGAATTTCGGGATTTGATGCAAATGGCCGACGGCTCCGTTTCCCAGCCTGCCTCCAGCGGCAAGGCCTATCCCATCATCGATCACATCTATGACGTCGTTGTCGTCGGCGCCGGCGGCGCGGGCCTGCGCGCCGTGGTCGGCTGCTCCGAGGCAGGGCTTCGCACCGCCTGCATCACCAAGGTCTTCCCCACACGTTCGCATACGGTCGCGGCCCAGGGCGGCATCGCGGCATCGCTCGGCAACATGGGGCGCGACGACTGGCGCTTCCACATGTACGACACCGTCAAGGGGTCGGACTGGCTCGGTGACCAGGACGCCATCGAATATCTGGTGCGCAACGCTCCCGCCGCCGTCTACGAACTGGAACATTGGGGCGTGCCCTTCTCGCGCACCGAGGACGGGCGCATCTACCAGCGCCCCTTCGGCGGCATGACCACGGATTTCGGCAAGGGTATCGCCCAGCGCACCTGCGCGGCAGCCGATCGCACGGGCCACGCCATGCTGCACACGCTCTACGGCGCGGCCCTCAAGCACAGCGCCGAGTTCTTCGTCGAATATTTCGCCATCGACCTGATCATGGACGAGGAAGGGCAGTGCCGCGGCGTGGTGGCGCTCAAGATGGACGACGGCACCATCCACCGCTTCCGTTCCCATCGCACCATCTTGGCCACGGGCGGCTATGGCCGCGCCTACTTCACCGCCACCTCCGCACACACCTGCACGGGCGACGGCAATGCGATGGTGCTGCGCGCCGGCCTGCCGCTCCAGGATATGGAGTTCGTGCAGTTCCATCCCACCGGCATCTACGGCGCGGGCTGCCTCATCACGGAAGGCGCGCGCGGCGAGGGCGGCTACCTCACCAATTCGGAAGGCGAGCGCTTCATGGAGCGCTATGCACCCTCGGTGAAGGATCTCGCCCCACGCGACATGGTCTCGCGCGCCATGACGATGGAGATCCGCGAGGGTCGCGGCGTCGGCAAGCTCAACGACCACATCTTCCTGCACCTCGACCATCTCGATCCGAAGATCCTGGCCGAGCGCCTGCCCGGCATCTCCGAATCGGCACGCATCTTCGCCGGTGTCGACCTCACCAAGGAACCGATCCCGGTGCTGCCGACCGTGCACTACAACATGGGCGGCATCCCGACGAACTACCACGGCGAGGTGCTGACCAAGAAGGGCAACGATCCCGACGCGGTGGTGCCCGGCCTCATGGCGCTCGGCGAAGCGGCGTGCGTCTCCGTGCATGGCGCCAACCGCCTCGGCTCCAACTCGCTGATCGACCTCGTGGTGTTCGGCCGCGCGGCGGGTCTTCGCTGCGCCGAGATGGTCAAGCCCGGCGAGCGGCATCGCGATCTGCCGCCCGACTCGGCGGAGAAGGCGCTCGCTCGTCTCGATCGCCTGCGCTACGCCAAGGGCTCGACGCCGACAGCCGAACTGCGGCTCTCGATGCAGCGCGTCATGCAGAACGATTGTGCGGTCTACCGCACCGGCGCCTCGCTCGCCGAAGGCAAGGACAAGATCCACAAGGTCTGGAAGAGCGCCGACGACGTGCGCGTCACGGACCGCTCGCTGATCTGGAACTCCGACCTGATCGAGACCCTGGAATTCGACAATCTGATCGCCCAGGCCGTGGTGACCATGGACGGCGCCGAGAACCGCACCGAAAGCCGCGGCGCCCACGCCCGCGAGGACTTCCCCAACCGCGACGACCAGAACTGGATGAAGCACACCCTCGCCTGGGCCGATTCGGAGAAGAAGGCGGTGTCGATCGACTACCGGCCGGTGCATACCTACACCATGTCGAACGACGTCCAGTACATCGAGCCGAAGGCGCGCGTTTATTGAGGAATCAGGCCCGGCGGTTCGGGCCTGGTTTCCGCATTTGATATTGAAGCCCAGCCGGGCATTCGTAGCAGACCTGCAAGAGACCTGATCATGGTTCAGCTCACACTTCCCAAGAACTCCCGTGTCGTCAGCGGCAAGGTCTGGCCGAAGCCGGAGAGCCAGAAGCACCTGCGCGAGTTCAAGATCTACCGCTACGATCCGGACGGTGATTCCAACCCGCGCACGGACACCTATTTCGTCGATCTCGACGATTGCGGCCCGATGGTTCTGGACGCCATCATCTGGATCAAGAACAAGGTCGATCCGACGCTGACCTTCCGCCGCTCCTGTCGCGAGGGCATCTGCGGCTCCTGCGCCATGAACATCGACGGCTCCAACACGCTCGCCTGCACCAAGGCGATGAGCGACATCAAGGGACCGATCAAGATCTATCCGCTGCCACATATGCCGGTGGTGAAGGACCTTGTGCCCGACCTGACGCGCTTCTACGCCCAGCACGCCTCTGTCGAGCCGTGGCTGAAGACGGATACGCCCCAGCCCGAGAAGGAATGGCGCCAGTCCCACGGCGACCGCGAGAAGCTCGACGGCCTCTATGAGTGCATCCTGTGCGCCTGCTGCTCGACCTCCTGCCCGAGCTACTGGTGGAACGGCGACCGCTATCTCGGCCCCGCCGCCCTGCTGCAGGCCTATCGCTGGCTGATCGACAGCCGCGACGAGCGCACCGGCGAACGCCTGGACGACCTGGAAGACCCCTTCAAGCTCTATCGCTGCCACACGATCATGAACTGCGCCCAGACCTGCCCCAAGGGTCTGAACCCCGCCAAGGCGATTGCCGAAATCAAGAAGATGATGGTGGCAAGGCAGGTTTGAAGGCTGCAAAAACTCCTCGTCCTCCTGCCGGGACTTTCTCCCACAACGGGAGAAGGGGATTGTCCGGCGACATCGCAGCATGTCGAATGCCAGCATGATCCTGAGCGCAATGCCTGGCTGGGAGCGCAGGGCTTCACGATAGTCCGTTTGAGACCACGAGATCCCTAAGACTTTCCTGATGGTCTCGGATACGATACTTGCGCCGGCTGGCTTGCCTCGGTGATCGAGCGAGAAGCCTTCTATCCGCTCAGTTGACCGGCCCGGTTATGTCCACGTCCTCCACCGGGGCGCGCCGGTTGAGGTCGTCTCGCTTCAGTTGCGGGGAGGCGGCGGCGGGAACCGTGGCGGGAGCCTGGATGGAGAGCTTGGGCAGATGAAGCACGGGCTCGGCCCGAGGGCCGGCAGGCGTGGCGGCGGAGGTCACCGTCGACAGGGCGACCAGCATGGCAAGGGCACCTGTGGTAGCCATCGATCTTCTCCGGCAGGCGTCGCGTTCGAGCCACACCTTCCCGGAATTGATTTAAGCAAGCCTTAAGATCGTCCGAGTTATCAAAAAATCGACACAGAGTCGGTTCAGCACAGCCGTGTCTGCCTCGGAAAATCCTCATTCCGTAGCGGCATGAAGGCACTACCGTATTATTCCCGCTTTGCCGGGCGCTTCTTACTGTCATGCCGGCTGCCAATCTGGTATTGGCAGCCTTGAGCAACACCTGTTTTGGACCGGATGGACCGATGAAATTATCCGCGCTGGTACTTCTTCCTTGTGCCCTGGCTCTGGCTTCCTGCGCGTCATCATCCCGTCTCGGCGATTCGTTCGATTTCGGCGCCCGCAAGCCGCCGCCGGACGCCCGTCCCATCGCCGCACCCGAGCCCCTGATGGCGGCGCCGACCGAACAGGTCTCTTCCGAGCCATTACCGCCCGCCGGCGGCGCCGGCGTAACGCCAGGCTCGACCGTGGCGCCATCGCCCGGCTCGTCGCAAAGCCAGGTCGCTGCCTTGCCCACCACACCGCCGGCGCCTTCCACCGGCGGCATTGCCGGCGCCTGGAAAATCTCGGATGCTGCCCGCGGGAGCTGCAATATCTCGCTCACCCGCCAGACGCTGCTCGACGTCTATCGCGCGACGCCGTCGGGCTGCCAGGCCGGTTCGCTGGCCAAGGTCAATGCGTGGCAGCAGCGCGGCCAGGAGATCGACCTCCTCGAACCGGGCGGCCGCACCGCGGTCCGCCTGTTCCCCACGGGCGACGGAGCCTATGAAGGCGCCGCGACGATGTCGGGCGCCAAGATCCGCATGACACGATAGGCAGGCGATGCGGGATCGAACGTCGCTGCTCCGCACCGGAGCGGCGCGAGCGATCGTGTGGACACCCCCGCCCTCTTTCGAATGCCCAGGAAAAGCCGGAGGGTGCCAGCCTGTGAACGGTTTGGCGGCTCTTCCTATAAAGGGCTCGTCTCACGAACTGGCAAGAATGTCCCTGCCCGCCGGTGCCGGAGCACGGCCATAGGGATGGATCTGCGTGTCGTGTTCGGTCAGGAAATAGCGCCGGGCCACATCCCAGTAGCCGCTATACACCAATCCGCCATTGTCCCGGATCAGCTGCTCGCGGTTCTGCCGATACCATGCCGGGATTTCATACCAGGGCATCATCGGGTGATCGTGATGCACGACGTGCAGGTTGTTGTAGAGGAACAGTATCCCGAACAGGGGCGCGTTCTCGACGATGGCCGTGCGCTCCTCGACCTCGCTCTCCGCGCGATGCTCGGCGAAGGATCGCACCAGCATCAGGGCCGTGCCGGGATAGACGATCAGAGCCAGGTAGACGAGCGGGTTGATGCCGCATACCAGCACCAGCCAGGCGAGCACGACGAGGAGCTGCAGGGCATGGCTCGCCCAGATTCGGCGATGCATCGGCTCGTCGTTCCACACCGCCCGGACCTCACGCGTCAGGAAGGATGACATCGCCCGCGCGGGACCTAAGGTCATGCGGCCGAGAAAGGTCGCGTTCGCCCGGATGACCCAGGCATGGAAGGGGCTCAGCCGGCTCCACTGCTCCTGCGTCCAATAATGCGATTCGGGATCGTCGAGCGGATCCGTCAGGCGTTCGTCGCGATGATGGATGAGGTGGCTGATGCGGTATGATTCGTAGGGGAGCCACAGCAGCAACGGCCAGCAGCCGATGAAACGGTTCAATGTGCGATTCCTGGTCGGATGACCATGAATGACCTCGTGCTGCAGCGAGGCGTGCCAGGCAACGGTCCATGCGCCGAGGGGAACCCAGAGCCAGAACGGGATCGAAGCGTGGAAATAGGTCAATAACCCCCAAAGGCTATAGATTAAAGCAGAGAGTGCCACGGTTGGCCATTCGACCGCCTGCCGCTTACGTCGCGCCCGAATCCCAGCCTTACTCATTCAAATTGCTCCACATTATCGTGAATGATGCAGGCAAATCACAAATCACACAAGGATGATGTTGTAGCAAGACATTGACATTTGTCGTCTCAAGTTCTCTTATGTGTATTATTATATCATATGTTGATTTTCATAAACGATCGGAGCGTTGGATGGCACACCCGAGCGCGGCTCAGGGATTTCGGGACAGGCTCGAGCGCGTCATCGCGCAAACTGGTCTGAACCAGGCGGGCTTCTCCCGCCATGTCGGCATCGACCGCTCGACGCTTTCCCAGTTGCTCTCGCCCGACAATGACCGGCTCCCTCGCGCGGAGACGCTTGCCGCCATCGCCAAGGGGTGTCGCATCTCGATAGACTGGCTGCTGGGCTTGTCCCAGCGCGAGCAGGTCGGGGCGGAACTCGTGGAAGCCGTGCTCACCATCGAGACGCAGGCCCACGCCCCCTTCGACGAGCGCTTCCTGCGCTGGCTGGCCGAAGCCGCGGGGCGCAAGCTGCGCACCGTGCCGATGACCTTTCCGGATTTCATGAAGACCGACGACGTCATGCAGTTCGAGTATTCGGCGGCGCTCGGCCCCGAGCCAAATCCCAGCCTGGCGGACCGCCGCCGCCTCATCGTCGCCGCGATCCGCGATGGCGGGGAGATGGAGGCCTGCGTCTCGATCCAGGCACTCGAGGCCTTCGCCGCCGGCCAGGCGCAATGGCAGGGTCTCGACAGCGCCACACGCCAGGTCCAGCTCAACTCGATGGCGACCCTCGCCGAGGAACTCTACCCGACCTTACGCCTGCAGCTCTATGACCTCAGACAGACCTACTCGGCACCCTTCACGGTCTTCGGCAATTCGAGAGCTGCGGTCTATCTCGGCCCTACCTACCTGGTCCTCAACGCCAGCGAACATATCCGCGCCCTCACGCGGCGCTTCGACGACATCGTCCGCACGGCGACGATCCAGCCTCACATGGTCGCAAGCTACCTGCGGGAAAAGGCAGATCTCGTGCACCGTCCTTGAGGCCGGAACTGCGCCGGATCAAGGTTCCGCAAGATGAACGCTATATGAACGACCGCTTGCGGGAGTGTTCACACATTCCCAGCTAAAGTGTGCCTTATGATCCGGTTTGGAGATGCATCATGTCCCGCCGAACCCTTATCGGGGTTATAGCCGGTCTTGGCCTCCTGACCGGACTGGGCACCGCGCTTGCCCAGGAATATACGGACGACTATGCCCCGCTGCCGCCGCGCATGGGCTGGAATCGTCCTGCCCAGCCTCCTGGCGTCGATATCGGCGGCGACCAGCTGCTGCCGCCGCGCGTCATCATCAACAGCCTGTCGCGCCGCGGCTACCGCAACGTCGATATCAAGCGCGTGCGTGGCGACAGCTATATCGCGGAAGCGAGCGGCCCGCAGGGCGGGCGCGTACTGATCGTCGTTGACGGTCACACCACGGAGATTACAGGTCTGCGGCAGATCGGCTGGGACCGGCCTCCCCGTCGCTGGGACGACGACGGCTGGCTTCCGCCGCGACCCTGGAGTGGTCCACGCTGGTAGGCTCGGGGTATTCCTCGATAGCACAGCGTGATCCGGAGCGGTCCGGCAGCCCGCCTGCGCCCAGGGTGCAGGCGGGCTTGTTTTTGGTGCGGCCTCGAATCTCGCCATGCCGACCGACATCGCAACTCGCCGCGGGATGACCGCGGTAGCGGAATGATGCTATGGAGCCGGTATTCCTCGATCATCCAGGTTCCATGCAGCTCTTCGATTGCCCCGAAAACCCCTGTCCGGACGGCGCCGTCGTCGAAATGATCACCACGCGGGACGGTGTCACGCTGCGCACGGCACGCTGGCCCGCACTCTCGCCCAAGCCCAGGGGCACGATCTGTCTCTTCCAGGGACGCTCGGAATTCATCGAGAAATATTTCGAGGTGATCCGCGACCTGCGTGCGCGCGGCTTCGCCGTTGCAACGCTGGACTGGCGCGGCCAGGGCGGCTCGGATCGGCTTCTCATGGACGGGCGGCTCGGCCATATCGATAATTTCGACCACTACGCGCCCGACATCGAAGCGTTCATGCGCCAGATCGCGCTGCCCGAATGCCCGGGGCCTTTCTATGGCCTGGCGCATTCGATGGGGGGCGCCATCCTGTTCGGCAACCTGCCGCCGAGCATGAACTGGTTCGAGCGCCTCGTGGTGACAGCTCCGATGATCGGCATCGGCGAAAAGCCCGGTGCTCGCTTCCTGGCCCGCTTTCTCGGCGGCATCGGCCTTTCCCGGCGTACGGTGCCGGGCTTCTCGCCCCGCCCGGTGGGGCTGAAGCCTTTCGAGGGCAATCCGGTGACCTCCGATCCCATACGCTACGACCGGGCGGCCATCGTTGCTCGCGAGGCTCCCGAACTCGCCATTGGCGGACCGACGATCGGCTGGGTGCGGGCAGCCTTCGCGCTGATGGAGACTCTCGGCGACCCGCGCTTCGGCGCCGACTGGCGTATTCCGACGCTGATCTTCATCGCCGGGGAGGACAGGGTCGTGTCGTCACCGGCGGCGGGGCATTTTGCGGCCAAGCTCTTCGCCACCAAGGCCCTGACCATTCCGAGCGCGCGCCACGAGATCATGCAGGAACGCGACGCCATCCGGAATATCTTCTGGGCCGCATTCGACCAATTCATCCCGGGAACGACAGGCTGAGGATGAGGTGACGACCTGTCCCAGAGGGCTCGCGCTGCCCTTCTATCTCAACCCTGCGCCTGCAGCAACGACAGGGCTGCGGCATGGACGCGGGGATCGCCGGCCGCCACAATTTGGCCGCCGGCCTGGGCGGGGCCGCCGTCCCAGGTCGTAATGACCCCGCCGGCACCCTCGACGATGGGGATCAGCGCCACGATGTCGTAGGGCTGCAGGCTTGCCTCGACCACCAGATCCACGAGGCCCATCGCCAGCATCGCATAGGCGTAGCAGTCACCACCGTAGCGTGACAGCTTCACCTGCTCCTCGATCAGGGTGAAGCGGCTGCGCTCCTCCTTGGCCATCAGCTTGGGATGGGTGGTATAGAGGACAGCCTCGGCGAGGCCGGAACAGGAACGGGTTCGCATCACGCGTTCGCCGCCCGGGCCGCGATATTTGGCAGACCCCCCGTCGCCAGAGAAACGCTCGCGGGTAAAGGGCTGGTGCATCATGCCATAGCAGGGCTGGCCGTTGCGCAGCAGCCCGATCAGCGTGCCCCAGTTGAGCATTCCCGAAATGAAGGACTTCGTGCCGTCGATCGGATCGAGCACCCAGACGAACTCGGCATCCAGGCGCTCGGAGCCGTATTCCTCACCCATGACGCCATGAGCGGGAAACATGGCGCGGATCTTCTGCCGAATTACCGCTTCGGCACCACGGTCGGCCTCGGTGACGGGATCGAAGTTCACACCGCCGGACTTGTCCTCGGCAATGAGCGAAGAGCGGAAGAAAGGCAGGATGGCGGTGCCTGAAACGCTCGCGAGTTCATCCACGAAAGCTTCGAAATCGACCGGCGCCATCATCCCCTCCGCGTTCTCTCGACAGGCCATGAGACCTGGATCGGGTTGATGCTGTAGAGCAGTTTCCAGCAGGTGCAAACCGGTTTTTGCAAATGAAAACCCCGCCACGAGGGCGGGGCTCTTGCCCTGCGCCGGCAGCGCAATGTGCCGGCTCAGGTTACTACTCTAATAGCGATCAGCGGCAGACGCGGACACGCTCGATATGATAGCCGTAGTCGTACTGGTTCGGCACGCGCTGGCGCTCGAACCAGCAGCGAGGCTGCACGTAGACCGGTGCGGGCTCGTAATAGTCGTCCTCGTAATAGCGGTCGCGATTGTTTAGAGCGCTGCCCAGCAACAGGCCGCCGACCAGACCAGCAGCCGCGCCGCCGGCGAAAGCGCCGTTGCGGCCATAGCGGGCCTCTGCCGTGCCGGTGGTCGCCACCGAAGCACCGGCAATCGTGGCCAGGACCAGAGCCGATGCGAGAATCTTCTTCAACATGATCAACTCCTCACAAGGGGTGTTTCGGAAGCGCCACCCCTCGGTAGCAGCTCAGTACCCTTGAACTGATAGGGTGCACTTTAAGGGCCAGTACCTGAATGGACTATGAACGCGACGGACAGGATTCTCGTGCCGGCCGCGCTGGCTGGATCCTCGCCGGCCCGCCGGCAAGGGACTCCAATTCCCGCCACATCAGCCGATTCCCTCGAAGGACACGACGTCCACGACATCTCCCAGCCGGTCGCGGGCGATGTCGATCACATGGCGGTGATGGGTGAAGAGAATCTTCTGAAGCGACGAATCCCTGACGGCCAGCACCTCGAGCGCGGCGGCAACGCGAGTTTCGTCGAACGTCATGACCAGATCGTCGCCGATGAAGGGAGGTACCTCCCGGCGGGCCGCCATGACCTCGAGATTGGCAAGACGCAGGGAAAGGTAAAGCTGGTCGCGCGTGCCTTCGCTGAGGCCTTCGATCGGCGTGGTGTTGCCGTCGATGCGGCGGGCGGCCAGCCGCAGCCGATCCTCGTCGTCGTAAAGCGTCGCGATGCCGGCAAAGCCGCCGCCCGTCATGGTGGCGAAGAGAGCACCGGCGCGGGCGATCAGCGGCCCCTGCTCCGATTTGAGCTGCCGCTCCAGCCCGGACTCGATCAGAAGCGAAGCCGTCTTCAGCACCAGATAGTCGCGCGAGATGCGTTCGAGGTCGCCGCGGGCATCCTGGAGCGCCTGCGCGGCGCCGGCCGCCCCCGCCTCGCGCTCGATCGCTTCGCGCCGCCTGCGCAGTTCCCCGAGCGACAGGGCGGCCTGTTTGTCCTCCTCCATCAGGGTCGCGAGTTCGGCCTGCACGGCCTCTGCCTCGCCGGCAGCCTCGTCGACGCCGATCTCGCCGGCCTCCGCCCTCAGGACGGCCTCGTCCAGCCCATCTCCCTGTGTCGCCAGCTCCGCACTCGCCCTCGCGAGTTCCTGGCGCAGCGCGGCGCGTGTCACGAGTTCGCCGGCGAGCACCGCCAAAGCGGCCGGTTCGCATCCGGCCTTGTCGGCCAGGAGGGCCACTGCGCCTTCATGAACCCGCTGATCCGCCTGCATCCCGGCCAACGCCGCCTTGCGCCGGTCCAGCGTTTCCTGCGCAGCCCGTCGCCGGGCGGCCGCCTCGCGCTCCGTGCCGAGTGCGGCCGCGAGACCGAGAGCGATCTCCGTGGGCTCCGCCGCCTCGTCCGGCGTCAACCGGCCAGCGAGGGCCTGGGCGCGCTGGGCGTAGCCCGCCTGGTCCTCTCTAATACTGGCGATGCGATGCTCCACATTGCCGAGCTGGTCCAGCTTGCCCTGGACCGCAATCCACAATTCGCCCGCCTTCGCCGCCTCCTGCGGGCTCGTATCGGGGGGCAGGCCGAGCGCGCCGAGGGCCGCCGACCATTCATTGACCATGGCGGCAAGAATTGCGCTCGCCTCCTCCCCGGTCTTGCTTGCCCGGGAAAGCTCGGCACGCGCGTTGGCGAGCTGGTCCGTCAGCGAACGGGCCTCCCGAGCGCCCTGCTCGAGCACACCCAGACGGTCCTCGACCAGACGCACCAGGCTCGCGAGACTCTGCACCGCCACTCCGCCGAGGCCGGCCTCCACCGCGAGCGCCTCAAGAGCCGGCCGCTCTCCATCGAGGCGGTGCCGGGCCTGCGCGACGCGCGCTTTGAGATCGCGCAGCGCCTGACGTTCCTCGCGCAGACGGCCCAGTTCGGAGAGGAAGCGCCGCATGGCGGCGGGGGTGGCGTCCGCACAACCGATGGGGGCGAAGAGCGCGCGCCAGGCATCGTCGGCCGCGCTCCGATCGCAAGCCAGCGCCCCCATGTCGGCCTGCAGGCTGGCAAGCGCGGCGCTGTCGCTGTCCCGCGCATTCAAGGCCACCTCGCGCCGGGCAAGGCGCTCCGCCTGCGCCAGGCGGCGATCGGCCAGCATGTCGACCTGCGCGACGATCTTCCGATAGGCCCAGATGGCGGTCGCCGAGGGTTCCGCGGCGATCGCATCGAACAGCGCGTCGCGCTCCTCGCGTTCCCGAGCGAGATAATCGCCTTCGATCAACCCCTCCTCCCCCGCGACGACAGCCAGCGCGGCGTCGGCGGCCGCGATCGCACTCCTCAGGCGTTTCGCGTCGGCTTCCTGCTGGCGGGCGCGCGCATCGAGTTCGGCAAAACGCTGTTCTGCCGCCGCAAGCGCCTCCTCCGGAGGTTCGCGCCATGCCCAGAGCGCATCCTTGTCGGGCACGGAGGGCGAGAGGCGCGCCAGCCTGTCCTCGAACAAAGCCTCACGCCGGTCGAACTCGGCCTCCTGCTCGCCGAGGGCCGCCGCCTCGGCAAGCGCCGGCTGCATGGCCTTCAGGCGCTGGCGCATGGGTTGCGGGTCCGTGCCACCGCCAAGGCTGGCGGCCTTGCCCTCGAGAGCTTCGATCGCTTCATGCCACCTAGCGGCGGCACGCCGGCTTTCGCCCGACATTTCCTCCGCACGGCGGCGGCGTTCCATGAGGAGGCGGATGCGTTCCAGCGCGAGATCGTCGGGCCGCAACCCGGAAAGAGCGGCTCGGCCAGACATGCCCAGCCGGCGGGCGAGGTCGTCGAGGTCACGGGCAAGGTCGCGCGCCTCAACTTCCCGGCGCGGCAAGTCCTGCAAGGCCTTGGCAAGCGCGGCACGCTCCTCGTTCAGCGCCGTGATGGTTTCGCTCTCGGCGAGAAGGGCATCGCTCACGCGAATCGCTGCGAGCGATTGCCCGGCCTCCTCGGTTTCGCGCACCAGGCGCGAAAGAGACTCCCGGCCTGCGGCGGCCCTGGAGAGGGCCGCCTCGATCTCGCCGGCGAGGCTGTCGGGCAGGTCCGGCAAGGCCCGCAGGCCGGAGAGTGCCTGCTCGGCCTGATCGATGCGGGCCAGCAGAGGTGCAACACGCCGCACGCGGTCGATGCGCGCGCGCCGGATGCCCGCCTCCCGCAGTTGTCCCGCCAGGGTACCCGCCTTCGTCTCCTGAGCGGCGATCTCCCCTTCCAGGGCACGCACGTCGTCGGCCCGGAGCGAGAGCTCGCGCAGAGCCCGGCGCGCGCCATCGTAGCGCTCCTGTGCCTCATAGAAAGCACGCTTGCTCGACTTGCGGAGGCCGAACAGGGCATCGGCTTCCGCCTCCAGGCCGGTGCGCACGGAGAGCAGGGTCTTGAGGCCGGAGGCGGCGGCGAACAGGCTTTCCCCCACTTCTCCCTGCGCCGCCAGCATTTGCCTCGCGCCCTCCCGCAATCCTGCCTGGTCCAGGCCGAATGCGGCGAGGAAGACCTCGCGCGAGATACCGCCAAGCGCGCCATCGAGCAGGCCGTCGTCCAGAGGGAAATCGGCGCCGTCGGACAGGGAATTGCGCAAACGCTTGCGGCGCCAGAATGCCTGCCTGCTGCCATCGGCGCGCAGCACTTCGGCACCGATCCTGAGATCCTCGTAGCGGTGGCGGAAATTGGCGGGACTGCGCGCCTCGAAACCGTAGAGCAGGTCAGTGATGGCGGCGAGGGCAGAGCTCTTGCCGGCCTCATTCGGGCCGTAGACGATGTGCAGCGCGGCCTCCGGCCGGAATTGGAGCCGGGCGCCGGTAAAGGGGCCGTAGCGGTCGAGATCGAGGCGTGTGAGTTTCATGCCGCCTCGCCGGAACCCTGGCGCAGGCGTGCCAGCGCCACCGAACGCGCCTCCGACACCAGGCCGGCGCGCATGGCCTCGCCGCCCTCCGCGACGGCCTGCCGGATCTCATCGGGGAGCCTGGCCAGTATCTCCTCGACCGCGGCGGAAAAGCTCGCGTGGAAGGCCGCGTCGCCCTCCAGGCCGGCCAGCAACACCTCGGGATCGGCAAAACCCACGGCTTCGCCGCGTCTTGCCGTGCGAGGCTGCGCGGTCGCGATTTCCACGCGCTCTATGTAGAGGTGATCGCTCACCCGATCGGCCGCAGCCTGGATCTCGGCCTGCAGATGCTGGCTATCGGCGACGAGCAGATCATGGGCCGACGTCTCGCCCAGCAGGGCGAGGCGCAAGGCAAGCGGCCGTTCCCCGGCAGCGGCGACCTCGGCGCGCAGGGCAGGCTCGACGAGCGCGAGCACCTCGGGCAGGTTCGCCGCAGAGCCTACATCGAGCCGGATATACGCCCAGCGGGCCTTGTCGAGCACCATGGGGGTCGCGGCAAGAACGATGCCGTCGTCCACCTCGACGAGCATGGCTCCCTTGGCGCCGGCCTCGCGCACGTGGCGACCCTGGAGATTGCCCGGGAAGACGACATGGGGATCGGTCGAAACGGTTTCGGCCGCGTGAATATGGCCGAGGGCCCAGTAATCGTAATATTTCGCCTTGAGGTCCGCGAGCGTGCAGGGCGCGTAGGAGGCGTGGCCGGCCCGCCCGTCGAGCGAGGTGTGCAGCAGGCCGATATTGAACCAGCCTTCCCGCGCGGCCGGATAGGTCCGCACGATGTTCTCCGTTACGGAACGGTCGGCGAAGCTGCGGCCATGCAAGGCGACCTTGAGATCGGCGAGTTCCAGCGTCTCCGCCTTCCGGGTACCGAAGACATGCACGAGAGGCGGCAGGGTCACCTTGCGCGAAATCTGGCTTTCGGCATCGTGATTGCCCTGGATCAGAAAGGTGGGAATGCCGGCTCGCGACAGCCTGGCAAGCTGGCCCGCGAAGAACAGGCCGGTATGATAGTCGCGCCAGTCGCCATCGTAGACATCGCCGGAAATGACCAGGAAGGCGGCCTCGCGCGCCAATACCTCGTCGACCAGCGCGACGAAGGCTCCGCGCGCCGCCTGTGCGAACAGAGCCGCAAGGTGCGGCTGGCGCGCGGTGAGCCCGTGCATGGGGCTGTCGAGATGCAAGTCGGCGGCATGGACGAAGCGAAAGCGCATGGCAGGCTTTTAGCCGATCACCTATCCGAGTCGACAGGGAAAGAAAGTCCCCGACGGGCGACGGACCGGCCTGCCACGTGAAAAGCTCCCCTCACCCCAGAATCGGCCCCAGATAATCGCGCTTGCTCAGTTCCACGCCATTGGCCCGCAGGATCGAATAGCTGGTGGTGACGTGGAAATAGAAGTTCGGCAGCGCGAAGAGGGTGAGATAGGCATCGGATTCGAATTCCCGCTGCGTGCCGCCGATCTTCAGGCTGATCTTGCGCCCGGCCGCTGCTTCCACCGCGGCCTCGGGCACCGACCGAATGAAGTCGAGCGTCTTGGCGATGCGCGACTGCAACTCCGCGAAGTCTTTCTCGTCGTCGGCATGCTTGGGCGCCTCGACGCCCGACAAGCGCGACACCGCCAGCTTGGCGGAATCGCAGGCCGTGGAGACCTGGCGGGACAGTGGCAGCATGTCGGCGGTCAGCCGCAGTCCGCACATCACCGTCGGATCGATCTTCCTGGCTTCCCCATAGGCAGATCCCTTCTCGAGGATCGCCGAAAGGTTTCCTAGACCGTGAATAAACACCTGGGTCGAGGATTGATAGAAAGAAAGGGGCATATTTCCTCTCGGTATTTGTCCGATTATTCACACGATGCCTGACAATCGCGCAATCGTGAGCCTTTCGGAGGTATCAAAGTAGGTTTCCGAAACTTTCGGCTTCGCTGAACCCTGTCAATGATGTGGACACCTGCGGAAAGCCACATTACCAAATTGTAATCCGGCAAACTTTTACCCGGTGAACACATCCCTGGCGGACCGGTTTTAGCAAGATCGGCGCCGCTCGCTAACGCAAAACGTGAAGAGGGGGAGAATTCATAATGGCAGACGTAGGTTTGATGGCCCGGAAACCCGTGGCGGACATCATCGCCGAAGGCGACGAGGGCGGCGGTCACACCCTCAGCAAGACGCTCGGTCCATGGAGCATCACCGCCCTCGGCATCGGTTGCATCATCGGCGCCGGCATCTTCGTCCTCACCGGGACGGCGGCGGCGAAATATGCAGGGCCGAGCATCATGCTCTCCTTCGTGATAGGCGGCATCGCCTGCGCGTTCGTCGGCCTGTGCTATGCCGAACTGGCGGCCCTGCTCCCCGTTTCAGGCAGCACCTATACCTACACCTACGCCACGCTCGGCGAGATCTTCGCCTGGATCATCGGCTGGGACCTCGTCCTCGAATATGCCATGGGAGCGTCGACCGTGGCTGTGGGCTGGTCGGGCTACATCGTGTCACTGCTGCACAATTTCGGCCTGAACATCCCTCCCCAATACGCGGCGGCACCCTGGACGCTGGCCAAGCTGCCGGACGGAACCACCGTCGAAGGCATCGTCAACCTGCCGGCAGCCCTGATCGTGCTGCTGCTCACAGCCATGCTCATCGGCGGCACCAGGGAGTCGGCGCGGGTCAACAACATCATGGTCGGCATCAAGCTGCTGGTCGTACTGGCCTTCATCGTGCTCGGCTTCGGCTATGTCACGCCGGCCAACTGGCACCCCTTCATTCCCGACAATACCGGCGACTTCGGTTCTTTCGGTCTGACCGGCGTCATGCGCGGCGCCTCGGTGGTGTTCTTCGCCTTCATCGGCTTCGATGCCGTCTCCACGGCCGCCCAGGAAGCCAGGAACCCCCAAACCGACATGCCTATAGGCATCCTCGGCTCGCTGCTGATCTGTACCATCCTCTATGTCGCCGTTGCGGGCGTGCTGACGGGCCTGGTGCCCTACACCCAACTCAACGTACCCGACCCGATCGCCAGGGGCGTCGACGTCATCGGCCTCACCTGGTTCTCCGTGCTGATCAAGATCGGCGCACTGGCCGGCCTCACCACGGTGATCCTGGTGCTGCTCTACGGCCAAAGCCGCATCTTCTTCACCATCGCCAGGGACGGCCTATTGCCGCACATGTTCTCCCACGTCCATCCCACGCTCGGCACTCCCTACAAGAGCCAGCTCCTGATCGGCGTCATCGTCGCCATCGTTGCCGCTCTGACGCCGATCGACATCCTCGGCGAGATGGTCTCGATCGGCACGCTGTTCGCCTTCGTGCTGGTCTGTGGTGCGGTGATCTATCTGCGCAAGAGCGATGCAGAGGTCGCCCGCCCCTTCCGGACTCCCGCCGTGCCGGTGGTGCCCATCCTCGGCATTCTCTTCTCGGTGGCGCTGATGGTCTTCCTTCCCTGGGAGACCTGGCTGCGGCTGATCGTCTGGCTGGTCATCGGCCTTGCGCTCTATTTCGCCTATGGCCGCAGCCATTCGGTGCTGATGAAGGGCTTGAGAGGCCAGCAGCCGCTGAAATAGCGCGGCTTCCCCGACGCTGCTCGGGAGGTTTCGCCGGATCGAATCCTTCGCTCCGGCGTGCACCTCCCGCACCTGCCGGCGTCACCCTCCGAAGACCGACCAGCCCATCCGGCGCGTCAGCATCTCCAGCGCGATCCGCCCCAGATGCGAATTGCCCGAGGCATCGAGCCCCGGCGACCACACGGCGATCGAGGCCTTGCCGGGAGCAATGGCGAGAATGCCGCCGCCGACGCCGCTCTTGCCGGGCAGGCCGACGCGGTAGGCGAATTCGCCCGAACCGTCATAGTGCCCGCAGGTCAGCATGATGGCGTTGATGCGCCGGGCCCGCTCGGGCTGCACTACCAGGTGGCCGGTGGTGGGATTGCGACCGTACTGGGCCAGGAACCTGCCCGCCATCGCCAGCTGCCGGCAGGACATGGCGATGGCACAATGATGGAAATAGACGCCGAGCGTGTATTCGACCGGATTGTCGAGCACACCGAAGGCCTTCATGTAGTTGGCGAGCGCATTGTTGCGATAGCCTGTGCGCTGCTCGGAAGCGGCCACGGCCTCGTCGATGATGATCGAGGGATCATCGGCGAGGAAGCGCATAAATTGCAGGATCTCGCCCAGCACCTCGCGCGGCTTGTGGCCTGACAGGATCAGGTCGGTGACGGCGATGGCGCCGGCATTGATGAACGGGTTGCGCGGAATGCCGCGCTCGTTTTCCAACTGCACGATGGAATTGAAAGGGCTTCCCGAGGGCTCTCGTCCCACGCGCCGCCACAGCCTGTCACCGGCCTTCCCGAGCGCCAGCGTGAGGGTGAAGACCTTGGAGATGCTCTGGATCGAAAAGGGCATCTCGCCGTCGCCCCCGACATGGGCATTGCCCTCCGCATCGACGACGGCGATCCCGAAATGCCTCGGATCGATGCGTGCAAGCTCCGGGATATAGGTCGCCACCTCCCCGCGGTCGGGGCGGTTCAGCATTTCCTCGGCGATTTCTTTCACGACCTGGTCGAGCTGGGGCAAGGCAGGATCTCGGAAAAACGGCTGGGCGAGACGGGGCGCATGAGAATGAACCGCACCGTCAAAGCCCCATCGCCCCGCTTGCGGGGAGAGGATGGAGGTGAGGGGCGGCACCGCCCTCTCGGGATCAGCATGCGCACTATCGATTTGCCGAAGCACGCGCAAGCCCAACATTTGCGCAGGGATGCGACCAAGGCCGAGCGGTTATCGTGGAGCCGGCTGAAGAATCGCGCCCTGGGTGGATACAAATTCATTCGACAGGACCTCGTAGGACCTACTTTCCTGATTTCGTCCGTCGCGAACGGCTGTTCATAGTGGAGGTCGACGGAGCAACGCATTCGACCGAGGTCGAGAAGGCCAGGGACGCCGTCCGGGAACATTTCCGACGGACCGCCGGATATCGCATCGTTCGTGTTCAGAACGCCGAGATATACGAGACCATCGATGGTGTTTGCGAGTATATCCTGACGATGCTTCAGGGGCGGGACACCTTGTGACGTCGCGCCGCCCCTCCCCCTTATCCTCTCCCCTGCAAGCGGGGCGAGGGGACTTTGACGGTGCGGTTCATTCTCATGCGTCCCGTCTCGCCCAACCGTTTGGATTGACTCCCCCGCCCTTTTGCCCTATTTCCCGCCCGTTCTTACATCAGTAAGGCAACCAACCGCCGACCATTCCTGGAGAATGGAGGCCAACGCCCGTCAGCGCGATGCGCCCACGGGCGTGTTTTGCGTTGTGCGTCTTGCTGTTGCCAAGGGCGGCTCCGATATCAGCGTCGTAGCCACAAAGGGATTTTTGGATGTTCGATGGTCTCTCCGCGCGTCTTTCCGACGTGCTCGACAAGCTCACGCGCCGCGGCGCTCTCAGCGAGAGCGACGTCGGCGAAGCGATGCGCGAGATCCGCCGTGCGCTGATCGAGGCGGATGTGGCACTGGACGTCGTGCGCTCCTTCACCGACAAGGTGCGCAGCCGTGCAATCGGCGCCGATGTGCTGAAATCGGTCACGCCGGGCCAGATGGTCGTCAAGATCGTCAATGACGTGCTGATCGAAACGCTCGGCGGCGAGGGCCAGGCCATCGACCTGCAGGCCGTGCCGCCGGTGCCGATCCTGATGGTCGGCCTCCAGGGTTCGGGCAAGACCACCACCACCGCCAAGATCGCCAAGCGCCTGACCGACAAGTTCGGCAAGAAGGTGCTCCTGGCCTCGCTCGACACCCGCCGCCCCGCGGCCATGGAGCAGCTTGCCGTGCTCGGCCAGCAGGTGGGCGTCTCCGTGCTGCCCATCGTCGCGGGACAGAGTGCCGTGCAGATCGCCAAGCGCGCCATGGATGCCGCCCGCTTCGGTGGCTATGACGTGGTGATGCTCGACACCGCCGGCCGCACGACGGTCGACGAGGCCCTGATGGCGGAGGCGGCGGAGGTCAAGGCGGCCACCGATCCGCACGAAGTGCTCCTGGTGGCGGACGCCCTCACCGGCCAGGACGCCGTCAACACAGCGCGCGCCTTCGACGGCCGTCTCGGCATCACCGGCATCGTGCTCACCCGCCTCGACGGCGATGGCCGCGGCGGCGCCGCGCTATCGATGCGTGCCGTCACCGGCAAGCCGATCAAGCTGGTCGGTACCGGCGAGAAGGTCGACGCGCTCGACGACTTCCATCCCGCCCGCATCGCCAACCGCATCCTCGGCATGGGCGACATCGTCTCGCTGGTCGAAAAGGCCGCCGAGACGATCGACGCCGAGAAGGCGGCCAAGATCGCCGCCAAGATGCAGAAGGGCTCCTTCGACCTGGATGACCTGCGTGAGCAGCTGATCCAGATGGAGAAGATCGGTGGCATGTCCGGCGTGCTCGGCATGCTGCCCGGCATGGGCAAGATCAAGGACCAGCTCGCCAACGCCAATCTCGACGAGAAGCTGTTCAAGCGCCAGCGCGCCATCATCGAGTCGATGACGCCGGAAGAGCGCCGCAAGCCCGAGATCCTCAAGGCCTCGCGCAAGCGCCGCATCGCCGCCGGCTCCGGAACCTCGCCCGAACAGATCAACCGCCTCCTGAAGATGCATATGCAGATGGCGGACATGATGAAGAAGATGGGCGGCGCCAAGAAGGGCGCGCTTGGCAAGATGGCCTCGATGTTCGGGCTCGGCGGCGGCATGCCGCAAATTCCTCCCGGCGCGCTGGAAGCCCTCCAGAAGGGACAAATGCCGCCAGGCATGCCCAACCTTCCCGCCCAGATGCCGGATTTCGGCCCTGGCGGCCCCAAGCTGCCTGGCCTTCCCGGCCTGGGCGGCGGTCCGAAATTGCCGGGTGGCCTGCCGCCGGGCTTCCCCTTCGGCGGCAAGAAGAAATAGCCGCCTGAAACCCTTTCACCTCAACACCTACGCAAAAGACAAACGGAGTATCCCATGTCCCTCAAGATCCGCCTCGCCCGTCGCGGCGCCAAGAAGCGTCCGTTCTACGCGGTCGTCGTCGCCGATTCGCGTTCCCCGCGTGACGGCCGCTTCATCGAGAAGCTCGGCACCTATGACCCGATGATCGCCAAGGATTCCGGCAATTCGCGCTGGAACGTCGATCTGGAGTCCGCCAAGGCCTGGATCGCCAAGGGCGCCCAGCCGACCGACCGCGTGCTGCGTCATTTCGCCGATGCCGGCCTGTTGACCCGCGAAGCCCGCAATAACCCGGCCAAGGCCGTCCCAGGCAAGAAGGCCCAGGAACGCGCTGCCGAGAAGGCCAAGAAGGCTGAGGCTGCTGCGGCCGAAGCGGCCGAATAAGGCCCATAAGACGGGAGTGCGGACATCCCTGGGACACTCCGAGAGTGTCGGATGATCCGCTCTTCCCCGGTCTCATAGCGCGTCGTTTCCAAGAGCGGACAGGATGTCCGCACTCCCGGGAGAGTCATGCCGTCCGCTCCGCAAAACCTCGTTCTTCTCGGCGTATTCGGCGCGGCGCATGGCCTGAAGGGCGAGGTGCGGCTGAAATCCTATACCGAGGAGCCGTTGGCGATTGCCAATTACGGACCGCTCAAGACCAGGACGGGACGCCTCATCAAGTTCACCAGCCTGCGCCAGCAGAAAGACATTCTGGTGGCGCGGGTCGAGGGCGTCGATGATCGGACTGCCGCCGAACAACTCGTCAATCTCCAGCTTTTCGCGGAGCGCGAGGCGCTCGGCACGCCGGAAGACGAGGACGAATTCTTCCATGCCGACCTGATCGGCCTCGCCGCCCGCGACGAGAAGGGAAAGCTGATCGGCACCGTCACCGGCCTCTATGATTTCGGTGCCGGCGACATCGTCGAGGTCACCCCGGAAGGAGGCCGGCCCGTGCTGCTGCCCTTCACCAAGGCTGTCGTGCCGACCGTCGACATCAAGGCCGGACATATTCTCGTCGTGCTTCCCGAGGAAACAGGAGACGAGAGCCAAGAGGATGGAAAAGATGAGCGCTGATCACGTGGTCCGGGACGCTTCGCTCTCGGACAGCCTCGGGGACGTCTTCGAAGCGCTGGCCGCCATCCCCGTGGCCGGCCTGATCTTCGACATGGACGGCACGCTCGTTGATAACATGCATGTCCACAACGATGCCTGGGAAACCTGGCATCTGCGGCACAGCCTGCCCTTCAGTCGCGAGACCTTCTTCCGCGAAACGGCCGGTCGCGCCAATCGCGAGGTGGTGAAGTGGGCCAAGCCTGACGCCACCGAACTCGAGCTCGAGACGCTCGGCCTCGAGAAGGAGGCGATCTACCGCGAGATCTATCGCAGCCAGATGACGCCGATGCCGGGTCTCACCACGGTCATCGCAGCGTGCGAGGCACGTGGGCAGAGGATGTCGGTGGCGACGGCCGCGACGCCGGAGAACGCCTCGCTGGTGCTGGACGGCCTCGACCTGCGCCGTCACTTCGTCACGGTGGTCTCGCCTTCGATGGGCTATCGCGGCAAGCCCCATCCAGACCTTTTCCTCGCCGCCGCGCAGGCGATGGACCTCGAGCCGGCCCAGTGCGTGGTCTTCGAGGACGCTCCGCTCGGCATCGAGGCCGCAGCCAATGCCGGCATGCGTGCCGTTGGAGTCACCACCATGCTCGACGCTGCCACGCTGCGGGCACCGAACGTGGTCTTCTCGATCGGGGATTTCACGGATGGCCGGCTGAAGGGCCTGCTGGGATGACCGGGAGCGCGGACATCCAGTCCGCTCCTTCGTGCAGCGTAGGCTTTTCCATGAGGCGGACATCCAGTCCGTTCTCGCGGTAGGTCCCATGTGGCGCGCCTCGATCCTCACGCTCTATCCTGACATGTTCCCCGGCCCGCTCGGTGTCTCGCTGTCAGGCGAAGCGCTTGCCGGCGGAACCTGGTCGCTCGATGCCCGCAACATCCGCGACTTCGGCCAGGGGCGGCACCGGGCCGTCGACGATACTCCTGCCGGCGGCGGACCCGGTATGGTGATCCGGGCCGACGTGCTGGCCCAGGCCATCGACGCCCTGCCGGATGATGGCCGGCCGCGCCTGCTGATGTCTCCCCGCGGTACGCCGCTGACCCAGGCGCATGTGCGCACCCTCGCCGCGGGCGAAGGGGTGGTAATCGTATGCGGGCGCTTCGAGGGCGTGGACCAGCGCGTGATCGAGGGGCGCAACCTCCATGAAGTCTCCATCGGCGACTACGTTCTCTCGGGCGGCGAGCTCGGCGCCATGGTGCTCATCGACGCCTGCGTACGCCTGCTGCCGGGCGTGATGGGCGGCGACACCTCGGGCGACGAGGAGAGTTTCGAGAACGGCCTTCTCGAATACCCTCACTACACCCGTCCTCTCGTCTTCGAAGGCCGGGAGATCCCCGAGATCCTGCGCTCGGGGCACCACAAGAACATCG
Organism: Labrys sp. ALF-8; assembly: GCF_059699065.1. Lineage (NCBI taxonomy): Bacteria > Pseudomonadati > Pseudomonadota > Alphaproteobacteria > Hyphomicrobiales > Xanthobacteraceae > Labrys > Labrys sp. ALF-8. The sequence continues at coordinate 1,894,909 of NZ_AP048537.1, forward strand.
CGGCCTGGCGCCACCAGCAATCGGAAGCGCTGACGAAGGAGAGGCGCCCCGATTTGTGGCCAGCCTATGAAGCGCGACTGCCACCGCCGAAGAAGAAGCGCTGAGATCGATCTGGAAACAGGGCGTCTTGTCGGAAAGGTAACGGGCGATCGGTGATCGCCATCCATATTTGCGCGGCTTTTCGTGCAAGGTCAGCGCCCGCAGGCATTCCCGGCTCCGGGGCCGCCTAGCCAAGAACGGGCAGGATGCCCGTGCGCCGGGGGCGTCGAATTCGATAGACTCGGCCAGCGATTTCGCGTATTGGCACGCCTCCACTTCAAGCAAGAGCAAGATGCGCCCCTTGGGTGCGCGCGGAGATCGATCATGAACCTGATTCAGACTATCGAGCAGGAAGAAGTTGCCCGCCTGTCGGCCGGCAAGGACATTCCCGAATTCCAGCCCGGCGACACGGTCATCGTGAACGTCAAGGTCGTCGAAGGCGAGCGCTCGCGCGTTCAGGCCTACGAAGGCGTCTGCATCGCCCGCGACGGCGGCGGTCTGCAGGAAAGCTTCACCGTCCGCAAGATCTCCTACGGCGAAGGCGTGGAGCGCGTGTTCCCGCTCTACTCGCCGATGATCGATTCCATCAAGCTCGTCCGCCGCGGCAAGGTCCGCCGCGCCAAGCTCTATTACCTGCGCGATCGCCGCGGCAAGTCGGCTCGTATCGCCGAGCGCGTGGACAACAAGAAGTAATCCCGCAAGCGCGGACGTCCCGTCCGTCCCTGCGAACGAATCGAATGCAAGAGAGGGCGCCGGCCGTGTGGTCGGCGCCCTCTTTCATGTGAAGCGTCCCGATCGCAGCCGGGGACGTCCACGCTCCGGCGCTCCTGGGATCGCCCGCCTCTTGAACCGGCACGTACCCGAGACGCGGAGCCGGGGCGCCCGCTCCCTCATGGAAGCGGGCGCAGGGCCGGCAGGATGCCGGCGGTCCCAGGAAAGTTGCCCGCGTCCGGAGCTATCCCTTCTTCCACCACAGGTCCATGGCGCCAAGTTCGTAGATCGCGCCGGGATCGCCATGCTCGAACTCGTCCCAATAGGCGAGCCATCGCTCGGTGCGGTACCACATCGGCACCCAGTAGAAGCCCGAGCGCAGCACGCGGTCGAAGCAGCGGCAGGCGGTGACGAGTTCCTCGCGGCTGTTGGCATTCGCCATGCGGCCCATCAGCGCGTCGAGCACGGGATCGGCGACGCCGCTGCGGTTGAGCGTGCCCTTCACCTTGGCGTTGGAGCTGGCGTAGTAGGCGCGCATGTCGTCGGCCGGCGTTGAATTGTAGGACACCCGCTGGGTGATCACGTCGAAGTCGAAATTGTCGGTACGGATCTGCATCTGCGAGGGATCGACGATGCGGAACGTCGCCTGGATGCCGAGGCGCTGCAGGTTCTGGATGAACGGCGCAGTATGCTTGTAGAGCCCGTCGTCGTCTTCCAGGAACTCCACGGTGAAGGGCTCGCCCTTGGCATTCTTGAGCACGCGGTTGTCGATGGTCCAGCCCGCCTCCGCCAGCATCTTCCCTGCCCCGCGCAGGAGAGTGCGGTCGAACCCCGAGCCGTCCGACGCGGGGGGCACGATGGCATCGCCGAACACCGTATCCGGCACCTTGCCGTGGTAGGGCTCCAGCATGGCCAGTTCCTCGGGCGAGGGCTTGCCATCGGCCTTGAACATCGAGTTCTCGAAGATCGACGCCGTGCGCCGATAGAGCGAGAACATCACGTTCTTGTTGGTCCACTCGAAGTCGAAGGCCATGCCCAGGGCCTGGCGCACGCGCGGATCGGCGAATTGCGGCCGGCGGGTGTTGAAGAGCCAGCCCTGTGCGCCGGAGGCGGTGTGATCGGGCACCGTCTCGCGCTTGATGCGCCCATCCCTCACCGGGGGAATATCGTAGCCCGTGGCCCAGTTGAGCGAGGTATATTCCTCCCTGAACAGGAAATTCTTCGTGGAAAAGGCGATGAAGGAAGCCGGTCTGTCCTGGTAGTAGACATAGGTCTGGGTGTCGAAATTGTTGCTGCCGACCTGGCTCGGCAGTGTCTCGCCCCACCAGCCCTTCACGCGTTCGAAGCTGATGCTGCGCCCTGCATCGACCCTGGAGATCCTGTAGGGCCCACTGCCGAGGATCGGCTCCAGCGTGGTCCGGGTGAAGTCCTTTCCTGCCCAGGAGGCCTTGGAGAAGATCGGCAGGCCGGCGATGGTGAGGGGGGTGGTGCGTCCCCGATCGGGCGTGAGCGTGACCCTCACCAGATCGGGCGCCTCGGCCGCCGCCTCCTTCATGTAGCGCAGGGGCTCGGTGATATAGGGGTGACCGTCCTCCTTCAGCCGCATGAACGACCAGGCGCAATCCTCCGCCGTGAGCGGCGAGCCGTCATGGAAGCTGAGGCCGGGCCGCAGGCGGAAGCGATAGGTCAGCCTGTCCGATGAGACCTGCACGGACTGGGCCGCGTAGGCATACATCGCGTCCATCTCGTCCCAGGCACGGGCCAGAAGGGTGGCGAAGCACATGTCGACGCCCGCCGCGCCTGCCCCCTTCAGGATGTACATGTTCAGGTTGTCGAAGGTGAACAGGTTCTGGTTATAGGTGGTCTGCACTACCTGCTGGGAGAAGGTGCCGCCCTTGGGCGCATCGGGGCGGACATAGCCGAAGGCCTTGAAGTCCGGCCCGTATTTGAGATCGCCGAACAGCGAAAGGCCGTGGCTCTCGACCTCCTCGCCCCGCGCGCCTACCGGCAGCAACGCCGCGGCCGCGCCCAGGAAGCCGGCCTTGAGGACGGTACGGCGGGTGGGATGAGCCATGGTCTTCTCGATGGGCAGGCCCCTCACTTCGGCGCCCCCGTCTTGGCGGCGAGGGCCTGGTCATACCACCACACCGTGGGGAAACCGCCGGTGGGGCTCTGCGTGGGCAGCTTGTCGGGATGTCCGAAGCGATTCCAGCGCAGCGTATGCCAGACGCCGGAATACCACATCGGCACCACATAGTTGCCCGAGAGCAGCACACGGTCGAGCGCCTTGGTCGACGCCACCAGTTCAGTCCGGTCCTTGGCATAGACGATGCGGTCGATCAGCGCATCGACGGCCGGATCCTTGATGCCGATCGCATTGCGCGAGGTGGGTTGGTCGGCGGCGGCGGAACTCCAGAAGTCGCGCTGCTCGTTGCCGGGAGACTGCGACTGCCCGACGCCGAAGAGGATCATGTCGAAATCGCGGTTGTTGACGCGCTGGGAGTATTGGGAGTCGTCGACCACGCGCACGGTGGCGTCCACGCCGAGGCGCTTGAGGCTCTGGATATAGGGCAGCGCAATCTTGGTGAAGGTATCGTCGTTGAGCAGAATCTCCAGGCTCATCGCCTCGCCGGTCTTCACATTGGTCAGCTTGCGATCCTTGATCTCCCAGCCTGCTTCCTTGAGCAGGCCGAGAGCCGTGCGCAGGTTGGCGCGGCGTGCCTCGTCGGTGCCGTTGACGGGGTTGGCATAGGGCGTGGTGAACACGTCCGGGCGCACCTTGTCCTTGATCGAATTCAGGACGGCCAGTTCCTCGCCCTGCGGCAGGCCGGTGGCCGAGAACTGGTCGAGGCCGGCGAAATAGGAGGCGATGCGCTTGTACTGGCCGAAAAAGGCCGAACGGTTCAACTCCTCGAAATCGAAGACGAGGTTGAAGGCTTGGCGCACGCGCATGTCCTGGAACTTCGGTCGCCGGATGTTGAAGCCGAAAGCCTGCATGCGGCCGCTGGTGTTACTCGGGAAATCCTGCTTGACGATCCGCCCGTCCTTCACGGCCGGAATATTGTAGAGCGTCATCCAGTTGGCGATGACGTTCTCCAGGCGGAAATCATAGGAGTCGCTCTTGAAGAACTCCGGAAGCTGCTGGACGTTGGTGTAGTAGACGTAGCGGATCTCGTCGAAATTATACTGTCCCTTGGCGGTGGGCAGATCTGCACCCCACCAGTCCTTGACCCGCTCGTAGGTGGCGGAACGGCCCGGCTCGAAGCTTTTGAGCTTGTAAGGGCCGGAGCCCAGAGGCGGTTCGAGGCTGGTGTTGGCGATGTTGCGCGGCTTGCCGTCGGGCCCGTTGGCCGTCCACCAATGCTTGGGCAGAATGAAGAGCTGCCCTACGATCTGCGGCAGCTCGCGGTTGCCCTTGGTGGCGAAGGTGAAGGTCACCTGATCCGGCGCGGTCGCCTCGGCCTTGGCGACGTCATGATAGTAGTTGGCGGTCTGGGCATTGGCCGCCTTCTGCTGCTCGAAGGACCAGACCACGTCCTCCGGCGTGATGGGCTGGCCATCGTTCCAGCGCGCCTTCGGGTTGAGGCGGAATGTCACCGAGGAGAGGTCGTCGGGAAAGCGCACGGCGTCGGCGATCTCCCCATATTCGGTGGAGGGCTCGCTCTGCGAGTCCGTCATCAGGGTCTGGTAGACATTGGTGACTCCGCTTTCGATCACGCCCTTCACCTGCGTGCCCGCGATCGACATCAATGCGATGTTGAAGTTGTCGAACGTACCGGGGATCGCCAGCCGCACGGTGCCGCCCTTCGGCGCATCCGGATTGACGTAGTCATAGTGATCGAAGGGCGTGGTGTGCTGGGGTTCCCCGAGCAGCGAGAGGCCGATCCGCCAGGGCGGCGTGCTGCCGGGACTGTCCTCGGCAGCGGCAGGGAGGCTCCCCAAGACGAGAATGGCGGACAAGGCGGCAAGACGGACAAGACGCATGGGAATCCCGGCTGTTTTGGCCGTCCGCGAAGGCAGGACGGCGATTCAGCTTCAGGATAGGGGGCATTGCGGCGGAAATGTAGGCAGTTTTTTGAACAATCGGAGAGTATTCTCTACCCTCGCGGCAGGGCGGGCCTGCCGCACCGATTCGGAGATTCGCCATGCTGGGAAGCAAGATCGCCGTTGCCACGCTCCCGGTGCGCCATCTGCCCACCGCCCGCCTCTTCTATGAGGAGAAGGTGGGCCTCGAGATCGCCTTCCTGCACGAGCCGAACGCCATCGCCTACAAGGCCGGCAACAGCATCGTGCTGGTCTACGAATCCACCTATGGCGGCACCAACAACGCAACGGCCGTGACCTGGGTGGTGGGGGACGACATGGCGGACCTGGTGCAGGAGCTGAAACAGCGTGGCGTGATATTCGAGCACTACGACATGCCGGGCACCACGCGCGAAGGCGACATCCACCACACGGGCAGCCTGCAGCAGGCCTGGTTCAAGGATCCGGACGGCAATATCCACGGCCTGGCCAGCGGTTGAGACGCGATCCGCGATTGACGCCGGACTCCCGCTCGCTATAGTGCCGGCCGCGTTGCCCCTATGGCGGAACTGGTAGACGCGTCCGACTCAAAAAGAGGTTTGTCTACCAATCCACAGAAAATCACGATGAGTTGAAAACATCGTATTTTCAACGGGCTGGCGAGGTGAGAGTGAAGAAGGAGAATATCGCCGAGATGGCGCTAGGGGCAGGCTAGGAGCCAAGACCCGGAGCAGGATCGGCGGCAAAGTGCGGGCGTGGCGAAACGGTAGACGCAGCGGATTCAAAATCCGCCGTAGCAATACGTGTCGGTTCGAGTCCGACCGCCCGCACCATCTTTCCTTCATTCCCATGCTCGGGCACACAGCCACAGCGCGTCGGTGAAGCGCGGGTGCCAATGGCAGCCACTACCTCTTGACGGTAGATCACGGGCAATGCCTCTTGCTGTGGATAGCAATTCTCGAACCCGCGGTGCGAAGCGCCGGACACAAGCGGCCGTGCCGAAAACGGGTTGCAGCAGTGCCGCACACAATGCCCTCGATGCGGGAGCAGATGCGGGGCCTCAGCCACAGTTTACTTGAGTGATCCGCCGGGATGTTTCTTCATATATAATGTTCAGCCGGTTCGGCCGATAATCGTCAGTCTTCGAGCAAGTTGTACAAACCCTTCTCCATATTTCGTTGGGAGGCAACATCGGGACGTGGTCTATCGATCGCCCGACCCAAGTTTGGCGGGCCGATGCGCGGCATTGGTCCGTTGGAGGAGGATTGAATGAGCCAGTCAATCCTGCCGCAGTAGAAACACCAGTCGGTCGTGCAGCGGCGACGGGTCGAGCGCCGGGCTCGACTGTGCAGCCAGCGATTGCCATGAACGCCCATATCAGAGCAAGCCTGTTGACCCAGCCACGTCGCGGTGAACGGTTTTCCAGAATTGGACCAGCCGTTCTGATCATGCACAAGAGTTCCTCATACTTGCTAGAAAACGGCTGGTGACTTTGTTTAGTCTGTATGCTCAGGAGCGCTTTTCCTTAGCCTTATCGTCGACCAGCTCATACCACATGGCGTTGAGCACTGCGAAAGCGGCCGCGAGTGGGAGGCCGAGTATCCATGCAAAGTACCACATCGTCTTTCTCCTTTAATAGGCATGGCCGCCTTTGTTAGTGACGCTCTCCTCATCAACCTTGCCCCAAAGGACCTTATAGACCCAGCTCGTATAGGCGACGATGATGGGCAGGAAGATGACCGTCGCAGCGAGCATGATGAACAGCGTCTGATGGCTCGACGACGCGTCCCAGACCGTCAGGCTGGAGCGGGGATCGACCGACGACGGCAGAATGAAGGGGAACATGGAGACGCCGACCGTCGAGATGATCCCGAAGATCGACAGCTTGCTGAACAACAGCGTGGCGATCTCAAGCTTCGCGCGCAGGCCGACCAAGGCCAATGCCGCCCCGACGAAGCCAAGTGTCGGAGCGATCAGCAGCCAGGGGTGAGCGCCGTAGTTGGCAAGCCACGAACCTGCATGCTCAGCGGTCTTGAACAGCGGGTTCGATGGTCCGGCCGGGTTGATCTCGCTGGTGATCGTGTAACCATTGATGCCGAGGGCAAGGAAGATACCACCGAGCGCGAAGAGCACGATGACGGTAAGCGCAGCGATGCTTCCGTAACTGCGGGCACGCTCGGCGACCAGGCCCGAAGCCTTGAGCACCAGCCAGCACGCGCCGTGCATGACAAGCATGGCGACTGAGAGCAGGCCGCAGAGCAATGCATAGGGATTGAGCAGCCCGAAGAACGTGCCGTCATAGAAGATGCGCATGTCTTCGGCGAAGCGAAACGGTACGCCCTGCAACACATTGCCGACGGCAACGCCGAAGATCAGCGAGGGCACGAAGCCGCCAATGAACAGCGCCCAGTCCCAGCCGTTGCGCCAGCGCGGGCTCTCCCGCTTGGAGCGATACTTGAAGCCGACCGGGCGCAGGATGAGCGCGAACAATATCGCGAACATGGCCAGATAGAAGCCTGAGAAGGACACCGCATAGAGAGGCGGCCAGGCCGCGAAGATGGCGCCGCCGCCGAGGATCAGCCAAACCTGATTGCCCTCCCAGACAGGGCCGATCGTATTAATGGCAATGCGCCGCTCGACGTCTGTCCTCGCAACGAAAGGCAGGAGTGTGCCGACGCCAAGGTCGAATCCGTCCATGGCGGCGAAACCGATCAGCAGGACGCCGAGCAGCACCCACCAAATGATCCGCAGGGTTTGGTAGTCGATGAGTTCATAAAGGATCATGGCCGGTCACTCCGCGGCAGGAACAAGGGTTTCGGAGATGAGCTCGGCTTCCGGTTCATCGTCGGGCTCAGGGCCATGCTTGATGGCCTTGATCATCAGCGCCATCTCGATGACGATCAGCACGGTATAGAGCGCTGCAAAGCCGACGATGGTCAGCAACACGGCCCAGGCGCCGTGGTTCGAAACGGCAACCGCGGTCGGCAGCACGCCTTCGATGACCCATGGCTGGCGCCCGATTTCGGCAACCACCCAACCGGCTTCGATGGCGACCCACGGTAGCGGGATCGAGAACACTGCGATCCATAGCAGCGACCGGTACTTGTCGAGGCGTCGTCGGGCCGAGAGCCAGAAGAAGGCCGCGGTCAGCAGAATGAAGAAGACGCCAAGCCCGACCATGATGCGGAACGACCAGAACAGCGTCGGCACATGCGGGATGGTGTCGCGCGCAGCCTGAGCGATCTGCGTATCACTTGCCTGACGCGGGTCATCAACATAGCGCTTCAGGAGCAGCGCATAGCCGAGCTCGTGCCCAAGATCCTCGAATGAGGTGCGGACGTCGTCGGCAACGCGCTTGTCGGGCGTCTCCGCGCGGATCTGCATCAAAGCGTCATAGGCGCGGATACCGTCGCGGATACGCTGCTCGGCCTGCTTCTCCAGCTTGTCGATGCCTGGGATTTCGGTCGTCAGCGAGCGCGTGCCGATCACACCCATCACCCAAGGGATATGAACGGCGAAATGCGTTTCACGGGCTTCCTGATCCGGGAAACCGAAGGCGGTGAAGGCGGCAGGTGCCGGCTCCGTCTTCCACATCGCCTCGATGGCGGCGAGCTTCATCTTCTGATTTTCGGTGGCGAGGTAACCGCTTTCGTCGCCGAGCACGACGACCGAAAGCGCCGAGGCCAGACCGAAGGACGCCGCAACCGTCATCGAGCGTTTGGCAAGCTCGATATGGCGGCCCTTGAGGATGTACCAGGCCGAGACGCCGAGCACGAAGATCGAGGCGCAGACATAACCAGCCGACACCGTATGGACGAATTTCGCCTGGGCGACGGGATTGAAGACCACATCGAAAAAGCTGGTGATCTCCATGCGCATGGTCTGCGGATTGAGCGCCGAACCGACCGGGTTCTGCATCCAGCCGTTGGCGATGAGGATCCAGAGCGCGGAAAAGTTCGAGCCGAGCGCCACCGCCCAGGTGGCGACCAAATGACCGACCTTGGAGAGCTTGTCCCAGCCGAAGAAGAACAGGCCGACGAAGGTTGCCTCGAGGAAGAAGGCCATCAGACCTTCGATCGCGAGCGGCGCGCCAAAAATGTCGCCGACATAGTAGCTGTAGTAGCTCCAGTTCATGCCGAACTGGAATTCCATGACGATGCCGGTGGCGACGCCGAGCACGAAATTGATGCCGAACAGCGTACCCCAGAATTTCGTCATCTGCCGCCAGATCTGGCGGCCGGTCATCACATAGGTGGTCTCCATGATGGCGAGCAACACGGAGAGCCCGAGCGTCAGCGGCACGAAGAGGAAGTGGTAAAGCGCCGTCAGCGCGAACTGGAAGCGCGATAGCGATACGATGTCGAATTCCATGGTCCTTCTCTCAGGTCTTTGGTGGCGGCGGGTTCTACGCGCGCCGAGCCGGCGCACGCGGTCGTTGAGGCTCAGTCCGGCCGGAGCCGGGCGAGAGCCTGCTCGAACGCCGCCTCCCCGCGGCGCGAAACGCTGCTGATGTGTCCGTCTTCGATCACTGCGATTGCGTCGGCGATCGAAGCCTCCCGGCGAATGTGGCTGGCGACGACGATCGCGCGACCATTTGCCCTCTCGGCGACTCGGAGCATCACGTCGCGAGCGGTATCGCCGTCCAGCCCCTCGGTTGGCTCGTCGAGCAGCCAGAGGGAAGCATCTCGAAGAAACAGTCGGGCGAGCGTCAGACGGCGGGCCTGGCCGCCGGACAGGCCGAGGCCTCCTTCGCCCAATCTGGTGTCGAGCCCTTGCGGCAAGGCGTCGATGGTTGCGAGGAGGCCGGCGGCATCGAGCGCATCGCGGAGTTGCTCTTCACTCGCCGAAGGATCCGCGACAAGAAGATTGCCGCGAATGCTGTCGGCGAACAGCTCGGTTCGCTGTGTCAGGAGCGTCGCATCCGTGACAGCGACGCATTCGCCTTCACCGTTCAACTCGCCAGCCAGAAGCGCAAGCAAGCTGGATTTTCCAGCGCCACTGGCGCCGATGAGGGCAAGGCTTTCGCCATGTTTCAATTGCAGCGTGAGATGATGGAGGGCAGGCTTTGCGCTCCCGTCATATGAGGCACTTGCGTCGGTGAGCCTGAATGCGAGACCGCGCTGCGGCTCGACCCGTGTTATCGTCTCGTCTTTCGCCGTCAGCCGCTCGCCGACGCGACGAGCCGCGATCAGCGTGCGGCCGAATTCCAGGGCCCCGCGGCGGAGAGCTCCGAAGGGCTCAACCGCTGCAAATGCGACCAGCATGCCGAGGGCGGCCACGGGCGCGCCGATTATGCCGGCACCTGCGAGGGTCGCGACAGCCAGCAGCGAACCGGCGAGCAGGAGCGCCGATGTCAGCCCGAAGGCGAAGCCGACACCCGTCTCGATGCGGTTCAGGCGATCGTCCGCCGCAGCGCAATAGCGATCGGCATCGGTCACAGCGGCGCACTGCGCCTCGAGCCGGCCGGCGAGCAGCAGATCGGTCTGTCCGGCAACGAGATCGATCACCCTGGCGCGAACTGCCTCGACGCCATGCATGCGACGGCGTGCCGGTTTGGCGGCAAAGCGGCCGGCGACATATGGGATGCCGAGCCCGGCGGCCAGCAGCAACAGGCCAACAGCCATCCCGAATAGCGGATGGATCAGGCCAAGCACGACACTCGCGACAAGTGCGGTGCATAGAGCAACCGCAGCAGGCACGAGGACACGCAGGTAAAGCGAGTCAAGCGCATCAATATCCGCCGTCAGGCGAAACAGCAGTTTTGCCGGGCGCAAAGCTAGATGGCGCGCAGCGATGCCGGTGGCCCAGCCGCGAAACAGTTTTTCGCGGAGAGCCGCCAGCACCGCCAAGGTCGCGTCATGCGTCGTCATTCGCTCGCCGTAACGGGAGACGGTGCGGCCGATCGCCAGCAGCCGAATGCCTGCCGACGGCGCGAAGACATCGAAGGTGATGGCGGTCGCTGCGGACAATCCGGCGATCGAGGCGGCGGTGATGAACCAGCCGGAAAGGCCGAGCAGCGCCACGCCTGCCAGAACCGTCAAGGCAGACATGAGTGCGCCGACCATCAGGCCGCGACGGCGTTCGGCGATAAACACGGTGAGAATGGGTTTGATATCGCGAAAGCGGGTCTTCATTCCGCCGCCTCCCGAAGCTTATCGCCGCCGAACGGGATCGCTCGCTGCATGCGCTCTGCGAGCCGGGGATCGTGGGTGGCGACGACAAGCGTCTTGCCCCTCGCGAACTCCAGCAGGCTTTGGGTGATCTCGGCGGCCGTCGCGGCATCGAGATGCGCGGTCGGCTCGTCGGCGAGGATGATGCGATTGTCCGGGTCGCAGGCAGCGCGTGCTATCGCAAGCCTCAGCGCTTCGCCGCCCGACAGCCCGAGACCGCCTTCGCCGAGCGGGCGCTTGCCATAGGCTTCGGCGAGGGCATCGATCTTGGCGACGCCAAGCGCGTCTTCCGTTTCGACATCCGGGCGGCCGAGCGTGATGTTGCCTGCCAACGTACCGGCAAAGATATGTGGCTTCTGGCCGATCCAGGCGACGTGCCTGCGCCAGTCGCCCGCTTTCTCAAGTGGCACCCCGCCGATGCGAATGGTGCCATTCGAAGCCGGAGCAAGACCGGCGATCAGAGAAAGCAGCGTAGATTTCCCGCTGCCGCTGGCCCCCAGCAGAGCGACATGCTCGCCCTCTGCAATCCGACAGTCGAAACTCTCGATGGCCATCGCAAGGTCATCCGCATAGCGGAAGCCGACGTCATCAAACTCGATATCGAAGTGAAGGAGCTGAGGGTGCTCCTCGATCTCCACGATTCGCTGGCCGTCTGCCGCCAGGGATTCCAGCGCCGACAGCGCGGCCTCTCCGCTGGCGCGATCGTGCCAGACCGAGGATAGTTCGCGCAGAGGCTCGAAGAAGGCCGGAGCGAGCAAGAGTAGAAAGAGGCCGGTCGTCAGATCAAGTCCGCTTGCCCAGGCGCCGAAGGTGATCTCGCCGAGCAGGCTGAAGCCGACGTAGACGGCGAGCAGCGCAACGCCGAGGGCGGCAAACAGTTCGAGCACCGCCGAAGACAGGAAGGCGATACGCAGCACTGCCATCGTGCGGGTCTTCAGATCGTCGGCATCGGCGCGTAAGCGGATGGCAGCTTGGTCGACGGCGCCAAGAGCCCGGATGGTTGTCAGTCCGCGCAGTCTATCGAGAAGGAAGCCGTTGAGCCCGCCAGTCGCAGCGAGCTGCTTTTCGCTGGCGGCCTGCGCGCGCCAGCCGATCAACGCCATGAACAGCGGGATCAGCGGCATGGCAATCAACAGGATGATAGCGGCGACCCACGATATCGGCAGGATGCAGAGAAGCATGACCGAAGGCACAATCGTCGCCTTGAAGCGCGCCGGCTGGAACCGGGCGATGTAGGGCACGATCAACTCGGCCTGTTCGCCGATGACGCTCGCCGCCTCTCCGGAGACCGGACGCAACGGATCGAGCGGAGAACGCCGGGCGAGCGCTTGAACAGCGGCGGCGCGGTGTCTGCTGAGCGCGTCGCGGGCGGCGTTGTATGCAAGGCGACCCCCGGCCGCCTCCAGACAGCTTCTGGCGAGGCCAAGAGGGACGATGAGGAAGGCCGGCCAGAGGACAGACTGCAATCCGCCATCATCGGCTATGCGGCCGACGGAGACGGCGATGAGGGCAGCCTGCGGAATGAACAAGAGCGCGCTTGCGGCTTGCAGGCCTGCCGCCAGGCGCGTTGAAGGTAACGGCCGTCGCACCACACGGCGTTTTTTGTCGCCTGGAGTTTGCGCGAGGGCGTCTTCGGGTTTGTTCAAGGCATGCGACATGAGTGCCTCTTGGCGGCAGATAAGGCACCATGCGCCGCCAAACCGGACCGTCGGATATCAATTTACTGATCTGTCTAACTATGTAATTATGTAATCGAGTTGCGTCAACCTGCTCGACATGCAACAAGGTTTCAAAATCACGCTCTTGAGATATTGATTTGATGAACGACGTATCGATCCGCCTGCCCGCCCCGACGTTGCGGATGGGCGATGCTGCTCCGGATTTCGAGGCCCGCTCCACGCAAGGCCCGATCCGCCTGTCCGACTTCAAGGGCCGCTGGCTGGTGTTCTTTTCGCATCCAGCCGATTTTACGCCGGTCTGCACGACGGAATTCGTTGCGCTTGCCAAAGCGCATGACCGGTTCGCAGCGCTCGGCTGCGCGCTTCTGGGGCTGTCGGTGGACAGTCTGTATGCTCATCTCGCCTGGACACGCGCCATTCGTGAGCTGTTTTCGGTCGACATTCCCTTCCCGGTGATCGAGGACCCCTCCATGAACGTGGGGCGGGCCTATGGCATGATCGACGAGGCGGCTGAGAACAGCGCGGGCGTGCGCGCAACGTATTTCATCGACCCGGAGGGCGTGATCCGGGCAATCACACACTATCCCCTGACCATCGGACGCTCGATCGACGAAATGGTGCGGATGGTGGCGGCACTCCAGGCCGCCCACAAGGGGGACAAGCTCGCCCCCGCCGACTGGCAACCGGATCAGCCGTTGCTTCTGCCGGCGAACGAAAAAGCGCAGCACGAGGCCGACTGGTTCTGCCGGAGGGACGGATGAAGACGCTTTGGCAATCGCGCGCGCAGGCCGATATCGCCGCCGACAAGCTGCGCAAATTCGCGCAAGCCCAGCGCTTGATGATCCTATCCCTTCTGCTCGAAGGCGAAAAGTCGGTCACGGAGATCGACACGGCAACAGGCATCGGTCAGCCGGCTCTCAGCCAGCAGCTTGCCGAGCTGCGCAAGGCAGAGCTTGTAACGACGCGCCGGCAGGCAAAGCAGGTGTATTACAGCCTCGCAGACGAGACTGTTATTCTATGCGTTCGCAGCATCGAAGCGGTGTTCGGCGCCGGGGATCCCGAACGGGCACTCCTGAGCATGGTGAGACCGGATGTTCGGCCGGAGCGAAGCGGGGTTGTGCGGGGTGCGGCTAATTTCGCGCGAATTCGCTGATCGGAAACCTGCCTTAAGACGCCCTTAAGCTTTGGGGCGAGGCGCTCTTGTCAGGCATCGAATTGCCGGAGGAACGCCAGAATGGCCGAAACGACGCGCCGCAATATCACGATTCTGCAAGTCAATGACACGCACGGCTATCTGGAGCCGCATCCCGAACTGGTCTGGCACGGCGCCAAGCCCCGCTTCCCCACGCTCGGAGGCTATGCGCGCATCGCGGGTTACCTCAACAAGGTTCGAGCGGAATGCCCGGATGCGGTCGTCGCCCTCGACAATGGCGATACGTTGCACGGCACCTATGCCGCCGTCTCGACCAAGGGAGAGGCACTGGTCCCGCTGACCAATGCGCTGGCGTTCGACGCGATGACGGCGCATTGGGAATTCGCCTGGGGACCGGCCCATTTCAAGGCGCTCGCCAGACGGCTCGACTATCCGGTCCTGGCGATCAACTGCTTCGACCAGAAGACCGGCCGGCGACCGTTTGCGGCATCGCGCGTCATCGAGCGCGGAGGCCTGCGGATAGGCGTCATCGGCGTTGCCGCCACCATCGTCGACAAGACCATGCCGCCGCACTTCAGCGAGGGCTTGCGCTTCACCAATGGCGACAAGGAGCTGCCGCGCGAGATCCGCCGGCTTCGCCACAAAGAACAGGTCGATATGATAGTCGTCCTCTCCCATCTCGGCCTGCCGCAGGACATCAAGCTCGCGGGGCTGGTCGACGGGATCGACGTGATCGTGAGCGGCCACACGCATGACAGGCTGGAACGGCCAGTCGTTGCAAACGGAGCCATCATCATCCAGTCCGGATGCCACGGCGCCTTCGTTGGACGTCTGGATCTGAGCGTCGGCGATGAAGGCGTCCGGCTGGAGCGGCACGAGCTGGTCGCCATGGACGACACGGTCGAGTCCGATCCGGCGATGGCGGCGCTCGTGGAAGGCGTTATGGCGCCATTGCGCGAGCGTCTCTCCGTTCCGGTCGGCAGTATCGACACCGCACTCCATCGCAACACCATCCTCGACTGCACGATGGACGACTTGCTGCTTGCGGCGCTCTGCCATGTGTCCGGCCGCAAGATCGCCTTTTCGAACGGCTGGCGCTACGGGGCACCGATACCGGCGGGCCCGGTCACGATGAACGACCTCTGGAACATCATCCCGGTCAATCCTCCCGTATCGACGGTGAGGATGACCGGCGAGGAGATCCGCGCGATGATGGAGCAGAATCTCGACCGGACCTTCTGCGCCGACCCATTCGGCCAGATGAGCGGATATGTGAAGCGTTTCTGCGGACTGACGATCTTCGCCAAGATCGAGAATCCGTTCGGCAGCCGGATCGTCGAAATCTTCGCGGGCGAAGACAAGCTCGGTCCTCAGAGCGACTACGAAGTGGCCTTCGTCACCGCCCAGGGCGTGCCGGCCCGGTTCGGTCGCGACCGGGGGCAGATGGCGATCACCGCAATAGAAGCATTGCAAACCTACCTTGCCGAGAGCGCACCTCATGCCACGATGGCGGGAAGAGTCGTTCCGATCTGATGCCGGTATCCATCGGAAAAGGGAAAGCGCAGCGAAAGGTCCGCTGCGCTTCGTGGTCGTCGGCGTTGTCCAGTGGGCTTCGAGATTGCCAGCGGTCGAACGTCTTAGTCTAGGTCGCCAAAGCTGCCCTGTTGGGGGCAGGTTCGTGAAGAACGTCCTTGAACGTCTCTCGGGCGAAGAATGTCGCGACGATGCTGATGACACCCATGCCCATCATGTAGGTGCTGATGCCCCAGGTCTTGCCGTCGTTGGCGGCAAGCAGCGCTGTCGCGATCATCGGGGCGAAGCCACCGGACAGCACAGAGCCGATCGCATAGCCGATGTTCGCCCCGCTCAGCCGGACCTTGGTGCCGAACAGCTCCGAGAAATACACGGCCTGCGGCCCATAAATGGCATCGTGGAAGATATTGATGGCGATGACCATCGCCAGCGTCAGCAGCCAGACGTTTCCGGTATCGACCATCCAGAAGAACGGCATGACGAACAGCGTCGAGGCGATTGTACCGAACATGCTGACCTTCTTGCGGCCGATCAGGTCGGAAAGCCAGGCCCACAGAGGCAGTGTGAATATGCCGATCGCCGAAGATATCATCACGGCGTTGAGGCCAGCGGACCGGTCCATCTTCAGCGTGCCGACGATGTAGCTCAGCATGAAGACCGTGTAGAGATAGTAGACGGCGTTCTGCATCATGCGCATGCCGATGGTGACGAACAATGTGCGGCGGTGCTGCTGGACGACTTCGAGCGCCGGCGCCTTGGACGCCTCGTTGTTTTCCTTGATCTCCTTGAACACCGGCGATTCCTGAACGGTCGAGCGGATGAACATTCCGATGGCGATCATGACGATGCTGGCGATGAAGGGAATGCGCCAGCCCCAGGCGAGCAGATCCTCGTTGCTCATCGAGGCCGAGACGATGGCAAAGACGCCGGTCGACAGCAGAAGGCCGGCCGGCACGCCAACCTGCGGAAAACTGCCGTAGAAGCCGCGGCGATTTGCCGGCGCATGCTCGACGGCCATGACGACGGCCGCGCCCCATTCGCCTCCAACGGCAAACCCTTGCAGAAGCCGGAGCGTGCAGAGCATCACGGCGGCCCACATGCCCGCGGTCTCATAGGTCGGAAGGAAGCCGATGGCGACGGTGCTTCCCCCCATCAGGAGCAGTGAGAAGACCAGCATGGACTTGCGTCCGATGCGATCGCCGAAGTGGCCGAAGACGGCCGCGCCGATGGGGCGTGCGATGAAGCCGACGGCGAAGGTCGCAAAGGCGGCGATCGTTCCGGTCAGCGGATCGACGCTCGGGAAAAACAGATGCGGAAACAGAAGCGCGGCATAGGTGCCGTAGATGAAG
Source organism: Labrys sp. ALF-8 (assembly GCF_059699065.1). Lineage (NCBI taxonomy): Bacteria > Pseudomonadati > Pseudomonadota > Alphaproteobacteria > Hyphomicrobiales > Xanthobacteraceae > Labrys > Labrys sp. ALF-8. The sequence goes on from NZ_AP048537.1 coordinate 1,911,566, forward strand.
TAGTCGTACCATTCGACGGCCGTGCCGATCAGGCTTGCAACCGCGACCTTCCGATGTTCCTTGTCCATGCCTCCGGCGCTCAGGTCCTTTTGACCCGACACCACTGTTGCGTTACTGGCCATTTCCGGTTCCTCCCTATGGCTGTTGTTTCATTTGGCAAAGCGCGTCCGTCCGTTGACCTCCCAGGCAACGGTCACAAGCGATCGATGATGAAGCGGTGCTGCCTGCGCGTGGCTCAGCCGAGCATGATCAGCGCGGATGGCAGGCTCTATCGGCGGCCCGCCCGGGCATGAGCCGGGCGGGCCGCCTGGAACTCAGGCGAGCTGGGTCGTCACCTTGACGGGATTGGCCAGCGTGTCGCGAATGGGCGAAGTCTTCTGGAGATCTGCAATCAGTTCCTCGAGTTCGGCCGGCGACGTATTCGGGCTGTCGAGGTGAACCTTGACCTTGATCTCCTGGGCGCCGGGACGAACCGTGTCATCGACGCCGAGAAAACCCTGAAGGTCGATATCGAACTGAAGATCGAGGTCGATCCGGTTGAGCTCGATGCCCTTGGCGGACGCGCATGCGGCGAGCGTGACCCCGTAGCAGCCCGCGAGCGCCTGAAGCACGTATTCGGCGGGACTGACCGCCTGGTCGGTGCCGAGCAGCGAGACGGGCTCGTCGGTCTGGAGGGAGAACTTGCCGGTGCGGCTTTCGTCGGCCTCGCCGGCCTGGTGAAGCGCACCGGTGCGCGATTGCATCCTCAGCCCGCCGAGCGAGGAGCTTTCGAGCGTAAACGAGACCTGGGCAAGCTTCGGGTTCTCGCGCACCGCCGCGACGGTCTCGGATACGGCGTTGGCGTCGATGAAGGGTTTGGCATTCATGGTGTCGTCACTCCTTGTCCTGTTGGTGGTCGGATTCAGTTTGCGGCGGGATGCCGCCTATCGCGCCGCCAGCGCCTTGGGCGCCGAGCGCGGCGATCTGCTTGACGCCTTTTTCTTCGGTGGCTCGACGCTTACGAACGCGCCTTCGCCGATCATCTGGCGGATGAGCTTCTTGTCGATCTTGCCGACGGAGGTGCGCGGCAACTGGCTCGCGACGGCCCACAGCTTCGGCAGCCACCAGCGCGGCACATGGTTTTCGAGCCAGCCGGAAAGTTCGTCCCCGGTGACCGTCACGCCGATCTTCAGGACCACGATGGCGGCGGGCCTTTCCTGCCAGCGTGGGTCCTCGACGGCCACGACCGCGACCTCCTCGATGGCGGGGTGCGCGAGGATCTTCTCCTCAAGGCTGAGCGACGGGATCCACTCGCCTCCCGACTTGATCGCGTCCTTCGCCCTGTCGGAGAGCGAGAGGTGACCGTCCGCGTCGATGGTGCCGAGGTCGCCGGTCCGCAGCCAGCCATCGTCGAAATTCTCGCGGTCGTCGCTGCCGAGATAGCTCGCCGTCACCCAGGGGCCGCGGATCTGGATCTCGCCGACGGTTTTACCGTCGCGGGCGAGCTCGCCGCCGCCGATCTCGACGACGCGGGCCTCAAGGCCGCAGACGACGCGTCCCTGCTTGGTGCGATAATGCTCGCGCTCCCTTTCGCTGATCGCCCAGGGCGGAATCCTGGCGATCGCCGACATCGAGGAGGTCTCGGTCATTCCCCAGGCCTGGAATATCTCGACCCCCATGCCGGCATAGGCCTGGGCAAGGACGGAGGGCACCTGCGCGCCGCCGCAGCTTATCGACCGCACCGATCCGAGCGAGGTACGGCCGCGGACGCGCAGTTCCTCCAGCACGTCCGACCAGATCGTCGGGACGCCGGCGGCAAGGTTAGGCTCATGGCGGTCGATGAGCGCCAGCAGGTCCTTCGCCTGCAGAGACTTGCTCGGCAGAATGACGTCGGCGCCGGCCATGAGCGCGGCATAGGGAATGCCCCATCCGTTGACATGATAGAGCGGCACGGCCGGAAGCACGCGCGTCGAGGAACCGATGGCGAGCGAGTTGGCAGCGCACAGCGACGCCGCCTGGAGCCATAGGGAACGATGGCTGTAGGCAACGCCTTTGGGCATGCCCGTCGTGCCGCCGGTGTAGCAGATGACGGCTGCCCTGTTCTCGTCGAGATCGGGCCATTCGGTTCTTGGTTCGGCGGCAGCCAGAAGGCTGTCGTAGGAACACAGGCGGCACCCGGCGACGTCCGGCAGGTCGCCGCCGGCGGCCCCGGTCACGATGACCCATTTGACGTTCGGGCAGCGATCGAGACCGCGTAGCACGCTGTCCAGATAGACGATGTCGACGATGACGGCCTGGTCGCCAGCATGGTTGACCACGTATTCGATCTGGTTGTCGTGCAGGCGCACATTGATCGTGTGCAAGACGCGGCCCGATCCCGGTATGCCGAGATATGCCTCGATATGGGCCTCCGTCGAACCGCAGAGCGTGCCGACGACGGCGTCGGGCGCAACACCGAGTTTCGTCAGGGCGTCTGCGAGACGCCCGGCCCGTTCGGCCAGCATGGCGAAGCTCGTTCCGTCGGCATTGTCCGGCGCGTACACGCGCGAGCGTCCCACGACCCGCTGCATATGCCGCAGAAGCAACGGTACTCCGAGCTGACCTCCCTGCATTGTTGAAAGCATGTCATTCCTCCCTTCCGCCTGGCGGATGATCCGGTTATTCGCTCACTTCGCCTCCAGCTTTCCGTACCGGGAGTCCCGCCAGTTCAGCGCGGCCCGCAGCCCCTCGTCCTTGACGCGCTTGCCGAACTCGGCCTTCTCCGGTGAGTATGCGGCGTTGAGCGTCGCTGCGAGGTCGAGATTGACGTTGACGGCGTTGCGCAGGCCCATGGCCTCATAGGCACGGGTCAGCGCGATCTTGGTGAGCTTGAGCGTGATGGCGGGCGTCACCGCGATGCGCTCGGCGAGGCGATCGACATGGGCCTGCAACTCGTCCGGGGTCGTGACGTGGTTGATCATGCCGATGCGCTGGGCTTCCTCAGCCGTCACGACGTCGCCGGTCAGGAGCAGTTCGTTGGTCTTCTTCTGGCCGATCAGGAAAGGCATCAGCAGCGTGACAGGACCCGAACCGAAGCGGATCTCCGGCTCGCCGAACTGCGCCCGGTCGGTGGCGACGATCATGTCGCAGGCCATGGCCAGCTCGCAGGCGCCCGCCAGGCACCAGCCGTCGACGGCGGCGATGGTGGGCTTGGTGACCGACCAGACGGTCATGGACAGGCCGACATTCCGGGTCAGTGCGCCATGCCAGTCCTCGGCGCGTTCGATCCCCGCCTCGACTTCCTCGGAAATGTCGTAGCCGACCGAGAAGTTGTTGCCGGCTCCGGTCAGGACGATGACGCGGACCTCGTCGTTGGCTTCAAGCTCGCGGATGAGGTTGGTCATCGTGGTGACCACCTCGGAAGACAGAGCGTTGAGCTTCTTGGCCCGGTTGATCGTGACCCAGGCGGCGCTGCCACGGATTTCGAAGGTTACAACAGGATCGTTCATAGGTTCCTCCCGATTAGGTTTTTCGCTGTTCAGTCGATGACATCTTGAGCCTTGTTCATGTCCGCCCTTGTCGTCGTGTCTCCCAAACACGATGATCGCGGACGAATGACAGGCCAGATTTCTTGTGTTGCTGTCGAAGCGGCCATCCTCTCCTCTTGCTAGAACGTCAGGTCGTAAGGCTCTCCACGGGACGCGGGAGAGAGTGGCAGAAGCAATTTGTCGATGTCGGCCTCGCTCACCTCTTCCAGCGTCGCCGGCTGCCAGGCGGGCGACTGATCCTTGTCGACGAGGACGGCGCGAATGCCCTCGGCAAAGTCCCGGCGCGCGACCATGCGCAATGCCATCCGGTAGTCGTCGATCAGGATCGTTTCGACGGGTTGGTCCTTGCCTTCGACCATCCGCCGCCATGTGGCGCGCAGGCTGGTCGGCGCGGCGCGGCGCAGTGTGGCCAGCGCATCGGCGATCCAGGGCTCGTCGCCGGCCTCGCGCTGGAGCGCATCGACAACGGCGTCGAGATCGTCATCGCCGAAGATCCGATCGATCGCCGGCATGCGGCCGGCAAGGACGCCGCCGTCGAAGGTCGCGGAATGCCGCATGATGATTGCGTCCGCGCGAGGCGCATCGAGATGCGAGGCGGCGGCGAGATCCTGTGTCAGGGCCTCGAAGGAGGCCGACGGGACCTGATGCGTCGCAAGCCCGGAATAGAGGGCGTCGGCAGCGTTGATATGGGCGCCGGAAAGGGCGAGGTAGCGGCCGAGATGCCCCGGGCAGCGGTTGAGGAACCATGTCGCGCCGATGTCCGGAAAATAGCCGATCATCGTTTCCGGCATCGCCATGCGGACATCCTCGCTGACGACGCGATGCGAACCGTGGACAGACAGGCCGAGACCGCCGCCCATGGCAATCCCGCCGATCAGCGAGATGAAGGGCTTTCGAAGGCGGTTGATGCGCCGATTGAGAATAAATTCCGTCCCGAAGAAGTCCCGGCCGAGGTCGACGCGCTCGGCGGGATCCTTGAGAATGCCGATCGAGCGCACGTCGCCGCCGGAGCAGAAGGCGCGCGGGATGGCGCTGCGCAAGAGGATGGCGTCGATGTCCGCATCGAATTCCCAGCGCTCGACGATGGCGCAGATGCGTCTGACCATCTCCAGGTCGATGGCGTTGAGGGCCTTGGGCCGGTTGAGGGTGATGAGCCCCAGCCGTCCTTCGGTCGCGGTGACGACATGGTCATCGAGCAGCAAGGCAGACATGGCGGGCCACCCCCTACTTCAGCGTCGGCATGACGAACTCGGCGCCGGCGCGAATGCCCTTCGGCCAGCGCACCGTTCCGGTCTTGAGGCGGGTGTAGAATCGGACCCCTTCCGGACCATGCATGTGGTGATCGCCGAACAGCGAGCGCTTCCAGCCGCCGAAGGAGTGGAAGGCCATGGGAACGGGGATCGGAACGTTGATCCCGACCATTCCCGCGCGCACATTGCCGAGGAAGGCCTGGGCCGTGTCGCCGTCGCGGGTGAAGAGCGCAGTGCCGTTTCCGAACTCGTGATCGTTCACGAGCTTCAGGGCATCGTCGAAGCTCTGGCTGCGAACGACCGACAGGACCGGCCCGAAGATTTCTTCCTTGTAGATGCGCATGTCGGGGGTGACGCGGTCGAACAGCGTGCCGCCCACGAAGAAGCCCTTCTCGTAACCCTGGATGTTGAGGCCGCGCCCGTCGACGACGAGGTCCGCGCCTTCTGATACGCCGGTGTCGATATAGCCCAGCACCTTGTCCGCATGCTGCCGGGTGACGAGCGGTCCCATCTCGGCCTCGGGATCGGTGCCGGGTCCGATCTTCAGCGTGCGCACGCGCGGCGCCAGTTTTTCGATCAGCGCATCGGCGGTCGCTTCTCCCACCGGCACGGCGACAGATATCGCCATGCAGCGTTCGCCGGCCGAGCCGTAAGCGGCGCCCATCAGGGCGTCGACCGCTTTGTCCATGTCGGCATCTGGCATGACGATCATGTGGTTCTTGGCGCCGCCCAGCGCCTGGACCCGCTTGGCGGCCGCCGTGCCGCGCTGGTGGACATATTCGGCGATCGGGGTGGAGCCGACGAAAGAGATGGCCTCGATCTGCGGATGGTCGAGCAGCGCGTCGACGACCTCCTTGCCGCCATGCACGACCTGGAAGATGCCCTTGGGCAGGCCCGCCTCGTCGAGCAGCTTCGCGAGCTCGTTGGCAAGGCTCGGATCGCGCTCGGACGGTTTGAGAATGAAGGCATTGCCGCAGGCGATCGCGACGGGGAACATCCACATCGGCACCATGGCCGGGAAATTGAAGGGAGTGATGCCGGCGACGACGCCGAGCGGCTGGCGGAAGGACACGGCATCGATCGAATTGCCGACCTGCTCGGAGAACTCGCCTTTAAGCACCTGCGGGATGCCGCAGGCGAACTCGACGACTTCGAGGCCGCGGATCACCTCGCCCTTGGCATCGGACAGGACCTTGCCGTGCTCGGCGGTGATGATGGCCGCCAGCCGGTCGAGGTTGCGGTCGACGAGATCGCGGAAGCGGAACATGACGCGGGCGCGGACATGCGGCGGCGTCGCGGCCCAGGCCGGAAAGGCGGCGGCTGCGGCGGAGACGGCCATGTCGACGTCGAGCGCGCTGCCGAGCGCAAGCCTGCCGGTGACATCGCCGGTCGCCGGATTGAAGACATCCGAGACATTACGCGGCTCGGCCGGCTGGCGGCCGGAGATGACGTGATCGATGAGATTGGAAACGGTCATGGCAACAACTTTCAGGTTCGAAAAGACTTCAGGCCCAGGCCTGGCGATAAAGGGTCTGGATCGTGTCGGCGTCGGGAACGCGGGGATTGTTGCCAGGCGATCCGGATGCGAGCGCCTGCTCGGCCATGACCGGCATCAGGTCGTTCCAGCGGGCCTCGTCGATGCCGAACGTCTTCGGGCTCGGCACGGCAAGGTCCCGGTTGACCTCGCGCAGCGCTTCGACTAGGCGCGCGACCGCGCTCTGATCGCCTTCCTCTGGCGTGGCGATCCCCATGGCGCGGGCGCATTCGGCGTAACGCCTCTCGGCGGACGGTGCCGACCATGCGGTGACGACCGGCAGCAGCATCGCGTTGGACAGCCCGTGCGCGACGTGGAAATGCGCGCCGATCGGCCGGCTCATGCCATGCACAAGTGCTACGGACGAATTGGAGAAGGCGATACCGGCCTGAAGAGACCCGATCATCATCGCCTCTCGAGCCGGCCGGTCGTCCGGAGCCGCATAGACCCGTCGCAGATTGGGCCAGATGGCGCGCATCGCGGCAATCGCCATGGAATCGGAGAAGGGATTGGCAAGGCGAGAGACGTAGGCCTCGATCGCGTGCGTCAGGGCATCGATGCCGGTATCGGCCGTCAGGCGCCGCGGCGCCGTCATCGTCAGTTCGTAGTCGACGATCGCGAGCACCGGCATGTAGGCCATGCCGGCGCACAGCATCTTCTCGTCGTTCTCGTCGTCGGTGATGATCGTGAAGCGCGTCGCTTCCGATCCGGTGCCGGCTGTGGTCGGAATCGCGACGATCGGCAGGCCTGGCGCGTCTTCCTGATGTGGCGCCTTGAGCGCGCGCATCGTGCCGCCGCGTGCGACCAGGACGGCGACCGCCTTGGCGGTGTCGATCGAGCTGCCGCCGCCGAAACCGACGACGCAATCGTGCTGGCCCTCATTGACGAATTCCAGGGCAGCGTTCACCGAGCTCGTCGTCGGGTCCGGCACCACGCCGGAAAAGATCCGTGCGGTCATGCCCTTCGCGGCAAGCGTGGCCGCGATGCGATCGGCGCCACCGCTCTTCATGAGATAGTCGTCGGTGATAATGGCGGGCGCCTTCAGGCCGAGCTGGGCGAGTGCCGCCGGCAGTTCCGACGTCGTGCCTGCTCCGATCCGCAGAGCGCGCGGCAATGAGATTGCGGGCATATGATAATACCTCCCTTGAAATTCGCTGAAGCTCTCCCGGCTTCTTGTTTTTGAATAGCACTGCAAAATATGTAATTATACACGCAATTACGCGCAGGTTTTGTGCAACAAAGAACAGATGTACTTACTATTCAGCACGATATTACTAAGTATATTTGAGCAATACTTTTCACGCCCATCCCGAACGACTTTCGGGATGGAGCAAAGGCGCGGCATCGCGTGCGACCGCTTGTCGATGCCGACTGCCCGGTCTCGGTCTCTCGCCGGGCGGCCGCGATGGCGGCCACCCGGGACGGGCCTCCTATCAGCGGCCGTTGAAGGCAGCCGTCCGCTTGTTGAGGAAGGCGTCCATGCCTTCTTTCTGGCCTTCCGTCGCGAAGGCGGCCTGGAACAGGCGGCGCTCAAGGCGGATGCCGTCGGCAAGCGGCAATTCCAGCGCCGTGTTGACGGCTTCCTTCGCCATCATCACGGAAGGCAGGTTGTAGCCGGCAATCATCGTTGCGGCTTCCATGGCGGTGTCGAGCACGGCATCATCGGCCACGACGCGCGCGACGAGACCGGCCTGCTTGGCTTCCGCCGCCTCGATCATGCGACCGGTCAGAACCAAGTCCATGGCGAGCGATTTGCCGACGAGCTTGGTCAGGCGCTGCGACCCGCCGATGCCGGGAAGAATGCCGAGCTTGATTTCCGGCTGGCCGAACTTGGCGCCTTCGCCGCAAATGATGAAGTCGCAGAGCATCGCGAGCTCGCATCCGCCGCCGAGCGCAAAGCCGCGGACGGCGGCGATGATCGGCTTTCTGGCGCGCGCCACCTTGTCCCAGGCCCCGAAGTAATCGCCGCCATACATGTCGACGAAGGATTTCTCCTGCATCTCCTTGATGTCAGCGCCGGCCGCGAAAGCCTTCTCCGATCCGCAGATCACCATGGCGCCGACCGAGTCGTCCGCTTCGAAGGCGGTCACGGCGGCAAGGATTTCCTCAGACAACGCCTCGTTCAGGGCATTGAGCGCCTTCGGCCGGTTGAGCGTGATCAGCCCGACGCGGTCGCGCTTTTCGACGAGGATGGTTTCATAGTCTGCATGGGTCATTTCCGCTTCTCTCCCTGGTTGGATTGGGTTTTGAACAGACCGGCCGCTTTGGCCGTCCTGTTGATCGGGGCTATGCGCATTTCGGCATCGGCTGGTCTTTCGCCTCCGCGGCATCCTCGCCCATGAACAGGGACCGGGACGTCCGGACCTCGCTGCGCATGAATTCCATGGCGGAGCTGACCGAGGCGCTCGACGCGATGTCCTCGTGGACGATCATCCAGTAGGTTCGGTGCAGCGAAAGCCTGTCAGGCAGGACCGCGACCAGTTCGGGCTTCTGACGCGCAATGAAGGCCGGAAGGACGCAGAGCCCATAACCGGAGCATGCCGCCTGCATTTGCCCGTGCAGGCTGGAATATTGCAGCCGCGCCTTCAGGCCCTTGTGCAATTCGGACAGATAGTTGAGCTCGCGCGTGAAGATCAGCTCGTCGACATAACCGGCGAACGGGTGGTCTAGCAGATCCTCGGCTGTTCTGATGTCGGGCTTGCTGGCGAGATAGGACTTCGAGCCATACACGAACAGCCGATAATCCGTCAGTTGCTCCTGAAGGAAGCGTTTGGAATTGGGCGCAGACAGGGTGACGATGATGTCAGTCTCGCGCCGCGAGATCGCGACGATCTGCTGAATGGTCAGAAGTTCGAGGCAAAGATGCTTGTGCCGGGCGGCAAAGGCACTGAGGCGCGGTGCCAGGAAGAAGTTTCCGATCCCTTCGAGGGCCGTCACACGGATCGTTCCGCTGAGCGTCTGCGACGGTTCTCCAAGTTGGTCCTTGACCTTCGCCGCTTCCGCCTCGACGCGCGACGCGACGGCGAGAAGGTTTTCGCCCTGCCGGGTGAGGCTGTAGCCGCGTGCATTGCGGACGAACAACTGCGTGTTCAGCGCTGATTCCAGCGCGGTGATCCGACGGCTGGCCGTGGCGTGATCGGTGTTGGTGAGTTTGCCGGCGCCGGAGATCGTTCCGGCGCGGGCGACCGCAAGGAAGAAGCGTAGGTCGTTCCAGTCATACATGCGGATCCTCCCAAATCCCCGATGCGCGGCCGTCACGCGGCTGTCGCCGCCCGGCGCTTCATCGCGCCTTTCTGTTGAGCGCGGGGCAGTTCCTGCTCGCCCCGTGCCAGTTCAGTTTCCCGGATCGCCTCCCAGCCCGCCGGGTCGTGCGCCGCAGCGAAGCGGCCGACGGCTGCCGATCAACGGCCCTGAGCGATGTCCTCCATATCGCTCGACGAAAGGTCGACCAGCAGGTCGCGATATTCCGAGCTCTGACGCAGCCAGGCGTCGGCGTAGCGGCAATGACCGACAATCCGGGCTCCTTCGTCGCGCGCCTGCGCCGCGATACCCGTCATCAGTCGATCCGCCGCTCCCGTTCCTCGCAGAACCGGCGGCGCATAGACGTAATGGATCGCGATGAGACCGGCTTTTCGCTCGCAGTCGGCGAAGACGGTTCCTCCGTCCAGTTCCAGCACGAACCGGCCGGTCGCCAGCTCTTCACGTATGTCCTTCCCGGTCATCGACGTCGAACTCCTCATCGGCGGCTGCACACGCAGGACAATGTGTTGCGAAGCGCGCCCAGGCTGGCTTCGAAGCCGTCGCGCTTGTCCAGCACGCGCTCGATCAGAAGCGCGCCTTCGAGCATCGACAGGATCAGCTTCGCCGCATGCGCCGCTTCGAGATGGTCGGAGACCTGTCCCTTCGAAAGGCCGTCAACGTAGGTGCGCTCCAGCCAGTCCAGATGGTCCTTGAAGAAGGTCGCCGTCGCTTCGCGCAGCCCTTCCGACAATGTATCCCGCTCGATGGCGAGCGCCGCGCAAAGGCAGCCGAGGTCCTGGTCGAGGCCGGCGAGATAAAGCCGACCATAGGCGTCGATACGGTCGAGCGCATGCGAGTGACCGGCCTCGATCTGATCGAAGGCTTCGGCATAGCGTGCCCGGTAGACCTCGATCGCCGTCGCGACGAGCTTTTCCTTGGTCGGAAAGTAATGATGAATGCTGGCTTTGGTGATGCCGATGGTGGCGGCGATGTCTGCATAGCTAAAGCCCGCGTAACCGCAGGTGCGGATCAGCTTTTCCGCTTCGGAGAGGACTGTGGATCGCATATCAACCATGAGCATTTTCTCTCTCGGTATAAGTCGGCCGTCGGGCGGCAACCGATGTCCGCCCAGGCATGCGCGAACTGGCTTCAGGTGCACACGCCGTCGAGCGTGCAGCTTTGCCCGGTCGACTGGCCTGCCGGCGCGTGCTGTCGAAGCGCCTGCTCCAGATTGGCGCTGAGATTGTCGAACGGCAGGAAGCCCTGGGCGATCATGACGAGGCGTCCGTCACTGCCGCGCAGGAGGACAGCCGGAAAACCCCTGACGCCAAGCCTCTCGACGAACCGGTATTCCTCGACCAGCGCTCTTGCGACGTCCGGCGTTTCGAACTGTTCCTTGAAGGCCGCGAAGTCGACACCGAATGCCGTCGCGACGGACTCGTAGGTCGAAAGGTTCTGGAGATCGCGGCCTTCGTCGTAATAGGCGCGCTGAATGGCCTTGAAGACGGCAAGCTGATCCTCGACGCCGAGCGACTTGAGCGCCAGCGCCGCACGCGCCGGGACCGTCGAGTTGAGGATCAGCTTCGACGCCTTGATGTTTCCGATTTCGTCGAGATAGGCCCTTCCGAAGGCCAAGCCGGACATCGACGTCACGCGGGCATGCAACCCGGTCACGTCGGGATAGGGACGAAAGAGATCCGGCAGCGGCACATCGGACGGGATCATTCCGCCGTTCATCACCTTGATGTCGACCCGGTCGGCGTAGTCGGCCGCGACACGCTCGATGGCGGCTCCGAAGCCGTAGCACCAGATGCAATAGGTGTCGGTGATGTAGAGGAGCTCTGCCCGCATGAAATTCTCCTTGGGTGCGATCGGGGCACATCGGCGGCAGCGATCATCGTTTGTTCCGGAGGGCCTTGCTCGATCGGTGACGTCTCAAACCTGCCTTGCGCAACTCCCATCCAACTAGTAGATTAATAGATGGAAAGAGTCAACAGAACTCGATCGAGGTCAGGAGACGGAAATGCAGAAGGGCCGGTTTGGCGGCGTCGTAGATCAGATCGTCAGCGCAGCCACGGTCAGCGAGGCGCATGAGATGAACGAACGAGCACGATCCTCACCAGCGCTTTCAACGCGGCGCGTACCATCTGCACGAGCGGGACGGCGACCGTCCTTATCGGTGCCTGCGCAAAGACGGACCCTGTGCAGACCGTAGCGAGCACCGCTGACCGGCCGGCAGCCTGCGATCCCTGGCCGGTTCTTGCCATCCTGTGCGTGTCCGTCGTGCTCTCCATGACGACATGGTTCTCGGCAACGGCGGTGACGCCGGAGCTCAAGGAGGCATGGCGCCTGTCGGACAGCGCGGTCGCCTGGCTGACGAATGGCGTGCAGATCGGCTTCGTGACCGGCGCGCTGCTTGCTAGCCTCGTCAACCTGCCCGATATCGTCCGCCTCAACCGGCTCATGGCGAGCGCGGCGATCCTGGCGTCGGGCGTGAATGCGATCCTCCTCCTCGAACCCGGTCCGGTCGGCGCCATCCTTTGCCGCTTTGCGACCGGCATGGCCCTTGCGGCCGTCTATCCGCCGGCGATGAAACTCGTCTCGACCTGGTTCGTGCGCAATAGGGGCCTGGCGCTCGGCGCGGTGGTCGGCGCGCTGACGCTGGGTTCGTCAATGCCGCACCTCTTCCGAACTTTCGCCGAGCATATCGACTGGCAGCTCGTCGTCGGTTTTTCGAGCCTGGCCTCGCTTGCGGCGGGCCTCTTATTCCTGCTGTTTGCCCGCGAAGGGCCTTATCCGTTCGGCAAGGCGGTGCTCGACCCACGGCAGATCGGCCTCGTGCTGCGCGACCGGGATCTGCTGCTCGTGAACATCGGCTATTTCGGCCATATGTGGGAACTCTACGCCATGTGGGCGTGGCTGCTGATTTTCATGCGCTCTGCGACCGACGGCATGCTGCCGACGCACACGGCGTCCCTCTTCACTTTCATCGCGATCGCTGCCGGTCTCGTCGGCTGCGTGGCGGGCGGCCTTTTATCGGATCGTTTCGGGCGCACGGCGACAACCGCGGGGTTCATGATCGTCTCCGGACTCTGTGCCTTGCTGATCGGCTTCGTCTTTTCCGGCCCTGTCTGGCTCATCGTCCTTGTCGCCGTCGTTTGGGGCGTGGCGGTCGTAGGCGATTCCCCGCTCTTCTCGGCTGCCGTCACCGAGCTTTCGGACAGGGACTTCGTCGGAACCGCATTGTCGCTGCAGATGGGGCTCGGCTTCGCCCTGACCGTGCTCATCATCTGGCTAATGCCGCACGTCGCCGCGTGGATGGGAAGCTGGCAATGGTCTTTCGCGCTGCTGGCACCCGGTCCGTTCATCGGAGCCTGGGCGATGCTCAGACTGCGCAGGTCGCCAGCATCCATCAAGCTTGCGAGCGGCCGACGTTGATAAATCTTTGCTGGCGGATTGGCCGCTGCCAGCCGCCTCAAGCCTTCCTCATGGCCAGCGCGACGCCCGCAAGCGTGAGCGCAATCGCCGATACTTGCCGGAGGCCGAGAGGTTCGCCGAGGATGATCGCAGCCGCGACGATGGCGAACGCAGGCACCAGCAACATACCGGTCGAAGCGGCGACGGGCGGAAGCCGCCGAAGCGCCTCAAACCAGGCGAGATAACAGACGCCCATCGGCACGAGCACCATATAGACGAAGCTGGCAAGGCCAGCGGCTGAAAGCGCTCCATAGTCAGGATGTTCGAACACGATTCCCAAAATCAGCATGGCGAGGCAACCAAGCCCGACCTGCCAGGCGACCGAGACCAGTGCGGGGATCGGCAAAGGCGCGTCATTGACGACCGATCCGAGCGCGAACAGCACCGCGGCTGCGAGAGCCAGAGCAACGCCGATGAGCTTGCCCGCATCGAGACCGAAGCCGTCTCCGGCAAGCAGCAGTCCGACACCCGCCATGCCGAGGACCAGGGACGCAATATCGCGGATGGACGGGCGCCTCCTGAGGATCGGCCAGGCGAGCAGCGTCGTCCAGATCGGCATCGTGTAGACGATCAGGGCCCCTTGGCCGACGGTGACGAACCGCATCGCCATCGTGCTGAACCCCATCCAGGCGAAGACATTGGTGAAGGAGGCCAGGACGAGCCTCGGATAGCTTCCACGAGGGACCGCGAGCGACTGGCGGCGTCCGAGAGCGATCAGGCCGAGAAGGATCGCAGAGATGACCCCGGCCAGGCCGCGTGCGAAGAGAGGCGGCCAGTCCTCGAGCAGGATTTTCATCAGGGGCCAGTTCAGCGCCCAGCCGAGAGTGGTGACGGCAAGGCCAAGCAGACCGATCGAACGATTGGAGAGCAGGTTCAACATTCGCTCAGCGGTCCCGGCAAAGGACCGAACCGGTTGTGTCGGAGATGGGGCGGCCATCATCCTGTCCTGCTATTTGCTCATAGCATGCGGCAAGCAGTCTGTGTTTCCGGCCGTAGACAATCTTGATCGCAGGCATGAGAATCCTTCCGTCGATCAGCCCGATCGACTTGAAACTGGTTAAAGAATATCGGCGGGGCGCTCGCCAGAGGCGCAGCGGCGGGCCGTGAGAATCGGCACCACCAATTTACCAGATCGCCCGCGGTTTTCTCGGATTTTCATGGTGCGCGCCTTCGACATCTGTTCGGACAACAGCCGTTCCTGCAAGAGGCGAGCCGACGACCAACCCCCAAGACAAATGCCGGCGGCTGCGGATCGAATATCGATCAGCGCGCCGCTGCTTCACCGACCTCTTCGAGCCACGGCACGCCTCGTCCGGGTGCGGCCGCTGTCGGCAATTCCGTAAGCCGCAGGCTATTGAGCGCAACGGAGCCGGAACTGGCGAGCATGGCGAGTGCGGCCATGGACGGTGAAAGCAAGCCGGTCATAGCAAAGGGAATGGCCACCATATTGTAGATGACAGCAAGGCCGAGATTTTGCCGGGTGATGGAGACCGTGTGCCGTGAAAGACCGACCGCGGAAAGGAGCCGGCCGATGCCGCCCTGAACGATGACGACATCTGCCGTCTGGGCAGCGGCACTATGGGCGCCCGAAACGGAGATCCCGCAATCGGCTGCGGCCAGCGCCGGCGCATCGTTGACCCCATCGCCGACGAACAGGACGGGTCCGGGTTCGGCTTTGACGAGTTCGGCCTTCTCGATCGGCGTGCAGCCATGGCGGACCCGGCCGGCTGGAATGCCGAGTGCGTCCGCGACCCGTAGCGTCGGACCTGCGGCGTCACCGGACGCGATCCAAACGGTGATGCCCGCCTTCTGAAGGCGAGCCACGGTGCTACGTGCCTCCGCCGTCGCCGTGTCGGTGAGACCGATCGTACCGATGACGATGCCGTCGCGCTGCACGGCAAGCGTCGTGAGGCCATCGTCTCGTTCCGCTCCATGCAAGACGATGCGGTGCCCCTCGGCATCATCGGCTTCGGCGCCTCGCTCATGGCGGGTCCCCCCATCTCCTTCCTCCCGGCCATGCCGCTCGACAATCGCGCGCGCCAGTGGATGGTCGATGCCGGTTTCGGCGAGCGCCGCCAGCCGCAGCACGCCATCTTCTGTCCATCCGGGCGCGGCATCGACCGAAACCACCGAGGGGCGACCGGTGGTGAGCGTGCCTGTCTTGTCGAAGATGGCAGTCGCCGGCCGGGCGAGCGCCTCGAAAGCGATGGGATCGCGCAGGCGCAAGCCGAGCTTTGCCGCAATGCCGGCAGCGCGCGCCTGTGCAAGGGGTGAGGCGATAGACAAGGCGCAGGGGCAGGCGGCGGCGAGCACGGTCAGGCCTCTGATGATGGCGTCCGACGCGGCCACGCCGACAATTGTCGCGCCGGCGATCGTCGCCATCGCGAGGGCCGGGATGATCCAGCTCAGTACCGAGGCCATCCGATCGGCTCGCGACGCCGCCGTACCGCGTTGCGCGAGCTCCAACGCGATCGCTCCGCCCATGCGGTCGAGGTCGCGATCGCCAAAGGCGCGATCCACCGAGACGACGATGCGGCGTTGCAGATTGACCGACCCTGCCTCGACGCGCTGCCCGATGCCAACGGAGATGGCGCGACTTTCCCCGGTTAGGACCGACCGGTTAATGAGACTGCTTCCTTCCCGAACGATACCGTCTACGCCGACGGTCGAGCCCGCATCGACGAGAACGAGGTCACCGATTGCGATGTTGTTGCTCGCCATGAGATCGTCGCCGGAGGCGGTCCGCCGGATGACCGTTTCGATGGAAGCATCCTCGAGCGCCTTCAGGGCATCGATCGCGCTGCGGCGTGTCAGGAGATCGACGAGCCGACCGACGAGCAGGAGTGTGATCAGCATCGTCGCTGTGTCGAAATACACATGCGAGGAACCCGACGCGAGCGACACGATCGAAAGAAGGAAGGCGCCGCCGGCGCCGAGCGCGATCATCAGGTCCATGCCCGGCGCGCGCAGGCCAATCGATCGCACGGCCATCCAGAAGATGCCGGCTCCGGCCCAGACGACCACCGGCAGGGCCAGCAGACCGGAGCTGAGCGCGATCCACCACGCGACGTCCGGATCGAGAACGGAGACATAGAGCACGACGGCAAGCGCCATCGACCACATCCCCGACATGACGGCGACGGCAAGGCGCAGCGACAGACGGCTGATATCGGCTGTGAGGATCGCCGAGAGCTCTTCGGGCCGGTGGCGGTCGATCAGCCTGTAGCCGGCGCGGGAGACGGCAGCAGCAATGGCGTCAACGGAGAGCCGCTCCGCGTTCCAATCGACCAGCATCGACGCGGTCAGGTGATGCACCCCGACGGCGCGGACCCCTTCAAGCCGGCTGATCTGCCGTTCCAGACCGCGCGCGCAGCCGCCACAGGCCATGCCGCTGATGCCGAACAGCCGGCGCAAGGCGCTCAGTCCACGGCGCCGACCGGGCGCTCGGGATCCGGCGTGCCGACGCCGAGTAGCACGCCGTTGACGGTCTGACCGTAGTAGATCTGATCGCCATCATGATACTGCTTGCGCGTTTCCTCGATTGTCTTGCCCTTCTGTCTCGCATCCTTCGGGCGCTCGAAGCTGTTGATGTAGGCGGCGACGTCCCAGGCGTCCTGATCGGTCAGCCGACCGGGCTGCGACAACGGCATGTTGTGCTTGATGAAAGCGGCCGCAGTATCGATGCGCGCCATGCCGGCACCCCAATTGTAGGAACTGGCGCCCCAGAGCGGCGGGAAGACATAGCGCCCGTTGATATCCTTTTGGCCCTGTCCGTCACCGCCATGGCAGACGGCGCAATTGGCCGCGAACACCTGCGCGCCGCGTTCTGGGGAGTAACCGAGCTCCGTCTTGGCGACCTTGCCGAAGCCGACGCCTTCTAGCTCCTTGTTCGTCGGCGCGTTAGTGGCCAGCCAGAAGAAATAGCTTTCGAGGTCGCGATAGATGTCGTCGCCATGCGGCGGCGGGCCGCCCTTGACCGAGTGCTGGGCATTCATCGAGAAAGTGAAGCAGCCCTGGACACGGTCTTCCATTGTGTTGATCTGCTTATTCTTCGACCGGTATTTCGGGTACTGCACCCAGGCGGCCCACATCGGCGCCGAGAAGGGCTGGCGGCCGGCGCCGAGATGGCAGTTCGAACAGGACAGGCCATTGCCGACATATTGCGAGGCGTTGGTCGATGTGTTCATGAAGATCGCCTGACCGCGTCGGACAGCGGCACCGAACTGATCGTTCGGGATCTGGTCGTCGGTCGGAGGCTGGAAGAAGCCGGCGGTCGCGTGGCCAGCCTTATCCTCCGCCGCGTGTCGCCCCGGAATGAAACCACTCTCATAGGCGAGTGCGCCGAGCGCGGCGACGATCAGACCCGCTCCGGCGGAATGGATCCACATTTTCGCGATGCGTCCCTTCTCGGGATCGGCGGGTTTTGCACTGACGCTTTCTGCTGGCTCCGTCATGGCCGTTCTCCGATCTTTGCAATCTGTGCGTCTTCTCCTGCCGGAACGGGGGGAAGCGAGGCGAGATAGTCTGCGACCGCCCTGCGATCGGCATCGGAGAGCGCGCGGGAAATCCGTCCCATCAGGTCGAGTGAGGAATTGTTGCGCTGTCCGCCGATCCAGGCGGCGAGCTGGCTTGCCGTGTAGGAGGCATGCTGGGCGGCGAGCGCGGGAAACTCCGGCGAGACGCCGAAGCCGGATGGTCCGTGACAGGAAAAGCAGGCTGGCACGTTGCGGCTCCAGTCGCCATGCAGCGCCAACGCCTCGCCGCGCGCGAGATCGCCGCCGAGTTCCGGTTTGGCGTTCGAAGGTACGCGCAGGCCGGCATAGTATTCGCCGAGCTGGCGCTTCTCTTCGTCGGTCAGCGACGCCACGACGATCTTCATGGATTCGTTCTGGCGACGTCCGCTATGGAAATCGTCGATTTGCTTGACGATGTAATCGGCGGGAAGGCCCGCAAGACGCGGGACGTTTTCCTTGCCCTGGCCGAGATCGCCGTGACAGCTCGCGCAGGCCCATTGCTCTCCGCGCCCTGTGAAGATCAACGCGGACACCTCCGCGCTCAGCGAGACGGCGGTTTGCGCCACGAAAGGCGGCTGGCTGCCGAAAGCAATGCCGGTGGCGGAGGCGATCTCGGCCCCGCCCTTGAAGCTGCCCTTGTCCGCGACAGCGCCGCGAAGCTTCGCGACGGCCGCCGCTTCCATCGTCTCGGAGGACTTGCCGAAGCGGTGTGCCACATAGGTCGCGAGTTCACCAAGCTCGACATTGGTCAACACGCTGGCGAAGCTCGGCATGTGGCCGTTGAAATTGTGGTCGCCAACGCGGATCGGTCCGTCGATGCCGCGCAGCAGGATCGTCGACACCAGCTCGGGGCCTTGCGCGACGAAGGCGGAGCCGGCAAGCGGGGGGATAGCGCCGCGCACGCCCATGCCATCGGCCTGGTGGCATGTCGAGCAGCGGGCGACGAAGAGGGCGGAGCCCGGCTCAGTGCCGGCGCCCGTCGCCAGACGGCTTTCCGCGATGCGCTCATCGCGGGCTGCCGCAACATCCTCGCGTGTGTCGAACAGCGTCGCCGCGCCCCAGATGCCAAGGCCGATGGCGATAGCGATCAGCGGCCAGGGCATCTTGCCGTGAAGCTCGTAGGGCTCGAAATTCTCGTCGGGCCGTCCGGCCTCGTCTTTGCGGGGAGATTTGTCAGCCGTCATCGCGCGCCCTCCTGACGGTTGTAGCCGTCGTCGCGCAGCGCGTTGGCGGGTGCGGGATATGTCCGGTCGAGGGATTGCAGATAAGCCGTCAGGTCGAGCGCTTCCTGCCTGGCGATCACGACGCCGGATCTGGGCGCATATTCCGACGGCAGGGCGACGACGACGTCGCCGGGCGCGGCCGCGTCCTTTTCCTCGAACAGAAAGGGATAGGCCGGCATGATGCTCCACCCGAAAATGGCACGCGGCTGATAGAGATGGGTCAGATGCCAATCGCGCGAAGGAAGGCGCGCGCCGACATTGAGGAGGTCCGGGCCGGTGCGCATCGTGCCGAGCTGATGCGGCTGGTCATAGGTGTAGTCGGCCGCGATGGCCGGCCTGCCCCAGCCGCGCACGCCGTCCGGCGCCTGGTCGGGCGAGCGCGGCTGCTGGCTGTGACAGTAGACGCAGCCGAGCGACACGTAGACCTCGCGCCCGCGCAACTGCTGTTCAGTATAGGGCTTCAGCTCCGGCGGGATGTCGTGCCGGCTGATCTGGATGCCGGGCGCGATGACGAGCATGAGGGTCGCGAAAGCGAGAATGCCGAGGGCCAGGACGGAGAGTGGAAGATACTTGTTCATTCTGCGGGCACCACCGTTGCGGCTGCCGTTGCCCGGCGGGGAAGAAGGATCGCGGCGACGTTGATGGCGAAGACGATATGGCCGAGCGTCATCAGGCTGCCGCCGACGCTGCGGGCTTCCAGATAGGGGATGGTGACCGTCACGCTGTCGGAGAACGGACGGGTCGCGTCGAGCATGGCCAGGCCCTGGAGCACGCCGCCGATCGAAAGCCCGAAGAAGTAGATCGCGAAACCGACGACGATCAGCCAGAAATGCGCGTTGATGAGCGCCGGCCACGGAAAGGCCCGGCCTGTCATGCGCGGCAGCATGTGATAGGCGGCGCCGAACATGACGATGGTCACGAAGGCATAGGCGCCGAGATGGGCGTGGCCGACGGTGTAATGCGTGAAATGCGTGACGGTGTTGATCGAGCGCAGCGCCTCCGTCGACCCCTGGAACGAGGCAAGCGTGTACATCACCGCGCCGAAGGAGATGAAGCGCAGCGGCAGCGACTCCTTCAGCGCCCAGAGATTGCGTGCGACCGTCACATGCTGGTTGATGGCGACCGCGATCACCGGAATGAACATCATCACCGAATGGACGATCGAGAGTGTCACGACCCAGGTGGGCACCGGTCCGCCAATCAGATGATGGATGCCCACCTGGCTGTAAAAGAGCGCGAGGCCCCAGAACCCAAGCAATGAGACGGAATAGGAATAGATCGGCTTGCCGATGATCTTCGGAATGAAGTAGTAGGCCGTGCCGACCCCGAGAGGCGTCAGCCAGAGCCCCAGCACATTATGGGCGAACCACCAGTTCACGGTGGCTTCCTCGACGCCCGAATGGATGTAGGGGATGTTGGCGATGACGAAGAGACAGGGAAACCAGAGAATACCCGCCAGGAAGTACCAGCCGGACACATAGATGTGGTGCACTTGCCGGGCGATCGTCGTCTTGACGAGGGGAACGACGAAGAACACGCCGGCGAGCGCCAGCAGCATGTCGAGCTGCCAGGGGATTTCCAGCCATTCCTCGCCGTCGGTCCAGCCGTTGGCGATCGCAAGCGCCCCGAGACAGACGGCGATGTTCCAGAGGATCGCGCCGATGATCGGCAGCCGGGGCGCGCGCAACGGCGTGTGAAAGATGCGCGGCAGGATCCAGATCATCGAGGCCACGCCCATCTGCGAGAGCCAGCCGTATATGACGAGGTTGAGGTGCAGGGTGCGGACGCGGCCGAAGGTCAGCGGCGCATAGGCCGAAAGCCAGTCGGGCCAGTGCAGCTTCAGCGAGGCGATCAGGCCAAAGGTCGAGCCGACGATAAGCCAGAAGGTCGCCGCGACGAGAAGCACGGTGACAGGCTTGGTAGAAATGCGATCGATGCCGGCGGTGGCGGCGTCGAAATAATGGCGTCTGGCAGGCGAGTGCTCGGCATCGGGACTGTCGAGGTGCCCCTCATCGCCGGCCGCGAAAATGACCTTGGCATCTTCCTGGTCGAGCTTGAGCTGTTTGTTGCTGATCGCCCAGATCAGGAAGGCGAGCGCGAGCAGCGATACGCCGAAGCTCAACGCCAACAATAGCCCCATCGTCACCATGCGCTTGTCCCTCCCGCTCGCGTCCTGGCTCTTGCGGCAGGCACACAGGGTTCAGCGCTCGGAAACCAACCTTAAGGCAACCTTAAGGAATCGGGACAGCCGGCAGGAATTGAAGAGATTTTACCGCTTATCGTCGGCGAATGGCGGGGGGAAGCGGCGATATCTGTTCGCCGCGACCACTTATGCCTCTTCATGCGGCCGCAGCACGGCCTGCGCTGTTGCGATCCACGCTGTTCAGACGTGTGCTTGTGAGCTGGAAATGGCCAACAGCCTGGTTGAGGACTTCGGTTTCTCCAAAGACGGAATGGACCGCTGCGGTCGTCTCCTCGACCATCGCGGCATTTTGCTGGGTCATCTGGTCCATCTGATTGACGGCGGTATTGATTTGCTGGAGGCCGACCGACTGTTCCTGAGACGAGGACACCATGGCTCTCACATTGTCGTTGATCTTCACGACGTGCTCGCCGATCTTCTGCAGCGCATCGCCGGCGCGGTTCACGAGCGCGACGCCCGCATGAACATGGGCGCCCGAGCGATCGAGTAGCGTCCTGATTTCGGCCGCGGCGCTTGCGGAGCGTTGGGCGAGCTCGCGGACCTCCTGGGCGACGACCGCAAAACCCTTGCCGGCTTCACCGGCGCGCGCGGCCTCGACCCCGGCATTGAGCGCCAGAAGATTGGTCTGGAATGCTATATCGTTGATCACATCGATGATCTGGGTCACCTGATTGGAGGATGCCTCAATCTCTCCCATCGCATCCACGGCCTCGCGGACGACGCGCTCGGACTGGCCGGCGACGGTAGTCGCTTCTCCAACCATCCGGCTGATATCCTCGGCCCTGTCATGCGCTTCCTTCACGGTTGCGGTGATCTCGTCGAGTGCGGCGGCGGTCTCTTCGAGCGATGCTGCCTGCTGTTCGGTTCGCCTTGCAAGGTTATCGCTGGAACCGCGTATTTCGGCGGTGCCATGCGCG
Organism: Labrys sp. ALF-8; assembly: GCF_059699065.1. Lineage (NCBI taxonomy): Bacteria > Pseudomonadati > Pseudomonadota > Alphaproteobacteria > Hyphomicrobiales > Xanthobacteraceae > Labrys > Labrys sp. ALF-8. The sequence goes on from NZ_AP048537.1 coordinate 1,933,430, forward strand.
ATCGTTCGCGAGCTTCCGGCAATCGTGGCGAGCGCGGCTGAGAGACTGTCCACGGATCTGTTGAAATCGCTGCGCAGGGTTTCGAGCGAACCGAAGAACGGCTCATCGATCCGCACGGAAAGATCACCATGTGCCAAGGCTTCCAGGCCGTCACCAAGCGCGTCGATGGCTGTGCGAAGATGCCGAGCCTGCTCGGCCTTTTCGGCGTCCGTGCGGACACGCTCCTGCTCCGCAATCGCGCGGTTTTCATCGGCTTCCCGCTCAAGGTCGATATTGCGGAGGGCGGATGCGCGGAAGACGTCGACCGCCTGCGCCATCGATCCCACTTCGTCGGCGCGGCCCACAAAAGGCACTTCCGTTTCGAGTTCGCCTTTGGCGAGCAGGCCCATATAGTCGGTCATCCGGGCCAGCGGCCGATAGACTAGCGGTTTGCTGAGAAGCGAGATCACACCTGCAATGGCGAGCAAAAGAAGGAATACGCTGATAGCCGCCCAGCGGCCGGTCGCCTCGATCGCATTGTAGTTTGACCGGTCCACAGCAATAACAGCAAGGCCAATGGGCGTGCCGGAAAAGTCGTTCAACGGGAAGACAATGCTGGCATAGAGACCTGCGGTCTCCGGCATTGTTGTCAATGTGCTGCGCTTTCCAACCATGCTCTTAAGGTCGAGGGCTTTGGCCGGGTCCAATGCGGTTGGGAACGTCGTTCCGATCGGCTCCAGTCCTTTCTCGCCAAGCGCGAAGATGGCCGCGGGATGACTTGTGTTCCTGGTAAAGTCCTCGACGAATTCGCCATGCAGGCTCAGACCGAACTCCACAGATCCAAGGTGTGCGCCATGGCGTGAGATGGGAGCGAGGCCGCGAATACCGATACCGGCCTTGCCGCCTTCCAGGCCGCTCAGTTGCTGCCGATTGGCATTAACTTGAACGACCGTCTTTCGTAAGGCCGCGAGATCATCACCGAACGACGCCGGCTCGTGCACCCTGAAAAAGGACGTCGCCGGGGGGGTATGGAACTGGAACTGGCGGACGTCGTATTCATTCTTCAGTGCATTGAACGCGCCGGAGAATTGGCGTTCGAGCAAGCCCCTGTCTCCGGTTGCCAGTGCCTCCTTGCTCACCTGTTGCTCTGCAACGAAAAGAGCAAGCATGGTCGCCGATCGCTGTGACGCCGTCAGTTCGGACTGAAACTCGCTTTGCACGCTGGCAAGCTTGTCCTGCATTGCTTGGCTGACGAAACGAGTGCTGAGCATGTAAATCGTGCCCGCGACGGCGATAGCGGATATCACGGCTCCCCCGAAAAGGAGCGCGTTGAATTTCGTGCTGATTGTCAATTTCATGATGCAGCTTCCCCCTGTGCAGCAAGCAAACGACTGATGTGATGAAGGATTGCGCCGGGTCAGCTTCAAGCATCATGCTTAGTCTGGACAGCCGCAGGCTTTGAGCCGACGGGTCGCATGCACCCACTATATTGTTGCCTGTTTATCGTTTCTGAAAGGTAAATGGGCAGGTTTGATACGATGGCCGTCGAAACATAGCAGCATCATCGGTTCAGCGATTCAGAAAAAACTAGATAGAAAGCGAGTCGAGACGGCCATTCCGAACCGTTCACGGTTGGCAGGAATACTAGCGAAAACCATGAACGCGGGCGGTTATGGTAAAAGATACAGAAAGGGTATCGCTATGAAACCGGTCCCGCTTCAGTATCGGGCGTCCTTGGGCTTTTTGACGCCTTTCCAGTCGTTGACCTTGCCGGCAAAATCAGGCCTCGGCATGTGGGTGAAGAATTCCGCGACATCGACGGCATCCTGATCCGACAGCACCCCGCCTGCCCCGAGCGGCGCCTCCAGATGCATGGCCGGTGGCATGGCGTATTTGACGAATTGCGCCGCCTTATAGGTACGGGCAAGGCCTGCGCCGATGTTAAACGATTCATCCCCCCAAAGCGGTGGGAAGATGTAATCTCCGGCCTGATCCTTCATGCCCTGGCCGTTGGCGCCATGGCAGGAGGCGCACTGGGCGGCGTAGATCGTCCTTCCCCTCTCGGGATCGGGCACCAGGCTCTCGTCGATCGGCCCGGCGTTGCGCACGGCGGTCTTGTCGCCTTTCACCACGCCCTGGCGCAGCCAGTCCATATAGGCGAGCATCGCATGCATCTCGGTGCTGTCTGCGCCGAGTGGCTTGCCGTTCATCGAGCGCTGGAAGCAGCCGTTGATGCGCATGGTCAGATCGACCTCGCGGTTGGCGCGCGGATTGAAGGACGGATAGCTGTTGGTCGTGTTGATGTAGGGATTGGCGTCGGACAGCTTTCCCTGCGCCATGTGGCACGAATTGCAGTTAAGCCCGTTGCCGACATTGGCCGGAAGGAGGCGCGCGGTTTCGTTGAGAAGCCGCTGTCCAAGCCGGATGGCATCGGCGTTGCGTTCGGTCGCGATCGCACTATCCGCAGGAATTCGATAGTCGCCGATCCGCTTGCCGTTGCCGTCCAGCACCGCGATCGCGTCCACGGCCGGCGCGTCAAGTGTCGGCTCGTGCAGGAACGCGAATGCTCCTGCTGTCGCAGCGACCGCCACGATGGCAGCTCCGGTCAGTGTAAGGGAGCGCTTCTTCATTTTTGTTCTCCCGGAACGTAGTGTTTTGGTTTGCGCGCAATCTCGTGGCGCATGCGTGAGATGTCGGCTTCTTTGATCTCGCTGCCGTGATTGCCCCAGCCGTTGCGGATGAAGTTGAGGACGTCGGCGACCTCCCGGTTGGTCAGGCTGGCAAAACCCGGCATGGTGAAAGCCATCGTGTCGTGCGGGGTCTTCGGCATTCGCCCGCCGGCGAGTGTGACCTGAATGAGCGAGCTGGGATCGTCGGCGAACACCATCGAGTTGCCGGCGAGTGCAGGATAGATACGCGGCGCGCCTTTGCCGTCCATACGATGACAGATCGCACAATGCTCGACATAGGAGGTGGCGCCGGGGGCGCTGTAGTCGCCGGCCTTGAGCGCCGCGGTGGTGAGATCCTCCTTCGGTTGCCAGGTCGGGCTGCGACCGTCGCGAGCCTTCAGGGATTTTAGATAGGTCGCGATCGCCGTGAGGTCTTCGTTCGACAGGTGCTGCGTCGAGTGCTCGACGACATCCGACATCGAGCCAAAGGCGGCGGTCTTGTCGTTGCGTCCGGTCTTCAGGAAGTCGACGATCTCGGCGGTTGTCCATGTCGACAGGCCGGTGTCCTCGCTGCGCAGGTTTTTCGCGTACCAGCCCTCGAGAACCGAGCCTGACAAGAAGCGGCTGTTGTTGCCGTCGGCAAGCGCCGTCTCCTGAAACGCGATGCCGCGTGGCGTATGGCAGGCGCCGCAATGGGCTAGCCCCTCGACCAGATAGGCTCCGCGCTCAAGCTGCGGATCCGTGGCCGTCGTGGCGAAGTCGCGGGGCTGGGCGAAGGCGATCTGCCAATACGCAAGCGGCCAGCGCATGCTGAGCGGCCAGGGCATGGTTGTCGGCTGGTTATCCTGCCGGACCGCCGCGACGCTCGACATGAAGTAGGCGTAGAGCGCTTTGATGTCGTCGTCGCGGACGACGGCGTAGGACACGTAGGGCATGGCCGGGTAGAGATGCGTGCCATCCGGGCGGATCCCCTTGCGCACCGCCCGCTCGAAATCTCCGTAGCTGTAGCCGCCGATCCCCGTTTCCTTTTCAGGGGTGATGTTCGTGGAATAGATCGTGCCCATCGGGGTCTGCATGCCGAGCCCGCCCGCGAACGGTTTGCCGCCGGGGGCGGTGTGACAGGCGATGCAGTCTCCCGCATGGGCGAGATATTCGCCCTTCCGGATCAGGCTCGCGTCCGTGATATCGACAGACGCTTCGGTTTTTGGCTTGAACCAATAGGGAGTTGAAAGAGCGATTGCATATGACAGGCCAAGTCCGCATACGCCGGCAAATGCGAGTTTGAGCAACAGTTTCACGGCACGTTCCACAAATTTCTTTAATTATGTAACTATCCTCACACGCCTCCATTCCGCTTTGATTTCAATCAATGAGAACGGGGCCGTTTCAGCGCCTATGCGAAGGGGCGCAGCCGTCGAACGAGATCGCGCGCGGTCACGGACCCGACCGACCGGGTGCCGCTGTATTCGCGGCCGCTCTCGGTTTGGACTATGAAGAGCGTCGGCGGCCCGTCTGCACGCAGGTATCTGAGGAGCTCGCGGCTCGTCTGATCCATCCGGGTGACGTCGACCTTGATCAGCGCGATCCGTTGCATCGCGTGCTGGACATCGGGATCGGGCAGAATTTTCTGGTCGATCATCTTGCAGACGGCGCACCATTCCGCTCCGATGTCGACAAGTGCCGCCTGGTATTGCGGCGACAGCCGCGCCAGGGTCTCGTGATACTCGCGGAGGTTCGTGACAAGCGAAGATGCGGCGTTCGCGTCGGCCGCCAAGGCACCGACCGTCGCCATGGATAGCGCGCCCACAAGAAACTGACGCCGCGTTGCGACACCCTCAAGCTGTCGTGAGACCTTCTGGCGGCCCGCTGGTTTAGAAGCGCGGTCGCGGACCGTAACGTTTGTCCATTTCGTATGAGGCATGCAGGCTTCTCCGTTGTCGACGGCAACGGGAAGCTCCGGCCTTAAGGCAGGCTTAAGGTGGGGCTGGAGTTTCGGCTTTCTGAACTGAATGAATTCAGAAGGTTGAGAGACAATTGACGAACACCATGTTTACCGGCCCGATGGGCCGACGCGCGTTCCTGCTCGGAGCCAGCGCCTTGGCGCTGTCAGGCTGCGTTTCGACCCGCCAAACCGTTCCGACGATGGCGCCGGTCGCCGAGATCGAGCCGGAGCCGGTTGTCCCGCTCATGTACGCGGCGCTGCCGAACGAGCAATTTCCTATCCCCGAAGTCGATGTCTCCAAGGTCGACCAGAAATGGTGGCGAACCGAAGTAGACTATCCGACCGGCGAAAAGGTCGGGACGGTGGTCGTCGATACACCGAACCGTTATCTGTATCACGTCAGAGCGAACGGCCAGGCAACCCGGTATGGCGTGGGCGTCGGACGTGATGGGTTCGCCTGGGCCGGTCAGGGGCACATCGCATACAAGCGCGAATGGCCTCGTTGGCGTCCACCCAACGAAATGGTCGCGCGCCAGCCTGAACTGGAGCCGTATAGCATCGACAATGGCGGCATGCCTCCCGGCTTGAACAACCCGCTCGGCTCCCGGGCGCTCTATATTCATGAGGGCAACCGCGATACGATCTATCGCATCCATGGCACTCCCGAATTCTCTTCCATCGGGAAGTCGGTGTCCTCTGGTTGCATCCGCATGCTCAATCAGGATGTCATTCATCTCGCCGACAACGTTCGCGACGGCAGCGCTATTGTGGTCATCCCTGATCCGTCGATGTCGCATTTGCTGGTTGGCTAGCTGGGTTAGATGCCGAACGAAGTCGTCAGTTACGAAGTCGAGATGCGCGGCTATGCGTTGCACGCGAGCTACTTCGGGCCTCGGGACCGGTCGGCGTTGCTATTGCACGGCGGCGGCAACACCGCCTCCGCGGACATGTTCCCGCTTCGCGTCGATCTCGCCAAGCGCGGTGTTGGCACGCTGGCATTGGATCATCGGGGCCACGGCCTGACCGGCGGCGATGTGCAGGAGAGTTCGCTGGCGCTGAGAGTCGACGAAGCGCGAGCCGCAATCGAGTGGGTCCGGCCGCGCAATCTGCGTGGTGCGGTTTCCATGAGCATGGGAGGCTATGTGGCGGTCAGGTTGTCGCAAACCGTCTCGCTGAACGCCCTGGTCATGATCGCGCCGGCGATGTACGACCGCGTGGCGTTTGCGGCGCCCTTTGGCCCGGTGTTTTCGGCCATCATCCGGCGCCACGAGAGCTGGCGCGACAGCGATGCCTTCGACGTCCTGAGAGGCTTTGCGGGACGGGTGCTGGTTGTTGCGGGCGAAGACGATCGAACGATCCCGGCAGGCGTGATTGAGGCTTGCGCGCATGCAATGCCTTCCGACCGCTCCGCTCTGATCTCGCTACCCGGCGTCGATCACTACGTCATGAGCCGCCTGCGCGAGGGCCGGCCGATCGTCTGGCCGGGATCCTGAATCGAATGGCTGCGGCTCTTGTGGGAGACGATCAGGAATTTGCGGCCGCAGCGGGCGGTGCGGAAGCCTGAGCGGCGACGCGAAGATCAACATGCTCTGCCCCCATCGTCGGCAACGGCAGCGCGTCGTGCCTGGCCTTTTCGGCAACAAGATCGATCAGCGCAGACATTCCGGAATGGCCCGCTCCTTCCTCGATCACGCTGTCATGCGCGCGAAGGTGGCGGATTTCCCAATGCCCGAATGATCGGATCAGCAGGTCCTGCGTGTAAAGGTGATCGGGATCGCGCGGGCCGCCGGTGCCATAGGCGAGCTGTTCGACGCGATAGCCTTGCATGATCAGGAGACCACCCGGTCTCAGGCAAGTGTGGAAGCCTGCGAACATGGTCCGGCGCACTTCGGGGGGCGCGAACTGCACGAAGATCGCGACAACGAGATCGTAGGCTTCGGGCTCCCACTCCCATTCGGCGAGATCGGCAAGCACGGTCTGCAAGCTGGCGCCGCGACGTCGGGCGAGCTCGCGTGCCTTTGAAAGACCGACCGTCGAAGCATCGATGGACACGACGTCGAGGCCATGCTCGGCGAGCCAGACACCGTTGCGCCCCTCTCCATCGGCGACTGCCAGCGCCTTCATGCCCGGTTTCAGACGAAAAGCCTGAGAGGCGAGAAATGCGTTTGGCTCGGTTCCGAAGAGATAGTCGTCTCGTTCGAATCTGCGATCCCAGTTGTTCTCCATGGCGCTCGTCCCGGTGATTTGGATGGCTTCCGGCCCGAGGAGCCGGAAGCCTGTTCTTGTTGAGCGTGTCGTTTGTCGGCGCAGCTAGATCACGACAACTTTCGATCCTGTCGGCACACGGCGATAGAGGTCGATGACGTCCTGATTCATCATACGGATGCAGCCGGACGAAACGGCATGGCCGATCGTTTCCGGCTGGTTGGTGCCGTGAATACGGAACAGGGTGTCCTTGCCGTTCTTGAAGAGATAGAGCGCACGGGCACCGAGCGGATTGTTGGCTCCGCCCTGCATGCCGCCGGACCACTGGGCGTATTTCTCCGGCTCGCGCCTTATCATGTCCGGGGTCGGCGTCCACTTCGGCCATTCCTGCTTCCAGGCGATGTTGGCCGTCCCCGTGAATTCCATTCCCTCGCGGCCGACGCCGACGCCGTAACGCATTGCCTTGCCGCCCTCCTGAACGAGGTAGACGAAGCGGTTCTTCGTATCGACCACGATCGTGCCCGGCGGCTCGCTTGTGCGGTAGTCCACCTGCTGCCGGAGGTTCTTCGGATCGACGCGTGATGTGTCGATCGCCGCGACCGGAAACCTCTCATTCGTCTGGGCGGCATAGCTGGCGGCTGTCGCAGGCCGGTTTCGGTCAAGTGGCTGGGTAACAGCGGTTGTCGGCGTCGTCGTGGTGGTGCAACCGGCCGCGAGCAGGCTGAACAGGAAGGCGGAAAGCAATCCGCTCTTTTTTGATAGACTCATTTGGATTCACGCATCGTTGTCCGCGCTCCGGTCAGGGAGGGCGGATGGTTCAGGTTCGGGGTTAAGGGAACGGGCTGCCCGCCACCGGATCGGGCAGGCAGGCATCATGTCGAGCCTCCAAGCCTCTCGATGGCGGCGTTGAGCGCCTCGCGCGAGATCTCGCCCATGTGCATGGAGGCGAGTGTCCCGTCGGCTCTGAGGAACAGGGTGATGGGAAGTCCCATGCTTCCGTAATGGCGGGGGATCTGCATCGACTGGTCGAGCAGAACGCGATCGAGCTTGAGGTTTTCTTTCGCGAGATAGGCACGGATCGTTTCCGAGCCTTCGCCCTGATTGACGAACAGGAAGGCGACGTCGTCGCGGCTTGCTGCGACTTCCGCGAGCAGCGGCATTTCCCTGCGGCATGGCGGGCACCAGCTCGCCCAGAGATTGACGACAGCGGGTTTGCCGATCACGTCGCTGACCGCGAACGGAGGACCGTCCATTTGCTGAAGCGCGATTCTCGGGGCGGGCTGACCGAGCGTGGCCTGGGTGAGTTGGGTCACGCCGACCCACAGCACGAGGCTGAGGCCGAGGGCCCCTGCGGCAGCAAGCCCGGCCTTGAGCGAGCGGATGAAGAACACGCTGACGAGCAGCACGCCGACAAAGCCGGCAATCGGCTGGAAGCCGCCCTGCCAGAAGGCGAAGATCCGCATGGGCTCGGCCGCGAAGCTTTGCCAATGCAGCGCGACATGACCAAGGCGGGCAGCGACAAGGCCGCCGATTAGCGCCCAGGTCGACCATTGTCCGATGATGGGGTCGACGCGGCGCGCGAGGATCGACGTCGCGATCGTGAAGGTGAAGATGCCGAGAATGGCCGCGAATTGCTCCGAGGCGAAGACGAAAGGCCCGATCGCGATGGCGTTCATCGCACCGTCCCGGTCTTGTCGGACCCAATCTGCTCGACAGAGGCTTGCAAGGTCGCTTTGGTCACGTCTCCCACAAGCCGCGTTCCGGACGCCTCTCGCCCTTCGGGATCGACGAAGATCATCGTCGGCGGACCGACCACCTGAAGGCCCTGCATGATCTGCCGCTGTTCAGGCGTGTTGCCGCTGACATCGAGCTTGATGAGATTGAAGCGGGCGAGCGTGGACTGGACGGCGGGATCGGACAGGACGCTGCGGTCTATGACGGCGCAGGTAACGCACCAGTCCGCGGTGACGTAGAGCAGGCTCGGTTTACCGTTCCGTCCCGCGATTTCCGTCTGAAGCTCGGCGGGCGTGCCCGCGCTGCGGAAGGCAAGCGCTTCCGAAGAACCGGGAGCGCCTCCGGTTCCGGCCGCAAGGTTGGCGAGAGGCCGGAAGGGATCTCCGGCACCGCTGGCAGCCCCGACGGCCAGCACGATGCCATAGAGTGCAGCCGCGATGCCGGCGGCCTTCGCCGCCCGCCGCCGCCCCGAAGCATCCGGCCCGATCGTATCGAAGGCGCCCAGCCAGACCGCGAGACCGATCGCGAACAGCGCCCAGAGCGCAAGGCCCGCTTCTGCCGGGATGATGCGCGAGACCATCCAGATGGCGGTCGCCACGAAGACGAACCCGAACGCCTGCCGGACGACAGTCATCCACGCGCCTGCTTTGGGGAGGGCCTTCGGGCCGAGTGTGCCGAAGGCGATCAGGGGAATGCCCTTGCCCAGGCCAAGCGCGAAGAGGGATGCTGCTCCGAGCGCAACGTCGCCGGTCTGCGCGATGTAGATCAGCGCACCGGCCAGCGGCGCGGTCACGCAAGGCCCGACGATCAGCGCCGAGGTGAAGCCCAGCAGCCCGGCCGAGGCCAGCGAGCCGCGATTGCCCTGACCAAGCCGGCCGATGGCATTGACCCACGCCGATGGCAGTTGCAGTTCGAACAGCCCGAACATCGACAAGGCCAGCACGACGAAGAGGACGGAGACCGCGCCGATGGCGAGCGGCGACTGAAGCGCCATCTGCAAATTCTGCCCGGACCATGCCGCCGCCACGCCGAGCAGGCCGAACGCGCTCGCCATCGCCAGCACGTAGGCAAGCGAGAGGGTGAACCCCCTCAGCGCGGTGACGGACTCGCCCTGCCGCGCGATCGCTCCGGCAAGGATCGGGTACATCGGAAAGACGCATGGGGTGAAGGCGAGCAGCACGCCGAACAGCATGAAGCTTGCCAGAACCATTGCGACGCCGCCGTCCTTCAGCAGCGAACCGATCATGCCGCCATTGTCGGCCGCGATGGAAATGCCGGTCTCGTTTCCAGTCGCCGGCCCGCTCGCAGGAGTCGTGACTGCCCGGGTCGTCCACTCGCTCGCCTGCGTCGCCGGGGCGCGCTCCTCCGGATCGGTTACGGCAAGCGTCGTCGCATCGACATGGCGCACGATCGGCGGATAGCAGATGCCGTGGTCCTGGCATCCCTGATAGCGGACTTCGAGCGGAGCGGATGCCGAGGCATCAAGGGGAAGCACTGCGGCGACTTGATCGTGAAAGACGGTCGAGGGGCCGAAGGTCGGGTCGTCCTTGCTCTGGCCGTTCCCCTGGAGCTCGGGAACCGGAAGATCCGAGCCGCTGCGAGCGAAGCTGAATTTGTCCTGGTAAAGGTAGTATCCGGTAGCGATCGTCCATCGAATCTGGACGCTACCGTCATTTTGTCGTGTCGCCGAGAGTTTGAACGCCTGATCGACGGGAAGCGGCATTCCACCCGAAGACGTCACCTGCGCCGATGCCGGCGTGATCGACAGCGCTGCAAACGCCATGATCATGGCCGCGAGGATGACGGACCAGACAGTTCTTGAAGGCAATGCACGCTCCCGCTTGACGTTACGACGGCGGGAGAGGTCGGATCGGCAGCTTAAGGCAGACTTAAGGGCATCTTTATTCGTTGGATGTAGGAAAACCCCGCCGAAACGCCTAGAGCGGCCCGAACAGGGCTTCCAGAGCGGCTCCTCGAGGTGCACCGCTCTGAAGGATCAGCTCGCCATCGCTACCTCGCGCGACGAGGCCGGGCGTACCGCTAAAGCCAAGCCGCCTCATCAGCTCGACATTGCTGGTGAGCTTGGTGTTGGTTTCCGGCGAGATCTTTGCCAGCGGGGCAATCCCGCCGGAGCCGTGGTTCATCTCGTTTTGCGTCAGGGCGGCTTGCGGATCGGCAGCTTCGATGATCGCGGCTGCCTTCGCGGCCGAGTCTGCCCGGATCACACCCACCATGACGTGGCGAAGCTGGACCTTGCCGGCCTCCACCCATGGCCGCGCCGAACGCCACAACTCATTGCAGAAAGGGCAATTGGCGTCCGTGAACGCGTAGACGACGCGCTCCGCATTCGGATTGCCGTCCTGAACCCAGGCCGCGGCTTCAAGCGCTCCCCAGGCCTCCCGCTGCATCGGCTCGCTCGTTGCCTGCTTCAACGCGGCGTCGGCAACAGAATCGCCCTTGGCATCGATCAGGGTGCCGATAAGCGCATAATTGGCGTCGGGCATGATGTAGACGGCCAGCGGCTGCGTGCCTGAGCTCGCGGCATAGGCCTGCAATCCGCCCGGCACCTCCAGGGGGCCGTGGATAGTCAGGCCCTGGCTCTTCAGCGACGCAAGGATCGCCTCGGAGTTGCTTGCCGTCTTTGACGAGACTGTTTCAGTATTGTCGTTGCAGCCGGCGAGCATCGTTGCGAGCGCGATGGCGGGTAGAAGCTTTTTCATTCGTGAGGCACCAGTCGATGTTATGGACAGATCAGCATGTTTGCTGCCTTTTGCCTGCGAGCTTAAGGCAGCATTAAGCGCCGCCGCGGCGTTTGCCGTCACGAGCCGTCCACCAGAGAATAGATGTCTTTCCTGAACTGCGCCGGCCCCGCCGGAACGCCCCAGGCGGTGATGTAGACGAAGTGGACCGGAACGGGATTGGTGATCGCGACGTCCCGGCGCTGACCATTGGTCAGGAATTCCGCGACGGTCTCGGTAGACCAGCCCGGCGTATCCTTGAGCAGCCAGGTCACGAATTCCGGAATACGCTGGACCCTGACGCAGCCGGACGAGTGAAAACGGCTGGCATCGCCGAACAGGCCGGGGTCGGGCGTGTCGTGAAGATAGACCGAATGTTGATTGGCGAAGTTGATGCGGACGCGTCCAAGGGCATTGCGGCTCCCCGGCTCCTGCCGGAATACGTAGTTGGTCGCCTCGTCGGTGCTCCAGTCGATGCTCGACGGCGACACCTCTTTCCAGTTGCCGGTGTAAATACGCATCCCCATACGCGTCAGGTAATCCGGGTCCCTGCGGATGATCGGGATGAGATCGCGGCGGATGATGCTTTTCGGCACATGCCAATAGGGATTGAAGTTGATCTCGTGGATCTTGCTCGAAAGCAGCGGCGTCGCGCGATTGGGCTGACCGACGACGGCCGACTGGCGAAGCACCACGGCGCCATCTTCGACCATCTCGATCTGCGCCGAGGGAACGTTGACTGTCACCTGGCGGCGATCGTCGACAAGAGCGGCCTGCAATCTGGGAATGTTCGCAGTGAGGCTCCGCGCCCTGTCTGCCGCCGGACGGTTGAGCGCCTCGAACGTGGCGGCGCCCGCCACCCCGTCCACGGTGAGGCCATGCCGCGCCTGAAATCTGCGAATGGCGGCGTCGACGAAGCTGTCGACGACGGTGCCGGGGCCATATTGCAGCGCCAGGTCGCCCGTCACAGCGAGGCGTTGGCGCAGCCAGGAAACGTCGTTGCCCTGCGCGCCAAGGGAAAGCCGTTGCGTGAACGGATAGGCCGGCCATCCGCCTTCCGCCGCCCAACCGGCGTAGGTTTCGGAGGCAATCCGCGTCGCGTGCAATGTCGTCGCCGAGAGCAGCGGCGTTTCCACGTCCTGCAGGCCATCCATACGGGCGCTTGCCGTGTCGAAGGCCCCCTCCCAGTCGCGAGCGGACGCAGTGGAGAAGGTCGCGGATGCCAGCCCGCCGATCAGAAGAGAGCGTCTGTCCAGCATCAAGTCCGTTTCCCCCTCGCTTCGAGAACTGCCTGGGCAAGGCCGGTTGGATCGAGGACACCACCATAGATCTTCGAACCGATGGCGAAGGACGGCGTGCCGGCCAGGCCGAATGCCTTGGCCATGCGGTCGTTGCGCGACAAGGTTTCGGCTACCGCTTCAGGTGAGTGAGCTGGCGTGAGACTTTTGACGCTGGCGTCCTCAAGCACTTCGATGACATCGTTCTCGGTAAGCCGCCCTTTCGTACCCATCAGCGCCTCGTGGGCGCGGCCATAGGCCTGCGGATCGAGCGCCAGAACGCGTTCGGCTGCGAACCGCGACGCTTCGCCAAAGATCGGCCAGTCGCGCATCATGAGGCGCAGATTGCCGTCCTCGCTGACCAACTTCTTGAGCTCGGGGTAGGTGCTTTTAAAAAACGGGCATTGATAGTCGAAGAACTCGACGATCGTGACGTCTCCATCCGGATTGCCGAGCACAGGCGTTACGGGATCGGAAAATACCTCCTCACGGGATGGCTGCTGGGCAACGACGCGCGTGACGGCCGCAGGGATCGCCAAGAGCGCGGCGGTGGAAATCAGAAAACATCGTCGTGACTGCATTCATTCAGTCCTCCGTGGGCTTTCGGACCGAAACGCAGTCGCAAGCTTAAGCTAGCCTTAAGTGGAAGGATCGACGGCTCCTCCAGCCAAACAGCGACAATGTCGGGAGGGTGTCATCCGTCGAGGACGTATTCAATGATGAGCCGATCGGCCGGCAATGGGACGGGGCGCTTCGGCCTGCCCATGCGCGGCGTTACCGCCCTCATTCTCGGAGCTGCAACGTCAATCGCCTTTGAGCCCTGGAGCGCGTGGTACATCATGCCGCTCGGGGTCGGCTGCCTCGTCTGGCTGCTGCACTACAGTAGGTGTTGGCGCGACGTGATGCTTTGCGCGACCGCTTTCGGCTTCGGCCAGGCGTTTCCCGCGCTGCGCTGGATCGTCGACGCGTTTGGTTTCCAGGCAGCGCTCCCACCAGCGATGGGCTGGCTGGCCCTGGCACTGCTTGCCGGATACCTCGCGCTCTACTGGAGCCTTGCGGCGATAGCAGCATGGGTTCTTGGGCGCGACGATCCATTCCGCTTTGCACTCGCCTTCGCCGCGGCTTTCACCATCTTCGAATGGCTGCGTGGCATCGTCCTGACGGGATTTCCCTGGAATCCGGTCGGCGTGATCTGGCTCAACGTGCTTCCTGTCGCGAGCATCGCGGCGACCATCGGCGCGCTCGGATTGTCGGGTCTGACCATCCTGCTATCCGCGCTTTTGACACCGCCGGCTCTGTGCGATGGCCGGGCTCGGGGAGTGGCCGGCGTCGTGCTGATGACGGCGATAGCCGGCGCGAGCATGTCGTCCACTCGACCGCCGGCTGACACAGCCACCCCGATCGTTGTCGTCCAGCCCAATATCTCGCAGGACCAGAAGTGGCGCCCGGACGAGGTCGTCGAGCATCTTCACCGGCACATAGCGCTCTCGGGGAGCAATACGGAACCGAAGCGCTCGCGCCTGGTGTTCTGGCCGGAAACGGCCATCACGACGGAACTGGACCGCGATCCGGACACAAGACGGCTGATCGGCACCGTCCTCGGAAAAAGCGATCTGTTGTTCGTCGGCGCCATCGGCACGGCTTTCCGACCGGATGGGAGTGTGAGCGGAGCAACCAACAGTGTGTTCGTGATCAACTCCAGCGGAGAGATACGCGGCAGGTACGACAAGCGGCATCTTGTGCCCTTCGGAGAGTATATACCGATGCCGCACCTGCTCGGTGCGCTCGGCCTGTCGCGTTTCGCGGCCGGCAGCGGGCCATTCGTCTCCGGTTCGGGCCCGCGTTCACTGGAGATGGAAGATCTGAGCGCAGGCGTAGACATTTGCTATGAGATCATCTTTGCGGGCGCTGTCGTCGATCCGCACCGGCGACCGCAATTCCTCTTCAACCCCTCGAACGACGCTTGGTTCGGCGAAGCCGGCCCGCCTCAGCATCTGGCTCTGGCACGCATGCGCGCGATCGAGGAAGCCCTGCCCATAGTTCGCGCGACGACCAACGGGATTTCCGCGGTCATTCGCTCAGATGGGAGCGTCGTGGATAGCCTGCCCTGGCGAACGGCCGGACGTATCGAAGCCCGGCTGCCAGCACAGGGTCGTCCGACCGCATTTTCAGCCTGGGGCAGTCTCCCGGCGCTGTCCCTCGCGGTGCTCATGCTGGTGGGGTTAGTATGGACCGGCGAGTCAGCATGGTGGCCGGGCCGAGAGCGCTGGCGGCTCAAATCGCAGATCTGATCACTAGGCTACTGCGAAAGCTGATCGAAGGCTTCGAAGGCCTGCGCAGCGTACATCACGGATGGGCCAGCGCCCATGTACACGGCCATGCCAAGGGTTTCGCTGATCTGCTCACGGGTGGCGCCAGCCTTTGCCGCTCCCTCCGCATGATAGGCAATGCAGGGCTGGCACCGCGTCGCAACGCCGATGGCCAGCGCAATCAGCTCTTTCGTCGCCGGATCAAGCGCCTCGCCGGCATGCGCAGATCGCGCCATGTCGGAAAATGACTTCATCACTGCCGGCGCTTCCTGCCGCAACGACTTCACGCCGCCATTCATGTTCTCGATCAGCTTTTTCCAGTCTTCGATCATAATACTCTCCATCATTCGAATGAGCGTTCAGCATGGAAGCGCTCCCAGGCTTGGCGCGGCTCCCATGGCTACAGATATCCCGGTCAGGTCATGAGGGCGCCGGCGCTCCGATAGAGCACATAAGCTGCGACCACGAAGATCAGTCCCGCAAAGATGCGGTTGAGCGTGTTCTTTCCCGCCGAGAGCCGATTGGCGAGCATCATGCCGAGCACGCCGCCGAGGATTCCGCCAGCGATGAACTCGAAGGCAATCGGCCAATCGACGAGGCCGGATGCGGCGTAATTGATCGCGGTGGCGAGTCCGAAGCTACCGACCGCCAGGAGTGATGAGCCGATCGCATTGATCATCGGCATGCCAGTCGCGAGAATGAGCGCTGGCACGATCAGGAAGCCGCCGCCGATCCCGAAGAAGCCCGAGGCGGAGCCGGCGGCAAAGGCGACCGCGGCCGTGACGAGGGAAGTCTTCAGATCGGCCGGACGCTCGGAGGACGCGCTTGTCTTGCGTGGCCGCAGCATCATCACGCCGACGAGGATCATCAGCAGCCCGAACAGGAAGAGCAGCCGCTGTCCGTCAACCACCTTGCCAAGCGTCGAACCGGCAAACGCTCCAAACGTGCCGACGCCGGCAAAGACGATTGCACTACGCCAGCGGACGTTGCCGCTCCTGGCATGGCCGATGAGGTTGGCGAAGGCGTTGACCGAAACGGCGAGCGCGCTCGTGCCGATGGCGATATGCGGCTGCGTTACGCCGACGACGTACAAAAGCAGCGGCGTGGCGAGTATCGAGCCACCTCCGCCGACGAGACCGAGGGAGAAACCGACAAGCCCCCCAGAGGCGAGCGCGGGGCCGACATTGGCAAGCATGGCTCAGCCCTTTCCGGCAAGGAATCGATCATGGGCGACCATTCCGATGAACATGGCGGCGGCGAAGAGGATCGCGGGCGCAAGGCCGAGCGAAAGCGATGCGATTGCCGGACCGGGGCAAAAGCCGGCTAGGCCCCAGCCAACACCGAAGATCGCCGAGCCGATGATGAGCGGGCGGTCGATACGGGTTTTCGTCGGCAGATGAAGCTGGTCGTCGAAAAGCGGCTTGTTGAGCGCAAAGGCGAGCCGATAACCGATGAAAGCGACCACGACGCCGGCGCCGAGCACGAAGATCAGGCTTGGGTCCCATGCACCGGTGATGTCGAGGAAGGCTTTCACCTTGGCGGGATTGAGGAGGCCGGAGATCGCGAGGCCGAGCCCGAACAGAAGGCCGGCGGAAAGGGCCGTCAGGATGCGCAGAGCCGGGGTCAAAGCCAGCCTCCTACCCGCATCACAAGCACGGTCAGGATCGCCGTTGCGAGGAAGGTCAGCACGGCGGCGAAGGACCGTGGCGACAGTCGCGCCAGTCCCGAGATGCCGTGGCCGGATGTGCAACCCGACCCCATGCGGGTGCCGACGCCGACAAGCAGGCCGGCGACGATCAGAAGCGGCCAGGATGCTGCAACGACCACCTGTGGCGCAGCGCCGAAGATGAAGAGATAGGTCAGTGGACCCAGAAGGAGGCCGGCGACAAAGGCAATGTCGTGGCCGAACCGCTCACCGCGTTGGCCGAGCAGCCCGCCGACGATACCGCTGATGCCCGCGATTCGGCCGTTGAGCAGCATGAGAAGACTGGCTGATAAGCCGATCAGCGCGCCGCCGGCCAGAGGTGCAAGATAAGTGTCCATCACCAGGCCGCCCCCTCAAACGCATTGAGCGGGAGCTTCAGATAGCGTTTGCCGTTCCCCTCCGGCTCGGGAAGCCGGCCGCCATTCATGTTCACCTGCAGCGCATGCAGGATAAGCTTGGGCATCGGCAGGGTCGCATCGCGCTCTTCGCGCAGCTTGACGAAGCTCTCTTCGTTCTGGCCGGCAATGTGCGGATTGAACTTCTTCTGCTCGCCGACCGTGCTTTCCCAGCGGGCTGGGCGGCCGTCAGGCTGATAGTCATGACCGGTGAAGATGCGCGTCTCGTCACGCAGCGAGAGGATATCCATGATCGACTGCCACAGCCGTTTGGCGCTGCCGCCCGGAAAGTCGGCGCGCGCCGTGCCGGAGTCAGGCATGAACAGCGTGTCGTGGACGAAGGCGGCGTCGCCGATGACATAGGTGATCGAGGCGAGCGTATGGCCGGGCGAGAACAAAACCCTGGCCTTGATCGACCCGACCTTGAACGTGTCGCCCTCTTCGAAAAGCCGGTCCCACTGGCTGCCGTCCGCGGGAAAGTCCAGCCAGTTGTAGATGCCCTTCCAGAGTTTCTGCACATCGACGACATGAGCGCCGATCGCGGTCGGAGCGCCGGTTTTGTCCTTGAGATAGCGGGCTGCGGAAAAGTGGTCGGCATGGGGATGGGTGTCGAGGATCCATTCGACGGTCAGGCCCTTATCAGCGACGTAGGCAAGAAGCTTGTCGGCCTGTTCTGTGCTGGTCGACCCGGACTTCTCGTCATAATCGAGCACCGGATCGATGATCGCGCACTTCTTGGTCTCAGGATCAGTGACGACATACTGGATGCTCCCGGTGCGCTTCTCGTAAAAGCCTTTGACCTCGGGCCTGCCGACATGCCGATGGGCGGCGAGCCAATCGCGCGCATGGTCGGGCGCAATGCCGACGTCGCCTGCCACGGCGATCAACTTGTCGTCGCTGAAGCCTTCGACATCAGCATCGCCAGCCAGCACCCACATGTAGAAGGACCGGGCACCCGAACGGCAATGCGCGAGCACCGGACCGTCCGACGCCACGATCGCCTCTGCGAAACGCCGGACGTCGTCCGGGCGCATGTTGCTGCTTGTGACCGGGATGAAGACATAGTTGAGCCCCGCGGCCTCGGCAGCCTCCTTTTCCGCATCGGAACCGGGCTGGGACGCCTCTTCGCCGTCTGGCCGGTTGTTGATCACCGTCCTGAAGCCGCGTCGGGCGAGTTCGACGAAATCCTCGGGCTGAAGCTGCCCCGCGACGGATAATTTCTCTGTGACCGGGATCGGTTTCATGAGTCGGCTCCTTGACGCTTGTCAATATGAATTACATACTTACATAAAACCAGATATGTAATTCTGCAAGTGGGAGAAGCGCCATGGAAATCATCGAAGATGTTCGGGCAGTGCATGCACCTCGGATGAAGCACCGGATCGTCATCGTCGGCGGCGGATCCGCCGGCATTACTGTCGCGGCCGAGCTCAAGCGGAAGGATGCAAAGCTGGACGTCGCGATCGTCGAGCCCTCGGGCTCTCATTCCTACCAGCCGGGCTGGACGCTGGTTGGCGCGGGCGTCTTCACGCGAAAGCAGACCGAGCGCGAGGAGCAGTCGCTGATCCCCAGCGGTGTGACGTGGATCAAGGCAGCGGTCAGCGGCTTCGATCCGGACAATAATCTCGTCAGGCTGAGTGACGGCCGGGCGCTCGGGTACGACTATCTCGTGGCTTGCCCCGGGTTGAAGATCGACTGGGACGCGATCCAGGGGCTGAAGGAGACCCTCGGCAAGAACGGGGTGTGCAGCAACTACCGGGCCGACACAGCGGAATACACATGGCGCCTCATTCAGGACTTCCAGGGCGGCATCGCGCTGTTCACCCAGCCGGGGATGCCGATCAAATGCGCCGGCGCTCCGCAGAAAATCATGTACATGATGGCGGATCATCTTCGGCGGCGCGGCAAGCTGAAAGCCTCGACGCTGAAGTTCTGCCTTGCCGGCGAGGCTCTCTTCGGCGTTCCCTTTTTTGTCCCGCCATTGCAAAACGCCGTTGACGAGTACGGGATCGGCATCTGCTACCGGCATAACCTGATCGCCATCAACGGGCCGGCGAAGACGGCGCTGTTCTCCGTCACAGACAAGGATGGCGTGGCGCGCGACGTCGAGATGCGCTTCGACATGATCCATGTCGTCCCGCCGCAGACGGGGCTCGATGTGGTGCGGGAAAGTCCGCTGGCGAATGCCGCGGGCTGGATCGAAGTCGATCAGGCGACCCTGCGTCATGTCCGCTATCCGAACGTCTTTTCGCTCGGCGATGCGGCGTCCACCACGAACGCCAAGACGGCGGCGGCCGTCCGGCTCCAGTCCCCTGTCGTGGTCGCCAATCTGCTGGCCGCGATGCAGGACAAGGCTATGCCGAAGACCTATGACGGCTACGGTTCGTGCCCGCTGACGGTGGCTCTCGGCAAGATCGTGCTTGCCGAGTTCGCCTACGGCGGCAAGGTAACGCCGAGTTTTCCGCTCGATCCCCGCGTGCCCCGCAAAAGCATGTGGTACTTGAAAACGAAGTTCCTGCCCTGGCTCTACTGGTCTCATATGCTGAAGGGCGGAACGATCGACGTCAAGCATCGCGAGCGGGGCTGGTGAGAGCGTGGTGCTCTCACTTGCCTTCCGCTTGCTTCTTGCGCGCATCCGACACGACCTGCTTGAACCCCTGATAGTCGAGCGTCGACGTCTGGAACGGGCCAACGAGGTAGGCCGGCGTTCCCGAGAACCCGATGGCATCGGCTTGCGCCATGTTGCGCTTGATGATGGCGTCGATTTCCGCGGACTTGGCCTTCATGTCGGCGTCGAGGCGGGCCATGTCGATGCCGGCAGCCTGGAGGCCTTGCCGCATCTTGTCCTTCGGAACTCCCACGCCGGGAATTCCCATCAGGGCGTGATGCGCAACGTCGTACTTGCCCTGATACTTTGCGGCGAGCGCCATCATCGCGCCGTCGATCGAGGTCGGTCGGATGACGGGCCAATCCTTGTAGACGAGACGAATCTTGCCGTCCTCCTTGACCACGCGGTCGAGGTCGGGGGCGGATTTCTTGCAATAGGGGCAATTGTAATCGAGGAAGGCGACGATGGTCAGATCGCCCTTCGGGTTACCCGAGACCGGCGCCGCAGGATCGTTGAGGATCATTTCCTTGGAAACATCGGCGGCGGTCTGAGCGAAAGCCAAGCGATTCATGACGGGGACGGTCAATACAGCGCCACCGATGGCGAGCACGGCGCCGCGGCGCGTGAGAGCTGGCATATAGGATCTCCTTTTGGCCTTGATACGGACAGGTCAACGCCTGCGCGGCCTGCGATCCGCGCCTCTCACCTTAAGGCTGGCTTAAGGTCGGCACGGAATTGCCGTTGTTCTCTATCATCCGGGGTGTTGTGCGTATGAGAGTATTGCTGGTCGAAGACGACGCAGTTCTGATGAACGGGCTTCAGGTCGGGTTGGGTTTGGCCGGCTTCACCGTCGACGCCGTCGCCACCTGCGCCGATGCTTCTGCCGCGCTGCGCACGACGGCCTTTGACGCGATCGTCCTCGATTTGATGCTTCCGGACGGATCGGGCCTCGACGTCCTGGGTGAGCTTCGCAGCCGCCAGGTTGCAACGCCGGTCCTGCTGTTGACGGCGCGTGACAGCGTGCCCGACCGTATCGCCGGATTGGATGCCGGCGCTGACGATTACCTCGGCAAGCCATTCGATCTGAACGAGGTTGCGGCGCGCTTGCGGGCCTTGACGAGGCGAGGCAACGGGGGCGGATCGGCCTGCCGGATCTGGCGCGATCTTCGTCTGGAGCCCGCCACCATGGCTGTATCCAAAAGCGGTGAGGCGGTTCGTCTGTCGCGCCGTGAATTTTCGGTTCTGCACGCGCTGATGGATCGGCCTGGCCAGATCCTGTCGAAATCGCAGCTCGAGGATCGGCTCTACGGCTGGCAGGAGGACGTGGAGAGCAACACGATCGAGGTTCACATCCACAATTTGAGACAGAAGCTTGGCCCTGGAATCATCGAGACCGTGCGAGGGGTCGGCTACAAGCTCGCGGAGGACAACGCATGAGGTCGATCCGCAGCCGTCTGTTCATGATCCTGATGATCACCACCGGCATCGTCTGGATGTCGGCGATCATCTGGATTTATCTCAGCACCCGTGCCGAGGTCGAACGAGTTCTTGACGCGCGCCTGATCGAGGCGGCACGCATGGTCAGTTCGCTGATCACCAGCCAGGAGATCGACCCCAGGCGCGCGGCGCAGATACCGACCGTCGAGCCGGCCCTCCACGCCTCCTATGACAGGCAGCTCTCGTGCCAGATCTGGGCGCTGGATGGGACACTGGTCGGGCGCTCGGACGCGGCGCCGGCAACACCTCTTACCGATAGCGGCGAAGGCTTCTCCCAGACAGTGATCGCGGGAGAGATCTGGCGCGTTTATGCGGTGATGAACAGCGACCTCGGCATGCGCGTGCTGGTCGGCGACAATATGCGCGTCCGCGACAGGCTGGTCGCCGATGTGATCCGGGGCCTCGCACTACCCGCATTGCTCATCCTTCCGATCCTGGCGGGCCTGATCTGGCTGAGCGTTCGCAAAGGACTTGCACCGTTCACCGCGATGGCGAGCACGCTGGCGACACGTCCGGCGTCGGATCTCAGCGCGCTGCCGGATGACGACACGCCATCGGAAATCAAGCCCGTGATCCGATCACTCAACGGCCTGTTCGCGCGGGTAAGCGCGGCCCGCCAACGAGAGCGCGACTTTACCGCTTTCGCCGCGCATGAGCTGCGAACGCCGATTGCCGGGCTGAAGACACAGGCGCAAGTCGCGTTGGGAAGCGAAGACCCCAGGATACGAAACAACGCCTTGCGCCAGATCGTGATCGGGGTGGACCGCACCTCTCGTCTGGTGCGGCAGCTTACTGATCTGACAGTTACCGAGAGCGGTGAAATCGCAACGGCTCGACAGGATGTGGACCTCTTGAAAATCCTGGGGCAAATCGCCGATGACATCGGTCAACATTACCCGGACGCGGCCGCGATCGAAGTGGACCCCCAGCTAGGGGGCATCTGCCTTTCAGTCGATCCATCGCTGTTCACACTCGCTGCGCGAAACCTCCTCGAGAATGCCGCCCTGCATTCTGGGGCTGACGGAGTGGTGCGATGCTCGGTGCGTACGGCGACGAATGGTGTCGCCGTTGTTGTCGATGATAGCGGACCGGGCATACCCGACGAAGAGCTGCCGAAGGTTCGCGACAGATTTTTCCGAGGCCGCAACAAGACGCCGATGGGAAGCGGTCTTGGTCTGGCGATTGCAGATCTCGCCATGAAGCGGCTTGGAGGTGACGTCCATCTGGAGAACCGTCATGAGGGCGGCCTTCGAGCCGAACTTCGTTTTCTTGAGACGGCGAAGACCAATTGCACCGGAAAGGCGCTCGACAGACAGCGCCGCGAACGCCCGGAAAGGTCGATGGGCTGATGACACGGCGGGGGGCGAGAAAATGCGATGCCATCGAGATTCGCCACCTTTGTTATTTTGTGGCCGCGGCCGAGCATGGCAGCTTTCGGAAAGCAGCGAACGTCCTCGGGATATGTCAATCGGCGGTGAGCCGGCGCATACGAGATCTCGAAGATGAGGTGGGCGTCTCGCTTTTCCACCGCTGCACGAACGGTGTATCGCTGACCTATGCTGGGCAGATATTTTTCTTGAGAGCCAAACAGGGCCTCAGAACCATTCACGAAGGTCGTCGATACATCGGTACGGTCGGACGTGGCGAAGAGGGCGTGGTCAGGATTGGCATCTTCTCGTCGCTCGCGTCAGGGTTCCTATCCGATTTGTTACGGTCCTACGGCAAGGACCACAGCGGCGTCCGCACGGAGTTGGTCGACGGCAACCCAATGGAGCATATCGCGGGTATCCGGCAGCTCCGTCTGGATGTCGCGTTCATCACGGGCACCTCTGCATGGCCTGAATGCGAAACGGCTCATTTGTGGTCGGAGCGGGTGTTTGCCGTATTGCCTGATGAGCACCGGCTGACGCGAAAGGACCTGCTGAGTTGGCATGATCTGGCAGGTGAGCCATTCATTGTGAGCGATGCGGCGCCTGGTCCCGAAATCCACGAGTACCTCATCCAAAGGCTTGCGCAACTCGATCATCACCCTGATGTGCAGCCGCAATACGTTGGCCGCGATAATCTGTTGCCCTTGGTTGCGATCGGCCGGGGCCTGACCTTGACGAGTGAAGCCACGACGGCAGCACGGTTTCCAGGCGTGACATATCGACCAATTGCCGGCGAGGTCGTTCCTTTCAGCGCGGTTTGGTCCGCAAGAAACGACAATCCTGCCTTTCGGCGACTCCTAAGCCTGGCAAAGGCGATCTCGCGGCAATCTCCACCGCGACTATGACCTATCAGGTCCGTCAGTTACGGGGCGAGGTGGAGAAGTACGCCGTGCTTTTGCAAACCCGCGATCCGTAACGACGAAACGCTCAAGCATGGGAACGATTAGGCGCAGCGGTTCGATGGGAGATTTTCCCGGTTCGGCCAGCAGTTGGCCATATGTGATGAGATCGCGATGCAGTTGGGCGGGCAATTCGATGGTGACCTTGACAGGTTTGTCGTCAGCGATAGGTCCGAGTTTCAGCTTTGCCATGATCAGCCTCTGTAAGGTTCGAGCACGAGATCACGCGTTACGATTACCCGGACCGGAAAGCCTGGTCGGATGGTGAGCGTCGGCGCGACCTGCAATTGGCGCCGGACGATCTGCTGGCCGGCGTCGTTGATGGTATCCTGCGCACCGTCACGGATCGCGCGGACCAGGCGGTCCTCGTCACTGACCGCTAGCTCCGTACCGACCGCGAGCAGCGTGGACAGTCCTGCCGCCTTGGCGAGATCCCACCAGTGATAATCGACACCATCCTCGAGACCGGCATAACCCTGCGTGTCGGCGCCCGGCTGGCGTTCGAGGACGATGGAGCGGCCATTCGGAAAGATCAGCCGGTTCCAGACCAATAGCGCCCGTCTTTGGCCGAATTGCACGTTGTTGTCGTACTGGCCGATGATCCGCGTCCCTTGGGGTATCAGAAGCAATCTGCCGGTGGGACTGTCGTAGACATTCTCCGTCACCTGAGCGGTGATTTGGCCAGGCAGATCGGAGCGAATGCCGGTGATGAGTGCGGCTGAGATTACCGCCCCTGCCTGAAGGATGAACGGCGAAGCCGGAGCCATGACCCGATCAGATGATGTGGTCCTGCGATCAACCGGTGCATTCAGAAACGCAAGCTGCCGATCCTGGGCGGTCTGCTGACCGGGTTGTCCCGTGAGCCCGGCGAGATCGAAACCAGGAACATTCGTGGTGGTCGAGCCGCCGGGTATAGTCGGTGCCGAGCCGGGTTGGGTCTGGAAGAAGACTCGGCTGGTGCGCGCAGCCTCTTCCTCGGCTCGACGGCGTTGCTCGGCTTCATCGACAGTTGGCGTCGTGATCGTCGGCGGAACAACGGGCTGTCCTCTGTTCTGAGCGTCAAGGATCGGCCGCCCCAGATCACCAGGCAGCGGCGGGCCGAGCACAGGTCCGGTGTAGTCGCGGGGCAAGCCGGCGAGACCGTCTGCCGTCTGGCGATTGTTGGTCGAGTAAAGCTCTTCGCCGCCTGGACCTCCATCGCGGGTCTGGAGTGCGTAGATCAGCGCGCCGCCGATGCCAACGAGCCCGACAGCCGTAATGCTTGCCAACACCCTCCGCGAAAGGCGCGTGACGCGCGGCGCCTCGGCGCGAAGACGCATGGGAGCGGCGTTATCGATATTGTCCTCACTCATGATGCGGGTCTCCCGTCGGTGCGGACGATCCTGACGACCTGCTGTTTGTCGCCGCTGCCAAGGCGGAGCTCGGCGGCGCCGAACAGGCGATCGACGATCAGGATGTGCTGGTGAATACGGCTGTTGACGAGTTGCGCTTCGCCATCCGGGCCGATGACGAAGATCGGCGGCATTTCGCCCTGAACGATCCCGCGCGGAAACTCGACGTAGACCCTGCGGCCGTCGTCGTAGACGGAGACGGGTTTCCAGGGCGGATTCCCACCGGTCAAACCGTATCGGTAGTTGCGCGCCGCAACGGCCGGGATGACCGGCGTCGCCGGAATGCTCTGGCCTTGACCGGCGCGCGGCCGCGGATAGGACCAGGCAACGGATGGCATATAGGGTTTCGCGCCGGAACGCAGCTCGATCATGTAAACGCGCCGGTCAGTGGTCACGACGAGATTGGTCGTGATATCCGGCCTTGAAGGCTTTACGAGGATATGGACGCGGCGTGTCGTACCGCTGCCGCTCTCGGTGTCGCCGATAATCCAGCGAGCGGTATCGCCAGCCGCAATCGGCCCGGCCCCTGTCAGCGACTCTCCGGGTTCCAGCGCGATGTCGGTGATCTGCCCGGGAGCCGCATAGACCTGATAGAGCGCTCCTTCCGACCAGGGGTAGATCTGAATCGCATTGAAGTACCCCTCCCGGCGTGGCTGCACGCGAGCGGCGGCGTTGGCGTTCTCGACGCGAGCGACTGGCGTGCTGGCCGCCGTGCCGCCCTTTGCCGGCGTCCAGGCCGGTGGGATATGGATCGGACGGGGCCGATCGTCTGTCACCGATACGGGAACGGCTGGCAAAGCCGGAACATCTCGATCGTAGCTGATCTCCGGCGGCTTTTGCGGCGTGGCACAACCGGCCAACGCGGTGGCGGAAAGCAGCAGAGCCGGAAGTACGGATTTGCGGAAAGCCGGAACGGCGGGGTTACGGAAAGCCGATTTCATTGGCTCATCTCCCGCGACCAGTTGATGGCGTTGATGTAAATTCCGAGCGGATTCACCTTCAGCCGCTCGGCATCGCGCGGAGGCTGGATGACGATGGTCAGGATCGCGGTCCAGCGCTCGGTCGCGCCGAGCTGGCCATTCTCGAAATGCCGTTCCGTCCACGCGACGCGGAAGCTGTCCGGAGAAGCGCGGATGACGCTGGAAACCTCGACGGAGATCTGCTGCTTGCCGACCTTCGTGAAGGGATCGTTGGCGCGGGCATAATCGTTGAGCGCAGCCGCGCCCCGATCGGTCGTCCACTCATAGGCCCTGAGCCAGTTCTGCCGGACGATGATCGGATCGGCGGGAATGCTTCTGGTCTGCTCGATGAAGCGTGCGAGATGCCAGGCCAGCTGTGGATCGGTCGGACGATAGTCCGCCGTGGCCGGGGCGACGGTCTGGGCCTGACCCAGATTGTCTACCTGAACCACCCAGGGAACCACTGTCCCACGCGCGGACTGATAGACCAGTGCGGAGGCGAAGCCCGCCGACAGGATCAGCGAACCGAACGCCATGTAGCGCCAGTTCCTCGCCTGCACGCGCGCTGACCCAAGACGTTCGTCCCAGACTTGTGCGGCCTTCTGGTAAGGTGTTTCCGGTTGAGGTGTCTTGCCGTAATGCACGGCCGGTCGTTTGAAGAGATTCATGAACGGTCACTTTCGGAGAGATTGACGGATGCGCCGGACCCATGGCTGTCGCCCGAGCGAACGGCATGGGCGGCGGCGCTGACGCCATGGGCGACATGGCTGCCGCGCTTCATGCGCTGGGCCCATGCCGGCGGCTGATCGGGTGCAGTTGCGGGAGCGACGGAAGCGGGATCGGATTCGTCGGTGCCCGCGCCAGACGAGAAGGAGCCGCCGGTGGCGCTGACGCCTGCACGCGCGCCGTCGGAGAAGCTGGATTTCATGTTTTCCGAGGCGCGGGACGCGGCACGGCGCAACGGGGAAACGGAGGCCGATCCGGCGGCGCGTGCTACGCCTCCGAGGCCGGACGCGACGCCGGATGCTCCCGACTGGCCCATGGAACCGAGCGTGTAGGCCGACGATGCCGCGCCGGCCGCCGCTGCGCCACCACGCGCGGCAGCGGCGCCGCCGGAAAGAAGAGCGGCTCCGCCCTTCGCCGCCAGCATTGCGCCGCCGCCGGCGGCGAGTGCCGCACCGCCAACGGCAAGACCGGTGCCGACGGCAGCGCCCGCGCTAAGCTGGGGACCGCCGCTGACAAGACCGGCAGCGATGCCGGGACCGAAGATGCCAAGGCCGACGAGCGAGAGCGCCGCAAGAACGATGGCCATGGCATCGTCGATGCTCGGGGTCTGGCCGCCAAAGCCTTGCGTAAACTGACTGAACAGCGTCGAGCCGATGCCGACGATGACAGCGAGGACCAGGACCTTGATGCCGCTGGAAATCACATTGCCGAGCACGCGCTCGGCCATGAAGGCGGTCTTGCCGAAGAGGCCAAACGGGATCAGGACGAAACCGGCGAGCGTCGACAACTTGAACTCGATCAGCGTCACGAAGAGCTGGATCGCCAGAATGAAGAAGGCGAGGATGACCAGCGCCCAGGCAAACAAAAGGCAGACGATCTGGATCAGGTTCTCGAAAACCGCGATCCAGCCCATCAGGGGTGATATCGCATCGAGTAAGGGACGCGCGGCATCGAGGCCGGTCTGTGCGACCTTGCCCGGACGGAGCAGATCCTGCGCAGTGAAGCCAGTGCCGGAGGCTTTCAGTCCGAGGCCGGCGAAGCTGTCGAAGACAATCTTAGCGAGGTTGTTCCAGTTGGAAATCAGGTAGGCAAACACCCCGACAAACAAGGTCTTCTTCACCAGACGCGCGATGATGTCGTCGTCAGCGCCCCAGCTCCAGAAGAGAGCGGCCAGCGTCACGTCGATGACGATCAGCGTGGTGGCCACAAACGCCACCTCGCCGCCGAGCAGACCGAACCCGCTGTCGATATAGCGGGTGAAGGTTCCGAGAAATGTGTCGATAACGCCGGAGCCCCCCATGCTTCACCGCCCATCGCTGGAGGACGGCGATGCCGGTGCAGACGACGGACGCAGGAAACGGTCGCGGGTTTCCGCCCAGACGCGCAGGCATTCGGGGTCATTCGCGGCTTGCTGGCCAAGCTGCTGGCACCGGCGCTGCCCCGCGCGCAACGGATCGTGCGAGGGTTCGATGATGCGCGTGGAGAAATCCTCTTTCGGCTCCTCCTTTCGGGTCAGTTCGACGACCGCCGCCGTAATGGCGACGGCGACGAACACGACAGCGCCCAGCCGGGCCAGCATCTTGCCGTCCATAAGCCCGCCCTCAGTTGCCGTTGAACATCTGCGCGTTGCCCGGCTGGTAGCCCGAGCCCGGCGTCAGGAAGCGGCGGCGCTGTTCCCGTCCCTGCTCCGCCGCAGCCGTGCGCTCGGCTTCGGTCAGCGCGCCGGCACGCCCGTTGGCCGCAAGCAAGGCCACCAGATCGGAGAGCTGCTGCGACTGGAGTGCGAGGAGCTGGTTGCCGGCCTGCGTCGCCTGAAGCGCGCCCGTCGCGCCCTGGCTCTGGCTCACCAGTTCGCTCATCTGCGTGCGGTTGGTGTCGATGTTGCCGACGACACCCGCCTGGACGCGCATGGCGTCCTGAAGGCCGCCGACGGTGTTCTGCCAGCGCGAGCGCGCATCGGAGACGAGCTGCTGATCCGTGGCCGACATGGAGACGTTGCCGTATTTCTGGCTGAACATCTGGTCGATCTGCTGGACGTTGAAGGCAATGCCCTGCGCCTGCTGGAGAAGCTGCTGCGTCTTCTGGACGTTCTGCTGCAAGGTCTGGAGAGCGGAGAAAGGCAGGTTCGCCAGATTGCGCGCCTGGTTGATGAGCATCGTCGCTTCGTTCTGAAGCGAGGTGATCTGGTGCGTGATCTGTTCCAGAGTGCGCGCGGCCGTCAGCACATTCTGCGCGTAGTTGCTGGGATCGAAGACGATTCTCCAGGCGTAGGCAGGCGTGATCGCTACCGGCGAGACCGCCAGCGGCACGGCAAGCATGGTCGCCGCGAGGAGGATGGCAGGAGAGCGGACAGAACGCGTCGTCATGATTCAGTTTCCTTTTCGGGTTCGGGGACGAGAGAGGGAAAAGTCGGAATGAGGTCGGAGGCCCAGCCGACATCGCGAGCCTTGAGCCAAGCCGCGAGGAAGCCTTCGCGGCCATGTTCAGCGACGAGATTGGCGATGAGAGTCTGGTCGGATTTCGAGGAGGCGGCGCAGAGCGTCAGGCCGACTTCGGACAGGCCGAGCTCGAACAGACGATTGCCGCGCCGGGACTGGCAGTAGTAGTCGCGCTTGGGCGTCGCTCGCGCGAGAATCTCGATCTGACGGTCATTGAGACCGAAGCGGCGATAGATGGCGGTGATCTGCGGTTCGACTGCCCGTTCGTTCGGCAGGAGCAGTCGCGTCGGGCAACTTTCGATGATGGCCGGGGCGATGTCCGAATTGTCGATGTCGCTGAGCGACTGGGTGGCGAAGATGACTGAGGCGTTTTTCTTGCGCAGCGTCTTGAGCCACTCGCGGAGCTGGCCGGCGAAGCCTTCGTCGTCTAGCGCCAGCCAGCCTTCGTCGATGATGAGCAGCGTCGGCCGCCCGTCCAGCCTGTCGGCGATGCGGTGGAAGAGATAGGCGAGCACAGCAGGCGCAGCGCCCGTCCCGACGAGCCCCTCGATCTCGAATGCCTGTACATCGGCCGAGCCCAGGTGCTCGGCTTCGGCATCGAGCAACCGGCCATAAGGACCGCCGACGCAGAAAGGGCGGAGTGCCTGCTTGAGGTCGTTGGACTGGAGAAGGACGCTGAGGCCGGTGATCGTGCGCTCACCAACGGGCGCCGAGGCGAGCGAGGTGAGCGCCGTCCAGATGTGCTCCTTTGCCTCCGGGGTGATTTTAATCCCTTCCCGCAGAAGGATCGCGACGATCCAGTCGGCGGCCCAGGCGCGCTCATAGGTGTCGTGAATGCGAGCCAGCGGCTGGAGCGATACCGAGGATTCCGATCCTTCGGTCAGGCCGCCGCCGAGATCGTGCCAGTCGCCGCCCATGGCGAGCGATGCGGCGCGGATCGAACCGCCGAAGTCGAAAGCGAAGACCTGTGAACGGTTGTAACGTCGGAACTGCAAGGCCATGAGGGCGAGCAGCACGGATTTGCCCGCCCCTGTTGGGCCGACGACGAGCGTGTGGCCGACATCGCCGACATGCAAAGAAAGCCGGAACGGGGTCGAACCTTCGGTTCTGCCGTAAAGCAGCGGGGGCGCATCGAAGTGATCGTCCCGTTCCGGCCCCGCCCACACGGCAGAGAGGGGGATCATGTGGGCGAGATTGAGCGTCGAGATCGGCGGCTGGCGCACGTTTGCATAGACGTGGCCGGGCAGACTGCCGAGCCAGGCGTCCACCGCGTTCACCGTCTCGATCATGGCGGTGAAGTCGCGGCCCTGGATCACCTTCTCGACCAGCCGCAGCTTTTCATCGGCAAGGCGCGGATCGGCGTCCCAGACCGTGACCGTGGCGGTGACATAGGCCATGCCGGCGACGTCGGCGCCGAGCTCCTGCAAGGCCATGTCCGCGTCGGCCGCCTTGTTGGCGGCGTCGGTGTCCACCAGCACCGACTGCTCGTTGGTCATCACCTCCTTGAGGATCGCGGCAATCGACTTGCGCTTGGCGAACCATTGCCGCCTGATCTTGGTGAGCAGCTTGGTCGCGTCGGTCTTGTCGAGGAGGATCGCGCGCGTCGACCAGCGATACGGGAAGGCCAGCCGGTTCAGATCGTCGAGCAGGCCGGGCGTCGTCGCGGTCGGGAAGCCGACGATGGTCAGCACACGCAGATTCTGATCGCCAAGACGTGGCTCCAGACCGCCGGTGAGCGGCTGATCGGCGAGCAGTGCGTCGAGATAGATCGGCGTTTCCGGAACGCGGACGCGATGGCGCCTGGTCGAGACGCAGGCGTGCAGGTAGGACAGCGTCTCGCTGTCATCGAGCCAGCCGCAGGACGGCATGAAACCGTCGAGTAGGGCCAGCACGCGATCGGTGCGGTCGGTGAAGGCGCGCAGGATCTCGTGCGGGTCGACGCCCGAGCGCTCACGCCCTTCGTAAAGCCAAGACTCAGTGCGCGCTGCTTCCTCGGCCGGTGGAAGGAACAGGAAGGTGAGGAAGTAGCTCGATACGAAATGTGCACCGGCTTCTTCGAAGTCGGCCTTGCGCTCGGCATCGACCAAAGCCGACGCGGGATCGGGAAAGATGTTGTCGGGATAGGTGGCGGCTTCGTACCGTTGCGCCTCGACGAAAATGCTCCAGCCCAGGCCAAGGCGGCGGAAAGCGTTGTTGATGCGGCTCGCAACGGCAACCAGCTCGGCCGCGACGGAGGAATCCAGATCCGGACCCCGAAAGCGGGCCGTGCGCTGAAACGAGCCATCCTTGTTCAGCACGATGCCGGGCGCGACCAGAGCGACCCATGGCAAATAGTCGGCGAGGCGAGCGGCAGTGCGACGATATTCGGCGAGATTCATCATGGCCGCCTCCTCACACCGCGAGGAAAGCCGGAATGCGCAGATGCCTGCGCCCGACCTCGACAAAGAGCGGATCGCGACGGGCCGCCCAGACGGCCACGAAATGACCGATTGCCCAGATGGCGAGGCCGACGAGCCAGAGGCGCAGGCCGAGGCCCACGGCCCCGGCGAGCGTGCCGTTCATGATCGCGATGGAACGAGGCGCACCGCCGAGCAGGATGTGCTCCGTCAAAGCGCGATGGACGGGCACCGAAAAGCCCGGCACCGCGTCAAGTTGTTCGAACGCGGCCATCAGATGAGAGCCCCGCCGCCGAAAGAAAAGAACGACAGGAAGAAGCTCGAAGCAGCGAAGGCAATACTAAGGCCGAAGACGATCTGGATCAGTCTGCGAAACCCGCCTGAAGTGTCGCCAAACGCGAGCGTGAGGCCGGTCGCGATGATGATGATGACGGCGACAATTTTTGCGACCGGCCCCTCGATCGACTGAAGGATCTGTTGAAGCGGCTGTTCCCACGGCATGGAGGAGCCGGAGGCATGGGCCGGCGGCGTGGCGGCCAGCATCATGATGGTGAAGAGCGCGGTCGAACTGGCGAGACGCCGGTAGCTGCCGCGCATGATCGAGCCGGCGGGCAGATCTGGACCGATGGGCACGGGCGACAGGACGGGCGGATTGGTCACATTCGGAACGACGGGCGAATTCATTCAGCTTCTCCATTCGAGGTGGTTGCGGGGATGATGCGGTAGTCGCCGGTGGCGGCATCGATGCCGTTGACGCGCGCGAGCTCGGCCAGCCGGCGCGACGAGCCGCGGCCGGAGAGGACGGCGACGAGATCGATGGTCTCCGCGATCAGCGCGCGCGGGACCGTGACGACGGCTTCCTGGATAAGTTGCTCGAGGCGACGCAGCGCGCCGATGCCGGAGCCGGCGTGGATCGTGCCTATGCCGCCGGGATGGCCGGTGCCCCAGGCTTTGAGCAGGTCGAGGGCTTCTGAGCCGCGGACCTCGCCGATGGGAATGCGGTCGGGCCGCAGGCGCAGCGAAGAGCGGACGAGATCGGAAAGCGTGGCAACGCCATCCTTGGTCCGCATCGCGACAAGGTTCGGCGCTGCGCATTGCAGCTCGCGGGTATCCTCGATGATGACGACGCGATCTGCTGTCTTCGCCACCTCGGCGAGCAGCGCGTTGGTCAGCGTTGTCTTGCCGGTAGAAGTGCCCCCAGCGACGAGTATGTTGGCGCGGGACTGGACCGCTGCGCGCAGCTTCACCGCCTGGTCGTCCGTCATGATGCCGGCGGCCACATAATCGTCGAGCGTGAAGACCGCGACAGCCGGCTTGCGAATAGCGAAGGCGGGTGACGCTACGACTGGCGGAAGCAGGCCCTCAAAACGCTCACCCGTCTCCGGCAACTCGGCCGAGACGCGCGGCGAGCGGGCATGGACCTCCGCACCGACATGGTGCGCGACCAGACGCACGATGCGCTCGCCATCGGCGGCCGTCATCGTCTCGCCGGTGTCGGCCAGCCCTTCGGAAAGCCGATCCACCCAGATGCGCCCATCGGGATTCAGCATCACCTCGACCACGGCCGGGTCTTCCAAAAACCGCGCGATGGCGCTGCCGAGCGCGGTGCGCAGCATGCGCGCGCCACGCTGGCTCGCTTCCTGCCTGTGGTGAGTGGATGCCATCTCGTCCCCGTTTCTCGTGGGGACGCAACAGATGATCCCCGGATCGGGGATGATTAAAAGAGCCCGCAATCAGGCCGATTCAACAAGTTTCGGTCGTAGTAGTAGCGTGGCGTGCAAATACAGGAGAACGGCGGTGCGCCCCTGTTCTTGAATTGGTCGTATCGATTTCCAGATGCCGCGCGCGAGGTGTTCACGCGTCCGATTCGGGCACATCTTCCGAAATCTCCTGACGCAGCTTCGGCCCCTGCGCCAGGCGCCGGCCAAGCGCGGTGATGAACGCCTCGTAACGCTCGCTGGATTTGGCACGCGCTGCCTGCGCCGCCGGCTCCGGCAAGGCGGGCGTCGTGGTGATCCAGAAGCGGATGAACACCGCAAGGGTCTCGACGGCGATGCCGACGTCCCGTTCCAGGCGCGTCATGCGGCGGTCGATCTGGTCGAGGCGCTTGGCGACGATCGCCTCTCGCCGCTCGGCATCGTCCGGCGAGAGGAACGACGCGATGGCCGCCTCTGCTATCATGGACTGCGATTGATCGCGGCGGGCGGCAAAATCCGCCAGCGTCTTCTCGACATCGGGGTCCAGATAGACCGTGGTCTTTATCTTCTTCCGGTGACTGGTCATGGCGCCTACAGTTCCATGCCGTCATTCGGATCGAGTGAGACCTGCCGTGCGACGCCTTGCATCTGGCGGATCATGCGCTGGTTGCGCACGGCATCCTCATCGATGTCGTCAGGCGGCTCGATCTCGAACTCGTTCTCGATCGGCGCTTTCTTTTCTACCGGCTTTACCCGGTGGAGCTCGTGCTGCAGCCGCCGTTCGGATTCGGTCGGGTCCTCGTCGTCGGATCGACCTGCGGGTTGCGCATTGAGCGCTTCCGGCCGCGCCGGGATCGGCAGGCTGGTCCAGTCGTCCGGGCGAATATGTTCCGGGCGGTTCAGGGCGGGCGGCGACAGCAGGCGTTCGCGGAAACGGGCATCCTCATAGTAGCGAGCCTTTTTCGCCCGGATCGGCGGAATGCCGGCGACCATGACGATCTCGTCGGCCGGCGGAAGCTGCATGATCTCGCCCGGCGTGAGCAACTGGCGGGCGGTTTCCGAGCGGGACACCATCAGGTGGCCGAGCCAGGGCGACAGACGGTGCCCGGCATAGTTTTTCATGGCCTTCATCTCGGTGGCCGTCCCGAGGGCGTCCGAGACGCGCTTGGCCGTCCGCTCGTCGTTCGTCGCGAAGCTCACGCGAACATGGCAGTTGTCGAGGATCGAATTGTTCGGCCCATAGGCTTTCTCGATCTGGTTCAGCGATTGCGCGATCAGGAAGCTCTTCAACCCATACCCCGCCATGAAGGCCAGCGCTGTCTCGAAGAAGTCGAGGCGGCCGAGCGCCGGAAACTCGTCGAGCATAAGGAGGAGACGATGGCGCCCGGTCTTCGCCTGGAGCTCTTCGGTCAGGCGACGGCCGATCTGATTGAGCAGCAGGCGGATCAGCGGCTTGGTCCGGTTGATGTCGCTGGGTGGCACGACGAGGTAGAGCGTCGTCGGTTGCTCGCCGCCGACGATGTCGCTGATCCGCCAGTCGCAGCGCCGCGTGACCTCGGCAACGACAGGATCGCGGTACAATCCGAGAAACGACATGGCGGTTGAGAGAACGCCGGAGCGCTCATTGTCGGATTTGTTGAGGAGCTCGCGCGCCGCGCTGGCCACGACAGGGTGCGGACCGGCCTCGCCCATATGCGCGGTCTTCATCATGGCGCGTAGCGTCGACTCAACCGGGCGCTTCGGATCGGAGAGGAAGTTGGCGACGCCGGCCAGCGTCTTTTCCGCCTCGGCATAGAGGACATGCAGGATCGCGCCGACCAGAAGTGAATGGCTGGTCTTTTCCCAGTGATTCCTTTTGTCCAGGCTCCCCTCGGGATCGACGAGAATGTCGGCGATGTTCTGGACGTCACGCACCTCCCATTCGCCCCGGCGGACCTCGAGCAACGGATTGTAGGCGGAGGATTTGGGATTGGTCGGATCGAACAGCAGCACACGGCCATAGAGTGACCGGAAGCCCGCGGTCAGCGTCCAGTTCTCACCCTTGATATCATGGACGATTGCCGAGCCCGGCCAGGTGAGGAGGGAAGGCACAACGAGACCGACACCCTTGCCGGATCGGGTAGGCGCAAAGCACAGCACATGCTCCGGCCCATCATGGCGCAGATACTCGCGATCGTATCGGCCGAGTACCACGCCGTCGGGATCGAGCAGACCCG
Source organism: Labrys sp. ALF-8 (assembly GCF_059699065.1). Taxonomy (NCBI): domain Bacteria; kingdom Pseudomonadati; phylum Pseudomonadota; class Alphaproteobacteria; order Hyphomicrobiales; family Xanthobacteraceae; genus Labrys; species Labrys sp. ALF-8. The sequence goes on from NZ_AP048537.1 coordinate 1,968,640, forward strand.
CAGCCTCGATCTCGGGCTTCTCTGCCCAGCGGGCCGAGCCATAGGTGGCGACATTCTTCTGTTCGCGCGCCCGCCAGACCGACATGCCGATGGCGACCGCGATCGCGATGAAACCGCCCGACGCAGCGATCATGCCGCCGGTCGCAAAGATGCCCGGCGCGTAGGCGTCGTAAAAGTACCACCACCACATGATAGCGGCCGGAAAATAGACCGGCACGCCGAAAAGCCTGAACCACGGCTCGCCGAGCTGCGCCTGGTAGCCGAGGCTCCACGCAACATACTGCGTCGCGCCCCAGGTGGTAACGAGCACGATCAGGAAGACGATCGTGATCTGTCCCCAGAGGATCTTTGTGCCAGACATGGCGAGGTTCCTTTCTGACGGATGTTAGAGGCCGAGCCCCCGCTTGCGGCCGAAGTCCCAGTCGACGCCGCCATCGTCGCGCGCGACGCCGGAGACGTGACGGCCGATCTGCTTTTCGAGAGAGGGAGACCAGGGGACGAGCTGGAAGCCGAGGCCGTCGTCGATCATGGCGAAGCGGCCGGAGGCGAGCGTGAAGCGCTGGCGATAGGAGCCGGCGACATATTCGCCACCGTTGGCATGGTTGAATGGCAGGCCGGTCTCGGCGGCGAGCTTTTCGCCCAGCGCACTGACCTCGCGATCGCGTAGCGTGTTGAGCAGACGCCGCGCGAAGACGACGCGCCCGCCCTGCCGTTCGGCGAGACCTTCGCCGATCAGGTGCTCGGCGCGTTGCTCGAAGGCCCGCTGCACCTCGGCGCCGAAGCCACCCTCCGAGAGCGCGATGGGCTCGCGGGCAACCGCCTGCCGATCGAGCCAGGTCGCACCCGCTGCGTTGACCTGAGAGTGGATATCCAGATCGGAGCGGACGGCGAGCGCGACGCGGCGCTGACCTTGCGCATCCTCGTAGGCGCGCAGCTCAACGATCGATCCGGGTGGGCTGTCGCCAGCGGCATCGAGATGCGGCAGCTTGATATGATGGGTGCGGCCGTCGACGCCGTCGACCACGGCATAGGCCGTGCCCTTCAGTTCGTCATCCAGACCGCGTTCGAGCAGGCGACCGACAACGGGCACGTCGAGGCTTTCCCCGGCGAGCACATAGCTTGCCGAGCCGCGCTCGATGCCGCGTTCGGTGAGAGCGCGGTGCATGCGCTTGATGATGTCGCCGCGCTCGCCGAGCTCGCGCAGGACGCTCTCCGCCTCGGGCCTGATGAACCATTGCGAATGGCCGACCTGTCCCGCGACACCGAGAATTTCCAACGTCCGCAGCCGGCCGACCTTCAGGGCGTGGAATTCGTCCGGCTGTCGGTCGGCGCGCGGCGCGAGGTCGATGATGCCGGACTTGCCGGCGTCGCGGACAAGCTGGCGGTCGAGCTGCGTCCAGCGTTCGGTCTCGATCTGGCTTTCGAGAGTGCGGCGGATATCGAGATCGGTGCGCGGTCCCAACTCCTGGGTGACGAGCTCGCGCGCGCGGTCGCGCATGCCCTCCTTGATGTAGTCGCGCGAGATCACGAGATCCTGGCCGTCGTAGCGCACGCCGCGCACGATCAGGTGGACATGCGGATGCTCGGTGTTCCAGTGATCGACGGCGACCCAGTCGAGCTTCGTGCCGAGATCCTTTTCCATCTGGCCGACGAGATCGCGGGTGAAGGATCTGAGGTCCGCCATGTCGGGCGCGTCGTCGGGCGAGACGATGAAGCGGAAATGATGCCGGTCATCGCCGCAGCGCTCTGCGAAGGCGCGCGCATCCGCATTCTCTGTTCCCGGCCCGAACAGCCGCGCCTTCTCCCCGTCACGGGTCACGCCATCGCGCCGCAGATAGTCGAGATGCGTTCCGAGCGGCGCGGATCGAGCGGTATGGCGGACTACGCGCGCCTTGACCACGGCGCCGCGCGTGCGTGACGTGATGAGGCGATTGGCCTGGATGCTGGCGCGCTGGCCGCGCCCGAAGCGTGAGCGATTGCCGGAGGTGACGCGGCCGGATCGCGAGACGCCGCCGCCTGCCTTCTTGGCTGCGGCGAGCGCCTGCGCGACGAAAGGCCGGGCCTGTTGCGCTCGGGTCGATCGGATGCGGCCCGGACGGATGCGGAACTCGTGGTCATCGGACATGACGTAACCCCGCACGGTGCAAAAAGGACAAGAAAAGCATGAAGATGGGCGCGGAGCGCACGGTGCGCGAAAGCGCTGCACGGTGCGGAACGCGCCAAAAACATGAACAAAAACAACCGCCCGACCGAAGCGCACCGTGCGCCCTTTTATCCTGCCATCGTCCGGTTGCTGCGCCTGCCCCTACCCCCGGCGTCCTCCACGACACGCCAACGCACGATGGGATACGAAGCGCCGCAGGGCCGGTCATGGCCGGTCCCCAGCGGCATTCCGAGCGACGAACAGCCCTTCCGGCTGTACGGCGACAAGTGTCTGCGGTGTCGCCGTGACGGGTGAATGGGCATTGTCCGCCGAGCGGTCCGCGGCCGCGGGATCGGCGATGGAAATGCCGCCATCGCGCCCGACGAAGATCGCCGCCTTGCGCCAGTCGAGCGGCCGGCTGACCGCCGAACCGCTCTTCGAAGGGCGCTCGCCGCGCAGCGCGGGCGCGAGCGAAGCGACGTAAACCCGCGTCTCGGCGGGCAGCGGGCGACCCTTCGAACGATGCTCGTCATAGCGTGCGGGCCCCGCGTTGTAGGCCGCGAGCATGGCGGCGATGTCGCCATAGCGATCCCACATCTCGCGCAGGTACGCAGTACCCGCGAGGATGTTATCGCGTGGGTCGTAAGGATTGCGGCCGAGGCCGTGGCGGATGCGAAGCTCGGCCCAGGTGTCCGGCATGACCTGCATCAGACCCATCGCACCGGCCGAGGAGACGGCCCGCACGTCGCCCGCGCTCTCGGCGCCCATGACGGCGACGATCCATGCTGGCGGAATGCCGAAGCGGCGCGATGCCTCCGCGATATGTGCCGCATGCGGATGCGCGGCGACGGTTCTCGTAGGCGACACGCTTTGCGCCAGAACCGTCGGCGTTGCGGCTGCGGTGAAGAGCAGGCCGGAAAGGAGAAGGAGCGCTGAGCGCCGGACGGTGGAAAAACGTCCGGCGCAGGCGCGGTCTCGGGGCGCCGCCATTCAGTCCTCCTGCCGCTTCTTGGAGGGCTGGACGGTGGTGAGCACCCAGGCAGAACCGTCGTCACCGGCGCGGAAGAGATTTGCGCGAAACGTGCCGCCGAGCAGCGGGCTGTAGATCGTGATCGAGACGAACTCGCCGGCCCGTTCGCCGACATGGATCCAGCCCGCGCCGATATCGAGGCCGTCTTCATCACCGAGCAGGACGCGGTATTTCGGGGCGTTCTCGGTGTCCGAAGGTTCGGCAGGAACGAGGGTGATTTCCTCTTTGATGCCGAGCGTTCGGAACTCGCCTTCGAAGCCCGCTTCCGTGCGCGTGAACTGTCCGATCTGGGCCATGGTCATGGTCTCCTGTGCTGCGGTGGGATTGCGAAGGACGCGCGCTCACCGCGTTGGCGCGCGCCAGACGAAGCGACCGTCGCCGTCCTCGTCGGTGAAAAGCGGGGTGGCCCGGCCGATCACCGCGGAGGCGGGAAAAGGGCCGAAGTAGCGGCCGTCGAGGCTGTCGGTGGCTTCGAGGTTCATGAGGAAAAGTTCGCCGCCGCCGATCACGTGGCAGCCCCGCCAGATCGGCAGGTCGCGGCCACGGCTGTCGCGGTCGCGGGCCTCGCCGAGCGGAACGTCGTCGACCGTGATGGCGCGACCGTCGCGGCAAACGCGCTGTCCCCGTAGGCCGACGACGTGCTTGAGGATAGGCACGTCGCGGCCGACATAACCGCGTTCGACCATGAAGGAGGCGAATGGCTCGGGCGGCATGACGGCGACGAGATCCGGCACCTCGATCCGCCCGGTCGGCGAGACCGTGTAGAAGCCGACCGGCGCGCTCGCCGTCGCGTTCCAGATGAGTTTCAGGGGCATCGGCGTGGCGCTGGCCGCGGCGATGCCGAGCACGGCGACGGATGTCGCCGCGAGGTAGCCGAGCCGCGTCATCGCCCGATCTCCCGCCGGCGGAGCCAGGCTTGATGGCGCTCGGCCGTGTAGGGGCGCGGCATCTCGCCGGCATTCATCCAGTGCGCGACGTGCCGCCAGTGATCGGGATCGGCGTCCGCGGGATCGATGCCGAGGGCCTCGATGCCGTCGACATGGCGAAGCACGTCCTCGACCTTCGGCCAGCTTTCGATCTTCAGCAGGATGTCGCCGCCAGGACGTACGAAGGGCAGCGTCTGGAACGGCTCGCCACGGTCGACCGCGCGCACGATGTCCAGGCGCGAGATGATCGTTCCGTACTCATTCGCCGCCCAGCGGACGAGGCAAAAGATCGCGCCGGGCGCGAAGCCGACCACCCTGTGGCGGCGGTCGAGCTTCTGCTCGTAGCTTTCGCGGCCGAACCTGATCCAGTTCTCGATGCGCTTCTCGATCCAGGTGAGTTCGACGAGCGTGGTGAACGCGGCTGGACCGTCCGGCAACGGACGGCCGCCGATGCGGAGCGCCGCATTGCCGGTCATGGTGTGTCTCCTTGGGTGTCGGGGAATTCGCGCTCGAACAGCTCGCGCAGCATGTCGGCGACGGTGACGCCGCGGCTGAAGGCGGCGATCTTGATCCGGCCGCGCAGCTCAGGCGTGATGTCGATGGTGAGCCGGGCCGTGAAGGTCACGGCTGCGCCATTGCGTGGCGGAGGCGTGTCCGCCGCTTTGATCCATCCGCCCGCATCGGCGGGGCGCTGCGCGAAGCCGCGCTTTTCGGCGCGCGCCGTCATGACGGGTCTCCGTCATGGAACGGCAGCACGGTGGCGATGCGGTCGCGGGCGCGATCGGCCATTGTGGGGTCGATCTCGCAGCCGATATAGCGACGGCCGGATAGCCGGCAGGCTTCGCCGGCGGAGCCGGAGCCAGCGAACCAGTCGCCAACAAGGCCGCCTTCCGGGCAACTGGTGCGGATCAGGATTTCGAGGAGCGCCGACGGCTTTTCAGTCGGGTGGATCGCGCGGCCGTGGCAGTTGCGCAGGTAGATGACCGACCGCATGAGGCGCGGCCCGCCGTCGTGGCTGACATAGTGGCCAGCATCAATCTGGCCGGTATGGGGCGGACGCTGCTTGCGTCGCACGGTCCGGGCTGTCGCGTCGGGCGTGGTCTGGACGTCGTTGTAGATGTCGCGCCAAGGCGTCTCGGCCGGATAGAACTGGACGGCCAGTTCATGTACGCGCTTGAAGCGGTCCGCATGGAAGCCGGTGCCGTTCTGCTTCTCCCAGACGATCTCCTGGGCGAGCCGCAGGCCAGCGTCGGCGAAGCGGTCGGCGGTTGCCATGAAGCTGCGCAGCGAACCGAAGACCCACATCGAGCCGGTTGGGGCGAGCGCCCCGCGCGCGAGTGTCAGCCAGCCCTCGACGCGGCGATCCCAGGCGAGCGATGTGTCCCCGTAAGGGGGATCGGCGAGGATCATGTCGAACGGGCCGCGCGCCGGCATGCGATCGCGGCAGTCTCCGGACAATATGATTTCGGGGAGAACCGTCATGGCGCGGTCTTCCCGATGCGAAGACGCTCGACTTCGGCCGCCAGCGCCGCGATCTCGCGCGCGGCGGGCGAACGCCGATCGATGTCCGAGGCGAGCCGCCCGGTCTGCGCGGCTTCAGCGAAGACGACGCGCTGGCCGATCGTTGTGGCGAGCACCGGCGGATCGTGGTCGGCTAGGGTCTCGGCCGTCTCGCGAGCGATGACGGTGCGGGCGCCGCAGCGGTTCAGCACGAAACGGGCGCCGAGCTGGGGCCGGTAAATGCGCGCCTCCGCCAGCAGCGCCAGCATCTCGGCCGAAGCCCAGCCATCGAGCGGCGACGGCTGCACCGGGATCAGCACGAGGTCGGCGGCGAGCAGCGCGGAGCGCATGAGGCCGGCGACACGCGGCGGGCCATCGATGACAACGTGGTCGACGTCGCGCGCGAGTTCGGGTGCTTCGCGGTGCAGCGTATCGCGTGCGAGACCGACGACGCCGAAGGCGCGCGGCAGGCCCTCGCGCGAGCGTTGCTGCGACCAGTCGAGCGCCGAGCCCTGCGGGTCGGCGTCGATCAGGGTCACGCGCTTGCCGCGCATCGCCAACTCGCCGGCGAGATGGAGGGCGAGCGTCGTCTTGCCGACGCCGCCCTTCTGATTGAGGAGCGCGACGATCATCGGCGTCCTCCCGGTGGATCGAGAGGAAGACGGGGCGTCTCGGGATCGATGGATGGAGAGGTTTCATCGCGGCGGCTTGCAGCCGCCTGTAGCGGTTCGGCCGGCGCGATCGGCGCGCTCGGCGCGCTCTTCCTGGCAGTAGCGCTGAGGCTTCTGGCGGCGTCGCGGATGAGGTTTTCCACATCACGCGCGCGCTCTTCAAGGTTAGAGTCTATGTTAGACTCTAAGTTAAGGGCGCGATTTCGTGTGGAATTTCCGTGCGTTAAACCCTGTTTGGGTTCCTGATAGCACGAGCCTCGGGTTCCCGATAGCACGATAGTCCGGGTTCCCGATAGCACGAGGCTATCCACAACTTGTCCACAGGCCGGGGACGGCTCGAATGCGAGCAGCGCGCGGCCGCCGATTTCGGTTTCGAGGAACAGGGTGTAGCCGGGCAGCGGCTGGCGCCGGATAATTTCGCGCAGCTCGAAGGCGAAGCGCTTGAATGGCGACAAGCTGCCCGATTTCTGGTGAAGGTGCTGGAAGTCGAAGCGCCAGCCGGCGCGCTGGCGGCCACCGTGCTTGCGCACCAGGCGGTAGAGCCAGCGGTCGAGACCGCCCGTCAGGTCGAAATAGGTCCGGTCGATGGTCAGCACGAGCGCATCGTCGAGGACGGCCTGATAGAACCAGTCCGGCACGATCAGCTCGATGCCCTCGGGGCGGCCGTTGCGGTCGGTGCGCTCCTGCCACTCGTTGATCCACGAGAAGCGATGACGGCGCCCTTCGGCAGGCTGGCGGATCGAGGTGGAAACCGTCGTCGACTGGAGACGGTCGAGCGCGGCTTTCAGGCGCTGATAGTCGCGTGAGCTCGTGCCCCGCCCGACATAAGTGAGGATTTCATAGGGCGTGGCGGCCATCAGCCGCGAGGTGCGAAGCCCGTTATCGCGGGCTTCGACGATCTGGCTCGCTGCCCAGATCAGGATGTCGGCGTCCCAGATCGTGGCCATGCCGTGATCGGGGACCGCCTCGACCCGGATCGTCACGTTGCCGGCGACGAAATCGATCGGCGCGACGCGATGGGTCTTGGAAAGGGAGAAGAAGGGATAGGCCATGAGATCCTGCGCGTCTCGTGGCACGAAGTCGCCGGGAAGCGCCCGGAACAGATCAAGCTGCCCGCGCTCCGAAGGGGATCGACGCCGCACCGCCATGAAGGAAGCCGGCCGCGGTCAGCGTGCGTAGCGGCCGACCTGCGGCCGGGACGAAAGACCTTGGCGCTTTGCCGGCAGCACGGAGCCGCGCGGATCGGACGTCGACGTCACCGCCCCGCGAGCCGCCCAGGTTTCAAGATCGTCGATGGCGTAGACGACGCGGCCACCGAGCTTGCGGTAGGCGGGACCGGTCCCGTAAGTCCGGTGCTTTTCGAGGGTGCGGGCCGAGAGACTGAGAAACTCGGCCGCTTCCTTGGTGCGCAGGAAGCGCGGCGGGAGAACGACGGGATCGTGCGGCATGGATCGGGCCTCCGTGGTGGTGGGGACGGCCGCTGCGGATCAGCGGCGGGCAACGACCACGGTGGCGGAGAAAGGCCGGCGAGTTGCAGGGCGAAGTTGGGGGGTATCGAATTCGCCCACCATCCGAAGCGATAGGATCGGTTAGGATGGCCGACGACGAAGCAAACGGCGGTAGCCGCCGGAAATCATCGCGCGGGCGTCTCGTAAGAGCGTCTTGATCCGGTGACGGGCCGAGGACGCCTGCCATTCATCACGATCGAGCCGGCCGATACGGAAAAGCACCTGCGCAATTTCCTGTTGGGTCGCGCCATTCCGATGGCCATCCATCGCCCGCAGCATCAGGTGTTGCCGCCTGCGCTGCTGCCGGGTGAGCCCTAATTCGCGCGGGATGGCGCGGCCGTGAAGTGCGCATAGAAAGCGAAGCACGGCCTCGATCCGGTCGAAGCCTTCGAGCCCAAGTGGAATGACCGCGACAGCCGGGGCAATCTCTGTGGCCATGTCCTCGCTGATCTGGAGGTACTGACCATCGCCCAGGGCCAACCGGAAGTCTTCACCACCCTTGTGCCGCAAGGCTTGATGCCGCCAGGTATGCTCGCTTTCGCGAGCGGCGCCGAGGCCGAGGCTCGGTGGAGCCTCGGCGAGCACGACGACGCTGGTGTCTTCCTGGGGTAGCCAGAAGACCGGGGCGTCAGGTGGCGGAGTTAGGGGATCGACGGGGAAATCGTAATCCCCACCGCCGTATTCTATCACTCAGCGTTTCGCCACGGGCAAGGTCTCCGGCCAAAGCCGTATAGTCCGCGTCATAGGCATCGTTGCGACGGAGCCATTCCCAGGCCAGATCGGATGCCGCCAATGTATCCAGATGGTCGTATTCCGCCGCGGTGCGCCATGTTGAAGCGTCAGGCGTCATCGTATTCCTCCCAAGTATATTCCTGACGAATTCTGGGATGATTACGATCCTCGGTTGTGCGGGCTTTACAAAGTCGTTCCCACGGCAACGCCCGATGCCGCCACGGCATCACCACGATTTCTGCTGCTGACCTTCCTTGACCAGCGCCCGGTAACCACGCTCGGTCATCCAATGGGCTCTTGCCAGATGGGTGTCATGTACAAGGCGGCAGCGTTGCGGTTCGTGGGCTGGGTCGAGGCCGAAGAGAACTTGAACCGCCTCGCGCCAGCAGGCGCCATCGCGCTCCGCATCGAGGAGCCGCATGTAGAGCTTCATGTGCTCGCGGTCGTAAGGCGTAAGTGTTTCGCTGGGCGGAGGTTCGTCCAGAAAGGGCTGAGTTGCTTGTCCCATTAAGCTACCAGAATCGCGCGTGCCATAATCGTTAACAGTTTCTCCCAGAGATAGCGTCAATTTATGACAAGCTTGGTACTGGGGGATCAATGCTATCTCCCGCTGGAATCGATCCCATCATGCAGGATCAAGACCCCTTCACCCTTCTCGGTCGTGAGGAGGACAATGCCCGCTGATTCTAGCGCACGCCGGACCTGATCGCGCGTTGTCTCGTGCGTCCCCAATCCGCTTTCGGATTCGAGGCGCTTAAGCGCGGTCAGTGCGACCCGAGCCTTGTCAGCGAGCGTCTCCTGTGTCCAACCCAGTAACGCGCGTGCGGCCCGTGATTGTCGGGCGGTGATCATGCATGATCACCTCCCATTCGGACCTACGCGCACGCCAGAACTACGACTATTTTAGTCGTATTCTGCTGGCCGCGCGACTGAAAAATGTCAGTCACAACAGATCATTGGGGAAATGACGGAAAACTGATTCGGCCACCACCGGCTCAATTTGGCTTAGACGCGGGCAGGTCTTGGCGCACCGCAGGCCGCGTGGAATGAAATATCTTGGGCCGCGATCCTTCGATAAATGGGAAGAATGCGGCGGCTTGCACCGCCGGCCTTTGTCTCTCCCGGCCAGAACGGGATGCTGTCATAGATGGACTGTTCGCCGTTTTTCGGCGGCCGGCACGACGGCTGAGCTCCGCGGATCTTGGTCAGCGTCTGTTAGTAAGCCTGACGGCGCGTGATCTGTGACAGCCCGCTCTACTGCTCGGTGGGAGAGGGAAAGGGGTTTGGGGAAAGGGAGGAGGGAACCGTCCCCTTTCCCCATGGGAGGATGTTTGAAGGAGGGGCTTTGCCCTTCCTTCATGGGGAGAGATTGAGAGGGGGGCTCGCCCCTCTTTCATAAGCCAGGACAGCCGGTCGAACCGGCTGCCCTGGCTCCCGGCACAGAGATAAAGGCGAGAGGCGGCCGTGGCCGCCTCTCGCCTGGACCTTAATCGGTGTCGGGACCCCAGAGCGGGTTGCTCGCGGGGTCCTCGATGTCTCCGTCGTCGGGTGCCAACTCGCGGACCACCGCCCTGATCTCGTAGTCGCCGATCTTGGTGCGGCCCTGCGCGACGAGGATGCTAACCGCAGTCTCGTTCGCCTCGATCGCCCGGATCGCATCCTCCATGTCGTCATACGGCCCGAGGTTCTCGATGGCGATGACGTCTCCGTCCTCGTCGTAGCCGCCGTGAAGGTACATCGGCGCGTCCTTCAATCGTTCGAGAGCCCGCTCCGCCTCGTGGATAAGGCGAAAGCCCTCCGTTCGCTGCCTCCAATATTCCGCGCTGCCGCCATCGATGGTGATGATCTTGCGATGTGTCATGGAAAATCTCCTTTTCGTCTCTGACGAAAGGTGTCCACGCTGTAGCCCAGAGGGGTCAGGGACCGCTTTAGCGGCCGCCGTGCGGCAAGCGGAGGAACCGATTTTCTGGTTCGGCCCATCGGGTCGGAGCTGAAAATTGGAGGGGCCGCGCAGTCCTTGACGCCGGATGGGCTGGCGTACACTGGGAAGTCAGAGAGAGAGGAGTAGTCACGGCGTCGACCAGACGCCGTGTCCGAATACGAATGGGGATGGTTTGGAAGGGGGTGTGACACCCCCTTCCATGGGAGGATGTTTGAAGGAGGGGCTTCGCCCTTCCTTCATGGGGAGAGATTGAGAGGGGCGGCTTGCCCCCCTTTCATAGGGCATCCGGCCGGTCGATCCGGTCGGAGATCCTGCGCTACTTCCCCCCCCCCCCGGGCAAACACCGCGGTCGAAAACAATGGGACGGTGGCCGCAACCACCTTCCCGGATGCCGTCACCAAGGGATTGGCGCATCGGGATCAAACGGCGTCATCGACCGCGCTGCAGGTCGGCCGGGATCGGGCCGGTAGTAGATGACGACGGCCGGGATGTTCAGCCCGGTTTCCTCGGCGAGCTGGTCGAGTATCGGTCGCAGGCCGCACAGTTCGTTGTCCGTGAGGTCGCGCACCCAGTGGTGCGCTCCGAATAGCTCATAGTCACACTCGTCGGCGATGCGATAAGTGCCCGCATCGTCGGCGTGACGCCATCCGCCGACATTGTACGGATGGTGATTGTGGAGCCAGAAGTGCTCGACCCGGATGCGCAGATCGCGCAGGTCGTAGGCTGCATCGTCGGCCTTGTCGGGGTCCCGCTCGGCAAGCAATTCTTTCCATAGGGCGATAACCCGGTCGAGGTCCTCGCGGAACTCGTCGAGGTGGGCGATCAGAATATCGTGCGCCTCGCGCGCGAGATCCGTATCGCATCCGAACCGGTTGGCCCGGACTATGAGCTTGAAGCCGGACAGCTTCACCATCAGCATGAGGGCTTGGTCCCAAGTCATGAAGTTCTCCTTTCGTCTCTCTGACGGAAGGAGGCCGCACCGCAGCATCGAGGGGTCAGGGATCGCGACGCGACCGCCAGCGGCGGCGAGCGGGGGAGCCGATTTTCTGGCGACGCCCTCTTCGGGCGGCGGCTGAAAATTGGGGGACCGCGATGTCCTTGACGCCGGAGAGGCGGTGCGACAATCGGACGTCAGAGAGAGGTAAACCACGGCCCCGACCAGGGGTCGTGTCCGTTTCCGGCGGCAGCCGGCTCTGTGCCGACCCTCGGCGGATTGTCCGGGCGTTCTCCGGACCTGACTCCGCCCGACCCGTTGATAGGAGGCGACCGAAGCCGCCTCCTATCGAATCGTTAGGCATAATCATCGGGGAAGAACCGGTCGGAAATGTCCTCCTCGCCGATGTGCCAGCGCCTGTCAGACCAGCGCGACGGCAGGAACTCTTCATCGCCATAGAAGTACGCGATGACGATCTTCTCCGGTTCACGGAAGATACCGAACTCAACCTCGTTCTCGATCGCCCAAAGCAGGGCGGTCGATAGGAACTCCTTGGAGATCGTGGCGGGCAGATGGATTTCGCCATCGAAGGGTTCGCGCGGTCCTTGATGGTCCTCGCTAGTCGCATCGACGTTGTTGTTTTCAATCGCAGTCATGGAAAATCTCCTTTTCGTTTCTGACGAAAGGTGTCCACGCCGTAGCCCAGAGGGGGTCAGGGACCGCGGTGCGGCCGCCGAGCGGCAAGCGGAGGAACCGATTTTTTGATCCGAGCCTGAAAGGAACGGAGCTGAAAATTGGAGGGGCCGCGCAGTCCTTGACGCCGGATGGGCTGGCGTACACTGGGAAGTCAGAGAGAGAGGAGCACCACGGCGTCGGCCAGACGCCGTGTCCGTATTGGGATGGGGATGGTTTGGAAGGGGGTGTGACACCCCCTTCCAAGGGAGGATGTTTGAAGGAGGGGCTTCGCCATTCCTTCATGGGGAGAGATTGAGAGGGGCGGCCTGCCCCCCTCTCATATGCCACGCCGGCCGGTCGATCCGGCCGGCGTTGCATGCTTGATCAAGACGAAGGCGACAGGTGGCCGCCGCCGCCCGCCGCCTCTCCGGCGCTATTGGTATCTGTGGTTGTCGATCGGGGTTTCGTAGATCGCCGGGTCGAGCTCCGCTGCCCCGTGCGGGCCGATGCTATTAAAGTAGAGATATGTGGTGAAGCGGATGCCGGTGTCGGCCGCGATCCGTGCGATGATTGCACCGAGACCGCACAGGTGCTTGTCGTGGACGGTGTAACACGCCGGGATGGGACCAGGGCACCACATGGCTGCAACAGGATCGATGTATCCGCCATAGTCCATGCGGGGATCGATGCTATCCAGCAAGTGCCACGGATAGAAGCCGCCACCGCTGGTTTCGAGGTCGCCAATGCAAAGACCAAGGGCCTCGTCGAGGGCGTCGCGTGCGTCCGGATCGGTTTCGGCCTCCAGAAGCCGTTCGATGCGCATCCCCTCCCGGCAAAAACCGGCAAGGTCGTCGAGCGCATTGGCAAGCCGGTCGTGGACGACTTCGGCGAAGCGCGTCGCGCATTTTGCGCGGTTCGCGCGCACCATACTTCCGAAGGCATCGAACTTCGCGGAGAGGTCGAGGAAATCGAGCTTAGGCATTTCAAGTCTCCTTTCGTTTCTGACGAAAGGTGTCCACGCAGTAGCCCAGCGGGGGTCAGGGACCGCGCCAGCGGCCGCCGCGCGGCAAGCGGAGGAACCGATTTTCTGATCCGGGCCTATCAAGGAACGGAGCCGAAAATTGGAGGGGCCGCGCAGTCCTTGACGCCGGGTGGGCTGGCGTAGAATGCGCAGTCAGAGAGAGATAGCCCGCGGCCCCGACCAGGGGCCGCGTCCGTATGGTCCGGGGAGGTTTGGAGGGGGTGCGACACCCCCTTCCATGGGAGGATGTTTGAAGGGAGGGGCTTTTGCCCTTCCTTCATGGGGAGAGCTTGAGAGGGGCGGCGGTGCCCCCCTTTCATCACAGGAGCATCGGACCAAAAAGTGGTTTCCGGTTTTTGGGAACGATCCGATGCTCCGACAAGGAAGTCGGATTGCAACGCGCCCATGCGCGTGGCGATGCCGTCCGAAGTTCTCGTGAAGGCCGCGAGGCGGCCCGAGATCCCGCCCATGCGATCCGCGGCCGCCGTCGCCGACAAAAAAGAGGGAGCTTATGCTCCCTCCCTCGCCCGCTCCCGGCGCTCGGCCTCCGCGCGCGCGGCTTCGAGGCGTCGCAGCGTCTCGGCGCGCTCCTTGCGGGTGAGGATGCAGTGGTCGAGCTCGGCGCGCAGCTCGGCGATTTCGGCGTAGATGTCGAGAACCTGTGTCATGTGAACCTCCTTTGTCTCGATGACGGAGGCGATTGTCCGAGCGTTGGAGGGACGGGTCAGGGATCGCGAAGCGACCGGAGAATCCGGCGTCTGGGGGAGCCGATTTTGTCGTCGTGCAGCGGCGGCAAAATTGGGGGCACCGGGCGTCCTTGACGCGGCCCGACTGCCGGTATGATCGGCTTCTCATTGAGAGAAAGACGGTTGGGCACAACGCTGCCACCACCGCGTTCAGCGACAGATGCGCGACGGCAGGAAAGCCCGGCGCAACCGCGATCCGCCGCGAGCATAAAGAAACCCGGCGGCTTTCGCCGCCGGGTCTTCTCCGTTCCCGCTCAGAACGGGATGTCGTCGTCGTAGTCGGTCTGCCCGCGATCCTCGTTCTCGGTCTGCTTCGCCCGGCTGAGGAAATCGACCGTCTCGGCGATAATCTCGCATCCGTAGCGGTCGTTGCCTTCCTGGTCGGTCCACTTCGAGTAGTGGATGCGGCCGCGAACCAGAACCTTCATACCTTTCTCGCAATAGTCCTGGATCGTCTTGCCGAGGCCGTTGAAGGCGGTGATCCGGTGCCATTCGGTGTCCTGGACCCGGTAGCCCTTCTCGTCCCGGACGACCTTGCCGTCCGAATAGCGGGGGCGCGAGGTGGCCAGCGTGAAGTGGGTGATCCGGGTGCCGCCCTGGGTGGTGCGGGTTTCGGGGGTCTGACCGATGTTGCCGGCGAGAATGACGATGTTCTGCATTGTAAGTCTCCGTTGCTTCTCGGAGGGACCATCCCTCCGACGAGACCCGGCCAAGGCCGTCGGGAGACTCCTGCACTGACGCCTTCGGCGGCAGCTTGACCCCCAAGGCCCCAGGTGGAGCGGGCAGCCGCGCCTGCGCGGCAACACGGCTGGGAGCTGCGGGGGTTGCCGGAGGAAACAGAACGGACTTAGGGGATCAGTCAGTCGGAGGGATTGGTGCCTCTGAAAGCACGAACACGGGGACACACAGCAGAACCATCGTCCTTGCCGGCAACAGCGAAGAGGCAGGACCCATGGACCTGCGCCGCCTTCGAAAGACACCCGTTCATCTCTCCTTCCGGCCACCCGCGCCCTTCCTCGGACAGGCTGGACGGAACGAGAATAAAGAGGCTACCGGTCTCGTAGACGCGGAACAGCGCCGCGTCGCCACTGTCGATGGCGGAAGGCTCGATCCACTCGACCTGCGGAAAGGTTCGTGAAGGTCTCCGCGGCCGTATCCACTTTACGAAATGTATGAGCTGGCTGGCAGGGCCTGTCTACGGCCTGCAGACCTCACGCCAACGACGGACTTCCCAAACCGGGTGAAGCGGGCCGAAAGCGAAGTATGGTGTGGGCAGCACTGTCGTGGCAGCCCACCAGTGCGGGAAGTCCAAGCCCGGCGGCGCGAGCTGCCGGCTTTCTTCGCTGAGACCGGCGGATCGCGGCCGGCCCATTACCGAGAAAATATCGACACGCCGAGGGCGTTCAGATTGACCATGGCCGCGATGCCGATGAACAGACCGGCGCTGGCGGAAAGCAGATTGAGCATCAAGCCGGGGTCGATCGCGTTTTTCGCTACACCATGGATGAGCGCATAGCCGGCGATGACGGCCGGCACGGCGAAGACGGCGAGAGCGATCAGTCGCAGCGCCGGATTCCTGGCAAAGCCGAGAACCGCGAGTACGAGACCGATCGACAGCAATGCCGCGCTGACGGCGGCCAGCCCCGACAAGAAGATGCCGGCTCCAGCGCCCCAGGCATATTGGGCGGCCGACAGGCCAACCATGAACGGCAAAGCGTAGATCGCGAGATTGTAGGCGAAGACGCAGAAGGCGATCGTCAAGGAGATGGCGAGAAGGATGAGCGACATGGAAACCTCCACATGATCGGTTGAGGATCACGACAGGCTGCCTGTAGATACGCTCCGCCTGCGACTATGCTACTTTTCCGGTGCTGCAAGGATGTTTCATAAGAGCCATCAACCTCTCCGATAGTCAAGTATTGGCGGCTGGAACAGCCGCCAGAGGCGGCGCTTACGCGCCGCCGTCGAACTGCATGGTGGGAATGCCGAGCTTGCGGGCCTTGTCCGCGAGGTTCCCTTGAATGCCGCCACCGCCGAAGACGAGGACGCCAACTGGCAGGACTTCGAGCATCGTGTCGTTGCGCTTGTACGGGGCCTGTTTCGCCGGGTACTTCTTGAAGTCAGGCTCGAAGGCGATCTGCGGCACCTTGCGGCTGTTTGCCCATCGGGCGGCGATGCGCTCTGCGCCCGTCTTCGCGCCGCCGTGAATGAGCACCATGTCGGCGTGCTTCGCCTGGACCTGATCGAGCTTCGCCCAGATCAGGTTATGGTCGTTAAAGTCGGTTCCGCCGGAGACGGCAACCTTCGGACCGGCTGGCAAGAGCACCTCGTTCTCAGCCCTGCGTTTCGCGGCAAGGAAGTCGCGGCTGTCGATGATCGCGGCGGTCAGATTGCGATGGCTGATCATCGAGCCGGTGCGGGGCCGCCAGGCGCTGCCGGTGTGGTGCTCGAAGGCTTCGACGGCGACGTCGCGGAAGAGCTCCATGCTGTTACGCCGTTCGATCATGGTCTGCCCCTCGGCCGTGAGGCGTTCGAGCTCGACCGACTTCACCTCGCTGCCGTCCTGTTCACGCTGGAGGCGGCGCTGCGCCAGCTCGTTGTCGTCGAGATCGCGTTCGACCCGGCTCGCGGCGCGATGGAAGAGATTGACGGTCCCCCAGAGCAACTCGTCGAGGTCGGGTTCGAGGCGGGTGTCGCCGAGCGTCGCGACGAGGGCATCGAAGATATCTGCGACGGCTGCGGCGACGGCGTTGCCCTCCGGAAGCGGCCTCGGATCGGGTTCGTCCTGAAACGGGCGCCAGCCGTAGAGCTGGAGTTCGGTGAGGACATGATCGGTGGGGGATGAGGTGTGGTCCGGCTCGAAGCCTGCGGTATCGTCTTCGTTCATCATCGTGAGCGTCCTTCGTCTGGAGACCGCGCCCATCGCGGCCTTCGCAGGCGTCGGAAGCCCACGGGCGGGACGGCCTGGCAGCCCTCGCCTCTCGCGAGGGCCTTGATGGCCAAGCCCGGCTATTTTGTTTCGCGCTGCAAAGGCGGGGCTCGCCCCGCCGGCGGAAAATAGCCGGGCGCCGCGCCATTGCCCGGACGGCCCGTTTGTGGGCCGATCGCCCTCTCAGAAGGCCGTGGGCGCCGCTCTCTCCGACTTCAAAGGATGATCACGATGATGAATGGAGACGGCAGGTGAAGACGCCTGGACCGCGCCTCTTCCCCCGCCGATCTCTTCACCCTTCCACGAAACGGTGGACGTCATCGGGATGAAGCTGCTCCATCAGGGTCGCCCGGAGGGCGTCGACGCCGCGCCAGCGCAGATCTTCGTTGAAGTCTTCGCGCATCGGTGACACCGAAATCGCCTCGATCCCGACGCCCTTTGCTCTGGCGACCAGGCTGTCTCGTGCGCCGTCCCCGGCCGGGTCGCGATCCCGGAGGACATAGAGCCTGCGCAGCGTCGCCGGGAACAGGATGGCAGCGAGGTGAGCCGCTGAGAGCGCGGCCATCATCGGCATGTGGGGCAGAACCTGACGGGGCGACAGCACGGTCTCGATGCCTTCGCCGGCCGCGAGCACCTCACCGGCAACGCCGAAGCGGACCCCGTTCCCGAGAAGGTCGCCCATCGCCCGCCGGGGTGACTCGACCGGCGCCTTGCCCGAACCGTCCGGGGCGAGCCAGGTGCGGTGTGCGCCGGTCTGGTTGCCGTGAAGATCGGTGACGGACGCGACGATCGCCGGCCAGATCTCGGTGGGCGAATGCTCATCGGGTTTGTAGTAGCACCGCGGATGGTAGCGCAGCGCGGTGGTTCCCACGAGGGAGGTGATCGCCCGCCCGTTGAGGTAGATTTCCGCGAGTGTGCCGCCGATCGGCTGCGACATGGCGAAAAGCCGCCGCGACGCTTCGGGCGAACCGACAGCGACGTTCGACGTCCTGCCGGTGGACGTCCTCGTCATCTCCGGTTCGGGATGCGGGAGAGCGAGGAAGCGGCGTGCTTCCTCGGCCACGTCCTTGAAGTCGATGAGGCCAAGCGTTTCGCGAATGACGTCGAGCAGATCGCCATGTTCCCCGGTTGCGGAATCCGTCCATTTTCCGGCAGCACCCTTACCGGATTCAGGGCCCGTCAGCCGCACGAACATCGAGCGGCCGGGGTTGTTCTGAACGTCTCCAACGATCCAGTATCGTCCGGCGCGGTGGCCTGATTTCAGGTAATGGCGGCAAACCGCCTCGGCATGATGGCCGAGACGGCTTGCCAGTTCGGAGGCATCGTGACGGGGCATCACGCGGCCTCCTTCTCGCCGATGCGCTCGACCGGCCAGCGGTCGAGCAGCTTGCCGAGAACCGCCGGGCCATTGGCATCGACCGGCACGAACATGCGCAGCTTCCACGAGATGATCTCGTGGAACAGGCCGTAGGCCGTGAGGCGCTCGCGCATCGTGTCGTCGAAGCCCGACAGCTCGATGCGGTTGGCGCCCATGACGCGGACGCGGCGAAGCTGAAGTCCCGCAGTGAGATCGAGGATGGTGCGGCCGTCCATCAGAGCGGTGAAGGCATCGTCCGGCATGATCGCGGCAGCGCCGGTCGTGGTCGCATTTGCCGCCCAGGCCGGCGAGACCTTGCGGCCGATGATGCGCTCGCCGTCGTCGGTCTGAAGCCGGTAGACGCGCGTCGAGTCGTTCGGAAGCCGCTTCCAGATCGGAAGGAGCAAGCCCGTGACCATGTGGAGAGTGGCGTCCGTGAACTCCGGCACGTCGGCAATCTCGGCCTTCCAGGCTGACGCAAAGGTCTCCCCGTCAGTTTCGACCCAATGGGTCTCGGCCATGAAGCGCACCGGGATGTTGTGCGCCTCAGTCGGCCGGATCAGCCGGACGCGGCGCTCGATCTCGCCATCGTCGAGCATGATGCTGCTTGCCGGGATCTGAACCGCAGCGCGGCCGGAACGCTCGTTGACGAGCAGCTTTGCGCGCGGATCATCGAGTTCGGCGAGAGCGGCTTCGAGCGCCACCGGACGGTTGCGCCTGCGCTCGTTGATGGTGAGCAGGCTGGTTTCCGCGCCTGTACGCGGATGGGTGTAGATCGTCTGGCGATTGACGACGACGAAGCTCTCCGCGCTCAGCGTCTCCAGCCCGGCGTCATAGGTGCCAGATGCGATCGCGCCCTCGATGCGGGCAGTCAGGAGCTGCTCGAAGGCCGTGAAGAGGATGCCCTGAAGCTCGATGGTGAGCGCGAGCAGCCGGTTGAGAAACGTCGTGATTGGTGGCAGCTCGTCCTTGATGCCGGTCGAGTCCATCAGCTTCAGGCCGGTGGCGGACTCGAAGCGGTCGAGCGAGCATCCCTCGACCTTGCCGCGCACCAGAAGCATGTAGAGCTGACGGAGCGCGTCGCGGGCGTAATGGCTTTCAAGATTGTCCTCGGGCCGGAATAGCCCCTGGCCGCCGGTCTGGCGCTGGCCGCGCGTGATCGCGCCCAGCGTATCGAGGCGGCGGGCGATGGTGCTGAGAAAGCGCTTCTCCGCCTTCACATTGGTCGAGATCGGCCGGAAGAGCGGCGGCTGCGCCTGATTGGTGCGGTGCGTCCGGCCGAGGCCCTGAATGGCGGTGTCGGCTTTCCAGCCCGCCTCGAGCAGATAGTGGACGCGGAGCCGCGTGTTCTTCGCCGATTTCTCGGCATGGTAGCTCCGGCCTGTCCCGCCGGCATCGCTGAAGACGAGGACGCGCTTCTGGTCGTCCATGAAGGCCTGCGTCTCTGAAAGATTGGCGGCGCCGGCGCGCGTCTCGACCACGAGGCGGTCGATGGTGACGCTGCCTCCACGCTTGCGGACGATGCGGCGCGACCGGCCCGTCACCTCGGCGACCATATCCGTCCCGAAATGTTGGACGAGCTGGTCGAGCGCGCCAGGAACCGGCGGCAGGCTGGCGAGCTTCGCGATCAGTGCATCGCGGCGGGCGACGGCTTCGCGGCTCTCGACCGGCTGGCCGTCACGATAGACCGGCCGAGACGACAGGTTGCCCTCTGAATCCGTGAACGGCTCGTAGAGCTGGACCGGGAAGGAATGGGCAAGGTAGTCGAGAACGTATTCTCGCGGCGTGATGTCGACGCGGACGTCGTTCCACTCCTCGGTCGGCAGTTCGGCGAGCCGCCGTTCCATTAGCGCCTCGCCGGTCGACACGATCTGGATGACGGAGGAATGGCCTGCCTCCAGATCCGCGGCGATCGAGCGAAGCAGCGTCGGTGTCTTCATGCTGGTCAGCAGATGTCCGAAGAAGCGCTGCTTGGCGCTCTCGAAGGCCGAGCGGGCAGCGGATTTCGCCTGCCTGTTGAGCGTGCCCGATCCGCCTTCGCCGCCGCCGGTGATGTTGGCGGCCTGCATCGCCGCGTCCAGATTGTTATGGATGATCGCGAAGGCGCCGGCATAGGCATCGTAGATGCGAACCTGCTGAGGCGTCAGTTCGTGCTCGATGAGCTCGTATTCGACGCCGGCGAAGGAAAGCGAGCGGGCGGTGTAGAGGCCGAGCGCGCGCAGGTCGCGGGCGAGCACCTCCATCGCCGCCACGCCGCCGGCCTCGATCGCCTCGACGAACTCGGCGCGCGTGGCGAAGGGGAAATCCTCGCCGCCCCACAGGCCGAGCCGCTGCGCATAGGCGAGATTGTGAACGGTGGTCGCGCCGGTGGCGGAGACATAGACGACGCGGGCATTGGGAAGCGCGTGCTGGATGCGCAGGCCGGCGCGGCCCTGCTGCGATGCGGCGACGTCACCGCGTTCTCCCTTGCCGCCAGCGGCGTTCTGCATGGCATGCGCCTCGTCGAAAATGATCACTCCATCGAAGTCGGGCCCAAACCATTCGACGATTTGTTTGACCCTGGAAACCCTCTCTCCGCGGTCGTCGGAGCGCAGCGTGGCATAGGTTAAAAATAGGATGCCCTCGTTCAGCGTGATCGGCTTGCCCTGCGGGAAACGCGACAGCGGCGTGACCAGCAAGCGCTCCATGCCGAGCGCGCCCCAGTCGCGTTGCGCGTCCTCGATCAGCTTGTCCGACTTCGAGATCCAGACGGCCTTGCGCCGTCCCTGGAGCCAGTTGTCGAGAATGATCGCAGCCGATTCCCGGCCCTTGCCGACGCCGGTGCCGTCGCCGATCATGAAGCCCTGGCGCAGACGCACAGCGTCCTTGGCGTCCTCGGCCGCGGCGGTCAGCTTGTCGAAGGTGTCGTCGACCGTCCACGCGCCGGCGAGGAAATCCGAATGCGCCTCGCCGGCATAGATCACCGTTTCGAGCTGCGCGTCGGAGAGGAGATCGACGACGTTCGCCGGCAGTGTCGGTCGATAGCTCGGCTTCGGCGGGGCGACGCTCGCCATGGCGGCCGACTGCACGAGCTGGGTCGGATGCGCCTGAGCCCCGGAAATCCGGATGGTCTGGAGCCCGTATTCCTCATAGATCGCATCGGACAGGCGACCGGCATCCGCTGGCGTCCAGTCGACGGTTTCGTAGTCGAGCGGAGCGCCCTCCGGCTCGGCATGCGCCACGGCGGGCGCAGCCCTGGCCGCCCGGTTGACATAGGCGCGGACGGTGCGCGGCGCGACCACGGGGACGGCGACGGCCGGATCGATCGGCAGGCGCGGCGGCAGATGCTCGGCCAGCCATCCGAGCAGCGTGGCCACATCTGGCGCGACGCCGGGCGCGGCCGGGAATACGGACGGGTCGTCTGCCGGCACCTTGTCGATGACGGTCAGCCGCGTCGGAAAGGTCGTGCCGTGCTTGGCATAGACCGAGCCGTTGATCGCGGCGGAGAAGACGACGCGGCCGCGTTCCTGCAGCCGGCCATAGGCTTCGGACCAGGCCGGAGTGTCAGGGGCGAAGTTGGCGCCGGTGATGGCGACTAGACGGCCGCCGGGAGCGAGACGCGCGAGCGCCGAAGCGACATGGCGGAAGGCAGCGTCCGCCATGCGGCCGTCGACATTGGCCATGGCGGAAAACGGCGGGTTCATCAGCACGACGGACGGCAGAATGCCGGCATCGAGATGATCGTCGATCTGCGCCGCGTCGAAACGGGAGACGGACAGGGCCGGAAAGAGAAGAGACAGGAGACCGGCGCGGGTTTCGGCAAGCTCGTTCAGAACGAGCGAGCCGCCGGCGATCTCGGTCAGGATGGCGAGGAGCCCGGTCCCGGCCGATGGCTCCAGCACACGGTCGGCCGATGTGATGGCCGCCGCCGTCACGGCCGCGAGGCCCAGCGGGATCGGCGTCGAGAATTGCTGGAAGGACTGCGCTTCCTCCGAGCGGCGCGTATGCGTCGGCAGCAGGCCGGCGATCTTGGCAAGCTGCGGTAGCACCGTCGCCGGAGAAGCTGATTTACGGAAAAGCGCCTTGCCGTATTTGCGCAGGAAGAGAACGGTCGCCGCCTCGCAGGCTTCATAGGCCGTTTTCCAGTTCCAGGCGCCGGCGGCGTCTGATGCGCCGAATGCTGTTTCCATCGCGCCACGCAGGATGCCGGCATCGATGCGCTGGCCACGCTCGATATGAGGCAGGAGAAGCTGCGCCGCAGTGAAGAGAGCGGCGGGAATGTCGGTGTCGGGGACGATCGGAAGCGGCGCGGTGGCGGGTGCCGCCGCGGATGCGGAAATCATGTTCATGTGAAAGCCTCGGGAGAGCGGGACAGGATCGAGCCGCGCAGCGCTCTCTCTCGACCGCACAGGCTCAAATCCGTCCCGGCCTCGCTCTCACTCTCATGCCGTCGGCCAAATCGCCGAAAGCCGCCGATCGCGGCCTAAGGTGCTCAGGCGTCACGTCGTCGCGGCAAAGACTTTAGTTTACTATTTGGCGGAAAGGATCTGAGGCGAATTCGGTCTCATAGATCCGGAAACTATAGTAGTATTTGAGAGGAATACGCTCGTGATCAAGTCACTGCTCCCGCGAGCGCCGAGATTCTATTGGCTCGTTATCCTTGCGTTCGCCGCGTCGGCAATCGCTTCCGACCTGCCGGGTTTCGGTGAAGGGCATTGGTCGACCTCGGCCGCATTCCGTGGCTGCGTCATCGCGGTTGCGGCGATCCTCGCGGTGCTGTCGGAGGTCTGGGACATCGCGCCCACCGTCATCATCAATGCCGAGGCGCGCTACCAGAACCGGCAGGCGCGGGAGGTCTACACGATCCCTGTCGCTTTCGATGCCGCGCGGACTCTCGTACCGGGGATATCGCGACTGCGCGTTACGCGAACGGACGACAATCGCGCGATCCGACCATGGGCGCTACGCTTCGAACATGCCGTGGATGGGCGAAAGGGTGAGTGGTAGCGCGGCCACCGCCCGGCAACGGAACGGTTGCCAACATGATGAGAGCGCCCCGCCTGAAGATGGGGCGCTCAATGGCGTCAGCCGAAGCGACGGCCGGATTCGGTGAAGGTGTATCCATTGGCGACGATCGTTTCGTCAACTATCTCGTCCGAGGACAGGTACTCGTACTCGCGCTCAAGCCGGCGATAGAGCCAGCGGGCGAGATCTCGCAGCGCCTCGGTCACGATCCCCTCGGCGTCGGGGGTCATGTCCTGATACGTCGGGCTGTCGCGCTCGACCGAGATCGACATGCAATACTCGTGATAATATCGACCTTGGCGGCTGGCCTCGGCATGAAGCTGATAGAAATTGCGGCGCTGGATCGCCAGCAACGCATCGGCGATCTCATGCAGCTCCTTGTCCTGCGGCGCGTAGGATCGGATCTCTGCCGAGGCACTCTTCCGGTAGGAGTAATAGCATTCGAACGACGCACCATCGCCCTGGGACCAGAAGCCCGTGAAGGAGATGCGCGGCTCCTGACGCGTGCCGCCGCCCATAAGGCGAACGCTGCGGGTCTTGAAGCGGATTCCGAGGATTTCCGCAATCCGCTCGAAGTCCTCATTAACCGCACCGTACCAGTCGTAATCAAATCCGCCTTCTCGATACCAGGCGCGGGCCCTGTCCTTCGCCGCATCTGAAAGCTCGTTGAGCCGAAAGACCGTGGTCTCGACGATCTCAGGCATCTGGACCACCTCCACCAAGCACGTCGGCAAGCCAGCGGTCGGTGTAGGTCCAGGCGACGGTTTCCCCTGTGGCGAGATCGAGCACATGCGCGCCACCGCCGAAGCCGTCGACGCGCGGCTTCGAGCAGGTGTTGGCGTATTGGAAGCCCCAACGGCCGGTCAGACCGAACGTAGCAGCACACAGCTTGACGAACTGGAGCAGGCGCGCCGGGTCGCCGGTGACGTCATCGCGCATCCAGAGCTTGGCGCCGCCGTGCTCGGGCTGGATCGACAGGAGGAAGCCGTCGGAGGGCGGTTCTTCCGAAGCGCTCTCTTCGGAAAGCTGATTGTAGAGATCGAGGGCGCGAGCGGCGTTGTCGGGCGTGCCGACGTCGAGCAGGCAGGAAAAGTGGGTGAAGTAGTCGGTCATGGCAGGCTCCTGAAACGACAAAACCCGGCGCGAAGCCGGGCTGATTGAAGGGGATGATGATGGGGGTCAGTCCGCTGGTGCGGGATGGATGCGGTCGTCGTCGAACGCGACGTCTTCTATGACGGTCTGGCGGGCATCCGCCGCGACGCGATCGATGTAGATGATGACACCCTCGCGCCGCTCCTCGATCTCGACATGTTCCGGCTGACCGGATGCCTCCATCGCGATTGTGGCGGCCGCTTTGGCTTTTCCGATCGCCTCGGCGTCGCTATCGGCCTCGACAGTGAAACCGTCATAGGCGCGCAGCCAGAAGCCGATCTTGACGATGTACTGCGTCATGGCCGGTCTCCCTCGACGGGAGCGTCAGGATCGCGCGCGCCGGCGATGATCGCCTCGCCACGGGCGACGGCCCAGGTGGCGCGAGCGATCCATTCCTGTGAGGACGGTCGGGCGGCCTGCACGTCCGCGAGCAGGAGCTTGAGGAGGCCAAGCAGGATCTCGAAATGTCCCGCCTTGCGTTCGACGGTTTCGGCGAACTGCGAGGGGATGAGGATTGCCGGACCGGAATAGGCCGCGTCGGCGCCCTGCCAGATCCCGGAAACATAGGTTTCGCCGGAAGTGTCGACGTCCTCCTTGGCATCGGCCCAGCCATCGTCCTCGATGGCTTTGCGGCAAGCATCTGCGATCGTGTCGGCGTCGTAGGTTCGCTGACGGTAGACGGGCAGGTGGTAGGTGGTCTCGATAGTATAAATCGGCATAGCGGGCTCCTGAAACGACAAAGCCCGGCGCGAGGCCGGGCAAGATGGGGAATGGGACGCCGGTGGCGTCAGAGACGGAATTGCAACACAAGCCTCCGAGCATCGGCGTGGTGGCGAAGCATCTCGCGATAGAAGTGCTTGCGCGCGTCCCTGCTGGCCGGGTCTCGTCGGGCGGATGGAGCCAGCTTGCGGCTGGCGGCGCGGATGACGGCGCGGTCGCTGTCCCACACGCGGAGTTCGAGGCGCAGATAGGCCGCATACATAGACGCCTCCTAGACGTTGATGCGTTCGCACAGCGCGTCGATCTGTGTGAGATCAAGGCCGGCGTGTGCATCGTCGTCGGTGAGGACGCTCCTGAGCGGCGGGTCGATGGGTCCGCGTGCAAGGGCGAGTTGAAGAAGCCGAAGGCCCGCCAGCAACGCATCGCGTTCCTGCGCGGTGACGCCGATGGTCAGGAACGCCTCGACGGTCTCGCCGCTTTCGAGCAGGCGCACGCCGCTGTGCTCGTCGATTTCGTAGTCATCGAACTCCTGCACATATCCGGTGGCGAGCCACTCGCCATTGTAATGGACGCTCGTGGCGAGTGCTCGCGCCTCCTCGGGCGTGCCGGCTTCGAGGATGGTTTCATAATAGACGAAGGCGTCATGGCCTTTGCTGACGACAAATTTCGGCATGGGAAACTCCATAGGATTTGCGCCCGGTGGGATGCCGGGCCGAAGGGATCGAGATTGCCGGGTGGTTCACGCCGCCTGGGGCAACCGGAGAAGATCGGCAGCGGTCTCGCGCCAGGCCGGATCGACCAGCCGCGCTTCGAGCAGCGCTGCGCGGAAGCGGAGATCGCGGGCCGTTGCATGATCACGTTCGCCGGAAGCGGCGAAGGCCATGCCGCGCAGGCGGCTGGCCTCGATTACAATGCGGCGGGCTTCGCCATCACTGGCAACCGGCTGCTGCCAAAGGATGATGCCGGCGCGGATCTCGCCGGCGAGGACCAGGCCGAGCGTGTTGTCCTGAACGACGATCAGGCGCGGCCTGAAGTGCAACGCATCGTCGTCGCCGATGCGGATATCGCCTTGCGAGACGCGGACGGCGGCAAGGACGATGGCATCTTCCGGCGATGCAGCGTCGCCGAGCGAGACATTGCGGTCGCGATAATCGGCATCGGTGGCGCCGGTATAGCTGGCTATGCCGAGGCAGGAAATGCGCAACGGGAGCTTCCGCGCCGGCTGGAATCCGGGTAGCACGCGGTCAGCGAGAATCCGCCCGATCGGCGCGAAGGTGGAATTGCTGGCAAGGGTCATCGGGATCACTCCGCGACGGGCGCCGGGAGCCTCTCTCTCAGCATCCAACCCGTCGCAGCCAAAGGCCCGGCCTCTTCCTCTCTCTTTCCGCCAGTGCGGTCCCCGGTGATGGCTCGGCCACCGCAACGCTGAAGGCCCGGACGCGTTCTGCGCGTTCCGGGCCGTCGGGGATGAGGCGCTTCGCGCCTCAGCTCCATGGGTCGAGTTCCAGTTTCACCATCTCGTCGTCGCCGTCGAATTCGTTGGCGGGGCAAGCGCCGTGGGTTCCGTCCCCGGCCTGGAACACGACGATGGAGACCATCAGTGTGGTGGCGAGGCTGGCGGCGAAGGCGGCGGCATCTGCGTAGGACATGGGTTCCGGCTCCTGTCTTGGAGGCGGGGGGCCATCCCCCGCGCGACAGGCGCCCGAAGTGTCTGAACGGATCTGCAATCACCCTCGCGCGGTCGGGCCTGTCCGATTGCGCGAGGGCGGCACGCTTGCGTAAGCCGACCCTTCACGGGTTGATTGATAACGAGACGGCTCGGACCAAGGTCAGCGAATGGAAGCGGGGATGGTGTTTTTCTGCCGACAGGATGCCGCAAACCCGTCGCAGTTGTGTCGCCGCGCCAGCCTCGGCGGCACGCCGATGTCAGCCTGAGTTTCCGGCCGGGCACGGAATGCATCCCCGATCGCAGACCGGAGATGGCGGCTTCGGATGTTAAACTGGAGCTCGACCCGATGATGCAATCAGCTCCAATGCCCTTCGGCGATCTCGCGGACGATCAGGGCGCGAGCCTTCAGCAGCAGATCATCGCCGGAAGTATCGATGTGGCCGTAGAACCGGGCGCGGGCGCCATTCCGGGTCCAGTCGGCGTAGTAGCAATATTCGCGGGCATCGAGCCGGAAGGCCCGCGCATCGTCGGCCCAATGGGGCTTGGGCTCGATGACGACGGTCACGCCGTCGCGCACCTCCTCCCACGGAAGCGAACGCTCCGCGGGAGCATTGCGGCGGTCCTTGGCGAAAATCTCCTCGACCGTCATCATGATGCGCCTCCATCGGCATTCGCGATGAAGCCGTCCGGATCGTCGGGATCGGGCGGCAGATAGGCGTCGTAGGGATTGCCATCGGCGAGATGGCCGAAGGGCGTCATGACGAAATCGCCGTCGTCCGCGCGACCAACGGCGCAGAGAACATAGCGGCGATCGCCGGTCACGGCATCCAGGCACTCCATGAGTGCGAGATTGCCGTCACCGGCGGCGCGCAGCAGCGTGTTGAAGTTGGTGCGGGCATAATCGGGAATAGCCATAGGGTTTCTCCAGAAGCGAAAATGGCCCGCGGTCTTTCGACTGCGGGCCTTGTGAGAGGAAACAAGCGAGGGTCAGGCGGCCGCCCGACCCTCGACGACGTCGGCGCCGACCTCATCCGCCGTGATCTCCTCGAGGCGGCAACGGCTGTATCCGGCCTTTGCCAGCCAGAGTTCTGCGGCCTCGCGGTTCTCCGCGAGATGCAGCAGCTCCTCGTCGTCGCCGATGGGGTGAAGCACGCGGACCATGCCGATCTTCGGCCGCTCGACGATCTCGAAGCCGAGATCGCTGTCGACCGAATGCGTGCGCATGACGGTGACGAGGATGACCGAGCCGGAGGCGAAGTTGCCTTCGTGCAGGGTGATCAAGGCAGGCGCGGTATAGGTCGCGCGCTCGCGGCTGGGCTGCTTGCGCACGAGCCGGCCGACACCGTTTCGGCTTTCCCAAGCGGCTAGCTTCTTGGTGAAGCGGGCCGGCGGCTTCGGGGTGCCGTCGAAGTACCGGATCAGGCTGCCGAGCGGGGCGTCATAGACATTGTATGCGGGCATGGATTGATCTCCTGAAACGAAAACGGCCCGGCGGGATGCCGGGCCGTGTGGTGGAAGGGGACGGGATGCGGAGCGGCCGGAGCCGCCCCGCTGCTGCGGTTACTCGGCGGCGACCAGCGCCACCGGATCGTCGGCAGGTTCGGCGGCGGTTTCCGCCTCGTCGCCGCCGGCGAGGAAGTCGGGCAGCGCCACGTTCTCCTCGTCCTGCTGCGCGGACGCCTCGACGGCCGGTTCGTCGGCGAGCAGGCGCAGAGGCTCGGGCAGCCAGCCGGTGTTCGCCAGCCGCTCCTCCGCCTCGGCCGCCATCTTGTCCTTCTTCTCGAAGGCGAGCAGGTTGGCCGTGCCCTCGCCGACCGCTTCGGCCACGGCTTCGAGGATTTTCCGCTTCGTGATGCGGCCGAAGTAGTTCGCGACGGTGGGCCGGAAACCGGCTTCAGCCATGTCGAGACCGGTCGCGCGGGCAAGCCGATCGGCTTCCGCCATGCGGGCCTGGAGCTGCTGTTCGGAAATGCCGGTGGCGCTGAACGGGTTCGGCCGCTCGTAGAGCGCGTTGATCCCGTAGGCGACGCAATGGGCAAGCAGCGCCATGCGGCTCGCCTCGTCGAGCGCGGCGAGCCAGTCCCACAGCGCGTCGTCGTCGGCCGGCACATCGGCCTTCCAGCCGTCGTTCCGCTCTACCACCGCCTTCGCATAGGGGCTGTTCTTGAGGTCCACACCCTGTTCGCGGCAATAGACTTCCAGCACCGAGACCTGAACCGACCCGCCGCGGGTGGAGCGCCGGAAGGTGTCGCGCACCAGCTTGTGCAGCAACGCGGTCATGGCGACATGCGGATTGGCGCCCACGGCCTCGCGCAGCGCAATGGTCCGGTGGGCGGTCAGCTCGATCACCAGCCGCTCGGGGAGCGGCTTGACGATCTCGTCGTCGTCGTCGGGCTCCGGCTCGGACACCTCGCCGCCGATGGTGATGACGGCGCGCTGCACCTGCGGCGCGGTCGCGCCATCGGCCTCACCGCCACCGTCCGCGTCGGACTCCGGCGTCGCGCCGTCGACAGTCGCGACCGGCTCGTCCTCCAGACGGACCCAACCGCGATCCACCATCAGCTCGCCGTCCTCGTCGACACTGACGAAAACGCCGGCGATGGCCATCTCGGCCGGATCGTAGACGGCCGGGCGGCGCTCGAAGGCTTCGAGCAGCTTCTCGATCTCGCCGAGGCGCTGGTCGATTTCGTCCGGCAGTTCGTCATGGCCCGCATGTTCGGCCTCGAGGCGCTCCTGCTCGTTGCGGAGCTTGTCGCGCTCGCGGCGTTCCTTCTTGGTCAGCTCGGCGAACGTGCCGGCGATGCCGCGCAGGTCGTGGTCGTAGCCGTAGGGCAGTTCAAGGTCGGCGGCGACCCACTTCCAGCCCTCGGCGGCCACATCGGCCGCGGCGGCCTTGAGCTTCTCGCCGACCAGCCGGTCGAGAAGCTTGACGTCCTCCAGCCAGCCGTCCTCGTCGTCGTCGAAGAGGTAGCGCGGCAGGATCGGGCCGCCCGCCGCCGCATAGGCGTCGAGGCCGATGAAGCGGGCGCGCTTGTCGGAGGCCGGAACGCTGGTCTCGGTGAGCATTTCGCGAATCCGCCAGGTTTCGCGGAAGTGGGAGTTCTCGATGGCCTCCCAGATCTGCTCCTGGCGGGCGTGATCGGGATGGGCCGTGAACGCCTCCAGCTCCGCCAGCGACATCGCGCCGGTCTCGAAGGCATCGTGCAGCTTGGGCGAGACCTTGGCGAGGGCGAGCCGCTGAGCGACGACGCGCTTGCTGGTGCGGTGGGCGAAGGCGATCTCGTCCTCCGACATGCCCTTTTCCCGCATGGCGAGGAAGGCGCGGAACTCATCGAGCGGATGGAGGGCGCGGCGCAGCGTGTTCTCCGCGAGGCTGTCGTCCTCGGCGAGAATGCCGCTGTTGGGATCGCGGCACACGCAGGGCACGGCTTCGGTCTTCGACATGCGCTTCTGCTTGACGAGCAGCTCCAGCGCGTCGAAGCGGGTCTCGCCGGCCGGGACCTCGAACCGGCCGGTCTCGTTGCCATCGGCGTCGAGGATCGGGCGGACATTGAGGCTCTGGAGGAGGCCGCGATAGGCGATGTCCTCGGCCATCTCAGTCACGGCGGCCGGCGTCTTGATGCGCCGGACATTGGAGGCGCTGCGTTCGAGCTGGTTGAAGGGAATGTCGCGCGAGCGCGAGAGGGTGATCTTCTTGGCAACCTTTGCCATGGTGGACTACTCCGCGACGGGCGCCGAGAGCCTCTCTCTCCGCTATCAACCCGTCACGAAATCCCCATCCCCTCTCTCCCTCTAAACCGCGCGAGGCAGGCGCCGTCGGCCGCCGGCTTACGCCCCCGCCGCCCCCGTTGCAGCCGACGAAAGGTGATGGCGGATGCGTTCGGCAAGGCGCTGCTGGTCATAGGGCTTGCCGATCGGTCCCTCGTCGCAGAGGGAGACGGCCGCCTCGGTTCTCTGGACGGCGCCGGACGTGAGAATGATGCGAACGCCCGGCCGATGCTGGCGTACCCATGCCGCAAGGCCGAAGCCGTCCATCGTGCCGGGCATCTGGATATCGGAGAAGACGAGATCGACGGGGGCGCCGGATTCGAACAGGGCGACCGCCTCGGCGGCCGAGCCTGCCTCCGCCACAACCCAGCCGCAGCCGCGCAGGTAGTCCGCGATGTCGAGGCGGATAAAGATGTCATCCTCCACGACAAGGAGGGTCTGCGGTTGGTCCGGTTCCGTATCCAATGTCAGCCCCCTGGCTGTTTTTCGCCTCCGGTCACTTGCGCCAGCGGCGACTAGAATAGTCGCTTCGCGGGTATCGGCCGAAACCGCCGAGACGCCTGAAGGTTCCGGGAAATCCACGGCGACGTCGTTCGTGACCGGACCAGCGCGGCGGGTCGCCGTTGCGAGCGGGAGGAAGCTTGCGCTCAGCCGAGACGCGCCTCCGAGGCAAGCCCCGGCGGTCAGGGCCGCGAGGCCAGCAAGGCGCGGAAGGCATCCGGCAGGATGACGTTCGCCGGAGCGCCGGCGAACATCGGGGCGATCTGGTCCGGGCGGTAGCCCGCGAGGCCGCAGCCGATCGGCGTGACCTCGAAGCGCTGCTCGGCCCGAAGGCGGGCATAGGCGAGGAAGTCGCCGACATGGCCGTGGATGATCGCGAGGGGCAGCACGCGCAACTGGCGATCCTTGGTCGGGATTGCATAGGCGCGTCCCTGCGGCCCGACGCCCCGGCCGTAGATCGCGCCGCGGTGCCGGCGAGCCCACAGGGCCGCGCCCTTGCCGTGGCGACCCGCGAGATTGGAGCCGAAGACGAAGACGGATTCGATGGATGTCGAGCTACGCATGGAGACCTCCTGGCTGCTGCCGCTCACCGTGAGCGGTAGGACTCCGAGGGACCGCCGGAATCCCGGACAGTCACCGAAGCGGGCGCCTTTGGGCGGCGGCGATGGGGAACGGCAAGGCCGTTGACTTTGCGGAGGCCGCGGCGGCACGCCGGGAGAACACCGCCCAGGGCGAGAGGCAGCGGCCGGCAGGAGAGTGGGGATCATCATGCCGTTCTCCCGCTCGTCATCCGGCCAGGCCGCGCGGCCCTCCTGACCGCGACGGGCCGCGTGTCGGCCGCCTGGGCAATGCGCTCGATCGTCGCCAGCTCCGCGTCCGAGCAGTCGCCCGTAATCTCGATCTCGACGAAGTGGCCACCGCTGCCGACCTTGGAGTCGCGCAGGCGATGGCCCGACGAGGTGTAGAAGCTCTCGTGGCGCTCGATCAGGCGCACGCGCGAACGCAGGAAGAGAATGCCGGAGCCGAGATTGCCGCAAAACAGCAGCTCGTCCGCCTCCGTGGTCTTCGGCCCGCCGCCCACCTTGCGCTGGCCGATCTGGCGGAAGGCGGCGTCGAAGCTCGACGGGTCCGGGGTCATCCGCGCCTTCAGCTCCGGGTGGAACTTCCAGGGCGGCCGGTGCGGATCGACGCGGCCGACGTCGATCTGGTGAAGCAGATCCGCGAAATAGCCCGGATCGGCCGGATAGGGGCAATCGCGCCAGATCTCGCGGACGGTGCTCCGCAGCGCGTCGGGCAACGCGAACAGGCGGGCGCGGGCCTTGCGCCAGGAGGCCGCCCGCATGCGGCGGCGCTCCCGTTCGGCCTCGTCCCACCAGACGGCGCGACGGGCCATCTCCTCGTCGACGCCATGTTGGCCGGCGGCGATCTCGTTGGCGAAGAGGGGCAGCGCCTCACGTTCAAGGCGCTGCTTGCGGAGAAACGCCGCACGCTTTCGCGACGTGTCGCCAAAGGGTTCGGGTCGATGCCAGCGGCGGAAGCGCATCACGCGCCCTCCCACCGGGACCGCCCTGCCGCACGGATAATCCGTTCGGCGCGGCGAATGCTGCCGGCTTCGCGCGCGGCCTCGGCCCAGACCGAGATCGGGAACTCGCCGGTGAAGAGGATGTCGCGCTCGATACCCAACCCGAACGGCAGGCGCACCGCGATCATTTCCTCGAGCGAGAAATAACCGAGCTCCGGTTCGCCAAGATCGGCCAGACCGAACAGCGTGTCGCCGTCGGCGCCGAGCTCTGTCGTAAGCCAGACGCCCTCACCGAGCGGATTGAAAAACTTGACCACCGGCACATGGTCGGCGTCGCGGATGCGGCCGTTGGCCAGTAGCTGCGCGCGCAGTTCGTCGGTCAGGAGGATCATGCCGCCCTCCTGTCGATCGCGTCGCTGCCAGTGTCCGTCGTTTCGGCCTCGGGCAGGAACGACAAGATCCAGTCCGCGGCCTTGCTCGCCTGCGAGGCGGCGCGGACGATCGCGCGATTGTCCTCGCGCAGGACCTCCAGCCAGGAGCCGATGTAATCGGCATGGCGGACGGTGGGGACGATACCGAGCGATGCGCAGCAGAAGGCGGCGCTCATCTCGGCGATCAGCTCCTCAAAGGCGTATTTCTTCGTGCCGAAGGAGGTCGAGAAGTCGCGGTTCAGGCGGCTGTGATGGCCGCTGGCGTGGCCGATCTCGTGCAGCGCAGTCCTGTGCCAGTTGATCGGCTCGAAATAGGCTTGCGGCGGCGGTACGACCACATAATCGTCGGCGGGGACGTAGAATGCCCGGTCGCCACCGATGCGGAAGTCGATGCCGGTCGCCCGGATCAGCGCTTCAACCCTCGGCTCGATCAGGCCGGGCAGCGGTGGCGGCGTGGCAATGACCATGTCGTCGGGCAGCCGTTCGCACTGCGCCGTATTGAAAACGGTGAAGCGCTTGAGGAAGGGAATGGCCTGGGCTTCCTCGCCGGTCTCGCGCGCCCGCCGCTTCTCGTCCTCCGGCACGAAGCGGTCGGCATAGACGACGGTGGTGCCGCGTTCGCCCTCGCGGACGTTGCCGCCGAGCGCGGCCGCCTGGCGATATGTGAGCCAGCCCTGACCGGGAAAGCCGTGCTGAACGACGGCGCCCCAGAGGATCAGGATATTGATCCCGCTGTAGGTGCGGCCGGTGCTGGCATTCTTAGGCAGGCCGAGCGGCGCTTTGGCCGTGGACTTGCCCCAAGGCTGGACCCAGGGGAAGCGGCCGGCCTCCAGTTCGGCGATGATCTTGTCGGTGATTTCGTCATAGAGGTTCGCCCGGTCCTGGCCGGTGCGCGTGGTGCGGTCATGTCTGGACATCGCGGTTCTCCGCGACGGGCGCCGGGAGCCTCTCTCCCAGCCCTCAACCCGTCACGGCAAACCCGTCCGCACTCTCACTCTAAGGGGGCGTTGCGGGGTCTCCCCGCAGAAGGGGGTGCGTCGGCAACGCAGTGCCGACCAGGGGGAAGGCTTTCCCCCGCAAAACCTCAAACGTGTAGAAGCGCAAATACGCGTTACCGGGAATGAGATTTGTCGCGACAATCGTCGCCGCGTTATCGGTCGCTCCGGCCAGGTTGGAAGCTGCCGTCAGCAGCAGGCCACCAAGCATCAACGCCGGTTTGTGGATGGCGGTCGCCTCTGTAACGAACCGTTCCGAATATGAGGAGCCGGAGTCGACCCCCGTCAGAACCGGAACCCGAGCAGACTGCCGCTCGGATCGGTATCCGTTAGACGCAGACGGATAAGCGCCTCAAAGTCGAAACCCTGCGAAAAGTCGCTGACCGGAACCATGTCGGTGTTGAGGGTGCAGATATATTGAAAGTCGTATTTCTCGGCCATCGCTGCCGCGAGTTCGAGCGCATGGGCGCGCTGACGAGGATCGACGCCGTCGAAGATCGTGCTGTCATGGATCAGGAAGTCGATCCCGAGACCGCGCTGGCGCGCGAACGAGATCAGCATGAGATCATAGCAGAAAATCTTCATCTTGCTGATGCCCTCGCTCGGGCTACCGGCAATCTCGACGTCGAATTTGTATCCGGTGTCATCGATGTCGATGACCAAGCGGCCCGGCGACTTATACAGGCTTTCGGAGAATTCGGAGAAGAGGGTGAGCGCTTGCGACCAGAGCGAGCGCCGCTCTTCATAGTCGAGTGTCGTCGCGCGCTTCAGTTCGACGGTCTCGACCTTGATCGTGTCCGCCTTTGTAGTCATCTGGCGAAGCTGGGTGATCCTGTTGGTCAGTTCATCGACCTTGAGCCGCGTCGCGGCATGCAGCTCTTGCAACTGAGTCAGTTCTTCCAACGCGCCCTGTCCGGCAAGCGCGCTGAGGTAGCCCGCACGGCGATCAGTCAGGGTTGCGATGGCCGCGTCGCGGTCGATGACGGCTGCTTCCAGCGCGGCAATCTCGCTTGCGATAAACTCGCGGCGGTTGGCGATGATCTGCGCGTTGAATGCCCGGGCATCGTCTAGGGTCTTCTTAACGGCACCAGGGAGAGCGATGCCCGCCTCGCCGTAGAGAGCTTCCAGCCGGTCCTCGGTCGGAGCGTCTTCGCTGACCAGCGAGTCACGATAGCGATCGAGCCGCCGCTTATCCACGATATTGGCGTTGACCAAGCCGTGGATTTCGCCGGTCAGGAAGTTAGCTTGGCCCTCGATCTCACGGTACTGGGGAAGCACGCGGAAACTCGATAGAGCATCGCGCTCCCGGTCGAGCTGCGTCGTCAGGCGCAGGCGTTCGGCTTCAAGTTCACCCAGAGAGGCCAGCTCGCCGTCTACGGCTCCGGTCTTGATCGCCTGTTTGAGCGCATCGAGTGCGTTCTTTTGGTCCTTGAGCTGTTGCCAGGTCGCAGCTTTCTCCCAGTTCAATCCGAGAAGGAAGGCGTTGTGGACCTGGATGTCCCAGGTCTTCTGATTATCGAAATATTTGAACGGGACGTTGTAGGCGGCTGTTTGGTTGCGCACGAAATAGGAAAGCAGTGACCGCGCCGATGGCTTGTAGCCCGACTCGGCAGACAACTCGCTTATGCCGAATAGCGCCCAGGCGAGGACGGCTCGCCATTTCTTCGCGTCGAGGCCGGGGACGCCTTCTTTGTTCGGCGCCGGACGGACAGGCCAATCATCTGTGACGCCTTCAATGGCGAAGAAACCCGGGGTGTCGGTTGCTCGCGTCACTGCGATGTCGCGGCCGGACAGGGAAAGCTCCAGCGTGAAAGCCCAACCATGCAAAGCCTCCACGCGCAGGCCTTTTCCGGGTGAGGAGTTGCTCGCGAGGCAGAAATCGATGATCTCGATGAGCGTCGATTTGCCCAGAGCGTTCGTCGTGTCCTTGTCACCGGCCGAAGAAGATCGGTCGGCGAGGATGAGATTGACTCCTGGCTGCAGGAGTGCGGTGTGAAACCCCTTCTGATTGGCGCGAACAGCACGGATCACGAGCCGGTCCTGACGATAAGGCCGTCCCGGATGTCGATGGCGCCAATGAGATAGAGGAGGTTCGAGGCCAGCACGAATCGCTCGAAAGTCCCGACGTTCGGCTCCGTGCGCAGACGTTCCCAAAGACCCGAAACGGTCATGGGCATGCTGAGGTGCGCAAGCAGTGTCGCGCCTACACCGATCAGCGCCTCGTTTTGCGGGATATGTTTCGTCGGGAGAATCATTTCTCAAACACGTCGCAGATTTCGAAAAGATAGATCAGCACTGCGATGCCCGCAGTCTTGTCAGCCTGCCGACGCAGGCCGCGTTGGGCAAAGGCGCACATCAGCTCGAACAGTTCGTCACCCTTATGGCCCTCCTTCCGGCGCGCGTAATACTCCTCGAGGAAGCCGGCTTTCAGCCGCTCGGGAAAGTCCGGATCGAGCTGCGCTTCGGCCTCGACATAGTCGCCTACGGTAGCTCGCGAGGTCAGGCCGGCTGCGATGATGTGCCGAGATCCGTTCGACAGCGCGTTCTTCTTGATCTTCTCGTCGGGCGCAGTGAGATCGAATGATCCATTGCCAGCAGGAGCTTGGCTGGCGACCCACGACACAGCGTTCTGCAATTCGGGAAAGGCGACGTCCGCGAACGCCGCCTCCATCGCCAGGCGGACCTGCGCTTCGTGGCCTTCTTTCAGTTGCTGTAGCGTCGCAGTCGGCCAATCGGCCTCAACCTTGTCGATGATTGTATGGTGGTCCGTGCAGAGATAGATCAGGTTGCGTACGTTATCGCGCTCTGCATCAGTCATGGAGGCGTCGTAGCGGGCGGCGGTGGGCTTTTCACCGCGGATATGCGCCGCCTCGCCCACATAGGTGTCGTCTCCGACCTGGGCGTCGTAGGTGAGATGCTTGCCACATTTCGGAAAGGCGCAGACGCCGCCGCTCCGAAACGCCAGGATGATTCTCGTCGGATAACTAGCGCCCACGCCGACCGCCGATCTGCGCGCGCGTGCGAGGACGGCGGGTCGTTACCTGTGGAGGCGCGCCAGCATCGCCGAGCTGGTGGATCCGCAATGCAGGCCGTTGCGGCAGCTTGACCGTCAATTCAAGTTCTCCCCCCACGGCCTCGACATAGCTGCGAAGCGTGGAGAGATACATATCGGTTTGCCGCTCGATTTGAGAGACCGAGGGCTGCTTGATTTTGAGGGCGGAGGCGATCTCCGCCTGAGCCTTGCCGGCGATCTGCCGCAGCTCGCGCAGGCCTTCCACTTCCTGCTTCATGTCTTGATAGCGGACTTCGATGGCTGCCTGCTCTTCGGGGGGAAGCGCGGCAATGATGTCGTTCAGGCGGCGGCCCATCTCATTTGCCCTTCTTTGCGGATTTCAGGCTTTCCAGATGCTCGGAAAACCGTAGATCCGCCTTTGCGATCAACGTCCTGTAAAAGCGCTTCTGGCTGACGCCAGATTTGTCGCCCGCTACAAGGACGATGGCCTTTCGCTTGGGGTCGAAGGCGAAGGCTGCACGCCATTCGCCGTCGCCGCCCTCGAACCGCAGCTCTTTCATATTGGCGTGTTTCGATCCCTTGAGCGTGTCGGCGTGAGGCCGGCCAAGCTGCGGACCGTAGTCGGCCAACAGCCTGGCGGCGGCGATCAACGCGACGCGGACATCACGCTCAAAAGTCAGAACCTCGGCCTCGAAGGCTGGGTGGAATTCGACCTCCCATTCCATATAGGTTGGAACCTATATTCGGTCAATGGGGAGGATGCGCGGGGCGGCAGGCGAAGCCGTCGTTGAACGGCGGCAGCTCTCCGCCCACGCGTTGAGGTCATCGACCGCATAGCGGACCCATTTGCCGAACTTGTGGTAGGCCGGCCCCCCACCCAGGGAGCGATAGCACTCCAACGTGTGCGCTTCGAGGGCCAGGTAACGGGCGGCCGCTTCGGTGTCGACAAAGCGGATCGGACCCGCGTCGTCGACAAATTTCGCGCGCTTGAGGATGTCCGGCGTCGGCCAACGGCGATCAGGCTTTGCTCTGTCAGGCATGGTTCGCCTCCGTGGCCTCTGCGCGCTTCGTGCCGGGCGGAACGGAGCGGTTCTCGCCGCTCCGATGACGGTAGGGTCGATAGTTTCCGAGGCGCGTGCGCGAGGTGTAGGCGCCGTCTTCGAAACCGAGCGGCTTTCCGTCGGGGCCGAGCGCGGGCTGGGCCGCCTGGACAGTCGGCGCGACTGACGGGGGTTCCGGGGCCGCCACCAGCGGGGGCGCGGGAGGCTGGACTCCGCCGATGAGGGATATGCGGCGCTGCGTGACCGCCTCGGCCGCCGCCCTTACCGGGTCATCCTCGGTGTGGACGTACTTCATGAACATGGTGACAGTCTTATGCGCGGTGAGCGCCATCCCGACTTTCACCGGAATGCCTGAATTGGCGATATCGGTAGCGGAGCGATGGCGAATGCCGTGGGTGCCAATGTGCGGCAGCCCCGCGCGCTGAAGGATACGCCGCCAGCCCTGATAGTAGGTGTGCTTTGACATCGGGAGGTTCGGGTCGAAAACGGAAGGGCACACGAAGGGCGACTCTTCAAGCAAGGGCGCGGTCTCGAAGAGCCGGTGCGCCTCAGCGCTCATCGGCTTCGACATTCCGCCCGTCTTGCTGTCGGGCCAGACCACGCGGCGGTTGTCGAAATCAATCCAGGCCCATTGGAGCTGAAGGATTTCCGACATGCGCGCGGCGAATTCGAACTGAAGCCGGATGGCCAAGAGGATGAAGGGATGCTCCAGCCCTTCGGCCCCGGCGCGGTCGAGATACTCGAAGAGCTTGCGCAGCTCCGCATCGGTGATCAGGCGGGTCTTGCCGCGTTCCGGGTATTTGGGAACATGCCGGCAAGGGTTGGAGCCGTCTGGGCGCAGCCCCCAGACCTCGGCCATGTTGAACATCTTCCGGACAGCCGCCAGGACGCGGTTGGCGTTGGTGGGGCTCTTGGCCATCTTCTTCATGAGATGCGCGATGTCAGCGCGGGTGACATCTGGCACCTTGAGATTGCCAAGGATCGGGATGATGTAGCGCTTGCCGTAGCCCCGGTTGGACTCAACCGTTGTGGGTTTGTTGCGGCTTTCGGAATAGTCGGTGATGAAGCGGTCGAACAGCTCCTTCACCGTCAGCGCCTGACGGGCCGCCGCGCGCTCGGCGCTCGGGTCGACGCCACGGCGCACCTCCGCGAGCCAGTCCTGGGCAATGTTGCGCGCCTGCTCGACAGTGATCTCGCCGTAGCGGCCGATCGCGGGCTTTCGCCGCTGCCCATTGTGGGCGACGTAGGCCACCATGAAAATCTTGCGGCCGGTTGGGGTGACCTTGACGAGAAAGCCGGGTATCGTCGTATCCCTGAGTTCGTAATCGCGCTCCTGCGGGGTTGCGGCGTCGACAGCGGTCTTAGTGAGTTTGATTTTGGGCATTCCTAACCTCCTTTGAGGTCGGATTTCAGGTGCAGAATAGGTGCACCTGGAAAACCAACCGTAGCGAATATCCGGTTAGGTATGGATGCGTAGATAAGAGAAAAAAGCTATAGGCTTCAATCGGTTATCGTAAAATCGGATACCGCCGGATATACAAAGGATAGGCGATATCCGATCTCTCAAAATCGGATTCCGCAAGGAGTGCTGGTTCGATTCCGGCTAGGGGCACCACTTCCACTTTCGGCGATGTTCGCGAAAGTTCAAAATCCTCGAAAAATCAATAGTTTATAGACAAAAACTGTTCGCCACGGTTCGTTTCCGTGCGCCTATAGCCGCTTCGTGTGGTGGTACGGATGGTGGTATCGGCCTCGGAATCTGCTAGGATGTGGTGGTACGCGATACCACCATTCGGGCGCCGCCATGCCGCTGACAGACATCGAATGCCGAACCGCCAAGCCGACAGAATCGGTGCGCAAACTCTCGGATGGCCAGGGTTTGCAGCTCTGGATCATGCCGAACGGCTCGAAACTTTGGCGGCAGGACTATCGCTTCGCCGGCAAGCGCAAGCTTCTGGCAATCGGCCCCTATCCCGCGATCACGCTGGTGGCGGCCCGCAAGGCACGCGACGAAGCCCGTGCGCTGGTCGCTGGTGGTATCGACCCTTCGGATGCCAAGCAGGAAGCGAAAGCCGCCCGCATCGCGCAGGAAGCCGCCGCAGACAGCTTCAAGGCGGTGGCGGAAGGCTACGTCGCCAAGCTCAAGCGCGAGGGCCGGGCGCCCGCCACCATGAAGAAGATCGAATGGCTGCTCGACTTCGCCCTGCCCGACCTCGGCAAACTCAAGATTGGCGAGATCAGCTCGGCCAAGGTGCTCGCCGTGCTGCGCAAGGTTGAGGCGCGCGAGGCCTATGAAAGCGCCCACCGCCTGCGCTCCACCATCGGCGCCGTCTTCCGCTATGGCATCGCCAGCGCCCTTTGCGAAAACGACCCGACGCAGGCGCTCAAGGGTGCGCTGACGACGCCCACCGTGACGCCTCGCGCCGCCCTGCTCAAGCCTGCTGCCTTTGGCGCCCTGCTACGCTCGATCGAAGATTTCGACGGCCAGCCCACGACACAAGCAGCCTTGCGGCTAATGGCCTATCTATTTCCTCGGCCGGGCGAATTGCGCATGGCAGAATGGGTGGAGTTCGATCTTGAAGCTGCGGCGTGGGAAATCCCAGCGAGCCGCATGAAGATGCGCCGGCCGCACCGTATCCCGCTTCCCCGTCAGGCGGTAGCGATCCTCCAAGACTTGCGAGCCTTGACGGGCAAGGGAAAGCTTGTGCTGCCTTGCGTGCGCACATTCGCTCGCCCTATCAGCGAGAACACATTGAACGCCGCCCTGCGTCGCCTGGGCTACTCCAAGGATGAGGCCACTGCCCATGGCTTTCGTGCTACAGCCTCGACTCTACTCAACGAAAGCGGCAGGTGGCGTCCGGACGTAATTGAAGCCGCCCTCGCCCATATCGGCGCTGATGAAATCCGCCGAGCTTACCTACG
The DNA here is from genome assembly GCF_059699065.1 of Labrys sp. ALF-8. Classification (NCBI taxonomy): domain Bacteria; kingdom Pseudomonadati; phylum Pseudomonadota; class Alphaproteobacteria; order Hyphomicrobiales; family Xanthobacteraceae; genus Labrys; species Labrys sp. ALF-8. The sequence goes on from NZ_AP048537.1 coordinate 2,009,512, forward strand.
CTCCGACTTTTGGGAAGAACGCAAGGCAATGATGCAATGGTGGGCGAGTCACATCGACGCCTTGCGAGAAAGCGGTAAGGTCGTTGCCTTTGGTGCATAAGAGCAATCAAGTTCGATGGTACTCAGGAAGTTTTACCTGCCCTTTGCTCATCAGAATCACTGTGCCTTGCACCACCTGTCATCCTTCTTAGCCAGCTCCAACTCGCCAACAGGTGAGGCAATATCCCGCTCGAAATGACCAGGTAGGAAAGCATGTCATGCTTGTAAAGTCGCATCCAGATTATCGAGCTGGCCTCCTTTGGTCTTAAGGACAGAATGCGTGGAGCTCGCCCTTCACACTGGATGCTAAAAATGCAGTCAGGTAGATTTTAGACTGCTTCCATCACTGAATGCTCACACTTGAAGAACGCGCTCGGCGATTTCATCCAGCTCTTTAAGCAATTTTACCCGCTTCGCCTCTGATGTCGCTGCATGCGCTTCCTTCGAGATACGCGCTAAATTGACATGTTCCGCGTTTTTGGCATTAAATCGAGGGATACGTAGATGCTTGAAGATATTGGCGACTTGTATTTGGATAGTGTGGCTCTCGACATACTCTTTCACTAACGTGGAGTTCAGTACACCGCAGACGAAATGCGCGATGTCCTCCGATTGAAAATCGGCGAAATAGACCTTGTGATCCGGCACGAAGGGGCGTCCCCCGATCAGCGGCACGGTGCCTGTAGTGAAGACAGCGGCCTGGAACGTCGTCGAGAGTTCAGCCCATACGACCTTGAACGGAGCAAACGTATAGGTTCCAGAATTATACACGACGTAAAACGGCGCGTTCTTTTGCCGGAGCCTATAAGTTGACCGTTTCTGCAAAAGATCTTTATAGTGAAATAGGAATTTTTTTGTTTGCTTGAGCTGTGCTACCGCCTTTTCGACACGAATATAGTCTGCACTTGTGATGCCTTTGTTGGGGACAAGGATGTGGAGATGCTCGCGAACGTGAACATGGCAAGCTGAAAAGTCCGCAGCCCCCTTAAGTAGGGGATAGAGAAATTCGGGCTCAATCCAGAACCGACGGGCAGGGCCGATGTCGGTCTTGCCCGCCTCAGGGCGTGTTTCAACTTGAACGAGGCCTGTAGTCGTATTCTGGTCAACGATATTGACCATGTAAATGCCGTTGAGATCCGCCGTAACTCCCTTGCGTCCACTGATCCAGTCACTTTGGCCTTGCAATGCCGCCATCTCGGCGAAGCGGCCGGGCGGCAAGATCGCCCATGGCGAATTCCCGCCGTTGACGGGGTTGGCCTCCCATGATTTTTGCTCGACCCGCGCAAGAACAGCTTTTTTGTCAAGCGTTTCTGGGATCGAGGCTGATCCGCCAGAGACTTTATCCCACACGCGATATGGTACAGGATATACGGGAAGTTTGTTACTGCTGACCTTTCGTAAACGCATAATGGCCGTCTTGTTCGCCACTCTGGGAAAGGGTTTCAGCTTTTTGAGATCGTCGACGCTTTCAGGGATCAAATTGGCCTTTTCATTGATTCTGAAGCTCCTGAAACCTTGCGACGATGGCGACTGGAAATGTGTCTGCGTAATGACAAAGACAAGTAAACCATTCGGTTTGAGCCATTTATCGGCAACCGTGTAGGTAATCATTCCCGAAATATCGAGTTCATTACCCCCATGATAAGGCGTCTCTGAAAAAATCGTGTAACGCTCGCATGTCGGCTTTATGCGTGCACGATACTGTTCAGGTAGGTTCGACCAGCGAACCCAAGGGGGATTCCCGACTACCAAATCAAACTCGCCTGCCACAGCAGACCAGAAGAAGTTACGCACAATCCTGAACCAGATACCGTTCCACGACCGCTTGTGCAGTTCAAGGACCTGCTCATAGGTTGAGCTTAGGGCATCACGCCAAATGTTAGCTTTAGCCGCATCCATGAGGCCACTAGAGACGAGAGTCTTTTCGACAGTCTTATACTGCTGTTCCTCCTGCACGGCATCGCCCATGATGACAAAGGCAGCGTCTAGGCGCGTCCTATCAAAAGCCAATTCGGAAGGAAGGATGATGTTCAGGTTGGCTTGGGCGCTTCCGATTCCATATTCGACGTAATCCTGCCCCTTGGAGGGAGACTGCGCCGGAGAATAGACAGCGTCGGCGAGAAGAACAGGCAATTCGACCTCGGTGCCGGCTGCAGCAACAAGATCGGCAATGGCTATCAGGAAGTTGACGCGCGCAGCCTGAACAGCAAGCGGATTCAGATCGAAACCCCAAACCTCACTAAGTATTTTGGTGAGTGTCTTCGCCGGCGCCAAATTAGCCTTCTCGGCGAGAAACCTCTTGCGTCGGATCACTTCTAGCAAAAAAGAACCGGAGCCGCAGGTCGGATCGAGAACTCTAACTGTGCTCCAATCTTTGATCTGCGCCCGGTCACAAGCGATATCGGCGAGCCAATCCGGTGTGTAGAATTCGCCAAGGGCCTTTCGCAGTGTTTCGGGAACAAGAGCCTGATAAAATAATTTTAGGACGTCGCGCGAGCGTGCGGCGCTGAGATCGTCCATCCGATAGAGCGCGAGCTGGGTGAGCAGCGGCCGGATCGCCGCACAGCTCCTTGCCCTATCAGCGGCCGGAACACTGCGATCGACATACCAGGAAAATACCGCCTCTTCGACGAAGCCCTTTATGCGCGCGGCTTCGAAAAATGCGCCGTGCTCCACTTCGGTATCCAGCAAGCGCAAAAGGTTCTCGTCGTCGTGACCGAGCAGGTACTCGCAAAAATCGGCGTAAGCAGTTAGCCCGTATTGACCGACGATTTCGGCGGCTAAGAGCTTCATCAGGAAAGCGTTGTACGTGTGAATTGCAAAAAGCGCTGCCGCTACTACATCGCTGGTGGGGAGTTTCAGCGAGAAGGGAATGGTCTTCCGAATTTCGGCGGCCTGAGCTGCGGATAAGTCAGCTACTTGTCCGAACAAAGTGCGCCATTCTTCGAACAGAAGTTTGATCTTATTGTTGCCGGGTGCGGTGAGTTGGTGTTCAAGCTCGGCCACGAGGCTCGCCATCATGGCCTGGCCGATCTCCGCCGTATGTCCAAAGTCCTCCATCAGGTTTTCGGCTGTCACCGCTCGTCGTTTCGAGTCAAAGCACGCCTGTGCGACAAGTTCGACGGAAGCCTCGTTAAATGGCAGGAGATTACGCGGCGTGATCTGCCCATCTTTAAAAAAGGCAAAGCAAATATGAGTGCCGTCAATAGCTATGCCGATGTAGTCCTCACGGGGGATACCTTCATCTTTTTAACGGCGCTGAATGTACTTGTCGAGGCGATCGTAGATAGCCTCTTTGAAGGCGGGGCTCGCCGTGCTGCCCCTGAACAAGCCCTTGCTCTTAAATTCGATGATGACTTGGTTGTATGAAGCGTCGTTCCGGCCACGCTCCGCGTGGAAGGTGATCCCCAAGTCGTTCTCTATGTGTTTAAGCCACCCCTTACGGACCTCCTCTTCGTTGGCCCACGCATGGCTATCTTTTTTTAGATTTTCGAACAGCTTGCTCATTGCGGCGCACAAACGGCAGCGTGACCATTGCGCGAATTCGTGGTGCTATTCAGGGCTTTCATTGCGCTTCCCCCTTTTTCACGCCTACCAGCGGAAATGACCCTGCCCTTGAAATTCAGCTTCGTCATCCCGCTTCACCTTCCGCCGGTCAGAATTCGGCATCCGCCAAATCACACTCGTTCAATGCAATGCTTCTTCATGCCCCACGACGTCGCCAAAACCAAGCGGAACATATCAAGAACATTTGCTTGCCAACGACCGAGGACATTTGCGATAGTTCGCTGCAGTTCATCCATCGGGCATGCCATGAATCAGAAGTCAAATCTCACACCTACCGGCAAAGATGGTGTTGTTCCGACGAGCCTCGATTTTTGGCGCTTGTGCGATGCGCTTTCAGTCGTGCAGGCGGCATTTCTGCTCGTCGGACTCGATCCAAGCGAAGGTGGTATCGAGGAGTATGTCGAGGAATGGGAGGCGCATAATCAGCCTACCCAATATAGGACTGCCAAAGCTGCCCTGGAGCATGCGATCCGCCGTAATGCACTTGATGCGAATGTCGTGTTTTCAGGCCCTCCAGAAGAGGAATATGGCGGGCATCGGCGCGAGCGTGATTTGATCAATTGGCATCGCACCACCGTTGACGTTTCCGACCTTCGCTTCTGGTTGTACTCGAAAGGTTTCACCACAGGCTTCTTCTTTCCTGACAGGCGGCAAGAGGCTGACTATCTCGACCCCGATCATCCTCGCTTCGCACCGAAGCTTGCGGCTGCCGTTCAAGCTTGGCAGGCGGTCGAGAACCCCGGAAGCAAGTCGCCTAAGTCGGCGCTGGAAAAATGGCTGCGCGAGCATGCGGCCAAGCATCGGCTGACGGATGCAGACGGCAACGTCAACGAAACAGGCGTTCAAGAATGCGCGAAGGTCGCGAACTGGGAGCCTAAGGGCGGGGCACCGAAAACACCGACCCAGGGGCTAATTCCTGCACCGCTCGTTAAATCCTCTCCTCGGTTGGCGGTAGTCGCTAAAAGCAAGTTCTCTTCGGCCGATATGGATGACGATATCCCGTTTTGACGGGTTCGAGTGTAATGTTGGGGAGGGTTCGGCCGAAACCCTGCCAGGTTCCGCGTGGTTTGCCCCAAGATCGGTCGAAACGCGACGAGGGTTTTCTGAAACCCGTCTACCTATTCGCCAGCCAGTGCTTCCGCCAATGTTTCCCGACACCCGGCATGATCCGGGCAACCATCGGGAAACGCAGATGAACGCGAACGACCGGACTCCATCACAACCCACCTTGCTCCATAGAATCCACGACGTGGTGCGCATGACCAATGTCGGCCGCACTACCATCTATGGCGAGATCGCCAGCGGCAGGCTGCGCATCGTCAAGCTGGGCCGCGCCACCTTGATCCGGGACGATGATTTGCGGGCCTGGCTCGATAGCCTGTCGTCGAGCGAACGCCATGCGGCCTAACCATCATGGCGCTCGCCACCAAGCAACGGGACCGGCCGCATGCCCGGCTCTATGCCGAATGGCTGCACCTACCGGCCTGGGACGCCTTGAGCCCGGAAGCCATCACCTTGCTCGTCACGTTGATGGCGCGCTTCCGCCCCTTCGACGGCAACTGCATCGCCCTGTCAGACCGGCAGGCGGCGGCACTGGCGCATTGCTCCCGCCCGACGGCGGTGAAGGCAGTCGCGAGCCTGGTGGAATTGGGCTGGCTCGAAATCGAGGCCATCGGCTCGTTCCGGGGCGCCCGCGACAAGCGTGTTTCGCGCTATTCGCTCACCTGCCAGCCGCGCTACGTCAGCGAGCCCCCCAAGATGACTTTTCTCCATTGGCGGCCATTGCCGAGCGGCCAAAAGGAAACCCGCGAACGGCCACAACCCGCACCACCAAGGGCCAAGGAACAGACCAATGACAATAAGCTTCACAGCCCGTCGCCCGATGCGCAAATCGTTGATATCACAAACGCTTCTCCCCGCCACAGCCGGCCCGTGCATTAGGTTCGACATAGCTAGTATTGCGGCTGCACCACTGAGGATCAAAAGCCGTCGTCGAGTTATGTCGGGCCATAAAAGGAACGCGGCATGAGCGCGAAGGCAAAAACGGCATCGCCCAAGACGCCGAAGGTCGAGGACGGCTTCGCAAAGAGCCAGGCGACCCTCATGACGCATGCCGGCGTCAATGCCGCCGCGATCATCGAGAAATTCAGCGCTTCCGCAATGGGCGAGCCCGGTATCGAGTTGATCGCCGCAGCGGTGGGCGGCAACATCGATAAAGTGCAGGCCGGCAGCATGAGCGGTTGCGAAGCCATGCTGATGGGGCAGGCTATAGCGCTGCAATCCCTGTTCATGAGCCTGTCGCGGCGCGCGGCGGCGCAGGACTACCTCAAGCAATACGAGACCTATCTGCGGCTTGCCCTGAAAGCCCAAAGCCAGTGCCGCGCCACGCTGGAAACGCTGGCGGCCATCAAGAACCCGCCGGTGGTTTTCGCTCGGCAAGCCAATATCGCCAATGGGCCGCAGCAGGTGAACAACGGCGTTGCCACCTCGCACGCGAGCAAAACTTTATCTGATCGAAACGAACTGTTGGAGGCCAGCCATGAGCAGCCCATGGACATTGGAAAGACGGGCGAAACAATCGGCGACGATTCGGCAACACCGCCCCTGGTTGAAGTCCACCGGCCCGCGTAGCGCCGAAGGCAAAGCCAGAGCTGCCCGCAACGCCTTCAAGGGCGCGGCGTGGCAGTCCTCGCGCGAAGAGGTGCGAGAGATGCGGCAGATTTTACGCGAGCAGGCAGATTTTCGGAGGGAATTTCGGTGCTAATGAAGTGAGCGGGCGCTGGCTATTTCTTCATTCACCACTAGTGTTCACTCCTATGGTGGTTGTTCATATTGCGTCCTGGAGATGACATGACTTTGTGGTTGGCGCGTGCAGGCAAGAACGGTGAACGCGAAGCCCTCGCATTGGAAAAAGATGTTGCTGTCATTGGATGGGAGCAGCTTCCTGATCTTAGCAAGCTAGGTAGCCGCGACGAACTCACTACTCTTCTTGCCCGCACGTATCCGAATGAGAAGCCAAAGACGCTTTCAAACTGGGAAAGTCAGGTTTGGCCCTTTGCACGCGTGATCGTCGAAGGCGATCTGGTGGTTTTGCCGCTTAAAACCAGGTCAACTATTGCTATCGGACGCGTGACCGGGCCTTACCAATACCGGTCCGGCCTAACTAGTGACGGGTCTCTGCACACGCGGCCCATTAAGTGGCTTGGCGAGTTCCCTCGTAGCGCCTTCGATCAGGACTTGTTGTACTCCTTTGGCGCATTCATGACGGTTTGCCGAATTCAACGGAATAAGGCCGAAGAACGCGTCAATGCCATTATCGCTGGCAAGTCAATCAAACCAACCATGCAGGAAGCCCCACGGGATAAAGAGACATCCGCCGAAGATGCAATACCAGACATTGAACAGTATGCGAGCGATCAGATCCGCAACTTCATTGCGCGGCGCTTCAAGGGGCATGCACTGTCGAAGTTGGTCGCGGCCATTTTGACCGCCGAAGGCTACCACGTCCAGATTTCGCCAGAAGGGCCCGACGGCGGAGTAGATATTATCGCTGGCAAGGGAGCACTTGGCTTTGACGCACCGCGATTGGCCGTTCAGGTGAAATCAAGCGAGAGTCCAATAGACGTGAAAATCCTTCGTGAGCTTCAGGGTTCCATGAAGAGTTTCGGCGCGGATCAAGGTTTGATCGTCACCTGGGGTGGCTATGGTAGGGCGGTCGCGAAAGAAGCCAGCCGTCTTTTCTTTCAGATTCGGCTCTGGGATTCCGGCGATCTGGTCCGCATGATCCAAACTCACTATGATGCGATTGCAGATGATATTCAGGCGGATCTTCCGCTTCAACGAATCTGGATGCTCGTTCCAAGCGACGAATAGGGGCGTCAGAGAATCGTCGAAAACGGCTCCAATCCCCGTGGATGGTCGCCAGTATTTGCTCACGACCGCCTGCAGACAGGATCTTTGGTGGTACTATTGGTGGTACCGTCCTGCTCTTGAATATTTATTATCTAACAATAACAACGCACTACGCATTAAATGGGATGACGGCTAGGCACCACTTCTTCACCCAGGACCCAATGCGCAGGGCCAGAGGCCTCTTTGGCTTCGGCCAAGCGGAATCACTCCCGTTCCCAACAGTCGATGAAGTTCTGCCGTGCGAGCGCGTTTTGCTTTCGCACCGATACACGCGGAATCGCAAAATGCTCATGATCTCCGCGTGCCGGCCTGGAAGAGTGTTTCGGCCTGAACGCATTTTGCTTAGTCGAGCCGCGCGAACTGCGCCGCCTCTTCGAAGGGAAGAGGCATCGTTTTCACGTCCTGCGGACGCTGGGCGGTGGCGAGCGGGTCGGAGGCAACCATGTCCCCGCTGTCGCAAAACAGCTTCAGCAGCAACTCTATGACCGCCCTGACCCGCTCGTCTGCGATCGAATAGTAGATCTGCCGCGATTCCCGGCGTGTCCTGACGGCGCCAGCCTGGCGGAGCTCGGCAAGCTGCTGGGACAGGCCGGGCTGCTTGAGGCCGAGATCGTCCTGGAGATCGCTTACCGAACATTCCTTCCGGGCGATGTGGCAAAGCAGCATCAGGCGGTTCGCCGTGCCGAACAGCTTCATGAATTCGGCCGCCTCCGGCGCCTTTCGATGCAGATCGTCGAGCGAGGGTGAGGAGGTCAAGCGACTCTCTCCCGATAGTACCACGTTGCGTTCGGTGCTTCGGGCACGGCCGCCTCCGCCATCGACGCGGCGGCCTGTTCGACGAGAGGGGCGCCGGGACGCCAGCCCTCCGGCGTCAGGGCGCCTTCCTGCCGTGAGACCTGGAGCGCCTGCACCAGCCGGAGGATTTCATCGACGGACCGGCCCACATTCATCGGGTACCAGATGATGGCTCGAATGACGCCCTCGGGGTCGATGACATAGGTCGCCCGGACGGTAGCGCTGCTCGCGGAGGAACTGTCGAGCATGCCATAGGCGCGGGCAATCGCCATGGAGGGATCCTCCACCAGCGGGAAAGCCACCCCGACGCCGAACACGCGCTGGATGTCGCGAAGCCAGGCGACATGCGCATAGAGACTATCGATGGACAGCCCGAGCAACTCACAACCCAGCGCGGCAAACCTGTCCTGGGCGCGGGCGAACGCGATGAGCTCGCTGGTACACACCGAGGTGAAGTCCGCGGGATGCGAGAAGAACACGACCCACCGCCCGCGATACGAGGCCAACGATATCTCACCCGCTGTCGAGCGCGCGGTGAATCCCGGCGCCTTGTCGTTGATGCGCAGCGGGATGGCCTGTGGCTGCGTCCCTGCTTCCGTTCCTTCCATAGCCGGCCTCCGATGCCTTCCATCAAGCCTATAGCGCACCGGCCGCCCGAGGCCAATGGCATACATACTTGCATTATTAAGGTAATTATGTATTTATATAGGAGACAGGAGCAACCCATGGCCCAGACCTCCCCAGACGCAGCCCTCTTCCATGCATGCGAGATCATTGGCGAGGCAATTGCCTCGCCGGAAATGCGCCCGGAGGTGAAATCCTTTTTCGATTCCAGTACCTTCACGATCAGCCATGTCGTTCGCGACCCCCACTCGAACGCCTGCGCGATCGTCGACAGCGTGCTGGACTACGATGCAGCATCCGGCCGCACGATGACGGTTTCGGCGAGGGATCTTATTGATTACGTCAAATCCGAAAGTCTTGAAGTCCAATGGCTGCTGGAAACCCATGCCCATGCCGATCATCTGTCCGCGGCACCCCTGCTGCAGGCCGAGCTGGGCGGTCAGCTGGCCATTGGCCGCGAGATCGTTCGCGTGCAGGAAGTCTTCGGCAAGATCTTCAATGCGGGTACGGAGTTCCAGCGCGACGGCAGCCAGTTCGACCGTCTGTTCCGCGACGGTGACCGGTTCAAGATCGGAGGCCTGGACGCAGCGGTACTCCATGTACCCGGTCATACGCCGGCCTGTCTCGCCTATGTGGTCGGCGATGCCGTGTTTCCCGGCGACACGCTTTTCATGCCCGACTATGGCACCGCACGCTGCGACTTCCCCGGCGGCGACGCGCGGACGCTCTACCGGTCGATCAGGCGCCTGATGCAGCTTCCCGGGGAAGCGCGCATGTTCATGTGCCACGACTACAAGGCCCCCGACCGGGACGAGTATGCCTGGGAAACCACCGTCGGAGCGGAGCGCAACGCCAATATCCACGTGCATGACGGCGTCAGCGAAGACGAATTCGTGAAAATGCGCACCGAGCGCGACGCCACGCTTGCCATGCCGAAGCTCATCCTTCCCTCGGTCCAGGTCAACATGCGGGCCGGCAAGCTGCCTCCGGCGGAGGACAACGGCGTCCGGTATCTCAAGATCCCCGTCAACGCGCTCTGACCGCCATGACAGACCTCAGCTTCGTGTGGCCCTTGTCCGGCGGTCTTCTCATCGGTCTGTCCGCCGCGCTCTATCTGCTTCTGGATGGCCGTATCGCCGGCATTTCAGGGCTTGCCGCCTCCACTTTCGGCTGGAGCGGTAACGGGATGAGTTCTCTCGGTGCCGGATTCCTGGGCGGTATCCTTGCGGGTGCCGCCTTCGCCATGGCCTGGATTCGCCACGCCGAGGTCATCGTGTCCGCCTCACCCGTGCTGCTCGTCGCGGGTGGCCTGCTCGTCGGCTACGGCACCCGGCTGGGATCCGGCTGCACGAGCGGTCATGGGGTCTGCGGACTTGGCCGGCTCTCGCCGCGCTCGATCGTGGCGACGATCCTCTTCATGGCAGCGGCCGCGTGCACCGTTTTCGTGAAACGCCTTCTCACGGGGTCGCCGTGATGCGTGCCCGCCTCTCCGTTGCCGTCCTTTGCGGCCTGCTTTTCGGTATCGGCCTCGTCGTCTCGGACATGGTCAACCCCGCCCGCGTCCTCGCTTTTCTCGACGTGACCGGGGCATGGGATCCTTCGCTGGCCTTCGTCATGGGTGGAGCCCTGATTCCTTCCGCGCTGGCCTATGCCATCCGGCGCCGCCGTGCGCGCCCCGTGTTCGATACGAAATTCCATGTCCCCTCGAACCGGCAGCTCGATTTAGAGCTCGTCAGCGGATCGACGCTCTTTGGGGTGGGCTGGGGCCTGGTGGGATTCTGCCCCGGCCCGGCGATCGCTGCACTCGTCACGGGAAGGTGGGAGCCGGCCCTCTTCGCGGCGGCGATGCTCGCCGGGATGTTCGCCTATCGCGCCACTTCCCTAAGGCGCGCGGCTCTCAAATCATGACAGGAGGAAAGCGATGGACATTCGCAGGATCGACGACGACTTCAGCGTATCCTCGCAGATAGGGCTCGAGAATATCCTTGAGATCGCGGCGCTGGGCTTCAGGTCCCTCGTCTCGAACAGGCCGGACAGAGAGGAGAACGGCCAGGTCGAGGCAGCGAGCCTCTGCCTCGCGGCCGAAGGCGCTGGCCTCCGGTTCCGCCATATACCGGTAACCATCTCAGCCATCTCGGACAATGACATCGCCCTCTTCGCCGCCGCCCTGGAAGAGCTGCCGAAGCCGATCCTTGCCTTCTGCCGATCGGGAACCCGGGCAGCAACGCTATGGGCCTTGTCGCAGGCTGCAAGGAACGGCTCGGACCAGGTGCTAGCCGCGACGAGATCCGCCGGATACGACCTCGGAGCCCTCCGCGCCCGGCTGCCTGCGGCAAGGGAGGGAGGAGGCTCGGACAGGGTCGCGGCGGTCTGCGATGTGCTGGTGGTCGGAGGCGGCGCGGCAGGGATCGCAACGGCGGCAAGCCTCCTCAAGCGCCGCAGCTGCCTGAAGGTCATCATCGTGGACCCCTCCGACCGCCACGCCTACCAGCCGGGCTGGACGATGGTCGGCGGTGGCATATTCAGGCCGGAAGACACGATAAGGCCGATGGCCGCCGTCATTCCGTCCGGTGCCAAGTGGGAGAAGGCGGCTGTCGGGGCCTTCGATCCGGACCGCGACCGGGTGGAACTCTCGGACGGGCGAAGGATCGGATACCGCGCCATGGTGGCCGCTCCCGGCATCACCCTGGACTGGTCCGCCATCGAAGGCCTGGAGGAGACTCTCGGGCGCAATGGCGTGACCTCGAACTACCGAAGCGATACCGCGCCCTACACCTGGTCGCTGGTACAGAACCTGAAGCGCGGCGGGGCGATCTTCACCCAGCCGCCGATGCCCATCAAATGCGCCGGCGCGCCGCAGAAGGCGATGTATCTGTCGGGTGATCACTGGCATCGGCAGCGCCAGATCGGCGATGTCTCCATCGAGTTCCACAACGCCGGCCCCGTGCTCTTCGGCGTGAAGGAATACATCCCCGCTCTGATGGAATATGTCGGGCGCTACCGGGCCGATCTCAATTTCGGCTCCCGCCTCGTCGCGGTCGACGGGCCCGGCAAAGTTGCCCGCTTTGCGAGAACGGCGGCGGACGGAACGGTCACCGAGGAAAAGCGCGGCTTCGACATGATCCATGTCTGCCCGCCGCAGAAGGCTCCCGCCTTCGTCCGCGAGAGCCCCCTCGCCAATCAGGCCGGGTGGATCGACGTCGATGAAGCCACGCTGAGGCACAGGCGCTTTGCCAATGTCTTCGCGCTTGGAGACGCCGCCGGGACTTCCAATGCCAAGACGGCCGCCGCTGCCCGCAAGCAGGCTCCCATCGTGGCCGAAAACGTTCTGGCGGTCCTCGATGGGAGGTCGATGCCCGCCGCCTATGACGGCTATGGCTCGTGCCCCCTGACCGTCGAGAGAGGCAAGATCGTGCTGGCCGAATTCGGCTATGGCGGCAAGCTGCTGCCCACCTTCCCGACCTGGCTCATCGATGGAACGAAGCCCTCGAGCCTCGCCTGGTACCTCAAGTCCGAGGCCCTGCCGCCCATCTACTGGCACGGCATGCTGAAGGGCCGCGAATGGCTGGTCTCGCCCGAACTCAAGAAGGCGGCCGCCTGACGGCGGTACCCCAACCGGAGTCGCACCATGTATCTCGATCCGATCCAGTATGGGTTGGGCGCCCTGTCCGGTGGCCTTGTGGGCTTTACCCTAGGTATGTTCGGGGGTGGAGGCTCGATCCTGGCCGTCCCCCTGATGGTCTATGTCGTCGGGGTTCCAAGTGCCCACCTGGCAATCGGCACCAGTGCGTTCGCGGTCGCGGCCAATGCTTCCGCGAACCTGATCGGTCACGCCCGCGCCGGAAACGTCAAGTGGCGCTGCGCCGGCGTGTTCAGCGTCGCGGGGGTCGCGGGCGCCTATGTCGGCTCCACTATCGGCAAGATGATCGACGGCCAAAAGCTTCTGGTTTTCTTCGCCCTCCTGATGCTTGCGGTCGGCTTCCTGATGTTCCGCAAGCGCGGCTCCGAGGGCAATCCAGGGGCGCAGTGTTCCCGCGAAAATGCCTCCAAGGTCGCTGGAATCGGTGGGTTGACGGGCATGTTCTCCGGTTTCTTCGGTATTGGCGGCGGCTTTCTCATCGTGCCCGGCCTGATCGCATCCACCGGCATGCCGATCCTCTATGCCATCGGTTCATCCCTCGTGGCCGTCACCGCCTTCGGTCTCACCACGGCGGCCAACTACGCCATTTCAGGCTATGTCGACTGGCTGCTGGCGGCGATCTTCATTGGAGGCGGTGTCGGCGGCGGTCTCGTGGGGGCCATGGCGGCGCGACGCCTGTCGGTCAGGAAGGGCATGCTGAACAGCCTTTTTGCCGCTCTGGTCCTCGTCGTGGCAGGATATATGCTCTATCGGAGCGTCGGCCAGATGACGATATGAGCGGTTGCCTGGTCTTCCGCCGGGGACCTACGCCTTCCCCTCGCGGGTGGCTCGTGACAAAGTTGCGCTTCCTATCCAGCACAGGGAGCGGCGGGCGTGAGCGATCCAGGAAAGAGCCAGACGGGGACCGTCATCATCACCGGTGCAGCCGGCAATCTCGGAATGGCGGTGGCGCAGGAACTGGCACGCGGAGGTGCCCGGCTCGCCTGCCTCGACCGTTCGCAGGAGAAGCTCGATGCCCTCGTGAAAATCCTGCCGGGCAACGCGGAAGTGCTGCCCATCGCGGCAGTGGATCTGACCTCGCAGGAGGCCTGCAGCGTCGCCGTGGCACAGGTGATGAAGCGTTTCGGCGACGTCTCGGCGCTCGTCAATACCGTCGGCGGGTTCCAGGCCGGGCCTGTCACGCAGGCCTTGCAGCAGTGGGATGCCATGCTCACCTCCAACGCCCGCACGGCGCTCGCCATCAGTGCTGCGGTGCTGCCGGCGATGCAGGCGGTCCGGCATGGGCGCATCGTCCACATCGCCGCCATCGCGGGCCTGAAGGCGCCAGCCGGGCTTGCCGCCTACGCGGCCTCGAAGGCGGCGCTGGTCCGGCTGACGGAGGCCATGGCCGAGGAATATCGGGGTGACGGCATCACCGCCAATTGCGTGCTGCCGAGCGTCATCGACACGCCGCAGAACCGGGCGGCCATGCCCAAGGCCGACACCGATACCTGGGTGTCGCCCACCGCCATCGCCCGCCTGATCGCCTTCCTGGTTTCGCCTGCCGGCGGCGTGGTGACCGGCGCCGCCATCCCCGCCACGGGCACGAGCGGCGGAGCCTGAGTCGATGCTGTTCATGGTGATCGAGCATTTCCGAAACCAGGACGCCAGGTCCGTCTACCGGCGCTTCCGGGAGCGCGGCCGCCAGGCACCCGAGGGACTTGCCTTCATGGCAAGCTGGGTGAGCGCGGATCTCGGCCGCTGCTTCCAGCTGATGGAATGCGAGGATGTCACGCTGCTCCAGGTCTGGGCCAGCGCCTGGTCCGATCTCGTCGAGATCGAGATCGTTCCCGTGGCACCGGGCACGGACGTGGCCGCCGCGCTCCGCCCTCATCTCGATACCGTCGATCCGTCTGCGTGACACTTTCCCCCTCCCGGGATGAACCAATCGGGCGCATCGAACGTTTTCGACGATGCACCGGCGCCAGCCGCTTGTCGCGAGACCGTCCAGGAGCATAAGGAGGACGGGAGCCGGGCTTTCGACCGTTCAGCCCCAGGGGGCGCAAGGGTGAGTATCGATGGAACAGTTTGAAGGCGTGGAAGTCGCCCAGTCCGAAGAGGGACGCTACCGCCTGCTTCTCGATGCGGTCACCGATTATGCCATCTTCATGCTCGATCCCGCCGGGCTCGTCACCAGCTGGAACACCGGCGCCAGGCGCTTCAAGGGCTACGAGGCGCCCGAAATCATCGGCCGGCATTTCTCGATGTTCTATTCCGAGGAGGACCGGACCAACGAGATGCCGGCGCGAGCGCTGGAGACCGCCCAGGCCGTCGGGCGCTTCGAGGGCGAGGGGTGGCGCGTGCGCAAGGATGGCTCGCGCTTCTGGGCTCATGTCGTCATCGATCCCATCCGCACGCCAGGCGGGCGCCTGATCGGCTTTGCCCAGATCACCCGAGACCTCAGCGAGCGACAGGCCGCGGGCGAGAGGCTGCGGCACAGCCAGGAGCAGTTCCGCCTCCTGGTGCAGAGCGTGACCGACTACGCCATCTACATGATCGACGAGGGAGGATTCATCTCGAGCTGGAATCCGGGCGCCGAGCGGATCAAGGGCTATGACGCCGAGGAGATCATCGGAGAGCATTTCTCCCGCTTCTATACACCGGAGGACCGTGCGGCGGGTGAGCCTGCCAAGGCACTGGCCACCGCGGCGGCGGAAGGGCGCTATGAGAAGGAAGGCTGGCGGGTGCGCAAGGACGGTACTCGGTTCCGTGCCAATGTGATCATCGACGCGATCCGGGACGGCAACGGCACGCTGATCGGCTTTGCCAAGATCACGCGTGACATCACCGAGCGCGTCGCCGCCCAACGCGCCCTCGACGAGGCCCGCGAGGCACTCGCGCAATCGCAGAAGGTGGAGGCCATCGGGCAGCTGACGGGCGGCATCGCCCATGACTTCAACAATCTGCTCACCGCGATCCTGGGCAGTCTCACCCTGGCCCGCCGGCGCGTGGGCGACGACCCGAAGGTATTGTCCCTCCTCGACAACGCCATCCACGGCGCGGAGCGGGGCAGTTCGCTGATCAAGCGCATGCTTGCTTTCGCCCGCCGGCAGGAACTCAGCCTGGTGGCGGTGGACCTGCCGGACCTCGTCCAGGGAATGAAAGACCTGCTGCAGACCTCGATCGGACCGATGATCACCATCGACACCCGCTTCCCTGCCGAACTCGAACCCGCGTGCAGCGATCGGCACCAGCTCGAATCGGCTCTCGTCAACCTCGTGGTGAACGCACGCGACGCCATGCCCAATGGCGGGATCGTGACCATAAGCGCCTTCGCCGAGACGGTGCGAGGGGGCCATCCCACGCGCCTCAGGCCAGGCCGGTATGTCTGCCTGAGCGTCGAGGACACCGGCACGGGCATGGACGAGACGACGCTCGCCAAGGCCACGGAGCCCTTCTTCACCACCAAGGGCGTGGGCAAGGGCACCGGCCTCGGCCTGCCCATGATCCACGGTCTGGCCGAACAGTCCGGCGGACGGCTGACCCTCGAAAGCAAGCCGGGCAAGGGTACCACGGCGAGGATCTGGCTGCCGAGCGCCACACCCGCCGCGGGGAACGAGACGACGCCCGAGCCTGCAGCCGAGGCGCCTGCGGTCAATCGCAGCCTCGTCATCCTGGCCGTCGATGACGATGCGCTCGTGCTCCTGAACACCGCGGCGCTGCTTGAGGACCTCGGCCATGAGGTGTTGCCCGCCGCCTCCGGCCCCGAAGCGCTCGGCATCCTCGGGAATCGCCCCGATGTCGAGCTCGTCATCACCGACCAGGGCATGCCGCGCATGACGGGCGTGCAGCTCGCCCGCGAGATCGCGGCCGCCAGGCCGGGCCTGCCCATCATACTCGCCACCGGCTATGCGGAGCTCCCGCCCGAGGCCGACACGGGTCTCCCCCGTATCGGCAAGCCCTATGGCCAGGACGAACTGCAGCGGGCCATCCAGGCAATCGTGCAGAAGGGCGGCTGACGAAACCTCCCGGCCTCAGGACTTCGCGGGGTGGCGTGCCTCCGCCAGTGCCGCGTTGAACTCCGCGCCGAGGAGAAAGGCCAGGGCCACGAGCCAGAGGAAGAACAGCGCCGCGAAGACGCCGCCAAGGCCGGCATAAAGCCGCGAATAGGTGTTGAAATCGGTGATGTAGATGCTGAACACCCAGCCACCGACCAGCCAGAGTCCCAGCGTCAGCAAGGCTCCGGGCCAGATCCTGCGCAGGGGCGGGCTGCTCGCGACCAGGAAGATATGCACGAGCATGATGGCGCTGCCGAGAATGAGCAGCGTGATGCCGTAGCGGGCGAGCTGGATGGTCGGCCCCAGCGGTTCGAGGAAGGGCGCGAATGAAATGGCGGCCTGCCACATGACCGGCCACAGTACGACCAGGAGAGCCAGCGTCACCAGCGCCAGCGAGGCGACGAAGACGAAGAGAAGGCTCTCCAGCCGGCACAGCCAGAAGGAGCGCGTCTCCACGAGACCATAGGCGCGGTTGACACCCACGCGAATGGCCTCCACGCCGTTGCTGGCGAGCGTGAGCGCCACGATGGCCGAAATGGTGACGAGGCCGGGCCTGGAGTTGCCCAGCACATTGGTCACCTCCTCGGCTATCGGCTCCGAGACGGCATGCGGCCAGGTCTCGAACAGGAGCCTGACGACTTCTCCCTGCAACTGGCCGGTCCCGAGCACGCCCGCAAGCGAGGCCACGAAGATCAGGAAGGGGAAGGTGGCCGTGAGCGAAGAGAGCGCCATATGGCTCGCCAGCGCGTAGTCGTCATGCTCCGCGACCCGCGTCAGCACCCGCCAGATCAGGCCGAAGACGAATTTCATGCCCGCCCCGTGCTGTAGCTCGAGCGCGGGCGGCGGCAATCCGGGACCGCGCCCGCCGCAGGACAGGATCCGTGACCTCGGAGCCTCGGCTTATCCGCCAACCCGCTCGCTCCGTCCCGTTTCCGACGCTGCCCCGGGCCACACCTGCACGATATTCGCCAATGCGCTACGGAAGCTTCTGTTCCGCGACCGCCCCGCATGGCGCACAGACCGTCGGCGGCGATTCTCGTCACATCATGTCCCCTGCTTGCCTCGGGCATCCAGCTTTCTTAACGGCATGGCCCAACGACCTGTCAATCCGGAGGCGGTTGCGCAGCCAACGTGGCTAAAGCTCACGCCTCATCACGAATCGCGGCGCGGCCGGCTGCTCACCACAGCGTTACTCGCTCGTTAACAACATGCAATGTATGCCTTGCAATCAAAGGAGCTTCCGCTTTACTGCCCCCCTTGAACCGGACGAGACCGATGCGTCGAACAGTTGTTGCAGCCCTGCTCTTGCTGACCGCCTGCGGTCCGGCGCTGGCGCAGCCGCGCGCCGTGATCGAGCTCTTCACCAGCCAGGGCTGCTCATCCTGTCCGCCGGCCGACAGGATGATGGGAACCTGGGCGAAGGACCCGACCCTTATCGCCCTCTCCCTGCCGGTGGATTACTGGGACTATTTGGG
Source organism: Labrys sp. ALF-8 (assembly GCF_059699065.1). NCBI lineage: Bacteria > Pseudomonadati > Pseudomonadota > Alphaproteobacteria > Hyphomicrobiales > Xanthobacteraceae > Labrys > Labrys sp. ALF-8. Next base: position 2,027,601 of record NZ_AP048537.1, read on the forward strand.
CTGGAAGGACACGCTCGCCAACCACAGTTTCTCCCAGCGCCAGCGTGCGTATTCGGAAGCGCGCGGCGACCGGGCGGTCTATACGCCGCAGATCGTGGTCGACGGCGTGCAGCATGCCGTCGGCTCCAACGATGCACAGGTGAAGCGTGCCATCGAGGCGGCCGCCAACCGCGCCAACGTGCTCACCGTGCCGGTCGGCATCACGGGCAAGGATGGTGCCTACAGCGTCACGCTCGGGAAGACTGCGCTGCAAGGCGAAGTCTGGGCGATCCCGGTGGAACGCGAGGCGCAGGTGGTCATCGAGCGCGGTGAGAACACCGGTCAGACGGTGACCTATTCCAATGTCGCGCGCGGCTTGCGCAAGGTCGCCGACTATGACGGCAGCGCCGTCACTCTGGACCTGAAGCCGGAACTCGTCAGTGCCCCCGGCGCCGACAGCTTCGTCATCCTGGTCCAGGCCAGCGCGGCCGGCAAGCCGGGAGCCATCCTGGGCGCGGCCATGAAGCGTTAGCACTCCGCCGCGCATATCTCCTGCCCTTGGAAACGATGCGCCGGCAGGATAGGAAGAGCGGACACGATGTCCCCGCCCCCTGATCCTTCGGATGCCATGATTTCTCCCGACGACATCCGCGCCGCCTATGCGCGCGTGGCCCCTCACATTCGCTGGACGCCCGTCCTCGACATGGAAGCAGGCGCCTTCGGCCTTGATCGCCCCCTGCAGCTCAAGCTCGAATTCATGCAGCATGCGGGCTCCTTCAAGCCGCGCGGGGCCTTCAACAACCTGCTTTCGCGTCCGGTGCCGGCCGTGGGCGTCGCGGCCGCTTCGGGCGGCAATCATGGCATCGCCGTCGCCCACGCGGCACGGGCGCTCGGCCACAAGGCGCGCATCTTCGTGCCTGTGATCTCGGCGCCGGCCAAGATCGCCGCCATCCGCGCGCGCGGAGCCGATCTCGACATCGGCGGCGAGCGCTATGCGGACGCTCTGGCCGCCTGCGAGCGCTACATCGCCGAGACGGGCGCCCTCTCCGTCCATGCCTTCGACGCCTGGGAGACCATCGCGGGGCAAGGAACGCTCGGCCTCGAATGGGAAGAGCAGGCAGAGGGGCGGCTGGACACCGTGCTGGTCGCAACGGGCGGCGGCGGGCTGATCGGCGGCATCGCGGCCTGGTTCGCCGGCCGCGTGAAGGTGGTCTCCGTCGAGCCCGAGGGTTCGCAATGCCTGAAGGCGGCGCTGGAGGCCGGGAAGCCGGTGGACGTGAGCGTGGAGAGCGTCGCCGCGGATTCGCTCGGCGCCCGCAATTGCGGGCCGCGGGTCTACGAGGTTGCGAGCCGCTATGTCGGCGAGGCCGTCACAGTGCCCGATACGGCCATCGTGGAAGCGCAGAAACGCGCATGGGCGGATCTGCGGGTGGCCCTGGAACCCGGCGGCGCCACGGCGCTGGCCGCCCTGATCAGCGGAGCCTATCGCCCCGCTGCGAATGAGCGGATAGGGGTGCTGATGTGCGGCGCCAATGTGGGACTGGGCACCATAGAGGCCTAGAGAAAACTCAGTGGCGGGCAACGCCCGCCCTTTCTCAGCCTTTCTTGGCCTTGTAGCGCTCGATGGCCTCGAGGATCATGCCCTCGGCTTCCTTGGAATCGCCCCAGCCCTCGACCTTCACCCACTTGTTCTTCTCGAGATCCTTGTAGTGCTCGAAGAAGTGCTCGATCTGCTTGATCGTGATCTCCGGCAGGTCGGTGTAGTTGTGAATCTTCTCGTAGCGGCGGGTGAGACGCGACACCGGCACGGCGATGATCTTTTCGTCGCCGCCGGATTCGTCCTGCATGCGCAGCACGCCGACGGGGCGGACCGCGATCACGGCGCCGGGAATGATGCCGCGCTGGTTGGCGATCAGCACGTCGATCGGGTCGCCGTCGTCCGAGAGCGTGTGGGGAACGAAGCCGTAGTTACCGGGATAGCGCATGGGCGTGTAGAGGAAACGGTCCACCACGAGCGCGCCGGCTTCCTTGTCCATCTCATATTTGATGGGCTCGCCGCCGACAGGCACTTCGACGATGACATTCACTTCATGCGGTGGGTTCCGTCCCGTCGAAACGGCATCGATACGCATCGGCATCACATCCTGTAGGGCCGGCTTTGGCACTGGATGCGCCAAACCTCCGGTGGGCATGCAGCCTTATGCGGAAGTGGCCCCGGTTTCAACCCGGACATGACAGGATTGTTAACTTCAGGCCTCGAAGACATGGGCGGGGCCGGCCACATTGAGCCGCACACGGGAGCCGGTGGGAGGCAGGTCGAGCCCGGTGCCGGTAATGCGCAGGCGCAGGCTCTCCGAAAGCAGTTCCACCGTCACGGCGCGCAGCGCTCCGCCGAACTCGATCTCCACGACGCGGGCGAGGCATCCCTGGTCCGCATCCTGCTCCACAGGGGTGAATTTGATCTGTTCGGGCCGCAGCATGATCTCGACCATGCCGCGATGACCATGGGTGCCGGCAGGCAGGCGCCCCAGAGCGCAGTCGACCCAGCCGACCCCCGCTTCGCCCTTCATCAGCACGGCCTCGCCGAGAAACAGCGCCGTCCTGCGATCGCGGGGGCGGCGATAGAGGTCATGGGGGGGTCCGGCCTGTGCAAGCCTGCCCTCGCTCAGCACGGCGACCTGATGCGCGAAGGAGAGCGCCTCGGTCTGGTCGTGCGTGACGAGAATGGTGGTGACGCCCTCCGCCTCCAGCAGGGAGGCGACGGCCTTGCGCGTCGATTCGCGCAAGCCCGTATCGAGCGCCGAGAAGGGCTCGTCCAGGAGCATCAGCCTCGGCTGCCGGGCCAGGGCGCGGGCCAGCGCCACGCGCTGCTGCTGACCGCCGGAGAGCTGGTGCGGCCGGCGCTCGAGCATGGCCGCATCAAGCTCCACCGTGCGCATCAGGCCGAGAATGCGCGCGTCGCGATCCGCCGTGCCGCGCTGCAAGCCAAAGCCGATGTTCTGGGCAATGGTGAGATGCGGAAACAGGGAGCCGTCCTGGGTGACGAAGCCGATGCCGCGCCGGTGGGCGGGCACGATGGCCGGGCCGTCGGCCAGCACCATGCCGTTCAATGTCAGGCGGCCGGCATCGGGTGCCTCGAAGCCGGCGATCAGGCGCAGAAGCGTGGTCTTCCCCGAACCGGAGGCCCCCACGATCGCCGTGCGGCTGCCGGCAGGCACGGCGAGGCTGACATCATCGAGCGCAGCCACGGCCCCGTAGCGTTTGCTCGCTCCTTCTATGGTGAGAAACGTCATTGGCCGATCGAACGCCTCGACTGGAAATGGAGCAGGAGTGTGAGCGGCAGTGCGAGCAGGACCATCATCAGGGCATAGGGCGCGGCGCCGGCATAGTCTATATCGTTGATCGCAGACCAGAAGCGGGTCGAAAGCGTCACCGTGCCGGTCGGCGCCAGCATCAGCGTAGCCGTCAGCTCCGTGGTGATCCCGAGGGCGACGAGCGCCATGCTGGCGGCGACGCCGGGCGCCGACAGGCGCATGGTGATCTGCCAGATCGCCTTGAACGGCGTGCGGCCGAGCGCCATCGCGGCGCGCTCGAGCTCCACCGGCGCCTGCGCGATGCTGGCGCGCAGGCCGACCAGCGCGCGCGGCAGGAACATCAGGGCATAGGCGGCGAGCAGCGTCGCCATGGTCTGATAGAACGGGAGGGCGACACGCACCGTGATCGTCACCAGCGCCAGCGCCACCACCACGCCCGGCAGGGAGCCGACATAATAGTGGCAGGCTTCCAGGAGCTTCTGCAGTCGCCCGGGTGCGCGTACCGATAGCCAGGCCATCGGGAAAGCCAGGAGCGAGGTGACCGCGGCACCGAGCACGGCAAGGCCGAGCGTCTGGCCTAGGGCGCCGGCAATCACGTCCACGGGCCAGATCCCCGCGCCGCCGATGGCCAGCCACCGGGCCATGGTGAAGAGCGGCACGCCGAGCGACAACGCCGCCGTGGCCAGCGGGACGAGCATCCACACGAGCATCGTGCGGCCGAGCCTGATCCGGGTGACGGGCCGTGCCGCGCCGGAGCCGACGCGGGCATAGCGCTCCCGGCCCCGCAGCATTCCCTCCAGTGCCAGCAGCAGCAGGCACGCCGCCACCAGCACGCCGCCCAGCATGTTGGCGGCCGGCCCGTTATATGCGGACTGGAACTGGTCGACGATGGCGGTGGAGAAGGTATCGAACTGGATCATCGCGTAGAGGCCGTATTCCGCCAGCAGGTGCAGGCCCACGAGCAGCCCCCCTCCGCAGATCGCCAGGCGCAGCTGGGGCAGCACCACGCGGAAGAAGACGCTCATCGGTGAAAGCCCGAGCGAGGCCGCGACGTCCTCCAGGGCCGGGTCAAGCCGGCGCATCTGCGCGGAAACCGGCAGATAGAGGAAAGGAAAATAGGCGAGCACCGAAATCAGCACGCCGGCCCAGAGGCCGCCCATGGCGGGAATGACGCTGACCCAGGCATAGGAATGCACGAAGGCCGGCACGCCGAGCGGCGCCACGGCCAGCCACGACCAGAACCGCCCACCCGGCAGGTCGCTGCGCTCGGTCAGCCAGGCGAGCGTCACCGCCAGGGCGATGGCGATGGGAATGGTGCATGCTTCGAGCAGCAGCGTGTTGACGAGAAGTTCGCCCACCCGCGGCCGGAACACCAGCGCCGAAGCAGTCTGCCAGCCGGTCTGGATGGCGATCCACACCACGAAGCCGAGCGGCAGCAGGGCGAAGAGCGAGACGAGCACAGCGGCGGCGGCAACCGCATCCCGTCCGTTGAAGCGGGACAGGGGAAGGAGCCGGCTGACATCTGCCGGTACGCGCTGACTCGAAAAGAGAGACACCAGACGTCCTGAAAATCGAAGGCCTCCGGCGCCAGCCGGAGGCAGGATATTTCGCAGATCGGGATCGATACGCAACTAAAACCTGGGGCCGCAGCCGTCTTGCCACGCCCTTGACGGCATGGCCCCGGTAGGCGGAGTGTCGATCGCCGATCGACATCTCGGAGACGCTGCCTCTGCCGGAAAGGAAGAGGACGATCGATGATCGCCCCTCCCCGCAGATCCGCGTCTTGCGCGTGCGGTCCCGCGAGCGCCGTCAGAGCAATCCGGCTGCCGTCATCAGATCGGTGACTTTCTGGCTGTTGAGATCCGAAGGCTCGATCTTGGGAGCTTGCAGGTCGGCCAGCGGCACCAGCTTCGGATTGGATTCGGCCCCCGCGCCCACGGCATATTCGAAGGAATTGCCAGTCTTCAGAATTTCCTGGCCACCCTTGCCCGTGATCCACTTCAGAAAAGCCTGTGCTTCGGCCTGGTGCTTGCTGGAAGCGAGCACGCCACCGCCGGAGATGCTCACGAACGCACCCGGATCCTCATGACGGAAGTAGTGGAGAGCGACGTTCTTGCTGTTCTCGCCGGTCTTGGCCTGATCGCCGAACCAGTAATAGTGATAGATCACGGCGCCTTCGACCTGGCCGGCATTGACGGCCTTCATCGCGGTGCTGTTGCCCTTGTAGGCCTTGAAGTTTTCCTTCATCGCCTTGAGCCAGTCGGCCGTGGCGGCCTCGCCCTTGAGGGCGAGCAGCGCGCTGACGATGGCCTGGAAGTCGGCACCGGAGGGAGAAGCGGCCCAGCGGCCCTTCCAGGCGGGATCGGCAAGGTCGAGCAGCGACTTCGGCAGCTTGTCCTCGGTCAGCTTGGTCTTGTCATAGGCGAAAACGGTGGAGCGTGCGGCGATGCCGATCCAGCGCCCATGCGCGGGGCGATAGTTCGCCGGCACCTGGGCCAGCGTATCGGCCGGCAGCGGAGCGAAGAGCTTGGCGTTGTCCACCAGAACCATCGCTGGGGAGTTCTCGGTGAGAAACACGTCGGCCGGCGAATTGGCGCCTTCCTGCACGAGCTGGTTGCCGAGTTCCGTGTCGCCGCCGTTGCGTAGCGTGACCTTGATGCCGGTCTCCTTGGTGAAGGCATCGGCCCAAGCCTGCGTCAGGCTCTCATGCTGCGCATTGTAGACGGTGATTCCGGCATCCTGGGCCTGCGCGGCGAGGGGAGCAGCGAACAGTGTCGCGGCAAGCGCTGCGGCGCTGGCTAGGACCGCGCGACGATGCGGCAGGAAGGCTCTCATCTGGACCTCTATTGAAATCGGCGCCGGACGCCAACCGGCCGGCGTTGCTGTGTAGGCAGGAGAGCTTGAGTAAGTCAAATACTTTAGATTAGAATTAGAATTGTTAAAAACTAGAATACAACATCCCTACTCAATGTTATGGAGTTAAAACGATTAAATTTGTGCATCTTTACTAGAATAAACAAATGCCGTGACTTCAATTGGCTTAAAAACAGACACAAAAGGGAGTCGACCTCGCAGAGACAAGCTCAAAATTACAAATGATTAAGGGACAGCGCGCGGGCGTGGCGGAGCGTCTGCGGACGCCACCGAGATCCCCCGCCCAGTTCCGGGCGCACGTCGTCAGGCACGAAAATTCCAACCTGGCAGCATCCCGGCAATGGAAGCAAGAGCGCAGAACGATGGCCGGCGGGCGCGCTTTTTCCGACCCTGAACAGGCAGCGCTTTGAGGATTGCAGGCAAGGGATTCCGCTCTTCAGGCCGCCCAGCCGAAGGCGACCTTCTGCAGCTTGGTCTCGCCGAAGCGCTCGACCATGGCATCCACCTTCACGCCGCCGAGGCGCTGGTAGAATTCGCAGGCACGCGGATTGTCGGCCAGGGCCCACACCACCATGCCCTTGACGTCATGGCCGCTGAGATCGCGCCGCACGGCGTTGAACAGGCGCTTGCCGAGACCGATGCCCTGATATTCAGGCCTCAGATAGAGTTCGAAGATCTCGCCCTGGTAGGGAAGGCTTGCCGCCCGGTTGCGGCCATAGGTGGCATAACCGGCGATCACGCCCCCGAACGACATCACCACGATACGGGTCTTGCGATCGATGGCATAGCGCCACCATTTCGCGCCGCGCCGTTCCACCAGCCGTTCCAGTTCGCGTCCCGGAATCACTCCCCGATAGGCGTTGCGCCAAGCCGCATCATGCACATCCGCGATGGCATGGGCGTCGTCCGGTCGAGCCAGACGTATCTCTATGGCGTCGATGCTCATGGGCGGAAGGATAAGCGGGCATGGCCGGTTCCTGCAAGTCCTTTGCGGACGGTGCACCCTCATTTGATCGATGGTCCCGACCGGTGGGCTCACAAATCTGTTGCAAGGCGGGCTCGCTGCCTGTTGAAAGGCGGCGAAAGGTAGCCGCATGACCTCCACCCCCATCGCAAGTCCCCTACCCGTTCCTTCGGACCATCCCCGGCAGGCGAGCGGCAGGATCGGCGTTCTTTTGGTCAATCTGGGCACGCCCGACGCGCCGACCTATTGGCCGATGCGCCGCTATCTCAAGGAATTCCTCTCGGACCGGCGGGTCATCGAGGTGCCGCGCCTCCTGTGGTGGCCACTGCTCAACGGCATCATTCTCACCACGCGCCCGGGCAAGAGCGGCGCCAAATATGCATCGATCTGGGACAAGCAGGCCAACGCCTCCCCGCTCCTTGTGATCACACAGCGCCAGACCGAAAAGCTCGCCGAGGCGATGGCCGCCCGCGATCCGCGGCTGACGGTCGATTTCGCGATGCGCTATGGAAGGCCCAGCATCGCCGAGCGCCTGGACGGCCTGCGTGCCAAGGGCTGCGACCGCATCCTCATCGTACCGATGTACCCCCAATACGCGGCCGCCACGACGGCCACGGTCTGCGACAAGGCCTTCGAGCACCTGATGACCCTTCGCTGGCAGCCCGCCATCCGCGTGGCGCCGCAATGGCACGACGATCCGGTCTACATCGAGGCGCTGGCAAGCTCCGTCCGGGGGCACCTGGCCCGGCTCGACTTCGAACCGGAGGTGCTGCTCGCCTCCTTCCACGGCGTACCGAAGAACTATCTCATCCAGGGCGATCCCTATTACTGTTTCGCCATGAAGACGGGCCGGCTGCTGGGAGAGGCGCTGGGCCTCGACGAAAGCCGCTTCAAGATCACCTTCCAGTCCCGCTTCGGCAAGGAGGAGTGGCTGAAGCCCTATACGGACGAGACGGTGGAAGCCCTCGCCAAGGCCGGCACGAGGCGGATGGCCATCGTCGCGCCCGGCTTCGTCGCCGACTGCCTGGAAACGCTGGAAGAACTCGGCGAGGAGAACCGGGAGATCTTCCAGCACAATGGCGGCGAGAAATTCGCCTACCTGCCCTGTCTCAACGACAGCTCGGAGGGCCAGCATGTGCTGGAACACGTGGTGACGCGCGAGCTGGCGGGCTGGATCTAGGACCTCTCCCCCTTGAAAAACCACAAGGAATGTTGCAACTGCCAAACGGGCGCACATCGCCGACAGGGTTATGGCAGGGACGAGGATTTCGATGGCCGGGATTCTGCGCAAGGGCGACCGGCAACAGGCGATCCTGGCGGAACTGCATGCATCGCCCTCGATCCGTATTTCCGAACTCGCGCAGCGCTTCGACGTCGTCACCGAAACCATCCGACGGGACCTCGACGAACTCGGCCGCCAGGGCCTGCTCAGCCGCACCTATGGCGGTGCTGCGGGTCCGCCGCTGGACCTCGAACCCTCGCTTGACGACCGCTACCGTACCAAGGTCGATCAGCGCTCGGCGATCGCGCGCACTGTCACGCCGCTGCTGCGCGATGGCGACACCCTCATGATCGATGCAGGCGCGACGACCATCTATGTCGCGCGGCGCCTTGCCGCCGAACTCAAGGGCCTGACCGTGATCACCACGAGTTTCGGAGTGGCTTCGGCCCTCGCGGTCAATCCCACGATCCGGGTGATCGTCTGCCCCGGCGACTTCGATGTGCGCGACGGCGGGGTGGGTGGTCCGGACACGCTCGCCTATCTGCGAAGATTCAACCCGGCCCATGCCATCATCGGCGCCAGCAAGGTCGATATGAACGGACCGAGCGACGAGAACTCGATATCGGCCTGGAACAAGCGCGCGATGATCGAGCGGGCGGGATCGGTGATCCTGGTGGTCGACCATTCCAAATTCGGTCAGGAAGCGCTGGAACATGTCTGCGCGCTGGACGAACTGGACTACCTGGTGACGGACGCACGCCCCTCCGCAACCCTTGTCTCGGCGCTGGAGAAGGCGGATGTGGAGCTGCGGGTCGCCAAGGCCCAGGATACCTGACCTGAGCCCATCCCGCTGGGTATCTGTCACCGCGGTATCGCTGCCGCCGGTTCGGAGACTGTGCTGCCGCAGGCGGCGAGCACGTCGGCAAGCTGCGACAGGGTCGAGCCCTTGGCCGGGCTGAAGGAACCGTCGAACACGGCCGAGCCGATGGTGAAGGCATCGGCGCCGGCTGCCTTCAGCGCCTGTATCCTTTCCGCAGAAGTGACCGACCCCGCAGCGATGAGAGAGCCCTCGCCGAGGCCCCGCCGGGCGGCTCGAACAAGATCGAGCGGGTCGGCCTCCGTCGAGCGATAGGCGAGCAGGTCTACACCGGCGCACCCCTTGCGCATGAAGGCGCGGCAATGCTGCTCGATCTCCAGGGGATGTCCGCCGAGGCGCGTGGGATGGCCGACCGGCCGGCCTGGAAACGGGAAATAGGCGGTGCGGCTCCCCTCCAGGATGGCCAGCGTCTCGTCGACCTGCGTACCGCCGAGGAGCCTGTCGACGCCCAGGTCGCGAGCAATGCGGGCCGAACGCAGGCAATCCTCGGGGGAAGTCGATACCACCTCCATATAGGAGATCGCCCCCGAGTCGCGGATGGCCTGCGCCAGGCGGTCGAGCACGGTCAGCGACACGCCGATATCCTTGAAGCCGACATGTCCAAGCCGCAAGGGAGCGATCTGCTCCATGAGCTCCAGGCAATCCTCGACCGTTCGGTCGCTGCGCGTCAGCATGAAAATGAAATCCATGGCAGCGGCTTCTCCCGACCTCGGCAATCGATAGTTGGAGATATCACTTTCGAATTTGCAAGAGCAACATGGCTATGGTGGACGGCACGGATCCGGAGCGGAAATATCGAGCTTTCGATACCTGCCGGCAGCGAAGGCCGTCCGGTCACGAGGGCCACTCCCTTGGCAGGCGGGCCTGGCTCCCGGTCGACCGTCCTCTACTTCACGATGGCGACGGCGCGCTCCAGTGCGTTGCCGAAACCCTTGAGCGAGACGTTGAAGACCAGCGGCTTGGCGTTGGCATCCAGGGATTTGGTATTCAGCTTGAGCTGGGTGCCTGCCTTCAGGGCCGCGACCGTGGCGGCCTGGAACGTCAGCGGCACCAGGCACCCGCTGGGGATGCAGGTCTGGAACTGCAGCGGCTGGCCCGCCGGATTCTGATCGAGGGCGAGGGTCACGCCTGCGGAGAATTGAAGGCCGAAGGGCATCACCAGCCTGCCTGTGACGCCGCCATCGGGCACGGGCCGCAGTTCCACCCCGAGCACGAACCGGTTCGTCTGGCTCTCGGACTGAACCTGCTGGACCGTGCACTGCTTCACCTGGTTGGGAGCGGTGCACAGGACACTCCAGTCCTGGTAGGTTTCCTGGATCGAACTGGCGCCACCGGGAAGGGGGGAGGGCTTTGCGGTGACCGGCTGTTTCTCACCGGCCTCCTGGGCTGGTTGAGCGGGCACCGGCGTCTGGGGCTGTGTCTGGGCTTGGGCCACGCCGGTCAAGGCGGCGAAGATAAGGCTCAGGGTAAGTTTCAGCATCATGTCCTCGAAGGGACCGTCCCGCGGCCCCGATTGTGATGGGTGGCGCAGCCAAAACATAATTCCGGCCAGCTGGCTAGAGGCCGCCATGGGGCCGGCCTAATATTGGACGAGATCAAAACTGGGCGGGCGGCAGTATCGGCGATCCCAGCCCATGAGTTCGCGGCAGCCGCCGGCGCATGTCGATCGAATAACCGTTCCGAGGCCTGGGATGTGACGGCGAGATGTCGCAGGAATGCGGGAAGATGACAGCCTTTCGCCTTGACTGGCAGCGCCTTCCGACCCAACTTCCGCAAGGATACTAATCCAACAGGTGGCATCATGGATGTTGAAAAGGCGATTGCGCTGGTCTCGGCGGCCGGCATAGGGCTCACGGATCGCCGCCGCAACGGCGACGACACCGGCTGGTGCCTCAGCTTTGCCAACGGCGCGGAGCTCGAGGTGAAGGACAACGGCGAGCTGAGCGCATCCGGCAAGGGCGGCGACGACGTTGCCAAGCTCCTCGACCTGCCCGGAAACCCCGGGATCAGCTGAAGACAGGCCCCGCCCGCGCGATGCCGGGCAAGACTGCGGCACCGAGCCTTCGAGATCCTGGAGGCGACGGCGCGGATCCTATTCCGATGCGTCGTACCCGTCCGTGAGTGTGCCGAGGAATGCGACGACGTCGTCGATCTCGCTCGCACTCAGCGCCGGTGCATCGCCGGGATGCCGATCAAAGGGCGGATCGGTATTGATGTTCGCCTTGGCGTTCTGCGGAAGGTCGTCATATTTGTCGATCGTGCCGTCGGACTTGCGAGGATACCACTTGCCCGGATCAGTCTCGCGGCCGACATAGAATTCCACCGCCTGGCGCAACGAGTGGAAGACGCCGTTGTGGAAGAAGGTCTGGCGCAGCGCGACGTTTCGCAGCGTCGGCGTACGGAACAGGCCGCAGTAGTCGGGCCGGTCACGGAAGTCGACGCGCAACGGGCCGCACAGGCCGAGATCATGATAGGCGGGATCCTTGTTGGCCGGAATGGCTGGATTGCGCGGTACTCCAAGCGAAATCAATCCGTAGTCGGTGAATTGCGGCGGCGTACCGTCATTGCCGCGCTGGCTCACATGGCAGGAAGCGCAATTGCCCTTGTCGGATGCGTTGAAGAGTTCGAGGCCCCGGGCCTCCTGCGCGGTCAGCGTCGCCTTGCCCGCGAGATAGGCGTCGTACTTGCTGGAATAGGGATAGAAGGTCCGGTAGTCCTCCTCATAGACCTCCAGTGCCTTCAGGGCGGTGCGGAAGAGGAGATGCGGGTCGGACTGCGCCGCCGGACCGGCCAGCTCGGCGAGCTTCCTGCCGTAGCTTGCCGCCTGCAGGCGGCGCACGACCGTGGCCTCGTCCCTGTTTCCCATCTCGAAATCGGAGAACAGCGGTATCTCGGCCTGGTCCGAGCCGCGGTCGACGCGGCCGTCCCAGGTCAGCCCACCGGTCGGGCCGTTGTCGATACTCTCGTCGGCATCGTCCTCCGATTCGTAGAAGTGCTCGGTGAAGGAGGGCGCGGCCTGCAGGTATTTGAGCGAGGGAACGGCGCGCAGCCCCGGCTGCCGCAGGTCGCCGCCGCCCAACTGCACCGCGAGGCCGTTGGGCGGGCCATAGGCATGGGCTGGATCGTGGCACGACGAACAGGCCAGCTTGCCCGAGCCCGACAACGATGGGTCTCGGAAAATATCGTGCCCCAGCGCCGCCAGGACCTCCACTTGCCTGTTCACCTCGGCGCGCGACATTCCGGGATCAGCCGGCGACTTGCCGGCCTGATCATCCGCGGCGACGAAACCCGAGACCAATCCCGCTGCTGCGAAGACCAGGGCTCCCACGACGCGGCGCTTTATTGTTGTGTCGCAAAGCGGCTTTATGTTGAAATTCATCCGTCCTGCCCAGCGGCGCGTTTTCAATCATCTGACGCGGCATGGTGGAGTACGGATGTGAAGATATCAACACAGGTACGACAGGAAGGGTGCCAGGATGCGGGCGAGATTTATTGCAACGGCTTCGACCATCGGTCTTGCCATCGGAGCGATGACGCCGGCGCTCGCGGCTGGATACAATGACGATACTTCTCTCAACCTGGGGTTGATAGACACTGTCGTGATCGTCTATGCCGAGAATCGCAGCTTCGATAATCTCTACGGCGGCTTCCCCGGCGCCAACGGCCTGCAGAATGCCTCATCGACCGCAACGCTCCAGCTCGATCGCGACGGCACGCCGCTCAAGGAGCTGCCGCCGACCTGGGACGGCCTCACCGCCAAGGGCGTGACGCCGCCGGTGACGCAGGCGCAGACGGAGCACCTGCCCAACCGCCCCTTCCGCGTCGATGACCCGCAGGGCTTCAACCTTTCCCTCGGCACCATCACCCACGACCTCTGGCACCGCTTCTACCAGAACCAGATGCAGATCGACGGCGGAAGAAACGACAAGTTCGTGGCCTATGCCGATGCCGGCGGCCTGGTGATGGGCACCTGGGATGGCTCGAAGACCGCGATGTGGAACGTCGCGCAGAAATACACCCTGGCCGACAATTTCTTCATGGGCGGCTTCGGCGGCTCGTTCTTCAACCACCAGTGGCTGATCTGCGCCTGCGCGCCCTATTACGCCAATGCCGACACCAACCCGGCCAAGCCCTCCATTGCCGTGGTCGAGGCCGACGGCGTGACGCTGAAGGGAGCAGCGAACTCCCCGAAATCGGCGATGGACGGCATTCCGAAATTCGCGGGCGACGGCAATCTCACGCCGGACTTCTACGCCGTTAACACCATGCAGCCGCCCTACCAGCCCAGCGGCAACGAACCGGCCAAGGGCGCCGATCCCGCCACGGCGGACCCGGCCAAGGCCACCACCCTGCCTCCGCAGACGGAACCGACCATCGGCGACCTCCTGAGTCTGAAGCACATCACCTGGGCCTGGTATTCCGGCGCCTGGCAGGATGTGCTCGATCACGGCAACAAGACGCCGGTGCCGAACTTCCAGTACCACCACCAGCCCTTCAACTATTACGCAAACTATGCGCCGGGCACGGCGGCCCGCACGGAGCATCTGCGTGACGGCGGCCTTGCCGGTGCGGAATTCATCAAGGCGATCGATGCTGGCACCCTGCCGCAGGTCTCCTTCTACAAGCCGCAGGGCGACCTCAACCAGCATTCGGGCTACGCCGACATCCAGGCCGGGGACGCCCATATCGCCGACGTCGTCAGCCATCTCGAGAAGAGCCCGCAATGGCCTCACATGCTCGTCATCGTCACCTATGACGAGAACGGCGGAATCTGGGATCATGCCGCCCCGCCCAAGGCCGACCGCTGGGGTCCGGGCACGCGCATCCCCGCGATCATCGTCTCGCCCTTCGCGCGCCGCGGCTTCGTCGACCACACTCCGATGGACACGACCTCCATCCTGCGCTTCATCACGCGCCGCTTCGACCTACCGACCCTGCACGGCATCACGGTGCGCGACAATGCCGTCGCAGCGAACAACGAAGCGCCGCTGGGAGATCTGACGACGGCTCTGGACCTGAAAGGGAAGTGATGGCGGGAAGGCTGCAGGGTTGCAGAACTACCCCTGCGTGATCGCCAGGAATCGCTCCACTTCCTCCGACCGCGTTGCGAAGGAGGTGACCAGCCTCACGAGATCGGCATCGGCGGCTGGGCGCCTGTCCTCGGGCAGGGCCGCTGCCGGCCACTCGTAGAGTTTGGCGCCCTCCTGTCTCAGGCGCATGATCGTCGCCCTCGGCAGCACGGCAAAAACCTCGTTGGCTTCGGTGTCGAAGCCGAGCGTGTGACCGGCTTCGAGGAGCCCCTGGGACAGGGCCGCAGCCATGGCGTTCGCATGGCGGGCGAGTTCCAGCCAGTGGTCATCATCCAGCATCGCCAGGAACTGCGCCGCGATCGGCCAGGCCTTGGAGACCACGTGGCCGCTGCGCTTGCGCAGCCACTCGATTTCCGCCGCCTTGTCGGCCTCGAACAGCACAACGGCCTCTGCCATCAACGCGCCATTCTTGGTGAGGCCGAGCGAAAGGGCGTCGACGCCAGCCTTCCAGGTAATGTCGGCGAGACGTGCGCCGCGATCCGCCTTTTCGAGGAAGGCCACGGCATTGGCGAAACGCGCGCCATCCATATGCACCTTGAGGCCGTTTTCCCTGGCAACCGCAGCAAGAGCCGAGATCTCGGCCTCGCGATAGACCGTGCCGCTTTCCGTCGCCTGTGTGATCGAAAGTGCGGCAGGCTTGGGAATCGGCGAACCGGAGCCGCTGCCGCGCGCCACCGCGGCCTGGACGACCTCCGGTGTCAGCTTGCCGGCCGCGCCCGGGAGAGGAACCAGCCGCGCGCCGCGTGTGAAGAACTCGGGCGCACCCGCTTCGTCACCCATGATATGGGCGTCCTGATGGGCATATACAGCGCCGTAGCCAGGGCTGAGCGCGCTCAGCGCCAGAGAGTTGGCGGCCGTGCCGGTGGCGGCGAAGAGCAGGCCGACGTCACGTCCGAACAGGGCCGCGAGCCTTTCCTTGAGCTCGCGCGTCAGTTCGTCGCTGCCGTAGGCGGGTGCGATGCCGCCCGCGCCGCGGGCAAGGGCATCGATGATCTTGGGGCTGGCTCCAGCCCAGTTGTCGCTGGCGAAATTCATGCCCTGAAGTAGAGCGGGCGGGGCCGGATATGCAAGCGGATCGGCTGGACCAAATGTCGCTGAGGAGAAACAGGCGGGACAGGAAGCGCTTTCCTGGGCCAGTGAGACGCCAGCGATCCCAGGAACGATCCGTCAGGCCCCGTACGACGTTCGGCCCCTCGCCCCTGCGATCAGTGTATCCAGCGAGAACAGCCCGCCACCCCACTTGATCAGCACCAGGCAGCAGACCGCCCAGGGCAGATGCTCGTTGTAGTTTTCGGGATAGATGCTCTCGATGACCGCCGTCATGCCGAGCAGGCCGAGACCAGCAAAACGCGTGCCGAGACCCAGGACCAGCAGGATCGGGAAGAGATGCTCGCAGGTCATGGTCACATAGGCCATCAGATCCGGGAACGGAAAGCCGAACTCGATGCCACCTGGCAGGTGCACCTTGAATTCGTTCTCGAACAGATAGGTCGTCGTATCGTTCAGCGTGAACAGCGTGCCTGGCTCGACGCGGGTGCGGGCAGACCACCAGAAAACCCGGATCAACGCGATGCGAGCGGCGAGAGCGATCAGCCAATAGGGCGCAAGCGTGCACCAGCGGATCGCGAGGGCGAGCAGCGTCGTCGGCGCGGGCGCAGCGGCCGGCGCGGTGGCAGGAATGGTCATGGCCGTATCCTCGATACCGCCGGCGATGGCGCGGCGGCCTTGCGTCGTTACAGTTCGAACCGGCATATGATGCCGGCATTGATCAGCGCCGCCATGGCGCCGGGAAGGTCGAAGTCCGCCGCCTCGGCAAAGGCGCTCTCGGCGGCCATCCCGAGGGAATTGCCGGCCCGCAGCCCTGCAAGGAAGGCATGGCCGCCCGGCGGCAGGATCTGCACCGTCACGTCGAGATTCGGGCGCGTCACCAGGACGTCCTCGCCCGACCAGTCCGTCACCTCACGGGCTTCCCCACCCGAGTTCATCTGCCAGATGGTCGCTGCCGGAAAGGCCGAGCGCAGCAGCCGTGCCGCCGGATGAAAGACGGCACGCACCTCCCCGAGGCGTTCGGGCGGCAATGCACTCAGGACACCGAGCGTGGCCGGTGCGGCATCGGCGGCGTGATAGGCCTGGCTGCGTGCAATCTCGACCCGCATCACATCGGGAAGATAGGGCACTTCCCTGGCGGGCTCGAACGTCTCCGCGAATCCGGGAAGTTCGTCGCCGTAGTCCAGCAGCAGGGGCGACCGCGGCGGGTGGGCCCGCACGAACGGGATGGCGAGCGCCCGGAAGAACTCCTCGCCGACCAGCCTCACCGAGGCGGGAAAACGGCTCTCCAGGGAGCTGGCGAGGCCGAGCGTGACATTGTTGCGGTAAACCGCGAAGCGCCTCGCAGGCGCGACGCCGTTGTGGGCGGTGAGCCCGGCCGGCATGGCGGCATCGGGATCGAGCACAGCCACACGGAACGCTTCCTGAAGGTCCGCCAGCATGTCAGGCCGCCTGCTTCTCGACCGCCCGGTCCATTGCCGCCTCGGCGAGGGCGGCCTCCCGGGCCAGCACCGGCCATTCCGGCACGTCGTTGTCCCACTCGATCAGCGTCGGCAGGCGGCCGACCCTGGCGATGACGCGCTCGTAGAGCGCCCAGACCGGATCAGCGACCGGCCGGTCGTGCGCATCGATAAGAAGGAGCGCGCCGGCGTCGTCGACCGTCTCGGCATGCCCGGCCAAATGAATTTCGGCAACAAGATCAAGCGGGAACCGATCCAGATAGACTTGCGGCGAGGTGCCATGGTTGGTCGAGGATACGAAGACGTTGTTGATGTCGAGGAGCAGCCCGCAGCCGGTACGGGCAGCGACAGCACGCAGGAAATCCGTTTCCTCGATCGTGCTTTCCTCGAACAGCAAATAGGTGGAGGGGTTTTCCAGGAGCATGCGGCGGTCCATCGCCTCCTGCACCTCGTCGATATGGTCGCACACGCGCTGCAGCGTTTCCCGCGTATAGGGCACAGGAAGGAGATCGTTGAGAAAGACCTCCCCGTGGCTGGACCAGGCGAGATGCTCGGAAAAGCTGGCCGGTCCGTAGCGCTCGTCCAAGGCCCGCAGGCGCGCGAGATGGTCCCGGTCGAGCGGACGGGCTGCGCCGATGGAAAGGCCGACTCCATGCAGCGACAGGGGATAGGTCTCGGCAATGGCCCTGAGTTGGGCGTGGGGCGGGCCGCCGGCCCCCATGTAATTCTCGGCATGGACTTCGAAGAAACCCATCTCCGGCCGCGTGGCCAGGATGTCGGCGACATGTTCGGGCTTGAGCCCGGCGCCGGCACGAAGAGGCAGGGTATTGAAGCAGGCGATGCTCATGGATCTCTCCGGAACGATCCCCCCACGCCCGGCGGGAAGAGCGCCGGGTGTGAAAGGGGCTTCGAAACATCTACGGCGGCAGGGGGACGGTTGTTACGCTTCGATACCGAGCTTCCGGCCCCTTGCCTCCGCGCTCCCTCCGGTCGGAGGAGAGCAAGATGGATTGCGATCAGCTCTTGATCGGCGTCAGCGAGCCGGTGCCGGTAGGCGTCTTCATGGTGGCGCAAGTGCCCTTCGGCACGAGCTTGAAAGACTGGCCGTCATAATCGATGGTCGAGCTTCCGGCGCAGGAATGAGCGCCGGCGGCGCAGTCGTTCTGGCCCTTGAGCGCAACGCCGTAGCACTTTTCCTTGGCGTCGTCGGCGCGGGCGGGAGCCGATAACAGGGCTGCGGCACTGGCAACGGCTCCGGCCAGAGCGAAAGCGGTGGTGGCCTTGGTGAAAACGGACATGGGAGCATCCTTCTGTATCTGGGCAGGGACCGGTGTGTCGGCGTCCTCTGCTGGAGTGGACTATGCCGCCATCGGCCTTCACTGCCAAATCAAGTGAGCGTGGCAAAATACGCACTTTTCGCGCGAAAACATGTGATATTTCCGGTTGTAACAAAGGCAATGGCCGCTTCGTAGAATGGTGTCCGGCCCGCCCGCCGGGCACGGCACCGGAATCCATTGACAGTAACAGCGATGACCCCGATATAGCGGCCATCATTTCCCGAAGTCGCCCGCGCTCTCCTCGAGGAGGACCTGCCATGGCCAGCCTTTCCGATCTCGCCGACAAGCCGCACCAGGCCGGCGCCGTCCGTACCGTCTTCATCGACGGCGAGGCCGGTACCACCGGGCTCGGCATTCGCGAGCGATTGGCCTCGGTCGCGGGCGTCGTCACCCGCAGCATCGCGCCCGAGCTGCGCAAGGATGTTGCAGCCAAGAAGGCCCTGCTGCGCGAGGTCGATCTCGTCGTGCTCTGCCTGCCGGACGCCGCCGCCAAGGAGACGGTCGCCCTGGTGCAGGAACTCGGTGCCGAGGGTCCGAAGGTGCTCGATGCCTCCACGGCCCATCGCGTCGCACCGGGCTGGGTCTATGGCTTCGCCGAAATGGCGCCCGGCCAGGCCGAGAGAATTGCCGAGGCCCGCTTCGTCGCCAATCCCGGCTGCTATCCGACCGGTGCCATCGCGCTTTTGCGTCCGCTTGTCGATGCCGGCGTCATTCCCGCCGACTACCCGATCACGATCAATGCGGTGAGCGGCTATTCCGGCGGCGGCAAGTCGATGATCGAAGCCTATGAGGCGGGCACTGCGCCCGCCTTCGAGCTCTACGGCCTCGCGCTCGAGCACAAGCATGTCCCTGAGATCCGCGAATATGCCCATCTCACCCGCCGCCCGATCTTCGTGCCGTCGGTCGGCAATTTCCGCCAAGGCATGCTTGTCTCGGTGCCCCTGCATCTCGACACGTTGCCCGGCAAGGCGAAGGCTGCAGACCTGCACGCCGTCCTCGCCCGCTATTTCGAGGCCGCAAAGCTCGTCAACGTGCTGCCGCTGGACGGTTCGGGCAAGCTCGAGCCCGAGGCGCTGAACGATACCGACCATCTGGAGCTGCGCGTCTTCCCGAATGAAGAGCACGGCCAGGCGATTCTGGTCGCGAGGCTCGACAATCTCGGCAAGGGCGCCTCGGGCGCCGCCGTGCAGAACCTCAAGCTGATGCTGGGTCTCTGACACCTCCCGCTTGTTTCCATAGGGCCATAGTCGCGGCACCCGGCAGGGATCACTCTACCGGGCCCGATGCCATGGGCGGCCGGGTACTTCCCGAGCCTCAAACGTCCTGTTGAGGCACGTCGCGCGCGCGGTTCGCAAACTATTGCAATTTCCTTCTGAAAGATGTTACACAAATTACGGATGCTCTTCGTGGCGTCCGTTCCTGTCGTCGATCGCCAGTCAGGTGCCCATGCCGGAGTCCATCTTCGGCGTGAACGGTGGTCCTTGGCCGGCGATCCGGAATTCGAGTGGTGCCATGAGGATATCGGCTAAGGTCGCAGTCGTAACAGGGGGCGCGCGGGGCATAGGCCGCGCCATCGCCGAACGCCTGGCGGAGGAAGGGCTGACCGTCGCCATCGCCGATCGCTCTATCGAGGAAGCGATCGAGACCGCGGCGGCGATCGGCGGCAAGGCCTTCGCGGTTCCCCTCGACGTTACCGACCAGGCCTCCATCGACGCGATGGTTGCCGCCGTGGTCGAGAAGGCCGGCCGCATCGACGTGCTGGTCAACAATGCCGGCCTCTTCGACATGCTGCCGCTGATGGATGTGACGCGCGAGAGCTACCACCGCGTCTTTTCAGTGAATGTGGAGGGCCTGCTCTTCACCCTGCAGACGGTTGCCCGGCAGATGATCGCGCAGGGCGAAGGGGGGCGCATCATCAACCTCGCTTCCCAGGCCGGCCGACGCGGGGAGCCGCTCGTCTCCGTCTACTGTGCCTCGAAGGCCGCAGTCATCAGCCTCACGCAGAGCGCTGGGCTGGCGCTCGCCAAACATCGCATCAACGTCAACGCCATCGCGCCGGGCGTGATCGACACGCCCATGTACGACTATGTCGATTCGCTCTGCGCTAAATACATGAACATCCCCATCGGCGAGAACAAAAGGCAGGTCTCGGCCGGCGTTCCCTATGGACGCATGGGCAAGCCCGAGGAGATCGCCAGCATGGCTGCCTTCCTCGTCAGCGATGATGCCGGCTACGTGCTCGCGCAGACCCTCGGCGTCGACGGAGGCAACTGGATGGCCTGAACCGAGCGTATCTGGTGCGCCGTCAGGTCCGGGCGCGCCGCCAACAACAAGAACAAGCCCCTACAGGACTGTCACACAAGGAGGAAACCATGAAATTCCTGGCCAAGATCGGCCTGTCGCTGACGGCGATCCTGTTCGCAGGCGTTGCTGCGCGCGCGGAGGAGATCACCATCGCCACCGTCAACAATGACGACATGATCATCATGCAGAAGCTCTCTTCCGAATGGGAGAAGGCGACCGGCAACAAGGTCAACTGGGTGGTGCTCGAGGAAAACGTGCTGCGCCAGCGCGTGACCACGGATATCGCCACCAAGGCGGGCCAGTTCGACATCGTGACCATCGGCGCCTACGAGACGCCGATCTGGGGCAAGGCCGGCTGGCTCGCATCGCTGAACGATCTCGGCGACGACTACGACTACAAGGACGTGTTCGAGCCGCTGCG
Organism: Labrys sp. ALF-8; assembly: GCF_059699065.1. Taxonomy (NCBI): domain Bacteria; kingdom Pseudomonadati; phylum Pseudomonadota; class Alphaproteobacteria; order Hyphomicrobiales; family Xanthobacteraceae; genus Labrys; species Labrys sp. ALF-8. The sequence goes on from NZ_AP048537.1 coordinate 2,048,490, forward strand.
CAACGGCCTGTCGGTCGACGGCAAGCTCTATGCCGTGCCCTTCTATGCCGAAAGCTCCTTCACGCTCTATCGCAAGGACCTGTTCGAGAAGGCCGGGCTGACCATGCCCGAGCAACCGACCTGGGACCAGATTGCGCAATTCGCCGACAAGCTCACCGACAAGTCGAAGGAGCAGTACGGCATCTGCCTGCGCGGCAAGCCGGGCTGGGGCGAGAACATGGGCCTGGTCACCACCATCGTGAATACCTTCGGCGGACGCTGGTTCGATATGGACTGGAAGCCGCAGCTGACCTCCGATCCCTGGAAGCAGGCCATCAAGTTCTACGTCGACCTCCTGAACCGCGACGGCCCGCCCGGCGCGACCTCGAACGGCTTCAATGAAAACCAGGCCCTGTTCGCCAGCGGCAAATGCGCCATATGGGTGGACGCCACCTCGGCGGCCGGCCGTCTCTACAACAAGCAGACCTCCAAGGTCGGCGACGTGCTGGCCTTCGCCCAACCCCCGATCAAGGTGACGCCGAAGGGCGCCGGCTGGTTCTGGGCCTGGTCGCTCGCCGTGCCCTCCTCCACCAAGAAGCTCGACACCGCCAAGTCCTTCGTGAAGTGGGCGACCTCCAAGGACTACGTCAAGCGGGTCGGCGAGACGCAGGGCTGGGTTGCCGCACCGCCCGGCACGCGCCAGTCGACCTATGACAATCCGGAGTACAAGAAGGCTGCGCCCTTCGCCGACATGGTGCTGAAGTCGATCCTGACCGCCGACCCGACCAACGCCACCAAGGATCCGGTGCCGTACAAGGGCATCCAGTTCGTGGCGATCCCCGAGTTCCAGGGCATCGGCACCAGCGTCGGCCAGGCCATCGCCTCGATCGTTGCCGGCCAGCAGACCGAGGACGCCGCCCTGGGCGCCGCCCAGGACGAAGTGACCCAGACGATGCAGCAGGCTGGCTACATCCAGTAATTTCCTGCCCACTCCAGGCTCCGGGCGTCCTCCCGCGCTCGGGGCCTCCTTTTTGAAGGCCTGGATCTCCAGAGCAGAATGCATTCAAGGCGAGCCGTTCTTCCAGCTCGGCGTCCTGGAAATGGAGGCATTTTGCGATTCCTGGCGGTTCGATCCGAAAACGAGACGCCTCAGCGAGGGCCCGATGTTCCTCAGGTCGACAAATAGCCGCGCCGTGCGCACCGGGCCCCTTCTCGCCCCCGCTGTCAGCGTGCTGCTGCTCTGGATGATCGTGCCGCTGGTGATGACGCTGTGGTTCTCCTTCCAGCGCTACAACCTGCAGAACCCGCTGATCACCGGCTTTGCCGGCATCAACAACTACAAATTCCTGCTGCTCAACAAGACGCTCTGGGTCTCGATCGTCAACACGATCACGCTGGTAGGCTCCGTCCTTGCGCTGACGATCGTGTTCGGCGTGCTGTTCGCCGTGGTCTACGACGTCGAGTTTCCCGGCCGCAACGTCGCGCGCCTCCTGGTGATCGCGCCTTTCTTCATCATGCCCACGGTGGCGGCGCTGATCTGGAAGAATCTCCTGATGCATCCGGTGAACGGGTTGTTCGCCTGGATCACCCGTTCGCTCGGGCTCGGCGTGGTGGACTGGTTCAGCCAGGTGCCGATGCTCTCGGTCATCCTGATCGTGGCCTGGCAGTGGATCCCCTTCGCCACGCTCATCCTGATCACCGCCATGCAGTCGCTCGACCGCGAACAGATGGAGGCGGCACGCATGGACGGGGCCAAGGGCCCCACCATGTTCTGGTTCATCGTCCTGCCCCATCTCCTGCGGCCCATCTCGGTCGTGGTCATGATCGAGACGATCTTCCTGCTCTCGGTCTTCGCCGAGATCCTGGTCACCACCTCGGGCGGGCCGGGCAACGCCACCACCAACCTCACCTACTTCATCTACCTCAAGGCCCTGCTGCAATGGGACGTCGGCGGGGCCTCCGCCGGCGGCGTCATCGCCATCATTCTCGCCAATATCGTCGCCGCCTTCCTGGTACGCACAGTCGCCCGCAACCTGGAGTCCTGACCATGGCCATGCGCGGATCGAAGAGACGGGTGGTCGTGGCCGGCATCGTCGGCTGGCTCGGGGCACTCGTGATGTTCTTCCCGATCTTCTGGATGCTGCTCGCCGCCTTCAAGACGGAGATCGACGCGGTCGGCCCACCGGAACTGTTCTTCCGCCCGACGCTGGAGAACTTCGTCGAAGTCAACGCGCGGGCCAACTATCTCGCCTATGCGCTGAACAGCGTGCTGGAATCGGTCGGCGCGACGGTGATCTCGCTCATCCTCGCCGTGCCCGCCGCCTATGCCGCCGCCTTCTACCCGACGGGACGGACCAAGGACCTTCTGCTCTGGATGCTGTCGACCAAGATGATGCCGGCCGTCGGCGTGCTCGTGCCGATGTACCTGCTGTTCCGCGATGCCGGCCTGCTCGACACGCGCATCGGCCTGATCATCCTCTTCACCCTGTCGAATCTTCCGATCGTGGTGTGGATGCTCTATTCCTTCTTCAAGGACGTGCCGCATGAGATCCTGGAGGCCGGCCGCATGGATGGCGCGCGCGTCGCCGCGCAGATCCGCCACCTCCTCCTGCCGCTGACCCTGCCGGGCATCGCCTCCACGGCCCTGCTCTCGATCATCCTGTGCTGGAACGAGGCATTCTGGAGCCTTAACCTCACCGCCTCGCAGGCCGGCCCTTTGACCGCCTTCATCGCCTCCTTCTCCAGTCCCGAAGGCCTGTTCTGGGCCAAGCTCTCGGCGGCCTCGACGCTCGCGGTAGCGCCCATCCTCGTCTTCGGCTGGATCACGCAGCGCCAACTCGTCCGCGGCCTCACCTTCGGCGCCGTGAAGTAGCCCCTTCTCTTCCCTCGTGAGGACACGACATGGCAGACCTCAGCCTCAAGGCCATCCGCAAGTCCTTCGGCGCCGTCGACATCATCAAGGGTGTCGATCTCGATATCGCCGACAAGGAGTTCTGCGTCTTCGTCGGCCCGTCCGGCTGCGGCAAGTCCACCTTGCTGCGCCTCATCGCGGGCCTAGAGGAGATCAGCTCGGGCGACCTCCTCATCGAAGGCGAGCGCGTCAACGACGTGCCGCCCGATGAGCGGGGACTCGCCATGGTGTTCCAGACCTACGCGCTCTACCCGCATATGAGCGTGCGCGACAACATGGACTTTGCCCTGCGCCTTGCCGGTGTTCCCAAGGTGGAGCGCGATGCCAAGGTCGGCTCGGTGGCCAAGCTCCTGCAGCTCGACCACCTGCTCGACCGCCGGCCGCGCCAGCTTTCCGGCGGCCAGCGCCAGCGCGTCGCCATCGGCCGCGCCATGGTACGCCAGCCACGGGTCTTCCTGTTCGACGAGCCGCTCTCCAACCTCGATGCGGCGCTCCGCGTGCAGATGCGGATCGAGCTGGCGCGGCTGCACGAGGAGCTCGGCGTCACCATGATCTATGTGACGCATGACCAGGTCGAAGCCATGACGCTGGCCGACAAGATCGTGGTGCTACGCGACGGCGTGATCGAACAGATCGGCACGCCGCTCGACCTCTATCACCATCCGCGTAATCGCTTCGTGGCGGGCTTCATCGGCTCGCCCACCATGAACTTCGTCGAGGTGATCGCCAAGGGTGCCACGGCGGACGGCGTCGGCGTCGAGCTGCCCGGCGGAGCGGCCGTTACCGTCCCGGTCTCCGGTGGGGCTATCGCGCCCGGCGAGAAGCTGACGCTCGGCGTCCGGCCGGAGCACCTCTCGCGCTCGCAAAGCGGCCAGCTCTCCGGCGAGGTGATGGTGGTGGAGCGCCTCGGCGGCCAGACCTTCCTCTATGTGCAGGTGACGCCCGCCCATCTCTTCATCGTGCAGGCCGACGGCGGCGACGGCACGAAGGTGCATGACCGCATCGGGCTCACCATCACGTCCTCGGCGGCGCATCTGTTCCGGCAGGACGGCATCGCCCTGCCGGCCCTGCAACGAAATCCCCTCGCCGCTTGACCGCGCGCCATCCTTCCGAAACCTCAGGACTCTCTCGATGTATCTCGACAAGTATGAACTCGACGGCCGGACCGCCTTCATCACCGGCGGCGGGCGCGGCATCGGCCTGGCTTCCGCCGAGGCCTTGCTGGAGGCCGGCGCCAAGGTCGTCATCTCCGACTACAACGAGGAACTGCTGGCGAGCGCGCGCGAGCACCTGGCCGCGGCCGGCCACACCGTCGACTGTGTGCTGCTAGACGTCACCAAGCCAGGCAAGGTCGCGGAGGCAGCTGCCGAGGCGAACCGGAAGCATGGCGCGGTCGACATCCTGGTCGCCAATGCCGGCATCGCTTGGCCCGATACGCCGGGCGAAGCCATCCCCGACGAGATCTGGAACCGGATCATCGATGTCGACCTCAACGGCGTCTACTGGTGCTGCCGCGAGTTCGCCAAGCCGATGCTGGAGCGCGGCTCGGGCTCGATCGTGACGCTGGGCTCGATGTCCGGCCTGATCTCCAACAAACCGCAGCGCCAGGCCCATTACAATGCGGCCAAGGCGGCGGTGCACCACCTGACGAAGTCGCTCGGCGGCGAATGGGCCGAGCGCGGCGTGCGCGTCAATTCGGTGGCGCCGACCTATGTCGATACGCCGATGTCCAACACCAGCTTCACCGATCCCGCGCGCTTCCCGGTCTGGATGGACATGACGCCGATGAAGCGCGTCGCCCGGCCGGACGAGATTGCGTCCGCCATCCTGTTCCTGGCTTCGGAAGCCTCCAGCGCCATGACCGGGACGACCGTGGTGGTGGATTGCGGCTATACGATCTGGTGACGCTTCAGCCCGCCAGCGCCTGGTCCAGCCAATCCAGCAGCCGCTCGCGATCGAGCGGCCGTGTCGTTTCGACTTCGAAGATCGGGCCACGCCGCACGGGTTCGGCGCGGCGCGCGAGAGCGTCGAGTTCCGGCAGGAAGGCCTCGCCGGGATGCCCCGCATGGCGCAGATGCAACCGCTCGCGATAACGCTCCACCAACACCTCCGGCGACGCATGGCACCAGATCTCGGCCGTGGCTCCGACGCCGGCGCGGGCGAGATGGCCCTCCAGCACCTCGCGCGGCTGGAAGCCGAACCAGGCATCGGCGACGAAGGTCATGCCCTCGGGCGCGTCAAGCACGATCGAGAACATCGCCTGGTAGCTCGCGCGCCCAAGCTTGCGGTTGAATTCGCGATCGCCGACGCCGAGGTGGTCGAAGAACGGCTCCTTGATACTGTCGAGCGCAAGTATGGGCCAGCCGCGCGCGTCGGCAAGCATACGGGCCACACTGCTCTTGCCGCTGGCCGGCACGCCATTGACGAGAACCATCTTCTTCATGACGCCAGCACGCCCTGCTCCGCTCCCGCAAGCGCCGCGCCGATGACGCCGGCATCGTCGCCCAGCGTCGCGGACCTAACCGGGCACTGATACCATGGCGACAGGGCCGGTGCCCATTCCAGCGCGGCACAGGCAGCCTCGCCGAGGCCTCCCCCGAGCAGGAAGAGCTCGGGATCGACGCTCGCCACGATGCTGTCGATTGCCGCGCGAAGGGGTCCCGCCCACGCCTGCACGACGCGGATCGCCCGCAGGTCGCCGCCTCGGGCGAGCGCCAGGATCTCGTCGGCGCTGGTTCCCGCCGGCAGTCCCGCTTCCGCGATATGGCGGCCGAGCGCGGTGCCGGAACTGGTGGTTTCGACGCAGCCCCGGCGTCCGCAGTTGCAGGCAAGTCCGCCTGCCTCGACAGTGACATGGCCGAGCTGTCCGGCGCTGCAGCGGCCCCGCAGCACGGCCCCCTCCGCCATGACGGCGCCTCCTATGCCGGTGCCGATGGTCAGCATCGCCACATGGCGGCAGCCGCGCGCGACCCCGGCGGCCACTTCGGCGACCAGCGCCATGTTGCAGTCATTGTCGATGAAGGCGCGCTTGCCGGTCTCCCGTTCGATCGTCTGGGCAAGCGGCACAGTCGACAGATCGACATAGCCGCCCGACAGCACCTGGTTGCGGCGCGCGTCGACCCGCCCGGGCACGCCGACACCGACCGTCGCGACGCCCGGCCGGTCGAGCGCGCGGATCATGGCGACGAGGCGGGCTACGAGCGCAGGCCCGTCACGCAGCGTCTTCTCGGCGAGACGCTCCAGGATTCGCCCGGATGCATCCACGCAGGCGGCGCGCACATTTGTGCCGCCGATGTCGATACCGATCGCATGGGGTTGCGAGTGCATGACGTGCCTGCCCGCTCAAGCCGCCTGGGCTGGCTTGCCGGCATAGCGTGCGATGACGGCCTGGATCTCGCGAAGGCGCGTCACCGCAATGGTGCCGAGGCGCTGCGCGGTCACCTGGCGATCGAGCGAGATGCAGTCCTTCCACAAGGCACGCCCGGCGATCACGCCCGAGGCGCCGTTGCGCATGGCGGTCTCGACCTGGCCGAGGAAGGTTGCGTGATCGACGCCGGCCGACAGGACCGCCCAGGGCACCGGTCCGGCGAGGCGCGTAACGGCCGCGCAAGCTTCCGACGTGCCGGGGTAGGGCAGCTTCAGCACCTTGGAGCCCAGCTCGAGGCAGATGCGCGTGCCCTCGACCACCAGCTCCGGCACCTTGGCTGCGTAGTCTTCCTTGCTCTCGCCCGGCAATTCATAGGTGAGGAACTCCACGACAAGTAGCAGGTCTTCGCGGGCGAAGTCCTCGATGCAGCGGCGCAGGATCTCGATATTGTGGGCGTTGGCCTCGGGCTTGTCGGCACGCAGATAGACCATGATCTTGCCGCCGGTGCCGCCGAACTCGCGTACCCGGCGGGCATCGATGCCCGGCACCAGGCGCGAAAGACGGTAGCCCTCCGGCGTTTTGTCGAAACCGGAGGCATCGAGGCCGACCAGCAGCGCCACATCGCGAGCGAGCACGCCATCGTCGACGACCTTGGGCACGGCGCAGATCGGATCGAGCAGCACGCAGGAGGCTTCGTTCGCAAGATACTGCACGATGTCGGACTTGGTCTCGCCGAGCATCGCATCACTGATCCCGGCCTGCTCGGCCGGATCGTTCGCAAGCAGGGCGCGCATGCCGCCGCGCTGATCGCAGGCGATCACCATCATTGCCCCGTTGGGTCCGCAGATCTGCTGATAGCCGCGAAGTTCCGACGTCGTCATCCTGGCCATGGGCCCGTTCCTGTCCTTCTGCCCCCGCTCGCAGCGAGGCGGATCGACCATCGAAGACATGCCGGAAGGCATGAAAAACTTGAGGCCGATGATTGATTTGCGTTGAGCAAGAAGCAAATTTGCGGCACCGCTCATGTTCTGACCTACAGACGAAACGCTTCTTGTTTCACCGAAATTAATGTAACATATTTCTGAAAGGAATTGCAAACTGTCCGATAGTGCTTCCACCGACGGGTCAGCTACGCGCCGGACGCTGCACATGGTTGCGCGTCTCCATTACGAGTCCGACCTCTCGCAGATCGAGATCGCACGTCGCCTCGGGCTCTCGACGGCCACCATCTCGCGCCTGCTCCGACGTGCCCGGGAAGAGGGCATCGTGCGCATCGAGATCCGGGATTTCGCCGCGCCCGAGGAAATCACCCGCGAACTGGTCGAGGCGCTCGGCCTGAAGCAGGCGGCGGTGGTGGACACGGTCGAGGTCGGGCTTCTCGGCTCGCTCGCAGAACCCGTGGGCACGCTGCTCAGAGGTGCCGGCCTGAAGGACGGCTCCGTGCTTGCCATCGGTTGGGGACGGGCGGTGCGGGAGGTGATCCGGGCTGGCCTGCCTCGCATTCCCGGGGTGATCACCGTGCCCGCGACGGGGGGCATGCAGCAGGCGGCCCCACACTTCCAGATCAACGAATTCGTGCGGCTGGCGGCTGAGCAGCTCGGGGGAGTGCCGAAATTCATCTTCGCCCCCTATCTGCCCTCGCCGCAATATCGCGATGCCTTCGTGAACGATCCTACCGTGCGCGATCAGATCGCGCTGTGGGACCGTATCGACGTGGCCTTGGTGGGCGTCGGCCTGCCGCATGCGGTGGATCCCATCCATGCGGGTACCGTCACCTCAAGCGAACGGGCGCTCGCCCATGTCGCCGGGGACGTGATCCGCCACTATTTCGACGAGGACGGCACCCTCGTACCGTGGGAGGGCGACGAAAGTCTCATCGCCGTATCGCCGGCACAGCTGCGTGCGGTACCCCTCGTCCTGGGCGTCGCCGTCTCCCCCGAGAAGGCGAAGGCGATCATCGGCGCCGTGCGCGCGAAACTGATCAACGCCGTGGTGACCGACGTCGCCACCGCCCAGGCGATACTGAGCACGCTGCGGGGCTGAGACGCCGTGCGAAGCGGCTTGAAAATCGAAGGCGAAATCGGTCTCATGCCGCAGATCATCTCCATGACGAGCGTCCCCGAAGCCCTATGAACATCCCGTCCAACCTTCTCGACAGCATGTCGGAACTGGTGGCGATCCGTCGCGACCTCCACGCCCACCCCGAACTCGGACTGGAAGAGGTCCGCACCAGCGAATTGGTCGCGCGCGAACTGGAGGGCTATGGCTACAGGGTAACGCGGGGCCTCGCCACGACCGGTGTCGTCGCCACGCTCAGCAACGGCACGGGCGGCAAATCCGTCGGCATTCGCGCGGACATGGATGCCCTGCCGATCCGCGAGGAAACCGGCCTCGACTATGCCAGCAGGACCCCCGGCCTCATGCATGCGTGCGGACATGACGGCCATACCGCCATGCTCCTGGGCGCCGCCCGCGCCATCGCCGAGCGTCGCAACTTCGACGGCACCATCCATCTGATCTTCCAGCCGGCGGAGGAGAATTTCGGTGGCGCGCGCATCATGGTCGAGGAAGGGCTGTTCGAAAAATTTCCCTGCGATGCGGTGTTTGCCCTGCACAACGAGCCGCGCATGCCCTTCGGCCAGTTCCTGCTGCGCGACGGCCCGATCTGCGCCGCGGTGGACGAAGCCCGCATCACCGTCAACGGCTCGGGCGGGCACGGCGCCGAGCCCGAGGCGACGGCCGATCCCATCGTCTGCGGCGCGAGCATCGTCATGGCCCTGCAGACCGTGGTCTCGCGCAACATTCACGCCTGCGATCCCACCGTCGTCACGGTGGGCAGCTTCCATGCCGGGACGGCCAGCAACATCATCCCCGCGAGCGCCGAGCTGGTTCTCGGCATCCGTTCCTTCGACGAAAACACGCGCGACGAATTGGAACGGCGGATCAGGATGGTCGCCACGGGGCAGGCGGAGAGCTACGGCATGAGCGCCACGGTGGCGTATGAACGCTTCTACGATGCCACGGTGAACCATGGCGCCGAAACGGCGTTCGTACGCGACCTTGCCCGGCGCTTCGCCGGCCCCGACAAGGTGGTGGAACTGCAGCGCCCCTTCATGGGCAGCGAGGATTTCGCCTTCATGCTGAAGGAAAGGCCGGGCGCCTATTTCTTCCTCGGCGCGAGCCGCGGCAACGGCGACGACAAGCCGCTGCACCATCCGGCCTACAACTTCAACGACGACCTCCTGCCCATCGGTGCCGCCTTCTGGACGGAACTGGCGGAGGCCTATCTGAGGGGGTGAAAGAGTTCGATGTCTCTGCAGGATCGTAGCGGAGAAGCAATGCGGCCCTTCATGCGCCGGGGCGATGTCTCCTGGAAGAGCCGGCAAGAGGCCGGCGGCCCCAGGCCTACTTCACATATTCCCTGGCCGCCTGCTCGAGCTGGCCGTGCAGGTAGTCGGCGAAGGAGCGCCAGACTTCGATATGGAAGTCGTTCAAGCCCTTGCGCCAGAGCACGATCTCGGTCTTGAAGAACAATGTGCGCGTGGCCGTGCCGACCGGAAAGGCCTTGGGATCGAGATCCAGCATCACGCCGAAATTGAGCACGTCCGCCGCCAGCGAGCCGGAAACCAGGATGCCGACATTGCGATGGCTCGCATCTACGAGGGAATGCGGTTCCGGCACGCCGGACTCGATTGCCGAATAAGCCTCGGCCTCGCCGTTTTCCGGCGCCAGCAGCAGCCATTCATCAGGACCGAGCTTGAAGGCGGTGCGAATACCGTCGGTCGAGGCAGTATTGATCCGTTCCGGCGGGGCCAGCCCGAAGGCCCGGCCGGCGGCTGCGGCGGCACTCTCCGGCCCGCGCAGCACGAGACGTGCGCCCCTGGGCGCCGCCTCGATGGTGAGGCGGCTGCGGGCGGTGATGGGAGCGATGGCGTCCAGCGGATCGCGGCGGGTTGCGATATCAGCCATTGAGCCGCGTTCCTTCCTTGTCGATGAAGATCGGGTTGACCACCTTCACGGCGATCGAACCACCGGGCATCGGCACATATACCGTCTCGCCGTAGCGCGAGCGTCCGCGCTCGAGATTGCACAGCGCGATGGAGCGGCCGAGATTCGAGCTCCAGTAGGACGAAGTGACATGGCCGAGCGCATGTTCGCCGATGGCGGGCGCCGCTACCTCGGTGATCTGCGCCCCCTCCTCCAGCACCACGCCGGGATCGGCGGTCAACAGACCCACGAACTGCTTGCGGTTGGTATCCTGCAGGTCGGGCCGCATCAGGCCGCGCTTGCCGACGAAATCCGCCTTGGCCTTGCCCACGGCCCAGCCGACGCCGGCCTCATCCGGAGTCAGCGTGCCGTCCGTGTCCTGGCCGACGATGATATAGCCCTTCTCGGCACGCAGCACGTGCATCGCCTCGGTACCATACGCACATCCGTCATGCTTCACGACTTCCGCATGGATGGCTTCCCAGACCGCGCGGCCGTAGGCCGAGGGAACGTTGACTTCGAATCCGGTCTCGCCGGTGAAGCTCATGCGGAAAAGGCGGGTGGGAACGCCGCAGATGCGGCCTTCCTTCACCGACATGTGCGGCATGCCGTCCCTGGATATGTCGATACCCTCGACCAGTGGCGCCAGCACGTCGCGAGCGTGCGGGCCCTGCACGGCGATCACCGCCCATTGCTCGGTGGTGGAGGTGAGCCAGACCCTGAGGTCCGTCCATTCGGTCTGGAGGTAGTCCTCCATATGGGCGAGCACGCGCGGGGCACCGCCGGTGGTGGTGGTGACGTGGAAGCGATCCGCGGCCATGCGGCCCACCACGCCGTCATCATAGACGAAGCCGTCGTCCCGGGTCATGATGCCGTAGCGCAGGCGGCCCGGCTCCAGCTTCATGAACGGGTTGACATAGATGCGGTGCATGAATTCGGCCGCGTCCGGGCCGACCACCTCGATCTTGCCCAGCGTGGTGGCGTCGAACATGCCCACCTTCTCGCGCACCGTCTTGCATTCGCGGTTGACCGCCTCATGCATGGTTTCGCCGCCGCGGGGATAGTACCAGGCACGTTTCCAGAGGCCGACATCCTCGAAGACGGCGCCGAGTTCGGCCTCGGCGTCATGCATAGGTGTCCTGCGCACGGGATCGAACAGGTCGCCGCGTGCCGTGCCCGCGAACAGACCGAAAGTCGTCGGCGTGTAGGGCGGACGGAAGGTGGTGAGACCGACCTGCGGCACGGGCTTGTCGATCGCCTTGGCCGCGATGGCGAGCGCGTTGATGTTGGACGTCTTGCCCTGGTCCGTCGCCATGCCGGTGGTGGTATAGCGCTTCACATGCTCGATGGAGCGGAAGCCCTCGCGCGTGGCGAGCTTGATGTCCTTGGCGGTGACGTCGTGCTGGAAGTCGACGAAGGCCTTGACGCGATTTGCATCGCGCTCATGCGGCAGGGCGCCGGTGTAGAAACCCTCCGGCTCGGTGGCGTCGGCGACGTCGAAGCTCTTCGGCGCGCCGTTGGAATGGCCGGCGTCACGGCCTGCCTCATGACCGGCTGCGAAGCCGTCATTGATCACAGCGCCGAACTCGAACACGCCTCGGCAGGCACCGGCGGACCTTTCCTCATCGCGGGCGAGGCCCGGAATGAAGATCTCCTTGGTCTCGTCGTAATGAAGCTTGCCGCGCGACTGCGAGAAAAGATGAACGGTCGGCGTCCAGCCGCCCGACATCAATACGAGATCGCAGCTCACGGTCTCGCGGTCGGTCACGCTGCCGCCATCGGCGGCAACACGGCCGAGGCTGACGGCATTGACGCGCAGGCGTCCCTTGGTGCCGCGCACCGTCGCGCCGGTGACGACGCGGATGCCGGCTTGCTCGGCCTGCTGGACCAGGGCGCCGCCATGCGGGCGGATATCGGCGATGACGGGCACGTCGACGCCGGCAGCCTTGAGGTCGAATGCAGCCTGATAGGCGCTGTCGCAGGCGGTGACGACGACGGCGCGGTTGCCGGGCTTCACGCCGTAGCGATTGACATAGGTGCGGGCGGCGTCAGCCAGCATGATGCCCGGGCGGTCGTTTTCCGGAAACACCAGAGGACGCTCGATGGCGCCTGCGGCGATCACCACCTGCCTTGCGCGCACCTGCCAGAGACGCTCGCGCGGCGTCCGGGCATCCGGCTCGGCGAGATGATCGGTGAGGCGCTCGGCGAGGGCGATGAAATTGTCGGAATACCAGCCGAATGCCGTGGTGCGCGGCATCAGCCGGACGCGGTCGTTCAGGGCCAGCGACATGATGACGTCGGTTGCCCAGTCGCGGGCGGCTCGGCCCTCGATGGTGGCCCGGGTCTCGGAAAGGAGGGATCCGCCGAGTTCCGCCTGCTCGTCGCACAGGATCACCGAGGCACCGGTCTCGGCGGCAGCGATGGTTGCGGCAAGGCCCGCCGGCCCGGAGCCGACGACCAGCACGTCGCAATGGGCGTGACGGTTGAGGTAGCGGTCGGGATCGGCCTCCTTCGGCGCCTCTCCGAAGCCGGCGGCGGCGCGAATCTTCGGCTCATAGACCGTCTTCCAGAAGCTCTGCGGCCACATGAAGGTCTTGTAGTAGAAGCCGGAGGCGAAGAGGGGCGAAAGCTTGTCGTTGATCTCGCCGGCGTCCAGCTTGAGCGAGGGCCAGCGATTCTGGCTGACGGCCGCGAGCCCCTCGTAGAGCTCAACCTGCGTGGCGCGCAGGTTCGGCGTCGTGCGCCCGGCGTCGCGGACGACGGTCACCATCGCGTTGGCTTCCTCCGAGCCGGCCGACATGAAGCCGCGCGGACGATGATACTTGAAGGAGCGCCCGATCAGGTGCACCCCGTTCGCTATCAGGGCCGAGGCGAGGGTATCGCCGCGAACGCCCTGGTAGGCCACGCCGTCGAAGGTGAAGTTGATCGGCTTGGCGCGGTCGATACGCCCGCCCGTCTGGGTGCGGAAGGACGCGCTCACGGGCGTGCCTCCTTGTTCACGGGAGCGGCGGCCGCAAGCTTATCCGCCAGGGCCTTGAGGTCCGGCTTGAGTTCGCCCTGCTTGTAGGTCATCACGAATTTGTCCGTCACGGTGTGGCGCACGGCATTGAAGAAGCGGGCGCAGCCATGGATATGGCGCCAGCGCTCGGCAATCAGGCCCTTGGGATTGGCCCGGGTGTAGAGGAACCCTTCCCACTGTTCGTCGGTGATGGCTTCCGAGAAGGTCGGGCGGGCGATATGAGCCTCGCCCATGTTGCGGAATTCGAGCTCGGGACGGTCCTGCTCGCAGTAAGGGCAGCGGATGAGAAGCATGGCGGGCCTCAGTGCGCGACGGCGGCGGCGGCCGCTTCGTCGATCAGGCGACCGGTGCGGAAACGGTCGAGGGAGAATGGAGCAGCGATCGGGTGGGGCTCGCCCTTCGCCACCGTATGGGCGAAGACATGGCCGGAGCCCGGCGTTGCCTTGAAACCGCCTGTGCCCCAGCCGCAATTGACGAACAGGCCGGGCACCGGGGTCTTTGAAAGAATCGGCGAACGATCGGGCGTGACATCGACGATGCCGCCCCAGTTGCGCATCATGCGGGTGCGGCGCACCACCGGGAAGAGCTCGCAGATCGCGTCCAGCGTATGGGCGGCAATGTGGAGGCCACCGGTCTGCGAGTAGGAGACATACTGGTCGGTGCCGGCGCCGATGACGAGGTCGCCCTTGTCGGATTGCGACATGTAGGCGTGAACGGTATTCGACATCACCACGCAGGGCATGATCGGTTTCAGCGGCTCTGAGACGAGAGCCTGCAGCGGATAGCTCTCGAGCGGCATGCGCACGCCCGCCATGCCCATCACCACCGAAGTGTGGCCGGCGGCGACGACGCCGATCTTCTTGGTCCCGATGGCGCCCTTCGTCGTCTGGATGCCGCTGACGGCGCCGGAGGCGTCGCGATCGATGCCGGTGACCTCGCAGTTCTGGATGATGTCGACGCCGAGCGCGTCGGCGGCGCGCGCATAGCCCCACGCCACGGCGTCATGCCGTGCGACGCCGCCGCGCCGCTGCAGCGCGGCGCCCATGATCGGATAGCGGATGTCCTTGGAGATATTGAGGATGGGGCAGAATTCCTTCGCCTGCTCCGGCGTCAGCCATTCATTGTCGATGCCGGCGAGACGGTTGGCATGGACATGGCGCATCGTGACCTGCACGTCATGCACGTTGTGCGCCAGCATCATGACGCCGCGCGCCGAGTACATCACGTTGTAGTTCAGGACCTGGGAGAGGTTCTGCCAGAGCTTGAGCGCATGGTCGTAGAGCTTGCCGCTCTCTTCCCACAGATAGTTGGAGCGGATGATCGTGGTGTTGCGGCCGGTGTTGCCGCCGCCGAGCCAACCCCGCTCGATCACGGCGATGTTGCGCATGCCATGCTCGGCGGCCATGTAGTAGGCCGTCGCGAGACCATGGCCGCCGGCACCGATGATGATGGCATCGTAGCTTGCCTTGGGCTCGGGCGAGCGCCATTGCTCGGGCCAGTTCTGATGACCGCTCAGCGCATTGCGCGCCAGGGAAAAGACAGAAAACCGCACGTCTTGCCGCCAGTTCGAGGAATCGTGAGGGGGCGACTATCATCATCCCCCCATCGCTGCGTCTAGCACGGAAGCGACGCGCCTTTTGTCGCATCGGAAGAAATTGTTCCGGCGTGTTCCCGGGAGGCGTCGCGTAAGCGGCGCATTCAGAACAATATTTGACCGAGAGGTCGCAACCTCGCGCCTTACATTTGTCTGTTTGCGACATTAAATGCGACATACCGTCGAGTCCAAATCAGAACTCTTCCAAAAATGTCGCAAGATCGTCCCAGGCTGTCGTTTCCAACAAGCCGACCGAAAGCAACAGCAGTTGCACCCAGGACGCATCAGACGTCCGACACCAGATCCGAGGGCGATCGCGCCGCAGGGTGCGCTTTCCCGCTTTCTTTTGTTTCGCATGGCCGGCCGCCCGCCGGGCGTGATCCAATGGAGAAAAGCGTATGAATATCCGGCCGGATATCGGCGCCACGCACACCGTCGGCTTCCTGCTCACTCCGAACTTCTCGATGATCGCCTTTGCGGCCGCGGTCGAGGTCCTCCGGCTGACCAACTACGTCACCGGTGCCAAGGCCTTCGCCTGGCGGCTCTACTCGCCCGACGGGCAGCCGATCGAGGCGTCGAACGGTGTGGGTCTTGCCGTCGACGGCGCCTATGGCGATGTCGGCCCCATGCCCGAGATCATCGTATGCTCCGGGCTCGATGTGCAGAAGTACGATCACAGCGCCCTGATCGCCAAGCTTCGCAAGCTCGCCTTCTACGGCGTCTCGATCGGCGCAGTGTGCACCGGGACCTATATCCTCGCCAAGGCCGGCCTGCTCGACGATCATCGCTGCGCCATTCACTGGGAGAATTTCGACTCGTTCCGGGAAGAATTCCCCGAGATCGACGCTACCCAGGAACTCTTCGAGATCGATCGCAACCGGTTCACCTGCGCCGGCGGCACCGCTTCCATCGACATGATGCTTGCCTTGATCACGGCCAAGAAAGGTGCGGTGATCGCTGCCCTCGTCACGGATGAGCTCATCCACCACCGCATGCGCGACTCGCACGAGCGCCAGCGCATGGAACTGCGGGCGCGCCTTGGAGTCTCCCATCCCAAGCTGCTCGCCGTGATCGGGGAAATGGACAAGCGCCTGGAGCGCCCGGTCTCCTGCGCCCAGCTCGCCCGCACCGTCCGCCTCTCGCCGCGCCAGCTCGAGCGGCTGTTCCAGCGCTATCTTGATACCACGCCGACGCGCTATTACCTCGAAATGCGCCTGAACCGCGCACGCCAGCTCCTGCGCCAGACCTCCATGCCCATCCTTTCGGTGGGCCTGGCCTGCGGCTTCGTATCCGCCTCGCATTTCTCCAAGTGCTACAGCGAGCATTTCGATCGCACGCCTTCGGAAGAGCGTAAGGGCATGCGCGTGGAACGCAATGTTGCCACTGCGATTGCGTAGTTCCGCCGCGCGGTGCCGTCTTGCCCGCCGCCTGAGACGATAGGGTTGAAGGAAAAGGCTCCTGCCATCGGTATGACAGGGGCCTTTTTTGTGCCTCCGCCGCGGGAGTCCGGGAAGCGTACACGCCGGCCTCAGTTGCCGCCGAGCATCCCCGCGGCGATGTTGATGGCAAGCGCCAGTACGGTCGCATTGAAGAAGAACGAGAAGATCGCATGGGCGGCCACCAGTCGGCGCATCGGGCGGGAGCGCAGATTGGTGTCCGAGGTTGCGGAGGACGCGCCGATCGCCACTGAAAAATACACGAAGTCCCAATAGTCCGGTGGCTCCGTATCCCCTCCGAAGTCGAGGCACGGCTTCGCCGGGTGGCCGCCGTCATTATAGTAGACGTGGGCGTAGTGGATCGCGAAAATCGTGTGAATGAAGAACCACGAGCAGACGATTGTCGCCACCATCAGCGGCAAGGCGAGCACGCTCTGGTCGGGGTGATTGTGTATGGCCTGCAGTTCGAAGACGACGCCGGCGAAGCTCGCGGCGGCCGCCAGCATGCTCAGCGCGAGAATGACGACCGCGCCTTCGTCGAGGGAATCGACCTTCGAGCCGAAGCCGTGCACCGCGAGCCTCCCGAGGCTGTAGCTCACCGCCACGACATAGAACGTGGCCGCCAGGCACCAGCCTGCCAGCATTCGTTCGAGCAGGGGCACGCCCGGCCAGATGAAGGCGAGCGCGAAGCCGGCGACGAAGGACCAGGCCAGCACGGGCCGCGTGGTGATCGACCGGATGACCCGGCTCATGAACGCCGTTCCGCCGTGAAGCGTGCGGCGGCCCGCAGCACATCCGCGTCCTCGCCGAAGAGGCCGAGCGCGTGAAGCGCCTCATCCACGAGGCGGGTGAGTTCCGTCCGCGCCTTGTCGGCGCCCCACAGGCTCACGAGCGTGCCCTTGCCCCGGCCGGCGTCCTTGCCCGTCGCCTTGCCGAGCTCGGCGCTGGACGCTTCGACGTCGAGAAGATCGTCCGCGATCTGGAATGCCGCCCCGACGGCCCGACCATAGGTCAGAAGCGCTTGATATTGCTGAGCATTCGCGCGGCCAATGGCTGCGCCCATTTCGACCGCGCACGATAGGATCGCGCCCGTCTTCATAGCCTGGAGCTGGCGTATGGCATGCGCATCGAGCTCCCCACCTTCGCCGAAACGGCCTTCGGCTTCGAGATCGAGCATCTGGCCGCCCGCCATGCCGGCCCCTCCGGCAGCCTTGGCCAGCAGCAACACGAGCTCGGCCCGCAGGGTCGGATCGTCGCCGGTGGCGGGATCCGCCAGCGTTTCGAAGGCCATGGCCTGCAGCGTGTCGCCGGCCAGGATGGCTGTGGCCTCGTCAAAGGCGA
Source organism: Labrys sp. ALF-8 (assembly GCF_059699065.1). Lineage (NCBI taxonomy): Bacteria > Pseudomonadati > Pseudomonadota > Alphaproteobacteria > Hyphomicrobiales > Xanthobacteraceae > Labrys > Labrys sp. ALF-8. The sequence goes on from NZ_AP048537.1 coordinate 2,066,124, forward strand.
GGTGAAGCGTGGGCTTGCCACGGCGCAGTTCGTCATCGTCCATCGACGGCAGGTCGTCGTGGGCGAGACTGTAGACATGGATGAGTTCGATTGCCGCGCCGGCCCGCAGGGCCGCACCGGAATCACCGCTCAACAGGCGCGCCGTCTCCACCACCAGAAAGGGCCGCAACCGCTTGCCGCCGCCCAGCACCGCATAGCGCATCGCATTGAGCAGGCGGGCGGGGACAGGCGGGTCGGTGGCGACATCGAAGATCGCCACCAGGACATCCTCGATCTCGCTGGCAACCGCAGCGAGACGGTGATGGAAATCGGTGTTCATGAAACGCTCATTGCAAAGGTCCGCCCTCGGGAAGCTTAGCGCGGATGGACCCCGGGGGCGAAGCAATTCCGGTTCGGAGGCAGCCCGGTCCCCGTCCCCCTTGCGCCAGGGAGGGAACCGGCGTTCCGCCGTCACACCATGTACTGGCCGCCGTTGATCGTGAGGGTCGAGCCCGTGATATAGCCGGAGTCGTCCGAAGCCAGGAACACCACCGCGCGGGCGACCTCGTCCGTCTGGCCCAGGCGGCCGGTCGGGATCAGCGGCAGGATGCGGGTTTCCAGCACCTTCGGATCGATCGCCTGCACCATCTCCGTGCCGATATAGCCGGGCGCGATGACATTGGCGGTGATGCCCTTGGCCGCACCTTCCAGCGCGAGCGCCTTGACGAAGCCGATATCGCCCGCCTTGGCGGCGGAGTAGTTGGTCTGCCCGATCTGCCCCTTCTGGCCGTTGATCGAGGAGATCACGATCACGCGCCCGAAGCCGCGGTTGCGCATGCCCTCGATCAGCGGGCGGGTCATGTTGAACAGGCTGTCGAGATTGGTGCGGATGACCGCGGACCACTGCTCCCGGGTCATCTTGTGCAGGAAACCGTCACGCGTGATGCCGGCATTGTTCACGAGGATGTCCACCGGCCCGAGGTCCTTCTCGACCTCGGCCACCCCGGCGGCGCAGGCGTCGAAATCGCCGACGTCCCATTTGTAGGTCGCAATCCCCGTTTCGGCCTTGAATTTCGCGGCAGCCTCGTCGTTGCCCGCATAGCTGGCCGCCACCTTGTAGCCTGCCGCCTTCAATGCCCTGGAAATGGCGGCGCCGATTCCGCGCGTGCCACCCGTGACGATCGCAACTCTGGTCATGGTTCCTCCTTGGTGACGATTGGTAGTGTTCTTTGGGTGGGGAAGAGGTTCACCCTCCCCTGGAGGGGAGAGCCGTGGCGAAGCTTCGGGATGAAGCGAGAGGCACCAGCTCTCGCGGCCTTCGTGCCGTGACGGGGTGACTTTGCGAGGATGTCACCCACCCCGGCGCCGGCGATCGTCCTTACAGGCGAAGCAAGGGCGGCGGGCTCAGCGCTCCACCGTCAACGCGATGCCCATGCCGCCGCCGATGCACAGCGTGGCGATGCCCTTCTTGCCGCCGCGGCGGGCGAGCTCATGCAGCAGGGTTACCAGGACACGGGCGCCGGACGCGCCGATCGGATGGCCGAGGGCGATGGCTCCGCCATTGACGTTCACGATGGCGGGATCCCAGCCCATGTCCTTGTTCACGGCGAGGGCCTGGGCGGCGAAGGCCTCGTTGGCCTCGACGAGATCGAGATCGCCGACCTTCCAGCCAGCCTTTTCGAGGGCCTTGCGCGAGGCCGGGATCGGGCCCGTGCCCATGATGGCGGGGTCGACGCCGGCGGTGGCCCAGGATGCGATGCGGGCGAGCGGCGTAAGGCCGCGCTTCTCGGCGTCCTTGGCGCTCATCAGCACCACGGCGGCAGCGCCGTCATTGATGCCGGAAGCATTGCCGGCGGTCACCGTGCCGTCCTTGTTGAAGGCGGGCCGGAGCTTGGCCATTGCATCGAGAGTGGCGCCGTGGCGGGGATATTCGTCGGTGTCGACGATGATGTCCCCCTTGCGGCTCGGCACGGTCACCGGCGCGATCTCGTCCTTGAAGCGTCCGGCCTTCTGGGCGGCCTCGGCCTTGTTCTGGGAGGCGACGGCAAAGGCATCCTGCTCCTCGCGGGTGAGCTGCCACTTGGAGGCGACATTCTCGGCGGTGATGCCCATGTGATAGCCGTGGAAGGCATCCATCAAGCCGTCCTTCAGCATCGAATCCAGGAACTTCATGTCGCCCATCTTGGTGCCGGCGCGCAGATGCGCGACATGCGGCGCAAGGGACATGGATTCCTGGCCGCCGGCCACGATGATCGAGGCATCGCCGTTGACGATCTGCTGCAGGCCCAGGCCGACGGCCCGCAGGCCGGAGCCGCAGAGCTGGTTGAGGCCGAACGCCGTCTTTTCCTGCGGCACGCCGGCTTCCATGGCGGCCTGGCGGGCGGGATTCTGGCCCTCGCCCGCGCTCAGCACCTGGCCGAGGATGACCTCGTCGACTTCCGCGCCCTCCACCTTGGCGCGGGCAATGGCCTCCTTGATGGCCACGGCACCCAGCGTATGGGCCGACGTGGCGGCAAAGGCGCCGTTGAAGGAGCCGACCGGCGTGCGCGCGGCACTGACAATGACGACATCACTCATGGCTATCTCGCTCCTTTGCAGCTCTTTGTCCGGCGGCCCCGGGCGGGCCTACTCCCCATGCGGCATATGGGCTGGTTCAAGCGGCGCCGTCAATGCGGCACGTGAGTTTACCGCGCTTGCACAAAGATGTTTTCGCATTCGCGAAAACAGCCTAGACTCGCGTTTTCGGTAGAGGCTTGTCAGTCTCTCCTTATGACAAGGGCGACCGCGAAGGGCATGCTGGCATGGCGAAAGCGAAAGAGCCGACCACGATCAAGAAATACGCCAACCGGCGCCTCTACAATACCGGCACGTCGACCTATGTGACACTCGAAGACCTCGGCGCCATGGTGAAGGCAGGTGAGGATTTCGTCGTTCATGACGCAAAGACGAGCGAGGACATCACCCGGCAGGTGCTCACGCAGATCATCTTCGAGCAGGAGAACAAGGGCCAGAATCTCCTGCCCATCACCTTCCTGCGGCAGCTCATCCGCTTCTATGGCGACAGCATGCAGGCCCTGGTTCCCAGCTTCCTGGAATTCTCCATCGACAATCTCACCCGGGACCAGCAGAAGCTGCGCGAGCAGATGACGCAGCATCTCACCTCCGGCTGGGGACAGGCGCCCTGGGTCAACGGCGGCTTCAGCGCGCTCGAGGAACAGGCGCGCAACAACATGGCTGCCTTCCAGCGCGCCTTCCGCCTCTTCTCCCCCTTCACCCAGCCCGGCACGGACGAGGTGGCCGAGCCCCCGGCCGCGGCGCCGCGCGCCAATGACGACCTCGACAATCTCAAGAAGGAGCTCGCGGAAATGCGGTCCCGCCTGGATCGCATGAGCGACGACAAGAAGTCCTGAACCTAAGGGACTCGCATAGGGAACAACGCAGTCGAGCGGAAGGGACAGGCCTTACGTTCCCGTCATCGCCATTGCCTGCTGACGCCCGGCGCCTCGCGGCCTCGGCAGTTCCAACCGCAGCGGGCCTGCGAGCGTGCCCAGCATCCTGTCGCAGCCCCATTCCGTGAGTTGCTGCGCGACAGTCTCGTCATCGACCCATTCGGCGCCGACCCCGACGTCATGGCTGACAGCCGCCTCGATCAGGCAACGCAGGGCGTAGCGCCCCTGGGCAACCTGGCCGGCCGTCTCCACCAGCGTGCCGTTCAGGGTAACGTGACCGACGCCGAGGCTCGCCAGATCGGCGAAGGAAAGATGGCCGACGCCGAAGCCGGTAACGGCAAGCCGCGCGCCGGAGGCGAGGATGGCACGGCAATAGCGGCCAGTGTTGTGCAGATCGGCCTTCGCGAGCGTCTCGTCGAGTTCGATGGTCAGCCGGTCATAGGCATTGCCCGTGCGCCGCGGCGGTTCGACCACAACCGGGATGGGCAGCATCACTTCCACGCCGGGATGGCGGGAGAGCGCCGCGCCGGCGAGATCGACCAGGCGCAGGGCAAAGCGGCGGGCCAGCGCGCGATCGCAATCGGGCGTCAGATGCGCCGGCTGCCAGGGCGGAGCGCTGCCGGCACCGCGGATGAAGGCTCGCGCGCGAAAGAGGGCAGGCCCGGCATGGCGGGCGCGCAGCACGGGCTCGAAAGCCAGGAAGACGCGCTCCTCGTTCAAGGCCGCGGCAAGTCTCTGTGCGGCTCCGGCGGCGGCAATCCGGGCATCGTCCTCGGCGAAAACGGCAAAGCCGCCGGGTGTTTCGCGTTCGCAGCGATCCAGCGCACACTGCGCCGCATGGAGCGCGGTGCCGGCATCCACCGAGGTGGGCCCGATATGAACGCCGCCGACCGAGACGATGGGAGCGATCTCGCCCTTCTCCGTCTCGACCCGCACCCTCACGACGGCCCGCAGCAGCCTTTCGGCAGCAGCTCCGAGATCCTCCGCCTCACAGCCCGACAGCACGAGCGCGAACTTTCCGTCCGCGACGCTGGCGAGGCTGTCGCCGATGCGTAAGACGGCGCGCAGGCCGCGCATCACCTGTGCGCTGACCACGTCGGCGACCACCGGGCCGAACTCAGCGTGGATGCGGCCGAGCCGGTCGATCGAGACGAGAAAGAGGCCCGCCTGCCGGCCGTTCTCGCAGGCTTTCGTAAGGGAAAAGGCCAAGCCTCGGTCGAGGACGCCACCCGCCGGCGAACGCAGGGAGCCGGCTTCCTCCTCGGCGCATTCCGCCACGACCCGCATGAGCCCGCGTGCAAAGGCGGGACGCCCGTCCGGGCCGGCGAACCAGCGGCCGCGATCCTCGATCCAGCGTTTCTTTCCACCGTCCTGCGCGCGGCATGCGTAGCGCAGGCAATAGGGGACGCCCTCCACCAGGCCGCCCAAGGCTCCCTGCATCATCGCCTCGTGCCGCCCCCCGGGCGTTTCGAAATCGATCAGGCCGGCAAAGGCCTTGCCGCTGGCGATGGCATCTTCATCATCGACACCGAGCACACGGGCGGCACCGGCGCTCCAGGTGAGACGATCGGTCTCCAGACACCACTCGTAGCTGGCCTGGTTGAGGGCAATCAGGAGGGCCCTTGGATCGAGCTTGGCTTTTTCAACTCGGGTGCCGGAACCCGGCACGGCACTATCAAACATCTCACGCGTCCTGCGCCCGATCGAGCGAGCAATATCGGGAAGCAAGAACAATGCCGGAAAAGGATTAACGCACAGTGTTGAGAAGCACGAAATACGTACAGGCCGTGCGGCCGACAGCAACGATCTAGACGCTTCCAGCCACCATGGCGCGGATCACCACGCGCAGCAGACGCGCGAGACGCTGGTCGAGTTCGTGGCGGCTGGCGTTACGGTCCGCGAAGATCGCGACGGGATCGATGAAGCGATGCAAGGCATCGGCAAGGAAGGCGATCAGCCTCTCGTTCGAGCGGGCGCGGAACAGTTCGATCGAGCGCCCCTCCTCGATCACCCTCTCGATCAGGGTACGGACACGGCGGCGATGCTTGCGTACGACGGCGCGGTTCTCGGCGATGGCCGACAGCCAGGCCGCATAGAGATTGGGCTCCTGATCGAGCCGCTCGCGATACAGCCTTGCAAGCAGGAGCATCATGCGCTCGAGCTTGTCGTCGGCGGGGTCGGGTGCATCCGCGACGACGGCGAGCTGCGTCTCCACGGCCTTGTGCCAATCGGCGGTGACGGCGTCGATCAGCGCGTCCTTGGAGGCGAAATAGCGGTAGACGGCGGCGTGGCTCACCTGTGCATCGCGCGCGACAGCCACCACGGAAGTCCGTTCCAGGCCATGCTTGCGCACATGGTCGGTGGCGATGTCGAGCAGGCGCGTGCCGGTGGGTTCCGCCTTCGCCATCACGTATCCACCAAGGGCGGCTTCTGCGCCGGCGCCGCCAGATGAGGCTGGGCGAGATAGGCTTCCGAACGCATCTCGATCAGGCGCGATTCGGTGCGCTGGAATTCGAAGGCCTCCCGGCCCTCCTGGTAGGGATAGAGCCCGGCGGGCTCCGCTGCCGCGGATACGACCAGCTTGACGCCGCGATCGTAGAGGCAATCGATCAGGAGGATGAATCGCTTGGCCTCGTTGCGCTGCGCCTCGGCGATGACGGGCACATCGTCCAGCACCACGGTATGAAATCGCTCCGCCAAGGCCAGGTAGTCCGCCGCGCCCCGGGGTTGATTGCAAAGTTCGTCGAAGGAAAAGCGGGCAACGCCCATCGCCGCCTCCGGAACCACCAGTTCGCGACCCTTCACGGTGAGCACGACCCGTTCGCCCCGGCGATGGCCCGTGAGCCGCTCGAAGGCGGCATCCAGCTTCGCCCGCACCTCCGGCCCCGAGCCCAGGAGGTAGGTCTCTCCGCCGGCGAGTTTCTCCAGCCGGTAATCCGTGCGCGATTCCAGCTTCACCACGTCCATGTGCCGCTGCAGCAGATCGACGAAGGGGAGGAAAAGAGCGCGGTTGAGACCGCCCTCGTAGAGCCTGTCCGGCACCACATTGGAGGTGGCGACCACCGTGACCCCGCGTTCGAACAGATGGGTGAAGAGACGGCCGAGGATCATCGCATCGGCGATGTCGGTGACCGAGAATTCGTCGAAGCAGAGCAGGCTCGCTTCCTCGGCCAGCACGCCGGCGACCGGACCGATCGGATCGTCGCCCTTGATCCGCCCGGCCCGGACCTCGTTCCGATAGCGAAAGATACGCTCATGGACATCGTTCATGAAGGCGTTGAAGTGCACCCGCCGATGGAGGATACGGGCCGGCACTGCCTGGCTGAACAGGTCCATCAACATGGTCTTGCCGCGTCCGACCTCACCCCAGATATAGAGCCCCTTCGGCCGGGCCGGCGGCTTGCCCCGGCCGAAGAGGCGCCCGAACATGCCGGATTTGGGAGCTTCCGACGCCTCGCCCAGCCGCCCGAGAAGATCCTGCAGGCGGGCCAGCACGGTCTCCTGGGCCGGGTCGCGTTCGAGGCCCCCCGAAGCGACCAGGGCGCGATAGCGTTCAAGCAGGGACGCCGGTGCAGGAGCGTGCAAGGTCAGCCCCTGACCTTGGGTGCATGGGGCACCAATTCATAGGGGGACTTCCAGCCGGGCATGGCGGCGATGCGGGCGCGCCAGGCCAGGATGTTGGGGTAATCGGCGAGATCCATGCCGGTGGCCTCGTCGAAGAAGATGTAGCCCGCAAGCGAGAGGTCGGCGATGGTGAGGCGGTTGCCGATCAGGAAGTCGCTGTTACCGAGATGCTCGTCGACGATGGCGAAGGCCGCCCTGGCCCGTCCGCGCAGGAATTCCGTCACCGGATTCTCTCCACTCTTCTGGAGGCCGACGAGAAAGCGCAGCGTGGCGTAATAGGAGGTGAACTTGTGATTGTCGAACAACGTCCAGCGCAGGATCTCACGCCGCTCATCCTCGTTTTCCGCCCCGAAACGCCCCGTCTGCTCCGCCAGATAGTCGAGGATGACGCCGGATTGGCTGAGGACCTTGTCGCCATGCAGCAGGACCGGGGCCTCGCCCATCTCGTTGATCGCCCGGAACTCCTCCCCGCGCGTCTCGCCGTTGAAGTAGTCGACCGGCAGGCGCTCCCACGGCGTGCCGGTGAGGGCCAGCATCATGGCCACCTTGTAGCAATTGCCGGATTCGCCGAAGGCGTAGAGCTTGTAGTCCGCCATGCTGGTCTCCCTGTCAGTGCGGCACTCATAGCCAATGCCGGCGCGGCAGCATAGAGCCGACGGCCGAAGTCAAAGCTTGCGGGACAATCGCATCAGGTGGCTCTGAAAGCTCCAGCCCGCCTTTTCCCAGAACGCACCCGCCGCCTCGTTGGTGACGGCGACATCGAGATGAACCCAGCCGAGCTGGTGACGGCTCAATCCGTCGAGGCAGCGCCCGATCATCGCTTTGGCGACACCGTGGCCACGCAAGGGGGGTGCGACAGCCAGATGCTGCAGGAATCCGCGACGGCCATCGTGGCTTGCCAGCAGGGAGCCTGCGATGCCGCGCTCCAGCAGCGCCACCACGCTGAGGCCGGGATTGCGTTCGAGGAGGCGGGCAATACCCTCGCGGCTGTCGGTGAGTGGCTGTAGAATGACGCCGGGCGTTTGCGACCACAACGCCACCACGGCGTCGTAGTCGGCCGGTTCCATCTCGCGAATCTCGACATTCATGATTCTGCCTACGACGATTCCATGGGCGAAAGAAGGGGAGGCGAGGACAATGCTGGAAGCCGTCACACTCGGGATCGGCATCGGACAGCCCTGGCGCGCCCTCTACGACACGATCTGGCAACCCGAGTTCTTCCCCCGGTGGGCCTCCGGCCTCAGCCGATCCACGCTTCGGAACGAGGGCGATCGCTGGCGGGCGCAGGGGCCGGAGGGCGTGGTGTGGATTCGCTTCACGCCGTACAACGAATTCGGCGTGATGGACCATCATGTCGATGTCGGCAGCGGGCCGGAAATCCATGTCCCGCTACGGATTATCGGAAACGAGGGCGGTGCCGAGGTTATTCTGACCCTGTTCCGCCAGCCCGGCATGTCTGACGAGAAATTCCGGGCCGACAAGCAATGGGTGAGGCGCGATCTCGAGGGGTTGCACGATCTGATGTCCCCGAATGGGTCGGGCACGGCCTGAACACGACACTTGCGGCCCGGAACACCGTTGACATCCCGGCGCCTCGTCGCTAGAACCCCGCATCTTTCGAATTTGGGAGCTCCTGCGGTTCGTTCGCGTGCTCCAACCTGAGGCACGAGAACCATGAAGATCCGCAACTCGCTCAAGTCGCTGCGTACGCGCCATCGCGACAACCAGCTGGTCCGCCGCAAGGGCCGCGTCTATATCATCAACAAGACCCAGAAGCGCTACAAGGCCCGCCAGGGCTGAGCCTTCTCCGGCTTGCCGCAATCAGAAGCCCGGTCATGGCAACGTGACCGGGTTTTTTGGTTTGAAATCGCCACAATCGGCCGGCACTATCGCGATCATGAAGATCGCGATTCTCGCCTTGATGGGGATACTGGCCGCGCCCGCCGCCGCGATGGCGCAGGACAAGCCGCCGGCCGATCCCGCTCTCGACCATCTCTATGAGCGCCTGAGCAAGGCCCAGTCGGAGATCGAGGCCCGCAACATCGCCCTGCAGATCGAGCGGATGGAGCTGAAGTCGGGCAGCGACACCGCGGATCTGCTGATGGACCGCGCGCTCACCGCCATCCAGGCGTCCAAAACCGCCAAGGCAATCAAGATCCTCGACGCCATCATCCATCTCAGGCCCGACTATGCGGAGGCCTGGAACAAGCGCGCCACCGCCTATTTCCTGCAGAAGGATTATGTGCGCTCCATCGCCGACATTGCCGAAACGCTGCGCCGCAACCCCCGCGAATACGGTGCCTGGAGCGGCCTGGGGATGATGCTCGTCGACATGGGCGACAAGAAGCATGCCTATGAGGCACTGAAGAAGGCACTCGAGATCAATCCGCAGATCCCAGGCGCCCAGAAGGTGCTCGACGACCTCAAGGCCGATGTCGAGGGGCGGGACATCTGAGATCGATCCGGCCAGGTTCCGGGCCGCCGTGCCTGCGGGCGCATAAGCCGCGGATCGGTCGAACGAGCTTCCAGCATTGCGCCAAACGGATTACGTTCGGTGACGAGAGGCAGGCCCAAGCCTGCGCCCCCCGATTCCCGAAGGCCCCTGATTGACCGCCCTGCTGATCTTCCTGCTCATCCTCGTGAGCGCTCACGTGCTCGGGGCCATCCAGGCCACCCATATCATCGCGGCCCGCATCGCCGAGGAAAACCCGCCGGGAGGCGTGTTCGTGCCCGTGACAGGCGGGCGCCTGCACCTGTTCGATCTCGGTGCCGGCCATGATGCCGGGCGCCTGCCTGTCGTGCTGCTGCACGGCGCCACCTCCAATGCACGCGACATGGTCTATGGTCTGGGGGAAGAGCTTTCCCGAAGCCGCCGCGTGATTGCAGTCGATCGGCCGGGCCATGGCTGGAGCGACCGGCCCAATGGACGTGCCGACGCTTCCCCGGCCGAGCAGGTGAAGCTCATCGTCGAAGGGCTCGAGCAGCGCGGCATCCGCCGCTTCGTCGTGGTCGGACATTCGCTGGCGGGATCCCTGGCCGCCAACTTCGCCCTGGAGCACAAGGACAGGGTCGCCGGGTTGGTCTTGCTTTCAGGCGCCACCCATCCCTGGCCGGGCGGCATCAATTGGTACTACCGCCTCTCCGCCACACCGGTTCTGGGCCAGATCTTCGTGCATACTGTCATGACGCCCGCCGGCAGCTGGGGCCTGAAGAAATCGGCGGAGGATGCCTTCATTCCGGGCAGCGGCCCGGCCGACTATGTGCAGCGGACGAGTGCAGCGCTGGTGCTGCGTCCCCGCGAATTTCGCTGGAACGGGCAGGACGTCGCCGCCCTCAAGGCCTTCCTCGAAGTTCAGTCCAGGCGCTACGGCGAGATCAAGGTGCCGACGGCCATCGTCGCCGACCCCGCCGATCATGTCGTCTCGACCCCCATCCATTCCGAGGCGCTGCACCGGCAGGTGGAGGGCTCCCGCCTCATCCTCCTGCCAGGAACGGGACACCAGATCCACTACACCGCCAGGCAACAGGTCCTGGCCGAGATCGAATGCGTGGCGGATGAGGCGGAGGCCCTGCAACGCCACGAGTTGCCGAGGGCCGCGGAATAGAGCCGTCGCCTTCGCATCGGACCCATTTCGCCCGGGGCCTACGGGTCCAGCTTGAGCACGCTCGCCGCGAGCGGCATGTCCACCAGCTCCATCGAGCTTGCCGAGACCTGACCATCCCTGTCGACGCCGTAGCTCACCATCGCGCCGCGAAACTCGCGGCCAAGCAGCCGGGCCTTGCCGCGCAGGTCCCGCCCCTGGATATCCGCGAGCGCCTGATAGTCCGCCGGCCAATCCTTGGCTACGCCAGCGGCCGCGGCCCCTTTCTGAGGCGAAGGCGTGTCCGGCGCGAGATAGAGCGAAACCACCCACGTTATCGCGCCATCGGCCGCCCGTATCGTTTTGGCCGCCGCACCGAAGCGCCCACCAACCTTCTCGGCGAAAGTCCGCTCCGGGACGGATGCGGCGAGAGGCTGCATCATGCGGAGCCAATAGGCGCGCTGGCCGGTTTCCTGGGACGAAAACCAAAGGCCGAGGGTGATGTCCTTCTCCGAATCCGTCTTGGCCCCGCTCCTGGGGGACAGCCGTGTCTCGATATGAACAAGCGGATCGCCATCGGGACGCAGGCTGCTGCGGATGAAGGGCTGGAGATGCTCGTCATAGATGCCCTCCAGGAACTCGCCGTTCAACGCCTCGTCCATCGGGATGTCGAGCGGCAGGAGGGCGACGCGCCATGGCTTGTCGTCCAGGGCGGCGAAGGAAGGGCCGGCCGCCAATGCAGCGGGCGCGGCCATGGCAGCGAAACCGGCCAGCAGGGCGATGCGGAGTAATTTCATGTTCCGACTCACGAGAACCAGGATTTATCTAGCCGGCTACCTTTAATCTCGTCCATGTAATGTTTCCGCGGAACGAGTCGAAGCCGCACGGCAGGCAGGACGACCTTCCTGCTCCTATAGGCCTCCATGTGGTTCGAAACTGTGCCGGAAAGCACAGATGCCACCTGATCTGATATGAATCCGCATTTCATTTGCCGGCAAAAATAAAAGGCGCAGCCGGAGAGCTGCGCCTTCGTAAGATCGGGAATGCGTGTCGTCTTCAGGCGCCCTCGGCGTCCTCCCCCTCCACCACCGCGATACGCACCATGTTGGTGGCGCCGGGTGTGCCGAAGGGGACGCCGGCCATGATCAGCACGCGCTGGCCACGCTTGGCGAAGCCGTCGCGGGAGGCATGGCGGCAGGCACGGTCGACCATGTCGTTGACGTCGCGGGCATCGTCGGTCAACACGGCGTGGATGCCCCAGACCAGGGCGAGTCGGCGTGCGGTCGCAACCTTGGGCGTCAGGGCCAGCAGCGGCTTCTCGGCACGCTCGCGGGCGATGCGCAGGCCGGTCGAGCCCGAAGCCGTCCAGGCGATGAGGGCAGCGATATCGAGCGTTTCCGAGACGGTGCGGGCAGCCGCGGCGATGGCGTCGGCGCCGGTCTGCTCCGGCTCGTTGCGCTGGGCGTTGATGATGGTGCGGTGGAGCGGGTCGCGCTCGACCTCCTCGGCGATGCGGTTCATCGTCGCCACCGCCTCGATCGGGAATTCGCCCGAGGCGCTCTCGGCCGAGAGCATGACGGCATCGGCGCCCTCATAGACGGCCGTGGCCACGTCGGATACTTCCGCGCGGGTAGGCACGGGCGAGGTAATCATCGATTCCAGCATCTGCGTCGCCACCACGACGGGGCGGCCGAGGCGGCGGGCGCCGCGCACGATGCGCTTCTGCAAGCCGGGCACCTTCTCGAGCGGCAACTCCACGCCGAGATCGCCGCGCGCCACCATCAGCGCATCGGACTCCTCGATGATCTCGTCGAGGCGCTGGATCGCCTGGGGCTTCTCGATCTTCGACATCACCAGGGCCCGCCCGCGGACGATGTCGCGCACCTCGCGGATATCCTCCGGGCGCTGCACGAAGGAAAGGGCAATGATGTCGATGCCGGTGGTCATGGCCGCTTCCAGATCGGCATGATCCTTGGGCGTCATGGCCGAGACCGGAATTTCGGTATCGGGCAGCGACACGCCCTTGCGGTTCGACATCTTGCCGCCGACGACGACCTCCGTCACCGCGCGGTTGCCGGTGGCCTCCTTCGTCCTCAGGCGCACCTTGCCGTCGTCCAGCAGCAGGGTATGGCCGGGCCGCAGGGCCGAGAGGATTTCGGGGTGGGGCAGGTAGACGCGCTCGACGGTACCGGGAGTCGGATCGGAATCGAGCACGAAGCTCGCGCCGTTGACGAGTTGCACGGCCCCCTCGGCGAATTCGCCGATACGCAGCTTCGGACCCTGCAGATCGACGAGGATGCCGATCGGACGACCACATTCCTTCTCGACATCGCGAATGAGCCCCACCATTTCCCGCATGCGGTCATGCGAGGTGTGGCTCATATTGATGCGAAACAAGTCGGCGCCGGCGCGGAACAGCTTGGCGATCATCTCCCGCGTCGAGGAAGCAGGTCCCAGGGTGGCGAGTATCTTGACTTTACGCTGACGTCGCATGCGGCAATTTCTCTCTTTTCTTGGACATTTTGTGCGGATGTCGACGCCGCAAGGCAGCGCACCCACAAGGGTGAGCCGGAACTCTAACCCCATTTTCACGCCAGAAACGTGACATAAAAGACACGCTGTGGCGCTATTTCGAGGGGGCTGACGTTCCGGAAGGATTGGGCGGGGTTCCAGGGGCCGGGGCCGGCCCGGGCGTTTGCGGTGCGGGGGCGGCCGGAGAGGCTGGAACCGCGGACGAAGGTGTGGCGGGCGTCGCCGGCGCTGCTGTCACGGAAGGGGCCGGAACAGCAGCCGGCCCATCCGGGGGCGAGGGGGGCGTATCGGCCGGCGCATCCGACTTCGGTTTGGCGCCATTCTGCGCCTGTTCGGAAAGCTGCACGGTCCAGGCCTTCTGCTCGCCGGTATCTATCTCGAAATAGCCCGTGCGGTCGTAGCCGCGCGCCAGGCAGTTCTCGAAGCCGCGGATGGTGAACTCCTTGTCGCGGGTGCACATGAAGGCACTCCCGCTCCACTCCCCGCCCTGGTCGTAGTCGACCGCATAGACGTAGTAATAGCGTGCGGCGAGCGGCCCCTTGAGGATGGATTCGCAGCTCCGCGCAGCAACATTCCACCATCCCTCGGTCAGCCAGCCCTGGTTGTCCTTGTAGCCGACGGCGACACCCACGCGGCTGGATGTGTTGTTGCAGAGGCGGAAATCGGCGGAGGCCGGGCTGGCGGCCAGGATGGAAGCCCCGCAGACGGCTGCGGTCACAAGCAGGAAATGGACGGTGGTACGTTTCATCCGGAGTGATTCGACCCTTGGGCTCGTCATCAATACAGTCTCGTTCGGGCGCAAGAAAGGCGCTAAATCGGCGTATGCCTCAGGCCGTTCGCGGCCGGGCGATCCAGATGCCGGCGATGATGACCAGCCCGCCGAGCGCCTGCAGCGGCGAGACGGCCTCCTGAAGGATAAGCCAGCCCAGCGCCGCAGCCGCCACGGCCTCCAGGAAGATCACGAGCGAAGAGAACACCACGGGCAGCGAACCGAGCGCCACCGACAGCAGCCCCTGCCCGCCTGCGTGGCTGACCCAGGCGAGCGCGAACAGCGTCACCCAGCCAAGCGCACCGGCCGGCAGGAAGCGCTGGCCCAGGCCGTAGGTGGCCCACAACGCCACTGCCGCCAGGATCGCGGCGGCGAGCACCGACATGTAGAAGGTGACGCGTGCCGCGCGGTGGCGGAGCCGCGCCTTCTCGACGGCGAGGAAATAGAGGCCGAAGAACACGGCCGTCGCTTCGGCGTAGCCGTCGCCGACGAGATGACCCGGCGCAAAGGCGATGGACTGCCCCACGAGGGCGAGGCCGCCGAGAAGGCAGAGCGCGAGACCCAGCACGGCGCCGCGGCTGGCTTTCCGGCGGTAGAACAGCCAGCCGAACACCACCACCCAAACAGGGGCGGTGGTGGCGAAGAAGGTCGCGTTGGCGACGGTGGTCTTGGCAATGGCGAGATGCCAGAAGAAGAGGTCGGCGGCAAAGACAAGGCCGGAGGCGATCACCGGCAGCGAGAAAGCCGGCCCGCCATCAGGTGTTTGCGCGTTCTGCTCCTCCAGCCGCATCCAGGCGTAGAGCACAGGCAGGGCGAGGAAGACACGATAAAAGGCGCTCGCGAAGGGGCCGACATCGGACAGGCGCACGAAGATTGGCGAGATGCCCATGGCCATCGCGCCGCCGAGCAGGGCGGCGAAGGCGGGCCAGAAGGCGTGGCGTGCGGGGCTGGCCGATTGCGCGGCAGTGCTCATTCCCATTTCCGTTGCGGCTGGAGGCTGTTGTACTCGATCGGGCCACGTCTTTATGCTGACTGTCTCGATCCCACAATGTCAGTGATTCCGTGCAATCCGATTTTCCGCCCATCGAAACACTGGACGGCCATCCAGAATCCGGTCTGATCCTGCTATGCGACCATGCCTCCAACGCGCTTCCGGCGGAATATGGCACGCTTGGCCTGCCGCCGTCCCAGCTCGAGCGCCATATCGCCTATGACATCGGCGTACGGACGGTCACTCATGCGTTGTCTGCCAGATTGCGGGCGCCGGCGGTGCTTACCCGCTATTCGCGCCTGCTGATCGACCCCAATCGCGGCGCCGACGACCCGACGCTGGTCATGCGGCTGTCCGACGGCGCCCTGGTGCCCGGCAATGCCCGCGTGGGGCATGAGGAGATTACCCGGCGCATCGAACGCTTCTATCGTCCCTATCACCGGGCGATCGCCGATCTCGTCAACGCCAGGCTGGAACGCGGCATCGTGCCGGTGCTGTTTGCCGTGCACTCGTTCACGCCGGTCTGGCGCGGAGTGCCGCGTCCCTGGCACGTCACGCTGCTCTGGGACAAGGACCCGCGCATCGCCAAGCCGATGATCGAGGCCTTCGGCAGGGATCCGGCCCTCGTGGTGGGCGACAACGAGCCCTATGACGGCGCCCTGGAGGGGGACACGCTCTACCAGCATGCGACGTTGCGTGGCCTGCCGCATGCGCTCATCGAGGTCCGGCAGGACCTCATCGGGACCCAGGAAGGCGCGCTGGACTGGGCGGACCGCATCGCCCATGCGCTGTCTCCCCTCATCGTCGACCCCACAATCCGGCGCATCGAACATTGGGGAAGCCGCACGGGGGGTTGACCCGACTCGGCTTTTTCAGCCACATCGCGCCCAATTTTTTCTCAGGAGTATTCCATGACGGACGCAACCTCGGTCGCCGCCGACCAGCTCAAATCGATCATCGAGCGCATCGAGCGCCTCGAAGAGGACAAGAAGGCGATCGCCGACGACATCAAGGAAGTGTACGGCGAGGCCAAGGCCAACGGCTTCGACGTCGCCATTCTTCGCAAGATCGTCTCCCTTCGTAAGAAGCCGGCTGCCGAGCGTGCCGAGGAAGACGCCATCCTGGAACTCTACCTCCAGGCGCTGGGCATGGAAGCCTGAGGCGTCCCAAGCCTCTCATCGATCGCTGCGACCGAGCCGATCAGCGCTTCAGCAGCACGAAGCCCTGCTTCAGGAAGATCGGCTTGGCCTCCTCGCCCGCCAGGAAGGCGAGGAACTGTGCCGGCGCCTCGCCCTTCGCCGTCGCGGTCAGCGCGAAGGGATAGACGATGGGCGTGTGGGTCTCGTCCGGAAAGGTCGCCACGACCTTTACGGTGGGATCGGCATTGGCGTCGGTCTGGTAGACCACGCCGAGCGCCGCCTCGCCTCGTGAGACGAACTGCATCGCGGCCCGCACATTGTCGGTCTGGGCGAGCCGGGGCTCGGCCGCCTGCCACATGCCGAGTTTCGTCATCGCCTCCTTGGCATAGATGCCGCAAGGCACGGTGTTGACCGTTCCCGTCGACCATTTGCCTGTCCCGACAGCCTGCTCGAAGGCGACGGAGGTCAGAGGCAGCCTGTCCGCCTTCGCGTCTTTCGGCGCGATGACGACGAGCGAGTTGCCGAGCAGGTTCACGCGGCTTTCGGGCCGGATCAGCTTGTGGTCGGCTGCATAATCCATCCATTTCTCGTCAGCCGACACGAACAGGTCCGCCGGTGCGCCCTGCTCGATCTGCTTCACCAGCGCGGGCGAGCCGGCGTAGCTCGCGACGACGGCGATGCCTGTCTTGGCCTTGAAGGCGGCCGCCGCATCGTCGAGCGCATTCTTGAGGCTCGCAGCCGCGAAGACGGTCACTGTTTCGGCGGCCCGCGCCGCCGTCGTGCACGCCAGTGCAAGGAACACGGCAAGGGCCAGTCTGGTGCTTCGGTTCGTCATGACGGTTCTCGTTATTCCCCCTTGGATACAGCGTACTGGTTGCATGCCAGCATGTCGTTGGCAATCGGGCTGTTGCCGTCGGGGCACCGATCTGCAACGATCGTCATAGTCTTGTGGATATAACGAGACACGAATTCGATTCCTGCCGGAGTGAGCGCCATGTTCCGACCCCTTCTCGTCACCGGTCTCCTGCTGGCTGCATCCGCGGGGCAGGCCGACGAAGTCGTGCTCTATGGCGCCGGAAGCCTGCGCGATGCCCTCGGCTCGATCGCGAAGGACTTCGCGGCCAGGACCGGGGTGCAGGTGCAGACTTCCTTCGGGCCGTCCGGCCTGATGCGCGAGAAGATCGAGAAAGGCGATGCGGTCGACGTCTTCGCCTCCGCCGACATGGCGAGTCCCTTGAAGCTTCGGGAGGAAGGCAAGGCGGCCGCCGTCGTGATGTTCACCCGAAACCAGCTCTGTGCCTTCGCCACGCCGGAGGCGGGTCTGACGACGGCGAATTTCGCCGGGCGCATCCTCTACCCCGCGGTCAGGCTCGGGACCTCGACCCCCAAGGCCGATCCGGGCGGGGACTACACCTGGGCGATGTTCCACGCGATCGACAAGGATGCACCCGGCGCCTTCGCCAGGCTCGACGCCAAGGCGCAGAAGATCGTCGGCGGCACCACGGCGGCCACCAGCGGCGATCCGATCGCGGCAGCCTTCCAGACCGGGCAGATCAACGTGATGATCGGCTATTGCAGCGGCGCCGACCAGCGCCGGAAGGCGACGCCGGGCATTGCCGTCGTGGCCGTCCCGCCGGCCTATGACGCCGGACCGGAATACGGCCTTGCCCTCGCCGACAGCGGGAACCGCAACGCGGTCGCCCTTGCCCTCGCCATCCTCTCCCCCGAGGGACAGGCGACCCTCGCCCGCTTCGGCTTCGCCCCCGTGGGCCTGCCCGCCAAGCCCTGAACGGCGGGCTGTCAGGCGGGATAGGCCGGCCGGTAGACGCTGGACCGGATGAGCCCGGCGATATCGCCGGGACGTTCCACGCGCGCGAGATTCCTATCGAAGATGTATTCGGCAACGCGCCCCGCAACGTGCAGGGACGCCGCGTAGATCTGGCTCTGTGGAGGATAGATCAGGCCGGTCGCGAGATTCTTCTCGGTGACCTGTTCCGCCACCGCCTTGGCGGCCACGATGAACATCTCCTCGGTCACGCGGGTCGCCTGCGTGGCGTAGACCGCCATGCCCATGGCCGGGAAGATATAGACGTTGTTGCCCTGGCCGGGAACCAGGATCCGGCCGGCGATCTCTACCGGCTTGAACGGGCTGCCGCTCGCGAAGATGGCCCGCCCCCCGGACCAGCGATAGGCCTCTTCCGCCGTGCATTCCGATCGTGACGTCGGATTGGAATAGGGGAATATGATCGGCATCTCGTTGATCTCGGCCATGGCCTCGATCACCGGCTGGTTGAACAGCTTCGGCACCGTGCTGACGCCGATGATGCCGGTCGGGCGCAGGGAGCGGATGGCGTCGAGAAAGGTCGAGACCGGTTCGTGGTCCAGCGCGAAGGGTTTCTGGAAGGCGGCGAGGTCGGTCCTCGACGTCACCATGAGGCCGTTGACGTCGAACAGGGCATTGCACCCTCGCGCCGCCGCGATGTCGAGGCCTTCCAGGGCCATGGCCTGGCTGATCAGCTCGGCGATGCCCGTCGCCGCCGAACCGCCGCCGAGGAAGAGGAAGCGCTGGCTGGCGAGCTTCTGCCCTGAAATGCGCAAGGCACCGTAGATTCCGGCAAGCGCCACGGCGGCGGTGCCCTGAATGTCGTCATTATAGGTGCAGACCCTGTCGCGATAGCGTTCCAGGATCGGTACGGCGTTGATATTGGCGAAGTCCTCCCACTGGATGCAGCATTTGGGATAGAGCTCCTGCACGGCATCGACGAACTCGTCGATGAAGGCCATGTAGTCCTCGCCGCGAACCCGGCTTTGCCGCAGCCCGAGATAGAGGGGATCCTCCAGCAGATCGTGGTTGTTGGTGCCGACGTCGAGCGTCACCGGCAGGCAGTATTCGGGCGGTACACCCGCGCAGGCGGTGTAGAGAGCGAGCTTGCCGATCGGTATGCCCATGCCGCCGACACCGAGGTCGCCGAGGCCGAGGATGCGCTCTCCATCCGTGACCACGATGAAGCGGACATCCCTCACGGGCCAGTTGCGCAGCAATTCCCTGAGCCGACCACGCGCCGTGATCGGCAGGTAGACGCCGCGCGCGGCGCGGAAGATGTGATCGAACTTCTGGCAAGCCTCGCCCACGGTGGGCGTGTAGACCAGTGGCATGAAGGCCGCGGGGTCCGACATCAGCACCGCATAGAACAGCGTCTCGTTGCGGGCCTGAAGATCCGACAGCAGCAGATATTTCTGCAGGTCGTTGTCGAGATTGCCGAGCTCGGCGTGAATGCGGGCAACCTGGAGCGGAAGGGTGCTGGGCACCGGAGGCAGCAACCCTTCCAAGCCATGGGCGCGGCGTTCCGCCTCGCTGAAGGCGCTGCCCTTGTTGAGTCGGGGATTGCGCAGGAGGGCATAGCCTGAGACTGGACTCGATTCAGACATCGGATGGACTCCAAATGATCATCGAAACGCTCGGTTACCTGGCCGGCCCGTCAGCCCGCCTTTCCGCGTTGAACTTCCTCATCTTGGCAGGATCCGCGGCGCGGTCGAACGCTTTTCGCTCGCGACCAGGACTATCGGATCGGCGCGGCATTCCGGCATCCGCTTCTCCCACGTTCAGGGGCGCGAGCCGGTTGGAACAGCTGCCGGCTCCCGGGACGTGGCGCGGAATGTCATGGCGCAGAGCCGATCGGCGGCGATCGAGCCGCTGACGGCGAAGACGAGGGGAAACAGGAAATCCTGACCCACTCGCGTGAATTCGAGGATCAGGACGATCGCGGTCAGCGGCATGTTCATGGAGGCGGCGAGAAAGGCCGACGCCCCGATCAGGGCGAAGGCGCCGGGCGGAACACCGGGCCAGGCGATGGTCCAGAGGCAGCCGAGCACCGTGGCGAGCAATGCACCGATCGTCATGCCCGGGGTCAGTAGGCCGCCCTTGGCGCCGGCGCGCAATGCCGCCAGCGTCACCAGGACGCGAAGGAGCAGGAGGCTGCCGGCAAAGCCCAGCGACAGGTCGTTTGCTAGGCTGAGTTGAAGCGGCCCCTTGCCGTTGCCGAGCAGTTGAGGAAAGCCGATGGCGAGGAGGCCAATGCTGACGAACACGGCAAGGTTCCAGGGAAGCAGCCGCCAGTCGCGCGGAGCGCGTTCGGCCATCACGGCGGATACACGCTTGAAGCCATGGGCGGCGAGGCCCAGCAGCGGACCGGCCAGGACCGACCAGACCACCAGCGACGGGCTGATCTCGAAGGGCATCACGGGATATTGCACCTCGTCGCCGAGGCCGATCCAAGCCACGAGCGCGGCAATGCCGGATGTCGCGATGGCAGGAAGCAGCGCCTGCAGGCTGAATGTCCCGAGCAGGACTTCGAGGACGAAAAGAGCTCCCGCGAGGGGAACGTTGTAGACCGCGGCCAGGCCGGCACCGGCGCCGCAGGCGATCAGGATGCGGGCCTCGTCCGGGCTCAGGCCGGCGCGCCGGGACAGCCAGCCCGCAAGGGCGGCCCCAATCTCGCGCGGCGCGACTTCGCGCCCGAGGGGCGAGCCCAGCGCGACCGTGCCGATCTGCAGCAGGGCATGAATGGTCGTCTCCGGCAGAGGCATGGTCTGCGCCGGCGACTGCACGGATTTCCTGATGCCGACGAGCGGCCGGCCCCAGCGATAGAGCGCCCACCAGCCCGCGCCGGCCACGAGGCCGCAGAAGGCCAGCACCACGATGCGGCGCAAGGGGGAGGCGGCACTCACGCCCTGGAGGAAGCTTTCGGCGCCGATGACCGCGTCGAGGCTGTATCCATAGGCGAGGTGCTGGATGAAATGCAGCGCGAGCGCCAGTCCCATGCCGCCGAGCCCCGCTCCGGCGCCGGCCAGGAGCGTGACGACCGCCAGCCTTGCAAGTGCGGTCCTCTCGTCGGTAAGGGCCATGCCTGGTCTCCATGTCGGCGGTATGGTGGTAACACCATGCCCGGCCTCGCTTCAATTGATACCGTCACCACCCTTCGGTGTCGGGATGAGGCACCCCCGGCACCGGTCGGGCCTCCGACCGGAAACGATCGGGGGCCCGGCGGGTCATGGCTCCAGCGGGAGTGGATCAGCTGCGCTGTTCGGCAGGCGGGATGACTTCGCGGCCGGCGCCGGGGATGACGGCACGGGTCCCTTCGGGCTTGCCCTTGAAGTTCTGCTGGGCCGGTGGGATCACTTCGCGGCCAGCGCCGGGAACGACGGCATCGGCGGCTTCAGGCTGGGCATTGAAGTTCTGCTGGGAGGGCGGGATCACGGCGCGGTCGGAACCGGCTTCGGCAATGGTGGCCGACAGGGACAGGGCGAGGGCGACGAGCGTAGTGGCGACAAAGGTCTTCATGGTCTTTCTCCTGAGAGTTGGGGAGGGGTTCACGATCAATTCACGCCGTCACCCTACGAGTTTCCGGGCGGTCGATATTTCACGAAGGCATCGGTGTTTCGCATTGCCACCCCCGCCTCGGCGCAGCGAGAGTTCTCCCGTGGGCAGACAAAAAGCCGGCCTCCGCCAGGAGGCCGGCTCGGCGAACGGAACCGGGGAGGAACGGCCCGCCGCGGGAGAGATCAGGCGGTGGAGGAAGCGGCCAGCGGCCTCACCAGCACGGGTATCGACTTCGCCGAGGGCGTCTTGCTCCTGGCATCGTGATAGCTCAGCGGCATGAGATGGTTCGTCTCCGGATAGTAGGAGGCGATCGAGCCGCGCGGAATGTTGTAGGGTCGCGCCTTGAAGCCCACCACGGTTCGGCGGACCTCCTTGTCGGCCAGGGATTCCAGTTCCACCAGGCCATCGGGCTCGATGCCGCGCTCCGCCATGTCCGCCTCGTTCATGAAGACGACCATGCGCCCGCCGAACACGCCTCGGTAGCGGTCGTTGAGGCTGTAGATGGTGGTATTGTACTGGTCGTGGCTGCGGATGGTAGCCAGGCGCAGCATGTCGGGGGCGTCCACAGAGGGGTCCTCGCACAGCCCATCGATGACGAGGAAGTTCGCCTTGCCCGTCGCCGTCTTCCAGATGCGCTCCCGAGGGCCGCTATAAAGGTGGAATCCCCCAGGGACGCGGATACGGGCGTTGAAATCGGCGAAGAGCTGCGGGAACACAGCCTCGATCTTGTCGCGAATGAGATCGTAGTTGCCCTCGAAGGAATCCCAGTCGACGCCGCTGCCCGGCAATGTCGCTCGGGCGATGCCGCAGATAACGGATACTTCCGACTTCAGATGCTCCGAGGGCGGATGCACCAGTCCGCCGGAGGCGTGAACCATCGACATGCTGTCCTCGACGGTGACGCTCTGCCGCCCGCCGGCCTGCATGTCGATATCGCTGCGGGCGAGGCACGGCAGGATCAGGGCCTCCCGCCCATGGACGAGATGGCCGCGATTGAGCTTGGTGTTGATGGCGACCGTCAGCCTGAGCCGGCCCATGGCCTCGCGCACGCGTTCGGTATCGGGCACCGCCGCCGCGAAATTGCCGCCGAGGCCGATGAACACCTCGGCGCTGCCGTCCATCATGGCCTTGAGCGCGTCCACGACGGCATGGCCGTGATGCTGCGGCGGGTGGAAGCCGAACACCTTCTCGATCTGGTCGAGCAGGACCTGGCTCGGCTTTTCATCGATTCCCATCGTCCGGTCGCCCTGAACGTTGGAATGGCCGCGCACCGGACAGATGCCGGCACCGGGCCGGCCGAAATTCCCCTTCATCATCAAGAGATTGGCGATCTGCTGCACGTTCTCCGTGCCGTATTTGTGCTGGGTGATGCCCATGCCGAAGCAGATGATGGCGGACTTCGCCTGGATGTAGATACGGGCCATCCGCTCGATCTGATCGCGCGGCACGCCAGAGACGCGCAGAATGTCGTCCCATCCGGTGTTGTCGAGGTCATCGATCAGCGCATCGAGGCCAGTGGTATGCTGCTGGATGAAGGGGACGTCGAGAATCGGGTCCTCCCCTGCTTCCAGAGCGCTCTCATGAGCCTCGAGGACCAGCTTCATGATGCCCTTGAGCACCGCGACATCGCCGCCGACCTTGACCTGGCAGTATTCGCTGGCGATGCGCGTCGAGGAAAGCGTCACCATTTCGACCGGATCCTGCGGCGCGGCGAATTTCTCCAGGGCACGCTCGCGCAGGGGGTTGATGGCGACGATCGGCACGCCGCGCCGGGAGGCGTCGCGCAGGGCGGTCATCATTCGCGGGCTGTTGGTGCCGGGGTTCTGCCCGATCACGAAGATCGCATCGGTGGCGTCGAAGTCCTCCAGCAGCACGGTGCCCTTGCCGATGCCGATGCTCTCCGGCAGGCCGACGCTGGTCGCTTCGTGGCACATGTTCGAGCAATCGGGAAAATTGTTGGTGCCGAAGCGGCGAACGAAAAGCTGATAGAGGAATGCCGCCTCGTTGGAAGCGCGTCCGGAGGTGTAGAACTCCGCCTTGTCCGGGCTTTCCAGGGCCTTGAGATGCGAAGCGATCAGCGCGAAGGCTTCGTCCCAGCCGATCGGCACATAGTGATCGGTCGCTGAGTCATATCGCATCGGCTCCGTCAGTCGACCCTGCTCCTCCAGCCAGTAGTCGCTGTGTCCGGCGAGCTCCGCCACCGTATAACTGGCGAAGAACTCTCGCGTCACCTTGCGCTTGGTCAGCTCGAACGACACCGCCTTGGCGCCGTTCTCGCAGAATTCGAAGGAACTGGTGTGCTTGGGATCCGGCCACGCGCAGCCCGGACAGTCGAAGCCATGAGGCTGGTTCATCGATAGAAGGGCTCGCGAGCCCTTGATCTCGATGCTCTGCTCACGCAGGGCGAGCGCCACCGCCCGCAGGGCGCCCCAGCCGCCGGCCGGGCTGTCATAAGGCTCGAAGACCGCCCCGGCCTCGGGCTCCTCGACCGGCGCGGCAGGCTTGACGGAGTTCGGCGAGGATGGCTCGGACATGGGTCGGTCTCCTGTGGCGTGGTTGAGGGCAGCCTGCCCAGCTGACCGGACCGGCGTCTTTCAAAATCGCAGGGCCCGGCCGGTTCAGGCCGGCATCACATCCCTGCGGGTCTTCTGGAACCGCGCTATGGTCTCCGGCGAAAGGTTGAGCGTGGCCGCCACCATGGCGGGGGGAGTATGCGCGAGCCAGTCGGACAGCGATACCTCCGCGAAGCGATCGGCACGGAAGATCTCCATGAAGACGAGATCGTCCTTGCCGGTATTCTCGACATAGTGACCGAGGCTCTTCTTGACGTAACCGATATCGCCAGGCCGAAAATCGGCCGTCTCCGCGGCGGGGCCGGTATTGAAGACGGTCATCCGACCCGAGCCCTGAAGGTAATACTGCCACTCATCGGCATTGGGATGCCAGTGCAGTTCGCGAATCCCGCCCGGCCTGATCCGCACGAGCGCGGCAGCCATCGTGGTCGAAACCTTGAAATTGCCGCTGTCGGCGATCCTGACCTCGCCGCCCGCCGTCTTCTTGTCCGGTGCCTGGTCCGCCAGCCGGAAGACGAAGGGATTCGGGGGTGTGCCCGCCTGCGCCATCGCGGCGGCCTGGTCCGCCGCGAGCGGGCCGGGAACGGTGCCCTGGAAGATCCAGCGGTTCTGGAGGGGAATGTCCTTGAATGCCTCGGCCGGCACGCCGAAGCTCTTGGCAAGCACTTCCGGCGGCGTATGCGCCAGCCAATCGGTGAGCAGCAGCGTGTTGTATTCGGAAGATTCGCCATTGTCGAAGGCCAGCACGAATTCGGCCCCGTCAGGCCCGAGGCCTTGAAGCGAATGCGGCAATCCAGCCGGGAAGTACCAGAGATCCCCGGCGACCACGTCTTCGACGGCAGGGCGTCCAAGCTCGTCCAGCACCGTGATGCGACAGTGCCCGCTGGTCATCACCGCCCATTCAGCCTGCTGGTGCCAGTGCATCTCCCGGATACCGCCTGCGGAGAGTCGCATGTTGACGCCTGAAATCGTGGTCGAGATCTGGAAATCGGACTGGGTGACCTGCCTGGCCCAACCGCCGTTCTGCACCCGCTTGGGCGCGATGTTGAAGGAGTTCCAGAACATCGGCATGCCGCCGACATCGGTGGGAGGCGGATCGAGGAAGGAAGGAAGGTTGTCGGCCAGAGCCGGATTTTGCGGCCCTGGATCCGTCAGGCTTTGCGGATTGGCGGCGTTGACGGCACCTTGCGGGGGCAGATCCGGATTGCCGAACACGCCCGCAGCCTTCGTCGAAGTTGTCAATGCCGCCGCGCCGCCAAGCGCTCCGGCAGCCAGAAGGGAACGTCTCGTCAGATTGTTCATTGGCCGGCTCCTCATCGGAAACGATGTTTCGTTGCACAACGCCTAGGCCGAAACCGGCAGTTGCTCTTTCGTGTTTCGGCTAGGATTTCGTGATCGCACCGCACGCCGCGAAGGCGGCCGCCATGCGGCGACCCCTGCAAGTGAAAGACGCGGCGCCAGGGGCAATGGCGCCGCGTCTTTTTCGGCCGGAATGCCAACAAGGCCGGCCACTACTCTCTGATCCACGATCGGCTTCAGATCCCTCCGCGGTCGATCCGCCGGCGCTTCGCCCCCGGCCACTCCGTTCCTGCGAAGCGTAGGGAAGCCCGATGTCGAGGTCAGCGGATATCGAACATGCGTGAGGCGCGGAGGGTTTCCGTCCCGTGCCCCACCTCCCGGCGGCGAACCATCGCCGGCTTCGGGACAGGAACGGGCCTGGGTTCGCCGAATACCAGGCGAACTATAAATCGCAACATGAGTGGCACTCCCCATTTATAGCGGCCCTCGCCGTGTCTGTGGGAACGCAGTCTAAAGAGACTAGATTGAGCCGTTTTTCGAAAAAGAACTTTCGTTTCTACAATAAACCCTGGTCGAAGACTACTCGATCCTTATCGTAAGCCAAGTTCTGGGTGCATAAATACTCTGGACGGACCACGGCGAAACGGCGACATATTGGCGCGCCGGCGACTTAGCCCTACCGATGCCCGAGCGCCTGGTTGAGGTAGTGGGCCATGACCCCGCCATCCGAGGGTTTCTCCAGAAAGGCGATGGCGCCTGCGGCCTCGGCGCGCTGGCGGACATTGCGTTCGGGGTAGGCCGTGATGAAGATGACAGGCATCCGGCTTCCCCGGGCGCGCAGGTGGTTCTGCAGCTCCAGGCCACTCATGCCCGGCATCTGCACGTCCGTGATAAGGCAGTCCGTCGCCTCCGCCTGCGGCGAACTTAGAAAATCCTCGGCCGAGCCGAAGGTGCAGGCAACGAAGCCGAGCGAGCGGACAAGCCCCTCCATGGCCGTGCGAACGGATTCGTCGTCGTCGACGATGGATACGATCTGAACTTTGGACACGTCGGTAAATCCCATCGCGCCACACCGCAGTTATCCCGGGCAGCGCACTTGGGAAGCATAATGCGACTTTCCTCAGCGGATTTAAATTATACGAACGTTTGGTCCGGCAGGTCGACCGGCCGCCGGAAGCGGTCACAGACTCTGCCGGGGCTCGTGCAGGCCCAGGATCTCGGCCATGCGGACGAGATCGGCCAGCGATCTCGCATCCATCTTCTTCATCACGTTGCCGCGATGGATCTTCACGGTGATCTCGCTGAGGCCCAGCTCGCCGGCGACCTGCTTGTTCATCAGGCCGCCCGTCACGAGCGCCATGATCTCGCGCTCGCGGGCAGTCAAGGTTGCGAAGAGCCCCTTCAGCCCCGAAATGGCCTTGTCGCTCTCGCGTCGCTTGCGATCACGCTCGATCGCCTGCGAAACCGCATCGAGCATGTCCTGGTCGCGGAAAGGCTTGGTCAGGAAGTCCACGGCGCCGGCCTTCATCGCCCGCACGGACATCGGAATGTCGCCATGGCCGGTCATCACGATGATCGGGATGTGAATGTTGGCAGCCGCGAGCTGGGCCTGGAAGTCCAGGCCGCTCAGGCCAGGAAGGCGGATGTCGAGCACGAGGCAGCTCGGCTGGTCCGGCAGCTTGGCGCCGAGAAGTTCCCCGGCGGTCGAGTGGAGCCGCGTCTCCAGGCCGACGGAGCGGAACAGGCTGCTGAGAGCCTCCCGCAGGGAGGCATCGTCGTCCACGACCAGCACCACGGGCGTGTCGGCTGCGGTGCGGCCCTGCGCGGATGCCGGCTTCGGGTTCATGGCTCATCCCCCCGCCGGATCGGCAGCGCGAACTGAAAAGTGGCACCGAGCGACTCGTTGCGCGAGGCCCAGATCCGCCCGCCATGCGCATCGATGATCGAGCGGCAGATCGAAAGCCCCATGCCCATGCCCTCCGGCTTGGTCGTGAAGAACGCGCTGAAGAGCCGTCCCTCATTGTTCGCGTCGATACCGGGGCCGCTATCCTGGACGGCGACGCAGACCTCGTTTCCGGCCAGCCGCGAGCGTGCGATCAGCTCGCGCGGACCGTCCGGCCGCTGGTTCATCGCCTGCACCGCATTGACCATCAGGTTGATGACGACCTGCTGCAGCTGCACCTTGTCGCCCTGGATCGAAGGAAGGCCCCCGGCAAGATCCAGCTCCAGCGCGACCCGATGATTCGAGATCTCGCGCTGCACGAGGGGAAGCGCGTCCTCGATCACCTCGTTGATGTCGACGGCCAATGTCTGGGCCGAGCCCTTGCGCGAGAGGTTGCGAAGCCGCTTGATGACTTCGCTCGCCCGGCGCCCGTCGCTGATCATGCGCTCGATCGAGCGCTTGACCTCGTCGAGCTCCGGCACGTCACGCGCCATCCAGCGCAGGGCCGCCTCGCCATTGGTGACGATGCCGGCGAGCGGCTGGTTCACTTCGTGGGCGATCGAGGCCGTCAGTTCCCCGAGCGTGGCCACCCGCGTGACATGCGCAAGCTCGGCCTGCGCCTCGGCAAGGGAATCCTCCGCCAGCCGGGCCGCCGTGATATCCATGATGGCACCCATCACGGCAGGCTTACCGTCCTCGTCGATGACGCGGTGGCCGACCGATCTGACATGGCGGATCGAACCATCCGGCAGCAGCAACCTGTTGACATGATCGAAACTCGCCTCGCCTTCCAGCGCCGGTCCGAAGGTGGCGCGGACATGCAGCAGATCCTCGGGATGGACACGCTCCATCACGGCCTGCAAGGGCACTTCCAGCTCGGAGCCGAAGCCGCAGATGCGGGCAGCCTCCTCCGACCAATTGATCATGTCCCCACCCGTCCTGAGGCTGAAGCTGCCCATGCGCGCCAGCTTCTGGGCTTCGGTAAGCTGCTCCTGGGTACGCTGCAGGGCCTCGCTGGCAAGGCGCATCCGAACCGCAAGGAACGTGGTGATCGCATTGGCCGCGAGGCTGACGATACAGCGGCCCGCGGCGGTACTGTCATAGTTCACGCCATGCACGACGAAGAAGCTGATCAGGGTAAGCACCATGCAGGTGGCGGACACCACCAGGATGCCTCGCCAGCCGCAGAAGCTCGCGGACATCAGCACGACTGCCACGTAGAGCACGGCCACGGCGATGTTGATGCGCGTGGCACTGTCCAGGGCGAAGACCAGCAGGGCGAAGACGGTCGCGACGACCGGCAGGAATGACGTGCGCGTCGATGCTCCGGAGGATGCCCCGCCTCCAGAAGTCAGCGTCTGCGTCGACATGGATATGGTCTCGCCCCAATGAGTCAGCCCGGTGCCCGGCATATCGCAGGCGAGTGGAACGGTCCACGACGACTGAGCCAACTTGTCACACAACAAAGCAAACGACGGTTGCGGCGTCAACCACGGCCGGTTCAGCCGGGGTGGGATCTCGAAAGACGAGAAGGAGCAGCCTTGTTCTCCTGCCGCCATTGATGCGGGGTGCTGCCGGTGAAACGCTTGAAGACGGTGGTGAAATGGGCCTGGCCCTGGAAGCCGACGCCCAGCGCGATCTCGACCAGCGTCTCGTTGCCGGCCAGGAGCAGTTCCTGCGATCGCTCGATTCGCCTGCGCAGCAGATATTCATGCGGCCGCATATTGGTGGCGCGGCGGAACTGTCGCGCGAAATGCATGGGGGAGAGGCCGGCGGCGGCCGCCATGTCGGCGAGCGAAATAGCCCCGTCGAGACGGCCGTCCACGAACTCCACAACCCGCTTCATGCGCCATTTCGGCAGGGGCGCTTGCTGGCGCCTGTCCTCGCCTGAGACGTCTGGGCCCGAGGTGAACTCCTGGCGGGGAGCGGCGATCTCGAGATCGGAGCAGGAAGCGATCAGCTCTCCCAGTTCGCGGCAGTGAGCGGCACCGACGGCACCCGCCACCTGCCGGTGCTCCACGATCTCACGAGCGCCGTCGGCCAGGCGCCGGGCGATGTGTCCGCTGATCCGGATGGAGATCGCCTCACCGCTGCCATCCGCTATCTCGAGCGCAATCCGGATCGGCGCGGTGTCGGGATGATCCATCGAGGGAGCGATCCGGGACAGCGCCGGCCTTGGGGAGGGCATGCCGATGCTCGCGACACCAGCCACGGCATCGGCATGGGACAGAAGCGACGGAACCACCGGGAAAGGTTGCCTGCGGATCGGGGATGATAGTTGCATTGTCCTGCTCCCTCAGCCGGACGAGGACCCCGGTCGTGCCGGCTCCTCGTCCGCGGTTCACCGGATGACGGGACAGCAACGGGAGGGACCCGGCACTGCCGCTTCGCCATGCGGTTTCGATGAAGCCAGTGTCCGGTGTGACGGGAGGATCTTCCATTCTACCTGGGTAGATAGCGCTACCGTCTTGGTTTGGTGCTCCCATACCTTCGTATGGGTCCGGAGCACCGAGGTCGCGGAAGCGGACGTCCTCGGGGCCGCGGCTGGACCACCGTCTTCAACGGACCGCACCGTGGCAGCAACGGCACGGCAAGTGCCCGCCGGCGGCCGGGACGGTGCGTTTTGAGAATCCCTCATGCCAATCGGGAAGATCGGAAGAAGGTCGAGGATTAGCACGGTTCCCAACGGCTCATTGGGATCCCTCCCACGGGCATGGATCACCATCGGGAGACAGTCAGATGAGAAGAAACCACATCCTTGGCGTCAGTCTCCTGACGCTGGCGATCTTTGTCGGAGGTGCTTCGGCCGTGCTGATGGACCTACGGGCCACCACCCCCTCGATGGCGGCCCCTATGCCGGCCATACCGGTGGTGGCCTCCAAGGTTCGCGTTTGCGACATGCCCATCGTGCTCAACGGCATCGGCACGGTCCAGGCCTATAACATGGTGGCTGTGCACCCTCAGGTCGTCGGCACCGTACAGGACATAGCATTCACCGAGGGGCAGACCGTCCAGCCGGGCAGCATGATTGCACAACTCGATCCGCGCCTCTTCCAGTCGGCCCTCGATCAGGCCCAGGCCAACCTGGCGCGCGACAAGGCCAATCTCGCCAATGCGCAGGCCAATCTTGGCCGCTATGAGCCGCTGCAGAAGCAGGGCTTCGCCACGCCGCAACAGGTCGGCGACCAGGCTGCCTCCGTCCAGGAGCTGCAGGCCGCCATCGCCAGTGACAATGCCGCCATCGCCACAGCCCGCACCCAGCTCGGCTACACCTCGATCACCTCGCCGATCAGCGGCGTCACCGGCATCCGCAACGTCGATATCGGCAATCTCGTCCAGCCGACGGACGCCAGGCCGATCGTGACGATCACGCAGGTCCAGCCCATCTCCGTGATCTTCACCCTGCCTCAGGCTGACCTGCCCACCGTCCAGGCGGCCCTTGCGCGCGAACCTCTCAAGGCCATCGCCTTCTCGCAGGACGGCACCAGGGAACTCGATGAGGGCACGCTGTTGCTGGTCGACAATGTCGTCAGCCAGAGTTCGGGCACCGTGCAGCTCAAGGCCACCTTCGCCAATGCCAGGAACATGCTCTGGCCAGGCGATTTCGTGAATGTCCGTCTCATCGTCGACGTGAGGCGCGACGCGGTGAGCGTGCCGCTGGCGGCATTGCAGCAAGCACGGCAGGGGCAGCTCGTCTATGTCGTGGCGCCGAACGGCACCGTCCGGCCGCAGCTCGTCGAGGTGGGCGAGACGCTTGACGGCTATGCGCTCATCGAAAGCGGGCTGAGGACGGGAGACATCGTCGTCACCGCCGGGCAGTACCGGCTGAGCGACGAGGCCAGGGTGACCGTCGTTCCGGCCGATGATCCTCACGTCCAGAACCAGACACCCGCCAGCCAGGGGTTGTTGCAATGAGTCTCTCCTCGCTGTTCATCAAGAAGCCCGTCGCCACTGCCCTGCTCATGGCGGCCATCGTGCTCGCCGGGGGTGCGGCCTATCAATCGCTGCCGGTTGCAGCCCTGCCCAACGTCTCCTTTCCGACCATTTCGGTAACGGCGCAGCTTCCGGGCGCGGACCCCGAAACCATGGCTTCCTCGGTGGCCACGCCGCTGGAGAAGCAGTTCGGCGAGATTCCCTATCTCACGCAGATGACCTCGACGAGTTCGCTCGGCTATACCTCCATCACGCTGCAGTTCGATCTGAACGACGACATCAATTCGGCGGCGCAGCTCGTGCAGACGGCGATCAACGCCGCCTCGGGCCAGTTGCCCAAGGACATGCCGACACCGCCGACCTATCACGAGACCAATCCGGCCGACGCCCCGGTCCTGGTACTGGGCCTTGCCTCCGACACGCTGCCGATCACCACGGTCGACGACTATACCGAGAGCATCCTCGCCCAGAAGCTGTCGCAGGTCCCGGGCGTCGGCCTGGTCAATATCGGCGGTTCGCAGCATCCGGCGATCCGCATCCAGTTCGACCCGGCCAAGCTGGCCGCCGCGGGTCTGGACCTGGAGACGGTGCGCGGCGCCCTCACCAATGTCAGCGTGGACCAGCCCAAGGGCACGCTCTATGGGACCGCGCGGGCCTATGCCCTGCAGACCAACGACCAGGTGCTCTCGACCGACGGCTGGAACGACCAGATCATCGCCTATCGCAATGGCGGCCCCATCAAGGTCTCCGATGTCGGCACCGCGATCGTCGGACCGCAGGACAAGACCCTGGAAGGCTGGGTGAACCACGGCCGCGGTATCGTGCTGGCCGTGCAGCGCCTGCCCGGGGCCAATGTGATTACCACGGTGGAGGCCATCAGGGCCGAGCTGCCGCGCCTCATGGCCACGCTGCCGCCAACGATCAAGGCAACCGTCCTGTCCGACCGCACCCAGACCATCCGGGCCTCGGTCGAGGACGTCCAGAAGACCTTGCTCCTGACCATCGTCCTCGTCGTCGGCGTGATCTTCGTCTTCCTGCGCAGCCTCTGGGCGACGATCATCCCCGCCATCGCCGTGCCGATCTCCATCATAGGCACCTTCGGCATGATGTATCTGCTGGGCTACAGCCTCGACAATCTCTCGCTGATGGGCCTTTCCATCGCGGTAGGGTTCGTGGTGGACGATGCCATCGTCATGGTCGAGAACATCGCCCGCCATATCGAGATGGGCAAATCGCCGATGCAGGCCGCCCTGGACGGCGCGGGCGAGATCGGCTTCACCATCCTGTCCATGTCGATCTCGCTGATCGCCGTCTTCATCCCGCTCCTCCTGATGGGCGGGCTGGTGGGCCGCATGTTCCAGGAATTCGCGGTGACGGTGACGGTTGCGATCGCCGTCTCCGCTCTGGTCTCGCTGACCTTGACGCCGATGATGGGAGCTCGCGTGCTGCGTCCGGAAGGCCCCACAGCCAGGGGCCGGCTGTCCCGCGCGCTGGAGCACGGCTTCGACGCCATGCTGGCCGGCTATGACCGCCTGCTGCGCATCGCGCTTCGGCACCGTTTCGTCACCCTCATGACGTTGGTGGCGACGATGGTGCTGACCGTGTTCCTGTTCATCGACATTCCCAAGGGCTTCTTTCCGCAGCAGGATACCGGCCTCATCCTCGGCGTGACACAGGCGGCGCAGGACATCTCCCCCGATGGGATGGCGAGACTCCAGAAGCAGGTGATCGAGACGGCCCTCGCCGACCCGGCCGTCGCCTCCGTCGGCGGCTATATCGGCGCCGGCGGGGCGACCTCGACCGAAAACCAGGGGCGCCTGTTCATCGCCCTCAAGCCGCGCGAGCAACGCTCGCCCATCGGCGACGTGATGGGGCGCATCGATGCGAAGATGCAGGAGGTGGTCGGCATCAGGCTGTTCATGCAGCCTGTGCAGGACGTCAATGTCGGCGGCCGGCTCAGCGCCACGCAATACCAGTACACGCTGACCGACGTGGACCTGAACGAACTCGGCAAATGGGTGCCGATCGTCGAGAATGCGCTCGGTAGGCTGCCGGAGATCACCGACCTCACCAGCGACCAGCAGATGGCGGGATCGCAGCTGATGCTCTCGATCGACCGCCAGGCCGCCTCGCGCCTCGGCGTCACGCCCGAGAGCATCGATGCGGTGCTGGACGATGCCTTCGGGCAGCGGCCCGTGTCGCAGCTCTATACCAGCCTCAACCAGTATTTCGTGATCATGGAGGTCAAGCCCGACCTGCAGCTCGGCCCCGATGCCCTGAAACGCATCTATGTGCAGTCGCGGGACGGCGGCATGGTGCCGCTCGGCGAATTGGTGACGCTGCACCAGACCGTGGCGCCGCTCTCCATCAACCACCAGGGCCAGTTCCCCTCGGTGACGCTGAGCTTCAACCTGAAACCCGGCCAGCCGCTGGGCAATGCCGTCACCGCAATCCAGAAGGCCATGGCCGACCTCCGGGTCCCCGCTTCGATCCAGGCGAACTTCCAGGGCAACGCCCAGGCGTTCCAGAGCTCCCTGTCGAGCACCCCTGTCCTCATCGTGGTTGCTCTGGTCGCGGTCTACATCATCCTCGGCATGCTCTACGAGAACACCATCCACCCCCTGACCATCCTGTCGACGCTGCCGTCGGCCGGTGTCGGCGCGCTCCTGATGCTGCAGCTCTTCGGTTTCGGCCTCGACGTCATCGGGATCATCGGCATAATCCTCCTGATCGGCATCGTGAAGAAGAACGGCATCATGCTGGTCGACTTCGCCTTGCAGGCGGAACACGAGCGGGGCCTTTCGCCCGAGGAGGCGATCTACGAATCCTGCAAGCTGCGCTTCCGGCCTATCCTGATGACGACGATGTGCGCCCTGCTCGGCGGCCTGCCGCTGATGCTGGGCCATGGCACAGGCTCCGAGCTGCGCCAGCCGCTCGGCTACGCCATGGTCGGCGGCCTGCTGGTCTCGCAGGCGCTGACCCTGTTCACCACGCCCGTGGTCTATCTCTACATGGAGGAGCTGTCGCGCTTCCTCTCCCGGCGCAAGGGCGCCGATGCGCCGGCCGCCTCAACCGCAGGCCAGGCCAGGCCCTTGCCTCACTCCCAAAGTCCGGCGGGCATCGGCAGGCCATCGTAAAGCTGCGGCGGCGCGCTGCGCCTGAGCGGCAACCCGAAGCCTTCCAGCACGGACTGGAACTGGCGCATATGCTGAGCCGAATGCCAGGTCTGACGTTCGAGCAGTTCCCAGGCCGGCCGGGCACCGTAATAGGTGGCGACCGTCCAAAGGCAGTCGCGATCCTCCAGACCGTCCCACCAGCCGGTCATCTCGGCGCTCGCCCTGGTAGCGAAGACGAGGATGTCCTCGCGACTCCGGATGTCATCGGGCACCGGCAGGTTGACGAAATGAGCCCAGTCCTCGAACTCGCCGGCGACGTTCCGCACGAAGACGTCGGGGATCTGGTAGATGTGGTAGGCGAGTTCGCGCATGGTCCGGTCGCGGCCCGGGATAGGACGGTGGTCCAGCAACTCGTCCGGCATATCCGCAATCAGGGAGCGGGCCAGGGCGAGGACATCACTCCAGCGCCGCACCAGCGCCTCGGGCGGCAGCCGGTCGCCTCCCGGAGCCTTGCGCCCGACGAATTCGGCCACCTGGTCGAGATTCTGGGCGAACACGAAGCGATCGCCGCGCGACACCACCGGCAGGGACCGGGCCCCGAGCCTGGCGAGATCGGCCGCGCCCTCTTCGTTTTCCAGCAGATTGACGGATTCGAAGGGCACGCCGATGCCGATGAGGAACTCCTTCGCCTTCACGCAAGCCGAACAGCCCGGCACCCAGAACACGCGCACGGGGTCGGCTTGGGGAGTGGCATCTGCCATCGTCTCCTCCTCAGTAGGTCGCGCGGCCGCCCGAAAGGTCGAACACCGCGGCTGTGGTGAAGGAATTCTCCTCGGTGGCGAGCCAGCAGATCATGGAGGCTGCTTCCTCCAGCTCCAGCATGCGGCCACGCGGGATCTTGCCGAGGATATAGGCGATGTGCTCGGGCGCCTGCTGCATGGCGCCTGCCGTCTTTGCGACGGCCGGCGTCACGCAGTTCACGGCGATGTTCTGGCCGGCGAGTTCCTTGCCGAGGGATTTGGTAAGGGCGATGACGCCGGCCTTCATCGAGGAATAGGCGACGGCATTGGGATTGCCTTCCTTGCCGGCCACCGAGGAGAGGTTGACGATGCGCCCATAGCCACGCTCGCGCATATGCGGCACCACCGCCCGGCAGCAATGGAAGGTACCGACGAGACCGACATGCACGACCTCCTCGAAGGCGGCCGGCGGGTACTCCCAGGTCGGCATGTTGGGGCCGACCAGCGCCGCATTGTTGATGAGGACGTCGACCTTGCCGAAGCGGGCGAGCGTGCTGGCCACGCCCGCCTCCACCGAATCGAGCCGGCCGATATCGACCCCCGTCCCGAAGACCGCATCGGGCTGCCCTAGCTCTGCGAGGCATTTTTCGAGAACCGTGGCGTCGCGGTCCCAGATCGCAACCCTCGCGCCCGATTGCAGCAGGCGCTTCACCACCGCCAGCCCGATCCCCTGCGCGCCTCCCGTCACGATGGCGACGCGGTCCTTGAAATCGTACTGGTTCATTGCTCAAATCCGGAATTATTAAAAAGGGCGCGGCGCACTGCGATGCACTTGCCCCCTGCAGGCAAATCATCCTTCACTCGCGAAGGACATGGCGAGAGCCATAATCGTCGTTTGGCAATTCGCCAGAAGACTTCATTCGGAACGCGAGCGTCGCGATCGGCGATGCAGCCGCCCGGCCATTCCGGCCGCCCGACAGACCGTTCCGGACATCGGAGAAAGTGACGTGCGTTTCGACCTCCTATCCCTCCAGCTCTTCGTTGCCGTCTGTGAAGAACAGAGCATCGCCAAGGCAGCCGACCGCGAGCACATCGCGGCCTCCGCGGTCAGCAAGCGGATCTCCGACCTGGAGGCCCGGCTGAACACCCCCCTCTTCCATCGCAGTTCCAAGGGCCTGGAGCTGACCGCCTCGGCCCATGCCCTCCTCCACCATTCCCGCGTGCTGATGCGTGACCTCAAGCAGATGGAGATCGAGCTCGCCCACCATGCCAGCGGCGTCAGCGGGCAGGTAAGGCTCTATGCCAGCGTGTCCACCATCATCCAGCACCTGCCGGACGATCTCAGGGACTTTCTGACCAATCACTCGGCCATCCGCGTCGTGCTTCAGGAAGGCACCAGCCAGCAGGCCGTGGAGGCGGTTGCCGAGAATGCCGCCGACATCGGCATCTTCGGCGGGGTGGTCCCGCGCCAGGGCCTGAAGATCTTCCCCTATCGCAGCGACCGTCTCGTCGTGCTGGCCCCCCTGGGCCACCCGCTCTGCGAACGCTCGTCGCTGCGCTTCGCCGAACTCACGGACTACGACCTGATCGGCCCCATGCAGGGCAGTTTCCTCGATTCGCTCGTGCTGCGCGCCGCCTCCGATCTCTCCCGCCCGCTCAAGATGCCGGTGCGGGTGAACGGCTTCGAGACCGTGCGCGGCATGGTCGAGGCGCAGCTCGGCATCGGCCTGGTACCCGAGGGCTGCGCGGCGCGCTACGTCACCAGCGGCAGGCTCCACGCCATCAGGCTCGAAGAGCCCTGGGCCGTTCGCCAGTGGAACGTCTGCGTCCAGGACGGCCAGTCCCTGCCCTCCCCCGTGCGCCTGCTGCTCAAGCATCTGACCCGGGGAACGGCCTGAGCGCGGGAAAGTCGCGAACAGGCGAGCGGGCATGGACCGCCGAGGATCGGGGCCGAGCCAATCCTGCGCATCGCAACCGACGATGTGGCCGTTCCGAAGAACGACTCCCGGCGCCCGGGTGGGGCTCCCTATAAGACAGCGATGGCAAAGGGTGACGATCGGTCCCCGCCGATGCAGAGTTTCCGGGCGCCTCCGGTGGACGGCCTGGAAAGTGCTGCTTCTTCCCAGAGTTAGTCGAAAGGTACGACCTTGAAGATCGCAGTTCTCCCAGGCGACGGTATCGGAAAAGAAGTGACGGCGGAGGCGGTGAAGGCCGTTCGCGCCAGCGTGGGGAACGAGTTTTCCCTTGAGCTTCAGGAAGGCGTGATCGGCGGGGAAGGCATCGATACGGTGGGTGACGCCCTGCCGCCGGAGACGCTTGAGATCGCCCGCAACGCAGACGCCATCCTGCTCGGCGGCACCGGCGTGCCGGAAGACGAGAAGCGTCCTCCGAGCGAGGGCGCCGGCTACGGCCTGCTCAAGTTGCGCAAGGCCCTGTCGCTCTACGCCAATTTCCGCCCGGTGAAGCTGTTCCCCGAGCTGCTCGATGCCTCGACCCTCAAGCCGGAAGTCGTCGGCGGTGTCGACATGGTGATCCTGCGCGAACTCAACGGCGACCTCTATTTCGGCCAGCCGCGCGGCATCGAGAAGGATGCCGACGGCAAGCGCGTCGGCATCAATACCATGCGCTACACGGAAGGCGAGATCGAGCGTATCGCGCATGCGGGCTTCCAGGCCGCTCGGCGCCGGCGCAGGAAACTCTGCTCCGTCGACAAGGCCAATGTGCTCGAGACGATGGCGCTGTGGCGTGAAGTGATCATCGAGGTATCCAAGCACTATCCCGACGTCGAGCTTAGCCATCTCTACATCGATGCGGCCTCGATGGTGCTGATCCGCAATCCCAAGCAGTTCGACGTCATTGTCACCGGCAACGTCTTCGGCGACATCCTTTCCGACGCCGCCGCCATGCTCGCCGGTTCGATCGGCATGCTGCCCTCGGCCTCGCTGGGCGACAACAACAAGGGCCTCTACGAGCCTGTCCACGGCACCGCGCCCGACATCGCCGGCAAGAACATCGCCAATCCGCTCGCGGCCATTCTCTCGGGTGCGATGATGCTGCGCTATTCCTTCGGTCTCGAGGAACAGGCCCTTCGCATCGAGGCGGCGGTGGCTTCCGTGCTGGCCGAGGGCTATCGTACCGCCGACATTCGGCAGCCGGGCACCCAACTCGTCGGCACGCGCGAGATGGGCGATGCCGTCGAGGAAGCGATCCTTCGCGCATCGGATGGCGCAAGACAGGCCTCGGTCGCCTGAGACCCGGCCGCGCTCTTCCCGCTGTGAACCGGGAGCGGCAGATTTCCTCAAGCCCGGTCCTGGGCAATTCGGGCGCAAACCTGCCGGCCCTGGACTGGGCAGCGACCCGGCGATGACGAAAAGTTGAGGTTCCGGCGACGTTCGGGCCGGCCTATGAGCACCGTGACGCATTCTTCGCCGCCGGAAAGGATGCCACCATTCGAAGAAACTGCTCTGGTGAGGAACCAGGATGGATGCTGCCATGAAATCGTCGGACGACGTGACGCCCATCGGCATCGGCCAGTCCGCGCGCCGGAAGGAAGACCGTGCTCTGGTGCAAGGGCAGGGCTCCTACTCTGACGACCAGAGCCTGCCCGGCCAGGCCTATGGTGCCGTGGTGCGCAGCCAGCATGCCCATGGCCTGATCCGCCGCATCGAGACGGCAGCGGCGCTGGCCATGCCCGGCGTTCTTGGCGTCTATACGGGCGAGGATCTGGTGGCCGCCGGACAGCGTCCCCAACCTCCCGGCGTCCTCGCCCCCAACCGGAACGGATCGCCCCTGCGCTGGCCGTCCTGGCGGGCACTGGCCGTCGGCAAGGTGCGCCATATCGGCGAAGGCGTCGCCTTCGTGGTGGCCGACACCGCGGCGGGCGCGCGCGAGGCCGCCAGCCAGGTCGAGGTCGAGATCGAGGAAATGCCGGCCGTCATCAGGGCGAGCGAGGCGGCAACGCCCGGCGCACCGGTGGTTCATGACGAATTCCCCGACAATGTCGTGCTCGACTTTCACTACGGCGACAGCGAGGCCGTGGAGGCGGCCTTCGCGGCTGCCGCACACGTCACGCGCCTGCCGATCGTCTCCAACCGCATCATCGTCGCAGCCATGGAGCCTCGCGCCTCGCTGGGCAGCTATGATGCCGATAGCGGGCATTTCACCCTGCGACATGCCTGCCAGGGCGCCCACGGCTCGCGCAAGGTCGTCGCCCACATGCTCGGTGTCGAAGAGAGCCAGGTGCGTATCCTCACCGGCCATGTCGGCGGCTCCTTCGGCATGAAGGCGCATCCCTTTGCCGAGGACCTCTGCGTCCTGCATGCAGCGCGCGATCTCGGCCGCCCGGTGAAATGGTCGGATACCCGCAGCGAGAGCTTCCTGTCCGACACCCATGGCCGCGACCATGAGATGACGATCGAGCTAGCCCTGGACGACGAGGCCAACTTCCTGGCTCTGCGGATCGCCGGCGTCGGCAATATCGGCGCCTACCTCACGCAGGGCGGCGTCTTTCCGCCGGCCGTGAACCAGATGAAGAACCTGCCGAGCGTCTACCGCACGCCACTTCTCCAGGTCGACACCAAATGCGTGCTGACCACCACGAACCCGGTGGGTGCGTATCGCGGCAACGGCAGGCCCGAGGCCAACTACTATGTGGAGCGTGTCATCGATCTCGCCGCGGCGGAACTTGGAATCGATGCCGTCGAGCTACGGCGCCGCAACCACGTCAAGCCCCAGGAGCTGCCATTCACCTCGGCTGGCCGGATGGTCTACGACAGCGGCGACTTCACGGCCCTGATGGAAGACGCCATGCGCCTTTCCGATTGGGACGGCTTCGCCACGCGTCGCGAGGAAAGCGAGGCGCAAGGTCTCCTGCGCGGTCGCGGCATCGGCCAGTATCTCGAGGTCACAGGCGCACCCGGCGCCGAGACGGGCGGCGTGCGCTTCGAACCGGATGGCAGCGTGACCATGATCACCGGCACGCTCGACAGCGGGCAGGGGCACGCCTCCGCCTTCGCGCAGATCCTGGTCGCCGAACTCGGCGTCCCCTTCGACAGGGTGCGGCTGATCCAGGGCGACAGCGACGAGCTGACGGCGGGCAGCGGCACCGGCGGCTCAAAATCCCTGGTCGCGAGCGGACGGGCGATCATCGAGGCCGCCGGCAAGGTCGTCGAGGCCGGCAGGAAGATCGCGGCCCATGAGCTGGAAGCCGCCGATCAGGACGTGGAATTCGCAGCAGGCCGCTTCACCGTCGTCGGCACCGACCGTGGCATAGGCCTCATGGAGCTCGCGGCCAGGCTGCACGAGGGCCTGGAACTGCCGCCGGGCCTGCCCACCACGCTGGACGTCAGGCACGTGCATGACGGCGTTCCCTCCGCCTTCCCCAATGGCTGCCATGTGGCCGAGGTCGAGATCGACCCGGAGACCGGGGTCTGCCGGGTGGTGCGCTACACCGCGGTGGGCGATTTCGGCACGGTGATCAATCCCATGCTGGTGGAGGGGCAATCGCATGGCGGCGTGGCGCAGGGCATCGGCCAGGCCCTGATGGAACGCACCGTCTTCGACACGCAGGGCCAGCTCCTCACCGGCTCCTTCACCGACTACGCATTGCCGCGCGCCGACGACATGCCGCCCATCGCCGTCGGCAACCATCCCACGCGTGCGCTCACCAACCCGCTCGGTGCCAAGGGCTGCGGGGAGGCCGGCTGTGCCGGCTCCCTCACCTCCGTGATGAATGCAGTCACCGATGCATTGCGCCCCTTCGGCATCAACCACATCGACATGCCGGCCACGCCAGAGCGGATCTGGAGCGCCATCCGGGACGCGAGGGCCACAAGGCAAGCGGCGGAGTGATGCTCTCAGGCGCCGCGCGGGAGCGGTGCCTGTGCGAGTGACACGATTGCCGTTCTTCCGCGAGATCTCTCATCGCGCTTTGCGATGACAGGTTTCCCAAGAACGACTCCTTCCGACCCTCGCGGCCGGTCTAAACAATGGCGAATGCATCGCTGGAATACCGGCGCTTTTCGGTGTGCCGTCGGCTGACGAAGCCTCGAAGACCTGCCTCCTGGGGAGAAATCCATGAATTCGCGCCAAAGTCCCGCCGCCAAGACCATGCTGGACAAGATCTGGGCGCAGCACAGCATCCTCGAGCGGGCGGATGGGCAGACCCTGCTCTATATCGACCGCCACCTTATCCATGACGGCTACCAGCCGGCCTTCGAATTCCTGCAGGCCAAGCAGCTCCGCCCCCGTTCGCCCCACCAGACCTTCGGTACGCCCGATCACTACGTGCCGACGGACGGGCGGATCGTCGAGCGCATCGCCAGCGCCGAGCGCCGGGGCATGGTGAAATCGCTGGTGGAGAACGCGGAGGACTACGGCATCACCGTGTTCGAACTCGCCGACCGCCGCCAGGGCATCGTCCATGTGATCGGACCGGAGCAGGGCATCAGCCAGCCGGGCATGACCATCGTCTGCGCCGACAGCCATACCTCCACCCACGGCGCGCTCGGGGCGCTCGCCTTCGGCGTCGGCATGACCCAGGCGACGCAGGTGCTCGCCACCCAGACGCTGTGGCAGCGCAAACCGAAGGCCATGCGCATCCGCGTGGAGGGCGAACTCGGCTTCGGCGTCACGGCCAAGGACATCATCCTCGCCATCATACGCAGGATCGGCCCCGCCGGCGCCGTAGGCCATGTCATCGAATATGCCGGCTCCGCCATTCGCGGGCTCTCGATGGAGGGGCGCCTGACCGTCTGCAACATGTCGATCGAGGCCGGTGCGCGTGCCGGCATGATCGCCCCCGACGAGGTGACTTTCGCCTATGTGAAAGGTCGTCCTTACGCGCCGCCCGAAGGCGAGGCCTGGGACAAGGCCGTGGCGCGCTGGTCCGGGATCGCGACCGATCCCGACGCCGTCTTTGACCGCGAGGTGGTCCTCGATGCCGCCGAGATCGCCCCGATGGTGACCTGGGGCACCAGCCTGGAGGACGTCGCGCCGATCGATGGTGAGGTTCCGGATCCGGCAGGCGCCGAGACGGCCGAGCGGCGGGAGGGCATATCCAAGGCGCTCGCTTACATGGGCCTGACGCCCGGCACCCGCTTGTCCGACATCGCCATCGAGCGTGTCTTCATCGGTTCCTGCACCAACGGCCGCATCGAAGACCTGCGCTCGGCTGCGGCCATCGTCCGTGGACGCAGCGTGCATCCCGGCGTGGAGGCCTGGGTCGTGCCGGGTTCGGGCCTCGTGAAGGAGCAGGCCGAGGCGGAAGGCCTCGACGGCGTCTTCCGCGAGGCGGGGTTCCAGTGGCGGGATGCCGGCTGTTCGCTGTGCCTCGGCACCAATGGCGAGACCGTGGCGGCCGGCGATCGCTGCGCATCCACGTCCAATCGTAATTTCGTGGGCCGCCAGGGACGCGGGGCGCGTACCCACCTGATGAGTCCCTCCATGGCCGCTGCGGCGGCGGTGACGGGCCGGCTCACGGATGTACGGCAATTGCAGCAAGCGGGAGAATGACATGGAGCCCTTCGAGACCTTCCGGGCACCAGGCCTGCCTTTCGTGGGCATCAATGTCGATACGGATCAGATTCTGCCGGCGCGCTTTCTCTCCAAGCCCCGCTCCGGCGGCTTCGCCCAATATCTCTTCCACGACCTGCGCTTCGACGAGGACGGCAAGGAGCGGCCCGGCTTCATTCTGAACCAGCCCGCCTATCGCGGCACGCGCATCCTGGTGGGAGAAGAGAATTTCGCCTGCGGCTCCTCGCGCGAGAACGCCGTCTGGGCCATTGCCGACTACGGCTACCGCGTGGTGATGGCCTCCAGCTTCGGAGACATCTTCTTTTCAAACAGCCTGAAGAACGGCCTGCTGCCCGTTGTGCTGCCGTCCGCGGCGATCGCCGAGCTGATCGAGGCGCTGACCGAGGATCCCGGAGCGGCGGTGGAGGTCGACCTGCCGGCGCAGACCGTTACCGGCCCGCGTGGCACGAGGTACGGTTTCGACATCGATCCCTTTTCCAAGCACTGCCTGCTCAAGGGGATCGACGAACTCGACTACACATTATCCCAGATGGACAAGATCGAGGAATTCGAACGCCGCCGAGCGCAGGCAGAGACCTGACGGACGCCGACCGGTTGACAGGCCCGTTCAGGATATGGTCGCCAATATAGGAAGCCGGCAAATTAAATTATGACGGCTCACTTTTGTCCGGGCCCTACGGCCGGAATCCACGGACAAACCCTTCAGAGATTGATTTTCATGGATTCCCAGCCTCCGCGGGCTTTCAGGAACGACAGCACGCCTTATCCGCGATTGAACCTGCGAAGCACGTTGATTTGCCGGCAAATTTAAATCACGCCGCCGCCTTTGCCGCCCCGTGGTAGACCATGCGCTCGAAGTCCTCGTACAGCCTCAGCACACGCGGATCACCGAAAGGCAGGATCTGCGTCATCAACACGCCGCCGAGGCCCTTGGAGCGATCGATCCAGAAATAGCAATTGGCGAGGCCCGCCCAGGTGAGGCTCCCGGCACTGCGGCCATTCGGGGAATCGGCCATGTTGATCAGGAAGCTCAAGCCCCATTTCTGCGACATGCCCGGAAAGAAGTTGGTGGGGTGGGCAAGCGTGGGCAATACCGGGCTGAGGACGCCGGCCTCGATGTCGCCGATGGCATTGCGGCCCATCAGCTCCACCGTTTCCGCCTTCAGCAGGGCGGTGCCATCCGCGGCACGACCGTCGTTCAGCAGCATCTGGATATAGGCGCTGTAGTCCCCGGCCGTGCCGTAGAGCCCCCCGCC
This sequence comes from Labrys sp. ALF-8, assembly GCF_059699065.1. Classification (NCBI taxonomy): domain Bacteria; kingdom Pseudomonadati; phylum Pseudomonadota; class Alphaproteobacteria; order Hyphomicrobiales; family Xanthobacteraceae; genus Labrys; species Labrys sp. ALF-8. The sequence goes on from NZ_AP048537.1 coordinate 2,109,960, forward strand.
GCCCATGAAGAACTCAGGCTCCTGGGAGATCTCGTGGGTGATCTTCTCCAGCGAACCGTCGGGACGGCGCTGATGGACGTCGGCCCGTCGCGCGCGCCGCTCGGGATGGACGATGAAGGCGGTATCCTTCATGCCGAGCGGCTCGAACAGATGCGTCCTGAGGTAGTCTTCCAGCGGCCGGCCGCTCACGGCCTGCACCACCTGGCCCACCCAGTCGATGCTGATGCCGTATTCCCATTTCTCTCCCGGATCGCCCGCCAGTGGCTGGCTGAGCGAATTCAGCTTGCAGTCGATCAGGAGCGGCACATCGTTTTCGCGCATGTAGCGCTCCACATTGCCGTTCCAGATGTCGTAGCCGAAGCCGGAGGTGTGGGTGAGCAGGTGGCGAAGGGTTATCGCCCGCCTGGCCGGCCTGAGCCGGGGCTTGCCGGTTTCGTCGAAGCCTTCCAGCACCTGGGGCGAGGCAAGTTCGGGCACGATGCGCCCGATGGGCTCGTCGAGTACGAGCCGCCCCTGCTCGACGAGCTGCATTGCCCCCGTGGCGACCAGCGCCTTCGTCATCGAGGCATACCAGAACACGGTGTCGGATGTCATCGGAGCCATGGTGGCAAGGCTGCGCACGCCGAGGGCCGCCTCGTAGAGGCGGTCGTGCCGATCGACCGCGACGGCAACCACACCGGGGATTTCACCGGCCGCCACCGGCTGACTGAGAAGGCCGTCCATGGCCTTGAGGTCCAGTGCTGTCATGGTCTCGCTCCCTCCGCGGCGCCCTGTCGCGGGGTGCCGAGATCGGGGCTCGACAACTCGCCTGCGATATCTTCCATCTGTTCGCCGCCAGCCATCAGCGAAAGCAATTCGGCGCTGCTCTTCTCGCCTCTCCTGAAGCTCGCCGCCACCCGGCCCTGGATGAGCACGGTGAAGTAGTCGCCCACCAATGTCGCGTGATGGGCGTTGTGGGTGATGAACACGATGCCCACGCCCTCCGAACGCGCCGCCTGGATGAAGCGGAGCACGGTGGCGGCCTCCTTCACGCCGAGGGCCGAGGTCGGCTCGTCGAGGATGAGGACACGGGCGCCGAAATACATGGCGCGGCCGATGGCCAGCACTTGCCGCTCCCCTCCGGACAATGCGCCGACGAGCTGATTGCCGTCGCGCACCCGCGTGATGCCGAAGCGCCGTATCTGCTCGAGCGCGATGCCGTTCGCCTTCTCCAGATCGAGCCGTGCGAACGGTCCCCAGCCCTTCTTCGGCTCCGCACCGAGGAAGAAGTTCCGCCCCACGCTCATGAGGGGAATGGTGCCGACATCCTGATGCACGGTGGCGATACCCCGGGCGCGCGCATCGCGCGGATCGACGAAGTGCGTCTCCCGACCGTTGAGCAGAATCGTCCCGCTGCTCGGCTGGTGGAAGCCGGAGAGCACCTTGATGAGGGTCGATTTGCCGGCGCCATTGTCGCCGAGGAGGCAGACGACGCTTCCGGGGAGAACGGAAAGCGAGACGTCGCTCAAGGCCTGGACGCCGGCAAATCGTTTCGAGACGCCGCGCAGTTCGATGAGAGGCGTTGCGTCGGGCGGCATGGCTTGATCCCCTGGTTGCGGACTTCATTCGCCTTCGAGCCGCCCTCAGGCGGAGCTCATCGCCAGGCGGCGGAAATAGTGGTTGGCGAGCACGGCGAACATCAGCAGGACGCCGAGGAAAAGCTGCACCCAGTCCGTGCTCCAGCCGGTGTAGAAGATGCCGATATTGATGACGCCGAAGATCACCGTGCCCAGAAACACCCCGATCGCCGAGCCGTAGCCTCCGCCAAGCAGAACCCCGCCGATGACGGCGACGATGGGTGCCTGGAAGACGTAACCCAGGCCCGCCGTGGCGTTTCCGGAGTGATATTCGACCGCCTGGATGATTCCGACCAGCGCCGCGCCGACGCCGGTGGCGACGAACAGCAGCGTCTTGACCAGCCCCGTCGGCACGCCGGCACCACGCGCGGCGACCGGATTGCCGCCAGTGGCGAAGATCCAATTCCCGAAGGACGTACGCGCCAGCACCCAACCGCCGAGGATCGTGATGGCGAACCACCACAGGATGGAGATGTTGGCCTGCCCCCAGGTGGCGGCAAACAGCGCATCGGCCAGCGGCGGCGACTTCACCGATACCGAGGTGGTGTTGCTCAGGACGCGCGCGAGGCCCAGCGACAGGCCGCCGACGCTGAAGCTCGTTGCGAGCGTGACGATGAAGGAGGGAAGGCCCGTGCGTACCACCAGGAAGCCGTTGAGCAGCCCGACCAGCACACCGAGGGCGAGGGCCGCGGCAATCATCGGCCAGATCGACAGGCCGAACAGGGTGGTGCCGATGGCGACCGTGATGGACGAGGCGCCGACGACCGCCCCCACCGACAGGTCGAACTCGCCCGCCACCATAAGAAGGCCGACGGGAATGGCGATGATGCCGAGCTCCGCCGACGTGTTGAGCCAGCCCGCCGTGCCGTCGAAGCTTACGAAGCCGGCATCATAGGCCGCGGCGGCGAAGAAGCCGTAGACCAGGAGAGTCGCGACGAAAGCGCCGAATTCCGGACGGCGCACCAGGCCCGACGACGACCAGCGACGGGTCACGGCGGCCTCCACGGCCGCCTTGTCGCGGAGCTCCTGACTGAGGGACGTCATGCACTTCACCTCGCTCGCCGCATCGCAGGAATTGTTGAGGAAGAGGAAGCGGGCCGGTCTTTCCGACCCGCTTCAAGGCTCGACAGGGAAATCAGGATGCGCCGCGCACGCCGGGAAATTGCTGGTTGACCTTGAGGACGTCATCCACATTGTCCTTGGTCAGCATGAGCGGACCGGTGGAGATCTGGCCCATCGGCAGCATCTTGTATTGGACGTACTGATAGGCCGCCAGGAGCGCGTAGTAGCCGTCGAGATAGGGCTGAAGGTCGGCGATGAAGAGAAGATCGCCGTTCTTGAGCGCCTCCAGCGAACCCAGCGACAGGCCGAGCGAGCCGTTGACGATCTTGCGGCCGGACTGCTTGACCGCCTCGACCGAGGAGACGCCCTGAACCGCGCCGATGGTCCAGATCGCATCGATCCGCTTGTCGCCCTGCAGCGCGCCCTTGATCGCATTGGTGACGAAGGTCGGATTGCTGGCGTCGGAAAACTGGATCATCAGCACCTTGGAATCGCCGCCCGCCGCCTTGAAGGCATCGTTGTAGCCCTGGCAGTCCAGATCCAGGGTGGTGTTGCCGGGGACATGGTCGACGCACAGGCCGAACTTCGCGCCGGCGGCCACCTCGCGCTCGCCGACGGCACGGCCGAGGTCGCGGGCGCTGAAACCGACATACGAAATCGCGCCGACATCCTGCCAGGAGGCGCCGCCGTCATGCTGGATGATGACGGGAATGCCGGATGCGGTGATCTGCTTGATGATCGGATCGAGCGTGTCCGGGAAATAGTTGCCGATCACCATGGCGGCCGGCTTCTGGGTGGCCGCCTGCTTCACCAGCTTGGCGTAGTCGGCCAGGAAATTGTTGGGGTCGGTGCCGGTGATCCACTGGTAGTTGACGCCGAGGTCGCGCGCGGCGTCGTCGGCTCCTTTCTTCATCGCCCCGAAGAAGGGATCCCATTGCGGGCCGGCCAGCATGACGATCCTGGGCTTGTCCTGGGCCGCGGCCGGCGCGGCACCGATGCCGGCAAGAACGAGGGCGGTGGAGATCGCGGCGACGGAAGATCTGCCCAGCTTAGACAGCAAGGCCCGAAGCATTGTCATTTTTTCCTCCCGGCCAGAACGCGGCTCGTTGGCCGCGACGACACGGAAGCGAGTATTATGGCAAGCACCCGGATGTTCTGAGTCGTCGTTCAGAATGCAGCCATCGCGATGCGCGATACCTTGGCGCATCGCTCCCGTGGCGCGGGTTCGCAAGCACCGGCTTTGCAACGAGAGGGGCAGGACCGGAGCCCGCTGACTAAGGTACTGCCCGCTCAGAACTGCGTGGCGTATTTGGCGATATTGGACTTGTTGAAGACCAGCAGGTCCTTGAGATAGGCGTTGTTGTCCGCCTCCACCGTCATGTCCCCGAGGCGCCCGATCTTGGCGGTGCTGCCCTGCTTGCCCGTGGCCGCGCCGCGGGCGATCAGGCCGGCATACATCACGGCCGCATAGCCGAGATCCGCCGGGCTCCAGAGCTGGAACGTATCCGTGACGCCCGAGAGCACGTTGGGCTTCATCTCGGACGGCAGCCCGTGCCCCGTGACGAAGATCTTGCCGACCTTGCCGGCATCGGTCACGGCCTTGGCCGCAGCCACGATGCCGACGGCGGTGGGCGAGATGATGCCGCGCAGGTCGGGATGGGCCTTCATCAGACCGTCGGCCTCCCGGTAGCTCTTGTCGGCCGCATCGTCGCCATAGACCACGCCGACCAGTTTGAGATCGGCATAGTCGGGCTTCTTCCACTCCTCCTTCATCTTCTCGATCCAGAGGTTCTGGTTGGTGGCCTGCGACGTCGCCGAGAGGATGGCGACCTCGCCCTTGCCCCCGAGCGTCTTGCTGATCATGCGTACGTCGTTGGCGCCTATCAGGTCGTCATGCGGTGCGTTGACATGCATTACCCGTCCCTGCGGCGCGATGCCCGAATCGAAGGAAAGCACGGTGATCCCGCGATTCATCGCCTTCTTGGCGGTTGGGACGAGGGCATTGGCGTCGTTGGCGGAGATCACCAGCGCATCGACCTTCTGTGCGATCAGCCCGTCGATGACCGCGATCTGCTGTTCCACGGTGGCGACGGTCGAGCCGGCGTAGATCAGCTCGACGTCACCGAGCTCCTTGGCGGCGTCCTGGCCGCCATCGCGCGTGACGTCGAAATAATTGATGCCGAGCACCTTCACGACGAGGCCGATGCGCAGCTTCTTCTGCTGGGCGAAGGCCGATTGCGGCAGCATGCCGGCCGCGGCGCCGGCGGACAGCGCCTTCAGGATCTGACGACGATCGAAATGCATGGTTCCCTCCTGTTTTCTTGTGGTTGGATGCAGCGTTGATCGCTGCTGTTGCGCCCGGCGGCCCGTGGCCACCCGGCGATCTCTCTGTCCGGCCGGCCGCGGATCAGACCACGGCGCGCCAGACCTCGGGCACGAAGCCATAGGCGTCGCCCCGCCGCTCGATATGGCCGAAGGACGGGAAGTCGAGATGGATGCCGGCCACGCGGAGGCGATCGGCGGCGGCCATGTCGAGGGCGCGCCTGCGGGTGGCCGCGGCCTTTTCGCGATCGATGTCGAGCACGGTGCCGGCCTGGGGCGCGGCCATCTGCAGGCTCGGCATATGAACGATGTCGCCCCAGACCATGACGGCATCGTTGCCGGATTCGATCAGGTAGCCGGTATGGCCGGGGGTGTGGCCGGCCTGGGTTATCGCCGTGATGCCCGGCAACACCGGCCCGTCGCCAACGGTGCGGATGCGGTCGGCGTAGGGCGCCGTCGCGACGCGGGCGCCTTCGAAGAACTCCTGGGCTTCCGGCGGGGCGCGCGAGGGCGAGTCCGGATCGCGGAAGAACTGCAGGTCAGCGCGATTGACGACCAGCTCGGCCTTCGGAAACACCGCTTCCCCGTTGCCGTCCACCAGGCCGTTGACGTGATCGGGATGGAGGTGCGTCACCAGGATGGTGTCGATGTCCTCGGGCCTGACACCCATGCCCGCGAGGTTGCGTGTGAGCATGCCGAGCGTCGGCCCCATGCTGACGCCGCAGCCGGCATCGATGAGGATCGTGCGCCCTCCGTCCTGCACGAGGAAGGCGTTCATGGTCATCCTCGGCGGCACGACGCGGAAGCGAGCAGCCTCCAGCCGGGCGCACTCCTCGTGATCGATGCCGACGATGAGATCGAAGGAAGCCTGGAAGGTGCCGTCATTCACGGCCGTGACGATGATGTCGCCGAGGGAAAGATGGTAGAGGCCCGAAGGCTGGCATTGAGGTCTTGCTGTCACGTCACAATCCCGCCTGCGCTCCACGGGCGCCCCCCGGGGCGCCATCGTCTTGCTTGCCGAAGGAGGGATCGACAGCCGGCACGCTCGTACGCGATGCGCCGAGTTCCCCTGTGCTCTTCCTCCCGAATACCGTCTTTTCGTGGCGATGGAGGACCAAGGCCGCTCCTCACGGCCCTTGTTATAGGGCGGGCACAAGTCGATATGGGATCGTATGTGGCCATCCCGCCATCGCGTCTGGCGAAGGCGCGGCTGTCGGGTCTAAGGGGCGGCCGGCTGGGGCGGCCGCGTGGCCAGCGCACGGGCAAGATCGGGCCAGGCGGCCCAGGCGCTCTCCTGGCGGGAGGGGTCGGCACCCCTGGCGGGATCCCACTCGACGGCGATGAAGCGCCGCCCCGTCACGGCGGCGCCCGCATCGGTGAAGAGGCCGAGAATGGGCGCCGCCATCACGGCAGGGGGGATCAGGGTGCTGCGGTCGAGGCCCTCCTCGTCGGGCACCATGGCCGTATCCGCGGGCCCGCCGGGCAGGACCACGTTGACGGTGATGCCGCTGCCTTCCAGCTCGCGCGCGAACATCAGCGACCATGCTTCCAGGGCCGCCTTGGTGGGTCCGTAGGGCGAGAATCCGGGCCGCATCATGGTGAAGAAGCTCGTCGAGACATTGACGATGCGGCCCCAATGCTGACGGCGGAATCCGGGCATCACGGCATGCGCCATGAAAAAGGGCCCGTTGACATTCGCCGCCATGAAGCGCTGCCAGAGCCCCACGGGAACGTCCTCGATCTGAAGCCGGCCGGTGGCATAGTTGGGACTTACGGAGTTCATGCCGAGCGCTGCATTGTTGACCAGCATATGCAGGGAACCGAAATGGGTCCGGACGGTCTCCACCTGGCGGATGCAGTCGGCCGCGTCGGTTACGTCGCAGCGAAGGCCGAGCACCGTGTCGGCTCCATGGGCCGCCTCGAGGCTCGCGAGGCCCGCTTCGTCCAGGTCCAGCGCCGCGACGCGGAGGCCCTCGGCCACGAAAGCCTCCACCAGCGCCTTGCCGATGCCGCCTGCCGCGCCGGTGACGATGGCGACTTTGCCGTTGAAATCGGAATAGGACATGAGGTGATTCCGGAACCTTGAAGATCAAGCCGCGGGAGGGATCCGGCGCAAGCGCCAGAGACGCGCCGGCACTCGTTATGGCATTGCAGATATATCGACGGATAGGTGCGCCGAAGACGTGGTTCGGCACGCAGCCATCGCGGGGCGCGATGCAGGCGGCATGTCCAAGAGCGATGTAGCGAAGCAGGCTGAGATTTGCTGAGATGTCCGCGGGTTTCGGGAAAGGTAGTGCAATGGTCAGCGATGTCGCCATCATCGGCGCGGGCGTTGTGGGGTGCGCGCTCGCCCGGCGCTTCGCTCTGGAGGGGGCCAGCGTTACGCTGATCGAAGCCGGCTCCGACATCCTGTCAGGTGCCAGCAAGGCCAACAGCGCCATCCTGCACACCGGCTTCGATGCGCCCCCCGACAGCCTGGAACTGGCCTGCATCAAGGCCGGGCATGCCGAATATCTCGATATTCACGGCGCGATGGGCCTGCCGCTCCTGCGCAGCGGCGCCCTGGTCGTGGCCTGGAGCGAGGCGGAGGAGGCAGCACTGGAGGGCATCCGGGCCCAGGCGCTACGCAACGGCATAGATAATGTCGCGCTGGTGGGCCAGGCCCGGCTGCGTGCCATGGAGCCCGGGCTTTCCAAGCAGGCAAGGGCGGCGCTGCATGTGCCCGACGAAGCGCTCATCGATCCCTGGAGCCCGTTTCTCGCCTATGTGGAACAGGCCATGGCACAAGGGACGAGCGTGCATTTCAATGCCCGCGCCACCGGCGGCGTCTTCGACGGCGGCATCTGGAGCATCGCCACCAGCGCGGGCGAATTTTCGGCCCGCACCGTGATCAACTGCGCCGGCAACCAGGGCGACGTCATCGAGAGACAGTTCCTCGGCGCCTCCGATTTCGAGATACGGCCCCGCAAGGGCCAGTTCGTGGTCTTCGACAAGGCGGCCGGCAACCTTGCCACCGCGATCATCCTACCGGTGCCGAACGAACGCACCAAGGGCGTCGTGGTGACGCGGACCATCTTCGGCAACATGCTCGTCGGCCCCACCGCCGAGGAGCAGCAGGATCGCGACCGCGCCACGGTCGAGCACGACCAGCTCGAAGCCCTGGTCCGCCGGGGGAGCGAGATACTCCCTGCCCTCGCCTCCATGCCGGTGACCGCGTGCTATGCGGGCCTCAGGCCGGCCACGGAAAAGAAGGACTATCGCATCGGCATCAAGCCCGATCGCAACTGGATCAGCGTCGGCGGCATACGGTCGACCGGCCTCTCGGCCGCGCTCGGCATCGCCCGACACGTCTTCGGGCTCTATGCCGGCATGGGCGCGGCCGCAAAGCCGGCGCAGGCTCCCTCGCCGCCGGTCATGCCCAACCTCGCCGAGCATCTGCCGCGGGACTATGCAACACCGGGCTATGGCGAGATCGTCTGCCATTGCGAGATGGTGACCCGCCGCGAGATCGAGGTCGCGCTCACCCGTCCGCTGCCGGCGGGCGACTTCGGTGGGCTGAAGCGCCGCACCCGCTGCGCAATGGGGCGATGCCAGGGGTTCAATTGCGGCGCTCGCCTCGCCGGCCTGACGCGGGGACGCTTTGCCGTGCCGCTCGATACCGGGGAGGCACGCTGATGGCCGGGGTGACCCGTTCAGAGGTGGTCGTGGTGGGCGGCGGCCCGGCCGGCCTCTCCGCGGCGACCGAACTGAAGCGGCTCGGGGTCGGATCGGTGGTCCTCCTCGAACGCGATGCGGTCGTGGGCGGCATCCCGCGCCATTGCGGCCATTCGCCTTTCGGCATGCGGGAATTCCACCGGATATTGTCCGGAACCCGCTATGCGGCGCGGCTGGAGGCGGCGGCGAGGGATGCCGGCGTCACCATCCTGACCCGACATTCCGTGCTCTCCGTCGGCGAAGACCGCGTCGTCGCGGCCTCTCCTGACGGCCCGCGCGAGTTCCATGCCGGCCGTATCGTGCTGGCGACGGGCACGCGCGAGAAGCCCCGCTCCGCCCGCCTGGTATCTGGCGAGCGGCCGATCGGCATCCTCAACACCGCGGCCCTCCAATCCTACGTGCATATCGAAGGCCTCGCGCCCTTCCGGCACCCGGTAATCGTCGGCACGGAACTGGTCTCGATGTCCGCCGTGCTGACCTGTCTCTTCGCCGGCATCCGGCCGGTCGCCATCCTGGAAGCCGGCGATCGGCCGACGGCCAGGTTCCCCTTCTGGCTGTTGCCGGCGCTTGTCGGCATCCCGATGCACTACCGAGCGGAGATCACGGGCATCGCCGGGAGGGGACGGGTGGAGCAGGTGGCTTTCGCCACGGGCGGAAGGGAACGGACCCTTGCCTGCGACGGCCTGCTGTTCACCGGCGCATTTACGCCCGAATCCGCCCTCGCCCGCGTGTCCGGCCTCGCCATCGACGACGCCAGCGGCGGCCCCGTGGTCGATGGCTTCGGCCGCACGTCGGCGTCCGCCATCTTCGCCGCCGGCAACCTTCTGCGCCCGGTCGAGACGGCAGGCTGGTGCTGGGCGGAGGGCAAGCGGGTGGCTGCGAGCATAGCCGAGGATATCGCGGGCCGCCTGCCGGAACGCAGCCAGGCCATACGCGTCCACTGCGGGGCCGGCATAAAACTCCTGGTGCCGCAGGAGATCGATCGTGGCGTCGTACCGCTCTCCCTGCCTGACATACAGGTGCGTCTGAATGCCAAGCTACGGGGAACACTGAAGCTTTCGGCCGGAATGAACACGATATGGTCGCGTACGATAGATAGCGCGCCTGAGCGCCGCATCCTGATTCCGATCGCGGCGCTCGATCTTCCCACCGGTGCGACCGACCTCACGCTCAGCATCGCCAGCCAGTAGAGCAGCAGGATGACACGTATCGTTTCGATCGATCAGGGAACCACCTCGACCCGAGCTCTGGTAGTCGAGCAGGACGGTTCCATTGCCATCGCGAAGGCCATCCGTCACGAGCAGCATTATCCGCAGGCCGGATGGGTCGAGCACGATCCCGAGGAGCTGCTGGCCAATGTCGCCGCCTGCCTGGAGGCAGCCGGGCAGGCTGATGCCGTTGGCCTTTCCAACCAGGGCGAGAGCTGCCTTGCCTGGGATGCCGTCAGCGGCAAGCCGCTCTCTCCGATCATCGTCTGGCAGGACAACCGCACGTCGGATGCGATCGAGGCGCTGCAGGCGGCGGACAAGGCACCGCTGGTGCTGGAGCGGGCGGGCCTGCCGCTGGATCCCTATTTCTCGGCGAGCAAGTTCCGCTGGCTCATCGACCATGTTCCAGCCGTGGCACTGGCCCTCGCCGAGGGGCGTCTGCGGCTCGGCACCACCGATGCCTTCTTCCTGCAGCGCCTGACGGGCAAGGCGGCCACGGACACCGCGACAGCTTCCCGCACGTCTCTGATGAACCTGAAGACCGGGACCTGGGACGTGGAGCTCTGCGCCCTATTCGGCGTGCCCTTGGCCTGCCTGCCGCCGATCAGGCCAAGCGTCGGATCGTTCGGAGCAAGCTCCGCTGGGCCGATCACCGCTTCCATCGTGGACCAGCAGGCAGCGCTCTACGGCCATGGCTGCCGCCGCCCCGGCGACCTCAAGATCACCTTCGGTACCGGCGCCTTTTGCCTGGCGGTAACGGCCGGAGTGCCCGACGCCCCGTCCCTTGCGGGTGGCTTGTTGCCGACCGTCGCCTGGCGCATCGGCGAGGAGACCGCCTATGCTCTCGACGGTGGGGTCTACGATGTCGGCTCCAGCCTCGAATGGGCCCTGAAGGCGGGCGTTGCGCGGGACATCGGGGATTTCTCGGCCTTCGAGCGCCCGCCGGCCATCGAGCGCGGCCTCGTCTTCGTACCGGCCTTCTCCGGTCTCGCCTGCCCCTACTGGGACCGCAGCGCCGCTCCCGTCCTCATCGGGCTGACCCCCGCCTCGGATCTTGCGGACATGCGGCAGGCGCTCCTGGAAGGCATCGCATTGCTGACGTGCGGCATTCTCGGAGCCATGAACCAGGAGGTGCCGATCGGGACCACCATCTCGATCGACGGCGGCGTGTCACGCAGCGCCTATTTCTGCCAGTTCCTCGCCGATTCGTCGGGCCGCGGCATCGCGGTCTCGAACCTCGACGAGATTACCGCCTTCGGCGCGGCCCAGCTCGCGGCCCTCGGCATAGGCCGGCAGATCGCCTCTCCTCAGGATGCCCGCGGACAGATCTACCAGCCCCGGGACGTGCCTCGCGAGGCCTGGCTCTCGCGCTTCCGGTCGGCCGTCGGCCGAACCTCGGGCTGGCGCTGAGCCGCGACGCGCCGAATTCCTCTTTTCATTCAAGTTTCAGAACTATTTCAGAAGCATCTCCGGACTCCCCCTGCCGCCTCTGCCACCATCACTTTGCCTGATGGCTGAGTTGCGGCCGGGATCTGCCGGTTCTGGCCGCTTCCAGGCGGATGGCCTCGCGCCAGGCCGTCTGGCCTGGAGACAGCGTGCCGCCGCAGGTGCCAGGCGGAAACCCGGCCCGCCGGATTGCATCGGCACGCTGTCGCGCTGCACAGCCCACCCCATCGACGACACGAGATCTGCTGCAGGGTGAGCCATGTGTGGACCACGGGGCGGGCTCACCCGCCAGGGAGAGCCGATGTCGAGAATCCTGGCGAATTGCCTGCTTCTGTTCGCGGCGGCTCTGTGGGGCTTCGGCAACGTCGCCCAGAAGACGGTGCTCGAACATCTCGATCCCCTGAGCGCCGTCGGCATGCGCTGCCTGATCGGTGGCCTCCTGGTGCTGCCCCTTCTCCCGATGGAACGGAAGGAACGCTTCGGCCCCGGCTACGGGATCTCCCTGGCGAGGTTGAGCGGGCTGTTTTCCATCTCCATGGTGCTGCAGCAGGCGGCGTACCTGTCGACCTCGGTGACGAATGCCAGCTTCCTCGTCAACACCTGCACCGTGATGACGCCGGTCGCCGCCTGGCTGATGATGGGCGAAAGGCCGGGCATCGTGGTCGCCTTCGCCGCCAGCCTGACACTGATGGGGATCCTGTTGCTGTCGGGCGGCATCTCCGGCGCCGTCAATTCCGGAGATGTCGCGGCCCTTTTGTCCGCGGTGTGCTACGCGCTCTGGATGGTCGAGCTCGGGCGGCACATGAAGGATCATGGAGGAGCGGTCCCGGCAGCCATCGCCCAGTTTCTCCTGTGCGCCGCGATCGCGCTCCCTCTCGGCGCCATCCGTGGCAACCTGTCGCTGGACGGCATGTGGGCCGCCGCGCCCGAACTGGCCGTGCTGGGGATCTTCTCCACGGCGATCGCCTTCAGCATCCAGACTGTCGCCCAGCGCTTCACCCCCGCGAGCCATGCCGCGGTCATGGTGAGCGGGGAGAGTGTCTTCGGCGCAACCGGCGCCGTGCTGTTTCTGGGCGAAACCCTCACACCGACCGCCGTGCTCGGCGGGGCGATGGTCCTGGCCGCCATCGTCTACCTCGCCATCGCCGGCCAACCGCGGGAGGCGACAGGTCCCGCCCCAGCGGGGTGAAGACCGCCGGAAGGGAACCGGATTCCGGCACCGCATCCCGTTCTAAGGCGGAAGCGGACCGGCCCAGCCCGCTCTCTCCAGCACGGCGCGCAACCACCTGTCATCCACCTCGCGCTCGAGCACGATCACGTGCCGGATCATGTCGGTCGTAAGGTCCGGTTCCAGCTCGCGAGCCCGGCGAAGACTGGCGGCGGCGGCGGGCAGGTCGTGCCGCAGCGCATGGCAAAGGGAGAGCAAGGCCCAGCGGTTCACATCTCGGGGAGGCATGCGTTCGAAGACCTCCGCAGCCTCGTCATGGCGGCCGAGAAGCAGCAGGATCACCCCGCGATCGAGATAGTACCAGGGCGGATGGACCGGATTGGACCTTATCGCCCGGTCGACCAGCTCCAGCCCGGAGGCGGGATCGCCGCGCATGGCAGCCAGCCAGCCCATCTGTGCGATGGTATCGGCATCGTAGGGATTGAGCTCCAGCGCCTGGCGGTAGCATGCTTCGGCGAGACGAAATTCGCGGCGCAGCAGGAGAATGATCGCCAGGACACGGTGGCAACGGGCCTGGGCGGGACTGAGGGTCGCTGCTTCCTGGGCCATCTCCAATGCCCGGTCCAGGCAATCCGAGGGCCTCGTTCCATAGCTGCCTCGACGAACTGCCTCGGTGAGCGCCAGATAGGACAGTGCCAGACCGGAAGCGGGATCGAGCGCCACGGCGCCGGCAAGAAATTCACGCGCCTGCCCATAACCGTCCTCGCCGAAGCTGCGTATCAGCATCATGCCGCGCATGGTCAGGGCAAGGGCTTGCCCGCGGCTGTCTTCCGGCGGGCCTCGTCCGGCCATGTCGCTCTCCACGTTGAACGCCAGGACGGAAGCGAGCTGCATGGCGGCGCTTTCGCGGAAGTCCAGGATCTCCATCGCCGGAAGGGAAAAACCCTGTGCCCACAGGCGCCGTCCGGACCGCACGTCCGAAAGGGTGACGACGACGGCGTAGAGATCCCGTGCACGCTCGACCGCGCCTTCCACCAGATAGTCGACGCCTGCCTGGGCCAGGGCGGGCTGCATGCCCGGAGGTGGCGTCGAGGCCAGGGCGGAGGCGGTGGTGGTCTCCAACACGACGAACGTTTCGAAACGGCGCAGCGCCGCGACGATATCTGCCGCGGTTTCGTCGAACACGCCTCGCCTCTCCTCGACGTCAGCCGCGAGACGGAAAGGGAGGACGGCCACCGTCGGTTCGTGGCGGACGGACGGGCAGGCGGGAGGCCTCGCGGGCTCGTCCCGTACCAGGCGAAACCCCCTCTCGGGAAAATGGAACAGATAGCCCCGTCGCGGGACCGTGCGAATGATTGCGGCGCTCTCGTCTGCCAGGCTCCTGCGGGCATCGCGGATGCCCTGCGTCAGGGAATTCCCGGTCACGGCCAGACGAGGCCAGACCGCTTTCAGCAATTCCTCCTTGCTGACCACTCGCCCGGGACGGCAGGCAAGAAAGGCCAGGATTTCGAGGGTCTTCGGGCGGAGCATCACCAGGCGCCCGCCACGATGGAGCGTTCCACGCGCGAGATCCAGGACGGTCTCATCGGAATGCGGGGGGAGTTCGTCTGCCATCGTCGCACTCCTGGACAGCCCCCACGCCTCCTGCGTGGCAGCCTTGGCTCCTCTCGGATTCAGGCGCTGTCCGCGCTCCAATCCGCCAGCTGCAGGCCACGCCGCATGCAGTCGCGATCGATCTCGTGCTGCAGGATGAAGGCGTCCCGGATCATCTCGATGGTCAGGTCCGCCTGAAGCTCTCCCGCCTGCCCGGCGCAGGCCTCTGTCTGCGAATGGTCGCTCCGCGAGGCAAGGCAGCTTGAAAGCAGCGCCCAGCGGTAGACATCCTTCAAGGGTGTGCCGGAATAGGTCCGTGCGGCTTCCGCGTAGCGGCCCAGCATGAACAAGGCGCCGCCACGACCGAACTGATACCAGGGCGGCTGAATCGGATTGATGCGGATCGCCGAATCGAGCAGCTCCAGGCCTTCTTCGGCGTGGCCCCGAATGGTCTGCAGCCAGCCCATCTGGGCAATCGTATCGGCATCGTACGGATTGAGCTCCAGCGCCCGGCGATAGTGGGTCTCAGCCGCCAGGAAATCACGCCGGAACATCAGGATGACGCCGAGAATGCGATGGCACCGAGCCTCGAAGGGACTCAACGACACGCCCCTCAGCGCGCTGTCGAGGGCGTGGTCCAGAAGATCCGGCGATGCCCGACCGTAATCGTTCTCCACCGCAAGGGTCCAGGCAAGGAAGGAATGAGCGAGGCCCAAATGAGGATCGAGGACGATCGCCGCCCGCAGATGCGCCCTCGCCTGCCCGTTGCCGCCCTCGCCCTCGCTCCTGAGCAGCCACATCGCCTGCATGAGATGGGCATGGGCGCTGCCGTCATGCGCCGGCAGCGCACGGATCATCGCGGCGCTCTCGATGTTGAAGACAAGGGCTGTGGCGATGCGCCTCGCCGTCAGCGTATGGGAATCGAGGGCCGCATCGGGTTCGAAGTGGAATCCCTGCGTCCAGAGCCGCCGCGCGGACTGGGTGTCGGAGAGGGTGATTACCACGTTGAACGGCGGATCACGGTTCTCGATGCGGCCTTCCACGACGAAGTCGACCTCTGCCTCCTGCAGCGCGGCCTGCATCCGCTCGGGCTGCGTGCCGGCCAGGGCGAGCGTGGAGTAGCGGGCGAGGACGGACAAGGTTCTGAAATAGGAGAGGACGACCGTGATCTCCTCCGCCACGCCCTCGATGACCGGCCGCAGCACCTCGTTCACGCCGAAGGAGGGAAAGGGAAGGACGGCGACACAGGGCTCGGCCAACCGGCTTTCCCGCCCCGAGGGAGCCGGGCGGAGCGACTGGCTCGAAGACGTGCCGGGAGGCGGCTGGAACATGTAGCCGCGGCGCGGCATCGTGCGGATGACGGCCTGCCGCTCATCGCCGATGCATTTGCGGGCATCCCGTATGCATTGCGTCAGCGAATCCTCGGTCACGGTCGTGGACGGCCAGACCGCGTCCAGCAACTCCCCCTTCCCGACCACGCGCCCGGGATTTCGGGCGAGATAGGCCAGCAGCTCGAAGGTCTTGGGGCGTGGCAACACCAGCTCGCCGCCGCGATGCAGGGTGCCCCGGCTGAGATTGAAGACGGATTCGCCAAGCCGATATGTCAGCTCCTGTTCCATGAGGAGACCTCCCGGTACCTCTTCCCCCGGCCGCCTCGCCGGACCTGGCCGAGGCGCCGCCTCGAACTGCAGCCACGCGGGCGGCATGGCGTCGGCAGGGGCGGTTGGGCGAGCCCGCTACCCCATCGCAGGATGGCGTGGTGAAGGAAGCCATGTCCGCTGGCATGGCGGCGGCATGACGGCAAGGATGCCCGCGCAGCAGCAGCCGCGGCACCATCCGAGCACTGGTGTGACCCAACCGGAGATGGCATGGAAACCGCGCCCCCCGCGCAGTTCATCATTTGATGGTACCATGAACCCGTCGCCGTTATTCAGGGGTGACACCACGTCGGACACAATTTGTGCGTGTGCGAGCCCTCTCGGGCCGGGGAAGGCGGTGCCTTGGCGCCTTTCTCGGCGGTATTCGGACTATGGGAGATCGTGGCGGAGCAGGCCGAACTCCCGCAGCCTGGCTGCAAGGCTGGACGGGTCGTGGAAGTGGACGGCCCTGAAGCCGAGCGCGGCCGCAGTGGCGATGTTGTCGGCATTGTCGTCTATGAACACGCATGCATTCGCCTCCAGTCCGGATTCTGCGAGGAAGAGTTCGAAGATGGCAGGATCCGGCTTGGCAAGCTTGCGCTCGCCCGAGACGATCAGCACGCCGAAATGCGCGAGGAAGGGGTAGCGCTCCCGTGCAATCGGAAAGGTCTCGGCCGACCAGTTCGAAATGGCGTGCAGGGCCACCCCTTCCCGATGCAACTGGTCCAGAATCGCGACGGTGCCCTCGATCACACCGCCCAGCATGTCCGGCCAGCGGGTATGAAAGGCCGAGATGAGCGCTTCATGATGGGGATAAAGGCCTGACAACTCGCTGACGGCCTCGGCGAAGGGCCGGCCGGCGTCCATCTGCCGGTTCCATTCCGGCGTGCATATATCGGCGAGGAAACGTTGCGCTTCCACCTCGTCAGGAATGAGCTGGCGATAGAGATAAAGCGGATTCCAATCGATCAGCACACCGCCGAGATCGAAGACGACGGCCTTGATGCTGCTTTCCATGACTGCCTCCAAGACTGCGTGTTTATGCGTGAATATGCACAAACGTGCATTGCGTCAACGTCCCCCATCATTGCCGCTGCCTAATTTCCTGCCTTGCCTCCCCACGGCACCTGCCTGAAACTCGCACCATGACCGACGCGCCTCTCCACGTCCTGTTGATCGACGACAATGCGGTCAGGGCATCCGTGATCGAGGAAGGCCTGCGCGAGGCGGGGCATGAGAAGGTTACCGTCATCAGCGAGATGCGCCAGCTGCTGCGGCAGATCGTCGACGCGGATCCCGACGTGATCTTCATAGACCTGGAGAACCCGAATCGCGACGTGCTGGAGCAGATGTTCCAGGTCTCGCGCAGCGTGCACCGGCCCGTGGTGATGTTCGTCGACCAGTCGGACAAGGCCGCGACGGAAGCCGCGATCGACGCCGGCGTCTCGGCCTATGTCGTCAACGGCCTGCGCAAGGAACGTGTGAAGCCGATCCTCGACATGGCGATCAGCCGCTTCAATGCTTTCCACCGGCTGCGCGAGGAACTCGACCGCACGAGGCAGGCCTTGGAGGACCGCAAGGTCATCGACAAGGCGAAGGGCATTTTGATGAAGAGCCGCGGTATCGGCGAGGAGGAGGCCTACGCCCTCCTGCGCAAGACGGCGATGAACGAGAGCCGCCGCGTGGCCGAGGTGGCGCGCAGCCTCGTCACCGCCGCCAAGCTGCTGGGTTAGGAGTGGTGCGATGGATGTGAGGGTACGAAGCGGCGAAGACCAGGCCGGCGACAAGGCCGAACTGACGCTCGGCTTCATTCCGCTCGTCGATGCCGCGCCGCTGGTCGTCGCGCGGGAAAAGGGCTTCACCGCCGCCGAGGGGCTTTCCCTCACCCTGGCGCGCGAGACTTCATGGGCCAACATCCGCGACCGCGTCATGCTCGGCCATTTCGACGCTGCGCACATGCTCGGCCCGATGCCGATCGCATCCACCCTGGGCATAGGCCATGTCGAGGTGCCGATGATAGCACCCCTGTCGCTGGGCCTCGGCGGCAATGCCATCACCCTCTCGCCCGTGGTCTTCGACGCCATGGCATCGGAAGGCGCGACGCTGTCCGCGGATCCGGCGGCGATGGGCCAAGCCCTGGCCCGTGTGGTGGAGAGGCTGCGCAGGGCGGGCCGGTCGGCGCTCACGCTGGCGGTGGTGCATCCCTTCTCGGGACACAACTACGAACTGCGCTACTGGCTCGCGGCGGCGGGCATCGATCCCGACCGCGACGTCCGCCTGATCGTGCTGCCGCCCCCCTTCATGGTGGATGCCATGCTGGAGCGCCAGATCGACGGCTTCTGCGTGGGCGAGCCTTGGAACTCCCTGGCCGTGGACGCCGGCGCGGGTGTGATCGCCGTCACCAAATCCGCTCTCTGGCGGCAGGGACCGGAAAAGGTCCTGGGATTTCGCGCGGACTTCGCCGAGCACTCGCCGGGTCCGCTCGCCGCCCTTCTGCGTGCGCTCTACAAGGCCGCGCAGTGGGCCGGCGATCCCGGCAACCGCGAGGAACTCGCCCGCCTTCTGGCGGAGCCGGCCTTTCTCGGCGTCCCCGCGGAGACCATCACCAGGGCGCTCGGCGGACGGCTCTCCCGCCGCCAGGACGAACCCGCGGCCGATATCGCGGATTTCCTGGTCTTCCACGACCATGCCGCCAACTTTCCGTGGCAGAGCCACGCATTGTGGTTCTATTCGCAGATGGTGCGCTGGGGCCAGGCGGAGTACACGCCGGAGCTTGCCGCCAGGGCCCGGCAGGTCTACAGGCCAGATCTCTATCGCGCCGCGCTGGCCGATACGGGTATCGATCTGCCTCGCGCCAGCGCCAAGGTCGAAGGCGCGTTGAAGACGGCGACCCCGGTCGCCTCGCGCAATGGCACCATGATCCTCGGCCCGGATGGCTTCTTCGATGGCAGACTGTTCGATCCGGACGAGGTGGAGACCTATGTCCGGTCCTTCCAGCAGGAGACGACACCCCCTCCGCACGCTTAAATCCACGCCACGCCGAAAATATCGGCATTCTGGTGTTGCGTCGCACAATATTTAGACTTGCTCAAAAATGTACCTGGCTTCATCCTCATGCAAGGTGAGGGCATTGCATAGTCCCCCCTCGAGACTGCAAGGGCCAATGAGGGCCCGCCAGGTGGTCATTCTCAAAATTCAAGGCCCTCGGGCCTAGCGTCCATCGCAGGACGCAAAACGGCAGCGCCGCCGATCGATCCCGCTTGCCGTCTTGGCAGTGCCTCCGGGCTGGGATCGATCGGCGGCTTTTTGTTTTCGCCATCACCATGCGGAGCGGAACGATGAAGACGCGGGACTTTCTCAAGGCCGGGCATTGGCCGACACTTCTGGCAGCCTTCTTTTATTTCGACATGAGTTTCATGGTCTGGATCCTGCTTGGCCCCCTGGCCGTGCAGATCGCCAACGATCTCCACCTGGATCCTGCCCAGAAGGGGCTGATGGTGGCGTTGCCCGTACTGGCCGGCGCCTTCCTCCGCGTCGTGAACGGCCTCTTGGTCGATCGCCTGCGCCCGCGCCTCACGGGCATCCTCGCCCAGATCGTCGTCATCGCCGGATTGCTGGCCTTCTGGTATTTCGGCATCCATTCCTACGGCCAGGTGCTCTTCCTCGGCCTGATCCTCGGGGTTGCCGGCGCTTCCTTCGCGGTGGCGCTGCCGCTCGCCTCACGCTGGTACCCTCCGCAATACCAGGGGGTCGCGCTCGGCATCGCGGGTGCGGGCAATTCCGGAACCGTATTCGCCGCGCTGTTCGCTCCCGCGCTCGCCGCCGCCTTCGGCTGGAACAACGTGATCGGCCTGGCGGCCATTCCCCTGATGCTGGCCCTCGCCGTCTATCTCGCCTGCGCCAAGGACAGTCCGAACCAGCCTGCCGCCAAGTCGCTGGCCGAATATGCGCAGGTGCTGCGCCAGCCCGATGCCTGGTGGTTCATGTTCTACTATGCCGTCACCTTCGGCGGCTTCTCGGGCCTCGCCTCCTCGCTCGGCTTCTATTTCAACTCCCAATACGGTCTCGATCCGGTCACCGCCGGCTATTGCACGGCGGCATGCGTCCTCGCCGGCTCGCTCGTCCGGCCCGTGGGCGGCGCGCTCTCCGACCGCTTCGGGGGCATCCGCATGCTGACCGCCCTCTACGCCGTGGCGGTCGTGGCCCTCATCCTCGCCAGCTTCGGTTTCGGCCAGCTCTGGCTCGGCCTTTCCATCCTGGTCGTCGCAATGCTGGCACTCGGCATGGGCAATGGCGCGGTCTTCCAACTCGTGCCGCAGCGCTTCCGCGCGGAGATCGGCGTCATGACCGGTCTCGTCGGCATGACCGGCGGCGTGGGCGGCTTCTACCTCGCATCCAGCCTCGGCTTCTCCAAGCAGATCACGGGCAGCTACCAGGCCGGCTTCCTGATCTTCGCCACGCTCGCGGCCCTCGCCCTCGCCGCCCTCACCAGCGTGAAGCGCCGCTGGCGCACCACCTGGACGGCGGAGAACGGCATCGCCGCCGCCCGGATCTAGTCCCATACGGAATCGCAGGAGCACGCTCATGACTCCCCGTGAGATCGATCTGGTCCAGACCTCCTTCGCCAAGGTCGCGCCGATCGCGGACACCGCAGCAGGGCTGTTCTACGAGCGGCTCTTCGAGATCGCGCCGCAGGTGCGGCCGATGTTCCCGGCCGACCTCACCGAGCAGCGGCGCAAGCTGATGGCGGCGCTCGGCATGGTGGTCGCCGGCCTTCGCAACCTCGATGCGATCCTCCCCGCGGTGAAGGCGCTGGCCAGCCGCCATGTCGGCTACGGCGTCCGCGCCGCACACTACGCCCCTGTCGGCGAAGCGCTGGTGTGGACCTTGCAGCAGGGTCTCGGCGACGAATTCACCGCCGAGACCCGGCAGGCCTGGACTTCGGCTTACGGCCTGCTCGCCGGGGTGATGATCGAGCAGGCCCATGGCAAGGAGACGATCGCGTGAGAGGCTCGTCCCCTTCCCGCACCGAAAGGCTGCTGATCATCGGCAACGGCATGGCCAGCGTGCGGTTATGCGAGGAGATCCTCGCAAATGCCGCCGGCCGCTTCGAGATCACCGTGGTGGGCGCGGAGTCCCAGGCCGGCTACAACCGCGTGCTGCTCTCCGCTTTGCTCGCCGGGGACATCGGCGAGGCCGAGTTGAGGCTGCGCGACGCCGCCTGGTATGCGGCCCGCGGCATAACGCTGATCACCGGCAGGCGCATCGCGGGGCTCGACCTCGCGGCCCGCAAGGCCACGTTCGAGGGTGGTACGCCGCTCTTTTTCGACAGGGCCGTACTCGCAACGGGCTCGACGCCGTTCCGACTGCCCATTCCCGGCATCGGCCTGCCCGGCGTGATGACCTTTCGCGACCTCGCCGACCTGCCCGCCCTGCAGGACGCGGCCTGCCGTCGCCAGCGTGTCGCGGTGATCGGCGGCGGACTGCTCGGCATCGAGGCGGCCTACGGCCTCGCCAAGGGAGGCGCCGAGGTGACGCTCGTCCATGTGATGGACCGGCTGATGGAGCGCCAGCTCGACCGCCGCAGCGCCGCGTTCCTGCGGCGAGCTATCGAAATGAAGGGCATTCGCGTGCTCCTCAATGCCCAGACGGCCGAAATCGCCGGCGGTGCCCGGGCCGAGGCCCTTGCCTTTGCAGACGGTTCGAGCCTGCCCATCGATCTCGTCGTGGTTGCGGTGGGCGTCCGCCCGGCGATCGAGCTTGCCAAGTCGGCCGACCTGCCGGCGAAGCGCGGCATTCTCGTCGACGACCACCTCACGACCGTGGTCCCGTTCATCCATGCCATCGGGGAATGCGCCGAGCACCGCGACGTGGTCTACGGCCTGGTGCAGCCGGCCTATGAGCAGGCCCATATGCTGGCCCGGCACCTCGGCGGAGATGACGCGGCGGCCTATGAGGGCACCGCACTCTCCACCAATCTCAAGGTTTCGGGCATTCCCGTCTTCTCGGCCGGCGATTTTCTCGGCGAGGAGGGCACGGACGAGATCATCCTGGAGGATCGGGGCGTCGGTCTGTGCAAACGCCTGGTGGTACGCGGATCGCGCCTTGTGGGCGCGGCGCTGGTGGGCGAGGCGGACGATGCCATCTGGTACCGCGACCTCATCCGCAGCGGGGCGGACATCGCCGCCATTCGCGAAAGCCTGATCTTCGGCCGTGCCTTCTGCGAGGCGGTCGCCCCCCAGACACGAAAGGAGGCCGCCTGATGAGCAGCGACTTCAATTCCGACCAGAAGCGCTACCTGGAGGGTTTCGTTTCCGGCATGCAGGCCATTCGCGGCGGGCGGACCACGCCCGTACCCCAGGCCGCGCCGGTACCGATGGGCCCGGACGCTGCGCATTTCTCCGCCCAGGACGCCACCACGGCAGCCGGCAGGAAGCTGATCGACCAGGAGAAGTGGAAGCGCGCCGAGCATCCCTTCGATGCCTGGCCGCGCCTGAAGGCACAGGCCAGGGAGGGCGCCTTCCCCAAGCCGGAGGACAATTTCCGCTGGCGCTATTTCGGCCTCTTCTACGTAGCGCCGGCGCAATCGAGCTACATGGTGCGCCTGCGCATACCCAACGGCATCCTCAACCACTGGCAGTTCGCCGGCATGGCCGATGTGGCCGCGCGCCTCGGCGGTGGCTATGCCCATGTCACCACCCGGGCCAACCTGCAGATCCGCGAGGTGCAGCCCGAAAACGCGCCGGCAGTCGTCGAGGCGATCCAGGAGCTGGGGCTTTGCTCCCGCGGTTCGGGCGCCGATAATATCCGGAATGTCACCGGCTCCGCCACCGCGGGGATCGACCCGCAGGAGATCGCCGACACCCGGCCCCTGGCGCGTGAATGGCACTACCACATCCTCAACGACCGCTCGCTCTACGGCCTGCCGCGCAAGTTCAATGTCGCCTTCGACGGCGGCGGTCGCATCGCCACGCTGGAGGAGACCAACGACATCGGCTTCCAGGCCGTGCGCGTCGCGGGCGAGACCTGGTATCGCCTGATCCTGGGCGGCATCACGGGCCACCGCGACCTCGCCCGGCCGACCGGCGTATTCTGCCGGCCGGATGAGTGCTGCGCCGTGGCGGATGCCATCGTCCGCGTCTTCATCGACAAGGGTGACCGCACCAACCGCGCCAAGGCCCGTATGAAGTATATTCTCGATGCCATCGGCTTCGATGCCTATCTCGCTGCCGTCGAAGATAAGCTCGGCCGAGAGCTGACCCGCCTGCCGGAGGAGAGTGTCGACCCGCGCGCACCCTTCGACCGTTCCGCCCATGTGGGGGTCCATCCCCAGCGACAGGATGGGCTGAACTGGATCGGCGTGACCCTGCCGGTCGGGCGGATGGATTGTGTCCAGATGCGGGGCCTTGCAGCGATCGCACGCGATATGGGCGATGGCGATATTCGTCTGACCGTATGGCAGAACCTGCTTATCTCCGGTGTGCCGGATGGCCGGATCGATGCTGCGAAGGCCGCTATCGAGGCGCTCGGACTCGACTGGAAGGCAACCTCGCTGCGCGCCGGCCTCGTCGCCTGCACCGGCGCCACCGGCTGCAAGTTTGCCGCTTCCCACACCAAGGAGCATGCCCTGGAGATCGCCGAGCACGTCGATGCGCGCCTCACGCTGGATGTTCCGGTGAACGTGCATCTCACCGGCTGCCATCATTCCTGCGCCCAGCACTATATCGGCGACATCGGGCTGATCGGCGCGAAGGTCGCGCTGGGTGAGGACGGAGACCAGGCCGAGGGATACACGATCGTGGTGGGCGGAGGCTTCGGCGACCAGGCCCGGATCGGCCGAGAGCTGTGGTGCGACGTCATTGCGGAAGATTGCCGCGGCAAGGTCGAGGGCCTGCTGCGCAGCTACCTGACCCACCGCAGCGGGCCGGAGGAAAGCTTCCAGGCGTTCACCAGCCGGCATGAACCCGAAGATCTCAGGACACTGGCCGAGAAGATGGAGCTCGTCAGCGCATGAACATGGTCGCCATCCCGCCTCAACGCTCGCTCATACCCGAGAATGCCCCCTTCAGCGCGGAACAGCGCGCCTGGCTCGACGGTTTTTTCGGCGCCATCCTGGCGGCGGAAGGCGGTGCGACCCCCGCCGAGCCGGGACCTGTCACGCCGTCCGCCCCGGACAAGCCCGCCGCGGTCCTCGCCGACAATGACGAGGCGCCCTGGCATGATCCGGGCGTGGCGCTGGACGAGCGCATGTCCATGGCCAGGGACCGGCCGCTCGCCCCGCGCCTGATGGCGGCCATGGCGCAGCAGGATTGCGGCCAATGCGGCTACAACTGCGCCGACTACGCCAACGCCCTGTTCCTCGGCAAGGAGGAGCGTCTGACCCTGTGCGCGCCGGGCGGCAAGGAAACCGCCCGCATGCTCAAGCAGCTGTCCGCCGAGATCGGGCAGGATGCGGCCGCCCCGCAAGGCGCCACGCTGCCGGCCGGCGAGACCGGGGCGAGCGTTCACGCCTCTCCTGCCGGAGAGGCAGGGCGTTCGAGGGACAATCCGGTTTCCGCCCGTTTCCTATCGCGACGCCGCCTGAACGGTGCCAGGTCGGCCAAGACCACCTGGCACGTCGAATTCGACCTCAGCGAAAGCGGGCTCGATTATGTCGCGGGCGATAGTTTCGGTGTCTTCCCGCGGAACACGCCTGGCCTCGCCGACCAGATCATCGCCGTGCTCGGCGCGCGACCGGAGACTTCCATCCTCGGCAGGAGCCTTCGCGATGTCCTGATCGAGGACGTTTCGCTCGGCACGCCGCCGGACAGCCTCTTCCAGCTCTTTTCCTATCTCACGGTCGGCGACCAGCGCCGGAAGGCCCGGGCGCTCGCCAATGGCGAAGACCCGGACGGCGATGCTGCAACCCTCGATGTGCTCGCGGCGCTCTACAAATTTCCCAGCGTCCGCCCCGGCGCGGAAGCCTTCGTGGAGGCGCTGGACCCGCTGCAGCCCAGGCTCTACTCTATTTCTTCCTCCCACAAGGCTAGCCCAGGCCGCATCTCCCTCACGGTCGACGGCGTGCGCTACCGCGTCGGTTCGCGAGAGCGCATCGGTGTCGCCTCCACCTTCCTCGGCGAGCGTATCGCGAAGGGGGAGGCGCTGAAGGTCTATGTGCAGAAGGCCCATGGCTTTCGGCTGCCCGAGAGCGGCGACACGCCGGTGATCATGGTCGGCCCAGGGACGGGCGTCGCGCCCTTCCGCGCCTTCCTGCAGGAGCGAGCCGCGTGCGGCCAGGGAGGTCGTAACTGGCTGTTCTTCGGCCACCAGCACCGCGACCACGACTTCTTCTACGAGGACGAATTCGCAGCCATGCGAGAGAGTGGCCTGCTCACGCGTCTCTCCCTCGCCTGGTCACGCGACGCCGAAGGCAAGTTCTACGTGCAGGACCGCATGCGCGAGGTCGGCATGGACCTTTGGCAATGGCTCGCCCAGGGTGCGCATTTCTACATCTGCGGCGATGCCAAGCGCATGGCACGGGATGTCGAGCGGGCGCTGGTCGACATCGTGGCGCAATGGGGTGCGCGCTCGACGGAAGAGGCGGCAGGTTTCGTGAACGCGCTCAAGAAGGCGGGTCGCTACCAGGCGGACGTCTATTGAGGCGTGGGATGCCCCGCCTCTCCATGAAGCCGGACGAGGGAATGCCTCGTTACGACTCGGCAGCACGCTTCAGGAGCGTCTTCGCATGAACATGACCGCACCCGCCCCGGATCTCACGAAGGCCGCGCCGCTCCCCATTCCCACCAGGACCACCTGCGCCTATTGCGGCGTCGGCTGCGGGGTGATCGCCACGCCCGACGGTCTCGGCGGCGCGGGCATCGCGGGCGATCCCGAGCATCCCGCCAATCTCGGGCGGCTCTGCGTCAAGGGGGCGGCATTGGGGGAGACCCTCGGCACCGGCCACCGCATCCTTCATCCAGCCATCCACGGCGTCCGCACCACCTGGAACCGGGCGCTCGACGCAGTGGCCAAGGGCATTCGCGACACCGTCGACATGCATGGCCCGGAGGCGGTGGCCTTCTATCTCTCCGGCCAGTTGCTGACGGAGGACTATTATGTCGCCAACAAGCTGATGAAGGGGTTCATCGGCTCGGCCAATGTCGACACCAATTCGCGCCTGTGCATGGCCTCCACCGTCGCCGGGCATCGACGGGCCTTCGGCGCCGATATCGTGCCCAACTGCTATGAGGACCTGGAGGAAGCCGATCTCGTCGTGCTCGTCGGCTCCAACACCGCCTGGTGCCATCCCGTGCTCTGGCAGCGCATCGAGCAGGCAAAGGCGAAGCACGGCACGCGCATCGTCACGATCGATCCGCGGCGGACCGTCACGGCCGACAGCGCGGACCTGCACCTGCCGATCGCCCCCGGCATGGACAGCGTGCTCTTCGCTCGCCTCCTCGTCGAAATCGCCGAGCGAAAGGAGCTCGACCACGACTATGTCGGACGCAACACCACCGGCTTCGACGAGGCGCTCGCGAATGCGCGGGATATCGCCCCGGATCGGGCGGTCACCGCCGCGCGCTGCGGGCTCGACGAAACCGATCTGGCGACCTTCCTCGACTGGTGGCTAGCAACGCCGAAGACGGTCACCTGCTTCAGCCAGGGCGTCAACCAGTCGGCCCAGGGTACCGACAAGGTCAATGCCATCCTCAACGCCCACCTCGCCGCAGGCCGTGTCGGCAAACCCGGCGCCGGCCCGTTTTCACTTACGGGTCAGCCCAACGCCATGGGCGGGCGTGAGGTCGGCGGCCTGGCGAACCAGCTTGCGGCCCACATGGGTTTCTCGCCGGCCGAAATCGACCGCGTCGGCCGCTTCTGGCAGGCGCCCCGCATGGCGCAGGGCGAGGGCAGGAAAGCAGTGGCCATGTTCGAGGCCATCGAGCGGGGTGAAATCAAGGCGCTCTGGGTGCTGTGCACCAATCCGGCGGCCAGCCTGCCGCGCGCGGACGCCGCCCGCGCCGCGCTGCGCAAGCTGGATTTCCTCGCCGTCTCCGAGGTCAATGCACATGCCGACAGCCTCATCGAGGCCGCTACGGTGGTGCTGCCGGCAGCCGCCTGGGGCGAGAAGAACGGGACGGTGACCAATTCCGAGCGCCGGATCTCACGCCAGCGCCCCTTCGTGGCAGCGCCCGGCGAGTCAAGGCCCGACTGGTGGCAGATCTGCGAGGTGGCGAGGCGCCTGGGCCATGGGGCGGCGTTTGCCTATGCCTCCCCTGCCGAGATCTTCCGCGAGCATGCCGCTCTCTCCGCCTTCGAGAACTTCGGCGGGCGCCTGTTCGACATCGGAGGACTAGCCGATCTCAGCGACGAGGCCTATGACGCGCTCGAGCCGGTGCAATGGCCTCTGCCGAAGGGTTTGAAGACAGGTGTGAAGCGCCTTTTTGCCGAGGGCGGCTTCGTCCATGCCGACGGCAAGGCCCGCTTCGTCAGCCTCGCCCTCCCCGCACTCAAGGCGGAGCGCAGCGCCGAATACCCGCTCCTTCTCAATACCGGCCGCGTCCGCGACCAATGGCACACCATGACCCGGACCGGGCTCAGTCCGCGCCTCGCGCGGCACAGGAACGCGCCCTTCGTCGAAGTCCACCCTGAGGACGCGGCCCTGTACGGACTCACCGACGGGGGACATGCCGCCATCAGCAGCCCGCATGGCCAGGTGGAGCTGCGCGTGGTCGTCACCGACACGCAGCAGCGCGGAAGCCTGTTTGCGCCGATCCACTGGACCGACGCCACCGCCGCGCGCGCCCGAGTCGGCTCGCTCGTCCACGCGCTCACGGATCCCGTTTCCGGCCAGCCCGACTCCAAGGCCGTGCCGGTGGCCATCCGTCCCTGGGCGATCCGGGCGCAGGGCTTCATCGTCTCCCGTCAGCGGCTGCCCATGCCGACCTGGCTCAGCCACGCCCGCATGACGGTGACGGGCGGCGAGGTGGTGAGCTTCGCCAGTCCCAGGGCGCCGGATGCACTGCACGATCTCCTCTCCAACTGGCTGAACCTGTGGACCAGCCCTCTCAACCAGCGCAATCCCGCCTCGGATCTCTACCGTTCCGCCTCCCTGGTGAGGAACCGCCTGGAGATCCTGCTCTCCACCGGCCCCTCGGCGGACGAGACGGGCCTCGCCTGGGCAACGGAGCTGCTGGCCAAGGACCCTATCGATGGGGCTACGCGGCGCTTCATCCTCGCCGGTCGCGCCCCATCGGCCTGCGGCGGCACGAGCCGCCAGATCTGCGCCTGCTTCGGTGTGCACCAGAGCCAGATAGAGGAAGCGGCAAGGGCGGGAGCCGACAGCGTCGAGGCCATCGGCAAGGCGCTCAAGGCCGGCACAAATTGCGGTTCCTGCCGGCCCGAGATCCGCAAGCTGCTGGAGGAGATGAAGGCCCGTGCGTGAGGGCCCACCCGGCGGACCGGTCGCAAGCCTCGCTTGCGCCGTCCGACGTTGCGCGCCTACCGCCGCCCATGGGCGTCCTGCCCGCCATGCTCCAGCGCCTGCTCGGCCTTGAGGTTGTCG
The DNA here is from genome assembly GCF_059699065.1 of Labrys sp. ALF-8. Taxonomy (NCBI): domain Bacteria; kingdom Pseudomonadati; phylum Pseudomonadota; class Alphaproteobacteria; order Hyphomicrobiales; family Xanthobacteraceae; genus Labrys; species Labrys sp. ALF-8. Next base: position 2,138,267 of record NZ_AP048537.1, read on the forward strand.
AGGTCGCGGCCGATCGTTGCCATCGCGAGCAGACGCCCCTCCTCCTGGAAGCGCACGGCCGCATCCTCCTTCTCGACCGAGCCCGTGACCTTGTGCGGATCGGTGCCCTTGGCGTGGCCGGTATAGCTGATGGTCTTGTCGTAGTGGCTCGACCAGAAATAAGGCGGATCATCGAAGGGCCTCTCCTCGCCCATGATCAGCCGGGCGAGATACTGGCCCTGGCGCTCGGCATGCACCCAGTGTTCCACCCGGATCGGTTCGCCGGTGGCCGGGTCAGGGTAACGGGCGATGTCGCCAGCTGCGTAGACCCCGTCCGCCGAGGTCTTCAGGTGATCATCGGTAACCACGCCGTTGTCGACCTCGAGCCCCGCCGCCTCCGCCAGCTTCGTACGCGGCTTGACGCCGACCCCGAGCACGACGAAGTCGACATCGGCGAGATTGCCCCTGTCCATCTGCAGCGTCCGATCGGCAAACCCGTTCACCTTCCGGCCAAGATGGAAGACCACGCCCTTCTTCTCGTGCACATCCCGTACCCATCCGCCGATCTCCCGGCCCATCACCCTTTCGAGAGGTACCGAATCGGGCGCCACCACATGGACGTCGAGGCCCCGCTGCTTCAGCGACGCGGCGACTTCGAGGCCGATGAAGCTCGCGCCCACGATCGCGACCCGCCGCGCCTTGCCTGCGGCGGCGATGATCGACTCGGCATCCGCCAGGCTCCGCAACGTATGGACATCGGCACCTTCGAGCCCTTCGATGGGCGGACGCTGCGGTTCCGCGCCCGTTGCGAGGATCAGGATGTCGTATGAGAGCGTGCCGCCCTCGGCGAGCACCACCGTGCGGGAATGGGGATCGAAGCCCGCCACTTCCGTCTTCAGCCTGAGATCGATCTTCGCCTGCTGGTAGAAGGCGGCGGCGCGAAGCGGCATCCAGTCTTTCGGCGCCTGTCCTACGAGATAGTCCTTGGAACAGTTCGGCCTGTCATAGGGCGGATCCCGATCCGCGCTCAGCAGCGTGACGTCTCCATCGAAACCCTCGCGACGCAGCAATTCCGCCGCGGCAAAACCAGCTGCGCCACCGCCGACGATCACCACGCGACGGGCCTTGGACGAGGGATGCGGCCTCGCGGTCGCGTCGTCCTTCTCACGCCGAACGAAGGCCTTGCCGTCCTTCTCCTCCACCAGCCAGCAGGCGACGGGATCAATGGCGGGTGCGGCCAGGGCCTCGCCGGTCTTCAGGTCGAAGCAGGCATGGTGCCATGGGCAATGAACCTTGCCTTCGGCCAGCAACCCCTCGGCGAGAGGCCCATGATAATGGGTGCATTCGGCGCCGATGGCGTAGAGCTTGTCGCCGCTGCGCGCGAGCAGCACCGGCTTGTCGCCGACACGGCCCAGCAGCATCGCTCCCTCCTTGACAGCGGCAGCGGAAACGCCGCGCGCGAAGTCCGGTCCCGCCGGCTTTTTCTCATTGCTCATGATCGCCTCCCGAAGGTTTGGAGGACAACGCACGAGCCGGCGCTTTGATCCCGGCATTCCGTCCCTGGGCCGGAACGGCTCTCAGAGGCCCTGCGCGATCCAGGCAGCGGCCTTTTCGGCGATCATCAGGGTCGGCGAATTGGTGTTGCCGCTGGTGATGGCGGGCATCACGCCGGCATCGACCACGCGCAGCCCCTTCACGCCACGCACCCGCAGATGAGGATCGACCACGGCCATGGCATCGTCCGCACGGCCCATCTTCGTCGTGCCGACGGGATGGAAGATGGTGCTGGCGATATCTCCGGCGAGCCTCGCGAGTTCCTCGTCGCTCTGGAACTGCAGCCCGGGCTTCCACTCCACCGGCTGGTAGCGGGCAAGCGCCGGCTGGCCGACGATGGTGCGCACCTGCCGCAGGCTCTCGGCGGCGACCTGGCGGTCCTGCTCCGTACTCAGATAGTTGGGCGCGATGGCCGGCGCATCGCCGGCCCGGTTGGAGCGGATGCGCACGCTCCCGCGGCTGGTGGGATTGAGATTGCATACGCTGGCGGTAAAGGCCGGGAAGGCGTGCAAAGGCTCGCCGAAGGCTTCCAGGCTGAGCGGCTGGACGTGGTATTCGAGATTGGCGTGGCTCCGAGCGGGATCGGAACGCGTGAAGGCGCCCAGCTGCGAGGGCGCCATGCTCATCGGCCCGCTGCGCCGGAGCACGTATTCGAGGCCGATGCGCGCCTTGCCGAACAGGTTTCCAGCAAGGGTGTTGAGGGTGCGCGCGCCGTTGATCTTGAACACGGCGCGGATCTGCAGGTGGTCCTGCAGGTTCTCGCCGACACCGGCCAGTTCATGCACGACCTCGATGCCGTTCGCCTTCAGGAGCGGTGCGGGACCGAGACCGGAAAGCTGCAGGATCTGGGGCGAGCCGATGGCTCCGGCGGAAAGGATCACTTCACGCCGGGCTGCGACTTCGACCACCTCCCCGCCGCGCTGCAGCCGCACGCCGCTGCAGCGCAGGCGGCCATCCGGACCGGTCGCGAAGAGAAGCCGCTCGACCTGCGCCTGAGTCCATACGGTAAGATTGGCGCGCTCGCGTGCCGGACGCAGGAAGGCCTTCGACGTATTCCAGCGCCAGCCGGCGCGCTGGTTCACCTCGAAATAGCCGACCCCCTCGTTGTCGCCGGTGTTGAAATCGCTCGAACGCGGAACGCCGGCCTGCACCGCCGCCTCGGCGAAGGATTCAAGGATGTCCCATTTCAGCCGCTGCTTCTCGATGCGCCATTCGCCGCCATGGCCGTGCAGGTCCGAAAAGCGGCTGTTGTCCCCGGTGGCCGGATCCGTGCCGTCGTCCAGGCGGTAGTGGTCCTCGTGCGCCTTGAAGTCCGGCAGGCAATTGGCCCAGTTCCATGCTTCCTCTCCCGTTTCGGTGGCCCAGCCGTCATAGTCGCGAGCCTGCCCGCGCATGTAGATCATGCCGTTTATCGAGGAGCAGCCGCCCAGCGTCTTGCCGCGCGGGTAGCGCAGCCGCCGCCCGTTCAGCCCCGGTTCGGCTTCGGTCTGGTAGAGCCAGTCGGTGCGCGGATTGCCGATGCAGTAGAGATAGCCGACCGGTATATGGATCCAGGGATAGGTGTCTTTCTTTCCTGCCTCGATCAGCAGAACCCGCCGGGCGGGATTGCGGCTGAGGCGGTTGGCGAGCAGACAACCGGCCGTGCCGGCACCGACGATGATGAAATCGAACGGCCCGTTGTCGTCCACCCTGTCACGCGGCATCATTTCCACCCTTACGCGCCGGACGGGCGGGGCAAAGCCACCCGTTCGCTGTCGAACACAGCGACACTTCTATCGTGTTTGCCGCGCAAAAGAGAAGGAGCAGTCGCCTTTCACCCCTCACATGGTGTGCAGCGGATGATGGGCATTGTCGTAGTAGCCGCGGCCGTAGCGCATGAGGAGCTGGTCGAGGGCCCCGATGGAATGCTCGATCTCGTCGATCGCCTCGATCGTCACGTCCGTCCAGTCCATACCCAGGCGCTCCTTGATGCACATACGGCCATCCTTGAGGCAATCGAGACGTTCGTGCAGCCTTTCGCGCTCGCTGAAGCACCAGTTCGCGAGATCCATTATCTCTGTCATTCGGGCATCTCCCTGAGCTTGTTTCTGCTTTGTGGAAACGCATACGGGAAACGAATCTCCACGGCGGGCTCGCGGCCCGGCCGGGGAACTCACCATGCAAACCATGAACTCCCAGACGCTGCGACCCTCATTCGGCAAATCTGAGGCGCCGCCCCTCTGGAAGGCCTCTGAACCGGCGGGATGCGCCGCTTTGCCGCAACCTCGTTATCCATAAGCGAAGCGTTGATGTCATGGACCGACAATCACGTGGCTTTCCGGCTCACAATGGTTTACAATTAGTTACATTCCGTGATGTGTCGATGCGCCATCCAACCGATCGTTCCGGGCGAGGCAGGCTATGTCGCTTCATTCCTATCAATGGCCGACCAATCCGAACTACCCAGCCAAGCACGCGGTGCGCGACTGTGCCTATAATCTGGCTTGGCACAAGTTCCAGGAGTCGCACCACGTCGCCGACACCACCCAGCGCAAGGCCTATCAGGCGGCGCTGAGGGACATCGTCTCGCATCTGTGCGACCACGGTGATCTCGATACGATCATGGTGTCGCACAAGGCTTATTCCCAGCTCCTCAAGCGTTCGAGGTCCTGAGGCAGCGGGATCATGCGCCGCCGAGAGCGCGGCGCTTGCGCGGGCCTTCGGGGCTCGCAGCATAAATATTGGACAGAGGGCGTCGTTCCGCGCTGATATGCGTTCGTACGATCCGCGGATGTCTGTCCATGCCCCATGTCACGCCCGATCTCACGCGCCTCTATAGCCGTAGCGATGCCCTCGCCCTTGCTGGTCTGGTGAAGAAGGGTGAAGTCTCGCCCTCCGAACTGGTGGAGACGGCCATCGCCGCCATCGAGGCTCTCGATCCCAAACTCAATGCCGTGGTGATCCGCCATTTCGATCTTGCCCGCGAGGCGGCCGCCGCCCCGCCGTCGGACGGGCTGTTCGCCGGCGTGCCGTTTCTCCTCAAGAACATCGGCTCCAGCTGGAAAGGCACCCGCCTCGACGGCAGCATCCGGTTCCGGGAGAATTTCGTCTGCGGCGACGATTCCGAGATGGCCCGCCGCATGCGTGCGTCCGGCCTCATCCCCCTCGGGCGCTCCAACGTGCCGGAGAATGGCTGGTGCATCGCTACCGAGCCTCGGCTCTACGGACCCACGATCAATCCCTGGAACGAGGCCGTCACCCCCGGCGGCTCCAGCGGGGGATCGGCTGCCGCCGTCGCCGCGCGCCTGGTGCCGCTGGCCGAGGCCAGCGACGGGGGCGGGTCCATCCGCGTTCCCGCTTCCTGTTGCGGGCTGTTGGGCCTCAAGCCGTCGCGGGGGCGCATTCCCTACGGGCCGCCCGACGCCGATATCTGGTTCGGCTGCGTCTATTTCTTCGCTCTCACACGCACGGTGCGCGACAGCGCCGCCTTTCTCGACGCCACGGCCGGCAACCTGCCGGGAGATCCCTATGTGCCGCCGCGCGCCGAGAGCGGTACCTGGCTGGCCAGTCTCGCCCAGAAACCGCGCCGTCTCAGGATCGGCTACACGTTGTCCTCCCCCTGGGGGCCGCCCTTCGCGCCGCAGGTGAAGGCGGCCTTGAAGGACACGGTGGCACTGCTCGAGGCCTTCGGCCATCATCTCGAGGAACATCGCGTCACCGCCGATCTCGAAAAGGCCTGGATCGACTACAACCAGGTCAATGCGGTGGAGATCGCGCGCGATCTCGACGCCCAGGCCGAATGGGCCGGGCGTCCCTTGCGCCAGGACGACCTGATGGCGTTCAACTGGGCGCAATACCAGCGGGGGCGCTCGCAGTCGGCCACCGGGTTCAGCGCCTCCTTTGCCGGCATACGCAAGGCCGGCCGCGACATCGCCGCAGAACTCGCCCCCTACGACGCGTTCCTGACGCCCACGCTGACGCAATTGCCGCGCCCCGTCGGCTATTGGGACATGAACGAACCGGATTTCGATGCCTATATCGCGCGCTGGACCGATGCGGCGTTCATGTTCGCCTTCAACATTTCGGGCCTGCCGGCGATCTCCGTTCCCGCGCTCCTCACGACGGAGCGCATCCCGGTGGGCGTGCAGCTCGTGGGCCGCTACGGCGACGAGGCGACGCTCCTGCGCCTGGCCGCCATGATCGAGAATGCCAGGCCCTGGATCCAGAACCGGCCCGGAGTCTGCGTGGAATAGAGCGGAATGCCGTCAGGCCGATCCCCCGTCCAGCTTAACATACAGATACCACGAGCATTTTGTGATTCGGGCGATTCCACCTGAAGGTTGGATGCGCCAAGCCCCGGCAATGAGGTGAGGCCCCGCCGGCTACCGCGACGAAAACCGGCAGGGCCTCACCCGCAGGGGTCCGCTGTCGGGAACGGACCCCTTACTTTGGTGTCGGGCTGGTGGAAAGGCAGTCCCGCGTGGAACAGCGGATAGAGCCGTCAGATGCTGCCCTTCTCGATGGCCTCGTGCAGGTCTTCATATTCCTCGCAGGTGGTCCCGCAGAGCGTCTCGATCGTGTTGAGCTGCTCCTTGGCGAGGTCGAGGCGGCCCTTGATCACATAGGCTTCGCCCAGATATTCGCGAACCTGAGCGTATTGCGGATCGGCCTGCACCGATTTGAGGTAGTAGCCGATCCCCTCATCGGTTCGGCCGAGCTTGCGGGTAGCATAGCCGCGATAGTTCAGTGCCTTGGGGGTATTCGGATCGTGCAGGAGATCGAGCACCTGCAACGCTTCGTCGTAGCGGTCCGCCTTGGCGAGCACCCAGGCGTAGTTGGCCATGTCGTCATCGTCCATCGCGTCTGTCTTCATCCTGAGGCAGGCCTGCTTCTTGACGCTCCAGACCTGCCCCTTGGGGCAGGTGGTCATGTCGGTGATGGGCTTGCCGCTGCGCATGCCGGCACCGTTGCCACCGGCACCGCCCCCGCCCATGCCACCACCACCCATGCCTCCGCCCCCCGATCCGCCGCCGGAGCCGCCTCCGCCGCCACTTCCACCACCGCCCCCGCCGCCGCCAGCCGCAAACACGGCACCGGCTGTGAGCACAAAGGCTGCCGCAAGGGCTGCGACCGCGGTCTTGCGGGTCATCGATGACATCAAGGACATCATGTTCCTCCATTGGGTGAATGTGGGAAGAACACGCAGGACCGGATATTATTCGCAGGCAGGCGATCGCGTTCATTGCCGGCTGCCTTGATTCCGGTCCGCCTCGACAAATGCCCGACTTTCCTTGACTCTCCGGCTTATCGCTGTATAAGCCACGCCAGCGCGCGGCCTTCGGGCCGCGTGCCTTTTTTCGTGGTCGCCTTTTCAACACGCTGAGGCGGCAATTTTCAACGACTGGAAAAGCCGGCCGTTCCGGGATCCGCACTGATGCGGGCCGGGAACAGAACGCCGGGTCCGAACGAGGATAAGCATGTTCGCGGTCATCAAGACGGGCGGTAAGCAGTACCGCGTCAATCAGGACGATGTTCTCCGTGTCGAAAAGCTCGACGCCAAGGTTGGAGAGATCATCGTATTCCCCGAAATCCTGGCTGTTGGCGGTGACGCCGGCCTGACTTTCGGCACCCCCACGGTCGATGGCGCCTCGGTCGCCGCCGAAGTCGTCGAACAGGACCGTGACGACAAGGTCATCGCTTTCAAGAAGCGCCGCCGTCAGAATTCCAAGCGCAAGCGCGGTCATCGCCAGCACCAGACCGTCGTGCGGATCTCGGAGATCCTCACCGGCGGCGCCAAGCCCTCGAAGGCCGCCGCAAAGCCTGCCAAGGCTGCCAACGCCGATGAGAAGCCTGCCGCGGTCGCTGCCGTTCCGGCGGGCGAGCTCGACACGTCGAACCTCTCCCTGATCTCGGGCATCGGCCCGACGATCGAGAAGAAGCTGCGCGCTGCCGGCATCGTGAGCTGGAACGAGATCGCGGCCTGGACCGACGAGGACATCGCCAAGTGGGACGAGGAACTCGGCCTGCGCGGTCGTGCGGCCCGCGAGGAATGGGTCGTCCAGGCCAAGGAACTCCTCGCCGGCAAGCCGCCGCGCGCGAAGGTTGACCAGGCCGAGCTCGCTTCGGGCCAGGACCTGTAAGTTCGCTTCGGCATTGAACAGGAGCAGGGACGTTCAAGCTTGAACGTTCGTTGTTCCAGGGGTCGACAATCAGCCCGGTTTCGGGCATTGTCGGCCCAAATTGATGGATTTCACCGCCGTGTCACAGCACCGGCGTAGACAGGATTCGAGGAGTTATCGCCATGGCTCACAAAAAAGCAGGCGGTTCGTCGCGCAACGGTCGTGATTCGCGCGGCCAGCGTTTGGGCGTGAAGAAGTTCGGTTCGGAAGAAGTCATTGCCGGCAACATCATCGTGCGCCAGCGCGGCACGAAGTGGCATCCCGGCGTCAATGTCGGCATGGGCAAGGATCATACCCTTTTCGCCCTTTGTGACGGCCGAGTTGACTTCCGTACCAGGGCCAATGGCCGAATTTACGTCAATGTCGCCGCCACGGCCGCGATGAAAGTAGCAGCAGAATAAACCCGGCGGGACATCAGCTCCGCCGGCTCCACTGAACCGGCGGACCTGAAGACACCCGAAATGGGACCCAGGTCGAAGCGGGGGCGGTGGAGAGATCCAATCGCCCCTTTTTCATGCCTGGAGCTGCCCCATGTCCCCCTTAGAATTTCTCCCGGCCGAGATCTTACCCACCATCGAGATCGAAACGGAGCGCCTGATCCTGCGGGCACCGCGTTTTGCGGACATCGCGGAGATGGCATCCCTCGCCAATGATCCGGCGGTCGCCCTGATGACGGGGCGCCTGCCCTTTCCCTATGGCGAGAGCGACGCGCTCGATTTCGTACACTTCCAGGAAGAAGCACGGCAGGCCGGAAAGGAACTCGCCTTCGCAATCGAATGCAAGGAGAGCGGCGCCTTTCTCGGCTGCATCGGCCTGCGCTTTCCCAAGCGCGATAGCGCCGAGATCGGCTACTGGCTCGGCCGGCGCCATTGGGGCCAGGGTTTGGCCACCGAGGCGGCGCGCGCCCTCATCGATCACGGTTTCTCCACCCTGAACATCGCGGCGGTGACGGGCGAATGCCGCGTCATCAACGAGGCCTCGCGCCGCGTGATGGAGAAGTGCGGCCTGCGCTATGTCAATTCGGGCCTGCGCCATGCGCCGGCCCGCGGCGGCGCACTGCCGATCGACCGGTTCAGCCTCACGCGCGCCGACTGGGCGAGCTTCAAGGCGTGGCGGCCGGCGATCGTACGCGGTGCATCCCCGTCGAGCGAACTGATGGCTTGATGCCGGGGCGGGTCAACGGACCCGCCCTACTTGCATACGGCGGCGAGACCGCCGGCCCGAAGCGGGCGAGGCCCTCGGGCGATTCTCAGGTCACGCTTGCCAGCGCCTGCGCGATCCGCGTGGTGCCCCACGACTTCGGCGGTGTCGGTGCCACGTTGCGGCTCTTGAGATCCGTGCCCTGGCCATTGGTAAGCGTTACTTCGCCCTTGCGCGTCCTGACCGTTACCAGACCGTGTTCGACGAAGACTCCGAAGACGCCGTTGCTGGGGCCGGCGAAGAACTTGGTGCCACGCGCCGCGATGAGGCCGAAGGGCGTGGTGACGTCAAGCGGGCCGGAGGGCTTGTCGTCCGGGCGATCGAACAGGATGGCGCCTCGCTCGAGCACCAGCTCGCCGCCACGGTCGACGAGGAACTTGTCGATGCGCACGCGCGTCCGCTCGCCGAGCGACAAGCGTGTCATCTCGCCGAGCTTGGCGGCGAGCCGGGCGCCCGAGCCCGTCGCCAGCATGTCGTCGATGAAGACGGAATCGCCGACCGCCAGGCTGCGCTTTTCGCCTCTGAGCTGGCCCGTCGTCTGACCGGTGACCTGAACGACCGAGCCGGCCTCGACGATCTGCATGGCGGCCGCGGCAAAGCCGGGGCGGACACCGGCAAGGGCAAGCCCGATCAGCAGGGAACGGCGGTGAATGAGCATGATGGCGCTTCCTTGTCGAAACCCGCCCGCTTCCTCGGGAAGCAAGGCGGGAAACCAGCGAGAGAAAATCCTACTCCGCGGGCGATAAGGCAAGGATCGTATCTGCGCCGTGACAGGAAACACGCCGCGGCACCGGCGGAAGGGCGCAGGCCGGAGCGGGCGCGTGGCACGATGCCCGCGAGAGGAGTCAGTAGGCCCGTTCGCAGACACGCTGCCGGCGGACGACATGGCTGCCATGACAGTCGTCGTAGACCCGCACCTTGCGATAATAGTGGTGCGGACGGAGCTGCTTGTAGTACCGCGGCTGGTAAATCCTGCTGGGCAGCCACCGTCATACTGGGCGAGGGCGGGCAGCCGAGCAAGCCCGCCAAGTTCCACGACGGTCGCGAGCAGACCTGGCGCGACAGGCCGAGGCCTAGAGCGTTTTGTGTTTTGACGGAATCGGCAAAACGCAAAGACGCGTCGAAAAACAAAGAGTTAGAGAAAAGCGGCGTTTCTACCTAGACGCGCTTTGCTCTAGGCTTCATTGCCGAGAGCATCCAGGCCCGTCTGTCTCCGCCGAAACGGATCAATCCCGACGAGAATCTGAATTATCGATACACGCAGGGATATCAGTGGGCCGGAGGCAGGTCCGGGGCGTTGTGACCCCTCGTCTTCCACAGCGAGAAGAGGATGCCTCCGCCGATGATGGCCAGCGTCACGGCAAGCGCAAGCGCCGAGTCGACCTTGCCGACGAGATGGCTCCAGTAGATCTTGCCGCCGATGAAGACGAGCACGATGGCCAGCGCGTATTTGAGGTAGTGAAAGCGGTCGATCATGGCGGCCAGGGCGAAGTACAGCGCCCTCAGGCCGAGGATGGCCATGATATTGGCGGTATAGACGATGAAGCTGTCCGTGGTGATCGCCAGGATCGCCGGCACCGAATCGACGGCGAAGATGATGTCGGCGACATTGATCACGATCAGGGCGAGGAGAAGCGGTGTGGCGTGGAGCAGCGTCCGCCCGCTCGCGGCATCCTCGCGGCGCACGAGAAAACGGTTGCCGTGCAGCCCGTCGGTGACGCGCATGTGCCGCCGCAGGAAGCGGACCAGCCAGTTCTCCTTGAACTCGGCGCCCTCGTCCTTGGCCACCAGCATGCGGATGCCGGTGAGGATCAGGAAGGCGGCGAAGAAGTAGAGCACCCAGCCATAGCTCTGCACGATGCTGGCGCCGGCGAGGATCATGATGCCGCGCAGGACCACCGCGGCCAGGATACCCCAGACCAGGGCGCGATACTGGAAGGCCGGCGGCACCGCGAAATAGCGGAAGATCAGGGCGATGACGAAGACATTGTCGATCGACAGCGACTTCTCGATGAAATAGCCGGTGAAATAGTCGAGCGCCGGGCTGGTGCCGTCGGGCCGCTCGCCCAGGCCCCACCAGATCGCACCGCCGAACAGCATGGCGATGACGATATAGATGGCGGAGAGCCTGAAGCTCTCGGCAACGCCGAGTACCTTGTCGTCGCGGTTGAGCACGCCCAGATCGAAGGCGAGCAGCAGGACGACGAAGGCGAGGAAACCGAGCCACATCCAGACGGGCTGGCCGGCAAAATCGGAAAACAGGATGTCGAGCATCGAACCGGACCCATATGCTTCGAGTTGATCGAAGCCGGCTCCGACATCACGGAAGGCAAGGACAAGCCATCCGCCAGAGGGGCCCGGTAACCGGCGGCCCTTGATCGCCGATTTCTGGCCAAGGGGTCAAGGGGACGCGGATTAAGCTTTGGTTAGGTAGCGGGGGCAGCTCGAGGGATGCGCATCCTGCCGAAGGGCACAGGATCGGAGCGGCAGTCTCCGGCCGCCACGATCGAAAACAAACTGTCCCGTCGAAAGGAAGGGTGGCCTCACCGGACCGGCGCTCCGTACAGGATCACCCATGCCCACGCCAATGTAAAAAGGCCGGGGCACAAGCCCCGGCCTCGAATTTCTCAAGGAAGCGGTGCGCTTACTCGGCGGCGGCCGCGACCTTCTTCTCGATCTCGCGCTTCAGGCGCAGGGCGCCGGTCGACAGATCGGAGCTGCTGGCCTTGATCAGCCACGCGTCGAGGCCGCCATTGTGCTCGACCGTACGCAGGCCGGCAGTCGACACGCGCAGGCGGACCGAGCGGCCCAGGGTGTCGGAGATCAGCGTGACATTGTGCAGGTTCGGCAGGAACTTGCGCTTGGTCTTGCGGTTCGAATGGCTCACCTTGTGGCCAGACTGAACGCCCTTCTCGGTCAGCGAGCAACGGCGGGACATGGTACTATCCTTCTCGATCGGAACGGCGCCGCTCACGCGAGGCCTCAGGCAAACAAAAAGCCGCCACCCGGGATGGGTGCCGGTCATCCGCCAGAAAATGTGTGCGTTGCTATAGTCGGACCCTCGTGCCGCGTCAAGAGTATCGGCAAGAGGACTTGCCTTCTGCCGCGCTTGCCTGTATCAGGGCGACGCGTCTGCAAGGCTGCTCCGAGACATCGCGACGGCCACCATCCGGAAGACGCCCTTGGCGCCGCTTTAGCTCAGCCGGTAGAGCACATCATTCGTAATGATGGGGTCGCGTGTTCGAGTCACGCAAGCGGCACCAGTCTTCTCTTTAAAGCTCTCCCAGTCGGGCGCCATCTGGCGCAGCGCAGATAAGCATCTGCAGCCGGCCAGCGCTGGTCTACCTCTTAAGACTACGCCTGCCCCCGTAAAGGGTTAATGGCGCTTTCGATGCCCTTCAATACAGTTGAGCTCGGGGCGTTCGACATGGATGCGGGTGGGCTTGATGATTGCGTTTCGTCGCATTGCACTGGTTTGTCTTTGCGTTTTCTTCGGCATTCCTGTCTCGTCCAGTGCCGACGACCGTTCCGGCCTGCGGGGGCTGTCACGGGTGGATCAGGAGCAGCCCGTGACGATCGAGGGCATGCTGACCTATCCCGGGGAAAGCCTGCCTGACGATCTCGAAGTATGCGCGGTAGACATCGCCACCGCCAGGCAGACCTGCACGTCGAAGCGGATCCGTCTCAAGCGCAAGGGCCGGCCCGAGGGCTATCGGCTGCAACTGCCCGCCGGCAGCTATCAGGTTTATTCCCATACGCGCGAGAGCGGAAAGGAGACGAGGGCCTATTTCACCGACTTCGTCATATGCGGATATCAGGGGCCGAGCTGCCCTTCGCACAACGTCATGGCCGTGACGCTCGCTCCGGGCTCGAAGCGCAGCGACGTCGAGCCGGGGGATTGGTATACGGAGCAGCCCGGCGGCGCCGTGACACCCGACACGGGCCCCACGGCAGCGGAAGTGGCGCCTCCCCTGCCGCAGCAGCAGGCCGTGCAGACGCCTCAGCCCAAACTGCAGGAGGGCAAGCGCTCCTACCGGCTCATCGGCCGGGCCGACAGGAGCTGCGAGGAGGCGAAAGGCGTCCTGTCGATCTTGCGCAAGAGCCTGACGGTGAAGCCCGCGAGCGGTCCCGACGCGCAGGCCGGGGAGATGACGTCGCTCACATGGTCCCTGGGGGGCCAGCCCTCGCAGGCACCGGCCTACCTGATCCTGGCGGTCGACCATCCCGTGCGCGTGGAAGGCAAGGGCTTCTACACCCTGCTGCCGGATGCCATTGCGCCATTCCGGCTGCAGCAGTTCAAGGACAGGACACGCATCATCCTGCCGCTCCACCTGCAATCCACGCCGCGGCAAGGTAGCCTCGACATCCGCCCCCTGCGGGCCGGTACCCTCACAGTCTCAGCCGAGATCGTCGGCGTCGCCCGCTGCGGGGAGCTCGCCGACCCGGCGCCGCGCACCTTCGACCTGACGGTGCGGGCAGGTACCCCGGAAATCGTCATAGCCGACAAGTTCGAAACGAACAGGCCGGACCAGAGTATCGCCTCGCCCGACGGCACGCGTCGTATAGACATTTTCGGGCCCCGCTGGCGGCTGATCGACACGCGCAGCGGCGCACAACTCTCCGACAGAGTTGGCAGCGAGCCCCGTTTCTCGCCGACAGGCCGCTTCGCCATTGCCCTGGCCGAGGATCGATTTACCCTCTTTGATGCGGTGGACGGCATGCAGATTCGCCAGTTGTGGTCCGGCAGCCAAGATCTGGCATGGGACGACAGGGACAGCTTCCTGGTGATCGGAGCTGGAGGCAACGGACTCATCAATGTCGACTATCCCTCGAACGAAACCGATCCGCAGCTGCAGGTCGGCGACGGTTGCAGGATATGTTCAGCCGTCCAGGCCTCGGCCGTGAAGATCGACCTTGAGAACAACCTTGTACTGGGTAAGGGAACGCCTGCCTTCGATACGGTTGCCGACGCTTATGCACGATTGCTGACAGGCAGCGCGACGTTCCGCGATGTTCGCAACAAGCCCCGCAACGGCAGCATTGAAAGCGTCGACGGTCAACCTGTCGTGTATTCCAGCTCGATAAGCGCCTTCGCGGCACCCTACCAGATGGTCCCGCTCGACATACCGGACAAATGGGATTTCATCGATGGTCTGAAATTCACCGTGCAGGCCAGGGCCTATTCCGGGGATTCGCGGGAGACAGAGAGGTTCCGCGCTGCCATCGGCAGGTTCCTCGTTCCTCCCCTGCTCGTCGCCACAGCGGGAGACAGGTCGCCTGGGCCGGTCGATGCGATCGTCGCCGCCACAAGGGGCATCGGCCGCATCCCGCTGTCGCCAGCTTCGATCGCATCGAAGCAGGAGCGACGCCTGGCGGAGTTTGGGTTGGAACTGAATGCGGGCCAGTCCCTGTCGGCGATACAAGCCGATACTCTGCTTCGCCGCGGCAGCAATCAGGGCGTGCTCATTTTCAGAGACGACCGCAAGATCCACGTTCAGGACTTGTTGGCGGATGGCGGAGAATGCGGTAGCGCGGTACGTGGAGCTGATGGAAGTGCGACCATCATGGCCTACGAACCTCGCCTGGAAGAGCTCCGGACACCAACCTTCACGCTCACCTTCTTCGGTGGAAACTGCAACAGTGGAAGTGCCGGCTTTTTGACGCCGCAGCGCTTCGTCGTCGATTCACGTCACCCGGGCGAAGTCTTCGACCTGTTGGAAGGCATAGGCGAGAACCCCTTCAGTACGAGTGACAGATGCCCGATAGCGTTGGGCGCCTGCGGTATCTCAGGAACGTTCTTCTTCGATCGCTATCTGGTGGTATGGTCGAAGGAGAGCTTTGCAGCGATCGTCTACGATCTTGAAACCCACAAGGTTCTTCATTCCCTCATCAATCTGCCATCCCCCGAAGTCATGCAGCGCATGTCGCTGTCCCGGGATCTCAAGACCCTCACCAAGATCGACGATGACGGCGGCTTCCAGGTCATCGACCTTACTCGCAGCCAGAAAACGCCCGACGGCAGATATACGCCCCAATCCGTGCTGGCGCCCGTGGTCCTTTCGGGCCGCGTCGTCGATGACGAGGTCGTCGTCATGACGCCGAGCGGCCAGTTCGATGCCACGCTGGAGGGCGCCAGCTTCGTTTCCATGAAGCTTCCCGGCCGCTCCGGCGAGTATACGCTGCAGCAATATCGCGACGTGCTTCATAAGCCGGGCCTCCTGAGACGCGTACTCGCCGGCGAACGCTTTCCCGCCCTTGCCATCGACAGGTTTCCGCCGGTCATAGCTCTGAAGACGAGTCCCGCGGCCGGGCGTGTGCGCGCCCAGGTCGATATCCTCGAGGAGAAGGCCGGAAGCCTGAGAATCTACCAGGATGGCCAGTTCACCGACGAGATCACGGTTGACGATGGGGCTTCTTCTGTCAGCGTCGATGTGGCCCGCCTTCCCGGAGCGCGCTGGATCGCGATCGTCGCGAAAGGAACATCGGGCCTCTACAGCCAGGCCCTGACCTTCGATGCCGGTCCGTTGCCTGGAAGCAAGCGGCGCATCCATCTCATCAGCGTCGGCATCGACCGCTACGACGATCCCAAGATCAACCAGCTCGAACTCGCGGCCAGCGATGCCAAGCGCTTCCACCGCGCCATCGAAGGCAGGGCCGGCCCGTCCGAGGAGATCGTGTCCGATGCACTGCTGACCGATGCCGGCGCCTCGAAGGACGCGATCCTCGGTAGCCTGAAGCAGGCAATCGGCAAGGCTGAGGCAGGCGACACCATTCTGCTCTTCGTCGCAGGCCATGGCATCCAGACGCCGGACGGCAGCTATTTTCTCGCCACGACGCAGACCCGGCTCGGCGACATCGAGAACACCGCCCTGCGATGGACGGAGCTGGCCGCCCTGCTGGCCGGTTCGAAGCTCCGCGTGGCCGTCTTCCTCGACAGCTGCCATAGCGGCAGCGCCGGCACCGGTTTCTTCGCCACCAGCGATACGACGACGAACGCACTCATCGACAGCATGCCCTCGGGCATCGTCATCTTCAGCGCCGCCAAAGGGCGGGAACTGTCCGAGGAATCGCCATCGCGCGGGGGTGGCGTCTTTACCGATGCCATAGTCAGGGCCATTGCCGACAAGGATACCGATCTGAACGGCGACGGCATGCTCGAAGCCTCCGAACTCTATGCCGGCGTGAAAGGTGCGGTGATGAAGGCCACGGATGGCCGCCAGACTCCCTGGTTTGCGCGTAACGACATGGTCGGCGACTTCGTGCCCTTCTGAACGAAGGGACTGGACGGTTTGTCGCAAGAATGGCTTGCTCACTTGTAAGACAAACCGGCCTTGGTAGGATCGCGCGCACAAGAAGGGGGCCGGTGCCTCCAGCAGCGGAGGAAGCCCTATGACGTTCGAGGAAAACTACGACCTGACCGGACAGGTCGCCATCGTCACCGGCGCGGCAAGCGGCATCGGCCACGCGATTGCAGTGGTGCTTGCCGAGCGCGGCGCCACGCTGGCGCTGGTGGATCGCAGCGACAAGGTATCCGAGACCGCCCGTGCGTTGGGTGAGCGGCATCTGGCCTTCCAGATGGACGTCACCGACGAAGCCGCCATCGAGCAGATGGTGGAGGACGTCGTGGAGCGGCAAGGCCGAATCGACATCCTGGTGAACAATGCAGGCATCGGTCGTACCGCACCCTCCGAATCGCTCTCCAGCAAGGACTGGCACGAGCAGCTTGCCATCAACCTCACCGCGCCCTTCCTGCTGACGCGGGCAGTTGGTGCCCGCATGAAGGCACGGCAATATGGCCGCATCGTCAGCATGGCCTCCCAGGCCGCGCTGGTGGGCCTCGACGGGCATGTCGGCTACTCCGCCACGAAGGCGGGGCTTCTGGGCATGACGCGCGTCTGGGCACTCGAATGGGGCCCGCACGGCATTACCGCCAACGCCATCTCTCCCACGGTGATCGAGACGCCGCTCGCCAAAGCGCACTGGGTCGGCGAAATCGGCGACAGCTTCAGGCGCAAGATTCCCGTCGGCCGCTTCGGCCAGCCCGAGGAGGTCGCCTTCGCCGTCCTGCACCTCGTGAGCAAGAGCGCCGGCATCATCAATGGCGAGAACATGGTAATCGACGGCGGCTACACCGCGACGTGAGGGCGCTTTCCTCAGGGAGCGGTCGACTTGCCCCAGGCCGCGAGCGCTGCCACGCTAGCTCGCCACCCGCAGGCGATCGTGAAGAATCGCGACATCCTGGAGATCGGTGGCGATCATCCGGTCGATCAGTTCGCTCACGCCCGTGCCGCGCTCGCCGTCGGTGACGATATCGACTTCCTTCATCAGGGCCGGGATGGCGTTGGCAACGGCCACCGCGCAGCCGCAGGTCTTGATGAAGGCATGGTCGTTTTCGGCATCGCCCACGCCCACGACATGCCTTGCATCGACATCGAGGTGCCGCAGCGCGGCGGCGAGTCCGGTCGCCTTGTTGACGCTGGACGGCAGCACCATCACCGCGCCCTTGTTGAAGATGATCTGAAGTTCCAGGCCGAGGTCGCGGATGGCCTGGAGCACCTCCACCTCGTGAGGCTCCCATGTTGCGATGATCGCGCGCCCGACTGAGAGGCCGGGCACCTTGATCGCCTGCAGGCGCTCCACGAGATCCTTGGAGGCGGGTTCCGCCAGCAACGTCTCCTCCTTGCTCTCCGGATCGTAGAGAAGCGCTCCGTTCTCCGCGACGATGAGATCGAAGAGGTCGAGCCTTGGACAGACCTCGATGAGATCGTCGAGTTCCCGGCCGGTCACGAGAATCGCCCGGCGCCCGGAATAGCGCAGGCGCTCCAGCGCCGCCGCCGTGTCGTCCCTCAGGACACCATCATGAGCGATGGTACCATCGTAGTCAGTGGCTAATGCGCGAAAATACATGAATCACCAAGTGGTTGGTGCTATCCAACATTGTATGTAGCCGGCTATTCATCCTTCTTCGTCGCCTTGTTGGTATAGCGTGCGTTACCCAGTCCCGTACCGATGGTCAGGACGCCCCACCGTTTCACATCCTGCATGAAGGGCACCTCGGACAGCCCCTGCACCACCGCGTCGTTGTGCAGGACGACATAGGTCGTCTCGCCAGCGATCTCCGGTATCGCCCTGATGAGTGCAGCCGGCAGGTTGAATTTCGGCGCTTCCCAATTGGCGCCGGGCAGGTTCTGGCCACCCCAGGCGATCGAGCCGTCCTGCTTGATCACCCCTGGGCAGCCGACGCCGATAACCGGGGCGAGGCCCAGCTTTTCCTTACGGGCGCGGGCAATGAGATCCTGCAGCATCTCGACGAGGCGTTCGATGGCGGCACCGCGAGCAGGTTCGTCATCGGCATGGCGCCAGAGCTCGGATTTCCAGACCTCGGCATCGGCGAGATCCGGGGAACCCTTGATACGGCTGATCACCACCCCCGCGCGGATATTCTTGCCGCCGATGTCGACCGCGAGCATGCCGTCATGCCCCATCAGGCTCCAGGCTGGCATCAGATGCAGCGAGCCGATCAATCCCGCCTCGTCCGGATGGTGGCGGATCGGCCTCAGCTCGATGCCGATCTTCTCCGTCTTGAGCAAGGTCTCGGCCCGGGCGATGGCCAGCCGCCCTACCCGGCTTTCCTTGAAGCCTCCGCCGATGACGATGCGCTCGGTGCCTTTCCAGGTATCGGCGCGCAGATAGCGCTTGATCACCCCGGCGAGCGATTGGGCGAATTCCTCGACCGCACCGTGCACCAGCGCGGAGGCCTTCAGATCGTCTCCGACGAGGAGGCTGTCGATCTGCTTGCGCTTGAGCTCGTCGGTGGCGGCTTCGCCCAAGGGGTCGTCCCCCTGTTTGCGGAAGAGCTTGCGCAATTCCTCGAGCTTTTCGAGGAAGGCGCCCGTGTTGGCGCGATCGCCAATGAAGCCTTCCTTGTCGCGCAGCCCGATATTGTAGCCATCGATGCTGACCGAGGGCAGCTCGGATGCACCATGAATCAGGAATTGGTGGTTCTTGTGCTCATTCATCGGGACGCTCGCGGTCGGACGAGGCAGGTCAACATGCCCTGCCAGAACACCCGACCGCTCGCGAAAGTTCCTGCGCGTCCGGCCCCCTACATCGGCGCCGGCACGACCGTGACGTTGTAGGTCACCGTGGCGCTGCGCTCCATATGGAGGCGATCCAGCCAGCTCTGCCGGACGACGAAGCGGTCCTCGCCGTTCACGGAACTGGCGAACAGGATCGTGTTGTTTGGGCCGGTGCGGACCTTGCCATGGCGAGGCGGCTCCATAATGTCGAAATGGTAGCCTATCGGCGCCATCGGGCGTCCCCAACGGATGGGACACCAGGGGCCTCGCGAGAGGCCATCCAGCTTTGCCGGTCGCGGCACCTTGGCATTCACGACTGTCCAGCTGACGTTGACCTCGCAGTCGCCGCAAACTCGTACGGGCAGGGTGGAGCAATAAGGTCCGGCAAGCGCGGGCGTCACCGCGAGGGCGCCTGCCGCGGCCAGGGAGAGTGAAAGGAGGCGATAGCGATTGATCATGAGAATTCCGGTTTGGGGCAGGCGATGTTGGGAGAGCCTTGCGCCCGTGATGAGCGCACGAAGGCCTCTAAAGGCTCGGCACGACATTGATGGTGTAGGTGACCGTTCCGGTCATCGTCCTGTTGGTCGGGCTAAGCCAGCTCTGCTTCAGCACCACGACGTCGCGGCCGACCTTCTCACCACGATAGGCCAACCGATAGTCATGGGTACGCAGGGTGCCCAGTTGAGGACTCTTGACGACCTCGAAGCGTTGGGAACCTCCAAGGCTGCGCCAATCGAAATAGCAGAAGGCCCTGGCAGCTTCCGGCCCCTTCGGAGCGAGCACGACGTTCCATGTCGCGGAAGTGGAGCAGCCATCGCAGAGACTGACAGTGGAGTGCTGGCATTTCATGGCAGCGGCGGCTGCCGAAGTCATGGCCGCAAGGCACAGGATGGAAAGCAGGGCACCATGGGCAAGGCGCATCGACGCAAACCCTCTTTGAGCGGGCTGCTTCGCAGCCATCGCCTGAAAACCCCCCGCTGCTACTCGTTTCATTCCCTAGGGGTATTCGCAAGGGCTGCCACGGTATGGACATACCAAACGTAGAAATATATTCCGAGTAACGCGGCAGCAGATAGTCCCGATCCGCCAGGAGAGAACGACACTATACTAAAAGAGCGCCGCTACCCGAGGTAACGGCGCCCATTCCTATTGCCGGGAAAAGACGATCAGCCGCCGATATTGGCCGCCGCCAGCACTGCCATGTTGACGAGATCAGAATCCTTGGCGGCAAGGGGCACGATCTGCACAGGCTTGTCCAGGCCCACGAGCATCGGCCCGATCACCGTGGCGCCGCCAAGCTCCTGCAGCATCTTGGTGGAGATGGAGGCGGAGTGGAAGGCCGGCATGATCAATACGTTGGCTGGCCCACTTAGCCGGCAAAACGGATACAGCGCCATGGCGTCGCGGTTTAGGGCGACATCCGCGCCCATCTCGCCGTCATACTCGAAATCGACCCGCTGGCGATCGAGAATACGGACAGCCTCTCGCACTCGCTCGGCACGCTCGCCCTCGGGATGTCCGAAGGTGGAGTAGGCAAGCATGGCGACGCGGGGTTCATATCCGAGACGCTTGGCCACCAGTGCCGCCTCAATGGCGATGGCGGCCAGTTCCTCCGATGTCGGCATGTCGTGCACGGCGGTATCGGCCACCAGCACGGTACGCCCGCGTGCGATGGCGATGGACAGGCCGATGACGCAATGGCCGGGCTTGTCGTTGATCACGCGGCGCACATCTTCCAGCGCAATCGAATAGTTGCGGGTGAGGCCGGTGACCATGGCATCGGCATCGCCCATCGCGACCATGCAGGCGGCGAAATGGTTGCGGTCGATCGAGGCCAGGCGGATGCAGTCGCGCATCAGGTAGCCTTTGCGCTGCAGCCGGTCATAGAGGTACTGCGCATAGGCGTTGGTACGCGGGGAGATGCGGGCGTTCTGGATTACCATGCCCTCGCGCAGCTCGACGCCGGCGAAGGCAGCGGCTGCCTCCACACGGTCCTCGCGGCCGACCAGGATTGCGGTGCCCAGGCCCTGGTTGACGAAGGAAGCGGCGGCGCGGATCACCGCCTCCTCCTCCCCCTCGGCGAACACCACGCGCTTGGGCGAGCGCCTCACCTTGTCAAAGATGCGAGCCAGCGTGCCGGCGACCGGATCGCGGCGGGCCGACAAAGCGGCGCGATAGGCATCGAGGTTCTGGATGGGCTTTCGGGCGACGCCGGTCTCGATCGCCGCCTTGGCGACGGCCACCGGAAGGCGGGTGATCAGGCGCGGATCGAAGGGCACGGGAATGATGTACTCCCGCCCGAAGCGCGGGCGTGCGCCCTGATAGGCGGTGGCCACGTCGTCAGGCACTTCTTCCTGGGCGAGTTCGGCCAGCGCCTGTGCCGCCGCGATCTTCATCTCCATGTTGATGGAGGTGGCATGCACGTCCAGCGCGCCACGGAAGATATAGGGAAAGCCGAGGACGTTGTTCACCTGGTTGGGATAGTCGGAACGGCCGGTGGCGATGATGACGTCATCGCGGACGGCATGCGCCTCGTCCGGCGTGATTTCCGGATCCGGGTTGGCCATGGCGAAGATGACCGGGTTGGGTGCCATGGAACGCACCATCTCCGGCGTGAGCGCCCCCTTGGCCGAGAGGCCGAAGAAGACGTCGGCACCGTCGAGCGCCTCGGCCAGCGTGCGCCGGTCGGTCTCGGCGGCATGAGCGGATTTCCATTGGTTCATGCCGTCGGTACGGCCCTTGTAGACCACACCCTTGGTATCGCAGAGCAGCACGTTGTGGGGTGCAAAACCCATGGCCTTGACGAGTTCGACGCAGGCGATGCCCGCTGCACCGGCGCCGTTCACCACCAGGCGGGTGTTTGAGATGTCGCGGTCAGTGAGCTTGAGGCAGTTGAAGAGGCCTGCGGCAGCGATGATGGCGGTGCCATGCTGATCGTCGTGGAAGACCGGAATGTCCATCAGTTCCTTGAGGCGCTGCTCGATGATGAAGCATTCCGGCGCCTTGATGTCTTCGAGGTTGATGCCGCCGAAGCTCGGTCCCAGATAGCGCACCGCATTGATGAAGGCGTCCGGGTCCTTGGTATCGACCTCGAGGTCGATGGAGTCGACATCCGCAAAGCGCTTGAACAGGACGGACTTGCCTTCCATCACCGGCTTGGAAGCCAGCGCGCCGAGATCGCCAAGGCCGAGGATGGCGGTCCCGTTCGAGATCACGGCCACCATATTGCCCTTGGTGGTGTAGTCATAGGCAAGCGAGGGGTCTTCCGCGATGGCGCGGACGGGCACGGCGACGCCCGGCGAATAGGCGAGCGACAGGTCGCGCTGCGTCGCCATGGGCTTGGTGGGGGAGACCTCGAGCTTTCCGGGCTTGCCCTGCTGGTGGAAGGCGAGCGCTTCCTGATCGGTGAAGCTGGGACGGGCTTGGCGCGGAAGTTTCTTATCCGACATTATAGTGGCGTTTCCTCTTGTTGGGCGCCGACCCTAGCGGGTGGAATGACGGCCAACAAGGTGTTTCGGAAATTCGACGGCGGATACAGGACAGTCGAGGGCTTGTCGGGTGCACGGCCAGCGCCCATGGGGATAGAATGAGCGGACGGTGCAGTTCTCTGCCGTTGGTATGCGGGGCATCTTGCCCTATATAGGGCCGAGATATTTCCTGGAAACCACCATGTCCGGCCTCGCCAATCGCCCCTATCTGAAGATGAACGGCATCGGCAACGAGATCGTCGTGCTCGATCTCAGTGACGGCATGCATGCCGTTACGCCGGCCGAGGCACGGGCGATAGCGGTGCGCGAGCCCTTCGACCAGCTTATGGTGCTCTATCCGCCCCAGCGGCCGGAGACGGATGCGTTCATGCGCATCTTCAACACCGATGGCTCCCAGTCCGGCGCCTGCGGCAACGGCACGCGCTGTGTATCCTGGTATTACATGCCCGTCGTCGGCAGGGACAGGCTGCTCCTGCAGACACCGACGAGCCTCGTCGAGGCTCGTCGTTCGGGGCTGGATTTCACCGTCGACATGGGACCGCCTGCCTTCGAATGGCAGCAGATACCGCTTTCCCGCAATGCCGGCGATACGAAGGCGATCGACTTTGCCTTTGGTCCGGCGGATGCGCCGCTTCTGCAGGGGCCCAGCGTCGTGAACATGGGCAATCCCCACGCGGTTTTCTGGGTCGGGCAGGATCCCTGGGACTACGATCTCGCCAGCATCGGCCCGCAGATCGAGCATGATCCGCTTTTCCCCGAGCGTGTGAACGTTTCCGTCGCGCAGGTGCTCAGCCGCGAGCACATCGTGCTGCGCGTCTGGGAGCGTGGGGCCGGCCTGACGCGTGCCTGCGGCTCGGCCGCCTGTGCGACAGCCGTGGCCGCGGCACGACTGGGCAAGACCGGGCGGAATGTGCGCATCACCCTGCCCGGTGGCGATCTCCTGATCGAATGGCGTGAGACCGACGGCCACGTCCTCATGACGGGTGCCGTGGAACTGGAACATGAAGGCCGCTTCACCGCCGACTGGTTCACCCACGCGGCATGACGACCGCCGGTCCGCGCGCCGGTATCTCTCACGAAAGGCAGCCGTGCCGCCCCTGGGGCAGGCATACCGAAAACCGCCCATGACCGAGATCGTCACCTTCGGCTGCCGCCTCAACATCCACGAATCCGAAGCGATGAAGGCCGCCATCGGCACGCGCGGCGATCTCACTGTGATCAACAGTTGCGCCGTGACGGGCGAGGCCGTCCGCCAGGCCCGGCAGACCATTCGCCGCCTCAAGCGCGAGGACCCCCACCGCGCCATCGCCGTTACCGGCTGCGCCGCGCAGACGGATCCGGATCGCTTCGCCGCCATGCCGGAAGTTTCCTTCGTGGTGGGCAACGGCGAGAAGCTGAAGCCACAGACCTGGCAGACCCTAGGCAGGGAACAGGGCAAGCTCGTCACCTCGGACATCATGGCGGCGCGCGATATCGCGCTGCCGGAAATCGCCGGCTTCAAGGGGCGCGCCCGGGGTTTCGTCCAGATCCAGAATGGCTGCGACCATCGCTGTACCTTCTGCATCATCCCGTTTGGCCGGGGCAATTCCCGTTCCCTCGCCCCGGCGACGGTGATCGCCCAGATCCGCCGCCTGGTGGATGCGGGCTACAAGGAGATCGTGCTCACGGGAGTCGACCTCACCAGCTACGGGCCGGACCTTGGCGAACCCCTGCCGCTGGGAGCGCTGGTACGCCGTATCCTGAGGGAGGTGCCAGACCTGCCGCGACTGCGGCTTTCCTCCATCGACTCGGTCGAGGCGGATGAGGACCTGATGCAGGCCCTGGCCGAGGAGGAGAGACTGATGCCCCATCTCCATCTCTCCCTGCAGTCGGGCGACGATCTCATCCTCAAGCGCATGAAGCGGCGCCACCTGCGGGCGGATGCCGTGCGCTTCTGCGCCGAGGCGCGGGGGCTGCGCCCCGACGTCGTCTTCGGCGCCGACCTCATTGCCGGCTTTCCGACGGAGGACGATGCCATGTTCGCACGCTCCCTCGATCTGATCGAGGAGTGCGGCATCACCTATCTGCATGCCTTTCCCTTCTCGCCCCGGCCGGGGACGCCGGCCGCACGCATGCCGCCGGTGGATGGCGTAGCCATCAAGGAGCGAGCCGCGCAGTTGCGGGAGGCTGGCGAGAATGCATTGAGCCGCTTCCTCGATGGCGAGATCGGGAAGCGACGCATGCTTCTCACCGAGCGCGGGGGCATCGGGCGCACGGCGCAATTTGCTCCCGTACGCCCTCAGATCGAGCAGCCGGCTGGAAGGCTGATCGAGGTTGAGATCACCGGGCGCGAGGGGCGTGCGTTGCTGGCGCGCACGCTTGTGGACGCCACCGGCCCCCAGGCCGGCGGCTGAAGTCGCGGGCCAGCCGCTGGCCGCTTCATCCTCGGTTCAGCCACAATTGGCCATGATGATTCTCGGCAACGTTTACGTAACATTTACCTTGTTACAATGCCCCTGAAGATCGGCCGGGAAACCGGCCGGGGAGACCGGCGTGACCATTTCGATTTTGACCAGACTCGCTTCGGGCGCCGCCCTTGGCGCCCTTATCGGCCTCGCCCCGGCGCTGGCCGCGGCCAACAGCGCCACCACCGCCATCCGCTACGGCGTGACACTGGCTGGCTTGCCCATCGGCACGGCCAACCTCAGCATCAACCTTTCCGAGGGCGGCCCCTACAAGATCAATGCCGCAGCCAAGGTCGGGGGCGTGATCAGCCTGATCAGCGATGGCAGGGGGTCCGCCTCTGCTTCGGGCAAGCTTGGCTCGGCGGCACCCGTGCCCTCGTCCTACGCCTTGAACTCGATTGCCGGCAAGAAGCCGCAGACGGTTCAGATGGCTCTTTCGGCCGGCAACATCACCGCGATCGACCTGCAACCGGATCTGCCGCCGCGCAAGGATCGTGTCCCGGTGACGGCGGCTGACAAGCATGGCGTGCTCGATCCTCTGTCGGCCATGCTCGTGCCGGTGGCGGGCAATGGAGACGCGCTGGAACCAGCGGCGTGCAGACGTACGCTTCCCGTTTTCGACGGCGCCACACGCT
The DNA here is from genome assembly GCF_059699065.1 of Labrys sp. ALF-8. NCBI lineage: Bacteria > Pseudomonadati > Pseudomonadota > Alphaproteobacteria > Hyphomicrobiales > Xanthobacteraceae > Labrys > Labrys sp. ALF-8. The sequence continues at coordinate 2,163,804 of NZ_AP048537.1, forward strand.
TCGACATCAAGCTCTCCTATGCCCGGACGGAACAGGTCGATGGCAAGGGCTACAGCGGCCCCACCATCGTCTGCTCCGCCCGCTACGTACCGATTGCCGGCCACCGGCCGAATCGCGATCAGACCAAGTTCATGGAGAGCAATCGCGACATCGAACTCTGGCTTGCACCGATCAAGGGCACGCATGTGCTCGCACCGTTCAAGATCATCGTCGGTACGCAGATCGGCCGTCTCACGCTCAATGCCACACGTTTTGGCGGCAGCGGCGGCGGGGACGACTGAACCCGGTCGCCAGACCGTCCCAAAACCGGACGAGGCGGTTAAGGGATGGGAGCTGGCAATCTCAAGCCCACCTTCCGTTCAGGAGGCCACCAGGAGCCTTCGGCCGGCGATGTAGGCCGGGAAAGGCAGGCCGGCAGTGATTCGTCGCCGATTCGTTCGCGGTTCGCCCGCAAATGGGAAGATGGGTTAATGCCCGCCGCGCAGGTTGGCCGCTGGGGCGGCAAGCAAGTGCTAACCAAGACGTGCGGTCACTCGATTTCGAACACACCTGTCACCGGGACATGGTCGGACGGCTTTTCCCAACCGCGAGCCTCGCTCAGGATCTCGATCGAGCGAGCGGCATCGACGAGGGTCGGGCTGGCCCAGATATGATCAAGCCGACGGCCGCGGTTTGACACAAGCCAGTCGGCCGCTCGGTAGCTCCACCACGTGTAGAGCTTCTCGGGCTCCGGCGTGAAATGCCGCATCACATCGATCCAGCCATGCTCGGCGATCATCGCCTTCATGGCCTCGGTTTCGACCGGCGTGTGCGACACGACATCGAGGAGCTGCCTGTGGCTCCAGACGTCATGCTCATAGGGCGCGATGTTGAGATCCCCAACCAGGATCGAGCGCGGATTGGCATTCGGGAAGTCCGCAAACCACGCATGCATCTCGGCAAGGAAGTCCAGCTTGTGCCCGAATTTCGGATTCAGCTCGCGGTCTGGAATGTCGCCCCCGGCGGGTACATAGAAATTGTGGACGGTGAGCGGCCGCTTCAATCCCGAGGCCATCCCGAACCGGGCCGAGATATGGCGCGCGTCGCCCTTCATACAGAATTCGCGCTTGTCGACGGTTTCGAAGGGAAGGCGCGAGAAGATTGCAACGCCGTGATAGCCCTTCTGGCCATTGAAGGCGATGTGCTCGAAACCAAGCTTACGTACATCGGACACCGGAAACTTGCCGTCCTCGACCTTCGTCTCCTGGAGACAGAGTATATCGGGCTGTCGTTCCCTAACGAAACGTTCCACGAGACCCATGCGAAGACGAACGGAATTTATATTCCAAGTAGTCAATGTTATCTGCATGGATCTTTATTCTTTGTAATAACTTGCATTGTGCCACCGGATCCCGAGAGCCGCCTCCCATACACGCGGGTGCCGATGGAGACCCGACTCATGAAACGGAAGCAGCGGAAAGGCCCGTCCGCGCAGCTTGTCTCAATCCCGCAGTCGGCGACAGAGGTCGTCCAGCTGCTCGAGGGAATTGTATCGGATCTTCATCTCGCCTCCCTCGCCCCGATGGTCGAGAGTTACCTTAAGGCCGAGCACATCTGAAATCGTCCGCTCCAACGCTATCGTATCCGGGTCCTTCTCGACACGGCTGCGGGCCCGCAGGGTCTTGCCGGCGCTTTGTGCCTCGTCCTGCACGACGCTTTCGGCCTCACGGACGGACATATTCTCGGAGATGATGAGCCGGGCCACCGCCTCCGGATTGGTCACCGAGAGAAGTGCACGCGCATGGCCGGCCGTGAGCTTGCCCTCCACGACATTGATCTTGATAGCCTCCGGCAGCTTGAGGAGGCGGAGCGTATTGGCAACATGGCTCCGGCTCTTGCCGATGACCTTGGCAAGATCGTTCTGCGAATAGGCGAACTCCTCGATGAGCTTGTCATAGCCCACGGCTTCTTCGATGGCATTGAGATCCGTACGCTGGACGTTCTCGATGATGGCAAGTTCTAGCGCCTCTCGATCGGACGCCTCGACGACTGTTACGGGAACATCGTGAAGACCCGCCCGCTGGGCAGCACGCCAGCGGCGTTCACCCGCGATAATCTCATAGGAATCGATCGTGCCCGGAACGGGCCTGACCAGGATCGGCTGGATGACCCCCTTTTCCCGGACGGAGTTGGCGAGATCCTGCAGGTCTTCTTCCGTGAAGTTCTGACGTGGATTGCGGGGATTCGGGCGCAGGAAACTGGTGGGAATCCGGCGCTGACCACGAGCGCGCTCGATGGCTGAACCTTCATCACCCGCGTCGCCAATCAGGGCAGCCAGGCCGCGCCCCAGGCGCGGGCGCATCTTGTCATCGGAACTCATGGCTCTTCCTCACTGCCGCTTCAAGCGGCACGTAGCAGTTTCTCGCGCTGAATCACTTCGGAGGCGAGACGAACATAGGCCTGGCTGCCCGGGCATTTGAGGTCATAGAGTAATGACGGCTTGCCATAGGACGGCGCTTCGGAGACACGAACATTGCGGGGAATCACGGTCTGGTAAACCTTCTCCCCAAGGAATTCGCGCACATCTGCCATGACCTGCCCGGAAAGATTGTTACGGGCATCATACATGGTCAGCACGACACCGTGGATGCTGAGATTCGGATTCAACGAGTTACGAACTTGCTCGACCGTCCGCAGCAACTGTGACAGACCTTCCAGGGCGAAGAACTCACACTGGAGCGGCACGAGAACGGCATCGGCCGCGCTCATTGCATTGATGGTGAGCAGATTGAGGGATGGCGGACAATCCACCAGGATATAGGAGCAGGGAAAGTCGGTCGAGGCTGCCAGAGCGTGGATGGCTTTACGCAGGCGGAAGGCACGATCCCGCTCATTGGCGATCTCAAGCTCGACGCCGAGGAGATCCATATTCGAGGGCGCGATATGCAAGCGCGGCACCACCGTCTCGACAATGGCGGAGCGCAGGTCGCAATCACCCACCATGACGTCATAGGTGGTGCGAACACGCTGCTTCTGGCCGATGCCGAGACCTGTCGATGCATTCCCCTGCGGATCCAGGTCGACGATCAGCACGTCCTCTCCGATCGCAGCGAGGGCCGTGCCAAGGTTGATGGCGGTTGTCGTCTTGCCGACACCGCCCTTCTGGTTGGCTATTGCGAGAATACGCGGCAAAGTCATCGTATTTTTTCCTCTTGCCCCGCTGCGGTGTGGATTCCCGGAAAGGAGATCCTCAATTCCGCCTGGCCGCGGCCGTGATCGAAACAATTTGTCCGCCTGGGTCAGTCAGGCTGGGGAACAATTCTGTTTGCATACTCCAATATCTAGAGGCTTGGGTCAATTCGGCCTCTACATCTTGCCCCTTGAGAAACAGGGCACGAGCCCCTGTTTTCAACAGATCCTCGCTCAGCTCCAGGAGCGCCAATATCGATGCAAGCGCTCGAGCGGTGACCAAATCGACCGGACCCTTCCACGATGCCGTGAAATCCTCGATTCGCACCGCATGAATCGTCGCTGGCGCACCGGTCACGCGTGCCACCTCTCGCAGAAACGACGCTTTGCGGCCATTTGCCTCTACCAGATGAACATGAAAACCCGGCACGCCGATTGAGGCAATCGCAATTACCAAGCCCGGAAAGCCTGCTCCGCTACCAAGGTCGATCACCGTTTTTGCATCGCCGATATGTGAAAGAAGCTGTGCACTATCGGCAATATGCCGAGTCCATGCACGATCCAGCGTCGACGGCGCCACGAGGTTCTTGATCTTCTGCCATCGGAGCAGGAGATCGACATAGGCATCGAATTGAGCCACTGTTTCACGTGAAACAGTCATATACTTGAGGGCTTGGGCACGATCTGCATCTGGAGTCATGCGCGCAAGATGCCGGATCAGCGCGATTCCGGCAAGAAATACCTGCCGTACCCGAAGCAGCGCCATCGCCCGGGCCTCGCCGGAACGTGGGCAGCGTTGGTTAGCTCCTCAGATTCAATACGGACTCGAATCGATCAGGCCGTCGATCTGACCTGCTTTCTCTTCCGGAGCGCTGCAAGGAGCAGGGTGGTTGCCGCAGGTGTTATACCGTCGATACGGCCCGCCTGACCAATGGTACGCGGACGAACGGTCACGAATTTCTGACGCGTCTCATTGGAGAAGCCAATAACGGCCGAAAAGTCGAAATCCTGAGGAATTTCAACATCTTCGTCGCGCCTGAATGCCGCGACATCTGCCTTCTGCCTCTCAAGATAGACGGCGTATTTGGCCTCGATCTCAACCTGTTCGAGAACCGGACCACTGAACTGGGCCGCTTCCGGCCATAACCGCACGAGGTCTGCAAAGCCGATATTCGGATAGGCAAGAAGATCAAAGCCGGTGCGGCGGACGCCATCACGGTTGATATGAATCCCCGAGGACTCGGCCCCATTGGGTGTAACCGAAACGGATTTGGCCCACTTGAGTGCCTGAGCGAACGCCACCTGCTTATCCCTCCAGGCACTGGCACGCTTGGACCCCACAACACCGAGGGCAATCCCCCGGTCCGTCAGACGACAGTCGGCGTTATCCGCCCTCAGGGTCAACCGATATTCCGCCCGCGACGTGAACATGCGGTAGGGCTCGCTGATCCCCCGGGTCACGAGGTCGTCGACCATCACGCCGAGATAGGATTCCTCCCGTCCGAAGGTAATACCCTCGCTTCCACCTGCACGACGTGCGGCGTTCAACCCTGCGACGAGGCCTTGGGCGCCGGCCTCTTCATAGCCAGTGGTGCCGTTGATCTGACCCGCAAGAAACAGGCCCTCGACACGCTTGGCCTCCAGCGTGGCATAAAGCTCGCGCGGATCGATATGGTCATACTCGATGGCGTAACCCGGACGGATCATGCGTACCTTCCCGAGCCCGGGTATGGTTTCGATCATTGCCTGCTGGACATCCTCGGGAAGCGATGTCGAAATGCCATTGGGATAGACGGTGTCGTCGTCCAGGCCTTCCGGTTCCAGGAAGATCTGATGGCCGTCCCGCTCACCGAACCGCACCACCTTGTCCTCGATCGACGGGCAGTAGCGCGGCCCGCGACTCTCGATCTGGCCGGAATAGATCGGCGCCCTGTGGATGTTGTCCTGGATGACTTTGTGTGTCGCAGGCGTGGTACGGGTAATACCGCAGGAGATCTGCGGATTGGGCAATACCGTCGTCAGCGTGGAGAACGGCTCAGGCGGCTCGTCGCCTGGCTGCATCTCGAGGGAGGCCCAGTCGATCGTCTTGCCATCGAGGCGGGCCGGGGTCCCCGTCTTCAACCGCCCCAAGGCGAAGCCGATCCGAGCCAGCGTCCTTGAGAGGCCCAGCGCCGGGGCTTCTCCGACCCGGCCAGCCGGTATGCGCCTTTCCCCGATATGAATGATGCCGCCCAAAAATGTGCCGGTGGTCAGGACAACCGATCCGCACCCGAATCGATCGCCCGCGGCGGTCACCACTGCCGTTGCACGGCCGGATTCGACGAGGATATCGTCGACCTCCGCCTCTACAACGGCAAGATTGGGCTGGCCGGCGATCGCGCGCTGCATCGCTGCCGCATAGAGTGCACGGTCAGCCTGAGCGCGTGGGCCGCGCACGGCCGGACCCTTCCGCCGGTTCAGCACCCGAAACTGAATACCGCCCTGATCGGCAACGCGGCCCATCAGCCCATCGAGTGCGTCGATTTCCCGGACGAGATGACCCTTGCCCAGGCCCCCGATGGCGGGATTGCACGACATGGTTCCGATCGTGTCGGCACGATGGGTGATCAGCGCCGTGCGAGCGCCGAGCCGCGCGGAAGCCGCCGCCGCTTCACAGCCGGCATGGCCTCCACCCACCACGATCACATCAAACTGACGATCCATCGCTCACCTTCTTTCCGGGCGGCCTTTTACGCCGAAGCGCCGCAGGGGTCAAAGGGCGAAGGCCGTGTCTCCTGCCTGACCCCGGCAGCAGGCTGCCCACGTCCATAGGACAGTCACGCTGCCGCCGGTGCAATGCCCGGTAAGCTCGTTTCATTTCCCGATGCAGAACTCCCGGAAGATGACGTCATAGATCTCATCGATATCCACCTGTCCCGTCAGCCGGCCGATGGCTCGCACCGCCAGTCGCAGGTCCTCCGCCACGAATTCCACCGGCGTCGCCTCATCGGCGCTGCAGACAAGGCTAAGGTGATGAGCAATCGCCTCAAGCTCCCTGCGGTGGCGTGCCCGCGTCACAAGAGCGGATTCACCGCCCTCGAGAACATCGCGCGCGACTTGTTCCAACCGATTGAGAAGGCTTGACATTCCGGCACCGGTCTTGGCGGATATCATAAGATTGAAGCCATCGGGCAACTTCCCGCCCTCGTCCCGCTTGGTCGCGATCCGAAGGACCGGCGCCGGCAGATCCCGATGTTCGGCGCTCGCATCGTCGGCCTCGAGCCATATAACGAGATCCGCTCTTTCGAGACTGGCCCGCGCGCGCTCCACGCCGATCGCCTCGACGACGTCCTTCGTCTCCCGCAGGCCCGCCGTGTCGACCAGCGTAACGGGATAACCGCCGAGATCCAGATGGACCTCCAGCGTGTCGCGCGTCGTGCCCGCTATGGGAGTGACGATTGCGACGTCGCGTCGTGCGAGGGCGTTGAGCAAGGTCGACTTGCCGGCGTTGGGCGGCCCTGCGATCACCATCACGGCGCCTTCGCGGAGGCGCTCGCCACTGCGCCCCCCGGCGAGTGCCCCGTCAATCTCAGCCAGCAGCCTGCCGGCCCGGTGCTGAACTTCCGCGAACAGGGCCGGCACGTCCTCCTCATCGGGAAAGTCGATCTCCGCCTCGATGAGCGCCAGCATCCGTGCGAGACGTTCGCGCCAGGCAGCCGCGGCGCGCTCCAGTGCGCCCCCTGCCTGCCGCAACGCCTGTCGGCGCTGGCTACCCGTTTCGGCCTCCACGAGATCGGCGATGCCTTCGGCGGCTGTCAAGTCGAGGCGACCACTGGCGACCGCTCGCCGGGTATATTCCCCGCGCTCGGCCGCCCGGAAACCGGGCAGGGTCAACAAGGCGTCGACCACGCCGGAGACGACGGCCCTGCCGCCATGCACGTGCAGCTCCGCGAGATCCTCACCGGTGAAGCTCCGCGGTGCCTGAAAGAAAAGTACGAGCGCCTCGTCGAGGATCTCGTCCGTATCCGGTGATTTCAGGCGCCTCAGCGAGGCCCGTCGCGGTTCGGGGACCGTACCGGCGATCGTTTCCAATCCGAATCGAACGCCGGGGCCCGATACCCGGATCACCGCAATGCCGGCCCGCCCGACGCCTGAGGCCAAGGCCACGATCGTATCAACCATCTACGCCCCACGAACGTCTTGCCGCGCTCGCTTTGGCGCCGCGGTTCATGCTTATACTCCAGGGGAAAGAAGGGGTGCCACCTTGTCCAGCGCGTTGCAGAACAACCTTGCCCACGAAACCAGCCCCTATCTGATCCAGCATGCTGGCAACCCCGTGCATTGGCAGCCCTGGGGCGAGGACGCCCTGGCGCTGGCCAAGGCAGAGAACAAGCCGATCCTGCTGTCGATCGGCTATGCCGCTTGCCACTGGTGCCACGTCATGGCGCATGAGAGTTTCGAGAACCCCGCCATCGCCGGTCTGATGAACGAGCTTTTCATCAATATCAAGGTCGATCGCGAGGAACGTCCCGACATCGACCAGATCTACATGCACGCCCTGCACGCCCTGGGAGAGCAGGGCGGCTGGCCGCTGACCATGTTCCTCACGCCTGGCGGCGAGCCCTTCTGGGGTGGGACTTATTATCCCCCCGAAGCCCGCTACGGCCGGCCGGGCTTCCCGGACGTGCTGCACGCGATTTCCAAGGTCTACCACACCGATTTCGAGCGTGTGGGACGCAATCGCGAGGCGCTCCTCGACGCGCTGTCGCGCATTCCCCCCAGAGGCGACACCGCGTTCGGAGAGGCGGAGCTGAAGCAGTCGTGGAAAGCCCTGGCCGGCATAGCCGATCCGATGGATGGAGGAACACGCGGCGCGCCGAAATTTCCGAACGCATCCTATCTGGAGGCCCTCTGGCGCGCCGGGGAGGAGGGAGAAGGACGAAGGCTCTTCCTCCTCAGTCTCGAACGCATATGCCAGGGAGGCATACGCGACCATGTCGGCGGCGGCTTTGCACGCTACAGCGTCGATTCCCGCTGGCTGGTGCCGCATTTCGAAAAGATGCTGTACGACAATGCCCAGCTGCTCGACCTGCTCGGCCTAGCGTGGCAGCAAACCGGCAGGGCTCTCTACAAACATGCGGCCATCGAGATGGTCGAGTGGCTCCGGCGAGAGATGATGGCCGGAGATGGAAATGCCTTTGCAGCCTCGCTCGACGCGGACTCCGAGGGACATGAGGGCCTCTACTACGTCTGGACGCCCGGACAACTGAGAGCGGCTCTCAGCGAGGATGACGCCGAGTTCGTCGCTCACGAGCTGGACATAGACGAGCACGGCAATTGGGAGGGCCGGTCGATCCCCAACAGGCTCGGCAAGGAGGATCTCACGGACGCGCTCGAGGTCGGCTGGCTCGAACTTCGGCCCCGCTTGCTGGCTGCGCGCGCCGGACGCATCCCGCCCGCCCGTGACGACAAGGTCCTGGCGGATTGGAACGGCCTGATGATCGCCGCGCTGGCCCGCGCTTCCATCGCCTTCGAACAGCCTGACTGGCTGGAGCTTGGCCGAAAGGCATTCCATTTCGTGGCCGAATCCATGGCGGACGGTACCCGCCTGGGCCATTCGTGGCGCGCGGAACGCCTGCTGGTTCCCGGCCTTGCCAGCGATCTTGCCTATATGATCCGCGCCGCCATTGCACTTTGCGAAGCCGGAGCCGGGGGGCTCTATCTGGAGAAGGCCAGGCAATGGGCGGAGATCATCGAGGCTGACTACCGCGACGGCGAGGGCGGCGGCTATTTCCTCAGCGCCCGCGATGCTCCTGCCTTGATCACCCGGCCGCGCTCGACCCTGGATGACGCGGTGCCAAATCCGAACGGCGTCATGGCGGACAACCTTTTCCGTCTGGCTGCCATGACCGGAGAGACGCATTGGCTGCAACGGGGCGACGACCTGATGAAGGCCCTATCGCCCTCGATGAACGTCAACGTCTTCGGTCACGCATCCCTCCTCAACGCGCTGGACCTGCGGCTTCATGGACTGGAGATCGTGGTTGTCGGCCAGGATGCGGAAGCGCAGGCTCTGCTGGAAGCCGCTGGGCGCCAGCCCTACACGCACCGGACCTTGTTGCAGGTCGGGTCGGTGGCGGACCTGCCCAAGGCCCATCCAGTGAGACTGGCCACTGCGATCAGCGAGAGCGCGGCCTTCGTCTGCTCCGAAGGCCGGTGCTCGCTCCCCGTAACCGACGCAGGCAGGCTCGGAGAGACGATGCGGGACATGCTGGCATGAGTGTTTCACGTGAATCAGGCCGGATGTGATTCACGTGAAACAGGGTTAACGCGTCCGTCTCCGACCGATTGACGCCGCGACGCCTGAATTCCGGTCTTTTCCTTTGCCGTTCCGTCTCCGAATCAAAAAGGCCCGACGCCTGAAGCGCCGGGCCTTCCAGTTTTCCGAAGCTGTCGCTCGAGCTCACGTATTCATCGAATCGAAGAAGTCGGCGTTCTGCTTGGTCTGACGCAGCTTGTCGAGCAGAAACTCGATCGCGTCCACCGTGCCCATCGGATTGAGAATACGGCGCAGCACATACATCTTCTTGAGAATGTCGTTGGCGACCAGGAGCTCTTCCTTGCGGGTGCCGGACCGGGTGATGTCGATGGCCGGGAACACGCGCTTGTCGGAGACCTTGCGGTCCAGGATGATTTCCGAGTTGCCGGTGCCCTTGAACTCTTCGAAGATCACTTCGTCCATGCGCGAACCGGTTTCGATCAGCGCAGTGGCGATGATGGTAAGCGAGCCGCCTTCCTCGATGTTGCGCGCGGCGCCGAAGAAGCGCTTCGGCCGTTGCAACGCATTGGCGTCGACACCACCCGTCAGCACCTTGCCGGAGGACGGCACCACGGTGTTGTAGGCGCGGCCGAGGCGGGTGATCGAGTCGAGCAGGATCACGACGTCGCGGCCATGCTCCACGAGGCGCTTGGCCTTCTCGATCACCATTTCGGAAACCTGCACATGACGGCCGGCCGGTTCATCGAAGGTCGAGGAGATCACCTCGCCCTTCACGGAGCGCTGCATGTCAGTGACTTCTTCCGGACGCTCGTCGATCAGAAGCACGATCAGATAGCATTCGGGATGGTTTGCCGTGATGGACTGGGCGATGTTCTGCAGGAGCACCGTCTTGCCGGTGCGCGGCGGCGCGACGATGAGGGCGCGCTGGCCTTTGCCGATCGGCGACACGATATCGATGACGCGCGCCGAATAGTCCTTCTTGGTGGGATCGCCGATTTCCAGCTTGAGGCGCTGGTTGGGATAAAGCGGCGTCAGATTGTCGAAATTGATCTTGTGCTTGGTCTTGTCAGGGTCTTCGAAATTGATCGTGTTGACCTTGAGCAGGGCGAAATAGCGCTCGCCTTCCTTGGGAGAGCGAATGATGCCCTCGACCGTATCGCCCGTTCGCAGGCCGAACTTGCGGATCTGGGAAGGCGAAACATAGATATCGTCCGGGCCCGGCAGATAGTTGGCTTCGGGCGAGCGCAGGAAGGCGAATCCGTCCTGCAGCACTTCGACGACGCCTTCGCCGACGATCTCGACCTCGCGGCTAGCGAGCTGCTTGAGAACGGCGAACATCAATTCCTGCTTGCGCATCGAGGAGGCGTTCTCAACCTCGAGCTCCTCGGCAAAGGCAAGCATTTCGATGGGAGTCTTGGACTTGAGGTCCTGAAGTTTAATTTCCCGCATGGGGAGTCCTTGTTGGGGGGATAAGTCGGTTCACACCGCGCATTGAAAAGCGCGAAATCGAGAACACTAGGAGGAACAGGTCTTGCTCGCGAGACGATAACCGCCTTGCGTCAGCGCCTTGGCCGGGCTCAAGCCCAAACCTCTCAACGCCAGCCTGCAATGGAAGGAGAAGCGCTTTATAGCGCCCGTCTGCCGTGTCGGCAAGCGGGTCAGGGCTGCTCCGGATTAAAAAGGTTTAACGACCACGAGAACAACGATCAGGATCATCAGTACCGTGGGTATTTCGTTGATCATACGGTAGAATTTCGCCGGCCGCGTGTTCCGGTCATTGGCGAAATCCCTGGTGAGCTTCGAGAACCAGCCATGCACGCCAGACAGGATCAGGACGAGTAGAAACTTGGTATGGAACCAGCCCGCCACATAGAAGCCCGACGACCAGACCAGAAGGAGGCCCAGGATCCAGGTCAGGACCATCGCCGGATTGATGATCGCCTTCAGCAGGCGTCGTTCCATCACCTTGAAGGTCTCGCTCTGGATCGAGCCCTTCTGCGCCTCGGCGTGATAGACGAAAAGCCGCGGCAGATAGAGCATGCCGGCCATCCAGGCGATCACGGCAATGATGTGCCCCGCTTTCACCAGATTATAGGCCGTGCCGGCATAGTCCATGAGTAGCTCCAACCTTTCGTCCCGGACATCCCGCAACGCGGCGCGTCACGATTGCGTATCCTGAGCGGCAAGACACGATCTTCCCGATATCGGCCCACAGCCACGCGCTGATGCGTCGCGCCACGGCGACAGCACCCTAACGCCTCAGCCCCTGATTCGCTTCAGCATCTGTTCGACATGGGCGATGGGAGTCTGCGGCACGATGCCGTGCCCCAGGTTGAAGATGAAGGGCTTGCCGGAAAGTGCATCGAGAATGCGATCGAGGGCACGGTACAGGGCATCGCCGCCGGCAACGAGCGCGAGCGGATCGAGATTGCCCTGTACGGGTTTCACGACCTGCACCTCGCGGGCGGCCCAGGCCGGATCCACGGCCCAGTCGAGACCTACGGCATCCACCGCAATGCCTTGCGCATAATCACGATAGAAGGATCCCGCGCCCCGCGGAAAACCGATGATGCGTGCATGGGGATGGCGTGTCCGGACGCCTTTAACGATACGCTCGACAGGCTCCACGGCCCAGCGCTCGAACTCGTTCGGCGGCAGGATTCCCGCCCAACTATCGAATATTTGGACAGCGTCGACACCATTTTCAAGCTGCGCCGACAAATAATCTATCGAGGCGCCCACGATCAGGTCGATCATCGCCGAAAAGAACCGGGGATCCTGATAGGCCGCAAGCCTGGCCGGTACCTGGTCCTTCACGCCCCGACCGGCAATCATATAGGTCGCCACGGTCCAGGGCGCGCCGCAGAAGCCGAGAAAGGTCACATGCGGCGGAAGGGAGGCCTTCACCCGACGGATGGTCTCGAACACGGGCTCCAGATGATCGAGATCGACGGACGCCTTCAAGCCCGCGAGCCCGGCAAGATCGGTGACGGGCTGCAACCGGGGACCCTCGCCCTCTTCGAACCAGACCTTTTGTCCCAAGGCATCGGGAACCACCAGAATGTCGGAGAACAGGATGGCCGCGTCGAAACCGAAGCGACGGATCGGTTGGAGCGTCGCCTCGACCGCAAGCTCGGGCGTGTAGCAGAAATTCAGGAAGCCCGATGCCCTGGTGCGCAAATCCCGATATTCCGGCAGATAACGACCTGCCTGGCGCATGAGCCAGACCGGCGGCACGGAAGAAGCCTTGCCGGCGAGAACGTCGAGGAGGGGCTTTGTCATGGGAAGGCTCTACCGGTTCGATCGGCTGGACATGTCGAGGCTCGACCGATCCGACGGCCTACCTAAAAAATAAAGAGAGAGATATGAATCTTCATTCTCTTTCTTCTTAACAGTTCGTTTACCGTGGTTCCTCGCCATCCACAATCTGTGCACAGGCTCCCGCCGTTCGGCAGGGTAAATTCCGAATGTTGGAGAGAGCGCGCCAGGGGCTGAATCAGCCAGGCGATTCAAGACGTTGGGCTTGACGGGAGAGGGGGGCCGCCGGATTGCACTTAGCGCCTTATGAGTCTTGTGCAGGCAGCGTGCATGAATCTCATCCCAAGCGTGGCGCCTGTTGATGAAACACCGCATCCTTCCACAGGGGTTCTTAAGAGAAGGTTAACGCACCTGATCTGTCCCCACTTGTCCACAATCCTGTCCCGGGTTACCTCATGCCATGGCGACAAGAAGCTTCTTCCATCTCCACCTGGTTTCGGACTCCACCGGCGAGACCCTCATTACCACCGGCCGTGCCGTGGCTGCGCAATATCCGGCGATTTCGGCGCTGGAACACATCTATCCCCTCGTGCGCAGCCAGCGTGATCTCGACAAGGCGATCGCCGAGATAGAGACCAATCCCGGTATCGTGCTCTACACGCTGGTGGAGGCGGATCTGGCCGAACGCCTGGAGCGGACCTGCCGGGATATCGGTTCTCCCGTGCTTTCGGTGCTGCAGCCGATATTCGATCTTTTCCAATCCTATCTCGGCATAGAGCTGTCTGTGAAGCCGGGCGCGCAGCACGTGCTGAATGCCGATTATTTTCGGCGCATCGATGCCCTGAACTACACGATGCTGCACGACGATGGCCTGATGGGCGGTGATCTCAACGAAGCCGACGTGCTGCTGCTCGGTGTCTCTCGTACCTCGAAGACGCCGACCTCGATCTATCTGGCTCATCGCGGCATCAAGACCGCCAATATCCCGCTGGTGCCCGGCGTGCCCTTGCCGCCGGAGGTCGAGAATCTCCGAAATCCGCTCATCGTCGGCCTTTTCGCCTCGCCCGAGCGCATCGTGCAGATTCGCGAGAACCGCGTCCTAACGCTGAGTCCGCAGCATGATGTGGCTGCCTATACGGACCGGACCCTGGTGGCCGAGGAAATCGCGCAGTCGCGCCGGCTCTTCAATCAGCGCGGCTGGCCCATGATCGACGTGACGCGTCGTTCCATCGAGGAGACGGCCGCGGCGATCCAGGGCTTGCTCAGGGCGCACCGTCGCTCGCTGATCGTGGAAACCTAGAGCAAGGCGCGTTTGGCTAGAAACGCCGCTTCTCTCTAACTCTTTTTCCTTTCAGACCAAGTCACCGGAAATCGCAAAATGCTTGTGCCATCGGCAGTTTGGTCTGGAACGGCCAGAGCGTCTGTCCGCCTTTGGGTTTGAACTTTCCAGGCGGTGCTTGGTCGAACCCGAAGACCTATATGAGGGTGGCGAGGCCCTCGAACAGCTCCAGGCAGAGCCGGTCTACCGGATCGTCCACGGGAATGGGCTGGGACGACATCTTTACGACCACCATTTCCGCCTTCGGGTGCACATAGACCCACTGGCCGTGGATGCCGATGCCGAAAAAGGCCTCGCTGGCGTAGCCGGTCTGGTACCATTTGTTGCGGTAGCTGCCGGCGGCCAGCAGCGGACTGAAATCGCCGGCCTTCCAGGCGTCGGTGTCGCCGCCCGTACGCGTATCGCGCACCCAGGCCTCGGAAACGATGCGGCGACCATCGAACATGCCTCCCTGCCGCATCATCTCTCCGATGCGTGCAAGATCACGGGCGCCCATGACGATGCCTCCCGCTGCCCGAGGCGCGCCGGCGGCATCGACGGTGATGTAGCCGTCCTGTCCTGCGCCGAGGGGCTGCCACAGCCGCCTGGACGCGAAGTCCGCATAGCGTTGCCCGGTAGCCCGTTCCACGACGGTGCCGAGCAGATCGGAATTGGGGGAACGGTAGCGGAAGGACCCGCCATGATCGCCGGCCCCCTTGGGCATGGTCGAGATGAAATCGAGCAGCGATTCGGCAGGCTGCCCTGGCTCGGGCGGATTCCAGAGCGTTGCACGGCGATAACGGGCGAAATCGCCCGTCGCGTCCAGGTAGGCTTCCTCGAAGGCAAGGCTCATGCGCATGTCGAGGATGTGCCGCACCCTGGCATCGCCATAGGCGGAGGCGGCGATCTCGGGAACATAGGTGGTGATCGGTGCATCGGGGTCCAGGAGCCCGTCATCCTGGGCGATGCCGGCGAGGATGGCGGTGAGGGACTTGCTGACCGAGAAGATGATGTGGCGGCTGCGGGTATTGAAACCGGGTGCGTGATAATCGGCGATGAAACGTCCGGCCTTCATGATGACTAGGGCGTCGGTCGAGGTCTGCTTCAGGATTTCGCTCAGAGGCCTGTGCTCGCCGGCGACGGTCAGGCGTTCCTCGAGCAGCCGGGATGGGTCGGCATCGGGCACTTCCGCGGGCGCCGTCCCGGCCGAAATGACGGCCGTCGGCACGAGTTCGCTGACATTTCGAAAGGCCCATACGTTCCAGGGCGGCAGACGCCAGTTCGAGAGGCGGACATCGGTGCGGGGAAAACCATACCGGGATTCGAACGCAGACTGGACCATGACGGGAACTCGGCGGGTAGAGCCTTCCCCGCCGGGCGACGGGAAAGGCAGGAATGTTGCTTGTGCGGCTTACTTCTGCAGCTCGGTCCAGATCTTCGTGTAGAGGGCCTGGACGTCTTCCGGACATGCGCGGGAATATTCCGCAGTCTTGAGGACCTCCGGAGGCACCACCACTTCCGGGGCATTCTTCATATCGTCGGGCATGTATTTCTCCGAGCCCTCGATACCATTTGCGTAGCGGTGGAAGGACGAGTTCAGCGCCGCGTTCTGGGGATCCATCAGGAAGTTCATGAACAGCTTGGCGTTCTCGACATTCTTGGCCTCCTTGAGGACCACGACATTGTCGCTCCACAACACCACGCCTTCCTTGGGATAGCCGTAGTGGATCTCGGGATGGGCCAGGCGCTGGCGCAAGGCCGAACCGTTCCAGTCGCTCGTGGCCTTGAAGTCACCCGCACCCATCTTTTCGATGGTGTTGTACTCCATGGCGATCCAGTTCGGCTTGGCTGCGATCAGCACGTCGCGAGCCTTCTTGAGGTGCTCCTTGTCGCCATCGCAAAGCTTGCCGCCGACATAGGCGAGAGCCGCAGCCATCACGTCGCTCATCTCGGGCACGACGTTGACCTTGCCCTTCAACTCATCCGGCGTATTGAAGATGATGCCCCAGGTGTTGATGTCGCCCTTGTAGACATTGGTGTTCACGACGACACCCACGGTGCCCCAGGCCCACGGGACCGAATATTTGCGGCCCGGATCGAATGGCGGGTCGGCCCATTGCTTGGCAACGTTCTTGAAGTTCTCCATCTTGCTGGGATCGACCTCCTGCACGAGGCCTTCCTGGATCCAGATGGGAAGATAGTTCTGCGAGGGCACGGCGATGTCAAAACCGGTGCCGCCCTGGCGGACCTTGGCAAGCGCAGTGTCGTTCGAGTCGTAGTCGGTGATGGTGACCTTGACGTTGTATTGCTGCTCGAACTTCTTGATCATGTCGGGGCTGGTGTAATTGCCCCAGTTGAAGATGTTCAGCACGCCATCCGCGCTGGCTAGGCTGGTGGATGCGAGCAGCGCCAAGGTGGCGGCCGCGACCGTGGACTTCCAGTTCATCTCTATGCTCCCGTTATGGCTGGGGTCAGGCTTGGCTCTTCTTGCCCCATCTTCCGTTCATGCTGCGGGCGGGCGACACAGCCGGTCTCCCGCCCCTCGCATCAGTCTTTCTTCCTGCTGACGAAGAAGAAAAGCGTCACGATGCCGATGGACAAGAGAAGGAAGACCGTCGACAGCGCATTGATCTCGGGCGTCACGCCGCGGCGCAGCTGGCCGAGCATGTAGGTGGGCAATGTGTCCTGCCCCCCGGACTTGATGAATTCGGTGATGACGACGTCGTCGAGGGACGTCACGAAGGCGAGCATGAAACCGGCCAGGATGCCGGGCCAGAGCAGGGGCAGCGTCACCCGCCTGAAGGTGCGCCAGGGCGTGGCGTAGAGGTCGGCTGCGGCACGCTCCAGCGCCAGGTCCATGCCCTCCAGACGCGCCCTGATCGGGAGATAGGCGAACGGTACGCAGAAGGCGGTATGCGCGGCAACGAGGTAGGAAAGGCCATCATAGCCCGTGAAGATCTTGATGCGCGAGAAGAAGATCAGCAGCGCCACGCCAGTCACGATTTCCGGCACCATCAGGGGCTGGTTGATGGCGGCATAGGTGAAGGTCAGGCCCGGATAGGCCTCCGTCCGGGTTGTGGCGAGTGCCGCCATGGTCGCGGCGATGGTGGAAAGCAGTGCTGCTATGGTGGCGATCTGGAAGGATCGGACGGTCGCACCGACCACCTCGTCGTTGTGATAGGCGGAAACGAACCATTTCAGCGAGAAGCCGCCCCAGGTGGAAACAGATGTCGCCTCGTTGAAGGCATAGACCACCATCACCAAGATCGGCAGGTAGAGCATCACGAAACAGAAGATTGCGATGCTGGTGAAGCCAGGCTGGTAACGGATCGAAAAACGGGAGACCCGTCCCGGCCTCGATGCTCCTTCCGGACGCGGACCGGTATCCGCCCCGGTCGTCAGTGCCTCAGCCATGACGCGCCCCCGAACCCGCCGCGTTGCGGACATAGACGAGCAGGGCGACCATCACGACGACCATCACCGTGATGGAGAGAGACGCTCCGAGAGGCCAGTTGCGGCCCTGGCCGAATTGCAGCTCGATCAGGTTTGAAAGCATCATGTTCTTGCCGCCGCCGAGCAGGTTGGGAGTGACATAGGCGCCGAGGGCCGGAATGAAGACGAGAATGGAGCCGGCGATGATTCCGGGCTTCACCAGGGGCACGATGATGCGCCTCAGCACCTGGAAACGCGTCGCATAGAGGTCGTAACCGGCCTCGACGAGGCGAAAATCGAGTTTCTCCATGCTGGCATAGATCGGCAGCACCATCAGCGGGAGGTAGACATAGGCCATGCCGGCCAGGATGGCGGTGTCCGTGTAGAGGATCTGCAGCGGGACCGAGATGATGCCGAGCTTGAGCAGCACGGCATTGAAGAGGCCCTCGTTGCGAATGATCTGCAGCACCGCGAAGGTCCGGATCAGCAGGTTGGTCCAGAACGGGATGGTGATCAGGAAAAGCCAGAGATCACGCCGATGCGCGGGGCGCGTGGCGATGAAATAGGCGGTCGGGAAACCGAACGCCAGTGTCACAACCGTGGTGAGCAGGGCCAGCTTCACGGAGCGCCAGAAGATGGTGATGTGGGCGATGGCGAGCGACAAGGTGTCGTCGAAGATGTCCCGCTCGAAGAAGACCGAGACCCAGGCGTCCGTCGAGAACTGCCATTTCACGTCCCCATAGGGGCCGGGCATCAGGAAGGAATAGATCAGGACGATGAGCAACGGACCTGTTGCCGCAAACAGGATGACCAGCAGGGCCGGTGCCGACAGCAGCCAGTGATTGCGGGTCTCGCGGCGTTTCGCCTTGTCGGCTATCTGGGCTGCATCCGACATCAGTCCCTCAACACCCGGGCGGTACCATCGGCGAAAGCGACGCCGGCGCGCTGGCCTGGCTCGTAGAGGTCGACGATGCCTCGCGCATTCTGTCGCCGCACGGTGAAGATGCTGCCGGTATCCAGGCGCAGGTGGAAATGGGTGTCTGTGCCGAGATAGACGACGTTCTCGATGGTACCGGCCAGCATGGCCTGTGGCGCCGCAACGAGCTGCGCATGTTCGGGCCGGACGACGAGCCAGACCTTGTCGCCGGGCTTGTGACCCTCCTGCAAGGAAGCCCCGATCTCCTGGCCGGATGGCAGCTTCACCCTGGCATTGTCACCATCGTGCGCGATCAGATCGGCTTCGATGAAATTGGTTTCGCCAATGAATTCAGCGACGAAGCGCTCGGCTGGGCTGTCGTAGATCTCGTGCGGCGTGCCGACTTGCAGGATCTTGCCGGCCGACATGACCGCGATGCGGTCCGACATGGTCAGTGCTTCTTCCTGATCATGCGTCACGAAGATGAAGGTGATGCCGGTCTCTCCCTGCAGCCGTTTGAGCTCGAGCTGCATTTCCTTTCGGAGCTTGTAGTCGAGAGCCGAAAGGGGTTCATCGAGCAGGAGCACCTTGGGCTGCGGCGCGAGAGCACGGGCAAGGGCGACGCGCTGCTGCTGGCCGCCGGAAATCTGGCTGGTCTTGCGGTCGGCAAGGTGCTCCATGCGCACGAGGCGCAGCATCTCGGCGACTCTCGTCGCGACCTCCGCCTTGGGCCTGTCGAGCATTTCGAGGCCGAAGGCGATGTTCTGCGCGACCGTCATGTGCGGGAAGAGCGCATAGCTCTGGAAGACGGTGTTGACCGGCCGCTTGAAGGGCGGCAAGCCGGCAATATCCTCGCCATACAACATGATCTGGCCGGCTGTCGGGAAGTCGAAGCCCGCGATCAGCCGCAGCAGCGTGGTCTTGCCGCACCCGGATGGGCCCAGCAGGGTGAAGAACTCGTTCTGGCGAATGGCGACCGAGACGGTGTCCAGGGCCACGAAGCCCGTGTCGACAGCGCCAAATACCTTGCGCACACCTCGAACATCGATCGAATTCCGGTTCGTTTCGTCCGGCACGCACACAATCCCGCATCTGGCCTGACAAGGTCAGGTCGCTTCGATTATCAAAGTCTCTTTCAAATATTGTGATCACAAAATCAGCGGCATTGCAACTGCGTGCCATGAGGCGTTTTGCGGCAGAGGCTGCACGAAAGCTGCGCAGGCCCATGAGCCGGGAGGTTGTGCCCGACCGCGGGAGGGTGTCCCCCGAGCTTGCATTGCTGTGGATGACGGGGTTGCGCCCGCTGTAATTCCGGGCAAGTTTCCGGCCAGCCGCGACACAAGGAACGCCAAAACCGTGCCCAATACCGAAGCATCCGGCCCGCCGGCCGTCTCCCTCGTCCTCGCCTCGAAATCCGCGATTCGCGCCGACATGCTGCGGGCTGCGGGGCTGGCGATCGCCACTCATCCCGCGTCCATCGACGAACGAGGCTTTGAGCGGCAATGGGAATCCCAGGGCCTGGCACCCGATGCGGTGGCGGAAGCCCTGGCCAGGGAAAAGGCCCTGGCCGTTTCCCGCGCGTTTCCCGAAGCGGTAGTCATCGGCGCGGACCAGACCATGGCTCTCGGCCCGCTGCGTTTCAGCAAGGTCGCCACCATGGCCGATGCGCGCTCCAAGCTCCTCGCGCTGCGAGGAAGGCAGCACGCGCTGCATTCGGGATTTGCCCTGGCGCGGGATGGCGTCGTAGTCGCGAGCGGCGTCGCCAGCGCTCGTCTCCTGATGCGGGAGTTTTCGGATGCCTTCCTTGACGATTATCTCGCCAGGGCCGGGGAGGCGATTCTGGCCAGCGTCGGCTGCTATCAGCTGGAAGGCCTGGGCGTGACCCTGTTCGAGGCGATCGAGGGGGACTATTTCACCATTCTCGGTCTGCCGCTGCTGGCGGTGCTGGAGGCCCTGCGAGGGCAGGGATTGGTGGCGGCCTGATACGGAATGCGCTACAGGCGGGCATCCGCCGCCTATTCCGGGACAACAATGAAACGAGCCTTCGTCGTCGGCTATCCCATCTCGCATTCGCGCTCGCCGCTGATCCATTCCTTCTGGCTCGCGGAGGCCGGCATTGACGGAAGCTATGAGCGCGTCGCGGTGGAGCCCGCCGCCTTCCCCGAATTCGTCAGGACCTTGGAGCAGCAGGGTTTCGTGGGTGGAAACGTCACGGTTCCGCACAAGGAAGAAGCGTTTCGCCTCGCGCTGGTGGACGATCCTGTCGCGCGCGACCTTCATGCCGTGAATACGCTGTGGCTGGAGGGCGATGTCCTCAAGGGGGCCAATACCGATGTCATGGGCTTCCTTGCCAATCTCGACCAAGAGGCAAAGGGCTGGGACGGCAGGCTCGACCGGGTCGTGGTGCTCGGCGCCGGGGGAGCTTCGAGGGCGGTGCTCTATGGGCTGCTGCAGCGCGGCGCCGCGGAGATCCTGCTCGCCAACCGCACCTTCGAGCGGGCGCAGGCTCTTGCCCACCATTTCGGCCCGAGGGTGAAGCCGCTGGCGTGGGAGACAGCCGAAGCGGCGATGGTCGGTGCGGACCTTCTCGTCAACACGACGTCGCTCGGCATGAAGGGTCAGCCGCCGCTCGACCTCAGCCTTTCCAGGCTGCCGCGTACGGCCCTGGTCACCGACATCGTCTATGTTCCGCTGGAGACGCCTCTGCTCGCCAAGGCTCGTGCCCTGGGTCTGCGCACGATCGACGGCCTCGGCATGCTCCTGCACCAGGCCGTCCCCGGGTTCGAGCGCTGGTTCGGCGTCAAGCCGCTGGTGAGTTCACAATTGCGGGCATTGATCCTGGCCGATATCGAGAAGCAGGGGACATGACCTTCATCCTCGGCCTCACCGGTTCCATCGGGATGGGGAAATCCGCGACGGCCGCCATGTTCCGGGCGCGCGGCGTGCCCGTGCATGATGCCGATGCAGCCGTGCACCGCCTCTATTCAGGCCCGGCAGTCGAGGCGGTGGAGGCGGCCTTTCCAGGCGTTGCCGTCGACGGCGTGATCGACCGGGCTCGTCTTGGCGGATACGTCATCGGCAAGGCCGAGGCGATGAAGCGGCTGGAGGCCATCGTCCATCCCCTGGTGCGAAACGCCGAGCGGGAGTTTCTCGCCGCGGCCCGGAACAAGGGCGCCCATCTCGTGGTGCTCGATATTCCCCTTCTTTACGAAACCGGCGGTGAGAAGCGTTGCGATGGCGTGGCCGTGGTATCGGCGCCCGCCGCTGTCCAGCGTGAACGGGTGCTGGCGAGGCCCGGCATGGACGAGGCCCGCTTCGCCGCCATCCTTGCGCGCCAGCTTCCGGATGTGGAAAAGAGGGCTCGCGCCCATTTCGTGATCGACAGCGGTGCGGGCTTCGCCTTTGCGCAGCGGCAGGTCGATGACATAATCCGGGCGCTCGCTCCCACTGCCTGAAACTGTCTGGTTCCATCCATGCGCGAAATCATCCTCGACACCGAAACCACCGGGCTGGATCCCAATGAGGGCCACAGGCTGGTCGAAATCGGCTGCGTCGAGATGATCGACCGCATGCCGACGGGCAATACCTGGCATCGATATTTCAATCCCGAGCGCGACATGCCGGTCGAGGCCTTCAACGTGCATGGACTCTCAGCGGAATTCCTGTCCGACAAGCCCCTTTTCGGGACGCTGGCGCAGGAATTCGTCGATTTCCTGGGGGATGCCCACCTCGTCATCCACAATGCCGGCTTCGACATGCGATTCTTGAACGCCGAGCTCAGGCGCGTGAACCTGGGCGTCCTGGCGATGGACCGGGTGGTGGATACGCTGGCCATGGCCCGCCGCAAGCACCCGGGCGCCGGCGCTTCGCTGGACCAGCTCTGCCAGCGCTACGGCATCGACAATTCCAAGCGCGTCAAGCACGGAGCGCTGCTCGACGCGGAGATCCTGGCCGACGTCTATATCGAGCTGACGGGGGGACGGCAGACGGCGCTCAGCCTGGCCTCGATTTCCGCCGCCACCGTGGCCCGCGGAGCCTCCGGCAAGATCGGCCCGCGCCCCAAGATCCTGCCGCCGCGCATTCATCCCGAGGAGCTGGCCGCCCACGAGGCTTTCATCGCCGGTCTGGGCGAGAATGCCCTCTGGAAGAAATACGGGGCTTGAATGGCTGCGCCGGTGATCGAGCCAAGCCGCCCTGTTGAAGCTGCCAGGTTTCCTCAGGCCCGAACCGGGCGATCGAGCACCTTCAGCAACCTTCCGTCGATCGCCGCCAGTGCAAGCCCGATCAGCGCCATGCCGGCGAGGTGGTTCAACTGCAGCCTCTCGCCTAGAACCAGCGCACCGAGCAGGATGGCGCTGACCGGGATCAGGAACGTCACCAGCGCCAGGTTGGTCGCCCCGGCGGTGGTGAGAATCCGGAAATAGAGAATGTAGGCGAACGCGGTCGAGAGCGCCGCGAGGCCGAGAATCGCGAGCCAGGCGCCGGGGCCCGGCATTGCGAGGGTCCAGGGCTGGTCCACCACGAGGCAGACCGGCAGCAGGAGCAGCGTGGAGGCGCTGACCTGGCCGGTGGCGGTGACCATGGGCGCCACGCCCATGCGCTTGAAACGACGCCCGAAGATAGCGGCAAAGGCATAGGAGAGTGCGGCGCCCAGCACGGCGAACTGGGCCATGATGTCCGTACCGATCCCGCGCAGTCCAGCGGGCCAGATCAGTACGGCCACGCCCAGGAGGCCGATCAGCACGCCGGCCAGCCGATTGCCGGTCATGCGCTCCTCGGCTGTCGTCATGTGTGCGACGACCACCGTCCAGAGCGGCGTGGTGGCGTTGAGGATGGCGGCCAGGCCGGAGGCGATATGGGCCTGGCCCCAGACGATCAGGCAGAACGGCAGGACGTTGTTCAGAAGTCCCATGCCGAGAAAGGCGGCCCAGATGCGGCTGTCCGCCGGCAGGCGCTGGCCGATGAAGGGCAGCGCCGCTATCAGGATGAGCGCGGCGAGGCCGACACGCAGGGTCACGATGGAGAAGGGCGGGAGCACTCCCACGACGACATGGACGAAGAAGAAGGAGCCGCCCCAGAGCATCGAGAGGGCGATCAGCAGGCTCCATTCGAGCAGGCCCATCGGGCGGACGGAAGACGATGACATAGCGCATATCCCGGGATCATGGCTTCCCGGGGATAGGGAGGATTGGACGAGTGCGACACCCGATTCCTG
This sequence comes from Labrys sp. ALF-8, assembly GCF_059699065.1. Taxonomy (NCBI): domain Bacteria; kingdom Pseudomonadati; phylum Pseudomonadota; class Alphaproteobacteria; order Hyphomicrobiales; family Xanthobacteraceae; genus Labrys; species Labrys sp. ALF-8. Next base: position 2,187,370 of record NZ_AP048537.1, read on the forward strand.
TCGCGGGATGGCGTGCTGGTCGTTGACGGCAAGCTCCCTCGCCGACAAAGAAAATGGCGGCCTGGAGCCGCCATTCGATATCGTTCTTCAGGCCGCCGGCATGCGGACCGCCCCCCCGGGGGGGTTACGCCTGGCCGACGGTCGGCTGGGCCTGGGCGAGGCGGTTGCGATAGAGAGCCACGAAATCGATGGGGTCGATCATCAGCGGCGGGAAGCCGCCATTGCGGGTGCAGTCGGCGATGATCTGGCGCGCGAAGGGGAAGAGGAGGCGCGGGCCCTCGATCATCACCATTGCGTGGATATTGTCGTCGGGAATGCCGGCGAGGCGGATCACGGCGCCGTAGAGCAGCTCGAACTTGAACAGCGTGCCGGCGCCTTCGCCCGCGCCGCCTTCGATCGAGAGCTCGACTTCATAGTCCTGCCCGCCGAGCGGCTTGCCGTTCACGTTCACGGTAAGGGCGATCTGCGGCGAATTCTGGATGTTGCCGAGGGAGCGCGGCGCATTGGGGTTCTCGAAGGAGAGATCCTTGATGTACTGCGCCAGCACATTCAGCGAGGGCTGCATTTCCTGTTCACCGGTGCTGCCGTTCTGCGGTTCGGTCGCCATGGTATGTTCCTTTTGTCGCGACGAAGCGCCGCTGAGCCAGCGCGCGGGTACCACGTCGCTGCGTCAGGGACAAGGGGAGAGGCGGTTGTCATGGAGGCGCCAGCCGGCGTTGACTTCGCGGGGGAAGTGCATGCAACTCCGCGTGAACCCGAGAAATGTTCAGGCCGCGTAGTCCTTCAGCGCGTCATCGATCTCCGCCTTGGCGGGGATGCTCGACTGGGCGCCGGGCTTGGTGCAGGCGAGCGAGCCGCTTGCAGCCCCGCGCGCCAGCGCCAGCGAGAAGCCGAATCCCTGGTCCAGCGCGGCGGCATAGGCTCCGGTGAAGCTGTCGCCGGCGGCGGTGGTGTCGACCGGCGTGACCTGGAGCGCCGGCGCCGTGCGCCTTACGCCGTCGATCCAGCCGACGACGCCTTCCGCGCCGAGGGTGACGATGCCTGCACAGCCATAGCGCTGGTTGATGAGCATGACTGCCTCTTCCGGATCGCTGGTCTCGATTCCGGCCGCCTTGGCGACGGTGAGCGCTTCGTATTCGTTGACGACGAGATCGTCGATCAGGCGAAGCATGTCCTCGGGTACCGGCCCGGCCGGCGCCACGTTGAAGACGACGCGGGCTCCCCGCTCCTTGGCGATCCTGATGGCGGCGAAATTCTCCGAATCGCGGATCTCGCGCTGGAGGAGCACGATATCCCCCTTCCCGAGGCCGGATTTCTCGAGCTGCTCGGCTCGGGTCGATTGGTTTGCGCCGGAGGCAACCACAATGGCGTTCTCGGCTTTTTCGTCCACGGTGATCAGCGCGACACAGGTGGGCTTGTCGACGGGAACCACGCCGCTGACGTCCACGCCTGCCTCACGCATGATGGACAGGGCGAGATCGGCGAAGCCGTCATTTCCGCGTGAGCCGATGATAGCCGTCTTCGAGCCGGCGCGGGCGGCCGATACCGCCTGGTTGGCCCCTTTGCCGCCAGGCACCATGAAGTAGCCTTCGCACAGCACGGTTTCGCCGGGATGGGGAATGTGGCTGACATTGGTGACGAGATCGACACCAAGCGAGCCGAAGACGACGATCATGGGCGGTTTCCCTGAGAGTTTTTTACGAAGATAGCGGCTTGGCGGGGGATGGCAATATGCTCGGCGGGCCGGAAGGGCGGCGGGGGACCGCCATCGGGGTTCAACGCATCCTGCGGACGGCTTCCGCCAGGGCCTGGGCCCGCCTGCCGACCTCCGCCGCGTCCCGGCCGACGGCATAGAGATCCGATCCGACGCCGAAACCGTCCACTCCCACCGCGAGGTAGGGCGGGATCGTCGCCGGCGAGACGCCCCCCACCACCAGTATCCGCGTGCCCTTCGGCAGGACCGCGCGCATCGCCTTCACCGCGGCGGGCGATGCCATCTCGGCCGGGAACAGCTTGAGCGCATCGGCGCCCGCTTCCAGGGCCGCGAAGGCTTCCGACGGCGTGAAGAAACCCGGCAGCGAAAGCATGCCGCGTGCCTTGCTGGCCCGGATGACGTCGGTGTTGGTATTCGGCGAGACCACGACCGTCCCCCCTGCCTCCGCCACCTTCGCGACGTCCTCGACCGTCAGGACCGTGCCTGCTCCCACCAGCGCCCTGCCGGCGAGGCGCCCGGCGAGCAGGCCGATGGAGGTGAAGGGATCGGGCGAATTCAGCGGCACCTCTATGATGCCGATGCCGGCTTCGACGATGGCCTCGGCAATGCCGACGACCTCGTCCGGCTTGACGCCGCGCAGGATCGCCACCAGCGGCATGCTGGCGAGGGCGGATTGCAGGTCGAGGCTCATGGGGCGATATCCTGGTTGTGGGCGGCCGCAATCGCGGCGAGGCCGTCGAGGAAGGCTCGTTCGGGCGAGATGATCTCGATGCCGACACCGTAGGAGCGCAGCGCCGAGACATAGCGCTTGGCAAGGACGCCGTCCGCGACGAGGGTGACGGTGTGGTCGCTGCCATACCGCTTGAACGCCCCTTCGATCTCTGTGCCGATCAGCAGGCCTGAGAGATAGGGGCCGACCTTCTCGCCCGCCATGTTGCCGGCGAGCACGCGGGACCTGGCCTGGAACAGACGGTTGAGGAGTCCCGTTCCGTCCTTCGCCGCTTCCAGCCCGTCATCGAAGCCGGTCAGGTCCTCCGGCTCCGTGGCGAGGCGGGCAAGCAGGCTGTGCTGGTGGAAGAGCGCATAGGTCTCGCCGGTCATGAAGGTGGCGAAGTCGGTAATGGCGCCATCTTCGACCTTGGCCCATTTCGAATGGGTGCCGGGCAGGCAGACGAGGCCGTTCCGGACCTCGGTCCCGAAAATCAGCGTTTCCTCGCCGCGCATGACGTCTGCGCCACTTTCATCGCGTGCGATTACACCGGGTACGATAGACACTCGTTCCGTAACCTTCAGCATTGATCCGGCGAGGCTTTTCGGCGAGGCGGGACAGGAAGCATAGGCTGCCTCGGCCCAACCGTTGCGGGCGCCGACCATCCCAGCCATGAGCACGGGCGCTTGAGGGCTGGCCTTCATCCAGGTCCCGCAATTGCGTTCCAGCACGGCGGCGAAACCGCCAGCTGGCACGGTGGACATCCCGTCCTCGGCGGAAATGCGGTCCAGCACCTTGCCGCCGGCGTCCAGCAGGAAGGCCCGGAAGCGGCTCGTGCCCCAGTCCACCGCGATAAGTTCAGAAGTCATGCTCGGTCCAATTCCTGGTTTCTCGGCATATTGCCTGGCGATGTCGTGGCGCCCCACGCTTCATCCATCCCTCAGATCCAGCCGCCATCCACCACGATCTGCTGGTTGGTCATGCCCGAGGCCTGGTCGGAGGCCAGGAACAGCACGGCCTTGGCGACGTCCTCCGGCAGCATCTTGCGCTTCAGGGCCTGGTTGCGGAAGATCGCTTCCTCCCCCTTGGCGTCGACCCACAGGGCGATCTGGCGTTCCGTCATGATCCAGCCGGGAATGACGCAGTTGACGCGGATGTTGTCCTTGCCGAATTCGCCGGCGAGCACGCGCGTCAGGCCATAGGCGGCCGATTTGGCAGTTGCATAGGCTGTGAGGTCTTCCGAGCCCATCAGCCAGGAACCCGAGCCGAGATTGACGATGGCCCCGCCGCCGGCGGCGATCATGTCGGGGATGGTGGCCTGGGCCGCGAAGAAGGCATGCTTGAGATTGACGGCGATGCGGTCGTCGAAATAGTCCGGCGTCACGTCGAAGAATTTGTGACGCTGGTCGTGCGCCGCATTGTTGATGAGCACGGTGATCGGGCCGAGCCTTGCGCTGATATCGCCGATGGCGTCCTTGAGCGCGTCGATGTCGGTGATGTCGGCCTGCTTGTAGAGGACGGTCCCGCCCGCCTTGTTCAGCTCGTCTGCCAGTGCCTGGGACGGCTTGTCGGCGATATCGATGAAGCCGACCTTCGAGCCCTGCTCGGCGAAGAGCCGCACGATCGACGCGCCGATGCCCTGCCCGCCGCCGGTGACGAGGACGGTGCGGCCTTTGAGATCTGGAAAAATGGCGTTCGCCATCCCTGGGACTCCCTGATGTCTTATCGGTGGTGTCTGGATTCGTCCTACATATCGCGCGCTTCCAGCGTGGCGTCTAGGGCATGTCGTCGGGAAGGAAGCGCATCGGGCTCCGGCGGATAGCCGGTGAAACGTCCCAATCCGCCTAAGCCGCTGACAAAAGGATCGCGAGCGACTACATAGGGCGGAATGACTTATCGCCGCCGAGTCCCTTTGGAGGGTTGGGCGTCCCGCTTTCGAGGTTTCCCATGAACTGGATTGCCAACGTCGTCCCACCGCGCATCAAGGACTTCTTCTCGCGCCGCGACACGCCGGAAAACCTGTGGATCAAGTGTCCCGAAACCGGTCAGATGGTATTCCACAAGGACCTGGAACAGAACAACTACGTCATTCCTACCTCAAACTACCACATGCGCATGACGGCGACGCAGCGCCTGACCATGATGTTCGACGAGGGCAAGTGGGAAGACCTGCCGATTCCGGAAGTGGTCGCCGATCCCCTGAAATTTCGCGACGAGAAGCGTTACACCGATCGCCTGAAGGATGCCCGCACCAAGACGGGTATGCAGGATGCCATCAAGCTGGGCGTCGGCTCGGTCGAGGGCGTGCCAATGGTGATCGGCGTACAGGATTTCGATTTCATGGGCGGTTCGCTTGGCATGGCCGCCGGCGAGGCCGTGGTGAAGGGCCTCCTCACGGCAGCGGAGCGCGGCCTGCCGTTCGTGATGTTCGCGGCTTCCGGCGGTGCACGCATGCAGGAGGGCATCCTCTCGCTGATGCAAATGCCACGCACTACCGTGGCGATCCAGCGCCTGCGCGAGGCCAGGAAACCCTATATCGTCGTGCTCACCAATCCGACCACGGGTGGCGTCACGGCTTCCTACGCCATGCTGGGCGACATCCAGCTTGCCGAGCCCGGTGCGCTGATCGGTTTCGCCGGGCCTCGCGTCATCGAACAGACCATCCGGGAGAAGCTTCCCGAGGGCTTCCAGCGCTCCGAATATCTCAAGGAGCATGGCATGGTCGATATGGTCGTGCACCGCAACCAGCTGAAGGCGACGCTGGCACGCCTTTGCAGGCTCCTCACCAAGGCACCGGCCAAGGAAGTGCAGCAGGCCGCCTGATCGCCGCCTCTTCCCTGGAACGGGAGGAGGTTCGGATCGGGCGACCGATTCGAAGGACTGAGGCCAGTATTGGTCGCATGCGCTCAATCAGTCTGGAACGTTCGCGTCATTTTCTTTCGGCCTTGTCTCACCCCCGGACTTCCTCCGTATGGCTTTCCAGAGGCAGGCCACGCGTACAACTTCCAGGAACTATCCCGCCGCCATGACGCAGTCCGATGCCTATCTCTCCCGCTTCATGGCGCTGCATCCCAAGAAGATCGACCTGTCGCTTGACCGGATCCAGGCGCTGCTGGCCAGGCTCGGCCATCCCGAACGGCGGGTACCGCCGGTGATCCACGTCGCCGGCACCAACGGCAAGGGATCGACCATCGCCTTCATGCGCGCCGCCCTCGAGGCGGCCGGTCACGCGGTGCATGTCTACACCTCGCCCCATCTGGTGCATTTCCACGAGCGCATCCGCCTTGCCGCGCCGGGCGGCGGCAAACTGGTCGAGGAGGACAGGCTCGTGGAGGCTTTCGAAGCCTGCGAGACGGCCAATGACGGCGCTCCCATCACCTTCTTCGAGATCACCACCGCGGCCGCCTTCAAGCTCTTCGCCGACAATCCGGCGGATGTGCTGTTGCTGGAAGTGGGTCTTGGCGGGCGGATGGACACGACCAACGTCATCGACAACCCTCTCGTCACCGTGATCACCTCGATCTCGCAGGACCACGCCGATTTCCTCGGCACCGATATCGCCGGCATCGCGCGGGAGAAGGCGGGTATTCTCAAGCGCGGCGCGCCGGGGGTGATCTATCCGCAGATCGACGAGGTCCGAGCCGCCATCGAGGCGGTGGCCGCCAGGGTCGGCGCGCCACTGATCATCGGTGGCCAGGATTTCGACGTGCATGAGGAGAACGGACGCCTGGTCTACCAGGACGAGAGCGGCCTGCTCGATCTGCCGCTGCCCCGCCTGCCGGGGCGCCACCAGCACCGCAATGCGGGTCTCGCCATTGCCGCCCTGCGCAGCCAGGGCCTCCTCAAGCTCAAGGACGCGCATTTCGAGAAGGCGATGCAGGTGGTCGAATGGCCCGCGCGTCTCCAGCGCATCAACCAGGGCGCCATCCCTGCCTTGCTGCCCGCCGGATCGGAGATCTGGCTGGACGGCGGGCACAATGTCGATGGGGGCCGCGTGCTCGCGGAAGCCCTGGCCGAACTCGAGGAGAGGCACCCGCGACCCCTGGTGCTGGTCACGGGCATGCTGACCACCAAGGATTCGGACGGATTCCTGCATAATTTCTCGGGGTTGGCCCGGGAGGTGCATACCGTGCCGATCGAACACAGCAGCGCGGCGCGCTCGCCCGAGGAAGTCGCGGTTGCCGCCCGCCATGCGGGACTGGCGGCTCGTCCGCATGCGAGCCTGGAAGAAGCGCTCCGCGCCATCGCCAGCGAAGCCTTTCCGGTCGCGCCCCGCGTGGTGCTGACGGGGTCGCTCTATCTCGCGGGCGAGGTGCTGACCTTCAACGGTTCGGCGCCTAGATAGCCTCGGGTGCGCGGACAGCCTGTCCGCGCACTTGGGATTTACAACCGCTTGATCGTCCGCAACGGGCTCCCCGCGGCAGCGATGCGCTGGATTCCCGCCGCCAGCCCCTCGACGACGACCGTCATCACATGGCCGGTGGCATGGATCATCGTTTCCGCGTCGCGGACCATGGCGACATGGCCTTTCCAGAACAGGAGATCCCCTCGCCGAAGATCCGCAAGGGGCGTGTCCGGATCGAGCACATGGCCGAGCGCCTTCTCCTGCATGTCGCTGTCGCGCGGGCAGGCAATGCCGCAGGCCGTGAGCGAGGTCTGTACGAGGGCCGAGCAGTCCAGGCCGAGGCTCGACTTGCCGCCCCACAGATAGGGTACTCGCAGGAAGGTTTCGGCGACGGATACGGGATCGCTCTCATGGCTATCGATAGCTCTGGCATGGGCGGAGAAGACGAAGCCCCAGCCCTCCAGGGCGAGGAACTGCCCCTCCGTGCGGGAAACCGCCAGTGCGCTGCCATAGCTCAGCGCCATCATCTGCGGCGACTTGATCGACGGGACTGGGTAGATGAAGGTGCGCAGGGCGCTCACGCGATGGGTTGGTACCTGCGCCGTGCCCAGCGCGTTGGCGGAGAGCCAGCCGACATAGCCGTCGTTCGCGGCCTGGCCCCAGGCCCAGCCTTCCATCTCGTCATAGACGGTGAAGATCTCGCCGAACAGAAGCTCGGTGTCGATGGAAGCGGAGAAATCGGGGTCCCTGCGCAGCGTGACCACATTCTCGACCACGCGGCGCTTCTCGCCCTGGACGTAGCGCGGCGCCGGCACGATGCCTTGCAGCGAAGCGGCGGCGAGGTCCGGGCGGGCGGGGGTGGTGCGGCGGTCGAAAGCGGGCAAGGCGGTATCCATCAGCGCGGCAGGTCCTTGGCAAGGGCGACGAGAATATCCCCCAGGCGCTCCACGTAAAGGGCTCCGTCGACGGTACGCTGGATGATGACGTTGCGCCGGTCGAACTCGTCCCGCCGCCGGGCGGTGAGCTTGAGCTTGGCCAGGCTGTCGAGGGCCCGGGTAATGACCGGCTTGGTGACGTGGAGCTTGGCGGCGAGGCCCCGCACGGTATGGGGCGGTGGCTCCAGGTAGACGGTGAGCAGGATGGCGAGCTGGCGGCCGGATAGATCCGGCTGTGCGTCGCGGACCAGCGTCAGCGTTACGTCATGCCAGAGCCGCAGGGCCTGTGCCGCCCGGATCTCAACCGCCATGAGGGCAAATCCTGTCCTCGAGGCGATCGCGGAGGCTGATCGCCGCTCATCCGGGTAGAATAGCGGCCGAAAGACGCAAAATTCGTTAATACCGGAAGCGCGGACATCTCCTCTGCTCCCGCGGCCATGGCGCCACACCGATACCGTTATCCCTTCAGGAGCGGACAGGATGTCCTTGCTCCCGCGGGTCGATCGGCACCAGGCTCGACAGGCCGAGCAGTTCCTCCAGCACGGCGCCGGCCGAGAGCAGGGCTGCTTCGCCGCGCGGCTTGCCAACCAGCTGCAGGCCTACGGGCCGCCCGTCCGTGGTGAAGCCGGCCGGGATGGCGAGCGAGGGGCAGGATGTCATGGTTACGACGCTGGCGAGGCGCAGCCATTCGACATAGTTCTCGAAGACATGCCCTTCCACCTCGCGCACCCAGCGTTCCCTGACGTCGAGGGGCGGGGTACAGGCAGCCGGAGCCAACAGGAGGTCATAGCGCGAGAAGAAGGCGGCCACCTCGTCGTAGAGGCTGCTGCGGCGCAGCAGGGCGGCAGCGATCGTCTCGGCATCGAGCGCGCGCCCGCGCTCGATGTTCCAGATCACGTCGGGCTTGAGCAGCGTGCGCTTCGTTTCATAGAGCTCGCGCATGCCGGCGACGTAGCCGAGGGCCCGAAGCGTCTGGAAGGCCTCGGGCACGCCGGAGAAATCGGGGCAGGCTTCCTCGACGATGCAGCCCGCCGCCTCGAAGCGCCGGGCGGCGGCTTCACACAGGGCGCGCGTCTCGCGATTCACCGGCGTCACGCCGAGGTCCGGCGAAAAAGCCACGCGGCGGGGCGGCTGCCGGCGCCGGGCGCTCTCGCGGAAGCCGGTCGCGGGTGCCTCCAGGGAGAGCGGGTCGCCGTTGTCCCAGCCAGCCATGGCATCGAGCATCAGGCCGATATCCTCGACCGTGCGGGCCATCGGCCCATTGACGGCGAGGGTGTCGAACTTGACGCCATCGGGACCGCTGGCAACCCTTCCCGGCGAAGGCCTCAGTCCCACGACCGAGCAGAAGCTGGCGGGGGTGCGCAGCGAGCCGCCGAGGTCCGAACCGGTGGCGAGCCAGACCTGGCCGGTGGCGAGCGCCACGGCCGAGCCGCCCGAGGAGCCGCCGGCATTGAGGGCCGTGTTCCAGGGATTGAGCGTGTCGCCGAATACCTCGTTGAAAGTGTTGGCGCCTGCCCCGAATTCCGGCGTGTTGCTCTTGCCGATGGGGATGCCGCCATGGCCCTCGAGCCGTTCGACCATGATGTCGGAACGCTCGGGCACGTGGTCGGCGAAGATCGGCGAACCGTAGGTGGTGCGCACGTCCGCGAGATCGTTGAGATCCTTGACCGCCAACGGGAGGCCGCCGAGCCAGCGGAAGTCGTCCGTGGGCGCGGGCTCGGCCATGATGCGCCGCGCCTGGTCGCGCGCGCGATCGGCGCAGAGCGTCACCATGGCGTTGACGGCACCGTCCACCGCTTCGATGCGGGCGAGGGAAGCGTCCACCAATTGGAGGGGCGTCACCTCTCGCCGGCGCAGGAGATCGACCACGGCGCAGGCGGTCAGGCGGATCAGTTCGTCGCTCTCTGCCATGGCAGCCTCCCTGGGCTCTCAGCCGTATTTCTTCTTGAGGTAGGCGTAGAGTGCCCGTGCGCCCATCACCTCGGCGCCTTCCGGGCGCCCCGGCTTGGTTGCGGGGTTCCAGGCATAGATGTCGAGATGGACATAGGCCGAAGCCTTCTCGACGAAGCGGTCGAGGAACAGGGCCGCGGTGATCGAGCCGGCAAAGCCGCCGCCGGGGGCGTTGTTGAGGTCGGCCACTTTGGAATCCAGCATCGCATCATAAGGAGGCCAGAGCGGCAGGCGCCAGAGCGGATCGCCCTCCTGCGCCGCATGCGCCAGCAAGGCCTCGGCGACCTCGTCGTTGCGGCTGAACAGCGGGGGCAGGTCAGGCCCCAGGGCCACGCGGGCGGCGCCGGTGAGCGTCGCCATGTCGACGATAAGGTCCGGCGCCTCCTCATCCGCGAGGGTCAGAGCATCGGCGAGCACCAGGCGGCCCTCGGCGTCCGTATTGCCGATCTCGACGCTCAGGCCCTTGCGCGAGGCGAGGATGTCGCTGGGGCGGAAGGCCGAGCCGGAGATGGCATTCTCCACGGCGGGAATCAGCACGCGCAGGCGAACCTTGAGGCCCGCAGCCATGATCATGCTGGCACAGGCGAGCACCGAAGCGGCGCCGCCCATGTCCTTCTTCATCAGGATCATGTTGGAGCTGGGCTTGATGTCGAGGCCTCCGGTGTCGAAGATCACGCCCTTGCCGACCAGCGTGATCTTCGGGTGGGCGGGATCGCCCCAGCTGAAGTCGATCAGACGCGGCGCGCGGGAGGAAGCCCGGCCCACGGCGTGGATCATCGGGAAGTTCTCCTTCAGGAGGTCGTCGCCCACGATCACCCTGTAGGTCGCCTTGTGCTTCTCGGCGAGCCGGCGAGCCGCGAGCGCCAGTTCCTCGGGACCGAGATCATTGGCGGGCGTGTTGACGAGATCACGCGCGAAGGTCACGGATTCGACAATGGCGGCAATTTCATCGCGATCGATTTCATCGGGCACGACAAGGCGCAAGGCCTTGATATCGCTAGTACGATAGCGATTGAACTTGTAGAGCCCGAGCAGCCAGCCGAGAGTTGCCAGCCTGTCGTCATGGCTGGCATTCGCGAAGCGGTAGGTACCGGCCGGCAGGACCGTGACGAGCTTCGCGGGGAGGAAGACATCCCGGTGACGGGCTCCCGCCGCCTCCAGGCCGAAGATCACGCCGCCGAGCGCGACACCTGTTCCGGGGAGGGCGAGATGCTGCCCGGCCTTGGCTTCGAAGCCGTTGGCGGCGATCCAGTTCCGCTGGGTTTCCGGCAGGGCGTCGAGCACCTGCACGAAATTTTCCTTGGTGACGAACCAGACCGGAACGGCCCTTTCGTCGGCGGTGACCAGAAGCTCGGACATGTTGTGCTTTCAGGGTTGGGGAAGGATGTCGTCGATGCGTCCGCTCAGCCAGTAGGCCAGCAGGCCGATCCATTCGCGCGCGGCGAGGGTGCATTGGCGCAGGCCGTCGCTCATCGAATAGAAGGGCCGCATGGCGTCTCCCGGTCCCGCGGTGCGATAGTTGACGGGATAGGCGATCACATCAAAACCCGCCTTGCGAAACAAGGCCATCGAGCGCGGCATGTGGTAGCCGGAAGTGACGAGGAGATAGCGCTGGCCCGGCTGCGGCTTCAGCATCTGGTAGGTGAACTCGGCATTCTCGTAGGTGTCGCGCGAGCGGTTCTCGAAGACCATGCGGTCATCGGGGATGCCGAAGCTGCGGAAGAGCTGGCGGGATGCGTCCGCTTCCGCGGCGTCGCCCCAGAACTGGCCGGCCAGGGATCCGACGCCGCCGGTGAAGACGATCTTCGCCTCCGGAAATTGCCGCGACAGGCCAGCCACAGCCGTCATACGCTCGGCGGAATCGGTGAGGGCGGTGTCGTGGCGCGCGGTGGAAATGTGCGTGTCGACGGCGCCGCCCAGGACGATGACGCCGGCGATCTTGGGTAGGGCAGGATTGGTCGGGCTGAGATCGTCCGAGGCCGCGAAGGCGGGCGGCGGAAAACGATCCTCGAGCGGCTCGATGATGATGCTACCGAGCGGCGACAGGCCCATCACCGCGAAAGCGAGGATCGAGAAGCCCATCAGGAAACGGCCGAAGCGCTGGAAGCGGCGGGTGAAACTGGCGGCGAGGCCGACGAGCCCGAGCATCAGGGCTGCATTGGCGGGCAGGATCAGGAAGCTGACGATCTTGGCGGCGTAATAGAACATGCAAGGCCTATGGGGGAGTAAGAACGCCAGCCCTTGGACCGGCTTCGGCATATATGCCGGGCTGTCCAGCGGCATACCATGGTCATGCTACGTTAAGGCTAAGGAAGGGTTGCGATTTGCAGGGGTGGGTTAGGGACGAGAAAGGCTGGCCGATGGCCGCGGGACCATGACGCCTCGTCGCAACCGATCCCTCGGACCGGCGGAGCAGGCGGCAACGACACGCCGCCTCAGATTTCATGCCGCATTGGCGTTGAGGAAACGCTGATCCGCCAGGTCGAGCTGGCGCCGCAGCTTCACGATGGTGAGGCTTTCGTCCACGGCGCAATTGTCGTGGCTGAGGAGTTCGCCCTTCCTGATCGGCCTGGTGACGCGGGCGCGTTCGGCGAGACCCAGGGGAAGCAGGCGGTCCTTGCGCGCATCGGCCCACCGCATCGACCAGCCGCGGTAATCATATTCCCCGATGCGGCCCAGCACCATGCCGGGAGCCAGGTCACGCTTGGCGACGGCGGCCGTCTCGGCGACGGGGTGGTCGAGGGGCTGCAGGTCCGCCGTGCCGTAGAGGACGGCGCGAATTGCCGTGAGCGGCGTCTCAAGGCTGGTGAGGTGGTAGGGCCGATGCAGCGTGAAGAAGGGACCCTTCCCCACGTGAAGGTCCGTCATGCGTTCCAGCACGCGGGGATGATTGGGCTCGACCACGCAGAACACGCCGGGCGCCACCCCCTTGCCGATGGTGTAGTCGACGCAGCCCCGGCGGGAAAGCACGCCGCCATGGCTCGTGGGAATCAGCACCTCGGCGAGTTCTTCCTTGCTGGCGCGCGGGCCGTGCAGGCCGGGCTTGTCCGGCTCGAGGCCGGTCGCGTTGGCGAGGGCGACCATCTCGACCATGGTCTTGGAGCCGTCGACGAATTCGACCAGCACGCGCGGATTCATGTCGCGCGCCGTGGCCTCGGCAATGTAATCGTCCGGTACGGCATCGAAATTGAGGGCGTTGTTCTTGCCCTTGCCCGCGGCGACCACCGTCATGCCGAGCGCCCGGGCGAAGGTCACGAGCTCCACGGCCGCGGCCGGCTCGTCGCCCGCCGCGCCGGTATAAATCACGCCGGCCTTGCCGGCCTCGGCCTTGAAGTGCCGGCCGATCGTGATGTCGGCCTCGACATTCAGCATGACGATGTGCTTGCCGTGCCGGATGGCCGCTTCGGCCACGATCGCCCCGGATTCCGGATGCCCGGTGGCATCGATGATCACCTCGATCCGTCCGGCGCCGGCGAGCGCCTCGAGGTCGGTGGTAATGGCGATGCGCCCCGTCTCGATGGCGCGGTCGATGGCCGAGCTGTTGGCGACCTCGACCAGTTCGTCCAGCCGGTGTCCGGCGCTGAGCGCAGCGGAAATGGCATTCTGCGGCCGCGAGCGCACGGCGACCGCACCCACCCTGATGCCCTGCATCAGGGCGATCTGCACGATGAGGTCGGTCCCCATCTGACCGGCGCCCACCAGCCCGATGGTGATCGGCCCCTTTTCCCGGGCACGTTCCATCAGGTCGGCTGCAAAAGAGGGGTTCATGCGGCGCTCCGTCGAATTCCTTGCATCCCTGTACCCCTCAATGGGCATGCATGCAAAGACTCTCGGCTTAGGATGCATCGTTCCGAAAGGCGTTTCGGTGCCCGAGGAGTGTGGGCACCCTAGCCGAATCGCTCCGCCGAGAACGGGCTTGGATCCACATGGGTCGGCTCGCCCGTCATCATTTCCGCCAGCAGCCGTCCCGTGGCCGGGCCCAGCGTGAAGCCGAGATGCTGGTGGCCGAAGGCGAGCCAGAGGTTCCCATGGCGCGGAGCCCTGTCGATGACCGGGCGCGAATCCGGAAACATCGGGCGCGCGCCCATCCAGGGTTCAGGCTCGGCGCGGGTGCCGAGCGGGAAGAGGTCGCGCGCCAGCTTCTCGGACCGGTCAACCTGCACCGGCGTTTTCGGAGCGTCGCGTCGGGCGAATTCGACGCCGGTCGTAAGGCGGATGCCCCCTACCATCGGCGTCAGGACGTAGCCGCCTGCCTCATCGATCACGGGGCGGCCGAGCGTGGCGCCGTCGGCCGCCCTGTAGTGCATGTGGTAGCCGCGCTTGACGGCAAGGGGCAGACGGTAACCGAGCGGTGCGAGCACGTCCATCGACCAGGGGCCCAGGCACACCACCACCTCGCGTGCCTCGATCTGCGACGCGCCGGCGCCGATCGTCCAGCCGGCTCCTCCCTGCCTCAGGCTCCCGGCGTCACCCCTGAGCACGACGCCGCCGATCTTCGCCAGGTAGGACGCATAAGCCTTGGTGACGCCGCCGGGGCTCGACACGCTGTGCGGATCGGTCCAGTGCGTGCCTGCGATGAAGTCCGGCCGCAGGGACGGCTCCAATGCGAGGGTCTCCTCGCGATCGAGGTGCCTGACCTGATGGCCGAATTCGGCCGCGAGGGCGAGCGACTTCTCTTCGGCGCGGCAGTCTTCCTCCGTGCGGTGGATCTTGAGCCAGCCGGTATCGCGGAAGAAGCTTTCCGCGTCGGCCTTGCTCGCCAGGGCGCGATGCTCGGCCACGGTTGTGCTCAGGATGGGATACATGAGGCGGGCGGTGGCATCGAGCCGGTCCGGCGCGGAATTGCGCCAATAGGCAAGGAGCCAGGGAGCGAGGCGGGGAAGCGCCGACCAGTGATAATTGGCCCCCGGATAGCGTTTCAGGACAATTTCGGCGAGTGCCGGCAGGCTGCGGGGAAAGGCGATCGGCAGGAGGGACGTGCGCTCGACCAGGCCGGCATTGCCGTGGGATGTTTCCTCGCCCGGTCCCCGCCGGTCGATCAGCGCGACGGCCCTGCCGCGCTCCTGGAGATGGACCGCGACCGAGGTGCCGACGATACCGCCACCCAGCACCAGGACGTCATAACGCATGGGAATCCTCCCGTGGAGACCAGCCTGGGAGGCCATCTCCTTCATTTCAAGCCGTGGTTGTCGGGACTGTCGGGCCGGCACCTTCAGTCTTCTGGCGGAACGCCATGATATCCCAGGGCCTTCACGGCCCCGACGATTGCCCTGAAGCTCTTGTAGGCCGGCTCGCTGTGGTGGCGCGCACGCATGTAGGAGTGGTCGAGCGCCGGCTCCGCGCGCAGCTTCACCGGCACGCCGGCCGCTTCCAGCCGTTCGGCGAAGATGAAGGCTTCGTCCTGCAGCGTGTCGTGTGCCGCGGCCGTGATGAAGGCCGGTGGCAGGCCCGCATAGTCGGTCTCGAGCAGGGGAAGCGCGAGCTTGTTCCCGTGCGCCGGGCTGTCCGGGGGACCGAGAAAGGCGTCGAGATAATAGCGCATCTCCTCGCGTGAGAGCGCCGACGAGAGGCCGTTGCGGCGATAGGAATCCGTCTGCATGTCGGCGTCGAGCACCGGATAGACGAGAACCTGGCCGCGCAGCGCCTTCACACCCCGGTCGCGAAGCGCGATGGCGAGCGAAGCGGTCATCTGCCCGCCGGCGCTGTCGCCGCCGGCAACGAGGCGGGCGGTGTCGATGCCATGTGCCGCTCCCTCCGCCATGACCCAGTCGAAAAATGCGAGGGCATCCTCGCATTGCGCCGGAAAGGGGTTTTCGGGCGCGAGACGATAGTCGAGGGCGGCCACCACGACGCCGGCGCCTGCGGCGATCTCCGCGCACATGTCGTCATGGGTTTCGAGGCTGCCGAGCACCCAGCCGCCGCCATGGAAGTACAGCAGCCCCGGACGATGGTCCGCTCCCTCCGGCCGATAGACGCGCAGCTTCAGGGGCGCGTGCCTGTCGCGGAGGATGAGATCATAGACGGACAGGCCCGGTGGGCGGGGTGCCTGCCATGCCTTGCACACGGCGTCCCAGGCCGAACGCTGGCGCTCCAGCGGCCAATGGACGGCTTCGGGCGGTGTCTCGGCCGTGAGTTTGTCGCGGAATTCGGCCATGCCGGGATCGAGCGGCAGGCGGGCGGCGGCAAGCTTGTCGAGTCGGGCGGAAAGTTCGGGAGAGGCTTTGGTCATTGCAACTCGGTGGAGGTTACGCCTTGAAGAAGGCCCGGATCTGCGCAAGGAACTGAGCGGGCGGCCCGGGCGGCGCGCTGACGGCGGCTGCAGCATCGCGCGCCAGGAAGGCCTGGTTGCGGCGCACGGACGCCTCGAAGGCCTGGGCTAGGCTGGGCTCGGCCGTCATCAGGGGCTCCAGATCCTCCTTGTGCAGCTCGAAGACGATGCAGCGCGTCAGGGCCATGATGGTGCCGGCATTGGGTGCTCCCGTCAGCAGCCCGATTTCGCCGAAATAATCGCCGGGGCCGAGACGCCCGACCACGTGGGAGCGTCCGTTGATGGAGCGGCTGCCTTCCAGGACGCCCGAGGCGACGATGAAAAGGATCGCCTGCACGCCGCCCTGGGAGACGAGGGTGGTGGTCGGCTCCAGCCGGCGCCGGGTCATGCGCTTGGCAAGCTCGGCGCGCTGCTTGGGCGAAAGATCCTGGAACAGGGATACGTCGCTGAGCAGCATATCCGGCGGAAGGGTCTCCATCAGGCCGGTGGAAGCCGTCATCGGCCCGATCGGCGTCGAGATCATGCCGGCGCTCGAGGGGCGGATCGAATGGTAGTGGAACTGGCGCAGCACTTCCTTCAGCAAGGTGCTCTTGGCCGAGCCGAGATGATCTGTATGGGCCACCGAGAAATAGATGTCGTAGGAGTTGGAGCGCACCCCTATGCGCACCAGGGCCGAGGAGGCGGCCGGCTCGGTGAGGATCTTCGGCGTGAGCATCGCGGCCTGCCTGAGCAATTCCATCACGAGATCGGGCCGGGCGGATGATTCACATGAAACCTGGACGGAGTCGTCCCGCCGCGTGCTGGGCTTGCTGCGATTGATGACGCGCGACTTGGCAATGAGGCTGTTGGGGATGGTGGCGATGTCGTTGGCGTCGGTCCGCACCCGGATCGAGCGCCAGTTCACCTGAACGATCACGCCCTCGATCGACCCATCCACCCAGATCCGGTCTCCGACCGTGTAGGGGTGCTCGATGCCCACCGCGATTCCGGCGAACACGTCCGCGAGCGTGTTCTGCAGCGCCAGGGCCAGCACGATGGCGATGATGCCGGAGGTGGCCAGCAGCGCCCGCACCGGCAGGTTGAAGACGAAGTTGACGATGGCCAGCACCGCCGTGATGTAGATGAGGCCGGCTATCAGGTCCGAGGCGAGCTTGGCCTGGCTCGATTCGCGCTTGCTCCAGAGCGTGAGGTGGAGGATCCCCACCACGAGCCGCGCGCCCACAAGCCACCACAGGCTGATGAGCCCCTGCTGCCAGAACGCGATGCGGATATCGCTGTCGAAGGTCGGCGCGGCGGGCATGCCGCTGGTGCGCAGCAGCAGCAGCGTGAAGACAAGGTAGAGCCCGCCGGCGATGCTGGCGCGCAGCCAGACCGGCCGCCAGGTAATCCACCAGTTCGCCGTGGCCAGGACGGCGAAGAACGTGGCCAGGATCAGTTCCGCGAATTGCGACACGAGGACCATGCGTTGGTGTGAGACGGCCGCATGATTGCATCGGATCGTTTCGGATACCAGAGGGGCGATCTCCGATCGCCACTTCGTGTTTCGTGCGCCTCGGCCCGCAAGTTTGGCGGTTGCGGCGAGTCGCCTGCGGTCCCGGGGCCGCCTTACTCGGCCAGGCGAAGCTGCATGAAGACGAGGTCGAGCCATTTGCCGAATTTCTGGCCGACCTCCGGCATCCGGCCCGTCTCCACGAAGCCGAAGCGCCGATGCAGGGCGAGGGAGGCCGTGTTGCCGGCCTCGATACCGCCCAGCATGACGTGCTTGCCGCCTTTCCGGGCTTCGCCGATCAGCGCGTCGAGCAGGCTGGCCCCGATGCCCCGTCCTCGGGCAGCCGCCGCCACATAGATCGAGTGCTCCACCGTGTAGCGATAGCCGTCGAAGGGCCGCCAGTCGCCGTAGCTGGCATAGCCGAGCACCTCTCCGGGACCGCCGGCTACCAGGATCGGATAGCCTTGGCTCGCGCGCGCATCGAACCACGCCCGGCGGTTGGCGAGATCGACCGTATCCCAGTTCCAGATCGCCGTCGTGTTGAGCACGGCGTCGTTGTAGATGGCGAGGATCGCCGGCAGGTCGGCGGCGACGGCTGGACGGATGTTCATGTCGGCAGTGCTTTCCAGAAGAAGGTGGTGTCGGACGGATCGCC
This sequence comes from Labrys sp. ALF-8, assembly GCF_059699065.1. NCBI lineage: Bacteria > Pseudomonadati > Pseudomonadota > Alphaproteobacteria > Hyphomicrobiales > Xanthobacteraceae > Labrys > Labrys sp. ALF-8. The sequence continues at coordinate 2,205,435 of NZ_AP048537.1, forward strand.
ATTGGCCATCAGCGCGTGATTCGGCATGACGCCGAGGCGCTGCCAGCCGAGCTTCTCGTAGAGCCGTTCGGCCGGTGAGCCCGTGGTGGTGTCGAGACTGAGCAGGGTGCGCCCTTCGGCCCGCGCCTTGGCCTCCAGCGCCGCCATCAAGGCCTCGGCGACACCGCGGCGGCGGCCGCGGCGATGCACGAGCAGCTTGGCGACATCGGCGCGGTGAGGTTGATTCTGGATCATCACCGGGCAGAGCTGCACGGTGCCGACCACGTCACCCTCGACGGCGGCGACGAAGAGGACGGCGCTGCCCTCGGCGACGCGGAGAGCCGTCCTGGCATAGAAGCCCTCCGCGGTCTCGCGCGAGATCGGCAGCAGGAAGGAAACGGACGCGCCACCCTCGACGCAGTCGATCAGGATATCGGCGAGAGCGGGCACCATGGCCCGCGCCTCCGCGGCTGTGGCTATTGAGATCGCGATCGTGCTCATCGGGGAATCTGCCGGGACGGGACGAGGATGACGAAGTAGAGCGCCGGTTCGCCGCCGGGATTGTGGAACATCAGCGGCTCGTCGAGCTGCATGTGCAGGCAGTCGCCCGGGTCCAGCGGGAAGACCTGGCCCCCGACGGTCATGGTCAGCCTGCCCTGCTGCAGCCAGACGAGTTGGTCGAAGGGCGTCGAATCCTGCGGGGCAAAAGGTACCAGCGCACCCGCCGGCAGTTCCACTTCCACGAGATCCACGATGCCGGACGCCGTGGCCGGCGACACCGCGCGGCGCAGGTAGCCCGAACCCGGATCGCGCCAGAGCGGCTGCTCGGCCCTGCGGGCGAGTGGAGAGGCGGCGGATTGGGCTGGCGCGAACAGCGCGGACAAGCTTACGCCGAGGCCGTTGCAGAGCCGGTTGAGCAACTGGGCGGTGGCGCTGGATTCCCCTCGCTCGATGCGCGAGATCATCGCCCGGCTGACGCCGCTGGCAGCGGCGAGCTGGTCGATGGTCAGGTGCATCTCGCCGCGCAGCGCCTTGATGCGTGCGCCGAGCTCCGCATCGATGGGATCAGGCATATCCATGATATAAGAATGCATTTCCACTATAGTGGAGTCAAGGGCGCAAGCCACCCCTCGCGTCGCATTCCCATCCCCGCCACAGCAGACGGCGGGGGGGCCTAATCCAGCCCAGCGAAATAGGCTCCCACTTCGTCGGAGAAACTGTAGCCCTCCATGGCGGAAACGGGGACGCCGTGCTCGATGAGCGCACGGGCACAGGCGACATAGTCGCGCGGTGCGGGATCCTCGATCTCGTCGGCTCGCGAAGCCCAGGAGAGGGTGCCGATGACGTTGTCGCCATAGCCGTGCCGCGTGCGCCAGTCGGCGCCCTCTGCCAGCAGCAGGCGGGTCATGGCGGCATCGCCCTGGAAAACGGCGAGGTTGAGGGCGGTGGCATCCCACCCTGTCCTGATCTCGCGGGGCCAGCCCGATGCGAGCATGGTACGGACCGCCTCCAGCGCGCCGACCGCCGCAAGTTGCGGCAGTATCTGCAACTGCCGGGAATCGAGGCGGGCGACGATGTCGGGCATGCGTTTCCGCATCCGGCTGGCAGACGCCGCATCGCCGCTCGTGCAGGCGGCGATGAAGGCCTCCTCGTCGCTCAGCTTCTCCTCCACCCCGAGGCTGCGCAGGAGTTCGACGACATCGGTCCGCCCGTGGAGTCCGGCCCAGCGACAGAGAGTGATGCCGTCCTGGTCGACCGCTCCAGGATCGGCACCAGCCTCCAGCAGGATGTGGATATGCTCGACCGAGCGCCCACGCAGGATGGCGTGATGCGCCCAGGGTCGCTCGCGCGCATCGCCGCCATGGGCGAGGATCTCCCGCAACAATGCTGGCTTGTCGTAGTCCAGCACCCGACCGATCGTGTTGGTGCCGCGGACGCGCGCGCCGGCCTCCAGCAGGAGGAGCGTGCAGTCCGGTGCGCGCGCCTCGACCGAGTGATAGAGCGATTCGTTGTCATCCGGGGTGGCGCCGGCCGCGAGCAGGAGCTTGGTCATGCCCGGGTGGTGGGTGACGCCTGCCGCTCCGTAGAGCGCCGAGAGGGGCCATTCCGGGTAATCGGGGTCGGTCCAGGTGGCGTTGGCGTCTGCCCCGGCCGCGAGAAGAAGCTGCGCGGAAGCGAGCAAGGGCTTTTCGAAGGCTTCCTCCAGGATGAGGCGCGAATGGGCGACGGCAACCAGCGGCGCCATGGTGCGCGGGCCCGAGGCACGGCCAACCCAGTCCGTATCCTGTGCGATTCGATCGCGCAGGATGGATTCATTGCCGACGATGCAGGCGAACCACGGGTCGTCGCCGAGAAGATCCGGTTGATCCGCGAGCGCCCGAACCGCCAGGCGGCGCTCCCTCGCATTGCCTTCGAGACACCAGCGCAACCACGTCGCGAGCTGCTCCGCCCGGGAACCGCGAAGCCAGGCAACCGCCCGCTTGAGCTCCCCCCAGCTCCTGAAACCATAGTCCCGCGCGATGACCGACTGGGCGTCGTGGAGGCGCAGGTCGTGCCCGGCCATCAGGTGCGGGGCGAGGCCGCGGGCAGCAGGGAGTTGCTCGGCAAAATGCCGCAGGGCCGCGGCCTCTCCATTGCGGGCGGCGCGGAGCAGGGCCTTGGCCTGCTTCTTCAGATGCGACAGATCGGGGGATGGGGGAAGGGTCTTCATCATGCCTCCATGTGCTCATGGCCGAAGACCCGCAGTCGGCTGCACAGGGGCAGGTAGTTCGATATCGTCAAGACCGAGGGGTTAAACCCTTTCCGCGGGTCCGGAGGCGTCTCGCATCGCCGACAGGAACGATAGCCGGGGAGGCGAAAGGCGGCAAGCCTCTTTCATGTTCGGCTGTCGGCGTGCCCGGCGAGTGTGTCGATCATCGCCCTTGTCGCCGCCGAAAGCCTGCGATGCGGGGCGTGGATCACCGAGAAAGGCCGTGCGCGGCCGCGCAAAAGGGGCAGCACCTCGACGAGACGGCCACGCTGCAGCCGGTCTCGGACGATGAAATCGTAGCTCTGGCAGATGCCGATACCCTCCTCGGCCAGATGCACGACGCCGAGCACGTCATCGGAGACCTGCAGGCGCGATCGGGGCTGCCAGTCGATGTCCCGCTCCTCGTCGCGGAACAACCAGGGTGCGAGGCGTCCTGTGCTCGGCATCAGGAAGGGCAGGCAGACATGCTGCTCAAGCGCCTCCAGATGGTCGGGAATACCTGAGCGGTCGAGATAGTCGGGAGAGGCCACCAGGCAGAGGGCCGCATCCTCCAGCTTGCGTGCAACCAGACCACTGTCGGGAAGCTGTCCGAGGCGTACGGCCAGATCGAAACCCTCGGCCACCAGGTCGACATTGCGGTTGGCGATGTTCACCTCCACATCCACCATCGGATGGCGCCGGGTATAGGCTCGCAGCAGCGGCGGAAGGCGATAATGGCCATATGTGGTGGGAACGCTGAGGCGCACGCGACCGCTCAGCGCTCCGCCTTGGCCCTGGATCGCCCGCTCGGCGTCGTCGATCAGATCAAAGGCATTGCGGGACTGCTCCAGATAGAGGCGTCCTGCATCGGTGAGGCCGAGGCTGCGGGTCGTGCGGCGCAGGAGCTGTGCCCCAAGCCGGGTCTCGAGCCGGGTGACGGCGCGGCTGATGACCGAGGGCGTGGTGGAAAGCGTTACGGCGGCAGCCGTCAGCGAGCCTTGCTCCACGACGGCAATGAAGGCCTCGACATCGGCAAGATGATCGAATCGGCGGCTCATTCTTGCCTCCAAAGAACAAATGCTTTGCCAGCGTGATTATTTATCGTCATTCAAGCAAGAGATAGATTCCGGTCCAGTTGCTTTTCCCTTGAAGGATCGAGACATGACGCAGACGATTTCCCCCATCGTGAAGCCGGTGCTCTTCGTATTGACCAGCCATGGCACCAAAGGCGCCACCGGTGAACCGACGGGCTATTATCTTGGCGAGGTCACCCATCCGCTGGCCGAACTCGAGGCGGCCGGCATCCCGGTCGAGTTCGCTTCAATCGAGGGTGGCGAGCCGCCGATCGACGGCCTCGACCTCGAGGACGTGGTCAATGCCCGCTACTGGAACGACCCTGCGTTCCGCCGCAATGTGAGCCATACACCCAGGCTCGCCGATGCCGACCTGGCGCGCTATGGCGCGATCTTCTTTGCGGGCGGCCACGGCGCGATGTGGGATTTCCCCGCCAGCGCCGCCGTCGCCGCATCGATCCGTTCCATCTATGAGCGTGGCGGCATCGTCGCGGCCGTATGCCACGGTCCGGCGGCATTGGTGAACGCCACTCTCGGTGATGGTTCCTATCTCGTGGCCGGCAAGCGCATCGCCGCCTTCACAGACGCCGAGGAACATGCCGTCAAGCTGGAAAAGGTGGTGCCCTTCCTGCTGGCGAGCACCCTGGTTTCGCGCGGCGCGCTGCACCAGCCGGCACCGGAATGGACGGCCAACGTCATGGTCGACGGACGCCTTGTGACCGGCCAGAACCCCCAATCGGCAGCCGGTGTGGGCAAGGCCCTTCGCGACCTGCTGCTGGCGGCTCCCGCCGGCGCGGCCTGAATGGATGGCGGGCCACGACCGCCGTCCATTCATCTTCAAGCCGAGGGTTGCAGGGAGTCGGCTGTTGTTCGCCGTTCCCTCAGCCCTTCACGTAGTTGCGCCAGTTGTGCTGTTCCTTGAAGCCCAGCACGTCACGGATCTTGCGGTTGGACAGCAGCGTCTCGTATTCGCCGAGTTCGCCGCGCACCGGCACGTTGGGATAGAAGCGCTTCAGCAGCTCCGCGGTCGGCAGGTTCGAGGACGTGTGGTCATTGACCGCGTTGAAGACCTGAAAGCCGAGTCCGTCCTTCTCGATGGCGAGGCTGGTGATCTGGCCGAGGTCGCGCGCGTCGATATAGCTCCAGGCGATTTTCTTGCGGAAGCCGGGATCGGCGAACCATTTCGGGAAATTCTCCGTGTAGTCCTCCGGCACGATCACATTGCCGATGCGCAGCGCATAGATGTCGGTGCCGTCACGCTGGGCGAAGGCGCGAGCCGTCTTTTCGTTGACGATCTTGGACAGAGCGTAGCTGTCCATCGGGTCGACGTCATAATCCTCGTCGAGCGGAAAATAGGTAGGCTCGCGCGGCTCGTTCGCGAAGACGACGCCATAGGTCGTCTCGCTCGAGGCAATGACGATCTTGGGAATCCCGAGTTTCGTCGCCGCCTCGATGACGTTGTAGGTTCCCATCGCGTTGATGCGGAAGACCTCGTTGTCCGGCACGATCATGATGCGCGGTATGGCGGCGAAATGCACGACGGCATCGACCTTCTGCGGGCGGAGCGAGGGATCGAACTCGTGGAGCCCCATATAGCTCGACAGGGCGTTGAAGACCTGGCCCGAGTCGGTGATGTCGGCAATGAGCGTGCGCACCTTGGGATTGTCGAGCGGCTTCGTGTCGATGTTGAGCACCTCATAGCCGTGGTCGACGAGATACTGCACGACATGCCGGCCGGCCTTGCCGCTGCCGCCGGTGAACATGATACGTTTGGGCATTTCCTGCTCCGCGATTTGTTTGCTGAGACCTCGTCCCGCGCCTTCTTCGGGCGCTTCGGTCGGTGAATGGTAAGACAATAGAGGCTGGACGTGCCGGGGCAAGAGGCAAGGCGATCACAAACAGGCAATCGCCCGGCGCGAGCGGGGTATGAGCGGCGGGTTATCGTCTCCATTGCCCGGCAAGGATGACAAATGCCGTGCGCCTGCGTAGATCTAGCCACCCCTTGGTCTCATGAAGCGGATCTCCATGCCCCAGCCCCTGCGCGAAGCCGTCATTCCCGAGCTGCCGAACTACTACCGGGGCAAGGTTCGCGAGAACTACGACTTGCCGGACGGGCGGCGCATCATCATCGCCACCGATCGCCTGAGCGCCTTCGATCGCGCCATCGCCTGCATCCCCTTCAAGGGGCAGGTGTTGACGCAGACCGCCCGCTTCTGGTTCGAGCAGACGGGGGACATCTGCCCCAACCATGTGCTCGACTATCCCGATCCCAATGTCGTTGTGGGCCGCAGGCTCGAAATCCTGCCGGTCGAGATGGTGGTGCGCGGCTATCTTGCGGGCACGACGGGTACGTCCGTGCTGACCATGTACAAGCAGGGCAAGCGGGAGATGTACGGCGTCCGCTTTCCCGATGGGCTGCGCGACAACCAAGCCCTGCCGCAGGCCATCATCACGCCGACCAGCAAGGCCTTCGACGGCGGCCATGACGAGCCCCTGTCGGCCGGGGAAATCGTGCGAACGGGATTGCTCAACCAGAAGCAGTGGGACGAAGTCTCCGCCTATGCTCTCGCCCTGTTTGCCCAGGGGCAGGAGACGGCGCTCCGGTGCGGCCTCATCCTCGCCGATACCAAATATGAATTCGGCATCGACACGGATGGGCGCATCCTGCTGGCCGACGAGATCCACACCCCTGATTCGAGCCGTTACTGGTTCGCGGGGAGCTATGACGAGCGCTTCGCACGAGGCGAGAAGCCCGAGAGTTTCGACAAAGACTTCGTGCGCAACTGGGTAGCCGCTCGCTGCGATCCCTACAGGGAGCCGATACCCGAGATCCCGGCCGACCTGATCGAGGAGACCTCGCAGGTCTATGTCCGCGCCTTCGAGACGATCACCGGCCAGGCCTTCGTGCCGCCCGCCGATGACGAGGAGCCGCTGCCGCGGATCAGGAAGAACCTCGCAAAGTATTTTTGAGGAAGCGACTTCTTACGCTCGATGAAGAGGAAGACCCCTTCCCTTCCTACCGACTTCTCAGCCATATCGGGGCACCGATTCTTCCCTGGAGAGAAACTGCCATGCTGGGTTCCATCCCGCGCGTCATCGGGCATCGTGGCGCGGCGGCGCATGCGCCGGAGAACACGCTCGAATCCATCCGCTGCGCCGCGGCCTTCGGGGCAAGGATGGTGGAAGTGGATGTCCAGCTCACGCGCGACGAAGTGCCCGTCATCATTCACGACGATACGCTGGACCGCACGACCACGGGCACGGGCCCGGTCTTCGAGAGGAGCTGGAAGGAAATCCGCGAGCTCGATGCCGGCGCCCCCTTCGGACGGGCCTTTGCCGGGGAGCACGTCCCCACCCTGCAGGACGTGCTGGTTCTTTGCCGCGAGCTGAGGCTGGGACTGAACGTCGAAATCAAGCCTTATCCCGGCACGGATGTGCGAACGGCCGAGATTGCCCTTTCCACTCTGGAGGCCTTCGGTCCGCTGGAGGGCCCGCTGCTGGTCTCGAGTTTTTCGATCGAGAGCCTGAGGGCGGCGCACGCGCTGGCACCGGATCTGCCTTTGGGCTACCTGATCTACGACCGCCCGGACGACTGGGCCGCCATCGCCGACGAAGTCGGCGCCGCCGCCATCAATTTCGACCACAGCAGGGAGACGCCGCAGACGATCGCCGCCTATGCCACGACCGGACGCCCGCTCCTCTCCTATACGGTCAACACGGCAGAGCGGGCCAGGGAACTCTTCGATCTCGGTGTCGCCGGCGTCTTCACCGATTTTCCCGGCCGGATCCTGCGGGTGGCGTGAGGGCACGCCCGGAATGACGGTGCGATCGACGGCGAGCCGTCCTGGTCCCCTGCCGGGGATCAGAGCCTCTTCCGGGTTTCCTTGTCGAACAGGTGCGCGCGTTTCACGTCGATCCTGAGCTGGATGGTCTCGCCCGGCCTCTCGGGAATGCGGTCCTTCACGACGGCCACGATCGGATCCTGCCCGACATGGGCGAAGATCTGGGTCTCCGAGCCGGTCGGTTCCAGCACCGAGATCGTGGCTGCGCTGCCACCGGGGGCGTGGTCGATATGTTCGGGCCGGATGCCGTAGATGACTTCCTGGCCCGGCGCCGCATCCGCGGCCGGAACGGGAAGCACCGTGCCGGTCTTGCTGACAAAAACGGTGGTTCCGTCCCGCTGCTCGAGCCGCCCCTCGATGAAATTCATCGAGGGCGAGCCGATGAAGCCGGCCACGAAGGTGTTGGCGGGCTTGTCGTAGAGATCGAGCGGATTGCCGATCTGCTCCACGCGCCCATCCTTCATCACCACGATCTTGTCGGCCATGGTCATGGCCTCGATCTGGTCGTGGGTGACGTAGATCGTCGTCGTCTTCAGGCGCTGGTGCAGTTCCTTGATCTCGACGCGCATCGCCACGCGCAGCTTGGCGTCGAGATTGGAGAGCGGTTCGTCGAAGAGGAACACCTGGGGATCGCGCACGATGGCGCGGCCCATGGCGACGCGTTGGCGCTGGCCGCCCGAGAGCTGCCGGGGGAAGCGGTTGAGCAGCTTGCCGAGGTCGAGGATCTCGGCGGCGCGCTTCACCTTCTGCTGGATCTCCGCCTTGGGCGTGCCCTTGAGACGGAGCGAAAAGCTCATATTGTCGGCCACGTTCATATGCGGATAGAGCGCGTAATTCTGGAACACCATGGCGATGTCGCGCTCCTTGGGCGGCTTGGTGTTCACCACCTTGTCGCCGATCATCACCTCGCCGCCGGAAATCTCCTCGAGGCCCGCCACCATGCGCAGCAGGGTCGACTTGCCGCAGCCCGAGGGCCCGACCAGCACCACGAACTCGCCGTCCTCGATGTCGACCGACACGCCGTGGATGACCTTGACGTTGCCGTAGTTCTTGACGACGTCCCTGATCTTGACATTGGCCATTCGAAAGTCCCGCTCTCCTGGGGCCTCCTGGCGTTTCCGAGGCCCTGCATAGATGAAAATCCGGCTTCGGCTCCGCCGCCTCAGCCCTTCTTGATGATGAAGAAGCCGAGCACGACCGAGATCGCCGTGGCGACGTAGATCGACAGATGGGCTTCCAGAAAGCGCATCCAGAACAGATGGATGGCGATCAGGCAGACCAGGGCGATGAAACCGCGATCGAAGCCGTTGGTATGGATGGGCAGGAAGCCGGTCTTTTCCGCCACGACCTTCGTGGCTTCCTCGTCCTGCTCGTCGAGATTGGCGAAATCGTTCATGGCTCTACCCCTTCACGGCGCCGAAGGTGAGGCCCGCCACGATATGGCGCTGCACCACGCCGAGGATGATCAGCGCCGGCACGATCGTGAGCATGGCGGTGGCCGCGAGCTGGCCCCAATTGGTGCCGGTGACCGAGACATATTCGGCCAGCAGCGTGGTGATGGTGCGCGCCTGCACGCTCGTCAGCGTGGCTGCCAGCAGATATTCGTTCCAGGCGAAGATCCAGGTGAGGATCATCGTCACCGCCAGGCCTGGACGGGCGAGCGGGAAGATCACCTTGGTGAGAAGCTGGAAGGTCGAGGCGCCGTCGATGGTCGCGGCCTCGTCGAGCTCGACCGGAATGGCATCGATGATGGAACGCAGCGTCCAGACCGCGAAGGGCAGGTTGAACACGCAATAGAGCAGGATTAGCCCGATGCGCGTGTCGAAGAGCTTCCAGTCGCCGAAGGTGACGACCTGCGTGTAGATCAGGAACAGCGGCAGCAGGAACACGGCCGGCGGGGCCATGCGGTTGGTGATGGTCCAGAAGAAAACGTTCTCCTTGCCCACTAGCTTGTAGCGCGACAGGGCATAGGTGGCGAGGAAGCCGAGCAGGGTGACCAGCGCCGCGTTCGAGGTCGCGATGATGATCGAGTTCAGCATGTATTTCTGGAACCCGGGGTCGGTCAGCGCATTGGCGTAGTTGTCCGGATAGAAGGACTTGAGCAGGAAGCTCGGCGAGCCGAAGAGGTCTACGCGGCTCTTGGCCGAGACCACGAACAGCCAGTAGATCGGCGCGAGGGTGACGATGCTCAGCACGATCCACAGGACGATGCTGACGAGAGCATTTTGCTTGCGCATTATTCGGGCCTCCGCAAATCGCGCCGGGCCACAAGGGCCGAGTAGAGCAGCCAGCACATGACGATGGTCAGGTAGAGCACGATGACGGACATGGCCCCGCCATAGCCGTAGTCCTTCTTGGGAAACACCACGCGGAAGATGTAGAGGCCGACGAAGCGGGTGGCGTCGCCGGGGCCGCCGCTGGTGAGCATGAAGATCTCGTCGAAGGTGCGCAGCGCGTCCATCAGGCGGATGAAGACGGTGGCGAGGATGGCCGGCTTCAGCATGGGCAGCGTGACGTACCAGAACACCTGGAAGCGATTGGCGCCGTCGATCTGAGCCTGCTCGAAGGGATCCTTCGGCAGGGAGGACAGCGCCGCCAGCAGCGTCAGGGTGACGAGCGGCGTCCAGTGCCAGATATCCATCAGCACGACGGCGGTGAAAGCCTGGTCGGAGAAACGGCTGATGTTGAGGTCGATGCCGAACCAGTTGCGCAGGTAGGTCGGCACGGGTCCGAGGCCGGGCGTCAGCAGCAGGCGCCAGATCGCGCCCACGGCGATCGGGGCGATGACGAGCGGCAGCGTATGGATGGTGCGGAAGAAGCCCTTGCCCGGAAAGTCGCGCGTGAAGAGCTGCGCCAGGAGATAGCCGAGGATGATCTCGCTCACCACGGCGAACACGCCGAACAGCAGCGTCGAGCGGATCGAGCGCAGGAAATCGGTGTCGAACACCAGGGCGCGGAAATTATCCAGCCCGTTGAAGTGCATGGCCGGATCGGCGGCGAAGCTGTTCCATTGGCTGAAGGAGACCACCAGCACATAGATGAACGGCACGACACCGAAGAGGACGAGGATCAGAAGGGTCGGCGCGAGCAGGAGCCAGCCGGTTGTCGACGAACGCATGAGGTTTCCTTTGTAGGCGGCGGGAGAGAAGCATGAGGCGCCCGGCTCCCAACGTTGCGCTGCCCCTCGCCTCCATCCTCCCCCCGCAAGGGCGGGATGAGGATGGAGGCGAGGGGCAGCACCGCCCTAGGCGAGTTGGTCCTCTGAGAAGAGCCGCCGCTCAAGGCGCGCGGCGGCCCGCTTGTCCGCGTCTACTTGCGGTAGCCGAGCTTCTTGAGTTCGGCTTCCGTCGTTTCGGCCATCTGGTCGAGAGCGTCCGAGGCGCTCAGGTCGCCGGTGATGGCCTTGTAGAAGATCGAGGCCGTGGCTTCGCGCACCTGGGCGTGGAACGGATAGGGCGGTGCGCCGGCGAAGAGCTTGCCGTCGTTCTTCATCAGCGTGTAGTAGCCGTTGGTCTTCTCGTCCTGCGCCTTCACCTTGGGATCGTCATAGGTGGCGGTGTGGGTGATGCGGGCGCCGGCCACGGCCCAGTCGGCCTGCACCGATTCCTGCGCGACATATTGCAGGAAGAGCAGGGCGGCATCCTGCTGCTTGGATGCATAGGAGACGCCGAAGGCGCCGCCGTCATAGTAGCCGATGTAGCCCTTGCCGGATTCGGCTGCCTGCAGCACGCCGGGTTCGAGCGGCGGCAGGGCGACGCCGACCTTGCCCACGACCTTGGACTTCGAGGCATCGGTGGCGATCCAGGCGGCGTTCTCGCCATAGACGAGGCCCTGTGCGGCGCGTCCGGCCGCGAAGGTCGCGGCGACTTCGTCCCAGGTGCTGGCGGTCGATTCAGGCGGGGCATCCTGCAGGAGGCTCAGCCAGTATTCGAGGGCCTTCTTGGCCTCGGGGCTGTTCATCGTGCCGCCGTTCGCCACGGTCGCGGCATAGTTCTTGGAGGCGTCGATGCCCCAGTTGTAGACGCCGAAGGTCGGCGCGACGCTCTCGAAGAACTCGTACCAGGAGGCGGGATGGCCGGTATTGGCCTGAACCGTCGAGCCCCACAGCTCCTCGCCCTTCTCCTTGCCGTAGTCGGTGAAGAAGTCGGCGATGGCCTTGTATTCCTCGTGGGTCTTGGCCGGGGCGAGATCCTTGCCGGTCTTCTTCTTGAAGGCTTCCTTGATCGCCGGATCGTCGAAGAGGTCCTTGCGATAGAGGTAGACCTTGATGAAGGCCTCCATCGGAACGCCGAAGAGATCGCCGTTGTCGCCCTTGAAGTAGTTGGCGAAGCTGGTGAATTTGGAAGGATCGTAGTCCGGCGACTTCAGCGCCGGCTTGTCGGCCAGCGTCTTGGTGATGTCCACCAGGAAGTTGCGCGCCAGATAGGAATAGATGATGTCCTGCTCGATGTAGACGAAGTCATAGATGCCGGTCTTGGCCTCCATGTCCTTGATCGCCTTGTCGTACATCTGGTCCCAGGACGTGGCCTCGAACTCGACGTTGATGCCGGTGGCCTTGGTGAAGGCCGGGCCGAGCACGTTCTTCACGTAGTTGGAGGGCGGCGTGCTCTCCGAAATGCCGTGGATGGTGACGCCCTTCAGATCCTTGCTGGCGTCGGACCAGAAATCCGCAAAGGCGGATGTCGTGGCGAGCATCAAGCTCAAGGTCGCAGCGGCCAGCCCAGCCCCTATCTTCCTGTACATTCTCGTCTCCCTAGCGTTGTGAAAGTCTTGTGCCCCGCGCAACCACGGGTTGACCCTGTTTTTCGTGGCAGCCCAGCCGGACTGCTGCGGGGGGCGCAGCATGCCGCGCCTGTCCTTGCCCGCGAACGACCGATCTCTTGAATTATTCTTGATTTCAGAGAGCGATATGCCTCAACCGGCGCGGACTTCTATTTTGTTGCGCGCTTCGACAAAGCTAGTCAATACGACTCCATCTCTGCAACGCCAAATTGTGCCGAGATTCCGGTTTTCGGCAAAAAGGCTGGCTTGGATCGCTCAGATGCGTGGCGTTTCGCTCATCAAATCGCTTCGAACGCTCATGGGGAGGCCGGGCTCACCGGTTATTCGAAGTCCACCACCTCGTCGTTCAGGGGCAACTGATTCACATGCTCCCCCTTGAGCCTCGGCTCGATCCTGGCCTCTCCTCCCTGCTCAAGCGCATCTTCGTTTCCTGGTGCCAAGACGCCCTGGCTGGAGAAGCGCGTGAACACATAGGGCAGGCCGTTGGCATCCAGGGGCGAGGGACCGTCCATCACGTGGAAGTGGAGATGCGGCGCGGTGGAGTTGCCGGTGTTGCCGAGCAGGCCGATGACCTGGCCGGCCTTGACGTGATCGCCCAGCTTCACCTTCAGGCTCCCCCGCTGCAGATGGGCGTAGAAGGCGAAGGCGCCGTTGCCGATGTCGGTGACCAGCATGTTGCCGCCGATGTTCTCGGTGGTGATCCCCCGCGCCGGCTGGCTCGGAACCTGTTCGTCGGAATCGTCATAGAGGTTCACCACGGTGCCGTCGGCGGCCGCGTAGATCTCGGCTCCGTAATAGGCGTAGCTTTCGAGCCGGGTGCCGTCGCCGGTGAAGACGTGGCCGTCCGCGTCGAGCTTGAGCCAGTCGATGGCGAAGCGTTCGGGCACGCGCAGGAGGCCGTTGACCGCCATGGTGGCGCCGCGGTGGGAGGTGATGGCGTCGCAGCAGCCATTGGCCGCGATCCAGCCCTTTCCGCGCAGGGGCGGCTCGACCACCACGGCCGGCCTGCCGATGGCGGTGGCGCCGCCCGTGAAGGTGTAGTTTGCGGGCATTGGCGCGTCCGCCGGCAGCGGCGCCGGCTTGCCGTCCGGTCCGGCATGCTGGCGGAAGGCGGTGATACGGGCCGAAACCTTGCCCGGGAGCTTGTCGGAACCGGAAAGACTGACATCCATGAACACGATGGCGGTGCCCCCCGGCGACATCATGCGATCGCTGCCGCCATAAAGCTGCATCATCTTCGCGAGGCGGTCTGCCTCGAGGGAGAAGAGGCTCCTGCCGGCCTCGTCCACCGCCTCGACCTTGTCGAGGCGTACGAAAAGGCTGGTCGGATTGTCCACCAGCAACTCGTAGGCAAGATGGACCCGCCCGTCAGCGCCGGCGACCGGGTTCGGTTCGCTGACCGGCTGGACGGTGACCGTACTCAGGATTTCGTTGGATTTGAGGGACTGGGCGGAGGCTGCCGAGGCCGCCAGAAATACCGCCATACCGGCAAAAATCGGCGAGAAACGCATGAGTCCAATCCCCTTTTGGCTCTCTTTCCAATGAAGATTGAGCCATCACAGCAATATTCCATTTCAGTTTCATGTATTGTCAAGGGATATACTGAATCCTCGGCCGGGATATGCGCCAGAGGCCGCCGGAAGCTGATCTATACCCTCATCCGCTGGGTCGCCTTTATTTGTCCCGGCGGTGACTCAAGTTTTCCGGCGAACTGAGATGAGCTCGCCTCGTCCTACCGGGCGTCTTCGGCCCGCCGCCGCAGAAAGGCGCTTTCGCGTGCGTTTCCAGTCAGGGCGGCGGCGGCCTCGAAGGCAATCCTCGCCTCCTGGCGCCGCCCGAGCTTGAGCAGAAGGTCGCCTCGCACGCTCGGCAGCAGGTGATATGTCCTTAGCGCTGGTTCGTCCGCCAGGCGCTCGACGATCGCCAGACCGGCCGCCGGGCCTTCGGCCATGCCCACCGCGACCGCGCGGTTCAGTTCGACCACTGGGGAGCGGGTGAGCGCGGCCAGCGTGGCATAGAAGCCGGCGATGCGAGGCCAGTCGGTATCCTCGGCTCGCTCCGCCATGGCGTGGCAGGCGATGATCTCGGCCTGCAGGACGTAGAAGCCGGAGCAGCCTGCGAGACTGCGCGCCCTGGCAAGAGCTTGCAGGCCGCGGCTGATCTGCAGCCGGTCCCACAATCCCCGGTCCTGATCGAGCAGGAGGATGGGTTCTCCATCGCCGCCGGTGCGCGCTGCCGTGCGGGAGGCATTGAGTTCCATCAGCGCCTGCAGGCCGTGCACCTCCGGTTCGCCGGGAGCCAGGGCGGCAAGCACGCGGGCAAGGCGCAGTGCCTCGTTGCAAAGCTGCGGCCGCAGCCAATCTTCCCCGCGCGCGGCGGTATAGCCCTCGTTGAAGATCAGGTAGACGACCTCGAGGACCGAGGCGAGGCGTGCCGCGAGTTCCTCGCCACGCGGGGTCTCGTAGGACAGGCCCGAGGCCGCGAGGGTGTTCTTGGCGCGCAGGATGCGTTGGGAGATCGTCGCCGGCGGCATCAGGAAGGCCCGGGCGATTTCCTCGGTGGTGAGGCCGCACACCATGCGCAACGCGAGTGCGGCGCGCGCCTCGTGGGGCAGCAGGGGGTGGCAGGCGGTGAAGATCAGCCGCAGCATCTCGTCGCCGATGTCGTCGTCGAGGCGGGAGTCGAAGTCGGGCATGGCTTGCTGCTCCTCCTCCAGGTCCCGGGCGAGCATGGCGTGGCTGCGGTCGAGCATCGGCCGGCGGCGCAGATGGTCGCGCGCTCGGTTCCGGGCGGCCGCCATCAGCCACGCGCCCGGCCTCTCGGGCACGCCCGTCCGCGGCCAGTGTTCGAGGGCGGCGACGAGGATCTCCTGCGCCAGATCTTCGGCGAGCGGCACGTCGCGCAGCATCCGCGCCAGGCTGGTGATCAGGCGCGGCTGCTCGATGCGCCAGGCGGCGAGGATGGCGCGATGGATCTCGGGGGCCGTCACGGCGGCCACCCCGGTGGCCTGCGGCGGTTCAACCGCATTCCTGACCGGTCGGCATGAAGGCACGCATCTCGCAGACTCCGTCCCACTCAGGCATCAGGTCCTTGTGGAGCTGCATGAACTCCTGCATGGAAGCGATGGCCTCCTCCCTGCCCGGCAGCTCGAAGACGGCATAGCCGCCGACCACCTCCTTCGCCTCGACGAAGGGGCCGTCGATGAAATCCAGCCGCCCCGCCTTCAGGCGAAGCTGTGCGCCCGTGGCCATCGGCATGAGCCCGCCCGAATCGATCAGGCGCCCGGCCTTGATCTCACGGTCGACGAGCTTGCCCATCGCTTCCATCAATGTGGGCGAGGGTGGTCCCTGGTGGTCGGTCTTGACGATGAACATGAAGCGCATGGTGCGGGTTCCTCCTTCGGGCGAGCGAGGCGTCGATGCCCCCGAATGTCTCGCTATTGTTTCAACGAACGGGAATGAAGCGATCCGACACGCGGTATGGAAAAATCTTCCGGTCGCGCGAATTCTCCGTTCGCCCCGGAAGAGACATTCAATTCGGCCCTGGGGCCTATCTCCCGCTCCACAGGCCGTGGCGCCTGTGCCAGTCCTCCAGCGATTCCGGCGGCCAGGTTTCGCAGTGGATATGGCGCTTGCCCTTGGGCACCTCGATCCAGTCGGGGGCATAGGCTAGGGCCGCCTCCACCACCTCGGGAGGCTTGGGCAGGGGTGTGTCGATGGCGGAGGCGTGGGGATGGATCAGCTCCGGCCAGCGTGGATCCCAAAGCCAGAGGGCGCTGCCGCATTCACCGCAGAAATTGCGTTCGGCGGGCGAGCGTGCGTCCGGCTCGCCTTCCTCGCGCATGACGGCGTGGTAGATCCGGATATGCGAGCGGCCCGTGACCTTCAGGCTGTCGGCATGGGCGCCCAGATTGATGGCATACCCACCGGAACCGGCGGTCTTGCGGCAGATCGAGCAGTGGCAATGCATGAACGGTACCGGGCTCATGGCGTCCACGCTGAATTCCACGGCGCGGCAGTGGCAGGATCCCTTCAGCAGCATGGCTTTTCCTTTCGCTTCAACCGGGGGAGGGAGTTGAGACCCGGAAGGAACGATTCGAAAGGGGCATCGGGTCCGGCGCCGGCCCCGCGTTTTCGTCGTGTCAGAACTTGTAGCTCACGCCGACGCGTACGTCGTTGGTCTTGAGGTCCGTGCGCGATTCTGTCGGAGGCAGCGTACTGCCGATGGCCTTCTTCATGTCGCCATAGTCGGTATAGCGGTATTCGACACGGCCGGTGATGTTGTCCGTGAATCCATATTCGATTCCGGCGCCGATGGTCCAACCCGTGAGCGTGTCGGAAAAGGGGTGCGGACCGGCCGCGCCGTAGACGGGATCGAACTTATAGTTGCCGAAGGCGACACCGCCCGTGATGTAGGGGAGCCATCGGCCGAGACCATAGCCGGCGCGGGCGCGGACCGCGGCGTTCCAGTCCATCCTGGAGCCGCCATGGGTCCCCAGCAGCGCCGTCCCGCCGCTGGACAACGGTCCTCCGTCGCCCCTGATGCCGGTGAAATTGGCTTCCCCTTCCACGCCGAGCACGGGGCCGGCGGGGAACTGGTAGTTGTAGCCGGCATGCATGCCGCCGAACGCACCCTTGGGATCGAGCTTGCGCAGGCCGAGGAGAGGAGAACCTCCGGTCGAGCGTCCCCAGCCGTAGCCGGCCTGTGCTCCGACATAGGCGCTGGTCCAGTTGTACTGGGCATAGGCGGGGAGGGGCGCCGCCGGCTCGGCCGCGGGGACGCCCAGATCGGCGGCGCTAGCAGCAACCGTGAACATTGCTGCGACAGCGGCAAGGATGGCGGTCGATCTCAAGGGCACGGTCCCGACTTCGGCAGACGCTTCCAATACAGATACAGCACTGTGGCGGAAAATGGCATGCCTCGTTAAGAGTTGGTTAAGGATTGCCGTCGAGGACGCGCTTTCACCGTTTCGGAGGCCGGCATCGGGTCGTAGGCCCTTGGCGCGCCCATCCCTCTCTGCTATTGCGCGCGGATGAGCGCAGAACCCATCGAAAATATCCGGAATTTCTCCATCGTGGCCCATATCGACCACGGCAAGTCCACGCTTGCCGATCGTCTGATCCAGGCCACCGGCACGCTGACCGATCGCGAGATGGTCGAGCAGGTGCTCGATTCCATGGATATCGAACGCGAACGCGGCATCACCATCAAGGCGCAGACGGTGCGCCTGAACTATCGGGCGCAGGATGGCAAGGACTACATCCTGAACCTGATGGACACGCCCGGCCACGTCGACTTTGCCTACGAGGTCTCGCGCTCGCTGGCGGCCTGCGAGGGTTCGCTCCTCGTCGTCGACGCCTCCCAGGGCGTGGAAGCCCAGACGCTCGCCAATGTCTACCACGCCATCGACGCCAATCACGAGCTGGTGCCGGTGCTCAACAAGATCGACCTGCCGGCGGCCGAGCCTGACCGCATCAAGCAGCAGATCGAGGACGTGATCGGCATCGATGCCTCCGAAGCCGTGCCGATCTCGGCCAAGACAGGCCTCAACATCGACCAGGTGCTGGAAGCCATCGTCACCCGGCTGCCCCCGCCCAAGGGCGACCGCAACGCCCCGCTCAAGGCGCTGCTGGTCGACAGCTGGTACGATGCCTATCTCGGCGTGGTCGTGCTGGTGCGCATCTTCGACGGCACCCTGAAGAAGGGCCAGCGCGTCAAGATGATCGGTACCGACGCGCATTACGAGATCGACCGTCTCGGCGTGTTCCGGCCCAAGATGCAGAACATCGCCGAGCTCGGCCCCGGCGAGATCGGCTTCATCACAGCCTCGATCAAGGAAGTCGCGGATACCCGCGTCGGCGACACCATCACCGACGACCGCAAGAACAATGTCGAGCCGCTGCCGGGCTTCAAGCCGGCGCAGCCCGTGGTTTTCTGCGGCCTCTTCCCTGTCGATGCCGCCAATTTCGAGGATTTGCGTGCGGCGATGGGCAAGCTGCGCCTCAACGACGCCTCGTTCTCCTTCGAGATGGAATCCTCCGCCGCCCTCGGCTTCGGTTTCCGCTGCGGCTTCCTCGGCCTGCTGCATCTGGAAATCATCCAGGAGCGCCTGGAGCGCGAGTTCAACCTCGACCTGATCGCCACCGCGCCGTCGGTGATCTACAAGATCAACATGACGGACGGCTCGCAGATCGAGCTTCACAACCCGGTCGACATGCCGGACGTGGTGAAGATCGCCTCGATCGAGGAGCCCTGGATCCGCGCCACCATCCTGACGCCGGACGACTATCTCGGCTCGATCCTCAAGCTCTGCCAGGAGCGCCGAGGCATCCAGGTCGACCTGAACTATGTCGGCAAGCGCGCCATGGTGCAGTACGACCTGCCGCTCAACGAGGTGGTGTTCGACTTCTACGACCGCCTGAAGTCGGTCTCCAAGGGCTATGCCTCCTTCGACTACCACCTCACGGATTACCGCGAGGGCGATCTCGTCAAGATGCAGATCCTCGTCAATGCCGAGCCGGTCGACGCGCTCTCCATGCTGGTGCATCGCGACAGGGCCGAGAGCCGCGGCCGCGCCATGTGCGAAAAGCTGAAGGACCTGATCCCGCAGCACATGTTCGTCATCCCGATCCAGGCCGCCATCGGCGCCAAGATCATCGCCCGCGAGACCATCCGCGCGTTGCGCAAGGACGTCACCGCCAAGTGCTACGGCGGTGACATCACTCGCAAGCGCAAGCTTCTGGAGAAGCAGAAGGAAGGCAAGAAGAAGATGCGGCAGTTCGGCAAGGTCGACATTCCGCAGGAAGCCTTCATCGCCGCGCTTAAGGTGGACGGCTAGGCCGCTCGGGAGCGCCGGCTTCCAGCCGGGCCCTTGCAACGGCTGGCTTCCAGATGGCTTGGGACCTCTCCCCAAATACGTCGCCACGGCCTACATCCAACACGGGTGACGGCTCAAAAGAGCTGGCTGGAAGCCGGCGTTCCCAGGAGGTTCGTCATGAGCGTTGCATTCGCACGGGAAGACAGCGCCGCGACGGCTTCGGAGGTCGAGCTGCCGGGCCGTCCCGTCTCGCCGCACCCCAATCTGGTGACGGCCCGGGGATTGGCCCTGCTGCAGGCCGCGATGGACACGGCGCGCACAACCTATGACAAGGCCCAGGCGATCGAAGATGCCAATGAGCGCCGGCGCGAAGCCGCACCGGCACTGCGCGACCTCGTCTATTTCACCGAACGGGTCAGAACGGCGCAACTGGTCGAGCCGCGCGAGGCGGGCGAGGTCGGCTTCGGCACACGGGTGGCCTTCGAGCGCGGTGATGGCCGCCGGCAGGCCTTTACCATCGTCGGAGAGGACGAGGCGGATCCAAGGCAGGGTACGGTTTCCTATGTTTCGCCGATGGCGAGGGCGCTGACGGGCAAGCGCACCGGCGATGTGGTCGAGCTTGCCGGCCAGGAGATCGAGATCCTGGCGATCGAAGTGCCGGCGCATGGCTAGGGGACGGCTCGTTCCCGTGGCCTCCGGCCTGGGCCCCGCGCCCTTCGACGGCCGGCGCTTCGCCAATCTCTCGGGCCCCGAGGCCCATGGTTTTGCTTCGGCCCTGAAATGGATGCTGACACGCCGCCGCGCCGCCTGGCCGAAAAATCTCGCCTCGCCGAAGGTCGCCCCGCCGGCCGCGCGCGTGATCGACGGCACCATTCGCGCCACCCTGATCGGGCATTCGACCGTGCTGCTGCAAATGGCCGGGATCAACATCCTCACCGATCCAATGCTGTCCCGAACGGCCGGGCCTCTGCCGTGGCTCGGCGTCAAGCGGGTGCGCGATCCAGCCTTCGCTTTGGCCGGGTTGCCGCCGATCGACCTCGTTCTGCTCAGCCATAACCACTACGACCATCTCGACCGCCCGACCTTGAAGATGCTGGCGAGCCGCGACGATCCCCTGATCCTCACCGGTCTGGGCGTCGGCCGATCAGTGCCTTCGGACAGGGTGGCGGAGCTCGACTGGGGGCAGGCGCACAAGGCCTTCAGGATGCGTGTGACCTATGTGCCAGCCGAACACTTCTCGGCGCGCGGTCCTTTCGATCGCAACGCCGCGCTCTGGGGCGGCTTCGTGCTGGAGACCTCGCGCGGCACGATCTACTTCGCGGGCGACACCGGCGATGGCGCACACTTCGCCGCGATACGCCGGCACTTCGGGCCGATGACGCTTTCCCTCCTCCCGATCGGCGCCTATGAGCCGCGGTGGTTCATGAAGCCGGTACATATGGATCCGACCGAGGCAGTCTCGGCCAGCCTGACGCTCGAATCGCAGGTGAGCCTCGCCATTCATCACGGCTCGTTCCCTCTCGCCGACGATGCGATGGACGCACCGCCACGCCTCTTGGCCGAAGCGCTCGCCATGGCGGCACCGGGAAGGGCAGGTCTCGATTTCCGGATATCGGCGCCAGGAGAAGCGGTCATCATAGCGATGAAGGCGGCCGGGTAGCCCGGAGAGGGGGGCATCCCCCTGGGACCACCAGCATCCTGCTGGCATTCTGGAACATCGGCCTTTCAGATCTCGGCGCTTCTTCCTGCCCAATGGGCGGCGCTGGAAAACGCCCGATCTTCTGCCCTGCAACACAGCCGCGCCTTCACCGGATTCTGCTCGGTGTAGTGCCGGGCGACTTCGAAATGACCCTCATTGCGGATCTTCCGATCGAAATATTCTCTGTACCAGACCTGACCCTCCCTCCCCGGCGAGCGGTTGATATGGAGGGCCGTGAACGACTTCCGGGTGTTGAGCAGCGCGGCATGGTATGCTCGCCCAATGGCTTCATCAGCAACTGCACGTGGTTTGGCATCATGCACCAAGCATGAATTCGGCACCTGTCGCCGTCAAAATGAAGCAGAGCGGCCTGAACGATGCCAGCCGTCTGCGGCTGCCTGAGAAGATTATCGCCATGACCCCTATCGAGCTGGGCTTCCAGGTTCTTACGCTGCTTGATCGCCGCTTCCTGCTCAGGAAGATCATTCAGCTCAGCCAGGCCTTGGCGAAACACAAAATCGGGAGGCGAGTCGGTCAGCCGAAAGCAGATCGATTGCGGTACTTCGCCCGCTTTCCAATGCGGAAGATAGCCGCGTGAGCGCCATTCTGTTTGGAATGTCATGAGCAGCTTTGCACCTTCCTTGAGGGCCGGTGGTTCAAGGGCCAGCAGGATGCTGGCGGTCCCAGGGATGTTTCGCGTGCTCTTCCAGCGGTCCCAGGCATCAATCCGCGTAGCGTTCCTCCCGCCAGGGATCGCCTCGGTTGTGATAGCCGCGCACTTCCCAGAACCCGGGCTTGTCGCGGGTCGCGAACTCGATCCGGCTGAGCCATTTGGCGCTCTTCCAGAAATAGAGGCGCGGCACCACGAGGCGGACGGGGCCGCCATGTTCGCGGCTGAGCGGGGCATCGTTCCAGGCATGGGCGATCAGGACGTCGTCGCCGAGGAAGTCCTGCAGGGAGAGGTTGGTGGTGTAGCCGTCGGACGAATGCAGCACGACGTGGCTGGCCTCCGGCCTGGGCCGCACGATCTCGGCCAGCGCCTGCGTGTACAGGCCTTCGAAGCGGTTGTCGTAGCGCGACCAAGTGGTGACGCAGTGGATATCGCACACCTCCGTGCTCTGCGGCTGGGCCGAGTAGGCGGCGAAATCCCAGACGATCGGGTTCTCCACCGCGCCGAAGACGTCGAGCTGCCAGGTCTGTCGCGTCACCTGCGGATGCAGGCCGAGATCGAGCACGGGCCAGTCCCTCACGAGGTGCTGGCCCGGCGGCAGGCGTTCGCTGTCCGGGCGTGAGGTCCTGCCGGTGAGAAACTTGCCCGCCTGCGCCCAAAGCTGCTTGGTACGGGTCAGCTTCGAGTCCGCCGGTGTCGCGGGATCCTTGTCGTCGGCCATGGCACCCTCCACAAACCCGAAGATAATGCATATTTCGGTCAGTGAAAGTTCGGCTGCTATAAAAGCCGGATTCGAATCGAGAGCCCTCATGTCCGCATCCAGCAATCCCCTCCTCGCCCACTGGGCCACGCCTTTCGCCGCACCGCCCTTCGCCGAGATCCGCAACGAGCATTACCGGCCCGCCTTCGACGCGGCACTGGAGGCGAACAGGGGCGAAATCGCGGCGATCGCGCAGAGCGGCGAGGAGCCCACCTTCGACAATACGCTCGGCGCCTTCGAGCGGGCCGGCCAGGCACTGGACCAGGTCGCCTCCGTATTCTTCAACCTTGCCGGTTCCAACACCAACGAGGAGATCCAGGCGATCGAGCGCGACATGGCGCCGATCCTCTCGCGCCATCACACGGCGATCTATCTCGACGACAAGCTGTTCCGCCGCATCGACGCCCTCCATGCCAGGCGCGACGAACTCGGCCTGACGCCGGAGCAGCGTCGCGTGCTCGAGCGCTACCACATGGCCTTCCGCCGTGCCGGTGCCGGCAGGTCCGAGGAGGTGAAGCAGCGCCTGGCCGCCATCTCCGAGCGCCTCGCCAGCTTGGGCACGCAGTTCGGCCAGAACGTCCTCAACGACGAGAAGGCCTGGATGATGAGGCTCGACGGCGAGGCCGATCTCGCCGGCCTGCCGGATTTCCTGCGCGCCGCCAGTGCGGGCGCGGCGGCGGACCGTGGCGAGAGCGGGCATATCGTCACGCTCTCGCGTTCCCTCATCGAGCCCTTCCTGCAATTCTCGGCCCGGCGCGACCTGCGCGAGACCGCCTTCAGGGCTTGGCTCGCGCGCGGCGAGGGCGGCGGGGCCACCGATAACCGTGCCATCATCTCGGAGATGGTCGCCCTGCGTGCCGAGCGCGCCAGGCTTCTCGGCTATGAGACCTTCGCGCATTACCGCCTTGACGATTCCATGGCCGGAACGCCCGCGGCCGCGATGGATCTGCTGCATTCGGTGTGGAAGCCCGCCCGCAGGCAGGCGTTGATCGAACGCGAGGGCCTGCAGCATCTTGCCGCCGAGCAGGGCGAAAATATCGAGCTCTCGGCCTGGGACTGGCGCTACTACGCGGAGAAGAAGCGTAAGCAGCAATACGATCTCGACGAGGCCGAGCTGAAGCCCTACCTCCAGCTCGACAAGATCATCGAGGCGGCCTTCGATACGGCAAGCCGCCTGTTCGGCATCACCTTCACCGAGCGCAAGGACGTGCCGGTCTACCATCCCGACGTGCGCGCCTTCGAGGTGACGGACGGGCACGGCCGGACGGTCGGCTTGTTCTACGGCGATTATTTCGCCCGCCCCTCGAAGCGAAGCGGCGCCTGGATGAGCGCCTTCCGCAGCCAGGAGAAGCTCAACGGCGACGTCAAGCCGATCATCGTCAACGTGATGAACTTCGCGCGCGGCGCGGCCGGCGAACCGACGCTGCTTTCCTTCGACGATGCCCGCACGCTGTTCCACGAGCTTGGCCACGGCCTGCACGGGCTGTTGTCCGATGTCACCTACCCGTTGCTCTCCGGCACCAGCGTCGTGCGCGACTTCGTCGAATTCCCCTCGCAGCTCTACGAGCACTGGCTCGAGCAGCCGGAGGTGCTGGAGCGTTACGCCGTGCACTACAAGACGGGCGAGCCGATGCCGAGGGCGCTGCTCGATCGCCTCCTCGCCAGCCGGACCTTCAACCAGGGCTTCGCCACGGTGGAGTACGTCTCATCGGCGCTGGTCGATCTGGAGATGCATCTGCTCGACAACGCCGAGGGCTTCGACGCCGGCGCCTTCGAGAAGCAGGTCCTGGCGGAGATCGACATGCCCAAGGCGATGGTGATGCGCCACCGTCCGCCCCATTTCCAGCATGTCTTCTCGGGCGAGGGCTACTCCTCGGCCTACTATTCCTATCTGTGGTCGGAAGTGCTGGATGCCGACGGCTTCGATGCTTTCGTCGAGGCGGGGAACATCTTCGATCCCGCGACGGCCCGGAAGCTGAAGGAATTCGTCTATGCGGCCGGCAACAGGCAGGATGCGGCGAAGGCCTACAAGGACTTCCGGGGACACGATCCGAAGCCGGAAGCGCTGCTGAGGAAGCGCGGCCTGGCGGCGTAGCGAAGCGGGGGCATCCTGCCCGCGCTTGAGTGATGGAAGAGGTGCCGACCTTCGGGCCGGCACCAGACGCAGCGCTTGCGTGGGCGGACGAAACGCCTGCGCAGCCGGCTTATGCCGCGTGCCGTTCCGCTCCCGCGCCGAAATGGTCGACATAGCGGGTGTTGATCTTGTCCACCGGCAGCACAACCAGCACGTCTGTCGTGCCGAACTGGTGGTCGACCACCGCGCCGTCGCC
Source organism: Labrys sp. ALF-8 (assembly GCF_059699065.1). NCBI lineage: Bacteria > Pseudomonadati > Pseudomonadota > Alphaproteobacteria > Hyphomicrobiales > Xanthobacteraceae > Labrys > Labrys sp. ALF-8. The sequence continues at coordinate 2,230,115 of NZ_AP048537.1, forward strand.
GAAGCTGGCGCCGAGGCGCAGATAGCCCTTGATCAGCGGCGGCAGGGCATGCAGCGCGCGTTTGACGTCGATGCCTTCCTTGGCGATGCGGTTCATCGAGATGTAGCGCTCCGGCACCGCCTTCACCCGCCACTCGCCCTCGGCCGCGGCGTGATGGTGCAGGAAGGCCAGCGGCAAGGCGATGCGGCTCGGCTCCGTGCCTTCCAGGCTCGCGCAGCCCAGCATCACGTCGATCTTGTGGTGCAGCACATAGGTCCAGATGCCGTGCCAGAGCAGTTCCACCGTGCGCTTGTTGCGATAGGCAGGCAGGACGCAGGAACGGCCCAGCTCGAGGAAGTTCTTGCCGGGGTGGGCGGCGATCAGCGGCTCGATGGCGTATTCGGACGCTGAGTAGAAGCCGCCATGGCGCTGGGCGATCTCCTGGCGCAGCAGACGGTAGGTTCCCACGACCTGGCCGCCGGGCTTGCCGGAAAACCCCGGAGCGGCGGCGTGGTCAATCACCAGGAGGTGGTCGCAAAGCGTATCGTAGTCGTCGCGGTCGCGCCGGGAGACCAGGGACAGCGTATTGGGGATGGCGGCCATCTCCTCGTAGAAGACCTGATAGCGCAGCTTCTGCGCTTTCTTCACGTCCTTGGCGGTTTGGGCGAGCCGCACTTCGAGGGAACCGAGGCGTCCAAGTGTCATGGGCAGACCGATATTCTCGGCGCGGCGCTGGCGCAAGGCCGGCTTCAGCCGGCGCGGAGCCAGCGGCACTATGCCGCCCGGCAGCCGGCTGCCCCAGCCGCGCGGATCGATCTTTGCTAGAAAGCCTTTCGGCGTCGTCGTCGGCATTTGCGGCCCCTGCCCGAATCCCCTTCACAATCCCTTCTTCATCACAGAATGCAGAAACATTTGTGACATGCCGAGCCTAGCATAATCAGGCGCTTCTAGACGTTGGAACGGGCCTTTGGAGCCAGAATGCGATCAAGTGTCACGAGGGCGAGACCCAGGCCGTAAAAGGCGAGCAGGATCAGTCCGGCATTGCCGAGAGCCCGGGGATAGCCGAGAAGCGGGACGTTGGAAAAGGGATAGAGATAGCGGTCCGTCAGCGCGCCGTAGATCAGGGAATAGACGACATAGAGGGCCGGAAAGACCAGCCACCACAGAGGATCGCGCCAGGAAAGCCGCCCCTTGGGCACGAAGGCCAGCCAGTAGAGCGTGAACAGCACCGGCAGGACCCGGTGGAGGCCGATGTCGACGATGACGGCAAGGCCGCTTAGCTGCCTCAGTCCGGCCAGCAGGACGGCGTAGATCACGCCGACGATGACGACGTAGACGGTGATGGCGCCGAGCGTCCGCGGCCGGGTGAGGAAGCCGTCATGGCGGCTGGACAGGGCGCAGGCCGTGGCCACGACGGCAAGGATCGTGTTCGTCTGGATCGTGAAATAGCTGAACACGGTGACGAAGCCGTCCAGAACCGAGCCGCCCTCGGCGGTGACGGCGCCGACCACGATCCATGCCCGCAGCGCGACGCTGAACCAGGCGACGACGGCGATCAGGGCCGCGCCCGGCCGGTTTGCCTGTTCATGCAATGCCACGGCCAGTCTCGATCGCGACGCCATCCCATTCCGTCCCCGGCAGATCCCTCAATAGGGATTGCTTCTCTCGAAGATCTCCTGGCCCATGAGTGCGCATTCGCCCGGCATCTGGGCATAGATCAAGCGCATGCGGTAATCCCCCTTGTAGATCCAGCCCTCGACCTCCAGCACGTCGAAGCGCCCATTGCCGACCAATGCCTTCACGGTGCCGATCTGCTTGACGCTGTCGGGGTCCACCTTCGCGCGTTCGTCATTGCCGGAATGGAACTTGAGAAGCGCCTCGCCCTGTTTGACGGCATCGGCGGCACAATGATGGGCAGGTGCGGCAAGACTGGCTGAAACGCTGGCGAGAAGTGTCAGGGATGAAAGAAGGAGGCGCATGAAGGATCTCGAACGAGTCATGAAACAACGCGGCCAGGGATAGCCTCTTTGCAGCGCGATTGCCATTGCAGGCCGCCGTCGAGATCAGGCGCCCGGCCTCTATGCGAGTACCGTGGCACGATCCGTCCTCGCGCGGTAGCTCAGCGCCTCCGCGATGTGGATCCGTCCGACATCCGCCTCGCCGTCGAGATCGGCGAGGGTGCGCGACACCCTGAGGACGCGGTGGAAGCCGCGTGCGGAGAGGCGCATGGCTTCCGAGGCATCGCGCAGGAGCCGCATGGCGGCCTCGTCCGGCCTGGCGACCTGCTCCACGATCGAAACCGGCACGCCGGCATTGGTGGAGGCTTCGGACAGGCCGAGGCGATGATAGCGCTCCGCCGCGCGCCGGCGCGCCTCGGCGACGCGGGCCGCGACATCGGCCGAACCTTCGCTCGGCGGCGGCAGGATCAGGTCGGCCGCGGAGACGGCCGGCACCTCGATCACGATGTCGATCCGGTCGAGCAGCGGGCCCGAGATGCGGGCCTGGTAGTCGGCCGCGCAGCGCTCCACGGGACCGCGCCGGCAGGTGAACCCTGGATCGTTGGCCTTGCCGCAGCGGCAGGGGTTCATGGCGGCGACGAGCTGGATGCGGGCCGGATAGGTGACGCGGGCGTTGGCACGGGCGATCACCGCCTCACCCGATTCCAGCGGCTGGCGCAGGGCGTCTAGCGTCGAGGGGGTGAATTCCGGCATCTCGTCGAGGAACAGCACGCCGTTATGGGCAAGCGAGACCTCGCCCGGCCGGGCATTGCTGCCGCCGCCGATCAGGGCGGGCATCGAGGCCGAATGATGCGGAGCGCGGAACGGGCGGCGGCTCGTCAGTTCGCCGCCTGCGAGCTGGCCGGCCACCGAATGGATGATCGAGACTTCGAGAAGCTCGCTTGCCGCCAGAGGTGGCAGGATCGAGGGCAGGCGCGAAGCAAGCATGGACTTGCCGGACCCGGCCGGGCCGATCATCAGGAGATTGTGGCCTCCCGCCGCCGCCACTTCCAGCGCCCGCTTCGCCGTCTCCTGGCCCTTGATGTCCCGGAGGTCGGGCATAGGCTGTGCGGCGGCGGCAATGCGCGGCTGCGGCCGCGACAGGATCTGCGTGCCCTTGAAGTGGTTGACGAGCTGGATCAGCGAGCGCGGCGCCAGGATGTCCATGTCGGCTGCGGCCCAGGCGGCTTCGGGGCCGCAGGCGGCGGGGCAGATGAGGCCGAGGCCCCGGCCGTTGGCGGCGACGGCGGCCGGCAGCACGCCGTTGACGGCGCTGATGGTGCCGTCGAGGGCGAGTTCGCCGAGTACGCAATAGCCCTCGAGCGCATCGTGGGGAATGGCGCCGATCGCCGCCATCACGCCGAGGGCGATGGGCAGGTCGAAATGGGCGCCTTCCTTGGGAAGGTCCGCTGGCGCGAGATTGACGGTGATGCGCTTGCCGGGAAGCGCCAGCCCCGTGGCGACCAGCGCCGAGCGCACGCGTTCGCGCGCTTCCGATACCGCCTTGTCGGGCAGACCGACGATGGTGAAGGCGACGGAGCCGGGCATGATCTGCACCTGCACGTCGACCTTGCGGGCCTCCACGCCCTCGAACGCTACCGTAGAGACGCGCGAAACCATCTGCCTTCCCCCTGCCCGCGCCAGGATAGCGGGGACATGACGTAACGCCAAGAGGAAATGAGAACAAAACGTGATTTCGTTGGCCGGACGCAGGCCGCTGCCGCTGGCTATCCGATGGCTGCCGTCCTCAGCGCGGGCCCGTCATACTGCGCCCTCGGGCGAATGAGGCCGCCGCGCCGCGTCTGCTCCAGCATATGGGCGATCCAGCCGACCGAGCGGGCGGTGGCGAAGAGGGCGAAGGGTGCACTCGCCGGAAGGCCGCAGTGATCGGCCAGGGCGGCGAGGGCGAAGTCGACATTGGGCTCCTCGTCGCTCAGGCCGGCGACGGCCTCCCGCAGCTCGGCGAACACCGCCGGCAGTTCGAAGCGGGCCAGCAGCGCGCGGGCCCGTGCATCTCCTTCCGGATAGAGCGGATGGCCGAAGGCGGGCAGGCGGTGGCCACGCGAGAGCCAGTCATGCACGGCACGGCGCGCCCCGATGCGCCGGGCGGTATCGGCAAGGGACTGCATGCCCAGGGCCGCCCCGCCATGGAGCGGGCCGGCCAGGGTGGCGAGGCCGGCGAGGAGGCCCGCGGCGAGCGGAGCGCCGGTGGAGACGGCCGTGCGGGCGGCGAAGGTCGAGGCGTTGAGTTCGTGGTCCGCCAGCAGCACCAGCACCCGCCGGATCAGATCTTCCGCCGCCGGCGCCTTCCAGGCCTGCGCGGCGCGCTCATGCAACGGCAATACGCCCGTGCCGGTGCCGCCGAGAATCGCCGTCGCGAGGGTGCTGACCAGCCCGGCCGCCTCCCGGCAGAGCATGGTGGGGGAACGCCCGCCTGTCGGAAAGTCGTGGCTCGCACGGCGGGACAGCGCGAGCAACGCGGCTTCGAGGGGGTTTGCTGGGGCGGGCGTTCCATGGGCCGGGGGCGGGGCCTCGAAGGCGACCCGCTCGGCCTGCCAGAGCAGGGCTGCGACTGTTTCGAGGGATGCATGCCCTGCGAGCGCCACGGCGTCCTCGCCGCGATACCAGAGCCGACCGTCGGCGATGGTCGAGATGCCGGAGGAGAGCACGGGCTCGCCGAAGGAGATCGTATGGGTCGCCACGGCGGCCACGCTGCGCCGCCCGGCATTTCGGCGGGCGAGAGCCTGCACGTCATCGCCGCTGTAGAGGCTCCGGCGCGTATCGTCGGGGTTCGGGCGGGTGCGGATCCTGCCGCGGCTGACATTGGCATAGAGCGTCTGCGGCTGGACTTTCAGGATGGCGAGGGCCTCTTCGGAAGTGATCCAGCTCATGGCCTTACATTGATGATTTCAATCAAGATTGACGTCAATGTATCCTGGGAGAATCCTGCCCGCAACCACGCATGGGAGTGATTGCGATGAACAATGGGCTGGACGATGTCGTTGCCGCCGAAACCGTGATGTCCGACGTGGACGGCCTTGCCGGGCGCCTGATCATAAGGGGGTATTCGCTTGACGATCTCGCCGGGCGCCGAAGCTACGAGGAGGTGATCGGACTGCTGCTTGCGGGCTTCTTCGAGGACCTGCCGCCGGAGCGGGAGCTTGCCGCGCGTCTCGGTGTCGCGCGGGCCGAGATCTTCGAGACCCTGGTGCCGTTCGCGGCCGCTCTGCATCGCCTGCCCGTGACGGATGCCCTGCGCGCTGCCATGGCGCCGCTCGCCGACGGGGAGGATCTGGCGACGGCGCTTCGCCTCATTGCCGCCCCGGCGGTGCTGGTTCCCGCCTTCATCCGCCTGCGCCAGGGTGAGCCGGCGGTGGCTCCCCGCCCGGCGGACGGTCATGCCGCCGATATCCTGCGGATGCTGCACGGCGCGTCGGCGGCGCCCGAAGCGACGAAGGCGCTCGATACCTATCTCGTCACGGTGAGTGACCACGGCCTCAATGCCTCAACCTTCACGGCGCGGGTTGTCGCCTCCACCCATGCCGGACTGGTCTCTTCGATCCTGGCTGCGCTCGGCGCCTTGAAGGGGCCGCTCCACGGCGGCGCGCCGGGGCCGGTGCTCGACATGCTCGATGGCATCGGCGCGCCCGGAGAGGCCGAAGCCTGGCTGGAAGCGACCCTGGACAAGGGCGAGCGGCTGATGGGCTTCGGCCACCGCATCTACCGCGTGCGGGACCCGCGCGCCGAAGCGCTCAAAGGTTCCGTGAGGGCGCTGGCGGCTGGCGGGCAGCAGACGGCGGGGCGCCTGGTCCTCGCGGAGAGCGTTGAGGCCGCCGCCACCCGCATCCTCGCCCGCCGCAAGCCGGATCGGCCGCTGCAGATCAATGTCGAGTTCTACACCGCCCTGCTGCTGGAGGCCCTGGGGTTCCCGCGCGAGAGCTTCACCGGTGTCTTTGCCATGGGCAGGGTCGCCGGCTGGATCGGCCACTCCCGCGAGCAGGCGCTCTACGGGCGCCTGATCCGCCCGCAGTCCCGCTATGTCGGGCCGCGACCGGACCAGGCGGCATGAGGAGCGCCCGATATCGTCTTGCTGGAGGCACGCCGAACGCGACCCTCACGCTGCTGCGGGCACCGCCTGCTTCCTGATTCCCGCCAGGATGATGAGCGTCGCCACCAGCAGCACGATGCCCGCCGCCGCATAGACGCCTCTTGCTCCGCTGGCATCGAAGAAGACGCCGCCCGCGGAGGCGCCGATCGAGATCGCGAGTTGCACCGCCGCGACGATCAGCCCGCCCGCGCTTTCGGCCTCATCCGGCACGGCGCGGGTGATCCAAGTGGACCAGGCCACCGGGACGGCGCCGAAGGCAAGGCCCCAGAGGGCGATCATCACCGTATCGGCCAGCGGCGCGCTGCCCAGGCCCGCCAGCACAAGGCCGAGAACGCCCATGACCAGCGGCATCGCCATCAGCGTGAGGCGCAGGTCGCGCTCCAGCAGGAAGCCGCCGAGCAGCGTCCCGAGAAAATTGGCGACGCCGAAACCGAGCAGGATCACGGACATGCTGCCTATGCCGACCCCTGTCACCGTCTCGAGAAAGGGCCGGATATAGGTGAAGAGGGCGAAATGGCCCGTGAACACCAGGGTTACGGCCAGCATGCCGAGCCCGATGCGGGGCCGGGCCAGGACGTCGACGAGGGTGCGCAGGCGTGGATGGCCCTGTGGCGCCATGCTGGGAAGCGTCGCGAACTGCACGGCAAGGGCGAGTACGCCGAGGCCTGCCGCCAGCAGGAAGACGGTGCGCCAGCCATAGAGCTCGCCGATATAGCTGCCGAAGGGGGCGGCGAATATGGTGGCGGCCGAGACCCCGGTGAAGATGATCGACAGGGCGCGCGGCACCTGTGCCTCCGGAACGAGGCGCATCGCGGTGGCGGCGGACATCGTCCAGAAGCCGCCGAGACCGATGCCGAGCACGACGCGTCCGAGCACCAGCGCCGTCAGGCTCGTCGCGCCCGCGACCAGGAGATTGGAGACGATCAGCAGCACGGAGAAGGCGAGCAGGAGGTATCGCCGGTCGAGCCGCCGCGTGACGCTCGCTACCAGCAGGCTGGTGACCAGGGCCACCGTGGCCGTCGCGGTCACGGCCTGCCCGGCGAGTCCCTCGGTCACGCCAAGGTCGCGGGCCACCGGCGTCAGCAGGCTCGCCGGCAGAAATTCCGCCGTCACCAGGCCAAAGACGCCGAGCATCATCGATATTACGGCGCCCCAGGCGGCCGTGTGCAGTGTCGGCGCCGCCTGGGCACCGGTGGTGGCATCGTTCATGTCATGCACTCGAAATCGTTTCGCGTTGCAGCAAGAAATAGGATGGACGGGCCGGACGATCTATGTCATCAAATCCAGAATGCTTGATCATTCGTCCAAATCCGTCGTGAACCTGCGTGGCCGGCCAGCCTCATCGGATCTGGTGAGCGAACTTCTGCTCGGGATGCGCCTCACAGGCGTCCAGTATCGCCGCATGGAGCTGGCGCCTCCCTTCGGCGTGCGCTTCGGTACGGTGCCGGGGCGGGCACAGTTTCATTTCATCGCTGCCGGCACCGTCTTCCTGCGCGGCCCCGGCGAGGTCGTGCATCGGCTCGAGGCGGGGGATGCGGTGCTGCTGCCGCGTGGCGGCGAGCATGATCTCGTTTCGGCGGCCGACCTGCCGAGCCGCGATGTCGGCAGCTTCGAGACCACGGAGCTGTGCCAGTGCGTCTGCGCCATCTCGGCCTGCCCGGAGGCGAGCTGCCCCACCAGGGATGCGCTGGTTTTCAGCGGCTGCATGGAGTTCGACCTCGGCGGCATGCACCCGCTCGTCGGGCTGATGCCGGAGGTGATGCTGGTGGGCACGCTCCTCGACCGCCAGCCTGAAATCGTACCGATGCTCCAGGCCATGGAGCGTGAGGTGCGCACCGAGCGCGCGGGCTCGGCCGGCATCCTGGCGCGGCTTGCCGATGTCGTTTCCGCCTCCATCGTACGCGGTTGGGTGGAATGCGGCTGCGGGGACGTCAGCGGATGGCTCGAAGCGCTGCGCGATCCCCGCCTCAGCCGGGCCATCGGCGCGCTGCATCGCGACCCGGGCCGCAACTGGACGGTGGAGGAACTTGCGAGCGAGACCGGCAGCTCCCGCTCCGCCTTCGCCGAGCGCTTCCTGGCCGTGACAGGCCAGACGCCACTTCGCTACGTCACCGAACTGCGCATGCGCCTCGCCGCCGAATGGATCGGCCGGGAGCGCGTGTCGATCGAGATCGCCGCCGAACGCCTGGGCTATGGCTCGCAGGCCGCCTTCAGCCGCGCCTTCAAGCGGGTGACGGGACAATCGCCGGGTGCGGTGAGGGGCGGTCTTGAGCAAAATGCGGTCGGATCGAACCGCTAGCCTACCTTAATATACTGAAATTGCGAGTATTTTTCGATTGGCGACGGTTCCGCCGCAATCGCGTTACCGCTCCAGTATCTCCGCCAGATCCGCCAACTCGCTGTGGTGCAGCAGCAGTACGCCGAGTTTCCTGGCGAGCTGCTCGGCGGCATTGGTGAAATCGCGGTTGGAGACAACCACGGCATAGTCGGCGTCGCTGTAGCCCGCAGCGGCGTGGGCTTCCTGCACGGCCTTGTTGCCGACCGGATTGCCGAAATAAAGCTTGCATTGCAGCGCGACCACCAGTTCGCCCTGCCGCGCCAGGATGTCGACGCCCTGGTCGCCCGACTGCCCGGTGACGTCGGCCTCCCAGCCGGCCTTGCGCAGGAGGTCGGCGCACAGATGCTCGTAGTCCTCGGGCGTGATCTCCTCCATCGCCTCGGGAATGCGAGCGTCGGGTTCCGCGGCGGCCCAGGCCCGCACCATGCGGGTGGCGAGGGCATCGAAGCGCAGTATAGCCTTCTCCTCCAGGCTGAGCTTCACGGCTTCGCGGAAGCGTGCCAGCTCGTCATGCCATTTGTCGAATTCCTCGGCGCCGTAGGCGTTGACGCGCACGAGCTGGCGATAGCGCCTGGTGAGGGCCGTGCTGTGGCGGCGGAGGAGGCGGCGCCATTCGGGCCGGTCGCCGCCAAGCGGCAGGATGCCGAGCCAGGTCAGCAGGATCACCAGTGCCAGGGCGACGGCGGCAATGGCGGCGGCCCGGCTGGTGAGGCGCTCCAGACGTGCGAGATTCATCGCGACGATGAACACGATCGCGTATTTCGTCAGGCTGGCCCATGTCGATGGGCGAAATATGCCGAATCCCCGAAGCATGGGCTGGTTTTAGTCTGAAATTGTTGCCAAGAGGTGCAGGCAGAAGCTGGGAGCCCGCCATGACCGACATCGAGAGCCTGAGCGCCCGCATCGACGCACTGGAGATGCGCCTGACCTTCCAGGACCAGACCATCGAGGATCTCAACAAGGCCGTCGTCGCGCAATGGAAGCAGATCGATGCGCTGACGCGCCAGCTCTCCCGGCTCGAGGACCGCGTGGCCGTCGGCGAGCAGCGCGCCGATCTTGCCGGCTTGCCCGAGCCGCCCCCGCCGCATTATTGAAAAGCTGCCGTATATGGAAGAGACCGTGCCTGAAGCTCCCGCTCCCCCCTTGATCTCCCTCGCCCAGGCTGCGCGGCGCCTCGACGTCGAAGCCCGGCATCTCGGTAATGTCGCCCGCCAGCACGGCTTCTTCACGGCGGTTGGACGAGACCTCTATTTCACCGAGGAGCAGCTCGCGGCGGCGGATGCCCTCCTGAAGGACAGGGCGCGGGCCGAGAAGAAGGCAGCCTCCCGGAAGAGGAAGCCGCCTTCGACCTACGGCGTCCATGAAAGCACGGAGCTGCGCAAGCAGCGGCGCCGGGACAAGAAGCGCCAGATCAAGAAGGAAGAGGAATAGCCCAGGCCGGAGCCTCCCCTCGGATGCTGGCGTACCAGCGGGTCACCCCAGGCTCGAGGTGCTTCCCGTCAGCGCCTCCGCTATCAGCGGCTGGCTCACCCTCTGTCCGAACTGGCGGCGCCTGCCGAGTACCAGCTCGACGATGGCGCGCGTGAAGAGCCCCGGGCCGCTGGAATAGATGCGCCAGCCCCCTTCCACGGCGATCGTCTTCGCGCGTACCCGGCCCCACTCCGCGCTTGCGGCGTAGCGATCGAGGAAGGCGGCGTCCGAGGACGAGAAATAGGTGTTGCGCTGACGCAGCGAGGCATTGGCGAGGTGCCCCGTCACGGCAATCGGATTGACCAGGGCAAGCTGCTCCCAGACCCCCGGCGCGTCTGCGTGCTTGGCCAGCGCTTCGCAGTAGCGCAGATGCGCATGCACATACATCAGGCCGATCTCGCGGCCGAAATAGGAAGCGGACTCCGCGCGGCGGAACAGCCTCTCGGGGCCGCCATTGTAGGCCACCGGCCGGTCCATCAGATGGGCGCCGTCCGGCAGCAGCAGGTGCTCGCGGATCACCGAGAGGTGGTCGCGGGCCTGCTCGTGGGTAAAGAGACCGCCGATGATCGCCTGCGTCATCGGGATCAGCGAATAGGAGAGGCCCGTGCGGGTGTCGGACGGATGCAGCAGCAGCTCGACGCCGTCATGCGCCGGATCGAACAGGCCGTAACCCGCGACCACGCCGTCACGGATGAGGTGGCGGTTGAAGTCGCCGCGCATCTTGCCGGCGAGGTCGGAGAGTTCGGCGCCGTGCCCCGTCTCGCCCCGGCGCTTGAGGATGGCTGAATAGCGGACGATCTGTTCGTAGAGCAGGGCAACAGTCCAGCTCGAGACCATCCAGTCGCGCAGGTGAGGATCGGCGGGCTGCAGGGAGTCGTTCCAGTCGCCCTCGCCGTAGCGCACCAGGCTCGTATCGGGAATGAAGCTCGCCTGCACGGTGGCGAGCAGCTTCTCGATATGCTCGGCGAGAGTTGCCGTATCGGCAGTGTGCGCATTCTTCTCGTCGCGCCAGGGGGTCTTCTCATCCAGGATGGTGAGGTCGCCCGTCGCTTCGACATAGTCGCAGAGGGCCTTGAGCGGCCAGACGATGACGTCGCCATGGCTGTCGCCGGCGCGGATGTACGGGTAGGGCTCGAGCATGAACCATTGTGGCCAGTCGCCCCTGGCCCGTGACTGTTCGCCGAACAGGGTGAGCAGGATATCCCTGACCTCGGCATCGTGTTCCAGCGCCAGCATCAGCTCGATCGGACCCTGGCAGACGTCGCGCGTACCCCAGGCCGCGCCGGTATATTGCTCCAGCCCGTGCGGCACGGTGAGGTGCATCAGGGCGTCATGGGCAAGCCATGGGATCATGAGGTCCTGCGCCTCGACGTCGCTGCCGGAGCCTTGCAGCCGCAGGTCGCGGGTAACGTGGCTCCAGAAGCTGCGCGCCGGGGCGAGAAGGCCTTCGGTGTCGGCGCCGGAAGAGAAACGGCGTGCAAGGGTCTCGCCTTCCGCCGCGCTGGTCATGGAGCCGGCGACGGCGAAGACGAGTTCGGCGGTCGGCGTCGAGCGGAGGGCCACATAAGCGCCCCCGCGGCCCTCGCCGTCCTGATAGATGAGCTCGTCGCCGCCGATGGCTTCCACCGAGCCCGGCGTGGCTGTGACGAGATGGTAGGCGGCCTCGGGATAGGTCTGCCCCCAGAGCCAGTCCGCGCCGGGGCGCAGCGAAATGCGTCTCTCGTTTACGTCAACGTCAATCGTGCCTGTCTGCTCATAGTCGCGCTCGCCCATCACGACATGGCCGATGACGAGGAAGCGGCAGGCCGGACCTTCGACGCTCACGCGCCACTGCATGGCCGGCGCGTCGCCCGCCGCGATGGCATGGACCGTGATGGTGCGATCGCCGAGACGATAGATCCACCGCGCATCGCTGAGGCCGATGTCGAAGGCGGAAGGCACGGTGAGGAGTCGCCAGCCCTCCCCGAGGTCCGCCAGGATACGAAGCCCGCTGCCCTGGGTGAGATTGTAGGGATCGCGCGAAACCGAGAACAGCTTGTGGAAGGAGGTATTGCCGATGGTGAGCTGTGCGGCGAAGACGCCGTGCATCCAGGCCGTCGAGCAGAGCGTGGAATCGTCGAGCTTCATGCTCTGACCGCTGCGCAGCAGGGCGCCGTGGCGGCGCGGCACCTGCCGTTCCTTGGCGGCGAGCACGATATGGCGATTCTGCTGGCCCTCGGGCACGAAGAAGGACAGCAGCGCGCCGTCCTGCCATTCCTCGGCCCTGCGGTCCGGATAGAGGCGATCGAGAATGGCCGTGTCGAGGGCCTGTACCGGAAGCGGCGTGGCGTCCTGCAGGAGGCTGCGCGGCGGCGCCGCAGCGGCCGACTGGGCGACAGGGCCGATATCCTGCCGTAGTGAGGCGATATTGCTTAGCCGGCTTAGGTCGGCACCGCTCGATGCGTCCGGATGGTTCGGTTCGAACCGGCCGAAGAAGATGAGCTCGGCGCTGCCGGACCCCGACAGCGTCACCGGCAGTGATTGAATGGCGGCACAGCCGACCTCATGCTGCTGGCGGACATTCGGCAGGTCCGTGCCGAATTCCTGGAGGAGCTGCCCGGAAAAGCGGAAGCCGGGGCCGAAAATCTGCAGGGCATCGGTGGCAAAGCTCCGGGCTCCCTGCAGGCAGCCATGGGCCACCCAGGGGAATTGACCGGCCTGCGACAAGTTTTGCCGGCTCATTATAACAGGGCCGAATTGCGGGTGATCACCGATGTGATGGTCGAGATATTGCGAGACATAGGCCTCGCTGTTCATCAGGAAGCCACGTGGGCCGAGGCCGATGTCCTGCACGAACACCACGTCGCAGGGCGCGTCTCCATGGCCCGCCAGGGTGATGTCCCAGAACCAGGCCAGCTCGCTGGGATGCAGGCAAAGCGCCACGCGGAAATCGATGCCGCCGGCCTGGCCCGTCCAGCTCGCGCTGCTGCTTCCGATGGCGAAATCCGTCCTGGCTCCCGGCCCGACCAACTCGGTGACGAAAGGCTTCCGGCCGCCTGCGCGCAGATAGATCCGGCCGATGCCGCCGTGGATGGGCGAGCCGAGCACCTGGTTGATGGTCACCGACGCCTTGGGATCGCGGTGCTCGATGGCAAAGACGGTGCCGTTGGCGGAAAAGCTGACGGTCAGACCTGCAGCGTTGCCTATCGACCGCAGCCCGATGTCCGCTTCGCGCGGGATGCTGAATTGACGCTTGGCGCCGTCGGCCATGGCTTCCTCCTTCGCGCCGGCACCTTCGAATCGCGCCGGCATGGTCATGCCCCGTTCGGCGCACACTCCGTTCGGAAATCGCCTTGCTGTCAATTGGCATCGTGGGAAAGCGCTGGCCGCCGCGCCGGATGAGGGTGCGCATCCCACGGAGCGGCGATCCCCGCTACGGCCCGTTGCCGACGAAGGTCACGGAGACCCCCTGGCGCACGAGCGTCGCGAGGGCCAGCGCGTCCCAGTTGGTCAGGCGGATGCAGCCGTGGGAATAGCGCTTGGAGATGCGACCCGGATCGGGCGTGCCATGGATGCCGTAGCCCTCCTCGTTGAGGTCGATCCACACCAGCCCGACCGGATTGTTGGGGCCGGGGGCGATGGTGAAGGGGTGCCTGGCCTTCACGCCCTTGAAGGCATATTTCGGATTGTAGGTATAGTCGGGCCGCAGATTCACCCGCTCGATCTCGAGCGTCCCCGAGGGGGCGGGCTTGTCCTCGCTGCCGACGGAGGCCGGGAAGAAGCGGATCAGCCTGCCGGTGGCGTCGAAGGCCCTGAGCGTGAGCTTGTCCTTGTCCACTTCCAGCCGGACGGCGGAGCCCGGCTGCGGCGCCGCCCGATTGGCCTTGACCAGTGCGAGGTCGGGCTGCGATACGGCCGCCACGGCGATGGTATCGCCCGGCTTCCTGAAGCGCTCGCGTGGATTCATTGCCCTGAGAAGCTCCGGACTGATGTGAAAGCGTTCGGCGAGTTCCTCGTGGGCATTGTGGTAATTGAGGCGCCGCAGCCGGGCCATGGCCTCGAATTTCGCCGGAATACGCCTGGTGAACGGGCCGCGGAGGTCACCGCGGCTGATCTCGTATTCCGTCACCACCGGTTCGGACGAGGTCGCCGCCAGACTGTCCCAGCTTGGCTGGTCGAGTTCGCCGGTCGACGGCAGGCCGTGGTCCGCCTGGTAGGCGGCGAGGGCCTTGACGAAGTTGTCGCCATGGCGGCCATCGATTTCCCCCGGCGAATAGCCCGCGCGGTCGAGCAGGATCTGGGCCTTGACCAGAAGGGCCGAGGCGCCGCGGGCTTTGCCGTGGCTCTCGACGGCCGAGAAGGTCGCGGCGTTGATGCCGCCCATGTCCAGCCCGGCGGCGAGGGCGGGGCCGGCAAGCGGCAGCAGGACGAGGCTGGCGGCGAACGCGATCAGGCGCATGTCTGTCTCCCGGCGATGATGGGAAGAAAAGTCGCGGAGGACCCATGAAGTTCCCTCGCGTGCGCGGGGTCGAGGCGCCGTACAAATCAGGACAGAACATGGCGGCACAAGATGGCTGCATTTGCCGGCCGGCACGCTATAAGACGCGCGCTGTTTCGTGAGAATGAGAGTTGCGCCATGACCGAACTGATCGACGGCAATGTCCACGCTGCGAATGTCCGCGCCCGCACCAAGGTTCGCGCGGAGGCCTTTGCCGCCGCCCATGGCCGCAAGCCGCGCCTCGACGTGGTGATCGTCGGTAACCATCCCGCCAGCCGGGCCTACGTCAACACCAAGACCAAGATGGCGCATGAGACGGCGATCGACGGGCACCTGATCGAGCTGCCGGAGACCATCGGCAAGGAAGAACTGCTCAAGGTCATCGCCGACCTCAACGCCGATCCCGGCATCGACGGCATCCTGGTGCAGCTGCCCCTTCCGGGCCATCTCGATGGCCAGATGATGATCGACGCCATCCATCCCGCCAAGGATGTGGACGGTTTCCACCCGATGAACGTCGGCAAGCTCTTCACCGCCGCGAAGATCGACCCGGAGCAGATGTTGATCCCCTGCACGCCGCTGGGGTCGCTGATGATGCTGCTCGACACCGTGGGCAAGGCCGGCCTCTCCGGCAAGAACGCCGTGGTGGTCGGGCGCTCCAACATCGTCGGCAAGCCCATGGCCCAGCTCCTGCTCGCCAATGACTGCACGGTGACCATCGCCCATTCGCGCACCAGGGACCTGCCCGCCGTCTGCCGCGAGGCGGACATCCTGGTCGCCGCCGTGGGCCGGGCCGAGATGGTCAGGGGAGACTGGATCAAGGACGGCGCCGTGGTCATCGATGTCGGCATCAATCGGGTGCCGACCGAGGACGGCAAGGGCCGCATCGTCGGCGACGTCGCCACCAAGGAAGCGTTGGGCAAGGCCTCCTACATCACGCCCGTGCCCGGTGGCGTCGGCAAGATGACGGTGGCTTGCCTGCTGCACAATACGGTGGTGGCCGCCGAAGCGCGGGTGAAATGAGGCAATCCGGGGCGCGAGGCGGCAGGTAGTGACGCTTCGCGGAGCCGGGATCGTCTTCGGCCCGCGCTGCGGGCCGGTGGACCCGTCGCAACGCTTGCCGCCCCCCGTCCAGCCCGGTAGAATCGCGTCCGCATCGCAGCGGCGGATCGTCCCATGGTGTGCGCGGGTTGCGGTTTTGAACTCAGTCCGGGCTTCGCCTTCTGTCCGCGTTGCGGAAAGGGCGTTTCGGCTGCCGAGGCCGTGCCCGCGCCGCCGCGCCTTGCGCCCGAGGTTGATCGGCGGCAGGTGACCGTCCTCTTTGCCGACGTCACCGGCTTCACCACGATGGCGGAGCGCCTCGATCCCGAGGAGGTCAGGGCCTTCCAGGACGAACTGCTCGATGTACTGGCCGCGGTCATCGCCCGCCATGACGGCTTTCTCGAGAAATTCGTGGGCGATGCCGTGCTGGCGGTCTTCGGCGCACCCGTGGCGCATGAGGACGACCCGGAGCGGGCTCTCCACGCGGCGTTGGACATGGTGGAGGCGCTGGCGCGGTCGAACGAAGGATGGGTCGGGCGGCTCGGCCAGCCGGTCAGCCTTCATATCGGCGTCCATACCGGACCCGTCGTCGCCGGCCATCTCGGCCGGTCCCCCGATGCCGCCTATGCGGTGACGGGCGACACCGTCAACACCACGGCGCGCCTGCTGGCCGCGGCTTCGGGTGCCATCCTGGTATCGGAGGCGACCCATGCGTTGACGCATCACCGCTTCGCCTTCGAGCAGGGGCTTGAACTAGCGCTGCGCGGGAAGGCCATGCCGGTGCTGACCTATCGCCTGGTCGGCCTGCTTGCGGCGCCGGACAGCGGCCGTGGGCTGGCCGCCTACGGCCTCGCCAGCCCGATGGTCGGCCGTGACGGTGAACTGGCGCAATTGCTCGCTGCCTTCGAACGCGTGCAGGCAGGGCATTGCGAGATCGTCGATCTGTGCGGCGAACCGGGCGCGGGCAAGTCCCGCCTTGTCGCCGAGTTCCTCGGCGCGCTGGAAGCGAAGGGCAAGCTGGCCGGCGGGGCTGTGCGCCACATCGCCTGCTCGTCCCGCGGCGAGCCGACCTATGGCGTGTTTGGCGCCCTGTTCCGGGAAGGCTATCGGCTTCGGGCCGACGATACGCTCGCCTCGGCACGCGGCAAGCTCATGGGCGGGTTGGCGACGCTGGGGGCGGAGTCGGGCATGGCGGAAGCCATAGCGCCGATGCTGGGCTTCATCCTGGGAATGGAGACCGACGAGGCGAGCCAGCTGGCGCCGGAACAGCTGAAGCGCCAGATTACGCTGGCGGCTCGCCTCCTGATCGAGCAGCGCCTCGACCAGGGCCATCTCATCATCGTCGTCGAGGATCTCCACTGGGCGGACGCGGCCTCCCTGACGCTCCTGTGCGATGTCGCCGGCAAACTCTCCGACCGCCGGCTCCTGCTCGTTCTCACGCACCGGCCCGATGTGTCGGTGCCGCCGCACCCCGGTGTCTCGTCTTCGGCGATCCGCCTTGCATCGCTCTCGCAGGATGACACGGGAGCCCTGGTGGCCGGCCTGTTCGGCGCGGTGGAGGGTGATCGGGACGACAGCATCCGGAGCTTCGTCGCCGCACGCTCGGGCGGCAACCCCCTCTTCGTCGAGGAAATCGTGCGCAGCCTGGTGAGCCGCGGGGTTCTGGTGCGCCATGGGCAGCGCTGGGCGCGGGCTGCCCCGCTCGATGCGACGGAAATACCCTCCACCCTCCAGGGCCTCCTGCTATCCCGCGTGGACAGGCTGCCTGTCGAGGCCCGGCGCCTGCTCCAGGAGGCGGCGGTGCTCGGCATGATCGTTCCGCAAGCACTCCTGGCAGCCGTCGCCACGGAGGCACGCGGGATCGATGCCGTGATCCAGCGGCTGGTTGCAGCCGATCTTCTCTGCCGCGACGAAACGGGCGACTCCATCCGCTTCGTCCATGCGCTCGTGCAGGAGGCCGTCTATCAGAATCTTCTTCTCGCTCGCCGGACCGAGCTGCATGAAAGAGCCGGCCGCGCGCTCGAGAGCGCCGTGGGGACGAGGCCCGAGAGGCTGGCAGACCTGGAGGCGTTGGGGCGCCACTGGAGCCTGAGCGCCGACAAGGCGAGGGGCGCAAGCTACCTGGTGGCAGCCGGGGATTGGGCACGCGCCGTCTACGCCAACGACGACGCCATCCGGCACTACGAGCGGGCGTTGCGCACCCTCGAAGGCTGTCCCGGCAGCGAGGCCGCGGTCCGGGCTGCGCGCGAGCGGCTTGCCGATCTCCTGGCACTGACCGAACGGCGCACCGAGGCGGCGGCGCATTACGATGCCGTCCGCGAGGAATTCGAGGCCGGCGGGGACCTTGCAGGCGCCGCCCGCCTCCATCGCAAGCGGGGCGGGCTCTACTGGGAGTCGGGCGAACGTGAACAGGCGAGAGCCTGCCTCGGACGCGGACTGCTTCTTCTCGGGGATGAGGGCTATTCGCTCGAGCGCGCCCAGCTTCTGCAGGAGACCGGCAGGCTCGCCTTTCGCGGTGGCGACAATGCGGTGGCGATCGCGTGGGCCCAGCGGGCACTGGTCGAGGCGGATCGGGAAAAGGACGCGGAAGCGGATCCCGAGCGCCTTCGCGAACTCGCGGCGACGCGGGCGCATGCCTACAACACCATCGGCGTCGCCCTTGCCCGCGCGGGAAGGCCAGGCGAAGCGGTCGGCCACATCGAGGAAAGCGTCAGGCTGGCCGAGAAACACGATCTGCTCCACGTGGCCTGCCGGGGATACACCAATCTCGGCGTGCTCTACAGTTCGCTGAACCCGCAACTCAGCATCGGTACCTGCCTGCGCGGGCTCGAGACGGCCCGCAAGGTGGGAGATCTCGGCTTCCAGTCGCACCTCTATGCCAATCTCGCGGTCTCCTACTGCGCCCTGACCGATCGCTGCGAGGCCGACGGCATCAAGGCGGCGCGGATGGCGGTGGAACTCGATCGACGGCTGGGTCTGGTCGACCATCTCGCCGCCCCGCTCATCATTCTGGGCCAGATCCACCAATGTCGTGGCGAACAGGCCGAGGCACTGGCCTGCTACGAGGAGGCTCTCGGCCTTGCGGAACGGACCGAGGAACCGCAATTCCTTTTCCCCTGCTACGACGGCCTGGGCACGCTTCACCTCGACGCTGGGAACCGGGCCTTCGCGGCGCTATACTTGGCGAAGTCCGATGCGGTCTGCCAGAAGGCGGGCCTGGAGCCGGATGCCCTGATGGTCCTGCCGTTCCTGTGCTAGAGCGTTTTGTGTTTTGACGGAATCGGCAAAACGCAAAGACGCGTCGAAAAACAAAGACCTGGAGAAAAGCGGCGTTTCTACCCAAACGTGCTTTACTCCAGCGAGCGGCGGGTCGATATTGGGAGCTTCGGCCGAGGCTCGAAGGCCCTTTCCGGAAGACAGCTCGGACCTTGTCCAGTTCGGAGGGGTTCGCATGAGCATGTCGCCTTTGCTTTCACCGATTTCTCCCGGCGAACGTGCGCCGGAGTTCATGCTGCCGGCCCTCGACGGCAGCGGAACCGCTTCCCTGGCCGACTATCGCGGCAGGAGTTCGCTGTTCCTGGCCCTGTTCGTCGGGCTATGGTGCCCGTTCTGCCGGCGCGCCATCGCGCAGATGGCATCGGCCAGCGCCGAGCTGGAGGCGCTGGGTGTGGAGAGTCTCGGCATCGTCGCTACCGAGCTTGAAAATGCCCGCCTCTATTTCAGGTTCCGGCCGAGTCGGCTCCGCATAGCCACCGACCCGGAGCTTTTCACCCACCGCGCCTATGGCGTGCCCAAGCCGGAAGCGACGCCGGAACTCATGGGGGCGCTTGCATCGGTGCGCATCGATCCCTTCGGCGAGTTTCCCGAGCCGATGCCGGTCATGCAGGCCGCGGAGGCGATGTCGAAGCGCGACGGATATGTGGAAACGGACAGGGATCGCAGCGATGTCCAGCAGCAGTGGCCGCAGCTCAAAGGGCAGTTCCTGATCGACCGGGACGGCGTCGTGCGCTGGACCCATATCGAATGCATCGCAGACGGTTATGAGGGGATCGGCAAGTTCCCGAGCCCGCCGGAGCTCGTCGCAGCCGTGCGGGACTCGCTCGGCATCCGGCTCCAGTAGCAAGCAGGCGGGAGTGCGCGGAGTCTCCCGCATCGAGCTGAACGCGACCTCCGCCCTCTCGACAAACGGGCCGCTTCCCGCTACCCGATTGCGGCTTCGTTTTTCATCAAAATCGTTTCAGGGAGAGGTTCGTGCAGTTCGTGATCCAGTGTGAAGACATCCCCAACGGCCTGGAACTGCGTATGGCGACCCGGCCGGCGCATATGGATTATCTCAAGTCCCAGGATGCCCATGTCCTCGGGGCCGGCCCCTTCCTCGACGAACAGGACCAGATGGTCGGTTCGCTCCTGATCGTCGACTTCCCCTCCGAGGCCGAGGCGCGCACCTTTGCGCAGAACGATCCCTACGCCAAGGCCGGGCTGTTCGCCTCCACCTCGATCCGCCGCTGGCGCTGGGGCGTGAAGCCGCCGGCCTCGGTCTGACGCATCGCAGAGGAGGTCCTGCCATGCGCCATTGGCTGATCAAGTCCGAACCCGACGTCTGGAGCTGGGACCAGCAGGTCGCGGCCGGTGCCAAGGGCACGCCCTGGGACGGTGTTCGCAACCACGCCGCCAAGCTCAACCTGATGGCGATGAAGCAAGGCGACCATGCCTTCTTCTACCATTCCAACGAGGGCAAGGCGATTGTCGGCGTGGCCGAGGTGGTGCGCGAGCACTATCCCGATCCCGCCACCCCGGGGGAGCCCTGGGTGCTCGTCGACTTCAAGGCGGTTAAGCCCTTCCCCAATCCCGTCACCCTCGCCGCGATCAAGGCTGAGCCGAAACTCGCCGAGATGGCGCTGGTCAAGCTCTCCCGCCTTTCCGTCCAGCCGGTGACGGACGGCGAATGGAAGCTTGTTTGCGGGATGGGCGGATACGAGGGCTAGCGGCTGACGGGCGCCTTGGGGGCGGAGGTTCTTGAAAGCGAGGGAGCCCTCGCCTTTCCAGCCGCGATTCCCAAGCCCGTCGATTTCACGCATTTCTCATCCCTCTTTCAGGACTACGATCGCGATCTCGCGCATCCTCCCATGGAGACCCTTTCCGTTGGAGGCAACGATGATGAGCCTCTTCCAGGTCGCCATGCTCGGTCTTCTGGCGTTTCCTGCCATCGAGGCAGGGCAAACACGCCATCGAATCGGCGAGACCGAAGCGCGGCGTATCAGCGACGCCGAATATGAGGCGGTCCTCGAAGCCGCCCGGCGCAACGGCTGGACCTATCCGGCCGATCAGGTCGAGAGCGGCCACCGCCGGCATTTCGAGGAATTCCGCATGCGGCTGCTGAATCGCGGCTACGAGATCGTGCTGGACGGTCGGTCGGTCTGAGCGCGCAGTCGGGCACCGTCTCCCCGCAGAGGGGACGGTGCGTCAAAGATGAGCTCCCGCCTGCCAGTCTTCCCGCTGGACGATTTCATCCAAATCGCGCTAACTTCCCTCCAGCTTGAACGGATGAGCCGGAGATGCCATGGGGGCTGGACCGCTTCTCGATCCTCTGAAGAAAGCGGCGATGCTGGCCTGTTGGAGTGGCAAGGTCGAACCGCAGCCGCTTGGCGGAGGCATCACCAATACGAATTTCACGGTCGTCGACGGCGCGGACAAATATGTCGTGCGCATCGGCGACGACATTCCTCTCCACCAGATCAGCCGCAGCAACGAGCTGGCAGCCAGCAAGGCAGCCTTCGCGGCCGGCATTTCACCCGAGGTCGTACACAGCGAACCCGGTGCACTGGTGCTGCGCTTCGTGGAGGGCCGAACCTTCACGCCCGAGGATATCAGAGACCCCCGGAACCACACCGCGCTGATCGATCTCGTCCGCCGTTGTCATACCGAGATGCCGCGCCACTTCCGCGGGCCGGCGTCGATATTCTGGGTATTCCAGGTGGTGCGCGACTATGCCCACACCCTGAGGGAGGGCAGCAGCCGCCACCTCCCGCTGCTGTCGCGCCTGCTTGCAGAGAGCGAGCGGCTGGAAGCGGCGGTCTGCCCCGTCGACATTGTCTTTGGCCATAACGATCTCCTCGCCGCCAACTTCCTGGATGACGGCAAGCGGCTCTGGCTGGTCGACTGGGATTATGCGGGCTTCAACTCGCCGCTGTTCGATCTTGGCGGCCTCGCTTCCAATTCCGAGGTCGATGCGGCGGCGAGCGAGCAACTGGCGGAAGCCTATTTCGACCGGCCGATGACCGACGAACTGCACCGGCGTCTTGCCGCCATGACGGCGGCCTCGCTGCTGCGCGAGACGATGTGGAGCATGGTGTCCGAGATCCATTCCGCGCTCGATTTCGACTATGCCGCCTATACCGCCGAGAATCTGCGGCGCTACGAAGCGGCGTATGGAGCCTGGGAGCACGCACATCCCTTCCAGGCTCGACGAGCCTCGGACGACCCGTTCTTCCTTTCCACAAAGTGATCCGTTTCAAGAGCGGACGGGCACGTCCGCGCTCCCAGGGGTTCCCATGGCCGACCTTCCTTCCTCCGTCAAAATCCTCATCATCGGCGGCGGCATCGTCGGCTGTTCCACCGCCTATCACCTCGCCAAGATGGGCTTGACCGACGTCCTGGTACTGGAGCGCGGCAAGCTGACCTCCGGTTCCACCTGGCATGCCGCCGGGCTCGTGGGACAGTTGCGGACCAACGCCAACATCACCCAGCTCCTCGGCTATTCGGTGGCGCTGTACGACCGGCTGGAGCAGGAGACAGGCCTCGCGACCGGCTGGAAGCGCAACGGAGGCCTGCGTCTCGCCTGCAACCAGGAGCGCTGGACGGAGGTGAAGCGCCAGGCCACCACGGCCACCTCCTTCGGCCTGGAGATGCAGCTTCTCACCCCGAAGGAAGCGCAGGACCTTTGGCCGCTGATGCAGGTGGACGACGTTGTCGGTGCCGCCTTCCTGCCGACGGACGGGCAGGCCTCGCCCTCCGACATCGCCCAGTCTCTCGCCAGGGGTGCGCGCAATGGCGGCGTCACCTTCAGGGAAGGCGTCACGGTCACCGGCATCGAGGTGGAGGGCGGCGTCGCCCGCGCCGTGCTGACCGACCAGGGCCGCATCGAGGCGGAGAAGATCGTGATCTGCGCCGGACAGTGGTCGCGCGAGATCGGGGCCATGGCCGGCGTCAACATTCCCCTCGTCTCGATGCAGCACCAGTACCTGATCACGGAGCGCATCGAGGGCGTCGCGACGAACCTGCCCACGCTGCGCGATCCGGACCGTCTCACGTACTGGAAGGAGGAGGTCGGCGGTCTGGTGATGGGTGGCTACGAACCCAATCCCAAACCCTGGGCCAACACCGGGGCGACGGAGAAGTTCGAATTCCAGCTTCTGGAGAACGATCTCGATCATTTCGAGCCGCTGATGGAACTCGCCATAGGCCGCGTACCGGCGATGGAGAGCGCCGGCATCAAGCAGTTCATCAACGGGCCCGAGAGCTTCACGCCCGACGGCAATTTCATCCTCGGCGCCGCACCCGACGTGAAGGGCATCTATGTTGGCTGCGGCTTCAACGCCTTCGGCATCGCCTCGGGCGGGGGAGCGGGCATGGCGCTGGCCGAATGGGTGGCAAGGGGCGAACCACCCTACGACCTGTGGGCCGTCGACATCCGCCGCTTCGGCAACAACACGCTCGACACCGGTTGGGTGCGCAAGAGGACCATGGAGGCCTATGCCAAGCACTACACGATGGCCTGGCCCTTCGAGGAGTACCAGTCCGGCCGTCCCTTGCGCCGCTCGCCGCTCTACGACCGGCTGAAGGCTCAGGGTGCCGTGTTCGGCGAGAAACTCGGCTGGGAGCGTCCCAACTGGTTCGCCGCTCCGGGCGCGGAGGCGCGGGACATCTACACCTATGGACGCCAGAACTGGTTCGAGGCGGTTGGTCGCGAGCACAAGGCTTGCCGCGAGGCGGCGGTCGTATTCGACCAGACCTCCTTCGCCAAATTCTCCGTGACGGGCCGGGATGCCGAGGCAGCCCTCTCCTGGATCTGCGCCAACGACGTCGCCAAGCCCGTCGGCAGCCTGGTCTATACCCAGATGCTCAACGCCAAGGGCGGCATCGAGGCCGATCTTACCGTGGCACGGGCCGGTCCGGACTACTACTACATCGTCACCGGCACCGGTTTCGCCACGCATGATCGCGATTGGATCGCGCGCAACATTCCGGAGGGACTTGATGCGCGTCTCACCGACATGACCTCGAAAAACGCCGTCCTGGTGCTGATGGGGCCGAAATCGCGCGAGATCCTGGCACGGCTCACGGAAGACGACATCTCCAACACCGGCTTTCCCTTCGGCACCTGCCGCTTCCTCGATGTCGCGGGAGCCCGTGTGTTCGCCATGCGCGTCACCTATGTCGGCGAACTCGGCTGGGAACTGCACATCCCGATGGAATTCACGGCGACCGTCTACGACGCCCTGATGGAAGCAGGCGCGCCGCTGGGGCTCGTCAATGCCGGCTACCGCGCCATCGAATCGCTCCGCCTCGAAAAGGGCTATCGCGCCTGGGGCGGCGAGATCGGCCCGGATCACTCGCCCTTGATGGCCGGCCTCGGCTGGGCAGCGAAGCTGAAGAAGAACATTCCCTTCCTCGGCCGCGAGGCCCTGGTGGAGCAGGGCGGCAAGCCCCTGCCGCGCCTGCTTGCCGGTTTCACGGTTGCCGACCCCGCCGTGATCCTGCTCGGCCGCGAGACGATCTATCGGGACGGCAAGCGCTGCGGCTGGCTGGCCTCGGCCGGCTTCGGCTACACGCTCGGCAGGAACATCGGCTACGGCTATGTGCGCGATCCCCAGGGCGTTGACCGCGACTACGTGCTGTCGGGGAGCTACGAGCTGGAAGTGGCGACGGAGCGGGTAAAGGCGGAGGTGTTCCTGGAGCCACCCTACGATCCGAGGATGGAGCGGGTGAAGGCGTGAGTGAATGAGCCCGATGGGGGAGGGAGGGCTTCTGTCGAAGGGCTGGAAGGAGCAATGCGACTAGACGGCCGGCGGGTTCAGCCGAGCGAAGGCTTCCTGGCGGTGGTATGGAAAATAGGGATAGGCCGCTTCCGCCGCGCTGGCCTCGTCGAGCCTTCCCATCTGGTCCGGCGCGAGCGCCCAGCCGACCGCCCCGAGATTCTGGCGGAGCTGTTCCTCGTTGCGGGCGCCTATGATCACCGAGGAGACGGTGGGGCGCTGCAGCAGCCAGTTGATCGCGATCTGCGGCACCGTCCTGTCGGTCTCGGCGGCGATCTCGTCGAGGACATCGATGACGCGGTAGAGCCGCTGCTCGTCCACCGGCGGTCCGAAATCCGCGGTCTGATGCAGGCGGCTGCCTTCGGGGAGAGGCTGCCCGCGCCTCAGCCTGCCGGTCAGACGGCCCCAGCCCAGGGGGCTCCAGACCAGGGCACCGATACCCTGGTCGAGACCCAGGGGCATCAGCTCCCATTCGTAGTCGCGGCCGACGAGCGAGTAGTAGGTCTGGTTGGCGACATAGCGCGGATAGCCGTGCCTGTCGGCCGCGGCGAGCGACTTCATGATCTGCCATCCCGAGAAATTCGAGACGCCGACATAGCGCAGCTTCCCGGCCCGCACGAGGCTGTCCAGCGTCGCCAGCACTTCTTCCACGGGGCTAGCGGCGTCGAAGGCATGGAGCTGCAGGAGGTCGATGTAGTCCGTGCCGAGGCGGCGTAGCGCATCCTCCACCGAGCGGATGAGGCGCGAGCGCGAGGTGCCGTAGTCGGCCGGGCCGTCGCCCATGGGCAGGCCCGTTTTGGTGGAGATCAGCACGCGCTCGCGCCGGCCCTTGATCGCTTCGCCCAGCACCTGCTCGGAGGCGCCGTTGGAGTAGACATCCGCGGTGTCGAACAGGTTGATGCCGGCATCGAGGCAGATGTCGACGAGCCGCCTGGCCTCCCTGGCATCCGTGGTGCCCCATGCTCCGAACAGGGGACCCGAGCCGCCGAACGTCCCGGCGCCGAAGGAGAGGGCCGAGGCGTTGAGGCCGGATTGGCCGATGTGACGATAGTCCATGGTCATGATCCTCGGTTCGGGTTCAGGCCGGGTGGCCGGCGGGGACGGGACGCCGGTCGAGGACACCGCTCCACAGGGTGAGGCCAAGGGCGGCGGCGACCAGCACGGCGCCGACGAGGGGTGTCATGCCCAGCCCGAGGGGCGAGGCCACGACCAGGCCGCCGATCCAGGCGCCGAGCGCGATGCCGAGATTGAAGGCGGCGATGTTGAGCGCGGAGGCGACGTCCACGGCCGCAGGGCGGTGGATCTTGGCAAGCTGCACCACATAGAGCTGCAGGCCGGGCACGTTGGCGAAGGAAAGGAAACCCAGCGCCGCGAGCGTCGCCAGCGTCCATATCGGGGAAACGGCTGTGAAGGTGAAGAGCGTCAGCACCAGCGCCTGCAAGGCGAAGAGGCCGATCAGGGCCTTGACGGGATTGTGGTCGGCGATGCGTCCGCCTGCGAGATTGCCCACCGCGATGGCGGCGCCGTAGAGCACCAGGATCAGGCTCACGCTTGCTTCCGAGAAGCCGGTGACCGTCTGCAGGATGGAAGCGAGGAAGGTGAATGCGACGAAGGTGCCCCCATAGCCGAGCGCGGTCATGGCGAAGACGAGCAGCAGGCGCCCGCTCCCGAGTACGCGGACCTGATCGACCAGGCGGGCCGGCGAGGCCCTCGACAGGTTGGCCGGCAGCAGCAGCGCCAGGGCGGCGAACGCGATGACGCCGAGGCCCGAGACGCCCCAGAACGTGGCGCGCCAGCCGAAGGTCTGTCCGATGAAGGTGCCGAGGGGCACGCCGGTGACGATGGCGACCGTCAGGCCCATGAACATCAGGGCGATGGCTGAGGCGCGGCGGTTGGGCGGCACGAGATCGGCGGCGATGGTGGAACCGACGGAAAAGAAGACGCCGTGCGCGAAGGCGGACAGCACCCGCGCGATCAGCAGAGGCGCGTAGCCGGGACTGAGGGCGGCGGCCGTATTCCCGATGATGAAGAGGGCCATGAGGCCGAGGAGCAGGCTCTTGCGGCCGAGGCGGCCGGTGAGGGCCGTGATCACGGGCGCGCCGAAGGTGACGCCGAGCGCGTAGACGCTGACGATCAGGCCGGCGAGCGGCAGGGTGATGTGGAGGTCGGCGGCGACGGTGGGCAGCAGGCCGACGATGACGAATTCCGTGGTGCCGATCGCATAGGCGGCAATCGTGAGTGCAAAGAGGGCAAGGGGCATGGCGAGCATCCCGACAGGGTGAAACAGTCGGGAGGGAATATCGCCGGTCCCCATTCCTATGATAATCAGGCATAATGGACGAATGATTTTGAATTGAATTCAAAGAGAGGGGACGAAGTCATGGACAACCGGGCCGGCGAGATGGAGGTATTCGTCGCGGCCGCCGAACTGCGCAGCTTCTCCGCCGCGGGGCGCAAGCTTCATCTTTCGCCGTCCGCGGTGAGCAAGCTCGTCACCCGCATCGAGGACAGGCTCGGTGCCCGCCTCCTGGTGCGCACCACCCGCGCTCTGCAGCTCACGCCGGAAGGCGAAACCTATCTGGCCCGCGCGCAGGCCATCCTCGCCGCCATCGCCGAGACAGAACGCATGATCTCGAGCGGCGGCGAGGTGGTGCCCGCCGGGCGGCTGCGCGTCAGCGCCTCCGTGGGTTTCGGCTCGCGATGCGTGGTGCCGCTCCTGCCGGACTTCCTTGCGCGCTATCCAAAGGTGGAGCTCGATTTCTCTCTGACCGACGAGGTGATCGATCTCGTCGAGGAGCGCGCCGACATCGCGCTTCGCGCCGGCCCCCTGCGCGACTCCAGCCTGAAGGCGCGCAAGATCCTGGAGAGCCGGCGCGTGATCACCGCCTCGCCCGCCTATGTCGAACGATACGGGCTGCCGGCCAAGCCGGAGGACCTGGAGCGGCACAACTGCCTGCTCTTCAACTTCCGCCGGGGGCTCGACGCCTGGCCTTTCCGCGACTCGCGGACCGGCGAGCTCCGGCGCGTTTCGGTAAGCGGCAATCTCAGCGCGAACAACGGCCCGACCATGCGCCAGCTCTGCCTCGACGGCCTCGGCCTGGTGCGCCTCGGCCGTTTCCACGTCCAGCCCGACATCGACGCGGGACGCATGGTGGCGCTGTTGGAGGACTACAACGCCCTCGACATCGAACTGATCCACGCGGTGTTCGTCGGGCATGACCATCTGGCGGCCCGCATCCGTGCGTTCGTCGACTTCCTGGTGGAGCGGATCGGGCAGGAGGCGCCCCGGTGAGGATCGATGAACCGATGTGGCGCAATAGGACGGTGATGAACCTCGATCGAGACCGGATTGGCGGAGGCCGATCAGAGTGATCTTGCCGGTGATGCCGAGGGTGACGCCGTTGTCGGCAAATATGTCCGGCCGGCATGGGAATGACGGGTTATCGGCTGTGCTCGGTTTATGAAGAAAACCGACCAGTTGAGATGAGGCGCTCTCCCTCCCGGCTCCGTGGGAAAGGAGAGCGCTTGCCTGTCTTGTTGCCGCGGAATCCTACGCCACCTTGCTTTCCTTCAACGGCTCGGTCTGCAGGTAGCTCTCCAGACTGTCGTCCAGGGCGTCCACCCACTTGGTGTGGTGCTTGGGCGCCATGGTGCCGGTCATCAGCGAGCGGTATCCGTGGTCGCGGAAACCCATGATGTTCTCCATCTTGTGGTGTTCCCACTCCATGAAGGTCTTGTTGGTGGCCTCGATGTCGAACTGCGGATAGTCGGTCTCGGCCAGCAGCTCCTTCACATAGTCGCCCTGGAACCAGATCATCTGCTCGGCGTCCTCAAGCGTTTCCTCACGGGCACGCCAGGCGTCGAAATTGGCCTTCAGCTCGGCTTCGGGCGGCAGATTGATGCGGCCCATCATGACGTCGCGCGCCCACCAGGCCTGCACGTCGAACATGTTGAAGGTGTAGAACTGGTCCTGCATGCCGATATAGAAGAGCTGCGGATTCCTATCGAAGATCACGCCCTTGTAGAGGCTGTCGGCCCACATGCGGTTCGCGGTCTTCAGGCGCAGGTCGTCCGGCAGGAAGGGGAAGTGGTGCTGGTAGCCGGTGCACAGGATCAGGGCATCGATTTCCTTGGTGGAGCCGTCGGCAAAGTAGGCGGTGTTCTTGTCGAGGCGCTGGAGCAGCGGACGTTCCTCGAAATTGGCCGGCCAGTTGAAGCCCATCGGCTTGGAGCGATAGCTGGTGGTGACCGACTTCGCGCCATATTTCCAGCACTGCGAACCGATGTCCTCCGCCGAATAGGAGCGTCCGACGATGAGGATGTCCTTGCCCTTGAACTCCAGGGCGTCGCGGAAGTCGTGGGCATGCAGCACGCGGCCGTTGAAGGTCTTCACGCCCTCGAAATAAGGAACGTTCGGCGTCGAGAAGTGACCGCTCGCCACCACGACGTAGTCGAACTCCTCGTCATACATGCGGTCATTCGGCCGGTCGTGGGCCGTTACCGTGAACTTCCTGGTCTTGTCGTCGAAGCGCACCATGCGCACCGGCGTGGAGAAGCGCACCCACTTGCGCACGTCGGCCTTTTCGACGCGGCCCTTGATGTAGTCCCACAGCACGGCACGCGGCGGGTAGGAGGCGATCGGCTTGCCGAAATGTTCCTCGAAGGTGTAGTCGGCGAATTCCAGGCACTCCTTCGGTCCGTTCGACCACAGGTAGCGATACATGCTGCCGTGGACCGGCTCGCCATATTCGTCCAGCCCGGTGCGCCAGGTATAGTTCCACAGGCCGCCCCAATCGGACTGCTTTTCGAAGCAGACGATTTCGGGGATTTCTGCGCCCTTTCTGGCGGCGGATTGGAAGGCCCTGAGCTGGGCCAAGCCTGAAGGACCGGCACCGATCACGGCTACTCTCGTCATGTGCAATTCCCCTTTGCCGAACGGCGTTGGAATGGATGGTCTGTTTTTTTGCCGCGCCGCAGGCATGCTTGGCCGCCCGCGTCGCGATTATGGTCCGCAGGTCTCCACAAGGGTTTCCTGCAGATAATATTTATTTCCTGACTATAATCGGGCCTGCGTCTATGGCAAGGCGGCATCGCGCTTTTTGGCGGATGCGGGATTCGCAGCGGCACGGCGCGGGCGCCGCGACCTGCCGGTGCTGATCATGATCCATCTCCATGCCGGAAGAGTCTCGGGCATGAAACCCCGTTACTCCGTGCTTGATCGCGGCAGCCGATTTTGCGATTTTAAGCGCATGTCCGGTTCCGATCCAAATTCCGACTTCCCGCCAAACGCCGCGCCCGGCAAGGTGCTGAGCGAAGAGGCCAGGCGCGCACTCCTGGAGGCGGCGGAGCGCCGCAAGTCCGAGCAGCCGGTGGAGCGTCCTCGCGAGATCAACGGACGCGACGGGCCTGAGCCTGTCCGCTATGGTGACTGGGAAGTGAAGGGCATCGCCTCCGACTTCTGAGGGCGACGGCCGGTGCCGCTATTTCCCGGGCTGGATTTCAAGGCCGTAGCCGAACAGGCGCGCTACCGGCGCCAGCGCTGCAAACAGTGCCTTCTGCAGCCAGACCGGCTGGTTCGCAAGATAGAGATGGTCGCGGTAGCGATGCAGAACCAGCGCCATGAGCAGGAGATGCGGCCTGCCGCGAGCCGAGAACCACCGGCCGCGGCGCTCCGCCGTGGCCGCGAAATTGGCAAAGAAGCGTCGCTGCTGCTGCGGCGGATCGAAGATCACCGAGAATTCCGTCTGCCGGTCGTGGCCGTTGACGAAATAGTGCGGTGCGCCGCGCCGGATCGTGATGGATTCGCGCTCCCGGACCATATGGGCGTGTCCGTGGATCATCACCTTCAGGCATCCCGAACGCACAATGAAGGTTTCGTCCGAAGCGGGATGGACGTGTTCCAGCCCATCGGCGCCGCCCGAGCCGTTCCGGCCCAGAACGACGTCGAAGCAGACGGGGTCGGACTCGTCGAGATGAGCGGGAAAGATGAAGGCTTCCTGGTTGAAGGCGTTGCGCAGGACGAGGCTGTCGTCCGGCACCGGTATGTCGTGGAGATCGGCCAGGCAGATCTGCATCAGAAGGAACCTCCATCCACCACGTGGAGGCTATATAGCGGCAGCGGGCGGCGCACGGGCCGGGCGGCGTTCCGCCGGCGCGCGAACAGCCTGTCGAGCCAGCGATAGAACCGGACGCCGGGCTGCAGGGCTTGATAGAATTCGCTCATGATCTGGTCCTCTCGTCGGACGTGAATGTCTCGCGGTGCCGGGCATTGGCCGCAGCTGCCGTCGATCGAGCGTGACACGGCTTCGATGTTTTCGCGTATTTGTCCCTTGAATCCGGGCGAATGCTGGCGATTTTCACGCTCTGATGCCTGAAAAGCATATTGTTTTCTAATGGTTGAAGTATCTGTAACCTTGGATACAGGCCTTTCTACCAAAACAGCCGACGTCGACTGCTTCCGCAGGGGCAGACATGCGGGGTGGAGGCGTTCTCGTGTCGTGATTCCATCCGTGATCCGCAGGATGGATTCCGGCCGCGAAGAGCGCTGTGCCTGCCTCAGATGGGCGAGGTCTGCACGCCGGTGGCCTTGACGAATGAATTGTCGAATCGGGAACGAGACAGCCAGGGCAAGCCCTTTATAGCGGGCCAGGTGCTCTTCGTGTTGGCGACATGACTTATAGGACGACGGCGACGTCGAATCGTCATTGTAGGGGTGTACTTCTCCGAGAATCGTCGCCCACGCGGCTGCTCGCGCGAGGCAAGACTCGAAGTCTCGGAATCCCGCAAGGCTTGCGGCCGCCGCCGGCGAATTCCTGGATTATTTCGCGGATGTTTCTGCGTGATCGCGATTTCGTAAAATAGATATCACAATAATTTCAAGCCGAGCCGTCTCGTTTTGCGTTGCGGCTGTCCGGCGGCGGGCGTAGAGAATCCCTATTGCATGACGAATTGCCGTTCGAGTTTCCAAAAAGGAGAATGATCGTGAACAAATTCATTGTTGCGGCGGTCGCTGCCGCCGGCCTGTCCCTCTCCGCTTCCGCTGCACTCGCCCATGGCCATCTGGTCACCGGCCCTGAACTCTACGCAACACCTGCCACCAGCGAGCCGGTGCCGGCACCAGAGAGCACCGCTCCAGCCCACAAGACCAGGATCCTCCGCCATACGGCGCACGTTCCGCGCGCCAATACGGCGTCCTGACGTCCATCGTCACGACTGATTTCAGAACCAAAGCATTCTCTAGGCTTTCCATTATTATCTTCGTGTATGATTTTTTAAATGTGTAGCGAACGCCGTCCCGGCCAGCCGGGGCGGCGTTTTCCTTTTGTGGCCTGCCAGCCTATTGGCCTTCTTTCCGCTTCGAATTCATCTGCGTTAACAGCTTGGTAACCATGATCGGTGCCATGATGCGGCCGTGCGCTCTCACGGCACGATCTCGAAATTTCCTTGAATAGCTGCCGCAAGGACTCTTTCGGCGGGAGTCAGGGGGAGAGTAAAGTGAACTGATTCGGGGAACGGGACCGGCGGCTGCATCACAGGCCGGACGGTTCGGATTTCCGCGTAGGACGATGTTGCAGGCATTCCCGGCGCCCGGCGCCCCGTCTTGCCGTCGTCTCGTTGCGTTTCAGGGTGAGCGGAACGTCAGGTGCCGGCTTCTGGCCGGTGCCGAGGGGATTCGGATTCGTCGAGAGAAGATGCGGCAGGACAAGCACATAGAGCGAGATTCCTCCGGCAGCCGCTGGACTCCGCCCCTCATGTGCGCCGGGCTCGCCACCGCCGGTGCGCTTTGCGCCTCGACAGCGCTTGCCGCCGACAGTTTTCCGCACGAAATCGCCTTTTTCGGTGACCTTTCCGGCGCCGATCGCCGCATCCTCGCGATGCTCGCTTTGTTCGCCGGTTTACTGATTCTGGCAACAGGGCTGGCGATCTTCTACCTTCGTGCCCGCAATGCCTGGCTTGCGCGCGATCGCGCCACGCGGGCGGAAATGGCGGGCCTGGCGGCTCGCGCCGAGCGTGCCGAGCAGCTGCTCATGTCGGAACCGCAACTGGTCGCGGTCTGGTCGGGCACCGAAGACCTGCCGCTCCTGTCGGGCGAACTGCCGGGCGTCACCATCTCGCCTTCCAAGCGTGGCCTGGTCGGTACCGGTTGGCTCGACTATCACGACACGCGCAATCTCGAGGAACACATCCGAGCCCTGCGCGAGCGCGGCGAGAGCTTTCATCTCGTGGCACGCTCGCGCCATGGCGGCTACATAGAGGCCGAGGGCCGCGCCTTGGGCGGACGCGCCGTGCTGCGCCTGCGCGACGTCACCGGAGACCGGTTGGAACTCGCCCGCCTCGCCGACCGGCACCGTCGTGCCAGCGAGGAAATCGAGGCGATCCGTGCGCTGCTCGACGAGGCGCCGGTACCGCTTTGGCTGCGCAATGCCAACGAGAAGCTGACCTGGGTCAACAAGGCCTATGCCAGGGCGGTCGACGCCCAGGATGAGAGCGATGCTCTCAACCGGGACATCGAACTGCTCGATCGTCCAGCCCGTGAGGACGCCGGCAAGGCCCGGCATGAGGGTAAGCCCTTCCTCAAGCGTGTCCCGGCCGTCGTGGGCGGGGCACGGCGCACGCTCGACGTCATCGACATTCCCTCGTCACGCGGTTCGGCCGGCATGGCGATCGACGTCTCCGAGGTCGAGACGATGCGGGCCGATATCGGGCGCCAGATCGAGGCGCATGTCCGTACCCTCGACCAGCTCGCCACTGCCGTGGCCATCTTCGATGCCGACCAGCATCTCACCTTCTTCAACGCCGCCTTCGCCGCCCTGTGGCAGCTCGATCCCGCCTTCCTGGACGAGAAGCCGACCGACGGCGAAATCCTCGATCGCCTGCGCGCCCAGCGCCGGCTGCCCGAGCAGGCCGACTTCCGCGCCTGGAAGTCCAAGCTGCACGAGGCCTATCGGGCGCTCGAGCCGGCGGAGCATTGGTGGCACCTGCCCGACGGGCGCACATCCCGCGTGGTCACCACCCCGAATCCGGCCGGCGGCGTCACCTATCTCTTCGAGGACGTGACGGAGCGCATCGACCTGGAGGCGCGCTACAAGGCCCTTTCCCGCGTGCAAGGCGAGACGCTGGAAAACCTGAAGGAAGGCGTCGCCGCATTCGGCTCGGACGGCCGCCTGCGCCTGTCCAACCCCGCCTTCGCCCAGATCTGGCGCCTGCCGGCCGAGATGCTCGAGAAGCGTCCCCATATCGACGATGTGGTGGCGCGCTGTTCCCTCCTGTTCCGCGACGAAGGCATCTGGCAGGGCCTCAAGAACGCCATTACCTCCATCGGCGACGCCCGCCGCTCGATGGAGGACCGCATGACGCGCGTCGATGGCAGCGTCATCGAGTTTGCGACCGTGCCCCTGCCCGATGGCGGCACGCTTGCGACCTTCACCGACGTCACCGACTCGGTGAATTTCGAGAATGCCCTCCTCGAGAAGAATGAGGCTCTGGAGGAAGCGGGCCGGCTCAAGAACGACTTCGTGCACCACGTCTCCTACGAGCTGCGGTCGCCGCTGCAGAACATCATCGGCTTCGTGCAGCTCATGGCCGATGGCGCAGCCGGGCCGCTGAACGAGAAGCAGCGTCAGTATGCCGGCTACATCAAGACCTCCTCGGACGCGCTCTACGCCATCATCAACAATAT
This sequence comes from Labrys sp. ALF-8, assembly GCF_059699065.1. Lineage (NCBI taxonomy): Bacteria > Pseudomonadati > Pseudomonadota > Alphaproteobacteria > Hyphomicrobiales > Xanthobacteraceae > Labrys > Labrys sp. ALF-8. Next base: position 2,264,239 of record NZ_AP048537.1, read on the forward strand.
CCTCGACCTGGCCACCATCGATGCCGGCGCCATGACTCTCGACCTCGGCAAGGTCGACATCCGCGAAGCCATGCAGGGCGTCGCGGAAGCCGTGCAGCCGCGCCTGGCCGAAACCGGCGTGCGGCTGGAGATGAAGGCGAGCCAGCAGATCGGTTCCTTCGAGGCCGACGGCCAGCGCGTGCGCCAGGTGCTGTTCAACCTTCTCTCCAACGCCATCGGCTTCTCGCAGGCAGGGGGCACGGTGACGCTCTCCGCCCTGCGCAAGGGGCAGGAGATCGTCTTCCGCGTCGAGGATCGCGGCCGCGGCATCTCGCAGGCCGTCATCGACCGCGTGTTCGACCGCTTCGAATCCCATGGCGGCTCCAGCGGCCATCGCGGCGTCGGGCTCGGCCTCTCCATCGTGCGCTCCTTCGTCGAGCTGCATGGCGGCAGTGTCGAGCTCGTCTCCGAGGAAGGCCGGGGCACGATCGTGACCTGCCGTTTCCCGGTCGATGCTTCCGCGCACAGGGAGGCGGCGGAATGAGGAGGCGTTGCTGGGGCGAGGCACGGGCTTCCACGGGAACGCGACGCCAGGGACTTCCCTCCCTCTTGTGGAGAGGGAGTGGCCAGCGCCCCGCCTCACTTGTAGAATCCCGCAGTTTTCGCTCGCCGTTATCCGAAGGCCCCAGCCATTGACCGATCTTCTCACCCACCAATGGACACTCGACCTTCCAAACGAGGCGGCCACCGACATGCTGGCGCGGGATCTCGCGCCCGTCCTGAAGGCAGGTGATCTCGTCACCTTGTCAGGTGATCTCGGCGCCGGCAAGACAGCCTTCGCGCGGGCCCTGATCCGGCAGATCGCCGGGGATCCCGAGCTTGAGGTCTCCAGCCCCACCTTCACCTTGATCCAGCTCTACGACACGCCCTCCTATCCCGTCGTGCATGCCGACCTCTACCGCATCGGTCACGCCAGCGAGCTTGAGGAACTGGGCTGGGACGAGGCGCCCGACGGCGCGCTCGTGCTGGTGGAATGGCCCGAGAAGGCGGGAGACGCCTTGCCGCCGGACCGGCTCGACATCCGCTTCGTCCACGCCGGCAAGAGCGAGACCGCCCGTCGCGCCACGCTGCTCGGCACCGGGGAATGGTCGCGGCGCCTGCGCCGCATCTCTCAGATCGGTGACTTCCTGCGCGGGGCCGGATGGCAGGATGCCACCCGCGTGCATATCCAGGGTGACGCCTCCACCCGCACCTACACACGCCTGATCCGCGGCAACACCACCGCGATCCTGATGAACTCTCCCGCCCGCACCGACCGGGTGCCGGTGCGCTACGGCAAGACCTACAGCCAGATCGCCCATATCTCGCAGGACGTGAAGCCCTTCGTCGCCATGGATCGGGGCCTGGCGGAGCGCGGCTTTTCCGCGCCGCAGATCATCAAGGAGGATCTGCTGCACGGCCTGCTGCTCCTGGAGGATTTCGGTTCGGCCTTTATCGCCGAGGGCGGCACGCCGCTTCCCGACCGCTATGGTGTCGCCATCGACATGCTGGCCGAACTCCACGCCCTGGAACTGCCGGATACCCTGCCCGTGACGCCGGCAATCGCCCACAGGATCCCGATCTTCGACTACGGCGCCCTGGATATCGAAGTGGAGCTGCTGCTCGAATGGTATCTGCCGCTGATCGGCTCGCCGCAGCTCTCGCAGCGCAACCGTGACGCCTTCACGGCGCTCTGGCGTGCCGCGCTTTCCCCAGCCGTGAAGGGCGAGAAGACATGGGTGCTGCGCGACGTGCATTCACCCAACCTGATGTGGCTGCCCCAGCGCGATGGCGTCCGCAGGATCGGCCTGCTGGACTTCCAGGACGCCATGATAGGCTCGCCGGCCTATGACGTCGCCGCACTCTGCCTCGATGCCCGCGTCACCGTCCCGCAGGGGCTCGAACTCCAGCTGCTGACGCGCTACGTCAAGGCCCGCAAGACGGCAGAGCCTGCGTTCGACCCGGCGGAATTCGCCCGTGCCTACGCGGTGATGGCGGCCCAGCGGAATACCAAGATCCTCGGCCTGTTCGCCCGCCTCGACAAGCGCGACGGCAAGCCGGCCTACCTCAAGCATATCCCGCGTATCCGCACCTATCTCGACAGGGCGCTCGCCCATCCTTCCCTCGCAGAGCTGAAGGAATGGTTCGAGACCTTCGTCTTCGCGATCGAGGCGCGCCAGTCGTGAGCAACGCGGACAAGCCCTTCGGCACGGCGATGCTGCTGGCCGCCGGCCTCGGCAAACGCATGCGTCCGCTGACCGACAGCAAGCCCAAGCCTCTCGTCGAGGTCGCCGGCAAGACCTTGATCGATCACGTGCTGGATCGGCTCGCCTTCTCCGATGTCGAGACGGCGGTGGTCAACGTGCATTATTTCGCCGAGCAGATGGAGGCTCATCTCGCCGGGCGCAGGCGGCCCAGGATCCTGATCTCGGACGAGAGATCAGGCTTGCTCGATTCCGGGGGTGGCGTGCGGAAGGCCCTGCCGCTGCTGGGGAAGGCTCCTTTCATCGTCTGCAATTGCGACAGTTTCTGGATCGAGGGACCGCAGGTCAATCTCGACGCATTGAAGGCGGCCTGGGACCCCGGGCGTATGGATATCCTGATGCTCGTCGCCGCCACGGCCAGCAGCATCGGCTTCGATGGCCGCGGCGACTACCATCTCGACAGCCATGGCACGCTCAGCCGCCGCCGCGAATGCGAGACGGCGCCGTTTGCCTATGCCGGCGTGCTGCTGATCAAACCCGAGCTTTTCGCGGGCACCTCCGAGGCCTTCTCGCTCAACCGCCTGTTCGACGAAGCGGAGGCGAAGGGTCGCCTCTTCGGCAAGCGTCTCGACGGCATCTGGCTGCATGTGGGAACGCCGCTGGCCGTGGCGGAGGCCGAGGAGCGGATAGCGCTCTGGACGGTGGATTGATCCCGTCTTCCTTTTTCGCGGCTCGTATCGCTCCAGCAAGCCCCCTACACCCGGAGATAGTCCTCCCTCGCGCAACACGCTATAAGGGCGCCTCCTTCCGGAGCCCTTCGATGCTCGATCCCGCCAGCCTCGCCTTCTATGCCGGCACGCTTTGCGTGGCCGCCGCGCTGCCTGGTCCAGGCGTGACGGCGCTCGTGGCGCGTGTTCTCGGCAAGGGGGTGCGCGGGAGCATCGGATTTGCAGCGGGCATCGCGTTCGGCGACGTCGTATGGCTGGGTTTTGCGGTAGCGGGCCTCGCCGTGCTGGCGCAAAGCTTCGGCACGGCTTTTCTCGTCATCAAATATGCGGGCGTGGCCTATCTGCTCTATCTCGCCTGGAAGCTGTGGACGGTGCCGTCCGTGGCGCATGCGGTCGAGACGGATACGCGGCGCGAGCGAGCCTGGCGCACCTTTCTCGGCGGGCTCTCGATCACGCTCGGCAACCCCAAGGTGATGGTATTCTACACCGCGCTGCTGCCCAATCTGATCGATCTCGGCCATCTTTCCGCGGGCGGCTTCATCGAACTGGCGGTGGTGACGGAGCTGGTGCTCGCCGCCGTCTTCGCCTCCTACATGATGCTCGCCGGCCGTGCCCGGACGCTGCTTTCCAGTCCCTGCGCCATGCGCCTGCTTGCTCGCGGCTGCGGTACGCTGATGGCCGGCACGGCCGTATCGATTGCCACCCGCTGAACGATCGAATGTCCCCCGCAAGTTCCCGAAGCTTCGGCGGAAGAGCTCACATATCAAGTTTAGCAACAATTATTGTGAGGGTATGAAAAGTATATCCAGCTTTTGTTTGAGATTTTTCGGCCTTGAGACTTGCTGCGGATATTGAGACGCTTCTCCGGATCGCGGGTTCGAATTGTGTCGATAAACTCCTGAAAAACAACAAAAATGCACGGTTTTGGGCATGAAATTTGGCGCGGGAATGCCTATATTCCTAACCGAATCAAAAACGAGTTGCTGTATGTCCGATCCCGCCGTCTCCGAAACCCCCGAAAATGCCTATGGCGCCGATTCCATCAAGGTTCTCAAGGGCCTTGATGCCGTGCGCAAGCGGCCTGGCATGTATATCGGCGATACGGATGACGGCTCGGGCCTGCACCACATGGTCTACGAGGTGGTCGACAACGCCATCGACGAGGCCCTGGCCGGTCATGCCGACATCGTCACGGTGACGCTCAATCCCGATGGGTCCGTCACCGTCACCGATAATGGCCGCGGCATACCCACGGACATCCACCCCGAGGAGGGCGTGTCGGCGGCCGAAGTGATCATGACGCAGCTGCATGCCGGCGGCAAGTTCGACCAGAACTCCTACAAGGTCTCCGGCGGCCTCCACGGCGTCGGCGTTTCCGTGGTGAACGCGCTGTCCTCCAAGCTCAGGCTTCGCATCTGGCGCAGCGGCCAGGAGCACGCGATGAGCTTCAGCCATGGCGATGCCGATGGGCCGCTGAAGGTCGTCGGCCCGGCCGGGGACAAGCGCGGCACGGAGGTGACCTTCCTGCCCTCGACCGAGACCTTCACCAAGGTCGAGTTCGACTATGCCACGCTGGAGCGTCGCCTGCGCGAGCTCGCCTTCCTGAATTCGGGCGTGCGCATCGTGCTTACCGACCTGCGCCATGGCGGGGAGAAGAGCGAGGAGTTGATGTATGAGGGCGGTCTCGACGCCTTCGTGCGCTATCTCGACCGCTCCAAGAACGCCTTGGTGCCCGCGCCGATCTATGTGAAGGTCGACCGCGACGGCATCGGCGTGGAGGCGGCGCTGTGGTGGAACGACAGCTACCACGAGTCGGTGTTGTGCTTCACCAACAACATCCCGCAGCGCGACGGCGGTACCCATCTCGCGGGCCTGCGCGGCGCACTGACGCGCCAGGTCACCGGCTATGCCCAGTCCTCCGGCATCTCCAAGAAGGAGAAGGTGGAGATGACGGGCGACGATTGCCGCGAGGGCCTGACCTGTGTGCTCTCGGTGAAGGTGCCCGATCCCAAGTTCTCCTCGCAGACCAAGGACAAGCTGGTTTCTTCCGAGGTGCGCCCCGTGGTGGAAAGCGCCATGAACGAGGCGCTCTCGACCTGGTTCGAGGAACATCCGGCCGAGGCCAAGACCATCGTCGGCAAGGTGGCGGAAGCCGCCGCAGCCCGAGAAGCCGCCCGCCGCGCCCGCGAGCTGACGCGCCGCAAGGGTGTGCTCGACGTCGCCTCGCTGCCCGGCAAGCTCGCCGACTGCCAGGAGCGCGATCCCGCCAAGGCCGAGCTCTTCATCGTCGAGGGCGACTCGGCAGGCGGCTCGGCCAAGCAGGGCCGCGCCCGTGAATATCAGGCGGTGCTGCCCTTGCGCGGCAAGATCCTCAACGTCGAGCGTGCGCGCTTCGACAAGATGCTGTCCTCCGAGCAGATCGGCACGCTGATCACGGCGCTCGGCACCGGCATCGGCTCCGAGGAGTTCAACCCGGACAAGCTGCGCTACCACAAGATCATCATCATGACGGATGCCGACGTCGACGGCAGCCATATCCGGACGCTGTTGCTGACGTTCTTCTTCCGGCAGATGCGCGAGATCATCGATCGGGGCCATGTCTATATCGCCCAGCCGCCGCTCTACAAGGTCTCGCGCGGCAAGTCGGAGCAGTACCTCAAGGACGAGCGGGCGCTGGAGGATTATCTGATCGACACCGGCGTCGAAGGTTCGGTCCTCAGGCTCGGTACGGGCGAGGAACGTGCCGGCCAGGATCTGCGGGCCGTCATCGGCGACGCACGCAACATCCGCACGCTGCTCGGCGCCCTGCACAGCCGCTATGACCGCACCGTGGTCGAGCAGGCTGCCATCGCCGGCGCGCTCAACATCGGCGTCGTTGCCGATCCCGTCCTCGCCCAGCAGGCAGCCGAAGAGGTGGCCCGACGCCTCGACGAGCTCGCGGAGGAGTTCGAGCGTGGCTGGACCGGCACGGTGGACAAGGGCGGCTATCTGTTCGAGCGGACGATTCGCGGCGTGAAGGAAGCCCATATCCTCGATGCCCAGCTGCTCGCCACGGTCGATGCCCGCCTGCTGGACGATCGATCGGCGGCGCTGCGGGAGATCTACGGCTCGCCGGCAACTCTCACCCGCCGCAGCGACGAGACCATGGTGCACGGCCCCGTCGCCCTGTTCGAAACGCTGATGGAGGCCGCGCGCAAGGGCCTTTCGCTGCAGCGCTACAAGGGCCTGGGCGAGATGAACCCGGACCAGCTGTGGGAAACCACGCTCGACCGCAACGTCCGCTCGCTGCTCAAGGTGCAGGTGAAGGAAGTCGTCGAGGCCGAGGATATCTTCACCAAGCTGATGGGCGACATCGTCGAGCCCCGCCGCGAGTTCATCCAGGACAACGCGCTGACGGCAAACCTCGACGCCTGAGGACAGGCGAGGCTGTCGTTTGCCAGAGAAGTCTGTACAGGATCTCGAAGAGGCGCCGTCTACCGGCGCTTCGCGCATCTGCGCTCGCAAGTAGCGGGAGCGCGGGATAGGAGAGACAGTCTTCAAGGTTGATGGCGGCGGATGGCCGCCCTTGCCGAAGCGCTCTCCCGTGGAGACGGCATGTTCGCCTCGCCGGATCCTGCGGTTCATCCAGTGTTCACAAAGTCTCTGGTCAAATGGCGCGCCCCGTTTCGGCGGCGTAATCCCCATTCGATGGAACCAGAAGGTCAGCCCCCATGGATGATGCAAAGAGTGTCGCGGTCGCAGCGGAGATCGTGGCCGCCTATGTCTCGAACAATTCGGTGTCCGCAGCCTCTCTCCCCACCTTGATCGGAGATGTGCACCTTGCCCTGCAGCGCCTCAAGAGCGGCGAGAGCGCTCCCGCCGAGGCGGAGCAGCCGAAGCTCATGCCGGCCGTGCCGATCAAGAAATCGGTAACGCCGGATTTCATCATCTGCCTTGAGGACGGCAAGAAGTTCAAGTCGCTCAAGCGGCATCTGTCGTCGACCTACGACATGACGCCGGACGACTATCGGGCGAAGTGGGGCCTGCCCAACGACTATCCGATGGTCGCTCCGAACTATGCGGCCCAGCGCTCCTCGCTTGCCAGGTCCATGGGGCTTGGAAGCAAGGGGCGCGGCAGGAAGTAGCGGCGCTCTCGTCAGGCTGCAGCCGCGAGGGGGAGCGGCGAGGCAGCGTCCACGAGGCCCTCGGTCTTGAGATCGGACCAGAGGGAGGCCGGGATCGGCCAGTGCATATACGCCAGGTTCTGTTCGAGCTCCGCCACGGAGCGTGCACCGGGAATGACGCTCACCACGAGGGGATGGCCGAGCGGGAACTGCAGGGCGGCGGCGGGAAGGGGCACGCCGTGGCTCGCGCAGACTTTCTCGATGCGCCGCACCCGCTCCAGTATCTCCGGCGGGGCCGGCCGTGTGTTGAAGGTCGCCCCCTCCACGGGGCCGCTCGCCAGGATGCCGGAATTGTACGGACCGCCGACCACGATCCTGGTGCCGCGCCTTTCGCATTCCGGCAGCAGGCTGGCGAGCGGCTCCTGCTCGAGCAGCGTATAGCGTCCGGCCAGCAGGAAATAGTCGAAGCGGCCCGCGGTTACGAAGTCGGCCAGCATCTGCCACTGGTTGATCCCGACGCCGACGGCCTTGATCACGCCCTGGGCCCGCAGTTCGTCGAGGACGGGATAGGCCCCCTCCATCGCCTCCTTGAAGCGGCTGCGTGCGAAGGGATCCTCGCCGGGACCGAAATGCAGCGCCTCGTCGGGATCGTGGATCGCCAGCATGTCGATGGCATCGACGCCGAGCCTCGCCAGGCTACCCTCGATCGAGCGCAGCACCGCGTCGCGCGAATAATCGAAATCGGCGCGGAAGGGGGGCGCATCGTCCCATAGCACCGGTTTCACCTGCTCGGGCGGAATGGGCACCAGATCATAGCCCACCTTGGAGGAGATGACGATCTCGTCGCGGGGCAGCGAGGCGATTGCCTCGCCCAGCCGGCTCTCGGCTAGGCCGAAGCCGTAGACCGGCGCCGTATCGAAGTAGCGCATGCCGTTCGCGAAGGCCGCATGCACTGTGTCATGGGCCTCTCCCGGGTCCGTAGCGCGATACATGTTGCCGAGCCCTGTACCACCGAGACCCATCGTGGTCACCTTCAGCCCACCGGCTGTGACGGCTCTTCTTTCCATCTTAAACATTGATTTTCCTAGATATTTCATACCGTGCCGTGCGCGGCGACCCCCTCCTGGCAGCTCTCTCGCCGCAGGTCGCGAAAACATATTGACAGAAAATTTGTCGTACAACAAGGTAACCATACGACGGGAAGCGCGCTCCAGGCGCCGCTCATGTCGGCTCAAGGGAGGTTGCAGTGACCAAAGACAATCGGGACGAAGAGGCCGAATTTTCTGCACGGCACGGGCTCAATCGCAGGCAAGCCTTCGGCCTGGCCACCAAGGCCGGTCTCGGCGCGGCGGCACTGGCGAGCGGGGCGGCCGGATTGCTTGCCGGGGCCGATCGCGCCCTGGCTCAGGCCGCGCAGGCCAGCGCAGGGTTGCCGAAGAAGCCCTACAAATTCCATTTCGTCTGCCACGTGACGCTGGACCAGTTCTTCACGCCCTGCATCTACGGCATCCAGGACGCCTGCGCGGCCTTCGGAGCCAGCTATCAATGGACGGGATCGCAGAAGAACGTCGTCTCGGAGATGGTGAGCGCCATGCAGACGGCGATCGCCCAGAAGGCCGACGGCATCGCGGTCTGCCTCGTCGATCCCAAGGCCTTCGACGCCGCCACCGACATGGCGATCGCTGCCGGAATCCCGGTCGTCGCCTTCAATGCCGACGTGCCGGCCGGCAGCCCGAACAAGCGCCTGTCCTATGTCGGCCAGCCACTCTACACCGCCGGCTACAACGTCGCCATGAAGTGGCTCAAGCTCCTGCCCAAGGACGCACACGTGATGCTTACGATCGGCGTGCCGGGTTCGCTCAACACCCAGCCGCGCCTCGACGGCTACATCCAGGCGATCAAGGATTTCGGCAACGGCATCACCTATGACGTCGTCAATTCGGGGCCGGACCCGCAGACCGAGATATCGCGCGTCGAGAGCTATTATCTCAGCCACCGGAACGTCGCGGGCCTGTTCGGCACGGGCGGCTCGGACACCTATGCCTGCGGCTTTGTCTCCAACAAATACGGGCTGGCCAAGAAGGGCGGCGTGGTGGCGGGCTTCGACCTGTTCCCGCAGACCCTGACCTTCATCAAGAGCGGGGACGTCACCTTCACCACGGACCAGCAGGCCTATCTACAGGGCTTCCTGCCGGTGCAGCAGATGTTTCTCTACAAGGTTTCCGGCGGTCTCGTCGGCCCGGCGAACAGCGATACCAGCCAAGCCTATGTCACGAAGGACAATGTCGACAACTATCTCGGGCAGACGCGCTTCGAGGGCCGCACCAATACCGAGCCGACGTAGAGCCGTCGGCACTTCGGTCGGCGCGTTCGAGGCGGGAATGGCGATGTCCGGCTGCCGTTCCTCGCTTCAGCCGCCCATCGTTTCAAAGAATGGCGGTCTCCGGCCGCCACTCCAAGGCGCGAAAGTTCCTCATCGATGAACACGAATTCAAGCAATTCCGGCACGGTGCCGGCCAGCACGGTCGTCACGCGAAGGCCACCGCCCGGCAATGTCCTCGTCACGTTGCTCTCCCGCTACAGGGAAGCGAGCATTGCGGTCGTCGCCGTGCTCCTGGTCGTCTATTTCCAGATCGGCAGCAATGGCGGCTTCCTCACCACCCAGCTCATGAGCGTGGTCCTGCGCGATGCCGGCCGCCTCGGCATGATCGCGGCCGCCGAGGTGATGCTGATGATCACCGGCGAGATCGACCTCTCGCTGAGCAGCACATTCTCGCTCGCGCCCTATCTGATGGTGCTGATGTCGATCACCTTTGGACTGCCGCTCTATGCCGGTGCGGCCATCGGCGTCCTCCTGGGCGTCCTCGTGGGGTTCGTCAACGGCTTCATCACGGTGAGGCTGCGCGTACCCTCGCTGATCACCACCGTGGGCACGCTGTTCCTGCTGCAGGGGATCACCGTTTCGATCTATGACAGCCAGCCGATCGTCGCGCCGAGCGAGGAGCCGTTCAATGCCATCTTCGGCGAGAGTCTCTACGGGCCGGACGATTCACTGCTGTCGTTCCACGGCCTTTCGGCCTTCTCGCCCTTCCTGTGGGCGCTGCTCGTGGTTCTCGTACTCGCGGTGGTCCTCACGCGCACGCGGTTCGGCCTCCATACCGTCGCCACCGGCAGCAACATCACCGGTGCGCGCGAGATCGGCATTCGTACGGACTGGATGAAGATCTACAACTTCATAATCGCCGGAGGCATCGCCGCTTTTGCCGGCATCATCAACACGGCCGAGTTTTCCTCCGCCGATCCCACGGCCGGCAGCCCCTTCCTCACGTTGCAGGCCATCGCCGCCGCCGTCATAGGCGGCACCTCGCTCATGGGCGGCTCGGGTACCGTGGTCGGCTCGCTGATCGGCGCCTTCGTGGTCGCCGCCCTCAACAACGGGCTGGTGATGGTCGGCGCGCAGGCGACCACCTCGGACATCTATCTCGGCGCCGCCATCGTCGCGGCGATGATCCTCAATGTGCAGGTCGGCCGGTTGCGGCTGAGGAGGCGGGCATGACCGACGATACCCTGCCGCCGCTGGCGGCGGATGCTCCAGTCATCCTGGAGATGCAGCACATCAGCAAGAGCTTCGGCCCGGTGACGGCGCTGGTGGACGTCAGCCTGAAGCTGCGCAAGGGCGAAGTCCTCGCGCTGGTTGGCGACAACGGCGCCGGCAAGTCGACGCTGATCAAGACGATGTCCGGCTTTCACGCGCCGGACGGCGGCAAGATGTTCTTCCAGGGGGAGGAAGCCAGTTTCTCATCGCCCCGCGACGCGCGTGCCCTCGGCATCGAGACTGTCTATCAGGATCTGGCGCTGATCGGCGATCTCAGCGTCTACCACAACATGTTTCTCGGCCGGGAGCAGCGCCGGCGCTTCCTCGGCTTCAACCTTCTCGACAATGCCCGCATGCGCGCATTGTCGCGCGGTTATCTCGACACGCTCGGCATTTCCATTCCCAGCGTGGACAGCACCGTCGACATGCTGTCCGGCGGCCAGCGCCAGTGCATCGCCGTGGCCCGCTCGATCTATTCCTCGCCGACCGTACTGATTCTCGATGAACCCCTCGCGGCCCTCGGCGTACGCGAGAGCGCCCATGTGCTCGGCCTGATCCAGAACCTGCGGCGTCAGCGGCAAGTCTCGGTGGTGCTGATCGTCCACAACTACAACCAGATCTTCGAGGTCTGCGACCGCATCAACTTCCTTCATTCGGGCGAGATCGTGCTCGATGCCGCAACGTCCGACACGAGCGAGGAAGAACTCATCCGCATCGTCAAATCCGGCCTCGGCAAGCGCGCCATCATGGCGGCCGAGCAAGAAATAGCGCCCATCCTTCCGAGGCAGGGCTGAAGAGCTGAGAGGACATCTCCATGAAGATCGACGTCAGGCACGCCTCGCACCCCGATGCTGTGCGAGGATACGACACGCAGACGCTGCGGCGCCATTTCCTGGTGGAGAGGCCGTTCCAGGCCGGCGAAATCAGCCTCGTCTATTCCCACTACGACCGCATGGTGATCGGCGGCGCGACACCGCTGGAAGAAAGCCTCGTCCTGACGGCTCCGAAAGCCGTTGGACAGGAGACGTTTCTCGCAGAGCGCGAGCTGGCCGCCCTCAACATCGGCGGGGCAGGTCGTATCGTCGTCGACGGCATGGCCTACGCACTGTCGAAATATGACTGCCTCTATGTCGGCCGGGGCGTGCGGGATGTGCGCTTCGAGAGCGCCGATGCGACATCGCCTGCCAAGTTCTATCTCGTCTCGACGCCGGCCCACGCAAGCCACCCCGCCGTACTTCTGACCCGCGACAAGGCGAGGCATCTGGCGCCGGGCGATGCCGACACGGCCAACAGGCGCTCGATCTACCAGTATGTCCACCCCGAGGTCTGCCAGTCCTGCCAGCTTACCCTCGGCTTCACCATGCTGGAGCCGGGCAGCGTATGGAACACCATGCCGAGCCACACCCATGATCGGAGAATGGAGGCCTATCTCTATTTCGACCTGGACGCCGACCAGCGGGTCTTCCATTTCATGGGCGAGCCGCAGGAGACCCGGCACATGGTGGTGGCCAACGAGCAGGCGATCATCTCGCCGCCCTGGTCGATCCACTCGGGCGCCGGCACCAAGAACTACAGCTTCATCTGGGCCATGGCCGGGGACAACAAGAATTTCACCGACATGGACCACATCGCCATTGCCGATCTGAGGTGAGCGCCGTGCACAATCCCTTCGATCTGGAAGGCCGCATCGCCGTGGTGACGGGCGCCAATACCGGCATCGGCCAGGTAATCGCGCTGTCCCTCGGTCGGGCGGGCGCGGCAATCGTGGCCGTGGGGCGTTCGCCGATGGACGAGACGCAAGCCCTCGTGAAGGAGACGGGCGCCCGGTTCCATGCCATCAGGGCCGATCTCGGCAGCATCGAGCCGGTGAAGGCCATCGTCGCTGAAACGGTGTCGATTTTCGGCGGTCTCGATATCCTGGTCAACAATGCCGGAATCATCAGACGAGCCGATGCGATCGATTTCGGCGAGGAGGACTGGGACGCGGTGCTGGGCGTCAACCTGAAGACCGCCTTCTTCCTGTCCCAGGCCGCGGCACGCCACATGATCGGTATGGGTCGGGGCAAGATCGTCAACATCGCTTCGCTGCTCTCCTTCCAGGGCGGCATCAGGGTGCCCTCCTATACGGCGTCCAAGAGCGGGCTCGCCGGCGTCACGCGCCTGCTCGCCTGCGAATGGGCCGGCAAGGGCATCAATGTGAACGCGATCGCGCCGGGCTACTTCGTCACCAACAACACGCAGGCGCTGCGTGCCGACCCCGATCGAAATGCGGCGATCCTTGCGCGGATCCCCGCAGGCCGCTGGGGCGACCCGGCCGACATCGGCGGGACGGCCGTCTTCCTGGCCTCCACGGCCTCCGACTACGTGCATGGCGCCGTCATTCCCGTCGATGGAGGCTGGCTGGTGCGGTAGGGCGTTTTGTATTTTGACGGAATGGGTAAAACGCAAAGACGCGTCGAAAAACAGAGAGCTGAAGAAAAGCGGCATTTCTACCTAAACGCGCTTTGCTCTAGGGATCGCCGAAATCGTGCGATACGGCGTTGAGAACATCGTTCCGGCTGGCGGTATTCGCCGGCCTCGCGGGCGCTCGCCATCTCCTCCAAGAGCCTGATTTCATGGCGTTTCGGCATTTCCAGGCCGCATCGGCGGAAGCCTCTTGCCGGTCGCCGGGAGAAAGAGTACGGTTACCTTCTTGAGGGGTTGTCGTACAATCTCTGTAAGCAAGGCTGCCGGGACCGGAATGCCGCAGGACGATGGCGGCGCGGACAACCGGATCACTCAAAGGGAGGTTTTCGCATGAACGACAGGATCAGTTCGCGTCTCGGTATCCTCAATCGCCGGTCATTCCTCGCCACGGTGGCGGCGGGCGTAACGGTGGCTGCGTTGCCCAGCCGGCTCTTCGCGGCGGACAAGCCCACGCTCGTCACCTCGATCCGCTCGCTGTCCAATCCCTATCATGCGGTCTGGAAGACCGGCGCGGAGGCTTTCGCCTCGGCGGTCGGTCTCGACCATGTGACGCTCGTCTCTGAAGGCAACAGCGAGAAGGGCATTGCCGACATCAAGGCCATGCTGGCCAAGACCGGCGGCAACATGGTGCTGAATTCGGATCCCAACGACACGCCGGATGCGCGCCCCATCGTCGAGTCCTGCGCCAAGGCCGGCGCCTATGTCGTGACCCAGTGGAACAAGCCCGACGATCTGCATCCCAAGGACTTCAATCCCAACTACGTCTCCCACATCGAATTCGACGGCATCGCCAGCGGCAAGCAGATCGCGGAGATCCTGTTCAAGTCGATGGGCGGTTCGGGCGGCATCGTCGCGCTCGGTGGCCAGATCTCCAACACGGCGGCGATCGAGCGCAAGAAGGGGCTCGACGCCGCGCTTGCCGCCAACCCCAATGTCAAGCTGCTGGATTTCCAGGTCGCCAACTGGAAGTCGTCGGAAGCCTATGATCTGACCGGCAACCTCCTCACCCGCTTCGGCGATGACGTCAAGGGCATCTGGGCGGCGAACGACGACATGGGCACGGGTGCATTGGAAGCCCTGCGCTCCGAAAACCTGGCGGGGAAGGTGCCCGTCGTCGGCGTCGACGGCATCAAGGCGGCCGTCGATGCGGTGCGCAAGGGCGAGTTCGCCTGCACGGTGACTTCCGATCCCTTCTGGCAGGGCGGCATGGGGCTCGCCATCGGCCTGGCGGCACTCCAGAAGAAGATCGACCCGGCCAAGGAGCCGCCCGAGCATCGCGAATTCTATGGCAAGGCCGTCCTGATCGCGAAGGACAACGTCGAGGACTACTACAAGACCAACATCGACTCCCATCCGACGCTGGACTGGAGCGACCTGTGGGGCCGCGTGACCGGTCCGATCCGCGCCTAGTCCGGCGGTGTTCCTCCTGCCGTCCGCGGCTTCTCCCCCGCGACTGGCTCACTGTCGGCGGGCGCTCCGCGCGCCCGCCGGCGTTTCCGGATGACGTAGCGAGGTGCCGTCTTTGACCATCAATGCCGAGAACATCAAGGCCGTCGCGAAGGGCGGGCGGGAAGGTACGATGCCGAGCTTTGCGAGTCGCCTGTTCAACAGGCGGAACCTCCAGCGCTGGCGCAGCTATGCGCCGGCCCTCGTCCTGATTGCACTTTGCGTCCTGATCACGATCGCCAATCCGAACTTCATCGAGCTGCGCAATCTCGTTCGCGTCGCAAACTCGGCGGCCGTGCCCCTGACCCTCGCCATGGGTCTCACCTTCATCATCCTGCTCGGCAGCATCGACCTGTCGGTGGAGGGTTCGCTATCCATAGCGGCGATGGTCACTGTCCTGCTCGCTGCCAACGACGCCAACGCCAACTCCTATGGCTGGCTCGCGGTTCTGGCGGCCGTCGCAGCCAGCACCGCCATGGGATTCGCGACAGGCCTGATCCAGACTTTCCTGCGCATTCCCTCCTTCATGGCCACGCTCGGCGTCTGGTTCATCGGCCTCGGCATTTCCGTCTACATGCTCGGCGGCTCGGCCGTCAGGCTGATGGATCCAACGATCCGCGACCTCGCCTTGGCCCGCTTCCTCGGCCTGCCGCTCGCGGTCTGGGTGGCGCTGGGCGCCCTCGCGTTGGCCTGCGTCATCCAGTATCACACCCGGCTTGGCCGCCACATCATGGCGATCGGCGGAGGCGAGGACGTCGCCGAGCTGTCGGGCATCAATCTGCGCCGGGTGCGCATCATGGCCTTCGGCCTCGCGGGCTTCTTCTTCGGCATGGCGGGCGTGCTCGCGGCCGCGCAGCTCGGCCGCTCCGACGCGGTGATCGCCGACGGGCGTCTGTTTGCCGCCGTCACGGCCGTCGTCGTCGGAGGAACCGCACTGACGGGCGGCGAGGGAGGCGTGATCAATACGCTCGTGGGCGTCCTGATCGTCACCGTGCTGGGCAACGGCATGATCCTGCTCGGCGTCTCCCCGTATGTCCAGCAGACGGTCCAGGGCCTGATGATCATCGCGGCCGTCGCCCTCTCCCTGGATCGCCTGCGCCTGAGGATCGTGAAATGACAGCCCTGTTGTCGGCAAACGCCATCAGCAAATCCTTCGCGGGGGTCCCTGCCCTGAAGGAGGTCTCCCTCGAGATCAGACCCAACGAGGTGGTCGGTCTCATCGGCGAGAACGGGGCCGGGAAGTCCACCCTGATGCGGATCCTGGCCGGAACCCACCAGCCGGACAGCGGCACGCTGCTGCTCGACGGCAAGCCGCTCAGGCTGCGCAATGCACGGGACGGCGCCGCCCATGGCATCGGCATGGTATTCCAGGAGCAGTCGCTGCTGCTCAACCTCTCGGTCGCCGAGAATATCTATCTCGGCCAGGAAGACCAGTTCGTTCGTTTTGGTCTTGTGGATTGGCGCGCCATGCGGGCAGCGGCGAGGCGCCAGCTCGAGAAGGTCGGCGTCGACATCGACGTGACGGCGCGCACGGCCGAGCTGACCTTCGCCGCCCGCCAGATGGTGGAGCTCGCCAAGGCCCTGACCCTGGAGGAGACGGTCTCGCGCCCCCTCGTCATCCTGCTCGACGAACCGACCTCGGTGCTGAGCGGCAGCGATATCGAGATGCTGTTCAATCGGGTGCGCTCGCTCAAGTCGCGTGCGAGCTTCGTCTTCGTCTCCCATCGCCTCGACGAGGTGCTCCACGTTTCCGACCGGGTCTACACCATGAAGGACGGTCAGGTGGTCGCCGAGCACGCGGCCCATGCCGTGACCGGGCCCGAGCTGCACGAGATCATGGTTGGGCGGGGGCTGCAGGCAACGTATTACAAGGAAGACCGGCAGGTTCCGCCACGCAGCGAGATCGTGGTCGATGCGAGCAGCCTCGGCGTCGAAGGGGCCTTTCGCGACGTCGACCTGCAGATCCGCGCCGGCGAGATCGTCGGCATTGCCGGCGTGGTCGGCTCTGGGCGGGAGGAAGTCACGCGCGCCATAGGCGGCTTCCTTACCCATACGGCGGGATCGCTCAGGATCAATGGCGAGGCGGTGCAGTTCCGCTCGCCGGAACAGGCCGTGCGCAAGAGCATCGGCTATATTCCGCGTGAGCGGCGCGTCGAGGGACTGGTGATGTTCCTGTCGATCGCCGAGAACATCTCGCTGGCCGACCTCTCCTCGGTCATGCGGAGCGGCGCCATCGACTACGCCCGCGAGCGTCGGCTTGCGATCGACTGGATCAAGCGCCTGCACATCAAGGCCCCAGGCCCGGACATCGCCTGCCGCAAGCTGTCCGGCGGCAATCAGCAGAAGGTCGTGCTCGCGCGCTGGATGACGGCAGGCTCGCGCATCCTCATCCTCGACCACCCCACGCGCGGCCTGGACGTCGGCGCGAAGGAGGAGGTCTACGAACTCGTCCGCCAACTGTCGTCGGAAGGCGTGGCGATCCTGCTGATTTCGGACACGCTGGAGGAGACGATCGGCCTTTCGCACCGTGTCCTCGTCATGCGCGACGGCGCGGTGACGGCTCGTTTCGACGCGGCGCCCGGCGGCAAGCCGGCGCAGGTCGATCTCGTCCGCGCCATGGTCTGAGGGGGGCATCATGGACCGAACCAACACGCTGAGATCGGTGCTCGCCGCCGGATGGATGCAGGGAGCCATTCCGCTGGCCCTGCTGGTTGCTCTTGTTCTGGCGATCGAGATCGCGGCGCCGGGCTTTCTCACGGGCGACACGCTGTTCCTGCTGCTGTCCAACACGGCGGTGCTGTTCATCCTCGCCGCCGGGGTCACCTTCGTCATTCTCATCGGAGGCATCGACCTGTCGATCCAGTCCGTCGCATCGCTCGCCAGCGTCATCCTTGCCCAGCTTCTGCCTCATGTGGGCCTGCTCGCCTTTCCGGCGGCGATCCTCTCCGGCTTCGTCTTCGGCCTGCTGAGCGGCTATGTGCATGTAAGGCTGAAAGTGCCCTCCTTCGTGGCGACGCTCGCGACGGGCGGCGTCGTCGCCGGCATCGCGCTGTGGGCGGCGGGAGGTCGGGCGATCACCATCGAGGAGGGGGGGCGCGAGAACACGGCCTGGATCAACGGGAATATCGGCGGGCTGCCGACCGTGGTCATCATCGCGGCCGTGATCGGGATCGTCGCCTTCATCGGACTGCGCTACACCCGCTTCGGGCGCTACAGCCTCGCCATCGGTGCGGGCGAGCCGGCGGCGATCGCCGCCGGCATCAATGTCGACCGTACGAAGATCATCGCCTTCGCGATTTCCGGCATGCTCGCCGCCATTGCCGGCACGATCCTGGCGGCGCGCCTCTCGAGCGGCTCGCCCATTCTCGCGAACCAGCTCCTGCTCCCGGCGATCGCCGCCGTCATCGTCGGGGGGACGGCGATCACCGGCGGGCTCGGCGGCGTCGCGCGTACGGCGGTGGGGGCCCTGATCATCTCGATCGTGCGCATCGGTACGACCTTCGTCGGCATCAACATCTTCGCGGAGAATATCGTGTTCGGGGCCGTCCTCGTGATGGCGGTGGCGATCACGATCGACCGCAGCAAGATCGCCATCATCAAGTGAGGCGGCGGCAAGGGCCGTGCCGGAATGGCGCGGCCCCTGGGACGCTGGGATCATTTCATCGTGTCGAGGCCGATCAGTTCGATCTTGTAGCCATCCGGGTCCTCGACGAAGGCAATATGCGTGGTGCCATGCTTCATCGGTCCGGGGGGACGCGGAATCCTCGCGCCCTGCTTTTCCAGCGCGCCGCAGACCGCGTAGATGTCGTTCACGCCAAGGGCGAGATGGCCGAAACCAGAGCCGATCTCGTAGGGCGTTGCCTGGTCCCAGTTGAAGGTCAGCTCGACGACGGTATCGCTCTCCTCCGGGCCGTAGCCGACGAACGCCAGGGTGAAGCGTCCGCCAGGGAATTCCTCCCGACGGAGAAGCTTCATGCCAAGCAGCTCGGTGTAGAATTTTATCGACCTGTCGAGATCGAAGACACGGATCATCGTATGCATCATTCGAAATTGGCCGGACGCATCAGACATCGTTCGAATCCTCCTGCAAGTTGTCGTTTTCACACTGGTTCTTGGACGTCCTGTTCTCCGGCCTTGTCGCCAGAAAGAACAAAGACGCATTGAAACAAAGAGTTAGAGTAAAGTGGCGTTCCACCTGAGCGCCACTCAGCTCCAACCGAAGCCGGCCAGGGAAAGGACCCTCTGCACTTGATGTTCCGAACCATAGTTGTATGATAACCATGCAAGCAGTCCAATTGTCCAGTCGTTTTCCGTTTCCGCCCGGAGCCACAGAATGAACGCTCTTCCGCCGCCCCAGGAAAAAGCGCTCGCGGCGCTCTTCGCCGCGATGCCGGCGGACCTGCTCATCGCGGATGGCGACGCGCTCGAACGCTACAGCCGCGACTGGTCGGGCGATCATTACGGCCGCCCGCTGGCGGTCGCACGGCCCCGTTCCAGCGAGGAACTCGGCCTCCTGATGCGGCACTGCTACGAGCAGCGGATCCATGTCGTGCCACAGGGCGGCCTGACGGGCCTCGTGGGAGCGGCCGTGGCCAGCTATCCCGGTGGAGAACTGGTCGTTTCACTGGAGCGGATGAACAAGGTGCGATCCGTCAACCCGATCGACTTCGCCATGGTGGTCGAGGCGGGCTGCATCCTGGAGGAGGCCAAGCGGCACGCCGAGGCTGCCGACTGCATCCTCCCGATCACCTTCGGCGCGCAGGGCACCTGCCGGATCGGCGGCAATATCTCCACGAATGCCGGCGGGTTCAACGTGCTGCGTTACGGCATGTCGCGCGACCTGGTTCTCGGGCTCGAGGTCGTGCTTGCAGACGGGCGGATCTGGAACGGCCTTCGCACGCTCCGCAAGGACAATTCCGGCTATGACCTCAAGCAACTCTTCATCGGCAGTGAAGGGACGCTGGGCATCGTCACGGCCGCGGCACTGAAGGTCTTTCCGAAGCCG
The DNA here is from genome assembly GCF_059699065.1 of Labrys sp. ALF-8. Taxonomy (NCBI): domain Bacteria; kingdom Pseudomonadati; phylum Pseudomonadota; class Alphaproteobacteria; order Hyphomicrobiales; family Xanthobacteraceae; genus Labrys; species Labrys sp. ALF-8. The sequence continues at coordinate 2,283,804 of NZ_AP048537.1, forward strand.
ACGCAGGTCGAGACAGCGCTGGTCGGCCTGGCGTCCGTGGACGCAGCCATGCGGCTCTATGCACGAGCACGGCGGGAATGCAGCGACCTCCTGACGGCATTCGAACTCATCCTGCGGGGCGGGATCGAGATCGCCCTCAGGGCGCGGGCGGATCTGCGCGATCCGCTCGCGCAGCCTTATCCGGTCTATGTGCTGATCGAGGCCTCCGCGGCGGGACGCGTGGATCTGAGGGCATTGCTGGAGAGCTTTCTGGCGGAAGCGTCCGACCTGGTTCTCGACGGTGTCGTCGCCTCGAGCCGCACACAGGCCGACAGGCTGTGGCTGCTGCGGGAAATGATGGTGGAGGCGCAGGGTCGCGGGGGGCGCTACCTCCGTACCGACGTCTCGGTTCCCATCTCCAGCCTTGCCTCCTTCGTGACCGATACGCTGGAGGCGCTGTCGCAAGCCCATCCCGAGGCGATCGCCGTCACCTACGGCCATGTCGGCGACGGCAATATCCACCTCAACGTCGTGCCTCCGGTGGAAATGCCGCCGTCAGGGTTCGACGCGCTCTTTCATGCGGCGGAACAGGTGATTTTCGCCGTCGTCGACAGGCATGGCGGCTCCATCAGCGCCGAGCACGGCATCGGACGCCTGAAGCAGGCCGCCTTCCTCGAGCGCACGGACGCCTTGACGCTGGAGCTTTCGCGCCGAATCAAGGACGCTTTCGATCCCAGGCATCTGCTCAGCGAGGGGCGGATACTGGCGAGCATGGAAGAGGACTGAGGGGGAACGATGCTGAAGCTCGACAAGGTCAATCGTGGGCCGCATCTCTCGACGCTGGTCGCAAGCTCGATCACGCGGGAGATTGCGCAGGGACGGCTCAAGGCAGGCGACCAGCTGCCGACGGAGCAGCAATTGGCGCAGACCTTCGGCGTTAGCCGCAATGTCGTCCGCGAGGCCATAGCGCGCCTGCGCTCCGAGGGCCGCATCTGGTCACAGCAGGGACGGGGCGCCTTCGTCACCGACCAGCCCAATCCCACCGTGCTGACGATCGACTACGAGACCCTCCAGCAGGCCAATGCCTTCCGCTCCCTGTTCGAGCTGCGCGGAATCCTCGAAGTCGAGGCTGCCGCCCTCGCGGCGAGGCGCCGGACCGAGACCGACCTCGGTGCCATGCGCGATGCACTCTCGACGATGCAGGCGGCGCCTTATGGCAGCGTCATGTGGCTCAAGACGGACCTGGAGTTCCACAAGACGGTCGCCGCCGCGACCGGCAACACCTACATGGTGCAGTTCCTAACCTTCGTTTCCGAAACGGTGCGCGAGAGCATCCTCGCTTCCGGCAATCAGCAGCGCTCGGAAGACCTCGCCGCCGTCACTCTGGGGGAGCACCAGCGCATCCTCGATGCGATTGCCGCCGGCGACCCCGACGAGGCCCAGGCCGCCATGCGCATCCATCTCCACAATGCCGCGGGTCGTGTCGGCCTGGCGGACGAACAATCCGAATAGCCATCAAGGATCGAAATGACCGGAAGACTCCAGGGAAGGACGGCCATCGTGACGGCGGCCGGCCAGGGGATGGGACATGCCGCCGTCCTGGCCCTTCATCGCGAGGGGGCACGCGTGCTCGCCACCGACATCGACGCCGCGAAGCTCGACACGCTCGCGGATATCGCCGGCGTGACGGCGCGCCGCCTCGACGTGCTCGATCCGCAGGCCATCCGGTCCTTCGCCGAGGAGACCGAAGCGCCGGACATCCTGTTCAACTGCGCCGGCTTCGTTCATCACGGCGCCATCCTCGACTGCGAGGAGGATGCCTTCGATTTTTCGGTGAATCTCAACCTGCGCGCCATGTACCGCATGATCCGCGCCTTCCTGCCCGGCATGATCGATCGCGGCGGCGGCTCGATCATCAACATGGCCTCCGTCGCCTCGACGGTGATCGCGGCGCCCAATCGTTTCATCTACGGCACCACCAAGGCGGCCGTCATCGGCCTGACCAAGTCGGTGGCGCTCGACTATGTCGGCAAGGGGGTTCGCGTCAACGCCATATGCCCCGGCACGATCGAGAGTCCCTCGCTGCAGGACCGCATGCGTTCCCTCGGCGACTATGAGGAGGCCCGCGCCGGCTTCATCGCGCGCCAGCCCATGGGCCGGCTCGGCACCGCCGAGGAAGTCGCCGAGCTCGTGGTCTACCTTGCCAGCAAGGAATCGGCCTTCATGACCGGCAACGCCATCGTCATCGACGGCGGCTGGGCTAATGCCTGATCAATCGTCATCAACGGATATCTGATATGAAACTCTTGCGTTACGGTCCGCGCGGCACCGAGAAGCCCGGCATCCTCGACAGCGATGGCAGGGTTCGCGACCTGAGCGGGCATGTCGGGGACATCGCAGGGGAGGTCCTGACGTCGGCAGGTCTGGCCGGGATCGCGGCCATCGATCATGAAAGCCTGCCCCTTGTCGCCGAGCCCGGACGGTTCGGCCCCTGCGTGGCGCGCACGGGCAAGTTCATCTGCGTCGGCCTGAACTATGCCGATCATGCCGCCGAAACCGGCGCCGCTATTCCGGAGGAGCCCATCCTCTTCATGAAGGCGACCAGCGCCATCACCGGCCCGGACGACAACGTCATCATCCCCCGCAAGTCCAGGAAGACCGACTGGGAAGTCGAGCTTGGCGTGGTGATCGGCGACGAGGCGCGCTACGTCTCCCTGGCCGATGCGATGAACCACGTGGCGGGATACTGCCTGATCAACGACGTTTCGGAGCGGGAATTCCAGGCCGAACGGGGCGGCCAGTGGACGAAGGGCAAGTCGGCGGACAGCTTCGGGCCGATCGGACCCTGGCTGGTGAGCCGTGACGAAGTGGCCGATCCGCAGAATCTCAAGATGTGGCTGTCGGTGGACGGCGTCATGCGCCAAAACGGTTCGACCAGGACGATGATCTTCGGCGTCGCCTTCCTGGTGCACTACATCTCGCAGTTCATGAGCCTGCAGCCGGGCGACATCATTTCCACCGGTACGCCGCCGGGTGTGGGCCTGGGCATGAAACCTCCCGTCTTCCTGCGCGCCGGCCAGACCATACGGCTCGGCATCGAGGGCCTTGGCGAGCAGACGCAGCTCACCGTGGACGCGGCCTGACGGCGTCGCGGACGGGGCGCAGATCCGGCAGGCGGAATCAGGCCTGCCTAAGCCCCATGCTGCCCAACATGCGCAGCGCCGCGCAGGCGGCGCCGTAGCCGTTGTCGATATTGGTCACCAGCAGGCCCGGCGCGCAGCTCGCCAGCATGGCGTTGAGGGCGGTGCGGCCCCGCTCGGCCGCGCCGTAGCCGACCGACGTGGGCACGCAGATCAGGCTTCCGGCATAGAGGCCGCCGAGGACGCTGGCGAGCGCCGCGTCCATGCCGGCCACGGCAATCACGATGGGATGGCGCCGGATCTCCTCGATTCGGTCCATGAGCCGCCAGAGGCCGGCGACGCCGACGTCGACGATCAGTCCCGCTGCAATCCCGGCATGCCTCAAGGTTCTCTCGGCTTCGCGCGCGACCGGCGCGTCGGACGTTCCGGCTGCGACGATCGCCACCTTGCCTGCCATGGCAACCGGTCGTTGCGGGCCGAAGAAAGCCGTGTGGGAGATATCGCAATAGTCGAGACCGGCTTGGAGGTCCGCCGGAAGATCGGCGAGCTTGCCAGCGTCGAGACGGGTCAGCAGCAGCCCCGCCTCCCGCGCCGCCGCATCGCGCAGGATCGTTTCGATCTGGCGGGCCGACTTGCCGGCGCAGAAGACGGACTCGTCCAGGCCGATGCGGTGCGCGCGCTTCACGTCGAAGACGACATCGGGGGTATTCAAGGCCTTGCTCCAACGAAGGCGCTGCCGTTCCGATAGGCTTCGAACGCTATCGCCTGCTCTCGCAGATGCGGCGGCAGCAGGGCCTGGATCTGCTCTGCGAGCGCTGCCTGCCGCCGGGCGAGCGACAGGGCCTGCTGATCCAATTCGATGACGACGCCGGCGCGGCGTACGCGGCAGCGGACGGTGGAGGGCTTCAGCGTGTCGTCCAGAAGCCGCTCGACACGGTGTACGGCCTGTAGAACCAGCGGATCGATCGAAATCGAGGTTTCGACCCGGCTGGACAGGCAGGGCGATGCGGGGAGTTCGGCAATGTCCCCAAGTCCGGCCCCGCGCGCGAGACGGCGTACGTCCGCCTTGGAGATGCCGGCCTCGACGAAGGGATGGCGGACGCCGAAATTTCGAGCCGCATCCAGGCCGGGGCGATACTCGCCGAGATCGTCGGTATTGGTGCCCGACAGGATCTGTCGGTCCGAACGCGCGGCGATGGCGCCGTAAAGGTTGCCCTTGCAGAAGAAGCAGCGGTTGACCGGATTGCTCAGATAGTTCTTGTCCGCGAATTCACCGGCATCGAGGAGCTGAAGGTCCCAGCCCTCCTGCCGCGCCAACTCCTGAACGCGCTCGGTGGCCTCGCCGGGCACGGCGGGCGAAACGGCGTGCATGATACGCACCTTGCCGGCGCCGCGAAGCCTTGTGGCGAGGGTGGCGAGCGTCACCGAATCTACGCCGCCGCTGACGGCGACCGCCATCCGATCGAGAGAGGAGAGGATCTCGTCGAGCGTCCTTGTCACGATATGTCTCCTCTCTTCTGCCTTAGGAGGCCCTCGATCAGCCGCCGCACGGTATGGCGCCTTCCGGCACCCGCGATATCGGCAAGTGCATCCGCCTCGAGCTTGGCCGTTCGGCCGGAGGGGCGGTCGACGACCTTGAAGGGATAGGCCTTTCCTTCATGTGCGACACTATCCGGCTCCCGCCTGAGCGCGAGGCGCTCGACGATGGAGCGCCGCACGCCGATCGTCGTCGTCTCGTCGAACAGGAGGGCTGCGACATCGGCGCTTGCCGATGGCACGGCGAGCACACGCAGATGCGTCATCATCCGGCCCTTCTTGCCGAAGACCGGTGCCTGGACGACGTCGCGCACGCCAGGCGCCGCCCGCAGCCTTTCCACCGCCTGGGCGATGTCCTCGCTGGTCTGGTCATCGATCTCGCATTCGAGAACGGCGATATCCTCGCTCGCGGCGGTGCTGGCGCCGGCTGCCGCCTCGAAGGCGAGCACGCGCAGGCAATTGCTCACGCCCGGCAGCCGCTTGCTGCCGAAGCCATGTGCCGCGGCCGTCAGCCGCCGCGATCGCCGGTCCGTCGTGCCTTCGCTGCAGAGATAGGAGAGGATTGCGGCGCCTGTCGGTGTCACTCGCTCGCCCGCTATGCCGTCGTCGATGGTGGCGAAGCCTTCGAGCAGATGGACCGTGGCCGGCGCCGGAACGGGCAGGAGACCGTGGGCCGTCCGGACCCGTCCACTGCCCAGCGGGATCACGCCCGCCGTCCATCGCAGCGGCTGGAGCCGTGCGACGAGCCAGCCGGCCGACACGATGTCGGCAATCGAATCCCACGCCCCGACCTCATGGAACGCCACGTCGTCAGGCTGGGTCCCATGTACCCGGGCCTCGGCCTCGGCCAGGCGCCGGAAGATGCCGAGCGCATGGCGGATCGTCTCGCCGTCGAGCGCGGAACGGCTCAGCGCTTCCCGGATGTCCCGCCAGGCGACGTGGTCGTGATGGGCATCGGCGGCATGACCGTGTCCGGGATGAGCGTGGCCGGGCGCATGCGCGTGTTGATGGTGGCCATGCGGCCCATCGTCATGCTGGCCTGCATGGCCATGATGATGCCCCTCCTGATCATGGCTGTGATCCGCGCCGTGATCGGGATGTCGCACGATGAAGCGGCTCCCGGTGAGCACTCCGTCATGATGGGCGATCAGCTCGCATTCGACCCTCTCGATCAGCGGACAAAGCTTCAGCGCGCCCTGCAGACCCTCTTGGAGATCGGGGCGGAGATCCAGCAATGCTGCGACGAACATGTCGCCTGAAATGCCGCCGAGCGGGTCGAGGTGAAGTTCCAGCATGACAATCCCTAGAGCGTGGTGCGGAGTATCCGGCGGGCGGCCGCGTTGCCTCTCCCGCCCCGATACACGGTGCCGACGCCGATTTCCGGTGTTTCCTTCATGTCTTCCTCACCCTGCGTAAGCATCCCGTATCACGGGCTTTTGCTTTTTGAATCGCCATGAGTTAGCAACGAAAGCAAGAAGGGGCGGCCGGAAGGCGAAAATGGATCTCGAAACAGCATGAAGGACAAGGACAGTGCCGTTTTCAGCACGATCCAGCAGGTGCCCAACCTGCGGAGCGGGCTTGCTGACCGCCTGATTGCACAGATCGAATCCGGCGACCTCAAGCCGGGGCAGCGCCTGCCGACGGAACAGGCGATCATGGAAGCGACGGGTGTCAGCCGCACCATCGTCCGCGAGGCCCTTGCCACGTTGCGCGCGAAGGGGCTGATCACCACCCGCCAAGGGCTCGGTGCCTTTGTCTCCAACGATCCGACTCCGCGTTCCTTCTCGATCATTCCGAATGACCTGGAATCGATCGACGAGGTGCTGCGCGTGCTGGAGCTGCGCATCGGCATCGAATACGAGGCGGCGGGCCTGGCCGCGTTGCGGCGCACACCCGAAGATATCGCGCGCATGCAGGACCGGCTCGACGCGCTGGACCGGGCTATCGAGCAGGGTGGGTACGGCGCGGAGGAGGATTTCGCCTTTCACCGCTCGATCCTGGTGGCGACGCACAATTCCTATTACGGACGGCTTTTCGATACTTTCGGCACGCTCATGGTGCCTCGGCAATGGGCACGCCTCGACAAGATGACGGTTGCCGAGCGCCAGCGCCATGCCACGCGGATGCGCCGGGAACATTATGCGATCTTCGCGGCCATTCGCGAGGGTAACGAGGCCACCGCTCGCAAGGCCCTGCGCAACCATCTGTCGAAAAGCGCGTCCCGCTTCGAGAAGTTGCGGGACGAGAGCCTGTCTGCGTAGAGCAGGATCCGTTTTCGCTCCCTGCAAGGCGGTCGTCTCAGGCATTGTCTCGGCCGAAGGGAAGCGGAGTCCCGGAGGAAGGTGCCTGCCGCTCATCCCGCATAGCGCGGAACGACATACGGCCCCTCCGGAATGACGGCGACGGCGGTATCCCCGCTGGCGGCGATGCTGCGCTCAACGGCGCGGGACAGATCCTCGATCATCTCGACGCCCGTCAGCCGCCTGTCCTCGCCCGCGAGGCCGGTGGTGAACAGCTCGATCTTACCCAGGCGCATGGGCTTGAGCTGCATCTCGGTCTGCCATTCGTCGATCTCGGCCAGCGATTTCGCCTTCAACGTCGCCAGGAAGCGCTCGGGGCCGAGTTCGACGAGCCTGGCCTGCGCCTCGCGGAATTCCGTCGAACCGAAGCCCTCCGAGCATTCGGAGGCGATGATCAGCGTGCCGCCGGGCTTGAGGATGTCGAGCGGCGTCACCATGCCCTTGATCGTCTGGTAGTAGGTCTTGTCCAGCGGATAGCCGGCCGAGGAGGTGACGACGGTGGAGAATCGGCGTTCCACCGGCACATGGGTCGCCTCGCTCACGAAATCCACCGCTGCCTGGTGACTAGCGATGATCTCTCCGAAGGTGACGCAGACGAGATCGCGATCCTCGTCGATCACGGTGTTCAGCGCATAGACCTCGCCGAGCATGCGCACGATCTCGAGCTGCTCCTCATGCAGGGGGTTGCCGATGAGGTTGCACTGAACCGCGAGCGGGTCTTCCATGAAACGGGCGGAATGGAAGGTGCGGATGGTCTCGTGAAAGGCTACGCCCGGTGCGATCACCTTGCGCCCGCCCGACCAGCCGGCCATGAAATGCGGCTCGACGAGCCCGGTGGCGATGCGCAGATCCGCCTCGACGAACAGCCTGTTGAGCCTGACCGGCGTGTGCCGAGTCCTCGTGAAGCCGAGGTCGACGCAGGCTGCCTCGTCGCGCGCGTAGTGATTCTCGACGCGCACATTCTCCAGCACCCACGGATCACCGACCAGTTCGGCCAGCTCCTCGCCGAGATTGGGGCGGTGCAGGCCGGTGGCAACCAGCACGGAGATCGCGTCGAGGGGAATGCCGGAGGCGACGATGGTCTCGATCATCGGCCGCAGGAACAGCCCGTTGGGAACCGGCCGGGTGATGTCGCAGATCAGGATGCAGGCGCTCTTGCGACCCCTGGCCAGTTCTGACAAGGGAGCGGCGGCGATGGGTTCCCGGAGAACCCCGGCAATCGCTGCATGCGGATCCGGAAGCTTCTGCAGCATCCTCTTGCGGATCAGGATCGCCTCTGCGCCCTTGGGCAATCGAAGAGGCAGGTGTCCCCGTCCGAACGACAACGATATTCCGCTATCGCTCACGAGACCTGCTCCGTGAGCCCGCCAAGATAGAGTTCCCGCATCAAGGATAGATTCCGAAGTTCGGCGATCGGGCCAGAGGTGGCTATTCGGCCATTCTGCATCAGATAGCCACGCGAGGCAACGGAAAGGGCGAGGCCGGCATTCTGCTCGACGAGGAGGACGGAGGCACCGAAGCGCCCGCCGATGTCGAGGATGATGCCCTGGATTTCCTTGACGAAGAGCGGCGAGAGGCCGAGCGAAGGCTCGTCCAGCAGGAGCACGCGCGGGCGGGCCATCAGGCCGCGGGCGATGGCGAGCATCTGCTGTTGCCCGCCGCTGAGGGAACCGCCCTTCTGGTGGCGCTTCGTCGCCAGGATCGGGAAGAACTGCTCCATCGTGTGCACGTCCTCGTCGACGGCGGCATCCCGGCGTGCATAGGCGCCGAGGCGCAGATTCTCCTCCACCGTCATGTCGGCGAAGATGCGCCGGCCCTCCGGGACCAGCACCACGCCGCGCTTGGCCATGATGTCGGGCGTCAGGCCGGTGACGTCGCCGCCATCGAAGCTCACCGTGCCCGAGCGCGGCTTGACCAGGCCGACGATGGTCTTGAGAAGCGTCGACTTGCCAGCGCCGTTCGGGCCGAGAATGGTCACGATCTCGTTCTCGGCGAGGGTGAGCGAGACGTCGCGGTCAACGATGGTGGCACCATAGCCGTTGGTGACGTTGGAAACGGAGAGAAGCGTCACAGGGCAGCTCCGAGATAGACTTCCAGGACCTTCGGGTCGTTGAGCACCGCTTGCGTCGGGCCGTCGGCGATCTTCGAGCCGAAGTCGAGCACGGCCAGCCGCTTGCAGAGCATCTGCATCAGCTTCATGTCATGATCGATGACGCAGACGCTGATGCCGTGCCCCGGAAACTGCTTCACCAGGCCGACCAGCGCCGCGGTTTCCCGGTCGTTAAGGCCGGCGGCCGGCTCATCGAGCAGGATCAGTGATGGCCGGGTCGCCAGCGCGAGCGCGATGCCGAGAAGGCGCAGGCTGCCGAAGGGCAGGATCCTGGCCTGCGCTGCCGCCAGGCCCGAGAGGCCCACGAAATCGAGCAGCGCCTTCGGCGTCGTCCAGGGATAGGACCCCTCGGTGCGGCGGGCATGTTCGCAGGCGATGCGGACATTCTCCATCACCGGCAGGCCGGGGAAGGCCATGGCCTGCTGGAAGGTGTAGCCGATGCCGGCGCGAGAGACCTCGTGGGGGGCGAGCCCGGTAATGTCGCGCCCGCGCCAGACGACGCTGCCCGCCGTCGGCTTGTGGACGCCGGTGACGACGTTGAACAGCGTGGTCTTGCCCGACCCGTTCGGGCCGACGACGCCGAGGATTTCACCCTCATCGATCGCGAGGTCCACGCCCGAGAGCGCCGTGACACCCCCGAACTGCTTGCGCAGGCCCTTGATTTCCAGAATGGCGCTCATCGATCGGCTCCCGAAACCTGCTCGGCGGCGGCTGTAGCGCCGCCATTGCGCGTCGATCCGAACAAGGCGCGCCAGCCATCCATCAGCCCGGCGATGACCCCGTTGGGCAGCAGCAGGATGACGGCTATGAGGCAGACGCCGTAGAGAATGCGCGATTCCACCGGGTCGAGGTTCATGACCTCCGGCAGGAAGGAGACGAGGATGCCGCCCGCGATCGGTCCGAGAAGCAGGCGAGCGCCGCCGATCATCACCATCAGAGCCAGGTAGATGCTGGGGAACGAGGCGAACTGCATCGGTGAGATATGGCGCAGGAAATAGCCGAGCAGCACGCCGGAGACGCCGGCGAACATGCCGCTGACGATGAAGGCGCCGATCTTGTGGCGGCCCACATTGATGCCGAGGGACGCCGCCAGTTTCTCGTTCTCGCGGATGGCGCGCAAGGTGCGGCCATAGGGCGAGTTGATGATCGCCCAGCTGGCGACGGCGCTGGCGGCAACCATGGCGACGACCAGCGTGTAGTAGAAGGGCAGGTCGTCGAGAGGATGGCCGAACAGAGTGACGGGAAACTGCAGGTCGAGACCGGTGGCGGCGCCGGTATAGTCGCCGCCATTGGTGAGCACGATGGTCAGTAATTGCCCGAAGGCGAAGGTCATGATCACGAAATGGTGCCCGCTGACGCGCAGCGAGGGAATGCCGATGACCGCAGCGGCGATGGCGGCGAGCAGGCCACCCAAGGGCAGGGCCGTCCAGAAGCCGAGGCCATAGTCGCGGGCCAGCAGCGCGGCCGCATAGGCGCCGACGCCGACAAGCGCTGCGTGTCCCATCGAGAGAATGCCGGTCTGGCCGAACAGCACCGACAGGCCATAGAGGGCGACGATGTTGATGCCGGCGGAGATGGCCAGTGACAGCAGGCGGTTGCTCGGCGAGAGCAACGGGACCAGGGCCAGCAACGCCACCACGATAAGGGCGGGCAGCAGCGAGAGGAGGGGCGAGGCGGATTTCGTCATGGGCTTAGGCCGCTTTCGAACGGGTTGCAGACATCAGGCCATCTTCGGGCCGCTGGTGCCGCCGAAGAGTCCATTCGGCCTGAACAGCAGGACGAGGATCATGAGGCCGAAGGAATAGGCGTCCGTCCATTGGGAGAAGCCGTAGCCGGCGCTGAACCCTTCGACGATGCCCAGGATCAAGCCTGCGACGACGGCGCCGGTCAGATTGCCGAGGCCGCCGATCAGCGCCACGGCGAAGCCCTTCATCACCATGGTGCCGCCGGTGAAGGGCGTGACCGGGAAGAGCGCAATGAGGAGGGCGCCGCCCAGGCCCGCGAGCGCGCTGCCAAGCACGAAGACGCCCGTGATGTAGCGCCGGACGGGAATGCCCATCAGCGCGGCGGTGTCGCGATCCTCGACGCTGGCGCGCAGGGCGCGGCCATAGCGGCTGCGGGTGACCATGGCGAAGGTCAGGGCGACGACGGCGATGGTGACCAGGATCACCATGAGGCGCACCGAGGCGATTCGCACGCCGCCGACGTTCCAGATGCCGGTCAGCGGGCGCGGAATGCTCTTCTGGTTGGGGTCCCAGAAGAAGATGACGATGTGCTGGAGGACGACGATCAGGCCGAGCGAGACGATGAAGCCGTTGGTGGGCCGCTCCAGCGTGAAGCGGAACAGGCCGCGTTCGAGGACGAAACCCATCAGGGCGACGGCCAGGACCGCAAGGCCGAGGGCCAGCGGAAAGCTCAGGCCATTGCCCACCGCGAGCCAGGTGACGATGCTGCCGACCATCAGGAATTCGCCATGGGCGAAATTGATGATGCCCGTCAGTCCGAAAATGAGCGTCACGCCGACTGCGATCAGGGTGATCACGCTGGCGATGGAAAGCCCGTTGAGGAGCTGCTGTATAAGGATGTCCAAGGCTCTCTTCCGTCTGCTTCTTCTGTCCGGCGGGTGGAAAGGCGGTGCCGGCCTTGTGGAGCGGGGCGCTGGAAACGCTGCGCTTGAAGGAAAGAGTGGCGATCGGCGATCGCCACTCCCGGTTTCACCGCGCTGTCCTGCAAGGCAGGCACGCGTGACGGGGCATGTTCGGACGCACCCCGTCACCGATTGTCAGGCGATCATTGCGGCGCGTCGGCGGGCGGCTGCTGCATCGAGCATTTGAAGTCGCCATTGGGAGCGGCCGCGCAGACCTCCGTCGCGTGGGTGACCTGGTGCGAGGGATTGAAGGAGAGGTCGTCCGAGACGACGCCCTTGTAGTGCAGGGACTCCATCGCGGCGACGGTCTTGTCCGGATCGGTCGTGCCGGCCTTCTCCCAGGCGTCGACGAGGAAATGGACATAGTCGTAGTAGAGCAGCGAGACCGAGGAGGTGACGCCCTTCGGCGCGCCGGCGGCGAAGTAGCGCTGGAAATAGTCCTTCGCCTTGCTGCTGGAGGATTCGCCCCAGCACAGCGGCACGCAGCTCATGGCGACAGGCACGTCGGCGCTCAGGCCGCGCTGCTTCCAGATGCCGGGGTCGACGCCGAACAGGAAGTAGCTGGGCGCCACGCCGAGTTCGAGTGCCTGCGGGAGGGCCGTCAGCGTCGAGTCGCCGTTGTACCAGAAGTGCACCACGTCCGGATTCAGGCTCTTGGCGCGGGTGAGGAAGGGAGAGAAGTCGGTGGTGTCAGGCGGATAGAAGATGATGTCGGGCACTTCCTGCCCTTCCGCCTTCAGGGCCTTCACGTAATAGGAGGTCAGGAACTGCCCGGTCGCGTCATTGCCGACGATGACCACGGATTTCTTGAGGGGATGGCCGACCAGCGGCGTGAGCAGGTTGAGGACGCCGCGCGCGGTCGAGCCGGAGCGCTGGAATTCCTGCGGTTCGGATTGGAAGAGATAGTGGTCCTCGCTGCCCGGCGCGACCGATTGCGGGTTCAGGATCTTGGCCAGCGTGCTGTTGCCAGCGATGTGGATGACCTTCGCGGGCTGGGTGATCTTGGCCATGGCCAGTGTGAAGTCGTGCGTCTCCGAGCCGAAGATCGCGGCGACCTTCTCGTCGCGTACCAGTTCCTGCGTGGCGGCGATCGCGGTGGCGATGTCGGTCCGGTCGTCGCGCTTCAGGAGCTGCAATGTGTAGGTCTTGTCGCCGAGCTTGACGCCGCCGGCCTTGTTGATCTCGTCCACGGCGAGGCTGACGCCGGCCGGCAGGGTATGGCCCGCCGAGACGAAGGCGCCGGACTCAGCCGCCACGACGCCGATCTTGATGACATTCCCCGAATCCTGTGCCGACGCGGCTGCCAGCGGCATGCCGAGGCACAGCGCCGCCAGGGCGCACCTCTTGAGCAAGTTCGTCACGATCGTCCTCCCGATCCCAATTTTGCATTCTTACAGGGTTGTACGACAACCGTGTTTTCTGATAATAGCCACCCCTGTAGATGTCAAGCCCGGCGCGGGCTAGCATGGAGGCCGGCCGCAAGAGGCCGAATTCTGGGAAGAACGATATGCGATCAAGACAGTTTGGCCGGACGGGCCGCAGCGTGAGTGAAATCGGCTTTGGTGCCTGGGCCATCGGCGCGGCATGGGGAGAGGTCAACGACGAGGAGGCGCTGGCGGCGCTGCACACGGCGCTCGATACGGGCGTGACCTTCATCGACACGGCCGACGTCTACGGCGACGGCCACTCCGAGCAGCTGATCGCGAAGGTCATGCGCGAGCGTGGCGGCGAGCGGCCCTTCATCGCCACCAAGGCCGGCCGGCGCCTGCCGCAGCAATCGGTGGAAGGCTACAGCGCGGACAACCTCGCCGCCTGGATCGAGCGCAGCCTGAAGAACCTCGAGACCGACGTGCTGGACCTGGTGCAGCTGCACTGCCCGCCGACGGATCTCTATTACCACCCGGAAATCTTCGAGCGCCTCGACCGGCTGGTCGAGCAGGGCAAGATCCGCAATTACGGCGTGAGCGTCGAGCGTGTCGAGGAGGCCCTCAAAGCCATCGAATATCCCGGCGTCGTCAGCGTCCAGATCATCTTCAACGCCTTCCGGCAGCGGCCGGTCGAGCATTTCTTCGAGCGAGCGCAGGAAAAGAACGTCGCCATCATTGCCCGCGTGCCGCTGGCCAGCGGCCTTCTCTCCGGCAAGTTCAGGAAGGACACCCGGTTCGAGGCCAATGACCACCGCCTCTTCAACCGCAACGGCGAAGCCTTCGATGTGGGCGAGACCTTCTCGGGAGTACCCTACGAGGTGGGCCTGGAGGCGGTCGAAAAGGTCCGTCCGCTCGTCTCCGACGATACCACCATGGCGAAATTCGCCCTGCGCTGGATCCTGATGTTCGATGCCATCACGGTCGCTATCCCCGGCGCCCGCAATCCCGCCCAGGCGCGTTCGAACGCGGAAGCCGCGGATCTCGCGCCGATTCCCGAGCAAGCGATGGCGGAGATCCGGAAGATCTACGACGCCTACATCAGGCAATATGTGCACCAGCGCTGGTAGGGGCGGCGATTCATGACCACCCCCATCATCGATGCCCACCACCACTTCTGGGATCCTTCCAGCGGCGGTGACTATGGCTGGTTGAGCGGCCCCTTCGAGCCGATCAACCGCAAGTTCGAGCCGGCCGACCTGCGGCCGGCACTCGAGAAGAACGGTGTCACCGGCACCGTGCTGGTGCAGACCTGGAACGATCTCGGCGAGACCTGGGACTTTATCCGGATCGCCGAGGCGACGGACTTCGTCGCGGGGGTCGTCGGCTGGGTAGACCTGACCGACGCCGATGTCGGGGGAACGCTGGCCCAGCTGAAGGCCGCCCCGGAGGGCAAGTGGCTGGTTGGCGTTCGGCACCTGATCCAGACCGAGGCCGACCCCAACTGGCTGCTGTGCGAGGATGCGAGGCGCGGCCTGAAAGCGGTGGAAGCCGCGGGCCTCGTCTACGACCTCGTGCCGAACCTGCCGCAGCTGCCGTCCTGCATCGCTACGGTCGAGGCCTTCCCGCAGGCCCGCTTCGTCCTCGACCACATCTCCAAGCCCGAGATCCGCAACGGCGGTTTCGGTGAATGGGCGCCGTTGATCCGCGAGTTCCGGGGGCAGCGGGACCATGTCTGGTGCAAGCTCTCCGGCATGGTCACCGAGGCCGACTGGCAGCGCTGGACCCCGGCGGACCTCAAGCCCTATGTGCATGAGGTGCTGGAAGTATTCGGGACCGATCGCTGCATGTTCGGGACGGACTGGCCCGTCTGCCTCGTCGCGGCAAGCTACGATCGCGTTCTCGATGCCCTGCGCGAATGCCTCAGGGATCTCTCCGGGGCGGAGCAGGACCGGATCTTCGGCCTGAACGCCGTCGCGGCCTATCGCCTGCCCGGCTTCCAGGAGCCGGCATCATGACGGAACGGGTTTCGACTGGACGCATCGGCTTTGCCTCACGCCTCGGCTTCGGGGCGAGCGGCATCGGCACGCTGTACCGGAACGTCAGCGAGGAACAGGCCTCGGACACCTTGTCCGGGGCCTATGCCGCCGGGCTGCGCTATTTCGATACCGCGCCGCTCTACGGGCATGGCCTGAGCGAATTGCGGCTCGGCCGTTTCCTGCGGACCATCGACCGGAAGACGGTGACGATATCCACCAAGGTCGGCCGCCACATGGTGCCGCCCTATGGCGAGGCGGTGGACTACGGCCTGTGGGCCTCGCCCCTGCGGCTGAAACCCGTGTTCGACTACAGCTATGCCGGAACGATGCGCTCGCTGGAGCAGTCGGCCAATCGCCTCGGCCTCGCCGACTATGACCTCGTCTATATCCATGACGTCGATCGCTTCACGCATGGCGATGCCTTCGAGCGGCGCTTCGGGGAGGCGATGGAAGGCTGCTACCGGGCCCTGGACGATCTGCGCAAGGCCGGGCACATCCGGGCGATCGGCGTCGGCGTCAACGAAAGCGATGTCGCGACGCGTTTCCTGCGCGCCTGTTCGCTCGATGCCGTGATGATGGCCGGCCGCTACACGCTCCTGGATCGCGGGGCCGTCGCCGACCTCCTGCCTGAAGCGGAGAAGCAGGGTGTCGAGATCGTCGTTGCCGGCGTGTTCAACTCCGGCATTCTGGCGACGGGGCCAGGCGCCGCGGGCGCGACGTTCGACTATGGCGCCCCGCCGGCCGGGATCGTCGCCCGTGCGAGGAGAATCGAGGAGATCTGCAACCGCCACCAAGTTCCGCTGCAGGCCGCCGCTATCCAGTATCCGTTCCGCAACCCGCTCGTCTCGGCAGCCGTGCTCGGCATGAGCCGGCCCGAACGTATCGCGCCGAATCTCGCCTGGTCCCGGCTCCCGATTCCGGAGAGCTTCTGGGCCGAGGTCGAACGAACGCCCCTGTTATGAAGAGGCGGCGCCTGCTCTCGGCCAGTGCCGGGGCAGGCCCTCCGCGTCCCCAACCGGGTCGGTGTCGGGATAGGGCAGGTTCGCGATGGCCTGCCGCACCGCCGGCGTCGCGGCGGATCGGCGTATGTCGGCGTGCTGCCCGGGCGGGTAGGCGCCCACCACCAGGAAATCCGTGCTGTGGGACAGGCAGCAATGGCCCGTGCAGGCGGGCAGCAGGACCACATCTCCCTCGGCAAGCGGGACTGTGGTTCCTCCTTCGCCGCCCAGAAGGACGCGGGCCGTTCCGGCCGCGATGCCGAGAACCTCATGCCCTTCGCAGTGATAGTGGTGGAAGGGATAGATGCCGTTCCGCCATTGCGGAGGCCAGCCATTGGCCCCGAACCTTTTCTCGATGAGGCCGGCCATGTCGCGCTTCCCGGATGGAAACACCGCCCGATAGAGCAGGGCGGGAAGAAGCGGATTGTTCGGCACCATACCGTTTTCGTCGAACGTCAACGCTTCCGGCATCGGTGAGGCCTCCAGCTGGGAACATGCTCAGGCGGCGAGGGGCAGCAGGGCGCGCATGCGTTCATCCCGCAGGTACAGGCCGCCCCAGGTCAGTACGCCGAGCAGCAGGCAGATGAGCTGCGGCGGTGAACCGAGCTCCCCGAGACGGAAATGGGTGCAGATCGCGCCGCCCAGGAAGCCGGTCACCAGAATGGCACCGAGCACGGCGGTGCGGGGAAGGGCGTAGAGCAAGGCGCAGACCAGCATGATGATGCCAAGCGGGAGGGCCATGCCGGGCGGGAAGCCCGTTGCTTCCATCTCGGCTTTCAGCATGTCGGGCGCGATCAGTTGCACCAGGCCGTCGGCGATGAGGATGACGACCACGAGGCCCGCGAGAATACGGCCGATCCAGGTCGAGGCCGAGGTTGCGCTGGCAGAGGACATGAAGATTTCTCCCGAAGATCCCTGCACGAACACGGCAGGTGAGGCCCGAACATTCATGGCAGCCACCTCGCTCCATCACAATGCCGAAGGGGGTGTGCCATGCGCGCGTGGCCATAGACGTGTTTGCGAACGCGGGCGTGACACGCCTGCGGCGCACGGGCTCGGGCCACCGAGGTCATTCGACCGCCGTGGTACCCTCTATGGCAATGACCCGGATTGCACGGAAAACCCGCGTGGCCGAGGGAGCGAGCCGTTCGCACACGCCGGCGGCCTTCTCGCGCATCGCCTCCTGGCCGGCCTCGTATCCAGCCGCATAGGCTTCGGCCCGGGCCTGTTCGATGGCCTCCTCCAGCGTCCTTATCTCGATGCTCGCATAGGCCTCGCCGGGGCTTCCGTCTCCGCTCATGCCTTCCTCTCCCTGCATCTGTCGCCGCCGGCGGCGACAAGGTCTAGAGACCGACGGCGGAGCGGACGACCCAGCCGCCTTCGTAGGTCGACGTGCCCCCCTGCGTGAGGGTGGCGGCGGCCGGCGTCAGCCGATATCGCGCTCTGGTGTTCTCCACCTCGATCATTTCCGGCGTGATTGCCCGGATGCGGCAGTGCGCGCTGCCGCGGGTGGGCGATTCCAGGGTCAGATCGTCGCCGGGGCGAAGGGCGGCCGGCTCGGCAACCCCGGAGTCCGTCGCGAGGATGACCATCGTTCCGATCGGGAAACGCATTTCGTCGGCGGTTCTGGATGTCATCGCCTCCTGCCTTCCTGCAGACCCTGGGCCTGCTTGCGGCGCGGGATCGCATCCGTGCGGTGCCGATCACGAGGTTCCGCGAGCAATCGGGGAAACTTTACCGGCCCCGTAAAGTTCCCGCTTCATGGGCAGGATTGCGCCCGATTGCGAAAGCGGCATTCCGGGGAAAATGCGGTCCCTCGTTTGTGCATCCGGTTCGTCAGTAAAGGCCTCGATGCAGCAGGATACAACCCTTGCCGCTGTGGGTCACGAATAGGCGTCGGAGATGCAGATCTTCCCAAGAGCTTTGACGCATTGTTGCGTCCGAGCCACCCATGAACGAAAGACTGGAGTTTGATCGATGGTGGATGTTCGACAGCTTCGAGAAGGGGAGAACCCGCCGACTGGAAGCAGCTGGATACTGATCGAGAGCGACGGGCCGGTGTGGATCGTCAACAGCGCGACTTTCGTCGGCGACGAGGTCCCGTCCGATCCGCTGGGTCCCTTTCACACGCTCAGGGATGCCGTCAACGGTGCCGTCGATCTGGCGGCGGCGGCCGGCATCGAGACAGTCTATGTGCGCGGGGCCGATTGAGCTGGCGCCGCTCCAGGAGGCTCAGGTGGCGCCCAGCAGGTCGACGAGAATAGCCAGGAAGACGGCGGTGGCCAGGGTGGAAGCGATCATGGCGAAGCCTTTCCAATTTCGGGCTCCACGATAGCGGCATGACATTTCCCGAGTTCCGGACGTTCGTTGCTGAACCGTCCGAAGTCGTGGCGCTTTGCCGTCGATTTGGCGGTATGGACGCGGCGGAGGGCGACTTCCGTATTTGCCTTACCTCGCCGTCGCTCAGTACCCCGTCTCTCGCATCATCGGGATATCCTGGCCGCGATGCTCTTCACGCGAGTGTAATTTCTGAGGCCATCGAGACCCTTCTCGCGCCCGAAGCCGGAACGGCGGTTACCCCCGAAGGGCATCTCGACGCCGCCGGCAAAATACTCGTTGATGAAGATCTGGCCGGCGTCGATGTCGCGGGCGAGACGGTGGGCGCGGCCGAATTCCGCAGTATAGATCCCGGCGACGAGGCCGTAGCCGGTGCCGTTGGCGAGCGCCAGCGCTTCTTCCTCGCTCTCGAAGCCCTGTACGGTAATGACGGGGCCGAAGACCTCCTCCTGCACGATCGCGTCGCTGCCTTGCACAGGCTCGACGATCGTGGGCCGGTAGAACCAGCCATGGCCGAGCTCGCTGCCTTCGGCCTTCGTACCGCCGGCATGAAGGCGTGCGCCGCGCGTCACGGCCGCCGCGACCATGCCTTCGATCTTGGTGAGCTGGGCCGCCGAATTGACCGGACCCATGCCCGGATCGGTGAGGCCGTGGCCAAGAGTGAGGGCGCTCACCCGCTCGACGAGGCGGCCGAGAAAGCGCTCCTTCAGGCTCGCCTCGATCACGAGGCGCGAGCCCGCGGAGCAGATCTGGCCGGCATTCTCATAGATCGCCTCCATGACGCCGTTGAGCGCCGCTTCGACGTCGCAGTCGGCGAACACGAGGACGGGCGATTTACCTCCGAGTTCGAGAACGAGCTGCGTCACGTTCGCCGCCGCCGCCTGCATCACGCCGATTCCCGTGGCGACCGACCCGGTGAAGGTGATCTGATCGATGCCGGGATGGGCGACGAGCGGGGCGCCCGCCTCGCGGCCCGTCCCGGTGACGACGTTGCAGACACCATCCGGCAGGCCCGCGTCATGCAGGAGTTCGGCCAGCAGCAGCGCTGTGAAGGGTGTCTGCTCGGCCGGCTTGGCCACCACGGCGCAACCGGCGGCCAACGCGGGGGCGAGGCCGCGAGCGGCGGTGGAAATCGGATAGTTCCAGGGGATGATATGGGCGGTGACGCCCATGGGTTCGTGAAGGGTCATGCCGAAATGGTCGCGCCCCAGCGGCATGGTATCGCCCTGCAGCTTGTCGCAGGCGCCGGCGTAATATTCGAAAGCGCGGGCGGCGCCGCGCACGTCGCCCAGCGCCTCGGCGAGTTTCTTGCCGGAATCCAGGCTCTCGACCACGGCCAGGCGATGGGCATTCGCGACGATCAGGCTCGCGGCGCGCTGCAGGATGCGGCCGCGTTCGGCAGGCTTCATATCGCGCCAGCGTCCTTCCAACGCGCGTTGCGCGGCGCCCACGGCTTCATCGACATCGGTGCTGTCGCCGGCTGCGAAACTTGCAAAGGCGGTGCCGCGGCCGGGATCGAAGCTCTCCATGCGGGCGCTGGACTGCGAGGGCTGAAAGCGCCCGCCGATGAAGTGGCCGTCGGGCAGGCCCGCGACGCGGCCCGTCGTCAACGCTTCCTTGACCAGGGCATCGAGGGACGCGCTCATGCCGGCAACTCCGTCACCTGGTGGCGTGCCTGGCCGAGCCAGTCCGGATGAACATGCATGCCCCAGCCCGGTTCCTGCGGAATCCGGACCTTGCCGTCCTCGACGCGCAGGGGATTGGCAAGTAGGCCGACCTCCCAGGGGTAATAGTCCGGCCCCTCGATCGAGTATTCGACATAGGGCCCGGCATTCTCGAGAGCGCCCATGATGTGCAGCGTATAGGCCGTCAGCATCGACTGGTTGGCCGAATGCGGTGTCACCGGCAGGCCCGCGGCCTTGGCGAGGGCTGCGACCTTCAGCATGCGCTCGACCCCGCCGATATAGCAGATGTCCGGCTGGGCGACGTCGACGATGCGGTTGCGCATCGCGTAAGTCCAGATCGTCAGGTCGCAATCCTGCTCGCCGCCGGTGACGTCGAGCGACAGCGTCTGCGTCACCTCCCTGGTCCAGTCGTGTTCCCAATAGGGGCACGGCTCTTCGAAATGGATGACGCCATTGTCCTCCAGCATGCGACCGACCTCGATGGCCTTGCCGGGCGTGTAGGCACTGTTGCCGTCGACCAGCAGCCGCGCCTCGTCGCCGAGGGCCTTGCGCACCATGGGCACGATGGCGTCGGTGCGGCCTGGCCACTCGTCCTCGTCATGGCCGCATTCCTTGCCGACGCGGAACTTGAAGGCGGTGAAGCCGAATTCGCCCTGCAGGCGCTTGAGGCGCTCGGCCTCGTCCTCCGGCGTAATCTCGCCGCGCTTCATGCTGGAAGCATAGACCGGGAAGGGGCGGGGCGTGCCGCCGAGCAGTTCGCACACGCTCTTGCCGATCCGTTTGCCGCGCATGTCCCACAAGGCGGTGTCTAGACCGGTAAGGGCACGGAACAGATAGGAACAGGGAAACTTGTGCTCGCGCTCGGGAATGAGCTGCGCCAGGCCGGCGATGTCGTCGGCCTCGCCCCCGATTGCCCAGCGCGCCACCTGGCGATGGAAGACCTGGCAGGTAATGTCGGCATTGTAGGGCGAGACCTGGCCCCAGCCTTGCTGCCCGTCCTCGGCCGTGGCGCGGACGAAGCCGACGTGTTGGTTGGAGAAGGTTTCCAGCCGCGTAATCTTCATCGGATTGCTCGTTGATGGCGATGGCATTCGCGCAGGGATCGAGGCGCGAACGATGGTGCCGGATATTTCCTTCTAATTGGTCTGCCTCTAAGGTCCATTTTGAACCAACAGGCAGGCCAATGGGGGAAGGCACATGGTCAAGCGGGCGGGCGGGGCTTTGCTGCAGTCGATCACCATCGACCATGCGTCCTCTCGTACAATCGGCATCCAGCTCACCACGGCGCTGCGCGATCTCATCCTCGGCGGGGGCCTGGCTGCGGGCGAGCGGCTGCCGGCCTCCCGTATCCTCGCCAAGGAGCTTGGCGTCGCCCGCATGACGGTGATCGGCAGTTTCGAACAGCTCACCGCGGAGGGACTGCTCGAATCGCGCATCGGCGCCGGTACATTCGTCAGCGAAGCCGTGAACGCCGATCGTCCCCCCGCATCCAGCGTCGGACCTGCCAGGGCCGTCGAGAGCGCACCGCTGGCCCGCCTGATGTCCGCCGCCTCGAGCCGCTTCGTGCATCGCCTGCCCCATGAACCGCGGGCCTTCACCACCGCCATGCCTGCATTCGATGCCTTCCCGATGGCACAATGGTCGCGCATCGTCGCGCGGCATTGGCGCAGCCAGCGCCATCAGGTGCTGGGCTATCCCGAGCCTCATGGGCATCGGCCTCTGCGCAACGCCATCGCTGCCCATTTGCGTGCCAATCGGGGCATCGCATGCTCTGCCGAAGAGATCTTCATCGTGGCGGGTGCGCAGCAGGCCTTCGATCTCATCGGCAGCACGCTTCTCGATCCCGGCGACCGCATATGGTTCGAGAATCCGGGCACCATCGGCGCCCGCAACAGCTTCCTTGCCCATGGCGGCGAGATCGTGCCCGTGCCGGTCGACGAGGACGGGCTCATCGTGAGGGAGGGATTGGCCCGCTCGCCGGACTTCAAGCTTGCCTTCGTCACGCCTTCGCATCAGCAGCCGCTCGGTTCGAAGATGAGCCTGGAGCGGCGCTTCGCCCTGCTGCAGGCTGCCGTGACGAGCGGCGGCTGGGTGGTCGAGGACGATTGGGACGGGGAGTTCTTCTTCCATGGCCGCCCGCTGCCGACATTGAAGGGTGTCGATACGGCCGGGCGGGTCATCTACGTCGGCACCTTTTCGAAGACGTTGTTCCCCGCGCTGCGCCTCGGCTTCATCCTGGCGCCGCCTGCCCTGGTGCGCATCTTCGAGACGAGCCTCGAGGCCTTCTCCCCCGGCGTGCCGACCTCGCTGCAGGATCATGTCTCGGACTTCATTTCGGAAGGCCATTTCGCCGCCCATGTCCGGCGCATGCGCAAGCTCTATGCCGAGCGTTGCGACGCGCTGCTGGAGGCGGGCAGGCGGCACCTGGCGCCCTGGCTGGAGATCGTCCCGACAAATACGGGCCTGCACACGGTGGCATGGCTGAAGGACGGCTGCACCGGCGCGGCGATCTCGGCCGCCGCGGCACGTCACAACCTCACGGTCGCGCCGATCGAGCGCTTCTGCATCGAACCGATCGACCGGGAGGGGCTGGTGCTCGGCTTTGGTGGCATCAATGCGGCCAAGATCGAGGCTGGGGCCAAGGCCCTCGCGCTCGCTTTCGCGGAACTGTCATCGGCCTGACATAGCCTGTGATGTCGTTCCGAAGTGGTCTTCCTATTTGTCCAGAATGGACCTGCCCGGCAGACCAATCGGAACTTAGCGTAAAGCTCGAGTAGCTGGGCCGCCTATCTCAGCCCGTGCCTGGGGCGGGATCAACTCCCTTCCCGGCCGGTTGTGATGGCTGGTTCGACCAGCGCCTCCAGCGAAAAAAACCGGAGTGGGCACGTGACCAGCATGAAGACAATCCTTGCGGCCTTGGCGACGACGGCGGCGATCGCGCTCGCGACGCCCGCAGCGGCCGAAACCCTGCGCCTTCTGACCTGGGGCGGCT
The DNA here is from genome assembly GCF_059699065.1 of Labrys sp. ALF-8. NCBI lineage: Bacteria > Pseudomonadati > Pseudomonadota > Alphaproteobacteria > Hyphomicrobiales > Xanthobacteraceae > Labrys > Labrys sp. ALF-8. The sequence continues at coordinate 2,306,931 of NZ_AP048537.1, forward strand.
ACGCCCCCGATGCAGTCGTGAAGAAATTCGAACAGGAGACCGGCATCACGGTCGAAGTGACGGTCTCCAACAACGAGGACATCATCTCGAAGCTGCGCGCCACAGGCGGCGCCGGCTTCGACCTCGTGCAGCCGAGCGAAGACCGCATTGCCGGTCCGCAGGAGGAATACGGTATCTACAAGCCGCTCGACCTCGGCAAGATCGACACCAGTCTCTTCATCCCGGACCTGCTGGCGGCCTCCAAGAAGGTCACCACCATCGATGGTCAGGTCTATGGCGTCGCCCATCTCTGGGGCACGGCGGGCATCGTCGTGAACACCAAGCAGGCACCCGATGTGAGGGGCTGGGGCGACCTGTGCACCGACGCGCACAAGGGCAAGGTCTCGATGCGCCTGAAGCGCATCCCCCTGCTGGGCATGGCCTTCGCTGCGGGCGACGATCCCTTCGCCGCCTATGGCGACAAGGCCAAGTACCAGGAGATCATCGACAAGGCCGGCAAGAAGCTCGCCGACTGCAAGGCCAATGTGAAGGCCTACTGGTCCGGTTCGGACGACCTCCTCAACATGCTGCGCTCCGGCGAGGTGGTCGCCTCCGAATCCTGGGATTCCACGGGCTTCAAGCTCAATGCCGAGAACCCCGACTTCGCCTTCGTGGCGCCCGAGACCGGTGCGCTCGGCTGGATCGACACCTTCGCGCTGCCCGCCAAGGGCAAGGCCGATGATGCGGCCTACAAGTGGATCAACTTCGTGATGAAGCCGGAGAACGCCGCCGCGATCACCGAGGCCTCGGGCAGCTTCTCCGCTTCGAAGGGTGCGGACGAACTCGTCAACCCCGCCCTCCGCAAGGCCTACAAGGAGTTCTTCCCGCCGGAAGTGATCGCCAAGATCAAGTGGTTCCCGGCCATTCCTGCCGGCATCGAGGACATGGAAGGCAAGGTTCTGGACCGGATCGCCGCTCAGTAAGCCCCTGCGTTGCGGCCTTGAGAGCGGGATCATGTGTCCCGCTTTTTCTTCTCTCGGGGCTGATGCTGTATCGACAAGGTAGCCTTCGGGCCTGGTTCAGCAGCTGAAAATCGCGGCGCCATCAACGTCTTCTCTCCCCCTGCGGGCGGAGAATAGAAGGGTGAGGGTTCCAGGGCGAAGGGGTACGCCTTATCCGTCACGACCCAGATCCCTTCTCTTTCCCAACGGGGGGAGGGCGCTCAAGCGTCGCGGCCTACTTCATCCGGCCGGTGGCTACGAACTCCTTTCAACCCACGTCTCAAGCCCCTCAGGCTCCTTCTTCCCCCGGCGGTGTCCATGAATTTCGATCTCGAATGCCGTGATCTGGTCAAGGCCTACGGCACCTTCAAGGCCGTCGACGGCATCTCGGTCGGTATACCGCAAGGCAGCTTCTTCTCGATCCTCGGGCCCTCGGGTTGCGGCAAGACCACGGCGCTGCGCCTGGTCGCGGGCTTCGGCGAGCCGACTTCGGGCGATATCCTGATCAAGGGCCGCTCCGTCCTGAAGACGCCGCCCAACAAACGCCCCGTCAACATGGTGTTCCAGCACCTCGCGCTCTTTCCGATGATGAGCGTGGCCGAGAACATCGGATACGGCCTGCGGCGCCGCGGCATGGCGCGCGAGGATATCCGCAAGCGCGTGGCGGACATCCTGGCGCGCGTCGACCTGCCGAATGCGGGAGATAAGCGCATCGACCAGCTTTCGGGTGGCCAGAAGCAGCGCATCGCCATCGCCCGCTGCATGGTGCTCGATCCCGCCGTACTGCTGCTCGACGAACCGCTCGGCGCCCTCGACCTCAAACTGCGCGAGCATATGAAGGTGGAACTCAAGCAGCTCCAGCATCAGTTCGGCACCACCTTCATCTACATCACGCATGACCAGTCCGAAGCGCTGGTGATGTCCGACAAGGTAGCGGTGATGAACCAAGGCCGCTTCGAGCAGGTCGGCACGCCGCAGGAACTCTATTTCAATCCCAGGAGCGCTTTCGTCGCGGGCTTCGTCGGCGATTCCAATCGCTGGGCCGGCAAGGTCGCTTCCTCGGATAGGCAGGGCCTGCGCCTCGAGCGGGCCGACGGCGTCGCGCTCAACGGCATCTGCGATCAGGGCCGCATCCTTGCGGCGGGCGAGCCCGTCGAGATCTTCGTGCGGCCGGAGGAGATAGGCATCGAGCCGGCTGGCGCGACCCAACCGGCCGGCGACGGCACCAACCAGCTGCAGGGCGAGGTGGAGAGCTTCCTCTTCAACGGCGCCATGAGCCGCGTGCTGGTGAAATGCGGCACGGGCGCGCCGATCTCGGTCGCCTTCGCCCATGACAGCGGCATCGGCAATTTTGCCGTGGGCCAGCCTGTCTCGCTGCGCTTCGCACCGGCCAAATGCCGCTGCTTCGGTAAGGGCTGAGGGGCGGGCATGACAAGTTCTCCCGGCCGTCTCACCTTCTTCCTGCTGCTGACGCCGTTCGCGCTGTGGATCGGGCTGCTGATCGTCATCCCGCACATCGATCTCCTCTTCCTGTCGCTGCAGGAGAAGGTCTCGCCGCGCGTCTATCGCACCAGCCTCGCCAACTACCAGGACTTCTTCGGTGAATGGGCCTATGTCTGGACGCTGGTCCGCACCATCGTGATGTCGGTACTCGCCACGATCCTCACCCTGGTCATCGCCTTTCCGGTGGCCTACTACATCGCCAAGATCGCGCATGGACGGGCGCGCACCGTGCTGTTCCTCACCTGCCTGCTGCCCTTCTGGGTGAGCGAGATCGTGCGCGTGTTCGGCTGGATGCTGATCCTGCGCGAGACGGGCCTGCTCTCCGGGCTCCTGCAATATCTCGGCATCACCAGTGGGCCGGTCGAGTTCCTCTACAACGAGGCCGCCATGATAATCGGCCTCGTCTACACCTCGATGCTGTTCATGGTGGTGCCTCTGATCTCCGCCATCGACAGCCTCGACAATTCCTATATCGAGGCGGGCTACGATCTCGGCGGCAATGGCTGGACGGTGCTGCGCGAGATCGTCATTCCGCACGCCATGCCGGGCATCGTCGCCGGTTCGGTGATCGTGTTCATGCTGAGCCTGGGCAACTATCTCACGCCCACGCTGATGGGCGGCAAGAGCGGCCTTTGGTTCACCGCGCACATCTACACCCAGTTCATCACCCGCTTTAACTGGGAGGTCGGTTCTGCCTTCGGCTTCATCCTGCTCGTCTGCTCCAGCCTGGTCGTCTGGCTCGCCCTGAAGCTGACCGGGCAGTCGTTGTCGTCGACCCTGGGGAGGCAATGATGCTCGCATCCCTTCCGCGCAGCCCCTTCGTCCGCGGCGTGCACAAGGCCTATGTCGCCTTGTTCATCCTCTACCTCGCCCTGCCTCTCGTGGTGGTCGCCTTCTTCGCCTTCAACGATTCCATGTATCCCTCCCTGCCGTGGAAGGGCTTTACGCTGAATTGGTTCGTCGGGACAAAGGACCCGATGCTTGGACTGTTCAACGATCCCAATGTCTGGCGCGGGATGGGCAATTCGCTCCTCGTGGCAGTATGCACAACGGCGCTGGCGCTCTTCGTGGGCACTACCACCTCGTTCCTGTTCGAGCGCTACGAGTTCCCGCTCAAGAAATTCTGCCATCTCCTGATGCTGGCGCCGCTCGTCATACCCGGCGTCATCATCGGCATCTCCATCCTCGCCTTCTCCAGCGGCATCGCCAATCGCGTCGACGATGCCTTCAACGTGGAGGTGGACTGGCTGCGTCCCGGCCTTTTCCTCGTGGTGCTCGGCCAGTTCTCGTTCATCGCCACCGTCGCGACGCTCGTCATCTCGGCCCGCCTGCGCAAATTCGACCGCTCGCTCGAGGAGGCCGCCTACGACCTCGGCGCCACGCCGTGGGAGGTGCTCGCCACCGTCACGCTGCCCTATCTCAGGCCCGCCCTGATCGGCTCGGGCATCATTTCCTTCCTGATGTCCTTCGAGAACTTCAACACCACGCTCATGCTGGTCGGCTCTGATCCGCCGCTGACCATCGCGATGTTCGACCGCATGAGGGAAGGCTCGACGCCGCTGCTCAACGCCGTCTCCCTCTTCCTCATGCTCGCTTCGGCCGCGCTCGGGCTGATCAGCATCCTGGCCCAGCGCGACCGCAATGCCGCCCCGCAGTGAGTTTTGTCTGTCATGAGCGAGTATGATTACATCGTCGTCGGCGCCGGTTCCGCGGGCTGCGTGGTCGCCGCCCGGCTCAGCGAGAGCGGACGCTACAAGGTGCTGCTTCTCGAAGCAGGCCCTTCCGACCGACGCTTCTGGATCCAGACGCCGATCGGCTACGGCAAGACCTTCTACGATCCCGAAGTCAACTGGATGTACATGACCGAAGCGGAGCCCGAGCTCAACGGACGCAAGGTCTACCAGCCGCGGGGCAAGGTGCTGGGCGGTTCGAGCTCGATCAACGCCATGGTGTATTCGCGTGGCAGTGCCGGCGACTTCGACGGCTGGGAGGCCATGGGCAATCCGGGCTGGGGCTGGCGCGACGTGCTGCCGGCCTATCGCCGTCTGGAGGACCACGCCCTGGGTGCGGGACCCTGGCACGGGGCGGGCGGGCCGCTCCACGTCAGCATGATTGCCGGCACCGCGCATCCATTGACTTCGATCTTCATCAAAGCAGCGCAGGAGATCGGGTTGCCCTTCTCGGCCGATCTCAATGGCGAGAGCATCGAGGGCGTCGGCTACTACCAGATCAACACCACCACCACCGGCTACCGGGCTTCGACGGCGCGGGCCTATCTGTGGCCGGCGCGAGGTCGCGAGAATCTGCGCGTCGAGACGGAGGCTCTGGCAACCCGCCTTCTGTTCGAAGGGAGGCGCTGCGTCGGTGTCGCCTATCGCCAGAAGGACCGTCTGGTCGAGGTGCGGGCGGGACGGGAGGTGATCGTCAGCGGCGGCGCGATCAACTCGCCGCAACTGCTGCAGCTTTCCGGTATCGGCCCGGCAGGCATGCTGCGCGCGGCCGGGGTCGAACCGCTGCATGAACTGCCGGCAGTGGGCGCCAACCTGCAGGATCACCTTTGCTACGACCATGTCTACCGCTCGCGCCTGCCGACGCTCAACCAGGTGCTCGGGCCACTGATGGCGCGCCTTCGCGCGGGCCTGCAATATGTGATGTATTCCACCGGTCCGCTTGCGCTCAGCGTCAACCAGGGTGGCGGCTTCATGCGCACGCGGGCAGAGCTGCCGGCTCCGGACATGCAGCTCTATTTCTCCCCGCTGAGCTACGAGCGAGCGGTGCCGGGCGTGCGCGCGCTCACCAGGCCGGATCTCTTTCCGGGATTCTCGACCAGCATATCGCCCTGCCATCCCACCAGCCGGGGGCAGGTCGCCATACGCTCCGCCGATCCCGGCGCAGCGCCGCTGATCCGGCCGAACTACCTCGCGACCGAGCATGACGTCGCCGACATGCTGTCGGGTGCAAGGATACTTCGGGATCTCGCGAGGACGCCTTCCTTCCGCAGCCTCATCGTCGAGGAGAAGAAACCCGGCACGGCGGTGCAGGGCGACGCGGAGATGATTTCCGATATCCGGGCGCGTGCCTATTCGGTGTTCCACCCCTGCGGAAGCTGCGCCATGGGCCCGGGCGCCGGGGAGGCGGTGGTCGATTCCCGGCTGCGCGTGCATGGGCTCGGGGGACTACGGGTGATCGATGCCTCGATATTCCCGGCGATAACGTCCGGCAACACCAACGCTCCCGCCATCATGGTGGCGGAACGCGGCGCCGAATTCGTGCTCGAGGACGCCGCGTAGGCGCTCCGCGTGGAGTCGCGGCGACATGGTTACGAGAGCCGATCGCGCAGAAGCCCTGCCACACCATGGTGTTGGCGTCTCAGACTGCGCTGAGACTCGGTCGCGCGATCGCGAGCCGTACCAAATCAGCCCGCCGCGCGGACGTTAGTCCGCTCGGCGGGCGTTGATATGAGCTTCAGGCCGATGCCAGGGAGACGATCGTCGAAGCGAAAGCAGCAGGTAAGGGAGATTACCTGGAGTGATGGTGTCTATTGTGCCGGCTGCTGCATGCTGTCGTCACCGGATGGCTGGTCCGTCGACTTCTTGGGTGCCATCTTCTTAGTAGCCTTTGCCTTGTGCTTTGGATGCTTGACCACCTTCTTCGCATGCGCGGGTGCGGGAGTTGCCGGTGTCGACGTGCTGGCGTCCGGCTGCGCCGGCCCCGGTGCGCTCTGGGCAAAGGCCGGTGCGGCTCCCAGCAGGGAGACGGCAAAGACGGAGCTTGCAATGGCGGCAGTGAGCTTTTTCATCGGCACTTTCCTTGTTGCGTCCAGCCCCGCCTGAACTTCGAAGAAAAGCTGCGGCCATATTGTGGCGTAAGCGAGATAATTCTAAGGTTCTGCAACGCTCTGTTGGATTACTTCCCTGCCTTCCACGACAGTCCGCACATTGCGATGCTGGGATGTTCGGACACTGCGACAGACCTGGCAGCTGAAACGATCCTGCGCTTGTCGATTGGTGGGACAGTCTGCGGCCTCTGCCTTCGATAGCCTGTCCCGTTCGTGGATAACGCTTGATATTACATTGGAAAACGGCGCCTACTGCAAAGGCTGGGCCGTATGCGGCCCTGCAGTGCTGATTTCTCCGGATCCGATACCTGACCGAGGCCCGTGCCATGTCGGCCGAAATCGCTGCCGGTTTCTTCGGCCGCCATTCAGCGGTTTGAGCGATGCCTGCCCCGCAACCTCGTCCTGGCCCCGCGGCCATGGCTCTTGCCCGGCTCGAGCAGGTCGATCCGGGCGCACATCGGCGCGTAAGGGGATTGCGGCTCGTCACCGCCTATGGCCTTGCCGCGATGCTGGGCCTCATGCCCCAGATCGAACAGCATGCCGGCCGAAATGTCTCCCTGAGCGTGATCGCGGCCAGTTTTGCGCTGTGGGCCAGCGTGTCGGAGAATCGCGCCACGCGCTGGGAAAGTTCCCGCGATCTCACCCTTTTCTGCATCAGCGCCGGCCTGGGAGCCGTGAGCTATATCCTGCTCGTCCGCCTGCTGCACATCGGCGGTCCCGCCGAATTGGAACTGCCGCTGGTGACGGGCGCTTTCTGCGTCGGATATTTCAAGCGCTTCACGCCGTTCAGCGCGGGCATCGGTTCTCAGATCTTCATCGGCCAGCTTCTCGCCTACACCGCCGGATTGCGGCTCGACGACATCTCCGTGATCCTGATCGCGACGCCGATCGCCGTTCTTGCGGCGGTGGTGCCGCGCCTGCTCAGCGGCCCGGCCGAGCATCCGATCACGGTGCCGGCCGCTGCCACCGAGTTCGACGATTGGATCCCGGTCGAGTTCATCATGGGCCTGCAGGCCGCCGCCGCCGCTCTGGTGATCGTCGCGCTGAATGGTGAGTTCGGGCTTGAAAAGTCCTCCTGGGCGATCGCGGCCTGTACCTATGTCATCACCAACTCCACGGCGGCGACGATCGCCCGGGTTCGCAGCCGCATCCTGGGAACGATGATCGGCGTTCCCATCGCCATCGCCTGCCTGCCCCTCGCCGTCGAGGCTCCGCTCGTGGTCTGGCTCGCCGCCGCGCTCGCCATGATCGTCTATGCCATGGCCCTGCCCGAGCGCTATGACATCGCCTGCGGCGCCTATGCCTTTGCGCTGATCCTCACGCTAGCCGTTTCCGGCGAGAACGATTTCTTCGAACTCGTGGCGCGAGCCTGGGAGACCATCATCGGCGGAGCGCTTGGCATGATCGCAGCCCTGCTCCTGCGGCCCGTGTTTGCAAGGCATCGAAAGTCGTCCGCCGACTCCTGAGAGGCCCCTGCGGCGTCGACGGGCACGGAAGGCGAAATTCGGCGTCTTCACGGGGGATCAACTCGCTGTGACGGGCGTTATTCCCGTAACGAAATAGCGTATTGCTTCGTAGTCGATCGCAGGTGGCGGTGTCGCCACGGATCAAACATCGAGAAGCACCATGCTGAATCGCCGCACGATCTTGAAGTCCGGCATCTGTGGCGCCGCCGCACTCGCGGCAGGCCGCGCGCTCGGCCAATTCGCAGCCTTTGCCGCGGAGGAACACGTCAAGCTTTCCGATACCGAGTGGCGCCAGCGTCTCACCGCGGACCAGTACGCCGTCCTGCGCCAGGAGGCGACCGAACGCCCCTTCACCAGTCCATTGCTGCATGAGGAGCGCACGGGCCGGTTCACCTGCGCGGGGTGTGATCTCGCACTGTTCTCCTCGAAGACCAAGTTTGACAGTGGTACCGGCTGGCCGAGTTTCTGGGCACCGCTCGAGGATGCCGTCACCACCAAGGAGGACCGCTCCTTCGGGATGATCCGTAACGCGGTAGCGTGCCGGCGGTGCGACGGCCATCTGGGCCATGTCTTCGACGACGGCCCGAAGCCGACCGGCCTGCGCTACTGCATGAATGGCGTGGCGCTCAAATTCGTCGCGGCGGCTGCCTGAATTTTTCAGTTCCCGGGGTGTTTCCCGCGGGACGGTTCGGGCGCGCCCAATCTGGTTCCAAGGGAAGACGATGCTGCTCTTTATCGTGTCCTATCTCGGTGGCGTGCTGACCATACTCAGCCCCTGCATCCTGCCGGTCCTGCCGTTCGTCTTCGCCAGGGCAGACAAGCCCTTCGTGAGGAGTGGCCTGCCGCTGTTGCTGGGCATGGCCGTCACCTTCGCCGCCGTCGCCACGCTCGCCGCGGTGGGTGGCGGCTGGGCGGTCCAGGCCAACGAATATGGCCGTTGGGTCGCCATGGGGCTGCTGGCAGTCTTCGGCCTGACATTGCTTTTCCCGCATCTGTCCGACTGGGTGACACGCCCGTTGGTCTCCGCCGGCGCGCGCCTCTCGCAGGCCGCGGCGAGCCAGGACGGCTCAGGTTCCTCGGTTGGGCCGTCATTCCTGCTTGGCGTCGCCACTGGACTGCTCTGGGCGCCTTGCGCCGGCCCGATCCTCGGCCTCGTTCTCTCGGGCGCGGCCCTGCAGGGCGCCAATGTACAGACTACTTTCCTGCTGTTGGCATATGCGCTCGGGGCCGCCACCTCGCTCGCCCTGGCCCTGCTGATCGGCGGGCGGGTCTTCACGGCGATGAAGAAATCGCTCGGGGTCGGCGAGTGGGTTCGCCGCGGCCTCGGAGTCCTGGTGATCGCGGGAGTCGGCGCCATCGCGCTCGGCCTCGATACGGGCTTCCTGACCCAGGTCTCGCTGGCGAGCCCCTCGGGCGTCGAGCAGGCTCTGGTCGACAAGGTGAAGCCCCCTCCTTCCGACGCCCAGCCGTCGTCATCGGTGATCGCCCAGGGCGACCAGAACGCGATGATGAGTGCCAACCCGGCCATGATGATGAAGGCCAAGCCGGCCGCCGGTGATGCGCTACCGGTGGAAGGGCGCCTGCCCTCCCTCTCAGGGGCGGTCGAATGGCTCAATACCCCGCCGCTGACTGCGGAAGGCCTGCGCGGAAAAGTGGTCGTGGTCGACTTCTGGACCTACTCCTGCATCAATTGCCTGCGCTCGATACCCTATGTCCGCGCCTGGGCCGAGAAGTATGCGAACCAGGGTTTGGTGGTGATCGGCGTCCATTCCCCGGAGTTCGCCTTCGAGAAGAATGTCGCCAATGTCAGGCAGGCGATCAAGGACCTCAGGGTCGGCTATCCCGTCGCCGTCGACAACAACTATGCCATCTGGCAGGGCTTCAACAACCAGTACTGGCCGGCGCACTACTTCATCGATGCACAGGGCCGCATCCGGGGCCACCATTTCGGCGAGGGCGACTACGACAAGTCCGAACAGATCATCCAGCAATTGCTGAAGGAGGCGGGCCGGACCGATGTCGCGCAGGGCACCGTCGCAGTCGATGCCAAGGGGGCGGAAGCTGCGGCCGACATGAACGATGTGATCTCGCCGGAGACCTATATCGGCTATGAGCGCGCCGACAACTTCATCGCTCCCTCCGGCATGGTGGTCGACAAGTCGCAGGTCTACGCCAAGGCGGGGCCGCTGGACCTCAACCAATGGACCCTCACGGGCGACTGGACGGTCGACAAGGAGAAGGCGACCCTCAATGCCGGTGGAGGCGGCATTGTCTATCGCTTCCACGCCCGCGACCTGCACCTCGTGCTCGGGCCGGGGCCGGACGGCAAGCCGGTGCGCTTCCACGTACTGGTCGACGGCAAGGCGCCGGGTGACGCCCATGGCGTCGACGTCGATGGCGACGGAAACGGCACCGTCACCAATCAGCGGCTCTACCAGCTCATTCGCCAGGGCAAACCGGTAGAGGACCACACTTTCGAGATCGACTTCCAGGACCCCGGCGCCGAGGCTTTCGCATTCACCTTCGGATGAGCTGCGCCATGGCCGCAACGGCGGGAGTCCGCCCTCGCCTTTCGCGCCATATTGGTCCATACATAGCGCAAACTTCGTCAAGCCCGGGAGACGATCAATGGATCCGAAATCGACAGCCGTGGTTCTCATCGAATACCAGAACGACTTCACCACCGAGGGCGGCACGCTGCACGGCGCCGTCAAGGGGGTGATGGACCAGACCAACATGCTGGCCAACACGGTGGAGACCGTGAAGCAGGCCCGGGCCGCCGGAGCCACCATCGTGTTTGCGCCGATCACCTTCACCGAGGACTATCACGAGCTGCGGCCGAGCCCCTATGGCATCCTCAAGGGCGTTGTCGACAGCAAGTCCTTCCGCAAGGGGTCCTGGGGTGCCGAGATCGTCGATGTGCTGAAGCCCGAGCCCGGAGACATCGTCATCGAGGGCAAGCGCGGCCTGTGCGGTTTCGCCACCACCAATCTCGATTTCATTCTGCGCAGCCGCGGCATCCAGACGATCGCCCTGGGCGGCTTCCTGACCAATTGCTGCGTGGAGTCGACCATGCGCACGGGGTATGAAAAGGGCTATGATGTCGTGACGCTCAAGGACTGCACGGCGACTCTCAGCGAGGAGGAGCAGCGCTTGGCCGTCGAGAAGAACTATCCGATGTTCTCCCGGCCGATGACGCATCAGGAATTTCTCGGCGAGCTGAAGGGCGCGGGCAGCGCCCAGACGAAGTCGCGCGGATACGAAGCAGCCTGAGTTTTCCCGGGCAACGCGCGCAGAGCGTGTTTCAGCATTTTCCGTGAGCGGGCGTCCGGCCGCGGCTGGGCGTCTCAGTCGAACTGCAGCTCGATGCTCGTCGGGTCTGCCGGATCGGGACGGTAGCGGTTCAGTGCCCGCTCCATCTCGTCGAGTACCTTCTCCCGGTCGGCGACGTTGGCGGACGGGACCCGAAAGGTCAGCGCGTATCGATCGTCCACGATGGCCGCGTTCGCGAAAATGGCTGACCTGACATTGGCTCGTGCAATATCGGCGACCTCCGCCAGACCTTGCTGCGTGGGCCCGTTCAAAGCGTCTGCGTCCATGCTCTGCTCCGGCCAGAGGACTCTTCGCTTGCGACGCGCACCATAATCCAGTGGGCGGCGACGGCAAGCGGGAATCTGCGCGGCACGGCCATGTAAAAACGCCGAGGCAAGGGTCGTCCGACCTCATCGCCACTTTCGAGCGAGCCGCGCGGCGAGATTCGCACTTGAATTAGATGTCATTTATCATCTAAAAACTCTCGCATCGCAATCAAGGAGTCGCCCCTTGCGTGTTTCCCGCGAACAGGCTGCCCGGAATCGGGATCGTGTCGTCGAGACGGCCGGCCACCTTTTCAGGGAGCGCGGCTTCGACGGCGTGGGCATCGACGACCTCATGGGTGCGGCCGGACTGACGCGCGGCGGCTTCTACAAGAGTTTCCCTTCCAAGGAGGCGCTTATCGAGGCCGCGTGCTGCCAGACCGTTGAGCGCTCGCATGAAACCTGGGACGGATTGCTTGGTCGGGGGGAGGATCCGCTGCGGGAACTGGTCGAGTCCTATCTCTCCGGCCTGCATCGCGACAACCTGGCCAGCGGATGCCCTTATGCGGGCCTGGCGGCGGAGGCGAGCCGGCGGCCGAGCCCGGTCAAGGGGATCTTCCGGGAAGGGATCGAGGCCGCGATCGGCAAGCTCGCGCGCCTCATGCCGGGCGGCGCCATCCGCCGACGGGACGAGGCGATCGCCGCGCTCGCCGGAATGGTCGGCGCGCTCGTGCTGGCGCGGGCCGTGGACGATGCCCATCTCTCGGAGGAGATCCTGGCAGCGGCCCGCCGTTCGGTCCTGGCAAGGCCCTCGAATCCCTCAACGCGAGATGATGGCCGCGGGCAACCGGCCGAAGGACAAGCATGATGACGACACCCTATTCTACCGCGCTGATCGTCGGCGCAGGCCAGGGCATCAGCGCCGCGGTGGCACGCAGCTTCGCGGCAGCCGGACTGAAGGTCGCGCTGGTCGCCCGCAACGCCGACAAGCTCGCGGCTCTCGCCGGCGAGATCGGTGCCCTCGCCGTGCCGGCCGACGCAACCGAACCCGCGGCCGTGAGCGATGTGTTCGAGCAGGTCAGCCGCCGCTTCGGTGCGCCGGACGTCGTCGTCTACAACGCCTCCGCCCGCGCGCACGGACCGATCGCGGAACTCGACCCGGAGGCGGTGCGCGCCGCCATCGCGGTAAGCGCCTATGGCGGGTTCCTGGTCACCCGCGAGGCGGCGCGCCGAATGCTGCCGCTCGGACGCGGCGCCATCCTGCTCACCGGCGCCACGGCCAGCGTCAAGGGCTTCGCCCACTCGGCCGCCTTCGCCATGGGCAAGTTCGCCCTGCGCGGCCTCGCCCAGAGCAGCGCCCGCGAGTTGGGCCCGAAGGGCATCCACGTGGCCCATATCGTCGTGGACGGCAGGGTGCGCAGCGCGCAGCGCCCGGACCCGGCCGATCAGCCGGATTCCACCCTTTCTCCCGAAGGCATCGCCCAAACCTATCTCGACCTTCTTCGCCAGCCGCGGGACGCCTGGTCGCTGGAGGTCGAATTACGGCCCTGGGTCGAGCATTTTTGACCCTCTTCCCCCCGCAGGAGTTTCACCATGGCCTCCACCGAGATCGTCCTCAGCCACCCCGTTCGCACGCCGATCGGTGCCTACAATGGCACGCTCAAGGGCACGCCTGCGACCGAACTCGGCGCCATCGCGATACGCGAGACGCTGCGGCGGGCCGGCCTCGACGCCGGCAAGGTGGGTTCCGTGGTGATGGGCAATGTGATCCAGGCGGGCAACCGCATGAATCCGGCGAGGCAGGCTTCGGTCGGCGGCGGCGTGCCGGTTTTCGTGCCGGCGCTCAGCGTCAACCGCGTCTGCGGCTCCGGCGCTCAGGCGGTCGTCACGGCGGCGCAGCAGATCCTCGCCGGCGAGGTCGAGGCCGCCGTGGCGGGCGGCATGGAGAACATGGATCGCGCACCCTATCTCATGGAAGGCGGGCGCTGGGGATATCGCATGGGGCCTGCGCAACTCCTCGACAGCATGCTCACCGACGGCCTCAACGATGCCTTCTCGGGGGAGCATTCGGGCTGGCACACCGAGGATCTGGTCAGGGAATTGCAGCTCACGCGCGAGGCCCAGGACCTATTCGCCGCCCGCTCCCAGCAGAATTTCGCTGACGCCCAGAAGGCCGGCAGGTTCGAGGCTGAAATCGTGCCGGTGGAGGTGAGGGGCAGGAAGGGTTCCGAACTCTTCGCCAGCGACGAGGCTCCTCGCCCGGACACGACCATCGAGATCCTTGCCAGGCTGAAGCCCGCCTTCCGAAAGGACGGCACCATCACGGCCGGCAATGCACCCGGCCTCAATAGCGGCGCCGCTGCCATGGTCGTTTCCTCGAGGACGTTTGCGGACAAGGAGGGGCTCTCGCCCGCCGCCCGCCTGGTCGCCTACGGCGTCGCCGCCGTCGAACCCGGCCTGTTCGGCCTCGGCCCGGTGCCCGCGATCCGCATTGCCCTGGAGCGGGCGGGGTGGGAGCTCGCCGATGTCGAACGGGTGGAGATCAACGAGGCCTTTGCCGCCGTTCCCCTGGCCGCCATCAAGGAACTTGGCATCCCCAGGGATATCGTCAATGTCGAGGGCGGTGCCATCGCCCATGGCCATCCGATCGGAGCCACAGGCGCGGTGCTGACGACCCGGCTGCTGCATTCCATGAGGCGCGACGGCCTGAAGCGGGGCATCGTCAGCCTGTGCATCGGCGGCGGCCAGGGCATCGCCCTGGCGTTGGAGATCGTGTGAGGCCCTCCCGTTTCGTGCCCGTCCCCGTGCGGCGCCGGGCCCGGTCATCGCCGCGATAACCGTTTGCGCATCGGCATTGCCGCTGTCACGACCAGTGCCAGCGTGATCGTGCCCTCCTCGAGTGGGCTCGCTGTCTGCCGCAAAGCAGGAACCGGGTCGCCCGACCGCTTCCCTCCGCGCTATCCACGATCCGAGATGGATAACCCAGGAGGAGAGTGCGATGTCCGATTCCATTCGCTATGCGTGGGGGAGCAGTTCCCTCGGCAATTTTCTGGTCGCCGTTTCCGACCAGGGACTGGTGGCCTTCGAGTTCGGCACGGAGTGGGAGGGTCTGCTCGACGCCCTGCGTGAACGTCTGCCGCAGGCCGTGATCGAGCCGGACGAAGCCGGCCTGGCCGACACGGTGGCGAAGCTGGCCCGCCTTGTCGAAAGTCCCGAGGGCGATCCGGGGCTTGCGCTCGATCCGCGCGGGAGTGGCTACGAGTTGAAGGTCTGGCGATTGCTGCGCGAGACCCCGATGGGCGAGACCACCTCCTATGGCGCGCTGGCGGCGAAGCTCGGCACGCGCGATGCGCGCGATGTCACGAAGGCGATAGCCGCCAACATGATTGCGATCCTGGTGCCCTGCCACCGCGTTCTCAAGAAGGATGGCTCGATTTCCGGCTACCGGTGGGGCGTCCGCCGCAAGCGTGCATTGCTGGAGCGTGAGCGGCGGGCGGTGGCGCAGCGGGCCGCCTGAGCCGGCACGTGTGGGTCGCGGATTGCTGATCCAGGTCTCGCAACCCCGGCCTCGCCCCCTTCCCCTGAGTAGGAGGCGCCCCGCCGGGAGAGCACATCTCGACTTTTCGAGCCTGGGCTCCCCTTCGTTCAACAAAAGTTGTGGCGGCTCGCAAGCCAGCGCTACACTTCCTATATTCGGCTCTGCAAGATTGAGCTCAAAGGAGTTTGACTATGACTGCCTCGACTGAACGGGCTGTCCTGGCCGGTGGATGCTTCTGGGGCGTGCAGGACCTGGTGCGGCGCCAGCCCGGTGTGATTTCCACCCGGGTTGGCTACAGCGGGGGTGACGTGCCGAATGCGACCTATCGAAATCACGGCACCCATGCGGAAGCGATCGAGATCGTCTTTGATCCCGCCAAGACCAGCTATCGCGCCTTGCTGGAATTCTTCTTCCAGATTCACGATCCGACGACGCGCAACCGGCAGGGCAACGATATCGGCGCCAGCTATCGCTCGGCGATCTACTACACGAGCGAGGAGCAGAAGCGCATCGCAGAAGATACCATCGCGGACGTCGACGCCTCGGGCCTGTGGCCCGGCAAGGTGGTGACGGAAGTCGCGCCGGTCGGTTCCTTCTGGGAGGCGGAGCCCGAGCATCAGGATTACCTGCTGCGCTATCCCAACGGCTATACCTGTCATTTCGTGCGCCCGAACTGGAAATTGCCGGTACGTAGCCAGGCCACGGCGGCAGAGTGAGCGGGCGATTCCGCGTCAAGCGCGTCTACGAACCCGTCTCCTCCGGAGACGGGCAACGCGTGCTCGTGGACAGGATATGGCCGCGCGGGATCAGCAAGCACACGGCCTCCCTGAGCCTCTGGCTCAAGGAGGTTGCGCCAAGCGCCGATCTGCGCAAGTGGTTCGGGCACGATGCGTCCCGTTGGGACGAGTTTCGTCGGCGCTACAGGATCGAACTCGCCGGCAATGAAGAGACCGTCGCGAGGCTGCGAGGGCTTGCAGGGTCAGGACCCGTGACGCTCCTGTATGGTGCCAGCGATACCCTTCACAACAATGCCGTAGCCCTCGCCGATTATCTTCGCGAGACCGGGGCGGACGAGCGGGGGCAATGACCAGCTTTCTTTTCGACGGCCCCCAGCACGCCCGTTGCACCATACTCCTGGCACATGGCGCCGGTGCGCCGATGGATTCGGCGGCGATGACCGCGAATGCGACGGCTCTGGCGGGCGCAGGTTTCCGTGTCGCCCGCTTCGAATTCGCCTACATGGCGGGACGCCGGACCGGAGCCGGAGTCAAGCCCCCGCCAAAGGCCGAGAAGGTGATGCCGGAATATCGCGCGGCGGTCGATGCGCTGGCCGCGTCGGGTCCGCTGATCATCGGCGGCAAGTCGATGGGCGGGCGTGTCGCCAGCATGGTGGCGGACGAACTTCACGCTGCCGGCCGGGTCGCCGGCCTGCTCTGCCTCGGCTATCCCTTCCACCCGCCGGGGCGGCCCGAGCAATTGCGAACCGCTCATCTCCAGGCCCTGGCGACGCCGGCCCTGATCGTGCAGGGCACGCGCGATCCGTTCGGCACGCGCGAGGAAGTTGCCGCCTACACGCTGTCGCCCGCCATCGAACTGCTCTGGCTGGAGGATGGCGACCACGACCTCAGGCCGCGCAAGGCGGTTTCGGGATTCAACCCTGCCGATCACATGGCGAACATGGCGAAGGCGGTCGCCGCCTGGGTGGCGAGAGTGGCACCCTGAGCGCAACACGGCCCTGATCACCCCAGCAACCGCGTCACTTCCGCTCGGAGCACCGGCAGGAGATCCTGTTCGAACCAGGCATTGCGCTTCAGCCAACCTGAGTTGCGCCAGGAAGGGTGAGGAAGCACCAGCATGCGGGGGTGCGCCTCGTCCCCTAGGATAGTCCGCCAGCGGGCCACGGTTCCCGTCATCCCGCCGGCAAGAGCCCGTGATCGCAAATGCCATTTTTGCGCGTGATGGCCGATCAGCAGCATCAGTTCGATGTTCGGCATGAGCTCGAAGAGGCGCCTTCGCCAGGCATCGGCGCATTCGCGGCGTGGCGGCAGATCGCCGCCCTTGGCGTCGAAGCCGGGAAAGCAGAAGCCCATGGGCACGATCGCCACCTTGGCGGCGTCATAGAACAGATCTTCCCCGATCCCGAGCCATCCGCGCAGCCTTACGCCCGAGGGATCGTTGAATGGACGCCCGGTATTGTGGACGCGGATACCGGGCGCCTGGCCGACGATGCAGAGCCGCGCTTGGGTGGAGGCCTGTATGACTGGGCGCGGCTCATGCGGCAGGGCGGGCCCATATCGGGGGCTGTCGCGGCAGATGCGGCATGCGCGCAACTCCGAGAGCAGGGCTTCGAGCTCCGCGCTCAAGCCTGTTCGGCCCGGTGGCGCTCCGAGAGGTCGGCCAGGAGGTGCATGGCTTCCTCCGCCCTGGCGGCGGCGATGAAGAGGTGGTCGTGGTGGAAGGCCGATACCGGGTTCACGCCCATGCCGGCCTGCGCGAGATGGCTTGTGATCGCGGCCAGGAATCCCACTGCCTCGAGGGAGGAATGTACCTCCAGCGTGATCATGCGGCATGGATAGATACCCCGCAGGCTCGCTGCCGCAGCCGCTTCCTCCGCCAGGATCAGCGTCAGCCCTTCCGTCTCCCGGAACGACATGACCGGCTCGACGCCGGCCGGAAGAGGCGTGTCTCCGGGCACGGTCGTGAACACGAAGCGTCCCGGCCGGAGCACCGGCCTCATGGTGGCGAGGAGGCGTCCCAGATCGGTCTCGCCCGTCATGGTGGATCCTGTGTCCTGACCGTCTCGCGGCGGCCGGCCTCGAGGGCGGCCCAGGAGCCGACCAGCGCGATGCAGATGAACAGGAGCGTCGGCGCGGCGAAGCTGCCGGTGGCGCCGCGGAGTACCCCGGCGAGAAGGGGGCCGAAGCCGGCGAGAATATATCCCACGCCCTGCGCCATGCTGGAGAGACGGGCCGCGACATGGGCATCGGGCGAGCGCAGGATGATCAGCGTCATCGCGAGGGCGATGAGGCCGCCCTGCCCGATGCCGTTGAGCACACCGCCGATCCAGGCCAGCGATAGCGGCAGCCAGTAGCAGCCCGCAAAGCCGAGCGCGCCGAGGGCGAGCATCAGGAGGCAGACGCCGCGCTGGTCGCGGCCGCGCATGGCGAGCGCCGGTGCCGCAAGGCAGGCCAGCATCTGGAAGACCACGCAGAGCGAGAGAATGAAACCCGCCGTGGCGCTTTCCATGCCGCGGTCGCGCAGCATCGGTGCCATCCAGCCGAACACCATATAGGCCATCGCCGATTGCAGCCCCATGAAGAGCGTGACCTTCCAGGCGAGGCGGCTGCGGAACAGGCCTCGCGCGGCTGGCCTCGCCGCCGCCTTGCCTGGCCCGCCGCCGAGGGCCTGCGGCGTCCAGATCAGGGCCGCCGCCAGGGCCGGCAGGCCCCAGACCGCAAGAGCTGCCGGCCAGCCGCCGGGCAGTGCCTTTTCCAGCGGGACCGTGAAAGCAGCGGCCGCTGCCGCGCTGCCGCACAGGGCCATCGTGTAAAGCCCGGTCATCAGCGCGACGCTCCTGGGGAAGTCGCGCTTGACCAGGCCCGGCAGTAGAACATTGATCACCGCTATGCCGGCGCCGGCCAGGAAGGAGCCGGCGAAGAGCGAAGGCGGCTGTCCGAGGCCGCGCAGCGCGGTGCCGAAGGCGATGAGCAGCATGCAGGCGAAAATGACGCGCTCCGCCCCGAAACGTCTGGCGAGACCGGGCGCCGGAAAGGAGAAGATGCCGAGGCAGACCACAGGCAGGGTGGTGAGCACGCTCGCCCAGACGGTGCCGAGGCCGGTGTCATGGACGATCTCGGGCAGCACCGTCGACAGGCTGGAGAAGACGGCGCGCAGGTTGAAGGCGATCAGGACCAAGCTCGCGCCGAGCAGGATGCGGCCGGCCGTGATCGGGCCGTGCAGGAGCGGCGCGGCAGGCATCTCGGCGGGCGCTTCGGCTGGCGAACGCGGCGCGGTATCAAAAACCTTGTCGGTCAAGATCTTCGTTTCGAAAGGAACGGTGTGAAAACGATCATTCACACTATCCAATAGGCCGACGATGCCCGCCACTCAACCGCGATCTTGGCGCGACGTTGCCACCAACCGTCATTCCGGCAGAAGCGCCGGAACCCGTGAACGCGGTCTCGCAAGATGTACGGCTCGCTCGTCGCCCTTTCAATGCGGGCGGGTGTCCGTGGATTCCGGTGTTCCGCCACGCTCCAGCCGGAATGACGGGCACGAGGGTCCGACGTCATGTGATCCTCGAAGAGACGGTCTCTCCCGGAGTCCTATCGCCAGGGACGCTCTCAATCGGCCTGCTTGACCCAGTCGGCGAAACCTACCGAGCGCCGCGAGATATAGTCGCGGGGATCCTTTCCGATTTCGATGACAAGCGTCATGAATGTCTCGGTGTTGCAGGGCGTGTAGAAGCTCTCCAGCCGTGCCAGCGTGCTGAAGTTCACGCCGGTAAGCTGCGCGAACTGACGGTAGGTAAGACCACGCCGTGTCCTCTCGGCGCGCAGATCCTCGCCGAAGGCCTGCCAGTGCACCTGCATGAGAGTGATGTTCTTTTGCACGGAACGCGTCCGGCGCCCCGCCAGATTGCGTTTCATTGGAATGCTCGAGCCGTTCACCCACCACCCCATGGTGATTTCATAGGAGCATAATAAATTTCTGACGGTAGATTTTTAGGAAAGGAATCAAATACGTCAAAAACTATCTCATACATTACCTAAATGAGAAATACGTTTGCAATATATATTTTCTTTTACATAAATAAATTTATATTTCATATATAGAAAGAAAAGAGTTTACATTAAATGTTTTGTTTTACATAAAATGCTCACAGAAAAATATCTGAGTAGTGTATTTGAAATATACACAGATATTATTAACTTATGTAAAAATATGTTTGCTCTTGGAAACCTCGGTACCCCATGCCATAATTTGCGGGACTTTAGGTGTGAAAGTCGCACACACGCATTAAGCGTGTAAGAACCCATTTTGAGAATCGTGGATGGGCGCTTCTGCGCAGCAAGAGATTCTTGTCAATAGCCACGAGGATAATGGCGTGTGAGGTATCGATACGCCGTTCTCAGTCGCGTACAGGGCTGTGCCGTCGCATCATCCGGCCAAGGGTTCGCTAGGCGACCTTGCGGCGGGCCCAGAACCGGAAAGCCCTTCTGATCGTCGCAACGGTAAATGATCCCGAGCGAAGTCGAGATGGGCGGTATTATCCATGAGCTTGGGCCTATCGTAGGCGCTGTGGGCAAATAGACGCTTCAACCAGGGCCAGCGCTTGCGGGTCACCTCTAGGATGACCTGAGCGCAGGTAGGTGTTTGCTGAGGGAACGGGCTCTTCGTCACGATCTCCTGAAGCAAATCGACAGCAAATGCACGGGCGACTATCAGAAAAATGAGGGGCTCGGCATCGCCGAGCCCCTCGTAAGCTATACCGCTTTGGCGTTCCAGATTGGATCAGAAGCTGCGCGTAATACGCATGCCAGCAAGCCAGTTGCTGTAATTATCGCGAGGCTTGTCCTTATCATCATACCAGACACCGTTATCAAGCTTTCCGTGCGTATAAGCAACTTCGCCCGCGATCTTCAAGCCCTTGACGATCGTATAGGTCAGGTTGGCGCTGATGGTGTATTCCTTGAGGCCGAAATCGCCGCCATTGCCGAAGAGTCCGTCATACTTGGTATCGATGTAGCTACCGACCAACACGGCCTGCAACTGCGGCGTGATATGCCCGCCCAATTCACCGACGATCGACCAGCCCTTGCCACCATCGATATGGTTGACATTGTTGCTGAAATAATCGCTCTGCGCGATGAAGGTGTTGCCAGCGCCGAGATAGTCCAGGGCGCCATCGGCATACTGACCTTCAACAGCGAACCAGCCGTCGATTGCCGGGATCTTGATCGCAGCCGAACCGCCGGCCGCCCAACCATAGGTATTCTTCCTCGGCAGGAAGCCTTCGCCAGTGCGGAACTGATGGCCCGCAGCTTGAACAGCCACCGCACCCCAGTCGGCATCATAACGGAGTTGACCGACGATATCGGGGACCTGCTGGCCACCTGGAGCAACGGCACGAGACCAGCTATCGTCATAGACCCTATGATCGCGACCGTCTTCGATCGACAGCGTGGCGCTGAAGCCACCGCCGAACTGGGCGGTGTAGGCGAGCAGGTTAACGGTGTTGCCTTCGGCATAGTAGGCAGCCTCAAGCGTGTCGCCGTAGTCGTTATCGTAGAAGCCGAAGAACGAATGCGCGTAACCAGCCGTCAGGCCACCGAATTGGATGAACGCCTTATCGATCGAGAAGGAATTCCGGGAGCCGTCACCGCCGCCGCGGCCCTTGAGCTTGTTCGAGTCGGCATTGATCTGGAAATAAGAGCGCAGCAGGCCGTAATCGGTCTGCGTGCGGGCATCGAACCAGATGCGGCCCTGGGTGTCGAAGGCCGAGCGGTTGTCATTACGAGTGTAACCCGTTCCGCCGAAAGCGTAGTACTTCGCACGGACTTCGCCACCGATCTTGAGGCAGGTATCGCTGCCGGGGATGTAGAAGAAGCCGGGGCCGAAGGTCGAGCAGACCTTCACATACTCAACGGCTTCACCCTTGGTCATGGGCAGATCGGCGGCCTGGGCAGCGCCGATGGCGGCGATACCGGCAGCGGCGCCGAGAAGAAGAGACTTCATCGTCATTAGATGACCTCCAAGACAGTTATTTTTTGATCGAGAGCGCCGCTTGGTGGTGCTTCGACCGATTTGCGAGACCCCGATCACACGCAAAAATTGCAATCCGGACACGACCCGGAAGGGATCGTTGTCGTGATCTTGGTGCACTCCCCCTGGTTGCACAACAGGGTTTTGATGAGTCAAGTGTATGTATAATTGTTTTATAAAAGGCATGTCACCGAAAAGACACACCCAATATGTGAAATAGTAGAAAATATAATTTCGTATAAAATCTTGATGTGACTCATATATTCTGTACCTAATAAAACACATATACTTTTATCTGTATCAATTAATACATTTAAAAATTCTGTCATGCGGGAAAATAGTAGACATGATCGTCAATAGTGGCCATAAAAAACCCAGCTCGGCGCGACCCATATTGGATGCTGTCAAGCCATATCCAAGGACGTTCGCGGCGATATCGGTTGCTTTGATCGGACGCCGATGTGGAGCATCGGCTGTCCCGGGTGCGCGAGGCGCTCCGGGAGGAGCTTTCGACCGGATTTGGCACAATGGGATCGACCCTGAGCCAGGAAATGGAGGAATCGCCAGGGGCGAATCCCATTGACGAACCCCCAACGGCTACGGGAATCGGTGGCGGCTGGTCCGGGAAGTCCCGCGCGGCACGCGCGGAGACGCCCCTGGCCGGCATGACTGTGAGGGCTTCGAGCCTGGTTACGCCTCGTGCGCGCCTGAGGCTCCTGGTGCGGACGCGCGGACGAGGCGTATCCAGGCCCGGAGAGCTCCTACGGCGCTGGCGGGGATGTCGTCGTGGCGCGTCAAGTGCGGCGCTGGACGCCCGGCAGCACGCAGAGCATCTCGAAAAGGAGGTTGGCGGCGGTGATGGCCGTATTGCCGGCCGGGTCGTAGGGAGGCGAAACCTCCACGAGATCGCAGCCCACCAGATCGAGGCCCCAGCAGCCCCGGATGATCTCCAGCGCCTGGATGGTCGTGAGGCCGCCGATCTCGGGCGTGCCCGTGCCCGGGGCGATCGAGGGATCGAGGCTGTCGATGTCATAGGAGAGGTAGACCGGGCCGCCGCCAACCTGGGCCCGCACCTCCTCCATCAGCGGCGTCAGGGACCTGTGCCAGCACTCCTCCGCCTGCACGACGCGAAAGCCTTGCCGGCGTGGCCAGTCGAAGTCGTCGGCCGCATAGCCCGTGCCACGCAGGCCGATCTGGACGCAGCGGCGGGTGTCGAGCACGCCTGCCTCCACGGCGCGGCGAAAGGGCGTGCCGTGCGCGATCGGTTCCCCGAACATATGCTCGTTGATGTCGGCATGGGCGTCGACATGGATGAGGCCGACGGGACCGTATTTCTCGGCCATGGCCCGCAGGATGGGGAAGGAGAGTGTGTGGTCGCCGCCGAGAGTGAGCGGACGGCAGCCGTCGGCGACGATCCGGCGATAGGCATCGGTGATGATGTCCACGCATTTGGGCAGGTTGAAGGTGTCGATGGCGATGTCGCCGATATCCGCCACCTGCAGGCTGTCGAAGGGCGCGGCGCGCGTCGCCATGTTGTAGGGGCGGATCATGCAGGATTCGGTGCGGATCTGGCGCGGTCCGAATCGCGTTCCGGGCCGATTCGAGGTGCCGATATCCATGGGAATGCCGACGAAACAGGCGTCGAGCCCTTCCGTGCTGGCTTGGGTGGGCAGCCGCATCATCGTCGCCGGTCCGCCGAAACGCGGCATCTCATTGCCGCCGAGCGGTTGGTTGAAGGTCCTGGCCATGTCGCTCTCCCACTGATGCGGCGCAAGCCTAGATCGGAATGACGCGAGGTCCAATCGCGGATCACCATTGCAGCCGAAGTTCCCGAGCGAGGAAGGCGGGTGTGCGGGATCGGCGTTCATCCGATCCGGTGCGCGGATCCGGCTATCCCCATGGCCAGTCCTGCCTCCACCAGGGCGGCTACGCGCTGCATCGCGCCGGCTTTCGGCCAGGCCAGGTGAAAGCTCAATGTCGGTGCGTCGGGCAACGGCAGGATGCCGAGCTCAGTTTCGAGCGAGGCGATCGCGTCGCGCGGCAGCACGGTCAGATAGCCGTGCTCCATCACGAGGTTGAGAATGATCGGCAGCGCATCGACCTCCACCTGCTGGCGGCCGCCTTGCCCGGTCTGCGCCAGCAGGGGGTCGAGCACTTCGCGGATGCGCTGGCGCAGGCCGCTGCGCAGGCTCGGCACGGCGATGAAGTGCAGGTCCAGCAGCGACAGGAGTACCGCCGGGTTGGTGAATGCCGCCTTCGGGCCGGCAAGCACGAGTTCGGAGGAGAAGAGTTCCCGGCTCTCGAAGCGCCGGTGCCGCATGGCGGTATCCATCAAGGCAATGTCGAAGCGCCCGGCCCGAAGTCCGGCCATGAGGTCTTCGGCGGTTGTCGCGCTGACGAGCAGGTCGTAGGCGACTGCCTCACGCCGCCACTCCGCCACCAATCGCGCGAGACGGCTGGCGAGACGGCTTTCGTGGCCGATGGGGATGATGGTGCCGAGCCTTACGGTGCGCATGGTCCTGGCGAAGCGCCGCTTGGCAGGGACCGTAAGACCGGCCACCCCGTCGACAAGCTCGAGTGCGATTTCGTTGAGCCTGCGACCTTCCGCCGTTGCCTCACAACCGCTGCCTGTCCGCTCCAGAAGGCGGCAGCCCATCTGGGTTTCGAGCCGGGCCATCCGGCGGGACAGGTGCGGCTGACCGAGGCCAAGCGTCCCAGCGGCCCGGCGGATGCTGCCGCTGCTCACGACGACATTGAAGTGAGCAAGCGAGGCGATCGGGATGGCATGTCCTGCGGCCCAGCTTCGAGTCCCCTCGGGCGGTACCCGCGCGAGCGTGGCCAGCGCGTCGACGCTATCGAGGAGCCCTGACGAATTGCGCGCAAGGGTTTCGCCGGCCAGGGTCACGCCGAAGGAACCCTTGGCGTGCTGGGCCAGCGGCATGGCGAGGGCGCGCTCGAAACGCTCGAAGCCCTCGGCGACACTTGCGGGCGGCCGGCTGAGCAGACGGGAGGCACCCCTGATGGAGCCTTCCCGCAGGACCGTCAGCGCGATGACGAGGGTGGCGGTATCCATGAGAAGACGGCTCGACTGGAAATAGGCATATATTGTCCGGTATTTGGCATATCCCCGTGACCGGCTGCAGGCAATACGCTCCCAGAAGGAGACTGGCCTCCGGAGCCGGTTGTATCGGCGTTGGCCGTTGTCCGAATTTGGAGCTGCCGCACCCATCAGGCCAGGAGGTTCTGTCGATGGCGGATTTCGATCTTGTGCTCGCCGGTACGGTGGTCCTGCCGGACCGCGTCATCGACACCGGCTTCGTCGCCGTGGCGGACGGCAAGGTCGCGGCAGTGGGCGAAGGTTCGCCACCTGACGCGCGCGAGAGCCATCGCCTGCCCAAGGCGCTGATCCTGCCGGGAGCCATCGATGCGCAGGTGCACTCGCTTTCCCAGCGAGACCAGGAGGATTTTCACTGGTCCACGCGCTCGGCTGCCGCCGGCGGCGTGACCACCATCGTCGACATGCCCTATGACGAAGGTCATGTGGTCTCGTCGGGCCAGGCGGTGCGTGAGAAGGCGGCGCATGGCGAAGCCACGGCGCGCGTGGATTTCGCCCTTTATGGCACCGTTGATCCGGCCGAGGGCGCGCTGCGCATCGGCGAAATGGCAGAGGCCGGTGTCGCCGCCTTCAAGTTCTCGACCTTCGGGACCCACCCCACCCGCTTTCCCCGCATCCCGCCTGCGGCGCTGATGGATTGCTTTGCCGCAATTGCACCCCTGGGCCTTACAGCCGGGGTCCACAATGAGGACCATGAGACCGTCGACACCTATATGGCACGCACGAGAGCGGCCGGTATCAGCGACTGGCGCGCCCATGGCCTGTCACGTCCGCCTATCGCCGAACTCCTGGCCATGCACGCCATCTACGAGATCGGCGTCGCGACGGGCTGCCCGGCTCATGTCGTGCATTGCTCCCTCGCCCGCGGCTACGACATCGCCGCATCCTACCGCGCGCAGGGCTTCGCCGCTACCATCGAGGCCTGCATCCATTACCTGGTGCTGGATGAGGAGAACGACGTCCGCCGCCTCGGTGGCAAGGCGAAGATCAACCCGCCTGTCCGCTCGCGTGCCGAAGTGGAGGGGCTCTGGCGGCATGTGGCAGCGGGCAATGTCACCCTGGTCTCCACCGATCATGTGAGCTGGTCGGAGGATCGCAAGACCGATCCCGACATGCTCGCCAATGCCTCGGGCGTGCCGGGGCTGGAGGTCATGGTGCCCCTCTTCGTCGCCGGCGCGCTGAAGCGGGGCATTCCGCTGACGGCGGCCGCTCGCCTGATGGCAGAAAACCCGGCACGGCATTTCCGCGTTGCCGCCACGAAGGGAGCGCTGGCTCTCGGGCGCGACGCCGACATCACCGTCCTGACGCCCGAGCCCCGTGTCTATGATGCCGCCGCAAGCGGGCATAATGTCGTGGGGTGGAGTCCCTATAACGGCCTTGAACTCCCCTGGCGGATCAGCGGAACCTATCAACGAGGCCGGCTCGTCTTCGACGGCACCGACGTTCTGGCCGAACCCGGCAGCGGCCGCTTCGTCCGTCCGCTCCAGACCAAGGAATGACCATGCTCTCCCGCCCCATCATTTCCCTTGGCGAGGCGCCGCTAAGCCTGGACGACGTTGCCGCCATCGCCCGCCGCGAGGCCGGCGTCGCGCTTTCGCCCGCAGGCCGCGAGGCTGTCCTTCGCGCCCGCGCGGTGGTGGACCGCCTCGTGGAGCAGGCCATTCCAGCCTATGGCATCACCACCGGAGTCGGCAGCCAGAAGGACTTCGGCGTGAGCCGCGAGGCCATCGCCCGCTACAACAACATGATGATCACGGCGCACGCCACCCTGGCGCCGGGGACGAATGCCCCGCCCGAGGTGGTGCGTGCAGCTCTCGCGATCCAGCTCGCGCTTTTCGCCAGGGGGCGCTCCGGCGTACGGCTCGAACTGGTCGAGGCCCTGCTTGCCCGCCTGCAGGCGGATGACCTGCCTGCCGCAAGGCTCGGCTCATCGGTCGGCGCATCCGACATCGTGGCGATGAGTCAACTCGCCGTGCCCCTTCTCGGCAGGCCCGGCGTCGCACCCGGCGGCTCCGGTCCGACGCCTGTCGGCGCGCTCGCGGCGAAGGAAGCCATATCCCTCCTCAACTCCAACAGCCTCATGCTCGCGGAGGCCGCTCTGGCACTTGCGGAGATCCGCTCGCTCCTCGACGCGGCGACATTGGCCGCGGCGCTTTCGATGGAGGGATTTCGCGGCAATCTCAATTCATGGCGCGAGGAGGTCGATCTCGCGCGCGGCCAGCCCGGACAGATCCGCGTCGGCCGGGCATTGCGGGATGCACTTGCCGGAAGCAGGCTCTGGCAGGCGGGCGAGGCCCGCTTTCTCCAGGATCCCCTCAGCTTCCGCTGCGTTCCGCAGATCCATGGCGCGGCGGAGGCAGCCTTTGATTTCGCCCATGGCCTTTTCGAGGCGGAGTTGTCGGCCGCTTGCGACAATCCCATGATCGAGGCCGCCACGGGCGTCTTCCTTTCTCACGGCAACATGGAGACCAGCGCCTGCTGCCTCGGCATGGATACGCTGCGCCAGGGTCTCGCCAAGGTGATCGAGGCCTCCGGGCAGCGCATTCACAAGATCCAGTGGCCCGGCTTCACCGGCCTGCCGACGAGTCTCGCGGTCGAGCCCGGCGCCATCGGCGGTGTGCAGTTCCTGAACCTCGGCCATCTTGCCGGAGCGAATGTCGGCGCCGTGCGGCAGGCAGCCTTTCCGGCCCTGCTCAATTATTCCGGCCAGCTCGACGACGGCGTCGAGGATGTCGCGGGAAACGCGCCGCAATCGGTGGCCGAGACGGTGCGCTGCCTCGTGCCGGCCTGGAACGTCGTTACCCTCGAAATCGCCTGCGCCGTCTGGGCCATCCATCGCCGCGAGGTGCCGACAGGTGGCCTCGGACGGGGCTTGCAACCGCTCGCCAGTGAAATCCTGGCGCTGCTGCCCATCGGCCGGGAGGGCGAGACGATCTTCGATCTTGGACCTCTGGTCGAGGCGGTGAAGGCGGCCGCCGGCGTTCCGCGCGGGGAGAAGCATCATGGCTGACCAGAGCTTTCGCGGCACCCTGGAGCGCCTTGCGGGCTGGGGCGACTTGCATACCGTCGGGCGCGAGGTCGATGCCCGCTTCGAACTCGGCGCGGTTATGAGCCTGCGCCGGCATGACAGCCCCCTGCTCTTCGCCAATGTGGCGGGGCACTCCATGAAGGTAGCCGGGAACCTGATGAATTCGCGCGAGCGTATCGCGCGTCTCCTCGATACGGACCGGCAGGGCCTGCCCGGCCGCATTCTGGACGCCCTGAAGCGGCAGATCCCGCCTGTGCTGGCGACCAATTCGCCGGTGCGGGAGGTCGTACGCCACGAACCCCTCGATCTCGGAGAGCTGTTGCCGGTCCCGACATGGTTCGAGCACGAGACCGGGCCCTACATAACCGCCGGCGTCATCGTCGCCCGTGACCCCGAGACCGGCCGGCGGAACGTCTCGATAGCCCGGTTGCGGCTTGACGGTGGCGGGCGAGTGATGGTGGGGATCGCCAAGAACCATCATCTCAACATGTTGGCCGAGAAGGCCCGAAGCCTTGGCCAGCGCCTGCCGATCGCCGTCGCCATCGGCAATCATCCCGCCGTTCTCATCGGCTCGCAGATGTATCTCGGCCTGGGCGACGACGAGTATGATGTCGTGGGCGGCCTTCTGGGGGAGCCGTTGCAGCTCGCGCGCTGTCTCACCGTGCCGCTGGAAGTGCCGGCCGGAGCCGAAATCGTGCTGGAGGGCTTCATCGATGCCGGCGACTTCGTGCCCGAGGGGGCGGTATCCGAGTTCCACGGCTTCTATGTCGGCTATGGGCCGGGCACCGGCGGCAGCATCGGCTGCGTCACCCATCGGCGGGATGCTATCTACCAGGCCATCCTGCCCGGCTATGCCCCGGAGCATTGCCTGCTCGGGGCCATCGCCATCGAAGCGGTATGCTGCGAGGCGCTGAAGCGGGTCATTCCGGCCGTACGGCGCGTCGTCGTCACCGATGGCGGCATGGGACGCCTGCATGCAGTCATCGCCATGCATCGCCCGCGGCTCGGGGAGGGCAAGCGCGCGGCGATTCTCGCCATGGGGCAGATCAACCTCTTCAAGCTGGTGACCGTCGTCGAGGACGACGTGGACCCGGAAGATCCCGTACAGGTCGAGTGGTCGCTGGCAGCCCGGTTCCGGGGCGACGAGGATCTCGTCGTGCTGCCGGGTATGAAGGCGGATCGCTGCGATCCCGTGCATGAAAACCTCACCGTGACCAAGATCGGCATGATCGCCACCACGCGGCCCGGTGACGGCGAGCGGGAAGGCCGCTCGGAATTCGCGCGCGCGCCGGCCGATGTGATGGCCCGCGTGCGCGGCGCATTGGCGGAGTATTGAAAGATGGCATCGCCGGGAGAGCGTCATGAGCCGGCCTAACCGCCTGATCGTCGGCGTCAGCGGGGCCTCGGGGTTCGACTACGGGGTGCGCATCCTCGAAATGCTGCGAGGCGAGGGCATCGAGACGCATCTCGTCGTCTCGCGGGCGGCCATGACGGCGATGACGCATGAGAGCGACATGACGCTGGCCGGCATGAAGGCTCTCGCCGATCATGCCTATGACAACCGCGATATTGCCGCTCCCATCGCCAGCGGTTCCTTCCGCACCGGTGGAATGATCATTGCGCCCTGTTCGGCCAAGAGCCTCGCGGAGGTCGCGATGGGTACCGGCGGTACCCTGATCGCCCGCGCCGCCGATGTCGTGCTGAAGGAGCGCCGCCGCCTGGTGGTGCTGTTTCGCGAGACCCCGCTGCATCTGGGCCACTGCCACAACATGCTGCGCCTGACCGAGATGGGTGGCATCGTCATGCCGCCTGTGCCCGCCTTCTACCCCAGGCCGAAAACCCTCGACGAGATGGTGACCCACACCGCCGCCAGGGTGCTCGACCTCTTCGACCTGGAAATCCCCATGGACGGGCGCTGGAAGGGAGGCTGAGCCATGCATGAAGACCGCCTCTGGCAGGACCTCATGGCCCTGGCCGAAATTACCGATCCGGCGCGGCCTTATACGCGGCGCTGTTTCACTGATCGCTTTCTCGAAGGCCGCCGCTGGCTGGAGCAGAGGTTCACGCAAGCGGGCCTGGCGACGCGGCTGGACGAGGGCGGTAATCTCATCGGGCGCCTGGAAGGCCGCGAGCCCGGGCTGAAGGCGCTGGTGATCGGCTCGCATTCCGATACGGTGCCTTCGGGCGGACGCTTCGACGGGCCGCTCGGCGTTCTGGCCGGCCTGGAAGTGGTTCGCCTCCTGCGCGACGACGCAATCGCGTTGCGCCATCCCCTGGAGATCATCGACTTCCTGTCGGAGGAGCCGAGCGACTATGGGCCTTCCTGCATCGGCAGCCGCGCCATGACCGGTTTCCTCGATGCCGGCATGCTGGAGCTTCGCAATCCCTCCGGAGAACCGCTTGCGGCGGCGATGGTGCGCATGGGCGCACGACCCGAACGGCTGACGGCACCGCTTCGCTACGATATCGCTGCGTTCCTGGAACTTCACATCGAGCAGGCACTCGTTCTCGAACAGGGTGGTGTCGATATCGGGCTCGTCACCGGTATCGTCGGAATTGCACGGGTGGAAATCGAGTTCACCGGCTCGGCCGACCACGCAGGCACCACGCCGTTCCACCTCCGCCGTGATGCCCTGGTGGCGGCGGCCGACCTGGTGATGCGGGTCCGGCGGCTGGGCGAGCAGTTCGCGCGTACGCGCAACGGCTATTTCATCGCCACGGTCGGCCGTATCGAGGTGCACCCCAATGCCTCCAACGTCGTGCCGGGATCGGCGCGGCTCGTGGTGGAGGCCCGGGCCGAACACGCCGCGCATCTCGACGCCTTTCTCGACGCACTCTCCGGGGCCAGCCTTGCCGCTGCCTCCGGGGCGAGGGTGGAGCGAACCGCCTTCAAGGGGATTTCGCGCTCCGAGCCGTCGCCCTGCAGCGAGCGCCTGCGCGCGCACCTCGCTGAAGCTGCGACGAGCCTGTCGCTGAAGACCGTCTCCCTTGCGAGCGGCGCAGGCCATGATGCCGGCTTCATGGGCCGGATCGCGCCGATGGCGATGATCTTCGTGCCCAGTCGGGAAGGAAAGAGCCACTGCCCCGAGGAGTGGACCGACCCGCCGCAATGCGCGGCGGGCGCCCGCGTGCTCCGCGCGGCGGTACAGCGGATCGACGTAGACCCGGCCTTCGGGTGACAGATTCAAGATCAAACTATTGAAAATAAAAGAATACTGCGATTCCGGTCGAACCGAGTGAGCATCGGACGCGTTAGCCTGCCGCCAGTTCCTTCACGGCCTTCAGGTCCCTGACGAAATCGCCATAGGCTGCTTCGCGTGCCTGCTCGTCCGGAAGGCGCAGCAGATAGGATGGATGGACGGTGACGAAACCCGCCCTCTCGCCGAATTGGATAGGCCCGCGATTGCGCCCGATGGGCATTGCCTTGCCGGCCAGCGCCTGCAGGGCGGTCGCGCCGAGGGCGACGGTGAGGCGCGGATGCACGAAGTCCAGTTCCCTTTCGAGCCACCAGCGATAGTGCTTGATCTCGCCTGTCGTCGGCGATCGATGCAGGCGCTTCTTGCCGAGAAGCTCATATTTGAAATGTTTCACGGCGTTGGTGAGATAGGTCTTCCGGCGGTCGATGCCGGCTTCCTTCAGCGCACGGTCGAGCAACTGCCCCGCCGGGCCGACGAAGGGGCGGCCCTGCAGATCTTCCTGGTCGCCCGGCTGCTCGCCGACGAAGGCGATGGAAGCGCCGGCCGGCCCCTCGCCCAATACGGCCTGCGTCGCGCCCGGCACGAGCGGCTCGGATGCCGTGATGATGCGATTGAGCTCCTCGAGCGAATGCGGCTCCTGGTCCGCCATGGCGGCGACGGCCTTGCTCGGATTGCGCTTCAAGGGCATGGCAGCCTCCTTCTCCAGCATCTCCCTAACGCGCGTGGGGGCCAGACGGATCAATTCCGGGATCGCGCTGGTCTCCGGCAGGTTGTGCCAGTATTTCTTCGGCATCTCCGAGCGCATCAGGCCGGGATTGACCCGAGCCGGATTGAAGGTGCTCTTGTAATAGCTCCGCCAGCCCATTTCGAAGGAGTCGGCGGCAGGAACGTCTTCCCGCCTGCCGGGCGGCCCGATCGTCAAGATCTCCCGGTTCCAGTGCAGCGATCCGACGGGCGTCAGGATCGACCACACCAGGGAGCGAAAGCGATCCACGAAGAAACCCGCCACCGCTTCGAGAATGAAATGGTCCGGCTCGAACCAGGCGGCGAAGCGCTCACCCGCCCCATCCTCCTCGATACGCCGGAAGCGCAGGAAGGCGTGCATCTTGTGGACGTCGCGCCCCACTGCCTTGCGCATGCGCGCGAGACGATGGACGAGCGGATCGCTGGGCAGGTCCATGAGCATGCGCTCGCCATGCAGCACCCGCCAGATCAGCGTGTAGAGCAGCGCGTGGCGTTCGGGATCGCGATGGCACAGGACCATATCGATCCACTCGCCCAATGCCCGCGGCAGCGCGACCGCCGGGGCCTCTGCGCTTTCGGTGGTTCCGAAGAGGTCGCCGGCCGTGCCGGTGGTCCAGCTCACCTGCTGGGGCGCGACATCGCCCGCTACCAGACCGCGCACTGCGCGGCGAAAGCCGTCGAGATCCGCACCTTCCCTCAGAACGACGAGCCGGCCCTTCATCCGAACAGGCTCAACTGGCGGGGCGGTGCGACGATGGGACGGAGGTCGAGCTGGTCCGCCAGCCGCAGGGGGCGGTAGTCTTCCGCGATCAGGAAGGGCCGCAGCCGCTTCAGTCCGGCCGTGAGCCGGCCGACGTCGGCGAGCCGCAGGCGGGTGTGGCGCCGCGCGGCGATGATGCGGTCGACGGCCTGAGCTCCCAGACCCGGCACGCGCAGCAGCATCTCGCGCTCGGCCAGATTGACGTCCACCGGGAAGCGTTCGCGATGCTTCAGCGCCCAGGCCAGCTTGGGATCGATGTCGAGCGGCAACATGCCTCCTTCGCCGCCTTCGGCGATCTCCTCCACGGTGAAACCGTAGAAGCGCAGCAGCCAGTCGGCCTGGTAAAGCCGGTTCTCTCTTTGGAGAGGTGGAGGCTTAGCCGGCAAAATGGAACTTGCCTCTGAAATGGGGCTGAAGGCCGAATAGTAGACCCGGCGCATTTCATACCGTTTGTAGAGCGTCGCGGTGGTGGCCAGCACGGCTTCGTCCGTCGTCTCGTCGGCGCCGACGATCATCTGCGTGCTCTGGCCGGCCGGGGCGAAATGGCGTTTCTCCTCGCGGGCCTCGGCGATGCGTTCGTGCATTTGCCCCATGGCGGCAGTGATGGTGGCGTCATCTTTCTCCGGCGCCAGCCGTTTCAGGCTAGCCCGTGAGGGCAGTTCCACATTGATGGAAAGGCGGTCCGCCCAAAGGCCCGCCTGTTCGACCAGCCAGGGGCTCGCTTCCGGGATTGCCTTGAGATGGATATAGCCGGCGAAGCCGTGGTCCCGGCGCAGGCGCTTTGCCACGAGCATCAGCAGTTCCATCGTGTGGTCGGGCGAACGGATGATTCCGGAAGAGAGGAACAGGCCCTCGATATAATTGCGCTTGTAGAATTCGAGCGTCAGCGTCACCACCTCGTCCATCCCGAAGCGGGCGCGCGCTACGTTGGAGGAGCGCCGGTTGATGCAATAGGCGCAGTCGAACAGGCAGTAATTGGTAAGCAGTATCTTCAGGAGCGAGATGCAGCGCCCATCCGGGGTGTAGGCGTGGCAGATGCCGCCGCCCGTGCTGGAGGCGAGCCCGTCCTTCCCCGCCACGCGCTTCGGCGCGCCTGCGGAGGCACAGGAGACATCGTATTTGGCGGCATCGGCGAGGATGCGCAGCTTGGCGGCGAGTTTTTCATCCATGAAGGAGTCTCCGGCAAGATCGCAGATGTTCATGTTATGTTCTTATTGTCGTCTTTGCAACCCCGCGAGCGCGACACCCTGTCCGCGCACCCGGGAACCAGCTATTCTCCGGAGCGTTGATCCTCGTTACCCGGAGCAGGATGCGTCATGGCGAGGCCGAGAGCCAACTGGAAGGGCGTTCTCAAGGTTGGCGAGCTTGTCGCAGGCGTGGCGCTCTATACGGCGGCAAGCACGTCAGAGCGGGTCGCCTTTCATACGCTCAATCGCAAGACGGGCCATCGCGTGCATCGGCAGTTCGTGGACTCCGAGACCGGCAAGCCCGTCGAGCGCGAGGACCAGGTGAAGGGGTATGAGACGCCGCAGGGCGAGGTCGTCATGTTGGAGCCGGAGGAGATCGCGGAGGCGGTTCCCGAGAGCGACAAGACGCTGTCGATCGAGGGTTTCGTGCCGCTGGAGGCCATCGACACCGTCTATTTCGACCGGCCCTATTATCTCGCGCCGAGCGATGATGCATCGGCAGAGGCCTTCGATCTCCTGTGTGACGGCATGCGCGGCGCGAAGGTGGCCGCGTTGGCGCAGACCGTGCTGTTCAGGCGGCTGCGCAGCGTGCTGATACGCCCCCAGGACAAGGGAATGATCGCGACGACCCTCAATTTCGACTATGAGGTGCGTTCCGAAGAGGAGGCTTTTGCCGATATTCCCAGGCTCAAGCTGGACAAGGAGATGCTCGATCTCGCCGGCCACATCATCGGGACCAAGAGCGGCCGCTTCGATCCCTCCGGCTTCGACGACCGCTATGAGGCGGCGCTTGCCGAGCTGGTGAAGGCGAAGATCGAGGGCCGTAGGATCAAGCCCCGGCCACACAGGCGCGAAGCCAAGGTCGTGAGTCTGCTGGAAGCCCTGCGAGAGAGCGCGAAGGCCGGCAGAGAGAGCAAGCCGGCAAGGAAGCGGGCGTAGGAGAACAGGCTGTCCCTGCTCCCGCTGCTATGCCCGCCCCGGAGGGGGCGGGCACCGAGCGGAAGGTTGAAGCTCTCAGGGTTCTCACCACCTGTATCTGAGGCCTGCGGTACCCTTGACGGCATAGTTGTCGCCGGAGCCGGAGGAGAGGGCGGCGGCATAGTCGGCCTCGCCATAGAGGCTCCACTCGTCGTTCCAGGCATAGCTGCCGCCCAGGCCGACCTCGCCCCACAGGCGCTTGTTCTGCTGGGTGAAGGAGGAGCCGGCCACCTCGACCGAGGTGCCGTCCAGGAACTGGTAGCTCAGATTGGCGACGGCGTAGAGCTGCAGGCGGTCGGTCCTGCCCTGCTGGTTCTTCCAGCTGGCCAGGTTCTCGACCCGCAGGCCGAGCCGGCCCTTCAGGCTGTCGCCGTCGCCGAGGGCGACGCGGGCGCCGTTGAGGTCGGTGAAGCTGTCGAAGTCGACATGGGCCCAGGCGAGCTGGGCCTGGGGCACCAGCGCCCAGCCCGAGCCGAGCTCGAAGCGCCTGCCCGCCTCCAGGCTCAGCACCGAGGACCAGCCCGAATTGCCGCCGCCCGCCTTGTTGGACAGGTCCGACTCATACCAGGTGAACTGGCCGACCGCATCGGCATAGAAGCCGTCCTGGCCGAGCCAGGTCAGGTTGCCGCCGAGCCCGTAGCCGGTCGAGGTGATCTTGCCGCTGCGCGCCGCCTTGGTCACCGGGTCGGGCGAGACGTCGATCTCGGCGCGCGAGGTGCCGATGGTGGCGAAGGCGCCGAGCGTCAGTTCGCCCGAGCCGTTCTCATGGGCCACGCCCTCATAGCCGGCCTGCAGGAAGCCGAGGGACTGGGTGTAGGCCGAGCCTGTCCTGGGATCGTAGGAGGCATACTGGCCGCCGATGCGCCCCCAGGCGCCCTGGCCGTAGAGCACCGGCTTGCCGTCGGCATAGGAGGCGTTCTGCTCGCCGGTCGGGGTGCAGCGGAAGTTGCGGGACGGGTCCTTGCACCAGATCGCCTCGGGCGGCGTGCCGTTCGGCCAGACGCGGTTGCCGGTCCTCTGCTGCAGCGTGCCCAGCGTCGCCTCGGCATAGTTCACCAGCGTGTCCGCATAGGGCAGCGCAGTCTGCGTCGAGGCGGACGCGCCGACCGAGCGCAGGTACCAGTCCTGGTCGCCCGGGTCGGTGACGCCGCCATAGAACAGGTTGTAGTCGTAGGCGCCGGCCGTCAGGGTCCGGGCGAGGCGGAAGGCGTCCGAGGTGGAGTTCCCGTCGACCTGCACCACCTTGATGCCGTCCTTGGTGGTCAGGGCGCCGGGGCCGCCGGCATTGGCGACCGACAGCGTGGTCGAGCCCGAGGCGTTGCCGTTGATCACCCAAAGGTCGGTGGGCGAGCCGTCGGTGCCGAGATAGGTGTCCATCGCCATCACGCCGCCATCGCCGACATAGTCGCCCGAGGTGCGCGTCACATCCCCGGTGCCACCGTCGCGCATGGTGAGGAGGCCGCCATTGGTGAAGGTCTCCAGGCCGTCGAAGGAGGTGGTCTCCGCCGTGCCCGCCGAGGCCGCCGCGATCACCGTGCCGCGATTGTCGACATGGTCCGTCCCGGCCCCGAAATCGTTCGCCCCGTTCGCCGTGTTCCACGTCCCCGTGTTGCTGAAGGAGTCGTCGAGAGCGCTCAGGATGACCGTGCCGGTGACGAGGCCGGAATTGGCGATATCCGTCGGTCCACCCGTCGTCTTGATCGCAAGATCATCCGAAGCGTTCGACACGTTACGGATGGTCCCGGCATTGGTGATCGAAATCGTCTGCGATGCTTTGCTGGAAAAAGCATAGATGCCGTCCATGCCCCCTTCGACAAGCCCACCGGACTGCACGGATACGTTCACCGGCCCTGCCTGCCCCATGCTGGAAATACCGATGCCGTGCCCGGTCATCCCGGCAACATCACCGCTAACATCGATGGACGTTGTGGAAGTTCCGTAGTTAACAGCGAGAATCCCATTTACATTAGCGTTTACTGAGCTGTCCTTGCCCGTCGTAATGAGGATTTCTTTGACACCTGAGCCCAAGTTTAGCGCCACGATTCCGTCGCCTCTTGCGCTATTTACCGTGCCATCGACATTGATGTTGGTCGCACCCGTGCCAAGATTGCTAGTGGAAATGGCTGCGTTATTGCCGGAAACCGTGCTATCGATGCCTGTTGCAACATTGACGTCCGCTGCGGTCGGGCCGGCAAAAACCCGAATGCCAATCCCATAGGCGCCGGTGGCGGAGACATCTCCGTCAGCCACGACGTCTGTTGCACCGAGACCGGCATTTGCTGCGAAGATCCCCTGAGAGACACCCGTGACAGCGGTGCCGGCGCTGGTGGTAACCTTGATGTCCCGCCCCAGCGTCCCGTTGCCGGCCATGATGCCGATGCCATCGGAGGCCGTGGCGCTCACATCGTCATTGACCGTAACCGCGATGCTTCCCTCCGCAAGGTTGTTAGCCGATATTCCGAACCGGCCGCCGGTGACGACGCTGCCGGCATTGGTCGTAATGGTCAGATCCGTGTCAGTGCCAGGAGTAAAAGAACTGACGGCAGCCCAGATGCCTGCGCTGGTCGTTCCCGTGCCCGTCACATCGCCATTGGTGGTGATAGTGGCGTCATCCGTGCCGTAGCTCTTGAGAAAGATCCCATATCGCCCGCCCGTCACACTGCTGTCGGCGCCCGTCGTGACAGTCAGGCCCTTTGCCGTGGGAGCGCCGATAGCGGAGATACCATTGCCGTTTGTGCCTTTGACGTAGCCGTTGGCGGTAATGCTCATCGAGCCAATACCGCCGTTCGATGCGCCGATGCCCGAACCGACGCCTGTAATGCTGGAGTCGGAACCCGTCGTAATGATGATGTCCGACGACGGCGCGCTATTTTGAACGATAACGGCGGTTCCGTTGGTCTGGGTGCTTGCCACGTCACCGTTGAGCGTCACCGTCGTAATACCTGCACCATAGTTCGCCGCTCGGATACCGTGAAGGTTTCCAGTGATGGTGCTGCCGACGGCGGTCGTGAGAGTCAGATTGGTCGCAGTTGCCAGATTCGTGGCCATCAGGGCGACGCCGCTGGTACCAACTGCCTTCACTTCTCCGGCAGCGGTTATGGTGAGCGCTCCAGTCCCGTTGTTGCGGGCATAAAAGCCGTTGTATTTGCCGACGATGGTCGAGGACGCGACAAGGTCTATGGTGCCGGATCCCCTTGAGTAAAGGGCGATTCCGCTTTGCGTGCTCGTATCGATGCCGAACCCGCTGTTCGTCGTCAGCGTGCCATTGCCGGTGATGGTCACTGTCTGGGTCAGATCGGTCGCGCTGTTGGCGGGACCGGAACATACGATCGTGGCCCCGCTCGATGGCGTGCAACTGCCAGCGTATGAACGTCGTCCATAGCCGGCGAAGAAGGCCAGGACGGCGGTCGTCAGCGCCAGCTTGCCTTTCAAGTCTGAATTGAGTGCCATTTTGAGATGTCCTTCCTCTCGTCTTTCTTGGGTCCGGACACTCCCATCGGCGGGATACCAGAGCCCTTATTTGTTCCTGCGGGGCCGACTCGTGCCGATCTTCTGAGTTCGCTGGCTTGCGACCCCGCTATCCGTTCAGCGGTTTTCAGTCCCCGGATTTGAGCTCCTCATGTGTGATGAGGGTCTGGATCTCGTTTGAGGCGAAGCCGAGCGACATCGGGCATGCGACGCCGGGCAGTGCGGCGACGTCGTAGATCTCTGCGACGGCGCCATCGATGCGGAACCAGTCGATGCAGGTGCCGGTGTCGAGGTCGATGACCTGGAGGCCGCACCATGGCTCGGAGTCGGCGTCCTTCAGCTTGCGGTCGAGCGGGAGGCCCTCGAAGCGCTCGTAGCGCGGCTTGGAGAGGCCGACGAGGGCGTAGCGCCCGGCGAAGGCCAGGCCGCGCAGGAAGCCGGGGCAGAAGGCGACGGGATGGAAGGTCCGGCTGTCGCGGTCGACCCAGCCAAGCTCGCCGGCGCCGGAGTTCAGGATCCACAGCCGCCCCTGGTGGAGGCGGGGCGAATGGGGCATGGACAGCCCCTCGCAGACGATATCGCCGGTGGCGACGTCGATGACGACCCCGCCGCCGGTGCGCCGGTCGCGCCAGCCGTCGATGGTGTTGGAGCGGCTCACGGCGGTGACATAGGCCGGCCGGCCCTCCTGCATCGCCATGCCGTTGAGATGGCAGCGGTCTTCATCGACGATGTGCGAGATGAAGGGGGGCTTCCATATCGGCGTGAAGCTCCTAGCGCGCGCGAGGCTCGCCAGGCAGTTGAAGCGGGTGTTGACGAAGACGACCTCGCCCTCGGCCGTCAGCCCGACATCATGGGCATCGAGGACGCCGGTGGTGAAGCTGATGCGCGGCACGTAGCAGGCATCGAAGGTGTGGTTGATGAACTGGCCTTCCTCGAGCACGTTCTCGAAGCGGTGTATCTGGAAGAGCGTGGCCAGGATGAGCGCGTTGCCTTCCACGGCGATGCCCATGGCCTTGTGGAACAGGCGCTCGTCCACCATCAGGCCGCCCGCGGGATTGCGGCCCAGCAGGTAGAACTTGCCCGACTGGTAGGAGGAGATGGCGACCGAGAGATTCAGCCGCGCCAGGGTCGCAACGAACCCGGGCGAGACCGAGTAGCTGACGCCTTCCACGGCGGCTGGCTCGGCCTGCCGCAGGGGACTCGCCGTGGTCTGGTCGCTGCCGGTGTCCTGCTCCAGGACGGCAGTGGAATCTGAAAGGGACATTTGCTCCGGCTTTCGATGTTTTCCAGGCTCGCTCTCGTTCTTGCCAGGACCAAGCGAGCCGTTGCCCGTCGCAGACGCTCAAGCTCTGCTGACAGGGGCTTCAGCTAATCCAGCCGCCCCGATCCTTCCGGAACTCACCAGATCCGGCTGCTGCAGACGTGTCGGATTTTTCGTCGGTGAAGTTCGTCCGATGGCCCTGCGTCAGGTAGCCACGACATCATGACGTAAGGGTCTGTGAAGAAGAGAACTCAATATGAGAATGTTAAGCCTGGCCCCTGGTTTCCTCTACTATAATGCTCGAAGCGCATGCCGGAGTATCCAAAGCCATGCGACTACAACTCAGGGTAGCTATCGTATTACGTACAAGTCAAACCACATTTTATATAAAATGATCCATTTTTATAATAATGTGACCATTAATTTTAGCAAATAATATAAATACAATGATCATATTGTAGATGTGCAACACTGTTAGAGTTTCGGAAATTTCAGTTTCTCAGGCGGTATGCTGAGAATGACTCTACGACATGATGGCTTGCTGGGAGCATCGGGCTGCTTGCGCCCGGGAGTCCGGCGATCCGGGCCGAGTCCTTCCTCCGATCCCCGCCTCGCTGACATTCATGGCTGCGTCGATGCCGCTGCCTGGGCTGCACAGGGCGGCCAATCGGTTGTGGTTTTAGGAGATCAGACGCGTTTATTTGCTTCCTGCGAGGACGCCGGATCGCAGAACCCGTCAGATCCGGTCTCGATACGCAGGTTGTGCGAAGGCCCACGATGAAGCCTGTGGAGGTCCGAATCTTCGGTGCGAGATCGTGGAGAAATGCCATCGTCCGGCGGACACGACGATGCGGACGTCAGAGGACGATCCGCAAGCCGCATGGGAAGAGCCTCGGCGTCTGCCGTCAATCCGCCGCCTCGGCACGTACTCGCCGGCTCCTCCGAAGGGCGCCGGGCGTGACGCCTCGAAATTGCTGCATCACCTTGGTTACGTGGCTCTGACTTGCGAAGCCGCAGTTCAGTGCGATCGTGGCGACCGGCAGGTCGGTATCGAGCAGCAGACGCTCGGCGGCCTCAATACGCAACTTCAGAAGAAACTGATGCGGGGGAATGCCTACGCTTATTTGAAACGCTCGCCGAAAATGGCTCTGCGACA
This sequence comes from Labrys sp. ALF-8, assembly GCF_059699065.1. NCBI lineage: Bacteria > Pseudomonadati > Pseudomonadota > Alphaproteobacteria > Hyphomicrobiales > Xanthobacteraceae > Labrys > Labrys sp. ALF-8. The sequence goes on from NZ_AP048537.1 coordinate 2,347,490, forward strand.
TGTTCACGACGGAGGCCATGTCGTGCAGTTCGATCCGGCTTGCCAGATTGAGGCGCATGAAGCGCTCCACTTTCTGGCGGATGGGAGCCGACAAACCCACGTAGCGAGCCTGCTTCTGAGATGTGGCGGCGACTGGATTCCGGCTTGTGGCGAGCAGCCAATACAAGTTGGCGAGACTTCTCAGGTAGAATTCGCTCATCGGATCGGATGATGGGCCCGTGAGCCGCAACAACCCTTCCATCAAGCCAACGAGCTCATCCTGCGACCCTGAAAAGAAAGGCCTGGATTCGGTGCGGCCGCGGATGCCTTTGCGCATCATCAGGCTCTGGACAGCTCTTCTGGAGCCCGCGAAGATGCTGGCAATCTTCCTTCGAGTGTCATCGTCCAGGGATTTGCCATACTCAGAGACAAAGTGAGGCGTAGCCGTGGCTACTTTTTCTTCACTACGAGTGCTAAGAGAGGCTTTATCGTTTGTGCGTTTCAAGAGTTAAGCTGCCCTTGTCGATGAACGCTTGCAGGTTAACTCTCACTAAAATCTCATAAGTACTTCGATATGACACAAACTATATTTCTGTTATATTTCTATTCGTATCTATTTGCATGAAATATCGAGATTTTCAACGATTAACGTTAGGGTATATACGCATGTTGGCGAGCTATCTCCCATGCAATGATCAATTTGTTATGCGAAACGATCATTTCCGATGTCGGTGCAACAATGCGAGCGCGCAGATGCCTTCCTGCGGCGGATGAGGAGGCGATCGCGAATCGTGACCGATATGAAGCGCGTTGGGGCGGCCCCGGAACATCTCAAGCCGCCGATAGCCGGATCTCGAAACGATGGGGAATCTGCTCTTTCCGGGGACATCGAGGGCCGGGGCCCGCTCGATCGGAACTCCCTGTCTGTCCCGGCAGGAATCGCTTGAAGCCTCGCGCTCTTGCCCTATGACTGGCATCGCCATGGAAGGGGACATCATGTCGGACCGCGTCGATCTCATCATCCATAATGCCCGCATACTGACCATGGATGAGGCTCATCCCAGGGCCGAGGCGCTTGCCGTGGCCGGCAACAGGCTGGTGGCGGTCGGCGGCAAAGCCGAGATCCTGTCGCTGGCGGGACCCGGCACCAGGCATGTCGATGCCGGCGGATGCTCGGTACTGCCCGGCTTCAACGAAGCGCATATGCATATCTTCGGTGGTTCCGTCAGCCTCACGCAGCTCTCGCTGTTCGGCGTCAAGGGCTTCGAGGCGTTGAAATCGGCAGTCGGCGCCTATGCGGCGCAGAACCCGGATCTGAGCCTGCTGGTGGGCCTCTCCGCGGACTATACCATCCTGTCCGAGACCGAGAAGGTTACCCGCCATCATCTCGACGCCATCCTGCCGGACCGGCCTTTCGTGATGTATTCGCCCGACCGCCACACCGCCTGGGCCAATACGGCGGCGCTGAGGGCGGCCGGAATCCTGCAGGGGCGCGACGTCGGGGTCGGCAACGAGATCGTCATGGGCGAGGATGGGCTGGCGACGGGCGAACTCAAGGAGGCCAATGCCATCGATCCCGTGGCCGAGATGGGCATCACGGCCGGCCGCGACCATCTCGGCATCGGCACCGGCGGCGACCCCGACCATGTCACTGCCGAGGAGCGCGCATCCGACCTCGCCCTCATCCGCAGGGGGCTCGCTTATTGCGCCGAACTCGGCATCACCAGCGTGCAGGCGATGGACGGCAATCTCTACCAGCTCGAGATCCTCGAGGAGATCGAGCGCGAGCACGGCCTGCCGGTGCGCGTGCGCATGCCCTTCCATATGAAGAATTTCATGCCGCTCTCCATGATCGAGGAGAAGGCCGTGGCCTGGCGCGAGCGCTTTGCCGGCGATCGCCTGCGCAGCGATTTCGTCAAGGTCTTCGCCGACGGGGTGACCGAATCCGGCACCGCCGTCATGGTCGACGATTACGCCGACCAGCCCGGCTGGAAGGGCGAGCCCCTGTTCACGCAGGAGCATTTCGCGCGCGTGGCGGTGGAGGCCGACAGGCACGGCCTGCAGGTTGCCGTGCATGCGATCGGCGACGGTGCGGTGCGGCTGGTGCTCGACGGCTACGAAGCGGCCCGTGGAACCAACGGCCCGCGCGACAGCCGCCACCGAATCGAACATATCGAGGTGGTCAATCCCGACGATATCGGACGCTTCGTCGAGCTCGGCACCGTCGCTTCCATGCAGCCGACCCATCCGCCCGGCTCGGCCGGCCTGCCGCGGGAGCCCTATCTCACCCGAATCGGGCCGGCTCGCTGGCCCTATGCCTTCGCCTGGCGCACTCTGAAGGATGCGGGCGCCCGCATCGTCTTCGCCACCGACTGGCCCGTCTCCCCGCTCTCTCCCCTGAGCTGCATCCACGATGCGATGACGCGAAAGCCCTGGCGGGCCGACATGCCCGACCAGCGGCTCACCCTGCAGGAGACCCTTGCCGCCTATACGAGCGAAGGCGCCTGGGTGGAGTTCATGGAAGACCGCAAGGGCGTGCTGAAGGCCGGCTACCTTGCGGACATCGTCGTTCTCTCCGGCGACGTCGAGGCGACGCCGCATGAGGAGATCGCCGCGCTGCGTCCGCTGGTGACGATCTGCGACGGGGTGGTCACGCATCGGGAGTAGTGGAGACGCCGGGGAATAAGCGCGCCAGACACGGAGGGGCGATCACCGATCGCTTCTACTCTCCGGCAAGGGGCATCGCTTCCGGGATGTCGATCGGTGCCCGACACTCCCTTTCTGCGGCTTTTCCCACGGAGCCCGCCATAGGCAGGATGCCCGCGCGACCGGATTCCCCTACTTCGCCTTCAGGCTGTTGCGCAGCGCGTCCATCAGGTTGATCACGTTGCCCTGCGTCGTCTCGGGCGGTGCGGGCTTGGCACGTTTGCGGCCTTTCTTCTTCTCCGCGATGATCTCCTTCAGCCGGTCCTCGACCGGATCCCGGATCAGCGACGGCGACCAGTCGAGGCTGCGGGTTTCGATGAGTTTGTCGATGAGTTTCCTTGCGTCGGGGTCGGGCTTCTCCGCGGGAATATCGGCGAAATAGTCGTCCTCCCGCCGGACCTCGTCGCCATAGCGGAGGGTCCAGACCACGATGCCCTTGCCGCGCGACACCAGCATCACGGCCCGCTCGCGGCGATAGAGCACCAGTCGTGCAATGCCGGCGACCTTCGATGCGCGCATGGCTTCGCGGATGACGGTGAAGGCTTCCTTGCCCACTTCGTCGTCGGGAACGAGGTAGTGAGGCGTGTCGTACCAAATCCAGTCGATGGAATCCTGCGGCACGAAGGTCTCGATGTCGATCGTACGGGTGGAGTCGAGCGCCACCGCCTCGATCTCCTCGTCCTCCAGCAAGACATAATCGTCCTCGCCGCGCGGATAGCCCTTCACCTCATCCTCTTCGGCGACGGGTTTGCCGGTGACGGCATCGACATAACGGCTCTGCACGCGGTTGCCGGTCTTGCGGTTGAGGGTATGGAAACGCAGCTTCTCGGATTGCGACGTCGCCGGCGACATCGCCACCGCACAAGTCACCAGTGAAAGCTTGAGATAGCCCTTCCAGAAAGTTCGCACGGCCATCGGCGTTCTCCGAGCTATTTTCCGCAGACCGTTCCCAGCTTCCTGGTGGCGTCCGCGAGCGGCTTCTCGCTTTCGGCATAGTCGGCCCAGGCCTTGGATCTGGCGATCAGGGCCGGCACCGTGCGAAGCGTGAAGGCCTTGGGATCGAGGTCGCTGCGCACTTCGTTCCACGTCAGCGGCATCGATATGGTGGCTCCGGGACGGGCACGGGGCGACAAAGGCGCCACCGCAGTCGCTGTATGGTCATTACGCAGATAGTCGAGGAAGATGTGGCCGCCGCGAACGTCCTTGGCCATCTTGATGACATAGCGTTCCGGGCTGTCCGCGGCCAGTTCGGCGCAGACCTGCCGGGCAAAGGCCTTGGCCTCGTCCCAGCCGAGCGCGTCGCGGGCAGGTTTCGCCAGCGGCGTCACCACATGCAGGCCCTTTCCACCCGTCGTCTTGCAGAAGCTCACCAGTCCCAGTGCCTCCAGCCTCTCGCGGAGGTCGCGGGCGGCATCGACCACGGCTGGGAAGGGTACGTCGGGGCCGGGATCGAGATCGAAGACCAATCGCCCGGGAACGTCCGGTTCGCCCGGGCGGCAGTTCCAGGGATGCAGTTCCAGGGCGCCGATCTGGGCAAGCGCGATCAGCCCCTCGGGACGGTCAACCTGAAGATAAGGCTTCTTGTCGCCCTCCACTTTGACCAGTTCGAGCAGGTTCGAGGTGCCCGGCATCGCGTGGCGCTGGAAGAACGTCTCGCCGCCGATACCGTCAGGCGCCCGCACGATCGAGCAGGGGCGGCCCTGGAGATGGGGCATCATCCAGCCGCCGACCGCCTCGAAATAATGGGCGAGCTCCTCCTTGGTGACCGGCTTGCCGTCCCCGGCGTCCGGCCAGAGCGCCTTGTCGGGGTGCGAGATGGCCACGCCGGCGACCACCGGCTTGCCCTTGCTTCCTGCTGACTTCGACGTCACTGCAGCATCCGCCTCGGCTAGATCCGCTTCTCTGGGTGGCACAGGCTTTTCGGCCTCTACTTCCGCCGCGGGCTTGTCCTCCCGCAGTCCCTTGAAGGCCGCCTGGCGTACCATGCCATCGCCCGTCCACCCCGCGAATACGATTTCAGCAACCAGCTCCGGTTTTGTCCAGTGCACGCCCGGAGCATGACGCGGAGCTCCCACGCCGGTGAAGGGCGACTTCTTCGCCTCCAGGGGCTTCAGCTTCGGCATCAGCCGGGCGACGGCCTCGCGGCCGTAGCCGGTACCGACACGGCCGATATAGACGAAGTGCTGTCCGCTGTGGATGCCGACCAGGAGCGAACGGAACTTGCCCTCGGTGGTCGACCAGCCGCCGATCACCACTTCGTGGCCCGCGCGGCATTTCGCCTTGGTCCAATCCCCGCTGCGTCCCGAGCGATAGGGCGCATCCAGGCGCTTGGAGACGATGCCCTCGAGGGAGAGGCGGCAGGCCGAGTTCAGGATAGCGTCGCCGCCCGTCCCGAAGTGCTCCACGAAGCGGATGACGGAGCCTGCCTCACTGCCGGCAAGGAGCGATCGAAGGCGGTCCTTGCGTTCTTCCAGCGGCAGTTCCCTCAGGTCCTCGCCGCCCTCGAAAAGAAGGTCGAAGACGAAGAAGACGAGATCCTCGCTATGCCCTTCGGACAAGGCCGCCTGGAGAGCCGCGAAGCTGGGGGCACCCTCCGCGTCGAGCGCCACGACCTCCCCATCGAGGAGGCAATCCGGCAACACGTCGGCAGCTTCGGCGATGGCGATGAAGCGCTTCGTCCAGTCAAGCCCCTTCCGGGTTCGCAGCCGGGCATCGTCACCGGCCTTGCGAAGCTGCATGCGATAGCCGTCGAACTTGATCTCATGGACCCACCCTTCGCCCGAGGGGGGACGTTCCACCACCTGGCAGAGCTGCGGCGGCACGAAACCGGGAATCGTCTGGATGGGCGTGGCCGCCGTCCGGCGCCTGCCTGCCGCCTTCCTCTGCTTGGCCGCCATGCCGTTTCGGGAATCCCAGACGGCATCAGGTATGGTTCCCTTGCCCCGCATCATGAACGGCGTGGGCGCCTTGCCCTTGCCAGCGGCGATAGCCGCCATAGTACGGCCCGATGCGACGGAGCGGTCCTCGCCAAGGATGGCATCGCCCCGCTTGGGGACCGCGTCGTCGTCATGATGCTTGATCAGCAGCCAGTTGGTGCGCTTGCCCCCTGTCCGATCGTGCTTCATCCGCACCAGAACCCAGCTGCCGTGCAGCTTCTCGCCATCCAGCCGGAACTTGAGATCGCCCTCGGCCAATGCTTCCTCGGGTGATTTTGAGCCCTCCGGCGTCCAGGAGCCACGATCCCAGAGCAGCACCGTGCCGCCGCCATATTGGCCCTTGGGGATTGTTCCTTCGAAGTCGCCATAGTCGAGCGGGTGATCCTCGACCTCCACCGCCAGCCGCTTGTCGGCCGGATCCAGTGAAGGCCCTTTTGTCACCGCCCAGGATTTGAAGACGCCGTCCAGTTCCAGGCGCAGATCATAATGGAGCCGTGTCGCATCATGCTTCTGGATGACGAAACGGCGCTGGTTGGAGGCTGCCACGGCAGCTTCGCCGGATGGCTCGCGGGTCTTGGAGAAATCGCGTTTCTCCCGATATCTGCGCAGGGTTTCAGTCGCCATAGGCCTGTTGCCTCCCGGAAAGGGAGAACTTTTACGGCAGACGGTAGTTCCCGGCCAGTGCCGGCACCCGCGCCGGCGAGCGTCGTCTATTTCTTCCGCTTCTTCTCCGAGGGGGTGGAGTCGCCGGCCTTCGAAGTCGTGTCGGCCGCTTTCGTGGAGCTGTCGATGTCGTCCGCGTCTTCCTCAAGGGTATCTGCCGCAAGACGATGCTTGATGGCCAGGGCATAGATGACGTTGAGGATATTCCTGTCCGTCAAGGCAGGGTCGCTGAGGGCAAGGAAACCCGCACGGACAATACGCTTGCTGTTGGCCTTGGGAACTTTCTTGACGATGAAAGTATAGAGGGCGTCGTCAGTCAGCCCGGAGGTGGCGCCTTCAATCAAATGTTCGTAAATCTTCTTCTTCGTATCGCCCACGAGTCTGTCCTTCATATGCGCTCTGGCAAGAATCGGGCAGACCATGCGTCATGGCTTTGTCACAAACAACACCTCTATCCGACGTATGATACCGGTTGATTGTCATAAAAGTGTCATAAAACGTCCGGCGCAGGGGATGCGCCGGACGTTTTGCTTGCCGTTACTGATCAGGCCGGCTGCTCGATGAACTGTGGCACCTGAGCCGAAGCGATCGGGTTGGCGTTGGCCACCAGTCGGTCGAAGCGATGATTGGCGATCTTGGCGATCTCGATCAGCCCGGACGCACGCTCCACGCCCGGCGAGTTGGCCATGCGCGACCAGCCATTGGCCAGCACCCGCTCATAACGCTCCACCTCACGGGCGCACACGATGAGCGGGAAGCCGAAATGCTTGCGGTAGGCGACCGCCAGCTCGTGAACCTTGCCGAGATCTTCGCTGTCGAGACCGTCGATGCCGGCGCTCGCGTGGTCGGCGAGGTAGGCGTTGGGCGCGCCGCTCTCGCTGCCGAGATCGTCGAAGGAGTTGAGGAGCTGGAGCTGCTCCTCGGCGGAGCCGGTGAGCAGGGCATCGTGGAAGGCCGAGCGCAGGGCGGTGGTGTCGGCGAAGGGCCGCAGCGCATAGGCCCGCTCCAGCACCCAGGGCGTGTTCTCGACCAGGCCGCCAAAGGTCTTCGCGAATTCAGCCGGCGACATCTCGTTCACGTCCGCGAGTGTGACCAGGGTTCCTCCGGGTCTCCCGGCCACCGCGGGGCTATGTGCCGTTCCGACATGGTTGAAGAGGATGTTGAGGAGGATGGCGGCGAGGGCACCCAGGGTGATGCCCGAGCCGAAGATGATCTGGACCCAGTCCGGGAAGGCATTGGCGACATAGGGCTGGGCCGTCACCAGCATGCCCAGGCCCACGCTGGTGGAGACGATGACGATGTTGGCATGGTTGTTGAAGTCGACCTTGCTCAGCGTCTGGATGCCGACCACGGCCACCGCCGCGAACATGGCGAGCGCCGCCCCGCCCAGGACCGGCAGCGGAATGCCGGCGACGATGGCCGCCGCCTTGGGCAGCGAGCCCAGGACGATCATGATGATGCCGGCGGCCACGATCACCCAGCGGCTCTTGACCTGGGTGAGGCGCACCAGCCCGACATTCTCGGCAAAGCAGGTATAGGGGAAGGAGTTCAGCACGCCGCCGATGAAGGTGGCGATGCCGTCGGCCCGGATGGCCCGGCCGATATCCTCGGGCCGGATGCGCTTCTTGACGATCTCGCCGGTGGCGTAGACGTCGCCGGTGGTCTCCACCATGGTGATGACCATCACCACGATCATCGACAGGATGGCGGTGAAGGAGAAGGTCGGCCAGCCGAAGTAGAAGGGGGAGGTGTAGCCCACCCAGTTTGCGGTGGCGACCTCGCCGAAATGGGCATCGCCCAGCAGCCAGGCGACCACGGTGCCGGCGACCAGGCCGATCAGCACCGCCACCGTCTGCATGAAGCCGGTGAAGACGCGCTGGATCATGACGATCAGCCCGAGCGTGCCGAAGGCATAGGCCAGGTTCTTGAGCATCACCGGGTTCTGGATCGCCATCGGGCTCTGGCCCAGCACGATGTCGTTGGCGGCGACCGGCAGCAGCGCCACGCCGATGATCAGGATCACCGAGCCGGTGACCACGGGCGGGAAGAAGCGCGTCAGCCTGGCGAAGTAGGAGGCGGCGAGGAAGGTGAAGACGCCGGCCACGATGACCGAGCCGTAGATGGCGAGCAGGCCCGGGGTGCCGCCGGCGCCGCCGGTGGCGGCGAGGCCGATGGCGATCATCGGCGAGACCGCGGTGAAGGTGACGCCCTGCAGCAGCGGCAGGCGCACGCCGACATTGCCGAAGCCCACAGCCTGGATGATCGAGGCGATGCCGCAGGTGAACAGGTCGGCGTTGATCAGGTGGATCAGTTGCTCCGGCGAGAGCTTTAGCGCACCCGCCACGATGATCGGCACCAGAACCGCACCGGCATAGAACGCCAGCACGTGCTGGAACCCGTAGGTTGCGAGTTTGGCGACCGGCAGGATTTCGTCGACGGGATGGACCTTGGCTGGTCGCCCCGTCGCCGCACTGGCGGCCTTGTTGGTATCTGCAAGCGTAGTCATCTAACGTCCCCCTTGTCGGTGGATCTCGCATCGCCCGGTTTCTTCTTGGGGCTGATGGATCGGTTTGATGGGCTGTAGATCTTGGAAGCCGCGGGATTCACGTGTCGCGATGCCTCCGCAAGGACGCCGCGGAAGAGGTCTGGCATGTGTCTCCGAACGCTTCGGTTGGGTTTCCTCCGTCGTCTTGAATGGCTGTGTGCGTCACCCCGCTCTGGCTGTGGCGGGGTCGGCGAGATGCGGCTGGTCCTGCCGTTGCAGCCGTGCGGCGTGCTGGGCGAAGCAACGGATCAACTCGGCGGCAGTGAGGCTCGCAATGATCTCCGGACGCTTGTCGTCGACATCGGAGCCGCCGATCGGGGAGGTGAGTTCGGTCAGCATGGCCGTGGTGCCGGCATTGCGCAGGAACTGCGCTTCGAAGCGCTTTCGCTTCGTGCGTGAGCCGATCATGCCGACATAGGCGGCATCGCGCCGCTCGAGAGCAGCTTCCGTGAGGCGGTAGTCGAGCGCGTGGCTGTGGGTGAGGATCACATAGGCGGCCCCGGCCGGGGCATCGGCGATCGCGTCGGCGGGGTCTTCCAGGTGGCGAACGCGGCAATTGTCCGGCAACCCCGTCAGCAGCTCCGCCCGGTCGTCCACCAGGGTGACTGCGTAGGGCAGCATGGCGAGCATGGCGGCGAGCGCCCGGCCGGTATGGCCGAGGCCGAACACCAGGATCGGCGGCCGCGCTTCCATGAGCGCCGCTTCACGATCGCCGAGCCAGGCGGCGATACGCGTCGTCACCGGCTCGAAGCGCAGGGTGACATGGCCGCCGCAGCATTGCCCCATCATCGGGCCGAGCGGCAGGTCCATGCTCTGGGCCACGATCCCGCTCCTGGTCTCCCGCCCTTCGACCAGCATGGAGCGCGCCACGTCGATGGCATGGAACTCGAGATGGCCCCCGCCGATGGTGCCGGCCATCTCGGCCTCCGTCACCAGCATCAGGGCATCGCTGCCGCGCGGGGTCGAGCCCAGCGTCGACGTGATCTGGACCAGGACGGCATGGCGGCCATCCGCCTCGGTCCGGGAGAGAAGGGCGCCGATCTCGAGGTCGACCATGGCCTATCCTTTCGCGCGCAACGCCTCGATGGCGAAGAGCACGCGTTCGGGCGTGGCCGGCGCATCGAGATTGGGGAAGATCCGGTAGTCGGCGACGCTCGCCACGGCATCAGACAGGGCGTGCAGGACCGAAATCGGCAGGACGAGCGGCGGCTCGCCCACGGCCTTCGAGCGGTGGATCGAAGGCATGTGGTTCGGCTTGTTGAGGAGTTCGATGTTGAAGATGCGCGGGCGGTCGGAGGCGACCGGAATCTTGTAGGTGGAGGGCGCATGGGTACGCAGGCGCCCCTTGGCGTCCCACCACAGTTCCTCGGTCGTCAGCCAGCCCATGCCCTGCACGAAGCCGCCTTCGATCTGGCCGATGTCGATCGCGGGGTTCAGCGAGGCCCCGACGTCATGCAGGATGTCGACCCGTTCCACCCGATATTCGCCGGTGAACGTATCGACCACCACCTCGGAGGCGGCGGCACCGTAGGAGTAGTAGTAGAAGGCGCGCCCGCGGCCCGCCTTGCGGTCCCAGTAGATGTCCGGCGTGCGATAGAAGCCGGACGAGGAGAGGTGGATGCGGTTGCCATAGGCCTCCTTCACGAAGTCCGGCCATTCGATTTCCCGATTGCCCACCCGCACCCGGCCCGGCAGGAAGATGACCTGGTCTTCCGGCACCTGGAACTTGTCGCGGGCGAAGGCGATCAGGCGCTCCTTGATGTTGTTGCAGGCATTCAGCGCCGCCATGCCGTTGAGGTCGGTGCCGGAGGAGGCGGCGGTCGGGGACGTGTTGGGGATCTTCGCCGTGGTGGTCGGCGTGATCTTCACCATGTCGAGGTCGATCTGGAAGGCCTCGGCCACCACCTGGGCGACCTTGATGTAGAGACCCTGGCCCATTTCGGTGCCGCCGTGGTTCACGCTCACCGAGCCGTCGCTGTAGACGTTGACGAGGGCGCCGGCCTGGTTCTGCCAGGAGTTCGTGAAGGAGATGCCGAACTTCACCGGCGTCAGCGCGATGCCGCGCCGGAAGATGCCGCCGTTCGCGTTCTCACGCGCATTCTCCTCGCGGATGGCGGCGCGCCGGGCCTGGTAGTCGCAGGAAGCCTCGAGCTTGCCGATGATCTCGGCGGAGAGGTCGGCCTCCACCGTCTGGTGATAGGGCGTCACATTGCCCTTTTCGCCGTAGAAGTTGCGCTTGCGGATCTCCAGGGGATCCTTGCCGAGGGCGTAGGCGATCTCCTCGATCATCCGCTCGGCGCCGATCACCCCCTGCGGGCCGCCAAAGCCGCGGAAGGCGGTGTTGGAGACTGTATGGGTGCGCCAGGGCTGCGCGTTCAGCCGGACCGCCGGGTAGAAATAGGCATTGTCGGCATGGAAGAGGGCACGGTCGGTCACGGGACCCGAGAGATCGGCCGAGAAGCCGCACCGCGCCGCGAAGACGGCATCGACGGCCAGGATATGGCCCTCATCGTCGAAGCCGACCTCGTAATCGATCACGAAGTCATGGCGCTTGCCAGTGGCGACCATGTCTTCGTCACGGTCGGGCCGGAGCTTGATGGCCCGGCCGGTCTTGCGGGCGCCGAGCGCGGCGATGGCAGCGAAGATGTTGCCTTGGGTTTCCTTGCCGCCGAACGCGCCGCCCATGCGGCGGATCTCGACGGTGACGGCGTTGGAGGGCACGCCCAGCACATGTGCCACCGAATGCTGGATCTCGCTGGGGTGCTGGGTGGAGGAATAGAGCGTGATGTCGCCGTCCTCGCCCGGGATGGCCAGGGCGATGTGGCTTTCCAGGTAGAAATGCTCCTGGCCGCCGAGGTTCATCGAGCGCTTGATGCGATGGGGCGAGGCTGCCATCGCGGCCTCGACGTCGCCGCGGTTGAGCGACATCGGCTCGGCCACATAATCCATGCCGCTCCTGCGCGCCTCGGCGATGGTGAGCACGGGCGGTTCTTCCTGGTAGCTCACCTTGGCCTTGGCGGCGGCGAGGCGTGCCTCGTTGCGGGTGCGGGCGATCACCGCGAACAGCGGTTGGCCGTAGAACATCACCCGCTTCTCGGCGAAGATCGGATCGTCGTGATGGTTGGAGGGACTGACGTCGTTGACGCCGGGAATGTCGTCCACCGTCAGCACCGCTTCGACGCCTGGGCTGGCGAGGACGGCGGAAAGGTCCATCCCGGTGATCACGCCGTGGGCGCAATGCGACAGGCCCAGCGCGGCATGCAGGAGGCCGGCGGGTTCTGGCATATCGTCGATATAGAGCGCCTCGCCTGCCACGTGCTTGTGGCCGGAGTCATGGCGGGTCGACTGGTACACGCCGCCGGTGATGACGTTGCGGTTGGTGGCGAAGACGGGCTTATGCATGGACGTCACTCCGCAGGATGCCGGCCACTCGGTGCGGGGCACCGGCAGCGGCTTCAGCCTGGAAACGGCGGATCAGATTGGCGGCGACGGTGGCGCGATAGCGCGCGCTGGCCCGCCAGTCGTCGAGGGGGGCGAAATCACTGGCGAGCGCCTCGGCCGCGGCTTCGGCGCTGGCGCGGTCGAACCTCCTGCCGACGAGTGCCGCCTCCGCCGCGGCGGCGCGCTTGGGCGTTGCCGCCATGCCGCCGAAGGCGAGGATGGCTTCCGTTACCGTACCGCCGGCATCGCGTTCGAGGCGGAACGCGCCGCAGACCGACGAGATGTCCTCGTCGAAACGCTTCGAGATCTTCGAGACATGGATCAGCGCACCGGGCTTCGGCTTGGGGACGATGATCTCCTCGACGAAGTCGCCCGGCTGACGATCCTGCTTCTTGTAGGCGATGAAGAACTTCTCCAGCGACAGGGTGCGCCGCTCGCTGCCGCGCCGCAGCGTCACGCTCGCGTCGAGCGCGATGAGGAGCGGGGGCGAATCGCCGATCGGCGAACCATTGGCGACGTTGCCTCCGATGGTGCCGGCGTTACGTACCTGCTCGCTGCCGAAGCGGCGCAGCATCTCGTCGATCTGGGGATCGAGGGCGCCGAGCGACTGCCGGGCGTCGCGCACCGAGACGAGCGCCCCGATGACGATGCGGTCGCCCTTGTCCTCGATGCGGTCGAGTTCACCGACCCGGCTGAGAGAGATGACCTTGGCCGGGCGCATCAGCATCTTGGTGATCCACAGGCCGACATCGGTGGCGCCGGCCACGACCGTCGCGTCGGGATGGGCGGCAACGAGGTCGGCGAGTTGGTCCGCCGTGGCCGGCGCGAACAGGGTGCGCTCGCCGTCGCCGATTTCGATGACCTGCCGGTCGGCGAGAAGGCCGAGCTTGCGGACGATATCGGCGCGTTCGACGAGGAGACGGTCGGCGCCGGAGGCCTCGATCTCGTAGGCCCGGTCGAGCGCGGCCACGATCGGGCCATAGCCGGTGCAGCGGCAGAGATTGCCCGCGAGGGCTTCCTCGATGCGCTCATGGGACGGCGGCGTGTCGTGGGCGAGCCACAGCGCCGTGAGCGACATCACGATCCCCGGCGTGCAGAAGCCGCATTGCGAACCGTGGAGCTCCACCATGGCCTGCTGTACCGGATGCAGCCCTCCGGCAGCCTTCTTCAGGTGCTCGACGGTGACCACGTGGCAACCGTCCAGCGTGGCGACGAAGCGGATGCAGGCATTGATCGCCTCATAGCGCAGTTCGCCGTTGCGCAATCGTCCCACCAGCACGGAACAGGCACCGCAATCGCCCTCGGCGCAACCTTCCTTGGTGCCGGTCAGCCGGCACTCGTTGCGAAGCCAGTCGAGCAGGGTCAGGGTCGGGTCGAGCCCTTCCAGCGTCTGCATGCGATCGTTCAGGAGGAATTTTACGGTTCGGCGCATGATCATCCATGGGGTTTGGGGCAAGGCATGGCGCTGCCATCGCGGCGCGGGCCTCGTAGGCGTAGTCGATGGGGACACTGGTTGAGCCGGCGGCGGTCGCACGCCCTGCTCGCAAACGCCGCATGTTCCGTGGCGCGGACATGCCGGGTGGGACCTTGGCGGGCCTGCCGATCGCAAGGGATCGAAATTCAAGCGGGGGCTTGGCACCCGGTCTCCCTTGCCGGCAAGTTCCCCCGAAGTCGTTGTTCTCGTTGGGCTTTGTTGTTGGCCTCTTTGTAGGGTCTATAATCTGCCCCTCCCGCCCGTGCCGGTAGGGGCGTGCCATATGAAGGACTTCCAAAAAAAATGTGACAATCCGCTGACGGTGAAGCGGTTATGCTCCGCGTCATGATAGGGGGTATCTTGTGCTGAGATAGTCCCGAAGGTCGCCTCTCCGAGCTTGCCACGCTCCAGTCAGAAGGACGTAACATCTTGACGGTGAATGATATTTCTCGAGCGGATACGGCCCTGCGCGGACGTTTGCTCTGGTTCGTCGAGAGTCCCGAGGAGCACGGCGCGGCGGCTGTCCGCCACATCGAGGATGGTCTTCTCGTACTCAAGGCCGGGCGGATTATCGCGGTTGGTGAGACAAACGCCCTGCAGCCGCTGCTGCCGGCCGCCGCGAAGGTGCGCGATCATGCCGGCAAGCTGATCGTGCCCGGCTTCATCGATCCCCATATCCACCTGCCGCAGACGCAGGTCGTCGCCTCCTGGGCCGCACAGTTGCTCGACTGGCTCAACACCTACACGTTCGTCGAGGAGCAGAAATATGCCGATCCGGCCCACGCGGCACGGGGGGCGGCCTTCTTCTTCGACGAATTGCTTTCCAATGGCACCACCACCGCCGTGGCCTTCTGCTCGGTGCATTCGACATCGGCCGAGGCGTTCTTCGCCGAATCCGAACGCCGCAATACCCGCATGGCCGCCGGCAAGGTGATGATGGACCGTTACGCACCCGACGCCCTCACGGATACGCCGCGCACGGGCTACGACGAGAGCAAGGCGCTGATCGGGCGCTGGCACGGCCGCGGCCGCCAGCTCTACGCCATTGCCCCGCGCTTCGCCATCACCTCCACGCCCGAGCAGCTCGAGGCGGCCGGCACGCTCTCGCGGGAGCATCCGGACTGCCTGGTCGAGACGCATGTCTCGGAGAACCTGGAGGAGATCGCCACCGCCAAGCGCCTCTATCCGGATTGCGCTGATTATACCGCCATCTATGAGAAATACGGTCTCTTCGGCCGCAAGTCGCTGATGGGCCATGCCATCCACCTCAGCGAGAGCGAGCGGCAGCGCTTCTCGGACGCTGGCGCGGTGGCCGTGCACTGCCCGACTTCGAACCTCTTCCTGGGCTCCGGCCTGTTCGACTGGCAGGCGGCGCGCGATTCCAGGCGTCCCGTCCATATCGGGGTCGCCACCGATATCGGCGGCGGCACCTCCTATTCCATGCTGCAGACCATGAACGAGGCCTACAAGGTACAGCAGCTGCGCGGGAATCGCCTCGACGCCTTCGCGCTGTTCCATGCCATGACCCGGGGCAACGCCGTCGCCATCGGCCTGGACCATCTGATCGGCAGCTTCGAGCCGGGCCATGAATGCGACGCCGTGGTGCTCGACGCTCGCGCGACGCCCGCCATGTCCCATCGCATGGAAACGGTGACGACGCTCGCGGAGGAACTTTTCGTGCTGGTCACCATGGGCGACGACCGGGCCGTGGAAGAGACCTATGTGATGGGCGAGGCCAGGAAGCCGCGCAAGCGCGCATAGGGGAGTTCAGCTATTGCTTCGCCCGCCATTCCGCGAGGAACCGGCGAGCGAAGGAGAGGAAGCGTGTCAGCACCGGGCTCTGGTCGCGCGGGTAGACCATGGAGACGTCCGCCGCCGGGGCAGGGGGCATGAGGTCGCGATACACGACTTCCGGCCGCGACAGGGCGCTTGCGCTGCGGGGAGCGAGAGCCACGCCGAAGCCGGCGGCGACCAGGCTGGTCAGCGAATAGGCTTCGATCACCTGCTGGGTGATGCGCGGCATGAAGCCGGCCTCGATGCAGCACTTGCGCAGATAGTCCGCGAAGGTCGAATCGCGCAGGCGCAGGAAGACATGATCGTCGTCGCTCAGCTCCGACAGGGCGATGGCGCCGCGGCCGGCAAGGCGATGTCCGGCGGGCAGGAACACGCCTACCGGCTCCCGCCACGCCGTCTCGCGCATCAACTCGGCATCGGCGGGCGGCAGGCGCAGGAAGCTCACGTCCACGGCGCGTGTCAGGAGTGCGTTGAGCTGCGCGTCCGGCGCCATCTCCTGCAGGCCGACCACGACGGCGGGGAAGCGGCGCTGGTAGTCCGCCATCAGGGCGGCGAGCGGACCGAGCAGCATCGAGCCCGTCGCGGCGACGTTGAGGGCGCCCGTCATGCCCTGGCCGATCGCCCGCACCTGCGTCGCGGCAAGTTCGGCGCTCGCGATGATGCTGCGCGCATGAGCCAGGAAAGCCGTGCCCGCCTCGGTCAACACCACCTTCCGGCTTGTTCTTAAAAACAGCAGTGTGCCCAATTCATGTTCAAGATCGCGAATCTGCTGGCTCAAAGGCGGTTGCGATATATGAAGCTTTTGCGCGGCGGCGGTGAAGCTCAATTCCTCTGCAAGTGCAATGAAATAGCGTAGATGCCGGAGCTCCATGCCTGCGCCTGTCGATATCTTTTACATATTGATTATATCGAACCATATATTGGACTAATTGATGGCTCTGCGCAATCCTTGGGCATCAAAAGGGCGGAACATGCCGCCCGGCCAGAACAAAGATGCAAGGAGAACGCCGATGGCGCGCATGACCGCTGCCGAAGCAGCAGTGCACATCATGGAGAAGGAAGGCGCGACCTGCGCCTTCGGCGTGCCGGGTGCGGCCATCAACCCGCTCTACGCTGCGCTGCGCCCCCGCAACCAGATCAAGCATGTGCTCGCGCGCCATGTAGAGGCCGCCTCCCACATGGCCGAAGGATTCACCCGCGCGAAGGCGGGTAATATCGGCGTGTGCATCGGTACGTCAGGCCCGGCAGGCACGGACATGATCACCGGCCTCTATTCCGCCTCGGCCGACTCGATCCCGATCCTGTGCATCACCGGGCAGGCGCCACGGGCCCGCATGCACAAGGAGGACTTCCAGGCCGTCGACATCGCGGCCATCGCCAAGCCCGTGGCGAAGTGGGCCGTCACCGTCATGGAGCCGGCGCAGGTGCCCGGCACCTTCCAGCAGGCCTATCACCTCATGCGTTCCGGCCGCCCCGGCCCAGTGCTGATCGACCTTCCCTTCGACGTGCAGACGGCCGAGATCGAGTTCGATCCCGAGACCTATGAGCCGCTGGCGGTGCACAAGCCCAAGGCGACGCGTGCCCAGATCGACAAGGCCATCGGCCTCCTGCAGGAGGCCGAGAGGCCGCTGATCGTGGCGGGCGGCGGCATCATCAATGCCGACGCTTCGGCCAAGCTGGTCACCTTCGCCGAACTCGTGGGCGTGCCCGTGGTGCCGACGCTGATGGGCTGGGGCACGATCCCGGACGACCACCCTCTGATGGTGGGCATGGCGGGCCTGCAGACCAGCCACCGCTATGGCAATGCCACGATGCTCGCCTCCGACTTCGTGCTCGGCATCGGCAACCGCTGGGCCAACCGCCATACGGGAACGGTCGAGACCTACACCAAGGGCCGCAAATTCGTGCATGTCGACATCGAGCCGACGCAGATCGGCCGTGTCTTCGCGCCCGACTACGGCATTGCCTCCGACGCCGGCGCCGCGCTCGATCTCTTCATCGAGGCCGCCCGCGACCTCAAGGCCAGGGGTGCCCTCAGGGATCGCTCGGCCTGGCTCGAGGAATGCCGCGAGCGCAAGCGCACCATGCTGCGCCGAACCCATTTCACGGAGACGCCGATCAAGCCCCAGCGCGTCTATGAAGAGATGAACCGCGCCTTCGGTCGCGACACCACCTATGTCTCGACCATCGGCCTCTCCCAGATTGCGGCGGCGCAGTTCCTGCACGTCTACAAGCCGCGCGGCTGGATCAATTGCGGCCAGGCCGGCCCGCTCGGCTGGACGCTGCCCGCGGCGCTCGGCGTCTGCGCCGCGGATCGCGGCGCCTCGGTGGTGGCGATCTCGGGTGACTACGACTTCCAGTTCCTGATCGAGGAACTGGCAGTGGGCGCCCAGTTCAACCTGCCCTATGTGCATGTGCTGGTGAACAACGCCTATCTCGGCCTGATCCGGCAGTCGCAGCGCGGCTTCAACATGGATTTCCAGGTCCAGCTCTCCTTCGAGAACATCAACGCCCCGGAACTGGGTGTCTACGGTGTCGACCACGTCAAGGTTGTCGAGGGCCTCGGTTGCCGGGCGCTGCGCGTCACCGATCCGGAAAAGCTGCAGGAGACTTTCCTGGAAGCCAAGAAGATGGCGGCGCATCTGCGCGTGCCGGTGGTGGTCGAAGTCATCCTCGAACGCGTCACCAACGTCGCGATGGGTACGGATCTCGACAAGGTCACCGAGTTCGAGGACCTCGCCCAGGATGCCCAGGATGCGCCGACCGCCATCGCGCTGCTGGATTGAGGCGAGGGGCAAATCGGCAATCGTCGAGCCGCCCGTCCCCCTTACCCTCTCCCCGCAGATGGGGCGAAGGAGCCGCAACCGTCGCGCGAGATGATGAGCGCAGCGGGTACAGCGCAACGCCAGAATCCCCTCGCCCCGCTTGCGAGGGAGGAATGAGGTGAGGGGCAGCACTAGCCTCTCGATCGATATTTGAGACAGGATCCCCAATGCCCCGCTTCTGCGCCAACCTCACCATGCTCTTCAACGAAGTGCCCTTCATGGAGCGCTTCGAGGCGGCCGCCCGCAACGGCTTCACTGGTGTGGAATATCTCTTTCCCTATCCCTTCCCCAAGGAGGAGCTCGTCGAGGCCCTGCGTCGCCACGAGCTCCGGCAGGTCCTTCACAACCTGCCGGCGGGCGACTGGGCCGGCGGCGAGCGCGGTATCGCCTGCCTGCCCGACCGGCGCGACGAGTTTCGCGAGGGGGTTGCCCGCGCGATCGACTATGCCACGGCGCTCGACTGCAAGATGATCAACTGTCTCGCCGGCATCCAGCCGTCCACGGTCGATCCGGCGGAGGCAAAGGAGACCTTCGTGGCCAATATCCGCCATGCGGCGGGCGAACTGAAGCGCGCCGGCATCCGCCTTGTGATCGAGGCGATCAACACCCGCGACATTCCGGGCTTCTACCTTACCGATACCCGCCAGGCCGCCGGTCTCATCGCCGAGGTGGGCTCGGACAATGTCGGCCTGCAATACGATATCTATCACATGCAGATCATGGAGGGGGATCTCGCGCGTACGATCGAGCGCTTCCTTCCGCAGATCTGGCACGTGCAGCTCGCCGACAATCCCGGCCGCAACGAGCCCGGCACCGGCGAGATCAACTATCCCTTCCTCTACCAGTGGCTCGACAGCCTCGGCTACGCCGGCTGGATCGGCTGCGAATACAAGCCCAAGGACGACACCGAGGCTGGTCTCGGCTGGTTTCGTGGCGTGAACGACAAGGCTGCCTGATGGCGGAACGATCCTTCCTCCCCCCTTGCGGGAGAAGGCCCCGGCAGGGGGAAGAGGGGCTTCCCCACTTTGCCGGTGAGGTTGCAAGGCCCCTCACCCGACCTCGCCTTTCTCGGCGACCTTCTCCCGCAAGGGGAGAAGGAGCCCTTACCCAACAAGGACTCTTCTCATGAATATCGGCTTCGTCGGACTTGGCATCATGGGCTCCCCGATGGCGGGGCATCTCATCGCGGCCGGTCACACCCTTTTCCTCAATTCGCTGGGCGGCGTGCCGGAAGCCCTCGTCAAGGCCGGCGGCAGCGCCTGCGCCACGCCCGCCGACGTCGCCCGCAAGGCCGACATCGTCATCACCATGGTGCCCGATACGCCGGATGTCGAAAGCGCCTTGTTCGGCGAGAACGGCATCGCTTCCGGGCTCAGCGCCGGCAAGCTGGTGGTCGACATGAGCTCGATCGCACCTGTCGAGACCAAGAAGTTCGCCAAGCGCATCAACGAACTCGGCTGCGACTATCTCGACGCGCCGGTCTCGGGCGGCGAGGTCGGCGCCAAGGCCGCGTCCCTCACCATCATGGTCGGCGGCCCCGAGGCGGCGTTCGAACGCGCAAGGCCCCTGTTCGAGAAGATGGGCAAGAACATCACGCTGGTCGGCGGCAATGGCGACGGCCAGACCACCAAGGTCGCCAACCAGATCATCGTGGCGCTCACCATCGAGGCCGTCGGCGAGGCGCTGCTGTTCGCCTCCCGTGCGGGGGCGGATCCCGCCCGCGTGCGCCAGGCCCTGATGGGAGGCTTCGCGGCATCGCGCATCCTGGAGGTGCATGGCGAGCGCATGGTCAAGCGCACCTTCGAACCTGGCTTCCGCATCGCCCTGCACCAGAAGGATCTCAACCTCGCGCTCAACAGCGCACGCCAGCTCGGCGTGAGCCTGCCCAACACCGCCACCGCCCAGGAACTCTTCAATGCCTGCGTCTCGCATGGCGGGGCAGCGTGGGACCATTCCGGCATGGTCCGGGCGCTGGAACTGATGGCCAACCATGAGATCGGCGCACCGGCCAAGGCGTGACGACGAAGGCAAGCCGGCCGGCGACGCCGCCGGTCGTGCCGAACGAGCGTATCCTGGCGGCCGCGGCCGGTCTTGCCGGCCCGGCCATCGGGAGCGTCAATGATTTCCGGGCTGCGCTGGCGTTGCCCCAAGGAGTTCGACTGTCATGAGGCGGTCTCGTGAAAGACCCGGCACGCCTGCCGGCATCCGCGTGATGGAACGGCTCGACGAGCTTGCCGCCTGTACGAGCGAGCTCAGTGCGCTGACCCGCCTCTACTTGACCCCGGAGCACAGCCGGGCGGTGGCGATGGTGCGCGGCTGGATGGAGGAGGCGGGGATGTCGACCGAGGTCGACGATGCCGGCTCGCTCGTCGGCCACTACCCAGGCCGGGTGCCCGACGCGCCGGTCCTGCTGCTCGGTTCCCACATCGATACCGTGCGCAATGCCGGACGCTACGACGGAAATCTCGGCGTGGTCGCCGCAATCGAGGCCGTGGCCGCCCTGCATGCCGTGGGCCAGCGGCTTGACTTCGCCGTCGAGGTCCTGGCTTTCGGCGACGAGGAGGGCGTGCGCTTTCCCGTCACCCTCACCGGCTCGCGGTCGCTCGCGGGTACCTTCGAGACGCCCAATCTCGATGCCCTGGACAAGGCCGGCATCAGCCTGCGGCAGGCCCTGCTCGACTTTGGCTGCAATCCCGACGGCGTCGCCCATCTCGGCCGCGATCCAGCCGCCACGCTCGCCTATGTCGAGGTCCATATCGAGCAGGGGCCGGTTCTGGAAGCCGAGGACCTCCCGGTTGGTGTGGTCACGGCCATCAATGGGGCCAGCCGGTTCAAGGTCGACGTCGAGGGCAAGGCGGGCCATGCCGGCACGGTTCCGATGGATCTGCGCCTGGATGCCGGCGCTGCGGCGGCGGAGATGATCCTTGCCGTCGAGAATGTGGCTGCCTCTGCAGGGGATCTCGTGGCCACCGTGGGAACGTGCGAATTGCGGCCGGGCGCCGTCAACGTCATTCCCGCCAGCGCCCATTTCACCATCGACATCCGCAGTCCCGATGACGGGCATCGCCTCGATGCCATCGGCGCGCTGAAGGCGCGTTTCGAGGCCATCGCCGAGCGGCGCGGCGTGACCGTCACGGTTGCCAGGACCTATGACGAAGCCGCGGCCCGCTGCGACCCGCGCCTCATCGGCGAGTTCAAGGCGACTCTCGGCGCCATGAATCTGCCGAGGCGGCTCCTCTCCAGCGGCGCGGGCCATGATGGCCTGGCCATGGTGAGCCTCTGTCCGATCGCCATGTTGTTCGTGCGCTGCCGGGGCGGCATCAGTCATAATCCCGCAGAGGCCGTGCGTACCGACGATGTCAGCACGGCGGTGGAGGTCCTTGTCGGCTTCCTGCGCCGCCTGCCCTGTCCCCTTTCCAAACTTCCAGCCTGAACGAGACGATCATGACCATCAAAGACACC
Organism: Labrys sp. ALF-8; assembly: GCF_059699065.1. Taxonomy (NCBI): domain Bacteria; kingdom Pseudomonadati; phylum Pseudomonadota; class Alphaproteobacteria; order Hyphomicrobiales; family Xanthobacteraceae; genus Labrys; species Labrys sp. ALF-8. The sequence goes on from NZ_AP048537.1 coordinate 2,369,315, forward strand.
ATCCGCACCTATCTCGAAGGGGAGCGGCAGCGCCAGACCGAATTCCTCGCGGAACTCGTTCGAGTTCCTTCCGACAATCCCGCCGGCGATTGCGCTGCCCACGCCGAGCGCACCACCAGGATGCTCGAAGGCCTCGGCTTCAGCGTCGAACGCCACGTCGTGCCGGAGGCCCTCGTACGGCAGCACGGCATGATCTCGGCCACCAACCTGATCGTGCGCAAGCGTTTCGGCGACGGGCCGGTGATCGCCCTCAATGCCCATGGCGACGTGGTTCCGCCCGGAGAAGGCTGGACGCGTGATCCCTATGGCGCCGAAATCGTGGACGGCTGGATGTATGGCCGCGGCGTCGCAGTGTCCAAGTCAGACTTCGCCACCTATGTCTTCGCCTTGCTGGCACTGGAGCAGCTCGGCAAGCCGTTCAAGGGCACCGTCGAGCTGCACCTGACCTATGACGAGGAAGCCGGCGGCGAGATCGGTCCGGGCTGGCTGCTCTCCGAGGGACTCACCAAGCCGGATCTCGCCCTCGCGGCCGGCTTCTCCTACGCCGTCGTCAACGCCCACAATGGCTGCCTGCACCTCGAGGTGGAGGTCAACGGCCGCTCCGCCCATGCCGCCAAGCCGTGGACCGGCGTCGATGCGCTGGAGGCCGCCACCAATATCCTCGGCGCGCTCTACACCTGGCGCAGTTCGCTGGCGACTCGCGTCTCGGCCGTGCCGGGCATCGGGGCGCCGCAGCTTACCGTCGGCCTCATCCATGGCGGCATCAACACCAATGTGGTGCCCGACCGCGTGACCTTCCGGCTCGACCGCCGCATGGTGCCGGAGGAGAAGGGGGACGCCGTGGAGGCCGAGCTGCGCCGGGTGATCGAAGGCGCGGCGCAGGCGACGCCCGCTGCCAGGGTCGAGGTGCGGCGCATCCTGCTGGCCGAGCCGCTGACGCCGCTGCCCGGCTCCGAACGCCTGTCCGAGGCCCTGTGCCGGGAGGCAAGCCGCGTGATGGGCGTGCCGGTGGCGACGAACGGCGTGCCGCTCTACACGGACGCCAGGCACTATGCCGCCAAGGGAATACCGATCGTCCTCTACGGGGCCGGTCCTCGCACCATCGAGGAGGCAAACGCCCACCGTGCCGACGAGCGGCTCTATCTGCCGGACCTCTACAAGGCCACGGAGGCGGTTGCCTGCGCCCTGGCGGATGTCATGGGGTAGATGCGGATGTGGGGGATGCAACGCGAAGGCCTCCCCCACGAAGCCGGGGGTATCGCCCGCATTCTGTGTGCACGGGCCCCGACCACAAGAAAGGGCGCCGGCGATTTCCCTGCGAGGCCTCTCGCCAGCGGAACGGAGGCCGTCAGGCCGCCCTTCCTTCGTCATTTCCGTGCAGTGAAACCGCCCTCGGCGTCGTGCGGTAGAAAAACGCCGCCTCTCGGCATGAGCGCCCCAGCGCAAAGGCCGCAGACCGAGCCCCCTCGCTTGGAGGCTCGGCCTGCGGCCCGCGTGCCCGCCAACCTGGCTGCATCCGCCGCTGCGCGCGATCTGTATGCAAGCCTTCCCCGTCTTGCGGACAAGGCCTTCCCACTACCGCCCGGCGACCTTCATGGCGGTCCCGACCGATGCCGTCTTGCCCTCGCCCTTGAGCAGCCAGTCCCTCAAGACGTGACGCTCGTCCATCGTCATCTCCGTCACGTTGTTCGGCGGCATGGCGTGGGTCATCACCGACTGGACGAGAACTTCATGCGCATTGCGGGCGATGTTGGTGGGGGTGTCGAGCAGGACACCCTTGGGCGGCGTATTGATGCCCTGCCAGACCGGCGTCAGGGCGTGGCAGACGGTGCAGCGGCGCGAGAGCACGTCGCTGACCGGGGCGGGAACGGTGCTGGCGAGCACCGTCTCCGTCGTCTTGGGCGCCTCGAGTGCGCCGAGGTCGAACGCATCGCGGAAGGCCGGGGAGGAATAGGCGCTGATCGAGATGGCGCCCCACACCAGCAACGCCGCGATCACCCAGGTCCACCATTTGTCGCCACGGCCGGCATGGCGCTCGTTGTAGAACACGCGGATCAAGGCTCCGGCGATCAGGATGGCACCCACGACCACAAAGGCATAGGGGCTCGAATAGGTGAGGGGATAATGGTTGGACAGCATCAGGAACAGCACGGGCAGCGTCAGGTAGTTGTTGTGCGACGAACGCTGCTTGGCCGCCTTGCCGAGGGCGGGATCGGGTTCCTGCCCGGCCTTGAGGGCGGCGATGACCTTGTGCTGGTTGGGGATGATCACGAAGAACACGTTCGCCGACATCATCGTCGCCATCAGCGCGCCCGTATGGATGAAGGCGCCCCTGGCGGAGAACATCTGCTGGAAGAACCAGGCCATGAACACGATGAAGACGAAACCGATGGCGGCGAGCCGGGTGTCGTCCTTGCCGATGGGCGACTTGCACAGGTAGTCGTAGAACAGCCAGCCTGCCGCAAGGCCGCCCATGCCGACGGCGAGGGCCGCCAGCGGCGACAGCGCGCGCACGCTGGGGTCGATCAGCAGGAGGCTGGACTGCGCATAGTAGACCCACAGCAGCAGGCAGAAGCCGCTGAGCCAGGTCGAGTAGGACTGCCATTTGTGCCAGGTCAGCTCTTCGGGCAGAAAGTCCGGCGCGACCAGATATTTGCGGACCTGGTAGAAGCCGCCGCCATGCACTTCCCAGGCCTCGCCCCCCTTGCCCTCCGGAATCGCGGGCGTGCGGCGCATGCTGGCGTCGAGGTGCATGAAATAGAACGAGGAGCCGATCCACGCTATGCCCGTGATGACATGGGTCCAGCGCAGGAGCAGACTGCCCCACTCATACAGGGTCATCAACATTGGTATAATTCTCCCATTCGTTTCGGCACCTTCGGCCCGTCGCCTCGCGGCGGAGAGGCCCGGTGCATGATTGTTCCCCACCTGTGCAAGAGCCGCCCGCCGCCAATACGGACAGGCAAGAATCTCGCCAGATCTAGTGCCGGCCGCATCATGAAGCCTTCGGGCTTTCACGACGCTCCGGAATACCGGTCCATGTTCTCAAACAGGCTTTAAGGAACCGCCTGCCATGCTCGAAAACTTCCGTTCCTTCGCACGCGCCGTCGAAAGCGGCAGCTTCTCCGAAGCAGGACGCCGCATGCGTGTCTCGGCCAATGTCATCAGCCAGCGCATCCAGGCGCTCGAGACTCATCTGGGCTGCCGTCTCTTCAACCGCACGACCCGAAACATGGGGCTGACCGAACAGGGCAGGATCTTCTACGATCATGTCATCGATGCCCTGCACGCCATCGACATGGCCGAGGCCAATATCGGCGAGCTCGGCGCCATGCCGCTCGGCTCCATCCGCGTGGCGGCACCGCTGGGACTCGGACGACGCCTGGTGGCGACGGCGGCGGCAGCCTATCGCGACAAGCATCCCCAGATCGACGTCCAGCTGCGCCTGTCCGAGCGCCGGCTCGACATCATCGCCGAGTCCTGCGACCTCGCGCTGCAATTCGTCACCTATGCCGACTCCTCGATGATCATGCGCAAGATCGCCGACGCCGAGCGCGTTCTCTGTGCCTCTCCGGACTATATCGACCGGGCCGGCACGCCGGAGACCCCGGCGGATCTTGCCCGTCATCAATGCCTGCTCCTGCGTTTTCCGGGATCGCGCGAATTCCGCTGGCCCCTGAGCCAGGACGGCGAGGAGATCAGCGTACCGATCAAGGGTTCGCTCGATGCCGACGACGGCGACGTCCTGACAACCTGGGCCCTCGATGGCCGCGGCATCGTGCTCAAACCCGTGTTCGAAATCGCCGATGCGCTTGCCCAAGGTCGTCTCGTCCCCGTCCTGACCGCCAATCCGCCACCGCCCGCCACGCTTGCGGTGCTCTATCCCACGCGAAATCTCGTACCGCTCAAGGTAAAGGCCTTCGCCGATCTGCTCGTCGAACGCGGGCGGCGCTATATCGCCACCGAGCTCGCCCGCCTCGGCCCCCTGCCTTCGAGCCCGCCAATGCCGGAGGACGATGCCTGAGTGACGCTATCAAGCAGCAGGACAGGCTCAGGCAGAAGAGCCTTTCCTGTCGAAAGATTTTCGCAAAATATTTGGAAATGGCCGGCTGAGAATTCGCTATCGTCGCGACGCTATCTGAAACCGGCAAGGTGAGGCGAAATGGGTAGGCTTTCCACGCATGTTCTCGACATCAGCCGCGGCAAGCCGGCTGCGGGCGTCACCATCGAACTCCAGCGCCTGGAAGCGTCGGGCGGACGTGTCTCCGTCACCACGGTGACCACGAACGCGGATGGCCGCACCGACCAGCCCCTGATGGCCGGCGAGGCCTTCGTGCCTGGCGTTTACGAACTGGCCTTCCACATCGGTGCGTATTTCCGCCTGAAGGATGCCGCCGCAGCGGGCGACTTCCTTGACGTGGTGCCGATCCGCGTGACCCTCTCCGACAAGGACGGGCACTATCACGTGCCGCTCGTCTGCTCGCCTTTCGCCTATTCCACCTATCGCGGTTCGTGAGCGATGAGCCCGAGAACATCCGTCGTGGTCGCCGATGCCGCCTATGACCGGGACCTCGTCGGCTATGCGGGCCGGCCGCCCCACGCCGCGTGGCCTGGCGGAGCCCGCATCTGCCTGCAGTTCGTCGTAAACTACGAAGAGGGCGGCGAGAACTGCCTGCTCCATGGCGACGCCGGTTCGGAAGCCTTCCTGTCGGAGATCGTCGGTGCCCAGCCGTGGCTCGGGCAGCGGCACATGAACATGGAATCGATCTACGAGTACGGCTCGCGCGTCGGCTTCTGGCGCCTGCATCGCCTGTTCACGGAGCGCGGTATTCCAGTCACGGTGTTCGGCGTCGCCACTGCGCTGGCGCGCAATCCCCAGGTTGTCGCCGCCATGCAGCATGCAGGCTGGGAGATCGCCAGCCATGGCCTGAAGTGGATCGACTACCGTGATTTCATCGAGGACGACGAGCGTTCTGACATCGCCGAGGCGGTGAGGCTGCACGAGAAGACGACCGGCGAGCGGCCGCTGGGCTTTTACCAGGGGCGCACCTCCGCCCATACGCTGAAGCTCGCGATGGAAGATGGCGGCTTCCTCTATTCCGCCGATTCCTACGCGGACGAACTTCCCTACTGGGTAGAAGGGCCGAGGGGGCCCCATCTCATCGTGCCCTATACGCTCGATGCAAACGACATGCGCTTTGCCACGGCGCAGGGCTTCAACAGCGGAGACCAGTTCTTCACCTATCTCAAGGACAGTTTCGATACGCTCTATGCGGAAGGGGCCGAGCGCCCTGGCATGCTGTCCATCGGCTTGCATTGCCGTCTCGTCGGCCGGCCCGGCCGAGCGGCCGCGCTCGCGCGTTTCCTCGACTATGCGATGAGCCACGAGGGTGTGTGGTTCGCGCGCCGCCTCGACATCGCGCGGCACTGGATTCGCCACCACCCTCCCCACGATGGCTACAAACCCTCGCATATGTCGCGGGCGCTCTTCGTGGAACGCTTTGGCGGCATCTACGAACATTCGGCATGGATCGCCGAGGGGGCCCATGACATGGGGCTCGGCCCGGCCGAGGACACTGCCGAGGGGCTGCATGCGGCGATGACCGCAGTGCTGGCGGCCGCTTCCGAAAAGGACAAGATGGCCCTCATCATGGCCCATCCCGACCTGGCCGGGCGGTTGGCGCAGGCCAAGATGCTGACGGAGGACTCCACCGCCGAGCAGGCTTCGGCAGGGCTGGACAAGCTCACGCCGGCAGAGCTTGCCCGCTTCACCGAGCTGAACGACGCCTACAAGACGAAGTTCGGCTTCCTTTTCATCATGGCGATCAAGGGCCGCAGCAAGGCCGAGATCGTTGCGGGGTTCGAACGGCGGCTGCAGAACGATCGGGGCCAGGAATTTGCCGAAGCGCTGAAGCAGATCGGCGAGATTGCGCGTCTGCGCCTGCGGGACATGCTGCCGTAGCTGCATCGGTCTGCCGGGCCGGTCGGAGGCGCGGGGGCCTGGTCCTCCGTCATGCCCGGCTCGTCGCGGGCATCCAGACGCTCCCTTGAAAGAGCCGAGGTCTTCGTGACCTTCGCTCGGGTTCTCCGGGCCTGCCTGTCACCCTTCCAGGAAATGGCCGATGGGATGTAGCGGCTTGATGCCGTCGCAGACGATCTTGAAGATGGCGAGCATCGGCACGGCGAGGATAGCGCCGGCCACGCCCCACGCCCAGAACCAGAAGATGAGCGAGAGGATCACCAGCACGGGGTTGAGCGTGAAGCGCTTGGCCAGCAGCATGGGTGTGACGATCTCCCCCTCGATCAGGTGGATGACGAGATAGAGGCCGGCCGGCAGGAAAGCCATCACCGTATCCTCGATGGTGAGGAGGCCGGCGAAGGTGAAGATCGCCACGCCCGCGACCGGTCCCATGATCGGCACGTAGTTGAGGATGAAGGCCATCACGCCCCACAGGACCGGATCGCCGAGGCCCGTCGCCCACATGGTCAGGCCCGTGGCTAGGCCCACCAGCGTGTTCATGAAAGTGATGGTGACGAGATAGATCGAGATGTTCTGCTCGATCTGCTGCGAGAGTTCCACGGCCTGGCGCTTGTCGCTGAAGCGCGGCAGGATTTCCACCGTCCTGCGCAGGAAGGTGTCGCCCGACATCAGGAGGAAGAACAGGATAAGCACCGTCTCGAAGAAGCCGCTGGCGAAATGCTGCGTTCCCTGGAAGAGCGTGCCCAGAAAATCGATGCCTGGGTCGCTGCTCGCCCCCATCTGGCGCATGAAGTTCTGGAACGTCTGGATCGGCCTCGAGAGAAAATGCAGCTTCTCCTCGAGGCGAGGCAGGCCCTGCGGCAGGCGGCCTGCCCATTCGGCGGCCGGACCCGACACCGCGGCGCCGAGCCCGACGATCAGGCCGAAGAAAGCCAGGATCACGAGGAGGGCAGCGAGCCCGCGGGGCACCGAGATACGCTCGAGCTGCCGCATTGCCGGTTGGAACAGGAGCTTCAGGACGAAGGCGAGCACCAGCGGCAGGAGAATGGCGGAAGCCAAATAGGCGGCGGTGAGCGAAGCAAGGACCAGCAGGCAGGCGAGCACAACAAGCTTGGCGTCAACTTTCCTGGAAGGCGGTTCCCTCTCGACTTCGTCGGCAACGACGTCCTGCTTGAGCGTGGGCGGGGGAGTTGAAAGTGAATGATCCTGCATGAAGGTTCGCCGATGTGCTCAAGGGGCATGGGGCTGTCATACGCGCTTTCGGCGAATGTGACCAATCCTTGACGCCTAACGTGTCCCTGCGGCCGAGGTTCCCTGCGATGTGCCCGGAACCTATCGAAACGCGGCAAGTTCATGCCAGGAGCCCTGCTTCATGCCAGGAGCCCTGCGGTCCGACCATCGCGCCTTGCAAAGATGCCGCCGCCCGATTTCATGAAAGGATAGATCATGCGCCTTCACCTTGCCCTGTGCTGCACGGCCCTTGCAGCATTTGTCGCATCGGCCTCCTCGGCGGCCGCGGATGTCCGTGTTGGTGTCCTGCGCTGCAACGTCTCCGGTGGGCTGGGGCTGATCGTGACTTCGAGCAAGCAGATGAGCTGCGTCTTCCGGTCCAACCGGGGCTTTTCCGAGCGTTACTACGGCACGATCCGCAAATTCGGCCTCGACATCGGCAAGACCGATCGCGGCTCGCTCGTCTGGGGCGTGTTCGCCCCGAGCCAGGGCCGCATGCGTGGCGCGCTGGCGGGCAGCTATGTGGGGGTGGGAGCGTCGGCTTCGGTGGGCGTCGGTGGGGGAGCCAATGCGCTGGTGGGCGGCTTCCATCGCTCCTTCACTCTGCAGCCCTTCTCGGCGCAGGCCCAGCGTGGCGTCGACCTGGCAGCCGGCGTTGCTTCCCTGGACCTCGTGGCGGGGCGATGAACCGATGCGTGGCGAATCAGCACCTCTTGCCGATCCGCCTGGCGGTCAAAACCCAGCTGTGCGGCTGAACGGCGGCCCGAAGAATGTCGCCGCGGATGACCAGGCGCCGCAGCCCTTGTGCCACCTGCTGGTTCGACAGGCTCTTGCCGAAGCTCAGCCACACCGCCTCGCGCACCTGCCTGGTGGAGGCGCCGTAGGTTGCTGTCAGCCCATGCGCCTCCATGGCCTCGACAATCTGGTCCTGAAGTTCGGTGCGGCTCATCTTGCCGGTCCTTGATGGATGCGATCTACGCATTGTTGGAAGGGGTGCGCACTCCTTCGAACTCCGCACGCAAAGCGTGAATCAGTGTCCGTTACCCAAAATCGGCGTCCATGTGCGCGAAGCAGCCAAGACCGACAATCCTTCCATAGGAGGAGGCCGAAGCCTGTCATTGATGCAGATCAAGGCGGCCGAGGACGGGTATGGCGGCTGTTTCGGCGTTGACACAAGATTTCCCTTGGGCCAGCCTGCCGGCAGCTTCAGCCCCAGCTAGCGCTCCGAGCCGGCCGGATGGTGGCATGCCTTCAATGGCCAGCCATTCCAGGCGATTTTTCACGCGCCCCTCATGGTTGCGACGGTTCCGGCGGTAGCTGGCCACGAGGCTGGAAAGTTGTATCAACGTCGTCGTCAGATGAGAGGCATGTCGCGGATCTACCACCAAATCATGGCAAAGGCCGCCATTGCTGCTGGCCTGTCGGTCGTCGTTACGCTGGCGATCGCAGAGACGGCCGCATACTTCTTCGGTGGATCCGTGGAGGGGACAGGGCTCATTCTGTGTATCCTGTGCCCGCTGGTGATTGCTGGACCAGCGAGTGCCTGGCAGTTCTTCCAGCAGTCGCGCCTTGCGGCCGCGCGCGATGAATTACGCGCGGCCAAGGCCGAATTGGAACGGGCTCACGCGGCGCTGCAGCGAGCCTATGGCGATCTCAACGAGCGCGCCCGGCGAGACGGCCTCACCGGCATCCTCAATCGCGAAGGTTTTGTCGAGGCGCTCCTGCAGGCGCTTGAAAGCCAGCACGGCACCTTGTTCATCCTCGATGCCGACGAATTCAAGCTGATCAACGACAGATATGGCCATCCGACCGGTGATGAGGCCCTGCGCGTGCTTTCCGGCGCGGTCGCCGCAAGCATCGACGAGGCAGGCCTCTTCGGTCGCATAGGCGGCGAGGAGTTCGCTGTCTTCATGCCGGGCATTCGCGGAAGGGCGGCGTTCGAGGCCGCCGAGCGCATGAGGCTGGCAGTGCGGACATCGCCGGTCGCCGTTCGATCGGGGACGTCCATTTCGCTCTCGGTCAGCATCGGAGGCGCACACAGCTCGAATTTCGCGGATCTGGAGGCCCTCTGGCAGGCGGCGGACGCCTGCCTGTATGCGGCAAAGGCCGATGGCCGAGACCGCCTGGTACTGAATGGCGGTGGCCCATCGGAAGAGCTGGGTTCGCCCCTACTTTCGATTGGTTGAGACGGTTTGACGGCCGCTTTCTCCATTCGTGAAGCCCGGCGCTCCTGCAGCATCTTCCGATTAGGACGAACTGTTTGCCAAAGACGCTCTGTCTCCTTGCACAGGGCGCCGGACAGGGACGGCGTGCAGCGCTTGTAGCACTTGAGGCTCGTCCTGGCTGGCCATCCACTCGAGGGACCTTCATTCACTCTCTGGTTGTTATGGGGTATTTGTTGCAACCGTCTCTCCTGAGCGGTGCTCCCGGCCGCGGCGGGAGGGCTCTGCGCAGCCGCATGACCACGCGCTCATGGAAGGAACCCGCATTTGTTGCAGCGTGCCATCCGGTCCATAGTTCTCGCATCCAGACCCAGGGGCGCACCCGTCGCCGAGAATTTTCGGATGGTCGATGCGTTTCTTCCCCACCTCGGTAATGAACAGGTTTTGCTGCGTACCCTCTGGCTTTCGCTCGATCCCTACATGCGGGGCAGTATGGATGCCGGACCGTCCTACACGCCGAGTGTCGAGCTGGGCCAGCCCATGCCGGCCGAACTCGTGAGCGTCGTCCAGGAGTCTCGACACCCGGACTGGCAGGTTGGCGATATCGTCGTGCACGATGCCGGCTGGCAGGATCTGACTGTAACCGATGGAACTGGGATGCGGCGCCTAGATGAGCGGCTTGCGCCCGTCTCCACCTCCCTCGGCGTGCTGGGCATGCCCGGCATGACTGCTTTCGTGGGTCTGACGAACATTGCCCAGCCGAAGCCAGGCGAAACCCTTGTCGTCGCGGCCGCGGCAGGTCCCGTGGGATCCGCCGTCGGACAGATTGCGAAGATCAAGGGTTGCCGCGTCGTGGGAATTGCCGGAGGAGAGCGCAAATGCCGGTACCTACTCGACGAACTCGGCTTCGATGCCGCGCTCGATCACCGAATTTCGGGCTTGGCCGCCCGGTTGGCCAACGCCTGCCCGGACGGCGTCGACATATACTGGGAGAACGTGGGCGGGCCGGTATCTGAGGCCGTGCTGCCGTTGCTCAATCGCTTCGCCCGAATTCCCGTCTGTGGCCTTGTTTCCGTTTACAGCGACAGCGATACGACAACTCTACCCGGTCAATCATCAGGACTGATGCGGGCGATACTGACGAAACGGCTCCGTGCCGAGGGCTTTATCGTCGACGACCATGCTGAGCTGGCCGAGACATTTCGGAGAGAAATGTCCAGTTGGCTCCAGGATGGGCGGGTGCGATACCGCGAGGATATTGCAGTCGGGATCGAGCACGCACCTTCAAGGTTTGTCGCCATGCTCCGCGGCGAGACCTTCGGGAAGACGCTTGTCCAGGTCTCGCGCCTCTGAAGGACGTGAATTTTCAGGAAGTTCCGCAGCATATTTTGCGCATCGGCATCCGAGGGCCTCGGGATTGGCTCCTTGCTGGTAAATGACCAGTTCGCGACCAAGGCTAGGCAACAGCGACATGGCGATCTAGAAGTGGCGTGCCGCCGTAGCCGATGATGAGAATTACGTCTGCGCCCTGGCCTCCGAGGAAGAGCCTTTCCTGGCTCATGCCTCGCAATCCTCTCCGGAAAAGACGGTGAATCATGAAGAAGATCGGCTTCCTCTCGTTCGGGCATTGGACGCCCTCTCCGCAGTCCCAGACCCGTTCGGCTGCAGACACGCTGCTGCAGTCGATCGACCTGGCGGTCGCGGCCGAGGCGCTCGGGGCGGACGGTGCCTACTTCCGGGTTCATCACTTCGCGCGACAGCTCGCATCGCCCTTTCCTCTCCTCGCAGCCGTGGGCGCAAGGACGAGCCGCATCGAGATCGGCACGGCCGTCATCGACATGCGCTATGAGAATCCCCTCTACATGGCCGAGGACGCCGGCGCGGCGGATCTCATTGCCGGGGGTCGCCTGCAGCTCGGCATCAGCCGGGGCTCGCCGGAACAGGTCATCGATGGCTGGCGCTACTTCGGCTATCGTCCTGCGGAGGGCGAAACTGATGCGGACATGGGCCGGCGCCATGCGCAGGTATTTTACGACACTCTGCGCGGCGAGGGGTTCGCTCAGCCCAATCCGCGTCCGATGTTTGCCAACCCTCCGGGTCTCCTGCGTCTCGAGCCTCATTCCGACGGCTTGCGCGAGCGCATCTGGTGGGGGTCCGGCTCCAACGCGACGGCGGTATGGGCGGCGAAGCTCGGCATGAACCTGCAGGCCTCCACGCTCAAGGACGACGAGAGCGGAGAACCCTTTCACGTCCAGCAGGCAGCACAGATCCGTGCCTACCGCGCCGCGTGGAAGGAGGCTGGGCACCAAAGGGAACCGCGTGTCTCCGTGAGCCGCAGCATCTTCGCCCTCGTCGATGATCGTGACCGCATGTATTTCGGCCGGCCCGGCCAGGAGCAGGATCAGATCGGCTTCATCGAGGAGACGCAATCGATCTTCGGCCGCGGGTATACCGCCGAGCCGGACGTTCTCGTCGAACTATTGAGGAAGGACGAGGCCATAGCCGAGGCCGATACGCTGCTCCTCACGGTCCCCAACCAACTCGGCGTGGACTACAACGCCCATGTCATCGAGATGATCCTGACCCATGTCGCTCCGGCGCTCGGCTGGCGCTGACGGCCGCCGCAGCGGAGCGACGGGATGGCCTCACTCCGCCGCCTTGGATAGCTTTTCCCCATAGCGCCGCACCGGCTTATCGAAGCCGAAGGCGCTGCCGTCCTTGTGCACGACCTCGTCCTCCCAGGGCAGGCGATAGCGCCCGGCCGCAAGATCCGTCATGTAGGTGTAGGGGCAGTCGCCGGCTCCCCCCGCGACTGCGGTGAGGCCGCGATGGCCGAACTGATAGATATTGTTCTCGACGGCCCAATATTTGCGCGCCTCCCGCACAAGATCTGGGCGCACCTCGGCCGTGATGATCTCGTCCACGCGCCCGGTGGTGCCGTGGGCGATGATCGTGCCGTCGAAATTCACCACCATGCCCTCGCCCATGGAATCGAACTGCCCGTCGGAGCCGCACATGCAGACATTGGCCGTCACCATCAGGTTGCAGAAGGCGTTGGCCTGGTTTGTGAAGCGCCAGGCTTCGCGTATCGGCGCGGTATAGCCGGCCGTCCGCAACATGATTTCCGTGCCCTTGTAGGCACATTCGCGCGCCATTTCCGGAAACATGCCGTCATGACAGATAATGAGCGCGATCTTCGCGCCCTTCGGCCCCGTCACGACCGGAATGCCGACGTCGCCCGGTTCCCACGGCTCCACCGGTACCCATGGATGGAGCTTGCGGTAGTAGAGCTGGATATCGCCCTTGTCGTCGATGATCAGCCCGGAATTGTAGGGGTAGCCGCCAGGGTTGAGCTCCATGATCGAGAAGCATCCCCAGATCCGATTGTCGATGCAGGCCTTGCGGAAGGCGGCAACCTCGGGTCCGTCGAGAGAGCACATGATTTCGGGCGAGGTGTCCATCGACAGGCCGTGAAGCGCGTATTCGGGGAAGACGACGAGATCCATCGTGGCCATGTTCGCACGCGCCTTGCCGACCATCGCGACGATCTTCTCGGTTTGCAAGGCCAGATCCTGCGGCGTCTTCACGACCGGCAACTGCAGCTGCACCAGCCCGATGACGACACCCTCCGGCGCCTTGTTGAGCCCGCCTAGACCGTTCATTGGCTATCTCCTGGAATTGTCCCATCCCAGCAGGCAAGCAGCGTGCCAGCATCACTCCGGTGGCACGAAGTCAGGAGGCATCCGCCTTGCTGAACAGATGACGAGCCGGCATCCTGATGTCCTGGCTCAGGGCGGAGCGCACCAGGCTGAGATGGGAGAAGGCCTGGGGGAAATTGCCCGTCAATTCTCCCCGATCCGTATCGTATTCCTCGCTCAGCAGTCCCAGGTCGTTTCGCAGGTCGAGCAGCCGGTCGGTGAGGGCATGCGCCTCCTCCTCACGGCCCTGCCGCTGGTAGACATCCGCCAGCCAGAAGCTGCAGGCAAGGAATACCCCCTCGCCCGGTTCCAGCCCGTCGGTTCGGGTGCGTGTGTGGTAGCGGCGGACGAAGCCGTCCACCACCAGCTCGCGCTCGATGGCGGCGATCGTGCCGGCGACGCGGGGGTCCTCGACCGGCAGGAAGCCCGTCTCTGAAATCAGCAGCAGGCTGGCATCGAGTTCACGGCAGCCGAAGGTCTGCGTGAAGCTGCCGACGCCCCGGTCGAAGCCGAGTTCGCAGACCAGCCCGTGGATCTCGTCCCGGATGGCGCGCCAGCGTTCCAGCGGCGCCTCGAAGCCATATTTCTCCGCATCCCGGATCGACCGGTCGAAGGCGACCCACGCCATGATCTTGGAATGGGTGAAGTGGCGGCGGGCACCGCGGATCTCCCAGATGCCGTCATCCGGCTCCTGCCAGATCCCTTCCAGATGCGCCATCGCGGCGCGCTGGATGTCCCACGCGTCGGTCGAGGCGTCGAGGCCGCCTGCCCGGGCCAGATGCAGCGCATCCATCAATTCGCCCCACACGTCCAGCTGAAGCTGGCTCGAGGCGGCGTTACCGATGCGCACCGGCTGCGAGTCGCGATACCCCGGCAGCCAGGGAAGCTCGAGTTCCGTGAGGCGTCGTTCCCCCGCGAGGCCGTACATGATCTGCAGATCTTCGGGGCTGCCCGCCACCGAGCGATGGAGCCAGTCGCGCCAGGCGCCGGCTTCCTCGTAGTAGCCAGCACCCATCAGAGCGACCAGGGTGAGGGCGGCGTCGCGTAGCCAGCAGAAGCGATAGTCCCAGTTGCGTTCGCCGCCGACCCGCTCCGGCAGGGAGGTGGTGGGGGCGGCGACAATGCCACCCGTGTCGCTGAAGGTGAGGGCCTTCAGGGTCAGCAGCGAACGCAGCATCGCTTCGCGGCGATGTCCATCGACCCGGCAGCGCGCGGCCCAGTCGAGCCAGAAGCTTTCGGTTCGCGCCAGCGCCTTCTCGGCATCGAGGGGCGCAGGCGCGGGCCGATGCGAAGGGCCGTAGCTGAGCACGAAGGGGATGCGCTCGCGGGGGCTCACCGGGAACTCGGCGACCGTGGCCAGATGCTCTCCCTGAAGCGGCACGGAGGAGCGCAGCACCGCAAGGTTCGGGCCGGCAATGGCGACGATGCCATTGCGCTCGGACAATTGAGTGACCCAAGGCACCGAGGAGCCGTAATCGAAACGCAGCAGGAGTTCCATGCGAAGCTTCGGAGTTCCCGAGCGCCCTTCGACGATGCGGATGAGCGACGACCGTTCCGTGCCGATGGGCATGAAATCCAGCACCGCGAAGGACCCCTCCGCCGTCTCGAAGACGGTTTCGAGAATCATGGTATCGCCGCGATAGTTCCGCCGGGACCGGAAAGAGGGCGAAGCTGGCGCGATCGACCAGCGCCCGTGTTCAGGAGTTCCGAGCAACGCCGCAAAGCAGGCCGCGCTGTCGAAGCGCGGCCAGCACAACCAGTCTATCGAGCCATTGCGTCCCACGAGCGCAGCCGACCGGCAATCGCCGATGAGCCCGTAATCCTCGATCTTCAGGCCGCCTCGCTTCCCTCGGGCGTGCCTGAACTGTTCGCGCCCCGCCGGGGTGCCGACATCGTGCAACATCATCGATTCACCGTCTTCGCCCAAGGAATATTCTTCGGCGTCGTCGCGCCCCTTGTTCCTCCCCAATCCTCGCGGACAAGGCCACATTGCTGTCAAGGTCGAATTTATATCGAACTCGAAAGATATTATGAGCCGTCAATGCCAGAAGAAATAAAGAAGAATGATCACCGGGATTGGTACACCGAGCAACCAGAGCAAAATAGATCGTCCCATGATATTTCCTCCATACTCTCGAATTCGACTTTTCGACATGCTCGTCGAGGTGACACATCAACCCTCGAAAGCCGCCAAGGTTCCGCTCATTTTGCATCAGCCATTTTGGGGGTGGAAACCGCAGCGGCCGCGGTGTATGCTGCACTGCAGCAAGTTGCCGAAGCGCGTGGAACCCAAGCGGGGTGCGCAGCATTGAAGTCGGTATCCCCAGCATGAAGGATCGCCGCATGACCTATCTGAGCAGGACGAGAATCCGCGAAGGCCACCCTCATCCGCGCGGCGCGATATGGGATGGGTCAGGCACGAATTTCGCGTTGTTCTCGGCCAATGCCACCAAGGTCGAGGTTTGTCTGTTCGACGATACGGGCAGGCATGAGGTCGAGCGGATCGAACTGCCCGAATTCACCGACGAGATCTGGCATGGCTACCTGCCCGACGTCAGCCCAGGCATGCTCTATGGTTACCGCGTGCATGGGCCCTACGAGCCCGAGGCGGGCCATCGCTTCAATCCGCACAAGCTTCTTCTCGACCCCTATGCCCGGTCTCATTTCGGCGCGCTGCAGTGGGATCCGGCGATATTCGGCTACACGCTGGGCAAGGGGGATCTGAGCTTCGACAAGCGTGACAGTGCTCCCTTCATGCCCAAATGCATGGTCGTGGATTCGCGCTTCGACTGGCCCGGTAACCGCTCCCTCGTGCCCTGGGAGCAGACCATCATCTACGAGACCCACGTCAAGGGCTTCACCCGGCGCCATCCCGAGATCGCCGAGAGGTTGCAGGGCACGTATGCCGGCCTTGCATCCATCCAATCGCTCGAGCATATCAGGGCGCTCGGCGTGACCACGGTCGAACTGCTGCCCGTGCATACGTTCGTCGATGACGACCACCTTCTGCAGCGCGGCCTCAGGAACTATTGGGGCTATAACTCGATCGGCTTCTTCGCACCCGATCCGCGCTATGCCGCGGACCCGCCCAAGGTGCTGGCCGAGTTCAAGGAGATGGTCGCCCGGTTCCACGACGCCGGCCTCGAGGTCATTATGGACGTCGTCTACAACCACACGGCCGAGGGCAACGAACTCGGCCCGACCCTGTCCTTCAAGGGCATCGACAATGCGTCCTACTACCGGCTGATCCCCGAGCAGAACCGCTACTACATCAACGACACCGGCACCGGAAACACGGTCAATCTCAGCCATCCGCGCGTGATCCAGATGGTGACGGACAGCTTGCGCTACTGGGTCAACGAAATGCATGTCGACGGCTTCCGCTTCGACCTCGGTACCATCCTGGCCCGTGAACTGGACGGCTTCAATCCGGAAGGCGGCTTCCTCAAGGCCGTCGGACAGGACCCGGTGCTGGAGAATGTCAAGCTGATCGCCGAACCGTGGGATGTCGGCCCCGGAGGCTACCAGGTCGGCGGCTTCACGCCAGGCTGGGCGGAATGGAACGACATCTATCGTGATACCGCCCGCGATTTCTGGCGGGGCGAGGCCAGGCCGGCGGCACTGGCCCCGCGCCTGTGCGGCTCGCCCGACAAGTTCGATCATCGTGGCCGCAAGCCGTGGTCGTCGGTGAACTTCCTAACCGCCCATGACGGCTTCACGATGCGGGATCTCGTCTCCTACAACGATCGTCACAACGAGGCGAACGGTGAGGAAAACCGCGACGGCAGCATGGACAACCGGTCCTGGAACTGCGGCGTCGAGGGGCCGACCGACGATGCCGGCGTCAATGCGCTGCGTGAACGCCAGCAGCGCAACATGCTGGCGCTTTTGCTCCTGTCCCAGGGCACGCCGATGATTCTGGCCGGCGATGAATTCGGACGCACCCAGCAAGGCAACAACAATGCCTATTGCCAGGACAGCGAGATCAGCTGGGTCGATTGGGAACTCGCGGAGAAGAACCGGGGCCTGATGGATTTCGTTCGCCGCCTCATCCAGCTGCGCCGCAAATATCCGATCCTGCGTCGTTCGCGCTATATGATAGGCGAGCGCACCAACGAGGCCATCGACGTGCGCGAGGTGACCTGGATCCACCACGGCGGCGAGGAGATGACGCGCGCGAACTGGGATGATCCGGCGGAGGTTTCCTGCTTCGGGATGATCCTGGACGGTCGCGCCCAGGCGAGCGGTATCCGCAAGCGCGGATCTGACGCCACCCTGCTCATCCTGCTCAACGCCCACCATGAGCCCGTGCCCTTCAAGCTGCCGCCCTGCTACGACGGGTCGGCATGGAAGCGGCTGATCGCTACTGACGATCCGGATCTACCGGAAGCCGACATCGGCATCGGGGAGAGCTACGACCTGCCGGGACGGTCGCTGGTCCTCTTCGAACGGGTGGATTGATCCCGTCTTTTTTGACAGCGCGACAGGCCATGCCTGCCGGACGTAAAATGACGGCATAAGCTGCGCTTCTTGCTGCATTATCGGCGCCGCACGTCCAAGGGTCGGGATGGGCGGATTCGCCGATTGTTTGCGTTTCGCAACAACGGCGATAGGTATTTTTTTGAACAATCTGGCCCTACGGTGCGTTGTGAATCAGTAGTCCACCAAGAATGAGGTTTAATTCATGGCGGGAAACGATAAAAAGATGATTCTCGTTATAGAAGACGAGATGATGGTGCAGATGCTTATTATCGATACCCTCAATGATCTTGGCTTTGCTACTCTTGAAGCAAAGGATGCAAACACTGCACTACCCATACTGCAAGGTAATCAAGCTATTGATCTGCTGATCACGGATATCGGTTTGCCTGGGATGAGCGGATGGGATCTGGCCAAGGCGGCACGTCAGGCACGTTCCGACCTGAAGATTCTCTTCCTGACCGGCTATGAGAGCGCGCAGTCGCAGGATTTCGAGCGGGACGGATTGCAGGACGTGATGGTCAAGCCCTTCGACATGGGCGTGTTCGAGGCCAAGGTCACGGCCATGCTGGCTCACCCCCTGGAGAAGGGCACCGTGTAGCCGTCGCCCCCTGCGAATTCCTGCTGGAAAGGCCCCGCGAGCGTGCTCCGGGGCCTTGCTGCTTTCGGGATGCGGAAGTCCAGCCAAAACAAGTGTTTGCGCATCGAGGGAGCACAACGGGAAATGCTGCTTTTCGACGGGAACAAAGAGCAGTGTCGGGCGTTCGCCCCCTAGGAGTGACCGGCTCCGATGGAGGGAGCCATCGGGGTGGTGCCGGTTGAGTTTTGACGAGTGAGAGGACGTGTCGTGAAACAGCCAAGCTTCGCAGAGCCCGCCGGACGCGAGCGCGACTATGAAAGGGTCATATCGATGAGCGGGCAAGCCCAGCACACCGTCGTTCTCGTCGATGACGACAATGACGTTCGGGCTATTACAGCGGATATTCTGGAGGAGGCGGGGTTCAACGTCCTCCAGGCCGCCCGCGCTGAAACGGCACTCGATGTCCTCGCCACCAACGAGGATGTGAAGGTGCTCATTACCGATGTGCGCATGCCCGGCACGATGAACGGCTACGACCTGGCCCTCAAGGCGCGTGAGCGCTGGCCGGCGCTGGAGATCATGTTCGTTTCCGGTTTCGGCCTGCCGGATCGCCATCAGCTCTATTTCGATTGCCTGCTGGTGAGCAAACCGTTCAATCCCGACGACTTCGTAACGAAGGTGCGAGGGCTTGCGGAACGGGCAGTCTGAGCATCGTCCGCCACGAACTTGTGCCGGCTCGATGAAAAAGGCAGGATCCCCGGATTGGGATCCTGCCTTTCTTCTTTTCCTTGGTTGCGCTTCCTGAACTCTGCTCGAGCGTCTTGTGTTTTGACGGAATTGGCAGAACGCAAAGACGCATCGAAAAACAAGGAATTAGAGCAAAGCGGCGTTTCTGCCTAAACGCGTTTTGCTCTAGGCGGCCTTGCGCTTGGCGCGCTTGTTGAAGAACAGGGCCTGGCTGATCGTCGCTTTAACCGCCTCCGGCCGGAATGGCTTGGTGATGAGGAAGGTGGGTTCAGGCTGCTGGCCCGTGAGCAGCCTCTCAGGATAGGCGGTGATGAAGATCACCGGCAGATCGACGGTCGTCAGGATATCATTCACGGCATTGAGGCCCGAACTGCCGTCGGCGAGCTGGATGTCGGCCAGCACCAGCCCTGGACTGTGCTTGGCGACCTGAGCCAGCGCCTCCTTGTGGGTGCGCGCGACGCCGGCCACCGAATGGCCAAGTTCCTCGACGATGGTCTGCAGGTCCAGCGCAATGATCGGTTCATCCTCGATGATCAGCACGTCGGTGGCGATCTGCAGGGCAATCTCCTGCGTCGCCTCCTCCACGAGCGCGATCACCTGTGCTTCGTCGATCCGCATGACCGTGGCGGCTTCGTCGCTGGAGAAGCCCTCCATCGTCGTGAGCAGGAAGGCCTGCCGGGAGCGTGGGGCGAGGCGTTCGAGGCGCTGCTCGGGCGCATCGCCGTCGATCTCCTTGGCGGGCTCCATGTTCACTGCCATGGACGACCACAGCCTCAGGAAGACCTGGTAGAGCGCCAGCCTCGACGAAATGTCCCGGGGGAAGGAAGAGGGATCTTCAACCAGCGCTTCGAGCGTTCCGATCACATAGGCGTCGCCGCTTGCCTGCGTTCCGCTGAGGGCGCGCGAGAAGCGTCGCAAATAGGGTAGCTGGGGCGCTATTTCAGCTGCGATCGACATCAATTCGGCTCCTTACCATGGCAGGAATCGAGCACGGAACCGCACGATATGACAATGAATTTATTTTTTTGAGGCAGCGGAACGATTTTTCACTCATTGCGTTCCGAGAGTTGGCATTGCGGGTCTCGTGGCACGGGAACGGTAGCGCCTGACATTTATCCAGCGGCTTCGGAGGCCGCTTCACAGGGGTTACGATGTCCAAGAGTAGAGAGCCGGCCCAAAAATCGACGGCGAAAGACGTCGTTCGAGAGCTCGACCCGCAAATCCAGGAGTTTGTCGCCCGTTCCCTGCAGGCGCACTATGAATCGATTGTTCAGGCTCCCGTTCCAGACCGATTCCTGATGCTCCTCGCCCAGCTCGAGGACCAGGAGAGGAAAGCCGCGGAGGCCAAGAGCGATGAGCAGCGATAGCTTCAAGGAAGGCCTGATCGCGCATATCCCGAGCCTGCGCGCCTTCGCCGCCTCCCTCTCGGGGTCGATCACCTTGGCCGACGATCTCGTCCAGGACACGCTGCTGAAGGCTTGGGCCAATGCGGACAAGTTCGAACCCGGCACCAATATGAGGGCCTGGCTCTTCACCATCCTGCGCAACATCTATTATTCGCTATATCGAAAGCGCTCTCGCGAGGTGCAGGACAGTGAGGGGACCTATGCGCAACGCCTGGCCGTGCATGGCAATCAGGAGGGGCATCTGGAGGTGGCGGACTTCAAGGTCGCTCTCGCCCAACTGCCGGAGGAGCAGAGAGAGGCCCTGATCATGGTGGGCGCATCGGGAATCTCCTATGAGGAGGCCGCCGAAATCTGCGGCGTGGCGCTCGGCACCATCAAGAGCCGGGTCAACCGGGCCCGCGCCAAGCTGGGCGAGATGCTCTCCGGCGGTATCGACGAAACCGGGCCGGACGCGAAGATGCTTGCCGCCCTGCGTGCGGCCGGCGGCGAGTCCACCTTGCCGTGAGCGGCTCGCCTGGTGCCTTCCCTTTCTGGCGGACACGTCTCACCTTCGATACCGTGCAGGCGAGGCTGATCGCCTTCTTCCTGATGATCGCGGTTCCGATCGGAGCGATCACCACGGCAACCGCCGTGGTGACCTATCGCAATGCGGTGTCGGCGATCGACGCGGCGCAGGCCGAGACGGCAGGCAACTTCGCCATCCGCATGCGCATCTGGTATGTCGGCGTATTGCGTGGCCTGATCGTTTCGGCTGCGGACGGCGTCGCCAGTACCAGCGAGGCTGCCTGCCGGGCGATCGGCAATGCCAGCGTTCGCGGGCTCGACGGGTACCAAGTGCTCCTGGTTCGCGGCGACGATGGCAAGGGATGCACGGTTTCGAACGATCCCTCCCTGACACAGGCCGAGCTCTCCACCGCCCTGGCGGAGCAGGCCGGCAAGAACCTCTCTAAATCCAGGGCGGTCCTGATGTCCGTCGAGGGCCGCTACGATTCGCTTGTGATGGGCGGACAGCGCCGCCTGGTGGTCTATGCCCGCCAGGCCAGGACCGCGGATACGGCGGGTTGGGAGGCTCTGGTGGTGATCTCGCCGGAGGCTCTGGACCGCGTCTTCAATCTCGGCGAAAGCGATCCCGATTTCATAACGGCCCTTTCAACCGCCAAGGACGAAATCGTCTTCGCACGCGGGCATGCGGCCAGCGACAGGAGCTGGCTGCCTCCGGAAGGCGCCTTTCCGTTGACGCGGCAGCGCTGGTCGGCCGTAAGCGGCGCCGGAGAGCAGCGGATCTACTACGCGCTGCCCGTCGACGACCGCGATCTCTTCATCATCTCGAGTTTTCGCGACAAGAACCTGCAGGCCGCGCGCTCGCAGTTCATCTTCATTCTGGTCGCGCCCCTTGCGGCGCTCCTGCTGCTTCTCGTGGCGTTCGTCCGGGTGATGAACCGCCATCTCGTGCAATGGCTGAAGGGAATCGAGGCTGCTTCCCGTGCCCGCCGCGTCTCCGGCTGGGGGCGTGTCGCCCTCGACCCCACCATGCCCGCCGACATCCGGAATGTTGTCGTCGCCTTCAACGACATGGTTGAGGAGCAGGAGGGACGCGAGCGTCATCTCCAGGCTGCATTGGCTGCCAATCATGCCCTGACTCGCGAAATGCACCATCGCGTGAAGAACAATCTCCAGGTAGTGCAGAGCTATATCGGCCTATCGAGAAACGCCTATACCGGCGATGCCCGCATGGCCCTGTGCGAAGCCGAATGCCGCGTGCATGTGCTGTCGGCCGCCTATCGTGGCGCCCTGTCGGAAGGGGCGATGCGGCCGGTCGCCATCGATCCCTTCCTGCGTGACGTGATCGCCGCGGTCGCCAGATTGCTGAGCCGTCCGGGGCAGGAGATCGCCATCAAGGGACAGACCGATATCAGCCTGCCGGTCGACCGTGCCATTCCTCTCGGGCTGCTCATCGTGGACCGGGCATCGGCCATCCTGCACGATGGCCTGGCGCTCCATCTCAAGGTCGGCATCGCGGATGACGACCAGGGACGGTTCGAGTTCGAATTCGTTGCGGATCGGCAAATGCCCCAGCCGCCGCAATCGCGCATCCTGGCCGGACTGGTGATGCAGCTGGAAGCGACCGAGACGACCCCGCGCGACAGCACGCATCTCGGTGCCTGGATGCTGAAGGCGCGGGCGGATGCCGATGGCGAGGCGGGTGAAGCCGAGCCGCAACTGGCCCTTGCCTCGACGCCGAAGTGAGGCGGCAGACCCGGCGGGGAGCGATCCGAGAGCCAACGGCGGACTTTGGCGAATTCCGTGGAACTTTCCGTGAATCGGGGTGTTGTGCTCGCATGAATTGGCTGTATCGGCGCCAGATCGAGCCGTCAGTCGCAGTTTCACAAATTACTCATGCAAGGCTCCCCAGCCTCCCGTCCGGAGTTCGACCATGCATATCCGTTATGGCTATACCATCGAGATTGAGACGGCCCAGCCCACCACGCTCCTGACCGCGCTCGATGTCGAGGCGTCCCGCCGGCGAGATATCGTGTTCGAGGATCCATTCAGGGTGAGCGGTCCCGCCAGGATCGACAGCTATATCGATCCCCATGGCAACCGCTGCCGCAGGATCGCCGTCGCCGCAGGCGTAACGCAGCTGTCCTGCCACGGCGTGATCGCCGACAGCGGCAGGCCCGATGAAACGGCGCCGGATGCGCCGGCGGTGCCGGTTGCCGCCCTTCCCCTGGACACGCTGCCCTTTCTGCTCGCCAGCCGCTATTGCGAGACCGATCTGCTCGCGCCCTTCGCCTGGTGGAAGTTCGGCGAGATCGAGGGAGGCGGCGCCAAGGTGCAGGCCATCTGCGATTTCGTGCATGACCGCCTGACCTTCGGATACGAGAACGCCCGAGCGACCCGTACGGCGATGGAGACCTTCGAGGAATGCGTGGGCGTGTGCCGCGACTTTACGCACCTGGCCGTTACGCTGTGCCGCTGCCTCAACATTCCCGCCCGCTACTGCAACGGCTATCTCGGTGACATCGGGGTACCGCCCGATCCCGCGCCGATGGATTTCAACGCCTGGTTCGAGGCCTATCTCGGCGATCGCTGGTACACCTTCGATGCCCGCCACAACATGCCACGCATCGGCCGCATCCTGGTGGCCCGCGGCCGGGATGCCATGGACATCCCGATGCTGCAGTCCTTTGGCCCGCATGTCCTGCGGCGGTTCGAAGTCACGACACAGGAAGTCTCCGACTTCAACTATGCCATCGCGGCCGAGTAGGCCGCCTGCTTCGGGAGAATGAACCAATGTCCCGGAATCATGCCAGGAAGGCCGAAAAAGATCTCGACAAGGCCCTTGCCGAGAGTTTTCCAGCGAGCGATCCGGTCTCGCTGACCCGCTCGCCCGCCAAGGGACTCGCGTCCGGCAATCCCGCCGCCCGCCCGGATCGTCGGGCGCCCAAGGTGAGCGCGAGTGCCGAGGCCCAGCCCGACGCAAAGCGCTGAGCGGAGGAACGATGCCGACGGAACCGCAAAAGCCCGATCCTCTCGAGCCGCCATCACCTGTCGAGGTGCCGCGTCCTGAGCCGCCGCTCGGCGTCCCCGCGCCGACGCCCGACACGATTTCGCCGGGGGAGCCGCAGGGTATCCCGCCCGGCTCGCCTGAGGAGGAGCCGCAGCCGCCGGATACCCAGCCTATCCGCGAGCAGTAGCCGAAGCCGTGCAATCAGGGAGGTCGCAATGGCTGAGACGATCAAGCCTTCGGAAGATTTCTCAACCCACAAGCACTTCTATGAAGACTTTCTGCGCCTGACGGTCATCGTGATTTTCATGTTGCTTTCCCACGCGGTAGCCCTTGCTATCGGGGGGACTGTGCATATGTGGTTTCTAGCGGCCCTCGGCGTCGGCGCCTCGATTGTGGCGGCGGTAGTGGGGACGGCGATCAGAGGGCTCGACTGGAAGCCGGGCGCCGTGGTTCTCGTTCTGCTCCTGTTGTTGCTGGCAGGTGCATGATTTGGGAGATGACAGAGAGGCGTTTTCGAATTCTTAGGAAATTGTAACTGAACCTAGCGCTGCTTGGCGCGTTATCTATCCGGCAAACGATATCGATTTACGGAATATCAGGGGTACGTGACATGACGATCAACCTCCTTGCAATCTGCTCGACTTTGCTGGCCCTGGGCCTGTGCAGCGTCTTCGCGACCCGCACCCGTGAACTCGCCCGCGTCAAGGTTGTCGCCAGGTCTCGTTCCCGCCATATGCCGCCTCGCGGCTGAGCTGCCGTTTCCCGCTGCAGAATTTCCAGATGAAAAGGCGAGGGAGGATTCCACAATCCTCCCTCGCTTTGTTTTTTGGCCTTCGTTCAGCTGTCGATCGCGGCGCGGACCCGCCGGGAGAGCTGTTTCAAGGAATAGGGCTTGTGCAGGGGGCGACCGGCGATGCCCTCGCTTCGTATACGGCCGCTGTCGTCGGGCGCATAGCCCGTGGTGAAGAGCACCTTCAGATCAGGCAAGCGCGCCCTGGCCAGCAAAGCCAGTTCGCCGCCATTCATTTCCGGCATGACGATGTCGGTGAAGAGGAGGGTTATCGGGCGCCCGGCGGCGACCAGCTCAAGTGCGTCGCTTGCCGACGCCGCTTCGATGACGGTATAGCCCAGGCCCTGCAGCGCCTCCACCGCCATGGCCCGCACCCGGTCCTCGTCCTCGACCACCAGCACGGTTTCGTCGGGACGGCCCGGGAGCATCTTTGACGATTCGCCGGCGGCTTCCTCCTCCGCCCCCTCGCTTCCGGAACGGGGAAGATAGAGCCGGATGGTGGTGCCCCGGCCGAGTTCGGATGCGATGGTGACATGGCCGCCGCTCTGGCGCACGAAGCCGAACACCTGACTCAGGCCAAGTCCCGTGCCCTTGCCGACTCCCTTGGTCGTGAAGAAGGGATCGAAAGCCCGCGCCGCGACGTCTTCCGGCATGCCGGTCCCGGTATCGGTGACGGCGATGCACAGATAGGGACCGGCCGGGATGCCGAATTCCTGCGCCAGCCTCTCCGGCAGCATCGCATTCGCCGTTTCAATGCTTAATTCACCCCCGTCGGGCATGGCGTCGCGGGCGTTGACCGACATGTTGAGCAGAGCATTCTCGAGCTGGCTCCTGTCCGTCTCCACGGCCCAGCTGTCCGGTGCCAGCACCGTGGTGATGCGGATATGCTCGCCCAGCGTCCGGGACAGGAGATCGGTCATGTCGAGGATCATGGCGTTGGCGCAGACCCGCTCCACCGCCAGGGGCTGCTGGCGGGAGAAGCCGAGCAGGCGCTTCGTGAGAGCCGCTGCCCGTTCGGCGCCATCGAGAGCGCCGTCGATATAGCGTTCGACATCGGTCTGTCCGCGCGCCAGCTTGCGCTTGAGCAGCGTCAGCCCGCCGATGATCACCGCCAGCATGTTGTTGAAGTCATGCGCGATGCCGCCGGTGAGCTGTCCGAGCGCCTCTACCTTGTGAAGCTGATGCAGGCTGTTCTCGGCCGCCACCCGGGCCGCGACTTCGTCCTGCACGCGTTGTTCCAGCGTCTCGTTGAGATCGCGCAGCTCGTTTTCCACCTCGGTTTGCTTGGAAATGTCGGTGTTGGTGCCGAACCAGCGGATGATGCGCCCCGTTTCGTCCGTGACGGGGGCGACACGCGTGAGGAATGGCCTGAAGACCCCGTCCTTGCCACGAAGGGGAAAGACCATCTCGAAGGCACTGCCCGTTTCCAGCGACTCGCGCCAGCGCCCGATCACCGCCGGAAGTACCGAACGGTCGTGTACCGAACGCCAGCCCCAGCCCCGCATCTGTTCGAGCGTGCAGCCCGTGTAGTCGTACCAGCGCTTGTTGTACCAGTAGATGCCGCCATGGGCCGCGGCCATCCAGCACAGGATGGGGATGTTTTCGGCCAGGGTACGGAAATTCGCCTCACTCTCCCTGAGGGCCATCTCGGCGGCGCGGATGCGCAGCAGCGCCCGCACCGAGGCGACGAGTTCGTCCGGTTCGGATGGCTGCACCAGATAGGAATCGGCGCCTGCGTCCAGGCCGCGCGTGCGGTCCCTTCCCGAGACGAAGGAAGCCGAGGTCTGCAGGACGAGCGTCTCCGGGTAGTCCTGCTTGATGATACGACAGACGTCGAACCCGCTCATGTCGGGCAGCTTGACGTCGAGCAGTATCAGGGTGGGGCGCTTCTCCTTCACGAGCACCAGCGCCTCGAAGCCGGATGCCGCCTCAATCACCTCGAGCTCGGCCGCGCGGCCGAGCGCACGGGTCTTGGCGTGGCGCGCAGCCTCGTTACCGTCGGCGTTGAGAATGAGATTCGTGCGGCGGGGCATTGCGATGCACCATCAACTAAGCCGCAGGCACCTGCAAGGTATGGCTAAAACGCCATTCAGCAGGCAGGACCAAGCCACGTCCGGGACAATCCATACCACGGGCATTCCATGAAAACGTATTATTCCCGAAATCGGGAGGACTGGAAAGACACGTCCTTTCCAAAAGAAACCCCGGATGCAGTCCTGCATCCGGGGAGAGGTTCGCAGTTCGGCCTTGCCACTGCCGAACGCGCGGAGGCGGGCCCGGGTCAGTGCCATTTCTGGCGGCTGTACCAGCTTTCGACCTCCGATTTCGCCTTGTCCTTGGCGATGCCGTAGCGCTCCTGGATCTTGCCTTCGAGCTGATCCTGCTTGCCTTGGACGATATCGAGGTCGTCATCGGTGAGCTTGCCCCACTGCTCCTTCACCATGCCCTTGACCTGCTTCCAATTGCCTTCGACACGGTTCCAATCCATGTAAACCTCCTGGGGTGGTTGGGTAGTTGAAGAACTCGGGCGGATGCGGAAGGTTCCGTCGGGGTGACGGGAGCGGCGATTGCGGTATCATCGCCTGCCATCCAATTTCTTCCCGGCGCGCAACTTTTCGCCGGGCCATCCGTTCAATCCTGGAACTCGACCTGAAGGATGCCCCATGGCAACAGCCGCGAGCCCGCTGCCTCGAGCCACCTATCGATTGCAACTCAACTCCCGCTTCACCTTCGCCGACGCCGGCGCCCTGGCACCCTATCTGGCCCGATTGGGGGTCAGCCACGTCTATGCCTCGCCCTTCCTGAAGGCACGGCCCGGCAGCAGTCACGGCTACGACATTGTCGACCATGACGCCCTCAACCCGGAATTGGGCACGCCTGAAGACTTTGACCGTATGAATCAGGCCTTGCGCGCCAATGGACTCGGGCTCATCCTCGATTTCGTGCCGAACCATATGGGCGTAGGCGGGGCCGACAACCCCTTCTGGCTCGACATGCTCGAATGGGGGCAGGCCTCCGACTATGCCGGCTGGTTCGATGTCGACTGGCGGCCGGAAGCTCCGCATCTGGAGGGCAAGGTGCTGATCCCGGTGCTTGGCGACCATTACGGCGCCGTGCTTGCCGATGGCGGGCTGGAACTGCGCTTCGACGAGGGCGCGGGAGAATTCGCCGTCTGGGCCTATGGTGTCCACAAGCTGCCCGTCCGTCCCGGCCATTACGGCCGTATCCTCGGCAGCGCCCATGCGGAGCTGGACAGGCTCGCCGATGCCTTTTCCCATCTCGCCGCCTTTCGTCCGCATGAGCAGCGCCGGGCGCGCGAACTCAAGGCGGATCTCGCGGCCATGGTCGCCGGGGACGGAGAAGCGGCTGCGGCCATCGCCGCCGGCGTTGGCCGGTTTGCCGGCAAGGCAGGGGACGTCGAGAGCTGGACGCGGCTCGACCGCTTGATCACGGACCAGCATTGGCGCGTAGCCTTCTTCCGAGCAGCCGCGGACGACATCAATTATCGCCGCTTCTTCAACATCAGCGATCTCGCCGGGCTGCGCATCGAGCATGAGGAACTGTTCGACCATGCTCATCGCCTGGTTTTCGAGCTGATCGAAGGCGGCACGCTGACAGGGCTGCGGATCGACCATATCGACGGTCTGCTCGATCCCAAGACCTATTGCCTGCGCCTGCGCCAGAAGGCGCCCAGGCCGATATACCTCGTTGTCGAGAAGATCCTCGGCCCTGGCGAGGAGCTGCGCTCGGATTGGCAGGCGGATGGCACCACCGGCTACGAGTTCGCCAATCTCATGACTCACCTGATGATCGATCCGGCCGGCGAGGCCCCGCTCAGCGAGCTCTATCGGCGGTTCAGCAGCGAGCGGCGCGGGTTCGCCGCCATCATGCGCGAATGCAAGCTGGCCATCATGGACGACGAGATGGCGAGTGAACTCTGGGGGCTTGCGCGCGAGGCCGCCCGTATCGCCCGCTCCAATCCGCGAACCGCCGATTTCACCCGCAACGTGCTGCAACGCGCGCTTCGGGAAATCGTGGCCGGCTTCCAGGTCTACCGCACCTACGTTGATGCGGATGGCGCCGATGCGAAAGACCTCGCCCAGCTCAAGCGGGCCTTCGCGACCGCGCGTCGTACCGGCGGCGGGATTGATCGTTCGGTGTTCGACTTCCTGTTCTCGCTGCTGAGCTGCGAGGCGGTCTCGCTGGCCGGCAGCGGGTTCAGCCGGCAGGACGTGCTGCGCTTCTCCATGAAATTCCAGCAATATACCGGCCCGGTGATGGCAAAGGGCGTCGAGGATACGGCCTTCTACCGCTACAACCGCTTCGTGGCCGCCAATGAGGTCGGCGGCCATCCCGAGCAGCTCGGCGCCAGCGTCGCCGTCTTCCACGCCGAAAATCTCGCCCGGCATCCCGGCGCGATGCTCGGCACGTCCACGCATGATACCAAGCGTGGAGAGGATTGCCGGGCGCGCCTTGCCGTCCTCAGCGAAATCGCGCCCGACTTCGCGGGGGCTGTGGATCGCTGGCATGGCATCCTCGGCAGGGCCGACGCGCTGCCGGACAGCAACGACGTCTTCCTGTTCTACCAGCTCCTCATCGGCACCTGGCCTTCGGGCCTCTCCTCGGGGGATGCCGAAGGACTGGCAGGTTTCGAAGAGCGCATGCAGGCTGCCATGCTCAAGTCGGTGCGCGAGGCCAAGGTCCATACCAACTGGGCCGCACCGGACGAGGCCTATGAGGAAATCCTGCGCGGCTTCATCGGGGCCGCCTTGGCCGACGTGGACTTCCTCGCAGATTTCGTTCCCTTCCAGAACCGCATTTCCACCCTTGGAGCAGCCAACAGCTTCGTGCAGGCCGTCCTCAAGTTCACCGTGCCCGGCATGCCCGACATCTACCAGGGGGGCGAGGGCCTCGATTTCAGTCTGGTCGATCCTGACAATCGCCGGCCGGTCGACTGGGCCTGGCGGGCGAGCCGGCTCGAGAGAGCGGTCAGGCCGATTGCCGCAGACGATCTGGCCGACGGAACTGCGAAGCTGCTGGCCACGGCCAAGCTCCTCGCCCTGCGCACGGAGCACCCGGAGCTGTTCGGCAGAGGAGACTATCGGCCGATCGAGATGCCGGATGAGCGTCTCGTCGCCTTCTCGCGCCAGCATGGGGACAGCTCGGCCATTGTGGTGGCGGCTCGCTTTCCCCGCCGTGGAGAGGTTGCCGGCGTGCTGCCCCTGTCGTCGCATCGTCCTGTCTATGGCGACGTCCTGTCCGGTCGCCAGATCGCGCCCGGGCCTGAGGGGATCGATCTCGGCATCCTCCTGGCGGACCTGCCGGCGGCCGTGCTGGTGCCCGTGAGCCCCGCAGCCGCGCGGAGGTCGCTGTCATGAACGAGCCCGTCGATCGCCGCGAGCCGCGCTTCGGTCCCCTGAGCAGGGACGGCAAGATCCTGTTCCGCCTCTGGGCGCCGAAACAGCGAAAGGTGCGCCTGCATGTCGGCGGAGCGGTGCTGCCGATGAAGAGCAGCGACGGCTGGCACAGTCTGGAGACGACGGCCGTTTTCGGGACCCGCTACCGCTTCCTGCTGGAGGACGGCCTGGCGGTGCCCGATCCGGCCAGCCGCTTCCAGCCCGAGGATGTGCACGGCCCGAGCGAGCTGGTCGATCCCTCGGCCTATCGCTGGCGAAATACCGGTTGGCGAGGGCGCCCCTGGCATGAGACCGTGCTGTATGAAATGCATGTCGGAACCTTCACGTCCGAGGGCACCTTCAACGGCGCCGCAGGCAGGCTGGAGGAACTGGCCGAGCTGGGCGTCACCGCGGTGCAGCTCATGCCGGTTGCCGATTTCCCCGGTCGGCGCAATTGGGGCTATGACGGCGTGCTGCCCTTCGCGCCGGACGCAGCCTATGGCAGGCCGGAGGAACTGAAGGCCTTCATCGACACGGCGCACGGCCTCGGCCTCTCGGTGCTGCTCGACGTCGTCTACAATCACTACGGATCGGATGGAAACTACCAGCCGCTCTATGCGCCGGTCTTCACCGAACGGCACGAGACGCCATGGGGTGCCGCCGTCAATTATGACGACGAGGGGTCGGCGGAGGTCAGGGCCTTCGTGATCGAGAATGCGCTGTACTGGCTCCAGGAGTTCCGTTTCGACGGGCTTCGTTTCGACGCGGTGCATGAGATCCGCGACTCGAGCGCGCTACATCTTCTCGATGAGATCCGCACCACCGTCGGCGACGCCGTCCGCGACCGGCCCGTCCACCTCGTCCTGGAAAATGAGGAAAACACGGCAGGCTGGCTCACCCGGCGTGAAGGCGAGGCGGTGGGCTTCACCGCGCAGTGGAACGACGACATGCACCATGTCCTGCATGTCGCGGTGACGGGCGAGGATTCGGCTTACTATGCCGACTATGCAAGCCGGCCGCGCCTGCTCGGGCGAGCCCTGGCGGAGGGCTTCGCCTTCCAGGGAGAGGCGATGCCCTATCGGGGCCGGCCTCGCGGCGAGCGCTCGGCTCATCTGCCGCCGGATTCCTTCATCGCCTTCCTGCAGAATCACGATCAGGTCGGCAATCGCGCCACCGGCGATCGCATTCACCACCAGCACCCGCTGGAAGCCGTCAGGGCGGCGGCCGCCGCCTATCTGCTCGCGCCCCAGATCCCGATGCTTTTCCAGGGGGAGGAGTGGGCCGCCTCGACCCCCTTTACTTTCTTCTGCGACGTCGAGGGCGAGCTGGCCGACAAGGTCCGGGAAGGCCGCCGCAACGAATTCTCGCGTTTTCCCGAATATGCGAATCCCGAGGCCCGCAGGGCGATTCCCGATCCCGTCAGCGAGCAGACCTTCCAATCGGCCAAGCTGCGCTGGCGCGAACGCGAAGATTCCTTCCATGCCGAGATGCTTGCCTGGTACCGGCGCATTCTCGCCGCGAGGACGGCCAGGATCGTGCCTCTCATTCCCGATCTGGCGCGTGGGGGCCGATACAGGGTCGGAGACCAGGGAGTGGTCGAGGCCCGCTGGGAGGGCGAGAGCGGGACGGTGCTATCGGTCGTCCTCAATCTCAGCGGGATGCCGAAATTGCTGGAGCATGTGATCGAAGGCAGGACCGTCTGGATCGAGGGGCACAAGGTGGGCGCGGCGCTCGGGCCCTGGACGGTGGTCTGGACGCTCCGGCCGTAGCGAGCCTCGTTGGAGCTCCCGGCCATCTGGATGGTCCCATTGCTCCGCCCTAAAGCATCATCAAAAAATTCCGCT
Organism: Labrys sp. ALF-8; assembly: GCF_059699065.1. Taxonomy (NCBI): domain Bacteria; kingdom Pseudomonadati; phylum Pseudomonadota; class Alphaproteobacteria; order Hyphomicrobiales; family Xanthobacteraceae; genus Labrys; species Labrys sp. ALF-8. The sequence goes on from NZ_AP048537.1 coordinate 2,401,138, forward strand.
TCGGGCACGGAACCGATCCATCTCCGCCATGTTTGGTAGCCAGGGTGCGTGGCGTTTTCGCCGAGTCGTTTCTTTGACTTCAATCCAGGAGAGACCCGATGCCGAAGCATCTCCCGCTGCGCCCCAGCCTCTATGCCGAGAAGGTCGAAGCCCTCATCGCACAGGCCATTTTCGAGGGCCGTTCCTTCGATATCCATGACGAGGCCGAGCGCATCGCGGTGAGTTGCGGCATGTCGCCAGCTTCGGCGCGGATGGATTTCCAGAAGACGGCGCACGTCATCGGCAACAAGGCGCGACTGTTCGCCAAGGCCAGGGCGATCCTGCCGGAATTTGGCTAGAGCGCTTTGTGTCTTGACGGAATCGGCAAAACACAAGGACGCGTCGAAAAACAAGGAGCTGGAGAAGAGCGGCGTTTGTACCTGAGCGCGCTTTGCTCTAAGGCCTCGCCGCGGTTGAATTTACCGATTCTCTGCCTATTCTGAAGGAGTTGCATGCGATGCATGCGGCATCGCCGTACCGACGGCGGCTCCGAAGACAGCCCTGGGAAGGAACCGTCCAAGGTTCCGGGCGTTTTCTCTTACCAACCCAGACCGGGAGAGAAGTTGATGACGGAAGACCTCATTCATAAGATCCGGGAGAAGGCCCGCGAACTGTGGCAGCTCGAGGGCTGCCCGGAGGGGCGGGAGCTTCTGCACTGGGACATGGCCCGTGAACTGGTGACTCAGGAGAATACCGCCGAATTCACGCTGGTGCCCAATGCCCCCGAAGGCAACGATATCGTCGATGCGGTCGCGGCGCTGGACAATCTCAGGGAAGTGCCGGATCTGAGTCACAAGGACGAGCCTTCCGGCCCCGCACCCGATATCGATCCGGGCCGGCCGAAGAGGGTGGCCGGAGGGCGGTTCTGAGGATCCCGGCGCGGAGGCATATCCGCGCCCTCGTGAGGAGGCCCCTCCAGGGCCATTGCCCTGAAGCGAGCCTCAGCCGCCAAATCCATTGATAATCGGCCGGAAATGCTTGCCTGGAGCCGGTAAGCTGCTTACTGCGGACGCTGACGACAAGTGAAGGAAAGCGTCCGCATGTCTGCCTCTTTGAACCGCCACGTCGACGACGCCCTGGCGATTGCCTTTTCTGCCTGCGGACTGCCGACTGATACCGCCCGCGCCTCACGCTCGACACTGCCGGACCTCGCGGACCTGCAGTGCAACGGAGCGATGCCGCTTGCCAAGGGCATGAAGCGCAATCCACGCGAACTCGCGGAAGAGATCGGCGCCGAACTCAGGAAGAGCACGGTCTTCAAGGAGGTTTCGGTTGCCGGCCCCGGCTTCCTGAACCTGCGTATCGCCGACGATTTCCTCGCGCGCTGCGCGACGGAGCAGGCGGCCTCTCCGGACCTCAACATCGTCCAGCTTCCGGCTGATACAGTCGTGCTCGACTATGGCGGGCCCAATGTCGCCAAACCCCTGCATGTCGGCCATCTTCGCGCGCTGGTGATTGGCGAGAGCCTTCGGCGCATCCTCGATGCCCAGGGGATCCGCACCGTCTCCGACATCCATCTCGGCGACTGGGGGCTGCAAATGGGGCAGCTCATCTCCGAGATCCGCCTGCGCTGGCCGGATCTCGCCCCCGGCACCACGCCGCCCCTCACCATGGAAGACCTGCAACGCCTCTATCCGGAAGCGGCGGCGGCCTGCAAGGCCGATCCCGCGCGCATGGAGCTTGCCCGTGCCGCCACCGCCGCCCTGCAGGCCGGGGATCCCGACGCCACGGCGATCTGGCAAACGCTGCGCGACGTCTCGCTCAAGGCCCAGCGCGAGGATATCGACCTGCTCGGCACCCATTTCGACCTGTTCCTCGGTGAAAGCGACGTGCAGCCGCTCATCCCGGACATGATCGCCGACATGGTGGGGAGGGGCGTTGCGGTGGAGGACCAGGGCGCACTGATCGTCGATGTGTCCACGCCCGGCGAGGCTAAGCCGCTGCCGCCGCTCCTGCTGCAGAAATCGGACGGGGCGGCGCTCTACGCCACCACGGATCTCGCCACCATCGTGGCGCGTGTGCGCGACCAGGATCCAAAGCGCATCGTCTATGTCGTCGACCAGCGCCAGGAGCTGCATTTCCGGCAGGTCTTCCGTGCCGCCGAGAAGGCAGGCCTTGCCCCCGGTGTGGAACTCATCCATGCCGGCTTCGGTACGGTCAACGGCGCGGATGGCAAGCCCTACAAGACGCGAGAGGGCGGCGTGGCCCAGCTCAAGGACCTGCTGGGCGAAGCCATCGAGAAGGCCGGCGAGCGCCTGCGGGGCGACGATCCCACGCTCGACCGCGAGCAACTCGCAAGGCAGGTGGGTCTCGCCGCGGTCAAGTTCACCGATCTCTCCTCCTACCGCATCTCCGGCTATATCTTCGATGCCGACCGCATGGTGACGTTCGAGGGCAAGACGGGCCCCTATGTGCAGTATGCCTGCGTGCGCATCGGCTCCATCCTCAACGAGGCCGAGCTCGGCCAGATTCGGGCGGGTGACATCGTGCTCACCGAGCCGACGGAAAGGGCGCTGGTCCTCGAATGCGCGCGCCTGCCCGAAGTGGTGGCCTCCGCCGCGCGCAATCTCGCGCCCAATGAGGTCGCCGACTACATCTTCGGCGTCGCCCAGGGCTTCAGCCGCTTCTACGACGCCTGCCCGGTGCTGAAGGCCGACACGGATGTCCAGCGGGCCTCGCGCCTTGCCCTCTGCGGCCTGACCCGGGCCGTGCTCGCCAAGGGCCTCTGGCTCCTCGGCATCGACGTGCCCGAGAAGATGTGATCGCAGAGGCGGTGCGCCGTCATTCCGGATGGCCGCGGGTTGCGCCCGCGCCCGTGAACAGCCTCCCCGCTAGGTTGTATTCGGGGGAGCCGGCTCTTCGGCCGGAAGGACGCCGGGTTGCCTCGCCCGATTTCAATCTGCGCCATACTTGCGGGACGCTGGTAAAACAGGCAGGGCCGCCCCCTTTGCGGCGGCCCGATTTGCTGATAGCTGAACGCAGTATTTGACAGACAAATAGGGCGGAGACCCATGAGCCAGCATTCCATCGCGATCATCGGTGTGGGCAAGATCGCCATCGACCAGCATCTGCCCGTCATCGCCAAGAATCCGGCCTTTCGGCTGGCCGCGCTCGTCAGCCAGCGCGGCATCGAGCAGCCTGGCGTGCCTACCTTCCGCACGCCGGCCGAGCTCTACGCCGCCATGCCCGATCTCGATGCCGTGGCGATCTGCACGCCCCCCTCGGTGCGTCACGCCGTGGCGCTGGAAGCGCTCAATGCCGGCATGAACGTCCTCCTGGAAAAGCCGCCGGCTCCGACGGTGAGCGAGCTCGCCGATCTCCAGCGACAGGCCGCGGCCCGGCGCTGCGTGCTCTTCGCCACCTGGCATTCGCAGTACAACAAGGGAGTCGAGGAGGCCAAGAAGCGCCTTGCGGGCAGGAAGATCGCCTCGCTCGCCGTCACCTGGAAGGAAGACGTGAAGCGCTGGCATCCGGGCCAGGAGTGGATCTGGCAGCCAGGTGGCTTCGGTGTGTTCGATCCCGGCATCAACGCGCTGTCGATCCTCACCGAGATCGCGCCCGAGCCATTTTTCGTCACTGCCGCGACGCTTGCCTATCCGGCCAATCGCGACACGCCGATCGCGGCTTCGCTCACCTTTTCGTCCGCCGCTGCTGCCCCCGACGCGTCGCTCACGGCGGAGTTCGACTGGCGCCAGACGGGCGAGCAGACCTGGACCATCGAGATCAGGACGGCCGACGGCACCACCCTCACGTTGATCGACGGGGGCTCCAAGCTGGCCGTCGACGGCAAGATGACGGTGGCCGAGCCGATGGCCGAATATGAAGGCATCTATGAGCGCTTCGCCGGTTTGCTCGACCGCGGCGAGAGTGCGGTGGACGCAGCCCCGTTCCACCTCGTGGCGGATGCCATGGTGGTCGGCAAGCGAGAAGTGGTGGACGCCTTCGAGTGGTAGGAACGCTCAGGGCGCGACTTCATACATGCCATTGCCACACGCAAATCTGACCTTCGCGACACCAGACCCGCAAGGGACAGCGCGTCTGTAGGTGCTGTCCCTGCAAAGCGGGGCTGGCCGCTCACGGCGTGGGCGCGTCCTTGTCGATCAGGGCCTTTTCCTTCAGTTCCGCCCAGAATGCCCTCGGAATCGGCGCGTGGTGGGAGGCTACGTTCGCTTCCACCTCGCTCGGCTTCACCGCGCCGGGTATCTCCGACACCACGGCCGGATGCGCCAGCACGAATTGCAGGGCGGCGGCGGGCAGCTTCACGTCATGGGTCCGGCAGACCTCCTCGATGCCCCGCACCTTCTTCTGGATCTCCTCGGAGGCGTTGGCGTAGCCGTATTTCGACGTGCTCCCCGAGCCCGTCGCCAGGATGCCCGAGGCGAGCGGCGAGCCGATGATCACGCTGACGCCGCGCTTCACGCAATCGGCCATGCCGGTATGCAGCGGACCCTGGTCAAGCAGCGTGTAGGGCATGGCGACCAGCACGAAGTCGAGGTCGACGATCGGCGCCACGGTTTCCAGCGCCTCCGTGGTGTTGATGCCCATGCCGATGGCCTTGATGTCGCCCCAGCGCTTCAACTCCTCCAGCGCCTTGATGCCGGAATGCGCGAGATCCTTCTTGCGATAGCCGAAATCGGGGCCCTGGTAGGCGGCGTCGAGGTCGTGGATCACCAGGGCATCGATGGTGTTGAGGCCGAGGCGCATCATGCTCTGTTCGTAGGAGCGCATCACGCCGTCATAGGTATAGTCGTAGCGGTGCTGGAAGGGCAGGCCGCCCAGCCACATCTCGGATTTGAAGGTGGCCGGATCGAAGGGCCGCTCCAGCACCCGGCCAACCTTGGTGACGAGCTGGTATTCGTTGCGCGGCCTGTGCCTCAGGCCGTAGCCGAGCCGGTGTTCCGAGAGGCCGAGGCCGTACCAGGGCGCGGTGTCGTAGAGGCGTACGCCGGCATTCCAGGCCGCATCGATGGTGGCCTTGGATTCCTCCTCGGTCACGAGATTGTAGAGCTCGCCGAGATGCGCCGAGCCATAGCCGAAGGTCGGCACGGTCAGCGAGGTCTTGCCGACGCGGCGGCGCTCGAATTCCTTCGACATTCTTCCTCCCGAAAGATTTTTGCTTTTGTTGCAGGGCCTTAGCCCAAGCTGGCCCGTAAATTGTCAGACCAAAATTCGTTTGACAAGGCTTTTGAGCGCTGGCACAGCCCGCGATATCGGCTCCGTCCAGCAGCATCGGCAACACGACCCTGGGAAACCCGCCATGCCCGAGCGCATCGCCTTCCGCATGAATCTCCATCCCGGCCAGGCTGCTGAGTATGAGAAGCGTCACGACGAGATCTTTCCCGAGCTGGTGGCGCTCCTCAAGGACGTGGGCATCTCGGATTACTCGATCTGGCTCGATCCCGAGGACCACCATCTCTTCGCCATCCTTACCCGCAGCGACGATCATCGCATGGAGGAGCTGCCCGCTCAGGACGTGATGAAGCGCTGGTGGAAGTTCATGAGCGACATCATGGAAGGGCACGCGGACAATTCGCCGGTCGTGGTGCCGCTGAAGCGAGTCTTCCAGCTGGATTAGGAAAGACCGTCACCCATAGCGGTGCAGCCCCGCTCCATGGGCCTTCAGCCAGGCCTTGGCTTCCTCGGTACGCGGACAGAGTTGCCGGCAAAGGCGCCAGAAGCGCGGCGAATGATTCATCTCCTTGAGATGCGAAACCTCATGCGCGGCGAGATAGTCGAGCACGAAGGGCGGTGCCAGGATCAGGCGCCACGAGAAGGCGAGCGCGCCGGCCGAGGAGCAGGAACCCCACCGACTGGTGGTGTCCTTGACGCTCACCGGCCCATGCTTGACGCCGAGAGCCGTGGTGTGGCGCGTTACCGCCGCCTGCAATTCCTTCAGCGCCTGCTTCTTCAGCCAGTCGGTCAGGCGGCGCGGCAGGTGCTTGACGTCGCCATGCACGGCCAGCACAGGCGGCTCGCCCGCCTCCTGCTTCACCGTGCCGCGGCTTTCGGCCCGGTGCTCGATCCGGTGCGGCACGTCGCGAAAGGGCAGCATGGCCCCGGGCACGAAGGTGACATCCTGCGCCAGCTTGGCGAGCTTGAGCGCGATCCAGCCGGCATGCTTGTCCGCGAAAGCCTTGGCGGTGGCCAGGCTTCCGCGCGCCGGCATGGTGAGCACGATGTCGCGCTGGGCGGTACGCACCCGTAACGTGTAGCGGCGCGCCGAAGCCAGCCGCCTCACGGCGACAGGATAGGTCGTAGTCCCGATCTTGACCTCGATATGGGCCGGCTCGGGCGGCAGGGTGCGGCGAAACAGCGAAATCATGCTCGAATCATGGGCTTGGCTCCATCATAGCCCGGATCGGGAAGGTGGGCATGCGCGGGACGATCGGCAAGGGGAGGAGCAGCCGGAGCATCCGGATTTGAAACGCGCCTGCCTTCGCTCTAGAAGCTGCCACGACCTCCATCCGACAGGACGCCGCCATGACCTCCGGCCCCAGCCCCTGGTGGCATCCCACCGCCCATCAGGACCGCCGCCCCTTCCTTCTCGGTCGCAACCGGCTCCTGGCGGCCCTGCGCGTTTTCTTCGCCGTGAAAGATTTCACGGAGGTCGAGACGGCCATCCTGCAGGTCTCGCCCGGCAACGAGACCCATCTGCATGCCTTCGCCACGGATCTCGTCGATGCCGATCTCGAGGTGCACAGGCGCTACCTGCATACCTCGCCGGAATTCGCCTGCAAGAAGCTGCTGGCGGCCGGCGAGCAGCGCATCTTCACCTTCGCCAAGGTGTTCCGCAACCGCGAGCGCACGGGGACCCATCATCCGGAGTTCACCATGCTCGAATGGTACCGCGCGGGCGAAACATACCAGGCGCTGATGGAGGATTGCGCGCGCCTGCTTGCCCTGGCCGCGGAGGCGGGGCAGCGCAGGCAGTTCTCCTGGCGAGGCATCGAGACGAACCCCTTTGCCGAGCCCGAACGGCTCAGCGTCGCCGAGGCCTTCGAGCGCTTCGCCGGCATGGACCTGCTCGCGACGCTCGATGCCGAGGGGGCCAGCGACCGGGACGCGCTCGCGGCTGCCGCGCAGGCTGCCGGCTTGCGTGTCGCGGTGGACGACACCTGGTCCGACATCTATTCGGGCGTGCTGGTGGAGAGGATCGAACCGCATCTCGGCAAGGGCCGGGCCACCATCCTCTACGAATATCCGAGCGTCGAGGCCGCGCTGGCCCGCCGTACGGCACACGACCCCCGCGTCTCGGAGCGTTTCGAGCTCTATGCCTGTGGCGTCGAGCTCGCCAACGCCTTCGGTGAACTGACGGATGCCGCCGAGCAGCGTCGCCGCTTCGAGGCCGAGATGGAGGAGAAGCAGCGTATCTATGGCGAGCGCTATCCGATCGACGAGGAGTTTCTCGCGGCTCTCGCCGTCATGCCGCAGGCCAGCGGCATCGCGCTGGGCATCGACCGCCTTGCCATGCTCGCGACGGGTGCCAGCCGCATCGAACAGGTGATCTGGACCCCCGTAGCATAGAGCTCACGGGGGGCGTGGGCAGGCATGTCTGCGGTCCCCGGAAGGGCTCGCTCGACCCGCATCGGATGGCGCAGCTACAACGAACTCCCGCCGGGCCATCCCGCCACAATCTCGACAAAACCGCCTGCGAAGGTCCCCTCATGCCGTTGACGCGGCACGAGACTTGATCCGCGAGAGACTCCATTGCACCCGCCGGCCGAGAGGTCGGCGGTTTTTTCATGGACTGCCTTTGAGTGGTCGTCGCGACGCTGGCCATCGCTCCGGCGGTTCCCGGAAAAGCAAAAGGCCGGTCTCGCAACCGGCCTTTCGTCATCGGATAAGGTAAGGGATCCTTACGCTGCCGCTTCCTTGGAGCGTTCGGCCTTCTTGCGCTCGTTGGGGTCAAGGATCGCCTTGCGCAGGCGGATCGACTTCGGCGTCACCTCGAGAAGCTCGTCGTCCTGGATCCAGGCGATCGACTTTTCCAGCGTCATCCTGATCGGCGGGGTGAGGCGCACGGCCTCGTCCTTGCCGGCGGCGCGGACGTTGGTGAGCTTCTTGCCCTTGAGGACGTTCACTTCCAGGTCGTTCTCGCGGGTGTGCTCACCCACGATCATGCCCTGATAGACCTTCCAGCCGGGCTCGATCATCATCGGGCCGCGATCTTCCAGGTTCCACAAGGCATAGGCCACGGCCTCGCCGGCATCGGTGGAGATCAGCACGCCGTTGCGGCGGCCGGCTACCTCGCCCTTGTAGGGAGCATAGGCATGGAACAGCCGGTTCAGCACGGCGGTACCCTTGGTGTCGGTGAGCAACTCGTTCTGATAGCCGATGAGGCCACGCGTCGGGGCGTGGAAGACGAGGCGCTGGCGGTTGCCGCCGGAGGGGCGCATCTCGATCATCTCGGCCTTGCGCTCGGACATCTTCTGGACCACGGCGCCGGAGAATTCCTCGTCGACGTCGATCACCACTTCCTCGATCGGCTCGAGCGTCTCGCCGGTGGTCTCGTCCTTCTGGAACACCACGCGCGGACGCGACACGCCGAGCTCGAAACCCTCGCGGCGCATCACTTCGATCAGGATGGCGAGCTGGAGTTCGCCGCGGCCGGAGACGATGAACGAGTCCTTGTCGGTCGATTCTTCGATCTTCAGCGCCACATTGCCTTCCGCTTCCTTGAGGAGGCGGTCGCGGATGACGCGGCTCGTCACCTTGTCGCCCTCGGTGCCGGCGAGTGGGGAATCGTTGACGGTGAAGGTCATCGACACGGTCGGCGGGTCGATCGGCTGGGCCACCAGTGGCTCGGTGACTTCGAGCGCGCAGAAGGTGTCGGCCACGGTGCCCTGGGTCAAGCCGGCGATGGCGACGATGTCACCGGCCTCTGCTTCCTCGACCGGCTGGCGCTCGATGCCGCGGAAGGCGAGCACCTTGGAGACGCGGCCTTGCTCGATCACTGAGCCGTCGCGCGCGAGCGCCTTGATCGCGAGGTTCGGCTTAAGCGTGCCGGACGTGATGCGGCCGGTGAGAACGCGTCCCAGATAGGGGTTGGCTTCCAGGATGGTGGCGAGCATACGGAACGGGCCGGGCTCGACGGTCGGCGGAGCGACATGCTTGAGCACGAGGTCAAACAACGGCCCCATGCCGGCGGTCTGGTCGGACTCCGGGGAGGCGCCCATCCAGCCCTGCTTGCCCGAACCGTAGAGGATCGGGAAGTCGAGCTGTTCATCGGTGGCGTCGAGTGCTGCGAAGAGGTCGAATACCTCATTGATCACCTCGGTGGTGCGAGCGTCCGGCTTGTCCACCTTGTTGATGGCGACGATCGGCTTGAGGCCGATCTTGAGGGCCTTGGCGACCACGAACTTGGTCTGCGGCATCGGCCCTTCGGCGGCGTCCACCAGCACGATGGCACCGTCCACCATGTTGAGGATACGCTCGACTTCACCGCCGAAATCGGCGTGGCCGGGGGTGTCGACGATGTTGATGCGGGTATCCTTCCAGACCACCGAAGTGGCCTTGGCGAGGATGGTGATGCCGCGTTCCTTTTCGAGGTCGTTCGAATCCATCACGCGTTCGGCGACGCGCTGGTTGTCGCGGAAGGCGCCCGACTGGCGCAGCAGCTGGTCGACGAGGGTTGTCTTGCCATGGTCGACGTGCGCGATGATGGCGATATTGCGAAGTTGCATGGTTAAACCGGGTTCCTGCGCCGGCTGACCGCTTCCGGCCGGCGCTCTTGCGTGATGGTTGTTCGGATTTTGCGCCGCAATATCACAACTGGGGGTGCGGCGGCAATGGCCCGGGTGCACGGGCATCCTGCCCGGTCCTGCTTTTCTACGAGGACCGCAGTTCAAGAACGGGCAGGATGCCCGTGCACCCGGAATAGCAACAACCCGCAAAAAGAGCTGTGCCTGGAAAAACCCGAAGCAACCGTCCTCTCAACCCGGCCTCTTCGCCACGAACACCGCCGTATCGAAGGTGTAGGAGCCGTCCTCCTCGATCTCGAAATAGGCCCGCACCTCCTCCGACATCGCCGCCTGCAGGGCACGGATCGCCTCGACGAACACAGGCGGGGTGCGCATGCGGGCGATCCAGGAGGCGAAGTCGATACGCAGGCGCCATGTCCTGGTCTCGATGCCGGTGAAACCGGCCCCTGCGATCATGCCCTGCCATTCGGCCACCGAGTAGTCGCGCACGTGGGAGGGATCGCGCAGCATCTCGAAGCTCTGCAGGAAGGTGTCGTTCACCACCGCCGTGGGTGCGACGATATCGGCGAAGACCAGGGCGGCTCCGGGCCTGGCGACGCGGAAGGCCTCGCGCAGGGCCGTGGGCACGTCACCCCAGTGATGGGCGCTGTAGCGGCTCATCACCATGTCGAAGCTGGCGTCGGTGAAGGGCAGGCGCTCGGCCGAACCCTGCTGCGTGACGATGTTGGACAGGCCGCGTTTGACCGCTTCGGCGGATACCGCCGCCAGCATGTCGGCCGAGAGGTCATAGGCCGTGACGCTGCCGGTGAAGGGGGAGGCGGCGAAACTGACATGGCCGCCGCCGCACCCCAGATCCAGCACGGCGGAAGGGCGGCGAGCCTGAACCTCGCCTTGCATCGCCCGAAGATCCTCGCCCTGCGCATGCACGGCGCTCGCCACATAGGCCGAGGCCTGTGAGCCGAACTGATTGGTAACCAGGGTTTCCAGATTGGCCGAGCGGGCCATGACACTCTCCTTGGGTTTCTTGGGTCGGTCGGTCGCTCGAGAGAGCGATGAGACTGGAATGGCTCTAAATTCGGATTTACACTGGTACCAGTTTCAATTTTATCCTGGTATGAAAGCTGCCATGACTTCCGAATCCGACCAGGCCCGCCGCCAGCAGCTGGGAGAATTCCTGCGCTCCCAGCGAGCCCGCCTGTCGCCCGGCCTGTTCGGCCTGCAGGGCGGCTCAAGGCGGCGTACGCCGGGATTGCGGCGCGAGGAAGTCGCCCAGCTCGGCGGCCTCTCCACGACATGGTATACATGGCTGGAGCAGGGGCGCGACATATCCTTGTCCGCCCACGCGCTGGGGCGGCTCGCCAATGTGCTGAAATTCACGCCCGCCGAACGCGCCTACCTCTTCGACCTTGCCGGAAAGCGGGACCCGCAGGCAAGCGCCGAGGCCGAGCCGGCGGCACCTTCCGGGCTGCTGGCGGCTCTCGATGCGATCACCGCGCCGGCCTATGTCCTCGATCACCTCTGGAAAGCGCTCGGCTGGAACAAGGCGGCGGCAAGCCTGTTCTCGGGATGGCTGGACGGCGACAATGATCGCAACCTGCTCAATTTCATCTTCCTCAACCCGGCGGCGCAGCGGCTAATCGACGGTTGGGAAGGCCGGGCCCGGCGTGTGATCGCAGAGTTCCGCACCGACTACGGGCATCACCTCGAGGAGCCGGCAATGCAGGCCCTGGTGCAGAACCTCATCGCAACCAGCCCCTTTTTCGCCGAGGCCTGGCCCATCCACAGCGTGGTGGGTCGCGAAGGCGGGGCGAGGCGCTTCAATCACCCCGAGCGGGGCTTCCTGGAATTGCGGCAGATCACCCTCAACCCGACCACGAGGCCGGACCTGAAATTCGTGATGCTGGTGTGAGTTAAATCTGCATTCGGTCTGAAGCCCGCGCAGGTCCGGATCTTCGATTTCCGGCCCGCAATCCCGGAGACCGTGAACCGCCCGGCAATGCAATGACATTCCGGACCTGCCGCCGCGCTGCTCGCGCGCTTGCCGCTCCCCGCTCACTCGGCTAGTTTCGCGGCGATCTACCCTAAAGGTATTGCCGATGTCCGTTGAGACTGACCTCCTGGTCGACAGGCGCCAACTGCGCCGCAAGCTTTCCGTCTGGCGTGTGCTTGCCTTCCTTTTCCTCGCATTCGCCCTGATCGTGGCCTACCTCGCCCTCATCGGTTCCAGCGCGCTGCAGCACCGCACGCCTCACATCGCCCGCATCAAGCTCGAGGGTTTCGTCGGCGACCAAGCGGCCAATCTCAAGCTGTTCGACCAGGTGGCCGCCTCGCCCGCGGCCGGAGTGATCGTCGAAATCAACTCGCCCGGGGGCACCACCTCTGGCGGCGAGGCGCTCTATGACGGCCTGCGCAAGCTCTCCGGCAAGAAGCCGACCGTAGCCGTGATCGATGGATTGGGCGCTTCGGCGGCCTATATGGCGGCGATCGGGACGGATCATATCGTGGCGCGCCGCTCCTCGCTGGTCGGGTCGATCGGCGTGCTGGTTCAATACCCCAACGTTTCCAAGCTTCTCGACACCATCGGCGTCAGCGTCGAATCGGTGAAGTCTTCCCCGCTCAAGGCTGCCCCGGATGGAATGACACCCACCAGTCCGGAAGCACGGGCTGCCCTGGCTTCCGTGGTCAACGACACCTATGGCTGGTTCAAGGATCTGGTGAGGGAGCGCCGCAAATATGACGACGCCGGCCTTGCCGCCGTCTCGGACGGGCGCATCTTCACCGGCAAGCAGGCGCTGGACCTCAAGCTGATCGACGAGATGGGTGACGAGAGCACCGCCATTGCCTGGCTGAACACCAGCAAGTCGGTCGCCAAGGACCTGCCGGTGGAGGACTGGGACAAGCCGTCGGTGAGTTCCTCCTTCCCCTTTGCCAAGGCTGGCGCAGCCTGGCTCGCCGACAGCGTGGGCCTGAAGTCGCTCGCGGAGGTAATCCGGGCCGCTCCGGAAACCCAGCCTGGCGCGCTTGACGGGCTTGTCTCGGTTTGGCACCCTTGAGAAATCGATGTCTTACGGTCTGTCGGGACAATCTCTGAACTGTCATCAGCCGGGTCTAGAGAGCGTGCCAGTGCATCGAGAAGCCCCGGCGCGATTCGGGCTGAGCAACAAGACTTCAACAAGGCCGGCGACTGGCGGGAACAAGAATGATCAAATCCGAACTGGTTCTGAAAATCGCGGAGGCCAATCCGCATCTCTATCAGCGCGACATCGAGAATATCGTGAATGCCATTCTCGACGAGATCGCCGGTGCGATGGCCAAGGGCGACAGGGTGGAACTGCGCGGCTTTGGTGCGTTCTCGGTAAAGGCCCGTCCGGCCCGCATCGGCCGCAATCCACGTACGGGAGCCCATGTGCCGGTGGACGAGAAATTCGTGCCTTTTTTCAAGACCGGGAAGGACATGCGGCTGAGGTTGAACAAGACCCCGGCCAAGGTATGAGCGGCGTCCCCTCGCCCTACAGCCGAAGCGGTAGCAGGCCATGAAGCGCGCTTTCTATTATCTCATCCTGGTCGTGGCCCTGCTGGTGGTCGCGGCCTTTGCACTGGCCAACAAGCAGTGGATCGCCCAGGGCGTGGACCTGTCCTACGATCCCACCAGGCCGGGCGCGGTCGAAACGACGATTCACCTGCCGATGTTCCTGGTGCTGTTCGGGGTCCTGCTCGTCGGCATGATTCTCGGCGGCATAACGGTCTGGCTCAAGCAAGGCCGTTTCCGCCGCGCTGCCCGGGTGGCGCAGGTTGAGGTCGAGCGCCATCGCGGCGAGATCGACCGCCTGCGCAGCCAGGCCAATGCGAGCGAGACGCGCGAGGGCCAGGCGATGCTGCCCTCCAGCGTGCCTTTCTGAGCCCCGGCGAAGAGACCCGATCCCGGCAGGGTGGGGCGTCGCCCTGCTTTTACGCCGTGGCGCCTCCTCGTTCCATCGGCACAACCATCCGGAGCCCCCATGCGCGTCATTACGGCCGATGAGATCGATGCCCTGCTGACCTTTCCCGAACTGGTCGAGGCGCTGCGGGAAGCCTTTGCTTCCGATTTCGTCACGCCGCCGCGCCAGCATCTCGAAATCGGACATGGTGCCGGCGCCGCAACGGGCCTGATCATGCCTTCCTGGACGGGTAACGCTCCCGGTCCCGGCGCCTTCCTCGGCACCAAGCTCGTCAACGTCTTCCCGGCAAACGGTGCTCGCGGCCTGCCGGCCGTGCTCGGCACCTATGTGCTTATGTCCGGGGAAACGGGCGCGCCGTTGGCGGCGATCGACGGCACCAGGCTCACGCATTGGCGTACGGCGGCTGCCTCCGCGCTCGCCGCCTTCTACCTTGCTCGCGATGATGCCACGACCCTTGCCATGGTGGGCGCCGGTGCCCTCGCCCCATTTCTCATCCGTGCGCATGCCAGCCAGCGGCCGATCCGCGAAGTGACCATCTGGAACCACCGGGCCGAGCGAGCGGGGCATGTCGCGGCGGAATTGTCCCGCGAAGGCGTGCAGGTACGCTACGAGCCCGACCTCGAAAAGGCGGTGCGCGGCGCGGACATCGTTTCCTGCGCCACGCTCTCGAATCTTCCCCTGGTCCGGGGGGACTGGCTCAGGCCTGGGACGCATCTCGATCTGGTAGGGGCCTTCAACCTCCAGATGCGGGAGGCCGACGACGAAGCCCTGCGCCGCGCCGAAATCTTCATCGACACGCCGAGCGCCTTGACGGAGGGCGGCGACATCGCCGTCGCCATCCAGGCTGGCCTGATCGGGCCGGACGACGTCGGCGCCACGCTGGCCGATCTCGCCCATGGCCGTCACAAGGGCCGCGGCGCGGCAGAAGCCGTCACCCTGTTCAAGTCCATCGGCAGTGCGCTGGAGGATCTCGCGGCGGCGATACTTGTGTGGAAGAAGGCGGCATAGCCCCGGAACCGCATGCATCGGCGCCATGGTACGAGGAATGGCGCATGCATCGGCACTCGGCTTGCCGAATTCGGTCGGCACCGGAAGGTGGACGCCCTACGCCTTCTCCACCTTCTTGTGATTGGCGTCGAGGGCTTCACGCAGCCAGTCGAGCCAGTCCTTCAGCGAAGTTGCCTGACCGCCTTCGAGCCCGGTTGCGGCGCCGATCTGCGCCGGCACCGCAACGGCCTTTTCACGCAACGCGCGGCCGGCGGCGGTGAGGCTGATGCGAACCTGGCGCTCATCCTTGCTATCGCGCTGGCGCCTGACGAGGCCCGCTGACTCCAAACGCTTCAGCAATGGCGTGAGAGTGTTCGTCTCCAGGAAAAGCCGGGTCCCGATCTCGCCGACCTTGAGGCCGTCCCTCTCCCACAGGCAAAGCATGACGAGATACTGGGGATAGGTCAGCCCGAGCGGGTCGAGCAGGGGTTTGTAGGAGCGGCCAAAGGCGTTGTTGGCAGCATAGAGCGCGAAGCAAAGCTGGTTTTCCAGCAGCAACGGAGCGGATTCCATCACGACCTCCTTGCGGGACAGATCGGCATCATCGAACAAAATGCCAACCTTTCCATATCGTTATAAACTTATCGCATGCGACAGAGTCGTGAAACCATTTTTGCAATCTTTTCTGTGCAAAAATAAAGATCGCATACGATATAAACGTATGCGATACTAAACGCGTCCTATCCTCAAGGAGGTTTCGATGAAAGTCCTTTACACCACGGCCGCCCGGTCCGATGCCCATGGCAGGGACGGAGGCCATTCCGGCACTCTTGACGGCAACCTGTCCGTCACCTTGTCGCTGCCGAAGGAACTCGGCGGTTCCGGCAGCCCCGGGACCAACCCCGAGCAGCTCTTCGCCACCGGCTACGCCGCCTGCTTCATGGGCGCCCTGCGCTTCGTGGCCGGCAAGGAGAAGGTCGCGCTGCCGGCCGATGCCACGGTGACGACCACGGTCGGCATCGGTCCTCGCGACGATGGCACGGGCTTCAGTCTCGACGTGGCGCTGGCCGTATCCCTGCCGGGCGTCGAGAAGGCAAAGGCGGAGGACCTCGTCGCCAGGGCCCACATCGTCTGCCCCTATTCGGAAGCCACGCGCAAGAATCTCGACGTCCGGCTCAGCGTGGTCTGATCGGCGGCTCGAAGGAGGAAAGCGCCGGTTCGACGGAATTGGCGCTCCCTTCTCCAGCGGGCATAGTGGCGGGCGATTCGCTTTTTGAGAGCCTTCATGTCCCTGCCTCGCCCCTGGCGCGAAATCCTGCCCCAACTGGTATCGACTGCCCTGATTCCGCTCACAGTGGCGGGCATCGGATGGTACTACACGCGCTGGCAGCAGAATCTGTCCGACCTGCGCACCATGATCGACATGATGACCGACGCGGCGCCGGAGAAGCGCAAATACGGCATCGCCATGTTCGAATACCTGCTCAAGAACGACAAGGTGCCGGTGGAGTTCATCACCGCCCAGCTCGACTACGCCAACTCGTCTTCCGACCGCGACCTGTTGCCGCTGCTGGAGAACGCCATCCAGAAGGCCTCGCTCGCCAATGGTTCGGTAAAAGAGGCATATGAAGAGGCGACGGCACGCCTGCCCAGCCGCATCTTCGTGCATGTCCTCAACGATACCCAGCGCCCATGCCCGGGGATTCTGCTGGATGAACTGAAGGACAGCGACAAGGCCGGCATCACCTTCCCGTCCGTGATCCTGGCCAAGTGGTCCGGCGAGACGAACGAGCTACGCTTCTTCAAGGTCAGCGACCGCAAGCGGGCCGAATCGCTCACGGAACTCTTTTCGACGGTGGGCCTGCAGCTCACCACCAAGGATCTCTCCACGAGCTGGAGCGGGGCGCAGGATTCCCGCCCCAATACCTTCGAGATCTGGCTGGGCAATCCCCCATTGCCGACCAACTGCCTGAATTCGGCGAAGTAGCCCCCGGCGAGAGCCGGCCAAGCTGCGCGGCCAAGGAACGGTGTTCGCCTTGGGCAGCGTGCAACTCGGCGGGAAGGCCCTACTGCCCGGCGCAGATCGGCGTCGGCCGCGGCGGCGGCGCCGGATGGTCTCTCTTGTACTGTGCGATCATCGGCTCGAGGACACCTCTCGGCCAATATCTCGGAGCGCCGATCGCCCGGAGGCAGGACGCGTTCCAATACAGGCCCGCGCGGGATGGCGACTGGCCGGCGGCCACGGCCCGCGCGACGGCATCGACGTCGGCGGCGGCAGGATAGATGTACAATGTGGTTGGATCGTCCTTCACCATGGCGAGGATCTGACGGATATCCGCGGGCGACCAACTCGTGCAGCCGTTGCTGCGCCCGCCGCTATAGTCGACCAGGGTGCCGAACGGGACATAACCGTCCGGATTCGCATAGGGGCTGCTTGGATCCTTCCGGAGGCACACGCCCTTCAGCGCCGCGGCTGCATGTCCGCCGATCTCGCGCTGCCGGGCGTTCGCGGTCTCGCCAACGCCGTCAAACTGGATGAACGTGCGAAGGAAGGCAGCGTCCTGGCGCGCGGACACGCGATAATAGCCCTTGAATGAGGTTTTCGCCTCGGCCGTCACATAGGCGCCGCCCGTCGTCAGTTCCGAATCCATGGCATTGCCGAAATTCTTCGCGCACTCCCGGCCATTGGCATAGTTGGCCATGCCCGGCAGGTTGCGTCCGCCGCCGTGGCCGGCGGCGATCGCGCGAAACGACCGCTCGGACTCGCAGATGATATAGAACCGGCCGCCTCCCGTCCCGCTCGGATTGTTGGGACGTGTGGCATCCATGGCGAAGTAGCAGGGGTTCCGGACCGCGCCGGCGCTCAGCTTCTGCATATAGAGCGCGCGCGCCCGCATAAGGACCGGCTGCGCGATCTGGCCCGCGCCTTCGCCGACACGGGCGGCCAGCCAGGCGGGAATGCCTGGCGATTGCCCTGCCGCGGTTGATGGCGAGGCTGAAATGGCGATCACGACGGCGAAAAGGCCGAGGATGTTGATGATGTCTTGAAGGGCAGATCTCAATCGCACCGGACCAGTTCTCCAGTCGAGGCGTTCTGCAATTAGCTTGCGGCGGCGCCGCGAGAAATCGATCAGAAAGGGCCATCGCGCGAATCGGCGACGCACCCATTCTATGGCACAGCCCGTCAACAAACTCTGCACAAAGAACCGTGATACGCATCGTCCGCGGTATGTGGCGCAGGGCGCTCCGGGCATCGCGCATTCACGCGCGAAGTCTCGGCGTCAGGAGCGATCGGCCGACGTGAAAGTCTCGCGCATCGCACGCAGGATGACGACGGCCGAGGCCGCGCCGGGATCGATATGTCCCAGGGAGCGTTCGCCGAGCCGCGCCGCTCTTCCACGGGCGGCTACCATGGATCGGGTGGAATAGGCGCCGTTCTCTGCTGCCTCCACGATTCCCGTCCACATCTGCGCGGTATCGGCCTGCGCCGCTCGCGCCGAGGCCGCGGCCTCGGCGGCGGGTATCCAGGCATCGAGCATGGTCTTGTCCCCACGCTGGGCCTTGCCGCGTTCCCTGATCCCGAGCATTATGGCCTCGATCATCGTCGCCTGTCCCTCGCGCGAGAGGCTTCCGTCCTGCTTCATCGCCAGAGCGGCCCTGCGGAATGCAGTGGCATAGAGCGGTCCCGTCGATGCGCCGACAGCGTCAAGGAAGGCCGAGGCGGCGACGGTAAAGACGTCCGAGGCAGTCTTGCTCCTGAGGTCGAGCTTGGCCAGCTCTCCGTTGACCGCGGAGAAGCCGAGAGCCATCGTGATGCCGTGGTCCGCGTCGCCGATCGCTCCATCCAACGTCGTCAGGCGATCCTTCTCAGCGACGATCGCCACCGCTATGAGGTGGAACATCCTGCTTAGATGAAGCGCTGCATTGTCCGGCATAGGGGTCCCTCCAATTCAGCAGGACTTCACGTTTGGTGTCGTGACCATGATTTTTGTATCAGACGACCCGCAAGGCGGCGGTGTCGCAGGGGTGATGCAGCAATTCCGACAATTCCGGATCGAGATGGAGCACGGAAATCGACGCGCCTGCCATGTCGAGCGACGTGCAGTAATGCCCGATCCAGTTTGCCTCTATCTCGATACCTTTTGCTCTCAATCTCTGCTCGACGCGCCGGAACAGAATATAGAGCTCCATCAGGGGCGTCGCTCCGAAGGAATTGACCAGCACGGCAACCCGATCCCCCTGGGCCGGCTTCATTTCCGAAAACACGCGATCCATGACCCTGTCGGTGATCTCGTCGGCCGTCATCATTTTCTCGCGCGTGACGCCACGCTCGCCGTGAATGCCCATGCCGAACTCGATATCGTCCGGACCCATTTCAAAATTATGGCGCCGCGTCTGGGGGAGGGAACACGGCTCCAGCGCGACACCCATCGTAAAGGTTCTCGCATTGGCCTTGCGGGTCACCGCCTCGCAGGCGTCGAGCGAGAGGCCCCGGTCACACGCCGCGCCCGCGATCTTGAAGATGAAGAAGTTGCCGGCAACGCCGCGCCGGCCCTCGCGATCCTCCAGGGAGGAGGAGGCGATGTCGTCCGTGGTCAGGACGGTTCGCACGTCGATCTTCTCTTCCTGGGCCATCTCGGCCGCCATTTCGAAGTTCATCACGTCGCCGGCGTAGTTTCCGTAGACGAAGAGGACGCCCTCTCCACCCGAGGCGGCTCTGGCGCATTGCAGGATGGGGGCGGGGGGAGGGGAAGAGAAGACATTCCCGATTGCGACGGCATCGGCGAGACCCTTGCCGACATAGCCGAGGAAACAGGGCTCGTGCCCCGTGCCGCCCCCGATGACGAGCCCCACCTTGCCGGGCCGTGGGCCGCTGCGGGCGATCAGCGCGCGGTTGGAGTCCCTTATCGGCTGGATGTAGGTGGCATGGGCCCTGACCGCGCCGTCGAGCATTTCGTCGACGACGTCATCGGGGGCGTTCAGGAACTTCTTGACGAGCGTGCGGTAGGCGGTGGGGGGCGCCGTCGCCCCGTCGGCTCCCGAACGCGGCGATGATTTATGCTCGATCTGGGTCACGCCTTCCGCGTTGAGGATGCCCCAGCCGGTTGCCGCGTCGGTGATGAGGACGTTCACATAGCCGCCCCGGAGAGCCGCCAGGATCGCGGGCACCTTGTCGAAACCACCTGAAATCGCAATCCGAGTCCCGATCTTCCTGAGCATGTCGAGCGATATGCCGATGGTGCGGTCGTCGAGCGGGCCTGGGACCGGCGCACCCCAGCCGTCGATGAAGCGGCCGGCGACGACGCCCACGGCATCCTTGGCGAGATATTGCTGCAGCGACACGGATTCGAAGAAGCCGCTGGTATGGATGGTCGAGTTCGGGCGCAGCGAGGAAATGCCGAAGAGAGCCTTGTTCGCCTTGGCAAGGACTTCGAACTGGCTGTCGATCAACGGCTCGTGGAGGAGCATGTCGCGGACATCCGCATTCGAGACGATTGCCGGCGCCGTCAGGTTGATGAGCTTTCCGTTGACGGCGCGGGCCAGCGCCGCGGCGCAGAGCTCGGGCGTATAGGCGAAATCGGCGCGTGTGCCGCCGGTCGCCTGCACGATCGTGACGTCCTGCAGCCCCGGCACGGAGGCCTGCTCGGCGATCGCGAGAACCGTCCGCCCCCAGGCGACGGCCATCGTATCGCCGGACTTCAGGAGGCGGTTGAGGGCTCGCGCTCCCGCCGCGCCGAGGCGCTCTATCAGCGACCGCGAGCTGTCGTCGCTTGGGACCACAAGGCAATCGTACAGGCCGAAATGCCGCTTCAGTTCCTGCGCGATGGTCAGCGAGCTCAACCGGGCGGGCTCGAGCGAGATATTCACGATTCCGCGCGTGCGCGCATCGGCCAGGTAACTGTTCACCGTGGCGCGCGAGATACCCATGATATTCGCGATGTCGCCCTGGGTCCTGCCTTCTTCGTAATAGAGCCAGCAGGCCCACACATAGGGATCGTCGCCATAGCGAAGGGGGATGCCATCCGTCCCGTCCGTCGTGCGGGCGCGGCCTGTTCCATTTTTCTGCGGCGAGGATTCGTTTATTTCCATGAAGGTAGGCAGTTTTCCCATTTTTCGGCAAACTGGGAGGAGTGCCGCGCGTTTGCAACTCCTTTTAAAGGTCGGCGCGGACCGCGCTGCAAGAAAAGCGCGGTCCGGCAGAGCGGGTCTCGGCAAAGCCGGCGATAGGGAGGGATCGCCGACGAGACCTGCTCTCAACTCGTGCCCCTCTAGACGAGGCGGGCGCGGGCACCGAGGGAGAGCTCCTTGAGGATGATGGCGCAGGAGGTCGCGCCGGCATCCAGTACCCCCAGCGATCGCTCGCCGAGACGGCTGGCGCGGCCGATCTTTGCAACGAGGTCGCGGGTGGAGTCGCGCCCCGCCTCGGCGGCTGGAACGAGTGCGTCGAGCGCCTCGCCGAAGGACTTGCCTTCGGAGACGGCCGCATCGAAGGTGTCGACGGCCGGGACGAAGGTGTCGAGCAACGTCTTGTCGCCCACCTTCGCGGAGCCGATCGCCTGGATGCCCTCGAGCCCGGCATGGAGCATCCTGCTGTAGGTTGCCGCGTCGATGGCCGTCACCCCGTCGAGCTTCTCGGCGAACTCCGTGAACATCACCCCGTAGAGGGGGCCCATCGAGCCGCCGATTTCCGTCATGAGAACGGTCCCGAGGGTGTCGAGGGCCTCGCTGAGCGACGTCTCCCTGCCCTTCAGGCGGTCGGCGGCCATGCCGAAGCCCTTCGCCATGTTGACGCCGTGGTCGCCGTCTCCGATCTTGCCGTCTATCTCGCTGAGGTAGGCGCGGTTTTCGATGATCCGGTCGGCGAGAGAGAGAACGATCGCTCCAGCCGATGCGTTGGTGAATGACTGCATGCTTCGTTTTCTCCGTCAGAACTGCATGGTGCAGCGTACATTGAGGTCGAGAAGCGCCTTGAGTTCCTCGTCGAGAGCCATCACGGTCAGGGTCGCGCCGATCATGTCGAGCGATGTGAAGTAATTGCCGATATAGGTCCTGTGGATCTTCAGGCCTCGGGCCGTGATCTCCTGCTCGATGGTGTCGTTCAGGATATAGAGCTCGTTGAGGGGTGTCGCGCCCAGCCCGGAGACGAGGACGGCGACTTCCGTGCCAGCGGAAAGATCATGGTCGTCGAGGACGAGCTTCGACATGTCCTTCGCCACTTCCTGGGCGGTCTTGAGCGGCTCGACCCGCACGCCCGGCTCGCCATGATGGCCGATGCCAACCTCCATCGTTCCCGGCTCGATCTGGAAGTTCGGATGGCCGACCGCGGGAAGCGTGCAAGGCCCCAGCCCCACGCCGATCGAGCGGCAATTGTCGATCGCCTTCTGCGCCGTTGCACGGACCTCTTCGAGGCTGCCGCCGCCCGCCGCCTTCGCCGCACCGACCTTCCACATGAAGATCTCGCCCGCCACGCCGCGCCGCTTCTCGCGTTCCGTGGGCGGTGCCGAGCAGACATCGTCATTGGCGACCACGGTTGCCACGTCGATGCCGTCCTTGGCTGCGAGTTTGACCGCCATCTTCACGTTCATGTTGTCGCCGGCATAGTTGCCGTAGAGACATACGACTCCCTTGCCGCCGTTCGCCTCGCGGAAGGCATCGTAGAAGCTCTTGGCGGTGGGTGACGAAAAGAGTTCGCCGACGGCGACGGCATCGAGCATATTCTCGCCGGCATAGCCGATGAAGGCTGGCTCGTGGCCTGAGCCGCCGCCCGTGACGACGCCGACCTTGCCGGCGATGGGTGCATTCCTGGCCGCGACGACGCGCGGGTTGTCGGCAAGGCGAACGATATCCGAATGCGCCTTGACGAAGCCCTTCACCGTATCTTCCACGACCTCGTCGGGGTTGTTGACGAACCGCTGCATAGTGTCTCCTTGAGGTTTCTGGGCGCGGGGCTCAGAGGATCGTGTAGCCGCCGTCGATCAGCAGATCGGCGCCATTGATCATGTCCGCACCGGCGGAAGAGAGGAATACGGCGGCTGCCGCGATCTCTTCCGGGAAGGCAAAGCGGCCGGCCGGGATACGCTTGCGCGCGGCATCGCCCTTCTCGCCCGCCCACGCCTTCTTGCCGAGTTCGGTGAGCACGATCGTGGGGGAGAGCGTGTTGACGGTGATTCCATGCTTGCCCCATTCGGCGGCAAAGGTCTTGGACATGCCGATGACCCCGAACTTCGAGGCGCAGTATGCGACATGCTCCTCGATGGCGACGGTGCCGGCCTGGGAAGCCAGGTTGATGATCTTGCCACCCTTGCCCCTCGCGATCATCGCCCGGCCGACGGCCTGCGTAACGAGGAAGCTCCCCTTCAGGTTGATGTCGATCGTACGGGTCCAGTAGTCGAGGGGGAGGTCCTCGGCCGGCGCCAGGAACACCACGCCCGCGCTGTTGACGGCGATGTCGATGCCGCCGAAGGCGGATTTGGCTCCCTCGACCGCCGCCTGAACGGAGGCGGGATCGGTGACGTCGCAGACGAATGCGCGTGCACCGCCGCCGAGTTCGCCGGCTTTCGCATCGGCGAGCTCGGCATTGATGTCGAGAACCGCCACTCTGGCTCCCTTGGCGGCGAAGGCGCTTGCAATGGCTGCGCCGATGCCGGAGGCGGCACCCGTCACGAGGGCGGCCTTGCCGGCGAGCGGAAAGGTCAGGTCGATCTGCGGAGTATCGGTCATGTCGCGTGGTCCTGGCGGGAGAGCACGGGGCGGACCATCCGCCCCGTGCCGTTGAGGGTATTACTTGCTGCGGGCAGCGAGGAGCTTGTCGACGTTCTCGGCCGTGACCGGGGTCCACGGCACATTGTATTCCTTGCTGGTGCCGTTGTTGTACGGCATGCTCGGATACTCGGCCCAGATGTCGGACTCGGGCTTGTAGTTGCCCTTCTTGGCCTGGGAGATCGCGAGATCCATCGCGCCCTGCGCCTGGGCTCGTGCATCCTGCAGGATCGAGGTCATGGTGCCCTGCTTGACCGCGTTGAGGGCGTCGGTGACGCCGTCGATGCCGGCGATGGCGAAGTCCTTGACGTTGAGCTTGGCGGCCTTGATCGCCTCGATGGCACCCAGCGCCATCTCGTCATTCTGGCCGATGACGCCGTTGATCTGGCCGGGGTGGGCGGTGAGCCAGTTCTCCATCAGTGTCTGTGCCTCGGCACGCGACCAGTTGGCGGTCTGGTCCTCCAGGACCTTCACGTTCGGGCATTCCGCCAGCGCCTTCTTGTTGCCTTCGAGGCGCGAGATCTGCGCGGATTGGCCGATCGGGCCTTCGATGATCACCACGTTGCCCTTGCAGCCGATCTTGTCGAGCACGCTCTTGGCTTCGAGATAGCCGGAGATCGTGTCATCGGAGCCGACATAGGCCGACAGCAGGTCGGAATGAACGCGGGTATTGGAGCCGATCACGGGAATGTTCGCATCATGCGCGGCCTGCACGGCGGTCGCTCCGGCCTCGATGTCGATGGGCACGAAGATGATCGCGTCGAATTTCTGCGTGATCATGGTGTTGAACTGTTCCTGCTGCACGAGGGCGTCGTAGCGCCCGTCGAACACGGTCAATTCGACCTCGCCGCTCTTGACCGCGGGGTGATCCTTCAGCGCGGCCGTCCAGATCTGCATGAACTCGGCGTTGAGGCCGTAGGGGGCCGCACCGATCTTGATCTTCTTGTCCTGCGCCAGCGCAGGCGTCATCAGCAGCGCCGTGGCGGCTGCCAGGGCGAAAAGCAGTTTCCTCATGGTCGTCTCCTCTTGGAACGCCGATGCCATTGCGGCATACGGATCGGATCGCGGCGTGGATGCCGGATTTTGGGGAGGGCTTCACTCGCCCTGGTTGCGCTTCCGGTCCAGCATCACGGCGCCGACGATGAGGGCGCCCTTGAGAACCTGCTGGTAGTAGGATTGGATGCCCATCAGATCGAGGCCGTTGTTCATCACGCCGATGATCAGCGCGCCGATCAGCGTGCCGGTGATGCGCCCGACGCCGCCGGAGAGGCTGGTGCCGCCGATCACGACGGCTGCGATCGCATCGAGTTCGTAGGCGATGCCGGCCTGCGGCAGCGCCGAGCCCGTGCGAGCGGCCAGCATCATCCCCGCCAGGCCCGACAGCCCGCCTGAAATGACGTAGACGATGAACCGGATACGGGTGACGTCGATGCCCGAGGTCTTGGCGGCGTGCGGATTGCCGCCCACTGCGTAAATGTAGCGGCCGAAGCGGGTACGGTTCAGTACCCACCAGGATATGATGAACACGACCGCGAGCAGGACGACGGGCATGGGAAGGCCGAACAGGTTGCCCGTGCCGATCCACCGATATTCGGGAGTCAGCGCCGGCACCGGCCGCCCCCCGCCATAGATCAGGGTAAGGCCGCGCGCCGCCGAAAGCATGCCCAGCGTCGCGACGAAGGCCGGAACCGAGAAACGCGAGACGATGACGCCGACGACCGCGCCGCAGGCGATACCCACCAGGAGACCGGCGGCCAGGGCCAGGTAGAACGGGTACGGCGCCCCTGGCAGGCCGGCGGTCGCCGAACTGGTGGCAAGGCTGGCGCTGACGATGCCCGTGAGCGCCACCACGGAACCGACCGACAGATCGATGCCGCGCGTCAGGATCACGAAGGTCATGCCGATGGCGAGGACACCGTTTATGGCGGTCTGCAGCAGCACGTTCGAGATGTTGCCTGCGGTCAGAAAGTACTCGTTGGACAGTGACAGGATCAGGGCCAACAGCAGGAAGGCGATGAATATGCCGTATTCCTGCAGGAGCAGCCGGCGGCGATCCGTGCTGAACCAGCTGCCCGTGGAAGGATTCTCGTTGGCGGACACGCGGATTTCCTCTTCTATGCCTGATGACGCTCTGTTGTGCCGTGGCTCAAGTGGACAGGTGCACCAGCGACTGGGCGTCGGTTTCCTCCCGGCGATAGGTTCCTGCCGAGCGTCCCTGCCGCATCACCAGGATCCGGTCGGACATGCCGAGAACCTCATCGATTTCGGACGAGATCATCACGACGGTCCCGCCCTGGGCGGCGAAGTCGCAGATGATGCGATAGATCTCGCGCTTGGCACCGACGTCCACGCCGCGCGTGGGCTCATCCAGGAGCAGCACCTTCGGCTCCCGCAGGAACCATTTGCCGAGCACGACCTTCTGCTGGTTGCCGCCCGAGAGATAAGAGACGGGCATGGTGTCCCGCGCTGCCTTGATGCCGAAGCGCTCGATCATCTCGGTAGAGGCTGACTGCTCGCGCCGGCGCTGCATGGTGAACCCGGGGCTGAGTTCCGGCAGGCTGGCGAGGCAAATGTTGTTGCGCACGCTGTCGATGAGATTGAGCCCCGTGAGCTTGCGGTCCTCGGTCACGAGCGCGATGCCCTCGCGCATGGCGTCGGCCGGCCGGGTGATCGCAAGCGGCCGGCCCGCAAGGGTGATCGTGCCGGCGCTGGGTTTCCTGAGGCCGAAGAGGCAATCGAAGATCTCGGTGCGTCCGGAGCCCATCAGGCCGTAGATGCCGAGGATTTCCCCCTGGCGGACGGAGAAGGAGATATCCTCGATCCTGCCCGGTATGGTCAGGCCCGATACGCCGAAGCCGACGGTCTGGCTCGGCACGTTGGTCTTGACATATTCCTCGCCGAGTTCACGCCCGACGATCATGCTGATCAACTGCGGGCGGGTGACGCTGGCGAGTTCGCCGCTGTCCACATAGCCGCCATCCCTGAAGACGGTGTAGGAATCGGCGATCTGGAAGATCTCCGAGAGCCGGTGGGAGACATAGACGATTCCCTTGCCGGCGGCCTTCAGTCGTTCAATGGCCGAGAAGAGGTGCTGAGCCTCCTTCTCGCCGATGGCGGAGGTCGGCTCATCCATGAAGATCACCTCGGCGTCGTGGCTGAGCGCCTTGGCGATCTCCACGAGCTGCATCTGCGCCACCGAGAGGTTCATCATGTATTGGCTGGCGCGGATGTTGAAGCCGAGCTGGTCGAAGAGCGCCTGGGCCTGACGGTTCATCGCGCCGAAATCGATGCCGCCGAAACGTGCCGACGGCTCACGCCCGAGGAAGATGTTCTCGGCCGCCGTCATGTGCGGCACGGGGCTCAGTTCCTGCTCGATGATGGCGATGCCGGAGGCAAGGGCTTCCGCCGGCGTCGAGAAGTGGACTTCCTGGCCGCGACGACGGATCGAGCCCGCGTCGCGCCGGTGTATGCCCATCAGGATCTTCAGGAAGGTGGATTTGCCCGCACCGTTGCCGCCGCACAGGGCATGCACGGAACCGGCGCGCAGTCGCAGACGGCCATCCCGCAGGGCGGCGACGCCGCCGAAGGACTTCTTCAGCCCCTCTACCTCAAGCAGATGCTCCACGTTTCCTCTCCCGATTATGGACCGCTGCCTTGGCCGGCAGGGTCGATCGACATCCGAGGCCAGCTCGGTTCATCGACTTTGACAATATTCGGGTAGTGATAGACAAATGTCAAGGTAGACTGAGGGTTGTATGTCGCTGCCCGGAAAAGTGCGCGCTCGACCGGTCAGGACCGTGCGGGATCGTTGTGGGAGAGGCGAGGGTGCCCGAGGCGCGAGCCGGCCGTACCGGGCACCCCGCGGTCATGGCCTGATCGTCGGCTTGAGCAGATCCTCGAGGCCGATGCGGCGGAACATCTCGGCTCGCACGCGGTCGGCGACGCCGTTGACGATCTCAGCCCCGTCCTGGGACGGATCGACATGGGTGCGGAAGGGGCGGCTGCCGAAGGGCATGCCAACCACCCTGACGATCGCGACGGCGACGTCCCCGGCGTCGGCATCGGCGGGTTCGAGCGATGCAAGACCCTTCAGGGCCTGTTCGGGCACGCCTTTGTAGGGGCCGTCATTGTATTCGGACGCGCGGGCGGTGTCGGCCGGCGAGCCGGAATGCGCGAAGTGATTGGTGCCCTTGGTGAAGGCTCCGGGTACGATGATCGCGGTCTCGATCCCCCAGCGGGTCAGTTCGCTGGCGTAGGAGACGGCGAGTGAATCCATCGCCGCCTTGGCGGCGAAATAGGGCGACAGATAGGGCGGCGTGCCGCCTCGGGTGCTCGACGACGACACCCAGACAACGAGGCCCTTCCCGGCCTTGCGCATATGGGGAAGGACCGCTCTGTTGACGCGCTGGGTCGAGAGCACGTTGATGTCGTAGAGTTCGGCGAATTGTTCGGGCGTGAAGGCCTCCGCCGGTCCGAAGGACATGTGGCCGGCATTGTGGACGACGGCGTCCAGGCGTCCCTCCTCTGCGATGATGCCGGCGATGCCGGCCTCGACCGAGGCGGCGTCGGCGACATCGAGTTCGACCGTGCGCAGGTCGGCGCTGTTCTCCCGCGCGAAGCCCGCCGCTTCGGCGACGGCTTTGGTGTTGCGGGTCTGTGTGGCGCGGATGCCGGCATAGACGGTGTGGCCGGCCTTGGCGAGGGCGCGGGCGGTGAGGGCGCCGAAACCGCTCGAAGCGCCGGTGATGACGATGACTTGCTTGTTCATGGTTCCGTTCCTTCCATGGGCGGGGATGATGCAGGGGGAGCGATGGCGGCTGTCCGCCATCGCGACTTCGGCGTCAGATCACGCCGCCATTGGCGCGCAGCGTCTGTCCGTTGATCCAGCCGCCGTCCGGGCCGGCGAGGAAGGAGACGGCGGCGGCGATGTCGGACGGCGTTCCCAGGCGTTCCAGGGGAGCCATCTTCGCCAGTTGCTCGATCAACTCGTCGGATTTGCCATGGAGAAAGAGGTCGGTCGCGGTGGGGCCGGGAGCCACGGCGTTGACCGTGATGCCGCGGCCGCGCATCTCCTTGGCCATGATGGCGGTGAGAGTTTCCACGGCGGCCTTCGTCGCAGCATAGACGCCGTAGCTCTCGAGCTTCAGCCCGACGACGGTGGTCGAGAAGTTGATGACGCGCCCGCCGTTGCGCAGCCGCCTGGCCGCCTCGCGCAGCGTGTTGAAGGTGCCCTTCAGGTTGACGCTGACCTGGCGGTCGAAATTGGCGTCGTCTGCGCCGGCGAGCGGCGACAGCATCATGATGCCGGCATTGTTGACCAGCACGTCGACGCCGCCGAAGGCAGTTTCGGCGGAATCGAACATGCGGCGCACGGCCTCCGCATCGGCCACATCGGCCTGGGCGGTGACGGCTCTCCCCCCTGCCTGTTCGATCTTGCGGGCCACGTCTTCGGCCGCCGCCGCGTTACCGGAATAGTTGACGACGACGGTGAAGCCATCCTTGCCAAGACGTTCGGCGATCGCCGCGCCGATACCACGTGAAGCGCCGGTGACGATGGCGACCTTGTTGCTGTGCTCAGACATTGTGTCTCTCCTTCGGTTTCGGCGCTCTTGCGCCTTGGGATGACCGGAGCATGCCCTGTTTCCGAAAGCGGATAATCGGCTGAAAACCGGCATCACTATTCGTTAGAAGCGAACAGATGGCAGAGCGCCTCCTAGTGTGCGCCGAGGTGCACGACCGCCCACGAGACAGGGCAGGGGCCGATGCGAGCAGATTGCGTCATGGGTGAAGGTGCATGCCGACGAGCGGGAGGAATGCTGCAATGGCGGGCGATGAATTCCGGGCGATTGACGCGGTGCCCGCTGAAGTCCAAGATCTGGGGCAGCGAGGCGATGCTTGGTCCGGCGTGCGCGGCATCGTTGTCGAAACGGGTCGGGGCCTGCTATTGCTGCGCCGTGCGCCGGTCGATTCGCATCGGCGCGCTAGATCTTCTTTCATTCAGCGGACGAGTGCCCCTCCAATACATGATGGTGACGTATTGAGTAGCCAGAGGATTGGGCCGGCTGCTTCGGTCGGGCAAGGTTCACAGCGAATCATGGAGTGCCACGAATGTGGCCTCGCGCATGACGTGCCTCCCCTGCAGGACGGCGCGCGAGCTCGTTGCGCGCGCTGCGACAACAGCCTCCACCAGCTCCGCGAAGTCTCTCTCGACCATGCCTTCGCCTATTCTTGCGCTGGCGCGATCTGCTTCCTCATGGCCAACATGCTGCCCTTCATCTCTCTCGAGATTTCGGGGCGCGCGCAGGTCGCAAGTCTCATCACGGGCGTTCGAGCGCTGTATGACGAGGGGTTCTGGGAACTGGCCATCGTCGTGGCGGTGACGATGCTGGCCGCGCCAAGCCTGCAGATCCTGTGCCGATTGCTCGTGCTGGGCGGGCTCAGGCTCCGCCGCCCGCCCCGCTGGCTGCCCGTCCTCTATCGTTTCTCGACCAAGATCAGCCGCTGGGCGATGGTCGAGGTCTACATGCTCGGCGTCTTCGTCGCCTATGTGAAGCTGATCGATCTGGCCAGCGTGGATGTCGGCTATGGCGTGTTCGCGGTCGGCGCCCTCATGCTGATCACCGTCCTGACGGGCTCGATGCTCGATGATGAGACCGTTTGGCGTGCCTTTGAGAGCAAGGGCGTGGTGCCGAGGCATGTGGCCGTCGATCGTGCCCGCCCGACTTGCCGCTGCGAGACCTGCGGCCTCGTATCCAATCTGGACGAGAACGGCAAAGGGCACTGTCCCCGCTGTTTGGCGCATCTCCATCATCGAAAGCCGGCCAGCCTGAGCAGGACCTGGGCGCTGGTTACCACGGCGGCGATTCTCTACATTCCCGCCAACCTGTTTCCGGTCATGACGGTGGTCTCGCTCGGTCATGGCGAGCCCGATACCATCCTCAGCGGTGTCGTCGCGCTGGCGGATGCGGGAATGTGGCCGCTGGCGCTGCTGGTGCTTTTCGCCTCGATCCTCGTGCCGGTGCTCAAGCTGGTCGGGCTGGTGGTCCTGCTGATCACCACTCAAAGCGCCTCGACCTGGCGCCTGCACGAGAGGACGGTGCTCTACCGGATCATCGAATTCGTCGGCCGCTGGTCGATGATCGATATTTTCATGATCTCCATTCTTGTGGCATTGGTCCAGCTCGGGGAGATCGCCACCATCCAGCCGGGCATCGGCGCCATCGCCTTCGCCAGCGTCGTGATCATTACGATGATCGCATCCGAGTCATTTGATCCTCGCCTCATGTGGGATGCTCTGGATCGTCACAGTGGGAAGAGAGGCCGGTGACCAATTCCGACGTAGCGTATCCAGAAGATGGTCCGGCCACTCCCAGGATTCAGCCGCCACGCCGCTTTCGCTTCTCGGTGATCTGGCTCGTCCCGATCGTGGCCGCCTTCATCGCTGCCTATCTCGGCTGGACGACGCTGTCCCAGAAGGGCCCGGAGATCACGATCTATCTTCGGACGGCCGAAGCCATCGAGGCCGGCAAGACGCAGATCAAGTACAAGGCGATCACGTTCGGAACGGTCAAGTCGATCGGGCTCGCTCCCGACGGCACACATGTCAGGGTGACGGCCGACATGACCAAGGAAGCCGAGCCGCTGATGCTGGAGGGCACCAAATTCTGGGTCGTCCGCCCGCGCCTGTCCGCCAGCTCGGGCATCTCTGGTTTGTCGACCATCGTCTCCGGCGTCTATATCGAGTTCGATCCCAGCAGGACCGGAAAGCCCGCGGACAGCTTTACCGGCCTGGAGGTGCCGCCCGTCATCCAGGCCGATACGCCGGGAACAGAGTTCGCCCTCGATACCAGGCAGCTCGGTTCGATCGATATCGGATCGCCCATTTTCTACCGGGGTGTCCAGGTCGGGCAGATATTGGGCTACGACTCGTCGGATCTTGCGGCCGGCATCAAGATTCGAGCCTTCGTGCGCGATCCCTATGACAAGGAGGTCCGCGCCAACACCAATTTCTGGAGCGCGTCCGGCGTTTCCCTGACGACGGGGGCCCAGGGGTTCAAACTTCAGCTTGAATCGCTCCAGGCGATTTTCGCCGGCGGTGTCGCATTCGACATTCCGAACGGAGAAAAGCCGGGGCCCCAGGCCGCTGCCGGTACGCGCTACAAGCTCTACGCCGACCAGGCCAGCGCGGATGAAGACCGATATACGATCCGCTTGAGATATCTCGTCTTCTTCGACTCTTCGGTGGGAGGTCTGGCGCCCGGTTCCAATGTCGAATGGCACGGCCTCAAGATCGGCCAGGTGGTGGATGTCGGCCTCCAGTTCGACGTCGCCAAGAATACCGCGCGCGCTCCGGTGGTGATCGAACTCGAGCCTCAGCGCTTCCAGATCGTCGGCGTCACCAGCATGCCGAATTCCGGCGACGTCCTCAAGCAGCTGGTGGCAAGGGGATTGCGCGCCCAGATCAAGACCAGCAACTTCCTGACCGGGCAAAGCGTCGTTTCCCTGGATGTCGATCCCAGGGCGGCGCCTGCCGAACTGGGAACCGGCGAAGCCTATCCGGTTATCCCGACCAGCCCGAACCAGCTCGATTCGGCGATGCGCTCGGTCAACGACATTCTCGATCGGGTGTCGAAGCTGCCCTTGGACAAGCTGGTCGGCCAGGCCAATGATACGCTGAAGTCGTTCCAGGACCTGGCTGGCGGCCCGGAGATCAAGCAATCGCTGCAGTCGCTGTCGGGAGCCCTGACTTCCGCGCAGGAATTGCTCGCCCAGGCGAAGACCGATCTTGGACCGGCGCTTCAAAAGCTTCCGCCGGTGCTCGACAGCGCCCAGCTATCGATGCGGCGCATCAACTCGACCCTGGGTTCATTCGATCAGGGCTATGGCGGGACGTCCTCCTTCAGGCGTGACCTTACCCGTCTGATGGCGCAGATCGACGAAGCCGTACGCTCGATCCGCGTGCTTTCCGACTATATGGCACAGCACCCGGAATCCGTGATCCGGGGCAAGCCGCAAGGAGAATAGAGAATGCCGCCCACGATGCCCCGCCCGGTATCTCTATGGTCCCTCCTCGGGCTCGCAATGGTCCTGGGGCTGCTTTCGGCCTGTGCCTCGCCCGCATCGAAGATCTATACCCTCACCACCCTGGAGAGAACGCCCTCCTCCGGGCGTCCCGTCTCGATATCGATCGAGACGGTGGACCTTCCGAAATACCTGGACCGGCCGCAGTTTGTGCGACGGTCCAGCGACGTCCAGCTCGACATTTCCGAGTTCGAGCGCTGGGGCGAGCCATTCGGCAGCATGATACAGCGCGTGCTCGCCGAAGATCTGCGCCGGCACCTGCCCGCCCGCTCGCTGGTCACGACCAGCCAGACGACCACCGGCACCGAGGCGGCGACGCTGGAATTCTCCGTGAACCGCTTCGAGCCTGGGCCCACGGGCGAAATCGCCATGCAGGCCCAATGGCGCCTGCATTATCGGTCCGGCGGGCGAGGGCCTGGGGCTCAGGCCATTGTCATCGTTCGTCCCGCCGCAGCCGATACCGGCAGCCAGGTCGAGGCCATGAGCAAGGCGCTGGACGAGTTCGCCGCCAAGATCGCCCTCGCCCTGCGCTGAGCAGCGGCCACCGAAGGCCGGCGTCTCCCAGGCGCCGATCGGTCTGGTCCACCGATGCGGGGCGCAGCGCCTACACAGGCGACGGACCGTTTGCTGCGGCGATCGTGGCCTCGAGCAACAACCGTGCGCCGTTCTCCACGCTCGCTGGCTCGACATATTCGGTCTCGTTGTGGCTGATGCCGTCCCGGCAGGGCACGAAGATCATGGCCGTTGGTGCAACCCTCGAAACAAAGAGGGCGTCGTGGAAGGCGCCCGATACCATCCTTTTGCTGGACAGGGAGAGTCGCAGGGCCGCCTCCTGCACGACCTCGACCATGGCCGGGGAGAACACGCCGGGCGGCATGTCGAACGCCGTGGCGATTTCGACCGAGCAGCCTTGTGCGGCGCACTGCTCGCCGCAGATCGCCCGCACCTGCGCATCGATCTCCTGCAGCCGGGCGGCGGAGGGATGGCGGATATCGAGACTGAAGGTCACGGCCCTTGGTATGGCGTTCACCGAACCCGGAACCGTCGCAATCCGCCCGACCGTAAGCCGTGCGTCCATATCGGAGGGCATCACGCTGGCCTGCAATGCGTGGAGCACGCCCACGGCCGCAACCATGGGGTCACGGCGGTAGGACAAAGCGGTCGTGCCGGCGTGGCCTGCCTCGCCCGTGATGGTCACCTGCAACCAGCGTGTGCCCTGCACCCCGGTCACCACGCCGATCGCAAGCTTTTCCTTTTCCAGTGACGGCCCCTGCTCGATATGCAATTCGATATAGCCGGATACGGGCGTGCCGAGCGCGCGTGCCGTGGCTTCGGGCAGCGCCGCCAGGGTCTCGGCGAGTTCATCGGCGAAGGAAGCTCCCTTGCTGTCCGCCAGCGAGCGCCACGCCGCCGGATCCGCGGCGCCGGCGAAGGCCATGGACCCCATGACGCCGGGCGCGAAGCGGCTGCCCTCCTCATTCGTCCAGGCAACGACCTCGACGGATCTCTCGGTCTGCATGCCCGCGTCTTCGAGCGCCTCGAGGATCTCGAAGGCGGAGAGCGTACCGAGAGCGCCGTCGTAGCGGCCGCCCGTCGGCTGGCTGTCGAGATGGCTGCCGATCAGCAGCGGGGGAGCGTCGTCCTCGCGGCCCTCTCGCCGTATGAAGAGGTTGGCCATGGCGTCCTGGAAGACATGGAAGCCGCGGGCCAGCGCCAGTTCAGCAAGCAGGCGCCGCGCCGCGCGGTCCTCCCGGCTCAGGGCTTGCCGGTTGACGCCGCCAGCTGCCGTGGCGCCGATGCGGGCGAAGTCCTCCAGACGCCGTTGCAACCGTCCGGCATTGATCGTCGCAACCGTCATCGCGCCAATCCGGCGACGAAGGCCGTCACGCGGGCGGGATCGACCGGATTCCACCACACGCCATCATATTTGAGGGCGCTGGCGATGATCACGCCGTCGACGATGCCGAGGATGTCGTTGGCATTGTCCGGCGTGACACCGCTGCCGACCAGGGTTGGCAGGCCCGCCGCGTCCTTGATCATGCGGATATAGGAGAGATCGGCAGCATGCCCGGTGCGCTGGCCGGTGGCGATGATCGCATCGGCGTCGAAGAAGACGAGGTCCTTGACCAGTTCCTCCACCGGCCGGTCGGCGACGATCGCATGGGCGCCGTGCTTCACATGGGCGTCGGCGAAGATGCGGATGCCATGGGCGCGAAGCTTGGCCCGAAAGCGCATGGCGCGCGCGGCCTCGCCCTCGACGAAGCCCTCATTGGCGACATAGGCATTGGCCCATTGGTTGACCCGGATGAAGCCGGCGCCGGCGGCGCTGGCGATGGAAAGGGCGGGAATGGCTGCGTTGGCCAGCACGTTGATGCCGATGGGACGGCCGATCTCGCGCCGGATGCGGTCGGAAATCACCGACATATAGGCCGAGGTTTCCGGCCCGATGTCGTCGGGCTTGGCGAAAGGTATGTCGCCATGGTTCTCGACGATCACCCCGTCGCATCCACCGTGCAGATAGGCCTTCGCGTCGTCCAGCCCACGCTGGTAGATGGCTTCGATCGCTTCTCCCTGATAGTGCGGGGAGCCGGGAAGGGGCGCGAGATGCACAACGCCGATGACGGCCTTGGATCTGCCGAACAGGCTGCTCAAGGCATCGCCGGAGGCCTGGCCGATGGGTTTGGAGGGGGCTGTCATGGCTGTTCCGTTTCCAATTTCCTGATGAGTTCGCGGATCTCCGCCCTGCTCGGGCAGGAGGCCGAAGTGCCCTCGCGGCCGACCGCAATGGCGGCAGCGGAGACGGCAAGGCGAGCCGCCTCGACGGGAGCCATGCCGAGGTCCAGGGCGCCGGCCACGATGCCGCAGAAAACATCGCCCGCGCCGCTGGTGTCGACGGCTTCGACCACGGGAGCCGGCAGGTGGCGAATGTTTCCGGCCCCGCCTTCGGCGACGAGGCAGCCTCCGGGGCCGAGCGTGACGAGAACGACGTCGGCACCTCCTGCAAGCAGATCGGTCGCGGCACGCTCCGGTGTATCCCGTCCGGTCAGCGTGCGGGCCTCCCCGACATTGGCGACGATGATTCCGGCGGGCGGGAGCGCCGCGCTGATGCCGACTGGAAGCGGGCTGGGATTGAGAATGGTGCGGGCGCCGCGTCGCCTGGCTTCCTGAAGGCATGCCGAAGTGGCGCGAGGCGAGAGGTTGCCCTGCATCACCACAACATCGCCGGGAGCGATCCTGCCGACGATATCAGTCTCTGCACACGGATCGAAGGCTTCGGCGCAAAGGCTGCCTGTGACGATCATGTTCTCGCCGCCGCCCTCCACCAGAACCACCGAGCGATCCGTCGGCTGCGGCTTGACGGAGAAGGAGCACGCGAGCATTTCCGCCGAGAGGCGATCGGTAATCCAGCGGCCTGCGTCGTCGTTGCCGATCGCCGTCCAGAGCGTCACGCCCGTGCCCGCCCGGGAGGCGGCAACGGCCTGATTGGCGCCCTTGCCGCCGACGCCGTCGGCATGGCCCGTTGCGTTGAGCGTTTCACCGCGAACAGGGAACCGTCCGAGCCGAAAGGTCGTGTCGACACAGACATTGCCGACGACGTGCACGGCCATGACTCAGCCTTTCGTGGTGGCCCAGGCGAGCATCTGCTCGAACAGCCTCTTGTAGCCGCTCCAGGCGATGAAGCCCGGGGGTAACCAATGCGGCCCGACATCGGAAGTCCAGGCCACGGTCCGGCCCTGGCCGAAGGTGCCGGTGACCAGCAGGGGCTGGGAGCCATAGTCGGCTGAGACGGTCGCGAGTATCTCCGCTCCCGGCTTGGGCGTCACCTCATTGTAGCCGAGCAGGATCGGCCATTCCGTTCCAAGGCCCTGCAGGATCGGGTGATCGTTCGGGCCGGTGACGGCAGGGACATACCCCTCCGGCACCTCGACGCGATCGTCGAAGGCAAGGCACTCGACCGGCAGCACGTCCTCCACGGGCGTCTTGCGGTAGCGTGCGCCGCCATTGATGCCCTGGAAGCTGAAGTAGCCTCCGAACATCAGGAGGCCGCCGCCATTCTTCACATAGTCGCGGATCAGGCGCAGGCGGTTCGGCGTGGGCTTGGAATGGATCCAGGTATCGGGATGCAGCAGCAGCGTATTGGCGCCGATGTCGGAGAGGACGACGGCGTCGTAAGCCGAAAGGGCCTCCATCGTCTGAGGGAAATCGCGCTGGGCCTCGTGCGAGGGCATAAAGGTCACGTCGAAGGGGCTGTCCTTCAGGGCCGCGAGGAGCTCGTCCGCGCCGGTGTGATAGGTAGCGGTCGGGAACTGGTCGAAGCCCTTGATGTGAGTCGAGGTCGAGACCCAGGATTCGCCGGCGAGCAGGATTTTCTTCTTGGACATGGTCACTCCTTGGGAAACGGATGGGTGCGCTCACGCCGCGGCGGAGAACACGGATTTGGGATTGTCCACGAGCATGCGGTCGATGGCGGCCTGCTCCACGCCATGACGCTGGAGGCGAGGTACGAAATGCTTGAGGATGAAGCCGTAGCCGAAGCCGCCATAACGGGTGAGCATGATCTTCAGGAAAACGTCCTGGGACAGGAGCAGGCGGTCCTCGAACCCCATGTCGACAAGCGCGCGAATTGCCGTGGCGCTTTGCTCGTCGGAGGGGGACTGGGCTTCCTGGTCGGCGAAATAGTAGTCCATGCCGATCATGTCGTATTCGAGGAAGGCCCCGCGCCCGGCCAGCGCCCTTTGATAGGGCAGGTCGGCGTGGCTCGGATTCATGTGGCAGAGCACGGTGTGTCGAAGGTCTGCGCCTTCGGCTTCCACGATATCGAGTACGCGATGGCCGAGGCGCTCCCATCCCGGCAGATGGATGGAAAGCGGCAGGCCGGTAATCCGGGCGGCGCGCGCCGAGGCGCGCAACGACTTCTCTTCCTCCGCCGTAAAGTCCTTGCTGACGCCCACCTCTCCGATGATGCCGGCCATGATCTCAGGCTGCGTCTCGCCGCCGCCGACATCGTTGACGATGAAGTCGGTCACGGCTTCGACATCCATCGCCTTGAGCCATTCGGGGTGCGTCGGCTCCAGATAGAAGCCGGTACCCATGATGATCTTCATGCCGGAGGCGCGTGAGATGCGCGCGAGCTTCTCGGGAGCACGGCCGATCCCGATATTGGTGGCCTCGATCACGGTATGGCCGCCGAGTGCCTGGAAGCGTTTCAGCTCCGACAGGGCGAGATCGCTGTCGTCGAGCGAGACGTTGTCGCGGTTCATATACGGATTCATCCGCAGTTCGCCGATGATCTCGATGTTCACCTTCTGCTCGGCAATCGCCTTCTCGGCTGGATGGCAGGGGCATTTCCAGGTTCGCGCGCCGTCGAGCAGGATATGCTCATGCATCAGGGTGACGCCGAGGTCGTCGACGGCCATCGGGCCCAGCACGGTCATGGCGGTGCCGGACTTGACGCCGATCGGCTTGCGTTCGGCGGGACGGGCTTGAAACAGGTGATCCATGGTCAGTGGTTCCTCATCGCGCCCTTGAAGATGCGGAAGTTCAGCCAGATCGCGATCAGGATGATCGAACCGGTGACGATGGGGGTCAGGAAGGGCGACATATGGGCCAGTACGAGCCCGTTGGCGATCACCGCGACCGTCAGGGCGCCCAGCACTGTTCCGATGACCGTGCCGCGACCGCCGAACAGGCTCGTGCCGCCCAGCACCACCGCGGCGATGACGTCCAGTTCGAAGCCCTGGCCGGCATTGGATGAGCCCGAGCCGAGACGTGCCGCTAGGATCACGCCGGCGGCCGCGGCGGCCGTGCCGGACAGGATGTAGACACACAGCACCACGAGGCGGGTGTTGATGCCGGCGCGCCGGACCGCCTCTGCATTGGCGCCGACCCCGGTCACGTACCGGCCGAAAGGAGTCTGGTTGAAGGCAAGGAAAGCCGCCACCAGCACGACGAGGGCGATCAGGGCCGGAACCGGGATGCCGAGGAACCAGGCGCGGCCGATCGCGGTGAACGGGTTCATGGCGTCGACAGGGATCGAATAACCAGCCGTGATCAGCAATGCGAAGCCACGGATCACCGATAACCCCGCCAGCGTGACGATAAAGGCGGGAATACGCTCATAGGCGATGAAGAAACCCTGCATGGCGCCGATCACGCCGCCCATGGCGAGCATGAGCACGATCACGACGGGCCAGGGGATGCCGGCCTGCAGCGAGGCGGCGGAGAGCGTCGCCGCGAGTGCCAGCACCGACCCCACCGAAAGATCGATGCCTCCGGTGGTGATCACGAAGGTCATCGCCGCGGCGACGATCAGCAGCGGCGCCGACTGGCGCACGATGTTCAGCAGGTTGGGTGCGGTGAGGAAGGTCTCAGTCCAGATGGAGAAGACGAAGCAGACGAAGACGAAGAAGAGTGCGATCGAAATGATGCTCCCGTTCGTCATGGCCTTGTCCCGCCACCGTGCCTTGTGGACGCGTGGACGGTGGGCCGGAGAGGAGGATGACGTCGTCATGTGCGTGCTCCGCTGTCCTTGAGGGTTCCGGCGGAACGCGCGCTGAATTTACGTCCGACGATGAGGTTCACGACCTCCTCGATATTGGTGTCCTCGATCCGGCGTTCGGCGACGTTGCGCCCCTCATACATCACCTGGATGCGGTCGCAGACGAGGAAGAGATCCTGCAGGCGGTGGGTGATGAGAATCACGCTGACGCCACGTGCGCTGACGGTGCGGATCAGGTCGAGCACCGCCTCCACCTCGGCGACGGCCAGCGCGGCGGTCGGCTCATCCATGATCAGCACAGAAGGATTGAAGGAGGCGGCCCGGCCGATGGCGATCGATTGGCGCTGCCCGCCGGAGAGGTTCTCCACCTTCAGCCGGGTGTCGGCGATGACGATGCCCAGCTTGTCCAGCATGTCACGGGCCTGGTCGTGCATCCGGCGCTGGTCGAGGAAGGAAACGCCCAGCACACGGCGCTTCGGTTCGCGGCCGAGGAAGAGATTGCCGGCGACGTCCACGCTGTCGCAAAGCGACAGGTCCTGGTAGACCATCTCCACGCGAGCCGCACGGGCATCGGCGGGCGAGGTGAAGGATTGAACCTTGCCGTCGATCTCGATGGTGCCGGAGTCGGGGATCACGGCGCCCGACAACACCTTGCTCAGGGTCGATTTGCCGGCGCCGTTGTCGCCGACCAGCCCCAGCACTTCGCCGGGCTTGAGCATCAGGGATACGTCGTCCAGGGTCTGGATCGTGTTGTATCGCTTGGAGATACCGGTCATTCTGACGCGGTAGGGTTCGCCATTGTCCATCATGGTTCCGCCTGGCAATGAAACACCCATCCCGCAGCTTTGTCGCAGCGGGCATGGGATCGATCGTGCTGTGGCCTGGCAGCCGTTACTTGAACATGGCCCGGAACTTGTCGACGTTCTCCTTGGTGACGATCGTCACGGGAACGTTGATGATCGGCTCGATCTTCTCGCCCTTCTTTACCTTGACCAGGGCCTCGACAGCTGCCTTGCCTTCTCCGGCCGGGTCCTGCTGGATCACACCGGTAACCCAACCCTGGTCGATTCCCTCGATGGCCTGCTTGGTCAGGTCCCAACCGAAGACCTTGACGCCGTCCGTGCGCCCCTGGCTGGTCACGGCGGACACGGTGCCGAGCAGGGCCGGTTCACCGGTCGCATAGATCGTGGTCATGTCGGGATTGGCCGTCATCAGGTTTTCGGCGGCGGTCAGGGCGACATCCTGCACATTCTGGCCATCGACCGTATCGAGGAAGGTCACCTTGAGGCCGCTGGCGCCCACCGCCTTCTTGAAGCCGTCCAGCCGCTGGTTCTGGATGTAGGAATTGAGCGCGCCGACCACGCCGACTTTCGCGGTGCCGTTGAGCTTGGACTTGACGTAGTCGGCGTAGAACTTGCCGATGTCCTCGCCCGCCTTGAGGTTGTCCACGCCGACAAAGGCTATGTTGTCGCCGTCGGGGATCTGAGCGTCGATGGCTATGACCGGAATGCCGGCCTTCTTCGCTGCCGTGATGGCGGGCTTCACGCCGTTGACGTCGATGGCAATCAGGATGATGCCGTCGACTTTCTGCGTGATGTAGTTTTCGACAGCGTCATTCTGCGCGCTGGGGACGTTGTTGGCGTTGAAGATGACGAGATCGACCCCCGCAGCCTTGGCGGCGGCCTGGGCACCCTCGTTGATCTGATTGAAGAACAGGGCCTGCTGATTGATGGTGACGAGGGCGAAGGTGTCGGCCAGGGCGGACACCGAACCGAAGGACAGCGCGAGGGCCGCCGCTGCCGCATAACCGGCAAGATACTTTGAGAGCCGCATTTCAGTTCCCTTCATGGATGGCCCGTGCCGGGCTCATTTTCAATCGTAACCTCCACATAATTCAAGAGACTTGAATACATGTCAAGTTGCTTGAATGAGAGGCCTCGATTCACGAGGTACTGGTCGAGAAGGAGGCTCAGAAGGTGGCGGGAGTATTGACCCAGAAGATGCTCGCCCTCTCGGTTCCGGTGTTGCGATACCAGTGCGGCAATTCCGACCTGAACACGAAGGTATCGCCGATGGAGAGCCTGAAAGTGCGTTCACCGACCATCAACTCGACGGTGCCCGCCAGGACGTAGCCGACTTCCTCACCCTGATGCCGGATGGGCCCGGCACTTTCGCCGCCCGCCTCGATGTGATGGATGTTGCACTGGAGAAGATGGCCGGGGGAATAAGGGATGACGCGCTCCAGCGAGATGCCCTCGCCGCGACGCAGGGGGTCGAGCGAAATCAGCGGGCGGGTGCCTGCACGAAAGACGATCCCCTCCTCGCTGTCGGATTCCTCGAACATCCAGCCTATGTTGGTTCCAAGCACCTCGACGAGGCGGTGCAGCATGGGCAGGGAAGGCGAAGCCTTGCCGTTTTCGATCTTGGAAAGCAGGCTTTCGGAGCAGTCGGCCGCGGTAGCCAGCGCCTTGAGCGTCAGTCCCCGAGTCTGGCGGGCGAGGCGCAGACGGGTTCCGAGCCGTACGGGATTGGCCTGCTCCAAGGGGTCGGGTTGATCGCCGGCGCGTCGTTTGAGGTCGATCTTGTTCATGCAGCGATGCCAGATGCTTCTTTGTTCTAAAGCCTAGCAACAAAGTCTAGGCCACAACGGCGCATGCTGTCCACTTTGCTCCCACGAACGTTGAGACATGCACGCCTCGCCGCGTGGAACGGGCGGACATCGATACGGGTTTGAGGATGGCCGGAATCCGGCGGCCTTCGGCAGATGCGACCGAGCGATGCCGCCATGGACGATCGCCCGGAGAGATGGCTTGTTCCTCCCGGTGCTTCGGAGTACGCCTGTCGGCATCCGGTGCCCTGGTTTCATCCCCGCCAGCAGCATCGCCTGGATGAGGATCCCATGAGCGCCGCCCGCAAGATCCATCTTCTGACCTTCCACCTGTCCGGCATCGCCGACGAGGACGCCGCCGATGAGTTGCTCGACGATGTCGAGGAATTCGCCGATGGCGTGACGTGGCCCCTCGGCCAGCCCGATGCCTACAAGTACCGCGAGGGCGAGGCGGATGGCGAGGTCAAAAGCGCCGTTGAGTTTCAGGTGCGGGCAACGGCGACGGGCGTTGCCGTCGAGGCGGAGAAGCGCGACTTCGAGGCAGCAATGGCCCTGCTGGAGTATCTGCGCCGGCTCTCCCTCGCCCATGCCCTCGTCATCGAAGTCGATTTCGATGACGAGAATATCGGCTCGATCGACAGGGGGGTGTTCAGCGCTTCGCTTCATGCCGGCCTGATCGAGCCCTGGTCGGCGGCCGCCTCGTGACGGCCTCGGCGGGAGCGGCGGGGAAGCGCATCGGAGGCCGCTCGCGGGCGCTGCTCGTCCTGGGCCTCCTCTTCGTGGGCCTCGCGCTCTTCGAGTCTTCCGGCCACGCGGCGGAGGAGTCCCTCGGCCTCCCGCTCGAGATCCACAGGTCGTCGCGGCCGGATGGCACGATCATGCTGCTTCTGTCCGGCGACAATGGCTGGGGCGATCTCGAGGAAGCCGTGGCGAAACGGGCCAACGAAGCCGGCATCAGCGTGATCGGCATCAACTCCTACCGCTATTTCTTTTCGGGCAGCACGCCCGTGTCTCTCGCGGCGGATCTGCAGCGCATCCTCGCCTTCTACGGGCGATCCTGGCATGGCGAGCGGTTCGTACTGGCCGGCTATTCCTTTGGCGCCGATGCGCTCCCGTTCGTCTGGAAGCATCTGCCGGAGGAAACCAGACGGCGCACCGCGCTGATCGCGTTGATCGGCCTGCAGCCGGCGGCCAATTTCAGCATCTCGATCTGGGAGATGCTGAATTTTCCCGCACCTGACGACGTGCCGATCGAGCCGGCGGTGCGCCAGTTGCCCAGGCACAAGGTGCTTTGTATTCACGGTGCCAGAGATGGCGAGGCCTGCAACCTGCCGGTGCTCGACGGCGCCGCGCGGGTGTCACGTCCGGGGGGGCATGGTTTCGACGGCGACTACGGCGCCGTCGCAGAGGCGATCCTGGCCCGGCTGCACAAGGTGCGATAGGACCGGCTGGCGCTGAGGCGGGGGCCTTCCCCGGCGGGGAGCGCTCAGGCCGCGAGGTCGCCGATGACGGCGTCGAGCAGCGGAAAGCCTGCCCGCGTGACGCGGATATGGGAGCCGTTGCGCTCGATCATGCCGCCCGAACCGAGGGCGGCAAGCGTTTCCTCGGAGACGCCGCGGCCGCGCAGATGCGCAAGACGCTGGAGATCGATGCCCTCGGCCAGGCGCAGGCCCATCAGCAGCATTTCATCACCCTGTTCGTCCGCGGTGAGTGCCTGGTCGTCAGCCAGGCCGTGGCCGTTCTTGCGCACGCCCGCGAGCCATTTTTCCGGGTTGCGTTCCGTCGACAGCGCGCGCCGCTGTCCGCTCTCGTCGACGAGGCGGCCATGGGCGCCTGGGCCGATGCCGGCGTACTCGCCATAGCGCCAATAGACGAGATTGTGCCGGCATTCGGCACCGGGCCTTGCGTGGTTCGAGATCTCGTAGGCGGGCAGGCCGCGCTTCTCGCAGGTTTCGCGGGTGATATCGAAGAGCACCCGCGCGTCGTCATCCGGCATGGGGATCAGCTTGCCGGCCGCCACGAGGCGCTCATACATCGTGTCGGGCTCGATGGTGAGCTGGTAGAGCGACAGGTGCTCCGCGGCGCGGTCGATTGCCTCGTCTAGCTCGCGCTGCCAGTCGGCCGGGTGCTGGTTCGGCCGTGCATAGATGAGGTCGAAGGAATAGCGCTCGAAGTGCCTGGCGGCGATGGATACCGCCGACATCGCCTCGGCCACCGAATGCATGCGGCCGAGCCGCTT
The DNA here is from genome assembly GCF_059699065.1 of Labrys sp. ALF-8. NCBI lineage: Bacteria > Pseudomonadati > Pseudomonadota > Alphaproteobacteria > Hyphomicrobiales > Xanthobacteraceae > Labrys > Labrys sp. ALF-8. Next base: position 2,444,990 of record NZ_AP048537.1, read on the forward strand.
GAGGTCGGCATCGTTCATGGCCTGCACCCCCAGCGAGACACGGTTGACCCCGGCGGCGCGATAGCCGGCGAAGCGCGTGGCATCGACGCTGGTGGGATTGGCTTCGAGCGAGACCTCGACATCGGGCGCAACCCTCCAGGCGGCGCCGACGGCATCGAGGATCGCTCCCACCGTCGCGGGTTCCATCAACGAAGGGGTGCCGCCGCCGAAGAAGATCGACTCGACCGTGCGCCCGGGTGCGATCGCGGCCATGTGGGCGATCTCCCGCCGATAGGCGTCGAGATAGTCGGCCTGGTCGACCCCGCCATGGCGGACATGGCTGTTGAAGTCGCAATAGGGGCATTTGACCAGGCAGAACGGCCAGTGCACATAGATGCCGAAGCCGGGCTCTTGGGCGGAAGGATTCATCGGGCTCAAGTGGCACTCGCGGGCAGCGGCGTCAATGGCCGGGAGTGACGGAGAGGATGAATCAGGAAGAGCATGGGCGCCGTTCGCCCTCGATGCGGGGCGCGCCACAAAAATGCTGCACGCCTGTTGCTCCTCATGCTTCCCTCAACGCGGCCCGGTGGCATGATCTATCTTCTTCGGTATGGCGAGACGGCCTGGAATGCGGCCGGGCGATTCCAGGGACGGCAGTACACGCCCTTGACATCGCGCGGTATCGAGCAGTCCGATGGCATGGGCCTCCGGCTGGCCCGGGAAATGGCCGGGCGGGAGAATGGCTTCGAGATCCACGTCAGCCCCCTCGGTCGGGCCAGGCAGACGGCGGCATACATACGCCGTTCCCTGGCGCTGCCGATGAAGGAGGAGCCGCGCCTGATGGAGGTGACGACCGGTTCCTGGGATGGCATGACGCTCTATGAGATCGATATGGAGTATCCCGGCGTCCTGGCCGGTAGCACTGCCTTCGACTGGTATTTCCGTTCGCCAGACGGCGAGACCTTCGCGCAGGCCTGCCGACGCATCGAGGGTTGGCTGTCCAGCCTTTCCACGCCCGTGGTGGCCATATCCCATGGCCTCACCGGCCGCCTGATCAGAGGTATCCATTGCGGCTTGCCCGAAAGGGAGATGCTTGCCTTGCCCGTCCCGCAGACCGGTTTCTATCGCCTGCAGCAAGGCAAGGAGGATTTCATCTGTTGAGGCAGAATGCGTTCGGGCCGGCAGGAATTTCGAAGGCGGCGTTCCGATCCCGCCGTCAAACGCGTCAAGGCGCCGTCCTGCCCGCAATCGCCTCGCGCAGTTCGGCCGTCACGGCGCGTATGGCCGGTGAGTCCTTGAGGTCGCTATGCACGGCCAGCCAGATCTCCCGGCGCACGGCGGGCTGTTCAGGCGCAACCGCCACGAGGCCATCGCGGGTCCCCGCCAGGAAATCGGGCAGCATGGCCACCCCGACGCCCGCCCGAGCGAGGCCGATCTGGATCTCGAGCGTGCTCGCCCGAAAGCCGACCGTCCTGGCCCCGGCGAAAGCCAGCAGGCTGCGCTGCTGGGGAGAAGCTTCCATGATGCCTTCCTCGTAGGCGATGAAGCACCAGTCCTCCGGCTTCGTTCCCGTCAGGTAGGCCGGGCTGGCATAGAGCCCGAAGGTGATCTCGCCGATCCGGCTGATGGTGAAGTCGCCCTTCGGGGGACGGGTGAGGCGAATGGCGATGTCCGCCTCGCGACGGTCGAGCGAGGCCTCGCGTTTCTCACCGATCAGGCGAAGCCGGATGCCGGGATGCCGGTTACGGATTTCCGCCAGCGGCTCGATCAACCGGGCGGCGGCATAGGATGGCGGCGCGCTGATGGTGATATCGGCCACCAGCGCACTCTGGGCGCTGACGCGAATCCGCTCCACCGCCATCGACTCCGTGTCCATCCGGCCGGCAATGGCGGCGATGCGCTCGCCTGCCTCGGTCAGCAGGAGGCGTCGTCCCCGCCGGTCAACCAGCTTCAAGCCCGTCCCCTGCTCCAGCGCCTCGACCCGCCGGGCGATGGTCGCATGCTCCACGCCGAGCAGCCGGGCGGCGCCCGACAATGTTCCGGCGCGGGCGAGAGCAGAGAAGTGCCGCAGGTCTTCCCAATTCGCCAATGTGAATTTTCTCCCATGTGATGGGAGATTATCGGGAATTTTCACACAATGGTCCATCCTGCACGATCCTCTCGATCAGTGGGAGGCCATCATGGACAAGGTAGTCAGGCTGACGGGGACCGGCGGTGTCGAGCATCTCTCGGCGCAGGATCAGGAACGCAAAGCGCCTGGACCTGGCGAGATCCGAATCCGCCAGGAAGCCATCGGCGTCAATTTCATCGATATCTATCACCGCATGGGGCTCTATCCGCTGCCGGCCTTGCCGACGATCCTCGGGGTCGAGGGCGCGGGCGTGGTGGAGGAAGTCGGCGCCGGCGTGACGGTGGTATCGGCCGGCGACAGGATCACCTATGCCGGTGCCCCCGTGGGGGCCTATGCCACGGCGCGCCTGCTGCCCGCGGCGCGCGCCGTCCGCCTGCCGGATGACATCCCCCTCCCGCTTGCCGCGGCCTCGATGGTGCGCGGCATGACGGCCCATATGCTGCTGACACGGACCTATCCCGTCGGACCGGATAGCACGTTGCTGGTGCATGCGGCGGCGGGGGGACTTGGCCTCATGCTGGTGCGCTGGGCAAAATATCTGGGCGCCACCGTGATCGGCACGGTGGGATCGGAGGCGAAGGCGAGTCTCGCCCGTGACGCCGGCGCCCAGCATCTCGTCGTCGGGCGCCAGGCCGATCTCGTCGGCGCGATCGCCGAACTCACGGGAGGGCGCGGCGTCGATGTGGCCTATGACGGCATCGGCGGCGACATGCTTCGCAAGAGCCTCGCCTGCGTCAGGCCCTTCGGGACGGTGGCGAGCATCGGCCAGGCCGGCGGTGCCATCCCTCCGCTCGATGTCGCCGAGATCGGCCCGCGTCGGGCGCTCTGCCTCGCCCGGCCGAGCGTGATGGCCTACTCAGCCGATCCCGCCATCTATCCGATCGCCGCCGAGGCCGTGCTGCAGGCCATGCGCCGGGGCATCGTGGGCACCATCGGTGGCACCTATCCGCTCGCGGAAGCGGCACGCGCGCATGCCGATCTCGAAGCGGGGCGCAGCAGCGGAAGCCTGCTGCTGATTCCGTGAAGCGCCCTAGGCAAAAACCATCATGCGCTAGCCGGCCAGGTACCGGTTGAACCAGCCTATGGTGCGTTCCCATGCCAGCTTCGCCGCCGCCTCGTCGTAGCGTGGCGTCGAATCATTGTGGAACCCATGATTGACGTTGGGATAGACATAGGCCTCGTAGACCTTGCCGTTCGCCTTCAACGCAGCCTCATAGGCAGGCCAGCCCTCGTTGACGCGGGTATCCAGTCCCGCATAGTGGAGGAGCAACGGCGCCCTGATACGCGGCACGTCCTCGGCCTTGGGCTGCCTGCCGTAGAATGGCACCGCCGCGGCCAGTTCGGGGTAGGCGACGGCGGCCGCATTGGCGACGCCCCCGCCATAGCAGAAGCCCACGATGCCGACCTTCCCATTGATCTGGTCGGATTTCATCAGGAACTCCACGGCGGCGAAGAAGTCGTTCATCAGCTTGACCGGATCGACCTTCTGCTGCAGCGCCTGGCCCTTCTCGTCATTGCCCGGATAGCCGCCCACCGAAGTGAGACCGTCGGGAGCGAGGGCGACGAAGCCCGCTTTGGCGACCCGTCGCGCGACGTCCTCGATATAGGGGTTGAGGCCGCGATTCTCGTGGACCACCACCACGCCACCCACCTTGCCCCCCGCCTTGGCGGGTCGCACGAGATAGCCGCGCACCTCCCCATTCCCGTTCGGCGAGGCATAGGTGATGTATTCGGGTAAGATATCGGGATCGGTGAACTCCACCTGCTGCGCCATGGCGTAGTTCGGACTCATCGAAGCGAGGACGGCCGCCGCGGTCAGGCCACCCACGGCATATTTCGCGGCGCGGTCGAGAAACTCGCGCTTGGTGATAATGCCGTGAGCGTAGAAGTCGTAGAGTTCGAGCAGCTCGGGCGAAAAATCCTTCGCGGTGAGACGTGTCACGGCTCGACTTCCTTTCTGCAATGACCCATGGCCGAAAAGTATAGGCAGGCGTCGCCGAGGGGTCCAGAAAGGCAAAGATGACAAATTGGAGAGGAAATGGCGTAAGCGGGGAACGTCCCGGTGAAGCGGGAAGACATGGTGCCGCCCTCTATCCACAAGGCAGATATCACCCAGCCGTGCCTCGTGGCGCCCCTTCTGCTAGCGTATCGCCATGACCACTTCGCCCCAGAAGCTCGAACCGGCGGACGCCCAAAACGTCACGCCGATGATGGCGCAATATCTCGAAATCAAGGCCGCGCATGCAAGTGCCCTGCTCTTCTATCGCATGGGCGATTTCTATGAATTGTTCTTCGAGGATGCCGAGATCGCCTCGAAGACGCTCGGTATCGTGCTCACCAAGCGCGGCAAGCACCAGGGCGAGGACATCGCCATGTGCGGCGTGCCGGTGGTGCGCTCCGACGAGTACCTGCAGAGGCTGATCGCCCGTGGCCATCGCGTCGCTGTGTGCGAGCAGATGGAGGATCCGGCAGAGGCGAAGAAGCGCGGATCGAAGTCGGTGGTCAAGCGCGGCGTGGTACGTCTCGTCACGCCCGGCACCATCACCGAGGAGACGTTGCTGGAGCCGACGAGGGCAAACCTCCTGCTTGCCGTGGCGCGGCTGCGCATTTCCGACGACGAGGTGCGGTTCGGCCTTGCCTTCGCAGACATCTCCACCGGCGAATTCGGCCTCTCCGAGTGCGATCCGGCGGGACTTTCCGCCGAGATCGCCCGGCTCGATCCCTCGGAGATCGTGCTGGCGGAGGCCGTCCATGAAGATGGCGAGTTGGCCTCGCTGTGGCGCGAGCTGCGCGCCGCGGTGACGCCGGTCGGCCGCGACGTCTTCGACGGGGCGCAGGCGGAACGGCGGCTCGCGGCCTTCTACGATGTCGGCACCATCGATGGTTTCGGCAGTTTCTCGCGTGCCGAACTGGCCGCTGCTTCCGGTCTCGTCACCTATATCCTGCGCACCCAGGTTGGCCAGAAGCCGGCGCTGGACCCGCCCCGGCGCGACCGCGCCAGCGCCCATATGGCGATCGATGCTGCGACGCGCACCAATCTCGAATTGCTTCGCACCACGAGCGGCGAACGTGCGGGCTCGCTGTTCGATGCGATCGACCGCACGGTGACGGCCGGGGGCGGCCGCCTCCTGGCGCAATGGCTCGCGAGCCCGCTACTCGGGCCCGAGGCCATCGTCTTGCGGCAGGATGCGGTGGCGTTCTTCGCCGAGCAGGCGCTCCTGCGGGGCCAGATCCGCTCACGGCTGAAATCCGCGCCCGACATCGCGCGCTCGATGGCGCGCCTCGCTCTGGACCGGGCCGGCCCGCGTGATCTTGCAGCTCTTCGCGAGGGGCTGGCCGGCATTGCCGCGCTGGAAGGGCTGCTCCAGCGCCAGTCCGGCCTGCCGCCCGTGATCGCCGGAATCCTCACCGCCCTGGCGCGGCCGGAGGCCAGCCTGGCGCCGCGCCTTGCCGCCGCCCTGCAGGACGACCTGCCATTGCTCAAGCGTGACGGCGGTTTCGTGCGCACCGGCTTCAGCACCGAACTCGACGAGACACGGGCCCTGCGTGACGAGAGCCGCCGCGTGATCGCCGGGCTGCAGTCGCGCTACGCCGAGGAGAGCGAGGTCCGCCAGCTCAAGATCAAGCACAACAACATGCTCGGCTATTTCGTCGAGGTGCCGCAACAGGCTGGCGAAGCCTTCCTTCAGCCCGGCCTGCGCGAAACCTACGTGCATCGCCAGACCATGGCGGGCGCCATGCGCTTTTCGACTGCGGAACTCTCCACCCTGGAGTCCCGGATTGCATCGGCGGCCGAGCGCTCGCTGGCGATCGAGTTGCAGATCTTCGCCGCGCTGGCCGAGGGCCTGATGGCGGATGGCGCCGCCATCCGAGCCGCCACCGAGGCACTGGCGCTGCTCGACGTCGTCGTGGCGCTCGCCGTGCTGGCCGAGGAGGAGAACTACGTCCGCCCCTTGGTCGACACCTCGCTCGCCTTCGCCGTCGAGGGTGGTCGCCATCCGGTGGTGGAGCAGGCCCTCAAGCGCGAGGGAAAACCCTTCGTCGCCAATGATTGCGACCTCACCGGCGAGGAAAACGAAAAGAAGCCCGCCGGTGCGATCTGGCTGCTCACCGGCCCCAACATGGCGGGTAAATCGACTTTCCTGCGCCAGAATGCCCTGATCGCCGTGCTCGCCCAGATCGGTTCCTTCGTGCCGGCGCGCCATGCTCATATCGGCGCCGTCGATGCCCTGTTCTCCCGCGTGGGGGCGGCGGACGACCTGGCGCGCGGGCGCTCGACCTTCATGGTCGAGATGGTGGAGACGGCGGCAATCCTCAACCAGGCGGGACCGCATGCCCTCGTCATCCTGGACGAGATCGGTCGCGGCACGGCCACTTTCGACGGCCTCTCCATAGCCTGGGCGGCCATCGAGAACCTCTCCGCCGTCAACCGATGCCGGGCCCTGTTCGCCACGCACTACCACGAGCTTACCCAGCTCACGAGAAAGCTTCCCCGCCTTGCCAATGCCACCATGCGGGTCACGGAATGGCACGGCGACGTCGTGTTCCTGCATGAGGTGGTGCCGGGCGCCGCCGATCGTTCCTACGGCATCCAGGTCGCCAAGCTTGCCGGCATGCCGGCGGCGGTCGTCGAACGCGCGCGTGCCGTCCTGGCCCAGCTCGAGGCGAAGGATCGGCAGGCGCCTGCCAGCCGGCTGGTCGACGACCTGCCGCTCTTCGCCGCCGCTCCGAGGCCGACGGCAGCGCCGGTGGCGAAGCAGAAGGACGAGATTGGCGAGGCGCTCGATGGGCTCGATCCCAACGATATGACGCCGAGGCAGGCTCTCGAGGCCTTGTTTTCCTTGAAAGCCAAACGAGATAACGCCAAGAAGGGGTGACCACCCTGGGATCGCAGGCATCCTAACCTGCTCTTCCTTTCCCGATGCGTATCGTTTCCAAGAGCAGGCTAGGATGCCTGCAATCCCAGGATTCAAGAATTTCCATGCTCGACAAGCCCGATCGTGAGTTCAATCTCGTCATCGACCGCATGGCGCTCGAAGCCGAGATCGATGCGCTCGCCCTCGAGCATGAGGGCGATCCGGATGCCTTGCGCCAGGCCGTGGTCAGCTTGCTGAAATCGACGCTGAAGGATGGGCGCGAGCGGATCTACCAGTGGTTCCGCGAGGATCGGCTCGGTACGGCCTGCGCCCAGCGCCTGTCGTGGCTGGAGGATGAGATCATCCGAGCCACCTATGCCTATGTGACGCGCTATCTCTATACCTCGCACAATCCCAGCGCCGGCGAGCGCATGGCGATCATCGCCGTCGGCGGCTACGGGCGCGGCACGCTGGCGCCTGGTTCCGACATCGACCTGCTCTTCCTGCTGCCGGCCAAGCAGACGGCGTGGGGCGAGAGCGTCACCGAGGCCATTCTCTATGTGCTGTGGGATCTCGGGCAGAAGGTCGGCCACGCCACCCGGTCCATCGACGACTGCCTGCGCCTCGCCCGCTCCGACATGACTATCCGTACGACGATCCTGGAGGCGCGGCCGATTCTCGGCGACATGGCGCTCGCCCATGATCTGTCGAGTCGCTTCGATCGCGAACTGGTGCAGTCGACCGCGGCCGAGTTCGTGGCGGCCAAGCTCGCCGAACGGGACAATCGCGTGGTCAAGGCCGGCAATTCACGCTACCGGGTCGAGCCCAACGTCAAGGAAGGCAAGGGAGGGCTGCGCGACCTCAACACGCTCTACTGGATCGCCAAATATGTCTATCGCGTGCACGAGCCGTCGGCGCTCGTGGAGGCCGGCCTTTTCACGCGGCGCGAATACCGGCAGTTCGTGCTTGCCGAGGATTTTCTCTGGGCCACGCGCTGCGCCATCCATTTCCTGACCGGGCGCGCCGACGACAGGCTGACCTTCGATATCCAGCGCGAGATCGCCTCCTTCCTGGGCTATGCGGATCGCGGCGGCCTGCGTGGGGTCGAGCGCTTCATGAAGCACTACTTCCTCGTGGCGAAGGACGTGGGCGACCTCACGGCCATCGTCTGCGCTGCCCTGGAGGAACGCCAGGCCAAGCCAAAGGCGAGGCTCGATCGCTTCATGGCGCCTTTCCGCCGCTCCCAACGCAAGGCGCTGACCGGCACGAAGGATTTCGTCATCGAGACAGGCAGGCTCAACGTCGCCAATGACGAGGTGTTCGCGCGCGATCCGGTGAACCTGATCCGCCTGTTCCACCTTGCCGATCGGCACAGCCTGGCGCTGCATCCGGATGCGATGCGCCTCGTTACTCGTTCGCTCAAGCTGATCAATGCGGCGCTCCGCGAGAACAAGGAGGCGAACCGCCTCTTCCTCGAGATCCTCACCTCGCGCAACGCGCCGGAGACCGTGCTGCGGCGCATGAACGAGACCGGCGTGCTCGGCCGCTTCATCCCCGATTTCGGCAAGGTCGTGGCGATGATGCAGTTCAACATGTACCACCGCTATACGGTGGACGAGCATCTGCTTCGCTCGGTCGGCGAACTTGCGGATATCGACCGTGACGTGGGGGCGGACGAGCACCCGCTCGTCAACGAGATCATGCCGACGATCCAGAACCGCACCGCCCTTTATGTCGCCACCTTCCTCCACGACATCGCCAAGGGCCGGCCCGAGGATCATTCCATTGCCGGCGCCAGGATCGCCAAGAAGCTCGGGCCGCGACTGGGCCTGACGCCGGCGCAGACCGACACGGTCTCCTGGCTGGTCGAGCAGCATCTCGTGATGTCGATGACGGCGCAGTCGCGTGACCTTTCCGACCGCAAGACCATCGAGACCTTCGCCGGCACGGTGCAGACGCTCGAACGCCTGAAGTTGCTGCTCATCCTCACCGTGGCCGATATCCGCGCTGTCGGGCCTGGCGTCTGGAACGGCTGGAAGGGCCAGCTTCTACGCTCCCTGTTCTGGGAAACGGAGCTGGTACTGGCCGGAGGGCATTCCAATGCGGACCGCCGGGCGAGCGTGCGCCAGTCGCAGGAAGAACTCCGCGCCGGCCTCGCCGACTGGAGCAGCGACGAGATCGAGACCTATATCGCGAAGCACTACGCCCCCTACTGGCTCAGGGTGGACCTGCCGCGCCGCCTGCGCCATGCGCGCTTTATGCGCTCGGTGCTGGAGCGCGGCGAGAGTCTCGGCACGGAGGTCGACACCGATGCGTTCCGCGGCGTGACCGAGCTGACGATCCTGGCGCCCGACCATCCGCGACTGCTCTCGATCATCACCGGAGCCTGCGCGGCTTCCGGCGCCAACATCGTCGACGCTCAGATCAACACGACCACCGACGGCCTCGCGCTCGACACCATCTTCGTGTCCCGCGAATTCCCGCATGACGAGGACGAACTGCGCCGCGCGGGCCGTATCGCCAAGGCTATGGAGCAGGCGCTGCAGGGCACGATCCGCCTGCCCGATGCCGTGGCCAAGCGCAGCGCGATCTCGGTCAAGCCGCGCCAGAAGGCCTTCCACGTGGCCCCCGAGGTGGTGGTCGACAACGAGTGGTCCAATCGCCATACCGTGGTCGAGGTCTCGGGTCTCGATCGTCCGGGCTTGCTCTTCGATCTCACCACGGCATTGTCGCAACTCAACCTCAACATCGCATCCGCCCATATCGCCACATTCGGCGAAAAGGCGGTGGACGCCTTCTACGTCACCGACCTGACGGGCGCGAAGATCACGTCATCCGACAGGCAGGACAGCATCCGCAGCAGCCTCCTGGCGGTGTTCCGGCGCGATGGGAAGCAGGAGGCTTCGACAGCGCCGAAGGGCGTCGTGTCGGGTCGTTGAGCCGTAAACCGTGAGCAGCGGCCTTGCAGGGGAGGTATTTCGGTGAGCTTCAGCCGCCCGGGGTTGCCGCCTTCGATGACCACGCGCAGGCGTCCGCGCTGATCTGCTCTGCTTGCCGTCCCATGCTCATCCGCCCTTGTCAGCCCCTTCGCCGAACCAGACCTCCAGGGTGCCGGCCTTGATGGCCGGGTTCATGGGCGCAAGCTTCATTCGGACGAAGCCATATTTCCGCAGGTCGCCGACCAGCAAGGCGGCGGTGTCGCCGTCGGCCTGCGAGCCGTAGCGCACTTCGTTGACGCCCACCGCGCTGGCGACGTTCTCCGCGCCTTGAACGTGCCAGCCAAGCCGGATCATGGCCGCTCCCACCGCCGAAGCGTCGTCACGCGGTATGGCGGTGAATTGCAGGAAGACGAGTTGGTTCGGGGCAGGCTCCAGTCCGATATTGTGCTTGAGTTCCGTGAACAGCTTCTGGGAGGCCAGCGTGAGGCGTTCGCCACCATCGGCGGGTTCCTTCGCAATCGCAGGCGGTGACGCCTCTGCCTTGGCCGGCGAAGCCGGTGTCTCCGGCGAATCCAGCAGCCAGGCCGCGGCGCGGCGAGCGCCGGCCCGTGCATTGCTCCAGTCGGGCCGGCCCCATTTACCGGGCGGTACCGCCGCAAGCACCTCGAGAAGATTGGCGAGGCCGGTCTGCGTCAATCCGTCGACAGAGGGATGCATCAGCATCCCCACCATGGTGTCGCATATGCGGACCTGATCGCTAGTCGGCAAAGTACCTCCCTGCAGCGCATCCTTGAGCTGCCGAACCGCTTTGTCGCGCTGCGTCTCGTCCGGCGAGTCGATGAGGCCGGTGCTCACCAGCAATTGCTGCCCCGCGGTCAGCCCGGCCGGTGCAGGCGGCGTGTAGGCGTCGTAGCGATCCAGCGCCTGCGTGAGGGTCGCCGCCAGTTCGCTGGCCGTCTTCTGATGTTCCGCTTGCGGAGGTGTCGCGGTAACGGCGCCGAGCGTGTTCCGGGCATCCGCGAGAAGGGCCTTCATGCGGCTGAGCTCGGCCTCGAGCGCCTTGATGCGGGTCGTGCTGTCGGCCTGATCCTGGGCCGCCAGATTCAGGAGATCGCTGAGCTTCCTGGCGCGGATGCGGGCATCGGCCGTCTGGTTCTCCGCATGGACACGGGCGCGCTTTGCCACCTCCGCGGCCTGACGGCTGGCCTCGGTCTCCTTGAAGAGATAGCTCGCCGCTGCGGCCAGCAGGATGAGCAGGAAGGAGACCGCGAAGAAACCACGCCGGATGAACAGCGTGCGGCGCTCGGCCGCCTCGCTGGCGACGACGAGTTTCTCGATCTCGGGATCGTTGCGGCGATAGGCGGATGCTTCTGCCAGCGCTACACCCGTGAGCAGATAACCGGGCAGATAGTCCGATTCCCGCCATTGCCGGGCAAGGGCGCTGAGGCGGATCTGCTCACGCGGGTCGATCGCGGCGGAGGCGGCCGCGGATTTCGAGAGGCGCTTTCGCGCCAGGTGGCGCCAGGAGAGCGCCAGGGCGGCGCTGGCGATCAGCCCGAACACCGCGATCGCCACCAGGACATTGCCGGCGATCATGTGGTGCAGGCTGTCATAGCTTTCATCGCCTCCGACATCGGGCCCGGGCGATGTCGCAAGATATTCCGGGGCAAGCAACAGCCCGATCATCCCGAGCCAGGCGGCGAAGACCAGGCTCCAGAACAGCCAGCCGTTGAGGCGCGTGGTCCGCCGCATGACCTTCGATGGAGATGGCGGAGGCGGCGAAGGAAGGGGCGAGACAGCCGGCGGGGACGGTGCCGGAGGGGCCGCTCCCGTGGGCTCCAGGGTTGCCTCGGGCGCGAAGGGCATGATCTCGAGGTCGAGGTCGGGAAATGTAATGCTTTCGGAGCAGGCGAGGAGCTGAGCGCTCCAATATTCGAGGATATCCTGGGCGGCCCTGCGATCGTCCTCCTGCTCAAGTATCGTGCCCGTCGCTATGATCTTCTGCCGGAAGGAGAGGACAGCATCCTTGTTTCGCCCTTCGCTGGCACGCCACTCGCGCAGGAGTGCGAGGTGCTCGGCGCGAAGTGCCGTGAGGTTGGCGTAGGGCAGGGCCGGTTCATCCATGACACCGAGCCTCCGCTTGCGGATTGACGTGGGCAGGTGACTCGAGGAGGCAGATCCACCCGTGACGCTTCTTCATGCCAAGGCCCCCACGACTGCCTGAAGGCGGCTGCTGATCTGGGCGGTGCTGTCGAAATCCGACTTCAACTTGCTGTCCACCTCGAAGAAATGCGAACCAACCTTGCTCTGGAAGATGAAGAAGGCCCTTTTCAGCGCCTTGACCTGGTCGGGCACTTTGACGGCGAGCGCCGGGTCGGATTGCATGCGTTCGATGTCGAGTAGACATCCATCGACGCGGTCGCTGTCCTTCTGGTCGATGACATAGGTGGCGGGACCGAGATCGAGGCCGTTGGTGCTGAGCGCCGAACTCCGGGTTTCAGGCCACAGCTCCGCCATCTGACCGAGGATGAGGTCCGCGGTATCGTCGAGGCACTCTGCCAGGATGGATAGATTCTGCTCGACCGTCTGCAGGCGGTCATGCGCGGTCACCCTGTCGATGAGGTTCTTGCGCAGTTCCGCCAGGGCGGCGATGGCGGGGCCTAGCTGCCCCGCATAGAGTTTGTCGAGCCCGCTGACGCTCCCGAGGGTGGTCGCAAGATCGGCGAGGGGCAGGCGATTGGCCGAATTGAAGATGTACTTGTTGAGGAGCGGCGACTGTTCGCTGAGGATGATGGCGATGCTGCGAAGGGCGATGCGGATGCGGGCCGGAAGGCCGTTGTCCAGGCCGTCCTGGCATTTGCCGGCCGCCTGTTTGAGGATCTCGATCCAGGATTGGTCGAAGCCGTTCAGGAGTGCGGCTTTCTCCGGTGCGTCGATCAGGACGCGGATGTCGGTGACCGCGCGGTTGGTCGCGCCGATATAGCCGGCGATCATTTCCGAGCTGATCTGGTCGTCAGCGGCGGTCACCGCCGCCTGCAGCAGGGTGCGCGTCTGTGTCGTTTGGAGGCGATGCAGCGTATCGTGAAGAGTCTTGTAGATCACCAGGAGGTTGATGCTCTGCGTTATCGAGGTCAGCCTGTCGCGCGAGGCGGAGAGCTGGCCGCGCACCTCGTCCCTCTTCATCAGCTCTTCGAGGCTGCTGATGCCGGAGACCACGGCATAGACCTGGGGCTGGACGCTGGGCGGGGCCTCGAGCGCGCCGGGGAGCACGGACTTCACCAGGATCTGGAAGGGCGGAAAACCGGGGTCCCTCTTCTTGGAATAGAGCACGCAGGCAATGAAATTGGTGAGGATGCCTGTCTTCACAGCCCAGTCGATGCAGTCCCTGGCGATGTCGCGCCGCGGCTGCTGCTCGAAGGAAATGCCGGTGATCGGCTCGTTGTTGCATACCAGCGTGAGGTCGCCGAGTTCCCGAAAAGTGCACAGATCGCCGACGCTGTCGGCCAGCGCGATGATGCTTTCGGAGGGCAGGGCGGGGTCCGGCATGCTCAGCCTCCCGCAGAGAGCCTGTCGCCATGGCCATTGGCGACGAGGTCTGCCCTGATGCGGCCGGCCGGGATGCCCTGGTTGAATTTCGGGTCGCTCCACGCCGGGTCGCCATAGTGATGCAGGGCGACAAGCTGCCAGTCCATGCTGAGACAGGGCGAGCCGGATGAGCCGGGATCGGTGTTGGTGGCGTAGCGCAGGCGCGGCCGCTCCGGCGCCCCCGGCGTCGGCAGCACGGCTTCCGTATCGATCGCAAGCTTGATGGGTCCGCCATGCGGATGTTGGACGATGATCAACGGAGTTTTTTCCGGCAGGGTCTCGTCACGCTCCGGCAAGGCGAACCAGCCCCGCTCCTTGCCCGCCGCCTTGGCCAGGCACAGAAGAGCGAAATCGAGTTCCGTGGCCAGCGGTGGCGGCTGGTCCGGCGTGTCGGAAGCCTCGGCCGGCGCGTAGGGCCGATGATGCAGAAGGCCGCCATCGGCAAGCGCGATCTCCTCGCCGGTGCTGAAGGAACCGTCTGCCTGCCTGGCGTAGTCGAAGCGGCAGGAAAGCGTGGCCAGGCTGCCTTGTCCGGCGGCGTTCTCGACGACGTGCCAGTTCGTCAGGACGACGCTGGGGCCGACGAGGAAGCCGGTGCCTGCCGGGCTGCCGCCGATGTCGACGCGGCAGACGCGATGGCTCGCCTGGTCCAGGCCTTGGGCCCACAGCCGCAGATCGAGCATCTGCAGATGGGGCTTTATGTTCCGCTGCAGGCCGGGCGCCAGCTTGCCATCGACCGGCTGGGTGCCGCGGTTGGCATTATCCTGCACGACGAAGTCGAAGGGACTGGTCAGCTGGTCGACGGCGGCTTCCGGCGCGAGCTGGGTGATCAGGCCGCGAATATCCGCCCGGAACGGGCGTTTGGCGTAAACGGTCTTGAGGAAGGCGACCGTCTGTCCTTCCTGTTCGAGACGGGTCAGCAAGTCGCGCAGGACGACCAGGAGCGGATTGGCGGTATTGGCCCAATAGACGTCCAGCTGATCGCCCGTTGCGATATAGACGAGATCCTTGAGATCGTTGAGATTGACGGTCTTCGTCAAGGCTCTCGAAAGCTGCGATATCTGCTCCCCCGTGAGTTCCTGCACGCCGCTCCCCTCCAAACCCGCCCGTCAGCCGGCGCCTCGCGAGGCAATGCCGGTGATCGGCCGAAGCCACCGGGGATCACCCCCGGGGCCCCTTCGATACGAATTCGCGGCACCTCGCAGCGAGAAACTCCAGCTTTCCGTTACGTCCTGTGCTTCCCGGCTCCGGCGCCATGTCGAGCTGGCAATCGCCAGCGATAAGCAGCTTGTTGATGCGAGATATACATTACAACAATACCAGAAAGCCCAATATAGAAAATTGAACATACAATAGGATAACTGCGTGAAAGCGGCGTGAATCTGGTAGTTCGTGTCCGGAATCCTGTTTCAATCAAGTCTGATCACAGGCGGGCACGACTTCGTGGCTTGCCGCCTCGCAAGGCCTGCGCTACATCCGGCCGATGCTTGAGAATGCGGGTGCCCCGGCGGAGGCGGAAGAATTCGCCACCCAGCGCGACGGCCGTCTGCGGCTGCTGATTCCGCTGGTGGTCGGCGTCGCCTTCCTGATGGAGCATCTGGATTCCACCATCATCGCCACCGCGATCCCGCAGATGGCCGCCGGTCTCGATACGACGCCGCTCAGGCTCAACCTCGCCATAACCGCCTATGTGCTGACACTGGCCGTGTTCATCCCGGTCAGTGGCTGGTTCTCCGATCGTTTCGGTGCACGCCAGATTTTCGTGCTGGCGCTCACCATCTTCACGGTGAGTTCGGCCTTCTGCGGTATTGCCCAGAATTTTGAGATGCTGCTGGTCATGCGCATCTTCCAGGGTCTCGGCGGCGCGATGATGACGCCCGTGGGGCGGCTGATCCTGCTGCGCAGCTTTCCGCGCAAGGAACTCGTCACCGCCATGACCTACACGACGATGCCTGCCATCATCGGTCCTGTCATCGGTCCGCTGCTCGGCGGCGTGCTGACCCACTATCTTTCCTGGCGCTGGATCTTCTACGTCAATCTGCCCTTCGGCGTGCTCGGCATCATCTTGGCGCTGCGTTTTGTCGGCGACATCCACGGCAGCCGCAGCGTGCGGTTCGATTTTCCGGGCTTTCTGATCGTCGGTACGGCGGCGGCCCTCCTGCAGTTCGGCATCGAGAATATCGGGCGGCCGACGATTGCCGTTTCCTGGATCGTCGCGGTGCTTGCCGCAGCCGTGCTGCTGCTTTTCGCCTTCGGCTGGTATGCGCGGCGCGTCGCCGATCCCGCCGTCGACCTCACGCTGTTCCGCCTGCGCTCCTTCAGCGTCGGTACCCTGGCCGGCGGTATCTGCCGGGTCGGCATGAACGGGGTACCCTTCGTACTGCCTCTCATGCTGCAGGTCGGCTTCGGCATGAGTGCCATCGAGTCCGGTTCGATCACCTTCGTCAGCGCGGTCAGTTCCTTCTTCGTGCGGCCCGTCTCCAAATACATGCTGCGCCTTTTCGGCTTCGACCGGGTGTTGTTCTGGAGCGCGGTGAGCGGCTCCGCGCTGATCGCCGGCTTTGCGCTGATGCAGCCCGACACGCCGCATCTGTGGATCGACGCCTATGTCTTCATATTCGGCTTGGCGCGTGCCGCACAGTTCATGACCTCGAACACGCTGTCCTACGCCGACATGCCCTCCGCCCAGCTCAGCGGCGCCACCAGCCTCGGCGGAGTGCTACAACAGCTCAGCGTCAGCTTCGGCGTCTCGCTCGGTGCCATGTTCCTGGGCATCGTCACCTGGGATGGTTCGCCGCTGACGCCGCAGCACTTCCACCAGGTCTTCCTCCTGATGGCGATCATTCCGCTCCTCTCGCTCCCCGGCTTCTTCTTCCTGCATCCCCAGGATGGCGTGGAAGTGAGCCAGCACAAGCGAAAGCCGAAGTGAGTGATCCGGAGAGCCAGGCTCCCAAATCCTGACAAAGAGAGGAAGTCCAGGGTTCCAAACGAACCGGTCGGCCTTCGAAGGCCGGTGCGCCGGGGGAGCGTATGAAATCCACGTTCCCGTTGCCCTTGCACCTTCTGCTTACTTCAGATTCCCCTGTATTCCCGCTAGGTTGCACACTAACTTGTCCGACAAGGAAGTTGGCTACAGACTCCGGGATGACAGGGATGGATGACACGCTTTATGGCAAGCGCGACAAGCGCGGCGACTGGAGGCCTTTGAAATTTCTGGAATATCCGCCGGTTTTCGTCTGGCCGGCGCAGCCCTTGCGCTTTCTGCGCTGGTTTTTCGGCTATCCCGGCTACATCCTCCCCTGGAACCTCGGCTATGCAGCTCTCAGCGTGGTGCTGTGGCTCTACCTGACCCCGCCCATGGCCGAGATGACGAACTTCGCGCCGGGATGGATGCTCTTCCTGCTCGTCCGCAACGCCGTGATCGTGCTCGCGGTGTTCGGCGCGTTCCACCTTCGCCTCTACTGGCTCCGCAGGCAGGGGACCGCCTTCAAGTACAACAGCAAATGGCCGGCCACCGACAATCCGGTCTTCCTGTTCCGCAACCAGACCGTCGACAACATGATCTGGACTTTCGCGAGCGGTGTGCCGGTGTGGACGGTCTATGAGGTGCTGACGCTTTGGGCCTTCGCCAACGGCTATATTCCCTATGTCGGCTATGCCGACCATCCGATCTACTGCACCGTGATCCTCCTCTTGATCCCCTTCTTCAGGGAGGTGCACTTCTATCTCGTGCACAGGCTGATCCACTGGCCACCGCTCTACCATTCGGTCCACAAGCTGCACCACAACAACGTCAACCCGGGGCCGTGGTCGGGGCTGGCCATGCATCCGGTGGAGCACCTTCTCTATTTCTCCGGCGTTTTCATCCACTGGATCGTGCCCTCGCATCCCTTCCATGCGATCTTCCATCTCCAGCATCTCGGCCTCGTGCCGGCGCAGGGCCATGCCGGCTTCGACAAGATCGTGGTGGGCGAGCGCTCGGCGATCGACACCCACGCCTACGAGCATTACCTCCACCACAAATATTTCGAGTGCAACTACACCGACGGCGCCATCCCGATCGACAAGTGGCTCGGCACCTTCCACGACGGCTCGCCGGAAGCGCAGGAGCGCATGGACAGGCGCTTCATGGAACGCGCGGCCAAGCAGGCAGCGAAGAAGGCACGAAGGGGGTAAGACAGTCCCACAACCTTTCTCTGTCCTTGACATGGAAGAGGAGTGCCGGCCACGGGGTCGGCTCTCCTGGGTGCCTTACGTGCGGGTCGCGCCCGAGGACATCCTGATGCGGTCGAGCGCGACGGCGCCGATGATAACCAGGCCCTTGATGATGTATTGCCAGATGTCGGAGACGCCGATCAGCACGAGGCCGTTGGAGAGCACGGCGATGATCAGCGCGCCGATCAGCGTGCCCCAGATCGAGCCGACGCCGCCCACGAAGGAGGTGCCGCCCAGGATCACCGCGGTGATGGCGTCCAGTTCGTAGGTGAGGCCGAGCTGCAGGCCGTTGGCGGCGTAGAGGCGGGCGGCGGACATCGCCCCGCCCAGGCCCGCGCACAGGCCCGACATGCCATAGACGAACAGCAGCACGAACCAGACCTTGATGCCCGACAAGCGCGCCGCCTCGGCATTGCCGCCGACAGCGTAGATGCGCACACCCAGCACGGTGCGGCGCAGGATCAGCCAGGATACGATTACCGTGGCGATGGCGATCACCATCAGCCAGGGAATGCCGAAGAGCGAGCCATTGCCGATGAAGTCGAAGGGCAGGCTGGAATTGAAGATGGTCTTGTCCTCGCCGAGCAGGCGGGCAAGGCCGCGTACCGCCGTCATCGAGCCGAGGGTGACGATGAAGGGCGGCAGCCGCAGGAAGGCGATCAGCGCGCCGTTGATCAGGCCCAGAACGGCGCCGGTGGCGAGCGCCGCGACCACGCCCATCATGCCCCAATTGGGGATGAGCGAGACGATCAGCGCCACCATGGCCGCCGCCGCCAGCACCGCGCCGACGGAGAGGTCGATGCCGCCAGTCAGGATCACGAAGGTCATACCGGCTGCGAGCACCGTGTTGATCGAAGCCTGCTGCGCCACGATCGACAGGTTGTTCCACGACATGAAGCGCCCGGCGCCCCAGGCCAGGGAGCCTGTCTCGACATAGGCCGAGAGGAGCTGGAAGAGGATCGCGATCAGGAGAAGGGCCGGCAGCATGCCGAGAGCCCGGAGAGTGCCGGCCAGAGCCAGCTTCCGGCGCTGGGCGTCCGTCGTGGACGGGTTGGTTGAGGTCATCGCACTGTCCTGTGATGTCGGGGTCGATCCGGCGTTTGGCCGGGGCTCAGGCTGCTTCCTTGCTCGCCGCGGCCGTGGCGATCGCCATGATGTTCTCTTGGTTGATGGCCGGAGCCTCCGGTCCGCCGCCCACTTCGCCGGCGATATGGCCCTCGCGCATCACCACCACTCGGTCGCAGATGCCGACGATTTCCGGCAGTTCGGAGGAGATCACGGCAACGCCGACGCCTTCGCGCGCCAGCTTGTCGATCAGGCGGTAGATTTCCGACTTGGCGCCGATGTCCACGCCCCGGGTCGGCTCGTCGAGGATAAGAACGCGCGGCTTGGTCTCCAGCAGGCGCGAAAGCAGCACCTTCTGCTGGTTGCCGCCGGACAGGCCTCCCACCGTGGCGTCCTGAGAGGGCGTGCGGATGCCCGTGGCCTGGATCGCCGCCAGGGCGCGTTTCTTGCCCTTGCCGAGATTGAGCAGGCCGCCCGGCAGGGCATCGCGGGCAATGACGCCGAGATTGATGTTCTCGGACACCGTCATGTCCAGCATCAGGCCGAGCAGCTTGCGGTCCTCGGTGAGATAGGCGATGCCTGCATCGAGGGCGTCGAGCGGCGTCTTGATGTCGAGCTCCTTGCCGTCGACGCTCACGGTGCCCGACACTTTCGCATCGGCACCATAGATGAGGCGGGCAAGCTCCGTGCGGCCGGCGCCGACCAGGCCGGCTATGCCGAGCACCTCGCCTTCGTGGATGTCGAAGGAACAGGGCTGGATGCGCCCGCCGTCGCTGATGTCCTTGACTGAAAGGATCACCCGTCCTCGGCTCTGATGGGCGTCGTGCTCCTTCTTGTAGAAGGAGGAGAGGTCACGGCCGACCATCATGCGCACCACGGCGGCGGGCGTGATGTCGGCGTGGTCGAGCGTGCCGACATAGGTGCCGTCTCGCAGCACGGAGACCCGGTCCGAAAGCTCGTAGACCTCCTTCATACGGTGGCTGATATAGACGATGGCAAGACCTTCGCTGCGCAGCTGCCGGACGAGGGCGAAGAGCCGCTCCGTCTCGCGTTCGGAGAGCGTGGTCGTCGGCTCGTCCATGATCAGCACGCGCGAATGGGCGTGGACGGCACGAGCGATCTCGACGAGCTGGCGCTCGGCGATGGAGAGGTCCGAGACGTTGTCGCGGGCCGTGAAGGTTGCGCCGAGCCGCTGGAGCAGACCCTGGATGGCGGCATTCATGGCGCCGCGGTCGATGAACCCGGCTTTCCGGATCTCGCGGCCGAGATAGATGTTCTCGGCGACCGTGAGGTTGGGCGAGAGCGCCAGTTCCTGGTAGATGATGGCGATGCCGTGCTGCTTGGCCGACATCGGCCCGTTGATCGCCACCCTCTGTCCGTCGATGAGGATCTCCGAGCCTTCGTCGGGCACATAGGCGCCCGATAGGATCTTCATCAGCGTCGATTTGCCCGCGCCGTTCTCGCCCATCAGGGCGTGAATCTCGCCAAGCCTCACATCAAGGGAAACGTTCCTGAGGGCCTGCACACGGCCGAACGTCTTGGAAACATTGCGCATTTCTAGAAAGGCATGCGTATCGGCGGCGCTCATCCACCTCTCCCTTCTCATCCGCTCTTGCAGGCGGATTTCGATTGGTCAGACCAGAATTGCGTCCAGTGTCGCAGCAGTTCCCCTTTCTGCCAATAGTTTCGACAAAGCCTGGTAAATCTCCACGAAGGCCGGGCTCCGTTTCAGGCCCAGGCCGCGGAAGGCGGCGATCTCGAGAACGGCCATCGGGCCGCCGGCGCGGACCATCCGCCAGTCTTCCTCGCCGATCTGAGGCTCGAAGATCTCATAGGCCACGCCCTTGTCGTCGACGCCGCCGAGATAGCGGGCGAAGCTGGCGATGAGGAAGGCTTCGCGCGTCAGGTCCGCCTTGTCGTCGATGAGCTGGCCGATGGTCTTGCCGTGGAAGACGTTGATCTTGGAGGCCCCGTCTCCCGCGACACGCAGCAGCGTATCCTTGATGGCGGGGTTGGCGAAACGCTCGATCACCTTGCCGGTGAAGGTTCCGACGTCGTAGCCGGCAGGCGGCGTCACCAGGCGGCGGGAATCGAGATCCCAGAAATTCCTGAGCAGGTGGGGGATGCGGGCATCACGCATGCCCTCGTCGACGAAGCGTGCTCCCATCAGCAGGGAGGGGTAGCACATCAGCATGTGGGCGGCGTTTGAGAGGCGTCCCTTCACCGCGACATAGGCGCTGACCTCGTCGCTGAACACCACGTCGCCGAGTTCGAGCTTCGGGCGGCCGGCGCAGAAGCGATCCTCCACGACCCACTTCGTATAGGTCTCGCAGGTCGCGGCGACGAGATCGTCGACGCCGGTCGCCGCTACGATGCGCCTGCGATCTTCCTCGGGAACCTGCGGGGCGATGCGATCGACCATGGAATTGGGGAAAGCGCCCTCCCGGTCGATCCAGTCCGCCAGTCCGGCGTCGACGGCACGGGCGAAGGATATGACGGCCTTGCGGCTGGTTTCCCCGTTACGCTGGAGATTGTCGCAGGACATCACCGTGAAGGGAGGCAGGCCGGCGGCGCGGCGGCGCGCGAGGCCGGCGACGATGTAGCCGAACACCGTCCTCGGCGGGCCACCGGCGAGGTCGCCCGCGACGTCGGGGGCATCCAGGCGGAATTCGCCGGTCGCCTCGTCCATGTTGTAGCCGCCCTCGGTGATGGTGAGCGAGACGATGCGGGTGAGGGGGGCCGCCAGGCGCGCGAGCACCGCTTCCGGATCAGCCGGCGCATGCAGGTATTCGACCATGGCGCCGATGACCTGCGTCTCACTCGGTGTCGGCGAGGTAAGTTCGGTGACGGTGTAGAGATTGTCCTGCCTGCGGTAGGCTTCCGCCTTCGCCCGCGAGGCCGGCCCGTCGAGCAGTCCCACGCCGCAGATCGCCCAGTCCTCATGGCCCGGATGGTGCAGGCAGGCCTCGACCACCACGGCCTGGTGCACGCGGTGAAAATTGCCGACGCCGAAATGCACGATGCCCGGCGTGAGGCGGCTGCGGTCATAGGTCGGCTTGACGACATTGGGGCCCAGGGAGGCCAGCGTGTCGCTGCGGAGTTCGGTCACGGCAGGTTCTTTCTCTTCGGAGTTGGCGCCCTCCCCCGGGGTGAGGGAAGGGCCTGGCGCAGGATAAGGGCCGGTCCGGAATGAGCGGCCGGCGTCTCCTGTGGGGTCGGCCGGTGGCGCATCATCGCCCATGCCGGCCTCCCTTCGGCCATTCTGGAGAAGGCTTCTCCGGGCTCAGTCGTCGTGCTTGCTGTTCCAGCCCTTGTATTCGTTGACGTTCTCGCGGGTGACGAGCGTCGAAGGGATCAGCGTCAGTGTCTTCTCGGGTTTCTTGCCGTTGATCAGGGCGAGGCCGATCTCGACTGAAGTCTTGGGAATGGCATAGAAGTCCTGGCTGGCCGAGGCCTTGATCATGTCGAGGCTCGGATCCTTCAGTGCTGCCTCGATGTCCGGCGAGCCGTCGACCGAGGTGATGAAGAACTCGTTGCGGCCGGCCTGCTTGGCGGCAAGCGCCGTGCCGATGGCCTGCGGATCATTGATGGTGAAGATGGCATCGATCTTCGGGAAGCGGGTCAGATAACCCTGGGCCACTGCCAGGCCGCCATCGCGCGAGCCCTTGCCGTCCTGATCGTCGGACAGGACCTTGAGATCGGGATATTTCGCGAAGACCTCCTTGCAGCCGACCACGCGGTCGACCACCGCGGAGACCTGGGGGCCGTTCTGGATGATGACGTTGCCCTTGCCGTTCAGTTTGTCGGCGATGTACTGGCAGGAGATGCGCCCGGCCATGACATTGTCGGTGGTGATGGCGGCATCGGCGCCGTCGGCCACGGTATCGAACGCGACCACCGGGATACCGGCCGCCTGAGCCTTCTTGATGGCGGGCGTGATGGCCTTGGGATCGCCGGGGTTCAGCAGGATGAAATCGACGCCGGCGGCAATGAAGTTGTCGATCTGGTTGAATTGCTTGCCGAGATCATAGTCATAGCCGACCGCGGTGACCTGGGCGTTCGGGTTGGCCTTCTTGATCAGGCGCGTCGCAGTGTTGGCGATGATCACGAAACCGGGGTTGCCCATCGAACCCACGGAAATGCCGACGGATTTTACATCCTTGGCGACACCGGAACCGCCGGCGGCCAGGGCGACGGCCGTGCTCGTCAGAGCCACGGCAGCGAGATGCTTGATGGTCTTCATGGTAACCTCCCTTTGTGAGATCGATCTCATATTTAGTTTGCAGTGTCTCACGACAAATTTTGTCCCCCATCGGGCCGGGGTTGTCAACGGTAAAGGATCAGCGCTTCATGGCGAAAACGGATTCGCGATCGACCAGCATGGTCGGCAATTCGATGGCCTTCGGCGCGACGCCACCTTGGATCTGCTGGATCAGCGTCGTGACTGCGGCCCGCCCCATCTCGTAGATCGGCCTCTGCACGACCGAGATCGCGGGCGTGAGCACCCTTGACCAGGGCGATTCGTCGAAGCTGACCAGGGCGATGTCCTTGCCGACGACGAGACCCAATTCGCGGCAGGCCGCCAGCGCACCGATCGCCATTTCCTCGCACGTGGCCAGTATTGCCGTCGGCCTCGGCTCGCTGCCGAGGATGGACAGGGCCGCCTGGGTGACGATCGGCAGGTCGTTGCGGCTGTAGCGCACCCAGGCGCCGGGCAGCGGCAGGCCGGCCTGCCGCAATGCCTCCTTGGCGCCCGCGACGCGATCCCGAACGGTGGAAACGGCGAGACGAGGCATGGTGGCGCCGTAGGTGCGGGCGGCTACCGTCGAGACGAGGAGGCCGATGCGGGTATGGCCGCGCGCCACGAGCAGGTCGATGGCGTCCCGGGCACCTTTCCGGTCATCCGTCGTCACGGTGCTCACATTCATGTCAGCGACGCGACGGTCGAGCAGCACGATGCGGCTGGAAAGTTCGCCGATGCCGCGCAGATGCGCATTGTGGTCAGGCGAGGACGGCACGACGATAAGCCCGTCGACACGCTTCTCGGCAAGCACTCGAACCGCTTCGATCTCGCGCGCAATGTCGTCGTCGGTGTTTAGAATCAGCGCCTGGTAGCCCTGCTCGGCGCAGGTGTCGATGATGGCGCGGGCGGCACTGGCGAAGAATGAATTGCTGATATCGGCCACGACCACGCCGATCGCCAGCGTCTTGCCGGCGCGCATGGCGCGGGCGACTTCGTTGAGCCGGTAGTTCAGGGATCGCGCCGCCGCGGTTACACGTTCCCGGGTTTCCTCGCCGACGAAGCCGTAGCCGCCGAGAGCGCGCGCGGCGGTGGCGCGAGAGACCTTGGCCAGGCGGGCGACATCGACCAGGCGGGCGGGACGGCTGCCTACCTCGTTCTCTCGCTCCTCACCGGATATCGTGCTGCTCGCCATGATTCCTTTCAAAGCATTTTGCGATTCTTGGCAATTCGATCCGACGGCGAGGCGCACGAGCGGGCGCTGACGACGGCCTGAGTCGAAACGGCCCGCGATGGCGGGACGGCCCTTTTCAGCTTCTTTAGGTGCCCGGCTCCAGGCCGTGAAGCCGGGCGGAACTGCCTGCAGGGAGCCGATCGGGCTCATCCCATGGCAGCACGAGTTCGCCGCCTTCGTGGCGGCAGGTCGCGGCCGCGGTTCGCATGGCTCGGTCCAGGCAGTCGCCCCACTCCTCCTCATCCCTTGGCAGACCCCGCTCCAGGCAGGAGGCGATGAGGCTGGCGAAGGTTGCGTCGCCAGCCCCCATCGTATCGACGATCGGCACGCCGCCGGTGCTCGCGGGTACCTTGATCATCGGCCCGCCGCGGGCGAACAGGGTCGCGCCCCTGCGGCCCTGGGTGAGGACGATGGTATCGACTCCCCACGAGAACAGGGTGGAAACCGCCTCGCGGCCGGCCGTTCCGAAGATCAGCACGGCATCCTCCTCGCTTAGCTTGAGGAGATCGGCCTTGCCCGCCACAGCGGCGATGCCCTCGCGCACGGGTTCCATTTCCGCGATCAGGTCAGGGCGTGGGTTGGGGTCGATGAAGACGAGGCCCGTCGCCGCCCCGAGCTTCGCCGCGAGGTCGGCGACATGAGCGGCGTTCTCGAACGGATAGGAGTTGACCGCTACGGCCGCCGCCCGGTCGAGCACGGACTGGGCTTCCGGCCCGACGATATAGCGCCTGCGCCGCAGGTCGGCGGAGAAGACATAGGAGGGTTCGCCGTTGATCCTGCGAGACAGGGCGCTGCCGGTGAAATCGACGCTGGGCGTGTCGATCAGCCGGACATTCCGCTCGCTGAGGTAGCGTCGGAGGCGAAAGCCTGGCCGATCGGCCCCGACCCGGCTGAGCAGGGCCGAGTCGAGGCCGAAACGGGCAAGGCCGACGGCCAGATTGAGCCCCGCCCCGCCCGCATAGGTCTTGAATGTGCCGTCGGTTTGCTCGACGGCGTCGATGATGCAGTCGCCGATCGTCATTACCGTCTTCATGGCATCCATGCCGGGAGATCTTCACTGCATGTTGGTGTGCCGGTGCCACATCTGCTCGTGGGCGTCGGGGATGCGGGAGGCAAGGTCGAGGATCACCGCATCGAGCAGGATCAGGCAAGCCTGCTCGAAGAGGCTGCCGCCGAACTGCGCCGTCTTCTCGACCGGCACGGGAAGCACGATATCGGCGATACCGGCGAGCCTGCTCTGCGGCTTGTGGGTCAGCGCGATCACCGTGGCTCCTTCGGCCTTGGCGATCTGCGCGAAGCCGACGCTCACGGGCGTCTGGCCGGAGCCCGAAATGATCAGCAGGCCATCTCCCCTGCGCACGGATGGCGCCGTGACCTCCCCGAGGAAATGGACCTCGTGGCCGATATGCATGAAGCGCATCGCCGCCATCTGGGCCGAAAGGCCGGAACGGCCCTGGCCGGAGAAGAACCAGCGGCGGTCCCTCGTCTCGAAGGCCGCCACGACACGCTCGAAGGCTGCCGGGTCGATATTTTCGAGCAGGCTGGCTATTTCCTGTCCCACGGCCAGCCAAGGCCGCGCTGGGGAAGTCTCGAACTGATCCATTGGGCGACCTCCTCGGGTCTTTCTGCTTCTGTGATGGCGCTTCCGACCACGACGATCTCGGGTGCGGCGGCCAGGACCGCGTCGAGCGTGGCCGGGCCGATACCGCCAGCGAGCGAGACGCGGAAGCCGCGCCGGTGCATCCTGTGCACCGCGTCGATATGGGCCGTGGAGACGTCGCCCGCGAGCCGCCTGTCGGTGGGCGAATGCACGGCCACATAGGCGAAGCTGGGATGGAAGCGGATGTCGGGCGGCAGAAGTTCGTCATGTCCCGACTGGGTGATGGTATCGACCACGACGCTGGCGCCGAAATGCTCTGCCCTGAGGCCGACGACGTCATGGGTGGCGGTGGAAGCGCAGGAGAGCACCGTCATGAGAGTCGCACCCGCGCTGAAGACCATGTCGGCCTCGAACTGGCCTCCATCGACGGTCTTGGTGTCGGCGAGTACCGGAATGCCGGGGCAGAGTTCGCGGGCGGTGGCAATGGCGCCGATGCCGAAGCGCTTGAGCAACGGCGTGCCGATCTCGACGATGTCGGCGAAGGGCTTCAGGCGCGGCAGCCAGGCGAGGTGCTCGGGCTTGTCGAGGGCAATCTGCAGCAGCAACGGCGTTCCTCCCGGAGCCCGCGGCCCTCTACGTGACCCGGATCCGATCTCAAGATGGATCGATATGAGATCGATCTCACATTAGAGATTGCAGGCCCGGGGGCGAATGTCAATCATGGGATGCCGGCGGGTGGAATTCGGAACAGGATCGCCGCCGGGGCGTTTCCGTGGTGAAAGCCGACGAGCCACATGGAAGGGGAGCCCATGGTCAGGGAACGCAAGGTCGCACGGATGGAGAGTGCCATCCAGGTCAAGGGCGTCAAGGCGGAGCGAGAGAACAAACAGCCCTACGCCTCGGAAATCGAGGACTATGCTTCGGGGGTCGTGAAGGCCCCGGAGTCGGATCCTCGGCGCAAGCCGATGGAGACCACCCATAGCGACGCGGCCGACCGCCTGCGGCCGCTGAGCCCGAGTGGCCGGCGCCGGCCCCATTGACGGTCGGCCGCGATTCCGGCGGTCGCCTTGCGGCAGCTCAGGCCGTGTGGCCGGCTGCTTCAAGGATGAGGCCGGCAATCTCGTCCGGATGGGAGATCAGCGACAGGTGGCTGGCCTTGACCTCGATCATCCTGGCGCCCATGCGCCTGGCCATGAAACGCTCGAGATCGGGATTGATGGTGCGGTCTTCCGTCGAGACGGCATAGAAGCTCGGCTTCGACCGCCAGGCGGCGTTCGTGGTCCTGCCGGTGAGCAGAGCCTTGTGGAAGGGTTGCTGCACCGCATAGAGCACTTCTGCCTTCGCCTTCGGCAGGTCTCCGGCAAAGTCCCGCAGGAAGGCTTCTTCGCCCAAGCGACCCTCGTCGCCGTCGAAGACGATGCCTGCGGTGGCTGGCGGCGTGGGATAGGTCTTGGCCAGGGCGGTGTAGTCCTCCCCCGCATCCGGGGCCCTGGCCGCAACATAGACGAGCGCGGAGACATTCGGATGCACCCCGGCCTCGGTCACGATCATGCCTGAGAAGGAGTGGCCGACGAATACCGTCGGGCCGTCCTGGCGGTCGAGTACGCGCCGGGCCGATGCGACGGCGTCGGGGAGCGTGGTGAGGGGGTTCTGCACCGACGTGGTGTTGAGACCAACGGCCTGCAGCCGGGCGATCACCTCGGACCAGCAGGAGCCGTCGGCGAAGAGGCCGTGCACGAACACCACATTGCGTGCCTTCGCCGGCGCCGGGATGGCAGCCATGCTGCGGGTGGATATCAGCGAGGCCGCGGCTCCGGCGAGAACGGCGGTCGAAAACACACGTCTGTTCATCAACATGGTTCTGGTCCTTCGAAAGAAACGGGCTGCGAAGGAGACCGATGGGCGGCGCCTCCGTGATGGTCTTTTCGTAGACGAGGGGCGCGGACGTCGTCTTTGCAGATCGCAGCGCTTTTCCTGAAACGCAGGCGGCTATTCGCGGCCGTCCTTCCTGGAAATCGAGAATGCATCGTCATTCGCGCCCCGCCGTCGAGAGCCAGTCGCGCAGGCCGGCAAGGCTATGGAAGCCGTCGGCGGCATAGCTGCGTGTCTCGGGAAGGGCGACGCGCGCCATTTCGGCAAGCGCATGGCCCGGTCCGAGATCGAGGATACGATCGACACCGCTCTCCCCGAGGGCCTGCAGGGTGGTGGCCCAGTCGATGGGCTGAGCGACCTGCGCGGCCAGGCGCGGAATGGCCTGTGCGGCCTTGAAGACGCGGCTGCCGTCACTTCCTGCCAGAAGCAGGCATCCGGGCCGGGGATCGCCTGCAACGCTGTTCTCGAGCGCCTCGCGGAAGGGCGCGATCGCCGTGGCAAGGCGGGGCGTGTGGGAGGCGACGTGCACGTCGAGCAGGGCTGCCTTCGCCGCCCCGGCACTCTCAGCCTCGCGGCAGAGCGCCGTGATGTCGGCCCGGGCGCCCCCCAGCACGAAAAGCCCTCCTGGATTGACGATGGCGATGTCGCAACCATGGCGCCCGGCCAGCGCATCGACGGCACCCCTCGCGAGCCCGCGTACATAGCCCAGCTGGGCTTGGGTACCGCCGGCAGCGTCCATGGCGCGGGCACGGCGGTCCGTAAGTCGCAGGGCCGCCACCGCGCTCCATGCGCCGGCGATGCTCCAGGCAGCCATCTCGCCGACGCTGTAGCCCGTCACCGCGAAAGTGGCCGGCAGCGCCGTGGCGATACAGGCATGGACGGCGAGCACGGCGGAGACTGAGAGGATCTGGCTGGCGTGGTTGGCGTGCAGCCGCGGATCGTCTGCGTCTCGCACGAGCATGCGCGGGTCGCGGCCCAGCAGAGCCTCCGCCTCGGCGAAGACGGTGGCCGCTTGCGGCTCTTCGGCGGTGAGATCGAACAGGGCGGGCGACACCAGCCCCTGCCCGCCGCACAGCAGGGCGAGCATCACGCCTCCTCCCTGTCGACGAACAGCGCCATGGCAAGGAGATCGGCGCAACCGCCGGGGCTGAGGTTTCTGGCGACGAAGGCCTGGTGGATACGGACCGCCCGGATCCGCCACCCGGTTTCGCCGACGCCGCCCGTGGCCAGGAAGGCACGCGCCTCGCCCTGGGCGAAGGCAAGCCCGGACGTGCCTCCCCGATGCAGGATGTTCGTGTCGGCCACGTCGGCTATCAGTGCCATGCAGGCCTGCACGCGCGCGGCTTCTTCCTCGCCGGTCGCGGCGCGCCCTTCGCGCAGGGCGGGCACGGCGATCTCGTACACGGATGGCAGGCCCCGCGCCGCTTCCATGCGGGCACCGCCGACGCCATGGCGGCGCGCAACCTCGGCTCCATGGCTGCGCAGCGGCACCGGGCCCGCGAGGATCGCCTCGCCCCAGCGTTCCGCGATGATCCGGCCGAGCGGCATGGCAATGCCATAGGCATGGCGGAATCCGGCGGCGGCGCAGAGGAGGCCCAGCCCGAAGATTGCCCCGCGATGGGTGTTCACGCCGCGGGTGGCAGCCAGCATGGCGCGCTCGGCCTCGATGCCGATCGCCCTCAGCCGGTCCAAGCCGGCGCCCGCAGCGCCAGCTTGGGCGAGCCCGCCGAAATAAGGCTCCAGCGCTTTCGCG
Source organism: Labrys sp. ALF-8 (assembly GCF_059699065.1). Lineage (NCBI taxonomy): Bacteria > Pseudomonadati > Pseudomonadota > Alphaproteobacteria > Hyphomicrobiales > Xanthobacteraceae > Labrys > Labrys sp. ALF-8. The sequence continues at coordinate 2,474,459 of NZ_AP048537.1, forward strand.
CTGCGGGCCAGCAGGGCAAAGTCCATGTCGCGGTGAGCGCCGTTGTCGACATGACTCACCAGCCCGGGCTTGGGGTAGGTCGCGGCTTCCTGCCTCAGGCAATCGGCGGCCCAACGCCCCATGCCGGCAAGGCGAGCAAACGGAAAGTCGCGAGCTAGCGGAAGGGCGTTCATCCCCGCTCTCCCATCAGGAATTGCCTTCGCGGCATCAGGCGAGCCTCGATCCGGCCCTTGACGAGGATCTCCTCGCTCGCCAGCAATTCCCGCCAGTTGGCGCCACCGGATTCGCCGAGAACCTCTCCGTCGATCCGCATCGGGGCGCTCGACTCGATTGCCGCGATGCCTTCGAGCAGCCGCCCGAGCATTTCGGGTGGCGGCAGCTCCCAGAGGAGGTCGAGGTCCGAGCCGGCGCTCACATAGGCAAGCCCGGTGAGATGCTGCCAGGCGAGGCTTCCGAAGCAGCGGGTGTCCGGGTCGAGTCGCAGCAATGCGGCGATCGTCACCTGCCAGGGTACCGGGGCGGCACCAGCGGCGTCGCACAGAAGGGGCGGACGGGCCGAATCCGCGATCTCGTCCGACATCAGGGTGATCGCGATGCGCCGCTTGCCCATGGCCGGAGGCAGCGGAAGGCCAAGCGCGACCGGGCCGGCCTCCTCGCCGTTGGCGGGCCGGCGGGCCACAAGCGGATAGCCGGCCTCGGCCCAACCCGCCAGCAGGGGCTCGCCGGCGAGGTCAGGCCGGCTTGCCACCAGGGCAGCCCAGGCCCTGGGCGCCGGCTTCACCATGGTGTGGCGGGCAAGCGGCTGGAAGCGCGGCTTGGCGCCGCTGGTCCTCGTCGAGGGGCGCCTCGGGTTTTCAGCCATGGCACACCTCGGCTATCACGCGCTCGGCGATGGCGGCAGCCTTCGGACGACCGCCACGCTCGGCGCCGAGCCGGTCGCGATGGTCGGCTGCGGCCGGTGTCGCCAGCAGCGCGGCGAGCTGGCCAGCAAGAGGGATCGCCGGATCCCATACCGCGTGGATGGCGCCTGTCCTGAAGAGATTGTCCAGGCCGGGGGCGAACACGGGCGTCGTCTCGGCCTTCGCCTTGAGGACGTCGAGGGAGAGCTTGGTCACGCGCGCCATCGAGGGTAGGTCCATCACCGCGGGATGGGCGCCGGGAAGGGCGACAAGCGTGCCGGTCGCAAGTGCCGTGGCAATGAACGCACCTGCGGCACTGCCGCCATGGAGTAGGGCGATGGTCCGGTGGCCCCGCACCTCCGCCAGCAGCAGTGCCTTGGCGAGATGGGCCAGATATTCGCTGAGGCCGAGGAGCTCGTCGTGCCGGCTCATGCGCTGGCTGGAGGAGTCGATCAGCATCAATATGGGCCTCCCGTCGCCATTGCCGGCGATGTCGAGCACATGCCCCGCGATGTCGAGCGCGTCCTCGACGCCGAGAGACACTTCGTCTGCAAGGCCCAGCACATGCAGCATGCCGCCGCCGGGCGAGGTGGCTTCGCCGCGGATCACGCCATCGGCGACGGTAACCGTGTGTCCCATGGGAAAAAGCGAGGCGAGGATGTCAGCGAGCGTCATCGGCCGTCTCCCTCCTGCCGTCGGCGAGGTGCAGGAAGACCTGCGTACCGAGTCCTGGAATGCCGGCGGGATCGGCGATGCCGAGATCCGACCAGATCTCCTTGCCGTCGCGCGCGGCACCGAAGCGCTGCAGCCGGCGAGCCAGCCGCCGCTGTTCCGCGACAAGCCGGTCGAGGTCGAGCCCGGCGGGCTGGGCGATCGCGGCCAGGGCGGCATCGCGGAAGGCGCTTGCCTCGTCATCCACGAAGACGTCCGCGCCGCCGATCAGATAGCGGTGCTTGCCGCCCATGGTGCGCCAGACGAAGGCGCGATCGCGGGAATCGAATTCCTCGATGCCCCTGTTGGTCTCGATCACCTCCGGGCCACTGACGGAAATACGTCCCTGCTCGGAGACGATCAGGGTGGAGCAGCAGCCTGCGATCAGCCCGCCGCCGCCGTAGCAGCCCGCGCGGCCACCGACCAGGCCGACCACGCGGGCGCCGGCGAGGCGAGCTTCGATGAGCGCGCGCATGATTTCCGCGATGGCAAGTTCGCCCGCATTGGCCTCCTGGAGCCGGACACCGCCGGTGTCGAAGAGAATGACGACGTCACGCTTCAGCGCGGCGGCGGACCGCAACAGGCCGACGAGCTTGGCGCCGTGCACTTCCCCGAAGGCGCCGCCCATGAAGCGGCCTTCCTGGGCCGCCGCCAGAACGGGCCGGCCGGCCATTGCGGCACGGCCGACGATCATGCCGTCGTCGAACTGTTCAGGCAGATCGAAGAGCGCGAGATGGGGGCTGACCTCGCGCTGTTCGGGGCCGACCGCCTCGACGAAGCTGCCGGGGTCGACGACGGCGGCGAGGCGTTGCCGCGCGCTGGCTTCGAACCAGCTCAGGGTGCGGTTGGAGGCACTCATGCTTCGGGCTCCTCGATCAGGCGGACGGCCTGGGCGAGCCGCAGGGCCACGGTATCCGGCCGCGCGCCGCCGTCATTGATGGATAGATGCAGGCCGCCGGCCGGACGGCGGATCACGAAATCAGCAATCACGGCCTCCCAGACCTCGCCGAAACCGCGGGCTGCGGTCGCGATGTCGATGGTGCAGGTGTCGGCGGGCAGCACCCGCTCCGCCAACACTTCGAGATTGCCCGAGGCGACGACGCCAGTGATGACCTGGCGCCGGGTGCCGCCGGCCGGCCTTGCGGCCTTCAAGGTGAAACTGAGCTTTTCCATGAGGATCGCCTTCGCCTACCAGCTGCGGAACCGGCTCGGCGGCCGGTAGAGCCCGCCGGAGGCGAGCATGATATCCTTGATCGAACGAGCCGCGAGCAGGGAGCGGTCTGCGTCGAGCGGGTCGATGCCGAGATCCTCGGGTCTGCGGATCACGCCGCGCTCGCGCAGGCGCCCCACCATTCCCGCATCGCGCGCGCGCCCGATTTCGGTGTAGCCGGCCACGCCGCGGATGGCCTGCTCGCGTTCGTCCCTGTCCCGGCAGAGGAGCAGGTTGGCGATGCCTTCCTCGGTGACGATATGCGTGACGTCATCGCCGTAGACCATCACGGGGGCGAGTTCGAGATCGAGCTTGGCGGCAAGCTCGAGTGCATCCAGCCGCTCGACGAAGAGCGAGGCGTTGCCCTCGCCGAAGGTTTCGCCGATCTGCACCACGAGCTTGCGGCCGCGCCGCAGCGCCGGGGACGCATCGGGATCGGCCTCTGCACCCGCCTTCAGCCACGGTTCGCTCGGATGGCGCCGGCCTCGGGCATCGGAACCCATATTCGGCGCGCCGCCGAAGCCGGCGATGCGGCTGGTGGTGACGGTGGAACTGTGGCCCTCGAGATCGATCTGCAGGGTGGAGCCGATGAACATGTCGAGGGCGTAGAGCCCGGCGGTCTGCGAGAATGCCCGGTTGGAGCGCAGCGATCCGTCGGGTCCCGTGAAGAAAACATCCGGGCGGGCGGCGACATAGTCTTCCATGCCCACTTCCGAGCCGAAGCAATGCACCTGCTCGATCCAGCCCGCCTCGATGGCCGGAATCAGGGTTGGGTGCGGATTGAGGGCGAAATGCGTACAGATCCTGCCCTTGAGCCCGAGCTTTTCACCGAAGGTCGGCAGGAGCAACTCGATGGCGGCGGTGTTGAAGCCGATGCCGTGGTTGAGCCTGCGCACCCCATAGGGCGCGTAAAGGCCCTTGATGGCGAGCATGGCGGTGAGAATCTGCGTTTCGGTGATCGCGGCGGGGTCGCGGGTGAAGAGTGGTTCGACGTAGAAGGGTTTCTTCGCTTCGACGACGAAATGAACGAGGTCTCCGGGAATATCGACGCGGGGAACCCTGTCGACGATTTCCGCCACCTGGGCGATCACGAGCCCGCTTTTGTAGCTGGTCGCCTCCACCACCGTGGGCGTGTCCTCGGTGTTGGGTCCCGTGTAGAGATTGCCTTCGCGATCGGCGCTGACGGCGGCGATCAGGGCAACCTGCGGCGTGAGATCGATGAAATAGCGGGCGAAGAGTTCGAGATAGGTATGAACCGCGCCGAGTGAGATGCTGCCGCCGAAAAGCATGCGGGCGATGCGCGCCGCCTGGGGCCCCGAATAGGAATAGTCGAGCCGGCGCGCGATGCCCTTGTCGAACACGTCGAGGTGTTCCGGCAGCACCACGCCGGACTGCACCATATGAAGTCCATGTATCCGGGTAGTGTCGACGTTCGCCAGGGCCACGGCGAGGACGTCTGCCTGCTTCTGGTTGTCTCCTTCCAGGCAGACCCTGTCGCCGGGGCGCAACACGTCTTCAAGGAATGCCGGGAGATTCTCGACCGCTATCCGCTTGCCCGAGGCGTGCCGGCTGCCGGCGGCGATACGCTCCGCCAGGGCCGCCTTTTGCGTACACCACTCCTTCATCGCAGCGCTCCTTGTATGCATCGTCCTGGTTCTTGATTGATCTTGTATGCAATAATACGCAGAAGATCAAATAACGAGTGCGTAACAGCTTCGTGATTGTTGCTTTGTATGCAGGGCGCGCGATAAATCGGGGGTCTGCATGCAGGAGGGGTGGTCCAGCGCCTCCGGCGCGGTTCGAGGAGAGGATAGGATGCCATCGTTCGACGGCGATGACGATATCGGCGATGGCGGAGGGCTCCTGTCGGATCGAATCCGCAATGCGCTGACCGACGAGATCGCGTCGGGCAAGCTTGCGGCGGGCTCGGGTCTGGACGAGCAGCAGTTGGCGGATCGCTTCGGCGCCTCGCGAACGCCGGTCCGCGAGGCCCTGCGCCAGCTGGCGGTCAGCGGTCTCGTGGAGATGCGCCCGAGACGTGGCGTGGTGGTGGCGCGCATGACGCCGGAGCGGGTCATGGACATGTTCGAGACCATGGCGGAGATCGAGGCGATGTGCGTGAGGCTGGCAACGCATCGCATGACGCCGCTCGAGCGCAGCCATCTCATCGAACTGCACGAATCCTCGCGCGTCATGGTCGCCGCCGGCGATTTCGATGCCTATGACCGCTTCAACCACGCCTTCCACGAATGCATCTATCGCGCGACGCATAACGCCTTCCTCGCCGAGCAGGCGATTGCCCTCAGGGCGCGGCTGAGCGCTTTCCGGCGTATGCAACTGCGCCACGCGGACAGACTGCAAAGGTCCACCGGCGAGCACGAAGCCATCATGCAGGCCATTGCCGAGGGAGACGGTGAGGCGGCGTCGAGGCGCATGCGTGCGCATATGCTGAATGCCGCCACGGCGCTGCGGCTCTACATCGAGGAGCAGGGATCGACCCTAACCTGAGGCGGCGGGGGGAATTTTTTGGAAGGGCGGCGACGGATATGCCGGGCCTGTCCGTTGAAGGGATGGAGCCAGCCCGCAACTCCCGGCAAGGGAGTCTTGCCAACCGAGATGAGAATTTCATGATCCGACCCCTGACATTGGCCATCGTCCTGAGCCTGGCTGCCGGCCACGCCTTCGCGCAGACCCCGCCCGCGCCATCGGTGCCGGCCGCGCCGGGTTCACCGGCCCCGCCCGCGGCAAAGCCGCGAGGCGTCACCCTGGCGCAATTCCAGGCCCGCCGCGAAAAGACCTATATGGCGGCGGACAGTGACGGGGATGGCAAGATCAGCCTGGCTGAATGGACGGCCTTCCAGGCCAAGCGCCAGGCAAAGGGCGATCCCGCCAAGCAGTTCGCTCGCATGGACAGCAATCACGATGGTTTCATCGATCGTGACGAACTGGATGCTTTTTTCGCCAAGCGCTTTGCGCGGCTCGACAAGAACCACGACGGTTTGGTGACGCGGGACGAGTTGCCCGGCCACAAATCCGCTCCCAAGCAGGGGCAGTGATGCTGGATCGCATGCCATGAGTACTGGGAGTTCGCCCGCCAATGGCTCCCGATCCGGACGAGGACCTTGTTCGCCGCATCGGTGCTGGCGACGAGGCGGCCATGCGCAGCCTGATCGCGCGAAAGCTCCCGCGGCTCCTTGCGTTGGCGCGGCGCATGCTGGGCGATGCGACGGAAGCAGAGGACGTCGCACAGGAAACCTTCCTGCGGATCTGGCGTCACGCCGCGGGCTGGCGACCGGAGCGCGCGCGTTTCGATACCTGGGTTCATCGCGTGGCGCTGAACCTGTGCTACGACCGGCTGCGCCACAGGCGAGAATGGACCAGCGCGGACCTGCCCGAGCAGGCCGAGGCCGAACTGCCGGCGGAAAGCCGGCGACACGAAGATGCCGGGATGCGGGTGGAGCAGGCTCTCGGAATGATCGCTCCCCGCCAGCGTGAGGCCATTGTCCTGACCTACTATCAGGAGATGTCCAATGCCGATGCGGCTGCGGTGATGGAGGTCAGCATCGAGGCACTGGAAAGCCTGCTTGCACGGGGGCGCCGCTCGCTGCAGAGGATATTGATGGGGGACGACGGTGATGGCTGACGGGCATGCGTCTATGAATGCGGATCGCTTTGCCGCTCTTGCTGCGGCCTATGGTGGCGAGCTCGAGAACTGGCCGCCCAGGGAGCGCGCCAATGGGAATCTCTTCGCCAGGGATGAGCGGGGACGCGCCATCCTCGACATGACCCGAAAGCTCGACGCGGCCCTGAGTCGCATCATCGAGCAGTGGGGCCCGGCCTGGAGCAACAGCTGGCAGGAGGGGCGCTCCAGTCCCGATCCTCGCGACAGGACGCGGGGCGGGGTGCGCGAGGCGCAGGCGATGCGCAGGGGAGGGCATACCCATGTCTGAAGAATTCATGGATGCAGGTCGCTTTGCGGCGCTCGCTTCAGCCTTCGGCGGACAGTTGCGGCGCTGGCCGGAGCATGAGCAGGCACAAGCACGAGCCTTCGCACGGACCGAGGAAGGCAAGGCCATTCTCGATCGGGCGAGCGGCCTCGATGCCTTTCTCGACTCCTATGCCGCTTCCGCGCCTACGTCTGCGCTGCATGCGCGTATCCTCAACGATGCCACCCCGGCCATGGCCCGCCGGAGGCGCACCCGGTTGTGGTGGTCGGGCTTCGGGCTCGCCGGGGTCGGCTTTGCCGGGGCGCTCGCCGGTGCCGTGATGGCAACCGTCCTGGCGCCGCTGCCGCGGCAGGAACACGCAATCTTCGACGCCGATACCACGGCCTTCGGGGACGTCGCGCCGGCAAGGACGGCGACGGAAGAGGATCTCTGATCGTGGCCGATTTCCGCGCTTCCCTTGTCGTCTCCGCCGTCCTGAATGTCTTCCTGGCTGGATGCCTCGCCGGTGGAGGCGTCTGGATCTATACGCATACGCCGCTTCCCGGCGGTTCCCTGCAGGCATCGATCGAGCAGTTGCCGCCGACCGAGCGGGATGCCTTCCGCGAGGCACTGCGGTCCGTACGCCAGGAAAATCGCCAGACCATTCTGGAAGGCCAGAGCGCGCGACGGGATGCGGCCGATCTCCTGAAGCAGCCGACGGTGGATGCCGCCGCCCTCTCGGCGGCCCTCGAGCGCGCACGCACTGCCGACGTCACCGTGCGCGCCAACCTGGAACAGCGCATCGCCGAATTCGCCGCCGCGAGCTCGCCGGGCGTGCGCCTCCTGCTGGCCGAAGGCCTTGTGCGGCATCTGCCGCCCGCAAAAAAATCACCCTGAGCTGCGACGGATCGGAACGCATGCCACGTTCAAGTCGATGAAGGAGGCGAAGTCCCGCCTTCCAGTCGATGGAGTAACATGTGACCCGATCCCTGAGCATCGCCGCCTGCGCATTCGGTGGCCTGATCGCAATGGCGGGAACGGCATCGGCCATGCCGTTCGCACCTTCCACACCCCCTGTCTCCACCCCGGTCCAGGACATCGCCTGGGGCTGCGGTCCGGGCTGGCATCCCAACTATTGGGGGCGCTGCGTGCCCAATGCGCCCGTCTATTACTATGGCTGGAGCCACCCCGCCTACTATGGCTGGCACCGGCGCTATGGCTGGTACGGATCCGGGCATTGGCATCGCTGGTGAGAACCGTCGCCACGCTCCTCCCTGCCACCCGGCCGGCGCTCTGAGGAGCGGGCCGCAGGACCTGTGGGCATCGGCTGGGATTCGAGCCCTTGCCGATGCCTCTCCCGAAAAAATCCGAGGTTCGTCATGGCGGTTACCAATCCCGACCCGACCCTGATCGTCTTCAACCGCTTCGGTCTCGGCTCGCGGCCGGGAGACCTTGCCAAGCCGGGCGGTGATCCGCGGGGCTTCCTCAGGGCGGAGCTTGCGGCGCCTGACGTCGCCTTGATCTCTCGCGACGATCCATCCACGACCGTGCTGCCCGGCAGCACGTCCGCGATCCAGGCCAGCATGGCAGCCGCCCTGGAGCGCAAGCTGGAACGAGATCGCGCCGCGGTCTCGGACAAGGGAATGACGCCACCTCCAGTGGCCATGAGTCCGGAGACGGCCGCTACCGCTCCCGCCGATGCCAAGCCGAAGCCCGCTCCTCCTTCCATCGAGCAGAGGCTGTTCAGGGATGAGGCGAAGGCCCGTTTCACCAAGGCGCTGGACGCCGAGATCGGCTTCGTCGAACGTCTCGTCGCCTTCTGGTCCAACCATTTCTGCATCTCTGTCGCGAAAGACATGGTCGTGCGCGCTTCCGCGGGCGCCTTCGAGCGGGAAGCCATCCGTCCCTTCGTGCTGGGCCGCTTCGCCGACATGCTCATGGCGGTCGAGCACCATCCCGCCATGCTCTTCTATCTCGACAACCAGCAGTCCATCGGCCCGGATTCGCGCGCCGGCCGAAACAGAAACCGCGGCCTCAACGAAAACCTCGCCCGCGAGATCCTGGAGCTTCACACGCTCGGCGTCGGCAGCGGCTACGGCCAGGCCGATGTGACCGCCTTCGCCCGTATACTGACGGGCTGGACGATGGCCGGGCGCGAAGGCCGGCTGGGCGAGCCCGGCAGCTTCGTCTTCAACGCGAACGCCCACGAGCCGGGCGACGAGGTCTTCATGGGCAAGATCTATCCGGCTGGCGGCCTCGGCCAGGCCGAGGCGGCGCTGAACGATATCGCCCGGCACCCCGCAACGGCACGTCACATCGCCACGAAGCTCGCCCGCCATTTTATCGCGGACGATCCGCCGCCCTCGGCCGTCGCCACGCTTGCGAAGGTCTTCACCGAGCGGGAGGGCGATCTCAGGGCCGTGGCCGTGGCACTGATCAACCTGCCGGAAGCCTGGGAACTGCCGCTGAGCAAGATGCGCTCCCCGCTCGACTTCGTGTTGGCCGTGCGCCGGGCTGTCGGCCCCGGAGCTGGTACGGACCCCGGCCAGACCTTGAACTGGCTCGGCATGCTCGGCGAACCGCTGTGGCAACCGCCCGGGCCGAACGGGTTTCCCGATACAGCCGATGCCCATGCCGTGCCGGCGGGCATGAAGATGCGGCTCGACATCGCCTGGCAGGCGGCACGCCAGGTCAAGGAGATCGGTGAGCCCGAAGGCCTGCTGGAAGGCATCGTCGGTGCTTCGGCCTCCGTCGAGACGCGTCAGGCCGTTGCCAGGGCGGAGTCTCGCCAGCAGGCGGTCGCACTCCTGTTGATGGCACCCGAGTTTCAACGGAGGTAGGAAATGACGAACCTTCTTTGCGAAAGGCCCCATCCGTCCAGGCGTGCGGTCCTGCTTGGAGGCGGTGCACTGTTCGCGTGGGCCTATCTGCCGCGCTTTGCGCGCGCCGCCGGCGCACGCGATCCGCGTCTCGTCGTCATCGTGCTGCGCGGCGCGCTGGACGGGCTGTCGACTGTGGGACCGATCGGCGACCCGGACTATGCCGGGCTGCATGGCGACATCGCATTGTCACTGAGCGGACCCCATCCCGCCCTGCCCCTTGACGGATTCTTCGCGCTCAATCCGTCGATGCCGAATTTCGCCCGCCTATTCCGGGCGAGGCAGGCAGCCGTGGTGCATGCGGCCGCCACCGGCTATCGCGACCGTTCTCACTTCGACGGCCAGGATGTGCTGGAGAGCGGGTATCCCGGCCCCGGCCATGTCGCCACAGGTTGGCTCAACCGGGCTCTGGCCTCCCTGCCGGCCGGCGATCGGGTCGCGGCCGATGGCGGCCTCGCTGTCGGTCCTACCACGCCGCTGGTGATACGCGGCGCCGCTCCCGTGCTCGGCTGGGCTCCCCAGACCCTGCCGGATCCGGGGGACGACCTCGCCACGCGTTTGTTGGACCTCTACAGCCATCGCGATCCCGTGCTGGCTTCCGCCTTGCAGCGTGGACTGGAGGCAGGGCGCATGGCGGCCTGCGACGGCATGGCTGCGCCCGGCCGACGGGCGGGCCTCGACAACGCCGCAGGCATGCAGCAGGCGGCTGAGGGCGCGGCACGTCTGATGGCCGCCGACGATGGGCCGCGCGTTGCGGCTCTCGCCTTCGACGGCTGGGATACGCATGTGAACGAAGGCGGTGCCAGCGGCCGGCTCGCTACCCTGCTGGGCGGCCTCGACGGTGCCTTTGCGGCTTTGGAAACCGGGCTGGGAGAGCGTTGGAAAGACACGGCGGTGGTGGCGATCACCGAGTTCGGGCGCACGGCGCGGATCAACGGCACGGTGGGCACGGATCATGGAACGGGCACCGTGGCGTTGCTGGCGGGCGGTGCCGTTGGGGGTGGCCGGGTCATCACGGACTGGCCGGGCCTGAAGCCGGCTCAGCTCTATGAGGGCCGAGACCTCAATCCCACGGCCGATATACGCGGCGTGCTCAAGGGATTGCTCGCGGATCAGTTCGGACTATCGTCCGCCGTATTGGCTGACAAGATTTTTCCGGACTCTCAAGCGGTGAGGCCCGTGCAGGGCCTGATAGTTTGAGTAATATTTCGACGAGAATGTGGCAAGAAGCAACGGAATTGCCTTGATCGTAAATGAAATGTTGCTTTGGAAGGGGATATTTATTTTTGTGAAGTACAATTATTTACATTGATGAATCGGGTATTCATCAAACATTAAGTTGCGATCGCTAGCATGTAAGTATCGCCGGGGGGCGTATGCAGGAGTTTCCCTTGAGCGTGATGATGCGATTTTCCCTTCCCGTTGCCGCCCTTTGCCTAAGCGCCGCCCTCGTGGCGACGCCGGCTTCGGCGGCAGATGGCCGTACCGGCGCATTTGTCGGCGGAGCGGCGCTCGGCGCCGTGGGTGGCGTGCTGCTCGGCCAGGCGCTGGCAGATCGGCCTCCGCCTCCTCCTCCGGTGGTGCGGCCCGCGCCGGTGATCTACGATCCCTATTTCAGCCAGCTCGACCGCATGCATGCCGATTGCGATGCCGGCAGCCGGCGCGCGTGCATCGCCTTCGGCGAATTCATCGGCGAACACCGGGAGCGCGAGGCCGAATGGCGCCGCATGCATCCCGAGTTGTTCCATTGGGAAGATTATTGAGCAGCATCGCCTGAAGGCGCTGCCGCGGCCGCCGGCTTTCCCGGAACCGGGAAAGCCGCCCACGCCCGTCCCCGCAACGGGCTTCAGGCCGCCCGCACTTCCTGCACTTCCGGCACGAAATGGCGCAGCAGGTTCTGGATGCCGTTGCGCAGAGTCGCGGTCGAGGAGGGGCAGCCCGAGCACGCCCCCTTCATGTCGAGATAGACGACGCCCTCGCGAAAGCCGCGGAAGGTGATGTCGCCGCCATCTGCGGCCACGGCCGGACGCACGCGGGTGTCGAGCAGATCCTTGATCGTCTCGACCGTTTCCTCGTCCGCTTCGTCGAAGAACTCCTCGCCCATGGCGCCGTTGGTCACGGCATGCTCGCGCAGGATGGGCGCGCCGGAGAGGTAATGCTCCATGATGGCGCCAAGCACGGCGGGCTTGAGGTGCTGCCACTCCGCCTGAGATTTGGTGATGGTGATGAAGTCCGAGCCGAAGAACACGCCGGCCACGCCTTCGATCGAGAACAGCTTCTCGGCCAGCGGCGACTGGGCGCCCTCCGCGGCATTGGTCATGTGCAGGGTGCTGCCCTCCGGCAGGACTTCTCGGCCGGGCAGGAACTTGAGGGTCGAGGGATTGGGTGTCGCCTCGGTCTGAATGAACATTTCTTTCTCCGCTCCAGAAGCCGGGTCAAGGCCGGTCAGGATCACTCGACGATTATAGGAGAAGCTGCGATTTCGGCGCAATGCCTTCCACTGCTTCGATCAGCTTCTCCAGATCCTGCGGTCGCGACAGGCGATGGTCGCCGTCCTTGATCAGCGTCACCGTGACGTCGTCTTCCGCAAGGCGCTCCACCAGCGTCATGGCATGCTGCCAGGGCACGTCGGGATCCTCCATCCCCTGCAATATGTGCACGGGGCAACCGGTTTTCACCATGCCGCCCAGCAAAAGATGGCTGCGGCCTTCCTCGATCAGGGCGCGGGTGATCGGGTAGGGCTCGGGGGAATAGGCCGAAGGGCGCTGCCAGGCGCCCTTTTCGAGAATGTCGCGTTTCACGGCTTCGGGGAATTGGTCCCACATCAGCCTCTCCGTGAAATCGGCGGCGGGCGCGATCAGCACCATGCCGGCCGGCGCCAGATCCGTGCCGGCGAGACGCTGTGCGGCCAGGAGGGCGATCCAGCCGCCCATGGACGACCCAACCAGGATCGGCGGCGTCTTCACCACCTGCCCGATCACGGCCAGTGCATCTTCGAGCCACAAGCCGATGGTGCCGTCCTCAAAGCGTCCGCCGGATTCGCCGTGGCCGGAATAGTCGAAGCGCGTCACGGCGCGGTGATGGCGCGTGCCCCACTCGGCAAGATAGGAAGCCTTCGTCGCCAGCATGTCGGAGCGGAAGCCGCCGAGCCAGACCACATCCGGTCCGCGACCGGGCTGATGGCGCCATGCAATTTTTCGGGACGAAGCACCCTCTCCGAGCTCGATTACGCCGGAATCGCTAATCATCCAGTCACTTCCTTTTGATACTTCTGCAAAGGTCGCTGCGAAAAACCTGGCGGCAACCCCACCCCGGCCGCCGCAACATCTTTCATTCGTTAAGAATGACGCTCTATAAGCAGAACTATGCCGCAACAACCAGCGCCCTTTCCCGATTCCCCTCCCAAGCCTCGTGCGCCTTCGCGGCCGAAGGACGAACGCTTCGCCGGCATTACCGTGCTGCAGATCATTCCGGCCCTCGATGCGGGCGGGGCCGAGCGCACCACCATCGATGTCGCCGACGCCCTGACGCGAGCCGGGGCGCGAGCCCTGGTGGCGACGGAGGGCGGGCGGCTGGTGGGCGAACTGCAGGCCCGCGGCGGTTTGTGGATACCCTTCAACGCGTCCACCAAGAACCCGCTGCGCATCTGGGGCAATGCCAGGCGTCTGGAGCGGTTGGTGCGCGAGGAGAAGATCGATCTCATCCATGCCCGCTCCCGGGCGCCGGCCTGGTCGGCGCGGCTCGCCACCAAGCGGCTGAACCTGCCCTTCGTCACCACCTACCATGGCGCCTACTCGGCTTCGAGCGCCTGGAAGAAACGCTATAACGGCGTGATGGCGGAGGCGGACACGGTCATCGCCAATTCCAACTATACCGCTGCGGTCATCAAGGAGAACTGGCCCGAGGCGGCTGATCGGCTGCGCGTCATCCATCGCGGCACGGACCTCACCGCCTTCACTCCCTCGGCCGTTTCCTTCGAGCGGGTCGAGACCCTCCGCAAGGCCTGGAACGTGGCGCCGCATCAGCGCATCGTGCTGCTGCCCGGGCGCCTTACCGGCTGGAAGGGCCAGCGCGTGCTGATCGACGCAGCCGCCATCATGAAGCAGAAGGGCCTCGAGGATACGGTGTTCGTGCTGGCGGGCGACGCGCAAGGGCGCGATGGCTATGTCACCGACCTCAACGCCCGCATCGCCGAGCGGGGCCTCAAGGGGATGGTGCTCATGGTGGGCCATTGCAGCGACATGCCGGCGGCCTATCTTTCCGCCGCGGCCGTCGCCATCCCCTCCACCAGCCCGGAAGCATTCGGCCGCACGGCCGTCGAGGCGCAGGCCATGGGTTGCCCCGTCGTCGTCGCCGACCATGGTGCCACGTCCGAGACCGTCCTGGCCCCGCCGGAGATCGTCGGCAATCTGCGTACGGGCTGGCGCACCCCGGTGGGTGACGCCGACGCTCTGGCCGAGGCGTTGATGGAAGCGCTCACTCTGGGAGCCTCGGCTCGCGACGGCTTGGCCGCGCGTGCCCGTGCTCACGTCGAAGCACATTTTTCGCTCGACGTGATGTGTAATGCCACGCTCGACGCCTATGCAGAGCTCCTGATCAAAAGCCGCAAGCTGAAGGAAGAATAGAACCCGCGGCCGATAAAATCGCAGTAATTGCAATGGAAGGCGTTGACTTCCGGTCGCTTCGGCAACATCTTCCCGCATCCGGGCGCGAGGTTCGCAGGTGAACCTGTTCGCGCGCCCAAATCATTTCAACGGTAGAGGAGTTTACCGCCATTCGTCGCCCTATGAGGACAAACGCGCCGGTTGCCAAGGACGGCCCGCGCATCAATGAGGAGATTCGTAACCGCGAAGTCATGCTGATCGATCAGGACGGCCAGAATCGCGGCGTTACCGAAACGAGGGCTGCCATTGCCATGGCCTTCGAGGCTGGTCTTGACCTGGTCGAGGTGGCCGCCAATGCCGAGCCTCCGGTCTGCAAGATCATGGACTACGGCAAGTTCAAGTTCAATGAACAGAAGAAGGCCGCCGAGGCCCGCAAGAATCAGAAGACTGTTGAAATCAAGGAGATCAAGCTCCGCCCGGCCATCGACGATCATGACTACGACGTCAAGATGAAGGCGATGAAGCGCTTCTTCGAGGAAGGAGACAAGGTCAAGGTCACGCTGCGTTTCCGCGGCCGTGAAATGGCCCATCAGGAGATCGGCTACCGTCTGCTCAACCGCGTCAAGGACGACACCGGCCTGATTGCGAAGGTTGAATCGGATGCTTCGCTGGAAGGCCGGCAGATGGTGATGGTCCTCGCTCCGCGTTAAGGACCGGCTTGGCCTTCCCCGGTTTGGAGAAGGCCTTTTACCCCGATATCACCGATATGTGTACGGGCTGACCCACTTCGGCCATGAGGTCGCAATGGGTTGCCTTTGTCGCGCCATGTTCGAGGAACAGAAGGCTTTATACTCGTACCGCGTGTTGCCGCCATGATCCGACTTTTTTCGCTGCGCCTTCTCGGCGTCGTTCTACTTGCGCTTGCCGCCAGCTTCTACTTCACGGACAAGGTTCTGCCGCGCTGGTTCCCCGGAGCGTTTGGCAGCGTTTGGGGAGCGTTCGGCGCACCTGACAATTCCAACGTGCCGGTGGCCCTGCGCGACCTGCCGGTGGTGATGGTGGATGGCAAGAACGAGGGCGGTCCCATCGCGGTGCTGCTGTCCGGCAATGGCGGCTGGTGGGGCATCGATGACGGCATTACCAATGGCCTCGCCCGTGCGGGCGTGACCACCATAGGCCTCAACAGTCTCGCCTATTTCATCCACAAGCGCACGCCCGAGGAGGTTGCGCAGACCATCGAGCGCATGGTCGCGCCCTTCCGGCCCGACAGACCGATCATCCTGGTCGGCTATTCCTTCGGGGCCGACGTCGCCGCTACCGTGTATGCCCATCTGCCGGAGGACCTGCGTGGGCGGATCCAGGAGGTCTCGTTGCTCGGGCTCTCTCGCGAGGCCGATTATGCGGTGGGCTTCATGAAGGTCACCGGTGGGCGGCAGGCCACGATCCCGGCCGTCGCGGGCATCAGCGGTCCCCATGTGCAATGCTTCCGCGGCATGGAAGAGGGCGAGCGCTCCGGCTGCAACGATGTCGATCCCCAGAAGGTCGAGGTGGTGGCAGTTCCCGGCGGCCATCATTTCAATGGCGACTATGATGCCATTGCCAGCCAGATCCTCGCCGGCATGCCCAATTCGCGCGGTGGCGATCCGCAGCGCTATGCCGGGATGGACAAGCTGGCCATGGGAGGGGAGTGACCGCAGGGCGACACGTCGCGGGGGGCGATTGAATCCCCCTCTCGCGCTGTCTATGTGTGGGGCATCGGCTTCACGCGGGTTCTGACATGTCCTCCATCCTTGCCGGCAAGCGTATTCTCCTCATCATCGGCGGCGGCATCGCGGCCTATAAGGGGCTGGACCTCATCCGTCGCCTGCGCGAGCGCGGGGCGGACGTCCGGGCCATCCTCACCAAGGCGGGCGAAGCCTTCGTCACGCCGCTTTCGGTTTCGGCGCTGACGGGCGACAAGGTCTACACCGACCTGTTCTCGCTCACGGACGAGGCCGAGATGGGCCATATCGAGATGTCGCGCGACGCCGACCTGCTGGTTGTCGCGCCCGCCACGGCCGACCTCCTCGCCAGGATGGCGCAGGGGATCGCCAGCGATCTCGCCTCCACCACCCTTCTGGCCACCGACAAGCGGATCCTGGTTGCCCCGGCCATGAATGTGCGCATGTGGCTGCATCCCGCCACGCAGCGCAACGTGGCCCGGCTCCAGGAGGACGGCGTCGGCTTCGTCGGGCCAAATGACGGCGAAATGGCCTGCGGGGAGTACGGACCGGGCCGGCTTTCGGAGCCGCTGGAAATCGTTGCCGCCATTGAACAGGCGCTGTCCGGGCCGACCGTCATCCCGCTGCCGCCGAGTGTCCGGCCCGGGACCAAGCTCCTGGCCGCCATGCCGCTCACCGGCAAGCATGTGCTCGTCACCGCCGGCCCGACACACGAGCCGATCGACCCCGTGCGCTACATTGCCAACCGCTCTTCCGGCAAGCAGGGCTACGCGATCGCGGCCGCGGCCCTGGCGGCGGGCGCTCGCGTGACGCTCGTCTCGGGGCCCGTCGCCCTTCTGGCGCCGCCCGGCGTGCACCTGGTGCCGGTCGAGACGGCGCGCGAGATGCTGGAGGCGGTGGAGGAGGCCCTGCCGGCAGATATCGCGATCTTCAGCGCCGCCGTGGCCGACTGGCGGGTCGCAGATGCCGGGACGCAGAAGATCAAGAAGGGCGAGAGCGGCGCGCCGCGCTTCTCCCTGGTCGAGAATCCCGACATCCTTGCCACCGTTGCCCACGCCGACGCCCGGCGGCCTGCTCTCGTGGTGGGCTTTGCGGCCGAGACCGAGAACGTCGTCGAACATGCCAAGGCGAAGCTTGCGCGCAAGGGCTGCGACCTTATCGTCGCCAACGATGTGTCGCCGGAGAGCGGCGTGATGGGCGGCGACCGCAACCGCGTCCACCTCGTCTCGTCCGCCGGCGTGGAGACCTGGCCCGACATGGACAAGGATGCCGTGGCGCGCGCGCTGGTGGCCCATATCGCCAAGTTGGCCGGGGTGTGACCTCCGTCGCGGGCTTTGGCCCGGCGCCGAAAAATCTGCAGAACCCCGGTTTTGTCGCCGGACGGGCTTGTCCCGGTGATCGGGTGTGGCGCAAACGTTGGCAAGCGTCGCAACCGGATGCCCGGGACAAGCTCGGCCATTTCGCGATTTCCGAATCAGGTTCCGGTGGCCTCGTCCCCACCATCACAGGATTGCCATGACCGCTCCCCTCTCCATACCTGTCCTGAAGCTGTCTCACGCCCAGGACCTGCCCTTGCCGAGCTACCAGAGCGAGGGCGCCGCCGGTCTCGACCTGATGGCCGCGCTCTCGCCAGGCGAGACGCTCATTCTTCAACCGCTGATGCGCGCACTGGTGCCGACCGGGCTGGTTTTCCAAATTCCACAGGGCTATGAAGGACAAGTGCGCCCTCGTTCCGGATTGGCTGTGAAAAGCGGAATTACCGTTTTGAACGCACCCGGTACCGTAGACGCCGATTATCGCGGTGAGGTCAAAGTCCCGTTGATCAATCTGGGGGTCGAAGCCTTCGTCATCACGCATGGCATGCGGATTGCCCAGATGGTCATCGCGCCGGTGACGCTGTCCGTCCTGGTCGAAACGGCGGAAGTCGATTCGACGGCCCGGGGCAGCAGCGGCTTCGGTTCGACCGGCACCGTGACGATGAAGTAGGCATCCTTTCAGGGGTTTGATTATGCAACTGCTTTCGCGTCGTTCCTTGCTTGGTCTTGCCGCCGTGGTCGATATCGCTCACCACTCCAGGCCCACGCCGGTCGCCGCCAAGGCTCTCGCCACCCGTCACGCCCTGCCTCCGCGCCATCTGGAGACGCTGCTCCAGGCCTTGGTGCGCCACAATATCCTCAAGGGTGTGCGCGGGCCGCGCGGCGGCTACGAACTTGCGCGTGAGCGGCGGCGTATTACCGCCGGCGACATCGTGCGGGCTGCGATGACCGATTCGAACGATGAGGAGCCCTCGCCTGTCTCCAGCCTGGTCGATCAGGTCATTGCGCCGGCGGTCGACCAGGCCTCGAAATCCTTCCTCGCGGAACTCGACCAGATCACGGTGGAGGACCTCTGTCGCGAAGCCGAGCGCAAGCAGGTTTTCGGTGGCACCACCACCAATATCGATTTCGCGATCTAATCAACTTAAATAATTTGTAATTCAATATTAATCTCGACAAATAAATGGATTAATGTTGAATTCCAGCCAAATTCTCAACGAGGGAAGAACCCCATGGCGAATGCCCATGTGCCCGGCCGCGGCCGTATCTATCAGTCGATCACCGAGACCATCGGCGACACGCCGCTCGTCCAGTTGAACCGGCTGGCCAAGGCCAAGAATGTCAAGGCACGCATCCTGGCCAAGCTGGAGTTCTTCAACCCCATCGCGAGCGTCAAGGATCGCATCGGCGTCAGCATGATCGATGCCCTCGAGAAGAGCGGACATCTCAAGCCCGATACCGTACTGGTCGAACCCACGTCGGGAAACACCGGCATTGCGCTCGCCTTCGTGGCTGCCGCCCGCGGTTACCGCCTCATCCTCGTGATGCCCGAGTCGATGTCGATCGAGCGCCGCAAGATGCTGGCCCTGCTCGGTGCCGAGCTCGTCCTCACGCCGGCGGCGCAGGGCATGCGCGGCGCGGTGGCCAAGGCGGAGGAGATCGTCAAGGAACTGCCGAGCGCTATCATTCCCCAGCAGTTCCGCAATCCCGCCAATGCGGAGATCCATCGCCTCACCACGGCTGAGGAGATCTGGAACGACACCAAGGGCGACATCGATTATTTCGTCGCGGGCGTTGGGACGGGCGGCACCATCACGGGCGTCGGGCAGGTGTTGAAGCCGCGCAAGCCGGACCTGAAGATCGTCGCGGTGGAGCCTGAGGATTCCCCGGTTCTCTCCGGTGGCCAGCCCGGCCCGCACAAGATCCAGGGCATCGGCGCGGGCTTCGTTCCCGACGTCCTCGATCGCTCGGTGATCGACGACATCATCACCGTCGGCAATCAGACCTCCTTCGACACGGCACGCCTGCTTGCCCGTATCGAGGGCATTCCCTGCGGCATCTCCTCCGGCGCTGCCGTTGCCGCAGCCCTGGAACTTGCCGCCCGCCCCGGCATGGACAACAAGACCATCGTGGTCATAGTACCCTCCTTCGCCGAGCGCTACATCTCCAGCGCCCTGTTCGAAGGACTGTGACCTGCAGCGGAAAGCGGTTGGGCCGAACCGCCCGCCCAGTTTAACATACGGATATCACCAGCATTTTACTTGCCCACAATGAAAGAGCTCCGGCCATTGCTGACCGGAGCTCTTCTTTTTGATGGTGATCGGGGCGGTGCTCGCCAGCGAGCCTCCGTTCAGATCCAGCCGTTGTCCGAACCATCCGGCCCGTCGTCATAGCCGTCGTCGTCATCGTCATCCGAGTCGTAACCTGCGTTGCGGACATCGTCGTCGTCACGATCGTCCCGGTCGTCGCGGGCGTCACGAGCGTTGTCGTCACGTCCCTTGCTCGAGTCTTCGTTGATGATGGTCTCGTTGATGGTGGTGCCGCCGCCACCCAAAGGGTTGCCGCCGCCGAGGAGGCCGCCGCCACCGCCGAACATCGAGCGCACGCCCTCGAACAGCAATGCACCGCCGGCGACGCCGGCCGCGGTCTGCAGCGCGCCGGAGAGAAAACCACCGCCCTGGCGACCCTGGGGTTCCGGGTCCTGGGCCTGCTGCAGGGGCGCACGGCCACGCTGTCCTCCGAAGCCCTGCAGGGCGGAGCCGGCGCGTTCCAGGAACGACTGGGCCTGCTGGGGAGCCTGTTGTGTGGCTTCGCGGGCTTGCTGCGCCGCCGTCTCGGCCGCCTGGACCCGGTCATGGGCTTCCCGCAGGGCCTGATCCTGAACCAGAACCGTCTGCACCAGCGCGTAGGCCGCGCCCGGAGAACGGGCCATCTCGGCGGCGATGGCCGCCTCGGCCTCGGCGTCGCGTCCGCTGGGAGCGGCACTACGCAGGCGGTTGAACAGATCCTCGATGAGGGCTTTCTCGTTCGGGGTCATCCTGAATTCTCCTTCGCGGCCATTGCCAGGAGGCGGGCCGCAACGCCCCCAATTTGGGAGCATGCGTGAGATGGGACAAGAACCGGCCTGAAATAGGGCGGATTACAAAGGATTAATGCCCGGGAGCGCGGACAACCAGTCCGTTCTTGGGCTGGAATCCTCGGCCTGGACATTGCAGCTTTCGGCTTTATTCCGTCTTCGACGCAAACGGCAATCGCTTCACGAGCGGACAGGATGTCCGCGCTCCCACGATCAATGCGCCTCCTCCCAATTGTTTGCCGCCCGTGCCTCCACCTGCAGCGGCACCTTCAGGGAGAGAGCGGGAAGGGTCGCGGCCTCCATGACCCTTGCCACCACGGGCAGGGTGGCCTCGACTTCCTCTTCCGGCGCCTCGAACACCAGTTCGTCATGCACCTGCAGCAGCATCTTGGCGGAGAGGCCGGCCTTGACCAGCGCACCGTCCATGCGCGCCATGGCGCGGCGGATGATGTCCGCGGCCGAGCCCTGGATCGGGGCGTTGATGGCCTGGCGTTCCACGAAGGCGCGCTCCGAGGGGTTCTTGGACTCGATGGCCGGGAAATTCATGCGGCGGCCGAAGATCGTGGTCACGAAGCCGTTGGCGCGGCATTCGGCTTTCATGCGATCCATGTAGTCACGGATCCCGGGGAAGCGCTCGAAGTATTTCTTGATATATGCCCCCGCCTCCTCGCGCGGGATCGAGAGCTGGTTGGCGAGCCCGAAGGCCGATATTCCGTAGATGATGCCGAAATTGATAGCCTTGGCGCGACGGCGGACCAGCGGATCCATGCCGGCGACGGGCACGCCGAACATCTCCGAGGCCGTCATGGCGTGGATGTCGACCCCGTCCTCGAAGGCCTTGCTGAGCTGCGGGATCTCGGCCACGTGGGCGAGCACGCGCAGCTCGATCTGCGAATAGTCGGCCGAGATCAGCTTGCAGCCGGGCGCCGCGATGAAGGCGGAGCGGATCTTGCGGCCTTCCTCCGTGCGCACGGGAATGTTCTGCAGGTTCGGCTCGGACGAGGAAAGACGTCCGGTGGTGGTCGCCGCCAGGGAATACGACGTGTGCACACGGCCCGATTTCGGGTTCACATAGGTCGGCAGTGCGTCCGTATAGGTCGATTTCAGCTTGGTGAGCTGGCGCCAGTTCACGATGCGGCGCGGCAGTTCCAAGCCCTGGTCGGCCAGGTCCTCCAAGATCTGGGCCGAAGTGGCCCATTGGCCGGTCGCGGTCTTCTTGCCCCCCGGCAGGCTCATCTTGCCGAACAGGATGTCGCCGAGCTGCTTGGGGGAACCAACATTGAAGGTTTCGCCCGCGAGCTCGTGGATCTCCGCCTCCAGCCGTGCCGCGCTCTGGGCGAATTCGCCGGAGAGGCGGGCGAGGATCTGCCGGTCGATCATGATGCCGCGCGATTCCATCTGCGCGAGCACGGAGACCAGCGGACGTTCCAGCGTCTCGTAGATCGTGGTCATGCCCTCGGCTACCACGCGTGCCCTGAAGAGCAGCCACAGGCGAAGCGTCACGTCGGCATCCTCGGCCGCATAGGCTGTCGCGCGGTCGATCGGCACCTGGTCGAAGCCGATGAGGGACTTGCCGGAGCCGCAGACTTCGGAAAAGGCGATCGGCTTATGGCCGAGATGGCGTACCGAAAGTTCGTCCATGCCGTGATTGTTGCGACCGCCATCCACGACATAGGACATCAGCATGGTGTCGTCATAGGGCGCCACCTTGATGGCCTGCTCGCCCATGACCAGGGTGTCGTATTTGAGGTTCTGGCCGATCTTGAGGATGGAGGGATCCTCCAGGATCAGCTTCAGCCGCTTCAGGGCCTCGACGGGATCGATCTGGCCGGGCATCGTGCCGCCGCCGAAGAGATCGGCCTTGTCGCGGTGCCGAAGCGGTACATAGCAGGCGTGTCCAGGCACCACGGCCAGCGAGAAGCCGACGAGATCGGCCTGGAGCGCGTCGAGCGAGGTCGTCTCGGTATCGAAGGCGACGTAGCCCTGCTCGCGAGCCAGCGCCACCCAGGCGTCCAGAGCTTCCAGGCTGCCCACGGTCTCGTAGGATTCGACCTTGAATGGAATGGCGGCGAGGCGGGCCTTGACGCTTTCGACCAGGGCGGCGGGCGTTCCGGCGTCGGCCGGGCCGGCGGGAACCGGCAGGCCGGTGGTGTCGACCACGGCCCTGGCCGCGGGCCTCGCCGGCGCTACCGAGAAGTCTGCATCCGGAATCTTCAGCTTTTCGTCGGCCGCTATCTCGTTGACGTCGAGCCCGGCGTCCTCCGCGATGCGGCGGGTGAGGGTGGAGAACTCCATGGCCTTGAGAAAGGCGATGGCTCCCCTGGCGTCCAGGCCCGGGGCGACGAGATCCTCGATCGGTGTCTCCAGTTCCACGTTCGTGACCAGCTTGACGAGGTCGCGCGAGATGCGGGCGAGGCGGGCGTGCTCGATCAGGTTCTGGCGCCGCTTTTCCTGCTTGATCTCGCCGGCGCGGTCGAGAAGGCTTTCGAGATCGCCGAACTCGTTGATGAGCTGTGCGGCCGTCTTTACGCCGATGCCGGGCACGCCCGGGACGTTGTCGGTCGAGTCGCCCGCGAGGGCCTGCACGTCCACCACCTTGTCCGGCGTGACACCGAATTTCTCGAAGACCTCGGCCTCGCCGATCAGGCGCTCGGGACGGGAGCCCTTGGCCTTCTGGTCGCCCGAAGCGGGGTCGAACATCACCACGCCGGGGCGTATGAGCTGCATGAGATCCTTGTCGGCGGAGACGATGGTGACGTCCGCTCCGGCATTCACGGCAAGGCCGCAATAGGTGGCGATGAGATCGTCCGCCTCGTAGCGGGACTGTTCCACCGGCTTCAGCCCGAAGGCGCGCACGGCGTCGCGCATGAGCGGAAACTGCGGCACCAGTTCCTCGGGCGGCGGGGGGCGGTGGCCCTTGTAGTCGGGATAGAGCTCCTTGCGGAAGGAGTCTTCGGACTTGTCGAAGATGATGGCCAGATGGGTCGGCTTCTTGCCCATCACGCCTTCCCTGATCATCTTGTGCAGCACGTTGCAGAACAGCCGTACCGCGCCCGTCGGCAGCCGATCCGAGCGGTAGTTGTAGCGGGCATCCTGGTTGATCGACTGGAAATAGGCCCGGAAGATGAAGGACGAGCCGTCGACCAGGAAGACGTGATCGCCTAGTCCGGGCGCGCGCGGAGCCGAAGTCATGGAAGCCTCATCCTCAGTTCTGATTCTTGGATCGCGATCATACTCGCTGAGGCGGCGAAGGCGAGCGCCCGGTATGCCTGGCGTGAAGCCGGCTCGAAATGCGAGGCATCGCCGGAAGGGGATGGCAAAAGCCGCCGCTCCCCGCCATTGCGCGCCAACCCTGCCGCGCCTACATTCGCGCCATGGCAATCACATCCGAAGAGCTGGAGCGCTACGCCCGGCATATCGTCATGCATGAGGTCGGCGGGGCCGGGCAGCAGGCGTTGATGCGGGCGCGGGTGCTCGTGGTGGGTGCCGGCGGGCTCGGGGCACCGGTCCTGCTCTACCTCGCGGCGGCCGGGGTCGGCACGCTTGGCATCGTGGATGACGATACCGTCTCGCTTTCAAATCTCCAGCGCCAGATCATCCATGCGACGTCCGATATCGGCCGGCCGAAGGTAGAGACAGCCGCGGAGGCGATCGGCAGGCTCAATCCGCATGTGCAGGTGGAGCAGCACGCGCTGCGTCTCGGCGCCGCCGATGCAACCCCGCTCGTCGCCGGTTATGATCTGGTCATCGACGGTTCGGACAATTTCGATACCCGTTATGCGGTTTCCGATGCCTGCTTTCACGCCGGCAAACCCCTGATCATGGGGGCTCTGGGCGTCTTCGATGCGATGCTCACGACGCTTCGGCCCTTCGAGCGCAATGCGGCTGGCGAGCCTAACCCGACCTGGCGCTGCCTGTTCCCGCAGAAGCCGCCGCCGGGCACCATTCCAAGCTGCTCGGAGGCGGGTGTCCTGGGCGCGCTTGCTGGCGTGCTCGGCTCGATGATGGCGCTGGAGGCGATTCGCGAGATCGTCGGCTTCGGCACCGGGCTTGTCGGCCGCCTCATCCATCTCGACGCCCGCGACATGCGTTTCGGCGAGACCCTCTACGGCTGGGATCCCGACAACCCGCTGAATGGCGAGGCGATACAAGCAAAAGACGCGACGGCGATGGCCATCCACGGCTGAGTGTGGCACTGGTCGGGAATGACAGAGTTCCGTCCCTACAGCCGTGTCTTCCTGCGCGCCCTCACGCTTGAGGCCCATATCGGCTACTACGCCCATGAGAAGGGCGTAACCCAGCCGCTGATCGTCGATGTCGAGCTGATGCTATCGGGCGAGACCTTCGGCCACGACGACATTCACGGCACGGTCGACTACGACAAGATCGCGAGCATCGCACGCGAACTCGCCGGTGGTCACGTCGATCTCCTCGAGACCTTCGCCGAACGCCTCGCCGCGCGCTGCCTGGCATTTCCTCTCGTTAAGTCGGTGCGGGTGCGCATCGAAAAGCCTCGCGCCGTGCCGGAGGCGATGGCGGGTGTCGAGATCATGAGGGTGAAGGGCGAGGGGTGACCTGACGCCCGCGAGTCCCGCGCCTGCAGATTACAAATTGGCAACCACGGGTTCCATCGGCTGCGGGCCGTCTCTATTTTGCGCCCGGCTTCTCGAATCGGGTTGGGACTTGCAGATGGAAAAATTGATCGAACGCGGGCTGGTTGCGGCGCGCTGGGTCATGGCACCTTTTTACATAGGTCTGGTGGTGGCGCTGTTCGTGGTGCTGCTGAAATTCGGCCAGGAATTGCTGCACTACGTCGAGACGGCCTTGACGCTTTCGGGCGAGGAGACGGTGACGGGCGCTCTCGAAATGGTCGATCTGGCTCTGCTCGCCAGCCTCATCCTGATCGTGATCTTCTCCGGTTATGAGAATTTCGTGTCCCGGATCGACGGCTCGGATCATGTCAACTGGCCGTCCTGGATGACGAAGGTCGACTTTGCCGGCCTCAAGCTGAAGCTGCTCGCCTCCATCGTGCTGATCTCCGCCATCCAGCTCCTCAAGGGCTTCATGCAGATCGAGAGGCTGACGGACCGGGACCTCTACTGGCTCGTCGGCATCCATATCGTATTCATGGTCTCCAGCGTGCTGCTGGCGCTATCCGACTGGCTGCAAGCCAAGGCGGGCCATCCCGACGATTGAGCGGGTCTGACGCTCCCATACATCAGATCGGCCGCCTGGGCGGCCCAACCTGCTTTACTGTACGGCCAGAACCTGACGGCATGCAGGCGGCAACTCTGCCATCGTGATCTGGTGGGGCGGCGGCGGCGGCTTGGTCGGCGGCTTGGGATGCAGCACCGCATCGGAGAACCAGTAGTCGAGCTCCTTCCCGCAGCCCTCTCCCGAGGGCGGCGGTGTCTGCGGCTTGCAGGTGGGACTGTTGGCCGGGCACAGCAGGCGGACATGGAAGTGGTAGTCATGTCCATAGATCGGCCGCACCTTGGAGAGCCATGAGCGATCGCCATCGGCATCGCGGCACAGTGCCTTCTTGATCGCTGCATTGGCGAAGACACGCTCGACCTGCGGATCCCGCGCGGCCGCCCGGATGATCGCCATCTGGCCAGGCGTCCAGGCGCGCGAGACGTCGAGGCGGTCGGAGCGCACCATCATGACGGCGCTCGTGGTCTCACGCTCCTGCACCGAAAGGACATGGCTCGGCATCGGCGTCAGCCAGATGTCGGCGTCCAGGCCGATCTGGTGGGAGGCGTGGCCCGTGATCATCGGCCCGCCGCGCGGCTGGGCCATGTCGCCGATCAGGATTCCGGGCCAGCCCGCCACGCTCGGCGCCTGGCCGGCGAGTTTCTTGATGAAGCGCACAAGCACCGGATTGCCCCAGGCCCTGTTGCGTGAGGGGCGCATGACCTGCCAGTTCTGTCCGGTGGCGGCCAGTTGGACCCCGTTCGAAAGACAGCCCTTGGCGTAGAAGCCAATGGAATTGAGGCCGAGATCGGCCGATGTCGTCTGGCGGCCGAAAAGCTGCTTGGCGGGCGTCGCAGGCGTGACGGCAGTCAACGGCGGCAGCTTGTAGCCGGGCGGGGTGACGTCCTGCGCCAGAGCCGGGGCGCTCCCCAATGCGGCCAGAAGGGACAGGACCGGCAGACAGCCCTTCTGGGACCGGACGGACCGGACGAGACGATGCATGGATGCTCCCGCGGAAGTTGATTCGCTTCGCGATTCTAACCTGTCTGGCTCCCGACGGCAGCATCCGCTTGAGCGTGATTCAAAATGGGACGCTCTCCGGGCGCGGGCGGCAACGAATAATTAGCTGTCGCGATTCATGCTTTGTTCAGATCGATCGTTTCGGGATACCGAACACAGCCTGTGCCAAATCGCATGGCGGCCGACGGCCCAAAACGGCGAGATGTCAGTGAGCCAAATCAAGGAGCCCTGTCATGTCTGCCTCGGCACATATCGCCAAGTTTCGTTGGATTGCCGTCTTCTTCGCCTTGTTCGCCGGCGTGCTGTTCCAGGCGGCACCGGCCGCGGCCGGCGTGATCGCCAAGGTGGATATCGCCACCCAGCGCATGACGGTGATCGTGGACGGCAACGTCGAAGCTGTCTGGGCGGTTTCCACCGCGCGCCGGGGCTACTACACGCCGCGTGGCGTCTACAAGCCCCAGGCGCTGCAGCGCATGCACTACTCGAAGAAGTACCATAATTCGCCCATGCCCTACTCCGTCTTCTTCAAGGGAGGCTACGCCGTACACGGCACCTACGAGGTCGGGCATCTCGGCAAGGCCGCCTCGCATGGCTGCATACGCCTCGCTCCGAGAAACGCGGCCGCCCTGTACCAGCTCATCCGGGCTCACGGCGTGTCGTCCACGCAGCTCGAGATAAGCTGAGGCATCGGGATCAGCCTTCTGCGCGCAGGCGCGGTGACCCGCACCGGGGCGTCATGGCCCTGTCCCGACCCGTCTCCAGCCCAGTCCCGTGGCTTATTCAACGAAATCAGGCTGTTAATCGCCTGAATCCGCATGGCAGCCGTGCACATTCGCGAGAGTCGGCCCTCGTCGTCTTGACGCCCGGCCCTCGCATTCCTAGCTTGAGGCAACGGATGTTTGCGTGGCGATTCCGCCATTCCCGCAGTGGAGAATTCTCAAATGGGTGCCAACACGATCAAGGTCACGGATGCGTCCTTTGCGGACGACGTGCTGAAGTCCTCCGAACCGGTGGTTGTCGATTTCTGGGCCGAATGGTGCGGCCCCTGCCGCATGATTGCCCCGGCACTTGATGAGATCGCCACCGAGATGGCGGGCAAGGTGAAGATCGCCAAGCTCAACGTCGACGAGAATCCCCAGATCGCCTCCCAGTTCCGCGTCATGTCGATCCCGATGCTGATGGTGTTCAAGGACGGCAAGCCCGCCGCGCAGAAGCTCGGCGCTGCTCCCAAGAGCGAGCTTTCTCGCTGGATCTCTGCAGCTGCTGCCGCGTAAGTTCGAGAAGCCTCCGGCAAGAGGTGCCGGTGGTTCTGCAGGCGGCCTTCGGGCCGCCTTTTTCATGTCCGCACCAGATAGAGCATGGTCAGGATGACGGCCAGCCAGGCCATCAGGCCGAGGATGATGGCAAGGCGGTAGTCGATGTTGCCGATGGCCGCGTAGCACACCGCGAGAAAAGCGAGATAGGCCGGGATTGTCTTCGCCCCCGCGAGGCATGCCTGCCGGAATCCGTCCGTCTCACCCTTGGCGCCGATGACGGCGAGCGCGATGACTGCGAAAGTCGGGAATAGCGGCAGGATGCCAGGCAGCACATTGCCCCGTTTCGACAGCAGGACGATCAGTGCCGTGATCACCCCGCCGACCGCTCCCTTCCAGGCAATTTCGAACATGATTGGTACAAGTGTGAGGGAATGTTCCCGGCGCTGAGGGCGGGCCCGGAAAGTTCCCCGTCCGGACCGGCACAGCGCGTGAATGTCAGTCTGCGAGCACGCGATCGCCGCGGCAGACATTGACATTGGTGAAGGTCGATTCATAGCCGTCGCTGAAGCGTACCTTGATGTCGAAGAGGCAATTGTCGCCCCTCATCGTGAACGTGCTCTGGCTCTGTGGGCGGATGGCCTCCTCCACGCTCGCTTCCTGCCAGGGGTCGCTCTCACCGGCATTGGCGAACCAGACCTGCTGGATTGCGCGGCTGGAGTTGCGGTTCACCACCGTGATGGTGCCGTCCGCGAGGGCCGATGTTGATGGCAGCATACCCGATAGCGCGAACGCGCCACAGATCAGGGCAATCATTGTCGATTTGCGCATTTGGTACTCTCTATGGTGCGAAATTGAAACGCACAGCTATGAAAAGGGCCCTGGCGGGCCGGCAGGAAAATGCCGTCTCGACTCGCGCTTGTCCAAAGAATTAAGAGGAAACCAACAGGATCTGATACTTGGGAAACAGTACCAATAAGTAAACTATCGATGAAGAAGCGAATCTCGAGCGGAGTTGATCTTATGAATTCTTGAAGGTGTCTTTTGAGAATCGGTGCGTGGTGGGTGATCTCGCGGCGGTACGATAGTCCGGCGAGCGAGATCCGCCAACCGCGTATCGCC
Source organism: Labrys sp. ALF-8 (assembly GCF_059699065.1). Classification (NCBI taxonomy): domain Bacteria; kingdom Pseudomonadati; phylum Pseudomonadota; class Alphaproteobacteria; order Hyphomicrobiales; family Xanthobacteraceae; genus Labrys; species Labrys sp. ALF-8. Next base: position 2,503,389 of record NZ_AP048537.1, read on the forward strand.
GCCCCTGAAAGCTCAATCGTTTAGCCGGGTAATATGAATATTCCGGTATCTCGCGGATGCCGGAGCTTTGGTCGTTCTTACTCAGCCGGCTTGAGGGCCCGCAGATAGGCGACGAGTGAGACATAATCCTCGTCGTTGATGTTCTTGTACCACCCGAAGGCCATTAACGGTATGATATGGCTGCCATTTGGACGCTGCCCGGTCTTCAGTGCGGAGACGATCTGCATATCGCTCCAGCCGGCGATGCCGTGTTTGTTAGCCGGAGTAAGATTCGCTGATGTAATCACGCTGCCGCCCGGCATGCCGAACTCGTTGCCCCCGGCGCCGAGGCGCTTCATGTCGTTGCGCCCCTTGTCCAGTGGCGTGTGGCAATCCATGCAATGGCCGAGGCCGTTGGCGAGATAAGCACCGTAGGCGACGTTGTCGGTGTGCGGTACATCGGGAACGCTCTCGGCGGGTGGCCCGTAGGAGTCGGGCAAGGGGATCTTGTAGACCGACTTCTCCACCTTGTTGGAGACCGGTTTTACTTGCCGTAGATAGGCGACGATGGCCTTCGCATCACTGTCCGACATGCCACGGTAGAAGGCGATCGGCATGGGCGGGCCAATGATCGAGCCATCCGGGCGGCGCCCGTTGCGGATGGCGTCGATGATCTGCGCATCCGTCCAGTTGCCGATGCCCGTTTCCTTGTCCGGTGTGATATTGGATGCGACGGCATGGAAGATCGGGGCGTCGATGGCAAAGCCCCCTGCCAGTTCCTTGTCGGCTATCGGGGTGCCATTCGCCGCCTTGGGCGTATGGCAATTGCCGCATGCGACGATCCCCTCCATCAGGTAGCGTCCACGATCGAGCAGTGGATCTGCAGTCGCCGATTGGAGCGGCATCAGGCCTGCAGCCAGGCTCGCCAGCGCGACCAGCAACGATACGCCTCGATTCATGGTGCCCCTCCCGCGGCATGGTTGTCGAGGCCGAAACATATGCGAAGGCGAACGTCTATTCTATAATTATTCTAAACTATAGTGAGGAAATTGAGTAATCATTTTGGATGATATTCGCGACCTCCAATTCTGACAAGAAAAAATGAAATCAATAATTTGAATATAGTTTATACCCGAATCTTCTCCTCGGGTGTTGGTATGAAGAACGGGACGAATATCTCGCCAAGGGGAAGGCCTAGACAAGGCCATCCGCCTCACCAAGGGGCTCGCTATTGGCAGGCACGTGAAGGACTGGTTCGCGATGATCGGAGATATACGTGCCGTTGCGATAGAGGCGCTTGTTTTACCCACGTGCCTTGGGGTCGTGGGCTGATTATTCTCAGCGCACGAAACTTACGGGAAGGCCGGTCTCTGGGTGCGGGATGACACTCATTTCAATGCCGTAGATTCTTTCGAGGCACGGCGTCGTCATGATATCCGCCGGCGTGCCGCGCGCGATCAGGCGCCCGCCCCGCAGCGCGATGAGTTCGTCGCAATAGCGCGCGGCCATGTTCACGTCATGCAGGACGACGACGATGCCCGCGCCGCGCTCCTGCGAAAGACGCCGCACCAGCGACAGCACCTCGACCTGATGGGCAACGTCGAGGGCCGAGATCGGCTCGTCGAGTAGCAGGCAGCGCGTATCCTGCGCCACCAGCATGGCGAGCCAGACGCGCTGGCGTTCGCCGCCGGACAGCGTATCCACCAGGCGGTCCGCGAAGGCCTCGACATTGGCGAGCCTCAGCGCTTCGGCCACCTTTTCGGCATCGCGCGCGCTGAAGCGCCCGAGCGCACCATGCCAGGGATAGCGTCCGAAGGCGACCAGTTCCCGGCTGAGAAGGCCGGTCGCCGGCGGAGTATGCTGGGGCAGATAGGCAACCTTGCGGGCGAAGTCCCGCTCGCCCCAGGCCGGCAGCGCGGCGCCATTGAAGCGGATTTCCCCGGTCGTGGGCTGCTGTTGCCGCGCCAGCAGCTTCACCAGGGTCGACTTGCCGGAGCCGTTGTGACCGATCAGTCCGATGACCCGTCCGGGTGCGAGATCCAGCGTGAGGGGATGGAGCAGCGTGCGGCCTGGGATTGCGAAGCTCGTCTCGCGAAGAGTGAACAGAGCCACTTCCGTGCCGGGGGGCGAAGCTTCGGTCCCGGATTGAGGCTGGAGCATGACACGCCTATCTGAAAATGATGGGCACGGTAACTGATCGGCCTGCTCCCCCGGGAGGGGCAGGGACCGAGCCGATGCCTTGAATCAAGGATTTGGCCTTGGCCTCGGCCTCCGGATTGGCCGAGGAAGCGGATACCGAGGTAATCCTTCCTGAACCGCTGATGGAGATGGTGACCTTCGCCGTTCCGCGTATGGACCCCCCACGATTTCGTGTCGCGCTGGTCACCCTTCCGGAGACGGTTCGCCGCCATGCCGCCAATTCATCGCCCGTCACCCGTCCTCCGGGCGTGGCGTTTATGGCGGGTTGCTGACGTTGCGGCTGCGGGCGCGGCTGTTCGACCTTCCTGCGCTCCGGCTGCTTGCGCGGCGGCTGCCTGCGCTCCTTCTTCTCCTGCCTTGGCGCAGGCGGCAGGACGACTTCGGCGTGCTGCGTCTTCTGCGTCTCGGGCACCACATCGGGTTCCGGCTCCGGCGGCGTCTCGGCTTGTGCCTCTTCCGGCGGCACGGGGGCCGGCTCGTCCGGTGACGCCTGCTGCACCTCGTCGGGTGGAACCGGCGTCGGCTCCGCCTGCGTGGCCTCCGTCGGCACCGGGTCGGGCTCGACCGGCTGGACCGTGTCGGCCTGCGTGTCCGGCACTTCCTCGGGCTTCACTTCCGGGATGGCTTCCTGGGGCAGTTGCGGAGGCGCCGGCTCCGGCGGTGGCGGCGTATCGATCTCGATCGGGATCTGCGGATCGCCCTTCGGCGGCGGCTCGACCGGGTGCCAGTCGCGAGTGGCCCAGATCGCGCCGCCATGCACCGCCAGCATGATTGCCGCTGCGGCGGTCCACAGGCCGAGCAACGGCAATGGCCAGTGCCTGGCCCGGTCTGCCAGCGAGGACGCCCGTGCTCTCATTGCGCCTGAACGGCCCCGGCCGGGGCCTGCCCCGTATCCTCGAGGCCGACCAGCGCGATCTTGAGATAGCCGGCGCTACGCAGCAGGTTCATCACGCCCATGATGTCGCGATAGGCGACGCCGCCATCGGCGCGCAGGAAGACGCGCTGCTCGCGGTCCGCGCGGGTGAGGCGGTCCATGGCCGGCTGGAGCTGGTCGCGCGGGACGGTGTCTTCGCCCAGCGTGAGCGACAGGTCCTTCTTCACGGTGAGAAACACCGGCTTGTCCGGGCGCGGCTGCACCTTGGCGTTGGAGACCGGCAGGTCGACGGCGACGTCGACTGTGGAGAGCGGCGCCGCCACCATGAAGATGATGAGGAGGACCAGGATCACGTCGATGAACGGCGTGACGTTGATGTCGGCGACTTCGGCGAGATCGCCGTCCTGCGGGTCCTTGAGGGAAACGCCCATGAGGTCAGCTCGTCACATGCGTGCGCGCGGGCGCGAGGGAGCGAGCGGGAGTCGCACCGGCCTGGCGTTCCTGTCGCTCCAGATCGCGGGAGACATGCTGCAGCACCTCGCCGGAGGCGTCCGACAGCAGGGCGCGATAGCCCGCGATGGCCCTCGCGAAGACATTGTAGATGATCACGGCGGGAATGGCGGCGACGAGACCGATGGCGGTGGCGAGAAGGGCCTCGGCGATGCCGGGCGCCACCACGGCCAAGTTGGTGGTATGCGACTGGGAGATGCCGATGAAGGCGTTCATGATGCCCCAGACCGTGCCGAACAGGCCGACGAAGGGGGCGGTGGCACCGATGGTGGCGAGAAGGCCGGTGCCGCGGGTCATCGAGCGGCCGGCACGGGCCTCGATACGGGCGAGCGCGATGGAGAGGCGTTCCTTGACGCCCTCGGCCGAAAGCTCATCCGAGCGCTGCTGTTCGCTCACCGCCGCCTGGACGAGATCGGCGACCGTGCCGCGGCGCGTCCAGCCGCCCTCCACGGCGTGGCGCGCCTCGGCCAGGCTGCCGGCACGCTCGAGCATGCGGGTGGCGGCCTGCGCCCGCCGCTTGGCCGCCAGGAGTTCGATCCCCTTGGCGAGCCATACCGTCCAGGTCACCAGGGAGGCGAAGGCCAGGCCGATCATCACCGCCTTCACGACGATGTCGGCCTGCATGAACATCGACCACGGCGAGAGGTCGTGCGGAAGCAGGGAGGGTGCCGGTGCACCATCGGCCTGCTGGGCAAGGGCACTGGCCGGGGCCAGTGCAGCGATCAGCCCAAGCCGGATCCGCCGTGCGAGGGCCCGTGGGACCCGGAGGCGGCCCGGCGCGGAGCGGCGGTCACTGGCCGCCGGCTTGCCCCTCCACAGGGATGTGGTGTCCGCGAGCGGCGATCTCTGGTCGTCACTCCATTCCTGCGGCCTTACCATGTATAGCTGGCCTTGAAGGAAGCAACGCGACCGGGTCCATAGTAGCAGGAGAGGGAGCCGTTGCAGGCTGCGACATAACGCTTGTCGAATACATTGTTCACATTGACCGCGAAGTCCCAGTCCTTGTACTTATAGTGCACCCCCGCATCGAACAGTACGGCGGAAGGAACCTTGTAGAGGTTCTGGTTGTCCGCATAGGAGGAACCGAGATAGCGGATGCCGCCCTGCAGGCCGAGATTCTTCAGGATGCCCTCCTGGAACGTATAGTCGGCCCACAGCGAGGCGGTGGTTTCCGGTACGATACTCGGACGCTTCCCGATCACCGTGGAGTCCGTGTCCTTCTCGATCGTGATGCGCGAGGTGGTTAAGGCGGCCGTCATCTTGAGAGCATCGGTGACGTTGGCCTGTGCCTCGAATTCGAGGCCGCGCGAGCGCACCTCGCCGAGCTGGTTCTGGAAGAACAGATGTGCGGTATCGTTGGTCAGCACGTTCTGCTTGGTCAGATCATAGTAGGCGACCGTGATCAGGCCGTCGAAGAAGGATGGGCGATATTTCAGGCCCGCTTCATACTGTACGCCGGTCTGGGCCTTGAAGGGCTTGCCGGCATAATCGGATCCGATCACGGGGTCGAAGCCGCGAGCCACCGAGACATAGGGCGTGATGCCGTTGGAAAAGGCGTAGGAGAGGCCGGCGCGACCGCTGAAGGCGCCTTCCGTGCCGTCGAAATTGGCGGTGCCCCGGCTTTCGGTCCAGACTCGGTCATACCGTCCGTTCAGGGTCAGCAGCCAATTGTCGGCGAAGCTGATCTGGTCCTGCAGATACGCGCCGAGCTGGTTCATCGTGTAGTGCTGGCGAATATAGGGAGCGCCGGTTGCCCCCTGCGGAGCGCCATAGACCGGATCCGTGGCGCTGATGGGCGTTGCGTTGAACAGCGCCTGCGACTGATTGATATTGTAGTATTTGTAGTCGATGCCGAACAGTACGTCATGGGCAAGGGGGCCGGTGTCGAACTTGCCTTCGAGCTGATTGTCGGCCGACAAGATGTTCGCGATGGTATGCTGCTCGAAACCGATGCGGTAGAGCTCGTTGTCCGGCGTTATCGGCTGGGGATTGCCGCCGCCATAGACGGCGTTGTTGGGATCGTAATAGCCGTAGGGATAGGCGTAGCGCTCGCGCGTGTCCAAATAGCCGTAGCGTACGTTCTGCCGGAAGGTCCAGGCATCGTTGAAGTCGTGCTTGAACTCGTAGCCCAGCAGCGCCTGCTGGCGGCGATACATGTCGTCAGACGGTTCGGCCGAGTAGAAACTGCGTGAGATGTAGCCGAAGCTCGCCGGCTTTACCGTGCCGTAGTAGGGCAGGAAGCCGCCGGTATGGTCGAGGTCCATGCTGGTGAAGCTGCCGAGGAGTGTCAGGCTCGTCGCATCGTTCGGCTTGTAGGTCAGCGACGGTGCGATGTAGCCTTGGAAACCCTTGGCCTTGTCGACCTCATAGCCGCCGCCGGCGATCTTGCCGTTTACGCGGTAGCTCCATACGCCGGCATCGTCGATCTTGCCGCCGAGATCGAAACCCGTATAGGCCTGCCCCCAGGTGTTGACACCAGCCTCCACTTCACGAAACGGCTGATCGGTGGGCCGCTTGGAGACGAGGTTGAGGATGCCGCCGAGATTGCCGCCGCCATAAAGCGTCGAGGAAGGGCCGCGCAGAACCTCCACTCGTTCGAGCTGGTAGGGATCGATGTAGAAGCTGCCGAAGGCGTATTGGTAGAGCGGAAGCCCGTCCAGGAAGATGCCCGTCTGGCTCGCATCGAAGCCGCGGATGAACACCCAGTTGGTGCGGGAATCATAGCCATAGGGGGCGCCGGTTACGCCGGCCGTGTAGCTAAGGGCCTGGTCGAGCTTCAGGGGCTGCTGGGCTTCCAACTGCTCGGCGCCGATTACAGTGACCGACTGCGGGACTTTCTCGATGGGCGTGTCGGTCTTGGAGCCAGCCGTGGTCTGCTTGGCGACGTAACCCGTGACCGGTCCGGTGCCGCTCTCGCCGGTGACGATCACGGGGTCGAGAGCCACGGTGCCGCCATTGGCATCGGCCTGTTGCGCGTTCGCGACCGTCGCGACGCTCAAGGCCAACAGGCTCGAGGTCATGAAGACCTTCGCCCGAACACACACTCTCTCACCCCGACCCATCGGCTTCGCCACTTTCAAATTGGAATTTCGCGCAGCCCTAGAGGTATCTAGCCAAAGCGCTTGCAAGGTGGACGTTTAGACTCAAAAACTTCTCATTGTAAATGAGTTTAATTTACAATTAATCCAAATTACTGAATTATATAACATAAAGACTGTGCAATTTTGAAGAGATTTAAACTGCACATGAAGAATTATACGAAGACTTGCAACGCCTATATTATGAATGCCATAAGCGCTCTGACTTGACGAGGGGCAGCTTCTTTCCGGCAGCTGCATTGCCGCCCGCCATGAGCGACAGGATGCGAATAATCAGGGAATGTCAGGCGAGGAGCACGAGGCGAACAGTCGCCATGGGTCTCCTGGCCTGCGCGCTGGGGAGCGCCTGGCCGGCAAGCCTTGCCCGTGCCGAGGCGCCCGTTCGCATCGTCGCGCTCGATTGGACTGCCACCGCCATGCTGCTGTCCATCGGCATGCTGCCTGTCGGTGTCGGCGATGCCGGTCTCTATCGTATCTGGGTCCGTGAGCCGGCCCTGCCCGAGGGCACCCCGGACATGGGCCTGCGCGATGCGCCGAATCCGGAGATCGTCGCCGCGCTCAACCCTGATCTCATTCTGATCAGCCCTCTCGGCGGCGCTTCCCGGCCGCTGCTGGAACGGATTGCGCCCACGCGCGAAATCTCGCTTCAGAGAGGGCAGGGCGACGCGCTCGCGCAGGCCGGGCAAGAACTGCTTTCGCTCGCCCGGTTGCTGGGCCGCGAGGATCGGGCAAAGGCCCTCGTCGCGACAAGCGAGGCAAAGCTCGCGGCCATTCGAGGCAGGCTCGCCGGGCAGGCGTCGCGCAGGGTCCTGGTCATCCAGTTTCTCGATGCGCGCTTTGTGCGAATCTACGGTCGTTCCAGCCTGCCTGGAGCCGTGCTCGACCGCCTCGGCCTCGTCAACGCCTGGACGCAAGCCGTCAATGACTGGGGGTTCGCCCTCACTGGCATCGAGAGGCTCGCCGCCTTGCCGGATATGGATGTCGTGGTGGTCGACCCGCTGCCGGCAGAGGTCTCGCTGGCGCCGTCCGCGGACAGCCTCTGGGGCAACCTGCCCGCCGTGCGGCAGGGGCGCGTCAGCCGCATGCCGGCGGTGTGGACCTTCGGCGAGATCACCGCCGCCGACCGCTTCGCGGACCTGCTCGTGGATCGCCTTCTGCCGGAACGGAACAATGCGCGCTTATGAGGTCACGCGCCTTGCCGCCACCCTTGCCGCGCTGACTTGCTTGGCCGGCCTGCTGACGGCCTGGTGCTGGGAGGCGCAACTCTCCGCGATACAGTGGTGGCAGGCCGCGTTCGATCCCTCACTCGATGATCCCCGGCAGCTTCTCTTTCACTTTTCAATGCTTCCGCGCGCCTTGACGGCCTTTCTCGCCGGAGCCGGGCTAGGTCTTGGGGGGCTCTTGCTGCAGCAGGTGCTGCGCAATCCCCTTGCGTCTCCCACCACGCTCGGCCTGGAGGCTGGTGCCCAACTTGCCATGACGGCCGCCCTCCTGGCGGCGCCGGCACTGCTCGCCGCCCGCGAGGCCGTGGCCCTGGCCGGGGCCTTGCTGGCACTCGGCTTCGTGCTCCTGTGCGCCGTGCGCAATCGCTTCTCCTCCATCGCCCTCGTTCTCGCTGGCCTGGTGACGGGCCTGTTCTGTGGTGCGCTGACGGTGGCGTTGCGCCTGACCAACCAGGAATATGTTTCCGTCCTCTTCCTTTGGGGCGGCGGTTCGCTGGCCCAGCAGGATTGGTCGGCCCCTGTCGCGATGGCTCCCCGCCTCGGCGGCCTCCTGCTGCTCGCCATCCTCGGAGCCAGACCGCTCTCGCTGCTCTCGCTGGACGACGAGGCCGCCCGCGGCCTGGGCCTGCCCATCGCCTGGATCCGGGGCTTCGGCGCGGTGGTGGCCGCATTGCTGACGGCCATCGTCACCGCCCATGTCGGCGTCATCGGTTTCATCGGCCTTGCCGCACCTCAGATCGCGGCCCTGTCGGGCGCTCGACGCTTCGGCTGGAGGCTTGCCGCCGCGCCGATCGTCGGCGGCCTGCTGGTGCTCGCGGTCGATGGCGCGGTGAGCCTGCTGGAACTGGCGGGCATCGCCAACCTACCGACCGGAGCGGCCACGGCGCTGCTGGGGGCGCCACTGCTCCTGTGGCTGCTCCCGCGGCTGCGCCGCAACGAACCACCGGCGATCCGCAGCGCCGGTCCAGCGGAACCGCGCAGCACGTCGATGCTGCTGCCCATGCTCGCCGCTCTTCTGCTCGCCGCAACGGTCCTGGCACTCCTGGTCGGCCGCACGAGCGGGGGCTGGCAGTTCACCGCGCTCGCGGATTTCGCGGCGGTCGAGCCCTGGCGCCTGCCGCGTACCCTCATCGCCCTGCTCGCGGGCGCGATGCTGGCGGTGGCAGGCCTGCTGCTGCAGCGCCTTTCCGGCAATCCCCTGGCGGCGCCGGAAGTGCTGGGGGTGGGCACCGGCGTCGCGTTCGGCGTGGTGACGGCGCTGCTGCTGGGGGTCGTTACGCCGGCGGGGCAGGTTCTCCTCGGTGCCGGCGGCGCATTTCTCGCCCTGGCCGCCGTGCTCCTCGCCGGACGCCGCAGCGGCTTCGCGCCCGATCAAGTACTGCTGACCGGCATCGCGCTGTCGGCGCTGCTCGATGCCATCGTCGTCGCCTTCCTGGCTCTCGGCGATCCGCGTGCCAACCAGGTGCTCGCCTGGATCGCCGGGTCCACCTACCAGACCGGGTGGCCGAGCGTGCTGATCTCGGTCGTGTTCGTCGCCGTCCTGCTTCCCCTTCTGCTCCTGCTGGGGCGCTGGCTCGAGATCATGCCGCTCGGCGAAGCGGTGTCCCGCGCCGTCGGCCTCCCCCTCCCGGGCGTGCGGCTCGCCATCATGGGCATCGCCTCCCTACTGACGGCAGCTGCGGTGATGGCCACAGGGCCTCTCACCTTCGTCGGCCTTGCCGGCCCGCATATCGCGCGCCTCCTGGGGTTGCGGCGAGCTGGGGCGCAACTGCTGGCCTCGGCCCTGATCGGCGCCATCGTCATGGTGGTCGCCGACGCTCTCGCGCGCACCGCCATTTCCCCGCGGCAATTGCCAACCGGCATCGTCGCCGCGCTCATCGGCCTGCCCTACCTCGTCTGGCAGCTTGGCCGCAAACCGCAATGAAGGAACGGTCCTGATGTCGTCAGCAGAGCCGATCGAAGCCGCCGTCCTCGCTTCCCGCGATCTCGCGCCGGGTCTGCGCAGGCTGGTGCTGGGCGGGGAGGGCCTGGCTAGGCTGTTGCCGCCGCCGGGCACTCTGGGGCCTTATCTGAAGCTACATCTCGCCGATGCCGCCGGCCGCGAGCGTATCCGCACCTATTCCCTGCGCCACCTGGACCCGGAGCGGTGCGAGCTTCACATCGACGTCGTTCTACACGGGGAGGATTCCATCGGCTCCCGCTTTGCGCTGCATGCGCGCCCCGGCGACAAGGTCGGACTGCGCGGGCCGGGCGTCATTCCCGCCCCGCCTTGCCGGTCCTACCTGCTGGCTGGCGACCGGACTGCCCTGCCGGCGATAGCCCATATGCTCGAAATCCTGCCCCGAGAGGTCGCCGTCACGGTCCTGCTGGAGACGCCCGATCCGGATACGCGCTGCCTGCTTGCCTGCGCAGGCCGGGAGGTTTGCTGTCTGCAACGGCGGGCAGGGGAACCGAGCCGCCTCGCCGATGCCCTGCGCGAGGCCGTCCCCAGGGGTGACGAAGGCCTGATGGTCTGGGCCGGAGCGGAGGCCGGCATCGCCCGTGCCATACGCCGGCACGCGCGTGGCGTGCTGGCCCTGCCGCCGGTGCGCTGCCAGATCCTGAACTACTGGAAGGCCGGGCGCGCCGAAGGCGATTTCGACTGCCTCACATAGGGCACTGCGACCCTGGAGCAATCGCCGCGTCATTCCGGCTTTCAGGCCGGAACGACGGCACCGCGAATCGATGAGAAGGCATCAAGGCAAACCTCAGGGCCGCAGCCCCGTGCCTTTAGCCCTGCTTCTCGGTCTCGGCGGCTACTGGCTTGGGGCCGCCCCGGGCGACGCCGACCAGTGCCGGGCGAAGCACGCGCGAGCCGATGCTGTAGCCCACCTGGACGACTTGCGCGACCGTGCCGTTCGGGACCGAAGGATCGGGAACCTCGAACATGGCCTGGTGGAAGTTGGGGTCGAAGCGCTCTCCCTGAGGGTCGAGCTTCTTGACGCCATGCCGTTCCAGCGAGCGCAGCAGTTCCTTCTCGGTCAGTTCCACGCCTTCCACCAGTGTCTTCACCGCAGCATCGCCCTCACGGGCTTCGGCGGGAACGTTCGCAAGCGCGCGGGACATGTTGTCGGCCACGCCGAGCATGTCGCCTGCGAATTTGGCGATGGCATACTGGCGGGTATCGTTGACCTCGCGCTCGCCGCGGCGGCGCACATTCTCGATCTCGGCCATGGTACGCAGCAGCCGATCCTTCAGATCGGCGTTCTCGGCCTGGAGCTTGGTCAGCACTTCGAAGGCATTGTCATTGACGGCGCCCTGCTCACCGGCCTGGCCCGTGCTTTCCGCCGTTGCTTCGGCCGAAGCGCTCGCTTCCGCCTCGATCGGTGTCTCGGCTTCGGGTTTGGTCTTGCTCGTCATCTCACCTGTTCCAAAAAATCATTCGGGGCGGATATCAGCCCCCGAGGGCTTAAAATCAAGGGTTGATCAGCTTTTGTGCCGGTTTGCCAGCAGAAGGGCTGCTGCGAAGGCACTTTCGACATCGAGAGCGGTCGTGTCCAGCACATGGGCGTCGGGCGCCGGCTTCAGCGGTGCATCCGTGCGGCCGGCGTCGCGGGCGTCGCGCTTGCGGATATCGGCGAGCACAGCCTCGTAGGGCGGCGCATCACCGCGCTTCTCGAGCTCCAGATGGCGGCGCCTTGCACGGATCTCCGGCGCGGCGGTCACGAAGATCTTCACCTCGGCGCCGGGCGCGATCACCGTCCCGATGTCCCGTCCGTCGAGAACCGCTCCGCCCCGCTGGTGGGCGAAGCGGCGTTGCAGGTCGAGCAGCGCCTTGCGGACCTTGGGATGGGCCGCGACGACGGAAGCGGCTTCGCCCATCTCCCGCCCGCGCAGCCGGCTCTCGTCGAGGGTGGAAACCTCCAGCCGCTCGGCGATCTCGGCGGTGGCGTCGGCATCGTCGAGGTCGAGCCCCCCATCCAGCGCGGCGCGGCCGACCGCGCGATAGAGAAGGCCGGTGTCGAGGTGGGGCAGGCCGAAATGCTCTGCAAGCCGGCGTGCAAGCGTGCCTTTTCCGGAGGCGGCGGGGCCGTCAATCGCGATGATCATGCCAAATCGGCTCCAAGGCTGCGCATCGTCGGAATGAACCCCGGGAAGCTGGTGGCGATGAAGCCGGTATCGTCCACGCCCACCGGTGCATGCGAAGCAAGACCCATCACCAGGAAGGCCATGGCGATGCGGTGGTCCATACGGGTCGTCACCAGGCCGCCGCCCGGTGCTTCCCCGATGCCCGACACGATCAGGTCATCGTCTTCCACGGCATGCGCCACACCGTTCGCGGCCAAGCCCGCGGCTATGGCGGACAGCCGGTCGCTCTCCTTCACGCGCAGTTCGCCGAGGCCGTTCATGCGAGTCTCGCCCTTGGCGAACGCAGCGGCCACCGCCAGCACCGGATATTCGTCGATCATCGAGGGCGCCCGCCCGGCGGGCACCTCCACGCCATGCAGCGCGGAATGGCGCACGGCAAGGTCGGCAACGTCCTCGCCACCCTCGACCCGGGCGTTGAGCATGGTGATGTCGGCGCCCATCTCCCTCAGGGTGGTGATCAGCCCGGTGCGCAGCGGATTCATCATCACGCCCTCGATCACGATGTCCGAATCCGGCACGATCAGCGCCGCCACCAGCGGAAAGGCGGCGGAAGAGGGATCAGCGGGCACGATCACGGGCCTCGGCTTCAATTCGGGCCGGCCGCGCAGCACGATGCGGCGCCCCCGCGGACCATGCGGGGTGACGGCGATCTCGGCCCCGAAATGACGGAGCATGCGTTCGGTGTGGTCGCGCGTGGCTTCGGCCTCGATCACGGCGGTCTCGCCGGGTGCATTGATGCCGGCCAGCAACACCGCGGACTTGACCTGTGCGGAAGCGATCGGCGTCTCGTACACGATAGGCACGGGATCGGCCGCGCCGCGCAGAGTGAGCGGCAGGCGATAACCCTCGGCGCTGGTGACGATCTCTGCGCCCATCTTCAGGAGCGGCGTCAGCACCCGCATCATCGGCCGCCTGCGCAGGGACGCGTCACCGTCGAAGGTCGCGGTGACGCCGTGGCCCGCGACGACGCCCATCACCAGGCGCGAGCCGGTGCCGGCATTGCCGAAATCGAGCGTGCTGCCGGACGAGAGGAGGCCTCCGACGCCAACACCGTGGATCCGCCAGGAGCCTTCGTCCTCCCGCGTCACGGTGGCGCCAAGCTTGCGGCAGGCTGCAGCCGTGGCAAGCACGTCTCCCGATTCCAGCAGCCCCTCCACTTCGGTCCTCCCCACGCTGAGCAGGCCCACGATCAGCGCGCGATGGGAGATCGACTTGTCGCCGGGCACGCGGACTCGACCCACCAGCCGAGGCGAGCGCCGTGCGGTCAGGGGCTGGGTCTCGGGTCCGGTCGATTTCTGGGGACGGGCAGGCATGGCCGGGCGCTTAGCATGGATGGCCCGGCGGGCAAAGGAAGAAGCTGGGGAGTTTCACTGACGTCCCCTTGCCAATCCATGAAAAGCTCCCATCTTTGCGATTCTAATTGACATCGGGGGCTGTTGACTGTAGCGGCCTCGCACTCCGTATTTCGATAGAGGTTTACGCCGTGGCCAGACCCGAACTTGGCACGAAACGCGTCTGTCCGACGACTGGGCGCAAATTTTACGATCTGAACAAGGATCCGATCATCTCGCCCTATACCGGCCAGGTGGTCGCCATCGCCGCTCCGCTGCTGCGTGGCGTCCGTCCCGACGCTACCGCGCCGCGGGCCAGCCAGACGGACGAGGATACCGATCTCGATCCCGTGACGGATGCCGAGCTCATCAGCCTGGAAGAGGCCGACGACGAGGCGAGCGCCGCCAAGACCGCGGTCGGCGACGACGATATCGATGTCGAGGACGACTCCTCGTCCGACGACGATACCTTCCTTGAGGAAGACGAGGACGAGAACGACGACGTTACCGACCTGATCGGCGACGGCATCGAGGACGACGAGGAAGCCTGAGGGCTGCCTCGCGCCGGCAAGAGAGGGCGCGGTTTTCCACAGGGGCGCGCCTTTTCGACGGGGAAGTGATTTTTACGAAATTTCTTCGTCACATGACTTGCATCGGACCGCGACCTGTGAGAAAGGAGCGGCCCGTCGGCGGAAACGCCGAAGGTACCCGAGGGCGGCACCCATACCGTCTTCGCGAAGTGGGGTCATAGCTCAGCTGGGAGAGCGCTACAATGGCATTGTAGAGGTCGACGGTTCGATCCCGTCTGGCTCCACCATATCTTCCGAAGTCTTCAAGCCGCCGCCAGGCGGCTTTATTGTTTCCGCCGCCACGAAATTGATCCGTCGCCGGCTTGCGCTCGTATCGCAGGCAGCGATTCGGAGCGATTCCATGATCAGGACAGCCACGATCTATCTCGCCACGCTTGCCTCCTTTCTTCTGGTGGATGCGGTCTGGCTCACCGTCATGACGGCCAGGCTCTATCGGCCGCTCACTGGCCACCTGCTCGCGGACTCGGTGGCATGGGCGCCTGCCGTGCTGTTCTACCTCCTTTATGCCGCAGGTATCGTCTGTCTGGCGGTGCTGCCTTCGCGACGCTGGGAGCACGTGCTCGCCCGCGGCGCTCTTCTCGGCCTGGTGGCCTACGGCACCTACGATCTCACCAATCATGCCACGCTGAAAGGCTGGCCCCTGGCGGTGACTCTCGCAGATATGGCCTGGGGTACGATGCTGACCGCAGCCGCGGCCGTTGCGGGCTATCTGGCCGCGGCCAGGCCATGACCTTCCTGGGCGCCGGAAGACATCTCGGCCGGCTCAGGCCGGCCGCAGCCTGTAATGGCTGACGCCCCATTCCCTTCCTTCCGCGTGGCCGAAGAGGCCTTCGGTGGCCAGGAAGAATAGCCGCCAGCGGCGCTTCCACAGGCCCGCCCCGGGGCCATGGACATCCCGGAGGATCGCTTCGATTTCCTCGCCGTGGGCATCGAAGTTGGCGAGCCAGTCGCGGGCCGTTCGCTGGTAGTGGCACCCGCTCCATTGCCAGGCCTCGTCGAGCCCGAAGATGTCGGCGAACTCGCGAATGAGCCCATGGCTCGGCATGATGCCGCCGGTGAAGAAATGCTGGGCGATCCAGTCCGTCCTGTCGGCATGATCGAAGCGATAGGGCTGGCTGCGATGGCTGAACACATGAAGGAAGAGCCGCCCTTCGGGTCGCAGCCAGCCGCGGATGCGGGACAGCAGGGCACGCCAGTTGGTCATGTGCTCGAACATCTCCACCGAAACGATGCGATCGAATCGCTCCTGGGTGGCAAAGACGTTCATGTCCGCCGTGAGGACCGAGAGGTTGGCGAGCCCGCGCGCGGCAGCCTGGGCCTCGATGAAAGCCTTTTGGCCGGCGGCGTTCGATACGGCGGTGATGCGGGAGTTGGGAAAACGCGCCGCCATGGCTAGGCTGAGCGAGCCCCAGCCGCAGCCGAGTTCCAGGATTGCCTGTCCGTCCGAAAGGCCGGCATGGGCGATCGTTTCTTCCAGTGCCAGCGTCTCCGCCTCGGCGAGGGTCTCCTGGCCCGTGGGATAGAGGCAGCAGGAATATTTGTGCCGTGGACCGAGGATGAGCGAGAAGAAGGCTGCGGGGATTTCGTAGTGTTGGGCATTGGCCGCGCTTGCATGCAGGGCGATGGCGTGTTCGCCCATCATGGCTGCGAACGGCGCATCGGCAGGCGGGCGGTTCGCGAGGCGCCGGCTGGTTCGTCCGACCAGGAAACTCACGCCGCCACGCGTCATCCAGTCCGGCATGGACGTGCGCTCGATGACGCCGATGGCGGAGGTGAGCATATTCATTGCCGGGGCTCCCTGGGCTGGAACGTGGGAAAGAAGGCGCTCACTCGGTCCTGATAGGCACGATAGGCCTGCCCGCGTGAGCGCAGCATATGGGCTTCGAGCGGCGGCACTCCGGACACGTGAACGAGCAGCCAATACATGAACGCCGGTCCCGACAACGCCAGCCATCCCCACGGATAAGCGCCGCCGAAATCGATGGCGATCAGGGGGTAGGCCAGCCAGGCAAGCCACTCGAAGAAGTAGTTGGGGTGGCGCGAGAACGCCCACAGCCCTTCCCTGCAGACCCTCTTGCCACTCGCTGGGGTAGCCCGGAAGCGTGCAAGCTGGAGGTCGCTCAGGCCCTCCCCGGCGATGGCGAGGAGCAGCAGGGCGATGCCGGCGACGTCGTTCCAGCGCAGCGGTCCCGGGCTGTGGCCCGCGAGGAGGACGGAGAGCGCCAGGAAGAGGGCGCAGACGGCCTGGAGCTGCAGGAACCAGAACAGGCGGCGGGGAAAGGCGTCGCCCCATTCGAGGGCGAGTTGGCGATAGCGCGGATCCTCCCCGCCGCCGAGCGTCCGGAGCAGGATATGGCCTCCGAGGCGCAGAGCCCAGGCTATCGCCAGCGCCGCCACCAATCCCTGCCGGAGCGGCTCGGGCGTGTCGCCCAGCGGGGCAAGGGCCAGAGCGGCGCCGGTGAGACCGACACCGATTGTCCAGGCGACGTCGGCCCAGCCCGACTGGCCCGTGCGGCGCTGCGCCAGCCAGGCGGCCGCCATGAGGAGGCCCAGGAAGACGGCGGCGGCGGCGATCCAGAGGGGCAGGGCGGAGGTCATGCTTCAGATATCGATGAAACGCTGGATCAGGCGGCCCGTCCATTGGCTCGGACGGGTCCGCCCGTCGATGGCGATCAGGCAGATGCAGCCATCTTTCGGGTCCGATTGCGGTTGGTGCCGCAGCCCGGGCTCGGCCTGGGCACAGTCGCCGACCTCGAAACGCTCGTCCTCGTCGATGAGGGCGCCCGTGAGGATCTGGGCGAGTTCCACGCCGTCATGATCGTGGTGTGGCACCGTCACCCCGGGCGCGGCCTTGAGCAGGAAACAGCGCTCCCTTGTCTTCCACAGCCCTTCGACCTTGCTGATCTCGATGCCGGGTGCCGTCCAGCGCCAGGGGCCGAGCCGCTGCCCCGCAAGCGATCTGGGCAGTGCGATGCCGAGCGGAAAGCTGGCGGGTGCAAGACGTGGCGGCGGCTCGACCGGCGCCGGCGCGTCCAGCGCGGCCATGGCGCGCTCCAGCGCGTCGGAGGCGAGCGCCTCGGGAGCCTGCGCGTCGAGCATGGCGCCGCCGACGGCTTCGAACCGGGCGACGCGGGCGCGGCAGGTGGAACAGGCTTCCAGATGGGCGCCGACCACGAGGCGTGGCGCAAGTCCGAGTGTTCCTGCAGCATGGGCGAGCAGCACGCCGTCGTCCGGATGATGGGTGATGGGGCGGGTGATCGTCATGACAGGTCGTCCAAAAGCAGGCGCAGCCGCGCAATGGCGAGGCGGATGCGCGATTTCACAGTGCCGAGCGGGATGCCGAGCTCCGTGGCAACTTCGGAATGGGGGCGATCCTGGAAGAAGGAAAGCCGAAGGATGGTGCCCTGCTCCGGCGAAAGCGTGGCAAGGGCCGCCCGGAGGCGCTGTTCGCGTTCGGCCGAGATCAGCGCCGCCTCGGCGCTTTCCACCGCGGCTTCCTCCGCCGGCTCCATTTCCGCTTCCGGCTGGGGACCGTCGCGGCGCATGCGGTCGACGGCGAGATTGCGGGCGATAGTGAACACCCAGGTGCTTGCCGTCCCGCGTCCGGGCGAGAAATGCGAGGCCTTGCGCCAGACCGAGAGCATCGTCTCCTGCGCGATCTCCTCGGCAAGGCCGGCATTGGCGCCGCGCCGCATGAGAAAGCCCTTCACCCGCGGGGCAAAATAGCCGAACAGCCTTGCAAAAGCCTCCCTGTCCTGCCGCTCGGCGATCGCCACCACCAGGGCATCCATGGCCGACGGCGCTTCGGGCGGAACAGGAGCGGCAGCCTGGTTCATCGTCACGACGCTCCCTTGCCGGGATGGTGTCTTCCGGGGGCGAAATTCGAGCATCTTGTGTGCCAGAGAGCCATGCATGCTCCCGATACGCAGAGCGCGCGAGGTTGGATCAGTGATCCGATGGCGGGTGCCCAACGTATAGCCGGCATCGATCCCGTTGCCAAACCAGGGGCGCTGCCGCGCTCCCCCGATTGCCTGGGCGTGAACATGACGAACGATGCCGGCCCCGCCTCCAGTCCGCCCCTGCGCATAGCCGTCGTCGGCTCCGGGATTTCGGGCCTGTCCTCGGCGTGGCTGCTCGCGAAGCGGCATGACGTGACGCTCTATGAGGCCGCGACCCGGCCAGGCGGGCACTCCAATACGGTTTCGGTGTCCGGCGAGCAGGGAGCCATTCCCGTGGATACCGGCTTCATCGTCTACAATGAGGCGACCTATCCCAATCTTGCCGCGTTGTTCGGCCATCTGGGAGTCACCACCCGGCCTTCCGACATGTCTTTTGCGGTCTCGCTGGGAGGAGGGCGGCTCGAATACGCCGGAACCGATCTCAAGGGGCTGTTCGCCCAGAAGCGGAACCTGCTGCGTATGCGCTTCTGGTCCATGCTGCGGGAGATCCTGCGTTTCTATCGCGAGGCACCGCACCACCTCCGGGGCGCCGGGGATCTTACGCTCGGCGCCCTTCTCGATCGGGAGGGCTATGGGCAGGCGATGCGCGAGGATCATCTCTATCCGATGGCGGCGGCGATCTGGTCGATTCCCGTCCGGCAGGTGATGGACTATCCGGCTGCCGCCTTCATCCGCTTCTGCGACAACCACGGGCTGCTCAAGGTCGCCAACCGGCCCATCTGGCGAACGGTGGAGGGTGGTGCGCGGGTCTATGTGCGCGCCATGCTCGACGATTTTTCCGGCCGGCTGCGTCTGGGTACGCCGGTGCGAAGGGTGCTGAGGAGCGAAGATAGTGTCCTTGTCGAGGCGCTCGGCGCCGGGCCGGAGCGCTATGATCACGTCGTGCTCGCGTCCCACGCCGATCAAAGCCTCGGCCTGCTCGCGGACGCCATGACGGACGAAGTTCGCCTGCTAGGGCGTTTCCGCTACAGCCGGAACGAGGCCGTCCTTCATCGGGACGCCTTCGCCATGCCGAAACGCCGGGCCGTGTGGTCGAGCTGGAACTACGTCTCGCAGGCCGGGACGGGCGCACCGCTTTGCGTAACCTACTGGATGAACCGCCTGCAGGGCATCGATCCGGTCAATCCGCTCTTCGTCACGCTCAATCCAGGCGGCATGATCGACGAGAGCAAGATAATTTGCCGGCAAATTTATCAACATCCCATCTTTGACGGCGAAGCGATCATGGCACAGCGCGATCTCTGGTCGCTGCAGGGGCGACGGCGTACATGGTTCGCCGGTGCATATTTCGGAACGGGCTTTCATGAGGACGGCCTCCAGGCAGGCCTCGCCGTTGCTGAATCCCTGGGAGGTGTGCGCCGTCCCTGGCGCGTCGAGGCCGAATCGGATCGGATCCATGTCGGCGGGATGCCGCGTTTCGAGCAGGAGGCGGCGGCGTGAGAGAAAGGGATTCCAGGCGCGGCGTGGCGATATCCGCCCTGTATGAAGGCTGGGTGATGCACCAGCGCCTCCGCCCCCGCACCCATAGGCTGCGCTATCCCATCCTCTCCATCTTCCTCGACCTGGATGAGATCGATGCCGTCGCGCGCAATTGCCGCTTCTTTTCCCGCAACCGCTTCAATCTCTTCAGCTTCCACGATGGCGACTATGGCAGCGGCGGCCCGCAGAGCCTGCGCATCCAGATCGAGGCTCATCTGGCACAGGCCGGCCTGCCCGTCGTGGACGGCCCCATCAGCGTGCTGACGATGCCGCGCATCCTCGGCTTTGCATTCAACCCCCTCACGATCTTCTTCTGCCATCGCCCCCGAGGGGGGCTCGCAGCGGTCCTCTACGAGGTCAACAACACCTTCGGCCAGCGTCACGCCTATCTCATTCCCGCCGCGCCGCGGGCCGACGGCACGCTGCGCCAAGCCTGCACAAAGGATTTCCACGTCTCTCCTTTCATGCCGATGGACCTGACCTATGCCTTCAGGCTTTCCTCGCCGGGAGAGAGGCTCGCCGTGCTGATCAGCGTCAGCGACAGCGAGGGCGTCGTGCTCACTGCGGGTCATTCGGCGCGACGGATCGCCTTCGACGATGCCGCCCTGCTGAGATCCTTCATCGGGCACCCCCTGCAGATGCTGCGTGTGCTGGGCGGAATCCATTGGGAGGCCCTTCGGCTGTGGCTCAAGGGGCTTCGCTTCCGGCCCCGGCCGCCACCGCCGGCACGCCCCGTCACCGCCATCGAATCATCCGGACACCACGACCATGACTGATGCCACCCAGCAGATGCAGGATCTCGGCCTGAACGACATGACTTCCCAGACACGGCCCGGGGCTGGCCTGGCAGCCGGGTTCCTTCGTCGCCTCCTGTCATGTCTAGGCAAGGGCTCCCTCACCGTCGTGATGCCCGATGGCCGGACGCTGAGCCGCCAGACCGGCCAGCCAGGGCCGGATGCGGTGCTGGTGCTGCATCGCCTCCGCGCTCTGCGCAGTCTCCTTTTCGGCGGCGATGTCGGCTTTGCTGAAGCCTTCATCAGGGGGGACTGGTCGAGCCCGGATCTCACGGCCCTCATAGAGCTCGTGGCCTGCAACGGCAGCGAGATCGTCCGCCGGCTCGGCGGCTCGCTGCCGAGCCGGCTATTCAACTGGCTGGGTCATCGCCGCAATAGCAATACGAAGGCCCGGGCCAGGCGGAACATCGGGTTCCACTACGATCTTGGCAACGAGTTCTACCGGCAATGGCTGTGCAGCCGCATGATCTACTCGGCCGCTATCTACGACCGCGAGGAAGATACGCTGGAGCAGGGGCAGGAGCGCAAGCTCGCGGCGGTCACCGGCGCCCTCGGCCTCGTCCCTGGAAACCGCGTGCTGGAGATCGGCTGTGGGTGGGGAGCGCTGGCGGCTCGGCTCGCCGCCGTGCACGATGTCGCGGTCGTGGGCGTGACCCTGTCGCAGGCCCAGCTCGTCGAGTCCTGGCGCGTGGCGCAGGACGCTGGCGTGTGGGACAAGGCAGACCTGCGGCTGCAGGATTATCGGGACATCGAGGGCATGTTCGACCGCATCGTCTCCATCGAGATGATCGAGGCGGTGGGGGAGCGCTACCTTCCGTCCTATTTCCGTACCCTGGCCCGCCGCCTTGCTCCTGGCGGGCGCGCCGTGCTGCAGGCGATCACCATCGCCGACGAGCGCTTCGAGTCCTACCGCGCCCATCCTGACTTCATACAGCGCTACATCTTCCCGGGCGGCTTCCTGCCCACCAAGACCCTGATGCGAGAGCGGCTCGAGCAGGCAGGGCTGAGGGTGACGGTCACGCAAACCTTCGGCCCGAGCTATGCCCGCACGCTCCGCGACTGGCGTCAGCGTTTCGAATCCGCCTGGCCTGCGATCGCCAAGATGGGATATGGCGAGGCCTTCCGGCGGATGTGGCTCTACTATCTCTCCTATTGCGAGGCCGGCTTCCGCGCGGGAGCGCTGGACGTCGGGCTCTATACGCTGGAACACGCCGAGGGCGGAGCATGAGGCGCCTCGTCGCAGGGATGGCTCTGGTCGCGCTGGCCTGGCCTGCATTCGCGCAGAGCGGTGGCGGATTTACGGACGTCCTCGGCAACTGGTCTCGCGACGATGGCAATGCCCGCGTCGTCATTGCGCCCTGCGGCCAGGCGCTCTGCGCCACCAATACCTGGATCCGCGACCCCGCCAGCGGTGAGAAGGTGGGAGACAGGCTGGAAATGAAGCTGCAGCCGACCGGGGCCAAGGCCTGGAAGGGCACGGCCTACGATCCACAGCGGCATCGGACCTATGTCATGACGATGAGTCTCGGCGGCAAGCTGCAGACCCGGGGCTGCATCCTGGGCGGCCTGCTGTGCAGCAGTGTAAGCTGGACAAGATTACGTTGACGTAGGCTGGCAAAAGGCCAAACGGTCTTCCGGAAAGGGAAGCCGTCAGCCCGCGTTGAACTGTTCCGTGAGATCGGCCAGCGTCGCCTCGATATGGGCCGCCGTCCTTGCTGCCGCCGCCGAGGCGTCCCCGCGGCTCCAGCTCTCGAACAGAGCCTCGTGCTCGGCCTCCGCCCGGGCGTTCCGGCTTGAAGACTCCAGGTGCTTGAAGATGTAGCGCTCGGCCAGCAGATGCAGGCGCTCGACGACCTGCAAGGTGACGCGCCGCCGGCCGGGCCGGATCAGGGAGAGATGGAAGGCCCGGTTGCAGGCCCCGATATTCTCCGTGTGCCCCGCAATGGCGCCATTGAGCGCATCCAGGGTGCGACGGGTGGCGGCGCGGTCCTCCGGACCCGCCCGCTCGCAGCCATACGCCACGGCATCCGGTTCGATCTTCAGCCGCAGGGCGAACACGTCATAGGCATCCTCGGCCGAGAGCGGCGCGACGAAGAAGCCGCGATTCGTCTGCGAAACGATGAGGCCGTCCTGCTCGAGCCTTGCGAGCGCTTCGCGCACCGGGATCTTGCTGACGCCGAGTTCAGCGGCCAGCAGATCCTGTCGGATGGACATATCCGGCGCGAGGCTGCCGGCGATGATCCGGCTGCGCATGACGTCGGCGATACGCTCGGGCAGAGCCTTTTTTTCAAGCAGGGTCATGACGATACGCAGTTGAAGGACAAGGCCGGCAGACAGGTCCGAAGACCTGCCCCCGGCTTTTCTCTAGGCCCGAACCGGCGTTTTCGCAATGAAGCGGTCGAGATCGGAAAAGGTGGAACTGCCTTCCATGGGCCCCTGGACCGATACCGTGCGTGCGCCGGCCGCATTGGCGTAGCGGAGTGCTTCGGAAACGCTGCGGCCCAGGCGCCGAGCGACGAGAAAGGTGGCTCCGAAGCAGTCGCCAGCGCCGGTGGGATCGACCTCGGCGACGACGAAACCAGGCATGTCCGTGCGACCGCTGCGGTCGAAATGGCTGGAGCCCGCCTCGCCGCGCTTGAGCACGATTTCCTTCACCCCTGCATCGAGCAGGGCCGTAACGGCCCTGCCCTCGTCGGTCTCGCCGGTGAACAGCGACAGTTCCTCGCCGGAGGGCAGGAACAGATCGGTCGCGGCCAGGACGCTCTGGAAGATGGCCTTGCCGCCCTCGTCACGCAGCATCTCGCGGCGAATGTTGGGATCGAAGGAGACGGTGCCCCCACGCGCCTTCAAGGTCGGCAGGGTGGAACGCACCATTCCGGTGATCGCCGGCACCGGCAGGCCGGAGCCCATGACGTGGAGATGGCCGGCTGAGGCGAGCAGGGTTTCCGCTTCGGGCGTGGCGGCGATCCTGCCGACGGCACTGTCGCGCATGTTGTAGACGAAGGCCCTGCTGCCGTCGGGACGATAGCGTACGAAGGCGCTGCCGGTGGCTGCACCGGGATGGACGGCCACGGCCGAGATGTCGACGCCGTCCTGCTTCAGGCGATCGAGATTGATGGTGCCGAAATCATCGTCGCCCACCGCCGCTACGATGCCCGCGGCGTGGCCGAGCTTTCCGACCTGGTCGATGAAGATGGCGGGAGCCCCGCTGGGAAAGGGCCCGATCAGAGGCTGCGGCTCGAGGAAACCATTGCCGGTGGTGGTCGCCATGATCTCCACGAGTATCTCGCCGATGGTGACGACCTTGCCTTCGATCATGGAATTCTCCCGTATGATGTTTGTGGGTTCTCGCGCCTGGACCGCGCCAGGCCGGTCCTTCAGCTTTGGAACAGCGTGATCGGCTGCTCGCTCGCATAGATCGCGCTTTCGTCGATCGAGAACATGCGCTGGTGCATCAGAAGCGCTGCGCCCAGCGCCGGACCTTCGAGTCCGAGGGAAGAGGTTTCGATCTTCGGCATGGGGAAGCCCTCCAGCAGTTCGCGCTCCATGGCCTGCTCCACTTCACGCGCCACATGCGGAAAGAGCGGCGCCACCGAGCCGCCGAGAATGATGAGGCCCGGATTGAGCACGCTTGTGACCTGGATCAGGCCCGTCGCCAGGCCCTGGCCCCACGCCTGGGCGGTCTTGAGCGCTGCGGCGTCGCCCGCGGCGAGCGCCTGGAGGAGATCGTCGATATCGACATCGTCCCGGGCACCGTTGTCCCGATAGCGGGCGAGGACGGCATCCTTGCCGATATAGCTTTCGAGATGCCCCGGCTTATGGCGCCCGGTATAGAAGCCGGGGCCGCCGAGCACGATCTGGCCGAACTCGCCGGCGAGCCCCGCCGAGCCCCGGAACAGCCGCCCGCCGATGACGATGCCTCCGCCTGCTCCATTCTCGATCAGAAGGAAGGCCACGGTCTCGGACCTGTGCGTGGTATCGCGATAGGTCTCGGCGATGGCGAAGGCGTTGGCATCGTTCTCGATGGAGATGTCGAAGTCGAGATCCGGGAAGCGCGCCATGATCCGCTCGGCAATCATCGCCTTCAGCGGAACGTTCCGCCAGCCGAGGATCAGGCCGTTGATCACGAGGCCATCGGTATCGAGAAGGGCCGGGAGCGCCACGCACAGGCCCCGTATGCGGCCGGGATTGGCCAGCCTCCCGATCACCTCGGCAATGAGAGCGGCCATGCGATCGATGCCCTCGTCGGGCGTTTCCGCGAAGGTCGGAAAGGGAATGGAGACACGCGAGATCTCCTGTGCCGCCATGTCGATGGCGACGACGGTAAGCCTGTCGACGCCGATCTCGGCGCCGAGGAAGCTGGCGCCGACAGGGTCGATCTGGACGTGGATGCCGGGGCGCCCGGTCCTGGCCGCACTCTCGCCGCGCGGCGTACCCGGTCGCTCGACGGCGAGGCCTTCCGTCATCAGGCTGGTGATGATGTTGCCCGTTGTCGAACGGTTGAGGCCGAGTGCGCGTGCAAGATCGGCGCGGCTCATGCCCGCGTTACGGAACAGCGCGTTGAGCGCCCTGATTTCGTTGAGATGGCGGACAGTCTGCGGCGTTGCCAAGGTGGGGAGTCCGGGAAGATTGCTCTTGCAGTCTATTCCACGAAGGCGTGGAGGATGCAAACCGGGAGTGCGTGCCTGGGATCGGCGACAACCTGCCGGCTTTTTCCTTGCCGGCAGGCACTACCATTTCCAGGAGCCGGCACGTCGCCGGCTGTCCCGATGATCTCACACCGTGCGTGTCGTCGCAGCCTTGCGCTTGGCCACCTGGTAGCAGTCCTCGATATAGGCCTTGGCGTGGCGAGCCACGTCGACATTGTCCTTCCAGGTGTTGCGCCAGATCGCGCAGGTGATCGAAAGGTCCTCGTCCACGACTTCGGACGAGAAGCTCTCGAATGTGATCCAGTCGTCGTATCCGCCTGCCACAAGGGCGTCGAAGATCGAGGGGAAGTCGATCACGCCGGAGCCGAGATAGCCGCGGTTGCTCTCGCCGATATGGAAATAGCCGAGCTTGTCGCCGGCCAGTTGGATAGCCTGCGCGGGATCCGCCTCCTCGATATTCATGTGGAAGGTATCGAGATGCAGGAAGATGTTGTCGGCGCCGGTATCCTTGATGAAGGCGAGGCCCTGCGCGGTGGTATTGAGCAGGTTGGTCTCGAAGCGGTTGACGATCTCCAGATTGAGCGTCACCCCTGCTTCCTTGGCCTTGACGGCGATGCGGGAGAGTGCGCCGACACTGTTGTCCCACCCCTTCTTCGTGGGCAGGCTGCGATATTTGGTGTGAGCCGAGAAGATGATCCCGCCGAGTTTCTGTCCGCCGAGGTCACGCGTGATCGCCACCGCATCGGCGAGGATCTGCTCGCCGTGCTTCACCACGGCAGCGTCTTCGCTGGAAATATCGCCGTCGAGCGGCAGGCCCATGGTGACGGCGACCCTCAGGTCATAGTCCTTCAGGCGCTTGGCCAGCCAGGAAACGTCGAACTTCTTGGGATCGAGCCGGGGAAATTCGATCAGCTTGTAGCCGAGGCTGTGCGACTTCTCCATCGCGCCTTCGAGTTCCTCCTGGGTGGTGCCACCCGTCCAGACGAAGGAATGAATGCCTAGCTTTTCCATATGCGCTCCTGCCCTTTTTTCGTGCCGGAGCGGTCCCTGCGGAGCCGTCCGGCATCGTCGTGATTTTGCTGTTGCTTATTTGTTGTGAGTAGCAGCAAACTGCGGGGTGTTCAAGTTGTCGGATGATTCATGGATCGTCGCCGGCAGCGAAAGCGGCCCGTCTTGCCCTTGCCGTGGCCTGCTCTCGCCGCCTATGAGAGCAGCCGGGCCTCGGAAACACGGTCGCATAGCGCAAAAAACAAACCGCCGGCAGCGGCGGCCAGGGAGGAAGACATGGTTTCTCTGAGCGGGAAGGTGATGATCGTCACCGGCGCCAGTTCCGGTATCGGGCGAGCGGTTGCTCGACGGTTTGCGCAGGAAGGCGTCCGGCAGGTGCTGGTGGCACGTTCCGTCGACAAGCTGGACGCGCTTGCCGCCGAGATAGGCGGAGAGTCGCTCACCGTCGCGGCCGACCTGACCGATCCTGCCGCGTCCGCGAAAGTCATGGAGGCGGCCACGAAGTGCTTCGGCGCGGTCGACATCCTGTTCGCCAATGCGGGCAGCTATATCGCCGGTGACGTCGTCGATGGCGACCCGGATGAGTGGGACAAGCTCCTCACCCTCAACATCAATGCCGTCTTCCGGACCGTTCATGCGGTGCTGCCAGGCATGATCGCCCGGCGCAGCGGCGACATCGTAGTCACCTCGTCCGTCTCGGGCCACCAGGCGATCCAGTGGGAGCCGGTCTATTCGGCCAGCAAGCACGCCGTGCAGAGCTTCGTGCATGGCGTGCGCCGCCAGATCGCACCGCACAATGTGCGCATCGGCTCGCTGGCGCCGGGCATGGTGCTGAACGAATTGTGGGGCATCACCGATCCGGCCGAGATCGAGCGACGCGCGAACGAGCATGGCGGCCTGCGTTCGGAAGACGTCGCCGACGCGCTGCATTTCATGCTCACGCGGCCGCCGAACGTCACGATTCGCGATCTGGTGATGCTGCCGCAGAACCAGGATATCTGAGCTTTCCGGAAGGTGGATGGGGACGTCGGCGCTGCCTTGGCCCCTATACCACCTGGAAGCCCTGCCAGAACCGATCCTCGCGGTCGATCCAGATGGTGTTGAAACCAGTCGAGATCGCCGAACCCTTGATCGAGGGAATGATGGCCGGCTGGCCGGCCAGATTGGTCAGTCCCTCGACCCTGCCGGTGAACCGCGAGCCGATATAGCTTTCATGCACGAAGCTGTCCCCGGGCTTGAGCCGCCCCTTGGCCGTTAGATGGGCGAGGCGCGCGGAAGTCCCCGTGCCGCAGGGCGAGCGGTCGATGGCCTTGTCGCCATAGAAGACGGCGTTCCGGCCATCGGCGCCGTTGCCGCGCGGCTTGTCGGCCCACAGCACGTGGCTGACGCCGCGAATGGTCTCGTCGAGCGGATGCACAGGCTCGTATTTCTCGCGCATCAATTGCCGCACCTTGCCGCTCAGGGCGATGATGCGGGCCGCACCGAGGTCGTCGAGGCCGGTATAGGCGCCCTGCGGTTCGACGATGGCGTAATAGTTGCCCCCATAGGCCACATCGACGCTGAGAGGCCCGAAATCGGGTACGTCGATCTCGATGCCGCTGGCAGCGAGATAGGACGGCACGTTGACGATGCGGACCGATGTGACGCGATTGCCCTCGGCTTCATAGGCGATATCGATGATGCCGGCGGGCACCTCCACCTTGAGCTGGCCGGGCGTGCGCGGCTCGATGAGTCCGTTCTCCAGGCCGAAGGTGATGATGCCGATGGTGCCGTGGCCGCACATGGGCAGACAGCCCGACGTCTCGATGAAGAGGATACCGATATCGGTGTCGTCCCGGGTCGGCGGGTAGAGGAACCCACCGGACATCATGTCATGGCCGCGTGGCTCGAAGCACAGCCCTGTGCGGATCCAGTCGAACCGCTCGAGGAAATCCTGGCGCCGCTCCGACATGCTGGCGCCGCGCAGGAGCGGTGCCCCGCCAGCGACGAGTCGCACGGGATTACCGGCCGTGTGGCCATCGATGCAGAAGAAGGTATGACGCATGGGCAGGACTTTCGCGACGAAATTGGAGTGGCGGTCTCCGACCGCCATCTTTCTTTACGGACGAGGATGGAGTTTCCGAGGATGGCGGTCGAAGACCGCCACTCCATCCGCGCTCAGGCCGCCTTGAGCTTCAGCGTCGGCCGGGTCGCCGCCGCTTTCTCCACCATAGCCGTCACCTCGGCGCGGCGGGCACCCGTGAGGGGCCAGCGGGGCGGGCGGACACGTTCGGATCCGCGTCCCATGATCTGCTCAGCCAGCTTGATCGACTGCACGAGGTCGTGCTCGGCATCCAGATGCAGCAGCGGCATGAACCAGCGGTAGATGGTGCGTGCTGTTTCCCAGTCGCCCCGCGCGGCGGCCCTGACGAGTTCAACCGATTCCTGCGGGAAGGCGCTCGTGAGGCCGGAGACCCAACCCTTGGCACCCAGCATCAGGCCTTCCAGGGCGACGTCGTCGAGGCCCGCGAAGATCTCGAAGCGGTCGCCGAACTCGTTGATCAGGTCGGTGAAGCGGCGCGGATCCGGAGCACTCTCCTTGACCGCGACGATATTGGGCACGTCTTCCAGCGCGCGCAGGACATCCGAGCCGATGTTGACGCGATAGGCGGGAGGATTGTTGTAGAGCATGATTGGCAGCGAGGTCGCCTCGGCGATCATGCGGAAATGCGCGGTCAATTCCTCGGGCTTGGGCACATAGACCATGGCGGGCAATACCATCAGCCCATCGGCGCCGATCCTCTCTGCATCCTTCGCATAGGCGATGGCGCGGCGCGTGTCGAACTCGGAGACGCCGGTGATCACGGGGACGCGCTTGTTCACCACCTCGACGGCAGCCTTCAGCACGGTACGCTTTTCCTCGGGATCGAGCGAATTGTTCTCGCCGCAGGTGCCCATCACGATCAGGCCGTTGACGCCGTCCCTGACCAGTGCGTCCTGGACGCCCTGGGTGGCATCGATGTCGATGGCGAGGCTGGCGTCGAACTGCGTGGTAACTGCGGGGAACACCCCGTTCCAATTGGTCTTCATGGATCGTCTCCGCTAATCAGGATTGGGTTTGCCTCACACCTGTTCCGGCGTTCTATCAGCGCGAAACGGCGTGGGGAATACGCTTGAAGTCTGCTACCTGAAAATCGTATACGATATACGATCATGAATGGCAAGGGCAAAACAGTGCAGCGGGAAAGTATGGCGCAGTCGGAGAAAACGGTCGTCCTGGGCGGCGGCATCGTCGGCCTGTGTTGTGCGCTGGTCCTGCAGCGCCGGGGAGATGCGGTGCTGTTGATCGATCCTGATCGCGACCGCCCACCGGCGTCCTACGGCAATGCCGGCCATGTCGCCATCGAGCAGGTGGAGCCGCTTGCTTCGATGGCGACGCTGCGCTCCCTGCCGCGTCGACTGTCGCTGTTCGGAGGCCCCGTTTCCCTGCCGCCGGCTCAGATTGCCCGCTGGCTTCCCTTCGGAATGCGGCTCGCCGCTGCCGCCCGGCCGGAGCGCTTCGCGACCGGCAGGGCCGCGCTCTCCGCCCTGCTGGCCGAGTCCATGCCGGCATGGCGCCGGCTTGCGGGCAGTCTGGAGCCCCGCGGCCTGCTCAAGGAAGGTGGCCACGCGGTCGTTTGGCACGGACGGGAGGCGGCCGTGGCGGGATTGCAGGCCTGGCGGGCGGCCGATACCGGGACGGCACGCTTCCACGAGGCCTCGAACGACGAACTGGCGTGGCTCTCACGCGCGATGAGGATGCCGCCGGCTGGGGCCATCCTGTTCGAGAATACGGGTCAGGTCGCCGATCCCGGCGCCGTGCTGTCGGCTCTTGGCGCGGCGTTCCAGGCGGCGGGCGGCGAACGAAGGAAAGGCCTGGCGCAGGCGATCGAGATCGTGGACGGGGCGGCTGTGCTCGTGCTGGCCGGAGGCGAGCGGATCAGGCCGCGCCGCGCCCTCGTCGCGTCCGGGGTCGAGAGCGGCGCTCTGCTGGCACCCGTCGGCCTTCATGCGCCGATCATCGCCGAGCGGGGCTATCATATTCAGAGCCCGGATCACGACTGGCCCGCCGATCTGCCGCCTGTCGTCTTCGAGGAGCGATCGATGATCGTATCCTGCTTCCGCTCCGGCCTGCGTGCATCCAGCTTCGTCGAGTTCGGAGCGCATGATGCCCCGGCGGATGGCCGCAAGTGGCATCGCCTGGAAACCAGTGCGGCGTCGCTCGGCCTGCCGGCTCGCGGGCCCTGGCGACATTGGTTCGGCTCGCGCCCGACCCTGCCCGACTACCTGCCGGCCATCGGCGGGACGATGCGCGCGCCCAACCTGTTCTACGCCTTCGGCCACCAGCATCTCGGCCTTACCCTTGGGCCCCTCACCGGTGAACTCGTGGCGGCAATGATCGGCGGAAAGGACCCGGCAGTCGCGCTGGCGCCGTATGACCTGAAGCGCTTCGACTAGCATCGATACGCCGATCCCCGACGAGGCGCGAAAATGACGCAGGGACGGCGGCTGTCGCGATGACGGCTTATCGTCCGGCGCAGGCTGCAGCGCCTTCCTTGGGATCTGTCGCAAATCATGCGATGTTCATGGGACGATCGACGGGGAGCCTCCGGCACCGAAGTTGGAGCAGCAATCTCCGGGGCGCCTAATTCCCATGCAAGAAACGCACTTGCGCTGCGTGCACTGACCTTCTATGTAAAATCCCCTAATTACGCAGCTTTTCGTGTGAAAAAGAGCCCAAGGGCACCGATGTCGCGCACCCTCTCTCCGCATCTCAAGCGGCTCGAAGCCGAGTCGATCGGGATTATCCGCGAAGTCGCGGCCGAATTCTCAAATCCGGTGATGCTCTATTCCATCGGCAAGGATTCGGGCGTCATGCTCCATCTGGCGCTCAAGGCCTTTTATCCCTCGAAGCTGCCCTTCCCTCTGCTTCATGTCGATACGACCTGGAAATTCCGGGACATGATTTCGTTCCGTGACGAGATCGCCAAGCGCTATGGGCTCGACCTCATCGTTCACATCAACCAGGATGGCGTCGCGCGTGGCATCAACCCGATTACCTCGGGTTCCGCTCTGCACACCCAGGTGATGAAGACGGAGGGCCTGCGACAGGCGCTCGACAAATACAAGTTCGACGCCGCCTTCGGCGGTGCTCGGCGCGACGAGGAAAAGAGCCGCGCCAAGGAGCGCATCTTTTCCTTCCGAACAGCGAACCATACTTGGGATCCGCGCAACCAGCGCCCGGAACTCTGGTCGCTCTACAACACCAAGATCCGGCAGGGCGAGTCGATCCGCGTCTTCCCGCTGTCCAACTGGACCGAGCTCGACATCTGGCAGTACATCCTCGAGGAGGATATCCCGATCGTGCCGCTCTATCTGGCCAAGGAGCGCCCGGTGGTATTCCGCGCCGGCACCATGCTGATGGTCGACGACGACCGCCTGCCGCTGGAGCCGGGCGAGGTGCCGCAGATGCGCCGGGTCCGCTTCCGCACGCTGGGATGCTATCCGCTTTCCGGCGCGATCGATTCCGATGCCACCTCGGTGGCCGACATCGTGCGCGAGATGCTCACGGCCCGCACCTCCGAGCGCCAGGGCCGGCTGATCGACAACGACGAAGCGGCCTCGATGGAAAAGAAGAAGCGCGAGGGCTATTTCTGATGAACGCACCCTCTCCCCAGGCGCAGCTTTCCCTCGCCGAGATGCTGAAACCCCGCGAGAAGGAGTTGCTGCGCTTCCTGACCTGCGGGTCGGTGGACGACGGCAAGTCGACCCTCATCGGGCGCCTGCTCTATGATTCCAAGCTGATCTTCGAGGACCAGCTCGCCACGCTCGAGAAGGATTCGAAGCGCCATGGCACCACGGGCGAGGACATCGACTTCGCCCTCCTGGTCGACGGGCTGGAGGCGGAGCGCGAACAGGGCATCACCATCGACGTCGCCTATCGCTTCTTCTCGACGGCCAAGCGTTCCTTTATCGTCGCCGACACGCCCGGCCACGAGCAGTATACGCGCAACATGGCGACGGGCGCCTCCACGGCCGACCTCGCCGTCCTGATGATCGATGCCCGCAAGGGCGTGCTGGTGCAGACCAAACGCCACGCCACCATCTGCTCCCTGCTGGGGATCCACCACATCGTCGTGGCGGTGAACAAGATCGACCTGACTGGTTTCGACAAGGCCGTGTTCGATAAGATCGTTCACGATATTTATGCCTTTACCGCCAATCTCGGCTTCGCGTCGGTGACGCCCATTCCGATGTCGGCCCGCTTCGGCGACAATGTGTCGAGCCGTTCGGCGCGTATCGCGTGGTATGATGGCCCGAGCCTTATCGAACATCTGGAAGGCATTGATATCGCCTCCAACGCCGTCAAGAAGCCCTTCCGCTTTCCGGTGCAGTGGGTTAACCGGCCGAATCTCGATTTCCGCGGCTTTTCCGGGACGCTCGCCTCAGGCGCCATCCGGCCGGGCGACAGCGTGACGGTGGCGGCTTCCGGCAAGACATCGGTGGTGACCCGCATCGTCACCCAGGACGGCGAC
Source organism: Labrys sp. ALF-8 (assembly GCF_059699065.1). Classification (NCBI taxonomy): domain Bacteria; kingdom Pseudomonadati; phylum Pseudomonadota; class Alphaproteobacteria; order Hyphomicrobiales; family Xanthobacteraceae; genus Labrys; species Labrys sp. ALF-8. Next base: position 2,535,764 of record NZ_AP048537.1, read on the forward strand.
CTCGAACAGGCCGTGGCTGGAGATGCCGTCACGCTCACCCTTGCCGACGAGATCGATGCCGCGCGAGGCGATGTCCTTTCGCTGGCCACCGAGAGACCCGATGTCGCCGACCAGTTCGCCGCGCATGTGATCTGGATGTCGGAGGAGGCGCTGCTTCCCGGCCGTTCCTACATGCTGCGTATCGGCACCAAGTTCGTGCCGGCCGCCGTCACCTCGATCAAGCACAAGATAGACGTCAACACGCAGGAACATCTTGCGGCCAGAACGCTGCAGCTCAACGAGATCGGCGTCGTCAACGTCTCGACCAGCGTTCCGGTGGCGTTCGACGCCTATGCCGACAATCGCGAGACGGGCGCCTTCATCCTGATCGACCGCTCGACCAACCAGACGGCTGCGGCCGGCATGGTTGACTTCGCCCTGCGCCGGGCCACCAACATCCACCGCCAGTCGCTGGCCATCGACAAGCTGGCCCGTTCCTCCCTCAAGCACCAGAAGTCGGCGATCGTCTGGTTCACCGGCCTGTCAGGCTCGGGCAAATCCACCATCGCCAATCTGGTGGAACAGCAGCTCGCCCATGCCGGGCATCACACCATGCTGCTCGACGGCGACAATGTCCGCCACGGCCTCAACCGCGATCTCGGCTTCTCGGACGCCGACCGGGTCGAGAATATCCGCCGCGTTGGCGAGGTGGCCAAGCTCTTCGTCGAGGCCGGCACCCTGGTGCTGTGCTCCTTCATCTCGCCCTTCGAGGCCGAGCGTGCGCTGGTGCGCTCGCTGGTCGAGGCCGGCGAGTTCGTCGAGATCTTCGTCGACACGCCGATCGAGGATTGCATCAAGCGCGACCCCAAGGGCCTCTACGCCAAGGCACTCGCTGGCCAGATCCCGCATTTCACCGGCGTCACCAGCCCCTATGAGCGGCCGGAGAATGCCGAGATCGTGCTGAAGACGCCGGGCCACACGGCGCAGGACCTTGCGGACGAGGTCGTCAAGGCCCTGCGTGAGCGCGGCCTTCTGGAACACCAGGACGTCTGGGGGCTGTAGGCAGCTGCCATTCTGGAGAAGATTGCAAAAGGCCGGGTCATTCCCGGCCTTTCCTTTTGGGAAGGACGGGGTTCTGATGGAGACCGCACCAGAGGGGCGGGGGGCATGGCAGGACTTCGTATCGTGGCGTTGGCGGTCTGGTTGGCCCGCACCGGCATGAAATTCCTGCTTCCCATGGCGGCGCAGGCCTAGCAGGCGGCCGGCCTTTCAAGCAAATTTGCAAGCTGGCAAATCGGTGTCACGCTCGTTTGTTGTGACTTGGGTAACAGTCGACACTCAGATCCAGCCTTTATGTAATTTTGCGGTCCGTGGCCTTGCCAATTTTCTGCCATCATGTCATTTGCCGCTGAGTGAGGGAGGCCGGATCTACCGAAAAGACGGCCTATCTTATTTATAATTACTCAAAACGTCGCTTCAGATCGACCAAATTCTGAAACGGACACGAACATTCACCGGGGAGTGAAATAATGGATCTCAAGAGTTTGCTTTTCAATTTCGAGGGCCGCATCACGCGTCTGCAGTTTTGGCTGTCCAATTTCGGCATATCGATTGTCTTTTATATTGCCCTGTTCATCATCGCCACGTTGTTCGGTGGTTCGGCAGCACAGTTCGGTGCCGGTGGACCACCCCCGGCTTTCTATGCCATCGCTCTCGTCGTCTATATTCCCTTCCTCTGGGCAAGTTTGGCCATCAATGCCAAGCGTTGCCATGACCGGGATCGCTCCGCCTGGTTCATTCTCATCTGCTTCATTCCGCTGGTCGGCATCTGGTACCTGATCGAAGTCGGCTTCCTCGATGGCACGCAAGGCCCTAACCGTTTCGGCCCCTCGCCGAAAGGCATTGCCGGCAACCAGGTCTCCAGCGTCTTTTCCTGAGACTTTTCGCACAGCGCCGGCTCTCGCGCCGGCGCAGTCTCGTGCCAGCATCCATAGGGGCAAGGGCTCGGCCATGACCTGGCAGTACAAGCTGTTCAGCTTCGAGGGGCGCATCACGCGCCTGGATTACTGGCTCTACCATCTCGGTATTGTCTTCGGTGTGTTCCTTCTCGCGCTGATAGCCGGGCTTGTCGGCACCGCCATGAGCGGGCACGATGGCGAAAACCCGGCCCTGGTGGTGGGCGGCGTCGCGCTCGTCATTTGTCTGTGGCCGCTATGGGCGGTGAGCGTGAAGCGCTGCCATGATCGTGAGAAGTCCGGCTGGTGGGTCCTGGGCTGGACGGTCGGAGGCGCCATTCCCTATATCGGCTTTCTCATCAGCCTGTGGTCGTTGGTGGAGCTCGGCTTCCTCGATGGCACGCAAGGACCCAACGAATATGGCCCGTCGCCCAAGGGCATAGGCAATAGCCAGCTTTCCGATGTATTCTCCTGAGGGATGCAACGGCAGCGCGGGGGCCTGCTTTGTCGATCGCCGAAATGCCCGACGACGGACCGGGGCTCCGGCAGGTTCTGCTCAGCCCGAGAGGGCGCCTCGCCCGGCTCGACATGCTGTTCGCGCTGTTTTGCGTCGCGATTATCCTGGCCGCGATAGGGCTGCTCTGGCTCGGCTTCGCAACGCTGCTGGTGCCGCCGGAGCCTGTCGCGACCTTCATGGCCTGGCTGAGCGTGCCGCTGGCCGGGCTTGCCCTCATCGGGCTCGTGCTGTTCGCCTTCATTCTCGCCAAGCGCTGCCACGATCGCGACCGTTCGGCGTGGTTCCTGCTCGTGCTGCTGGTGCCGGCGGTGCAGCTCTGGCCCTTGTTCGAGCTCATCTTCGGGCGCGGCTCGCCACAGGCCAACCAGTTCGGGCCGGCGCCCAGGGGCATGGTCGCGCAATGGCAGGCGGTCAACGGTGATCTCTGAGCCTTTGCGCCTCTGCCGGATGCGCGGAAGCCCGGGCTGCTACCAGCCCCGCCAGGCGATATAGACCAGCGCCGCCGCGATCACCCACAGCGCCAGATTGCCCCAGCGGTTGCGTCTTGCCTCGGCCTTTCCTATGGCCTCCACGCTTTCGGGCAGCAGAGCGAAGCCCTTCTCCGCGGCTTCGTGCAGGCGCCCGGCCAGCGACTCGGCGCGGTTGAGCAGGCTGGGGATGAGCGTGATGGACTTTCCTGCCTCCAGCGTCTGCGTGCCCAGGTCACCGAGCTTGCCGAGAGGCCCCAGATTGCGCTCGATCCATTCGCGCACCACGGGGTCGGCGGTGGACCACATGTCGAGCTTGGGGTTGAGGCGGCGCGCCACGCCCTCCACCACGACCATGGTCTTCTGAAGCAGGATCAACTCGGGCCGCGTCTTCATGTCGAAGAGGTCGGTGACCTCGAAGAGCAGCGTCAGGAGCTTGGCCATCGAAATCTCGTCGGCCCGCTTCTGGTGGATGGGCTCGCCGATGGCGCGGATGGCTTGCGCGAAATCCTCGATCGAGTGGGTGGCGGGCACATAGCCCGCCTCGAAATGCACTTCCGCCACGCGATGATAGTTACGGGTGATGAAGCCGTGCAGGATTTCGGCAAGGAAGCGGCGCTCCTTCAGCCCCGCGCGTCCCATGATGCCGAAGTCGACCGCCACGAGATTGCCCGAGGCATCGATCATCAGGTTGCCCTGATGCATGTCCGCATGGAAGAAACCGTCGCGGATGGCGTGTCTCAGGAAGGTCTGGATGACGATGCGGGCGAGTTCGTTGAGATTGAAGCCGGCTGCCCGCAGGCCTTCGACATCCGAGAGCGGGATGCCGTCGATCCATTCCAGCGTCAGCACCGTGCGGGCCGTGCGATTCCAGTCCGGCGCGGGAATGCGGAAGTCGGGATCGTCCGCGATGTTCTCCGCCATCTCCGACAGGGCGGCAGCCTCAAGCCGCGAGTCCATCTCGAAGGCGACGGTGCGCGCGAGCATGTCGACAATCTCGACCGGCTTCAGGCGCTTGGCGCGCGGATCGATGCGCTCGATGGTGCGGGCGGCGAAATAGAAGGTCGAGAGATCGCTGCGGAAGCGCCGGTCGACGCCAGGCCGCAGCACCTTGACTGCCACCTCGCGCTCGCCGTCGGCATCGCGGATGGTCGCCTTGTGGACCTGCGCCACGGAGGCGGCGGCCACCGGTTCCGACAGTTCGGCGAAGAAATGGCCGAGCGGCCCGGCCAGCGCCCGCTCGATCTCCGCGATGGCCACCGCCCGGCCGAAGGGCGGCATGCGGTCCTGCAACTCCTCCAGGTCACGTGCGACCGCGAAGCCCACCACGTCCGGCCGCGTTGCCAGGAACTGGCCGAGCTTGACCCAGCTCGGCCCCAGCTTCACCAGTGCCGCCGCCAGTCCCTTGCCGCCCTCGACCTTCCGCCGCTCGATGAGCCGGCCGAGCCGCACGGTGAGGCGGCCGGGAGCCGGGAGTTCGTGCACGTCGACGAGACCGAGCGCGCCCTCGCGCGCCAAGGTCCAGCCCGCGCGCATGAGTCGAAAGGGGTCGAGAAAGGAAGCCAAGGGTACCAGCCGTTTGAATCTGCGGGGAGGTCGATAGCACGCGCGCGCCCGTTGGCAAAACCCTAGGAGCCTTGCTTATCCTCTCACAAGGGTTCTATGTGCAATCCGACCTTTCGATATCGATTTCAGGATCTTTCCGTGACCATTCGCTACCATCGGGGCGACCTGCCCGACCTGTCCCGCTATACGACGAGTGCCGCCATCGACACCGAGACCATGGGTCTCAACCCGCATCGAGACCGGCTCTGCGTGGTGCAGCTCTCGCCCGGCGACGGGACGGCGGACGTGGTCCAGATTGCGCAGGGTCAGAAGAGCGCTCCCAATCTGGAGCGGCTTCTTGCCAACCCCTCCGTCGTCAAGATCTTCCATTTCGCCCGCTTCGACATCGCCTCGCTCCAGAATGCATTCGGCGTGATGGCCAGGCCCGTCTACTGCACGAAGATCGCCTCGCGCCTGGTGCGTACCTACACCGATCGTCACGGCCTCAAGGACCTAGTGCGCGAATTGCTGGGCGTGGATCTCTCCAAGCAGCAGCAATCCTCCGATTGGGGAGCGGACACCCTCACCGACGCCCAGCTCGCCTATGCCGCATCGGACGTGCTTTACCTCCACGAACTGAAGGCGAAGCTCGACGTCACGCTCGCCCGCGAGAGCCGGGCCGACATCGCCCGCGCGTGCTTCGACTTCCTGCCCACCCGCGCTATGCTGGACCTGCAGGGCTGGCCCGACACGGACATTTTTGCGCATAGCTGAAGCCTGTGGCGCAGCCTTGCCCCATCCTCGTCTTGGAAACGCCACAGCGCAACGCTAGGACATGCGAAGACAAGGCCGGCATTTCCGGGTGGGTCGGAAGTCGCGTTCCCTCACGTGACGTTCCCCCCACTGGGGATTTCTGCTATGAGGGCGCACCTGTTGCGGATTTCACCCAAAGTTTAGGAATTGCAGGCAGGGATTAGCTGGCGTCCTTGCGCCGGGTTGACGTGCGCCCTCCGCATCGCAATATGGCGGATGGCGGCGTTTAATTCCGGCTGCCGGACGCGTTTCGATAGGTATAATTTTGGCCGATATCATGGATGCGCGGGTAAAAATTGCTCGGCCCGCCTCGCCTTCGCGTGAAAGCGCCTTCAGGGCTGCCCGCGCTCACAGCAGGCTGGTGCGCTTTCTGAAAGTAGCCGTTCCCGCAACTGCGGTTGCCGGGGCGGGATTGTTCGTGGTTCTTGCCTGGTTCAACCCTTTCCGCGAGCCCATCGTGCCGGTTCCCGTGCCGCCGGCTCCGCCGAAGGACGGTGCGCTCACGGTCGAGTTGCCGCATCTGACCGGCACGAACAACCGGGGCCAGAAATATGACGTGAAGGCCACCACTGGCTCCCAGAAGGTCACTGCGCCTGGCGTCGTCAGCCTTACCGACCTCAATGCCGTGATCTCCGCCGTCGACCAGAGCAATGCGACGCTGACCGCTTCGACCGGCAAGTTCGATTCCAATACCCAGACGCTCTTCCTGCAGGACAATGTCCACGTCAACTCCACCAAGGGGTATGACGCCATGCTGAAGAGCGGAATCATCGACTTCAAGGCCAGCACCGTGCACAGCGACGAGCCGGTGACGGTGAACCTCACCAGCGGCACCATCTCGGCCAAGAACCTCAACATCATCGAAGGTGGCTCCAAGATCACTTTCGCCGGCGGCGTGAGTGCGACTTTCCGCACGCCGCTCAAGCCGGAAAGCGCCGATGGCGCCGCGCCGGAGACCGACGACACGCCCGACGATGCCGATCCGACCGGGTCGGCCCCATCCGATACCGCCACCCCAGCTCAGGGAAGCTCCCCACAATGAAGACGAAACTCAGCCGCCTGGCGCCACTTGCCCTGCTGCCGTTCGCCCTGGCGCTTTCGGCCGCCGATGCCGGCGCAGCCCAGAAGAAGGCGGCGAGCCCGTTCCAGGGCTTCTCATCGGATAGCGGCAAGCCTGTCGACGTGAAGTCGGACTCGCTCGAAGTCCATCAGGACGAGCAGAAGGCCATCTTCACCGGCAATGTCGTGGCTACCCAGGGCGATTCGGTGCTCCGCACCAATGAGCTGACGGTCTACTACGACAATTCGGAAGCGGGCGGCGGCAAGAAGGCCGACAAGACCGATTCGACGGATGCGGCCAAGCCCGCCGATGCTGCCGCCAAGCCCGCCGATTCCCAGCCGGCCGCAGCGACGGCCAACCAGGCCGCTGCCGACAAGCCGGCTTCCTCCGACAAGCCGGCCGCTTCCGGTTCGGGTACCCAGGCCAATTCGATCAAGAAGCTGATCGCCAAGGGCAGCGTCGTCGTCACCTCCAAGGACCAGAAGGCCACGGGGGATTACGGCGTGATGGACATGGCCACCAATCTCGCCACGCTCACCGGCGGCGAAGTGGTGATGATCCAGGGACCGAACGTGCTCAAGGGCAAGAAGCTGGTGGTCAACCTGAAGACGGGCGTCGCCAACGTCCAGGGCGGCGGCGGGGGGGTGTCCGGCGTCTTCACTCAGAGCAACGACCAGAAGAAAAACGCCAACTGAAGGAAGCGGGGCCGAGATGGCGCAGCGCGACACGTGGTTACGCCGGCGGGGGCCGGCGCTCATACTACCTTTGATGTTGCTCCTCAACGCCGCGATCATGCCGGCGGCTGGCGCCGACGAGAAGAAGCCCTCGACACCGTTCGAGGGCTTTTCGTCAGACAGCGACAAGCCGGTGAACATCAAGGCCGATCAGCTCGAGATGCACAACGAGGAGCAGAAGGCCATCTTCACCGGGAACGTGGTGGCCACGCAGGGCGATTCCGTCCTGACCTCGGAGGAACTCACCGTCTTCTACGAGGCCCCCGATGCCGGCAAGGACGGCCAGGCGCCGGCGGAGGCACCCACGGGTGACGCCCAGGCGGCGGCAACCGCTTCGGCGGCGGGGGATGCCGCCGCTTCCGACGAGCCGGCCCAGCCTGCCAACAAGGTCAAGCGCCTGGTGGCCAAGGGCAAGGTCGTCGTCACCTCCAAGGACCAGAAGGCCACCGGCGATGACGGCATTCTCGACATGGAGACCAATATCGCCACATTGACCGGCGAAGAGGTGCTCATGAGCCAGGGCTGCAATGTGCTCAAGGGCAGGAAGCTCGTGGTCAACACGCAGACGGGCCTTGCCAATGTCACGGGCGGAACCACAGGCCACTTCATCTCGGGGAGCGACCCGACAAAGTGCTGAGGCCGGCCCATGGGCGGCGGAGGCGTAGTGAGTAACAGAATGCGATTGCGGCCAGGCAGGCCTCGGAAAAGCGCTTCGTGGTTTTTCCGCGGGACCCTGCAAGTAGAGACGAGCTGCCTTCGAACAGATTTGGACCGGGAATGATCGAGGCAGCACAGTACGAAACGGGCAGCAGCGCCAAGCCTGCCGAAACGGCCGAGGGCGTCCTCCAGGTCGTGTCGATCGCCAAGACCTACGGCAAGCGCACCGTGGTGAGCGACGTGAGCCTGGAAGTGCGTCGGGGCGAGGCCGTCGGCCTGCTCGGCCCCAATGGTGCGGGCAAGACCACGGTGTTCTACATGATCACCGGTCTCGTGCCGCCCGATCACGGCCGCATCGAGCTCGACGGCCATGAGGTTACCCACCTGCCCATGTATCGCCGCGCCCGGCTCGGCGTGGGCTACCTGCCGCAGGAGGCCTCGATCTTCCGGGGCCTCAACGTCGAGCAGAACATCCGGGCGGTTCTCGAGGTGGTGGAACCCAACAAGGCCGAGCGCGAGCGCCAGCTCGACGAACTGCTGGAAGAATTCAAGATCGAGCGCCTGCGCAAGACCGCCTCCATCGCGCTCTCGGGCGGCGAGCGGCGGCGCGTCGAGATCGCCCGGGCGCTGGCGGGGCGCCCCTCCTTCATGCTCCTGGACGAGCCCTTCGCCGGCATCGACCCCATTGCCGTGGGAGACATCCAGACGCTGGTGCGCCATCTCACCAATCGCGGCATCGGCGTGCTGATCACCGACCACAACGTCCGCGAGACGCTGGCGCTGATCGACCGTGCCTATATCATCCACTCAGGCCATGTGCTGACGCAAGGCACGCCACAGGAGATCATCGATAATCCGGATGCCAGGAGGCTCTATCTGGGCAGCGAGTTCCGGATGTAGCCCCGGAGCATCCCGCCGGGTGTGCGGGCGTTCTGCCCGCTTCCGCTCATCCGGCGTGGACAACGTTTCCAAGATGCGGACAAGATGTCCGCGTACCCGGAAGATCCCAGGATAACCCGATTTGCTCGCCTATATCCTCCGCCGCCTCCTGATGATCGTGCCGACTCTGTTCGGCATCATGCTCATCTCCTTCGCGATCATCCAGATCGTGCCCGGCGGCCCGGTGGAGCGCATGGTGGCGCAGCTCTCCGGTGCGGCTTCCGGCGGGGGCGGGGATTTCGGCGGGGGCGGCCAGAATTTCGACGCCACTGCCTCGCAGTACCGCGGTTCGCAAGGGCTGGACCCAGCCTTCATCGAAAGCCTGCGCAAGCAGTACGGCTTCGACAAGCCGGCGCCCGAGCGCTTCTGGCTGATGATGAAGAACTACGCCACCTTCAATTTCGGCCAGAGCTATTTCCGCGATACTCCCGTGCTTGAACTGATCAAGGAGAAGCTGCCGGTATCCATCTCCATCGGCGTGTGGGTGATGCTGCTCTCCTATGCCATCTCCATTCCGCTCGGCATCCGCAAGGCGGTGAACGACAGCTCCTTCTTCGACGGCTGGACGAGCGCCGTGATCATCATCGGCTACGCCATCCCGGGCTTCACGCTCGGCATTCTCCTGATCACCCTGTTCGCAGGCAGCGCCTTCTGGCAGATCTTTCCCAATGCGAGGCTGGTCTCCGACAATTGGAGCGACCTCTCCCTGTTGGGCAAGGTCACCGATTATGCCTGGCATATGACGCTGCCGTTGATCGCCATGAGCGTATCGGCCTTCGCCACGCTCACCATGCTGACGAAGAATTCCTTCCTCGACGAGATCCGCAAGCAATATGTCCTGACCGCCCGCATGAAGGGGCTCTCCACCCGCCGCGTGCTCTACGGCCATGTCTTCCGCAATGCCATGCTGATCGTGATTTCCGGCTTTCCCGCTGCCTTCATCGGCGCCCTGTTCTCCGGCTCGCTGCTGATCGAGCAGACCTTCTCGCTCGATGGGCTGGGCCTGCTCAACTACAACTCGATCCTCAACCGTGACTATCCGGTGGTCCTCGCCAGCATCTACATCCTCTCCCTGCTGGCCCTGGTCATCAACCTCGTCTCGGATCTCATCTACATGCTGGTCGATCCGCGGATCGACTTCGAAGCGCGCGAGGTCTGAGATGGAGGCTTCCCTCCTCAAGCCCGCCAGGAAGGGCTGGTTCTCGCTGACGCCCCTCAACCAGCGGCGCTGGCGCAACTTCAAGGCCAACAAGCGCGGCTACTGGTCGCTCTGGCTGTTCCTCGTCATCTTCGTGCTGACGCTGGGCGCGGAGTTCATCGCCAACGACAAGCCGCTGGTGATCTATGACCGCGGCCACCTCTACACGCCGGTGTTCCACACCTATACCGAGACCGATTTCGGCGGCGACTTCGAGACCGAGGCCGACTACCGCGATCCCTTCCTGATCAAGCTCCTCGCCGATCGCGGCGCCTTCGTGCTGTGGCCGCCTATCCGGTACGGCCCGGAGACGCGCAACCTCAATCCGCCCATGGGCGTGCCCTCGCCGCCGACCTGGGCGCTGAGCGACGATCAGTGCAAGGCCGCGGCGCAGACCGTCGGCGGGTCGACCTGCCGCGACATCGAATGGAACTGGCTCGGCACCGACAATACCGCCCGCGACGTGTTGGCGCGCATCATCTACGGCACGCGCATATCGCTGCTGTTCGGCCTCATCCTCACCTTCTTCTCCTCTCTCATCGGCGTGGCGGCGGGTGCGATCCAGGGCTATTTCGGCGGCTGGATCGACCTGATCTTCCAGCGCATCATCGAAATCTGGAACGCGCTGCCGGCGCTCTACCTGCTGATCATCATCTCGGCCGTGCTGGCGCCGGGCTTCTGGATCCTGCTCGGCATCCTGATGCTGTTTTCCTGGACCTCGCTGGTGGCATTGGTGCGGGCGGAGTTCCTGCGCGCGCGCAATCTCGAATATGTGCGCGCCGCCAAGGCGCTCGGCCTGTCCGACAGCACCATCATGATCAAGCATCTCCTGCCCAACGCCACGGTGGCGACGCTGACCATGCTGCCCTTCATCCTGTCGAGTTCGGTCTCGACCCTGACGGCGCTCGACTATCTCGGCCTCGGCCTGCCACCCGGCACGGCCTCCCTCGGCGAGTTGCTCAAGCAGGCCGCCGCCAAGCCGGACGCCTACTGGCTCTCGATCAGCGGCTTCCTGGTGACGGCCATGTTGCTCTCGCTGCTGATCCTGATCGGCGAGGCAGTTCGCGACGCCCTCGATCCGCGCAAGACTTTCAACTGAACTACTCCCGCAATCTGCCGCCGAGGCGATTGCGGGAAGCGCCATGATCGGCTAGAAGGGCTTCGACGCACCCATAGCTCAGCTGGATAGAGCGTTGCCCTCCGAAGGCAAAGGTCGCACGTTCGAATCGTGCTGGGTGCGCCACTTCCACGCTTCCCATTTTTTCGTCGGCCACTCCGATCATCACGAATCGGGCGCTGGATCGGTGCTCGCGCAGGCTTTAATTGCCGGCCGGCGGATGGCTTTGCAGCAGGCGTTCCAAGAACTCCTCCGTGGCTCGTCGTCAAGGTCTCCTCGACGTCGAGGGGGCGATGCGAGGTGGTCCGGCGCCTCTACGGCGCCGATGCGATCGTGCCGGGCATGGGGCGGACCGACAGCGGCTCCTTCGGAGGCCTGACTCGGAGGCGCAACACGCCGCTTCCTTCTTCCTGCGGATCTGTGCTTGCGCGGCTTATATCCAATGCGAATATCGGAAAGTACCCACCTGTTTCCCAAAAGGGGTAGTGAGTTACCGATTTTCATAGGTTGTGTTGGAGGGGAGAAACCTTGCATATCTGTGCCGTCGTCTTCCCTAGCGTAATTGAATTCGCGAGGTCGAATTTTGCCGGGGGCTCGGTGGCTTGCCGCCTGACGGATGCGCTCGTCTTCGCATTCGTCTGGAATGCAGGAGGCATGTAACCTGAGAGGGCGGCCAATATAAAATATCGCTACGCAGTGTTGGGACCGTCGGTGACGCCGACTGTCTCTAGAGTGGTTTTTGGGTATCATTCTGGGTGAGGCGGCATCGGAGTCCCGAGGCGGCTGGCATCGTCAGCCATGCGGGTCCCTTCGAGCTGCGCAGGCATTGGAATTCGCACGGTTTCTTCGAAGAAGCCGGCAGGAACGTGCATCCTCACATCCTGCCTACGAAGACGCCGAGGAAGAACGCTGGAGATCGGCAGCTGTGAGCTCGATGGAAAAGTTGAAGATCGCAATCGCCATCGCCACAGCCGGCCGGCGGGACGTCCTGACGGAAACCGTACGGTTCATGGTCCATCAGCGGCATTTTCCCGACGAGTTCCTGATCTGCCCCGCCAAGCCCGATGATGTCGACGTCCCCGCCCTCCAGCAGCTCGTTCCCCAGTTGCGCATCATTTCGAGCCCCATGGGCTCGTCCCACCAGCGCAATGCCATGATGGAGGCCTCCTCGGCCGATGTCATGGTGTTCTTCGATGACGATTTTCTGCCCGCGCCGGATTTCCTTGAGGAAACCGAGCGGCTGTTCCTGGCTCTTCCGGATGTCGTCGTCGCCACGGGCGACGTCCTGGCCGACGGCGCCACGACAGCGGGCCTCGACTTCAGCGACGGCTTCGAGGCGCTCGCCTCGGCGGGGCCGAACGACCTGCCGTTCCAGCCGGAGCCGGTCTACAACGGCTATGGCTGCAACATGGCGGTGCGCCTCGCTCCCGTGCGCCGGTTTGGGCCACGCTTCGACGAGAATCTGCCGCTCTACGCCTGGCTCGAGGATGTCGATTTCTCGCGCCAACTCGCCCGTCATGGCCGCATCGTGAAAAGTCTGCGCATGCGCGGCGTCCACCTCGGCACCAAGAAGGCGGGCCGCAGCCCCGGCAGGCGCCTCGGCTATTCGCAGATAGCCAACCGGGTCTATATCCTGAGGAAGGGCAATATGACCCTGAAGGGGGCCTTGGAGGGGAGTGCGGCAAACCTGCTCTCCAATTTCTTCAGGAGCGCCTGGCCCGAGCCCTGGACCGATCGCCGCGGCCGGCTGATGGGGAATCTCATCGCCCTGTGGGACCTTGCGCGAGGCCGCCTGCACCCCGCGAACATTTTGAAGATGTAATGCGGGATCGGGAGTGGAAGGGTATCGGATGGGTAAGCCACCGTCTTCCGAGACCGCATGAAACAGCGGTTCAGCTCTCGTCGTCATCCGATCGGAAGCCGATGATCCACCTAAATTACTAACGCCGGGAACTTAGGCGCGAGGAGACTTTTCGCGCTCCCTATCCTACAAATGCAATCACCGATGCCCGTTCAGGAGACAATGGCCGTGCGTTTCTCGCTCATCATGGCGACCCTTGGTCGGTCCAGGGAGATCGCGCTGATGCTCGATAGCCTGGAGGCCCAGACATTCAAGGATTTCGAGATCATCATCGTCGACCAGAATGGCGACGAGCGGGTCACGGAGATTCTCGCGGCGAGGCAGCGCCCCTTTCCGGTCCGGCACATCCGTACGCCTGAAAGCCGGGGATTGAGCCGGGGCCGGAATGACGGTGTCAAACATGCCACGGGCGAGATCTATGGCTTTCCCGATGACGATTGCACCTATCCGACCTGGCTTCTCGAAAAGGTGACGCAGACCTTCGAAAAGATGCGGGCGGACGTCGTCAATGGCCGCGCGGGCGACGAGACGGGGCGCCCGATCAATGGCCGCTTTCTCGATGGGGCGCGATGGACCCGCCGGGAGGAAGTGTTCAACTCCCTGATCGAATGGGTATCCTTCTGCAAGCGCGAGGCCTTCGACGCCGTAGGCGGCTATGACGTCGATGTCGGCGTGGGCGCCTCCTCGCCCTGGCAGGCCTGCGAAGGGCCGGACATCGTGCTGCGCATGATGCAGAGGGGTTTCCGGGTCTACTACGACTACGATATCTACGGGCACCACCCCGAGATCAGTATCGACGTCACCGACGCGCGCATGCAGCAGAAGGCGCTCGGCTATGGCCGGGGCATGGGTTATGTCCTCGGCAAGCACGACCTGGGATTTGCCCATTCGATGAACTACATGGTGCGGTCGCTCGGCGGCGCCGTGATCAGCCTTGCCAAGGGCAAGCGGGGCCGGGCGGCATACTACCTGAATACGCTGCGCGGACGCCTCGAAGGGTATCGCGATGGCCGCCGCGCCCGGAAGGGCCAGGCGAGTGCCGGGCAGGTAGGGGCTGCCCTGCGCGGCCACTAAGGCAAGATGGGGCGAGGCTTGAGCGCTGACGAAGATCCCTTGCCGGTTCCACGGAGCTAGCTGCGCTTTGCCAGTACGCGGTCATGCAGGATCATGCCCGCGACCATGGCCACCACGAAGAGGGCCGTCTGCCACAGGCCCAGAGAAAGCGAGGCGACGGCGGGACCGGGGCAGAGGCCGGCGAGACCCCAGCCTACGCCAAAGAGCGCCGAGCCGAGGATGAGCGGCATGTCGATCGCGCGCGTCGTCGGCAACTTGAAGTCCGCGTCGAGGACAGGATGGGCGAGGCGCCGCGCCAGGCGGACGCCGAGGAAGGCGACGACGACCGCGCCGGCGAGTACAAAAGCCAGACTCGGATCCCAATGGCCGAAAATGTCGAGGAAGCCCTGTACGCGGACCGGGTTGAGCATGCCCGAGAGGGATAGGCCGAAGCCGAAGATCGCTCCGGTTCCCAGAGCTGCGAGTCCCTGCCGGATCCTACGTTTCATGACATGAAGCTCCGCAGAACGGTCACCGCCGCAATGCCGGTGACGAGAAAGGTGACGACGGCGGCGAAGGAGCGGGGAGAAAGGCGGGCGAGACCCATGACGCCGTGACCCGAGGTGCAGCCGGACCCCATGCGCGTGCCGAAACCGACCAGGAGGCCCGCCACCGCCAGAAGGGGCCAGGGCACCGTGATCGTCACTGCCGGCCATTGGCCCGCCAGCAACAGAAAAAGCGGGGGACCCAGCATGAGGCCGATCAGGAACATGCCGTTGGTGAGGATGTCGGAACCTTGCGCCAACCGGCCGACGATGCCGCTTATGCCGGCAATGCGGCCGTTGAGGAGAAGCAGCAATGCGGCGGAGAGGCCGATCAGCATGCCGCCGAATAGGGATGGCCAATAGGGACTCATCAAGGAACTCCTGCTGATGTCATGAAAGCAAGATGTCGGTTGTCTGCCGCTCCTGGGCAAGTGCTGGATAGCCCGGATGTTCTGCGTCCCTCGTTGACATGCATCATCGCGGGCGGGACGAGGGAGCGTCGCCGCGCCCATGGGCTTTAGAGGACACTGCGGCAGATCTTCAGGCAGCGCGAAGGAATCTCCGACGATACTCGATTTCAGCCGCTTCATCGCAAATTTCGAAAGTGTCGAATATCCCTAAATACATACTGTTCGGAACGGGAGGTGACGTTCGGGCGCTTTCACACTTTCGATGTGCTTGCCTACGTCCTTGTGCGAGGGGATGGTTATTCTATTGTTCAGGCTTGACGCCCCTTGTCGTCTGCTGCGATATTTAGGAGTGGCCGAGGCGATAGTATTACAATGTCGATCTCAGATATCTATACTTACGTAAAGGATATCGTGCCCATCGATGGCATTACGATGATTTCCGTATGCCGAAATGAAATCAAACGGTTACCTGGATGGCTGGAATATTATAGGTCGCTAGGAATTAGATGCTTCATTGTCATAGACAATGACTCGTCCGACGGCAGCGTGGAATATCTTCGATCGCAAAAGGATGTTCATTGCCTGTCGATGGACCTTTCGTTCCGTGAATCGAACTTCGGCATGGAATGGGTGAACGCCGCGCGGCGGGCGCTTCCGGCCGATTCCTGGGCGCTCTATGTCGATCTCGACGAATATCTCGTATATCGCGATTGCCCGAGGCGCACGATCGACGAGTTGGTCGCCAGTCTGCCTGATGAGGCCAATGCGGTTTTCGCATTGATGGTCGACATGTATCCCAGGGGTTCCTTCCTGGCGGTCCAGCCCGACGACAGGCTGGTGGAGACCTGCTGCTTTTTCGATTCGATCTATCGGTTTCGCCAGCGTCCGCTCAAGCCATGGAGCCGGGCGCGTCGGGAATTGGAATGTCTTGGCGGCCCGCGCCTGCGGCTGATTTCCAGCCTTGCGCGTGAGGAGCGCTCCACGTGGCTCGATTATTTCCTTCGGGCTCAACTCGGACGATTGCTCAAGATCTCGCCCGAGCGGTGGCACAGACATATCGTCGAGTCCTATCCGCCACAGCCGCCAGGGCTGAACAAGACGCCGTTCACCCGTTGCCGGACTGGCGAAGCCGCGAATGACTACGGAAGTCCGCACGGAATTCATCATCCAGTATTCGCGGACGAAACGGCGGTACTTCTGCATTTCAAGTTTACAGCCGACTTAAAAGATAAGATAAATATAGAACTACATAGAAAAGAACATTTTCGATTCGGGGCGGAATATATAATGTACGATAAATTAATAAATAATCCAAAGAACTTGAATCTGTTTTCTGAAGAAATCAGTCAAAAATTCGAATCTCCGGCATCTTTCGATCGGCTAGGTTTCTTTGCGCTGACCGAAAACATGAATTTTTGATAGTGAAATGATGCATATGTTGCACAATTTTCGGAACTATCACGGCCGCGATGCGGCGCCGTACCAGGTGATGACCTGGGGAGATCCTGCCGTGGCATCGACTGCGGCCAGGCTGAAGATTGCTGTCGGCATCGCTACCGCCGGACGCCGCGAGGTCTTGACGGATACCGTCCTGTTCATGCGCAACCAGACCCGGCCCCCGGAGGAGTTCCTGATCTGCCCGGCCCGTGCGGAGGATGCCGACGTCGATATCCTGCGTCAGGCCTGTCCGGTGCTGGAGGTGGTGTCGAGCCCCGTTGGGCTGTGCCGCCAGCGCAATGCCCTGATGGCGGCGAGCAAGGCGGACGTGCTGGTCTTCTTCGACGACGATTTCCTGCCTGACGACGATTTCCTGGTCGAGATCGAAAAGCTTTTCCTCGCGCACCCCGACGTGGTGATCGCGACGGGATGCGTGCTGGCCGATGGCGGCCCGGGCGCCGGCATCGACATGGGCACCGGGCTGGAGGCGCTGAGGGGCGCCGGCCCCAACCGGGCGCCTGATGCGGTGAGCCCCGTCTACAATGCGTATGGCTGCAACATGGCGGTGCGGCTCGATACGGTCCGCCGCCATGGCCTGCTGTTCGACGAAAGGCTGCCGCTCTATTCCTGGCTCGAGGATGTCGACTTTTCGCGCGAGATCGCACGTCACGGCCGGGTCGTCAAAGGGGCCCGCCTGCGTGGCGTCCACCTCGGCACCAAGAAGGCGGGGCGCAGTCCCGGCAGGCGTCTGGGCTATTCGCAGATCGCCAACCGCGTCTATATCATGCGCAAGGGCAATATGAGCCCATCGGGTGCCCTGAGGGGTGGCTTGTGGAACCTGGGCTCAAATCTCATCAAGAGCCTGCGTCCGGAACCCTGGGCCGATCGCCGCGGCCGGCTCATCGGCAACTTGGCGGGTTTGTGGGATCTCGTGACGGGCAGGCTCGATCCTACCAAGATCGAGAAGATGTGAAACCGACATCGCTGCGGGGTCGATGCCGGCATGGGTGGCGGGAGTCGCCGCGCTTGACGAGGTCGCATGTCCGGTTCAGGTTGCCGTCGTGGTCGGAGTGCGGAAGGACGTCGATGAGCACGAAATTGATTGCGGCAACCATGGTTGCCTTGCTGGCTGGTGGGCTGGGCGCCTGCAGCACGCAGCGCGGCTATCCCTACAGCGCCACCGACTGCCGTTATGCCGGCCCGTTGCCGCGCCACTGGGTGCCCAACGCCTATGAGGGCTGCGAGCACTACCGGCCCTGGGTCCAGCGCGACGGATACAAGCACTATCGCCATTATCGCCATGTGAAGCACGGCTACCGGCACCACCCGCACCAGAGCTGAGGCGGATCGCAGCGGCCGGGCTGCCGCCAGCACCCCGGAAAGCCCTGTCGTGCACGCTCAGGCTGCGACGAATTTTTGGTAGCCGGAAGCCCTGAGCTCGCAGGCAGGGCAGGCCCCGCAGCCGAAGCCCCAGTCGTGGCGATGCGCACGGTCACCCTGATAGCAACTGTGCGTATCCTCGCGAATGAGCTCGACCAGGGCATTGCCCCCGAGTTCGCGGGCGAGCGACCAGGTGGCCGCCTTGTCGATCCACATCAGGGGCGTGTGGACGACGAAACGCGTTTCCATGCCGAGGTTGAGGGCGACCTGCATCGCCTTGATGGTGTCGTCCCGACAGTCGGGATAGCCGGAATAATCCGTTTCGCACACGCCGGTGACGAGATGCTTCGCGCCCCGCCGATAGGCCAGCGCGGCGGCAAAGGTCAGGAAGAGCAGGTTGCGCCCCGGCACGAAGCTGTTCGGCAGCCCATTGTCCTGCATGGCGATCTCGACATCGCGGGTGAGCGACGTCTCGCTGATCCTGCCGAGAATGCCGAGATCCACAAGGTGATCTCCGCCCAATCTCGCACCCCAGGCCGGAAAGCTCTCCCGCAGCGCGGCCAGGACCTTGGGCCGCATTTCCAATTCGATGCGATGCCGCTGGCCGTAGTCGAAGCCGATGGTCTCGACATGGTCGAAGCGCTCCAGGGCCCAGGCGAGGCAGGTGGTCGAATCCTGCCCGGCGGAGAAGAGAACGAGCGCGGCCTCAGGCATGGGAGGAATCGCGGGAGGCGGTGGGAGCGCTAATCGAGGAAGGTGGGAGCTCCTCTCCGTGCCCTGTGGAGAAGCCCGCCTGGTCCGGCTTGGGGGTCGGCGTCTCCATGGCCGGACCAAGGTGCACGCCGCCTCTTTTCTTCGCCAGTTCCATCTGCTTGTGCCGTTCGCGCGAGGAAGCCTTTTGCTCCAGCGTCAGGATCGGGGAGCAGTGGGGGCAGCTCACGCCTTCCTCGTAGTCGGGCGAGTGTCGCTCCTCTGCGCTCAGCGGAGCGAGGCAGCCATGGCAGAGTTGGTAATCCTCGACCGTAAGCCCGTGCCCGACGGCGACACGCTGGTCGAACACGAAGCAGGCGCCCTGCCACAGGCTCTCCTCCGACGGGATCTCCTCCAGATATTGGAGGACGCCGCCCCTGAGGTGGTAGACCTCCTCGAATCCCTCGCGCAGCATCAGGCTGGTGGCCTTCTCGCACCGAATGCCGCCGGTGCAGAACATTGCCACCTTGCGATGGCGCGCGGGGTCGAGATTGCCCCTGACATAGGCAGGGAAATCGCCGAAAGCCTTGGTCCGGGGATCGACGGCGCCCTTGAAGCTGCCGATGCGCACCTCGAAATCATTGCGCGTGTCGATCACCAGCACATCGGGATCGGAGATCAGGGCGTTCCAGTCCTTCGGCTCGACATAGGTGCCGACACGCTCAAGCGGGTCGACGCTGGTATCGCCGATGGTGACGATCTCGGCCTTCAGCCTCACCTTCATGCGCAGGAAGGGCATCGCCTCGGCGAAGGAGGTCTTGTGCTCGATGCCATGGAGGCCGGTGATGTCGCGAAGGCGCCGATGGAAGGTCGCCATCGCTTCGGGCGTGCCCGCAACCGTGCCGTTGATGCCTTCCGGCGCCAGCAGGATGATGCCCTTGATGCCGAGCGAGCAGGTAAGCCTGGCCAGCGGTTCGCGCAGGTCGGCAAAACCCGGCAGGCGGGCAAAATGATAGAAGGCGGCGATTTCGATGGGCTTCATCGGCGCTATCTAGCGCGGATGCGAGGGATGGTAAACCTTCCCGGTACGGTCGGCGGGATCATGCTGCCTGGACCAACTGCCCTTCCGCAGGAAAAGCTGCCCGGAATGAGGGCGGTTCCCCATTCCGGGCCGTTGTCGTTCCAGGAGCCGGCGGGATGCCGGCGGTCTCGGGGCTATTGCGCCGCTTGCCGCGAAGCCACGATCGTGTCCGCCTGTCGCCCGGAGAGCTCCGCCAGGTGATCGAACTTCGCCTTGAACGTCCCGACCCCCGAGGTCGCCGAGCGCAGCTCGATGATGAGGTCGGTGATCTCGGCTTCCGGAATCAGCGCCTGCACGACGTCCCAGCCTTCCCAGCCCGGCCGTGCGTCGAAACCGAGGATCTGCCCGCGCCGGGAGGAGACGATGGCGTTGGCCTTGGCGGTGGCGTCCGAAGGCACTGCGATATCCACCGAGAGCACGGGCTCCAGCAGCACGGGACTGCATTGCGGCATCGCCTCGCTCATGCCGATGCGGGCCGCCGTCTGGAAGGCCATGTCCGAGGAGTCCACGGTATGGTAGGAGCCGTCCGTGAGGGAGACGCCCACGTCCACCACCGGGAAGCCGAGCGGGCCGCGCCTGAGATATTGCTTCACGCCTTCCTCGACCGAGGGGATGTAATTGCGCGGCACCACGCCGCCGGTGATCTTGTCGATGAAGGCGAAGCCCTCGCCACGCGACAGGGGTATCACGTCGATCACCACGTCGCCGAACTGGCCATGCCCGCCGGATTGCTTCTTGTGGCGGCCGCGCACGCCCGTCACCGCCTTGCGGATGGTCTCGCGATAGCCGATCTGCGGCACGTGCGAGTTGACGGCCACGCCGAATTTCGATGCGAGCTTCTCCACCGCGACACGCAGATGCATCTCGCCCTGGCCGCGCAGGATGATGTCGCCGAGTTCGGCGTTCTGCTCCACGCTGAGGGCGCGATCCTCGTCGAGCAGGCGCTGGATCGCGGCGGTGAGCTTCACGTCGTCCTTGCGGTCGCGGGCGCGCACGGCGAGCGCCATCACGGGTTGCGGCGCTTGCGTGGCTACCGGCGAGGGGACAGCCTTGCCGATGGCCAGCATGTCTCCGGTGTGGGCGACGTCGACCTTGCTGAAGGCAACGGTATCGCCGGGGCCGGCTTGTCCGGTCTTCTGCGTGGTCTGCCCGAGCAGGCGGGCACAGCCCGCGATGCGGCCGGAATCCCCGGAGGTAGTCGTCACCGTCATGCCTTCCTGGAAGCTGCCCGAGAGGATGCGGGTGAGCGAGAGCTTGCCGGCATGGGCCGTGTGGAAGGTCTTCATCACATAGCCGAGCGGCTCGCTGCCGGGAGCGACGCCCAGGCGCGCCGCCGTCTCGGTGATGCCGGGAGCTTCATGGCGCAGGGCCTTCATCAGGCGCAGCATGCCGTTGCCGTTGAGGGCCGAGCCCATCAGGACGGGTACGGCGAGCCCGTCACGCAGTTCATGGGCGAGGTCGTCGAACACCTGGTCGCGCGGCGGCTCGACCTCCTCGAGAAGCTGCTCCATCAACGCATCGTCATGGTCGGACAGGCGCTCCAGCATGGAATAGCGCGCATCCTTGCTCTCGTTCTGCTCGTCCGGCGGAATGTCGACGATCTGTGAGGCAGCATGCTCCTGATAGATGAAGGCGCGCTCCAGGGCGAGGTCGATATAGCCGACGGCGACGCCGTGCTTCCAGATCGGGATCTGGCGCAGCAGCAGCGGCAGTCGGGAGGCGGGCTGCAGCAGGGGCAAGGCCTCGCGCACGCCATGGTGGGCGTTGTCGATCTTGTTGAGGAAGAGGAAGCGCGGGATCTTCAGGTCCTCCAGCTCGCGCAGGATGAGCTGCAGTGCGGGAACCTTCTTCTCGTCCGCCTCGCACACCACCACGGCGGCGTCGATCGCAGGCAGGGCGGGCCGCATCTCGGCCAGGAATTCGATCGAGCCGGGGCAGTCGATGAAGGTGTAGGTGTCGCCCATGAAGTCCACGGAGGCGACGTTGGCCTCGATGCTCATGGCGTGGGAACGAGCCTCGGCGCTGGCGTCGCCGATGGTGGAGCCGGCGGCAACGGTGCCCTGGCGCTGCAGCACGCCCATGCGCGCGAGGATGGCTTCGAGGAGAGTGGTCTTTCCGCTTTGGAACGGGCCAACGAGGGCAATGCAGCGTGGCCCGCTGAATCGTCTGCCGCCTGGAGTGTTCTGCGTCATTGTCGCGTCCCTCCTATGTTTGGCCGCCGCGGTTTATCCTTGGCCCCTTGTTGCGGGCGGAAATCCTGGGAATTCCGGCGCGGGGGTTGGGCGGCTGAGAGGAAGCGTCGCGCCGATCAGGCGCAGTGGCAAGGGAAAAATGACGGCCTTGCGACGGGGATTTATACAGCGGCGCTTAGATTTAAGGTCGCCGTGTCCGTCCCTGCGATCAGGCGGAGGAGCGTGCCGTCGACGAGCCGGCCCATGACTTCAGCGTCGCAGACCACGACGGGACAGGCCCTGCAGTAGAGCCGGGCCGCTACGATGGCACCTACGGTGATGATGGGATCCGCCTGGGCGAGGATGATGCCTGCCGGCGCCGTGCCGCGGCGGATCGCCTCTGCCAGCACCGAACTGGCGGAGGAAGACCCGCGCCCCGAAGGCATGGCGAGGATGCGGCCGGCGACCTCGACGCCGAAGGCCGGATGCGAATGGTCTATCACCCGGCCGGTGCCGCTGTCATAGCCGCCCCAGAAGCTGAGCGGGACGCTCCACAGCATCAGCAGTCCCTCGGCGCGGCCTTCCACCAACGTGCGGGCGGGCAGGGCGGTCATGCCGGGTTCCTCGTGACGCAGCCGGCGGCGGCCGAGGCGACGCAATCGGCCAGCGAGCCGAAGGCGATGCTCACGCCGATATTGCCGGGCGCGTAATGCGCCATCTTGCCCGAATTGGTCATCACCACGCCGTCGAGCCGGCGGGCAAGGGCGGTGACATATGTGCAGGTGTCGGTGAGGATGGTGATGCCGGCCCTCTCGATCAGCCTGCTCAAGCCCTGGGACTCGACAGCCCGATAGGTCTCGCGGCTGGTGTTGATGTAGAATTCGAGGCCGGGCGCCTTCTGGAATTTCGCGAGGTGCGCCGCCAGCGCCCTGAATTCCTGCAGGGAGAAATGCGGCGTGCCCAGGCTCACGGCGGTGAGCGGTGCGCCTTCCGCCGCCGTCGACAGTCCCGCCAGCGCTTGCTCCAGCTCCGCAAGGGTGAGATCGACGGTCTCGGCCGGAACCCGGCCGCCAAGGGCGTCCTGCAGGGTCGGCGCCTCCGGCGTGATGCCTACCGCATGGAACAGCGCGACCGAGCCCGACGAGGCTGCAACGGCTCCCAGTGCCTTGAGTTGGTCCTCCGTGGCCGGCGACAAGCCCTCGATCACGGGCACGCGACCCCGCGATCTTTCGCCGACGAGATAGCCGACGGCGACGTACAACATATCGGAGCCGCACCAGCCTGCCGGCAGGTCGGGGAGGCGAAACAGCATCTCGCCGCGCCGTTGCTCGTCCAAGTGCAAGCCGAACGCCGGTGCCCGCCCCGCGATGGCGCAACACAGGTCGATGAAGTCGCCGTAGCGGTTGGTGCGAGCACCGATGACCGAGTTGGCGAAGACGATGGCATTGGACTCGCCCCAGGCGATCTGGTCGCCGAAACGCGGACGAAAGCGCGTCTGATAGGGTGCGCAGGTGAAGCTCGGCTCGCAGCCAAGCGCCAGATGTGCCTCCATCAGTCGCCGCCCGGCTATCCGCTCCGTTTCGGGACCGCCGATTAGTTCGGGGTGGATCAGATCCATCGAGCCGACGTTGAGGGTGGTCGGCACACGGACCGTGCCGCCGTCATTTGCCAGGCGCTCCACGAAATCCAGGCTGACCTCGCCGTGATAGAGGCATCCGTCGATATGGGCCTGGCTGATGGGAATCAGCGCCGGAGCGCCGATCGCCTCGCCGAAGCGCAGCAATATGTCCATGACGAAGGCGAGGGCGGGTCCCTGTTCGCCATCGCGCATCGAGCGTTCGTCGGACGTGAGCTGCAAAGGGGATGTTCCGGAGCCGGTAGGTGCGGAACAGGTTAAACCGCAAGCGCGCCGATTTGGAAATGGCGTATGGTCATGATCGCCGGTTTCGCAAGGCGGGCTGCCCTACACCGCGCGCACGAATCCGCCGTCCACCCGGATGTTCTGGCCCGTGATGAAGCCGGCATCCTCCGAGAGCAGGAACCGCACCGCGGTCGCGATCTCCTTCGTCGTACCGAAGCGGCCGGCCGGAACCTTGGCGATCCAGGACGGATCGCTCGGATAGCTGTCGATGAAGCCCGGCAGCACGGAATTCATGCGGATGTTGTTCTTGGCATAGCGCTCGGCGTAAAGGCGGGTCCAGGCGCCTAGAGCGGCACGCAGCACTGAAGAGACCGGCATGCTCAGCTCCGGCGCCACCGCCGTTATGCTGGAGATGTTGACGATGGCCCCGCCACCCTGCTTCAGCATCGGCGGCGTGACGAGCCGCATGATACGGGCGACGTTGAGCAGCAGGAGATCCAGCCCCGCGCGCCAGCTTTCGTCGGTGATGTCGATCAGATCGCCCTTGGGAGGATGGCCGGTGTTGTTCACCACCGCGTCGATCCGGCCATATTTGTCGAGCGCCGAAGAAACCAGTCTCTCCAGATCCGCCTCCTCGGCAACTGACCCCTGGATGCCCAGGCCGCCGATCTCCCGGGCCAGTTCGAGTGAACGTTCGGATGGCGAGAGCAGGGCGACGCGATAGCCGCTATCGGCAAGTTCGCGGGCAATGGCGGCACCCATGCCGCGTCCGGCGGCTGTGACGAGCGCTACTTTTTCTACAGGCATGGGTTTCTCCGATGGCAGGAAACTCTCCGAGGAAGCATAGGATAGGCTTGCACTGCCGGGTCTGTCGAAGCAGAATTGAGCTGTCTTTCCTATAGAAAATCTATTGCCTAATGGCCGATCTTCGTTTCGCTCGCCTGCCCCCGCTCAATGCCCTCAAGGCCTTCGAGGCCGCCGCGCGCCATTTGAATTTCCGCCTCGCCGCGGAGGAGCTCGGCGTTACCCAGGGCGCCGTCGCGCAACAGGTGCGCGGCCTGGAGAGGGAACTCAAGGCGAGATTGTTCGAGCGCCTGCCGCGTTCGCTCGCCCTCAGCGAGGAAGGCAGGGCCTATCTGCCCTCGATACGCCGTGCCTTCGAACTGATCGCGGACGCGACGGCCAGCCTGAAGCCGCAGCCTGCGAGCCTCACCGTCAGCGTCACGCCTTCATTCGCCGCCAAATGGCTGATCCCCCGGCTTGGCCAGTTCACGGAAGCCTATCCGGATCTCGACGTGCGGGTGGTGGCGACCGACGGCCTCTCCAATTTCCAGAGCGACGGTGTCGACATCGCGGTGCGATACGGCCAACCTCCCTTCGGGCCCGGGCTCACGGCCGACCTCCTGTTCGCGCCGATGTTCGAGGCCGTCTGCAGCCCGGCTCTGCTTGCCGGCCCCCACCCCCTGCGCACGCCTGAAGATCTCGCCGATCACACGCTGCTGCACGACACCCATGGGCTCTGGCCGGACTATCTGGAGGGTCTGATGGGCCAGGGCGCGAGGACGCCGCCACGGGGGCTCAAGTTCAGCCTGTCCTCGCTCGCGATAGATGCCGCCGTCGCGGGTCAGGGGGTAGCCCTGGTGAGCGACATCCTCGCCGCGCCGGATCTCGTCGCCGGGCGGCTGGTGAAGCCGCTCCATCACGCTATTCGCGGTCCGGCGAATTTCTATGTCGTGGCACCGCGCAGGAAACGCCAGACGGAGGCCGTGGCGTGCATGCGGTCGTGGCTGCTCGCACACTCGCCGGCCGACTGCAGCGGATGAACGGGCCGGTAGAAAAGCTTCATGCCGCCATGCGGAAATCCGCTTGCCAGCCAAGCTCGCGCCTTGCCTTCTCGCTCGACAGGCTCTCGCACGGTTCGGCCACGTTGAACACGCCCGGCGCCGCATTCTCCATGGCCAGCAGGGCGGCCTCCGCCGCCGCCTCCACATGGACAGCGGGGGCAAGCGCGGCGTCCACGCCCGTCCCGGGGCCGTAGAGACGGCCATAGCGCAGCACGACACCCTGCAGAGGAGCCGTCAGCACGGCCTCCTCCAGGGCGATGACGCCGCCGATGCTGACCGCACGCAGGCCTTCCGCGTGCCGATCCAGTGGATCTTCCTCCCGATGAGGCTCGAGGCCGGGCGCGTAGACCCACGCGATGCTCTGGGCGACCAGGCGCCGTGCGCCGGCGGCGAGCGTCGCCTTCAGCAGATTTGCCGTGCCCTCCCGGCGCAGGCGGGCGTTGCGCCCTGCGAACTCGGCCATGCGGGCGGGATCGACGCCGGCCGGCAGATCGGTGAGCTGGTGGATGACGATGTCGGGCCTTGCGGTCCGGACGGCGGTGGCAAGCGCCTCGGCGTCATAGACATCGACGACGGCGGGTTCGGCTCCGAGCGCCTCGAGCGCTTCGGCCCTCGCGGGCGAGCGCGTAGTGCCGACGACATGATGGCCTGCTGCCACGAGCAGCCTCGTCAGCGGCCGGCCGATGGCGCCGGAGGCTCCGGCGAGGAAGACGCGATTGTTCATTCGATGCTCCCGTCAAATGCGTTGTCCTGAAGGGTGCATCAGCGACGGGTCAGGAAAAAGCACCAAGAGCGGAGAGAACTGCTGGACCATACGCGGCCGCGAGACAAAAAAATGCGCCGGATGGCGGGGGGTCCATCCGGCGCGTTAGGCGACCATTTCTATCGCTCGCGGGGGGGGTTAAGCGAAGAAACCCACGGTCGCCGTAATCAATGTCGCGACAACAAGCAGTCCAACCAGCCACAACGCCAGGGTCAATTGACGTTCTGCCTCGGCTGCCGATACGCGCATGGCGCGGGTATCGGCCTTGAAGAAGTGCGGTGCTGCCTGATTGACGGCCATCGTGATCTCCTTGAACGCAATCGACTTGTAACGTCCTAACGTTCCTATCGTTTAGACCTTCGATTTCCGTCGCGAAGTGTCAAAACGCACGCGGCACTCAACCAGATCACGACCTCTTCCCGAAGCGCATCGGCTATGTTCCCAAGAATACGCGCGATCACGGCAGGTCTTTGCACGTCTGCGGGCGGCGGTGAGGAAGTTTCATGGCAATGTTGTGTCGCGGCAGCCAAGCAATATGGCCGGCGGCATTTCACCTTGAGTTGTGAAGAAAATGTAATCCGTCCACTTGAACCGCTGTCGAGGCGCGCCTAGGGTCCGCCCGCAAAATCATCCGGTTAACCAGGAGTCTCCCCATGGCCTTTCTCGCCGACGCCCTTTCGCGCATCAAGCCTTCCGCGACCATCGCGGTGAGCCAGAAGGCGCGCGAATTGAAAGCGGCCGGCCGGGACATCATCGGCCTGGGCGCGGGGGAGCCGGACATGGACACGCCAGACAACATCAAGAAGGCGGCGATCGACGCCATGATGCGCGGCGAGACGAAGTATCCGCCGGTCTCGGGCATCCCGCAGTTGCGCGAGGCCATTGCCGCCAAGTTCAAGCGGGAGAACGGGCTCGACTACAAGCCTTCGCAGACCATCGTCGGAACCGGCGGCAAGCAGATCCTGTTCAACGGCCTGATGGCGACGCTGAACACCGGCGACGAGGTGATCATCCCCACGCCGTACTGGGTCTCCTATCCCGAAATGGTGGCCCTGTGCGGCGGCACGCCGGTCTTCGCCCCGACCACCATCGCGACCAACTTCAAGCTCACGGCCGAAGCCCTCGAGAAGGCGATCACGCCGAAGACGAAGTGGTTCATCTTCAACTCACCCTCCAACCCCTCGGGGGCTGCCTACACCTATGACGAGCTGAAGGCACTCACCGACGTGCTGCTGCGCCATCCGCATGTATGGATGATGACGGACGACATGTACGAGCATCTCGTCTACGGCGATTTCACCTACTACACGCCGGCCCAGGTCGAGCCGAAGCTCTATGACCGCACGCTCACGATCAACGGCGTCTCCAAGGCCTATTCGATGACGGGCTGGCGCATCGGCTATGCGGCCGGCCCCGAGCACCTGATCAAGGCGATGGACATGATCCAGGGACAGCAGACTTCCGGCGCCTGCACCATCGCGCAATGGGCCGCGGTGGAAGCCCTCAACGGCACGCAGGACTACATTCCCGTGCGCCGCAAGGTCTTCGAGGGCCGCCGCGACCTCATCGTCTCCATGCTGAACCAGGCCAAGGGCATCCAGTGCCCGACGCCCGAGGGAGCTTTCTACGTTTATCCTTCCTGCGCCGGCACCATCGGCAAGAAGGCACCCTCCGGCAAGGTGATCGAGACGGACGAGGATTTCGTCTCCGAGCTGCTGCAGGCCGAGGGCGTGGCGGTGGTGCATGGCTCCGCCTTCGGCCTCGGTCCGAATTTCCGCATCTCCTACGCGACTTCGAACGAGGCACTGGAAGAAGCGGGCCGGCGCATCCAGAGGTTCTGCAACACGCTGGTGTGAGCGGTAGCGCGTCTTTCGGGGACCGCCTGCTTGGGGCCGGCTCCTCCCCGGTCGGAATATACGATTCCGGCACGCCGGGGAGCGTCCGTGTTCCCGGGCTAGATCCCTTCCCCGGCAAGATCCCGCCGCGCCCTGTCCGCAGCCTCGGCGTAGCGCCGGAGCGCATGGGCTTCCGACAGCAGGCCGATCACATGGCCTGCCTCGTCCGTCACCGCCAGTGCCTCGGCCTCGCAGCGTTCCATCTGCTGCGTGGCCTGCTTCAGCGTCATGCCGGCCGCCAGGGCCTGATCGCGGAACAGTGCCAGGGTCTCCACCGCCCTGCCGCCATCCGGCAGTTCGGGATTGGCCTGCCAGGCATCGGCGACGCGGATCAGGCCGGCATAGCGGCTGGTCAGCGTGTCGATCGCCACGACATAGTGGGCCGAGCCGAGCGGGTAGGCATTGCGGAAGACCACCAGCGAGGCGTTCCTGTCCACCGTGGGCACCGGTGTGCGCATCACCCGGCCCACGGTGAGGTCACGTGCCCAGCCGATGTCATGCGCGCTGCGGATCGCCTCCCCACGAAGATGGAAGCGCCAAGTGGCGAACGAATAGCCGAAAGTCTCGCGTACCGTTATGGAGGCGACGATCACCGCCATCAGCACGGCGACGGTGAGCTGGAAGTCGCCCGTCATCTCGAGCACGAGGAAGCTCATGGTCAGCGGGCCTCCTACGATTGCCGCCGCCAGCGCCGCCATGCCGGCGAGGGCCGCGGCATGCGGGGTCAGTCCCGTATTGGTGACGACAAGCTCCAGGCCCCCGAGATAGAACTGGCCGACCAGGGCGCCCAGGAAGAGCGAAGCGAAGAACAGGCCGCCGCGAAAGCCCGATCCGAGCGAGAGGGCCGAAGCAAGCGCCTTGAGAAGGATCAGTCCCCCCAGCACCAGCACCGGCGCTGGCGGCCCGACGAGCATGTTCACCAGCGCGCCATGGCCTGAGGAAAGCACCTTGGGAGAGATCAGCGCCAGCGCGCCGACCAGCAGGCCGCCGAGGCAGGGCATCAGCCAGATCGGCAGGCTGGTGCCGCGGAACGCCTTCTCGGTCCAGGCGACCGCCTGCATG
Source organism: Labrys sp. ALF-8 (assembly GCF_059699065.1). NCBI lineage: Bacteria > Pseudomonadati > Pseudomonadota > Alphaproteobacteria > Hyphomicrobiales > Xanthobacteraceae > Labrys > Labrys sp. ALF-8. The sequence continues at coordinate 2,564,798 of NZ_AP048537.1, forward strand.
ACCGCGATGGCGATGCCGGCGCAGAACAGGCCGAGGCCGCAGAGCGTGGCGGCGCCCGCGGCCTGAGGCTGGAAGGCGACGCCGCCGACCACCGCGTAGGATTCCAGGCCCAGCAGGTGGGTGACGATGGTGCCGGCGATGGCCGCGGCGGCGACAGGCGCCAGGTTCGACACCGCATAGGAGCCGATGATGATCTCGAAGGCGTAAAAGGCGCCTGTCAGTGGAGCACCGAAGGCCCCCGCAATCGCCCCGGCCGAGCCGCAGCCGACGATCAAGCGCATGTCGGCCCGGCGCAGGTGGAAGCTCGTGCCCAGCCGCGCCGCCAGGCCGGAGCCGATCTGGGAATAGGCGGCTTCAAGGCCCACCGAAGCGCCGAAGCCGTTGGAGATCCAGGTCTGCAGGCAGACGATGAGGCTGCCCTTCAGCGACATGCGACCGCCGTGAAGGGCGTTGGCCTCGATGGGGTCTATCGGACGGGGCAGGCGCCGGCGCGCTATCACGAGGTTGACGAAGCCGAGTATCAGGCCGCCGCAGGCGGGTACGCTGAGAGCCAGCACCATCGGCAGGCCGAGCGTGCCGCTGAGGCGCTCCTCCGATTGCAGGCCGAAGAAAAGCTCGTGGGCGAGTTGGGCGGTATGGCTGATCAGGAAGACCGCAAGGCCCGCGAGCGCGCCGACGACGGCCGCCAGCAGGACCATGCCGCTCTCGCTGCGGCGCACGAGCGCGCGCATCCACGTCGGTACGGCGCGCGAGAAGAGGCTGGTATCGTCACTGGCAGCGGACATGACAAACGCAAACTACCCCCCGTCCTGCCGGAGAGGGGCGTGGGAGAAGCAGATCGATCCCTGTTTAAACGGTTCGGGTGAAAGCAAAAAGTCCAGCGGCGACACAATCTTGCGCCGGATTTCGAGCTATTATTTCGATAAAATTGGTGGATTGCCGAAGTAGACCGCCAGCTGGTCTTCTACTGCGCACCAGATGAATCCAGGCCCTCCCCACAAGGCTGGGGAGGGAAATCCGGGTTCGGGCATCCTTGAGATTTTCACTCTTTCCTGTTCTGCCGGTTGGTGATGAGGTCATCCACCACTGCCGGGTCGGCGAGGGTCGAGGTGTCGCCAAGCGCCGAGAATTCGTCTTCGGCGATCTTGCGCAGGATGCGGCGCATGATCTTGCCCGAGCGCGTCTTGGGCAGGCCGGGGGCGAACTGGATGAGATCGGGGGAGGCGATGGGGCCGATCTCCTTGCGAACCCAGGCGACGAGTTCGCGGCGCAGACCCTCGTCCCCGATCTCGCCCGCCATCAGCGTGACATAGGCATAGATGCCCTGGCCCTTGAGGTCATGCGGATAGCCCACCACCGCCGCCTCCGAGACCTTTTCGTGTGCGACCAGCGCACTCTCGACCTCCGCGGTGCCCATGCGGTGGCCGGAGACGTTGATGACGTCATCCACGCGGCCCGTGATCCAGTAGTAGCCGTCCTCGTCGCGACGGCAGCCGTCACCGGTGAAATACTTGCCCTTGTAGGCGGAGAAATACGTCTCGAAGAAACGCTGATGATCGCCATAGACGGTGCGCATCTGGCCCGGCCAGGAATCGGCAATGACGAGATTGCCTTCGCAGGCGCCGTGTAGGACGTTGCCCTCGGCGTCGACGATCTCCGGACGGATGCCGAAAAAGGGCCGCGTCGCCGAGCCGGGCTTCAGTTTGGTGGCGCCGGGCAGAGGCGTGATCAGGATGCCGCCGGTCTCGGTCTGCCACCAGGTATCGACGATTGGGCAGCGATGCTCGCCCACCACGCGATGATACCACTCCCAGGCTTCCGGATTGATGGGCTCGCCCACCGATCCGAGCAGGCGGAGGGATGCCCGGGACGTCTTCTTCACGGGCTCCTCGCCGGCGCCCATCAAGGCGCGGATGGCGGTCGGGGCGGTATAGAAGATCGTGACCTTGTGCTTGTCGATCACTTCCCAGAAGCGCGACACGGTAGGATAGTTCGGCACGCCCTCGAACATCAGGGTCGTCGCGCCGTTGGCGAGGGGACCGTAGACGATATAGGAATGGCCGGTGACCCAGCCGACATCGGCCGTGCACCAGTAGATATCCCCGTCGTGGTAGTCGAAGACGTACTGGTGCGTCATCGCGGCATAGACAAGATAACCCGCCGTGGTGTGCAGCACCCCCTTGGGCTTTCCGGTCGAGCCGGACGTGTAGAGGATGAAGAGCGGATCCTCGGCGGCCATTTCCTCGCAGGGGCATTCGTCGGGGACGTTGGCGGCGAGGTCGTCGTAGAAATGGTCGCGCCCTGCCACCATCGGCACCGGGGCGCCGGTCCGGCGGACCACGATCACCGAGGCGACGCCTTCAGTCTTGGCGCAGGCCGCGTCGACATTGGCCTTGAGCGGAACGCGCCGTCCGCCGCGCAGACCCTCGTCGGCTGTGACCACCACCGTGGAGGTGCAGTCGGCGATGCGGCCGGCCAGTGAATCCGGGGAGAATCCGCCGAACACCACCGAATGAACGGCGCCGATGCGGGCGCAGGCCAGCATGGCGAAGGCAGCCTCGGGGATCATCGGCATGTAGATGGTGACGCGGTCGCCCTTCTTGACGCCCTCGCCCTTCAGCACGTTGGCAAAGCGCTGCACCTCGATTGCGAGCTCGCGATAGCTGATGTGGCGCGACTGCGAGGGGTCATCCCCCTCCCAGATGATGGCGGTGCGGTCGCCGTGCTCGGGCAGGTGCCGGTCCACGCAGTTCCAGGCGACGTTGGTGGTGCCGTCCTCGTACCAGCGGATCGAGACGTCGGGAGCGTAGCGGGTGTTCTTGACGCGCGTGTAAGGCTCGAACCAGCCGATGCGCTTGCCGTGCTCGCCCCAGAAGGCTTCGGGATCGGCGACGGAGGCCTCGTACATCGCCTGGTAGCGGGAATTGTCGACATAGGCGTCCTCGGCCCATTCGCGGGGAACGTCGTAAATCCTGGTCTCAGACATATATTCCTCCCACCGCGCGGTCCGATCCCGCCGGCCTCCACTCCGCCAAGTTCGATTTGGCGTGTCTTCGTGACAAAAGGCTTAAGACAAAGCCGCTGCCGGGAGCAAGCCCTTGCGACAGAGTGCCCGCATTTGAGGCGTCTGGCCGTGCCGCGAGGGGCGGGTGGCCCGCAATTCCCTCGGCGGCATTCCCACCGGATGTTATACTTCCAAGCCTGTAGCGATGACTGCCACCACACCGGAAAAGGGGAGCCCGATGGATATCGAAGGAGCTGTCGCGCGTCACTACACGCATGGTTCGCTGGAAAAGGCCCTGTTCGCCGCATTGCAGTCGCGCGGCAAGGATCCCGACAATCTCGCCATCGAGGACCTTTCGGACATAGACGAGTTCCATCTGGGCTGGAGCGCGGCCACCGAGGAACTGGCCGAGGATCTTGGCTTCGAGCATGGCATGACGGTGCTGGAGGTCGGCTCGGGCATCGGCGGCCCGGCTCGGCACTTGGCGCGCCTGCTCGGTTGCGACGTCGTCGGCGTCGACCTCACGCCCGAATTCGTCGAGGTCGCGGAGACCCTGACCCGGCGCTGCCACCTCTCGGGCAAGGTCTCCTTCGTGCAGGCGAGCGCGCTCGCCATGCCCTTCGCCGACGGCGAGTTCGAGGGCGCGGTGATGCTGCATGTCGGCATGAACATCGCCGACAAGGCCGCGCTCTTCCGCGAGGTGCGCCGCGTGATGCGGCAGGGCGCGCGCTTCGGCGTCTACGACATCATGCGCATGGCCGAGGGCGATCTGCCTTATCCAATGCCCTGGGCGATGACGATGGACACCAGCTTCGTGGAGACGCCGGCCCATTACCGCAAGTGCCTGGAGGCTGCGGGCTTCGCCATCGACCTGGAACGCAGCCACCGCGACCTGGCCATCAAGGTGGGGCGCGAAATGCGGGAGAAAGCCGCCCGTGAAGGTGCTCCGCCGATCGGGCCGCAGGTGCTGATGGGCGAGAGCGCCCAGCTGCGCGTCGGCAATGTCATGTCCGCTGTGGGCGATGGCCTGCTGGCGCCGATCGAGATGGTGGTGCGGGCTGTGTGACGTTCCTGGGACCGCCGGCTTCCAGCCGGCTCTTAAAACAGTCCGGCAGCAAGATCGAGGCTCCAGCCATCGACGTGGCCGGTGTCTTACGCATTGAACGCAGCGGTTTGAGATCCGATGGGTTCCGGACGCTACTCCGCCGCGATGGTCTGCGGTTTGAGTTCGGGCACATCGCGGCCTTCGAGCGGTTCGCCGGCCATACCCGCCTCTTCCGGCTCGAACTCCTTCTCCGCGCGCTTCGGGCTGATCCACTTGGACAGGCTGTCGAGGTAGAGATAGATCACCGGCGTGGTGAACAAGGTCAGCACCTGGCTGACGATGAGCCCGCCCACCATCGCGTAGCCCAGGGGCTGGCGGATTTCCGAGCCGGTGCCATGCCCCAGCATCAGTGGCACGCCGCCGAGTAACGCGGCCATGGTGGTCATCAGGATCGGGCGGAAACGCAGCAGGCAGGCCCTGCGTATGGCTTCCAGCGGAGTCATGCGGTGGTCGCGCTCGGCCACGATGGCGAAGTCCACCAGCATGATGCCGTTCTTCTTCACGATGCCGATCAGCAGGATCACGCCGATCAGCGCGATCAGGCTAAAGTCGAAGTGGAAGAGCAGCAGCGTTGCCAGCGCCCCGACGCCGGCCGAGGGCAGGGTCGAGAGGATGGTCAGCGGGTGAATATAGCTTTCATAGAGGATGCCGAGGATCAGGTAGACCACGATCAGCGCCGCCACGATCAGCAGCGGCACGGAGGAAAGCGAGTCCTGGAAGGCCTGCGCCGTGCCCTGGAAGGTGGAGGTGATGGTCGCCGGCACGTTCATCTGCCGTTCCACGGCGTTGATGGCCTCCGTCGCCTGGCCGAGCGCGGTGCCCGGGGCCAGGTTGAAGGAGATCGTGACGGCGGGGAATTGCCCCTGGTGGTTGATGGCAAGCGGGCGAACCGGATCGGTCGTCCATTTCGCGAAGGCCGATAGCGGCACCTCGCCTCCCGTGGTGGGCGAGCGCAGATAGATCTGCTGCAGGGTCGAGGTGTTCTTCTGCAGGGCGGGCAGCACCTCCAGGATGACGTAATAGGTGGAGAGCTGGGTCGAGAAGCTGGCTATCTGGCGCTGGCCGAAGGCATCGTAGAGCGTGGCGTCGATGATGTCGGGCGTCAGGCCGTAGCGCGCCGCCTGGTCGCGGTCGATCGACAGCGTCAGTGTGGTACCCGAGGCCTGCTGGTCGGAGGCGACGTCCCGCAGTTCCGGCATCGACTTCATCTTGTCGAGGAGCTTGGGTGCCCACTCGTTCAACTGGTCGATGTCGGTGCCCTGCAGCGTGAACTGGTACTGGGTGCGCGAGGCACGGCCGCCCAGGCGCACGTCCTGCGCCGATTGCAGGAAGAGCCGCGCTCCCTCCACCTTGGAGGTTTGGCGCTGCAGGCGGCGGATGACCTCGTCGGCCGAGGCCGTGCGTTCGTCGCGCGGTTTCAGCGTGATGTACATCGTGCCGTCATTGAGCGTGTTGCCGTTGCCGCCCATGCGCATCGCCATGTGGGCGATGGCCGGGTCCTTGAGGACGATGGCGCCGAGTTCCTCCATGTGACCGGCCATGTCGGCGACGGAGGTATCCTGGGCGGCCTCGACCACGCCGGTGATCAGGCCGGTGTCCTGCTGCGGGAAGAAGCCCTTGGGGATGATGACGAAAAGATAGCCTGTCAGCGCCACCGTGGCGAAAAACACCAGCAGGGTCATGAAGCGGAACCGCAGCACGAGGTCGAGGCCGTGCTCGTAGCCGTTGACCAGGGCCTGGAAGGCGCGTTCGCTCAGCTGGAAGAGCTTGCCGTGATGCTCGTCATGCACGGGCTTGAGGAAGCGCGAGGCCATCATCGGCGTCAGCGTCAGCGACACGAAGGCGGAGACCACGATGGTCATGGCAAGCGTGATGGAGAATTCGCGGAACAGGCGCCCGATGATGCCGCTCATCAGGAGGAGGGGGATCAGCACGGCGATCAGCGAGATCGAGATGGAGAGGATGGTGAAGCCGATCTCGCCGGCGCCCTTGATGGCGGCGGCCATCGGCCTTTCGCCTTCCTCGATGTAACGGGTGATGTTCTCCAGCATGACGATGGCGTCGTCGACCACGAAACCGACTGCGATGGTGAGCGCCATCAGCGAGAGGTTGTCGAGGCTGTAGCCGGCCATCCACATCAGGGCGCAGGCGCCGAGCAAAGCGAGCGGCACCGTGATCGAGGGAATGATGGTTGCCCACACGCTGCGCAGGAAGATGAAGATCACCATGACCACGAGGCCGATCGTCAGCAGCAGCGTGAACTGGACGTCCTTCACCGCGGCCCGGATGGTCTGCGTCCGGTCGGAGAGCACGGAGATCTTGATGGCCGGCGAAATGCCGGCCTCCAGATGCGGCAGCTCCTTCATCACGCTGTCGACGGTGTTGATGACGTTGGCGCCCGGCTGCTTGAAGATGACGAGGAAGACGCCGCGCTTGCCATCGGCCCAGCCGGCCTGTGTGTCGTCCTGCGGTGCGCTCACGGCCTGGCCGATGTCGCGGACGCGGATCGGACTACCGTTGCGATAGGCTATGATGACGTCGTTCCAGTCCTTGGCGTCCGTGAGCTGGTCGTTGGTGTAGATGGTGTAGGAACGGGTGGCGCCGTTGAACGTACCCTTGGGGTTGTTGACGGTGGTGACCGCCAGGGGCGTCCGCACGTCCTCCAGCGACAGGCCCTTTGCCACGAGCCTGGCCGGATCGACCTGCACCCGGATCGAGGGGGTCTGCTGGCCGCCGACATTGACCTGGCCGACTCCGTTGATCTGGCTGATGGCCTGGGCGAGCTTGGTGAGGGCCTGGTCCGATACCTCGGTCAACGGCAGGGTATCGGATGTGGCGCCGAGCAGCAGGATGGGCGAGTCGGCCGGGTTCACCTTCCTGTAGGTCGGCGGGCTCGGCATGTTCTTGGGCAATTGCCCATTGGCGGCATTGATGGCGGCTAGGACGTCCGCACCTGCGCCGTCGATATTGCGCGAGAGGTCGAACTGCAAGGTGATCTGGGTCGACGAGGTCTGGCTGGACGACGTCATCTCCGACACGCCCGGGATCAGCGAGAACTGCGATTCGAGTGGCTGCGCCACGGACGAAGCCATGGTGGCGGGATCGGCGCCGGGCAGGCTGGCGGAGACCTGGATGGTGGGGAAATCGACTTCGGGAAGGGGTGCCACCGGCAGTTGCGGATAGGCGATGATGCCCACGAAGAGGATGCCGACCATCAGCAGAGAGGTTGCGATCGGGTAGCGGATGAAGGGAGCTGAGATGCCGCCGGCCATGATCAATCCGCCTTCTTCTCGGTGGCGCCGTCAGCCGGCGGGGCGGATCGGGAGGCGACTTTCTCGCCGGTCGAGGCCATCGGCTGGGCGTCGACCAGGGCGCCGTTCTGCAGGCGGGACTGGCCTGCCACCACTACCTTCTGCCCTAATGCAAGCCCATCGGCGATGACGGCGCCGTCCTGGCTGTCGAGGCTGACCTTGATCGGCTTGGCCGTGACCTTGTCGTCGTCGCCGATGACATAGGCGAACAGCCCGGCAGGTCCGTGCTGCACGGCGTCTTGCGGCACCACCAGAACCTGGCGCTGCGTGTTCACCAGCATGCGGGTGGTCACGGACAGGCCCGGCCAGAGCGCGTTGTCCTGATTGTCGAAGCGCGCCTTCAGGCTGATCGTACCGGTGGCCTGGTTGACCGAATTGTCGATCACCGCCAGCCTGCCGTGCGACAATGTCGTCTGACCGTCGGAGGACAGCGCGTCCACGGGCACCGTGCCGCCGTCATAGGCCTTCGAGATGGCTGGAAGCTGGTCCTCCGGTTCGGTGAACTGCACGGCGATCGGCTGCAGTTGTGCGATGGTGACGATGCCCGTCTGGTCGGTGGCATGCACGATGTTGCCAGGGTCGATCAGGCGGAAGCCGGTGCGGCCGGTTATGGGCGCGGCGATCGTGGTGTAGCCCAGGTTGGTCTGCGCATTGTCGATGGCTGCCTCGTCGCCCTGGATCTGCGCCTTGACCTGGTCCACGAGAGCCTGCTGGGTGTCGACGTCCTGCTTGGATTCAAAGCTCTTTTCGGCGAGGTTCTGGAAACGCTGGAGGTTCAGCTCGTCATTCCTGAGATTGGCCTCGTCCTGTGCCTTCTTGGCGGTCGCCTGGTCGAGCGCAGCCTGGTAGGGCCGCTTGTCGATCTCCACCAGCGGGTCGCCCTGCTTCACCATCTGCCCCTGCTTGAAGAAGATTCTGGTGATTTCCCCATCGACCCGGCTGCGCACCGTCACGGTCTTGAACGGCGCCACCGTGCCCAAGCCATAGCTGTGCACGGGATAGTCGGCTTTCTTCACTTCAGCATAGGTAACGGGCACCTTGGCGGGGGCCTGCGCTGCCTTGGTCTCGGGCGTGGGGGCGGGGGCAGCGTCGACCACGAAGTGGCGCCAGCCGCCATATCCGATGCCGCCGGCAATCAGGATGGTCAGGAACACCGGCCAGCGACGGCGCGGCTTCACCTGCTTATCTTCTTTTGTCTCGGCCATGATTATACCCACAGAAATACATACGCCTCAAATGCGTACACACAAAAAAACTCGAGCCTATTTTGTAATGTTTAGGTCGTCAAAAGTATGACGCTATGTTAAGTAATGTTTCAGTGTTGAAAATTTGATCAATACTGGACGTTATTTAACCTGTTCGTGATTGCGGAGCGATGCCTCACTCCGCAGGCACCGGACCTCCCTTGGATGCCGCCACCGGTGCGGGCGCGAGCAATTCACTGCCGACATCCCGCGGCAAGCGCATGAAGATCAGCGTCGAAGTCATGGCGACGATCCCGATCACGACGAAGACGGGCGGGAAGATCGCCGCGGTCAGGCTGGTCACGCCTTGGAAGCGCATCGACGCCTCCAGGGCAAGCGCCGCCAGGGACACGCCGACCGAACTCGCGAGTTCCTGCAGGACGGACGTCATGCTGGTGACCCGCCCCATCAGGTGGGGCGGCACGTCCGAGACGCCGGCGGTGTTGATACTCGTGAATTGCAGCGATCGTGTGAACCCCGCCGCCAGCAGGGTGAGCGAGATCAGGTAGACCGGCATGCCCGCATAGAAGAGGGCAGGCCCCGCCACCAGTGCCGACGAGATCAGCGCGTTGAGCGTCAGCACGCGCCGGAAGCCGACGCGCCGCAGGATCGGGCCGGCCAGCGTCTTCATCGCCATGGCGCCCGCGCCGGTCGCCAGCGTGAGCAGGCCGGACTCGAAGGGCGTGAAATGAAAGCCGAGCTGGAAGTAGAGCGCCAGCAGGAAGGGTGTCGCTCCCACGCCGATGCGGAAGAGGAAACCGCCGGTGATCGAGGAGCGGAACGCAGGCAGGCTCATCAGGCGCAATTCGATCAGCGGATTGGCCGAGCGCCGGGCATGCGGGACATAGAGACCGATCAGCACCGCGCCCAGCGCGGCGAGCGCGATGTTGTAGCTCGCCGGCACAAGGTCGAGGCCCGAAAGCGTCGCTCCGCCCATCAGGGCGACGAGGCCGGGGGCGAGCAGGCCGAATCCGACGAGATCGAAGGGACGCCGGTCGTCCTCGCGCACATTGGGCACATAGAGCGTGGCCAGGATGATGCCGAGGACGGCAATGGGGATGTTGATCCAGAAGATCAGCCGCCAGTGGAAATAATAGGTGATGAAGCCACCCAGCGGTGGCCCGCTCAAGGGGCCCAGCAGCGCGGGGAAGGTGAGCCATGCCATGGCGTTGACCAGATCGTGCTTGGGAGTGGTCTTGAGGATGATCAGGCGGCCGACCGGCGTCATCATCGCCCCGCCCATGCCCTGGATGATGCGGGCGGCGACGAGTTCGGTGAGATTGGTGGAAAGGCCGCAGGCGATCGACCCCAGCGCGAACACCACGATGGCGGCGCGGAAGACCGTGCGCGCGCCGAAGCGATCGGCCATCCAGCCCGAGGTGGGAATGAAGATGGCGAGTGAGAGGAGATAGGAGGTCAGCGTCAGCTTGAGATAGATGGGGCTTGTGCCGAAGTCGCGCGCGATCGTGGGCAACGCGGTGGAGAGCACCGTGGAATCGAGGTTCTCCATGAACAGCCCGCAGGCGATGATCAGCGGCAGCAGGCGGCCCTGGGGAATGCGGCCTTCGCTCATGAACGGGCGCTCCTGCCCTTGCGGCCGCGCGGCCTGAGCAGGGTGACGGTGCCGTCGCCGGGATGTCCCTTCGCGAGGCTGCCCTGGGAAATACCGTGAAGGGCCATGCCGATCACCGCGTCTGCGACCTCGGTATCGCTGAGGTGGTCGGCTCCCACGCCGCTCCACATCATGCCGATCATCAGCTTGGCGGCGACGCCGGCATCGAGCGGGCGGACCTCGCCCCCGCGCTGTGCCGCTTCGATCACGCCCCTGAGGCGCTGTTCGATCTCGCTGCGGCGCTGGCGGAACAGCCGCCGCTTCGAAGTCTCGCCCTCGTTTATGTTGCGGATGGAGCCGAAATGGGTGCGGAACGTCGGCACGATCTCGATGACGAGGCGCATTAGCCGTTCTTCGAAGCCGCCGTCCTGCAGAAGGGCGGCGTCCAGCCTGATCTCGAGGTCGTCGAGGGCCTGGCCGAACACGGCCTCGAACAGGGCCTGCTTCGAGGGGAAGTAGCGGTAGACCGTGGGCTTGCCGATGCCGGCCTCGAAGGCGATGTCCTCCACGGAGGTCGCCTCGTAGCCATGCCGGGCGAAGATGCGGCTCGCCGCGTCGAGCAGGTTGTTCCGGCGGATGTCGCGCCACCTTTCCTCGCCCGTAGGCTTGTCGTCCGTCAGCGAATCCATGGTGGCCTCGAATCAAAACCTGGCAGTTACGAATGAAACTAGTGAGTTTCGTTTATGGCCCGAAATATGAAGAAAATACGCCGGATTCAATGCTGCAACTTCAAAGAGCGCTCGCACTGCGCGCACATCTGCGTGAGCAATGTTTCGGGCGTGTAAAGGCCTTGGAGCGTGGGCACGCGGGCGCGGCCAAAAAGAAAATGGCGGCCGAAGCCGCCATTTCCGAATGCTCCCTTGGGCTCGGCTATTTCAACAGCGTAAAGCCCGCCTTCGCGAACGGCGCCTGGCCATCGGGCGTCTTCAAATAGGCCAGGAATGCCGCCGCGTCGGCGTTGGTCGATGAAGCCGTGAGGGCGAAGGGGTAGATGATCGGGGCATGCGAATCCTCGGGGAAGGTCGCCGCCACCTTCACCTTGGGCTCGGCGGCGGCATCGGTGGCATAGACGATGCCGAATTTCGCCTCGCCTCGCGCCACTAGGGCAAGCGCCGAGCGCACATTGTCCGTCTGCGCGAATTTCGGCTGCACGGAGGCGAGGATGCCGAGCTTGGTGAGCGCCTCGACCGCATATTTGCCGGCCGGCACCGTCTTCACCTCGCCCACGGCCAGCTTGCTGTCGCCGATGGCTCCGGCGAGATCGGCATTCGGCCCGAGCGTGATCGTCGTGGTGGAATCGGCGGGGGCGACCAGCACCAGCGCGTTGCCGAGGAGGTTGGCGACGCTGTCGGTCTTGATGAGCTTCTTGTCGGTCCCGTACTTCATCCAGTCGAGATCGGCCGAGGCGAAGATGTCGGCCGGCGCGCCCTGCTCGATCTGCTTCATCAGGGCCGAGGAGGCGGCATAGGAGATCTTGACGTTCTTGCCCGAACTCGCGGTCCAGGCCTTGGCGGCGGCGTCGAGCGAACCCTTGAGGCTGGCGGCAGCGAAGACGGTGACGTCCTGGGCCTGTGCAACGGCCGGCGAGAGGACGAGGCCAAGGGTGAGGGCAAGGAAGGCCCGGCGGGCGAAGTGCAGCATGATGGATCCCCAGTCAGCCATGGCGGCTGTATTTCAAGGGATATAGCGTGGTCGTGCAAACGGCAAGCCCGGGACCGGCGCCCCCATTCTAGAGATGCGACACATAGCCGATGCGGCTTGCGGGCCTGCGGCCAAGCCATAGCAGGAGGGCCGCTAGCAGCGCCAGGAGACAGGCGAAGGGCAGGTCCAGCACCGGGGCTGCGATATGCGCCCAGACGAAGGGCGAGAGCGAGGCCTCGACCCAGCCCTGTGCCCGCTCCAGGCTCGCGGCGGCGAACCATTTCCAGAAGCCTCGGATGGACAGATAGACGAACTGGTTGTCGGCGATGGAGCGCGTGCCGTCGACGACGACGGCAACGAAGGTTCCGGCGGCCAGGAACAGGCCGAGGGCGCGGGCCAGGAAACGCATGACGTCTTCTCGTTCGGGCGACGCGGCAGCTTAGGCCATCTCGCCGCTGCGCCGGAAGGATATTCGCCGTCCGATCAGCCGGATCCGGCGAAAAACCTGCAAACACAGGTTTACAAACGGCCCCGACATCGCCATAAGCACCGCTCGACGGAAGGGTGGCCGAGTGGTTGAAGGCGCACGCCTGGAAAGTGTGTATACGGGAAACCGTATCGCGGGTTCGAATCCCGCCCCTTCCGCCAGTGTAGCTCGGCATCGTATCGCCTGCCGAAGGTTGCTGGGACGAAAAAGTGGCGTTCTCTTCGCTGCTCGTTGGCAGAGCGATAGACACTATTGCTGCAGCCGACTTCTCCTCTCTTAAAAATGCGGACATTCGGGATTGTTTCACCGAAGGTTCAGGCTGCGTCGGCCCCATTTTCTCGGTGAATCGGAGCTCACACAGCGCATCGGAGGGCCGGAAAACCTGCTAACGCGCTTTTCATCTTGCTCAGTAGCGAGCAATGACCATGTCAGCCTCTCGCTCTATTTAGAAAAACCAAGTACCACAATTGTCCTTGTAAACATCTTTTAAGCGACCTGTGTTCTCTGAGTACTCAGCGCCAGAATTTTGTTGCCTAACCATATTTGAGTTTTCTAAAGCGGCATCATCCACGTTGTTCATCTAGAGTAAGTCGATGTCGAGGCTCGACACCAGTTATATTATTAAAATAAAAGTTAAATTGTTAATGTATTATTTCATTCATAGGTTTGTTTTGGACTTCCAAAGCAAGGGCTATCGATTTGATAAATTTCAATTGTTGCCGATCTGCAACAGCATTTACCCGAGACGTGCGCTATAAATTGGTCGTCAAGTTCGGGGATCTTCCATGAATCGTATTTTAGTTGCCGCTGCGGTATCTATGTTTGCTGGCACTGCTTTTGCAGCTGATCTTGCGCCTGCTCCAGCAGAGCCTGCGGCGCCAGCATATGTGCCTTACAACTGGACGGGATTTTACGCAGGTATAAGTGGTGGCTATGCTTTCAGCGCGGGCCATCACGTCAATATGACCGAGCTGTTTGATGGCGCAGGTCCTTTTCCTGATACCTACGGCAGTGTTTCACCGAAGGGTGTGTTCGGCGGCCTCCAGGGCGGATACAATTGGCAGTACGGCAATTTCGTACTCGGCCTCGAAGGTGACGTTCAGGGAGCTGGGATCACCGACACCGCTTCCGCGGTCGGTCCCATTTCCGATTACTTCGTCAAGACCAAGAGTCAGGTCAACTGGTTTGGAACGGTCCGTCCTCGCGTAGGCTACGCCTTCGACAATATTCTGGTCTATGCGACCGGAGGTTTGGCTTTCGGAGGCGTGAAGCTTTCGCAGAACTATAACGACGACCCCTATTTTGCTACCATTCGAGACGACAAGACGAAAGCCGGATATGCGCTGGGTGCCGGCGTCGAATACGCTTTCAGCGAACATTGGACCGCCAAGCTCGAATACCAGTATATCGACCTCGGCAGCTCAACGATGTCTGGTACGGAGATTTTGGACGCGGCCCCCACCGGGTACACCATTCACACCAAGTTGCGCAGCGATTTCCATACCGTACGCCTCGGCGTGAACTACAAGTTCTGAGGTGGGACCCGCTGCAAGTGGAGGCCCGGCTTTTGCCGGGCTTTTTCATTTTGAATTGATAGCACGCCCTGTCGCCAAAGCGAGCCGTCTACTGCCTCAAAGACAATGCATCTTGTTCGAGTCCAGGCTTGGCCGCCATGCACCTGCGCGGCACTTCGAAGCCACGGGACTCTGACACCATCCCTGCAGGGTCGCCGCGGTTCACGCCCGCCGGATGTCCTCGAATTTCAAGCCGAAGCGTGCCAAGTACTTCGTCAAACGATCAGCGTCATTGCTGCTCTTCTTCTCGAGGCGAGAGTTCGCAAACAGCGCGCGGCCGGCCGCACTCGCGGTTACATGATCCCTGCAGGTACGCAAGACGGCAGCAAGCTGCAGTGCGTCGAAGAGGTCTAGTCGGGCTACAGACTCGTCGCTCATGATTTCGCGAAGTACGTTCTCGTGCATCGTGCTAGAGGGCGAGTTGCTCCATGAGTCCTTCAGTCGCCGAATCTCGTCGTTGGTCACCTCCACGGTGATCCGCCCCTGCGGGGCGAGTGTCGCCATTCGGGTGACGGACGCAGAGAGGTCGCGAAAATTGGCATTCCACAAGGCTTCCGGCCCGGTAGCAAAAGCGAGATAGCGTTCGCGAGCCTCCTTGTTGAACGTGACGTTCTGGCCTTCCCGCTCCAGGAAACGACGAAGCTCGAAATCTAAATTCGGTTCTATATCTTCCCGGCGTTCCCGCAATGCAGGAAGCTTGAATGTCCAAAGGTTCAGGCGGGCGAACAGGTCTTCGCGAAACCGACCTTCTCGCACCGCTTCGCGCAGGTCGCGATTCGTGCCGGCCAGAAGCTGGAAATCGGCCACGATCTCTTTGTCCGCGCCGACAGGCAGGAAGCGCTTTTCCTCGATGGCACGCAGACACATTGCTTGTTCGTCCGCACCCAGCTCGCCGATTTCGTCAAGGAAGAGAACGCCCTTGTCCGCAGATCTCAGGAGGCCCGCCCGTTCTCCGGCAGAACCCGTGAAGGCACCCTTGACGTGACCGAAAAGCGCCGACATCGCCTGGTCGCCGCGGAGCGTGGCACAGTTCACCTCGACAAAGGGGCCGACAACCTGGCGCTGCGCCTTCTTCAGCTCGTAGATCCGCTTGGCGAGCTGCGATTTGCCGGCGCCGGTTGGTCCTGTCAGCAGGACAGGAGCCTTCGACCGGATTGCCACGCGTTCAATTTCGTCGATCAGCCGGTTGAACCCCGCGTTTCGCGTCGAAATGCCCGATTTCAGGAAGGATGTCGCGTCATCCCGCTCTGAGGCGAAACGCGTGGCGATTTCGTCGTAGCGGGAAAGGTCGAGGTCGATGATCGTGTGAGTTCCGGCGAAATCCTGTCCCGGCTCACGGTCCCGCGGGGGAGATAGCTGGAGCAAGCGCCCGGGAATGAACCGGGCCTCCGTCAGTAGGAACCAGCAGATCTGCGCGACATGCGTTCCGGTGGTGATGTTGACGAGGTAGTCCTCGGCGTCCGGATCGAAATTATAGTGGCGAGCAAAATCCCTCAGGCTCGTATAGACCTCGGAAAAATCCCATGGGTCACGAAGGTTGATGATATGCTGGCGGACTTCGGTTGCCGGCGAGACGATTTCGATATCGCTGATGATTACCTTGGCTAGCCATTCGGATCGGTTGTCATGGATGAGCTCAAGGCGATCGATGAACACCCCGCGCTGCTGGCAAAGCCCGACATTCGGGCGCCATCGATTCCAACGGTCCTCGCGGCGACCCATATCGAGAGTCGTCCCCAGCATGCTAATGGCAACACGGCGCTTCATTTCTTATCCATGATTATAAATCCTATATTTAAAGATAGATTATTGAATAAGCTCAAAAGCCGCAACTTGGGGCCAGAGCTTTGGCTCCGATTTTTATTCGTTTTAAAACAGTGAGATAGAGAAAAAAGCCGACCTTGACCGAGTTTGAGTCCCCCAATTGGCACGCTGCTTGAAACATGTCCGCCAGAACCTCTCGGTCCGGGTGCCGGATGAATGTTGTGAGGGTTCGAACGTCGTCACGCCGGCGCTTCCCATAAGGGAGATGCGGTGAGCGGTTTTTCAAATCCGGTCACCATGACCGGATGCTGTGGAAGAGTAGAATAAAAGGGCTGCGGACGCAGAAAAGAAGATGATTGAAATCGTAAGTGGGCAAGATCTGATCGACGCGGGCATGCCACAGGGTAAATGGTTCCGCCCAGCGCTGGATGCAGCCAACAAGATCCTGGGCGAGGGGGGCTCCAGGGACGAGGCGATGGCGGCTGCGCGGACATTTCAGCCCGTGCCGACGCTCGCCTTGCGCATGGAAAACGATATCGAGATCTATTCGAACATCCGCCCGGAGGGGGCTCTCGAATTAGACAATGTCGAGAAAGTCAACGCAACGATGCGTGAACTCGTCCGCACGCCGGTCGTCCGGGCTGCAGCGATCATGCCGGACGCCTGTCCCGCCGGCCCAATCGGCAGCATTCCCGTCGGCGGGGTCGTGGCATCTGAGGCAATTCATCCGGGTATGCACTCAGCCGATATTTGCTGCTCCATGGCCATCTCGATATTTCCCGGCGTCGGTCCGAAGTCGCTGCTGGACGCTGTTCATGCGGTGACACATTTCGGGCCGGGCGGCCGCTCACGCGGTGCGCAGTTCAAGCCGTCGGAGGAGGTACTTTCGGCTTTCCAGGAGAATGCGTTTCTCAAGGAAGGGGCGCTTAGTGTCGGGATCGAACATTTCGGAACGCAGGGCGACGGCAACCATTTCGCCTATGTCGGAACGATGAAGTCGACCAGCGAAACGGCGCTCGTCACTCATCATGGCTCTCGTGCGCCGGGAGCGCGGCTATACGACAAGGGCATGAAAGTGGCGAACGCCTTCCGCGAGCGCATCTCTCCGGAAACGCTGCGCGACAATGCCTGGATCCCCGCGGACACGGAGGAGGGAGCCTCCTACTGGTCAGCCCTCCAGGCAGTCCGTCAATGGACGAAGGAGAATCATTTCGTAATTCACGACATGGCGGCGGAGAAACTCTCCGTCAAGGTCGCCGACCGCTTCTGGAACGAACACAACTTCGTCTTCCGGAAGACGGATGGGCTCTTCTATCACGGCAAGGGAGCAACGCCCGCCTTCAACGGATGGGCCGGCGACGCGACGGATCTGACCCTTATTCCGCTCAACATGGCGGAGCCTATCCTGATCGTCCGCGGCTCGAACGCAAGTCATGGACTCGGTTTCTCGCCGCATGGTGCTGGACGTAACTTCTCCCGCAGCGCCTACTTGCGGCGTCTGGCTGAGGAATATGGCGCCGATAGCCGAGGTCTGAGCCCGAACAACATGGCGGATATCCTGGCAAAGGAGACGGCGGGGCTGGATGTGCGTTTCTTTTCCGGCTTCGCGGATATTTCCGAGTTGCCCGGCGCCTATAAGTCCGCTGCGAATGTGCGGAAGCAGATCGAGCACTACGGTCTGGCCGATGTGGTCGATGAGGTGATTCCCTATGGGAGCATCATGGCTGGGGACTGGCAGAGGAACGCGCCTTGGCGCAAGAGGCGGCGTTGATCGTGAGAGAAGGCGGCGAGCCCGCCTTCTCTCGAAATTCGGTAAATGTGCAAGGCAGTCAAGGCTGCGAAGCCAGCGTCGCTACCCATTGGGATGGCACGGCGGGCCTGTGTGCTGAACTGGAACGGATCCTCCAGATCGGCCTCCATCAGGCCGCTTGGTTGCGCGGATTGGAGGCCGATACGCCCTAAGCTCCCGCCGGGCTGAACAATTCCCGCATCTTCCGTTGGTAATGGTCCTCGGACGTGCTCCAGCGGAGCTCGGCGAGAAGCCTGGTGTCGGGCCCCGCGGGATATCGAATCCGCGGGCTCTCGTCGGTCGCCGCGACGAAGACGGCTTCCGCGACCTCCGCCTCCGTGCAATAGGCGGTCGGGTAGCTCCCCATCCTGGCGAAGCACGCTTGCGCGAAGGCGGCGTAGTCGGCCGGGAAGAGGCCTGCCATGCGGGCGCTGCCGCTGGCGGTGAAGTTGGTGGTCGGCGCATAGCCGGGCTCGACGAGGCGGGCCTTGATGTTGAAGCCTTCGAGTTCGTAGGCCATCGATTCGGTGAAGCCCTCGACCGCGCATTTGCTCGCCGCGTAGATCGCCACCAGCGGCATGATGCCGATGGCGGTACTCGAGGTGACGTTCACGATCACCCCACCTCCCTGCTCGCGCATCCTGGGGATGACAGCGCGGCAGGCCGCGAACACGCCGAACGTATTGGTCTCGAAGATTTCACGGATCGTGCTGTCGGGCGTCGCCTCCACGATCGAGCCGAGTCCGATGCCGGCATTGTTCACCCAGACATCGATGGCGCCATGGCTGGCGACACCGGAGGCGATGGCTTCTCGGATGCTCCTTTCGTCGGTGACGTCGAGCGGCAGCACCGTCACGCGGTCTGGAAAGGCGGCGAAAAGGGCTGGGTCGGGCCGCCGCATCGTGGCAAGCACCTTCCATCCGCGCCCAGCGAAAAGCTCGGCGGCGGCTTTGCCGTAGCCCGATGATGCGCCCGTTATGAGAACTGTCTTCGACATGTCTGTCTCCACTTCGATGGAGCGGAGGATAGGCATGCGGGTGAGGATGATATATAATTAATGATCCATATTTCTTTATCTGTCGTCCAAAATGGATCCAGTCACCGATATTATTGGCCTGCTTCGCCCGCATGCAGTCTTCTCCAAGCCGATCACCGGCAGGGGCGAATGGGGTGTGCGCTACGCCGCCTATGAGGAACCCGGCTTCGCGGTCGTTATGCGGGGTCGCTGCTGGCTTGCCGTGGAGGGGAACGAGCCTCTTGTGCTCGAGCGAGGCGACTTCGTGCTGTTGCCGTCATCGCCGGCCTTCGCGCTGCTCAGCCGTCCGGGCGCCGCATGCTCCAAGGGCGTTCCGTCGACCCATGGCGTCAGGCATGGCGATCCCGAGGGGGAGCCGGACTTCGAGATGCTCGGCGGCGCGTTCAGGCTCGATCCCGTCAACGCGCCGCTCGTCCTGGCCCTCCTGCCCGCAGTGATCCACATTCGCGACGGGGATGGGGATACGATGCAGCTGTCCCACATCGTCAGCCTGATCATGGACGAATGCGCGGCCGAACGGCCGGGCAAGGACATGGTGCTGCGGCGGCATCTCGATGTCATGCTGGTGGAATGCCTTCGCCGCCCCGGCGTCCCGCGGGGAACGCCGCCTTCCGGTTTGCTGGCGGGAATGCAGGATGCCGCCTTGGCCCGCGCCCTTCATGCGATGCATGCCGAGGTGCGAGCGGGGTGGACGGTCGCCGGGCTCGCGAAGCTGGCGGGCATGTCGCGATCCGCGTTTTCGGCTCGCTTTTCGCACACCCTCGGCTGTGCGCCGATGGAGTATCTCCTGCGTTGGCGCATGACGCTGGCGCGGGATGCGCTGAGCCGCGGCGGCAAGCCGCTCGATCGCCTGGCCGAGGAGATCGGATATGAATCCGCCAGCGCCTTCAGCACCGCCTTTCGTCGGCGCGTAGGCTGCTCGCCGGGTGCCTTCGCCCGTTCGAGGCGCCTTGCAAACGGGCTTCAGGCCGCTGCGGCGTAGCTGACCCCCTCGGATCGAGGAAGCGGCCTGTTTCCGAAGGCAGGCGCCGTGACCTCACTTCCGGTTTGGTTCACGCGGGATCGGCTATCCCAGTAATAATGGAACTTTGAGGTGCAACCGGCATTCACTATCCGGCCGCATGGTCGCGGCTGTCCGGTGCTCTGCAAAGCTTGACATATGCGATTACAGTTCGAATACATTGGCGGAGCCCCCTATTTGCATGAGGGCTGCCGATGCCAATGTATTCTATAATAAGAACGCTGAGAGCAAACGTTTCGGGCGCCCTCGAGTTGTGCGTTTCATTGGGCGAGAGCGCGTCCACGCCTTGATCGGCGGCCGGGCGAACCCGGCGGGGCGGGCAAGCTTCGCTAGATACGCGCCGGCCTATGCGCGACGTCACACCTGGCTCCGCAGCGCTTGTTATAATCCGAACTCGGCGCCGTGGTGCGGCCAGATTTTAGGAGATATCGATGACGAGCAAGTTCGATACGCGACGGGGACTACTGCTGGGGGTCTTCGGGACCGGTTTGGCCGCCATGCTCGCCAGTTGCGAGTCGGCCTATCGTGTGGCTCCCGCCTGGGATGAGCCTCAACCAGGTCCGGCGCCCGTCTACAGGAAGCGCCGGCCCGTCTATCGCCGCAAGAAGGTGATCGTGGATCCCAGCCCGGCGGTGCAGGAGGAGAATGGTCCTCGTCTCCTCGGCGGCACCGGCGGCGGTGGTGGCGGTGGCGGCGGTGGCGGTGGTGGCGGCAGTTCGGGAGGAGGCGGCTGGTCGGACCGTCGCCTCAAGACCGACATCCGCGCGCTCGGCCACTCTCCAAGCGGCTTGCCGGTGTACAGCTTCCGCTATGTCTGGGGCGGCCCGGCCTATGTCGGCGTGATGGCGCAGGATCTCCTATCCATCCGGCCGGATGCCGTCATCACCACGGACAGCGGTTATTTCATGGTGGATTATGACCGCCTCGACGTGAGGATGATGACCCTGGCGGACTACAGGAAGTCTGAGCGCCAGTTCAACGATTGAGTGCGGCTTGATGGGGGAGCGGCAGGAATGCGCTCCCCGCATGCAAGATGGCCGTGCGGGAAATCCGCAGGATCTCGATCTGTTTTCCTCACCGGACCTGGCCGGGTGATCCGGGGCGGATCAGATATCCCGCCGACGGTGCCTGGATGCCCGGGCCCTGCCCGGGCATGACAGAAATTGCGTCCGGCGGTTCCGCTTGCTGGATTCAAGCTCCCCGCATCGCGCTTCAGAACAGGTCGAGGCGCGGATTGCGCTTCTGCCAGGCCTTGCGCGCAACGACAACAAGCGTGTCGTCGATGTCAGCGCCCGCTGCGGTGGGATCGCCACCGATCTCGCTGTTGAGCTGCTGCAGGGCCTGCTCCTTCTCCTTTTGGGGAAGGGCATGAAGATTCTTGGCTTCGTCCTTGTGGTCGCCATAGGCGTCGAGAGCGATCGCGAGGCTCGCATACCACACGGCCTTTTGCAGGTCCCGCTGTGCCGCGGGGCCCTTCGAATAGATCCAGGCCAGGTTCGAGGCGGCGTAGAAGTCGCCGCGCTCGGCGCCGATCTGGTACCAGCTGATCGCCGTCGCCAGGTCCTTCTTGACGCCATTGCCCTTGAAGTACATCGCTCCGATGCTGGCGGGCGCGTTCGGGTGGCCGCCGTCGGAAGCATTCTTGAACAGTTCCATCGCGGTGGCCGGGTTGCGCGCCACGCCTTTGCCCTCGAGATAGGCGATGCCCATGTTGTGCATGGCGTAGATGTCGTTTCGCGCTAGGGCAGCTTCGTAGAACTTGACACCGCGCTTGGGATTGGCCGGGAGATTCTGGCCATAGTAGTACATCGCGCCGACCGTGTTCATCGCATAGGTATGCCCGAGTTCCACGGCCCGGTTGAGCAGCTTGACGCCGTCGTCGACGGATTTCGGCACACCGCGCCCGAGTGTCAGATTCCGCCCGTAGGCGAGCATCGCATAGGGGTCGCCATGGTCGGCGCCCATCTTGAAGAGCCGGTTGGCTTCGACAAGATCCTGCGGCCGCCCCAGGCCCCGCTCCGCCAGATAGCCCAGTTCGTAATAGGCGCGCGTATAGCCCGCATCGGCGGCGGCATTGAACTGCTCGATGGCTCCCGGCACGTCCTTGTCGGCGAGCTTGGCACGGCCCAGTTCATATTTGTAGCGGGCGACATTGGGAAACTTCGCGACCATCTCGCCGCAGGCGGCGATGGCGGCCTTGCCGTCGATCTCGTTGGGCAGCTTGCCGGCGCTCACGCCCTGCGGGTCGAGGGGCTCGCCCGCCTGTTCATCACAGGCCGGCACGAAGGACTCGATCTTGCCGGAGACGATCTCTCCGCCGCTTCCGCCGCCGGGCTGCTCCACCTTGAGCTGAACGCTCTGGACCTTGCCCTCCGAGCCGATGGACGGCTCGAACGTCACGGCGCGGATGGCGTTCTGGTCGACTACATCGCCCTCGGCCAGGGGAGCGCCGTTGAGATACATCGTGCCGAAAGCCGGTGCCGCCGCGATCTGGATCTGCGCTCCGGTAGCAGCGCGAACGAGCGGCAGGTCATCGAGCATCGCCACCTGGCCGACGCCGATCGGAACGCGGCGCGGCTTGTTGAACGTCTCGCCAAGCAATACCGCGACCTGCACCGGGGCCTCCGGCGGCGCCTCGACCGTCGCGGTGTCCTGCCTCGGCGCCGGCCCGATCCTCACGGCGACGTTCTTCGTGGTCGCAGCCGGCATCACCGCTGCGATGCGGATGACGGGCTTGGCCAGGTAGACGGGCTGCGCGAGCGTATTGAGCGACCAGGGATGCTGGCGCTTGCTGGTTGCCTCCCAGACATCCGCGGTCACCTTGTCGAGCGCGCGCTGCACGTCGACGCCCAGGGTGAAGGAATATTTGAGCATCGACGCCGTGAATGGCGACTTGTCGCCCGTTCCGTCCTCCGCCACGGCCCCGGGCTGGGTCGAGTAGGCGACGAGACTGCTGGGAATCGTCGTCGGCGGTGCCAGGCCGACGCCTGCGACCGCCATCTGCTTCTCGGGACCGACGAGAAACGAGCGGGACTGGAAGGGATTGTTCCGGCAGGAGTCCAGGTAGACCAGCTGCGTCTTCGAATTCTGCTCCATGTAGGCGATGATCGTCTTGACGTTGATCGTCTCGACTTCCAGGTCGGCCGGGTCCTTCAGCTTCGCGTCGATCGGAATGATGCGGTTGTCGCCGCCCACCTGTATGCCGTGACCCGAATAGTAGAACACGCTGAGTTCGGAGCCCGGCAGCGACCGGATGAAGCGCTGGAGAGCCTTGTCGAAGTCGGCGCGGTCGAGATCGAGGGCCGTCACCACTTCGAAGCCCTCGCGCTTCAAGGCGGCGGCGACGGCCGTGGCGTCGTTGTCGGGATTGTTGAGCTGCGGAACCACCGCATAGCGGCTGTTGCCGACGACGAAGGCCACACGCCTGTCGGCGGCCTTGGCATCCACGGGCAACGCAATCGTCATGGCCGCGAGCGCCGCAAGGGGCAGGGCGGCCTTCCACGCATGGGCACGACGAGTGCCCGCAATCCGCTTCGAGGTCGGCGTCGTCATTAGTGCCTCCTACAATACTTTGATCCGTATTGTATCATCTTTGGAACTGAGTGCTCATTACCCTTTCGAGATTACTGATGTCAGCAGCACACTCAAAAGGCAGCTTGAGTAATCACGGATACGTTACTTGGGTATCCGGGCATACTCGCGACGACCTCGACTCGTCGGCCCGGCAGCTTACTACTTGTCGTCCTTCTTCTCATCTTTCCGTGATATTTCCGTGAGAAGGGCGTAAAAATCCTTCGCGACGAGGTTTCTCGACTTTTCGATCAGCATCGGAATCGGGCTCGAAGGTTCGATGTTGTTGTAGAACATCTCGACCTGGCGCATCAGTGCCGTGGCTTCCCCGCGCGTGGCCACCGCATAGCTGCGCGCTTCCGCCTCCCCCTCGGGGGGCTTGCCTTCGTCGGCGGCGAGGGCGGAAAGCTGAGCGAAATTCAGGGCGAAGGGTACGCTGCCGCCGATCTGGATCTTCGCCTTCTCGACCAGGCCGGGAGCCAGGATCTTCATGACGTCGATGAACGACTTGCCGACGAGCTGATGTGCCTGTTTGATCAGGAGCCTGGCCGGGCTGGAGGGCTCGTGGCTCGCATAATAGGCGAGAATCGCCGCCAGCGCATTCGACGCCTCCTTCACCGACGCGACATCGAGGGGGCCGGACGGCGCCGGGACCCCGATGCCCGCGCCATCCTCCCTGCCTTCCTCGGCGGAGGGTTCGGGCTGTGCCAGATCCGGCTGGCGGGTCGCCACGATTTCGCCGACATAGGCGCGAATGGACCGCACGAGTTCCGGCAGTTGCTCGAACTGGGGGGCGGTCTGATGATCGGCCTTGTCTATGAAGAGCTGCCGCAGACTGTCGAGGCTGGCCAGAATCGCCTGCAGGCTGGCTTGCAGATCGACGAGCTGCTGCAGGGGTTCGAAGCGCAGGAAGGCATCCCTCACTCCAGCGGAATCGACGGCTGCTTCCCCCTCGCGGGGCGGCAGCTTCTTCTCGCTGACAAGGATCGAGCGCATCGACAGCGTGCCCAGCCGCTTGTCGTTGATCAGGGTGGCGCTCTGCAGCGGCAGCACCACCGTGGGCAGGTCGTCGAACGATTTGAGGAAGGCTGACCGCAGTTCCGCCCCGCCTGCCGCTTCCGTGGGATGGCAATGGTCCCACTGGGCCGACAGCAGGGCGCTCGCTGCTGCGATCGCATCGACGAAGCCCGGCAGGTCGTCAGACAGGATATGATATTTTGCAGCGAGGACGAGGTATCTCAGATCGCGTGACTTTTCGAGATAGCCCTTCAGGGCGGAGAGCGTCTGCTTGGCCTCGAACGACTTCCTGTTGAAGCTGCGATAGCTGGCCGGCAGTTGTCCTTCGGCGACCGTCAGGAAGTTCTGGACTTCCGGATCGGCCTCCGGATCCGGCCCGCAAGGAAATTCGGCTGAAATCTCGTTCTCGATGCCGGCATAGACAGCCATCTTGGTCAACCTGTTGGTTCGCGCCCGAAAATGATGATGGTCAAGGCAGCCGCCTGCAACCCCCTATATGTGGGAGCCGTCGCTGCGGGCCGGCCGGAGGGGCATTGCCGGCGTGACGAATGTACCCTGGAAGACGTGACGCGGGCGATGGATGCGCCACATGCTCGCGATGGCGCGCGGCCGTCCGGTTTTCTCGTCCAGGGCGGGCGTTTTGCCGGCTACTCGTCTATATCGGGCATGGCCTGCCTTCCCAGGGTGGGCTCGCTTCGCCGGACCAGCGGAAGCCAGAGAATGGTCGTGGTTCCTCCGCCCGGTCTGCTCAGGATCTCCAGCTTGCCGCCGAGCGCCTCGGCGCGCTGGGCCATGTTTCGGCGGCCGCGGCCCAGGACGGGTGCTGCGATATCGAAGCCATGACCGTTGTCGACAACCTCGATACGCAGGCCAGGTCTTCCCGACAGCAGGGCCATCTTGCATTTGAAGCTGAGCTGCGTCGCCTTGCTGTGGCCCAGCGTATTGCTGATCGATTCCTGCATTATCCGCAGGACATGCAGGGCACTCGGCGCGTCGAGCCAGTCGAGTTCCGGCACGTCCTCCACCATCCACCGGATGCCGATTCCCGATTTGCGCAGTTCCGGCTCGTAGCGGTAGCGCAGGCTCGCCAGGAGCGTTGCGACGTTGCCTTCCACCGGTTCGAGGGAGTCGATTGCAACCCGCAGGTCGGTCAGCGCTCCCTTCAAGGCCACCACGGCGGTGGTGCTTTCCTTTCCCTGCCGCTCGGCCGAGGCGAGGGCCGCGACGAGGCTCGAACCGATTCCATCGTGGATCTCGCGCATCAGCCTTTCGCGTTCGAGCTTGACGGCATGGGCCACCTCCAGGGAATGACGCGCGCTTTCGCTCGCCAGAAGATTTGCCTTGGTGGTCTCGATGCGCTGGCCCAGCGCCTCGTTGAGTTTCTCGCGCGCGTCGGCATCGGCCAGCATGCGACGCAGGACGGTGAAACCGGTGAAGCCGAGCAGCAGGATTCCCGCATAGGGTGACAGCAGCGGTCCCGTGCCTGGCCAGATCTTCCCGGCGAGCAGGTCGAAGGCGGCCGCGCACAGGCCGAGCGCGTATATCGAGGCCGGGAGAGCCTTGTCGAACGGCTCCGTCTGCGACCCGGCTGTCTTCGCGAAGAGGCCAAGCAGCAGCAACGATGCGCAGATGCTCGCCAGGCCGGCAATCCGGGTGATTTCAAGTTCGTGGAGCGGGATCGCCGCCGCGGCAAGGACCAGGCAGGCCACCGAGGCCGCCACGACCAGGGGCCGTGGGACGGTCACGCCGAGAAAACTGGCAGCCAGGCCTAGGGTGGAAAGGAGCAGCGGATAGAGCAACGCGGGTTGTCCGGCCGCAAGATCGATTGGCCAGCCCTCGACGAACGCCAGGCCGTCGAGGCTGAACAGACACCAGGCCAGGCCGGCGAAGGACAGCCAGGCCAGCACGTTCTCACTTCTGCGCAGGAGCCACCCCATCAGGGCGATGGCGGATATCACGGCCAGGGTGTCGGCGGCCAGCAGATGACCCAACTGCCTCACGCCATCCGCAACCGGGTCCATAGCCTCGTCCCCAAAGCAACATCACCGCCCGAAAAGGATCTCCGCTCGCCGGTTGCACCGGGGCCTTTATACACAGCGGTATCCCAGGATTGAGAATAGCAAGAATGTAGAACTGTGCCAGCGTCGAGTGCGGCCAGATATGGCGGAGGAACCCCCTAAATATGGGAGGCCGCGTTTCACTCGCCCGGTAGACGCTGAACTCGAAGAGAGCTAGCCTTATTCGGCCGACGGTGGCGGAACGAGGGCAGGCTGTGGCACAAATATTGGCTCAAGACACGCGAATGGGGTCCTTCTCGAGCAGTCTTGGCAAGGACAAGCTCGCCGTCTCCCGTTTTGAAGGTTCGGAGGGCCTGAGCGAGCTTTTCGACTATCGCCTCGAAGTGGTCAGCGACGACAACGACATCGACTTCGACAAGATCCTCGGGACCAAATGCCGCCTGGATATCCAGTCGCATCACGACGGCGTCAAGCGCAACTTCACCGGCGTGCTCGTGGAAGCGCAGTGGCTCGGCAGGGATCAGGATCTGCGCTACTATCGCCTGGTACTCCGCCCCTGGCTGTGGCTTTTCACCAGGACGACCAACTGCAAGATCTTCAGCAATATGACCGTTCCGGAGATCCTCAGCAAGGTGCTGAACCAGCGGGGCTTCGGACAATTCGAGCAGCGCCTGTCGGAAAGCTATCCGCAGCTAGAATATTGCGTCCAGTATCGCGAGAGCGACTTTGCCTTCATGTCCCGGCTCATGGAGGAGTACGGGATCTGCTATTACTTCGAGCACAACGAGTCCGACCACAAGCTCATCATGGCGGACTCGAGTTCGGCGCACGAGCCGAAGCCCGGGGGAGCATCACTCGAATTCGCGGCTGTCGGCCTGGACAAGATCGTCGGCAAGGACAGGCTGAACGAGTGGGCGGAAGGACGGCGCCTGCGTTCCGGTAAGGTCACGCTCGACGACTACGACTATGAGAAACCCAGCACCGATCTGATGGCCGAAAAGTCCGGCAGCGCGCGGTACGAGCACGGCGACCTGGAGCTCTACGATTATCCGGGGCGCTACACGGAAAAGGGCGATGGGACGTCCCTTGCGAATGTCAGGCTCGAAGCCGAGCAGGCTGTCGACAAGCGTTCGACGGCGAGCGGCGATGCCGTCACATGCTGCCCTGGGTTCACCATCACGCTGGACGGAAACCCTCGGGCCAACAAGGGCACCAAATACCTGACGGTGCGAGCCAATCATCTCTTCCGCGCTCAGGCCTATCGCTCGACGGATGCTGCCGGCGAAGAGGGATATTCAGGCAGCTACGAGTTCCAGCCGCTCGACATTCCGTTCCGGGCGCCGGCCACGACGCCGAAGCCCGTCATTCACGGGCCACAGACCGGCGTGGTGGTGAGTGACGTTGACGACGAGTGCCGCATCGAGGTGCGGTTCTTCTGGGACCGCGACAGTAGCCACTCGCGCTATGTGCGCATCGCCCAGACCTGGGCCGGGAACGGCTGGGGCGACGTCAAGATTCCGCGTGTGGGCATGGAAGTCGTCGTCAATTACCTCGAGGGAGACCCGGACCATCCGCTCGTGACGGGCAGCGTGTACAACGGGGAGAATGTCGCGCCCTATGTAAAGGACAAGCTCAACGCCGTATCGGGCACGAAGACGCAGACGCTCAACGGCTCCGGCTACAACGAGCTGATCATGGACGACACGGCCGGAAGCGAGCTGATCCGGTTCCATGCCCAGCACGATCTCGAAGGCAAGGTGGAGAACGACGAGCGCCGCGACATCGGCCAGAACGTCAAGGTGAATATCGGCAACAGCCGCGATGAGAGCATCATGTCGACCTGGACGGTGAAGGCCAACGAGAAGATCGAATTCACCGTAGGCACCAGCACATTCACCATGACGCCGGTCGGAATCACACTCAAATCGACGATGATTACCCTGCAGGCCGACGCCCTGATGAAGCTGCAGTCGAGCGCGCTCGGGCAGGTGACGACGGGCGCGCCCCTGATGATCCAGGGTGCGCTGGTCCTCATCAACTAGGGTGGAACGGGATCGGGCCGCGATCTTCACTCCGGCTCCCTGGCGCGAGGACGCCCACTGCGGGGTCCAAAGACGTGATGATTTCACGTGCAGTTTTTCAGTAGAACGGAAATCCGGGCAGACATTCCGGAGCATTTTTGGTTGGACGAAACCGATAGAAATTGCAAAAATACGTTTAAACAAAGAGTTAGAGCAAAAAATGTTTCCGTTTGAATGCATTTTGCTCGAGCGGTCGAAGGAGACGAGATGAAGCATCTTCGGTTCTCGACGGCCCGACAAGTGATCGACGCCTTCCCGAACCTCCGTGGCGAGTTTGCCGGATGCAACCTCGAACTTGAGCCGTTCGCGTTCGTCGACAGTCTGATGGCGCAGGGCAGCACCCGGCAGGCGATGGCGTTCTGCGCCTTCGTGCTGCCCCGCCGGGATGCCGTCCAGTGGCTGTGCCAGGCGCTGCGCCAGCAGCCGCAGCAACCGGGCGGGACCGACGCGGCGCTGTCGCGACTGGTCGAGGAGTGGCTGAAGAAGCCCGTCGAGGAGACGCGCCGGGCCGCCCTGGACGGCGGGATGGAGGACCCGCTCAAGGGGGCCTGGGCCTGGGCCGCGCTGGCGGCGGGCTGGAGCGGCGGCAATCTTTCGCCCAACACCGAACAGCCTGTTCCGCCCCCGCAGCATCTCACGGGCCATGCCGTGAATGTAGGGCTCACGCTTCTGGTTGCAGGCGTGCCCTTGCCGAAGCAGGGTAGCAAGATGGAAGAGCTGGTCGGCGACGCGGTGGCGCTGCTGCGCCGCGGCGGTTCCTGATTGGTTTTCGCTCGTCTGATTTTGATGTGATGGGACTTCGCAACGACAATGCTGACGCTCAGGATCGAGAACTATGATCGCCTGCCCGACGGCGGGCCTCTGGAGTTCACGATCGACAAGCGCGGTTTCGACTTCGGGCGCGATCAGCACCTCGATTGGACATTGCCCGACCGGAACAGGGTCATCTCCGGCAAGCATTGCGAGGTCCGTTTCTATGACGGCGCCTATTGGCTGACCGATACCTCGACGAACGGCACCTTCCTGAATGGCAGCAGCAAGCGCCTGCAGAGCCCCTACCGCCTAGCCGATGGCGACAGGCTGTCGGTCGGCGACTATGTGCTGGCCGTTTCGGTCAAGCTTGCGCCGGCTCCGTCGCACCCCTCGCAGCAGGCTTCGACGCCGCAGGTCCAGAGCCTGAGCCTGCCGCCGATCGGCTCGGATATCTGGGACAGCCCGCGCGAAGCCCCGCCGCCCATCGATGCGAGCGACCTGCTGCCTCCTGCGCGGCAGGCCGACCAGGCTCCGGATTTCCTGCACCAGGCAGCCTATGTGCCGCCGCCTTTCGAGGAGCCGCAGCCTGTACGCAAGCCCATGCCCGCCTTTCCCTCGCCGATACCGGCCGGCGGCGTCTGGGGCGGCGACGACGAGCAGCCGGCCCGGCCATCCCGGGCGGAACCGCCGGCCGTTGAGGCTCCGCCGGCCTTCGTTGCTGCGGAGGAGCTGGTGGAGCGTCAAAGGCCGCCGATACAAGAGACCAATGCGCTGCCGCCTGCCACCGAGGAAGGAGCGCGCGAGTTCGTTCGCAGGTTCGCCGCCGGCGCCGGTATTCCCGAAGGTCTCTTCGCGGGCGCCGACGCCGGGGACGTGGCAGAGGAGGCCGGCCGGCTCCTGAACCTCGCCTGCCTGCATGTCATGGCGATGCTGCGCGCGCGGGCCGAGGCCAAGGCGCTTTCGCGCAGCGGCAATCGCACGATGATCAGCGCCGACGACAACAATCCGCTGAAATTCATGCCGACGCCCGAGGAGGCCCTTCGGGTGATGCTTGGTCCCAGGACCAGAGGCTATCTCGACGGCAAGGCCGCATTGGAGGGAGCCTTCGGCGATCTCAAGATGCACCAGGTCGCCTTCCTGGCCTCGATGCAGGCGGCGCTGACCGAACTCTTCGATGAATTGTCGCCCGATGCGGTGAAGAACGCAGCCGATGCGAAGAAATCGCTGCTGTCCGGCAAGGGGCGGTACTGGGATCTCTATGTCGAGCGCTGGGCCGCAAGGGTCGGCCGGCGCGAGCATGGCATGCTCGGCGCCTTCCTCGATCTCTATGCCGAACAATATGACAAGCTGAGCGCATCGGTTCGGAATAGGAATTCCTGAATCGAAGCGAGTCCGGGCAGGTTCGCCTGGAACTGTACACCCAGCGCCCGGACATCACTGCAGCAGCGCCAGCACCGATGTCTTGAGCATGGCGAAGGCGGGGTCGCTGGCGAATTTGGCGAGAGGCTCGTTGCTGTTGTCGGCTGTCGCCGTGCCCCCCGAGTCCTGGGGCTGCGGCGCGCCGCCGCCGGAGGGCGCCGCGCCCATCTTCCTGGCGGCCCACGATACCAGGAAGCCGATGGTCTTTCCCTGTTCGAACGGATTTGCGCGCACATGCGCGGCGCCGAAGACGTCCGATATCTGGAGGTCCTGGCGGCTGTTGAGCACTTTTACCGCACCGCCGACGCCGAGAAAATGCGCCAGGTACAAGTTTCCGGGCGTCACGGAATGACCGGCCTGGCGGACGACGGCGGCATTGTCGCGCGTGAACGCGGTCGTCATGGCCCGCGACAGGTCGCAGTTGGTGCGCATCGCCAGGACCTCCTGGCGGCTGCGGCCGACCAGGAGATCGGGACGGTGGAGCCGGATGGTCGTCATCCAGGTGGATTCGATGAACTGCCCTAGCCCCACCGCCGTCGAAAGCGGATTGGCGGCACCACACTTGTTGCCGCTCTCGATATAGATGATCCGGCTCACGAACTGGTCCACGGCGCTGTTGGTGCCGGTATTCGCCTGGATGTCCCCGACCGGATCGACCGGCACGCCATTGTGGCGGACCTCGAAATGCAGGCGGGGCTCGCGGCTCGAGGGCGGCGTTCCGACATAGCCGATCACCTGGCCAGCCTTGACGGCGCTGCCGACCGCCAGCCCCGACGCCGTGCGGGCGAGATAGCCGTACATCGAGGTCTTGCCGTCATCGTGCGACATCCGCACCACGGTTCCGAGGCCGGCCTCGCTTCCGATTGCGGTGACCTGGCCCGCATAGGCCGCGACCACCGGCGAACCGACGGGCGCCGTCCAGTCGATGCCGTAGTTCATGGGCGAGGCGGTGGTAGCGGTCGTATCGGTGCTGCCCTGAGGCCCGAACCTGGCGACGATCACACCGTTGACGGGGGTGACCATGCCGCCGTCCGGCACGCTGCCTTGCCCGGCGGACGACACACATTCGAATTGGGCGCCGGGTTGCGATTGCATGACGTAGCAGTCGAGACTGCCGGTCGTGCGGCCGATGCTGACGAAGACGATGCGCCCCAGGCCCTGCTTCGAATCGCGGGCGACGGGCGAGTAGAGGATCGTGATCGTGTCGCCGGCCTGGACCTTCTGTTCGAGATCCTGCGCCCGCGACAGGAGCATGATCGCCTCGCCGATGACGGGCGCCGGAAGCCTGTTGCGAAGGGCCGTGACATAGATTGCGTCGAGCAGGCGCGGCTGGTCTTCCGGATCAACCTGCGCCGGCGCCAACGGTGCCGCGAAGGGGTCCCGCTGGTACCACGGATCCTCGGACTTCACGTAGGTGCCGACGTCGTTGAGGGCGATCGAGCCGACGAGGTCGGTCTTGCTGTAGACCGTCACCTGTACCGGCTCCATCCGGTTCGGATCCCCGTCGATCGCGGCCGCGCGCACAACGTACCGGTCGTCCCCTTGCAGGTTCGGGCGGCCATAGAACGAGTTGAATGCCTCCCCGGCGGCGGCGGCCTGCTGCGCGTCGAGGCCAAGCCCCTTGAGAGCCTCCGGGAGGCTGATCTGCGACTTCGCGGTCTGGGCAAAATCGGCGACCCTGTCGCCTGAACTCGTGCTCGAAGCTCCGACGACGGAGGAGCCTTCCGTGTCGTCCGGTCCCGATCCGGTGTCCGCGCCGCTGGCGGAGGTCTGTGCCGGGGCATCCTGTGCGACGGCGATGTCTTCCTGCGAGCCCAGGATCGCGACCTGCGATTCAGGGCTCGGCAGGTCAAGTACGTCCTTCAGCCTGAAGACGTCGCTCTTGATGCCCAGGCTGTCCGCTGCCTTGCGCTGCGGATCGCTGGCCAGCTTCATCAGTTGGCGCGGCGCGCTGGCGAGTTGAGGCACGATCACGGGATCACCGCTCAAATCGATGATGCGCGGCTTGATCGCGGCCCTGATGAGCGCCTCGTCTTCCGCCTCGTTGTCCTGGCCCTGGACCGCGATGAGGTTTGCCTGGAGGTCGTCCTCGGGCGTCGCGGCCTGTTGCTGGCCTCGGCCGGACGAGAACAGGTAGATCGTCGTGACCGCCGAGCCGAGGCCCAGGAAGAGGAGGGCCGCCACCATGGCGGCGTAGACCAGGACCCCCGCCGGGCGGCGAGGCGGTGGTGCCGGAGGCTTTTCGGCGGACTTCCCGCCGGCTCCCGCGGGCTCGGGGGCCTTGCCCGCCGCCTTCCTGGGGGAGCGGGCCGCAGCCGGCCGCACCGACGCGATGATCGTGGCGTTGCTGTCTTCCTGGCCCGTTCCGGCCTGCGGGGTCTGCGTCGCATCCTTCGCGCCGTTTGAAGGTTCGGAGGACGCCTGCCCAGTTATGACTGTTTTCTCGTCCATGGCCTGGGCATGCCGTCAGTTAGGGCGTGCTGCCGCGAATGAACACCGTCCACGAACCGGTATTACCGGTGTCGATCTCCTTGAACTTGGCCTGGACGAAGCCGCGCACCCAACAATCCCAGGGCTGGTCCTGCACCTTCTCGATCTTGAACCGCTTGGTGTCGACGCACATGTCCCAGTTTCCTTCGAACGCGCTGTCGCCTGTCGCAGTGGTCGCGTAGATGTAGACATATCTGAGCTTGAGGGCGGCCAGATCATCCTTGATCGGCGTGACACAGGTGTTTCCCGGCAGCGTCCACCAGCCTTCGGTCGTGAACTTTTCGTCGATTTCGGCACCGATGGCCACATTGTACAGGGTCACCGACTGGTTGCACACTCTGAACGCCGCCCGGGCAGGATCGTCCAGGCCAAGAAACAAGCCGAACAAAGACACGGCGAGGCCAAGCCTTCGCAACAGCTTGCATCCAGGGAACAGGTTCAAGCGCACCAATCGACTGTACCACGCGACCAAAGAGCTTGGTATCCGCAGTGCTTGCGCCTGTCTACCTCACAATGGGGGAGGAAATGGCCGGTCGCCTCTTCTAAGGTGCGAAAGTGGGATGGATGTAAAACTGTGAACAGCTTGACTTCCTCAGGTCATATGGCAGAGTTCATAATAAGCCGTGAGAATTCGCTCGGGCAGCGGCCGATCGCTTTTTTGACGAGGCCGTGCGACAGCGTTGCCAGGCCTAGCAATCACATATTCAAATTCTTCGGGCGGCTGATAAATGTCCTGGTATAGCAAAGTCGTTTGGTCAGAGGGCTTGTTCCTTCGGCCGCATCACTTGCAGCAGGGCGATCGCTATCTCGAGCATCTGGTCGAGAGCCGCACCAGCCAGATCACGCCCTATCCCTGGGGCTTCAGCGAGATCGAGATAGACCGCGACCTGGCGCAGCAGAGCAAGTTCGGCTTGCGCCGCGCGGCGGGCATCCTGCCGGATGGAACCCCGTTCCGATTCCCGGGTGACTGTCCGTCGCCGCCGCCCGCCGCCGTGCCGGAGGCCGCGGCCGGGCTTTTCGTCTGGCTCAGCATGCCGATGGCGCAGCCCAACGGCCGAGAGGTGGATGAACCGGAATCGGAAAGCGGCAGCCGTTACGTGGTCAGCTCCGAAACCCTGGTCGATGCGGCCTCCGCGTTGCAGATCGAGGAAGAGATCGACATCGCCGTACCGCGCTTCAGCTACGAGATCCGCAAGACCCCCAAGCCGGGTTTCGTCAACATGCTGTGCGCCCGGATCATCGAGGTCAACGACAAGACCATCGTCTTCGACGAACGCTTCGCACCCCCCGTGCTGGTGGTCGCCGCGCATGCCAGCGTCACGGGCTGGCTGGATCGCGTGATCGGCTGGGTGGAAACGAAGCTGGACGAACTGGCCCGCTTCGCTTCGGATCCGCGCTCGGGTACGAGCATGCAGAGCGTGGACTATTTCGTCCTGCAGATGCTGAACCGGGAAATTCCGGCATTGCGGCATATGCGGCGCTCCAAGTACACGCATCCGGAACGGCTCTATGTCGAGCTGCTGCGCCTTGCCGGGGAACTCGCCACCTATTCTACCAGGGAACGGCGCGCCAATGAATATCCGGCCTATGACCACGACAATCCGGGCGGCACCTTCGCACCCGTCCTGGCGGACATCCAGCGCTTCCTGAGCGTCGACATCAGCCGGGCAATCCGCCTTGAGATTGTTGAGAAGGCCACGAACGCGTTCCTCGCGACCGTCACCGACCGCAACCTGTTCCGGGCCTCGACCTTCGTGCTCGAAGTGGCGGCGCAGCGCTCGCTCACGGAATTGCAGACGCAGTTCCCGGCGCTGTTCAAGGTCGGCCCCAATACGCGCATGAATGAAATCGTGCATGCCCACCTTCCGGGCATCGGGCTCATTCATCTGCCGACGCCGCCGGCGCAGATCCGGGCGATCACGAGCCATGTCTACTTCGCGCTCGACCGCATGTCGCCGCTATGGCCGGAATTCAGCACGGCGAGCGGTATCGGCATGCACTTTTCAGGCGACTGGCCCGGACTTGAACTCAATCTCTGGGTCGTGAAGGAAGATACGAAGTAGGATATGGGCAAATGACGAGCGGCAAAGGCCCGTTCGGGTCTGACCCGGAATCCGAGAAGACGGTCATCAAGCCGAATCCGGGCGGGCGCCGCGACGGCCGCGCCGCGCCTTTCGGCGGCGGCACGCCATCTCCAGGCCCGGCTCCTGCCCAGGACATCTGGGGCGGCGCGCGAGTCGCGGCCGGCTCCGGAAGCCCGCCGCCGCCCTATCCTCCTTTGGGCACGCCGCAGCCGCAGGCGCCTTTGCCGCCGGGGCCTTCCGCCATCGACCTCGGCTCGCTTGGCGCCAGCGACCAGACCGGCGGTCCAAATCCGATCCTGGAAGCGGCCATGCCCCTGCTTCTTCTGCTCGGCAATATCCGCATCGCCCGGCAGGTTCCCCAGGTCGCGCCCATGATGAACACGGTGGCGCTTGGAATCGAGAAGTTCGAGGCCACGCTCCAAGCGCAGAACATTCCCGAGCCGCATGTGCGCACCGCCAAATATGTCCTTTGCGCAACCGCGGACGACATCGTGCAGAACCTGCCGAGCTCCGACCGGAACCTCTGGACGCAGTACAGCATGCTGAGCCGCTATTTCCAGGTGCGCGACAGCGGTGTCGGCTTCTTCGACGAACTGGCCAAGCTGCGGCAGAACCCGCAGATCAACCATGATCTTCTCGGCCTCATGCATGCCTGCATGTCGCTGGGCTTCGAAGGCAAGTACCGCGTTGCGGGCGGCGACGTCCCGCATCAGCAGATCCGGCGGGATATCTACGAGACGTTGCGCGCACGCGAGGCACGTGTCACGGACGACATCTCGCCGCACTGGCGAGGCCAGGACATCGCTGCCGCCTATGTGCGGCGGACGGTGCCGCTCTGGGCCGTGACTTCGACCGCGGCCGGCCTGCTGCTGCTCTGCTTCCTGGTCTTCCGCTGGCTGCTAGGCGACCTGTCCGACACGGCCAGCGCGGAGTTGCTGGCGCTGCACCCGACGGGCGACATTCATCTCTACCGCACCGTCCCTGCGCCACCACCGCCGCCACCCCCGATAAAGGTCACGACCCAGCTCGAACGCATCCGCGAGCGCCTGAAGGACGATATCGCCGCCAAGAAGGCGTCCGCGGACTATTCGGGCAAGGATATCGTCGTACGACTGCTGAACGATTCCCTGTTCGACAAAGGCAGCACCACGGTGCGGGACGACGCCGTTCCGGTCATCGGGCATATCGCCGCCGCGCTGGACAAGGAACCTGGCCAGATCCGCATCGTCGGCCATACCGACAGCACGCCCGTTCGCGCCACCGTGCGGTACAAGGACAACCAGCAGCTTTCCGAGCAGCGTGCCCAGGCTGTCGAGAAGATCCTCGTCACCAGCGTATCCGATCCGCAGCGCCTGACCACATCGGGGCTCGCCGACACGGCTCCGATCGATCTGAGCAATACGGCCGAGGGCAGGGCGAGGAACCGGCGTGTCGAAGTGTTCATCCCGCGCGAGGACATGTGATGAAGCGCTGGATCATCCTCATCGTCAGCATCCTGGCCGTAATCGCGCTGTGCGCCGTGATCTGGTTCGTGCTGCCGCTCGTCGCCGTCGCTGGCATCGAGCCCTTCGACAATCCCTGGCTGCGGCTTGCGCTGATGGGGCTGGTCCTCGCGATCTATTTCGGCTGGCTCGCCTATCGTATCTACAAGCACGGGCAATCCGCCCGGGCGCTCGCCGAGAACATCGCCGTGCAGGAGCCGGAGGACGACGGTTCCGACGCCGTCGTGCTCGCCGACAAGATGCGGGACGCCCTGCTGACGCTCAAGGGCTCGCGGCAGGCCAAGGGCGACTTCCTCTATGAACTACCCTGGTATCTGATCGTCGGGCCACCCGGCGCGGGAAAGACGACCGCGCTCATGAATTGCGGCCTGAAGTTCCCGCTGGCTGCTCACGCCGGGCCGATCGCGGGCAGCGGCGGCACGCGCTACTGCGACTGGTGGTTCACGGAGGACGCCGTCTTCATCGACACCGCCGGCCGCTACACCACGCAGGATTCCGATACGGAGTCGGATCGCAAGAGCTGGCTCGCCTTTCTCGATCTCCTGAAGCGCCATCGGGAACGGCAGCCCATCAACGGCGTGCTGGTCGCCATCAGCATCGGCGACATGCTGGCCATGAAGGAGGCGGAACTCGGGGCCCATGCGGTGGCGATCCGCAAGCGCCTCGCCGAGCTCAACAACCGGCTTCAGGTCGATTTTCCCGTCTACGTCATCTTCACCAAGGCCGACCTCATCGCCGGCTTCATGGAATATTTCGGCAATCTGGACCCTGAGGAACGCAAGGCCGTCTGGGGCGCGACTTTCCAGACCAGGAACAAGAAGGAAAATCGCGTCGGAGACGTTGGGCCGGAGATCGATCTCCTGATCTCCAGGCTTACCGCGGAACTGCCGGACCGCCTGCAGGACGAAGCCGATCCGGTGTCGCGCGTGCGCCTCACGGGCCTGCCGTCCCAGCTCGCCACCCT
Source organism: Labrys sp. ALF-8 (assembly GCF_059699065.1). Classification (NCBI taxonomy): domain Bacteria; kingdom Pseudomonadati; phylum Pseudomonadota; class Alphaproteobacteria; order Hyphomicrobiales; family Xanthobacteraceae; genus Labrys; species Labrys sp. ALF-8. The sequence continues at coordinate 2,602,284 of NZ_AP048537.1, forward strand.
CAAGCCTACGATTACCCGCTTCCTCAACCAGATATTCGAGCCGACACGCTACCAGACCAGTGCCGCGCTCCGTGGCTTCTACTTCACATCCGGCACCCAGGAGGGGACGCCGATCGACCAGCTGCTGGGCTCGCTGTCCCGGGACCTCGGCCTGCAGGCCGGCGCCAGCATTGCCTATTCCGGGCGCGCCAAGAGCTTCTTCCTGGAACATCTGCTGACCAAGGTGGTGTTCGGGGAGGCCGGCTGGGTTTCCACCAATGCGGCCGCGGTGCGCCGCAAGCTTCTCCTGCAGACGTCGGGCTATGTACTCGTGGCCGGCCTCACGCTTGCGGCGCTCGCGGGGTGGTTCACCAGCTTCTATTCCAACAGGACCCTGGCCGAGCGGACGGATGCCGCTTCGGCCACCTATGCGAGCGACACGGCTTCGCTGCTCAGCGAGGATCCCGTCAACGATGCCGATTTCGCGCGGATCATCGGGCCGCTGGACAAGCTGCGCGGCTTTCCGTGGGGCTACGACAAGGTAGATACCGATCCGCCGACGAGCGAGACATTGGGCCTCGGGCAGCACAAGCGCATCGGAACGGCGAGCGTCGCGGCCTACCGCGACGGCCTGGACCGGCTGTTGCGCCCGCGCATCCTCTTCCATCTCGAAAAGCGCCTCGCCGATCTGCAGGACAAGCCCGAACAGCTCTACGAGCCCCTCAAGGTCTACATGATGCTCGGCGGCGACCCCAATATCCCGGTCGATACCGCCCTGATCGAGGGGTGGATGCAGGGCGATTGGGAAAGCCTCTATCCCGGTGAGCCCAACAAGGCCGCCCGCGACAGCCTGAGCCGGCATCTCGACGCCATGCTCAACATCGAGAGCGTACCCCCGCGCCCGATCGCTCTCGATGGCGATCTGGTCAAATCGAGCCAGATCGCGCTGACCCGGCTGTCGCTGGCCGAGCGCGCCTTTGCGATCATCAGATCGACAGCGCATGACCAGAGTGTGAAGGATTGGACCGTTGCGGGCCACGCCGGTCCGGACGCAGCGGTGGTCTTCGGCACCAATGACGGCACCCCCGTCGAGAGTGTCGGCATCCAGGCGCTGTTCACCTACGACGGCTTCTACACGCTCTTCCTCGACAAGATGAAAGCGGTGATGTCGCTGCTGCAGAACGAGCGCTGGGTGCTGGGAGAGGCAGGGAGCACCCAGGCCCTCGACGAGCAATACGCCAATCTCGGCCCCGATCTCTTCCGCATCTACGACCAGGAATTCATCAAGGCCTGGACGGCGGCTCTCGGACGGCTGAAGCTCAACAGTTTCGCAGCCGACAAGCCGACCTATGCGACGCTGCGCGCCGCCACCGGTGCGGCATCGCCGATCAAGCTGCTGCTGGAGTCGATCTCGTCGGAGACCAAGCTGACGGAAGCCAGGCCGTCATCGGGCAACGACGTGGCTGGCAAGCTCATGGACGCGGCAGGAAAGGCCGCTACCAAGGCCGCGGGCAAGCTCGGCGACATGGCGGCGATCGGCCTCGACGCCGCCAAGAAGTCCACCGGGCGCGGCGGCAATGTGGACGCACCCTTCGTGCCGGGCGCCATCATCCAGGAACATTTCCGCCGCTATCACGAACTTGCCGACAAGAAGGGCGACAAGAACCAGATCGACCTGCTCGTGGAGCAGTTGAAGGGCCTCTATCAGAGCCTGATCGACGAACAGGATTTCGAAAGGGCGGTGCAGGCGCGGCAGAACATGCAGACGTTCCTGGGCTCGATCGCCACGAGTTCGTCACGGCTCGAAACGCCCTTCGATACCATGTTCAAGGACGCCATGGCGGAGTTCGAGCAGAAGATCATCGGGGAGAAGGTGGCCGACCTGAAGGGCGACCTGAACGGCTCGGTGACCCGCGAATGCCTCAACATCACCAACAACAAGTACCCCTTCTCGCCGAACAGCAAGCAGGAAGTGCCGATGGGGGAGTTCGGCCGCCTCTTCGGGCCGAACGGCATCTTCGACACGTTCTACCGCGAGAAGCTGGCGGGGCTGGTCGATACCTCGGGCGCCGTCTGGGACTGGAAGCAGAACTCCAAGTTCAGCCAGGCGCTTTCGTCGCAGTCATTGCACCAGTTCCAGAATGCCGCCCGCATCAAGGAGGCGTTCTTCGGCGGCCAGGGCAGCGCGCCCAATGTGAAATTCGCGCTCCTGGCGCAGACGATGAGCCAGAAGACGGCGTCCGTGACGTTCGAGGTGAATGGCACCAAGCTGGAGAGTCCCTTCGGCGTCGTCTCGCGCGGTGATTTCGAATGGCCGGGAAGTTCGCCGGACGGCACCGCCTCGATCACCATGCCGGAAAGCGACGGCGCCACGCCCGCGCTCCGCTTCACCGGCGCCTGGGCCCTGTATCGCCTCCTCAAGGAGGGTGCCATCCGCCAGTCTGGCAACAAGGCGACGGCACGCTTCGTGGTCAGCGGCCGGGAGGTCACCTACCAACTGACCTTCGACACGCTCGACAATCCCTTCACGATTCTCTCGCAGCTCAAATTCGCCTGCCCCTCGGATCTGTAGCGACATGATGACACCATGCGCCATGTTCGGAAAACTGCCCTCCAAGCGCGACTTCGTATCGTACAACATGCAGCGGCCCTTCCTGGACCAGTGGGAAGCCTGGCTGCAGGCTGCGGTCGCGGCCAGCCGTCATTCGCTGGGGGAGCGCTGGCAGGAAATATTCCTCGGCTTTCCCATCTGGCGTTTCTGGTGCGGGCGCCGAATTTTCGGCAATGCCGTGACTGGGGCCTTGATGGCCTCCGTCGACGGGGTCGGGCGCTACTTTCCGCTGACGATCTGCGCGTGCGAGCCGCCGGACATGTATCTCGAACCGCCCCCGTCGCGCGGCCTGGACCAGTGGCATGAGGGCTGCGAGCGCTTCCTGCTGCACATGCTGGACGATCACTTCGAGCGGGAGCCCTCCGAATTGCTGACGCAGCTCCCCTTCCCACCCGCCGCGGCGCGCCTGCCGCCGCCCCAGCGAGACAGCGGTCTCCTCGTATGGCCTGATGGCGGCATGCCGGTCTCCGAGGCCTTCCGTTCGCTCGACATGGCCGACGGGGAAGCCCTCCACGGCGGGCGAAGCTATTGGTGGACGAATGGCGGGGGCGGTGAGCACGAGGCGAGGCTCGTGGTCGTCGACGGCAAGCCCACCGCTCAATTCCTGGCATTCCTCATGACAGGGGAGTTGGCATGATGGAACCGCGGGTGCTCCGCCACGGTCTCACGTTCGAAACCGCCGCCCTCACCCATCCCGGCCGGGTACGCCATCACAACGAGGACAGCATCTTTGCCGATGACGAGCGCGGCATCTGGCTGGTGGCCGATGGCATGGGAGGGCATCGCGACGGCAATGTCGCCAGCGCGATGATCGCCAAGGCGGCGCAGGATATGCGCAGGACGGGTTCGCTCATGGAACTGACCGAGGCCTTCCGGGACGGTATCGACGCCGTCAACGCAGATCTCCTGGCCAGGTCCGGCGGTCAGGCCCATCGCATCGTCGGCTCGACCGTCGCGGCTCTCCTGATCCAGGATGCAAATTACTGCTGCCTCTGGGCTGGTGATTCCCGCTGCTATCTCGTGCGGGATGGCCGCATGGAGCAGCTTTCCCATGATCATACAGAGGTCCAGGAGTTGCTGGACCGTGGAGTGCTCACTCCGGAGGAAGCGGCGAGCTGGCCGCGCCGGAACGTGATCACCCGGGCGGTGGGCGCCATCGACGATTTTCGGCTGGAGCACGCCGCGGGTGTGGTAAGATCCGGCGATCGCTTCGTCCTGTGCAGCGATGGCTTGACCGGCCATGTGAACGATGACGAAATCCTCGCGAGAAGCAGCGGACTGAGCGCCAGTCGGGCGAGCCATGAACTTCTCGAGCTCGCCCTGGCGCGGGGGGGCAAGGACAACATCTCCGTTGTCGTCGTCAACGTCGTCGCCAGGGAAGCGACAACGGTCGTGATGCGATGACAGCCGCTGACGGGAGCCGGATGTGAACGACGACAGGACCCGCATCGCGGTGCGCGGCTCGGCCGTGAGCATCGGCACCGAGCTGAACCAGACCTACTGCATCGATTCACTCCTCGGCGTCGGCGGCATGGGGGAGGTGTTCAAGGGCCACAACATCCAGACCGGCGATCCGGTGGCGATCAAGATCGTTCTGCCCGAGTTCGCGCAGGACGAGACGATCCTCAACCTGTTCCGCAAGGAAGCCCGCATCCTCAATCACCTCAATCACGAGGCCATCGTCCGTTACTATGTGTTCTCGATCGACCCGACCCTGTCTCGGCCCTATCTGGCGATGGAGTATGTCGACGGGCCTTCGCTCGCGGCGCATATAAGAAACGCCGCGCTCGCCGCGTCGGAATTCATGCCATTGCTGCGCCGGCTTGCCGATGGCCTGCACAGGGCCCATCTGGCGGGTGTGATTCACCGGGATATCTCGCCGGACAACGTCATCCTGCCGGGCGGCCTGGTCCAGAATGCCAAGATCATCGACTTCGGCATCGCCCGTTCCGCCAATGTCGGCGGCGAGACGCTTCTGGGCGGCAGCTTCGCCGGCAAATACAACTTCGTATCGCCGGAACAGCTTGGCCTCTATGGCGGTGAGGTCACTCCCAAGTCGGACATCTATAGCCTTGCCCTGGTGATGGCGGGCGCCATGCGCGGACGGCCGCTCGACATGGGCGGCTCGCAGGTCGACGTGATCGAGAAGCGTCGCAGCGTGCCCGATCTCACCGGCGTGCCGAAACAGTTCCATCCCGTCCTCTCGGCAATGCTGCTGCCCGATCCGGCCAAGCGGCCGGCGGATATGGCGGCCATCCGCGATTGGCCGGATGTGCAGCCGGGGCCACGGTCCAAGGCGGAAAAGCCAAAGGCCGTCGTCTCCAAGGTGGCCGAGACCACGCTGCCGAGACCCTCCAATGCGCTGCGCAACGGTGTTTTCGCCATCGCCGTCGTTTCGGTCATGGGTCTCGGTGCGCTCGGCGGCTGGATATACACTCAGCGGGACATGCCTTCGAACGGCGGCAAGGCACCGGCGGCCGATTCGCAGACGCCGCCGTCAGGCAGGGGTTCCGAGCAGGCTACCGGGCCGAAGCCGGCCGGCGGCGAAACGCCGACGTCGAGGACCGAGCCGCAGGCGTCGTCCCCGCCAGGTGGCGCTACGTCCCAGGCCACCGAGCCGAAGCCGACGATTGACGACAGGCAGGCGAAAGTCGAGCTCCAGACGCCGACCCCTCCTGCCGGCGATTCCGGGCAGGCCGTAGGCCCGAAGCCGCCCGGGGACGACAGGCCGTTGCCGAAAGTCGAGCCGCAGACATCGCCTCCGCCGGGTGGTGCCACGCCGCAGACGGCGGGGCCAAAGCCGGCCACTGATGCCCGGCAGGCGTCGAAGATCGAACCGCAGACATCGCCTCCACCGGGCGGCGGCACACCGCAGACGACCGGATCCAAGCTCCCCGGCAATGAGGAGCAGGCAACGAAGGTGGAACCCCAGGCACCGCCGCTGGGTGCCGGCTCGCCGCAAGGCGCGGGAGCGAAGATCTCTGGCGGCGGCAAGCTGGTTGCGAAGGCCGAACCACCGATACCCGAGCAGACGGGTATCAAGCCATCGGAAACCGCGGCGCAGGGCGTTTCCCCCGGTGTCACGCAGCTCAAGTCGCAGGGTGGCTCCGCCAGTCAGCAGGCCGCCCTTCCCAATCCCATCCTGCCGCCTGTCCTGCCGCCTTCCACGACGGTTATGAAGGACTTCGTCACCAGCTTCGGCGCGGATAATTGCTTTGCTGCCATGGCGGACAATGTGACGGCCACGTCCGCGGCCATCACGGCACTCGGCACGGCGGAAGCGAGCCGGAGTTTCACCGATGCGTTCCGGCAGAAGGCCGGGTTCGCGCCATCGGTGACGCTCGATCCCGTTTCCACCCAGCAGTGCGAATTCGTAGGCTCGCTGCGGCGCATGTCGGTCTCCGGTGCGGCACCGCTCAACATTGTCTTGAGCAAGCCGGAGATTCGTGGCGGCGATGCCGATACCGGTGCGCTCGGCGATCCGCTCACCGTCACGGTCACCGGAGGCGGCGAGCGCAACATCTACCTGTTCGTGATGGATCACAAAGGAGGCGTGCAGAACATCAATCGCCTTTGCGCGTCGTGCATCACGATGAAGACAGGGGAGATCGAAGCCGGTCTCAGTCTTTTCGCGCCGGCGAAGGTCGAAGGCGAAAGCCGGCCGCCCTTCTACCCGATGCTGGTCTTTGCGGTCGCCTCGCCAAGGCCGCTCATCAGCATCAATTCGCAGGATGCCTTCGAGGCCGAGGATTTCATCGCGCCTTTCCTGAAGGAGATCACGGGCTCGCGCGATGTGACGACGGCGGTGGGCTTCCTGAAGCTGCGCGACCAATAGTGCGCGGCGAGATGGGTTCCCCTTGAAGCAGTCTTCCGGAACAACCTGTCCATCCGGAGAAAACCGCCGTCATCCGCCGATCAGTACGGTCGGGCACATTCCCACGATCGTGCCGCCATGGATGGTCAGATCGCCGATACGTGCCGCCATCAGGCCATTCACATAGACTGTGGTGGACCCCAGTGCGATGGCATCCGGGGGCCCGACGCAAATACAGAGATCCGTGACGCGCGCCTGCGGCTGTCCGCCGGTCAAGACATTCATGGAGCCCATCACGATCGGGCCGCCCACATGCGGCACCAGCACCGTCACCTGCGGGCAAAGATGCATGTCGCCCATGCGCGAAGCGGGTTGTCCCATTGGTACCTGCCTGTCCGTCCTTCGGGGCGGCGATATCGTTCCAGTCCGGAGCGGGCACAGGCGTCATTACGATGCCATGCCCGATGATGTCGCCTTGCCGGAGAACGTCTCATAGTCCGGAGGCGTCCAGTTCACGCTCTTCGCCATCCTGTCATTTTCCGGGATCTTGGCAAGGGGCGGGAGAGGGCACGGGGCCGTTGCGCCCGGCCGGTCATGCGCGACTGCTCGCCGGCTGCGCTGCATTCACACAGCCCGGCAAAGCGGCGAGCTTCTCATCCTGGCCAGTTGCTTTTCGGTCAGCGCCAGCGGCGTTGGACCATTGCTGGAGTTCGCGAACATCAGGTTGCGGGGGCTGCCAGAGTGGACCGGGGAAAAGGTGCTCGTCAGGAGCACGTGGCCGACCTCATGCGCCATGTCCCATCGCGAGCAGTCATGCGTGACGGCGCAGGCCGGCTTCCCGGTGGCGTGGCCGCCGCAGCCCAGCACATCCGCCTCCTGGAACTTATTGACGATGAAAACCTTGACGTCGCTGGTCGGCACTGGTGTTCCCAGCGCGTGAAGAGCCGCAAACTCCCCGGAATCCATCGTCCAGGTGCAATTCTGGCCGACCACGTTGAAGCGAGCCTCTTCGTCGGGGGGTAATCCCAGGGATTCGCCAGAGGCAAAGAAGACCTCGATGCCGTATTGGGCATAGACGGTCTGGGCGCTCGAAAGCATCTGGTCGAAGGAAACGTCGCTCAGGGCCAGCGAGCGGAAATGAAGGCGAACGCGATGGGTGAAACCGCCGATCTTGCGATCGATTTCCCGGATGGTGTTCTGGCCCAGCTGCCCGTCGACGGCCAGCGGCGGATTGCGGCGCTGGAACTGGGTTACCACGGACTCGGTCTCGAATCCGTACACCCCATCGGGGCTGTAATCGCTGCTTGCCGTCGAGATCGGCATGGCAAAGCCAAGGTCGATCAATGCCATCTGCACCAGATGGACGTGGCGGCCGGACGCCCCGCGCTTCAAGATGTCCTGGCCCGCCTCGATACGTTGCAACGCATGTTCATTCTTGAAGCGAGGGGATGTCAAAGGCATGTTGTGGTCCTTCCTGCTGGCTGTTCTGGTCCATGACACGCAAGGCCGACATCGCTGAACCGGCGTCGGGGCCGGTCCGGATGTGAGATGACCACATCCAGCAACGTGAACTGCCGTCAACCAGTCTTCGTTTGCCTGTTTCGTCGATCCGGAAATAATCCGGGTTCAAGCGGGATCGGCACCCGCGGTGTGGTTGCCTTGGAAGCGCTCCCCGGAAAGCGCCGATACCTGCCTGGATAGGAAGTGGAAGCGAAAATAGTTCGGCTTTGGCCTAATTTTGCTCCAACTCGCTGTCAATACTTGATGATATGCTTGAGAAGCCTCACCGTGCATCCCTCAAAGATGGGATACGTGACGGGCCGCGCACGGATATTCGATGGAAGCAGCGCGGCCCTCGTCTCCGCAAGCCGCCAACCGAACCGTCGACCAAGTAGCGGAATGCACGTTATCCGGGCGTGAAGCGGATCCGCTGGGGGCAGGCTTCAGCGGGTGGGGAGAAGGCTGTTCTGAATGGCGCCGAAGAAGGTGTATTCGGCAATCAGATGATGAACGCGACCCGTGGAAGGAGGCGAATCTATCTTTTCGACGCCGCTGGGTGCCATGGGTGACTTCGCGTCCCAGCGCGGGGGCGGAAAATGGACTGCATTCGGCAGGCTTGGAAGACCGTTGCGCTGGGTATGCCTCTTGATCGTCGGCCCTCCCTTCACCTGGGAGATGTCCGGGTGCGCGATAGTGATGTATGTGCTGTCGAGGTCGATCGCCTCGAGATAGCTGCCGTGCCCCCGGATGGCATCGAAGAGATGAGCGTGGTAGGCAATGCCCGAGCTGAAGCTCGACGTTCCGATATTGACGTGCTGCATGGACAGGGGAAGTGCCGGGGCGTCCGCCGGCAGGTTCATCATCTTCTCCCGTGCGAGCTTTATGATCTCATAGAGCGTTTCCAGCGGACGGTCAGCGAAGACGTCGTTGGACGCATTGGAGCTTTGGGCGGCTGCGTTCCGCATCATGGGAATGAGCAGCGGAATTTTCTTCGCCGCCCCGAGCTGGGGCGCCATGACGTTCAGGTATCTTTGCGCAAGGTCCCGCCAGTCGTTCCCCCAACCGACATAGGTCTTATCGTCTGCGATGACGTGAGGAACGGGCGGGAGGCCCTTCTTGTCAGGATAGACCTGCACCGGTGTCGGGTGGAAGAAGACGTGAAGGACGTGGGAAATGGCCGTCCCGTCCGGCACGAACACGATGACCCAGAAGATCGATCCCTTCTTCTCGACCTTGAACCGCGCCGTCTTTCCCGTCACCGGCGAGAGATCCAGCCACGCCGTCTTGCCAGGCCTCAGGAACGTGCCGGGATCTATCGCCTTTCGGGCCGGTGCCGTCCCGGTCGTGACCGATCCTTCGATCGTCACGTAGATCGACGGATCGGTCATCGCGAAGCTGAGATTGAGATGCGGAACAGGCCCCGGCGGCTCGGGAGGAGGAGGGGGAGGCTGCGGAGGAAAGGGAGGAGGGACGTTTTCCCTCGCGAACATTTCGCGATCCAGGCTCGCGATGGTCAGCTTGCCGACGATATTGTCGGCTTGGGTCTGATAGGCCGGATTGATGATGCTGCGCTTCTGCTTGTAGGACAGGACCGCCGCCGCGGTCGCCGGGCCATAGGCTTCGTCAGGCGTCAGCCTCGCACCTTCGAGTTCGATCAGCGCCCGCTGGATCTTGCCGACATGGGGGCCGCGGGAGCCCGGAGTCACATGCGCGGAATCCAGCTGCGCCGCTGCCTCCAACTGAGGGTCGCCGCGAAAGAGGCTGGATTGAAGGGCCATCAGAAGGTCGCATCCGTGTAATGGCTGAGCCGGGAAACCATATGTCACTCAAGACCGACGAACAACTCGGTTGCGCCGGGAGGTAAAATGCAACCATGGAGGGTCAACACGCCTGCCTCCCTTCCGCTTCAACTCACTCCATATGTGAACTTGTCGTCCTCGATACCCACGCGCGCTTCCTGGATCTCCTTTCCGGCGATCGCCTTGCCCAGGATCTGCTGGGACAATGCCGGCAGCAGCGTATTGGTGACGATGTTATCAACCATTCGTCCACCCGAGTCGGGATCGTTGCAGAGGGAAACGATCTTCTCCACCACGGCATCGTCATAGCTGAACTGCGCACCGTGATTGTCGCGGATTCGCTTACCGATACGGTCCAGCTGCAGCCGCACGATGGCGCCCAGCATATTCCCCGACAGCGGATAGTAGGGGATCGTGACGATGCGGCCCAGGAGCGCCGGCGGGAAGACCTGGAGGAGGTACGGCTTCAGGTCTCCCGCGAGTTGCTCGGGATCCGGCTTCTCCGCGCCGCGGGCCGCGGCATCCATGATCATCTCCGTGCCGGCGTTGGTCGTGAGGATGATCAGTGTATTCCTGAAGTCGATCCTGCGACCCGAGCCGTCCTCCATCACCCCCTTGTCGAAGACCTGGAAGAAGATCTCGTGGACATCGGGGTGGGCCTTCTCGACTTCGTCGAGCAGCACCACGCTGTAGGGTCGGCGACGCACCGCCTCGGTGAGGCGACCGCCCTCGCCATAGCCGACATAGCCGGGCGGCGCACCCTTGAGCGTGGATACCGTGTGCGCCTCCTGGAACTCGGACATGTTGATGGTCATCATGTTCTGCTCGCCGCCGTAGAGGGCTTCCGCCAACGCCAGCGCGGTTTCCGTCTTGCCGACGCCGGACGGGCCCGCCAGCATGAAGACGCCGATGGGCTTGTCGGGATTGTCCAGCCTGGCCCGGTTCGTCTGGATGCGCCTTGCGATCATCTCCAGGCCATGGTCCTGGCCGATCACCCGCCTGGCCAGGATATCGGGAAGGTCCAGGATGGTCTGCACTTCGTCCTTGACCATCCGTCCGACCGGAATGCCGGTCCAGTCCGAGACCACGGAAGCCACCGACTGCTCGTCGACATAGGGATAGACCATCCGCTTTTCGGGATCGATCGCGGCCAGTTCGCCGATGATGCGCGCGAGTTCCTCCCGGGCCGTGTCTGCCTCCGGACCGCCATCGGCGATCCCGCTGCGCGCCGCCATGAGTTTCTCGACAAGGGCCTTCTCGTCCCCCCACTCCTTCTCGATCGCCTCGAGCCGTGTCTTTGCCTGCGCAATCTCGTCCTTCACGGCTCCGATGCGCTTCTCGTCGGCATTGCCGACATCGCGCTCGCGTTCCAGGGCCTGCAATTCGCGCTCGCTGGCGGCAATGGCCACGCGGGCGTCCTCGACGGCCGCGGGCGTCGAACTCTGTGATACCGCGACGCGCGCCGCCGCCGTATCAAGCAGGCTGACGGCCTTGTCCGGCAGCTGCCGGGAGGGGATATAGCGGCTCGACAGCTTCACGGCGGCGACGACGGCGTCCTCGGAGATATGAACGCCGTGATGCTTCTCCATCGGCGCCAGCAGGCCGCGCATCATGTTGCAGCACTGGGCGACCGAGGGCTCCCCGACATTGATCGACTGGAAGCGGCGGGTCAGGGCCGGATCCTTCTCGATATGCTGGCGGTATTCCGACCAGGTCGTGGCGGCGATGGTCCTCAGCGTGCCGCGAGCCAGCGCCGGCTTCAGAAGATTGGCGGCATCGCCCGTCCCGGCCGCGCCCCCGGCGCCGATGAGCGTATGGGCCTCGTCGATGAACAATATGGTCGGCGTCGTCGCAGCCTGCACCTGATCGATCACCGAGCGAAGGCGCTGCTCGAATTCGCCCTTCATCGAGGCCCCGGCCTGCATCAGGCCGACATCGAGCGCATAGAGCCTGCTGCCCTTGAGCGGCGGCGGCACGTCACCGGCCGCGATGCGCTGGGCGAAGCCTTCCACCACGGCCGTCTTGCCGACCCCCGCCTCGCCGGTGAGGATGGGATTGTTCTGCCGGCGGCGCATGAGCACGTCGATGACCTGGCGGATTTCCTCGTCGCGGCCGACGATCGGATCCATTTCGCCGCTCTCGGCGCGCTGCGTCAGGTCGATGGCGAAGCGGTCGAGCGCGGTCGTGCCCTTGGCCGTGGTGCCGGCCTCTCCGCCGGCACCCTTGGCGACCGGACCCGAGCCGTCCACGGGACGCATGTTTTCTTCCACCGACTGCTGCCAGATCTTGCGATGCTCGTTGGTCAGGTGTTCGGCATCGATCATGCGGAACTGCTTCGACAGGCCGTGAAGCGTCCGGGCGAGGCGGGCGTCCTTCAAGATGGCGGTGAGGATATGGCCGGTCCTGACCTGGGTCTCGCCGAACATCAGCGTCGCGTAGTTCCAGCCCTGACTCAGCGCGTCGAAGATATCATCGGAGAAGCCCGGCAGTTCGGTCTTGTTCATGGCGAAGCCCGCGGTGACCGCGCTCAGATCGGTCGCCAGCCTTCCGCCATCGAGCTTGAAGTGCGCAACCGTAAGGGCGAGGTCGCTGCGATCCGATTGAAGGACCGTCTGGAGCCAATGTGCCAGCTCCAGATTGCGATTGCCGGCTCCCTGCGCCAGGCGGAAGGCCTGCATGAAGGTTTCATAGCCGAGCGGGTTCAGTTTTCCGGTGAGCACCTCGAGGCTGACGTCGGCCATTTAAGCTACCCCCTGGAAGGTTTGCGGCGCGATGAATTACGGATTTCGGATGGATGGAAGTGGCAATCCCAGCGAACGCTGTCGGATGTGGCGTCGGGACCGCCCCGCTTGCCCATCCAGCAGGTCCAGCCCAGGCGGCCAAAACCGCCGAGCTGCACGGGCCTCGTCTTGCTTTCTCGCAAGCCGAATTCGACATCGTAGATGAAGCTGTCGCCCAGGTAGAAGCGCACCGCGTCCGCGAGCGGCTCGAAGTGGACGCCGTCGGGCAGGAATGTCTCCAGCTCGTTCAAGTCCCGGACTTCCAGCCTGATCCTGAACTTGTCCTTCAGGCTGTACGCGGACCGGCCGATGATGCTGTCGACGCCCAGCGCACAGCTGCCCGCCGCCAGGACCGCCTGCTCGCGCTGCTCGAGCCGAAGCCAGACGCCCACGAACTCCCGCACCTTCACGTCGACATTGAATAGCCAGCTGATCATGCCCTCCAGGCGGGAGGCGCTCTTGACGGCGGGCGCCATGAGGCCGGCGAGCGCCAGTTTGGAGAAGTCGTGCAGCTGGCCGCGCTCACGCATCGGCGGCGTCCCGATTCCGATCATGGCGCCGACATAGGTGAGGAACTGGTTCTCCGCCGGTCGGTCAGCCTGCACCACCGGTCGGGCATTCGCCCAGGCCCGAAAGAACAATTGCTGGAATCGGTTGTTGAAGATGTCCAGGAAACGCGCGAACGCCACGTCGCGCATATTGGCCCAGTGGGTCGCCTCGTACGTCGTGTGAAGCGGGAGCGCTCCCTGAGGCCCGAGCATGCCGAGGAAGCGGGTTTCGATCCCGACGGCACCGTTCTCCGAGGCGGAAACCCGGCTCACATTGGAATCGGGAAAGTCGATATGGGGCTGCTGGCCGAGACTCGCCACCGTCTCGGACGCCGAGCCGCTTTCGCCGATGCGCGGCTTGGCGGCGGCAAGATGCTCGAGGCGACGCAGCAGGTCGAGAAGGTCGTATGACCCCGGCTCGCGCGGAAATCGCTCGGCGGCGCTCATAGTGGATGCCGCCGGCCGAGTTGCGCCGGCCAACGCTTGATCTCGCCCCGTTCCGTCGAGCGGACGACGGTCTCGACGACCGTATTGAGGCCGACATATTCGGCGAAGAAACGGTCAAGGACGGCGCCCAGCATGAAGATGCCGCTGCCTTCGAAGTGCTTCTCGTCGAGGGTGACGGTGATTTCGAGACCCCGGACCACGCCCGCGCCGCTGCGCTGGCGGACGCGCCGGTTGATCGGCTTGCTGTCGACGGCGAGGATGCCCTGGATCCGCCGCTCGATGGCGGCGTTGCTGTTGTTGGCGAAGAGCGAGAGGATTTCACGGAGCGGCGCCGCCGAATCCTGCGTTCCGTAGCCGGTAAGGCCCAGATGGTTGAGGCTCAGCATGTTGATGAGCCGCCAGGCCGATGTTCCGCCCGCGGCGGAATGGTGCGTCCGCGCATCGGGATCGGTCACGATGGAGTCGCGCGGCAACGTCGGCCCGACGGCACATTCGACCTCCAGCGTGGTCCTGTCCTCGAGAATGAAGTCGGCGCCGCCCTGTCCGACGGGCAGATGCTCCGTGAGGTGGCGGTTCGAGCAGAGCGCCCGCAGGCTCAGCTCGGCGACATGGAGCTTGTCGTCCCTGTCGCGATGGTTGGTCAGCATGACGAACATGTCGCTGCCCACATACTGCGTCGGCTGGCCCGTGCGCCGTTCCTCCTGCGAGCGGCGGCGGGGTCTGCGCCGCACGGTATAGAACATCGTCTGGGTCTCGGAGACCCCGAGGGGCGGCGCGGCGTAGAGCGGAAAGACCTCGATCTTTTCACCGCTGCCCGTGAAGTGGGCATACATCTTGAGCAGCCGATGGGCCTCGAAATCGAGATGGCGCGAGCGGTCCGTGACAACGTGATACTCGTGCTCGTTGTCCCTTACCGGCACCCGGGCCAGCTGCATCTCGAACAGGTTGGATGCGGATGCCGCGTACAACGCGAAACTGTCGGCCCGCACCACGGACTGAAGCCGTGTATCGCCCTGGTCGAACGAGATGACGATATCCAGGCGATTGGTTCTGATGGCGGAGAGGATGGGACGCAGATCCGTGAGCTTGAACCCGAGAAACTTAGCCGGCAGTACGAAATATTCGCGGAGCAGGTCGAATCCCCTGAAGACGCGCCTCTCGGTCGGGAAGAGCGGCTGGTCGATGTCGAAGCCGATCTGGGCCAGACAGGTTTTCGGGAGAGGGATGATGACGGGATCGCCCGCCTCGTCGAGATAGCGGAAATAGATGCCGGTCGTGTTCGCGAACAGTTTTTCATAAAGGCGGACGGCGTCGCCCTCGTTGCCCACGATGTGAAACGGCAACTCGTCGGTGCGACAATTGGCAAACCACCAGTCGGCCTTTTGCGGCACCTGCGCGTCCGCCGGCTCCGCCTGCCGATCGGCTGCGGAGCGCCGCAGCAGCGACAGCCGCAGGCCGGATTGGCTGCCCGGGGCGGCTTCGATGCCGAGGCCCTGCAGTGCCGCCGCGCCGGCCAGGAATTCGGCCTGGCTGATCTCGAACGGCCATAGGGTGACGTCGGAGGCAAGGCGATACTTGCACGCAATCCGGCGTTCGCGCTCGACGAACCGCGCATCGGCGTAGGAGCCCGCGGGGATCTTCAGGCCATCCTTGAGGTTCGGATCGCCAAAGGGCGGCTCGATCCGAAGCAGGGCCGCCGATGGCACGGGGGCCAGATAGTCCGGCACGAGCTGGTCGAGCAGGTTGTTCGTGAACTCTGCATATTCGTGCTTGAGCTTGAGCTGCACGCGCGACGCGAGATAGGCGGTGCCTTCGAGCAGCCCGCCGATCATCGGGTCCGTGTTGTTCTCCAGCAGTCCTCCGAGACGCTCCGCGACGCCGGGAAACTCGGCCGCGAACTGCTTCGCGTCCTCTTTCAGAATACCGAGCTCGCGGTTGTAGAGTTCGAGGAATTCACGGTTCATGGCATCACAATCTGAAAACCCTGATCTTGCCGCTCTCCACCTCGACGTCCGCCACGAACTCTACCGGAATGTCGGTGGGCGTCGAATACATTTCGGCATTGATGTGAAAGCGCAACTGACCCGAGGCGCTATCGTCCAGGGGTTCGGCGGAGACGGCGATGGTGCCCGGTACCAGCCGGCACTCGTAGAGTTCGAGCCGCTGCCTGAGGAGGACCGCGACCCGCCGCGAGGCTTCCGGACTGGCGGTGATGGCGGTCAGGTCCGGAATCCCGAAATTCAGGATGGATCCGCCCACCTGCTCGAAATCGGAGATGTCCTCGATGGCGGCCAGCTCCACGGTGTTGAGGAGGGATGCCAGATCCTCTCCGAGTTCGGAGCGCAGCGCGGTTTCGCCCACGGCGGATCGCGGCGAGGTCCGCCGGCCCGCGAGGATGCGCTCGCCCGCCTCGTTCCGGTTGTCGATGGGCTTGGCGGCATCACGCATGCGAAACGCCTCCCGGAAGGCGTGCATGATGGGAGGCACGAAACGATCGCTCTTGGCGGGTCGGGACCGGTTCACTTCAACATTCCGCACTGGATCGGGGTGGACGCAAGACTTGTCCGGAGTGAAGCCGGACGGCACCTCCCGGGGGAGACCGCCCGGCCTGGCAGACGTCGGTGGTTAGGAGTCCTTGCCCGTGGCGACGTTGAACTTGAACTCGATCGACCCGCCATCCGCGGCGCCGCTCTTGTCCTGGGGCTGATACTCGTCGTTGATCTGCTCGAAGGTGATGGAGAAGCTCTCCATGGCCCCGCCGTCGGAGCCACCGCTTTTCTGGTAGCTCGTGATGAAGCAGTTGGTGAGAGTGATGGTGATGTAGGTGAGCTTGTCCTCGCCGGCCGCCTTGCGTGCGACGAGCTTCACGGTGTCGATGTGATTGCCGAAGGCGCAATATTTGAAGATGTTGGTGGAAGCCTTGTCGACGGCCTTGGTGCAGTGCAGGTCCTGCAGGACGGACTTGCCCTTGCCGCCGCCGGTGCCGCTGCCGAAGGTACTGGAGTTGGAGCCGCCGATGCTCCAGCTCAGGAGCTCCATATAGCCGTCGAGGCCGTCCTGCTGGGTCTCGCCTTCGATGCCGTCGATCTGAAGTAGTGCGTCTGATTGTGCCATTTTACTCTCCTGTGAATTGGCCGGAGGCCTTGTTTCCTGGTACGCGTGTGGGCTTCATTCGGGCATGCAGTATCGTTCGCTCGTTCGAGCGTTGATGCACTCCGAATATTTCGTGCTTTACTTCTGGCTGTTGGGCAGTCTCGAGACGAGACTGATGCCGATGTCCATCCCTTCGAGCTGGTAATGGGGGCGCAGATAGAACCTTGCGGCGTAGTAGCCGGGGTTCTCCTCGTCCGGGAACACTTCGACCTTGGCCGCTGCGAGGGGCTTCTTGGCCTTGATCGCCTCGGTCGAATTCTTCGGATCGCCGTCGACATAACGGTTGATCCAGGTCTGCAGCCATTTCTGGAGCTGGTCCTGCTCCATCGTGGCGCCGATCTTGTCGCGCACCATGCATTTGAGATAGTGCGCGAAGCGCGACACCGCGAACATGTAGGGCAGGCGGGAGGAGAGGTTCTCGGAGGCCGTCGCCTCGTCCGTGTCCATCTTCCTGGGCTTGTAGAGCGACTGGGCGCCGATGAATGCCGCCTTGTCGGTGTTCTTGCGGTGGATCAGCGGCAACAGGCCCGATTTCGAGATCTCGGCCTCGCGCCGGTCGCTGATCGCGATCTCGGTCGGACATTTGAGATCGATGCCGCCGTCGTCGGTCGGGAAAGTGTGCGTCGGCAGGTTGACGACTTCGCCGCCCGATTGCACGCCGCGAATGCGCACCGTCCAGCCATATTCCTTGAAGGCGCGGTTGACGTTGGCGGCCATCGCATAGGCCGCGTTCATCCAGGCATATTTCGCGCCGTGATGGCCGTCGGTATCCTCTTCGAAGGCGAACTCCTCGACCGGTTCCGATTTCGCGCCATAAGGCTGGCGGGCAAGGACGCGCGGCATGCAGAGGCCCACATAGCGCGAGTCCGGCTGGTCCCGGAGCGAGCGGAACGCGGCATAGTCCGGCGTGTCGAAGATCTTGCCGATGTCCCGGGGATTGGAAAGCTCGTTCCAGCTGTCCATGCCGAACAGGGCGGGATTCGCGGCGGCGAAGAAGGGAGCGTGTGCGGCGGCGGAGATCTTGCTGATGTCTCGCAGCAATTGCACGTCGGGCGGTGAGTGGTCGAAATAGTAGTCGCCCACGATGCAGCCATAGGGATCGCCGCCCAGCTGGCCGTATTCGGCTTCATAGAGCTTCTTGAATATCGGGCTCTGGTCCCACCGGGCGCCCGGATAGACCTTGAACTCGCGGTAGAGTTCTTCCTTCGACACGTTCATGAAGCGGATCTTCAAGGTCGTGTCGGTCTCGGAATTGAACACCAGGTAGTTGAGGCCGCGCCAGGCGCTCTCCAGCTTCTGGAATTCCGGGGTGTGAATGATCT
Source organism: Labrys sp. ALF-8 (assembly GCF_059699065.1). Lineage (NCBI taxonomy): Bacteria > Pseudomonadati > Pseudomonadota > Alphaproteobacteria > Hyphomicrobiales > Xanthobacteraceae > Labrys > Labrys sp. ALF-8. Next base: position 2,620,237 of record NZ_AP048537.1, read on the forward strand.
CGTTGAGCTGGATCGAAAGCTGCTGGTCGAGCCTGGCGATCATGGAATCGATGGTATCGAGGACGTCTTCCTTGACCAGCGAGGTATCCTCGAGCGCCTGGCGGACCAGGGTCGTCACTGCGTTCTCGACTTCGGTGGCGGCGCTGTCGTTGCGCGGCTTGAAGCTTTTCCGCAGCAGGTTGGAAAAGGTGTCCAAATCACGGGTCGTCTCGGTCGCCGTGCCGGCTTGATTGGTGGCTGCTGTTTCGGCCATAGGGCTGAACTCCTGGCTGGGGCTGCTGGCGGACGGAGCTGTCAGTTCTCTTCGGGCTTGGCCTGCTCGCTATGCTCCTTGAGCAGCCGCATGAGCTCGGGATCCTTCAGCAACGCCTTGATCTGGTCTTCCGCTGCCACTTTGCCGTCCATGTAGCGCTGCAGATTGGCGAGCTGCTCACGCGCCTTCAGCAGTTTTGCGAGCGCGGGTACCTGGCGGACGACCTGGGCCGGATTGAAGTCGCTCATCCTCTCGAAGCTGAGCTTGACGGACATCTTCTCGTCGCCCTTGGCGTCGCCAAGCCGGTTGGTCGCCTTGAACGCGATGCCGGGCTTGATCGCCTTCATGCGGTCGTCGAAGTTGTCCATGTCGATGTCGAGATATTTGCGCTCGGCGATCGGCTGCTTCTCGACCTCGGAGGCATTGCCGGAGAGATCCGACATGACCCCCATCACGAACGGGATTTCGACAAGTTTTTCCGCGTTGTAGGGATCCTCATACTGAATTTGGACCCGCGGAGGGCGGTTACGCTTGATGAACTTCTGTCCGCTGTCAGCCATGACCTTCTGCCTTTCCCTTCGACGTTACAGTAGGAATTCCCGCTTATCGAAGACATTGCAGCGGAAAATCCTAACCGTCGCGCTTCAATTCAATTGAGGTTCGTGATCAAAGCCCGGTGGGCATGCATCAACTCCCTCGGTGACTTGTATCTTGCGTCAAACTTCTCATTCGGTAATCCCCTATTTGGGGGGCTGGCGGCTGGCGATCCTCTTGCTGTCGTCGAATGATCGAACGGCCGGACATTTCAATGAATCAATGATGGGTCGCGCCGCGGTAGTATTCAGAATGGAGGCCTGAGCAATCTCCGGATTACTCGACCCAAGTGATTCCGGCGTGACATGCTTGAAAGGAAATCGTCCTCCTGTGAGCGCCCCGCCTTACTCACATGGACCGATGCCGGACCCGGTGTGACCACGAGCCGGCTATACTTCGGAAAACCTGACCCCACGGCTGCCTCCCGCTCCGTGCTTAAAGAAGCAAGCGCCAATGACAGGGCCATTTAACAGGAGTATCCTCGCTTATCTCAGTATAGAAAGCAAGGTAGATTCCGGTCACCAAGATCAGCCTCAGGCACGCGCTCTTGAATAGACTCAGTATATGGGCAAGAGGTTCCCGCGCCGTCCGCTGACTACCGGAACACCTCTTTGCCAAGTCGGCCGGTTAATGTCCGGGGGAAACGCGGCACTAGAGAACTTCTTTTACCTGCTCAAGACCGAACGCGCGATCGACAAGATTTGTGGGAGCGAGCGATTGAGCCTGTAACAGGTCCGGTCGAATTCGTTCCGAGCCGAAGCGAAGTGCCTAGCGCGGCATATTGATGACGCCCAGGCTCGAAGCTTCGAAAACAGCCTCGGATCGAGAGTTTACTTCGAGTTTTTGGTATATATTCTTCACATAGGTTGCGACCGTACTGCGCCCTATCTTGAGGATGTCGCCTATCTCGACGAATGTGAAACCGCGCGCAAGGAGCTTCAGCACCTCCAGCTCGCGCTTCGAGAGAAGTTCGAGGCCCTTCTTGTCGGCGTCCTGCTCCTGCGGCTGGAATTCCTTGAGCAGCTGGCGTGCAATCACGGGGCTGATAGGCGAGCCGCCGCGGCGGACCTCCCTGATACTCTCCGCAAAGCTGTCGAAACGCTCGTCCTTCAGAAGGTATCCGCGAGCACCGGCCTTGATACTTCCCAGGACTTTATCCTGGTCGGCGAAGATGGTGATGACCATGATGTCGGCCGTGGGGCATCTTTGCGCGGCGTGCCGGATGAGGTTCACGCCGGAGCCGTCGGGGAGGCCGAGGTCACACAGCAGGACGTCGAAAGCGCAGCCGTCGATGAGGGCCTTCCCCCTCGCGGCGTTGGGTGCCGTCGCGACGACGGAAATGTCGGGAGCCGTCTCGAGCGCCGCCATGATGCGTTCGAGGGCAGTCGGGTCGTCTTCGACGATCGCAACGCGGATGATGGGCTGGTGCGTTTCTGTAGCGGTCGCGTCTGTCATGGTTGGGTGGTCCGCTCCGGCATGTTTCTCAGCAGGGAACCGGCCGACGAAGCCAGCCAGCGGCGCTCCGGCGTCGCCGCGCTTACCGATCATTGTCGGTCGTCGCAAATCCTATCCCATCTCGCTTTTTGCGTCGAGCATGGTGGGACTGTCGCTGACATGGCGGGTGGGAATTGCGCTCTGCGGGAAGCCGTTACCGCGGCCGCGAGGCGGGCAAGCCAGCACGCTCCCGGCTTCGGGGGCAAGTTCAGGTGGATTGCCAGGACGTTGTCGCCGGGCTCGGCCCGAGAAGGAATACCAGACTCAGTCGTCTTCGCTCGTGCTCAACGAGGTGCCCCACACGCCGCCGACGGCTGCGGCGAGAAGCACGACGCCGATACTTGGCGCCCGCTGGCTCCAGTCGTTGGAGATCAAGGTGAACAACACCCAGATGAAGGCTCCGGCCAGGGTCCAGAGCGCGACAGGTGGCAATTTCGGCATGTTCATACGTTCCCTCCATGCTGGGGAATGCAGAGATTGCCGACGGCTTATGAACGATGAAACTTAGATGACAGTTAGACTGGCGGGCTGATAGCCCTCCCCCGGGGTAGCGGGGTGCAGTTATGCCAGGACGGCCTTCAGGGCCGCACGCAGCGCTGCCGCATCGTCCTCCGGCACCAGGATAAGTCCTGGCCGGGGGACGAGGCCGCATGCGGGCGTTGCGATGACCGGGATGCCCGCGGCGAGGGCGGCCAGCAGGGAACGGGGCTGGTGCTCGACGAGGGCCGGCAGCACCACTGCGGCAATCTCGGCCGGCATTTCCCCATCGGGGAGCAGGCGTGCGGGCAGTGTGCCCCAGAAAGCGGGGCATTCGCGGGCATGGCCCTTGATTGCAAGGTCGATGTCGAGGTCCTGGATTGCCTCCCTCAGGGCATGGGCGCCTTTGCGACCTACGGCGGAAGCCGGGAACAGGATGGTTCGGCCGCCATGGGCGGCGCGGAGGGGCCTTGCCGTCGCCCACTCGAGCAGGGTCGTGCGGGGGTCGAGCCCGGCGATCGCCGTGTGGGGCGTGAACAGGCGATCGGCGGCGGCCAGCGCCTCCGTCTCGGCGGCGACGATGGCGTCCGAGGCGCGGAAATCCGCGAGCGTCGGGCTTTCGGGATGATGACGGACGGCGGCATCCAGCCTCTCCTGCAGAAGCTTGAGGGGCAGGCGCTCCATCATCACGTCGAAGCTGCGGCCCTGGAGCGCGCCCTCATGCCAGAGATGCGGCAGGAGATTCTGCGAGACCACCAGGTGGGTATGCTGGTGAGACAGCCGCGCCGCATAGGCGGCGGCAAGGCGGGCGTCGGCCGCCATCGCCTTCAACTGCAGGCTGCCGCCGGAGGCGCCCCGCAGATCGAACGAACGGCGCAGCGTCGCCACCGGCGCGCTCCTGTCGATGCCCGCCACGCCCGTGGGCCAGCCGTAGCGCTGCGAACCGGGCAGGCGGGCGGGCCGGTGAAGAGCGTCTTCCTTGGTCGCCATCGCCTTGAACAGGGAGGCGAATTCCGGCCAGCAGGCATCGACCAGCCAGGCGGTGGGACGGCCGCTGTGGAGGGAACGCTCGGGATCGTTGCGATGGCAATCCTGCCGGCCGCACCGGGTGCAGTCATGCGCCGTCGGCCTCGCCTGCGAGTCAGGCTCCCGCAGCGCCTGGGCAGTCTGGGCGACGAAGCCTCGGAAGGTGATCTCCAACTGGTCCCGGCTCATGCGCGCCTCGACGCGGAAGGCGTGGCGGCTGCGGACGCGGAAATCGACATAGTTCCAGAACACCGTCGCGTCGCGGCCGAGCTGGGCGCGGGAGCCGGGCACCACGCGGCTGTGCGCGTGACGTTCCACGATGTCGAAACCGGCCTCCAGCGCAGCCTCATAGAGCGCATTGGAGAGCTGGCACAGCCCTCCGCCGACGCTGGAGATGAGGCAGCCCTCTCGCAGTTCGCGGCCGGGCACGAAGCCGCGGGCGCGGCTTGCCCGGCCCACCTGCTTCCAGAAGCTGAGAATCGCTCCGGCCGGTACTTCGATGCCGTCCAGCCCCTTCAGGGCCTGTCGCAGATTGTGTACCTTGCCGGCCGTGAGCTGGCGGTCCCGGGTGCCGGTGAAATTGTTCCACAAGGGCGAGGAGACACGCGCCAGCACCGGCGCGCCGGCCAATCGTCCCGCCGGCTGGTGCCTGACGGCACGCTCGGCTGCGAAGGTCTCCCGGGCCAGGCTCAGGCCCCGGAGGACGATTGCCTTGGCCTCGAAGAGAAGGCTGTCGGTGCGGCTGGGTGCGCTGCGCTGGGGGATGGCAACCATGGCTGGGTCTCTTCTCGCTCCAAACTTGGAGAAGAGGTTAAGCAATGCCTGTCGCGAATTCTGTGCGGGGATGCACGGGGCCTGGGGCTGCTGCCCGGCCTGCGGATGTCGGCGGCCTCAGGAAGCGGGGCCGGGATGCCCGGGCTTGCGCGCCAATGAAATTTTTCAGCCATTCTTGCGTGAATTCACACCCGATGTGGCAAATAAATCACCTTTTGGTCACGATTCCCGTGTTAGTAAATCGATATCTGAGCGCCGCCCTATTGCCCCGCCAGTTTTTGATTTTCGCATTTCTGAGATTACCATGTCCCGTTCCCTCGCTGGTCCGGCCTCGGATCCTGCTTTGAAGCAGGGTCCTCAACCGTCTTTTGTCGAATTCGTCCTGGTGATTGCCCTGATGATGGGGCTGATCTCGTTGTCGATCGACAATCTGCTTCCCGCTTTCGAAGCCATCCGCTCCGATTTCGGCATACCAGACGCCAATCGCATGCAGCTCATCCTCACCGCCTACATGGGCGGCTTCGCCATCATGCAGATGGTGTGGGGACCCGTGTCGGATGCGATCGGCCGCCGCAAGGTGCTGATGCTCGGCCTCGTCATCTATACCGCCGGCACGCTGCTCGCCATTTTCGCGCACAGCTTCGAAACGCTGCTCGCCGCCCGTGCCATCCAAGGCCTCGGCGGCGCGGCGGCGCGCGTGCTCTCCGTCGCCATCATCCGCGACCGCTACACCGGCCGCGACATGGCGCGCGTGATGTCGCTGACCATGATGATCTTCATTGTCGTGCCGGTTGTCGCCCCGGCCACGGGGAGCGCCTTCCTGATACTGGGAAGCTGGCGCTTCATCTTCATGAGCATGCTCGCCCTGGTGCTGGTGGTGGTGTTCTGGTTCGGCCTGCGCATGCCGGAGACGCTGCATCCCGAATATCGCAGGCGCCTTTCGTTCTCGGGTGTCGCCTCAGGCATCCGTCGCGTTGCCACCACGCCGGCCTCGATCGCCAATACGCTGGCGATGGGGCTCGCCATGGGCTGCCTGATGACCTATCTCGGCCAGGCCCAGCAGATCTTCGAGACGGACATCTACGGTCTCGGGCCCTATTTCCCGCTGGCCTTCGCCCTGATCGCCATCTGCATGGGCACCGCCTCCTTCGCCAATTCGCGGCTGGTGAAGCGGCTCGGCATGGTCGCGTTGTCGCGTTTCGGCATGGTCGGCTTCTGGCTGATGGCGCTGGTGCTGCTGGGCCTCGCCATGATCTACAACGGCCGTCCGCCGCTGCTCTACTTCGGCCTGGCCATGGGCGTCGCTCATTTCCTGCTCAGCCTGACCATGCCGAACTTCAACACCCTGGCCATGGAGCCGGTGGGCGACATCGCCGGTACCGCCTCCTCCTTCATCGGCTGCGTCACCACGCTGATGGGCGCGCTGCTGGGGGCCCTGATCGGCGAGGCCTATGACGGCACCATCGTTCCGCTCGCCTGCGGTTATCTCGGCCTGTCGAGCCTGTGCATCCTCGTGCTGGTGTGGTCGAGCCGCAAGATGGCGTCCTCCGTTCCCGGTGGCGACGCGGTAATGGTGGCGGGAGAATAGGATTTACGACGAAACGACTTGCGGCGGCGCGCTCCCGGGAGCGCGCCGTTTGCATTTCAGGCCGCAGTAGGCCCAGGCAGGGCGGCCGGGGCGATGCGGACACGGGATACCGCCGATGCCGCGTTCGCGCTGGGGCTTCCTGCTGGCAACCACTCCCTCATCTTTTCGCGCCACAATAGCGGTATGAACGCTTCGCCTCCCATTCTCGTCGCCGCGTCCGACCTGGCAGCCGCCAAGGGACGTTGGCTCGCTTATCTCGCCGTCGAGCGACGCATGAGTCCCAAGACGGTAGAGGCCTATGACCGCGACGTCACAGGATTCCTGCGCTTTCTGACCGGGCATTTCGGCGAGCCGCCCGGCCTCGACGACATCGAGGGACTTGCCCCCCGCGACGTGCGCGCCTTCCTCGCCGCCCGCCGCGCGGATGGGCTGAAGCCCCGGTCGCTGATGCGGGCGTTGGCCGCCACCCGCGCCTTTGCCCGCTTCCTGGAACGCGAGGGCCATGGCGCCAGCGCGGCGTTGACGGCGGTGCGCGGGCCCAAGCTGCCCCAGAGCCTGCCGAAGCCTCTCTCACCCGAAGCGGCGCGCAAGGTCGCAGCCGCCGCCACCCGCGCCGGCGAGGCACGCGAGCCCTGGATACTTGCCCGCGATGCTGCCGTGCTGGCGTTGTGCTACGGCGGCGGGCTGCGTATTTCCGAGGCGCTCGGCCTGACGCGCAAGGACGCGCCGGCGAGCGGTCGCGACAGCATCACCGTCGTTGGCAAGGGCCGGAAGATGCGTTCGGTGCCCGTGATAGCGCCTGTCGTGCAGGCGGTGGAGGACTATCTCAAGCTCGTGCCGTACAAGCTGGATCCGGACGGCCCGCTCTTCGTCGGCGCCCGTGGCGGGCCGCTCTCGCCGCGCATCATACAGTTGGCGATGCAGCACCTGCGCGGTGTCCTCGGCCTGCCCGACAGCGCCACGCCGCATGCGCTGCGTCATTCCTTCGCCACGCATCTCCTGGGGCGCGGCGGCGACTTGCGTTCGATCCAGGAACTGCTCGGCCATGCCAGCCTTTCGACCACGCAGATCTACACCAAGGTCGATGCGAGCGAACTGATGCGCGTCTACCAGGCGGCGCATCCGAGGGCGCGGGGGTGACCCGATCATGCGCGGGCCTCTTCCCAGGCAGCACCGGCATCCTGCCGGCTCCTGAACCGCTGCGGCAAAGAAAAGGCGCGACCCTGCAAGATCGCGCCCTTCCTGCATTGTGATGGCTCCATGGGGCCAGCCGGATGCCGGCGGTCCCAGGGAATGCGTCCCGCGCTTCCGGCTACAGCGCCGCTTCCATCATGATTTCCACATCGAGCCCCGGGCCTGCCAGCTTGGCTTCCACGGTGGCGCGGGCGGGGGCCTGGCCGTGCACGACCCAGGCATCCCAGGCTTCGTTCATCTGGGCCCAGGTGCCGATGTCAGTAAGCCAGATATTGGCCTTGATCACCTTGGTCTTGTCGCTGCCGGCTTCCTTCAGTGTCTCGTCGATCTGGGCGAGGATATCCTGCGTCTGTTCCTTCACAGACTTGCCGACGGCGGTTTCGGCGACATAGCCGGAGAGGTAGATCTTGTCGCCGTGGATCACCGCGTCGCTCATACGGTTGCCGGCACCGATACGTTTCAGGGTCATGGGAGGCTCCTGGAATAGAGGGGGCGACACTTATGCCAGCCTGGTTGCCATGCACAAGCCGGTATGCGTCCTCCTTCTCCCGCAACGGGGGAGGAACGCCGTCACTCTGCCTTCAGCGGGCGCGAAAGCAGGCGTTCGATGGCCTTGTCGATGCTGGCCCTGCCCGCCACCAGGTCAGCCACCGCGGCGGCGACCGGCATCTCCACGCCCTTTGCGCTGGCCATGCTGGAGAGAATCGGTGCCGTCCACACGCCTTCGGCGAGGCCGACGTCGCGGATGGCGGTCTCGACATCGATGCCTTTCCCGAGTTCCTCTCCGAAGCGGCGGTTGCGCGAGCGTGAGGACGTACCGGTGAGGATGAGGTCTCCCAGGCCCGACAGGCCTGCTAGGGTCTCCGCACGCGCGCCGAAAGCAAGGCCGAATCGGGTCAACTCGGCGAAGCTCCGGGCGAGCAGTGCCGCGACCGTGCTCTCTCCGAAGCCGCGCCCTGCGGCGACGCCTGCGGCAATGGCCAATACGTTCTTGGCCGCACCACCGATCTCGACGCCGCGCAGGTCTGTCGAATGATAGAGCCGGAAGGCGGGCGAACCGATTGTCCTGGCCAGGCGTCCGCCCAATGCGGGGTCGGCGCAGGCAAGGGTGAGCGCGGTCGGATACGCCTTGGCGATGTCGGCGGCGAATCCGGGGCCGGAGAGCACGGCGGGACGGGCGGCCGGCAGCGTCTCGCGGGCGATGTCGGAAACGAAATCACCGCTGGCACGCTCGATGCCCTTGGCTGCGAGGATCACCGGCGTGCCCTTCGCGACGAGCGGGGCGAGCCCGGTGCAGACCTCGCGCAACGCCTGGGTCGGAACGGCGACGATCAGGACTTCGCTGCCAGCGGCTTCGGGGAGGTCGGCGGTGGCGTGTATGGCTTCGGGCAGGACGAGGCCGGGCAGTTTGCTCGACTCGCGCGTCGCGTCCATGGCGGCCATGACGGCGGTGTCCCGGCCCCAGACGCGGACATTGCGGCCAGCGCGCGCGGCGGCGCATGCCAGCGCGGTGCCGAACGCTCCCGCGCCGATGACGCCGACCGTCTTTCCCGCGATGCCGGTCAAGCCTTGGCTCCCTTGCCGACTCCCTCGCGGCCAAGGCCTCCCTTGCCGGAGCCCGGTGCATTGGGATCGAGCGGCCAGCGCGCGCGGGGACTGGTGTCGAGCCCGTCGGTGAAGCCGGCCGACAGGCGCTCGGCGCCGGCCCAGGCGATCATGGCGCCATTGTCGGTACACAGTGCCGGCGGCGGCATGACGATGCGCAGGCCCGCCTCCGCGCCGAGGCGCAGCAGGCCACGGCGGATGGCAAGGTTGGCGGCGACGCCGCCCGCGATCACGAGCGCGGTCGGGGCAGCGCCGGCCACGTCGCGGAAGCGGCGCAGGCCCACGCGGGTGCGGTCCACCACCATGTCGACCACGGCTGCCTGGAATGAAGCGCAGATGTCGCGGATGTCCTTGGCGGCCAGAGGCGCCAGTCTCTCCGCTTCCAGGCGCACGGCGGTCTTGAGGCCGGAGAGGGAAAAGTTCGGATCGGGCCGGCCCTGCAGGGGGCGGGGAAAGGCGAAGCGCGCGGCATCCCCGCTCATCGCCTGCGCTTCCACCGCCGGTCCGCCCGGGTAGCCCAGGCCGAGCATCTTGGAGACTTTGTCGAAGGCTTCTCCGATGGCATCGTCGATGGTGGTGCCCAGACGGACATAGTCGTTGAGGCCCCGTACGGCGACGAGCTGCGTATGCCCGCCGGAGGCGAGCAGCAGCAGATAGGGGAAGGCGACGTTGTCGGTGAGGCGCGGCGTCAGCGCGTGGGCCTCGAGATGGTTGACGGCGATCAGCGGCTTGCCCAGCGAGAGTGCAAGGGCCTTTGCCGTGGTGAGGCCGACGATGACGCCGCCGATCAGACCCGGCCCCGCGGCCGCCGCGATGGCATCCAGATGGTCGAAGCGCACGTCGGCCTCTTCCATCGCCTGCTCGATGATATGATCGATCACCTCGGCATGGGCTCGTGCGGCGATCTCGGGCACCACGCCGCCATAGGCGGCATGCTCGGCGATCTGCGAAAGCACGACATTGGAGAGAATCTGCCCTTCGCCATCCTGGTTGCGCAATACGATGGCGGCGGCCGTTTCATCGCAGGTGGTTTCTATGCCGAGAACGAGCATGGGAGGGACGTGTACCGTGTGAGAAGGATCGGCTCCCTATAGCACGATATGGGGAGGGGAATAGGGACTCAGGGCAGGGTTGCACCGCAAGCGGAGCTCCGCCCTGCAGGATGGCCTTTCATGCTTCGCCGTCCTCCTTCGCCCGTTCGTAACGCGTCTTGGTCTCCGCATTCATCGGATAGAGGCCGGGAAGCGCGGCGCCTTCGTCGACCTGGCGCATGATCCACGCTTCGGCGCGCTCCTGTTCCGGCGCGTCCGACAGGACTTCGTCGAGGAAGGCGGCCGGAATCACCACGGCGCCGTCATCGTCGGTCACGATCACGTCGTCGGGGAATATGGCGACGCCCCCGCATCCGATCGGCTGCTGCCAGCCGACGAAGGTGAGGCCGGCCACCGAGGGCGGCGCCGCGACGCCGCTGCACCATACCGGCAGTTCCGTCTGAAGCACACCCGCCGCATCCCGGATGACGCCGTCGGTGATGAGGGCGGCGACGCCGCGCTTCTGCATGCGGCCGCAGAGGATGTCGCCGAAGATGCCGGCATCCTGAATACCCATGGCGTCGACGACGGCAACGGCCCCTTCAGGCATCGCCTCGATGGCAGCGCGCGTCGAGGTGGGAGACGCCCAGGCCGCGGGGGTGGCGAGGTCCTCGCGCGCCGGCACGAAGCGCAGGGTGAAGGCCGGTCCGACGATCCGCTTCTGGCCTGCCCTGAGCGGCCGGGTGCCCCGCATCCAGACGTTGCGCAGGCCCTTCTTGAGCAGGACCGTGGTCAAGGTGGCGGTGGAAACTCGCGAAAGGGTTTCGATCTGGGCAGGATCAAGCGGCATGGGAACCTCGAAATGCGATGAGAAAGGAGATATCGCGTCGGGCGCCCGCTTGGCGACAGCTTTCTTTGGAGCGGCGGCCACATATCGGCGCTCCGAAGCAGGCTGTCCGGCCTGGCATGCGGAAATCACGAGCATTCTGCGATTCATGACGGCTTCATCCGAAGATGAAATGCGCTAGGCGATCTTCAGCAGGTTCCTCTCGGCCAACTGGGCTACGACACCGTCCACTTCCGTGGCGATGCGCGCGGAATCCCAGCCCAGGACTTCGCCGGCCACCCGGGCGATGGCTTCGAGGTCATGGCGGTTCAGCGCGCCCGTTATGGCGAGCGCGGTGCGGCGCATCACGATATCGGCCAGATGTCCGATGTTCTCCCGGCGGGCGATGTATTCGATCTCGGCCAGGCTGAAGGAACTGGCTTCCAGCTTCTCGTCCCGCCGGCCGCTGGCGCTGAGATGGCGCGCGACCTCGGCCGCCGTGGTGCCATAGCGGGCGAGCAGCGGCTCCAGGCGCTCCTGCGGAAGGCCGGAGGCGGCGGCGGCCTTGCTGATCCAGTCCGCGCGGGCGGCACCATCGGTCGGGAAATCCTTGCCGCCCCCGATCTGCAGGTCTTTCGTGCTGACCTGCCTGCTCCGGCCGAGGCGCTTGAGCACGCTGTCGGCGACTTCCTCGGCAAAGCCGCGGAATGTCGTCCACTTGCCACCGACCAGGGAGATCACGGGGAACGGACGAGTCGCATCCGGTTCAAGCACGGGCGCGGAATGGTCGCGGCTGATCAGCCCCGGTATCGCCGCGTTGGACGCCGGCAGCGGCCGGATGCCGGCATAGGCGTAGACGATCTGCGATCGGTCGAATTGCAGGCCGGGGAGCAGCGAGCGGATGCTGGCGATGAGATAGTCGATCTCCGCCGCATCGGCCTTCACCGTATCCGGATTGTCGGCGGGAATGTCGGTGGAGCCGACGAGCGCCAGCCCGAGATAGTCGTAGACCAGGCAGATGCGCCCATCGTCAGCCTCGAAATAGATCATCTGCCCCTTGAGGGCCTTCACCAGTTCGTCGTGTCGAAGCAGGATATGCGATCCCTTGGTGCCGCCGATCATCTTCGACGGCATGCCGAGGCTGGCGTTGACATGGTCGATCCACGGCCCGGCCGCATTGATCACCAGCCTGGGCCGCACGGAAAAGGGGCTGCCGCCGTTCCGGGGCTGGAAGGTGAGCACGCCGTCTGCCGACGAGGCGAGGTCGGTGTAGTTGAGTGCGGCCGAGCCCGGATTGGTGGACATACCATCCGCCACGAGTTCGTAGACGAGGCGTTCGGGCAGGCTGACCTTGGCATCGTAGTAGGTGCCAGTCGCGACGATCGAGGGAGTGAGCGCGGGAAGTTCGGCCAGGGCCTTGCGGCGGCCGACCATGCGATGGCGCGGCATGACCCGGTTGCGCGAGCCATAGTAGTCGTAGATGGCCAGCCCCGCCTTGATCAGCAGCGCGCCACGGCTGCGTGGGGCGCTCTTGGAACCGAACAGGGTGCGAAGCGCCGCGCCGATGCCTTTCGTCCAGGAGAAGATGGGGATGACGGTCGGCAGAGGGGTGACGCAATGCGGCGCGTTCCTGAGCAGCAGGTTGCGCTCAAGGGTCGACTGCGCCACCAGGCCGAATTCGCCCGTTTCGAGATATTTCAGTCCGCCATGAATCAGGCGTGAGGGAGCGGCGCTGGTGCCGGACCCGAAATCGCCCTTGTCGATGATGAGGCAGTTGACGCCCTGGGCGCTGAGGTCGCGGAACAGTCCGGCGCCGTTGATGCCCGCGCCGAGGATGACCACATCGACGGTGCCGCTCCCCGCCATCGCGGCCACGCGATCCGCGACGCCGGGATTGATTTTCGTATCCGCTGTCATGCTGCCACCGTCTTGACGATCTGAAGCCGTACCCCGGCTTCGCGAAGTTGATTGGCGACCGCCGCATCGAGGCCGTCCGTGACGAGGACGGCGTCGAACGCGGTCAGGTCGTCGAGGGCGTGCAGGGCGATCTTGCCGAATTTGGCGTGCTCGAGCAGGAGGATCCGCTTGGTGCAGGCGCGCATCATCGCCTGCTTGACCCGCACGACATGCTGATCCTGGATATAGGCGGTGCCGTCGCAGACGGCGGAGGCGGAACAGATCAGGAGATTGGCGCGCAGCCGGGCGATGGCGTTCTCGCAGAGCAGGCCGATGAAGGCATTGTAGGTGGAATGATACTGGCCGCCAAGGCAGATGTAGTCGACGTCGCCTGCCTCCGCCAGCGCCGTGCCGGCATGGAGGCTGTTGGTGATCACGGTCAGCGGCTTGACCTCGGCCAGCAGCGGCGCGACGGCTCCGGCCGTCGAGGAATCGTCCAGCATGACCACTTGTCCGGCCTCGACATGCGGCAGCACGGCGTGGGCCAGCGCCTCCTTTTCAGCCCGGCCGATGCTCTGGCGGTAACGGAACGTGCTCTCGTAGACCCCGGAGGGAAGCACGGTCACCATGCCATGAAGCTTGCGCACGATTCCCTGTTGCGCCAGCTGGTCGACATGGCGGTGGATCGTCATGCGGGACACGCCGAAATGGTTGACCAGATCCTCGATGCGGATCTGGCCGTAGCGCATCACATAGTCGGCGATATCCTGGCGCCTGTCCTCCGCCTTGCTCATGCCGGGCTTCCGGTCTGCTTCGCACCGAGGCTTTCCAGCCTGTCCCAATGCGGCTTGAGTGCCTCGGCAATGCCGGTATAGACGGCGAAGCGTTCATCGTAGGTCCTGGCGCGCGCCGGATCGGGCTCGAAGACGCGAGCCCTCGCGACGAGCGCGCGTGCGCCGTCCTGGGGCGATGCGAACTGCCCGACCGCCGCGCCCGCGCACAGGGCCGCGCCGAAGGCAGCGGCCTCGTCGACGCCGGCCACCGTCACCGGCAGGTTCAGGGCATCGGCAAACATCTGGGCAAAGGAGGCATTGCGCGAGACTCCACCGGTCAAGCGAACCTCCCGGCAGGGGAAGCCCTGCCGCAGTGCCTCGACATGGAAGCGGTGGTTGAAGACGATTCCCTCGAGCACCGCCTTCAGCATGTCGCTGCGGTCGTGCCAGCCATGGAGGCCGACGAAGCTGGCGCTGGCGAGATTGCCGAAGGGCGAGCCGAACAGATAGGGATGGAACAGGATCGTCGAGGGACGCCCGAGGGCTTCGTCGATCTCCTTCGCCAGCATGGCATGGATGGACTCTCCCGAGGCTGCCGCTTCGGCATGGTCCTTTCCGCAAAGCGTGTCGAGGAACCAGTCGTAGTTCGCGGCCGACGCCGGGGAGATCGACATGTTGTTCCAGCGCCCCGGGGCGATGGCGTTGCGGCAGAACCAGCGCGCATCGAGTTTCGGGGCCGTGGAGACCACTTCGTTGATCGAATAGGTGCCGGCGACGATGCTGACCACGTCGTCCTCGTGGCCGCCGATGCCGAGTGCGGAAGCGGTTACGTCATGCAGACCGCTGGCGACCGGCGTGCCCCGGCCGAGGCCGGTAAGCGCCGCTGCCTCGGCCGTGACTTCCCCGACGATCTCGGCGGAATGGCGGATCGACGGCAGCGCGCCGGACAGGGATTCGAGGCCGTAGAGGCGCAGCGCCTCGGCCGAATACTCTTGGCTGCGGACATTGGTGAACGAGGTGCTGGCCTCCGTCCGGTCGGTGCCCACGGTGCCGGTGAGGCAAAAGCGCAGCCAATCCTTGCAGGCGAGGACGTGAGCGATCCGGGCGTACCGCCCGGGCTGATTGTCCCTGATCCAGGCCAGCAGGGCCGATGGTGCGGAGGCATGCGGCATCTGCCCGGTCTCCGCCAGAGCGGGGTCGAACAGGCCTTCCTTCTCCCAGCGGTCGACCACCGCCCAGGCACGGCTGTCGAGCGAAAGGATGCCCGGCCCCAGCGGCTTGCGCTCCGCGTCGAGAAGGTAGAGGCCATCGCCATGGGCGGTGGCGGCGACGGCCTTGATGTCGTCCGCCGGCCTGCCGCTGAGCGCGATGGCCTCGCGGATCGCCTCCGCCGTCGCCTGCCACAGCCCTGCCATGTCGCGCTCCACCGATCGCGGGGCGGGCATCGACTGGGGCACGCGCCGGCGCGCCACCGCGAGTTGCCGGCCATCGAAGTCGAAGATCACCGCCTTGGTGACGGTGAGGCCGTTATCGATACCGAGCAGGCTGGGCATGACGGACGCTTTCCTCTCGCGAATGATATGTGAGGCAGAAGTGAACATATTGAAATGAGAATGTCACGATAATTAATGTTACATTTTTCCGCTTGTAACATTCTCGCCGGTGGCCGCTACGGCGCGAAGCGCCGGGCGCCGTGAACATGGTTCATGGCGCGGCAAATGCCGAGAGGAGCCGTTGGTCCTGCAAGGACGGCGTTCACGGCCTGGGCAGATTGGCCCGCAACGTGGGAGATCGCCGCAGCGGCGTTACGTTTCCACGCCCTTCGTGGGGGCCACCACCACGTTGATGCCCTTCGCCCGCATGCGGTCGAGATGCACGGCCGGCGTGCCGTCGTCGACGATGACGATGTCGAAGTCGGTCAGCGGACCGAAGCCGTGCAGGGCGCGCCGGTCGAACTTGGTGTGATCGGCCAGCAGGATGCGCGTCGAGGCCGAATCGAACATGGCCCGCTTGGTATCCACCATTTCCAGGAATTGGTGGAACACGATGTCGTCGGTGATGGCGGACATCGACATGAACAGCGTGTCGGCGCGCAGATACGATGTCTCGTGCGAGGTCATGCGCCCCATGAAGGCATTGCACCAGTTGTAGTATTGGCCGCCCAGACCCAGCAGGGAGAGATCTCGCATGCCCCTGAGCTCGTTCATCAGGGTCAGCGAATTGGTGATGACCGTCAGCGGCACCTTAGAGGGGAAATGGCGGGCCATCTGAAGGACGGTGGTGGAATCGTCGAGGAAGATCGCCTGGCCCGGTTCCACGAACCGCATCGCGGCCAGCGCGATCGCCTTCTTTTCAACCAGTTGCCGGCTGAAGCGGTAGACGTCGCTGGACTCGATCAGGCTGGTCGGCGCGGCCGAGGCCGTGCCGCGGGTCTTGCGCAGGATGCCGCGGCTGACCAGGTCGTCGAGGTCGCGATGTGCCGTCATCAGGCTGATGCCGAAGCGTTCGGCCAGGTCCTCGATGCGCATCGAGCCTTCGGCCATCACGGTTTCCGTGATCGACTGGCGCCGCGCGACCTGTCGCGCGAGGCGGGAATCGCCCTGCACGGCTTCCTGCCCGAGGGGGGTGTCGCTCTGATCATCGTCGTCCAGAGTGTTCATCTTGCCTGCACCATTGCCGGAAGGAGGGGATAACACGTCCGTGATCGAGATCGCAAAGGGCGAGACCGGCTTTCACCAACGCAATCGGGCATCGCTTCGCGTGCGGCGCGGATTTCCCGCGTGAGGTCGCGGTATCGATGGACATCACCCTGTGATGTTCGCGATGGATTCGCCCATCCGTTCAGGCCAAAACGATCGGGACGCCTCAGTTGCGCGTCCGCCCAAAGCTCGATCGGCCTCGGAATCGAATGGGGAAGCGCTCGGCGCGCTTCCCCGGCATCGTCAGTTCGACAGCGTGAAGGCCGCCGTGTACTTGTCGATGTTGTCCTTGTTGATGATGACGCAGTCGAAGAGCTGCTTCTCCGAGGCGGCGCCGGTCTTGCCGGTCTTGATGAAGGAATCGGCCTGCTCGACAGCCTTCACGGAGAACACGGCCACCGGCTGCAGGACGGTGTACTGCAGGTCGCCTGCCTTGATGGCGGCCACCGCATCGGGCGAACCGTCGAAACCGCCGACCTTGACGCTGGAGAGCTTGCCGGCTTCCTTCAGGGCGGCGATGGCGCCGAGGGCCATTTCGTCATTGCCGCTGATCACGCCGATGATGTTCGGGTTGGCCTGCAGCATGCTCTGCATCTTGTCGTGGCCCTGGGTGCGGTCCCAGTTGGCAACCTGCGAGGCGGCCTTGTTGAGGTCGGGATACTGGGTGAGGACGGTCTCGTAGCCGTTCGAGCGCGTGGCGGCGTTGTTGTCGGAGGGCGCGCCGAGCAGTTCGGCATAGTTGCCCTTCTCGCCGACGAGCTTCACCCATTCCTGCGCGCCGAGGGCCGCGCCCTGGGCGTTGTTGGAGACGAGCTGACCCTTGGCGAGGCCTTCCTGGTTGATCTCGGCATTCACCAGGAACACCGGGATGTTCGCGGCCACGGCCTTCTTCACGGCGCCGATCGAGCCGGAGGCGTTGGCCGGATCGAGAATGATGGCGACGGACTTGTTGGTGATGGCGGTGTCGATGAGGTTGCTCTCGACGTTGGTGTCGCCCTTGTGCGCGCCGACATTGGCGTCATAGCCGAGCTTCTTGGCCGTGGCGGCGGCGACATTGCCCTCGGTCAGCCAGTAGGGGTTGGCCGGATCGTTGACGATGATCGAGATCAGGCCGCTGGCCCAGGCGCCGGTCGCGCTCATCAGCGGCATCGTCAGCGCGAAGGCTGCGGCCATCAGAAGCTTTGTCTTGCTCGTCATTTTGGACATTTCCTTATAGTGTGGCGATATACGGTTGCTAACGCTCGTCTTCTCTCAAGGGATGACTTGTCGGCTTAACCCCCTTGTTTCGGAGAAGTGGTTTGGCCGCCGGCGGCTGGGCGCTTGGTGCGGCGGCGATACTGGATGGCATTGAGCAGCACCGCGAGCACGATGACCGCGCCGGTGAAGACAGTCTGCCAGTAGGACGAGATGCCGATGATGACGAGGCCGTCGGAGAGGAAGCCGATCACGAAGGCGCCGAGCAGCGTGCCGCGGATGTTGCCGCGTCCGCCGGTAAGGGCCGCGCCGCCGATGACGACCGCGGCGATCGCGGTCAGCTCGTAGGTGGTGCCGGCGGTGGGGCCGGCCGAGGTGAGCTGCGAGGAGAGGATAAGCCCGCCGATGGCCGCGCACATGCCCGAGAGCATGTAGACCGTGATCTGCACCGCCTTGACGGGCACGCCCGACAGTTCGGCGGCGCGCTCATTGCCGCCCGAGGCGTAGAGCCAGCGGCCGAAGGGGGAGCGGTTGAGCACCAGGCTGACGATCAGGGCGATCACGCAGAGCACGATGACGCCGATCGGGACGCCGGCCAGGCGGTTGAAGCCCAGCCAGTCGAAGCCAGTGTTGCCGAGCTCCGGCTTGCCGCCGAGATTGTTGTAGGTGAGGCCGTTGGTCATCAGCAGCGCGAAGCCGCGCACCACATACATCACGCCGAGCGTGGCGACGAAGGCCGGAACGCGGAAGCGGGCAATCAGCACGCCGTTGATGAGACCGATCACCGCGCCGACGACGCAGCACAGCACCGCGACCGCCCATACCGGCGGATAGAGAATGATGCCGAACCAGGTGAGCGTGACGCCCTGCATCAGGAAGCCCGCCACCACGCCGGCAAAGCCCAGGGTCGAGCCGACCGAGAGGTCGATGCCGCCATTGAGGATCACCAGCAGCATGCCGACCGCCAGGATGCCGAAGATGGCGACGTGCTGGGCCATCGTAAGGAAATTGGCGACGGTGAAGTAGTTGGGCGACAGGAAGGAGAACACGACGATGATCGCGATCAACGCGAAGAAGGCGCGCCCTTCGAGCAGAAGGCGGCCGATGTCGAATCCCTGGGAGACGGAGGCCGCTTGGTTGGATTTGAGAGTAGGACCGACTTGGGTCATGGTCTGGCTCCGTTCTTTTTGATCAGCCGACGACCACGGCTTCGCCCGAGGCGGCCATGATCTGCTCCTTGGTCACGTCGGAGCCGAATTCGGCGGATATCTTGCCGCGGCGCATCACGATGATGCGGTGCGCGATACTGAGGCATTCGGCGACTTCCGAGGTGGAGAACACCACCGCCAGGCCCTGGCTGGCCCGCTCGGCGAGTATACGGAACACCTCGGCCTTCGCGCCGATGTCGATGCCTCGGCTGGGTTCGTCCAGCAGGATCACATGCGGATGGGTGGCGAGGATCTTGCCGATCACCACCTTCTGCTGGTTGCCGCCGGAGAGCGAGCCGATGGCGGCCTCGCCGCCGGCTGTCTTGATATGCGTGTCGCGGATCGACTGGCCGATCAGCGCCTGCTCGCGCCCCGGGGACAGCAGGAGGCCGCGCACGAAGTCGCCGATGCTGGCGAGCGACAGGTTGGAGCCTACCGTCATGGTCTGCACGAGGCCGTCGCGCTGACGATCCTCGGGCACGAGGGCGAGGCCTCTCTCGATACGCTCGGCGATGCTCAGGTCGGACACCTCCTGACCTTCCAGGAACACGCTGCCGCCCGTTCTCGGTACGCGTCCCGCGACGCATTCGAGCATTTCGGTGCGGCCCGCGCCCATCAGCCCGTAGATGCACACGATCTCGCCGGCCTTCACGTCGAGCGACATGCCGTCCACCACCGAGCCGACGCCCGAAGCGTCGGCCACCGAGAGGTCGCGGATCGAAAGCGCGATCTCGCCGAAGGCATAGCCGGTGGGGGGAGAACCGAGGTCGAAATTCTCGCCGACCATGTTGCGCACGATCCATTCGAGGTCGATGTCCTTGCGCGGCGCCGTGGCGGTGATGGCGCCGTCTCGCAGCACCACCGCGAAATCGGTGATCTGCAGCGCTTCCTCAAGGTGATGCGAGATGTAGACGATGGAGACGCCGCGCAGGGTGAGGTCGTGGATGACCTTGAACAGAACCTCCACCTCGCTGGCGCTCAGCGCAGAGGTCGGTTCGTCCATGATCAGGATCCGCGAATTCACCGAAAGCGCGCGGGCGATCTCGACGATCTGCTGCTGTCCGAGGCGCAGGTCCTCCACGCGGGTCAGGGGATCGATGTCCTCGGCCAGTTCCTTCATGAGGACACGCACCTGGCGCGCCTCCTCCGCGAAGTCGACGCCGGTCGGCGTGACGATCTCGCGGCCCATGAAGATGTTGTCGCGCACGCTCAGGTTGGGCGCGAGGCTCAGTTCCTGGTGGATGATCGAAATGCCCTGGTCACGTGCGTCGGTCGAGGAGGCGAAGGAGACTTCCCGGCCGTCGAGCACGATGCTGCCGGAGGTCGGCGAGACGACACCCGAGAGGATCTTCATCAGCGTGGATTTGCCGGCCCCGTTCTCACCGAAGAGGGTGGTGACCTTGCCGCGATGAATATCGAAGTTCACCCCCTTGAGGGCGTGCGTGCTGCCATAGATCTTGGTGACGTTGCGAGCCGCGAGAACGGTCTCGCCGGAGCCCGCCAGCTGTTCGGCCACGGCGCTCATTGGACCTCCAGCTTCACCGGCGTGATGAGCCAGCTCTTGGGGTTTATGAGCTGGAAGGCTCCGACGACGTCGAGGGTCTTGCCGGTGAGGTTGGAGTTGTCGATCTTCGACAGGACCTGCTTCTTCATCTCCTTGTTCAGGGCCGAACCGGCATTCTGGTATTCGATCTGGTTTGTGAACTGGCCGAAGCTGATCGTCCCGGTGGCGTCGCGGATGTCGGTACCGTTGATCGCAGGGCCCGTCTGCACGCGGATCACCACTTCCGGGGGAACGCCCGGCACGGTGATGGTGTAGATGCCGGATTTGCCGGCTCCGGCGACGCCGGTGAGCTTGATCGAGATTTCCGGCCCGACGCTGCCGGGCACCCCATATTTCTTGCCGGCCTCGTCCTTGTTGGCGGCGACGGCGGCCGCGAAGACGTCGGCGGCGACGGCCTTGTCAACGATGGCCGCCTGGATTTTCGGGAATTCGGAAGTGCCGAAAGCCTCCGGCGAGAAGACGTCCGCCTGTACGTCGGCCGCTGAACCGATGACGACGACCTTGGTGTCGAGCGCCATCGCGGCGACGAGGACAAGTGCCGCGACGGCGGCCAGCGCCCATCGCAGTCCAGGCCGGCGGCGCGGTTTGAGTGACGTGCTTGCGGAAACGCTCATGGTAGGACCACCTGTGCTGAAAAGCCCTGGGGCAGCGGGATGGAAGGGAATGCGGCGCCGGCCCTCGAAGCAGGGAATGCAATTTCTGCGGCTCTTGGCCGGCTTCTTTCGCTTCTTGCGTTAGATATCTCAGACTTGCGATAGAAGGCCGAAAGCGGCGCTCTGGACGAGAATGCGCCCATGTGAAGCCGGCCGCTGCCTTGGGACAGACTCTTCAATGTTGAGGATCCCGACGTGAAGTTATCGGGGAATCCGGAGTGAAATGGCCAAATAGGAGCCATTCCGACTGAAATCTCTGTGAGAGCGCCCATGGCTTGTGTCCCGGAAGCCTTCGTCCGATGCAGGCTTTGGCCTGCCGATGCGAAGCTGCCGTCATTTTCGAGGCCTTCACGATTGTGTGGATCGACCGCGATATTATTGTGTTATCAATCTTCTGAGATACGAGATAATCACGATATTTCGGTCGGCGACGCGGCGGAGGCGGCGCCCGAGACGCGCCACCGCCTCCAACCCTGCGGTCACCCGTGATACTTCGAATCCAGTTCGTTGATGGCGGCGACGTTCGAGGCGCTGCGGCCGTTTTCGTCGAAGGTCTGGGCCAGATAGGCGTCGGCGATCGACTTCGCGAGTTCGGGGCCGATGACCCGCGCGCCCATGGTGATGATCTGCGCATTGTTGGAAAGCGCGGCGCGCTCGGCCGAGTAGGTGTCGTGGCAGAGCGCGGCGCGGATGCCCGGCACCTTGTTGGCGGAGATGGACACGCCGATGCCTGTGCCGCAGATGAGGATCGCCCGGTCGTACTCACCCTTCAGCACGCCTGAAGCGACGCGATCGGAGAGATTGGCGTAGAATTCGCTGGCGTTGTCCGGCGCCTTCGAGACTTCCGAAACCTGGAAGCGGCCCTTGAGGTGCTCCGCCAGGGTATGGGCGAGATCGGCTCCGGCGCTGTCTCCGGCAATTGCGAGTTTCATGACACGTCCCTTTCACGAGGAGATGGGTTGTACCCGGGTTCAGAGCACCGCGCCGACGCGGGCGAGGATGTCGAGGTAACCGGCGACGTTCCAGGCCGATCGCCCGATAAAGAGGCCATCGACATGGGGAGAAGTGGCTAGTTCAGCGCAATTGCCCGGGTTTACGGAGCCGCCATAGAGACAGGGAATTCGGCGCCCGAGCACGGATTGCGCCACGGAGATGATGCGGGCCTGGCGGGCGTCGGCGTAGTCGGCACTCGCCGGGACGCCGTGTTCGCCGATGGCCCAGACCGGTTCGTAGGCGAGGAGGATGGGGGCAGCGAACTGGTTGGGAGAAAGGGTGGCGAGCGCCCCGCGCACTTCCTTCTCCAGCACTTCGTCCGCCCGCCCGCTTGCCTTGTCCTCAGCCGTCTCGCCGATGCAGATCAACGGGATCAGGCCATGCCCGACGGCCGCGGCCACCTTCCGGCCGACCGTCTCGTCCGTCTCGCCGAAATGCTCGCGCCGCTCGGAATGCCCGAGTTCGACCAGGTCAAGCCCGCAATCGAGAAGCATCAGGGGCGAGATCTCGCCGGTCCAGGCCCCATGGTCCGCCCAATGCATGTTTTGGGCCCCGACCTTCACGGAGGTCGATGCGAGCAGTCGCTTCACCTCGCGCACGGCTGTGAAGGGCGGAATCACGAAACGCTGGATGCGGGAATCGGCCTTCGCCTCCGCCGCGAGCAGCCCCTCGGCGAAGGTCTCCGCCTCCGCAAGGGTCTTGTTCATTTTCCAGCTGGTGCCGACCCAGAAGGGAGATGTCGTCATGCTCGGGGGCTCCTGTCAAACGCATGCGAGGCGCATTTTCGCGCCCGCCCGCAGGCTACCAACCACCCAACATCCAATCTTCAGAGCCATCGCTTCCTCGACCGGCGCGTTTGGTTTCTTGTTGTGATTAACAACGCCTATGGAGTGATAAATAACATTTTATATCACATATGCAATCGAAAAAGCGACGGGTCTCATGAAAAGGGGCGGCATTTCACGACGCACTGCACGCCAGGCTTTGGGGGCGACCTCCGCCCCTTCACAGATTCAGCGAAGCCGCCCCCGTATCGATATGGGGCGCCCAGAAGGCCACGGATTCGGCGATCTGCTCTATGACCTGCCGGTCATTCGGCTCACGTTCCTTGAAGGAGAGCTCGAGGCAGATCTCATTGTCCGCCGCTCCTCCCTCGCGGAAGGCGGCGAGCAGCGGCTCGGGGTGGATCCGGCCCCTGGCATTGAACTCCGCCGTGAAGGGCCGGTGCCCGCCCTTGTCCATCAACGATTGCTTGATATGGATGATCGGCGAGACGGGCGGCACGGCACGGGCCCAGGCATAGGGGTCGTAGTCGTCCGGGTTGGAACTGGTGACGTCGCCATGGTCGATGTCGGCCATCATCCACATGGGCACTGCCATCGCGGCGGCGGTCAGCCGGTTCTGCAGGGCGAGGCAGGTCTCGATGGTCTCGCCGAATTCGCGGCCGATCGACATCGGCTCCCAGAAGACATAGGAGAGGCCCGCCGCCTTGGCGTGATCGGCAACCTCGGCCCAGCAGTCGATGGCGATGCGGATCAACTCTTCACGCCGTGCCGGATCGTCATAGTCGCGATAGGTGAAGATCGCGAACTGCGTGCCGACCGAACTGCCGCCGAGATCGGCGGTGATGTCGGCGAAGGTCTTGAACCAGTCGACGTAATAGCGCCGGACATCCCGGTCCGGATGGCCGAAATGGTTGAGCCGCCCATAGGGGCCGGTCATGCCCGAGGTAACCCGCACGCCCGTGCGCGCGAGGGCAGCCTGCATCTCGCGCGTGAGCCGGCGGATGACGGGAGCCGGCCATGAGGGGTTGATGAACTCGTGGGTCAACTGCAGGTCGCGGATCCTCAGCCGGTGCGCGACGGTGTCGACGAGGTCATCGGGCTCCGCGAAGCGGTTGACGAGCGGATTGGTGTTGAGGGAGAGCGTCAGGCCCATGGGGACTCCGATGGCACGAGCATGAGGGGAAGAAAGCCGCTCGCCGGGCTACGGCCCGGATTGCGGTGGCGCGGAACTCCGAGTGGCGATAGATCGGCGTTTCGCATGTCCCTTCACGCCGCATGTGCCGGCTGGCGCTCGAACCAGGCGGCGAAGGCTGCCTTCTGGTCCCCGGTCATGTGCAGGCCGTGCTTGGTGCGCCGAGTGAGGATGTCATCCGCCGTCTCCGCCCATTCATGCGCCATGAGATAGCGGGCCTCCGCTTCATGAAGGCGCGGCCCGAAGGCCTGCCCCAGGTCCGCCAGGCTGCCGGCGCCAGCGATCAGGCGTGCGGTGCGGGCGCCATAGGTACGGGCGTAGTAGTGGGCGAGGTCACGCGGCAGCCACGGATAGTCCGCCGCCAGGCGATCGAGGAAACGCGGCAGGTCGCCCTTCTCGATGTCGCCGCCCGGCAGGATGCCTGCGGATGTCCAGTCGGGTCCCATCTGAGGAAAGGTCGGCTGCAGGCGCTGAAGGGCGTGCTCGGCCAGCTTGCGGAAAGTGGTGATCTTGCCGCCGAATACGTTCAGCAGCGGCGCGCCGCCGGTCGTGTCGAGGTCGAATACGTAATCGCGCGTCACGGCGGAGGGATTGCCTTGCCCGTCGTCGTAGAGGGGGCGCACGCCCGAGAAGCTGTGCAGCACGTCGCCGCGCCGCAGCTTCTGCTTGAAGTAGCGGTTCACCGTCTTGAGGAGGTAGTCGATCTCGTTCTCGTCGATCGCCACGTTCTCCGGCGCGCCGTCATACGGGATGTCGGTGGTGCCGATCAGCGCCTTGTCGCCCTCATAGGGATTGATGAAGATCACGCGCTTGTCGTGGTTCTGCACGAGGTAGGCGTTGGCGCCGTCCCAGAACTTCGGCGTGATGATGTGGCTGCCTTTCACCAGGCGCACCTTTCGGGTCGAATTGGCGCCGGCCACGCGGTGGATGATGTCGTTGACCCAGGGACCGCCCGCGTTCACGAGTGCCCGGGCCATCACGGCGCGGCGCGAGCCGTCGCGCGTGTCGGTCATCTCGATCCGCCACAGGTCGCCTTCGCGCCGGGCGCTCGAGCAGGTCGTGCGGGTGAAGACCCGCGCCCCGCGCTCGGCCGCGTCCAGCGCATTCAGGGCGACCAGGCGCGCATCATCCACCCAGCAGTCCGAATATTCGAAGCCCTTGGTGAACTGGTCCTCGATGGGCGCGCCTTCGGGATCGCGGCGAAGATCGAGCGTACGGGTGCCGGGCAGGCGCTTGCGGCCGCCGAGGTGGTCGTAGAGGAAGAGGCCGAGCCGGACCAGCCATGCCGGCCGGTCCTCCGGGCTGTGCGGCAGCACGAAGCGCATCGGCCAGATGATGTGGGGGGCGCTGGCGAGCAGCACCTCGCGCTCGATGAGAGCCTCCCGCACCAGGCGGAACTCGTAATATTCGAGATAGCGCAGGCCGCCATGCACGAGCTTGCCCGAGCGGGACGAGGTTCCCTGCGCCAGGTCGTCCTTTTCGCACAGCATCACGGAAAGGCCGCGGCCCGCGGCGTCGCGCGCGATGCCGGCGCCGTTGATGCCGCCGCCGATGATGAAGAGATCCACGGTTTCGGTCATGCCAACTCCTCTCGCTGCTGCATCATGTCCCACACCGGTTCGAGCGCGCGGCGCGCCGTCTGGTAGGCGGGGAACAGGTGGTCGTAGATTTCGGTGAGCGCCGGGTCGGGCGGCTCGGCGGTGCCGAGCAGCGGCGTGACCCATTCGCCGATGCAATCGGTCATCGAGCCGTAGGCTCCCACGGCGACGGCCGCCATCATCGCCGCGCCGGCCGCTCCGGCTTCCTCACGGGCGGAGACCCGCATGGAGGCGCCGGCGCAAGATCCCAGGACCGCGCGCAGGGCCGGAGAGCGGGCGGCGCCGCCGGTCAGGCGTATTTCGGAGGGCATGGCGCCCATGGCTTCGTAGCAATCGCGCGTGGCCATGCCGAGCCCCTCGACGACAGCCCGCAGCAGGTCCGCGAAGCGATGGGTGCCGTTGAGCCCGATGAAGCCCGCCCGCGCATGTGAATTGACGAAGGGGCCGCGTTCGCCGGCTTCGGAGATGTAGGGATGGTAGATCAGCCGGCCGGGTCTGCTGGCCGCGAGCCAGCCGTCGATGCGGGCGACGAGCTGGGCATGCGTCATCGGCTGTCCCGTCTCGGCCAGGAGATCGGCGGCCAGGCGCAGGGCCCAGTCTATGTTGAGGGTCGCGGCCATGTTCGACTGGATCTGCGCCACGATGCCGGGAATGGGCAGGGCGATCACGTAGCCGGTGTTCTCGGCATTGAGATAGACGGCATCGTCGGCGGTGGCGCGCATATGCATGCCCGTCGAGCCGAGGATGGTGCAGGCTGCGGCGGCCTCGCCCGTGTAGAGGCCGGCGCCGAGGCCGGTGGCGACGATATCGACGAAGCCGAGGGACACCGGAGTGCCGGCGAGCAGGCCGGTGGCGGAGGCCGCTTCGGCAGACAGCGCATGGGTGGTGCGCGAACCGTCCACGATCGGCGGCAGCAGGCGGCGCTCCGGCGCGAGCCCGAGGGCGTCGATCACCTCGTCGTCATAGCTGCGAGTGCGGAAATTGCCGAAGGTGAAGCTCGCCTCCGAGGGATCGGTGGCGCGCACGCCCGTGAGATTGAGGTAGAGCCAGTCCTTGCAATGCAGGGCGACTTCCGCCTTCTCCAGCAGGTCCGGCAGGATGGTCGCCATATGGGCGAGCTGTGTCCCCTGCTGGCAGGCGTTGAGGCCCGTGCCGGTCGCCTCGAAGCGGGCCCGGTCGGAAGGCAGTGCCCTCAGTCTCTGCACGGTGGGCGCCGCCCTCGCGTCCAGCCACAGCCATGCGTCGCCGACCGGCCGATTGCCGGGACCGACGAGCCAGGTTCCGTCTCCCTGGCCCGTGACGGCGATGGCGGCCACGCGTCGCGCCAGGCCCTCGACCTTGCCGGCGAGATCACGCAGGGTCTGGGCGCAGTCGGACCATGTCTGGGACAAAGACTGCGTAGCCATGCCATCGGCGCCCGTCGCATAGCGGTTGGGCACGGAGGCAGCGGCGATCTGCCTGCCCGCGAGCGTGAAGGCCACGGCCTTGATCACCGACGTGCCGGCATCGATGCCGACGAGCAGATCCTTGTCCGCGCTCATGTGAGGGTATCCTCGCATTTCGTCCGCATGCCGGGCGCGCTGTCGAACATCGCCTGTCTTCCCTTCCCCTAGCCCTTCGCCGTGAGCGCTTCCGCCGTGCGCTCGTCGGTGATCAGTCCCTTGAGATAGCCGCTGGCAAGGATCGCCCGGATCGCTTCGACCTTCTCGGTGCCGCCTGCGAGCGCCACGATCCGACGCCCCTTCAGTCCCGCTAGGTCGGGTGAGAGGGTGCGTGCGGCCAGCGACGTCTCCACCGGATTGCCGGCCGCATCGAAGAAATGTCCCAGCATCTCGCCGACGCCTCCGACCTCGCGCACTTCGAGGATCTCGGCCGGCTCGATCATCTGGGAGGCGACGAGCTGGGCCTCCGGCTCGGCCGTGCCGATGCCGACCACCATGAGATCGGCCTCGGCCGCAAGGTTGAAGGCCTCGCGAACGCCGCGCTGGGCCACGAGTACCTCGCGATCCTCCACGGAATTGGCGAAGAAGGGCACGGGCAGCACATAGGCCGCGGCATTGGTCTTCTCGGCCAGGCGGTGCATCACGTCATAGGGATTGGCGGCATAGTTGCGGGTGAGTCCTCCGAGCAGGGAGACAAAGCGGATCTTGCCGGCCGGTACGCGGGGCATGTCGGCCACCGCGGCGGCAAGTGTACGCCCGTGGCCGATGCCGATGATGCCGCCTTGCAGGTTCTCGATCTCCCGCTGCAGGAAGCCAGCCCCGGCGATGCCGAGCGCTCGCAAGGGCAGGCCCGGCTCGTTCAGGTCCGGCACCACCTCGCAGTAGTCGAGGCCGTAGCGCGATCCGATCGATGCCTCCAGCACGACGCATTCGGCGACGTCGCCGTCGATGGTGACCTTGACGGCGCCGTTCTCGACGGCGCGGCTGATCAGCCTGTGAGCCTTGACGTTGGTGACCCCGAGGCGGGCCGCGACATCGGCCTGCGTCAGCCCGGCGGCGTAATGCAGCCAGGCGGCGCGGATCGCGAGGCTGTCCTCGCTCACTCGCTTGGGGGCGGGTCGGGGCATGTTTCCTGCCGGGAAGTGCAAAAGTGTAATTTATTACGCTAAATGAAATTTATTACAAATCGGCATGGGGTGTCAACAGTCGCCGTGCTGGCGCGGCCAGGCCGGTTTCGTGCTGAGCGTGCCCCGCTTCGGCGGGGACGATATGTGGCGATACCGCTAGGCGCGGCCTTCGCGGATCATCGAGAAATAGTCGTCGCCGCCCACCTGGCCGCCCTTGAGCGCGATTTCGAGCCCATCGAAGGCAGGGGCATCGGCGTGGGCGATGCAGAGGGGGGAGCCTGGGCAGGAGGGCAGGGGCAGGCGCGTCGTCAGGGCGAAGATGCCGAGTTCCCGCAAAGCGTGGCTGGAGGTATCGCCGCCTGCGATGACGGCACGGCGAAGGCCGGCGCGCTCGACCAGAGCCTTCTGGATCCGCCCCAGCGCCCGGCCGATGCTGTTGCGGTCTCCCTCGCCGTCGAACTCTCCGCCGATATCGGTGCTCGGCCCGAGTGCCGTGTAGAGGATGACGCTGCGCCCCTGGCCGAGCTCGTCCAGGCCGGCAGCGACAGCCTCCCCGATGGCCTCGTCGCCGCCGTGGATGAGCTGGCGCGGATCGAGGGCGATGCCGTCGAAGCCGTTTGCGGTGGCGTGGCGGATCTGTCGCTCGGTGGTGGGAGAGCAGCTTCCCGAGACGACGGCAATGCGGTCTGCCGTGCCCGGCGTGGAGAAGGAGGCCTTCCCGCCGATCAGGCCGGTTTCCTGCCAGGCGCGCAGCAGCGCGTATTCGATGCCGGAGGAACCCGCCACGAACGGGCCGAGCCTGGGCTGCAGGCGATGAAGCTGTCGGCCGGCCTGGGCCTGCGTCGCGTCGTCCAGGACGTCGAACACGAGGACATCCTCGCCTTTCGCCAGGATGGCGTCGACCATGCCTTCGGCGTCGGCCGCGCCCAGGGTGGCGATGTCGACCAGGCCGATGCTGCACGAGGTCTGCCGGCCGAGATGGAGGCGCAGGTCCGCCTCATCCATGGGCGTGACAGGGTGCCGGCTCATCACCGGATGGCGGTCGATGCGATAGACCTGCCCCTGATAGGCCGCGAACAGGTTGCCGAAGCTCGTATAGCGCCTGAGCTGCGGTGCGCCGACTACGAGTGGCACCTGCCCTTGCCCGAACACTTGGCGGCCGATCTCGATGGCGCGGCCTATGTTTCCGATAGCCGGGCTGGAATCGAAGGTGGAGCAGACCTTGTAGTGGCACACGGCCGCGCCGAGGCCCCGCAGCCACTCGAATGCCGGGGTGAGCTCGGCGTCCATCCAGGCCGGGCTCTGGCTGCGGCTGGTGCCGGCGAGGCCGATCGCGTCGCACTCGCCGAGGCGTTCCCGCTGGGCCGCGGTCGGCGGCTGGAGAAATAGCGCGGTCCGCACGCCGTGCGAGGCCAGCGCCTCCATCACGTCGGTGGAGCCGGTGAAATCGTCACCGTAGTAGGAAAGCAGCAGGCGGGGCATGGGCGGGGTCTTTCCTGGGGTGCTTTTCGATCGTGATGCGTAAGGTGGCATGAACTTGGAGGATCGACCTCCGGCCGACATTGCCTGTCCGGCAGGCTCTGCGTTTCCACGCGTCATTGCTGGGTCTCGCCCGACCCGTCACGCGGCCCCGGCATCGGTGCCGAATTTCTGGAGCGATTGCCCGAGTTCGGGGTGCTCGCGCGCATAGGTTTCCAGGGGCACGCCCGCGACGGTCGCCTCCCAGGCCTGGCGGACGGCGCGAACGCCGGCAGCCGGTCCACCCGGATGACTCACCACGCCGCCCCCGCACAGATAGAGCAGATCGAGGGTGCGCCCGGTACGGGCATAGGTTTCCGGCGCCTGCCCGCCCCATTGGCCCGAGCAGACGACCGGCATCGGGCAGACGTCGCCGGCAAACAGCGGCGTCGTGACCGCCTCGAAGGAGCGCACGAAGGATTCATCCGATTCCCAGTATTTCGCCCGGATGCCGTTGATCTGGAACTGGTCGATGCCGAGGAGCCGCCAGAACTGCTGGTAGACCTCGAAATCCATGCCGAGGCCCGGATGGCGTGTCAGTATATCCCAGCCATTGCGATGAGCGTGCAGCGCAAGGCTCGAACGCTTGCGCAGGAAGGAGAGGCCCCCCAGTCCCACTGAATTGATGTTGATCACCGCCGCATTGCCGCCGGCCTTCGCGACTATGTCGTGGTTGCGCAGCATCTCGTCCGGATCGCTGTGCGAAATGCCGAAGGCGTACATTACCTTCTTGCCGGTCTTCTGCTCGTGATCGAGGATGATGGGCATGATGGCCTTCACCCGATCATCGAGGCTGGAATAGGCGGGGCTTGCCAGCTTCTCGTCGTCCTTGATGAAGTCCACTTCGGCTTCGACCAGCTCGCGCACCTGCTCGGCGGATTCGGGCGGGCGCAGTCCCAGTGCCGGCTTGACGATGGAGCCGATCACGGGACGATCCGTCACCCCGGTCAGGCGCCGCGTTCCCGAGACGCCGAACTGCGGTCCCGGATAGGCCGCCGCGAAGGCCTCGGGCAACTGCATGCCCGTGACGCGGATGCCGCTGAATCCCTTGATGGAATAGACCCCGCCGATGGCGATGGTCATCAGGGCCGCGAGGTCCGTGCCCACCGCCTCGGTGGGAAAGTCGATGTCGACGTCGGCGCGCTTGTAGACGCGGCCGGCCGGCGCGGAGGGCTCGGGCAGCGAGGGAACCGCCAGCGGCTCCAGGGCGCGAATGTCGACCACGCGGGCAGCCACGCGCGCCTTGAGTTCCGGCGTTTCGCCCGGCAGGGCGACGAAGGTGCCCGTGGACTGGTCGCTGGCGATCTTCGCGGCCAGTTTCTCGACATCACCGGCCGTCTCGATGCGATAGGTCATGCGGATGACGGACATGGCACTCATTCAGCTTTTGGAAACGCGCGATCGAGCCCGTTCAGGAATTGCTCAACAGG
Source organism: Labrys sp. ALF-8 (assembly GCF_059699065.1). Lineage (NCBI taxonomy): Bacteria > Pseudomonadati > Pseudomonadota > Alphaproteobacteria > Hyphomicrobiales > Xanthobacteraceae > Labrys > Labrys sp. ALF-8. The sequence continues at coordinate 2,651,171 of NZ_AP048537.1, forward strand.
TATGATGAGTATATCATGACGTAAGTTGACGCAAGGAATTTTGCCCTGTCGGTTTCCAGGCACAGGTGGCACTCTTGCAGGAGCGCTTGCCTCGCGCGGAAACAGACGGCAAAGACCGTCATATCAGGCCATGCCTCAGTCGGAATGTCTCATGCCACTCAGCAACGCCCCTATCGTCCGTCGCAAGCTCTCCGACGAGGTCTTCGATCGCCTGAAGGCGCTGATCACGACCGGTGAACTGCAGCCGGGGGACCCTTTCCCCTCGGAGCGTGAATTGATGGACCGGCTCGGCGTCGGCCGCCCCGCAATCCGCGAAGCCATGCAGCAATTGAGCACCATAGGCCTGCTCACCATCTCCCATGGCGAACGGGCGCGGGTCCGACATCCCACCGCAAAGTCGATCTTCCAGCAGGTCGACGATGCCGCCAGCATCCTCCTGTCCAATTCCCCGGCCTCGCTGGAGCACCTGAAGGAGGTGCGCCGCTTCTTCGAGCTCGGCATGGTGCGCCAGGCGGCCGAGAAGGCGGACGCGAAGGCGATCGCCGGATTGCAGGACTCGCTGGCGCGCCAGCGCGCCAATCTGGGCAACGCGGATGCATTCATCAATGCCGACATGCAGTTCCATACCCGCATCGCCGCGATCTCCGGCAATCCTCTCTTCGAGGCGATGAGCGAGGCCATGCTCGGCTGGCTGAAGCAGTATCACACCGACCTTCTGATCTGGACGGGCAAGGAAAACTTCACGCTGGCGGAACATGAGGAGATCCTCGGCCGCATCATCGCCCATGATCCGGATGGGGCGGAAAAGGCGATGGTCAGGCACCTCGACCGCTCGGCTTCACTCTATGTCCACCAGGGTCCGGCGGGGTGAGGGACGAGTCTCCAGATGGCGAACACGAGCCCCGCCTTCCGACGTCACTTCGGATTGGATCGCGTGACCGTCATTCCCGGCGAATGCGAGCGAAGGCCCGGACGTGGCCATTGGCTGCAGTCATGCCATGAACGGGCTTCATATGGTGCGCTTTCGCAGCCGGCGCCACTGCCGGCGGCGAACCCAGGAAGTTCGGCGCGGGATTGATGGCGTTGACCTCGAGGTCACGATCGCCGGCGTCCGCAAAGGCGGGGCTCGCGAAGCCCATGCCCGCTAGAACCGCAAGCGCGGCAAGTGCCGCGAACCTCGCCCGCGATCCTTCTTTCCTGGAATTGGCATCGTTCGACATGGTGTGCTCCTCTCACGAGGCTCTTTCTCGAGCCCATGGGAGGAAGGACAGTCGCCGCGCGGCATTTATTCCCTCCACTCCTTCGAAAAATATTCCTTCCTGCCTCGAATAATCCGCCATCGGCTGTATCACACCGTGCGCATCTCGATCGTCTGCCCGCCGTGGGCGCTCGCGTAGGCCGCCTCGACCAGCGCCATCGTGCCGATATTGTCGTGGCCGGAGGTGGATGGCTCCCGGCCCTCCCTGAGGCACTCCACCCAGTGCTGCTGGATGGCGAACACGCTCTCCTGGATGTTGTGCCAGGGGCGCGAGGCCCAGGGCAGCAGCGGCGGCGACAGGTCGGCCTCCTCCACGCCGCCGGGGCCGTTGACGACGAGGCGATAGCCCTGGCCGAGACGCAGCGTGCCAGCCGTGCCGTCGATCTCCACGAGCGTCTCAGGGAAGGGCTCCACCGGCAGCCTCGTGGCGTAGCTGCAGTCGACCACCGAGGAGAGGCCGCTTTCGTGGTCGAGCAGCATGGTCGCGACGTCCTCGCCCTGGATGGCAGGATTGACGCGGGCGGTGCGGGCGGTCAGCCGGGCGACGTCTCCGAACAGGAAGCGGGCGATGTCGAGGATGTGGATGCCCAGGTCCTCGATGATGAAGCGCTTGCCCTCGGCGAGATAGGGCTGGCCGGAGAAGACGTCGAAGCCCGAGCGGAAGGACACGCGTGCCCAGAAGGGCTTGCCGACGGCACCGGCGTCGAGCCTGGCTTTCACAGCCTGGATGGCGCTCTGCCAGCGAAAATTCTCATGCACCATCAGCGGCACGCCTGCCTGCCGGCAGGCGTCCACCATGCTCCGGGCATCCGCCATCGAAAGCGCGAAGGGCTTCTGGCAGATCACGGGGATTCCCAGGCGTGCGGCGAGTTCCACCAGCGGGCGGTGGCTCGGTACCGTGGTGGCGATATCGACGAAGTCGGGTTTTTCGGCCTTCAGCATTTCCTCGGCGTCGGCATAGCGCGCGGCAATGCCGAACTGGTCGCCTGCCAGGTTGAGCCGCGCCGGGTCTCGGTCGCAGATGGCGACGATGTCGGCCCCTTCGGCGTCGCGCCAGGCATGCAGTTGGTTGATGGCGAAGAAGCCGCAACCGATCAGGGCACCACGTAAACTCATCAGGCAAGCCTCGCCATCTGGCGCAGGGCAACACGCTGCTGCAGCCTGCGCTGGGCCTGGTCGACCACGACGGCGATGATGATCACCAGGCCCTTGATCACCATCTGCCAGAATTCGCTGACGCCCATCATCACGAGGCCGTCCGAGAGGATGCCGATGACGAAGGCACCGATGATTGTTCCCCCGATGGTGCCGCGTCCGCCGGACATCGAGGTGCCGCCGAGCACGGCCGCCGCGATGGCGTTGAGCTCGAAGCTCTCGCCCGTGGCGGGATGGGAGGCCATCAGCTCGGAGGAGACGACGAGGCCGACCACGGCCGCGCAGAAACCCGAGAACATGTAGACGAACATCTTCACGCGGTTGACGCGGATGCCGGAGAGGCCTGCCGCGCGCTCATTGCCGCCTACCGCGAAGATGTGCCGCCCCAGGGGCGTGCAGCGCGCCATGTAAGCGGCAGCCAATGCCAGCACGGCGAGGATCCAGATCGAGACCGGCAGGCCGAGAAGGCGTCCCGCGCCGAGGATCTCGTAGCCCTGCGTGCCGAAGTCGGGCCGGCCCACGAGGTTGGGGAAGGTCGCGCCATCGGAGGAGAGCAGCGCCAGGCCGCGCGCGACATAGAGCGTGCCGAGCGTGGCGATGAAGGGTGCCACGTTGAGCCGGGTGATCAGCAGGCCGTTGATGGCGCCGATCACGATGCCCACCAGCAGGGTGATCGCCATCACCTCGTAGATGTTGAAGAAGACGGTGTAGCCTATGCGCAGGTCGAGACCGTTGAGGATCAGCCCGCCGGCCACCATGCCGCACAGGCCGACGATCGAGCCGACGGACAGGTCGATGCCGCCCGTGACGATCACGAAGGTCATGCCCATGGCGAGGAAGGCATTCAGCGCCACATGCTTCGACATCAGGATAAGGTTGGCGGTCGACAGGAAGTTCGGCGCCGCTAGCGAGAAGAAGATCAGCACCGCGAAGAGCGCGATGAAGGTGCGCAGCTTCATCAGGTTCAGGGCAAGGGAGCCGCTGCCGGCCACTGACCGGTTCGAGGGTTCCTGCGCGACTGTCATGCCGGCGCTCCGTGGTTCGATGTCTGGGAGGAGGCGGGGCCGTGGCCGAGCGCCGAAGCGGCGACCACCTCCGATGGCGTGGTCTTGTCGCGGTCGAACAAGGCTGTGAGCTTGCCGTTGCTCATCACGGCGATGCGGTCCGACAGGGCCATGACCTCGTCGAGGTCGGAGGTGACGAAGAGGATGCCGAGACCCTTGGCGGCGAGCCTGCGCATGGTGCGGAAGACATCCGCCTTGGCGCCGACATCGATGCCGCGGCTCGGCTCGTCCATCAGCAGAACCTTGGGGTTCGTCATCAGCGCCTTGCCGATCACCACCTTCTGCTGGTTTCCGCCCGAAAGCGAGCTCACCTCGAGTTCCGGATCGGCGACCTTGATGGAAAGGTCCTTGATGGCCGAGCGGATGGCGGCCTGCTCCCGATCCCGCCTGATGTGGAAACCGGTCAGGAAACGGCCGAGCGCCGCCATCGAGAGGTTGGCCGCGATCGAGAGGACCGTGACTAGGCCCTCGCGCTGGCGGTCCTCGGGAATGAGGGCGAGGCCTCGCCGAATGCGCCCGGTCACGTCCTTCTCCGCCACGGGTTTGCCGTCGATGAAGATGCGGCCTGTGGCATGGCGATGGCGGCCCATGACGCAATCGAAGAACTCGCTGCGACCGGCGCCCATCAGCCCATATATCCCGACGATCTCGCCCTGGCGGACGGCGAGCGAGACATGGTCGACCGCGAGTCCGCCGGTCACGCGGGGCAGGCAGATGTCCTCGGCGCGGAAGACTTCGTTGCCGAGCGGATGCTCCTCTGTTTTGGCGAAGTCCTTGGCGTCGGAGCCGATCATCTGGCGCACGATCCAGGGCACGTCGACATTGGCCATGCGCTCCTGGCCGGTGACGGTGCCGTCGCGCAGCACGGTGATGTAGTCGCCGATGCGGATCAGTTCCTCCAGGCGATGCGAGATGTAGACGATGGCGACGCCCCGCGCCTTGAGGTCGGCGATGACGCGGAAGAGGATCTCGACCTCGGTGGCGCTGAGGGCCGAGGTCGGCTCGTCCATGATGAGGATGCGAGCGTCCTGCGCCACTGCCTTTGCGATCTCGACGAGCTGCTGCTGGCCGATGCGCAGGTCCTCCACCGGTGTGCGGGCGTCGATCCCGGCCTCCAGGCGGTTCAGGAACTCGGTGGCGCGCCGTTCCTGCTCGCGATGGTCGATGCCGCGCGGCAGGCGCACGATCTCTCTGGCGGCGAAGATGTTCTCGGCCACGGAAAGATTGCCGAAGAGGTTGAGTTCTTGGAACACCATGCCGATGCCGTGCGCCACGGCCTCGCCGGCGTTGTGGAAGATAACCGGCTTGCCGTTGAGGAGGATGTGTCCGCTGGTCGGCTGCACCACCCCGGCGATGATCTTCATCAGCGTGGACTTGCCGGCGCCGTTCTCGCCGACCAGCACGTTCACCGCGCCGCGCCGGACGTCGAAATCCGCATGCTTCACCGCGACGGTACCGGAATAGACCTTCGATACGCCTTCGAGGCGCAGCACCACCTCATGGTCGGGAGTGCTCATGACTTCGGCCCCAGGCTCAGCTCCGCTGGCGTCACCAGCGGCGGTTTGTCGCCAGGCTCATAGGCATAGGTGCCGAGCACCGTCACGCTGCGCCCGACCAGTCCGTCGCGCGGCACGGCCTGGAGCACGCTCGCATTGACCTTGGCGTTGAAGGCCTTGCCGAACTGGGCGTAGTCGATCTGGTTGGTGAAGGAATTGAAGGAGATGAAGTCGAGGCTGTCGCGCAGCGTGGTGCCGCGCAGGGCGGGGCCGATTTGCACGACCAGATCCGCCTTGCCGTCCTTGTCGACATCGATGTCGATGGTAGCGGCTCGCGACTGGGTGTTGGCGGCGACGATGCGCCCTTCGGCCTTCACCACATAGGTCCAGGGCGTGCTGCCCTCCTTGGCGCGATAGCCATATTTCTGGCCCGCCTCGTCGGGGGACTTCGCGGCAAGGTCGCGCACGGCGGCGAAATCGCCGGCCTTGGCCTTGAGATAGGGAATTACCTTGGCATCCCACATCTCCGCAACCATCTTGTCGGGATCGAAGGCTGGTCCCGCGCCCGAGGCGCCGGCCTGCTTCATGGCCGCTACTTCGCCGGTGGGCACGATCTTGCAGGCGCCCAGAGTGAGCGCGGCGGCGAGGATGAGCAGAGTTGGGGCGAAACGATCGGCCTGCATCGGTGGGCCCTGGCAATTGGAGTGGCGGTCACCGACCGCCATATCCGGAACGCGTGTCCGGGATGAAGGGAGCTGGCGGATACCGCCATCTCCATGTTGCACAGTCCCTGCCGGTGGAACGCCACTTTGTCATCGCCGGGCTTGTCCCGGGCATGACAAGGTTCGCGCCCTGCCACCGGCAGATTTGTCGAGGGCTCAGTTCGACAGCGCGAAGGTCTCGAGCTTGCCGGCGTTGTCCGGCGTGATGAGGACGCAGTCCATGAGCTGCTTTTCCTGCGCGGGCGCCTTCTTGGTCTTGATGTAGCCGTCGGCCTGCTCGACGGCGTTCTGGGCCTGGAGATAGGCGGGCTGCAGGACGGTCGCCTTGATGCCGCCCTGCTTGATGGAATCGCGCACATCGTTGGAGCCGTCGAAGCCCACCACGATCACGTCCTTGCGGCCGGCCGCCTGCAGGGCGGCGATGGCGCCCATCGCCATGGTGTCGTTGCCCGAGATCACGCCCTTGATGTCGGGATTGGCCTGCAGGATGGTCTCCATCTTGGAATAGGCCTCGGTCTGGCTCCAGTTGGCCGACTGGCGGGCCACCATCTTCAGGTCCGGATAGTCGTCGATGACGTCGTGGTAGCCCTTGGAACGGATGCCGGCATTGGTGTCGGATTCCTTGCCGACCAGCTCGACGAAATTGCCCTTCTCGCCCATCAGCTTGACGAACTCCGTCGCCCCGAGCTGGGCGCCCTGGTAGTTGTTCGAGACGATCTGGGCGACGGCGACGCCGGCGGCATTGATCTCGCGATCGATCAGGAAGGAGGGCACGCCCGCATCCTTGGCCTTCTGAACGGCGGCGACGGTAGCGTCGGCGCCGGCATTGTCGAGGATGATGGCTTTGGCGCCGCGCGCGATGGCGGTGTCGATGAGCTGGGACTGCTTGTTGGCGTCGTCGTCATGGACCAGCACCAGCGTGTCGTAGCCGAGCGCCTTGGCCTTGGCCTCGGCGCCCTGCGCCTCGGCCTTGAAGAAGGGGTTGTCGTGCGAGGGGGTGATGATGGCGATGAGGTCGGCGGCAAGTGCCGAGCCGGCCATTCCCGCGGCCATCACGCCGGCCAGTGCGGCGCTCAGTAGAAGTCGTTTCAAGGTCATGTCGTCCTCCCGGTTTCGTCAAATCGACGTATCAGTGCGTGGTTGCCGCCGGTTGTTTCCGGCGAGCGTCTTGCTTGCCGAGGGTGAGGCTCACCCCCGGGGCTTGAGGGGCGCATAGGCGCCGGAGGTAGCGTCGCCGCGGCGGATCTCGTGCCCCACGATGAAGGCGAGGATGGCCGAGAGCAGCATGAAGGCGCCGACGATGATCATTGGGGCCTGGTAGAGGCCGGTGGCGTCCTTGACGGCGCCGGTGATGTAGGGCGCCGCGAAGCCCGCGACATTGCCGATGGTGTTGATGAACGCGATGCCGGCGGCTGCCGCGGCGCCGGATAGAAAACGGCCCGGCAGGGACCAGAAGTTCGGCAGCGCGCAGAAGATGGCGCAGGCCGTGACCGTGATGCAGGCGACCGTCGTCTCGGGCGAGGGCATGTAGAGCGCCACGGGAATGCTCAACGCGCCGACCAGCGCCGGGATGCCGATATGCCAGGCGCGTACTCCGCGCTTCGTCGCGTCGCGGCTCCACAGATAAAGGGCGATGGCGGCGGGCAGGTAGGGGATGGCGGTGATCAGGCCAGCCTGGAAGACGCTGAACTTGGTGGCGAACTTAGTCTCGAAGCCTGAAATGATGGTCGGCAGGAAGAAGGCGAGCGCATAGAGGCCATAGACGAGACCGAAATAGATCAGGGACAGCACCCAGACCCGTCCGCTCGACAGGGCCGCGCTGATGGAATGGTTCTGGGGGTCGCGCTTGGCGCTGTCCTCGCGGGCGAGTTCCGCGATCAGCCAGCTTTTCTCCTCTGCGGTCAGCCACTTCGCGTCCTTGGGCGAATCCGGCAGGTAGAACCAGGTGACGATACCGATCAGGATGGCTGGGATGGAGACGCCGAAGAACATGATGCGCCAGCCCTCGAGCCCGAAGAAACCGTGCGCCTGGATCAGCGAGGAGGCGAGCGGCGCTCCGATCACGGTGGTCATCGGCTGGGCGATGTAGAAGAGGGCGAGGATGTTGGCCTTGTGGCGGGCCGGCACCCAGGTCGAGAGATAGAGGATCGCGCCGGGGAAGAAGCCGGCCTCGGCGATGCCGAGCAGGAACCGAAGGGCATAGAGCCCGGTGACGCTGCTCACCCAGGTGAAGAGCAGCGAGACGATGCCCCAGGTCACCATGATGCGGGCAAGCCAGCGCCGGCCGCCGAACTTGTGCAGGGCAAGGTTGCTGGGGATTTCGAGGACGATGTAGCCGATGAAGAAGATGCCGGCGGCGAAGCCGAACTGCGTGGCGGTGAGGCCGAGATCGGTTGTCAGACCGTGCGGGCCGGCGAAGGAAATCGCCGTGCGGTCGAGGAAATTGATGAAGAACATCAATCCGAGGAAAGGTGCCAGGCGCCAGGTGGCCTTGCTGATGGCCGACTGCTCGACGGTGCTGCTCGCGGGGGCGTTCGAACTCACTGCTTCCTCCCAGAGAGGTTGGCGCCCGTCCCGTCTTGTTCTTGTGTGGGGGACGCGGATCGGGGTGGTCGGGTGCTATGAAAACAGCCGCCGCCCGGAGGCGACGGCTGCTGGCAATGTTGCTCAGGTGATGCGGCGGATGCTGTCCGCGATCTCGTTTGGCTCGAAGACGCGCTTCCAGTCGTCGCGCATCAGGGCCGGCTTACCGAAGGCGATGGCCTTGTTGCAGGCGTCGGAGAACACGCCCTTGACCTCGTCGAAGATCACGGCGCCCAGCACGTTCATGTGGCCGAGCAGGAAGTCGCGGGCGGCCTCATGCGGCACGCCGCGGGCGACCACCTCGTCCATCGCCTCGCGCATCACCACCAGAAGCGTGGCGCAGACGGTTTCGGACAGGCCGGGTTCCAGCAGCGCCATCTGCTCCACCGTAACGCGGTGAGAGCGCATCACTGGCGCCCAGATCACCTTGGCGACCTCCTCGCCGACGGCATAGGCGCTCTCGGGGCCCTGCATCAGGGCGCTGACGATGTGCTGCTTGGCGGCGATGCCGCCGAAATGGTCGTTCTTCGCGGCCATGTCCGTCTCATCGTTGAAGATGGGCGGATGGCAGGGATGGGTGACGAAATAGGTCAGGTCCGGCCGGTCGGGGAAGTGACCGGCGAAGGGCGCTGCTGCATCGAGTGCCACCACCATGGTGCCAGCCTTGAGCTTGTCGTTGATGCCGGCGGCGACCTTGCCGATCAGCGTATCCGGCACGGCGAGGATGACCACTTCGGCGCCGTCGAGCGCGGTGTCGACATCGACCGTATCGAGGCCGAGGCCGGATTTGAGGCGCTCCTTGCCGGCATCGCTCACTTCGACGTGCCGGACCTCGAAGCGCGATCCGTTGAGGTTGCTGGCCAGCCGGTAACCCATTTTTCCACCGGCGCCGAAGAGCGCGATCGTCGTCATACGGACCTCCCTACGAGTTCGGGCGGTTTATAGGTCAACTGGTATGATGAGTCAATCATCACTTGTGATATCAGCAGGAGAAAGCGGACTTCACCCCTTGATGGGGAAGCGCCTTCAAACCGGATCATGGACAGGGTGGGCATCCGCAGCGCGGGGATGGGCGGGCAAAGCCTGTGGCGAAAGCACCGGAAAGGCCGGGCAGGCTGCGAGCGCCATGGCGGCGACCCATCGCTTTCGATGTTGCCGGCGCCCGTCCTTCAGGCTGTGATCGTCAGGCTTCGAAGAGCCGGCCGGGGCTCATGATGCCTTCCGGATCGAACTGGCGCTTCACGCCCTCCGTCAGCGCCTTCTCGACCGGCGACAGGCCCTTGAGATGGGAGGAGAGCTTGGCGCGACCGATGCCGTGCTCCGCGCTGATGGAGCCGCCGAACTCGGCGAGGCAGGCGTAGATGGCCTTTTCGCAGTGCTTCAGGAAGGCGGGTTTGTCCGCCTCCGCCATGTCGGGTGGCGGCAGCACGTTGTAGTGGATGTTGCCGTCGCCCACATGTCCGTAGGCCACGGGGATCGCATTCGGTTCGGCTGCCGCGAGCGCCGCGTCCGTTCGGGCGAGGAAGTCGGCTATCGAGGAAATCGGCACGGAGACGTCGGTGCGCAGGTGCCGTCCGCGCTTGGCCTGGCCCTCGACGAGATCCTCGCGGAAGCGCCAGAGCAGGCGGGCCTGCGCGGTATTGGCGGCTATGGTGCCGTCGAGCACATGCCCGGCCTCCATGGCGCCCTCCAGGAAGAGCTGCATCAGGGTGGCGAGGTCCACGAGGCCGCTGGCGGAGGCTTCCATCAGGACATAATGCGAGGCGCTCGTCGTCAGGGGATCGCGCAGATCGGGCGTCGCCTCCTGAGCGAGTTCCAGGCCGAAGCGCGGGATGATCTCGAAGGCCGAGAGCAGGTCGCTGAGGTCGCGCCGGGCAAGCCCGTACAGCTCCACCGCAGCGGCCGGGCTCTCGACCGCCAGGAAGGCCGTTTCGACCTGCGTTGGCTTGGGGAAAAGGCGCAGGCTGACGGCCGTGACGATGCCGAGCGTCCCTTCCGAGCCGATGAAGAGCTGCTTGAGATCGTAGCCGGTATTGTTCTTGTGAAGCTTTCTCAGGCCGTTCCAGATGCGCCCGTCCGGCAGCACGACCTCGATGCCGAGCACGAGATTTCGTGTCATGCCGTAGCGCAGCACGTTGATGCCGCCGGCATTGGTGGCGACATTGCCGCCGATCTGGCAACTGCCCTGGGCGCCGAGCGAAAGCGGGAAGAGCCGGTCATGCCCGGCGGCGACGGCGTGCAGGTTCGCGAGGATGCAGCCGGCCTCCACGGTCATGGAGAAGTTGATCGCATCGACATCCCGGATGCGATTCAGCCGTTCCAGGCTGACGATGACTTCCCTGCCTTCGCCCGACGGCACGGCGCCCTCGACGAGGCCGGTGTGACCCCCCTGTGGGACCACCGGGATGCCCTCGGCGGCACAGAGCCGCACGATCGCGGCCACCTCCTCGACGTCGCGCGGCCGCAGGATGGCGCGGGCCAGGCCATGGGCGTCGCGCGGCCAGTCCGTGAGGTAGCGTTCGGCCTGGTCCGGGTCGGTGACGGGGTCGAAGGCGGCGAGGTGGCTTTCCAGAGACATTGCGGGCGATCGCTGAGGGAGCGGGGGCGTGGGGAGCGTTCTGTTTTTTGACGGAATCGGCAGAACGCAATGACGTGTCGAAAAACAAGAAGTTGGAGCGAAGCGGCGCTTCTGCCTGAATGCGCCTGGCTCTAATAGACTTCTACATCGGCCGTGCCATCGGCATGCCCGATCACGATTTCCTTGGCGATGCCCACGAACAGCCCATGCTCCACCACGCCGGGGATTTCGTTGAAGCGCGGGGCCAGCCGGTCCGGATCTGCGATTGCCGCGAGATGGCAGTCGAGGATGTAGTTGCCGCTGTCGGTGATCACGGGAGTGTCGCCGCCGCGCCTGATGATCGGCACCTCGCCCCAGCCGAATTCGGTGAAAAGCTTCTGAAGCTGATAGGCGGTGTTGTGCCAGCCGAACTGGATCACCTCTATCGGTAGCGGGAAGCGTCCGAGCGTGTCGACGATCTTGGTGTCGTCGGCGATGCAGACCATGCGCCTGGAGGCGCGCGCCACCATCTTTTCCCAAAGGAGGCAGGCACCGCCGCCCTTGATCATCCTGCCCTGGTGATCGACCTCGTCGGGGCCATCGAGCGTGACCTCGAGTTCGGTGACGTCGTTCAGGTCGAGCAGCGGCACGCCGGCCTCGATGGCGACCGCCCTGGTGGCGTTGGATGTCGGCACGCCGGCGATGCGCAGGCCCTTCTTCACTTCCTCGCCCAGCAGGCGCACCATCCAGTGCGAGGTCGTGCCTGAACCGAGGCCGACCTGCATGTCGTTCCGGAAGTAGGTGGCGATGGCCTTTCGGCCGGCCGCGATCTTGGCCTTGTCCTGTTCGGTCTTGGGTTGCAGCACGGGGGACTCCTCGTTTCATCCTCCCCCTGACGGGGAGGGTCGACGCTTCGGCGCCGCGGTAGGGTGAGAATCGCGACAGGGGAGGGTGGAAACCCCACTCTCAATCCATGTATTTTTCCGTCAGCCAGGGATCGAGGGCGGTAAGGTTGTCGGGCATGTGACGACCCTGCTTCAGGCCGATGGTGGCGACGAGCATGTTGATGACCAGGAAGTGGTTCAGCCGCGCCGTCAGGGGCGTGTAGAGTTCGCTGTGCTCGTAGCGCGGCACGGGAATCACGATGTCGCAGTTGCGGGCGAGATGAGACTGCGGGGCCGTGATCGCGATGGTGGTGACGCCGTTCTCTCGGGCCGTCATGGCGACGTTCACCAGCGTGCGCGTAGCGCCGGAATGGGAGAAGAACACCGCCACCTCGTCGCTCTTGAGCGTGGGGGCCAGCACCATCTGGCGCTGTGAGTCGAAGACGGTGCGGCAATGCAGGCCGAGGCGGAAGAGCTTGTGCTCGGCGTCGAACGCCACGGTCTCGGAGATGCCGAGCCCGAGCAGGAACACCGCGCGTGCCTTGATCATCGCGTCGGCTGCCTTCTCCACGGCTACCGGATCCGCGTCGTCGGCGAAGCGCTTGATGGAGTTCATCGAGTTGCTGAGGATCTTCTCCACGGCGTCGGCGACGCTGTCGCCCTGCTCGATGGCGCGATGCACGAAGGGCGCGGCCGGGGAGAGGCCCTGCGCGAGGCGCACCTTGAATTCGGGATAGCCCGTGCAACCCAGCCGGCGGCAGAACCGCACGATGGTGGGATCGGAGACTTCCGCCTCCTTCTTCAGCTCCACCATGCTCATGGTGATGACCGCTTCGGGCTGCCTGAGGATGACCTCCGCCAGCCTCAGCTCCGCCTTGGTGAGCGTGTCCCTTATCTTGGCGACTTCCTTCAGCATGGAATCCTCAATCCGCCGCCACCGGGTTCGGCAGCAGGTCGGCAAAGCGGGAAAGGCGGGCCTCGGCAGCGACGGCGACTTCGCGGCCCGTGCCCCAGTTCACGATGCGATAGGGAATGCTCGCGGCCGTCGCGCAATCGCGGTCGATGGTGGTGTCGCCGACATAGACGACCTCGTGCGGCTCCACGCCGAGGGCCTGCGCCGCATGGAGCAGGGGGCGGGGGTCCGGCTTGGTGTAGGGCGTCGTATCGGCACCGATCACCACCGACATGAGCGGCAGCAGGCCGAAGTGATCGAGCACGATCTCGGCTAGTTCCTGCAGCTTGTTGGTGCAGACGCCGAGTTTGATGCCGGCGGCGTGCAGGGCCTGGAGGGCGGGCGCGGCATCGGCATAGAGCTTGGAAGCGGCCACCGGATTGGCGCGGTAGTAGGCGATATAGGTCGCAACGTCCCGGTCCAGGTCATCCGTCTGCACGCCGAGCGCGGCGAACAGCTTGGCCACCAGCGCCCTCGCCCCCTCCCCGATGAAGCCCTCCACGAAGGAGACGGCCTGCGGCGGTGCGCCGTGATCGGCCAGGAGCCGGTTCATGGAGAGGGCGATGTCGGGCGCCGAGTCCACCAGGGTTCCGTCGAGATCGAAGATGGCTGCTTTCATCACGGAACCTTTCTGTCGGCCAGGAGCGCAAGGCGGCCGAAGGTCGCCTGCAGGGCCGGATACAATGTCTTGTAGATGGGATGCATGGCCTCGTAGAGGCTGGCGCGTGCGGAATCGGGCTCGACATGATCGGTTTCGCTCACCACTTGCACGGCGTCGTCGAGGCTTCGCCAGCGTCCGGCGCCGACGCCCGCGAGCAGGGCGGCGCCGAAGGCCCCGCCTTCCGACGCACCGGAAACGGTGGCGACCGGCCGCCCGGTGACGTCGGCCAGGAGCTGGAGCCACATGCGCGAAGCGGTAGCGCCACCCGAGGCGCGCAGCTTCTGGCCGCGGAGGCCTGCCTCGGTGAAGAGATCGAGGATGGCCCGCATGTTGAAGAGCACGCCCTCCATGACCGCTCGCGCCATATGGCCGGCACCGTGGCCGCGCGTCAGGCCGACCCAGGCACCACGCCCGTCGGCGGCGATATCGGGGCAGCGCTCGCCCATCAGGTAGGGCAGGAAGAGGAGGCCCCCGGCGCCCGGCGGGGTTGATCCGGCCAGCTCCGCCAGCCGGTCGAAGGAAAGTTCGCCGCCCGTGAGGGGCTCCAGCGTCTCCTTCAGCCAATGAAAGGAACCGCCGGCATTGAGCGAGACGCCCATGACATGCCAGCGATCCGGCGCATTGCCGCAGGAGACCTGGACGAGGCCGCCGCGGTTGTCCGGGCAGTTTCGTGCCGCGCCGCCGACGATGCCCGCCGTGCCGATCGTCACGCCGATGCCGCCGGGCTCGACGACGCCCTGCGAGGTCGTCTGCATCACCGCGTCGCCGCCGCCGGCCACCACGGGCAGGCCGGCGGGCAGGCCCCAGAGCCCGGCGACATCGGCCGACAGCCCTCCGGTGACCTCGCTGGACTCGAACACGGCGGGGACATGCGTTTGTGTCAGGCCGACGGCCGCGAGCAACTCGGACGACCATCGGCGCCGGCGCACGTCGAACAGGCCGGTGCCGGAGGCGTCGGAAACGTCGCTCGCATGCACGCCCGTCATCCTCAGCCGCAGATAGTCCTTGGGGTTTAGGAAGCGATGCATGCGCGCGAAGGCCTCCGGCTCGTGCTCGGCCATCCAGAGGAACTTGCCGCCGGTGAAGCCGGGCAGCATGCGGTTGTTGGAGAGGGCGAGCAGGGCATCCAGCCCCCCGACGCGCTCGGTGATGGTGTCGCATTGCGGTGCGGCCCGCTGGTCGCACCAGAGCATGGCAGGACGGATCACCCGATCCCCGGCGTCGAGCGGCACCAGCCCGTGCATCTGCCCGGTGAGGCCGATCGCCTGCACCTGCCATCCCTCGAGGCGGGCCAGCACGGCCTTCATAGTCTCGACAGTCGCCTGCCACCACAGCTCCGGATCCTGCTCGGCCCAGCCTGGGCGCGGCGTCACGAGCGGATAGTCCGCGCTGGCGCCGGCGACGACGCGGCCCTCCGCATCCAACGCCAGCGTCTTGCAGGTCGAAGTGCCCAGGTCGATGCCGATGAAGCAGGGGCGGGGGCTCATGTCGGGTCTCCCTTCCCCTCAGGCCCTGTGCCGGATGCGGACATGCTTGAACTGCAGGTAGCCCTCCATGCCTTCGCGGCCATGCTCGTAGCCCGTGCCGCTCTTGCGGCGGCCGCCATACGGCGCATTGATGATGCCGGCATCGACATTGTTGATAGCGACGCTTCCGAAGGAGAGTTTCCTCGCCAGGTCGAACATCTCGCCGGCATCGCGCGCATAGGCATAGGCGGCGAGGCCATACTGCGAATCGTTGGCGAGCGCGATGGCCTCGTCCAGCGTATCGTAGGCGCTGATGCCGACGACGGGCCCGAATGTCTCCGCGTTCATCACCAGCATGTCCGGCGTGCAGTCGAACAGCACGGTCGGCTCGTAGAAATGGCCGACGGGCCTGTCCTCCGGCCGCTTGCCGCCGCAGCCGAGCCGCGCGCCCTTGGCGAGGGCGTCGGCGACATGCTCTCGGACCTTCACGAGTCCAGCCGCATTGGTCATCGGGCCGAGATCGGCCGTGGGCGTGGCGAGGCCATCGGCGATCACAAGCTCTTTCGCCGCCGCGATCGTCCGCTGGACGAAGTCCCCGTAGAGCGGGCGGTGGACGTAGATGCGGTTGATGGCGATGCACACCTGGCCCATGTTGCGGAAGCTGCGCCGCACCGCCCCCTTCACCGCGGCGGCCAGGTCGGCGCTGGGCGCCACCAGCAGCGGACAATTGCCGCCCAGCTCCAGCGACACCGACTTGATGCCGCCCATGGTGCGGAAGATCTCCTCGCCCACCCTGAGCGAGCCGGTGAAGGCGATCTTGTCGACGTCGGGATGGGAGACGAGCGCCTGGCCGGTGGCTGGGCCATCGCCGTTGACGAGGTTTACCACGCCAGCCGGCAGGCCGGCCTCCTCCAGGCATGTGATCACACCGATGGCTGAGAGCGGCGTCCACTCCGAGGGCTTCACCACCATCGTGCAGCCGGCGGCAAGGCCCGCGCCGAGCTTCCAGCCGATCAGTTCCACGGGATAGTTCCAGGGAGCGATTGCCGCCGCCACGCCCATCGGCTCCTTCTCGACCAGGCTGAGATGGCCGGGTTCCTCGTTCGGCGCGGTGTAGCCGAGCACGCGTACCGCTTCCTCGGCATAATAGGCGAAGGTCTTGGCGAGCTTGTCCACCTCGCCCAGCGCTTCGTTGAGCGGCTTGCCCTGCTCGCTGGTCATCGCTTCGCCGATCGAACGGCGATTGGCGCTGACCCGCTCGCCGGCCTTGCGCAATATGTCGGCGCGGCGATGGGCACCGAGATCGCGCCAGGCCGGGAAAGCCCTGCGTGCTGCCCCAACGGCATGGTCAACCATGGCCGGGTCGCTCTGCGCGATCCGGGCGATTGTCTTCTCGGTGGCGGGGTTGACCACGTCGAGCCAACGTTCCATGCCCTCCGCCGTCCACTGGCCATCGATGAAATTGGGGTAGCGCTTCACGTCGGTCATATCGAATCCCGGTGCCGGCTGTTCGGTCGGCACTATCTAGTAAAACTACATTTGTCTGGCGAAGGAAATCTTACCCGACATTGAAACTCATCGGCCGGCCGATATGCGGACCCTGACGGCATCGATCGCCACGGCGACGAAGATCATCAGGCCACCGATCATCGGCACATAGAACGAGGGGAAGCTGACCACGGCAAGGCCCGCCTGGATGGTGGTGAGCAGGAGCACGCCGCCGAGGATGCCGACCACCGATCCGCGTCCGCCGAACACGGAGACGCCGCCGATGATGGGAGCCGCGATCGAGTAGAGCAGGAAACCCTCGCCCTGGTTGGAGGTGATCGCCATCTGCCAGGCCGCCAGCATGTAGCCGGCGATGCCCGACAGCAGCCCGGAAAGGGTGAAGGCGATGATCTTGATGCGATCGACGCGGATGCCGGCGGCAGTGGAGGCGGCGGCGTTGCCGCCGACCGCGTAGATGCTGCGTCCGAGCACCGTTCGCCTGAGAACGATCGCCTCGGCGACGAGGCAGACCACGAAGACCAGGGGCATGATCGGCCAGGTACCGACGGTCGCCTGACCGATCCAGGTATATTCGTCCGGCATGTTGGCGACGGTGTTGCCCTCCGTGATCGCGAGCAGGGCACCCTGGAGGATGATCATCATCGCCAGCGTCTCGATCAGCGAGACCATGCGCAGGCGTGTGACGCACAGCCCGTTGAACAGGCCGACGCCGGCGCCCGCGAGGATGCCGATCAGGGCGCCTCCCCACCATGGCACGCCATAGTTGATGGTGAGCGCTCCGATCACGGAGGAAAAGCCCATGTTGGAGGCGATGGAAAGGTCGATCTCCGCCACGAGCAGCGGCAGCGAGATGGCGAGCGCCAGAAGGCCCAGCACAGTCGCCTGCACCATGATGTTCTGCATGTTGTTGATCGTGAAGAAGTAGGGGTTGAACACCCCGAAGATCACGATCAGGCCAAGAAGCCAGAACCAAACCACGTTCTGAAGCAGCCATTGCAGCGTGCCGGACTTGCCGCCGCGGGCCTGGCGGGCACCTTCGCTCACGGGCGGGCTCGATTTGACGGAAGCTCCATCGCTCATGGCTGGCTGGTCCCTTGAATAGTGTTGGCGCCACGGTCGAAGGCGGCGGCGCGCAGGCGTTCCTTGGTGATGTCGGCTCCGGCCAGCGTCTCGACGATTGCGCCGCCGGAGAAGACGCAGACGCGGTCCACCGCCCGCACCATCTCGTCGAGGTCGGTAGTGATGATGATGACGCTCATGCCCTGGCTGGTGAGGGCGTCGATCTGGCGGTGCACGTCCTCCTTGACGCCGACGTCGATGCCGCGCGTCGGTTCGTCGAGAATCAGGAGCTTCGGGCTGGTCGCGATGACGCGGCCCAGGCAGACCTTCTGCTGGTTGCCGCCGCTGAGAGAATCGCCGGGTGTGTCGAGGCTGGGCGCCTTCACGCCCATCTGCCGGAAGTAGCGCTGCGCCGTCTCCCCCTCGCGGCGCGTGTCGATCCAGCCGAAGGAGGAGAGTGCGTCGAGGCTCGACATCACGATGTTGTCGCCGATCGATCGGATGCCGACCAGGCCATCGCGGCGCCGGTCGTCCGAGAGGTAGGCGATACCGTTCTGGAAGGCTTCCCGCGGGTCCGCCGGCATGGGCCTTTCAGCCCCCCCGGCCATGGCGAAGCGGCCCGACTGCACCGGCACCAGGCCGAACATGCAACGGGCGAAATCCTTGGCGCCGGACCCCGGCAGGCCCGCGAAGCCGACGATCTCCCCCGACGCCACGGAAAAATCCGCGATGGCGACGCTTGGCGCGCGCACATCGCGGAAGCGCACGCCGGTGGAGGGCGACAGATCCTCCGGCGCCCGCTTCCTGCGATGGAAGAGCGCGAGGTCCCGCCCCAGCACCATTTCGGAAAGGCTGTCGGAATTGAGCGAGGCGATGTCGAAGC
This sequence comes from Labrys sp. ALF-8, assembly GCF_059699065.1. Taxonomy (NCBI): domain Bacteria; kingdom Pseudomonadati; phylum Pseudomonadota; class Alphaproteobacteria; order Hyphomicrobiales; family Xanthobacteraceae; genus Labrys; species Labrys sp. ALF-8. The sequence continues at coordinate 2,669,420 of NZ_AP048537.1, forward strand.
TCTCGCCGGCAAGGGATCCGTCGCGCAGGACCGAAACGGCGTCGCAGATCTCGAGGATCTCCTCGTTGTAGTGCGAGATGAAAATGAAGGTGACGCCACGTGCCTTGAGCTCGCGCATGAAGTCGAACAGGTGCTTGCGGTCTGCAACCGTGAGCGAGGTCGTCGGCTCGTCGAGGATGATCACTTCGCCGCCGCTGAACAGCGCGCGAAGGATGTTGAGCTTGCGCTTCTCCACGGCGCCCAGCAACCCGGCCGGCAGGTCGGGCTCGATGCCGATGCCTTCCAGCATGCGGGTGGCATCGCGGCGCAGGCGCCTGAAGTCGACGAAGCCGCCCTTTGCCGGCCAGCGGCCGAGCAGCAGGTTCTCCTCGACGCTGAGCTGCTCGACGATCATCGGCTCCTGCGTGACGAGGAAGACGCCGGCATGTTCCATCGCCTTGACGTCGTGGCCCGCCACCGGCTGGTCGCCAAGCCAGATCTGGCCGCTGGTGGGCGTGCGCATGCCGGAGATCAGGCCGACCAGGGTGCTCTTGCCCGCGCCGTTCTCGCCGAGCAGGCCGTGGATGCTGCCGCGCCGCACGGAAAGGGAAACGCCCTTGAGCGCCTGCACGCCGGCGTAGGTCTTCACCAGATTCTCGGCCCGAAGAATGGTATCGGACGAGGCGAGAGGCCGGGCTGGGGTAACGGTCATGGACATCTCGCAAGGAGAGAAGGTCATCCCGGATGCGCCGCGCCGCGGAGCGGTGCCTCGCAGGTCCGGGATCGTACGCCGATTGGATGCGGAATACGGTTCCGCATCAGCATCGCGCCATCATGTGGCGCGATGCTTGCCGGAGGGGCTCACTTGTACCGCAGTCCCCATTCGTTATAGGCGATGTTGCCCCACATGCGCTTGTCGTCGACATTGTCCTTGTTGATGACGAAAGGCGGGATGATCAGCGAGGGCCCAGTGAGCGAATCGGTGATCACGCCACGTTCCCAGTAGTATTTCTTGTTCTCGTAGGGGCCGGTCGGAACCGGCTGTTCCTTCATCGCGTACTTGCTCAGCATCTCTACCGTGATCTCGGCATAGGCAATGGGATCCTGCGCGATCGAGGCGTCCATGTAGCCATCCTTGATCCATTGATGGGCGATCGGTTCGCCGTCGATGTTGCAGAAGATGGCATGGCCGTCCTCGCCGACCTTCTTCCAGCGGCCTTTCTGCTGGAGAGCGGTGACGATGCCGCGCGAAGGCGTGTCGGAAGGGGCGTGCACGGCATCGAGATCGGGCACTTCGGCGAGCGTGGCCAGCGTCACCGCCTGCATCTTGTCGATCATGCCTTCGGTCGGACGGCTGAACAGCTTGATGTCCGGGTATTTCTGCATGGTGGCTTCGAAGCCTTCCTTGCGCAGGCGCCAGGCGACTGACTGCAATGCGCCATAGGCATTGAGCACGCTGCCCTTGGGCGAGCCGTGGCGGGCGGTGAGCAGCTTCACGATCTGCTCGGCCGCCATGGCGCCGCCCTGGTAGTTGTCGAAGTCAACCGTGATGGAGACGGCGCCGTCCGAGGCGGGGGTGTCGATGATGCCGACGGGGATCTTCTTCTTATTGAAGCGCTTGATGGCGCTGGCGATGGCCTGGCTGTCGATGGGATCGGAAATGATCGCTGCCGGATTCTTCAGCAGCAGGTTCTGCCATTGCTGGAGCTGGCGGGTGTTGTCGAAGTTCGCGTTGACGGCCTGGAATTCCCAGCCCTGCGCTTCCACGGCCCTCTTCACGGCCTCTTCCTGGGCCACGAAGAAGTAATAGTCGAGGCTCTTGTTGGAATAGGGCACGAACGGCTTGCCGGCCGCAAGGGCGCCGCTGGTCTGGCCCGCCACGGCGGCGCCGGCCGCCAGTGCGGCAGCGCCTTTCAGGAAGGCACGACGAGATGTTCGGAAAAGTTCCGCTGACATAGATTTCCTCCGCTAAATGGCCGGTTGATCCCGTCCAATTGGTCACATTCGATTTATCTATGTAGTTTTTCTACATTTTGAGAAAGTGTCAAGAGGCCTGCGGGGCGGCGGGAAGAATTAATCTCGGTGGGAAGCGGCCTCGGCGCCTCGCCGGCGGGAGAGACGCCGGCTTTCAGGCGGCCTGTGCGGCCGCGATCAAGAGACCGCCGATGATGGCGAGGTTGGATTGCCAGCCATTGACGGCGGCCTTGCGCGCCTCACCCTCGAGGCTCCAGAAGTTCAGCATCGTCACCGAGGTCAGCAGGGTGAAGAGCGCGAGGCCCAGTGCGGCCACCGTCACCAGCCAGCCCGCCATCACAAGGAGGCCGGCCAGGATCTGGAAAATCGTGCCGCAGAGCAGTGCCAGTGGTGCGAAGGGCACGCCGCGCTGCCGCATGGCGTCGCCGACGGGATGGAAGTTCAGGATGTGGTGGAGACCTCCCACCACGAACAGGCCGCCCAGCAGGATCCGTCCGGTGATCAGCAGCCAGGACACGGTTTCAGGCGTAATCAGGCTCATGGCTTTCAGCCTCGAAGGTTCGGATGACGTCCACGCGCCGCGGTGACGCCAATATCATCGATGAGCCGCCCTTGCGAATACAATTCCCATTCCGTGAGCAGTGGCGCCGGAGACCAGAAGAGGCTTGCGCGCCGTTCACGCGGCGAGATTGTGCCGGAACCAGGAGACGGCGCTGCCTACGATCGTCTCGATTTCGCGATGCTGGGGATGCCAGTCCAGTAATTCGGCTGCCTTGCCCGCGGCAGCGTAGAGGATGGCGGGATCGCCGGCACGGCGCGGCTGGCGGCGAATGTCGAGGCGACGGCCCGTACAGGTCTGCACGGCTTCGAGCACCTCCAGCACGGTCGTGCCGATGCCGGTGCCGAGGTTGAAGGCCGTGCTCTGGCCGCCGGCCATGAGGTAGTCCAGCCCCTTCACATGGGCTTCGGCGAGATCGGTGACATGGATATAGTCGCGAATGGCCGAGCCGTCTGGCGTCGGATAGTCGGTGCCCAACACGTTGAAAGTTGGGTAGTGGCTGAAGGCGGCCATGATCGCCAGCGGGATCACGTGGGTCTCGGGCGTGTGCCTTTCGCCCAGTTCCCCGTCGAGATCGGCGCCGGCCGCATTGAAGTAGCGCATCGAAGCCCATCGCAGCCCGTAGGCAAGGCCGTAATCGGCCAGCGCATGCTCCACGGCCAGCTTGGTGGCGCCATAGGGATTGATCGGGTTGCGCGGGGACGTCTCGACGATCGGCAGGCTCTCGGGGATGCCGTAGGTGGCGCAGGTCGAGGACAGGATGAAGTGCTCGATACCGTTCTGGCGCGCCGCCTCGAGCAAGTTCAGCGAGCCGATCACATTGTTGGAGTAGTATTTGCCGGGATCGGCGACGGATTCGCCGACATTGCTGCTGGCCGCAAAATGCATGACGGCTTCGGGCGAATATCTGGCGATCACCTTGTTCAGGAAGGCGCCGTTGCGAATGTCGCCCACTTCGAGCGGACCCCATTTCACGGCGTCGGCATGCCCCAGGGAGAGGTTGTCGACGCAGACGGGTTCATAACCAGCCAAGGCCAGCGCTTTGCAGGCATGGCTGCCGATATAGCCGGCGCCACCGGTTACAAGGACAACAGTCATTCCCATTCCCACAAAGGTGAAAACCGAACCTTTCCAATCCGGCTCGCGGCTACCGGCTTTCCCATGATGCTAACACACTCGAAAGAAGCTGACGGCAGCCTTTCATCTACGAAAGTACACGCAATGCGTACAGATGTGATTCAGTGGTACCCTTGCGTAATCCCCTACTTGGTTCGACTGAGGATTTCGGTCCAAAATGGCTAGGGATACCTTCTTCGATGAAAAGGATGCCCAGAACGCGAGGGTACCCTAACCCATTGAGGCCGGGTCGTTGCCTTGATTGCATGGCCTGGATGAATCGAGACTGAAACCGAGGATTGCCAACAACGTTCCCGTGCTTGGGAGGTTCCAGCACGGCGGGCTGCTTTCCTACGGGGCATCCGCATATACGGCATCTCGGATGGCTTCCGGATAAGCTCCGTTCACGCCCGCCACCGCCGTATTGGTGAAGGAGACGACGGAAAGTTCCTTCGTCGGATCGACGAACCAGGAATGCCCGTAGACCCCTCCCCATTGCCATGTTCCCACGGAATAGGGCAGGCCGGCGGCGTGTGGATCGCGCGAGACCGACCAGCCGAGGCTGAAACCGCGACCGGCCACGCCGGTATCGAAGCCGCCGATGGCGTTCTCGCGCAGCAGGCGCACACTGGCAGGCGAGAGGATCGGCTCGCCTCCCTTGCGCATGGATTCGAGGAAGGCGAGGAAATCGCGGGCCGTGCCGACCATTCCGGCACCCCCCGAGGGAAACGCCGTCGGATCGAAGGCGCGTCCGGGGGCAAAGTGAAGCACGCCGTCCTTGCCTTGCACGGGCTGGTGATCGGCCATGCGGATCGGGCTCGGCTTGCCGTCGGCATAGGCAGTCGCAAGGCGTTCGGGCCTTGTGGCCACGAATTCGGTATCGGCAAGCTCGAGCGGCCCGGTGATGCGCTCGGCCAGGATGGTCGGCAGGCTCCTGTCCGCCGCCTTCTCCATCAGCCCGCCAAGCACGTCGATGGCCACCGAATAGCGCCACGAGGTGCCCGGGGCGAAGGCGAGGGGCTGGGCCGCTATCCTCTCGAGATTCTCCGGCATGCCGCGACCGGGCATGTCCATGCCTTCCGAAATGCCGGCGGCGCGGTCATAGCCATAGATCAGGCCCGACGTGTGAGTGAGAAGATGGCGGATGGTGATTGCCGGCTCGCTGCCGTCGGCGAGCCGGGGGCGAAAGGCGGGGAGGAAACGCGTCACCGGATCCTCAAGCGCCATATGGCCACTTTCGACCAGCGAGAGCGCAGCGGCGGCCACCATCGGCTTTGTCACGGAGGCGAGGCGGAAGATGGTGTCCTCCAGCACGGGCCTGCCCGCCTCGCGGTCGGCATGGCCGGCGGCGCGGCGATAGGCGATCTCGCCATGTTCGGCCACGAGCACCACCGCTCCGACGATGCGTGCCTCCGCGATGGCCGCGTCTATCACGGCGTCGAGGCGCTCGGCCCGGCTATGCGCTGCGGCGAGCTTGGAAGCGGGACGATGCATGGAAGAAACTCCGAGGCGGGGAGAGGCAGACAATCGGAAAGAACGCCCAACCGTTCAAGCGCTATTTGCGCCTACCTGCGTAGTCGGATCGTGACAGACGAGAAGGGCATGCGAACCGCGATAGCCAGGAGAGGTAGCCTGACCTATCTAAAAGGTGTAGTTAAGGAAGAAGGATCACGCCCTGCGAGTGGGTGATTTACTTCGAGGTGTTGCAGATTTGCTCTATCCTAAGAACTTATTGAGTGATAAACGGAATGAAATGTGCAGATGATCGGTTTCGTTATTGGAAAACTGAAGTGAGCCTCCTGAGGCTACACTGTGCTGATGGGCGCTGAATACAATATTTCGTCAACTTGAAAACTGTTCGGCGGGTGGCGATTTCGGTTGAGATCATAAGTGCAGCGCGACAGTTCTGATTGGTGAATCATCGTGGCGAGACAGCTGTTACATAGGGGAAGGGCGATCGGCGCCAGGTTCTGATTACCCGCGTGTGAGCAACATAAGTCATTCCTGTCTTTGTCGTGACGCGAAGAGGCAGATATGGCGGTCCCGTTCCGGCACTCGCGGAGGGTCAGGCCTGGCTTTCATCAAACCGTCACATTCCGGCGGACGGCAACAGTACTTCGTTCTGAGGAAATTGAGGTCGACATGGCCGATGACATCGATGACCTGGAAGGTGATGGCGGCGCCATCGAGGCTCCCGTGCTGACCAGCCTGCTGCGACTGGCTTCCCCGCCCTGCGGTGGCTTCGTCCTCGCGGAATTCCATTTCGACGGCGACACCGTCCTGAAGGTGCCGATCTCGTCGGAAGCGGCCGAGGCCCTTCACGCCGCTCTCGGAAACTGGCTTGCAAAGTCCGCCGAAACACAGACCATCAAGCACTAGCAGTCGCGCCAGCCCTCAATCCGGCCGTGCTCAAGGCTCAGCCGTCCTTGCCGCTCTCCGCAGGGTTGCGCTCAGCAGGATGTGGAGCAGGACGGCCGTGAAGACGATGAGACCGCCGATGAGAGTACCAAGTCCGGGCGTCTCGGTGAAGAACAGCCATACCCAGAGTGGAGCGAGCGGAGCGTCGAGCGATCCGATCAGAGCCGTCTCGATGGCTGGCAGGTAACGTGCGCCCAGTGTGAACAGGGCAAGGCCGAGGGCGGAGTTCACCAGTCCGAACAAGGCGAGCAGCCAGAGATCGTGAAAGGTGAGGGCGAGTGGATCGCCAAGCGGCCAGCTTGCCGCCGCGCTCAGTACGGCGGAGAGCCAGGCCGCATGCATCACGGGAATATCTCGATATTTGCGGGCGATGACCATCATCACGGCCATGGTGACAGTCATGAGCAGGGCAAGGATGTCGCCGAACGGGCTGCCCTCGATGCCGAGCCCCACCATCACGCAGACACCGGCCAGGGCCGCCAGGCTCGCCAGGATGGCGCTCCCTGTCGGTCGCTCCCGCAGGGTGAACCAGGCAAGGGCCGCGGCGACGAACGGAACGGTGGCGTAGATCACGGCCACATGCGCAACCGTGGTATGGCGCAGGGCCGTGATGAAGAGCACCATGCCGAGGGCCGAGACGAGGGCGAAGGTCCAGCCGGGCCAGCCCATTGCGGCGAGGCCCCGCCAGGCGCGCCGCCCTTCGATGGCGAGGATGAGGGTGCCGATGCCGAGTGCGCCGAAGATGCCGCGCCAGGCCAGCATCGTCCAGGTGTCGAGCGCGATCAGCCGGGTGAAGAAGCCGGCCATGCTCCACGCAATGGCCGAGGCCGTGACCAGGATCAGCCCAAGGCGATGGGGCGGCATGCTCATCCGCGCGGAGCCATTGGTGCGGTGTCCGTCTTCTTCCAGTCGCCTGTGGTGTTCCACCAGCGATGGGGATTGGCGCTATCGTCGAGGCCGCGGGAGCGGCTGCCCAGGATGGATTGCAGCCTGATCACCGGTTCCTGGTAGCTGTGGACCTGGAAGATGGCTTCGACCACCCTTTCGATGAGCGCCTGGTCGTCGGGCAGTTCGAAAACGAATTCGCCGACGCCCGGACGCTTGCGGATGGCCTGCTCCGCCCCGGCGGCGGCGCCTTCGAGCGGGTGATACCATTCGACGCCGGCAGCAGATTGGTAGGCGTTGCTGTCGTAGCTGCCCATGGCGAGCGGCGTGATGGCAAGGACGGCGGCCATGATCCGGTCGAGATCCTCGGCTGGCGCCTGGAGCGTGAGCAGGCAGAGCCGCTCCATGCGTACCGAGCGTGTCTCGAAACCTTCCATCCGCATCTGCCGGTCCCTCATCGTTCCATGCCCAGAGTAAGGCAACGCTGCTGACAAGGCTTGTCAGCAACCTGCGAAGCCAGTGCTTGCAAGTAGCCCCGATCCTGGGACTGTTTCCGGTGCCGGCTCGGCCGGAGGACGATCGTTCGGGAGAGCGCCATGCTGCACTATGTCTATTTCGGTACCAAGGACCTCGATCGTGCGATCGCTTTCTACAATTCGGCCCTGGCCCCGCTCGGAATGGCTCGCTGCGTGACCAATGATCCGGAATGGGACAAGGTCTCTGCGGGATGGGGCCTCTACGAGGACGATGGCCGCCGGGAACTCGCCTTCTGGATCGGGTTGCCGTTCGACCAGCAGCCGGCGACGGTCGGCAATGGCAGCATGGTCGCATTCCTGGCGCCGTCATGGCAGGCGGTGGACGAGTTCCACGCCGCCGCTCTCGGTCATGGGGGACGCTGCGACGGTGCACCCGGCCTGCGGCTCCATTACAGCCCCGATTTCTACGCCGCCTATGTGCGCGACCCCGACGGGAACAAGCTGGCCGCCATCTGCCGGGGCCACACGGAGCGGCAATGACCTGTCTTCAAGGTGGCCTCGCGACATCCAGCCTATGGCGCACGAGCCGGTATTCCCACCAGATCAGCCCCATCACCACCACGTCGAAGGCCGTCAGCACCAGGAGCCCGACGCTGCCGGTATAGGAGTAGCGGTAAAGCTGGTAGAGGATGAAGAGCCCCAGGACGACGAGCGAGGCCGGATAGGACCACGCCTTGCCCCTCAGCAGGCCGATCACCAGCAATACCTTCACCAGCCCGTGGCTGAGCAGGTAGAAGGCGTAGAAGTGCTTGCTCTGCAGCGAATAGCCCTGTGCCCAGGCCTGGAGGTGGCCAGCGAGAAAATCGTGGGGATCCTCGACCAGCTCTTCCTGGGTGACGGCCCTGACGAGGCCGATGACCGTCTGCGTGCTGATCAGGGCGAGCGCAAGGCCGCCGATGCATTCGATCAGCGCATGCGCGCCCTTCAGGAGGACGCTCAGCCGGAAGGCGCGATGAACTTGCTCGTCTTTCATGACAAACCGGAATTGCAGTCCAGCATGCCATAGGCGCTAATTCCATCCGATGGAAGCGTGCTGGAATGGGTGCTGCGTTCCCGCAACCTGACGAGGGTTACAGGTCCAGCGTCCCCTCGATCAGGATCCGCGTATCGCCCCCCACCAGCACCCTGTCCCCGACGGTGCGGACATGGACGCGGCCGATCCGTCCGATCTTCGTGCCCTGCGCGAGGACGAGCCGCTCGCCGAGCCGCCCCTCGGCCTGCATCCAGTGGGCGATGGCGGCGTTGAGCGAGCCGGTGATGGGATCCTCGCTCATGCCGCTGGATGGCGCCAGCAGCCGAACCTCGTAATCGCACTCGCTGCCCGGCGGATAGGCCCCGATCACGCCGATCGGCTGAAAGGCCGGCCAGCGTACCCGGGCGGAATCGAGAGCAAGGACGTCCTCGGCGCTCGTGAGTTCCAGCACGTGTTTGGGAGTGCCGTTGTCCAGGATGGCGGTGCGCAGGATGCGGCCGGGATCCAGGGCGAGAACGTCGGTGATCGGTTCGAGCGTCCGGGCAGGCAGCGGTTGGATCGCGGTGGGCGGGGCCGTGAAGGCCGGCAGCTCGCCGGTCAAGTCGATCTCGACGATGCCGACCCCGCATTCCTGCCGCACCACGCCGGCCATGGCGGGCCTTCCGCCCGCGCGCAGCCAGGCAGCGCAACTGCCGAGGGTGGGGTGGCCCGCGAAGGGCATCTCATAGGCCGGCGTGAAGATGCGTACCCTGTAGTCCGCGCCATCGCGGGGCGGCAGCAGGAATGTCGTCTCGGCAAGGTTCGTCCAGGCTGCGAATGCCTGCATGTCGTGATCCGAAAGACCTTCGCTGTCGAGAACGACGGCGAGGCCGTTGCCCCGCGTAGGAACCGAGGTGAAGACATCGCACTGGATGAAGCGTCGTTTCATGGGGCTTTCCAAAGGAGGGGCGCCGGGAGGTGCTCCGGTTATAGGCCATCTCCTGCCGGCCGGCGCGAATCCGGCTTATGCGTGCATCAGCAGGGGATAGAGCGAGGCCACCAGCAGCACCGCCATCGCGACGTTGAAGAGACGCAGGTAGAAGGGCTGATGCAGCAGGCCCCGGAGTGCCACGCCGAAGCCCGCCCAGGCCGCGATGCAGGGCGCGTTGATGATCAGATAGACCAGCGAGACGATGGCGATGTTGAGGAAATAGCCGTTCTGCGGCGTATAGGCCGCCACGGCGCCGACACCCATGATCCACGCCTTGGGATTGATCCACTGGAAGGCTGCGGCCTGTAGGAAGCCCATGGGCCGGGCGGCGGCGTCATCGCCTCCGATGCCGCCGGCGGTGGCGATGCGCCAGGCGAGATAGAGAAGGTAGAGCGCGCCGCCATAGCGAAGGATCTCGTGCAGCAGCGGGAAGACGGTGAAGATGCCGCCTGCGCCCAGGCCCACCGCCAGCACCATGGCGGAGAAGCCCAGATTGACGCCGAGCAGATGCGGAATGGTTGGTCCGAAACCAAAATTGGCACCGGAAACCAGCAGCATGGTGTTGTTGGGGCCCGGCGTGATCGAGGTCACGAAGGCATAGGCGGCGAAGGCGAGGAGCAGTTCGAGGGTCATCGGGGGGGAGCCGGAATGTTTGCTTGCCGGCATCCTAGTGATGTGACACTATTTACGCTATTGATATAGCGTCATGTGACACTTTAGGATTCGATGCGCCTCGTCTCTCCCTGGAAACCGCGGCTCTCGGAGGGCGAGGGCTCTCCCCACGAACGGCTGGTCGCCGCCATCGCCGACGATATCGCCGAAGGAGAACTCGTCCCAGGGGCGCGGCTGCCGCCGCATCGCGAGCTTGCCTACCGGCTCGGCATCGGGCTTGGCACGGTGACCAAGGCCTACGCCGTGCTGGAGCGCCGCGGCCTGGTTCGCAGCGAGCGCGGCCGCGGCATGTTCGTGTCCGGCCTCGCAGCGCGCCGGACCGGCGTGATCGACCTCTCCGTCAACATCCCGCCGCAGATGCTGAGCGAGCGCCTCCTGGCGGCGACGCTCACCGCCATGGCGCGACGGCTCGATGCCGACCTGTTCGGCTCCTATCTGCCGCCCGCCGGGCGGGACGACCACCGGGCCCTGCTCGCCGGCTGGCTGGCCGGCCAGAAGCTTGATGCCAGGCCCGAGCACCTGCTTATCTGCAATGGCGCGCAGCACGCCCTCGCCATCGCCTTCGCGGCAGTCGCCCCGGCTGGCGGCGTCATCCTGACCGAGGCTATCACCTATCCGGGGGCCATCATGCTGGCACGCCAGCACGGCCACCGGCTGATCGGTATCGACACCGATGCCCGGGGCCTGCGCCCCGATGCATTGGAGAAAGCCCTGCACTCGCTTGCACGCGTTTCCAGGCCGAAGCTGCTCTATGTAACGCCGACGCTCCACAATCCCACGGCCGCAACCATGGATGCGAGGCGGCGGGAGGATATCGCGCACCTCTGCCGCAGGCATGACGTCGTCATCGTGGAAGACGACATCCATGCCATCTTCGCCGGTCCCGGACACATGCCGATCGCCACCCTGGCGCCCGAGCGAACCCTCCACGTCAGCGGCCTGTCGAAGGTGCTCAGCCCGGGCCTGCGCATCGGCTCGCTGGTGGTTCCGCCCGCCTTTCTCGAGCGCGCGATGAGCGCCCTGCGCACCACCTGCACCATGGCGGCCCCGCTTGCCTGCCTCATCATGGAACAATGGCTGACGGACGGTACGGCGCAATCCGTCGCGGCCTCGATTCGAACCGATGCGGCGCGGCGCCTGGACCTTGCCCGGACGCTTCTGCGGCTCGAGGCGTTGCCCGGACCATCCGGCTTCCATCTCTGGCTGCCGATGCCGTCGAGCCGTGCCGATCGCCTCGCCGCCGCAACCGCAGCGCAGGGGGTGCTCGTCATGCAACCCCGGGCTCCGCTGGTCGATGTCAACGCTGCGCAAGGCGGTATCCGCCTCAGCCTCGGCGGTCCATCGCCCGGCCCCCTGAAGGAGGCCTTGGTGATCATCGCCGGACTGCTCGGCGAGGAGGGGTCCCGGGGCTATGGCAATCTCGCGGTCTTGTGACCCCATTCCATCCCGTTGTGTCCGGCAGGAGCGCGATGACGCGCCTGCCGGTGCCGCGATGTGACGATCCCTTCGCCGCCCGGCACTCGAACTAGACGAAATCGCAGGCGGCACGCTGTCCGCCGACGCAGAGGGCGCGATCGCTATCCTTCATATGCAGGTAAATACCTGCTCTTGACATGCAGGTATTTACCTGCCAATTTTATTGCATGCGAGTGAGATCGATGGACGCTGATAAGGTCTTCAAGGCGCTGGCGGACCCGACGCGCAGAAAGCTGCTCGACCTTCTTTGCGAGAGGAACGGGCAGCCCCTCGGCCAGCTTTGCGAGAATCTGGGAATGGCCCGGCAATCGGCCACGCAGCATCTCGGCATTTTGGAGGAGGCCAATCTCGTAAACACGGTCAAGCGGGGCCGGGAGAAGCTGCATTTCATCAATCCCGTGCCGCTGCACGAAGTCTACGAGCGGTGGGTGAGGAAGTTCGAAACCGAGCGGCTCAGTCTCCTGCACGAATTGAAGAATGAGCTCGAAGGAGAGAGATCATGACCAGGGAAAAGACCAGCTTTCTCTATGTAACCTATATTCTCTCGACGCCGGAAAAGGTGTTCGAGGCCATAACGAGGCCGGACGTTACGAGGCGTTACTGGGGCCACGAGAACGTCTCCGACTGGAAGCCCGGATCGAAATGGGAGCATATCCGCGCCAATGACGAACGCACGCTCCAACTCGTCGGCAAGGTCGTCGAGATCTCGCCGCCGACCCGCCTGGTCGTCACCTGGGCAGCCGCTTCGCAGGCCTCCAACCCGGAGAGCTACAGCCGGGTGACGTTCGAGATCGAGGAATATGAGAGCATGGTCAGGCTCACCGTCACGCACGACGAACTCGAAGCCGACAGCGGAATGGCGAGCGGCATCAGCAAGGGCTGGCCGGTGGTTCTCTCCAGCCTGAAATCCTACCTGGAAACCGGCCATGGCCTCGACGTCTTCGCCAAGCCAAAGGCGGCCTGATCCAGGCGCCAGATCCGGAACATCCAAGGGAAACATGGTCATGGCCAAGTTCTATGCAGGCGGGTGCGCATGCGGCGCGATCCGCTACGAGACGAGCAGCGAGCCAATCTTCGAGAACCACTGCCAATGCCGGGATTGCCAGAAGCGCAGCGGTACCGGACACGGGTCCTATCTGACCTTTCCGCGCCGGGCCGAAGTCAGGCTTACCGGCGGGGCGTCACAGTGGAGCGTGGCCGCGGACAGCGGGAATGACAAGATCCATGCCTTCTGCCCTACTTGCGGAACGCCGGTCTACCTGACATTCGCCGCGATGCCGGAATTGATAGCGGTCCACGCGGCCAGCCTCGACGACCCGAGCCAATTCAGCCCGCAGGCGCTCACCTACAGCATCCGCGGCCAGGCATGGGACCCGAGCGACCCCTCCTTGCAGAAATTCGAACGGATGGTGCCTGGCTGACCTCCTCGCCGCGAACCCGGCGGAATATCGGCCCTGCTCGGGGCTTCCTGGACCACGCTTCCTTTGACTCGTCCTATCCTCCGGCGCTAAGCAGCGCCAAACCACTAGGAAGCACCCACATCGTGTCCATTCTGTTGCGCCTCGGGACGAGAGGCAGTCCGCTTGCCCTGGTGCAGGCGCGGGAAACCCAGGCCTTGCTGGCACACGCGCACGGCATCGCGCCCGAACGCATCGAGATCCGGGTGATCAAGACCTCGGGCGACCTCATCCGCGATCGGGCGCTCTCGGAGGTTGGAGGCAAGGGACTGTTCACCAAGGAGATCGAGCGCGCGCTCACGGACGGCGACATCGATATAGGCGTGCATTCGGCGAAGGACATGCCCACCATTCTGCCGGACGGGCTGGTGCTCGGCGCCTTCCTGCGGCGCGAGGATGTGCGCGACGCGTTGATTTCGCCCCGGGCGGCGTCCATCGCCGCCTTGCCGCAGGGCGCTATCGTCGGCACGGCGGCGCTGAGGCGCCAGGCGCAGGTCCGGCACCTCAGGCCGGACCTCAAGACCATCCTGTTCCGGGGCAATGTCGAGACGCGCCTGCGCAAGATCGCCGAGGGCGAGGCCGATGCCACGCTGCTCGCAGTGGCCGGGCTGAAGCGGCTCGGCCTGATCGACCGGGCCAGCGCCATCCTGAGCGAGGAGGATTTCCTCCCCGCGGTCGGCCAGGGCGCCATCTGCCTGGAGACGCGCCGGGACGATGCCGAAACCAATCGCCTCATAGCCGATATCGACCACCGGGATACCCATCTCGCGCTCACGCTGGAGCGGGCCTTCCTCGGCGTGCTCGACGGCTCCTGCCGCACGCCCATCGCCGGGCACGCGAGGGTCGAGGGCGACCGCATCGTCTTCCGCGGGCAGATCCTCAAGCCGGACGGCAGCGCCATGCACGAGGCAATCCGCAGCGGCAGCATCGCCGAGGCGGAAGCACTGGGACGTTCTGCGGGCGAGGAACTGCGCGTGGCGGGCGGACCGGACTTCTTCGCAGGCTAATCGGTTCGCCGGCTCGCGAGGCCGGCGCCTACTATTTTCGGGGACAGCCATGGCGCGCGTTCTGGTGACACGGCCGCTCGACGAGGCCCGGCAGACTGCCGTCGCGCTGGAGCGATACGGCCACCAGCCGCTCGTCGATCCCATGCTGGAGATCGTCTTCCGTGCCGATCCCCTTCCCGCCGGACCCTTTGATGTCCTGATCGTGACCAGCGGCAATGCGCTGGCCGCCCTGCGCCACAGGAGCGAACTCGATGGCCTTGCCGCCATCCCGCTCGTCGCGGTCGGCAAGCGCACCGGGGCCGCGGCGCGGGCGCTGGGCTTTGCCGAGGTCGAGACGCTTGGGCGCGACGTCGCCGGACTCGTCGCCCACGTCACGGCGGCATGGCGGGAGCCGAAGCGCGCGCTTTATCTGGCGGGCGCCGACCGCAGTTCGGACCTGCCGGCCGAACTCGCCGTCCTCGGGCATCGGGTCACGCTCGTCGAGATCTACGAGGCGCATCAGGCTGCTCGTTTCCAGCCGCAGACCCAGGCTGCCCTCGCCGCCGGCGCCGTCGATGTGGTGCTGCATTACTCGGCCCGTACGGCCGACGCCTTCATCGCCTGCGCCGGAGGAAGGGCGGGCGTGGCCGGCCTCGATGTCCGCCATCTCTGCCTCTCGCGGAAGGTGGCGGAAGTGATGAGGGAGGGTGGAGCGGCGAAAGTTGCCTTTGCGGCGCAGCCGGAGGAAGATGCCCTGCTTGCGCTGATTTGAACGGGATGCGCTCGGGGTTTTTCGTGCTATAGGCAAGGCCGGATCGGGTTTCCACGAGGGTTGCATGGTACGGGAAGACGACACTGAAGGCAGGCCGCAAAGGCAGAAAACTGCCGGACTTGGTCCCGCAACACTGGATCTGAACGCAACGGAAGTTGCGGCCGAATCGAAGCCCTCCTCTACGGAAGAATCCACCGTGTCCGCCGAGCCTTCCCCGACCTCGCAGGACAGCGCCCCGGCCGCTGTGGAACCGGAGGCGGACAAGCAGCAGGAAGCGGCGGCCGCAGACCCGGCGCCCTCTTCCGCCCGGCCCTCTTCCGAAGCAACTGCGCGTACAAACCTGCCGGTCCTGCTCGCTGCCCTGGCGGGCGGTCTCGTCGGCGGCGGTCTCGTGCTCGCTGCGGGCGCCTTCGATCTCGTGCCGCTGGGCAAGGAGAGTGGCGGGGAGGAAGCTCTCGCCTCGCGCATCGCATCCGTCGAGCAGGGCATCGCGTCCAACAAGACGGCGATCGACCAGGCGCTCGACAAGGTCGGGGCGGTCGAGGTTACGGCGAGGACGGCACAGGATGCCGCCAGCAACGCCTTGAACCTGGCCGGCGAAGCGCAGAAGGCCGCGAGCGCGGCGGGCAGCGCCGGCAGCGCGGCAAGCGAGCCGCCGGCGGCACCGCCCGCGACCGTGCCGGACCTTTCCGGCATCACGGACCGTCTCGGCAAGACGGAGGCCGGCCTTTCCGATGTCTCGGGACGACTGGCGAAGGCCGAGACCGACGTCTCGGCCCTGAACGACGCCATGCGCCAGGTCGGCACCGCCACCAATAGCCTTTCCCAACAGATCGGCGACCTGAAGACCGCCGTCGCCAACACGCCGGACAAGGCGGCCGCCTATGCCGTCGCGCTTTCGCAGCTCGGCGATGCGATCCGAAGCGGCAAGCCCTTCACGGCGGAACTGAATACCGCGACGGCCCTCGGCGGTGGTGCCGATGCGCTGGCACCACTCGCGAGCTTGGCCCAAGCCGGCACCCCGTCGGTCGAAACTCTCGCGGCAGCCTATGAAGCCGTGAAGCCGCAGATCGTCGCCGCGCTTACGCCCAAGCCTGCGGAGCCCGCGCCGGATGCCGGCGTGCTCGATCGCCTTGCCTCGAGCCTGAACGGCATCGTGACGACCACGCCTGACGGCGATGTTCCTGCCGGCGATCCCGCCTGGCCCGCCCAGAGGGTTTCCGACGCACTGCGCAAGGGCGACCTGCCCGGCGCCATCGCGGCTTTCAAGGCCATGCCCGAAGCCGGCCAGCAGGCCGGCGCCGCCTGGCTGTCCCAGGCCTCGGGCGCCGCGACGGCCTTCGATCTGATCAAGGCGCAGACCAGCGCCGCCCTGCAAAAATTCACCGGCCAGTGAGGCGTCGATGATCCGCGTTCTCGTCACCGTCGTCGTTGTCGCCCTGGCTGCCTACGGCCTCTATCTTCTCGCGGACCGGCCGGAAACCGTTTCGCTCACCTTCAACCATGCCCAGCACAGCGTGAAGCTGGTCTGGGCCGTGGTGGCGGTCCTCATCCTGGTCGTCCTGCTCATGATGGCGATCGGGCTCTTGCGGTGGCTGCTGCGCTCGCCGGCGAATGTCACCGGCTATTTTCGCACGCGCCGGCGTTCCAAGGGATTCAACGCCGTCACCCAGGGCATGATCGCCGTGGGTTCGGGCGACGTGCGCCGGGCCCAGAAGCAGGCCGGCGACGCGGAGCGCATCCTCGGCAGCGAGCCGCTCGCCCTGCTCCTGCGGGCACAGGCTTCCCAGCTTTCGGGCGACCGCGCGGGCGCCGAGGCTGCGTTTCGTGCCATGCTGAACGAGACGGAGACCAAGCCGCTCGGCTTGCGCGGCCTCTTCGTCGAGGCCCGTCGGCGGGGCGACGCCCAAGCCGCGCGCCAGCTTGCCGCCGAGGCGGTGAAGACCTCCCCGAGCCTGCCATGGGCCGGTACCGCGCTGCTCGAATTCCAGTCCGTCGAGAAGGACTGGGCCGGCGCGCTCGCGACCCTCGCCCGCAATGCCGATCATCGCCTGATCGACAGGGAGACCGCCCGGCGCCATCGTGCCGTCCTGCTCACCGCCCGCGCCATCGACCAATCGGAACGCGACCGCGCCGCCGCGAAGGCGAGCGCTCTGGAAGCCCTCAAGCTTGCGCCCGGCCTCGTGCCGGCGGCGGTGCTCGCCGCCAAGCTCCTCTCGGAGGGCAACGACATCCGCAAGGCCACGCGCGCGTTGGAGACCGCGTGGCGCCTGCAGCCGCATCCCGATCTCGCCGAGGCCTATATGAACGTCCGCCTCGGCGATTCGGCTCGGGACCGTTACACGCGCGCCCAGCATCTGGCTGCTCTGATGCCCGGCAATCCCGAGGCCGGCATCGCCCTGGCCCGCGCGGCCCTGACGGCGCGTGACTTCACGGCCGCCCGCTCCTCGCTCGCGCCGCTTCTCGCTTCCGGTGCCACGGAACGTGTCTGCCTGCTGATGGCGGAGATCGAGGAGGCGGAGAATGGTGCAACCGGCAAGGTGCGCGAATGGCTCTCCCGTGCCTTGCGCGCGCCGCGTGATCCCGTATGGACGGCCGACGGCGTCGTCTCCGACGTCTGGCTCCCGGTTTCGCCCGTCACCGGCCGCATCGACGCTTTCGAATGGAAGACACCGGTGGAGCGCCTGGGCGCACCGGTGATGTCGTATTCCGACGACGTGCTGGCCGATATCGACGAACCGGAGCAGCCGAAGCTCGTCGAGGCCGCCGCGCCGGTCGTCGAGGACGCTCCGAAGGCTGCCGAGCCGGAACCGACGCCGGTCGAACCCGCCAAGGTCGAGGTGCTGATGCCCGAGCCCCTGAAGACGCCGCCCCGCCGGCCACCGCCGCCTATGCCGGTGGTGCCTTCGCATCCCGTTCCGGACGATCCGGGTACGGGTTCGGAGGAGGCGAACCGGGTGGTGCGCTTCCCCATCAACGGATAGAGCCGGCAACCCCCGGCAGTTGGCCCGTCATTTGCGGAGGATCGTGCTCCCCGGCACAGACATGCCGGGGGCGATACTGTAGTTTGCTCCAACTGAGCTATGCCGGCTGGAGGAAATGATGAGATCCGCTTCGTTGGCTGCGGCCTTCGCCATCTTGGTTGCCGCCGCTGTCGCCACGCCGTCGGCAGAGGCGGCGAGCCGGGCGCAGAACGAGTCATTTCAGAAGCAGATCTTCGGCCGCGCCATCGGCAAGAACCGCGTCCACGCCTGCTACAGGCGTGTCTATGATGCGCCGCATCTGGCAGGCCATCCCCAGCAGAACGTGCGCACCATGACGCTGCTGGTCACGGGCTCCGCGGAGGACCCGGCCAACCCGACTTATGCGCTCGGCCTCGGCGTCACGTTCCGCAAGAGCGGCACGCATTTCGAAACGTACGGCAGTTGCGGCACCATTGGCGACGGCACGCCCAAGGGCGGCAAGGCCAATGCGGTGAATTGCGGGGTCGACTGCGACGGAGGCTCGATCGACGTCGCGCTCAAGAACGAGAAATCGGTGCTCGTCTCGATCCCGGAGGGCGCGCGCATCTGGAAGGCCGGCAGCACATCCGACGAGACGCAAGATGAAAGCCGGCGCTTCGGCGCCGACGACAAGCTCTTCCGGCTCGACCGCACCACGCTGGGCGATTGCCTGTCGCTGGTTGGCGACGAGGACAAAAAGGCCGAGTTGCGAAAGGGGCAGTGAGATGGATCGTAGGAGCGCGGTGAAATCGGTGCTGGCTGCCGGTACCGGAATGCTGGCGGCCGGGGCTGCGGCGCGGGCGGACACGCCGAAGATTCCGCGCGTGGTCTACCATCTCTCGGACCTCGAAAAGGTGAATTTCGTGCTCGGCAACCTGCGCAACCATATCGACGGCATGGGCGGTCCCTACACTGTGCAACTCGCCGTCGTCGTCCACGGGCCGCCGCTGCGCGCCTTCCGCGCCGATGCGGGCAGCGACGACGTCAGGGTGAAGGTGGCGGGCTTCGTCAGGGATGGTGTCGCGTTTCATGCCTGCCACAACACGATGGAAGGCATGAAGCTCACCCTCGCCAGCCTCATGCCGGGCTTCGCCGTCGCGGAAAGGGGCGGCGTCGTGAAACTGGCGGAGATGCAGACGCAGGGCTGGCTCTATCTCAGGCCCTGAGATCCGGGGCAGGCGCATCCGCCGGCAGGCCCGACACGACGGGACAGAACGCGGCAGTGGGGCGAGAGTCTCCAACGACCATCCCCTTGACGCCTCGTGCAGATTGCCCGATGCAACCTTGTCGGTCACATCGGGGGCGTGATGGAGACGTTCGAGTGGATTATTCTGCTGCTGCTGGGTGCTGCGCTGCTGGCGACGCTCGCCCGCAGGCTGGGCGCTCCCTATCCTACCTTCCTCGCCATAGGCGGCGCCTGCCTCGCCTTTCTGCCGCAGACCCCCGAATGGACGCTCGACCCGCACCTGGCGCTCACGCTGTTCGTGGCGCCCGTGCTGCTCGATGCCGCCTACGACACTTCGCTGAGGGATCTGCGCGACAACTGGGTGCCCGTTGCCAATCTCGTGGTGGTGGCCGTTGGTGTGACGACCGTGGCGGTGGCCTTCGTTGCCCGCTGGCTGGTGCCGGACCTGCCCTGGGCGGCGGCTATTGCCCTGGGCGCAATCCTGGCCCCGCCCGATGCCGCGGCGGCCACGGCCATCGTGCGCCAAGTCAAGCTGCCGCATCGTCTGATGAAGATTCTCGAGGGCGAGAGCCTCCTCAACGATGCCAGTGCGCTGCTGATCTATCGTCTCGCCGTCATCGCCATGGTCTCCGGCGGCTTTGCCTTCAGCGGCATCGGGCCTGCCTTCCTGATGAGCGTGCTCGGCAGTGTGGCGGTCGGTGTCGGGTTTGCCTTTGTCTTCCCCTATCTCATCGCACTGTTCGACGATGCGCCCACGTCGCTCATCGTTCAGTTCGCCACCACTTTCGGCGTCTGGATCTTTGCCGAGTATGTCGGGCTATCGGGGATTCTCACCATCGTATGCTACGCGATGACGATGGCCCGTCGCGGCGGCAGCCGCATGCCGGCACGCCTGCGCATCCCGGTCTATGCGGTCTGGGAAACGGTTGTTTTCGTCCTCAACGCCTTCGCTTTCGTGCTGATCGGCATGCAGCTGCGCCCGATCTGGGACAGGCTGGACATGGCGTTGCGCTATCAATATTCGATCACCGCCCTGGCGATCCTGGTCACCGTCATCATCGTCCGCTTCGCCTGGGTGATGACTTACAACTCCGCCGTCCGCCTGAAGATCCGGCGCTATGGCTTCCACCCTCCGCGCCCGATGGCCCGGCCCACCGTGCGCGGCGGGCTGGTGATCTCCTGGGCGGGCATGCGGGGCATCGTGACTCTCGCCGCCGCCTTCGCCTTGCCCGAACATCTCGCCGACGGAACGCCCTTTCCCCATCGCGACCTCATTCTGTTCACCGCCTTCTGCGTGGTGTTCGGCACCCTGGTGATCCAGGGCCTGACGCTGAAGCCCCTGATCCGCTGGATGAACCTTCGCGATGGGGATCCCGTGGGCCAGGAGGTGAAGTGGGCGCGGACCGAGGCCTATCGCGCCGCGATCGATGAGATCCGCGACGACGGCGATATGCAGGCCAAGCTGCTCTGCAAGGAATATAGCGCCGTGGTGGAACTGAGCGAGGTAAGCCCGCTGCAGAGCGGCAGCGGCGAGCTTCCCGGCAATACGCTGAGGCGGCGCGCCATTGCCGCCGCCCGCCGCAAGATGGAGGAACTACGCCTCGACGGCGCGATCGGCGACGATGCCTACCACTTGCTGGAGGAGGAGTTCGACTGGGCCGAACTCAGTGCAGGGGCCGCGCGGGCGTGAGGTCGCGGAAGGGTCTGCCGACTATCGCGCGGCCTTCGTTGCCTGGTAGAGACGCCGGAAAGCGGTGACCTTTTCGGCGTAGGCCTGCGTGAGTGCGGGGCGCGGCTCGGCCATGTCCAGGACCGGCGGCTTGGTCGCGATGGCAGCGATATCCTCGCCCGTGGCGGCCGCGCGGGCGAGACGGGCAGCGCCGAAAGCAGGCCCCTTTTCACCGCCCCGATATCGCATCAGCCTGAGACCCAGCACGTCCGCGAAGATCTGCACCCAGAATGCGCTGCGGGTCCCGCCACCGATGACGGCGGCCTCGCTGAGCACGGTGCCGGCCTCTTCCAGGCACGCGCTGGCGTCGGCGAAGGAGAAGGCGACGCCCTCCAGCACGGCGCGGATGAGATCGGCCTTGCCCGTCGCGCCGGTCATGCCGGAGAAGACGCCGGTCGCGAGGGCATCGTTGTGGGGAGTGCGCTCGCCGGCCAGGTAGGGCAGGAACATCACGGAGCCGGGGCCGGCGGGCTGGGCCTCCACCTCGGCGAGCAGTTTCTCGATGGGCTCGCCCACGAGGCCGGCGGCCCAGGCAAGACAGGAAGCGCCATTGAGCA
Organism: Labrys sp. ALF-8; assembly: GCF_059699065.1. NCBI lineage: Bacteria > Pseudomonadati > Pseudomonadota > Alphaproteobacteria > Hyphomicrobiales > Xanthobacteraceae > Labrys > Labrys sp. ALF-8. The sequence goes on from NZ_AP048537.1 coordinate 2,690,667, forward strand.
GGGCCGCCATCTGGATCCAGCGACCGGGCACCGCATGGCAGAAGGCATGCAGGAACTTGTCCGGCAGCGGACGGTAGCTGGTGCCCGGCACGAAGAACTGGCCGGAGGTGCCGAGCGAGATGAAGGCGCCGTCGTCGATGGCGCCGATGCCGATGGCACCCGCCATGGCGTCGCCGGCGCCCCCGGCAACGGGAATGCCGGGCTTCAGGCCGAAGCGCTGCGCCAATGCGGGGCGCAGGCGGCCGGAGACCTCGGTGCCCTCGACGAGCCGGGCCATGTGGCTGCGGTCGACGCCTGTGGCGGCGAGGGCGGTGTCGGACCAGTCTCGCGCGGCCTCGTCCAGCCACCAGCTTCCCGCACCGTCCGACATCTCGCTGACATGCTCACCTGTCAGCCAGAGCCGCACGAAGTCCTTCGGCAGCAGCACGCGGGCAAGGCGCTGCATCAGATCGGGCCGGTGGCGGGAGAGCCAGAGGAGCTTGGGCGCCGTGAAGCCGGGCGCGGCGGGGACTCCGAGTTCCCAGGCCAGCTCGGGCCGATCGCGGTTGAGTTCCGCCGCCTCTTCGACGGCGCGGCTGTCGTTCCACAGGATCACCGGCAGGAGAGGCTGGTCGGCTGCATCGAGGCAGACCGAGCCGTGCATCTGGCCGGACAGGCCGATACCTTCCACAGTGCCGAGAATGGAAGCGTGGCTCGAATGCCAGCGCGAGAGAATGGCCTCGACGGCGGAAAGCCAGTCCTGCGCGTTCTGTTCCGACAGGCCGGGACCGGGACGCGAAATTGCGAGGGCTTCCTCGCCTTCGGCCAGCACGGCCTCCTTTTCATCGACGATGACGGCCTTGACCGCCGAAGTTCCGATATCGAGGCCGAGATAAGCCATGGCACGCACTCATGCTGGGAGGACGGCTCCTTAAGAGCACGAGTGCCGCCGATTTGTCACGGGTGCAGCGGCGAAGCCTACTCCGAAAGCAGGCGACGCAGCAGATCGACTTCCTCCGCCAGGCCGGAATCCTTGCCGACCAGCCCTTCGATCTTGCGCACGGCGTGCAGGACCGTGGTGTGGTCGCGGCCGCCGAAGCGGCGGCCGATCTCCGGAAGGGAGCGCGGCGTCAGCGACTTGGCGAGATACATCGCCACCTGCCGTGGCTTCACCACTGTGGCCGTGCGGCGCAGCGACAGGATGTCGGCCCTGCTCACATTGTAGTGCTTGGCGACGATGCGCTGGATGTCCTCGATCTTCACACGGCGGGGCTCGCGATTCTTGACGAGATCGCGAATGGCGGCCTCGGCCGTCTCGAGCGACATGCCCGAGCCGGACAGGGCCGAGTGGGCGAGCAGGCGATTCACGGCGCCGTCGAGGTCGCGGCCGTTGGTCGAGACCTGATGGGCGACATAGGCGACGACATTGTCGGGTACGTCGAAATTGGCGTGATGCGAACGTGCTGCCTCGATGCGGGATTTGAGGATCTTGACGCGCAACTCCTCGTCGAGGGCGCCGATCTCGACGACGAGACCCCCCGAAAGGCGCGATCGCACGCGCTCGTCGAGTGTCTCCAGATCCGCCGGCGGACGGTCGGCGGCGACGACCACCTGCTTGCCGCCATCGATGAGGGCATTGAGCGTGTGGCAGAATTCCTGCTGGATCGACTTGCCCGCCAGGAACTGCAGGTCGTCGATGACGAGAATGTCGATGGCGCGCAGCTTCTCCTTGAAGGCGATCGCCGTCTGCGCCTTCAGCGCGGCGACGAAACCGTACATGAAGCGCTCGGCGGTGAGGTAGAGCGCGCGCTTGCCCTGCGCCTCGGCCTGGTGGGCGATGGCCTGGATCAGATGCGACTTGCCCAGGCCCACCGAGGCATGGATGAAGAGCGGATTATAGGGAAGGGGCTCGCTCGGCGCGGCCTTGGCGACCTGGAGCGCGGCGGCATGGGCCAGCGCATTGGACTTGCCGACGAAATAGGCTTCGAAGGACATGCGGCGGTCGAGCGGAGAGCCCGCGAGTTCGTCGTCACGCGCCGGCGCCTCGACGGCGCGAAGAAAAGGGACGGCGGTCGGCTTGGCGACCACGGCCTCGCTTGGCGTCTTTGCGCAGGAAGCAGCCTCGCGGATAACCACGGGCGGGCGGGCCGCGGCCGTGCGGACGTTGAGCGCGATGTGGGCCGTGCCCGGCAGTTCGGCCGAGACCAGCGACAGGATCTTGTCGATGTAGTGGGCCTGGATCCAACTACGCAGGAAGCGGGTGGGCACGGACAGATTCACGGTGTCGTCGGCGACGGCATCGAGCTCCAGGCGGGCAAACCAGCTGGAAAAGACGTCTTCGCCATATTCCGCACGCAGGCGGCGCTTCACGCGGTCCCACGCGGCGGCGGGCGCAATCGCCGCGTCTGAATGGACGGCGGAAAGATCTGCGACGGCCAGCGTCTTGGAGGTCTGGGCCGCGGCTGAGAGTGTCAGGCGTTCGCTCGAGTTCATGGGGCTATCGTCTGGCAATAAGAGTTCAAGATAAAGCTCGGGCGTCGTCCGGCTTGCACCGATCCGCCACAAAGCCACGAAATGGAAATCAGGACTGTATCCAGGGCAACGCAGAGGCTTTCCAGCCCTCTACCGTTCCGCGGTGGCGATCCGCGTCGACCGGGCCTTCGAAGCCGGCGGTGACGTTGCGGCTGCCTTTCCAGCCTGCGGCAAGCATGGCTTGCGCAGCGGCGAGGGAACGTGCGCCCGAACGGCAGAGAAAGAGGACAGGATCATCCTCTCCCACCGAGCGGCGCTGCAACTCGCGCTCGAGCTGATCGACGAAATCGGCGGCGACTTCCATGGTTGGATAGCGCTGCCATTCGGCCAGGATGGTCTCCTTGCCGAGGGCCGACAGGTCGGGGACTCCCACGAATGACCATTCTGCCCGGGTGCGGACGTCGACGAGCTGAGCCTTCGGCTGCTGGCGGAGAAGCTCGTAGGCTTCCCGGGCTGTAACGTCTCCCGCATAGTCATTCAACCACCCCGACGACATGACACCCCAATTCCGTCTTTATCAGACTTCGTTTGCAATACCTGAGAACGTGCCGGGCTACCGACACGGGACACACTACAGTATGCCGCTTGGATAACTGTGCGGAAATTCAATACGGAATGTTTTGAACATTACCTTACTGTCTTCTGCACTATACGCGATCACTTGGCACACACGCCCCCAATGCCCAGAATGGACGTCCGTCCGCTCGCAGTATCGGGAAGGAACCTACACATGACCCGTTCCGAGAAAAAACATACCGAACCGGGACAGGCGGGCGCAACAGGCAAATCTCAATGATTCGTTAATGCACCCTCGATGTTCTCGATTCGGACAACGGCCTTCCCGGTCGCCGAAGCCGCAAGATGTTGAGGAGTCGATGGAATCATGGAGACGGCAAAATGACTCAAAAAAGTTCGTTTCGGATGCGTAAAGATTGCCGGGCTTCGTAATTTCCCACGGAAGCGCCCGTTCGTCGCCCGGGGCACTTTCCTCTTATGCTATAACCCCATGATATATATAAGGAAATTTTGTCCGGCCTACGGCGGTGGAAGCCGCTCTCGTCCAAACGGTGAGTCAAGGGGAAAGATTGCGCTTGCCCTTAATGGAGGTATCTAATTACTACTGTACGTCTGAACTATTACGAGGCCATGACAATCGTGGGTAGGTCGCTAAACCGATCTTTCGCGCCGCCGCCGCCGCGCGCGGCGGGGCCCTCTTCAGCGGACTGCGGAGCGTGGAATTGAACGCCGGGAAACGGGCCCGAGCGCGGCGCACGGGTCCGGCGGCCGCCCGCGAGGGAGCCTCGGCGCTCACCGTGGTGGAGATGGCCTGATGGCGCGGCATCTCGCGCCGACATCGAAAAATGAAAAACCCGGCCGTGACAGCCGGGTCTCCTAACCTAACGGAACATCAATAATAAGCCCGCATGGCGGGCCACTATTGCGTTTCGTGTGATCTCAGGCGCTGAGCTTCTTCACGGCCTGGGTAAGGCGCGAAACCTTGCGCGAGGCGGTGTTGGCAGGCAGCACGCCCTTCTGGGCGGCACGCATGATCTCGGGCTCGGCACCCTGCAGCGCGGCAGCAGCCTTGACCTGATCGCCGGAGGCAATCGCCTCCTCGACATTGCGGATGAAGGTGCGCACACGCGAGCGGCGCGCCTTGTTCACTGCGGTGCGCACTTCGATCTTGCGCGTAGCCTTCTTGGCCGACTTCGTATTGGCCATGATCCCTGCCTGTTAAGCCGGCCGCATCCGAGGCGATCGAAGATCGTCGCGAGGCCGTGCGTTGCCTGAAATGAATAAAGCGGGCACAACAGCGCCCGACATTGGAGGCGGCTCTTTACATTGAGACCGGCCCGGCGTCAACGACGGACTGCGATGAATCCGCGAAATCGTCCGTGGCGGCAAGGTAAAGGCCGAGTCGAACGACGGCTTCTCCTTCCTCACCGATGCTTGAAGACCGGGGGACGCTTCTCGATGAAGGCGGCCATGCCCTCCTTCTGATCGTCGGTGGCGAAGAGGGCGTAGAAGGCACGCCGCTCGTAGCGCACGCCCTCGGCCAGGGTCAGCTCATAGGCGCGGTCGACACAATCCTTGGCCGCGAGCACGGCCGGCAACGGCATGTCGGCAATGGCTTCGGCCGTCTTCAATGCTTCGGCGAGCAGGTCGGCCGCCGGCACGACACGGGCGACGAGGCCGGACCGCTCGGCTTCGGCCGCATCCATCATGCGGCCGGTCAGCACCATTTCCATCGCCTTGGCCTTGCCGATGGCGCGCACCAGGCGCTGGGTGCCGCCGATGCCCGGCACCACGCCGAGGCGAATCTCGGGCTGGCCGAACCGAGCGGTGTCGGCCGCGATGATGAGATCGCACAGCATGGCCAGTTCGCAGCCTCCGCCGAGGGCGAAGCCGGCGACTGCTGCGATCACCGGCTTGCGCAGGCGGTCGAAGCCGTCCCACACGGCGATGAAATCCTCGAGCAATGCCTGCGGATAGCCCTTGTCCGCCATTTCCTTGATATCGGCGCCGGCGGCAAAGGCCTTTTCGGAGCCCGTGATCACGCTGCAGCCGACGGACTCATCGGCCTCGAATGCCGCCAGCACGCTGGTAAGCTCGGCCGCAAGACGCGCGTTGAGGGCGTTCAGGGCCTTGGGGCGATTGAGGGTGATCAGGCCGACCCGGCCCCGTTGCTCGACCAGCAAGGTCTCGAAAGTCTCGGCCTGCATTATCCGCTCCATATCGATATGGAAGCTGGTGTAGAGGAAGTCGCGCGGGGAGGGAACCGCCTGCATGCGAGCAATGGACGTTTCGATGATCGACATGCATTCGGTATGGCTGATGCCGTGCGAGGAAGACCATGGCATGCTATCGGCCATCATCGCCGATCTTGGCAGGGCCTTCGGCAGTGAGCCCTTCAGCCCGCACCTCACGCTGGTGGAAGACAGGCTGGTTAGGCTGGATGAGTTGACGGCGCAGATCAGGGCCGTCGCCGAGGGCGTCGCTCCCTTCCTCGCCCCGATCGCGGACATCGGCACCAGCGAGGCCTTCTTCCGGGCCTTCTATGCGCGTTTCGAGGCGGAAGGGCCGATCCTGGAGCTTAAGCGGCGTGCCATCCACAGCATTGCAGCATCGCCGCTGGAGACCTTCATGCCGCATGTCTCGCTCGCCTACGGCGTCGCCGATACGCCGCAGCGCCGGCGGTCACGCGAGGAACTGCGCCGGAGCCTTGCCGGCCGCAGGATCCGCTTCGACCGGATCTGCGCGGTCTATGCGGCCCAGGCCATCGCGGTCGCCGAATGGGAGGTACGTGCCAGCGTCCCTCTCGGCTGATCCGTTCTACTTCTGGCAGCTCCGGCACCAATAGGTCGACCGCCCCGACTGCACCAGGCGTTCGATGACGCCCTTGCAGCGCGGCGTGGCGCAGGGTTCGCCCTCCCGGTCATAGACCCGAAAGCGATGCTGGAAATAGCCGAGCGAGCCGTCGGTGTGGCGGTAATCCTTCAAGGTCGAGCCGCCGGCTTCCACCGCCTCCTCGAGAACCTCGCGGATCACGGTCGCAAGTTTGCGGGCTTGCTGGCCGCTGAGCGTGCCAGCTGCGCGCTCGGGCGCCAGGCCCGCCCGGTTGAGGGCTTCGCAGACATAGATGTTGCCGAGGCCCGCGATAAGGCCCTGGTCAAGCAGCGCCGCCTTCAGGGGCGCCGCCTTGCGCTCGAACATGCGTTCGATCGCCTCGCCGCTCAGTTCGTTGCCGAGGGGCTCGATGCCCATTGCCTTGAAGTGGCGCGAAATCTCGAGGCCGGCGCGCGGCACCAGGTCCATGAAGCCGAAGCGCCTGACGTCGTTGTAGGTAATGGTGAAGCCGTTGGAGAGGCGGAAGACGACATGGTCGTGCCGGGCGTCTTCCTTCACTTCGTTGGCGAATTCCCCGGGCTCCTCGACATGGCCGTCCGGCGCGCCGATCAGGAAGCGGCCGGTCATGCCCAGATGCATCACCAGCACGTCGCCGGACGACAGGTCTGCCAGCAGATACTTGGCACGCCGCCCCATGGAAAGGACGGTCTCGCCCGTCAGGCGGTCTGCGAAACCGGGGGGAAAGGGAAAGCGCAGGTCCGGCCGCCTCGCCTCAACGGCAAGGAAGCGCGCGCCCGTCATCGCCGGCTCCAGGCCCCGCCGCACGGTTTCGACTTCGGGCAGTTCGGGCATGATTCCTCCGGCGATTGCTCAGAAGCGGAGAGATAGGGCGAAGGCTCCCTTTGCGCCAGTGTCTCCTCTTGCTCTATAGAGGCTGCAATCTTGTCCGGAGTTATCCCGATGCCCGCCAGCGCTGAGACCCATTTCGGTTTTTCCACCGTACCGCTGGAGGAGAAGCAGACGCTGGTCGACGATGTCTTCCACAAGGTCGCCGGGCGCTACGATCTGATGAACGACCTCATGTCCGCCGGCCTGCACCGGTTGTGGAAGGACGATCTCGTCAACCTGCTCAATCCGCCGCGCCAGCGTCCCTTCCGCCATCTCGACGTGGCCGGCGGCACCGGTGACGTCGCCTTCCGAATCGTCAAGGCCGGCGGTCCGGACACCCACGTCACCGTACTCGACATCAACGGTTCAATGCTGGAGGTCGGGCGGCAGCGCGGCGAGGAACGCGGCCTGTCGGGGCAGCTCGATTTCGTCGAAGCCAATGCCGAGGAGCTTCCCTTCGCGACCGGCAGCTTCGACGGCTACACCGTCGCCTTCGGTATCCGCAACGTGCCGCGCATCGACAAGGCCCTCGCCGAGGCCTACCGCGTACTCAAGCGGGGCGGGCGCTTCCTGTGCCTCGAATTCTCCACGGTCGACATGCCGGGCCTGGACAAGATCTACGATCTCTATTCCTTCCATGTCATTCCCCCCATCGGCCGAATGGTGACGGGCGACGCCGAGCCCTATCGCTACCTCGTGGAATCCATCCGCAATTTCCCCAAGCCCGCCGCATTCTCGGCGATGATCCGCGAGGCGGGCTTCTCCCAGGCGAGCCATCGCTCCCTGACGGGCAACATCGTGTCGATCCATTCGGGCTGGAAGCTCTGAAGACCGGCTGCGGCCGGTACGCACGATGGTCACCGGTTCCCGATCTGCCTGCCGCCGCGGGCTGAGCACGCGCATCCTTTGAGGCTGGACGCCGCCATCCGGCGTTGGCAGGGGCTTTTTCGCTCCGCCTCGTCATATTTCGGTTGGCGAAGCAGGCGCCTTCGTTGTTCCCTGTGACTTGGGGGCAGCAATCGAAGAGCGAAGGGACCGGGGGTGACGGGATCGGTGGATGTCACATCGTTGAAGGACGCGCTGGTGGTGCTCGGCGCGGCGGGCGTGGTCGTGCCACTGGTGCGCCGCCTGCACGTCAGCCCCGTGATCGGCTTCCTTGCGGCCGGAGCCGCGATGGGGCCGACGGGTCTCGGCGCCCTTTCGTCGCGCCTGCCTTTCATCGACTGGTTCACCATCAGCGAGGAAGAGACGATCGGCCATATCGCCGAGCTCGGCGTCGTCTTCCTTCTCTTCGTCATCGGCCTTGAACTCTCCCTCGCCCGTCTCCTGACCATGCGCCGCCTCGTCTTCGGCCTGGGCGGGCTGCAGGTGGTCATTTCCATTGCCGTCGTCGCGCTGCTCGCGAGCTTTCTGCTGCCCGCCGCGGCGGCACTGGTGCTCGCCTCGGGCCTGGCGCTTTCCTCGACGGCCATCGTGATCGAGGTCCTTGCGGGCCAGAAGCGCATGGCCTCCACCACCGGGCGCGTCAATTTCGCGGTGCTGATCTTCCAGGATCTCGCCGTCGTCCCCGTGCTCTTCCTCGTCGGCACGATGGGGGCGAACAGCGGGCAGTCGGTGCTGGTCGGTCTGGGCTACGCCTTGCTGTCGGCGGCCATCACCATCGGCGCCATCGTCGTCGCCGGAAACTTCCTGCTGCGCCCGCTGTTCCGCCTGGTGGCACGGCCGGAAAATCCCGAGCTCTTCATCGCCGCGACGCTCTTCGTCGCCATCGGTACCGGCGTTGCTGCAGCCAGTGCGGGCCTCTCCATGGCACTGGGCGCCTTCATCGCGGGCCTGCTGCTGGCGGAGACGGAGTATCGTCGCGCAATCGAGGCGACGATCGAGCCCTTCAAGAGCCTGTTGCTCGGCGTCTTCTTCTTCGCCGTCGGCATGAGCGTCGATTTCGCAGTCGTATTCGACCATCTCTTCCTGATCGTCGCGGCGGTGCTGGCGCTGGTGCTGGTGAAGGGTGTCATGATCTTCGGCCTTTGCCGGCTCTTCCGCCTGCCCATGCCGGTGTCGATCGAGTCGGCCTTCCTGTTGGCCTCGGCCGGCGAGTTCGCCTTCGTGGTCTTCAAGCTCGCCAGCCAGCTCTCGATCTTCACGCCGGACCAGTCGGCCCTTGCGGTGGCGATCGCTTCGCTCTCCATGGCTCTCATTCCACTGCTCGGTATGGCCGGACGCCGCTTCGCGCGCCGCTACGAGCAGGTCGTGCCGGTCGAGTCGGCCGCGCTGGAGGCCCCGCCGGAGGACAAGCAGCGCCGCGCCATCGTCGTCGGCTATGGCCGCGTGGGGCGGCTGGTCGCCGAAATGCTGGCCGAGCACAAGGTCGCCTATCTCGCCGTCGATGCCGATGCCAGATCGGTGGCGCGCTGGCGCGAGCAGAAGAGGCCCGTCTATTGGGGCGATGCCACCAATGCCGCCTTCCTCGAGCGATGCGGCCTCGCGGAGGCATCGGCGCTGGTGGTGACCATCGACGGCCCGCGGCAGATCGAGGCGGTGGTGACCGCCGCGCGCGCGATGCGGCCGGATCTCGTCATCGTGGCCCGTTCGCGCGACGCCGACCACGCCAGCAAGCTCTACGCGCTCGGCGTCACCGACGCGGTCCCGGAGACGATCGAGGCCAGCCTGCAACTCTCGGAAGCGGCGCTCGCAGGGCTCGGCGTGCCCGCGGGGCCGGTGATCGCCTCCATCCACGAGCGCCGCGATGTCTTCCGCCGCGAACTCCAGAGCGCCGCGGGCCGCGAGACCCATGCCGTCAAGCCAAAGCGCAATCGCCGCATGATCGGAACATCGTAGGCAGGCGTGCGCCGATGACCCTGGCGCCCCCCGGCAGGAGGGGGCTACCTCTTCAGGCGAATACCTCGGAAAATGACTCGCAAGCTGCAATCATGGCGTCATTATGGCGTGGTAATCGAGGCCGCGACGCCGGGAGAGCAGTGATGGGTCAGACGCCTGATATGCGCTTCTACAGCCCCTGGACGGTCCGCGAGGGCGCTCGCGGATTCCAGGTGGTGGATGCGACGGGCTTTCCGTTGTTCTACGTTCCCTTCGAGGACGAAGCCGCCCGTGCCATCGCCGAAAAGCGCATGAGCAAGAAGCAGGCGCAGGCGATGACCTCCAAGATCCTGCAGATGATGAATACGCTGGATCAGTTCCAGCGTGCGGTCGACAAGCAGGCGGATGCCCAGCGCGTCAGCCAACCGATCCGCACGCCCGTGACCTCGCCCAATGGCGGCGCCCACAAGTCGGCGACCGTTTGAGGAGCGGCAGGTAGGAGTTCCGGCTTCGGCCCGCTGGATCAGGCGGTATCGAACATGAAGTGGCGGCCGGGAGCCGCCATTCGCTTTTCAGCGCTTGATGAATTCTGCAAAGGCCTCGGCATATTCCGGGTGCCAGCGCGAAAGAGGCGGGCGGTTTTCGATGATGTCGCCGGCGGCCCAGGCGATGCGGCGTTCGTCGAGTGAGCGCGGCACGTCGTTATCGGGGCACAGGATGTAGAAATCGCCCCGTTCCAGGCTTTCCAGCATGAAATCGACGGTCTGCTCGGGCGTCCAGGCAGCGGCCGGCTTTTCCGTCCTGCCTCCGGCGGTGAGGCCGGTGAAGACGAAGCCGGGAATGAGAAGATGCGCGCTGACGCGGCAGCCGGGCGTGTTGCGCAATTCGTGCTCCAAGGCTTCGGTGAAGGCCTTCACGGCAGCCTTGGAGACATTGTAGGCGGGGTCGCCCGGCGGGGTGGTGATGCCCTGCTTGGAGCCGGTATTGATGATCAGTCCCGGCCGTCCGCGCGCGATCATGCCCGGTGCGAAGATCTGGCTGCCCTGGATCACGCCCTTGAGATTGACGGCGAGGATACGCTCCCAGGTGTCGTCGTTCCGGTCGTCGAACATGCGGGAGCCGGGCTGGATGCCCGCGTTGTTCATCAGGACGTCCGTGCCGCCGAAGCGCTGGCGCACCGCGAGCTGCAGGCGAAGGAGATCGTCCACGCTGCTCACGTCGGTGGCCTGGGCAAGCACGGCTTCCCGCCCGTCCGGGGAAGCGGCGGCGACGGTCTCGACTGCCTTCGCCAATCTTTCCTCGCCGAGATCGGCGATCACGATCTTGAGGCCGAGGCCGGCGAACTTCGTCGCGGCCGCAAGGCCGATGCCGCTGGCGCCGCCGGTAATGACGGCGACCGCGCCGGGGACGAGGGCGGGATGGGACATGGAAGGGCTCCGAAGGAAACGCAATGTTGAGTCTATCCTATCGCGGCTGATCCTATCCGCAATGTGACGCCCTGGATCGGATGGGACATGTATTCAATGACACCGGCGTCGGCATAGGAAAGCATGCTTGCTGCCTAGTTATCGCGGACCGGGCGGGGACCAGGGAGTTTGCTTCCTGATGCGGATCGTTGTGAGACCGGGATAGTCGGTGAGCGTGATCTCATTGTCCCCGGATATCCATGTCGCGCCTGTCCAACTGTCCTCGGTAACTACGCCCAAGTCCACCGGACCAAACATGGATGCCGACATTGACAGGTAATCCAGGCCAAACCGGCGGATCAGTGTGAGGCGGAAGGATGAGGCGCAGACATCCTTCCCGCTTTTGATATGCGAAAAGCCCGTCTCCTGCAGTCCCTGTCTGCCGAAATCCAGATAGAAGTTCGCCTTGCAGCCAGCGAAGTGGATGTTGGCGAGGCCGAAGCCCTCTATCATCGCACGTTTGTGTGAGTCGTATCGAGAGACCCCCTCGCTCATGGCAGGATAGGCGGCCTTGACTTCGTCCCTCGTCATACCCCAGCGCAGAGCCTGATATTCCTCGACGCTCTGCGCAGCGGCGATCTCGGTAAGAACTGTGAGCCAAAAAAGAGCCAACAGAAAACGCATGACAGCTTCCCGGCAGTCCGCGCTGCCCTTCTGCGGTCATCTTACGCAAACGGGGCAGTTCCGGCGAGACGGGATCGGGCCTATTCGGCCGCGCTGCGCTTTCCGAAGGATGCGATGATGCCCTCCGCCATGCGCACGAAGCGGGCGCTCGGGCCTTCGGCGCCGACGCTCTGGCGGCTGAGGCGGGCACCTTCGAGGAGGAGCCACAGCGTGTCGGCCACGAGTTCCGGCTGGTCGAGATCGGCGTTCCGGCACACGGCGGCCAGGCGGTCGCGGTGCTTCTTCTTGCATTCTTCCACCAGGCGGCGTGCCGGATGGTCTTCCTCGGCGAGTTCGACGGCAGCGTTGGCGAGTTCGCATCCGCGCTCGTCGCTCTCGATGCAGGCCGCGCCCTCGCGGATCCAGGCACGGAGCTGGCTCTGCGGATCGCCGGGGTGATCGGCCTCGATGTCGTCCCAGAAGCTCACCATTTCCTCGGCGGCTTCGCGCAGACAGGCGACGATGAGGTCGTCCTTCGAGCCGAAATGACGGTAGAGCGTCATCTTGTTGGTGCCGGCCGCCTCGGCGATGGCGTCCACGCCGATGGTCTTGATGCCGTGGCGGTGGAAGAGATCGCGCGCGGTCACCACGATGCGGTCGCGGGGTTTCAGTCCGCTACAACCAGGAATTGCTTCGCGTTGCAAAATTTTCGTGCTCATGGCTTGACGGCGATGTTACCGCCCTGTAACAGTTGCGTTGTTACTGACCGGTAACACCTTGGTCTGACGCCGTCAAGGACGATTCGCTGCCCGATGCCGAGGCAGGGAGCAAATCGCCGGCGCGCCACCCGAGCAGGACATTTCAATTATCGATTTCGGCGGAGCGTGCCCGGCGCGTTTTCCGCGAAGGAGGACTCATGGCTTCTCATTGCATCGATCTGACTGTCGACCAGCTGCTCAACGACCCGATGACTTTGGCGGTGATGCGGGCTGACGGCGTCGATCCCATTTCCTTCAAGGCCATGCTGGCCGGCCAGGCCGCCCGGCTTCGCGAGGCGAGAGGGACCAGCACGCCGTCCTTCGCGGCCGACAGCGTCTTTTCCGTTTCGGGAGGTCCCGCGTTCATCGCGGCAAGCGCCCCCTATGACAGTTGCAGAGCACTCTGATGGTAGGTTTTTTCATCCAACGTCCGATCTTCGCTTCGGCCATCGCCGTGATCATGGTGCTGGCCGGGGCGATTTCCTATTTCAACCTGCCCGTTTCGCAGTTTCCCGACATCACGCCGCCTCAGGTGGTTGTAAGCGCCAACTATCCCGGCGCGAGCGCCCAGGTGGTCGCCGATACCGTCACCACGCCGCTGGAGCAGCAGATCAACGGCGTCGAGGGCATGACCTATATGTCCTCCTCCTCGTCGAATGACGGCTCGTCGAACATCACGGTGACCTTCGACGTCGGCTATCCCCTGTCGATCGCGGCCGTCGACGTGCAGAACCGCGTCAGCCAGGCTGCTTCTTCGCTGCCGGCCATCGTCAACCAGGCCGGCGTCACCATCAAGAAGCAGAACCCGAACTTCGTCCTGATCGTCAACTTGACCTCTCCGGACAAGTCAGTCGATCCGGTGGCCCTGTCGAACTACGCCTATCTCCAGGTGGTCGATCCCCTGAAGCGCCTGCCGGGCGTGGGCGACGTGCAGATCTTCGGCGAACGGCGCTATTCCATGCGTGTCTGGCTCGATCCCGACAAGCTCGCCAATCTCGGCATTACCGCCGTCGATGTCCAGAATGCCATCGCCGAGCAGAATGTGCAGGTCGCCGCCGGCAAGATCGGGCAGTCGCCCGCGCCGAAGGGCACGCCGTTCGAGATGCAGGTCAATGCCACGGGCCGCCTGAGCGATCCCAAGGAGTTCGGCGACATCGTCGTGCGGGCCAATCCAGCCACCGGGTCGCTCGTGCGCCTGCACGATGTGGCGCGCATCGAACTCGGTGCCCTGCAATACGCCTCCTCCGCCTTTTTCGGCGAAGATCCCACCATCGTGCTCGCCGTTTACCAGATGCCGGGTTCGAACGCCCTCGACCTGCAGCAGCGGGTCAAGGACAAGATGCAGGAGCTCTCCAAGCGTTTTCCCAAGGGCATCGAATACGCCATGCACTACGACACGACGAAGTTCGTGTCGGCCTCCATGCATGACGTGCTGATCACCTTGGTCGAGGCGCTGATCCTCGTCGTCGCGGTGGTCTTCATCTTCCTGCAGAGCTGGCGCACCACCATCATTCCCACCATCGCGATCCCGGTATCGCTCGTCGCGACGCTGGTGGTGATGGAGATGTTCGGCTTCTCGCTCAACATGCTGAGTCTTCTTGGCATGGTGCTCGCCATCGGCCTCGTCGTCGACGACGCCATCGTGGTGGTGGAGAATGTCGAGCGCCAGCTCGAGGACGGCCACCCGCCGCTCGAGGCCGCCAAGCTTGCCATGAAGGAAGTCACCGGTCCTATCATCGCGACCACGGCCGTGCTGATGGCGGTGTTCGTGCCGGTGGCCTTCATTCCGGGCGTCGCGGGCCGGCTTTACAACCAGTTCGCCCTCACGGTGGCGATCTCGGTCGGCATCTCCGCCTTCAACTCGCTGACGCTCAGCCCGGCCCTGGCCGCGGCCTTCCTGCGCCATCGTCCGCCGACCAAATTTCCGCCTTTCCGCTGGTTCAACAGCAGCTTCGAGGCCATTTCGCACTGGTATGCCTCGATGGTGCGTGGGCTTGTCCGCTTTCGCTGGGCCGTGCTTGCGGTCTTCGTGGCGGGATTGGCGGCGACCTTCATGCTGTCCACGCGCATCGCATCCACCTTCCTGCCGGTCGAGGATCAGGGCTATTTCTTCGCCGTGATCCAGTTGCCCGACGGCGCCTCGCTGGAACGTACGGATGCCGTGGCCAAGCAGGCCCGTGCCATCCTGCAGAACACACCGGGCGTGGAGATCGTCGGCTCGATCAGCGGCCTCAACTTCCTCACCGGGGCGGCGCAGTCCAACTCGGCGGTGGAATTCGCGATACTCAAGCCGTGGGAAGAGCGTGGAGCCGGCCAGGGCGCCAGCGAGATCGTCAACGCCGTGCGGCCCAAGCTGCTGGGCATCCCCGATGCCTTCGCGCTCAGCTTCGATCCGCCTTCGATTCCGGGCCTCGGCACCACCGGCGGCTTCGAATTCCAGGTTGAGGATCTGACAGGCAAGGGTACCGCGGCGTTGAACGATGCCACCCAGGCCCTGATCGCGGAGGCGCGCAAGCAGCCTGAATTGAACCCGCAGGCGCTGTTCACGACCTTCTCGACTTCGACGCCGCAGTTCGACTACGACCTCGATCGCACCAAGGCGAAGCTCCTCGGTCTGAACCTGCCGGACGTGTTCAACACCCTGCAGATCTATCTGGGCTCGCTCTATGTGAACGACTTCAACCTGTTCGGCCGCACTTTCCGTGTGACCCTGCAGGCGGAGCAGGACGCACGCGCCAAGGCCACGGACCTGTCTCGCCTCTACGTGCGCAACAATACGGGCGACATGGTGCCGCTCTCGACGCTCGGCACGCTGAAGCCGATCGTCGGCCCGGAGACCGTGCCGCACTACAACAACTACAACTCGGCCAAGATCAACGGCAACGCCGCGCCTGGCTTCTCTTCGGGCCAGGCGGTGACGGCGATGGAACGGGCCGCGGCGACGGCGCTGCCAAACGACTTCGGCTTCGAATGGACGGGCATCACCTTCCAGGAGCTGAAGGCAGGCTCGATCGCCACCGTGGTCTTCGCGCTCGCGATCGTCTTCGTGTTCCTGATCCTGGCGGCGCAGTACGAGAGCTGGTCCATGCCTTTCATGGTCCTGCTGGCGGTGCCGCTCGCCCTGTTCGGGGCCCTGGCCGCGATCTACCTGCGCGGCATGCAGATCGACGTCTATTCGCAGATCGGCTTCGTGATGCTGATCGGCCTGGCGGCCAAGAACGCGATCCTGATCGTCGAGTTCGCCAAGCGCCGCCGCGAGGAGGGCCTCGGCATCGTCGAGTCGGCCATGGAAGCGGCAAGGCTGCGTCTGCGTCCGATCCTGATGACGGCCTTCGCCTTCATCCTCGGCGTGGTGCCGCTGATGCTGGCCACGGGTGCCGGCGCCGCGAGCCGCCAGTCGCTGGGAACCGCGGTGTTCGGCGGCATGGTCGCCGCCACCGTGCTGACGCTGATCTTCGTGCCGGTCTTCTATGCCGTTATCGAGAAGTGGCGGGAGCGTGGCTCCCGTCACGAAGACAAGCCCCATAGCGCGCCTCGGAAGGAAGAGGAACAGCATGAGCTGTTCCCTCATATCGAGGCTGCGGAATAGGAAGAATGCAACATGTCCATTCTGAGAAATCGTAGCTTGAGGATCACCACGGCGCTTGCCGTGCTGGTAGCTGCCGGCGTGTTGGTCTACGCACGCAGCGAACCCGACCTGCTGGCCCGCTTCGTCGGCGGCCCGGCCGGGGCGGCGACGACCCCGGCGCCCGCCATGCCCGCCATGCCGGTGCCGGTGACGGCAGTGGTGAAGAAGACCATCCCGGTGACGCTGGATTACTCGGCCCGCGCCGAATCCATCCGCAGCATTTCGCTGCAGCCCAAGGTTCAGGGTTACATCCTGGACCAGGCTGCCGCCGACGGCGCCGACGTCAAGCAGGGCGACCTGCTCTACCGTATCGATCCGCGTGACTTCCAGGCCGCACTCGACCAGGTGAAGGCGCAGGCCCAGCGTGATTCGGCGGCTCTCGACTATGCCAGGGCGAGCCTCAACCGCGGCAACGAGCTGTCGAAGACCGGCTTCCTGTCGAAGGACACCTTCGACCAGCGCTCCAGCAACGTTCACCAGGCCGAGGCCGCGCTTGCGGCCGACAAGGCGGCGATCCAGACGGCCGAGCTCAATCTCGGCTATACGGAGATCCGGGCGCCCTTCTCGGGCCGCATCGGCCGCAACCAGGCGCCGTCCGGCACGCTGGTGAGTCCCAGTGGCACGGCGCTCAACACGCTGGTGCAGCTCAGCCCCATCTACGTGACCTTCTCGCCGAGCGAGGCCGATCTCGCCCTGATCCAGAAGGCACGTACCGCCGGCAAGATTACGGCCGACGTCGTGGTTCCGGGGGAGGCGGGGGCAACCCATAAGGGCGAACTCACCTTCATCGACAACGCCATCGATCACGCCACCGGTACGATCACGGCGCGAGCCACCATCGCCAATGACGATCTCAGCCTGCTGCCCGGCCAGTATGTGAACGTCCACCTCACCATTGGCGAGCAGCCCGATGCCCTGATGGTGCCGCAGGTGGCGCTCGGCTCCAGCCAGCTCGGCAAATATCTCTATGTCGTGGGCGAGGGCAGCAAGGTCGACATGCGCCTGGTCGAGCTCGGCGCGGCGGAAGGGCCGCTGGTCTCGGTGACGAAGGGCATCAAGGAGGGCGACCAGATCATTTCCGGCAACCTCCAGAAGATCGGTCCCGGCATGCCCGTGCAGCCGCTGCCGGCGAAATAAGTCCCGGCGGCTCGTAGCCTCCCGGCGGCCTTTTCAATCGGATCGCCGCTGGTGCCTTGCGGCATCGTGCCCATCGTTTTTCCAACGCGACGCTCCAGATATCAGAATTGAAAGAAGGCGGCCTTTCGGGTCGCCTTTTCTTTTCAATATGATATTTTAAATATCAATAATAATTGTTGAGATGCCGATATAAATGGAATATCCATAAATACCAATAGATATTCCATCTCTTTTGGCGTTGCGCCATGATCACAGCAGCACAATTGCGGGCGGCTCGCGCCCTTCTCGGCATCGATCAGAAGGTGCTGGCGGAACGGTCCGGCCTTTCGGTGCCTACCGTCCAGCGCATGGAGTCCCGGGAGGGCGTGATCCGGGGCAATGTCGATTCCCTCATGAAGCTTGTCGGCGCGCTCGATGCCGCCGGGATCGAGCTTATCGGGGAGGGGACCATCAGCCAGGGCGGCGGACGGGGCGTCCGGTTGCGGGCGCCGGTCGTGAAGGAGCCGGACTCCGGCAATTCGGGAGCGGTGGAAGGGTAGTGCCATGCCGCTCCTCATCGTTCAGGGCTGCGTAGCCGCCTTCCTTGCCGTTGCCGTGCTGGCGTTGGTCGCCAGGCGATCTGGTTACGCCACGACCCTCGTCTACGGCCTCTCCGCGCTGATAGCCCTCGCGGCTCTCCTCGCATCCCTCGGCCAGCTCTTGTCGGATGGCACGCCGGCCGATGTCGTCCTGCCTCTGGGCCTGCCCTGGATCGGTGCCCGGCTGCACCTGGATGCCCTCAGCGCCTTTTTCCTCGCCGTCGTCAATCTCGGCGGGGTCGCTGCCAGCGTCTACGGTCTTGGCTATGGCCATCACGAGAGCGAGCCGCAGCGCGTGCTGCCGTTCTTTCCGGCCTTCCTCGCCGGCATGACGATGGCGGTGCTGGCAGCAGACGCCTTCAGCTTCCTGTTCTCATGGGAGCTGATGTCGCTCGCATCCTGGGCCCTGGTGCTCGCCCATCACCGGGAAGCGGATAACCGGCAGGCCGGTTATGTCTATATCGTCATGGCGGGCTTCGGCACCATGGCGTTGCTGCTGGCCTTCGGGCTGCTGGCGGGCGATGCCGGTTCCTTCACCTTCGCCGAGATCCGCGCCCACCATCCGGCACCCGTGATCGCCGGCGCCGTGCTGGTCCTCGCCCTGCTGGGGGCGGGTTCCAAGGCCGGGCTCGTCCCGCTGCATGTCTGGCTACCGCTGGCCCATCCCGCCGCGCCGAGCCACGTCTCAGCCCTGATGAGCGGCGTGATGACCAAGGTCGCGATCTACGCCTTCATGCGCATCGTCTTCGACCTCGCGGGCCCGCCGGCATGGTGGTGGAGCATCCCCGTCCTGGTGGCAGGGGGCGGTACGGCGGTGATCGGTATCCTGCATGCCCTGATGCAGACCGATTTCAAGCGCCTGCTCGCCTACAGCACCATCGAGAATATAGGGCTGGTCTTCGCCGGGCTCGGGCTCGCGCTGGCGTTCGAGGCCAACGGCCTGCCCGCGGCCGCTGCCCTTGCCGTAACCGCCGCACTCTTCCATGTCTTCAATCACGCCCTTTTCAAGAGCCTTCTGTTCTTCGGCGCCGGTGCGGTTCTGACTGCCACGGGACAGCGCCGCCTCGACGGGCTGGGAGGGCTCATACACCGCATGCCCGTCACCAGCGTCCTGGTGCTCGTCGCCTGCGTCGCCATCTCGGCACTGCCGCCTCTGAACGGCTTTGCCTCCGAATGGCTGACCTTCCAGGCCATCCTCCTCAGCCCGCAGGTCCCGGAATGGGGGCTTAAGCTGCTGGTCCCGGCAGTGGGCGCATTGCTGGCTCTCTCGGCGGCGCTGGCGGCGGCCTGCTTCGTACGGGCCTACGGCGTGGTCTTCCTGGGCAGGCCGAGGAGCGCCGCCGCCGAGGAGGCGGTCGAGGTCGACCGCTGGTCGCTGGGGGCCATGGCTGCCCTCGCGCTGCTGTGCGTGCTGGCGGGCATCCTTCCCGGCGTCGTCATCGACGCCCTGGCGCCCGCGGTGCATTTCGCGGTGGGCGAGCGCATGCCTGTGCAGTCCGGTGTCGACTGGCTCACCATCATTCCCGTGGCAGCGAGCCGCAGTTCCTATAATGGCCTGCTCGTCTTCCTGTTCATCACCTTCTCGGCTTCGGTCTCGGCCTATGCCATCCATCGTCTGGCCTCGCGAGCCGTGCGACGCACGCCGGCCTGGGACTGCGGCTTTCCCGATCCGAGTCCGGTGACGCAATACAGCGCGACCAGCTTTGCCCAGCCGATCCGCCGGGTCTACGGCAGCACGCTCTTCCGCGCCCGCGAGATCGTCGACATGCCGGCTCCCGGCGACATGCGCCCGGCCCGGCTGGTGGTCGTCCTGCATGACCTCGCCTGGGACGGCCTCTATTCGCCGCTGACCCGGATCGTGCAGTTCATCGCCGGTCATCTCGACCGCCTGCACTTCCTGACCATCCGCCAATATCTGAGCCTGGTCTTTCTCTCCCTCGTCCTGCTTCTCATGGTGCTGGCGCTATGGGGGTGATCGCAAGCCTGGCCGTGCAGGCCATCCAGATGCTGCTCGTGCTGCTGCTGGCTCCGCTGCTGACGGGCCTGGTGCGGCGCATCAAGGCCCATCTCCTGCGGCGCCGCGGCCCCTCGCCGCTGCAGCCCTACCGTGACCTTCTCAGGTTACTGCGCAAGGAAGCGGTGCTCGCCCACAACGCTTCCTGGCTGTTCCGTTCGACGCCCTACATGATCTTCGCCGCGACATGGGTGGCCGCCGCCCTGGTGCCGACCTTCGCCACCGGGCTGCAGTTCAGCTGGTCGGCGGATCTCATCGTGGTGATCGCGCTGCTCGGCAGCGGGCGCTTCTTCCTGGCCCTTGCCGGCATGGACATCGGCACCAGCTTTGGCGGCATCGGCGCCAGCCGCGAAATGATGATCGCGTCCCTGGCCGAGCCCGCCATGATCATGATCGTCTTCTCGCTGGCGTTGCTGGCGGGATCGACGCAGCTCTCTTATCTCGCCGGCTTCATGACCTCGGTGGGGCTGCGCGTTTCGCTGGCCCTCGCCCTGATCGCGATGGTGATGGTGGCGATCGCCGAGAACGGCCGCATCCCCGTCGACAATCCGGCCACGCACCTCGAACTCACCATGGTGCACGAGGCCATGGTGCTCGAATATTCCGGGCGGCATCTCGCCCTGATCGAGCTCTCGGCCTCGCTGAAGTTGCTGCTCTACATGTCGCTGATCGGCTGCGTCTTCCTGCCCTGGGGGCTTGCGGCACCCGGCAGCGGCCTTGCCGACCATCTCGTCGGCGTTCTCGCCTTCCTGGTGAAGCTCGCGGTCGGCGCCGGCCTCCTGGCACTGTTCGAGACCACCATCGCGAAGATGCGCGTTTTCCGCGTTCCCGATTTCCTCGGCGTGGCCCTGATGCTCAGCCTCCTGGGCGCGCTGCTGCTCTTCGTCTCGCGGAGCCTGTGAGATGCCGACGCTTTCCCTGGACATAGCCCACATGCTCGCCGGCGGCCTGGTGCTGGTGAGCTTCATGATGCTCTACCAGAACCGGCTCTACGCCCTCCTGAACATCTTCGCGCTGCAGGCCGTGGTCCTGTCCCTGTCGGTGGCCTGGCAGGCCTGGATCCAGGATGCCTACCACCTGTTCGTCACGGCCCTGATCGCCCTCGTCTTCAAGGCGATCATCATCCCGGTGGCACTGCACCGCATCGTCGCGCGCCTCGGCATCCACCGCGAGGTCGAGACCGTGGTCGGCCTTGGGCCGACAATGCTCGCCGGCATGGGGCTGGTGGCGCTCTCCATGGTCATCATGCTGCGGGTGACGACGGGCGCCGATGCGCTCGCCCGGGAGGACCTCGCCTTCGCGCTCTCCGTGGTGCTGCTCGGCTTCCTCATGATGGTGACGCGCCGCAATGCGGTCAGCCAGGTCGTCGGCTTCATGTCGATGGAGAACGGACTCATCCTCGCCGGCACCGGCGCCAAGGGCATGCCCCTTGTCGTCGAGATCAGCGTGGCCTTCTCGGTGCTCATCGCCCTCATCGTCATCGGCATCTTCCTCTTCCGCATCAGCGAGCGCTTCGACACGGTGGACTCGAAGGCGCTGGACCGTTTCCGGGGAGAACGCCGATGATCCTGCCGGATGCCACCGCCCTGATCCTGCTGATACCCGTGCTCGCCGCCATCGTGCTCGCCCTGCTGCGCGACTACCGGATCTCTGCCCGCCTCAACGTGCTCGCTACCTTCCTGACCTTGCTGGCGGCGCTCTCGCTGCTTTTGCACCAGCCCCAGGCCGGGACCTATGTCGTGGTGGACGACCTCAACGTGGTCTTCGTCGTCCTCAACAATTTTGTCGGCTTCACCACCAGCCTCTTCAGCGCCAGCTACATCGCCCATGAGTTGGAGACCGGCCGGCTGACGCCCGTCCACCTGCGCTTCTACCACGCGATGTACCAGGTGCTGCTCTTTGCGATGAACCTGGCGCTGCTGGCCAACAATATCGGGCTGATCTGGGTGGCCATCGAGCTTGCCACGCTCACCACCGTGCTGATGGTCGGCATCTACCGCACCCATGAGGCGATCGAGGCGGCCTGGAAATATTTCATCCTCGGCAGTGTCGGCATCGCGCTCGCCCTGTTCGGCACCATCCTCGTCTACATGGCCGCGCGCCCGGTTGTGGGCGAGGGCTTCGACGGCATGATCTGGACGGTGCTGATCGCCCATGCGCCGGCCTTCGATCCGGCCATGCTCAACCTCGCCTTCATCTTCCTGCTGCTCGGCTACGGCACCAAGGTGGGTCTCGTCCCGCTGCACGCCTGGCTTCCTGACGCCCACGCGGAGGGCCCGACGCCGATCTCGGCCGTATTGTCGGGGCTGCTGCTCAACGTGGCGCTCTATGCAGTGTTGCGCTTCAAGCTGTTGCTGGCGGCCAACGAGGCGGCCATCGCGCCCGGCCCGCTGCTGGTGACGCTAGGCCTGATCTCGATCCTCTTCGCCGGCTTCATGCTCTACCGGCGCCGCGACATGAAGCGCATGTTCGCCTATTCCTCGATCGAGCACATGGGGATCATGGCCTTCGCGTTCGGCATGGGCGGCCCGATAGCCAATTTCGCGGGGCTGCTGCACATGACCATGCACAGCCTGACCAAATCCGCCATCTTCTTTGCCGTCGGCCATGTCGCGCAGGTCAAGGGCACCCAGACCATGTCGGAGATCGGAGGACTGACCAAGAGCCATCCCTGGCTCGGCTGGGGCCTGGTACTCGGCGTGCTCGCCATCGTCGGCCTGCCGCCCTTCGGCGTGTTCATGAGCGAGTTCCTGGTGATCAGCTCGACTTTCAGCCGCCGGCCGGAACTTGCCCTGCTGCTGGTGGCGGGCCTGCTGATCGCGCTCGGCGCGCTCCTGCTGCGCCTGCATGGCCTGGCTTTCGGAGAGGTGAAGGGCGAGACGGGCGAGGTCAAGGCTTCCTACTGGCCGCTTGCCGTTCATCTGGCGCTGATCCTGCTGGCCGGCATCTACCTGCCGGGGCCGCTCGTCGCCTGGTTCCAGCATGTCGCCCGGATGCTGGGTTAGGAGGGGACCATGGCGGGATTCTCCGGATTGACGGCCGGGCGCGAGGCAAGCGAGACACAGCGGCCCTGGCCGCGCTTCGAGGTCGATGCCGCGACCTGGGAAGCGCTCGGCGTCGCCCTCGATGCGGGTGAGGTGTGCCTCCTGGCCCTATGGGGCGACTCCGCTTCCGTCCATGCCGCCATACGCGACGAGGACAAACGCGATATCGCCGTGCTGACGCTGGCCTGTCCGGACGGCGTCTTTGCCTCGCTCGGCCGCCATCATCCTCCGGCGCTGCGCTCCGAGCGGGCCATTCAGGATCTGTTCGGCTTTACCGCTGCCGGGCTGCCAGATGCCAGGCCCTGGCTCGATCACGACCGCTGGACGGTGGGCTCTCCCCTCGGCACGGCGCAGGCGACGCCCCCGATGCCGAGACCCTACGCCTTCCTGGCCGCCCAGGGAGAGGGACTGCATCAGATCCCGGTCGGTCCGGTGCATGCGGGCGTGATCGAGCCCGGCCATTTCCGCTTCAACGCCAGCGGCGAGGCAGTGGTGCGGCTGGAGGAGCGCCTCGGCTACACGCACAAGGGCGTCGAGAAGCTCATGGCGGGCGCGGCCCTCGACAAGGCCGCGCAACTGGCCGGCCGTGTGTCCGGCGACAGTACGGTGGCTTATGCGCTTGCCTTCGCGCAGTCCGTGGAGGCGGCGCTCGGTGTCGAGCCGCCGGTCCGCGCCGTCTGGCTGCGCGCGCTGATGGCCGAACTCGAGAGGCTTGCCAATCATTTCGGCGATATAGGGGCCATCTGCAACGATGCTGCCTTCGCTCTCATGCTCGCCCATTGCGGCGTGCTGCGGGAGCGCGTCCTGCGCGCCGCGATGACCTGCTTCGGGCATCGGCTGATGATGGACCGCGTGGTACCCGGCGGCGTCGCCGCAGACCTGTCACCAGAGGGACGAGCCTGCCTCCGTACCCTGCTGGACGACGTTCGCAAGGCCTTTCCTCCGTTGATAAGGCTCTATGACGACACGACTTCGCTGCAGGACCGCACTGTCGGCACGGGCATCGTGAGCAAGGCCCTGGCGCGCCAGTTCGCCGTCGGCGGCTATGTCGGACGGGCGTCGGGGCGGAACTTCGATGTCCGGCGCGATCACCCCTATGCGCCCTATGGAGATCTGCGCTTCGAAGTGCCTGTCTTCGGGGAGGGGGACGTCAATGCCCGTGTTTGGGTACGCATCCGCGAGGTCGAGCAGAGCCTGTCGCTGGTCGAGCAGATTCTCGGCTCCCTGCCGGAGGGCGACATCCGCGTGGCGGTCGAAGGGGGCAGCGGCGAAGGCCTGGGTCTTGTCGAGGGCTTTCGCGGCGATATTCTGGCCTGGACGGCCATCGAGGACGGCCTCGTGCGCCGCTGCCATCTGCGTGATCCCTCCTGGTTCCAGTGGCCGCTCCTGGAGGCGGCCATCGAAGGCAACATCGTCGCCGATTTCCCTCTCTGCAACAAATCCTTCAACTGTTCCTACTCCGGGCACGATCTCTAGAGCAAAGCGCGTTTAGGTAGAAACGCCGCTTTCTTTAACTCTTTGTTTTTCGACGCGTCCTTGTGTTTTGCCGATCCCGTCAGAACACAAAACGCTCTGGAAGGAGTCGACCATGCGGCGAACCCTTTTCGACACCATCCGCCGGGCGCCTCTTACGGAGCCTGCGCCTCTGCCGGACGATCCGGAACTGAAGGCGCTTGCCGCCAGGCTCGACAAGGCGGCGCGCGCGCGGCTCGGCCGCAGTCTCGCCATCCGGGAGGTGGACGCCGGCTCCTGCAATGGCTGTGAACTGGAGATCAACGCCCTCTCGAACGCCTTCTACGACTTCGAACGCTTCGGGCTCCACATCGTCGCCTCGCCCCGCCACGCCGACGTGCTACTGGTCACCGGCCCGGTCACGCTCAACATGCGTGAGGCTCTCCTGCGTACCCATGACGCCGTGCCCGCGCCCAAATGGGTGGTGGCGGTGGGCGGCTGTGCCCTCGACGGCGGCATCTTCGCCGGCAGCTACGCCTGCGCCGCCGGCGTCGCAAGCGTGGTGCCGGTGGACCTCCACATCCCCGGCTGCCCGCCTTCGCCGACAGCGCTGTTGAAGGGACTGCTTGCGTTGATGGAACGGACCAGCGGATAACTCGCTGAGAGCCACGAGTCCGTTCTTTTGGCCCCGGAGGCGCAGTAGTTGACTGATACAGTCGATGTCCTCGGGCCTTAGTCCAATCGCTATAGGACTGTTCGAATTGTAGTGCTCGACCTTTCGAGCACCTTCCGCTATCACCCCCGCACACTCCCCGTTTTCTCTGCGGATTTCATGTCCCTTCTCCTCGGCATCGATACTGGCGGCACGTTCACCGATGCCGTGCTCTATGACGAAACATCCGGCGTCGTCGCCAAGGCGAAGTCCCTGACTACGCATCATGATCTCGCGATCGGCGTCGGGGGCGCCGTTGGAGCCGTGCTGGAGCAGTCGGGGGTCGATCCGGCGCTTATTTCGTTGGTGTCGCTCTCCACCACGCTGGCCACCAATGCCATGGTGGAGGGGCAGGGCGGGCGCGTCGGGCTCGTCTATATCGGCTTCGATGCCGCCGACGCCGAGCGTCCCGATCTGAAGGCGGCGCTGAACGGCGACCCGGTGCTTCTGATCGGCGGCGGGCACGATGCGATGGGCCAGGCGCGGGCGCCGCTCGATGCAGCCGTGCTGGCGGTGGAGGCCAGGCGCCTCGCCCCCTCGCTCACCGGCTTTGCGGTTACCGGTCGCTTTGCCGTGCTCGATCCTTCCCACGAGATCGCCGCACGCGAGATCCTGCGCCATGAAACCGGCCTGCCGGTCACCTGCGGGCATGAGCTTTCCGCCAAGCTCGACGGTCCGAAGCGGGCGCTCACCTGCGTGCTCAATGCCCGTCTGATCCATCTGCTTGAAGCGTTGATCGCAGCGACGGAGGGGCGGCTCGCGGCGCTCGGCATCTCGGCGCCGCTGATGGTGGTGCGGGGAGACGGCTCGCTGGTCGCGGCGGAAGTGGCCAAGACCAAGCCGATCGAGACGATCTTCTCCGGCCCCGCGGCCAGTGCCGTCGGCGGCGCCTTTCTTGCCAAGGCGCCGGATGCGCTGGTTTCCGATATCGGCGGCACCACCACCGACGTCGTCGTGCTGCGCGAAGGGCGCCCCCGCATCGATCCGGCCGGCGCGCTGATCGGCGGCTTCCGCACCATGGTGGAGGCCATCGCCATCCGTACCTGCGGCCTCGGCGGCGACAGCGAGGTCTCCATCGAGCAGCATGGGCTGGAGAGCCATCTCAAGCTCGGCCCGCGCCGCGCCGTGCCGCTGTCGCTGCTGGCGACAAGCCATGCCGATCTCGTGCATGCCACGCTCGAGCGGCAGTTGCGCGCCGATATGCCGAACGAGCTTTTCGGCCGCTTCGCCCTGCGCCTCAACCCTTCGCGCGCCGAATTGCCGGCGCTGGAAGCCGAAGTGCTGGCGCGGCTCGAACAGGGGCCGCAGGCGGCCGACAAGCTCATCCAGAACCGGCGTGAACTCAATGCGCTGCAGCGCCTGGTGAACCGGCGTCTTGCCATCATGGCCTCGCTCACCCCCTCCGATGCTGCCCATGTGCTCGGCCTGCATGAGGCCTGGGACATGACCGCTGCCGAGAAGGGCATGCTGCTGTTCTGCCGGCGGCGGAACGCGATGGGCCTTCCCTTCGCGGAGACGCCCGACATCCTGGCGCGCCAGATCATCGGCACGCTCACGCGACGCTCGGCGGAATTCCTGCTCGAATGCGCGCTGGCCGAGGATGGCTTCCGCGAGCAGGGCCTCTCGCGCCATGCCCTGGCTGCTGCCGCCCTCGACGGCCATAGCGGCCTGGTGCGCATCGGCCTCTCGCTCACGACGCCTGTCGTCGGGCTCGGTGCTTCAGCCGCCACTTATTACGGCGATATCGCCGGGCTTGTCGGCGCGCCCTCCCTGGTGCCGGAGCATGCCGAGGTCGCCAATGCCGTCGGCGCCGTGGTCGGCGGCGTGCATGTCAGCGCCGAAGTGAAGGTGCTGCAGCCTGTGGAAGGCATCTTTCGTGTCTTCACCCGGGGCGGCACGCGCGACATCACGGACCTCACGCAGGCGCTCGCCTTTGCCGAGACGACGGCGCGCGAACAGTCCGAGGCGGAGGCGTTGCAGGCCGGCGCGGCCACGGTGGAGATCGCCGTCAGCGTCGACCAGAAAAAGGTGGTCGCCGAGGGGCGCGAGCTTTTCGTCGAGGCGCTGGTGACGGCGCGCGCCTCGGGGCGGCCGCGCATAAGCGGGTAGCACCGGGAGAGGCGTCGGATGATTTTCTTTATCCAAATCGCTTTGAGCGAAGATCAAAATCACCTCGCCGGTTGACACCTCGCCGTTTTCAATCGGAATATGCCGGCAACCGCGTCGATGATCGGGATGGCCCTCTTGCTCCCGTGATCCGAAAGCATGCGGAGGGCGGAGCGAATGCCGGGAATGGGTAACGCGGACCGCGCGCATCATGCGGATCTGGTCTACGCAATTCTGAACGAGGGAAGCGCGACGGCGCAATCGGCCGTGGCTGCCTCCTGGTCGCGTTCGCTCACCCATTACGGCCTCGATCCCGACCATGCGCCCCCGCCTCAGCGGCTGACCCATCATGAATTCCGGACGGCCTATGACCGCATGGAGCCGTTCGTGCGCCTCGCCCAGGGCACGCTCGACCGCCTCTTCCAGTCGGTCGGCGATGCCGGGTGCTGCGTGCTCCTCACCGACGGCGAAGGCGTTCCCCTCGACCGGCGCGGCATGGCCGGGGACGATGCCGATTTCCTCGCGGTCGGCCTGTGGACCGGCATGGTCTGGAGCGAGGCGAGCGAGGGCACCAACGGCGTCGGCACCTGCATCGCAGAGGGACGCGCTCTGACCATCCATCGCGAGGAGCATTTCCTCACGCGCAATATCGGCCTGAGCTGCACGGTGGCGCCGATCTGGGATGCCCAGGGCCGGCAGATGGCCGCGCTCGACGTCTCGACCTGCCGTTCGGACCTGACACCGGCCATCCTCAAGCTGGTGGCCGCCGCGACGCGGGAGGCAGCGCACCGGATCGAGACACATCATTTCCGCGAGACGTTCCGCCATGCGCGCATCCTCGTCGGTCCCGACCTCGGCAACGGCCCTGCCGGCCTGCTGGCTGTCGACCGCGAGGATCTGGTCATCGGCGCCAGCCGCGCAGCACGTCTCGCTTATGGTTTGACGGACGAGCGCCTGCTCCGCCCCTTCCCAGCGGAGGATCTGCTCGGCGGGGACGACACGCGGCCGGAGCAAGGGCTCGTCACCGCCGAGCGCGCTGCCGTGCGGCAGGCTCTCTCGCGCTCCAAGGGCAACGTCTCCGCTGCCGCCCGCCTGCTCGGCATCAGCCGCGCCACCATGCACCGCAAGCTCGATCGGCTCGGCATAGCCCGGGAAGGGTAGGCCGACACGGGGTCGCGCCGCCGGCCTTCGCGGCGGAGACCCGGGACTGTGTCTTCCGTTTTTCTCCGCCCACCTGTCTCACTGCTGCGACACTTGCCCCTCGCAATCGTCGTGCCCGTCCTGACAGCGCGCGTTTTCAGTCTCATCCTGCGGCTCTGACGACGCCGCATCATGGCGCGCATCAAGGAGGAGACCTGCATGAACAAGCCCGAACTCATCCGCTCGCCCGGAACCCTGTTCAAGAAGCGCTATGGCAATTTCATCGGCGGCAAATGGGTCGAGCCTGCGAACGGCCAGTATTTCGAGAATACGTCCCCCATCAATGGCCGCGTGATCTGCGAGATCGCACGCTCGGACGCCAAGGACATCGAGGCCGCGCTCGACGCCGCCCATGCCGCCAAGGATGCCTGGGGCCGCACCAGCGCTGCCGAACGCTCGCTCCTTCTGCTCCGCATCGCGCAGGTCATCGAGGACAATCTGCATACGCTCGCCCTTGCCGAGACCTGGGACAACGGCAAGCCGATCCGCGAAAGCACGGCCGCAGACCTGCCGCTGGGCGTCGATCATTTCCGCTATTTCGCCGGTGTCCTGCGTGCGCAGGAAGGCGCTCTCTCCGAGATCGACCACGATACCGTCGCCTATCACTTCCATGAGCC
This sequence comes from Labrys sp. ALF-8, assembly GCF_059699065.1. Classification (NCBI taxonomy): domain Bacteria; kingdom Pseudomonadati; phylum Pseudomonadota; class Alphaproteobacteria; order Hyphomicrobiales; family Xanthobacteraceae; genus Labrys; species Labrys sp. ALF-8. The sequence continues at coordinate 2,719,546 of NZ_AP048537.1, forward strand.
GCTCGGCGTGGTGGGCCAGATCATTCCCTGGAACTTCCCGCTGCTGATGGCGATCTGGAAGCTCGCCCCGGCGCTTGCCGCCGGCAACTGCGTGGTCCTCAAGCCCGCCGAGCAGACGCCCGCTTCCATCCTCGTCCTCGCCGAACTGATCGCCGACATCCTGCCGCCCGGCGTGCTCAACATCGTCAATGGCTTCGGCCTCGAAGCCGGCAAGCCGCTCGCCTCCTCGAACCGCATCGCCAAGATCGCCTTTACCGGCGAGACCACGACGGGCCGGCTGATCATGCAATATGCCAGCCAGAACCTCATTCCCGTCACGCTGGAACTCGGCGGCAAGTCGCCCAACATCTTCTTCAAGGACGTCGCCGCCGAGGATGACGACTTCCTCGACAAGGCCATCGAGGGCTTCGTGATGTTCGCGCTCAACCAGGGTGAGGTCTGCACCTGCCCCAGCCGCGCACTCGTGCATGAGAGCATCTATGACCGCTTCATCGAAAAGGCCCTGAAGCGCGTCCAGGCCATCAAGCAGGGCGACCCGCTCGACCCCACCACGATGATCGGCGCGCAGGCCTCCTCCGAGCAGCTCGAGAAGATCCTCAGCTATTTCGACATCGGCCGGCAGGAAGGTGCCGAGGTTCTCACGGGCGGCGAACGCAACAACCTGCCCGGAGACCTGGCCGGCGGCTACTACGTCAAGCCGACCGTGTTCAAGGGCACCAACAAGATGCGGATCTTCCAGGAGGAGATCTTCGGGCCCGTCGTCTCGGTGACCACCTTCAAGACCGACGAGGAGGCGCTCTCCGTCGCCAATGACACGCTCTATGGCCTCGGCGCCGGCATCTGGACCCGCGACGGCACCCGCGCCTATCGCTTCGGCCGAGCCATCCAGGCCGGGCGCGTATGGACGAACTGCTATCACGCTTATCCGGCCCACGCGGCCTTCGGCGGCTACAAGCAGTCCGGCATCGGCCGCGAGACGCACAAGATGATGCTCGACCACTACCAGCAGACCAAGAACCTGCTGGTGAGCTACTCGCCGAAGAAACTCGGCTTCTTCTGATGTCTGGAGCGCCGGTCCCCGGGCCGGCGCTTCTGCCCTGCGGGGAAGCGCGGCCTGCGCTGGCCAAGCAGCGAGTGTCGATCTCAAGCCACATCTGCCAACGCCGATATGGCGGACCGACATTCCGGAAACGTCGCTCCTGCCGGATATGGTGATGCCGATCGGTGATCGACACTGCGTGTTTCCTGCGCCATTCTCCTTAGCCGCCACGCCATACCAGGAGCCTTCCCATGGACGAATCCATTCCGGACCGTGTGACGGCCACGCCGGCGGCTCTGGCGCTGATCGAAACCCTGCGCGCCAAGTACGGTCCAATCCTCTTCCATCAGTCGGGCGGCTGCTGCGACGGCTCCTCGCCGATGTGCTACCCGCAGAGCGACTTCCTCGTCGGTGACAGGGACGTGCTGCTTGGAACCATCGGGGATGCGCCGGTTTACATCAGCGAGTCGCAATTTGCCGCGTGGGCGCATACCCAGCTGATCATCGACGTCGTACCCGGTCGGGGCGGCATGTTCTCCCTCGACAACGGCACGGAGAAGCGTTTCATCACCCGCTCCCGTGCGTTCTCGGGCGAGGAGATGTGCGTGCTGCCGACGGCGCGCAGCTATCGCGAGACGGTCGGCTGAGCGATATCCCGAAGCCTTGCCTATGGCAGCCCAGCCGATGCCGGGATCGATCACTGGCTCTCGAACGGCCAGGTCGATGAAATATCCAGGAACTAGGCCTTGCCGTTGGCGATTGCTGAAGGAGATCAGCATCGACCGACTGCTTTCCGGGTGCGCGGGCACCCGGAGGATGTAGAGCCCCTATCCTCGTCCGACCAGCGGCATCTTCGTGGCCATCACCGTCATGAACTGCACATTGGCTTCGAGCGGCAGGCCGGCCATGTAGATGACGGCGTCGGCGACGTGCTTCACGTCGAAGGTTGGCTCGGGCTTGATCGAGCCGTCGGCCTGCGGCACGCCGCCGGGCATCTTGGACGCCATAGGCGTCAAGGTATTGCCGATGTCGATCTGGCCGCAGGCGATATCGTATTTGCGGCCGTCCAGCGAACTCGACTTGGTAAGGCCCGTCACCGCATGCTTGGAGGCGGTGTAGGGCGCTGAGTTCGGGCGCGGGGCGGTGGCCGAGATCGAGCCGTTGTTGATGATACGCCCGCCGCGCGGCGTCTGGCTCTTCATCACGCGGAACGCTTCCTTGGTGCACAGGAACACGCCGGTGATGTTGGTGTCGATCACTGCCTTCCACTGCTCGAAGGGGAGGTCCTCGATCGGCAGGCCTTGCGCGATGGTGCCGGCATTGTTGAAGACGAGGTCCACCCTTCCGAATTCCGCCACGGTGGCGTCGAACAACGCGGCCACGGAGGCCGGGTCCGTCACATCCGATGGGATGGCGCGAGCGGAAGCCGCCTTGGGGCTTTCGGCGATGGCGGCCTCCAGGGCCTCCTTGCGGCGGCCTGTGAACACCACCGTCCAGCCGTCCTCCAGGAGCGCCAGCGCGACAGCCTTGCCGATACCCGTCGCTGCGCCCGTGACGATGGCGATCCTACCCTGACCCGACATGCGTTTCTCCCTGATTCTCGATGCTTTCCCCGCAATGAAGCATTTTGCCAATAGGTCGGACAAGTGATGTTTTGGCGCAGGGGGAAAACAGGCATGGTCTCGCCGGCCGCGACTCCGCTCGCACGGGCATCTTGCCCGGGAGGCATGAGATGGGAGTGTCGATCCCGCCACTTCGGCTTGCCGAAGAGGCGGGATCGACATCCGGAACATGCTGCGGTTCATCGGAAAGGAAGAGGGCGATCGGTGATCGCCCCTCCGGGCCAGGCGCAACCTTCGCCCGTGAAGTCAGTCGTCGCAGGCAGGATACCCGTGCGCCCGAAGCCTCATACAGCTCCGCCGAGGCAGGAGACGATGGTCTCGATCACGCGCTTGGTTTCCTCCGGATCGCGCACGCGGATCGAATCGACGCCAGCCTCCTTTGCTGCATAGTCGTTGCCGCCGGGAAAGAGGGCGTCGCCAGCGAAAATCATTTCCTCGATGGCGATGCCGAGGCGGTCGCGCAACTTGCGGATACCATAGGCCTTGTCGATGCCCTGGCGCGTCACGTCGATGGAGGTCGCGCCGCCCATGCGTACGGAGAAGTCCGGCAGCGACTTGTCGAGGTAGCCCTTGAGGATCGTCCGCTTCCTGAAATCGGGATCCCATTCGTGCTTTTCCTTGAGCGGCGCCTCCTGACCAAGGGCGGACATGGTGATCTGGCTGCCACGATCCTCGATGCGTTGGCCCCATATACGCTCCGGCTTGAAGCCGGATTGCTCGAAAGCCGCGTCGAGCGCCGCGATGATGCGCTGCCGGTCTTCGGGCGAAAGATCCTCGCGGTAGACCGGTTTCCACGCGCCATCGTCATGGCTGAAAAACTTGGTGCCGCAGGTCGGCAGGAGATGCAGGCGGTCGAAGCGGTCGCCCTGCTCAAGGTTCGAGAGGAACTGCTTCTCGAATTGCGGCCAGTCGCCTCCCGAGATCACGGCCACCTGCGCGACGGCGAGCAGCTTGCCGAGAAGGGCGGACATCTCCGCATCGATGGCGGACTTGCTCAGCGCCAGCGTGCCGTCGAGGTCGAAAATGACGAGTTTCTTCATGGGGGCTCCTGACATTCCGAGCCTCTTTTAAACGCTGCCGCGAGATTGTCAGGTACCAAAATTTGTGTAGCGGGAGGCGGGAGGTGCCGAAAGGTGAACGCCGAAGGGAGGTAGGCTTCAATTGCGCCTTCAGTGATCCATTCCCGTGATCACCCGCTCCACCGCTTCGACCGTGGTCTTTTTCGGATCGATATCGTCGGCGACGACGCGTCCGCGGCGCATCACCACGATGCGGTCGACCACCTGGAAGACGTGATGGATGTTGTGGGCGATGAAGATGCAGGAATGGCCGGAATCGCGGGCATTGCGTACGAAGTTGAGCACGCCCTGCGTTTCCGCCACCCCGAGATTGTTGGTGGGCTCGTCGAGGATGATGAGGTCGCTGTCGAAATGCATGGCCCGCGCGATGGCCACGGCCTGCCGCTCGCCGCCCGAGAGGGAGCCGATCGGCGTGGAGGGCGAGATGTTCTTGGTGATGCCGACCTTCCGCAGGAGGGCACGGGCCACTTCGCTCATCTTGTCGTGGTCCAGGCGATTGAGGAAGCGCGGGCCCCTGATCGGTTCGCGGCCCAGAAAGAGGTTCCGGGCAATGGAAAGCTGGGGCACCAGTGCGGAGTCCTGATAGATCGTCTCGATGCCCTGCGCGATGGCATCGGTGGTGGAGCGCATGTCCACCTTCCGGCCACGGATGTAGATCTCGCCGGAGGTGGCCGGCACCGCCCCCGACAGGATCTTGATCAGTGTCGACTTGCCGGCACCGTTGTCGCCCAGCAGCCCGACGATCTCCCGCCTCTTCACCGTCAGCGTCACGTCCTCGATGGCGCGGATGCGACCATAGGACTTGGCGATGTGCTGCATGCGGACGAGTTCTTCGGCCGAATCTGCGATCATTGGCTCACGTCCCTTCCTGGTGCCGGCGGTCCAGCCATGAATGCAGCGCCATCATGCCGAGGATAATCGCCCCGATGAAGATATTGTAGGCAAGGCCCGGCACACCGATCAGGACGATGCCGTTGCGCATCACTCGCAGGATGAAGATGCCGAGCACGGTGCCGATGATGGTGCCGCGCCCACCCGTGAGTGCCGTGCCTCCGATCACCACCATGGCGATCACTTCCAGTTCATAGCCGGTGCCCGAATTGGGATTGGCCGAGGACGTGCGGATCGAGGAGATCACGCCGGCAAGCGTCGCCAGCACCGAGCACAGGATGAAGAGACAGATCTTGGTGCGTTCCACGTTGACGCCGCGCGCCCGCGCGGCGAGCGGATTGCCGCCCGAAGCCTGGATCCAGTTGCCGGCCTTGGTCTGGGTCAGGATATAGCCGAGCGCGATGGCGGCAAGGGCGAACCAGAACAGCGACATGTAGACCCGGAAACCACCGATATAGAATGTTCCGACCAGGATGTTGGCAAGCGGCAGGTCGCCCGCATTCCAGGTGCGCTGGGGAAAGCCGTTGGTGACGAAGAGGGCCGTGCCGCGTACCACGAGAAGCATGCCCAGGGTCACGAGGAAGGATGGGATCTTCAGCCGGGTTACGAACAGCCCGTTGACCAGGCCGATCAGGGCGGCGACCACGAGGGCGACCATGAAGGCGATGCCCAACGAGGTCGCGCCGCTGTTGTAGAGAGTCCACATCAGCACGGGTGAGAAGCCGAACAGTGAACCGACGGACAGGTCGAATTCGCCCGACGTCATCAACAGGGTCATGGCCAGGGCGATCAGCCCAAGCTCGACGGTGAAGGCCAGGATGTTGCTGATGTTGTCGGCCGACAGGAAGTCGGGATTGATGGCGGTGAAGACGATGAGTTCGAGGATGAGGAGCACGAAGGGCCCGAATTCCGGGCGGGCTATCGCTCGCTGGAGCAATGAACGCTGTTCCACGTGATATCCTAGGCCAGGGGACAAGGGACAAAATATCAATGGAAAAGGGGCGCTCGCCGAAGCTGAGCGCCCCTTTCGAAAACTATTTCTTTCCGCTCAGGATGTCGTCGTAGGACTGCGCGGTGTTCTTTTCGTAGAGCGCGCCGGTGATGACGTTGAAGCCGGGGCGAATGCCGCTTGCGGCCATGTTCGCCATCGACAAGCCGATATAGCTGGTGGCTTGCGGATCCTGCCATTGAGCGGCGTTGACGTAACCGTTGAGCACTTCCTGCGTGGTATCGAGCGAGTTGCCCCAGCCGACGACGGGGATGTCGCCCGGCTTGACGCCAACCTGGTCGAACACGCGCTTGATGCTGCCGGTGGCGAGGTCACCCAGGCCGATGATCGCCTTGATCTTCTTGCGGTTGGTTGTGAGGTAGTCGCTCATGCGGCTGATGACCTCGGCCTGGTCGAGCGTGGTCTCCGTGACTTCCCAGGTGATGTTCAGGGGCTTGAACACGCTGGAGATACCCTGCTCCTCCTGTACGCCATAGGTTGCGCCCGGTACCTCGACCGGCAGCCAGACGAAATCGCCCGACTTCACCAGCTTGTGGTCGACCAGATATTGCGCCCAGGCCGTCCCGAACTTGACGTTGTCGCCGCCGACATAGGCATCGAAGCCGGCCGTCGGATCGGGCGTGTTGAAGTTGATCACGGGGATTTTCTTGGCGTGCGCCTCCTCGACGATCTTGCCGAGGCTCCCGGGATCCGGGCTGGTGGTGACGATACCCGCGGCGCCGGCCGCGATGGCGGCCCGGAAGGCCTCCTGCTGCGAGGCGACGTCGTTGGAGTGGAAGGAGGTGTTCACCGTGTTGCCGGTGTCGGCCGCCCACTGCTTGGCGCCGGCCAGGAAGTAGGTCCAGACCGGATCGGCAGGGCCGCCATGCGATATCCAGTAGAAGGTCTTGGGCGCGGCCTGCGCTAGGGAGAGCGTCGCCGCCAGCGCCATAACGGCGCCAGTGAATAGCAGGACGAGTTTCCTGATCATGGGATTGCCTTGCTCGTGTTCCGATCACCTGGTGACCAACGGATCGAACTATTGCAATCCTCCGACAAGTTTTCAATAAGTAGTTTTTAAATCGTTTGGACTTAACATTTTGGTCTGAATTAGATATTCAAGAATTATGCAATTCAAAGTACTTAATGCATTGCGGTATTTCATGTTGCGGCGCACGATAAATGAGTAAGTTATGCTGTCGCATCGTCTGCCGGCGTTTTCCTCGAGCCCGCTTGATCGGGGCGACGACCCCGCCGGCCCGAAGGCAAAGAAAAAGGCCCCTTCCGGCAGGCGGAAAGGGCCCTGGTATTACGAATACCGGTGGCGGAGTCGGCGTCAGACGCCGAGCTTGCGCTTGCGGCTCCCGAGCGTGCGCAGGCGCAGCGCGTTGAGCTTGATGAAGCCGGCGGCGTCGCGATGGTCGTAGGCCACGGCGCCTTCCTCGAAAGTGACGAGATCCTGGCTGTAGAGCGAATAGGGGCTCTCGCGGCCGATGACGTGCACGCCGCCCTTGTAGAGCTTGAGCCGTACGCTGCCCGTCACCGTTTCCTGGCTCTTGTCGATCAAAGCCTGCAGCATCTCCCGCTCCGGCGAGAACCAGAAGCCGTTATAGATGAGCTCGGCATATTTCGGCATGAGCTCGTCCTTGAGATGCGCGGCGCCGCGGTCGAGGGTGATGCTCTCGATGGCGCGGTGGGCGGGCAGCAGGATGGTGCCGCCGGGCGTCTCGTACATGCCGCGCGACTTCATGCCGACATAGCGGTTCTCGACGAGATCGAGGCGGCCGATGCCGTTGATGCGGCCGAGCTCGTTGAGCTTGGCGAGCAGGGTGGCCGGGCTCATCTTAACGCCGTCGATGGCGACCGCGTCGCCCTTCTCGAAGTCGATGGTGACGACGGTCGGGGTATCCGGCGCCTTCTCCGGGTCGACGGTGCGCGAATAGACGTAGTCCGGCACTTCCACCGCCGGATCCTCCAGCACCTTGCCCTCGGAGGAGCAGTGCAGCAGGTTGGCGTCGACGGAGAACGGAGCCTCGCCGCGCTTGTCCTTCGCGATCGGGATCTGGTTTTCCTCGGCGAACTTGATCAGCGCCTCGCGCGAACGCAGGTCCCATTCGCGCCAAGGGGCAATGATGGTGACGTCGGGCTTTAGGGCATAGTAGCCCAACTCGAAGCGCACCTGGTCGTTGCCCTTGCCGGTGGCGCCGTGGCAGACGGCGTCGGCGCCGACCTTCTCGGCGATCTCGATCTGCTTCTTGGCGATCAGCGGGCGCGCGATGGAGGTGCCGAGCAGGTAGACGCCTTCATACTGGGCATTGGCACGGAACATCGGGAAGACGTAGTCGCGCACGAATTCCTCGCGCACGTCCTCGATGAAGATGTTTTCCGGCTTGATGCCGAGCAGCAGCGCCTTCTGGCGCGCCGGCTCCAGTTCTTCGCCCTGGCCGAGATCGGCGGTGAAGGTCACGACTTCGCAGTTGTAGGTGGTCTGCAGCCATTTCAGGATGATGGAGGTGTCGAGGCCGCCGGAATAGGCAAGCACCACCTTCTTGACAGTTTTGGACATCGAGGCGCCTTAACGTGGAATTTCGCCGGAAGAAATCCGGCGGGGGAAAATCGCGCGCGACTATAGCCAGCCGGCGTCACAAAACAAGGCTCAGCGCCCGTAAATGACCGCCGGCTCGTCCGCCCGTTCCCAGCCGACCACGGTGACGCTGCCGAGCGTCGGGGAGAAGGACGGCGTGTCGAGTGCGGACCGAGCCGGGCGCACCAGCCAGCGCGGATGCCGCTGCAGCCACGGCAACCGGGCATGTAGGCTGAAGGCGAGTTGCCTGATATCCTGTTCCAGGACCCCTTCGCGGCCATAGCGCCAGCGCCGGCTATGAAAGAGCGTCATGAACGAGGCCGCGACGAATTGCGTCAGCAGCACCGCGAAGACGATGTCCGACAGGAAATGGCCGCCGAAGGCGAGGCGGAGATAGGCCACGATCAGGGTGAAGACTATGCCGAGGATGACGGCAGAAGCCGCGTAGGCGGCCGGGACCAGAACGACGATGCCGGCGGCGGCGGTTGCAGCGGCGACTTCGCCGGAGGCGAAGGAGCAGTTGGTGCGGCAGCCGCCCGACCTGTCCCACCAGGGCTTGAACGCGCCGGTACCGCCGAACTCGCTTACCTGGACAGGGCGAGGGCGGTGCCAGTGCTCCTTGAGCACGACATTGACGAGAAGGCCCGGACCGAGCGCGAAGGTCAGCAGAATGGCGGCGAGGCACCGGGCGTCCAGGCCGCTGCGCCGGCGGGGATCGGCCAAGGGGGCCGCAAGCGCCAGAAGACAGGCGAGGAAGACGATCAGCGGCAGCCACTGTCCGATCTGGCGCAGCGTGACCGCAAGCGCACTCGACTTGAGCAGGAAGCCGTCGGCAGCGAAAGGCAGGGTGACGTCAAGGTCGATGGCGGGCAGGAGACCGAACAGCAGTGCGGCGCAGATGATGAGGCTGGCGATCAGGACGAGGCAGCGCAACCCCTTCATTCAGGCACCTTCCGAAACCGCAAGACATGCCGGCAAGGAAGCCGACGCAGGCATTCAACTGCCTGCGTTATATTTCAGAGGTGTTACGGTTTTGTGCCGTTTTGATGTGAGTCACAGGCGGTGGCTCACAGCTTGCGCAGGGAGACCTGTTCGATGCCGTGGCTGTTGCCCTTGCGCAGGATCAGGTCCGCGCGCGGGCGGGTGGGCAGGATGTTCTCGATCAGGTTGGGCTGATTGATGCGGCCCCATAGGCCCAAGGCCGTCTCCAGCGCCTCCGCTTCGGTGAGATCGGCATATTTGCGAAAGAAGGAGAGTGGGTTTCTGAAGGCGGTTTCGCGCAGCGTCATGAAGCGCTCGACATACCAGCGGCGCAGCAAGGCTTCCTCGGCATCGAGATAGACGGCGAAGTCGAAGAAGTCCGAGACGAAGGGGACTGCTTTGCCGTCGCGGGGAAGCCGCGCCGGCTGCAATACGTTCAGCCCTTCCACGATGAGGATGTCGGGCTGGTCCACCGTGACGATCTCGCCGGGCACGACGTCGTAGACGAGATGGGAGTAGACCGGCGCGGTGACCTTGGCCTGGCCGGCCTTGATGTCGGCGAGGAAGCGCAGCAGGCGCTGTGTGTCGTAGCTCTCCGGGAAACCCTTTCGCTCCATCAGCCCGTTTTCGCGGAGGAAGGCGTTGGGAAAGAGGAAGCCGTCGGTGGTGATGAGATCGACCTTCGGCGTATTCGGCCAGCGGGTCAGCAATTGCCTCAGCACGCGGGCGGTGGTCGACTTGCCCACCGCGACCGAGCCGGCGACGCCGATGAGATAGGGGACCTTGCGCTCATGCGTACCCAGGAAGCGCTGCGTGGCGCGATGCAGGCCCTGCGTGGCGGCGACATACAGCGAAAGCAGGCGCGAGAGCGGCAGGTAGATTTCCTCGACGTCCACCAGCGAGACAGGGTCGTTGAGGGCGCGCAGACGGTCGAGCTCGGCAGCGGTCAGCGTCATCGGCGTGTCAGCGCGCAGCTTGGCCCATTCGCTGCGCGTAAAGACGGAGTAGGGCGACACGGTCGACTTCACGAGCTGATCCATTGCCAATGCTTGTCCCTGACTGAACGCCACCGTCATTTGGGCCTGGCCGCCTTTTCGGCGAGGCCGGACTGGGCGGTGCGCTTCTCGAGTTCCAGCATCACCTCGGCGAGATGGACGTTGCGCGAATGCAACCCCACGAGCAGATGATAGAGCACATCCGCGGCTTCGGCCACGATCGGCCCCTTGTCGCCCTCGGCGAGGGCGATCACCAGCTCGACTGCCTCCTCGCCGAATTTCTTGGCCGCGCGAGGCGGGCCCCCCGCCAGGAGCCGGGCGGTCCAGGATTCTTCCGGCGGCGCCTTTGCGCGCTCGGCCACGCGGGTTTCAAGATCGTCAAGCGAGAAGCTCATCGCGGCAGTCGCCTCGGGTTAAGGATGCACGACGGCGAGGTCGGCGCCAGAGTGTCCTGAAGACATTGCCGGAAAGAGCTCATGCCGCCAGCCCGTTCGTATCGAGGCCGTCGAGCCGCATCGGCAGGCCGGCATGGGCCATGTAGGTCTTGGCCTCGCGGATGGAGAAAGTGCCGAAGTGGAAGATGGAGGCGGCCAGTACGGCGCTGGCATGGCCGTCCCGCACGCCTTCGACGAGATGTTCGAGCGTGCCGACGCCACCGGATGCGATCACCGGCACGCTCACCGCATCCGCGATGGTTCGCGTGAGCTGGATGTCGAAGCCGGCCTTGGTGCCGTCCCGGTCCATCGAGGTGAGCAGCAATTCGCCGGCCCCCAGGGCGACGACCTCGCGCGCGAACTCGACCGCGTCGATGCCCGTCTCGCGCCTTCCGCCATGGGTGAAGATCTCCCAGCGATCGTTCATTCCCGGCGCCGACACCTTTTTGGCGTCGATGGCGACGACGATGCATTGCTGGCCGAACTTCTCCGCGGCACGGGCCACGAACTGCCGGTCGGCGACGGCGGCCGAGTTGATGGAGACCTTGTCTGCACCGGCCAGCAGGAGCTGGCGTATGTCATCGACGGCGCGCACGCCGCCGCCCACGGTCAGCGGCATGAAGCAGGCTTCGGCCGTGCGACGTACAACATCGAGCAGGATGCCGCGCTTCTCATGGGTCGCGGCGATATCGAGGAAGCAGAGCTCGTCGGCACCGGCCGCGTCATAGGCGCGGGCACTCTCCACCGGATCGCCAGCATCACGAAGATCGACGAAATTCACGCCCTTGACGACACGGCCGTCCTTGACGTCGAGACAGGGAATTACACGCGCTTTGAGCATCGGGACTTTGAACCGAATGCGGGACAGCCGGGGCTGTTGCGCCGCACCATGACAGAATTGTTGCGGAAAATCATCTGGGCTTTTCACCCTGTCCTCGAGGCGGAGGGGCGGCGGTTCCGTGCTGCCACGCAGCCATCAGGCTGCCCTCTTCAGTAGGGCCAGCGCCTCCTGCGGATCGAGGCGGTGGTCATAGAGCGCGCGACCGGCGATGGCGCCCTCGAGAAGGGCTGCGTCGGGCTGCATCATGCGTTCGACGTCCGCGATCGATGCGAGGCCGCCAGAGGCGATGACCGGAATGCTGACCGCCCGGGCAAGCGCGAGCGTGCCCTCCCAGTCGATGCCCTTGAGCATGCCGTCGCGAGCGATGTTGGTATAGATGATGGCGGAAACGCCCGCGTCCTCGAAGCGCTTCGCGATCTCCTCGGCGGTGATGGTCGAGACCTCGGCCCAGCCCTCGACGGCAACCAGCCCGTCGCGGGCATCGAGGCCGACGGCGATCTTGCCCGGGAAGGCCCTGGCGGCCTCCTTCACGAAGGCGGGGTCGCGCACGGCGGCCGTGCCGATGATCACTCGGCCGATGCCCTTGTCGAGCCATCCGGAGACCGTCACCATGTCGCGGATGCCACCGCCCAGCTGTACGCGCATGGTGCAGGCGGCGAGGATGCGCTCGACGGCGGCCGAATTCATCGGCTTGCCGGCGAAGGCGCCGTCGAGATCGACGACGTGGAGATCCGTGAAGCCCATCTCCTCGAAGGCGATCGCCTGTTCGGCCGGATCGTCGTTGAAGACGGTGGCCTGCGCCATGTCCCCCTGGATCAGGCGCACGCAGCGCCCTTCCTTGAGATCGATTGCGGGAAAGAGGATCACGGGCGCCACCGGAGGAAATTGGCGATCAGGGCCAGACCCAGCGTCTGGCTCTTCTCGGGATGAAACTGGGTACCCACCATGTTGGCCCGGCCGACCATGGCCGTAACCGGGCCGCCATAGTCGGCCTCCGCGATCACGCTGCCGCGTTCGGTCGCCGCAAGGTGGTAGGAGTGGACGAAATAGGCATGCAGGCCGGAGGGTCCGGTCGGGATGCCCTTCAACAGGTCGTGGCTGCGCGAGACGGCCAGCGTGTTCCACCCCATATGAGGAACCTTGAAGGCGGCATCCTCGGGTTCGATGGCCTTGACGTCGCCACCGATCCAGCCGAGCCCCTCGGTGGTCTCGAATTCGAGACCGCGCTCGGCCATCAACTGCATGCCGACGCAGATGCCGAGAAAGGGCCGGCCACGAGCGATCACCGTGTCGTTGAGAGCCTCGATCATGCCTGGAACGGCAGACAGGCCCCGCTTGCAGTCGGCATAGGCGCCCACACCCGGCAGGACGATGTGATCGGCTCTGGCCACCAGGGCCGGATCGTCGGTGACGTGGATCGCGGTCGCCAGGCCGGCATCGGCGGCGGCACGCTCGAACGCCTTCTGCGCCGAGTGCAGATTGCCTGAGCCGTAGTCGATAATCGCAGCGATCATGGCCGCATCCCCTGCGGTTCGGGAAATACGCCGAGCACGCCGCCATGTCCTTCATGGGGCCGAGTCGGACCGGGCGGCAGGGAGCGTGCCGGCGGCGGCGTGGGCCTTTGCGGCTCGATGATGGTGCGGGTGGCAAAATGGCGCTGCTCGGCCTCGTCGAGCTTGTGGCCCACCGCGATACCCATGAAGCGCCAGCTCTTGCGGCGCAGCGTCCACGCCCGGAGGGCGTTGGCCTCCAGGGAAACGCAGATGCTGAACAGGAGCGACACGATACCCTGCAGGCGTTCGTCGAAATGCAGTGCCCGCGCAATCAGGAGCAGCACGATTTCGGCCAACAGCCAGAACAGGAAGACGAGCCACATCCGTCGCCAGAGCAGCCAGAGCGGGCCGAACAGGAAGGCGCCGATGCTGAAGCCGTCCTTGACGAAAACGGCCTTCCTGGCGGCATCGACCGTGTCCGGCACCGTCGCGGCAGGCTCGAAGACATACCAGCTCGCCATTAGATCGCTCCTCCGGGGTGAGATGAAAAATGGTCTGCTGCAGTGTCGCACAGCCTGCCGATGCGAAGGTGCTGGCCGGTGCAATGCTGCTCCCATCTGACCATTTTCGGCCTCATCCAAGCTTGCCCTTGGTGGTCGGCAGTTCTCCGGCCATGCGCGGATCGATGGCAATGGCGCCGCGCAGCGCACGAGCCAGAGCCTTGAAACAGCTCTCTGCGATGTGGTGCGCGTTGGCCCCGTAGAGATTCTCGATATGCAGCGTCATTCCGGCATTCATCGCGAAGGCCTGGAACCATTCGCGCACCAGTTCGGTGTCGAACGTGCCGATCTTCTCGCGCGGGAATTCGACTTTGAATACCAGGAAGGGCCGGCCGGATATGTCGACGGCGCAGCGCGACAGCGCCTCGTCCATCGGCAGATAGGCATCGGCATAGCGCGTTACGCCCTTGAGATCGCCCAGGGCCTTGCGGACGGCCTGGCCTAGCGCAATGCCAGTGTCCTCGACGGCGTGATGGTCGTCGATGTGCAGGTCGCCCTTGGCTCGCACTGTGATGTCGATCAGGGAATGGCGCGCCAGCTGGTCCAGCATATGGTCGAAGAAACCCACGCCCGTGGCGATGTCGTGCCTGCCCGTGCCGTCGAGCGAGACGGACACGGAGACGGACGTTTCATTGGTGATGCGCTCGATCGACGCGCTGCGCATGGCTTACCTCAACTGGCCGAGTAACGGCGCCTTATAGCGAGGCCGTTCGGTTGGGGAAAGGTGATTGTGCACCGCCATATCTGCGCGATGCCGCCGTTCCGGGGAGGACAGGCAGGATGCCCGCGCGCCCGAAGCCCTCGATACGATTGTGCTCCACGGTACAGTGCAATCATGCCATGATCGCTATCAGGGGTGGCAGCGGGCATGTGTGCCCGCCGAGGAGTTGAGCATGGGCCGGGTTTTGGGGCAGAGGGTGTCCAGGCGGAGGTTGTTGGCATTGGGCGTACTCGCCATGCTGCCCTGGGCCGTGCCGGGGGCGGAAGCGGCAACCAAGGCCAGGAAAGCTGCCGCGCCTCCAGCGGCGACGACCGTCTCGCAGGCATCGGCGCAGCTCGGTTTCGATCTCCTCAGCCAGCTAGGTAGAAGCAAGGGTGCAGGACCCAATACGGTGGTCTCGCCGGCCAGCCTCACCGCCGCCTTTGCCGCGCTCGATCTCGGGGCCAGCCCCAAGTTCCACGCGGCGCTGGTGAAGACCCTGCGCCTTGATGGTGTAAAGGACGGCGGCGATCTCGCGACCTTGCGTGCCTCCCTCCTGCCGCTGCTCGACGGCAGCAAGGCCGAGGGGCCGCTCACCGGCATCAGCGCCGTCTATCTCGATCCGCATGGCAGGCCCAAGCCGGCGGCGCTCGACCAGCTCCGGCAGGCGGGCGTGCAAGCCGAAGTGCGCAGCCTCGCCGACCCCAAGACCATCGACGCCATCAATGCGCTCGTGAAGGAGCGCACCAAGGGCCTGATTCCAACCCTGATCGACGAGCCCCTGCCCAAGGGCGGCCTCGTGGTTCTGAATGCCCTGCATTTCAAGGACGACTGGCGAACGGCGTTCGACCCCTCGCATACCAGCCAGGCCGATTTCCATCGCCTGACCGGCGGTAACGCAAAGGTGGCGATGATGCAGGGTGGGCATGGCCGCTGGCTTTCGCGGCAGGATGACCATTTCGCAGCCGTCGCTCTGCCCTACAAGACCGACGGCTACGACCTCATCCTGCTCACCACCAGGGACAAGCCCGCCGCGCTCGCCGACTTCGCGCCCGTGGCGGGCTGGCTGACGGGCGAGGGGTTCACGGAAAGCGAAGGCACGGTGTCGCTGCCTCGCCTGTCGATCAAGGCAGGCGAGGATCTGCGCGGGAGTCTCGACAGGCTTGGGCTCGACCCAGCCGTGCGCGCGCCGGATGCGCTCAGCGGCTTCCTCGCCGTGCCCCAGAAAATCGACAAGATCATCCAGAGGGTGGCGCTCACGGTCGATGAGAAGGGCACGGAGGCGGCGGCTGCGACCGCGATCACCTCGCGGAGCCTGGCGATGCCGGCGACCTTCACCTTCGTTGCGGACAAGCCCTTCCTGTTCGCCCTGCGCGCCGCGGCCAGCGGGCAGATACTGATGGCCGGCTATATCGGCGACGCCGCGAAGGCGCAGTAGCCGATTGCCAGCCGCTACTTTTGCAGGGGAAAATCGCCGCCTTCCCCTGCGTGCGCGCTTGCCGTATGAAACCCTTCCCCTCCCGATGCGGTTTCCCCGATGCTGCGCCCCGACACCTTCGCCCTGACGGCGCTGCTTGCCTTGATGACGGCACTCGGTCCGCTTTCGACCGACATGTACCTGCCCTCGCTGCCGGCGATAGGCCTTTCCCTCGGGGCTGACATGGCGCAGGTACAGCTGACCCTGTCCGCCTTCCTGCTCGGCTTTGCCGTCGGCCAGGTCTTCTACGGACCCTTCTCCGACAAATATGGCCGCAAGCCATTGCTGCTGGGAGGGCTCTGCCTGTTCATCATCGCCAGCCTCCTATGCATGATCGCACCCAGCATCGATCTGCTGATCGCCGCCCGGTTCCTGCAGGCGGTCGGGGCGGCCGGCCCCATCGTGCTTGCGCGCGCAGTCGTGCGCGACCTCTACGAGGGACCGAAGGCCGCACGCGAACTTGCCCTCATGGGTACGATCATGGGCCTCGTCCCCGCGGCGGCACCGATCATGGGCGGCTATGTGCAGCGCTTTTTCGGCTGGCCGGCGCATTTCGCCATCGCCGCCGCCTGCGGCATCTTTGGTGGCATCGTCATCACCAGGAAGCTCCCGGAGACCGTGAAGGTACGCAACCGCGCGCCGATCTCGGCCCTGGGAATTCTCCGAGGCTTTGCTGCCCTGACCGCCAATCGCGGCTTCGTGGCCTATCTCGCCATGATGGCCTTGGCCTATGGCGGGCTGTTTGCCTACATCTCCGGTTCGAGCTTCGTGCTGCAGGGCATCTATCGGCTCAGCGAGGTTGCGTTCGGCCTTGCATTCGCCATCGGTGTGATCGGCTATATCGGCGGCACGCTCACCGCCCAACGCCTCGTCCCGCGCGTCGGCATCGACAGGACGATCGCCGTGGGCGTGGCATGCCTGGCCGCCGGAGGCCTCGCCATGCTGGCTTTCGTGCTGCTGGGCAGCGGCCATCCTGCCGAAGTGGTGGTGCCGATGATGTTCTATCTCTTCGGCGTCGGCCTCGTGATGCCGCAGGCCATGGCGGGCGCGCTGATGCCCTTCCCGGACCGGGCCGGCAGCGCTTCCTCCTTCTGCGGCTTCGTCCAGATGCTGGGCGGCGCGCTGATCGGCGCTGCGGTCGGCCACTTCCTCGGGGCAAGCGCGCTGCCGCTGCCGGTCGCCATCGCGGCGACGGGCATATGTGCGCTGCTCGTCTTCCTTTTTTCCGGTCCCGCGCGGCGGGCGTCTGTTCCAGTCCGTTCCTGACCTCTATCTACGACCAGTCCCTTCTTTCCAGCATTCAAGGAAATTGCCCGATGAAGCTCAATGTCGCCGTGCAGATGGATCCGATCGAGCGCATCAACATCAAGGGCGATTCCACATTCGCCCTGATGCTCGAGGCGCAGGCGCGCGGCTACGCGCTTTCCGTCTACACGCCCGACACGCTGTCCCAGAGGAACGGCACGGTTTCCGCCATCACCAAACCCGTTACCGTCCAGGACGTCGAGGGCGATCACGTCAGGTCCGGCGCCCCGGCCCGCACCGATCTGTCCACCTTCGACGTCGTGCTGCTGCGCCAGGATCCGCCCTTCGACATGGGCTACGTCACCACGACCCACATCCTGGAGCGCATCCACCCCAAGACCCTCGTGGTGAACGATCCGTTCCATGTCCGCAATGCGCCCGAGAAGATCTTCGTCACGGAATTCCCGGATCTCATGCCCGCGACCCTGATCACCCGCGACAAGGGCGAGATAGAGGCTTTCCGTGCCGAGCATGGCGACATCGTCATGAAGCCGCTCTACGGCAATGGCGGGGCGGCCGTGTTCAAGGTGGCCACGCAGGATCCGAACTTCGGCTCGCTCTACGACCTCTTCGCCTCGATGTCGCGCGAGCCGTGGGTCGTCCAGCATTTCCTGCCGCAGGTGTCGGAGGGCGACAAGCGTATCATCCTGGTCGACGGCGTGGCGGCGGGCGCCGTCAACCGGGTTCCGCAGCCGGGCGACATCCGCTCCAACATGGTGCGCGGCGGCGCGGCGATGCCGACGGACCTGAGCCGGCGGGAGATCGAGATCTGCGAGCGAATCGGCCCTGCCTTGCGCGAGAAAGGGCTGATCTTCACCGGCATCGACGTAATCGATGGTCATCTTACCGAGATCAACGTTACTTCTCCGACAGGGCTGCGTGCAATCAAGCGCCTCGGCGGGCCTGATCTTGCCGCCCAGATCTGGGATGCCATCGAATCCAAGCGCCAATGAGCAAATTTGCAATGCGACCGGGCAGACTTCCGTAAGGAAGGACGTAAATATCGGTAGCGCAGGCGGGGATTTCGTGCCCTTATATTCTCCGCTTGTTTCACCTTGCGAGCAACTGTGTCTGATCGATTGTGCTTTGGGAGGACTCGACGCCGATGGCTGACTTGGCAACCTATGTGACCGACATCAAGAAATACACGTCCAGTGTGAATG
This sequence comes from Labrys sp. ALF-8, assembly GCF_059699065.1. NCBI lineage: Bacteria > Pseudomonadati > Pseudomonadota > Alphaproteobacteria > Hyphomicrobiales > Xanthobacteraceae > Labrys > Labrys sp. ALF-8. The sequence continues at coordinate 2,737,698 of NZ_AP048537.1, forward strand.
AAGCTGCCGTCGCCGGCATCGTGAAACATCTCGGCATCGCCCTGCGCAACCGCGATTCCTCGCTCGTGGCCGGAACCGATCCGGCTGAACTCGCCCGCGTGCGTGACAGTTTCCTCAAGAAGAAGCTCGCACTGACGGAATCCGACAGCAAGCTTGACGCAGAGGTTTCCGCGGTCGTCCAGAAGATGAAGGCGGATACGACGAAATCCCGCGTTACGGTCTATTACCTTCTCGCCGAGCATTACAAGAAGCTCGAACTTTTCGTAAAGCCCGCCTGAGACAGGCGGCCGTCACGGTCATCAAGCCCAAGGGTCGTGACAGGTTATTGCTCCATGAAACCCCGCGGCGGCGCCGCGGGGTTCTTTGTCTTCGATTTTTGATACAAAAATTACAAAGGCTGCGGATTCGTCAGATTCCCGTTGCCGATTGCTCGTAAAAAGGCTTCCATGCGCGTCGAACAGGGCGTTCAGCCCGTTCGGCGCCGGCTGCCGCCCCGAAGCAGGCAGCCCGCCGCACCATGAAGTGGGGATCATATGTCAAAACTGCTGAAGACAGGCCTTCTCGCAGCCGGCTTTGCCGCGCTCTTGAGCACCACCGCCTTGGGTGCTCCCAAGACGCTGGTCTATTGCTCGGAAGGGAGCCCCGAGAATTTTACCCCCGCATTGAACACGACCGGCACCTCGCTGGACGCCGCGCGCCAAGTCTACGACCAGCTCGTGGAATTCACGCCCGGAACGACCAATCTGGAGCCGGCCCTTGCCGAGAAATGGGACGTGTCGGCGGACGGCACCGAGGTCACCTTCCACCTGCGCAAGGGCGTGAAGTGGCAGTCCTACAAGGGCTTCAAGCCATCCCGCGACTTCAACGCCGACGACGTGCTCTTCTCCTTCAATCGCCAGTGGAAGAAGGACCATCCCTATAGCAAGGTCTCGGGCGGCTCCTACGACTACTTCAACGACATGGGCATGCCGGATCTGCTGAAGTCGATCGACAAGGTCGACGACTACACGGTGAAGTTCACGCTCACCAAGCCGAATGCGCCGTTCCTCGCCAATCTGGCCATGGACTTCAGCACCATCCAGTCGGCCGAATATGCCGATTACCTGCTGAAGGCGGGCACGCCGGAGAAGTTCGACCAGGAACCGGTCGGCACCGGTGCTTTCCAATTCGTGGCCTACCAGAAGGATGCGGTAATCCGCTACAAGGCCTTCCCGAACTTCTGGCGCGGCAAGGTCAAGCTCGACAATCTCGTCTTCGCCATCACGCCCGACGCGGCGGCCCGCTATGCCAAGCTGCAGAAGAACGAATGCCAGGTGATGATCGGCCCCAATCCGTCCGATCTCAAGTCGATGCAGGCCAACGGCGATCTCAAGGTCCTCACCAACGAGGGCCTGAACGATATGTACTTCTCCTTCAACACGACGAAGCCTCCGCTCGACAAGAAGGAAGTACGCCAGGCCCTGGCGATGGCGATCAACAAGGACGCGCTGATCGCGGATGTCTATGAAGGCAGCGGCAAGTCGGCCACCACGCTGATCCCCTCCTTCATGCTGGGCTACAACGACAAGATCCCGGAATATGGCTACGATCCGGAGAAGGCCAAGAAGCTGCTGGCCGACGCCGGCGTCAAGACGCCGATCGACATCGATCTGTGGTACATGCCGGTCTATCGCCCGTACAATCCGAACGGCAAGCGCATGGGCGAGCTCATGCAGGCCGATCTCGCCAAGGTCGGCGTCAACGCCAAGCTCGTGACCTATGAGTGGGGCGACTACCGCAAGCGCCTCCAGAACGGCGAGGCCTCCCTCCCGCAGATGGGCTGGACCGGCGACAACGGCGATCCGGACAACTTCTTCTTCCTGTTCGCCTGCGACAGCTCCGGCAAGCCCGTCAGCCAGAACTATCCGCGCTGGTGCAACAAGGACTACAACGAGCACCTCGAGAAGGCTCGCGCCAGCGCCGACAAGGCGGAGCGTGCCAAGCTCTATCAGGAGATGCAGCAGATCACCTTCGACGACGTTCCCTATCTGAACATCGCCCACACCGTGGTCTATACGCCGGTTCGCAAGAACGTCGAAGGGTTCAAGCCCTCGCCGCTCGGCCGCTTCGAGTTCTTCGATACCGACCTGAAGTAATCACCGCTCAGGGCTGCCGGGCTTTAATCGGTTCGGCAGCCTTTTTGTATCCTGTTTTCTTGTAGATCCGCGAGCGCCCATGCTGACCTTCCTGCTCAAGCGTGTCGCCCAGACCATTCCGACCTTCATCGCCCTGATCGCCCTGGCCTTCTTCGCCATCCGGCTGGTGCCGGGCGACCCGGTGGAGGTTCGTGTCGGTGAACGAGGCATCTCGCCCGAGCGCCTCGCCGAGTTCCGGCACCAGCTCGGCCTCGACCAGCCCGTCTATGCTCAGTTCGGCCGCTATCTCTGGCAGCTCCTGCATGGTGATTTCGGCACGTCCATCGTCACGCAAAGGCCTGTGCTGAGCGAGTTCTTCACCCTCTTTCCGGCTACGATCGAATTGTCGTTCGCGGCGATGATCTTTGCCGTCGGCATCGGCATCCCCTTCGGAATCCTCGCAGCCCTGCAGCGCGGGAAGGTCGCGGATTACGTCGCCACCGCGCTGGCCGTGTTCGGCAACTCCATGCCCATCTTCTGGTGGGGCATCCTCCTCATCCTGCTGGTCTCGCTCAAGCTCGACCTCACGCCCGTCGGGGGACGCATCGACAACATCAACTATTTCTTCGATCCCGACAGCAGCACCAACTTCATGCTGTGGGACAGCGTCTGGTCCGATCAGGAGGGAGCGTTCTGGTCGGCCGTCTCGCATCTCATCCTGCCGGCCATCGTGCTCGGCACCATTCCGCTCGCCGTGATCATGCGCGTCACGCGCTCGGCCATGCTGGAAGTGCTGAATGAGGATTATGTCCGCACCGCCAGGGCGAAGGGCCTTTCGCCCCTTCGGGTGATCGGCCTGCATGCCCTGCGCAACGCCATGATTCCCATCATCACGATCATCGGCCTGATGGTCGGCTCGCTCTTCGCGGGCGCCGTCCAGACCGAAACGGTTTTCTCATGGCCGGGCGTCGGCAAATGGCTGATCGATTCCTTCTCCCGCCGCGATTATCCCGCGCTGCAGGGCGGGATCCTGATCATCGCCATCCTGGTCACCTTCATCAATCTCGGCGTCGACCTGCTCTACGGCGTCATCAATCCAAGGATTCGCCATGGCCGCTGACACGCAAGCCTCGGCGGCAGTCGCTGCGGGTCAGCCTTCCTCCGCCGTCGCCGAGATCTGGCATTCTCTCAAGCAGAACAAGGGTGCGGTTGCCGGGCTCGTGGTGCTCGTCCTGATCGTGCTCGTCGCGATCTTCGCCCCCGTCCTGGCCCCCTACGCACCCTACAACGCGCCCGGCTGGCCTGACGCGGGCCACCCCGGCCACGTCGGCCAGCCGCCCGCCTGGGTCGAGGGCGGCAGCTGGGACTTCGTCCTCGGTACCGACAAGACCGGCGGGCGCGACGTTCTCTCCCGCCTCATCTACGGCGCCCGCTATTCGCTCGGCATCGGCCTCACCGTGATGCTGGTCTCCATGGTGATCGGCTCGATCCTCGGCCTGCTGGCGGCCTATATCGGTGGCTGGTTCGATTTCGGCCTGATGCGCCTCATGGACATGATCATGTCCATCCCGGACTTGGTGCTGTCGATGGTAATCGTCGCCATCCTCGAGCCGGGCCTGGGACCCACCGTGGCCGCCATCACCATCGTCTTCCTGCCGCGCTACGTGCGTATCGTCAGGGCGGCCGCGCTGGCCGAACTGTCGAAGGACTATGTCACGGCCGCCAAGGTCGTCGGCGTGAAGCCGCTGCGGCTGCTGTTCCGCACCATCCTGCCCAATTGCACCGCACCGCTGATCGTGCAGGCCACGCTCGGCGTGTCCGACGCCATTCTCCAGGCCGCAGCTCTCGGCTTCCTCGGCATGGGCGCGCAGCCGCCGATCCCGGAATGGGGCGCCATGCTGTCCGACGTGCGCCAGGAGATCCAGAGCGCGCCATGGCTCGCCATCGCGCCCGGCGTCTGCATCCTCGTCACCGTGGTGGCGATCAACCTGTTCGGCGACGGATTGCGCGACGCCCTCGACCCCAAGCTGAAGAGGTCCTGACATGGCTTTGCTCGAGATCAGCAATCTCGTGGTCGAATTTCCGACCGCTTCGGGGCCGTTCCGTGCCGTCGACGGCATCTCGCTCAACGTGGACAGTCGCGAGGTTCTCGCCATTGTCGGCGAGTCCGGTTCCGGCAAGTCCGTCTCGATGATGGCGGTGATGGGGCTCCTGCCCTTCACCGCGACGGTCACTGCCGACAGGATGACGTTCGAGGGGCGCGACCTCTTGAAACTCAGTCCGGCCGAACGGCGCGAGATCGTCGGCAAGGACATCGCCATGATCTTCCAGGAGCCGATCGCCAGCCTCAATCCGTGCTTCACGATCGGCTTCCAGATCGAGGAAGTACTGCGCGTCCATATGGGCATGAACAAGCGCCGGCGCCGCGAGCGGGCCGTGGAACTGCTGCGCCTGGTCGGCATCCCCGAGCCGGAGCGGCGCCTCTCGGCGTTTCCCCACCAGATGTCAGGTGGCCAGTGCCAGCGCGTGATGATCGCCATCGGCGTCGCCTGCAATCCGAAGCTCCTGATCGCGGATGAGCCTACCACGGCGCTCGACGTCACCATCCAGAAGCAGATCCTCGACCTGCTCATGCGCCTGCAGGAAGAGCACGGCATGGCGCTGATCATGATCACGCACAATATGGGCGTGGTGGCGGAGACGGCCGACAGGGTCATCGTGCAATACAAGGGCCGGAAGATGGAGGAGGCCGACGTGCTGAGCCTCTTCGAGTCCCCCAGGAGCAACTACACCAAGGCATTGCTCGCGGCCCTGCCCGATAACGCCACCGGAGATCGCCTGCCGACAATTGCAAGCTATCTTGGGCGCGACGGCACCTTCACGGAGGCCGTGTGATGGCCGATATCGTCGTCCGTGCCGAGAATATCGTGCGCGACTATCACGTGCCCGCTACCTTGCTGCGCAAGGGGCAGACAGTACACGCCGTCAAGGGCGTGAGCTTCTCGGTGGAGAAGGGCAAGACGCTTGCCATCGTCGGTGAAAGCGGCTGCGGCAAGTCCACGCTTGCCCGCATCCTGACCCTGATCGACCGGCAAACTGCCGGCGAGCTCTTCATCGACAATGCCTCGATCGACATCAAGCGCGACGGCGTCTCCAGCGCCATGCGGCGCAAGGTCCAGATGGTGTTCCAGAACCCCTATGGTTCGCTCAACCCACGCCAGAAGATCGGCGATGTGCTGATGGAGCCCCTTCTGGTCAATACCAATATGCCGGCGGCCGAGCGGCGTGAGCGCGCGATGAGCATGCTCGTCAAGGTCGGCCTCGAGGAAAGGCATTTCAACCGCTATCCGCACATGTTTTCAGGCGGGCAGCGCCAGCGTATCGCGATCGCCCGTGCCCTGATGCTCAATCCCAGCCTGCTGGTGCTGGACGAGCCGGTTTCGGCCCTCGACCTGTCGGTCCAGGCACAGGTTCTCAATCTCCTGGCCGATCTGCAGGACGAGTTGAACCTGACCTACGTCTTCATCAGCCACGATCTTTCGGTCGTCCGCTATATCGCGGACGATGTAATGGTGATGTATTTCGGCGAGGCCGTCGAATATGGCTCGCGCGACAAGGTCTTCAGCGATCCGCATCACGACTATACGAAGAAGCTGTTCGCGGCGACTCCCCGCGCCGACGTCGACAGCATCAAGGCACGCCTGGCGAGGAAGCGGGCATAGGCCCTGCGTGCACGGACATCCTGCCCGTTGCACGCAGCTTCATGGTTTGCCGGGTGTGCAGGTCAGCGTCACCGACGCTTTCGTCGGATCCCCGCCCTGGCTGGGAGGCGCCGCGCCGTTGGCCCGCAGGAAGGCGCTGACGAAGAGGCCCTTCAGGGCGCTGGGGCCGCCATCGGCAGCGGACAGGCCCGCAAGAGCTCCATCCCCGTCGATGAGTGCGCCCGCGGCGCCGGCCGCAAGAGTCACGCGGCGCGTGTCGCCATTGGTTCCCGCGAGTGCGCTGACCGTCGTCGCGACGGGCGCGGCGCCCGACAAAAGCGAGACGGCTTCGTTCTCCGCAAGCGCCGGCAGTCGCCAGGCCAGCGGCTGGGCGCCCGCCGGCACAGGGCCTCGCACCAGAGCGATGTCGTTGTTGAGGTCGCCGCCGATCACCTTGGCCTTGCCACCGCCCTGCAGGGTGACCGTCTCGCAGCCGGCGATCACGCTGGCATAAGTGAGGATGTCGCCCTGGCTGGAGACGATGATGCCGATGCCGGTCTTCGTCGTCGCGGCAGCGCCGGGCGCCAGCGGTACGGGCGGGCCGGCGGGCCTGGGCGATTCCGAGGGCGCAGCAGGCTGGGGTTGCGGCTTGGGCTGCCCCTGTTGGGCGCCGGCCTGATCGCTGGCACCGGCCAATTTCAGCGAGGACGCCATGGCGATGGCGACGCGGTCGAAACGGGGCGAGAGGGCAGGATCCCAGCCGACGACGAAGCCCTTCGAATCCGTATCCGTCCTGATGAACCGGATATAGAAGGTCATGCCCTCATTGATCCCGCTCACCACGAAGAAATCAGGCCGCAGCAGGGAATAGGTCACCTTGCGCTTGGGATTCTCGGTCTTCAGCCGGGCGAACAGGGCCTCGAAACTCTCCTTTGCCGTTGGCAGGCTGAGAATATCGACCGTGGCCTGGTTCTTGGCGGCCTTCGGCGTCGCAAAATGCGGGCCGTTGCGGCCCTCGCTTCGGTCGGTCGTCACCTTGGCCGGATAGCCGATGGTGATGCCGCGCTCGGTGAGGGTATCAAAGCCGAAGGCCGAGGTGAATTTCGCTGCGTGCTGGGCCAGCACCTCGCGCTGCTGCGGCGTGAAGATACCGGTATCCTTGACGTTGATGCGCTTCTGGAAGGCGCGGATGGCGTCATAACTGCGCTTGCCCATCTCGCCTGAAGGCAGGGTGTTGAGGTCGCCTGTCCAGATCAGGTCCTGCTGGATCGAGGCGAAGGCATCGGCTCCCATCGCCACCGCCGCGGCCTTGGCAGCATCGAAGGCGGGATCCGCGGCAGGCTTGGCGGTGTCGGCATCGGGAGCAGCCGGTTGGGTCTGGGCAAAAGCGGGGAGGGATAACAAGGCGGAGCCTGCCAGCACACAGGCCCCGATCGTCCGAATCGACAGCATTTTCACCCCCTCGCGTGGAACCGCCTCGCCCACCTCCTTTCTATAGCGCTGTTGTGTGACGGCAAGCGTTCTTCAGGAAACAAGGCCGTCCCAGCGGCAGAAGAAGGGATGTCGGGTCGTCCTGCAGGAAGGGCACCTGCAGAAACCGGTCTCACGCCAAATCCGGGTGCCCGGCAGCCTCGATCGCGCTACCGATCAAGCGAACCATCACGGCCCTGCGCCGCGTGTCTGAAATTTCCACCCGCTGCAGAGAGAGCCAGACGGGGAAATCCACCAGCGCGTGGACAAGGTGGAGAATCGGTCCGGACGGACTCTCCCGCGCCAGCGCCTCGCGAACGAGATCGGCGACGCCGGCCTCCACCGCCTTCAGGAAACCGTCGAGCTCGGCGATGTGAGATCGGTCCGTGCTCGCGCGCTCCAGGCGAAGCGCACCGCGCCGATAGAAGAGATCCAGTTCCTCGACCAGACGCTCCAGCCGTTCCTCGCGGGTCGCCAACCCCTGGAACAGAGCCTGGGCCTGTCCGGGCACGGGTGGCCTCATCTCTTCCCAGACATGGGCGCCGCAGGCGGAGACCAGTGCACCCAGGTTCGGAAAATGCCTGTGAACGGTCGCAGCGCCCACTCCGGCCGATTTGGCGATGTCGGCGAACGACGTTGATGCCACGCCTTGCTTGTCGTGCAGCAGCATGGTCGCCCGGACGATGCGCTCGCGCGTCTCGTCCTGCGCTGTCGCCCGCTGCCTCATCTGATAATTGCGTCGTGTCATTCAGAATCCAAATTGACGGAATCTATATTTCATGGAATATAGATTCCGTCAAATATGCTTACGATGGCTGGTTGCGGATGTCTGCGTAGCCTGTCTGGTCTCGACGCCCTTTCCGGCCGATATGCCCAACATTTATCCAAGAGCGCTCTTGCAACCCGAGCGGGGGATAGTTTCATGCATGGCACCGTTGAAGCGAACAGCCACTGTGGCGGCGAAGAGGTCCTTTTCCTGGGCCTGCCGACCTGGATCAAGGCCAGTCGCCAGAACACTGGCGGCAGGCTCAGCCTGATCGAGCAGATCATGCCGGCTGGCTTCGAGTCGCCCTGGCATGTCCACCATTCCGAGGACGAGTCCTTCTACGTGATCGAAGGGGCCATGACGGTCATCGTCGGCGGCAACAGGATCTCGCTTGGCCAGGGTGGCTACGCCTTCGGCCCGCGCGGCATCGCTCATGGCTTTCGCATCGACGGAACCACGCCGGCCCGCATCCTCCTGTTCACCACGGGCGGTGACTTCGCCGATTTCATTGCCGAGACCAGCGTTGCACGTGATACGCCGCCCTCGCCCCCCGACATGGGGAAATTGATGGCTGCGGCGGCTCGCCATCAGCTCGAAATTCTCGGACCGCTGCCGCAATAGCGAAGATTTGGATACCGCCATACCCGGCTCGTCTGGGACATCCGGCGGAGATTTTCAGCCCGCGTCGCGGACTTGTGCCGCCAGTTTCTCGCGCAGCCTCGTCCAGCGCCGGCGCCCCATTGCGTCCTCGGCCGCCATGCGAAGCGCCCGGCGCTCGGCCACCACGACCACGAGGCGCTTGCCGCGAGTGATGGCGGTATAGAGAAGGTTGCGTGCCAGCATGGGGTAGTGGGCGTTGGAGATCACCACCACCACGGCCGGGTATTCCGAGCCCTGCGCCTTGTGGATGGTCGTCGCGTAGGCCGGCACAAGGCTTTCGAGCTGGGCGGTGGTGTAATGGACGTCCCGGCCCTCGAAGCTCACGGTGAGCTGGCCCGCCTTGGGATCGGTGCGGGTGATGAAACCGATGTCGCCGTTGAAGATTTCCCGGTCGTAGTCGTTGTCGATCTGCATGACCTTGTCGCGCGGCGCGAAAGTGCCCGACTCTCGGGTGATCGCTCCCTCACGTCCGGGATTGAGCACCTCGCGCAGGGCCTGCGTCAGCACCAGGGAGCCGAGCGGCCCCTTGTTCATCGGCGTCAGCACATGGATGTCGCGCACCGGATCGAGGCCGAAGCGGCGCGGCAGGCGGTTGGTGACGATGTCGAGCACCTTGTTGGCGCCATCCTCGGCGGAAGCCATGTCGACGACGAAGAAATCCCCATCCTCAGGGCTCTTGGCTCCTTCCGGGACCTCTCCATGGTTGATGGCATGGGCCGCGGAGATGATGCGGCTTGATTCGGCTTGGCGGAACACTTCCGTCAGCCGCACGACAGGGATGACGTCGGAGGCGATGACGTCGGCCAGCACCTGGCCGGGGCCGACGGACGGAAGCTGGTCGGCATCTCCCACCAGGACAAGGGCGGCGCGCGGCGAGAGGGCGTCCAGCAAGGCCTTCATGAGCTCGATGTCGATCATGCTTGCCTCGTCGGCGATGACGAGGTCGGCATCCAGCGGATAGGCCTTCTGGCGCCGGAAGGTGCCGGAGGCCGGATCGATTTCCAGCAGGCGATGGATGGTGCGGGCATCCTGGCCGGTACTTTCCGACATGCGCTTGGCGGCCCGGCCAGTGGGCGCGCACAGCGCGATCGTCACCTCGCGGCGGTCGAGGGCCTTGATGATGGTATCGATGATAGTCGTCTTGCCCACGCCGGGGCCGCCGGTGATGACGAGGAGCTTGGAGGCAAGCGCGGTTTCCACCGCGAGGGCCTGTGCCGGGGCAAGGCGCTTCCTGGTTCTCGCTTCCGTGTCGATCACCGCCTGGCTGAGCCCCTCCTGCCGCCAGGGAGGAGTTCCGTCGGCCATCTGCCTCAGCCGCGTCGCGACTGCTTCCTCCGCCTTCCAGAGTGTCGGCAAGAAATAGGAGGGAGCGCCGTCGATGGTGTCGCCGATGATCAGCTTGCTTTCGAGGAGGTTCGAGGCGGCGGCGTTGAGCAGATATTCCTCGACCTCCAGGACGCGCGCCGCGCGCTCGAACAGCACGTCGCGGGGAAGGCCGCAATGGCCGTTCGTCGCGGCCTCTCCGAGCGCCCAGAGTAGTCCCGCCGTCAGGCGTGAGATATCCTCGCGATCATGGCCGAGGCTGAGGGCGAACTGGTCGGCGGTGCGGAAGTCGAAACCCTTCACCTCGCGCGACAGGCGATAGGGATCGGCCTTGATCAGTTCGACCGCATTGGCGCCCAGCGTCTTCTGCACCGTGGCGGCGCGCGTGGCGCCGAGGCCGTGCTCGGTGAGGAAAAGCAGCACGTCGCGAAAGCCCTGCTGCGCGCTCCAGCCCTCGCGGATCAGCTTGATGCGCTGCAACGTCAGGCCGAGGACCTGGCCGAGACGCTCGGGCTCGCTGTCGAGCACCTTGAGCGTATCCCTGCCGAAGGTGGCGACCAGCTTCTTGGCCGTCTCCGGTCCGATGCCGCGCACGAAGCCCGAGGCCAGGTAGCGCTCGATGCCGGATGCCGAACCAGGCGGCGTGGTCTGGAGAGCCTCGGCCTTGAATTGCAGCCCTCGTTCGGGATCGATGTTCCAGCGCCCGCTTGCTTCGAGCTTCTCGCCCGGCGCGATCGCCGCGGTGCGCGCGAGCACCGTGGCGAGGTCCCGCCGGCCCTTGACCTTGACCTTCAGGACGGCGAAGCCGTTTTCCTTGTTGTGGTAGGTGACGCGGTCGACGATGCCGGAGATCGAAAGGTCATCCGGAACGGCCTCGGTGGAAGCCGGCTTCGAATCGCGTTTGAAGGAGGAGCTACGCATCGCCGCACCATGGGCAGGTACGCCGTGGTTGTCGAGCCCTCCCCGATGCCTGCCTCGCCCCGCTAGGCGCCCCGCTCCGGAAATCTGTTCGCATCGCGCAGGGGCTTGAACAGCTGCGACCACACGAGCGCCACCAGGATCGTGCCCAGCCCGCCGAGCACCACGGCTGGTACGGTGCCGAAAAGGCTCGCGGTCATGCCGGATTCGAATTCGCCGAGCTGGTTCGAGGTGCCGACGAACATCGAGTTGACGGCGCTGACGCGCCCTCGCATGGCATCAGGCGTGCCGAGCTGCACCAGAGTGGATCGCACCACAACGCTGACCACGTCGGCGGCTCCCATCGCGATCAGGGCAGCCATGGATAGCGGAAACCAGGTTGAGAGCCCGAAGATCACGGTGCCAAGGCCGAAGACCACGACGGCGCCGAACATCTTCAGGCCGACGCGGCTTTTCATCGGCCAGCGCGCCAGCACGAGCGACATCAGAAGCGCGCCGATGGCCGGAGAAGCCCGCAACGCGCCGAGCCCGAGGGAATTGGTGTGAAGGATGTCGCGGGCATAGACCGGCAACAGCGCAGTGGCGCCGCCGAGCAGAACGGCGACCATGTCGAGCGAGATGGCACCCAGGATGATCGGGCGGCTGCGGATGAAGCTGAAGCCCGAAAAGACGGATCGCAGCGTCGGCGGCTCCCGCACGGCCGGAGGCGCCAGGATCTTCAGCAGGGAGACCAGAACGGCTGCGAGCAGGTAGAAGACGCCGACGAAGAGATAGGCGTGCCCCGGTCCGGCAATGTAGAGCAGGCCTCCGAGAGCGGGGTCGATGATCGTGGCTGTCTGGATGGCTGAAGCCGAGAGGGCGAGTGCCTTGGGAAGGGCGGCCGGGCTTACCACCATGGGCAGTAGTGCGGCAGTGGTCGGCGCTTCGAAGGTGCGGCACGCGCCGATGAGCACGGCAGCGGCGAAGATCACGTGCGGATTGATCGCGCCTTGCCAGGAGGCGAGCGCCAGCGACAGGGCGGTGAGCCCCTCGATGACCTGGCACGTGCGCACGATGACCCGCCGGTCGAACCGGTCGGCGACATGACCGGCTGGTATCGTCAGCAGCAGCATGGGCAGGAACTGGCACAGGCCCACGAGGCCGAGGTCGAAGGTGGAGTTGGTGAGGGCATAGATCTGCCAGCCAATGACGACGGAAATGATCTGGAAGCAGCTCGTCGAAAGGACACGAGCCGACCAGAACAAGACGAAGCCGGTATGGCGGAGCAGGGACGGAACGTCGCGAAGGGCGGTGGACATTACGTACTTTCGGATAAAACGACTGAAATAAAGGAAAAACACTCTTTGCATCGGTCTCTATCAGGAGTCGCCGACGGGTTTGAAAGTCTCTTGGCCCCATGCCCAAAAAAAGAAAAAGCCCGGCTTTCGCCGGGCTCTTCCTACACTATGATCCAGATACGCGGATCAGAACTTGTAGCTGACGCCGAGGTTCAGGTCGGCGCCGTCGAACTTGACCTTGTGACGGGTGCCGGCCAGGTTGACGTTCTTCGAGCCGAGGTCGACATAGCGAGCTTCGCCGCGGACCAGCCAGTTCTGGTCGATCGCGTATTCGACACCGGCACCAGCCGTCCAGCCGACGCGGGTGTCGGAGTTGGAGCCGACGCCTGCGATGCTGACCTTCTGGTCGCCATAGGCAACACCGCCGGTGATGTAGGGCAGGATGTTGTCGAAGGCGTAGCCGATACGAGCGCGGGTCGAACCCTGCCACTCATTCTTGAACTTGGCGCGGGCAACAACAACGCCGTCCGTGACGGTCTTGGACTTGCTGAAGCTCGAGTAGTCGATGTCCGTCTCGAGACCGACGACGAAGCCACCGTCGAACTGGGCATTGTAGCCGGCATGCACGCCGCCGATGAAGCCCGTGCCGTCAAACTTGGCGGCGTCGACCTTGCCCTGGCCGATGAAGGCGCCGGCATGGAGACCCGCGTAGAAGCCGGTCCAGTTGTAGACGGGAGCCACGACGGGAGCCGCAGGCTCGACCGACTGGGGAGCGAGGTCAGCAGCGAAGGCCGAGGTCGAGGTGAGCAGGAGAGCCGCGAGGGCCAGACGCATTTTCATTTGAATAATCCAGAACCAGAATTCAGAGTGCCTCCATATAGACGCAAATGACGCATGGAGTCTGTAGCGTTTAGGCAACACTGCCGATAAAATTGAGACCGAGGATTAGATGAAGCAAAAGAACGGCCTCTATTTTTATATAGTTAATCATTAGTTAAACTTGCTAAATTTGAATCTCAAGAAGAAACAATATTGCAGTTTTGGCCCAAACGTGGCCGTTAAATATTGGTTAATGATGAGTTTATATTTATAGAATCGTAAAATGAAGCAAATATTATCACGGAACAGGCCTGCGGCTAGGCCGTCTCCGGCGCAGTTTAGCGGAGCCGAAATCCGGCGGGAATGCCCGTTAATCCGTGACGGGCGGCCATTTGGGGCCGATGTCTCTCTCCAGGCCAGCGACCTGCTCGAATGGCCTTGGGTCGGGTGAGGCGCTTTTGCATGGGACAAAGAAAAAGCCCGGCTTTCGCCGGGCTCTTCCTACGCAATGATCCAGATACGCGGATCAGAACTTGTAGCTGACGCCGAGGTTCAGGTCGGCGCCGTCGAACTTGACCTTGTGACGGGTGCCGGCCAGGTTGACGTTCTTCGAGCCGAGGTCGACATAGCGAGCTTCGCCGCGGACCAGCCAGTTCTGGTCGATCGCGTATTCGACACCGGCACCAGCCGTCCAGCCGACGCGGGTGTCGGAGTTGGAGCCGACGCCTGCGATGCTGACCTTCTGGTCGCCATAGGCAACACCGCCGGTGATGTAGGGCAGGATGTTGTCGAAGGCGTAGCCGATACGAGCGCGGGTCGAACCCTGCCACTCATTCTTGAACTTGGCGCGGGCAACAACGGCACCGTCCGTGACGGTCTTGGACTTGCTGAAGCTCGAGTAGTCGATGTCCGTCTCGAGACCGACGACGAAGCCACCGTCGAACTGGGCATTGTAGCCGGCATGCACGCCGCCGATGAAGCCCGTGCCGTCAAACTTGGCGGCGTCGACCTTGCCCTGGCCGATGAAGGCGCCGGCATGGAGACCCGCGTAGAAGCCGGTCCAGTTGTAGACGGGAGCCACGACGGGAGCCGCAGGCTCGACCGGCTGGGGAGCGAGGTCAGCAGCGAAGGCCGAGGTCGAGGTGAGCAGGAGAGCCGCGAGGGCCAAACGCATTTTCATGGAACTAAACTCCAAACCGAGAAATCACAGTGACTGGATATAAGCAGAAAGCGTTGACAGAGTCTGTAGCGTTTCAGCCACAGTGGCTTCCCGCTTGGTGACGGCGTCGCGCAGATTCCAAGGCGAAATTAAGACGCCGCTTCCGCGGATTTGTAGTTAATCTCTGCTTAAGTCATCAAAATATACCTATATAAGTTTATAAAAAAATCGATATGAAACCAAAACTTGTGATTTTCCTAAATCATTACATATATAGAATATAAATGGATCAGAATTAAATTATGAATTTCCCTAGTTGTGAACATGCGCGTCGCTGCAGTTTATGCTTTGAGGAAATTTGACACGGCTCCGAAACACAGAAGCGGCCAATAGAGTCCCACGGCAGGCGTGCAAAGAACATGCCCCATTTGCGCCACATTATGGGGCGGAATGTGACTTCGGATTGCTTTGCTGCAATATGGCGGCTGCCTTGCGTTTAGTGCATGGCTAACTACTAAACCGCTGAAGGAGGGATCGCCGGGCCCTTTCCATGGCCGATCTGGAGGTTTTTGCCAGCGTCCAGATTCCTTCTGAGCCATGCCTTTGCATTGGTGGCGGCCGAATCGAGGGGCTGGCCAAGAGCCAGGCATGCCGTCAGCGCGGAGGAAAGCGCACAACCGGTTCCATGGGAGTTCACGCTATCGACCCAGGTCGAAGCAAGACGCCGGACGTCCGCCCCCGACACGAGGATATCCACCGCCTCCTCGAGAGGGGCGTGGCCGCCCTTGATCAATACGGCCCGCGGCCCGAGGGCGAGAAGGGCGGCGGCCTGTATCTGCATGGCCTCTTCGCCGTTTGCCTCCTTGCAGCCCAGAAGCGCGGCTGCCTCCGGCAGATTTGGCGTCAGGCAGGCCGCGAGCGGCAGGAGGCAGCCGCGGAGGGACGCGATCGTTCCGGCACGGCCCAACGCGCGGCCGGTACTGGCCGTCATCACCGGGTCGAGCACGATCGGCAGGGAGGAGCCGGCGAGAATCGTGGCGATCACTTCGGCATGCTCGTGGCTCGGCACCATGCCGATCTTGATGGCTCTCACCTCGAAATCGGCGAGGACTGTCTCGATCTGGGCACCAAGCACGCCGGGGGGGACTTCGTGGATCGCCGATATGCCGAGCGTGTTCTGCGCGGTGACCGCCGTGATGGCGCTGGTGCCGTGCACGCCAAAGGCGCGAAATGCCGCCAGATCGGCCTGGATGCCCGCGCCGCCTCCGGAATCCGATCCTGCGATGGTCAGGGCGGCCGGCGTCACCTGGCTGCTGCCCGCGTTGCCGCCAGCCAGGCCCGGACGCGGGAGCGGGGGGCGGGATGCCGGGTGACGTCGCTCACCATGGCAATCGCATCGGCTCCGGCATCCAGGCAATCCTGGGCGCGCTCCAGGGAAATGCCGCCAATGGCGACGAGGGGGCGGGTACCTGCCAGACCTTTCCACTCGCCGATGCGTGGCAGCCCCTGCGGCGCGAAGGGCATCGCTTTCAGCGTGGTGGGGTAAATCGGACCGAGGGCGACATAGTCCGGTTCGAAGGAGAGTGCCCGGGTAAGCTCCGAATGATCATGCGTACTGAGCCCGAGCCGGAGGCCGGCGGCGCGGATGGCCGGCACGTCGGCGTCATCGAGGTCGCCCTGGCCGAGATGCACGAAACTCGCATCCGCCTTGATCGCAGCCCGCCAGTAGTCGTTGACGACGAGATCGGCTCCGGCGGCCTTGCACAGCGCCAGCGCGGCCTGAATGTCCGGCAAGGCCTCCTCGTCGGTGCGGTCCTTTATACGGAGCTGGATCAGTTTCGCGCCTTCCTCAACCAGGAGGGATACCCAGTCGACGCTATCGACGACGGGGTAGAAAGGGTCGAGCCGAAAGGTCATGCGAACACCGCCTGTCCGAGAAGAGGGGTCGAGGGCACGGCCATGTCGCGTGGCGTCATCGGATCCGCGAGGAAGGCGAGGCGCCCGGCCTCGATTCCAAGGGCGAAGGCGCGCGCCATGCCGACGGGATCGCCGGCCTTGGCCACGGCGGTATTCAGCAGGATGGCGTCATAGCCGTGCTCCATCGCTTGCGCGGCATGGGAGGGCGTGCCGATCCCCGCGTCGACCACCAGGGGGATGCCGGGGAAATGCGCGCGCAGGGCCCTGAGGCCGTAGACATTGTTCAGCCCCCGGCCCGAGCCGATCGGCGCCCCCCAGGGCATCAGCACACGGCAGCCGGCCTCGACCAGCCTCTCGGCGACCACGAGATCTTCGGTCGTATAGGGAAACACCTCGAAGCCATCCGCGACGAGGATCCGGGCAGCCTCGACCAGGCCGAAGACATCCGGCTGCAGCGTATCGGCCTCGCCGATGACTTCGAGCTTGATCCAGCTGGTGCCGAACACTTCCCGAGCCATCTGGGCCGTGGTGACCGCTTCCTGCACGGTGTGACAGCCGGCGGTGTTGGGCAGCACGCGCATCCCCAGGGCGCGGATCAACTGCCAGAAGCTCTGGCCGCTGCGCTGCGTTCCCGCCTCCCGCCGCAGCGATACGGTGACGAGTTCGGTCCCGCAAGCGCGTATGGCGTCAGTGAGGATGGCGGGCGAGGGATATTGAGCCGTACCCAGCAGGAGACGCGAGGAGAGGGGAGTGCCGTAGAAGGTGAGCGGATCGCTCATGAATCGGGTCCTTTCGAAAGGGACGTCAGCCTCGGGCCGGGTTAGGGAATCCGCCCGTGTCCGGGGGCGTGACGCTCGCAGGTGGGCAAGGCGCGGACAGCATGACCGCGCACCCGGCGTCACCCTCCTTGCATCGGAGCGAGGATCTCGACGGCGTCGCCGTCGCGCAATGGCGTCTTCCCGCGGTCGGTCGCGCGCACGAATCGGCCGTTGACCGCGGTCGCGACCACGGCCTCTCCGAGGTCCAGCACGTCCAGGAGATGCGCGAGGGTATCCGCCGCTTCCTCGCGCTTCTCGCCGTTGATGGTCAGCGTCATATGAGAATCTCCTCGGGCTGCAGGATCTGGTCCGCCGCTTCTCTCGCCAGAGCCGGCGAAAGCAGGAAGCCGTGACGGTACATGCCGTTGAGAGCGAGCACGCGGCCCTGACGGGTCAGGCGCGGCAGGTTGTCGGCAAAGGCGGGGCGCAGATCGGCATCGAGCTCGACGATCTCCGCCTCGCCGAAGGCGGGATGCAGGGTGAAGGCGGCATTGAGCAGTTCCATGATCGAGCGGGCCGTGGGTGGTCCCGCATGCTCGCTTTCGATCATGGTCGCGCCGATCATGAAGTGGCTGTCGGCACGCGGCACGATGTAGAGAGGAAACCTGGGGTGCAGGAAGCGCACCGGCCGCGACAGCGTCACCCCCGGGGCGCGGACGATCGCCATTTCGCCCCGCACGCCGCGCAGGCCCGGCAGCGAACCGCGAGCCGCGAAGCCCCGGCAGTCGAGCACGCCGTCCGCCTCGATTGCCATGGGATCGGCCTCGACGCCGAAGCGGAAGGTCGCGCCGAGGCGGGGGAGCGCAGCCGCGAGAGCCGCGAGCGCCAGCCGGGGATCGAGATGCGCCTCGCGCGGGAAGAAGAGCCCCTGCCGGAAACGTCCTGCCAGGCCGGGTTCCAGTCTGGCGACGCCGGACGCGTCGAGTTGCACATGTTCCCGCGTGCGGCGCGCGAAGCGGGCGATATCGCCTTCGTCGCGCGGCGGAGCCACCACCAGCGTGCCCTGCTGCACCGTCCCGGCGTAGTGGCGCGGCCACCAGTCGAGTGCGAACTGGCCGCCCTCCTCGACGGCGGGCTCGGCGCTTTCGCGCTCGCACCAGGGCGCCAGCATACCTCCCGCGAGCCAGGAACAGGCTCGTGCGCCCAGGACCGGCGCGCGCTCCAGGATCTCGACCTCGGCGCCTCGCTCGGCACATTCGATGGCGGCGACGAGGCCGGCGACGCCGGCCCCGACGACGGTAATGCGGGTTCTCCTATCCGGCCGGGACATAAAGGGCCCCGCCCTGTTCGAGAAATTCGCGCGATTTCGCGGCCATCCCTTCCTGGGCTGCGGCTTCAAGGGCGCGAACTTCCTCGCGCAGATCCTGGGTGATCTTCATCGAGCAGAATTTCGGGCCGCACATCGAGCAGAAATGCGCCACCTTGTGCACATCCTTCGGCAATGTCTCGTCGTGGAAGGCGCGCGCCGTATCCGGATCGAGCGATAGGTTGAACTGGTCCTCCCAGCGGAAGTCGAACCGAGCCTGCGAGAGAGCGTCGTCGCGGATGCGGGCGGCCGGATGGCCCTTGGCCAGATCCGCCGCATGCGCGGCGATGCGATAGGTGATGACGCCGGTCTTCACATCGTCTCGGTTGGGCAGGCCGAGATGCTCCTTGGGCGTGACGTAGCAGAGCATCGCCGTGCCGAACCAGCCGATCATCGCGGCGCCGATGCCGGAGGTGATGTGATCGTAGCCGGGGGCGATGTCGGTCGTCAGCGGTCCGAGCGTATAGAAGGGAGCCTCGCCGCAGGCGGCGAGCTGCTTGTCCATGTTCTGCTTGATCTTGTGCATCGGTACATGGCCGGGGCCTTCGATCATGACCTGGCAGCCCTTGTCCCAGGCAATCCTGCCCAGTTCGCCCAGGGTTTCGAGCTCGGCGAACTGGGCCGCGTCGTTGGCATCAGCGATCGAGCCTGGCCTCAGGCCGTCGCCCAGCGAGAAGGAAACGTCATAGCGGCGCATGATGTCGCAGATCTCGTCGAAGCGTTCATAGAGAAAGCTTTCGCGATGGCCGGCGAGGCACCACCGCGCCATGATCGAGCCGCCGCGCGAGACAATGCCGGTGACGCGCCGGGCCGTCAGCGGCACATGGGCGAGCCGCACGCCGGCATGGATGGTAAAGTAGTCGACGCCCTGCTCGGCCTGCTCGATCAGCGTGTCCTTGAACACTTCCCAATCGAGCTTGAGCGGGTCGCCGTCGACCTTCTCCAGCGCCTGGTAGATCGGCACCGTGCCGATGGGCACCGGCGAGTTCCGGATGATCCAGGAACGGATATTGTGGATGTTCCGTCCGGTGGACAGGTCCATCACCGTATCGGCGCCCCAGCGTGTGGCCCAGACGAGCTTCTCCACCTCCTCGGCCGCACCGGAGGTGACGGCCGAGTTGCCGATGTTCGCGTTGACCTTCACCAGGAAGTTGCGGCCGATCACCATCGGCTCTATTTCCGGATGATTGATGTTGGCCGGCAGGATGGCCCTGCCGCGCGCGATCTCGTCCCGCACGAATTCCGGCGTCACGAAGTCGGGGATGGCGGCGCCGAAATCCTCTCCGTCGGCCCGGCGGGCGGAGGCCCCGTCCAGTGCCTGCTCCCGGGCCAGGTTTTCGCGGAAGGCCGCATAGACCATCTCCTCGGTAATCAGTCCCGCTCGGGCGAATTCGAACTGGGTGACCATTTGTCCGTCGGCCCCGCGGCGCAGGACGCGCTCGGCCGGACAGGGCTGCACCAGCCGTTCCGCCGAGACGTTGCCGTTGTCCTCGGGCTTGACGGTACGGCCCTCGACGGCAGGAAAGCCGCGAGATGCGATCCAGGCATCGCGGATGGCTGGCAGACCCTGCTTCAGATCGATCGCCGCGTCATCTTCCGTGTAGGGGCCCGAGGCATCGTAAACGCGCACCGGCTCCAAGGCAGCGTCACTGAGGCGGATTTCGCGGAATGGCACGCGCATCAGGGGATGCGAGGACGGCGCTGCGTAGACCTTGCGCGACCCTTCGATCGGCCCTGTGGTGACGCTCTGCGGCGCCGCCGTCTTGTCCTTGGGGGCTTGGTCGTTCATGGATCTCCTCCTCGAAGCGAGTTGTGGAGATCCGGGGCGACGATTGTCTGGGAGACCGGGTATCGCAACCTGGTCCTTGGGCCCAATTCGAGGCCCGCAGTTCCCGTCCCTTCGCCGGCATGACCCGGATCAGGTTCGAAGGGTTCGGTTCTGGACCATCTCAGCCCCGCTTGCGCGGGACACCCCTCGGAACGGCAGACAGCCTAGACCCGGAATCGTCATCCGTCCAGAGGGGCGTGATTGTCGGCGCAGATGCCGCGCATATGCGCGGATTTTGGCTTGGGGTCGCGGCGCTTCTTGGCTACCGTGCCCCTTTCATGTTCGTGGGCTCCCTCCATGCCGCATTCCGTCGATCGCGTCCGGCAGGCCTTGTTGGCTGCCGGCCATCCCGACACCATCGCGCAGTTCGCCAAGGGCACGCATACCGTGGCCGAGGCGGCGGCTTCCGTTGGTTGCAGCGAGGCGCAGATCGCCAAGTCGATCATCTTCCGGGCAGGCGAGACGCCGGTGCTGGTGGTTGCGTCGGGGGCCAATCGCATCGATCGCGCCAAGGTGGGCGTGGTGCTGGGGCGTAAGATCGAGCGAGCCGATCCGGCCTGGGTTCAGCACGTGACGGGTTTCGCCGTCGGAGGGGTGGCGCCGGTGGGGCATCTCGCACCGGCGCTCATCCTGATCGACGAGGATCTGCTGGCCCTGGATCCGGTCTGGGCCGCAGCCGGCTCGCCGACGCACGCCTTCCGCACTTCGCCGAAGGAGCTTGTCCGCGTGACAGGCGGCACGGTGGCCGACGTCAAGGCCTGAGCGCAGCGCACTCCATTGGTTGCCCTTGACGTAAACTGGACTGCGCCGGCGAATGGAAAGCGCCGAGCTGCATGCCATGCCGGCGCAGAGGCATTGCGTGAAGTATGGAGCGCTGTCGTTCTCCTGTCACCAAGGCCCTTGACGGGCTGGGGCAAGACATATCAAACTCTGCCAAAATGGCGCGAAAACGCGCAAGCGCCCCGCAGCCGGGGCGCCCCTTCTACTGACATCGACTGGCCGACAGCGGCGGTTCGCCTTTCATGACCCCGCACCGAAATGCCCGAGTTTGTAGTATGGTAGTGTCCCACATTAAAGTTTCCGGCCGGAGCAACCGGTCGGCGTCCGTGGGTAAAGGAAGGGTCAGAGTGCCGATGCGCTAAGTGTCCAGATCCCGAATTTCACATGCAGCCACGCATATCGGCCACAGAAGCCGAATGCCGGCGAAGCAATGCCGGAGTAGGTCTACTCGGCAACAGAATATAAAGAGGAAACGCTGATGAACAAATCCAAGGTCTACGGCACCGCTTTGGGTGCTGTCATGGCTTTCGCCGCGGGCACGCTTGCTGCCAACGCGGATGCCATCTGCAAGAACACGGTGCGCGTGCTGGCCCAGCCCCAGGACAGCCTCGCTCTCAACGAGAAGAACAAGGACGAATTCGAGAAGCTGAGCGGGGCCAGCTTCCAGATCGACTACCTCAATGAAAATGATCGGCGCGCCAAGTCCCGGGCGGATGCTTCCACCATCGGAAAATACAACGTCTACTACATCGACGAGGCGAATGTGGCGCTCTTCGCCTCCTCGAAATGGATCTATCCAATCCTGGACTACTATCCGAAGGAATTCGACTACACCGATTTCGATCCCGGCCGCCAGAAGGTCGCGACATTCGAGGGCAAGCCCTATTTCGCGCCGATCACCGGCGGCGGCGATCTCATGGTCTATCGCAAGGACCTCTTCGACAAGGCCGGGCTGAAGCCGCCCACGACGCTGGATGAGCTGATCGGCGATGTGCAGAAGCTGCACGATCCCGACCATGGCGTCTATGGCATCGCCCTGCGCGGCCAGCGCGGTTCGGGCGCCAATGTCTGGCGCTGGATGCCCTATTTCAAGGGTTTCGGTGGCCAGTGGTTCGATGGCGACAAACCGACCTTCGATTCCGACGCCGCCGTGAAGGCGACGCAGACCTACCTCGATCTGTTCAAATATTCCGCGCCCGGCACCAAGACCGGCAGCTGGGATGAATCGACGGGCGCATTCCTGTCCGGTCAGGTGGCCCTGCTGATCGAATCGAGCCCGCTCGGCGCTCTGGCCCTCGATCCCAAGGTGTCCAAGGTGATCGACAAGGTCGGTTTCGGCGCTCCACCCTCTCCACTCACGGGCGGCGGCTATGCGCATGGCCTCGCCATCGGCGTGAAGGGCAACAAGGATGAGGATGCCCGCAAATGCGCCGGTCTCTTCATCGCCTGGGCGACCTCGAAGGAGAACGAGAAGCGCAATCTCGATGCCAGCAATTTCGGTGGCCTCAATCGCACCAGCATCCTGAGCAGTCCGGAATTCAATGAGAAGTTCAGCGCGGATCTTTCAAAGGCCCTCTCCGACACGGCGAAGGTCACCGCCGTCAATTTCTGGCAGGATGCGGACTGGCCGGCTCTCGGCGACCGCTGGGGTATCGAACTGGAAGAACTGATCGCCGGTACGCGCACCGATATCAAGGGTAGTCTGGATGAGCTGAAGGACTATGCCCAGGAACTGGTAACCAAGAAAAAGAAATAACATAGCCGGCTCAATAAAAAGATTGGCCGCTCCCGCGAGGGAGCGGCCCATTCCTTCATGGCTATCGATCCGGGCTCCAGCCATATCTGCCCGTGAACGCCCTCATGGGTGCATCCGGGCGCCCCTGGTGAGCTTGTCGACAAGCTTCCGATCTGTCCGCATGCCGATGCCGACCACCCTGGCGTCCTCGGGCGCATGTTCGGCGAAGACGGCGCGGTTGGCGGCGTCGTGACCGGTAGAGAACATCTCCTCGATATAGAGCGAGGTGCGTACGCCGCGTTCCAGCGTCCTGCGATGGATGGCCGCCATGGTCGCGGCATCTGCAGCGAGAACGATGGCGGGCTGCACCGAAAGTGCGTTGTAGAGATGGCCGGCACGGTCCCGATAGGGCTCGCCGATGATCTCGGGCACCTGCCCGACGATGCCGCTGGCAAGAAAAGCCGTCACGTTGAGCGCCTGCCAGGGCGCGAGATCGTCTCGCAATATGATCGCAAATTTTGTATCGAACATGGATGGGTACTTTCCAGGCTCCACTGCCGTCGGGTGATGTGCCGCTTCCCTTAGAGCGGCAGGCCCTCCATGGTCTTGAACGTTTGTGTGAGACGGCCGAGAGCATTCTCACGGCGCCGGCCCTGCCGGGCATCGAGCGCATCGAGGCGCGCTTCCGGGGCAAGGTCTTCGAGATGCACCGCCACGACACCTACGCCGTCGGCGTTACGCTCGGCGGGGTCCAGACCTTCCAGTATCGGGGCATCTCGCGCGCCAGCCTGCCGGGCCAGGTAATCGTGCTGCATCCGGACGAGGTGCATGACGGGGGGGCCGGCACCGAGGCCGCTCTGCACTACCGGATGATCTATCTGGAGCCGTCGCTGCTGCTGCGCGGTCTCGGCGAAGGCGTGCCAGGCCTGCCCTTCGTGCGCCTGCCGGTCTTTTCCGACGTGGAACTGCGCGACGATCTTCTTGCCCTGCTCGGCCCGCTCGACAAGGGGCTGGAGGAGCTTGCCTCCGGCGATCTCGTCGCCCGTATCGCACGCGGCCTTGCCCGTCATGCCGGCCAGCCGGTCAAGCCGCTCGGTGCCCTTGCCCTGCACCAGATCGAGCGGGCGCGCGACTACCTGGAGGCCCATGCCCTGGAGGCCGTCCGGGCAGACGAACTTGAGGATGTCGCGGGGCTCGACCGTTTCACTCTCTACCGTCACTTCCGGAAGGCGTTCGCTACCAGTCCGCACCGCTTCCTGCTGATGAGACGCCTCGGTTACGCCCGCACGCTGATCGAGGCCGGCGAGCCGCTGGCGGAGATTGCAGCCGCCACCGGCTTCGCGGACCAGAGCCACCTGACGCGCCACTTCAAGAAGGCCTTCGGCCTCACGCCCGGACGCTGGGCCGATCTTACGGAGAGGGGCCGGCGGCATGCGGCCTGAAACGTGGGCGCGGCGCGGAATCACCGGGGGCGGGCCCGGTGACGAGGAACTGGGACATCCGCAGTCTCCAGCTTGAGCCGTGTGTGCGCCGCCGCATGCGCGGGCCAGTGGCCTCAGCCCTTCTGCACGAAGCTCGGATCCATCCACATCACTTCCCAGACGTGATCGTCGAGGTCGGCGAAGCTGACGCCGTACATGAAGCCGTGATCCTGAGCGGGCTTCCAGGGCTTGGCGCCGGCGGAAAGCGCCTTCGCCAGCGTGTCGTCCACCTCCGCCCTGCTGCCGGCGGAAAGGGCCACCAGCACTTCCTTCGTCGTGGCGGCGTTGCCGATCTCGCCATTGATGAAGGTCTTGAAATAGGCCTCGGTGAGCAGCATGGCATAGATGTTGTCGGCGATGACCATGCAAGCCGCGTTCTGGTCGGTGAATTGTGGGTTGAAGCTGAAGCCGAGGGCCGCGAAGAAGGCCTTGGACTTGTCGAGGTCCCTGACGGGCAGATTGACGAAGATCGAGCGCATGATGCTTTTCCCTGGGGATTGAACACCCCCAGGACGGTGGGCCTGAAGCGCGGCCGACATCAAGCATGTTTTATTTTCCGCGGATACGGACGTTCCCGCCCCGCTTCCGGCATCAGTGCTCGCTGTCGAGATGGGCCATCTGCGCGGCGGCGTAGCGCGTGCCGGCAACCGCATCCTTCGGCACGGCTGCCTCGATGGCGGCAAGGTCCCCGCTGGTGAGCGTCACGTCGAGGGCGCCCAGGGCTTCCGCCAGCCGGTCGCGGCGGCGGGCGCCTATCAGCGGTATGATGTCGTCGCCCTGCGCGGCCACCCAGGCGATGGCAATTTGCGCCACGCTCACCTTCCGGTCTTCCGCCACCGCACGAAGTGCCTCGGCCAAGGCGAGATTCGTGTCGATGTTCCCTGCCTGGAAGCGGGGACTGACGGCCCGGAAGTCGCCCTGACCTGCGGTGTCCTTGCGCCAGTGGCCGCTGATCAGCCCGCGCGAAAGCACCCCATAGGCGGTAATGCCGATGCCCAGTTCGCGGCATGTATCGAGGATACCGTCCTCGATGCCGCGGGAAACCAGCGAATACTCGATCTGAAGGTCGGCGATCGGGTGCACGGCCGCCGCACGCCGGATGGTGGCGCTGCCGACTTCGGACAGGCCGATATGGCGCACATAACCGGCCTTCACCATGTCGGCGATGGCGCCGATCGTATCCTCGATAGGCACGTTCGGATCGAGGCGAGCGGGGCGATAGATGTCGATATGATCGAACCCTAGGCGCTGCAGCGTATAGGCGAGGAAGTTCTTCACCGCAGCCGGGCGGCCGTCGACGCCGCCCCAGCCGGCGGCCGGATCGCGCAGGGCGCCAAACTTGACGGAAATGACCGCCCTGTCCCGGGCGATGCCCTTCAGCGCTTCGCTGATCAGCATGTCGTTGTGCCCCATGCCGTAGAAATCGCCGGTATCGAGGAGGTTGACGCCGGCATCGAGGGCCGCATGGATGGTGGCGATGCTCTCGGCCCGGTCGGAGGGGCCGTACATCCCGGACATGCCCATGCAGCCGAGGCCGAGGGCGGAGGAAAGCGGGCCGGTCTTGCCCAGGTGACGCATTTGCATGGCGGACTCCGATAGTTCCCATTGGATGAAGGGATTATGCCGCAGATGGTTTCGTGCGATAATCCGATGGAGTGTGCGCAAGCCGTACGGAAAAACGCACAATGGCCGACCTGGATCTCGCCGACCTCGATGCCTTCGCGGCTGTGGCTCGGGCACGCAGCTTCCGCGGCGCAGCGATGCGGCGCGGCGTTTCCGCCTCCGCATTGAGCGAAGCCCTGCGGCGGCTTGAGGCGCGGCTTGGCGTGCGCCTGCTCAACCGGACCACACGCAGCGTCACGCCGACGGAGGCGGGCCAGCGCCTCCTCGACAGATTGGCCCCGGCGCTGGGCGAAGTGGCGGCGGCGCTCGATGCCGTCAACGATTATCGCGACACGCCGACGGGCACGCTGCGCCTCAACGTTCCCACCATCGTGGCACGTGCCGTGCTGCCGCGCATGATCGGCGAGTTCATGCGCAGCCATCCCGGCATCACGATCGAGATCACCGGGCACGACAGTTTCATCGATGTATTCGCCGCGGGTTTCGATGCCGGCATCCGCTACGATGAGAGCCTGGAGCGCGACATGATCCGGGTGCCGCTGGGGCCGCGCACCCAGCGTTTCGTGACGGCGGCGTCCCCGGCCTATCTCGCCGTGCATGGACGGCCCTGTCATCCTGACGACCTCCTGCACCACGCCTGCATCCGGCACCGCTTCGACAGCGGCAATTCGCCCCGCTGGCAATTTGAACGAGGAGGCGAAAGCGTGACGATCGCCCCTTCGGGTGCACTGGTGACGACGGCGGTGGAAATGCAGTTGCAGGCCGCCATCGAGGGCCTGGGCATCATTCGCAGCTTCGAGGAATTTCTCGCACCGGCCCTGGCCGGCGGTATCCTGGAGCCAGTTCTGTCCGATTGGGAGGAGGACTTCTCCGGTCCTTATCTCTACTATTCCAGCCGCCGTCACATGCCGGCGCCACTGCGCGCGTTCGTGGATTTCCTGCAAGGACCATGGGGACGGTGGTAGGTCCGCGGTGGCCGAGGGCCGCTGGGGAATCCGGAGTGCACCACTCGTCCGAGGCCGTATCCAGAGGGAAGGAGGCCGGTGACCCCGCCTCGTGCCGGCCAGGCGATGCTCACTTCCCGGCGTGGCGCTTCCAGTTTAGGCTTCCCTGAAAAGCAATCGGGAGGAAATCATGACCGTCCGCATCCAGCATGTGAACATTCGCACCAGCGACCTGCAGGCCAGCATTGCCTTCTATACGAAGGTCATCGGCCTGACGCTTGGAAAACGTCCGGATTTCGACTTCCCGGGTGCGTGGCTCTATGACGAGAGCCTGCCCGCCGTCCATCTGAGGGAGGTACCCGAAGGTTCGGCGCAGGCCGGCAACCTCGTGGATCACTTTGCATTCCAGGTCGACTCGCTCGACGAGGCACTGGCGCGCCTCGATGCGCTCGGCATTGCCTATCGGGGCCCGCAATATCTGCCGGGCACATCCCTGCGCCAATGCTTCCTGCAGGATCCTAGCGGCGTGACGGTTGAACTGCAGGGACCCTGAGCGGCCGGTGGGCGTGCCCAAAAGGAAAGGGACGGTGCCTGAGGCGCCGTCCCTGTCCGCAAAAGTCAGGTTGGGGCCGTATCAGCCGTTCACGGCGTCCTTGAGGGCCTTGGCGGCCTGGAACACCACCTTCCTGGAGGCGGGGATCGTGATGGTCTGCTTGGTGGCGGGGTTGCGGCCCTGGCGCTCCGGCTTGGCCTGCACCTTGAACTTGCCGAAGCCGTTGAGGGAGACTTCCTCGCCCTTGACCGCCGCTTCGGCGATGCCCTTCAGAACGTCTTCGACAGCTGCCTTAGCGGCAGTCTTGGTCAAGCCATGAGCGGCGGCAATACGGTCGGCAAGATCGATGGTGCTGACGGTCATGATGTTATCCTTTCTATGATTCGTCCGGTCGCCTTATCGCACGGAGGATAGATATCGCCAACGCATGTACAGGGAAAAGTCGCCTGGAACGCTGCTTTTCAGGAGATAAGTGCAGATTTTACGGAACTTGACCCCATTTTGGAACGGTTTAAAGGCGGGCCGGGTCCGTTCGTCGATTATAAGCGCCTACACCGGAAAAGGTTCCCGTTCCAGCTGATTCACGGCTTGCAAACGCAAAAAATGGCGCAGATATCGGGTGGCGCCGGGTCTCGTCGGGGAGTGTAATGGCGATGCCTGCACTGCAAGGAGAAACCCAGATGACGACGGTTCGTTTCTCGCTTTTCGAGACCAAGATCGGCACCTGTGCCCTCGCCTGGGGTGTGAAGGGACTTGTCAGCGTACAGTTGCCGTCGGCCGACGCGGCAGCCCTGCGGACCCGGATGAAGCGGCTGCTTCCCGGCGCGGTCGAGGATGAGCCGCCGCCGGAGGTGGTCCAGGCTGTCGCCGCCATCCAGGCGTTGCTCGCCGGCGAACCGGTGGATCTCGGCTGGATCGATCTCGACATGGACAAGGTGTCGGACTTCAATCGTCAGGTCTATGCCATCGCGAGGGCCATTCCGAGAGGCTCGACCATGACCTATGGCGAGATTGCGCGGAAGCTCGGTGATCCCCTCCTGGCGCGTGCGGTCGGAAAGGCCATGGGCGAGAACCCCCATCCGATCGTGATGCCTTGCCATCGAGTCATGGCTGCCGGCGGCGGGTTTGGGGGCTTTTCTGCATATGGAGGCGTGGAGACCAAACGCCGTCTCCTCAAGATCGAGGGCGCGCTGCCCGACGACCAGCCTTCGTTGTTCGGGTGGATTTGAGCTTCACGAAATCTACAGGACGTCGGGCGCCCACTCCCAGCCATCGGCGCTGACCGCCGATCCCTTTCCCTATGCCGGCAAGGGGGCAGCCATGTCCGGCGGCTTCATCGCTCGATAGCCGCCTTGGTCTCCCGCAGGATCTCGTCCGAAAGCGCCGGGTCGTCCGCGATCCGAGCCAGCATGACCGCACCCACCATGGCCGACCAGCCGGCAATGGCAGCACGGCGGCGTTCTTCCGGCGTATCCCCCGGCGCCGTCTCGCTGAAGGTCTCGATCCGCCTTTTCAGGGCCTGCGTCATGGTGTGCCGCGCCGCCCCGGTGGTGCGGACGACCTCGGTTCCGAGAGACGAGAACAGGCAGCCGACCCCCGGCCGGTCGCGGTGCGGGTGACTCAGATAGGAGGCGGCGTATTCGGCCATGGTGCCTTCGTCGTCCGGCTTGGCTTCCTCGGGAAACAGCACATGCGCGAAGGACTGGGCGACCAGATCTTCCTTGGAGCTGAAATGCCCGTAGAAGGCTCCATGCGTGAGGCCCGCGGCGGCCATGATCTCGGCGACGGTTACACCCTCGAATCCGTGCTCCCGGAAGAGCCGGGCCGCTGCCTCGAGGATTCGCTGGCGGTTCTCGGCGACCTGCTCCTTGCTGACTTTCATCGGTCCACTCCTTCACGACGCTTGACTTTATACATGATGGATATCATGAATGCATCAATGATGATGATCATCATGAATAGAAACGGCCGTGACCGATGATGGGCGGCCATCAGGAGTTCGAAAAATGACTCAATCGCTTCCCGCCGTGCTGATCACCGGCGCCTCGACTGGGATTGGCGCCACCTATGCCGAGCGGTTTGCCCGCCGAGGCCATGACCTCGTGCTTGTCGCCCGCGACCAGGCCCGCATGGAGGCGCTTGCCGCTCGCCTGCGTGCCGAGAGCGGTGTCCAGATCGATATCCTCAAGGCCGACCTCACGAACGGCGACGATCTTGGCCGCGTCGAAGCGAGGCTGCGTGAAGACGAGAAGATCGGCATTCTCGTCAACAATGCAGGTGCGGCCGCCCATGGCGGCTTTGCTGACCAGGATGCCGAGGCGGTTGACTGGCTGATCCGGCTCAACGTCACGTCGCTGACGCGCCTGACCGCCGCCGTGGTGCCGCGTTTCATCAGGCAGGGCCAGGGAGCCATCATCAACCTTGCCTCGGTCCTGGCGCTGGCGCCGGAAATCTCCTTCGGCGTCTACTCGGCCACCAAGGCCTTCGTGCTGACCCTGTCGCAGAGCCTGCAGGTCGAACTGGCTCCCAAGGGCATCTACGTGCAGGCGGTACTGCCTGCTGCAACCCGCACGGAGATCTGGGAACGTTCGGGACGAGACGTCAACCAGATCCCGGGTGTGATGGAAGTTGGTGAACTGGTCGATGCGGCCCTGGTCGGTTTCGACCGGCATGAGACGGTCACCATCCCGCCGCTGCCCGACGCCGGCCAATGGGAAGCGTTCAACGGCGCGCGCCAGGCCATGCTGCCGAACTTCCTGCAGTCTCGTGCGGCCGAACGCTACAGGGCGGCGTGAACGATGAAGACGGGCGTCCGTGACGGGCGCTCCTTGCTTCCTGCCTATCTCTGTGCCCGGGCATAATGCTGCTCGGGCACGATCGAGTACCAGCCGGGCCGCTCGGGATCGCGGTCATAGGCATAGCCTCCCACCTCCCGATAGTACTCGGCATATCTGGCGAGTTTCTCTCGGTCGAGCTCGACGCCAAGGCCGGGCCCCTCGGGCACCGCGATGGCACCGTCGACATAGCGTAGCGGCCCGCCGACGATGATGTCATCCGTCAGGTGGTGGTAGTGCGCATCGGCAGCGAAGGAAAGATTGGGCAGCGCGGCACCGAGATGAAGCATCGAGGCGAGCTGGATGCCGAGCTCGCCGGAAGAATGCACGGCGGCGCCATACTGGAAGGTTTCGAGCACCGTGCCCGCCTTGTGCGCCTGGCGCAGGCCGCCCCAGAAAGTGGTGTCGAGCAGGACGACGTCCACGGCCTGCAGGCGGATATTGGCCGCGAGCTGCTCGAAATTCACCACCACCGTATTGGTGGCGGTGGGGATACGCACGAGATTTCGCAGCCGCCGCATCCCCTCTAGGCCCCAGGTCGGATCCTCGAAATAGTCGTTGTTGAGATCCTCGATGGCGCGGCCGACGCGTGCTGCTTCCTCGACGGACCAGGCGGCATTGGGGTCCAGGCGGAGCTTGTCGCGCGGAAAGGCGGCACCAAGCGCCCGAAACGTCTCGACATCGTGGTCGGGGGAGAAATGCCCGCCCTTGAGCTTGTGGGTTTTGAAGCCATGGCGGGCCTTGAGGTCGTGGGCATGCGCGACGATCTCATCGGGGGTGACTTCGCCGCCCTTCCCGGTCTTCTCGTCGCGGTAGCGATAGAAGATGTAGCTGGCGAAGGGCACGGTGTCCCGGATGGAGCCGCCCAGGAGATCGCAGGCACGGATGCCGAGCTTCCTGCCTGCCGCGTCCATGCAGGCCATCTCTATGGCGGCGTGAAGCTGCATGCGGTTGTTGTAGAGCGAGGCCGTCGGATTCATGATCTTCCAGCGCAGTTGTTCGAGCTGCAGCGGATCATGGCCCTTGAGATAGGGCAGGAGGGAGCGCACGGCCGCTTCGGCCGATTCGCCGCCGCCGCCCATCTCGCCCAGCCCGACGATGCCTTCGTCGGTGACCACCTCGACGATGGTTCGGATGAAGCGCCCCCAGTGCGCGCCGGCGGCATGGCGCAGCGGCGCCTCCAGCGGCACGGCGACGGTGGTGGCCCTGAGGTCGACGATCTTCATCGGAATATCCTTCGAATGAAATGAAGCATGCCGGCCCTCATCCGCCCGTTCCCAGGGCTAGGCCGCGCACGAAATGCTTCTGCAGGAGCAGGAAGAGCAGCAGCGTGGGCAGGGAGACGATCAGCGTGGCCGTGATGATGGTGGGCGCGTCCGCCTGGCCGTAGAGGCTCTGCATGCCGAGCAGCGCCACCTGCACGGGCCGGGCCTCGGGCGAGCGCACGAGGATCATGCCGAAGAGGAGGTCGTTCCACACCCAGGTGAACTGCACCAGGGTAAGCATCAGGAAGGGTGCCTTGGCGAGCGGCATCATGATCTTCCAGAAGACGTCCCAGCTCGTGGCGCCCTCGATCTCCGCCGCTTCCTGGATGTCCCACGGGACCGTCAGGAAAAAGCCGCGCATGACGAAGGTGGCAAAGGGTATGCAGATCGCCGTGTAGAAGCAGAACAACCCGAACCTGGTGTCGTAGATGCCGAGCGCGATATAGCTTTTGAACAGCGGGATCAGATACATCTGCAGCGGGAAGATCGTGCCCGAATAGATGAACAGGAACCAGCCGAGTGCCCGCGGCATCCTCAGCCGCACGATGCCGAATGCGGCGAAGGAGGCGAGCAGCACAGCCAGCAGCGAGCTGGCCGCGCCATAGAGCAGCGAGTTGAAGAAGCCGCCCTGGATGCCCTGCGCCCAGGCATTGGCGATGTTGTGCCAGAGATTGAAGCTCGTGGGCAGGAGCAGCGGCCCTCGCGTGTAGTCGGTGGCCGTCTTCAGCGTATTCATCAGGAGGAACGCCATGGGCGACAGCCAGACCAGCGTCACCGAGAACATGGCGCCGGAAAGGATGATCCCGGTGGTCTTGCTGCGCGCCGTCATCGTCAGGCCTGGCTTTCGCGCGCGAGCATGTTGCGCATGTAGAAGTAGGAGAAGAGAAGGGACAGGGCCGAGATCACGACCGCCACGGCGGAAGCGTAGCCCATCCTGAAATTGGCGAAGCCCTCCTTGTACATGGTCACGGCCAGTGTCTCGGACATGCGTGCCGGCCCGCCGCCCGTCATCACCCAGATGGTGTCGAACACCTTGAAGGAGTTGATCACAGCGAGCAGCGAGGCGATCACCACATAGGGCATCAGCATGGGGATGATCACCTTGGTGGCGAGCACCCACCCCCTGGCGCCGTCGAGCGTGGCCGCTTCCAGCGGCTCCTTCGGCAGTCCCTGGAGCCCGACGAGGAAGATCATCACGTTGATGCCGGTGGCCTGCCAGGTATAGGCGCCGATCATCGCATAGGTGTTGTAGGGCTGGACATAGAGCCAGTTGACCTTGAGCGCGCCGAGGCCGATGGCATCCAGCACGATATTGAGCACGCCTTCATTGCGCAGCACGAAGCCGAAGACGATGCCGGCAGCGGAGGCCGAGATGGTGGCCGGGACGTAGATGCAGATCTGCATCAGCTTGGCACCCTTCAGCCCGGAGATCGCGTAGGCGAAGAAGAAGCCGAGGCCGACAGGCAGGACGACGCCGAGCACCATCCATTTCAGCGTGTTGGCGAAGGGGTGCAGGAAGTTGGCATCCGTCACCAGCTTGTAGAAGTTGGCAAGTCCGATGAAGGCGGGCGCGGTCATGCCGTTCCAGTCCGTGAAGGCCAGCATGGTGGTGTAGAGCATCGGCAGGATGAGGAAGATGCCCACCATCAAGGCCGCCGGGGCGACATAGAGATAGGCCGCGCGCTGCTTTCTCGACGACAGGCTTGCCATGGGAGTTCCGCGGAGATGGGGGAGACGCCCCGCCCCGCCGGAAATGCCGCGGAGCGAGGCTGGCCGAAGCAGATCAGGGCTTGGGATGGGCCGCCCAGTAGTCGTCCGCAATCTTCTGCAGGTTCTGCATCACCGAGTCCGCCGAGGTGGGGTCGAGGACGAATTTCGAGATCTCGTCGACGGCGGCCTCCGCGATCGGGGAGGGCGTGGATTCCCAGTAGCGGCCGATCAGCTTGTAATGGCCCTGCTGGATCGCGTCGTTCAGCTTCGCCACTTCCTTGTCGGCCGGAAGTCTCGCGTCCGAGTTGGCGACGAGAAAGCCGGTGAGATCCGCCC
This sequence comes from Labrys sp. ALF-8, assembly GCF_059699065.1. NCBI lineage: Bacteria > Pseudomonadati > Pseudomonadota > Alphaproteobacteria > Hyphomicrobiales > Xanthobacteraceae > Labrys > Labrys sp. ALF-8. Next base: position 2,771,035 of record NZ_AP048537.1, read on the forward strand.
AGCGCTGCTCGCCTTCCTTGCTCATCCAGTAGGTCGCTGCCTTCACCGCGGTGTCATGGGTCTCGGAATTCTTCGAGACCAGCAGCGGGCCAGCCTCGAAGATCACGCTCGGCGGCAGGCTGGCATTCATGTTGGGCAGCACGAACATGCCCCAATCCTTGCCTTCCTGGATGCCGGCCTTGTTGACCGTGTCGGCGAACCAGGTGCCGACCAGCATGTGGGCGACCTTGCCCTGGGCGAAGGAGTTGTTGACGCTGTCGCCGGTGGTGAAGCCGAAGGGCGAGGTGCCGTCGTCCATCCAGCCCTTGGTCATCCAGTCCTTCCAGGTGGCGAAGGCGGCGGCGACCTGCGGATCGGTATACTTGGCCTGGCCCGCCAACAGCTTGTTGTAGAAGTCGGGATCCTGGCGGATCAGGAACTCGGAGAACCAGATGAAGGCGGGCCAGCGCCCCTCGATGGTCTGGCCTACCGGCACCTTGCTGGCGGCCTTGATCTTGGCGAGGTTGCCTTCGAGTTCGTTCCAGGTCTTCGGCACTTCGAGGCCGAGTTCCTTGTAGACGTTCTTGTTGTAGAACATCGCCCAATAGGCGACGTTGTTCGGCACCGCGTAGATCTTGCCGTCGAAGGTGAAGGCATCGGCGACGGCCTGGCTGACCTTGCCTTCCGCGAGCAGCGGCTTCCAGATCGGCGTGAGATCCTCGAGCAGGCCCGCATCGACCAGATCCTTCATCCGGTAGCCGGACCACCAGGTGAACATGCCGGGAGCGGAGGGGGTAGGCAGTGAGGCGCGCACGGCGGCCTGGTAGTTGGTGGTGTCGGCGAAGGGAGTGACCTGCCAGGACGAGGTGGGATCATCCTTGCCGTAGGCTTCGAAATTGGCCTGCCATCCCGCCTTGTCGTGCGAGACCGTGAGAGCCGGCTTGTCGGCGGCACCGGCGCCGGAGGCCAGCAGGCCCGCTGCCATGAAGCCGGCAGCCAAGGCCGCGCGGAATTTTGCAAGTATCATCCGTTCCCTCCTGTTCCGGTCGTTGCCGGCGGCCCTTTTGCGGCCATTCGCGATATTGGAAAGGCCGTCGCCGGCCTGCCTGGCGCGTGTTCGATTGGGGCGGCGAGGGATGCTGGCTCCGCTTTCGCCGCCGGCCGATTTTCACTGCGGCTTGCCGCCGTCGCCGTCGAGGACCTGCAGGATGGTGCGCAGATGCATCGTCATCGCCGCCGCCGCCGCCTGCTCGTCGCGTGCGGCAAGGCCGGCCAGGATATCGTGATGTTCGGCGATAATGGAGTTCGGACGGTTCGGCCAGTTGATGGTGACGAAGCGCAACCGGTTGAGGTGGGTCTTGACGTCCTCGAGTTCCTCATAGGCGGCCAGGCAGTCGGCCGCCTCGAAGATACGGCGGTGGAACACCTCGTCCAGTTCGTAGACGCGGCGAATGTCCTTGCGGACGGCGGCGAATTCCTGCTCGTCCAACAACGCGGAAAGGGCTTCGAAGTCCTCCTCGCGCGCCATGCGGCAGGCTCGGCGGCACACCTCGATTTCCACCACTTCGCGGATCAACTGGGCGGCGCGGACCTTTTCGACGCGGATCGGCGCAACCAAGGTGCCGCTTTGTGGGAAGATGTCGACAAGACCGAGGCTGGACAGGCGCAGCAACGCTTCGCGGACGGGCGTGCGGGAGACGTTGAGGCTGGCGGCGATCTCGGCCTCGCGGATCGGCTGCTGCGGCTTGAGGGTTCCCATGACGATGTCGTTTCGCAGCATTTCATAGACATTGGCTGCCGTCGAACGTGGCCTGACGCTCGACTGTCTCGTGGTATCCAGCATGGCTCGGCTCATTCCGGTGGATCGTTAACCCCCGCTTAATGCATTAATATATTAGTGCATTTGTATTTTGCAAGTGCCAATTCCCGGGGCGCAAAAATACACTCCGCTTGAGCCTGCATCCTGGCTCGACCGACATCTGGGAGGGACGCGCCGGCATGTTGCGTCCGCCTTCAATTGCGGCATACTGGCTGCGGAACAGGCTTCATCTGTTTGTTGTTCATCCATAAAACCAAATGAAATCAGGAGGATGTAGCCCATGACAGCCAGCGGGGAATTCGCGACGGCCGAGGCTGGCGGCATCAGCGTGACGCTGGACCTTGCGGTGGGACACATTAAGGCGCTCGTCGTGGAGCGGGACGGGCGCAAGATCGCGCCGTTGCATCGTGCGCCCTGGATCGGGGAGGCCCAGCAGCCCGACACACCGGCCCATCTGGCCCGCCTATCGGGAGATTTCCTCTGCGCGCCCTTCGGCCTCAGCGACATCGATGGTTCCCCAGCGCATGGCTGGCCGGCCAATTCGCCCTGGCGGCATATCGATACGCGCGCGGTGGAGGGCGGGTGCGTCGCTCGTTTCGAGCTCGAGAAGCGGGTGATGGGCGCGCGCGTCACCAAGGAGTTCACGCTGCGGGATGGCCATCCCTTCCTGTATCAGCGCCATGTCTTCTCGGGAGGAGACGGTGCGGTTTCCGTCGGCCTCCATATGATGGTGTCGCTGCCGCAGGGGGGGCATCTGAGCTTCTCGCCAAAGCGTTTCGTGGCGACCCCCGACGATCCCCAGGAGAGCGATCCCATCCGGGGGCGTTCGCTGCTGGCTTATCCCTCGCACTTCCAGGACCTGAAGAAGGCCCCTCGGGCCGATGGGGGAACCGCCAACCTCACCTGCTATCCTTTCGACCGCAACTACGAGGACTGCGTGATGATGCCGGAGGCGCCCGACCGCGCTTTCGCCTGGGGTGCGGCCTTGCGCCATCATGAGGGCGACCTCGTGCTAAGCCTCAAGCGGCCGGAGGATTTTCCGTCGACGCTGCTTTGGATGAGCAATGGCGGGCGCTACTACAGCCCCTGGAACAGCCGTCACCGCGGGGTGCTGGGCCTGGAGGAGGTGAGGACCTACCTGTTGTCCGGCCACAAGGCGTCGATTGTCCCCAATTCCTTTACGGAACAGGGCATACCCACCTCGATCAGCCTCACGGCGGATGGAGAGGTCGATCTCAGGCACGCCATCGGCATCATGCCGGTGCCCGTGGGCTGGGATCGGGTCACCGACGTGGAGCCGCGCGGCGAGACCCTGGCGGTTCTCTCCGACAACGGGGAATTCGTGGTGCCATACGATCCGAAGTTCATTCAGCACCAGTGAACCCACGAAACTGCGGGCGCGACCTTCCTGAGGCGCGCCCACGGTTTGGCAAGGAAAGCTCTGCCCGTCGCCGTGAGCAAAGGGTCCATGCATGACTCGCGGCGGCGTTCGCGATCCGGCGAAAACGCGCAGAAAGCCAAGCTTGCGCCGGACTAGGCAGCGGCGGGAAGATCTCTCACTGGTGCGTGTGGCGACCTATCGGCGGCGTGTAAGGGCGTTGTAGATCACGAGCACCACTACGGCGCCTGCGAAGGAAACCAGCAGGTTTGCGAGGATTCCCGAGTTGGTTCCCATGCCGAGCAAGGTGCGTCCGAGAAAACCGCCGACCACGGCGCCGATGAGGCCGATCACCAGATCCATGATCAGGCCGGCCCCCGACTTGTTCACCACCTTGCTGGCGAGAAAGCCGGCGATGATGCCCACGATGATGGTCCAAATCCAACCCAAGTCACCCATGACCGCATTCCTCCGCCGAATCGGGCAACATGCCCGATATTTATCGGACTTCGCATGGTAAGGGGATGCGTTCTTTTCGCAAGAGAAAGGGCTGTCGTAACGAAAGGAAGGAACGGAAAAATTTTCATTAGCCGGAATATTGTAAAATGCCTGTGGTTGGTGCCAGATTACATCTATCGAGGCCAGCCGCCGTCGATGCGGCTTCCCCTACATGCGAGGAGATGCAGATGGGTTTTTTTGACAACGCCGTGAACGATGCCGTGCCCGAGAGCAGCTTGACGAAACCGCTCATTCTGGCGGCCGGCGCCCTGATCCTTGCCAAGTGGCTCGGTGGCAGCAGCAGTGCCGCCCAGCCTGACGCACAGCCCTCGATTCCCGCGCCGGCCCCCGCGCCGGTTCCGGTTCCTTCGGCTCCTCAGCCAGGTGCGCCTGATGATGGCGGCCTCCTTGGCGGGCTCGGCGGTCTTCTCGAGAAGTTCCAGCAGGCTGGCCACGGCGACGTTATCAATTCGTGGATCGGCAACGGCCAGAACCAGTCGATCCAGCCAGGACAACTTGGCCAGGTCATCGGCCAGGATACGCTGAACAACCTCGCCCAGAAGGCCGGAGTCAATCCCAACGACCTGCTTGGCCAGCTCGCGCAGCACCTGCCCGAGATCATCAACAAGCTGACGCCCAACGGGCGCCTGCCCACGAGCGGCGAACTGGGCCAGTAAGGTCCCTTCTCGCGGCGATCATATTGGGAGGGCGGGCCTGTGCGGCTCGCCCTTTCCGTTTGGTCCGGTGCCTTTTGGACAGGCGCAGGAGCCGCCAAGCAATTGTTTGGCGGTATTTAGATGCCGTCACATAAAGAAATCCTTATATCCTTATTGCCGCTGCCCGCCTCCTGTGCTAGAGGCGCGGCCATATTCAAACGCGGAAACCACCGATGAGCAGCACCGACTACATCGTCAAGGATATGAGCCTCGCCTCCTGGGGCCGTAAGGAAATCGAGATCGCCGAGACCGAAATGCCGGGCCTGATGGCCACGCGCGAGGAATATGGTCCGCGCCAGGTGCTCAAGGGCGCCCGCATCGCCGGCTCTCTCCACATGACGATCCAGACGGCCGTGCTGATCGAGACGCTGAAGGCGCTGGGCGCCGACGTGCGCTGGGCCTCCTGCAACATCTATTCCACGCAGGATCACGCCGCCGCCGCCATCGCCGCCGCTGGTACCCCGGTCTTCGCCGTGAAGGGCGAGACGCTCGAGGAATATTGGGAATACACCCACAAGATCTTCGAATGGGCTGACGGCGGCACGCCGAACATGATCCTCGACGACGGTGGCGATGCCACCATGCTGATGCATCTGGGCCTGCGCGCCGAGAAGGGCGACACCGCTTTCCTCGATGGCGCCACCAACGAGGAGGAGGAGGTCGTCTTCGCCGCGATCAAGAAGCGCCTCGGAACCCATCCCGGCTGGTACACCAAGAACGCCCTGGCCATTCGCGGCGTGACGGAAGAGACCACCACGGGAGTGCATCGCCTCTACGAGATGGCCAAGAAGGGCACGCTGCTCTTCCCCGCCATCAACGTGAACGACAGCGTCACCAAGTCGAAGTTCGACAACCTCTATGGCTGCCGCGAGTCGCTGGTCGACGGCATCCGTCGCGGCACGGACGTGATGATGGCCGGCAAGGTCGCCATGGTCGCCGGCTTCGGCGATGTGGGCAAGGGCTCCGCCGCGTCGCTGCGCAACGCCGGTTGCCGCGTCCTGGTCTCGGAAGTCGATCCGATCTGCGCCCTGCAGGCGGCGATGGAAGGCTATGAAGTCGTCACCATGGAAGAGGCCGCGCCGCGCGCCGACATCTTCGTCACCGCCACCGGCAATGTCGATGTCATCACGCTCGACCATATGCGCGCCATGAAGGACCGTGCGATCGTCTGCAACATCGGCCATTTCGACTCCGAGATCCAGGTCGCCGGCCTGCGCAATCTGAAGTGGACCAACGTCAAGCCGCAGGTCGACGAGATCCAGTTCGCCGACGGCCACCGCATCATCCTGCTCTCCGAGGGGCGCCTGGTGAATCTCGGCAATGCCACCGGCCATCCTTCCTTCGTGATGTCGGCTTCCTTCACCAACCAGACGCTTGCCCAGATCGAGCTGTGGACCAATCCGGGCCAGTACGGCAAGCAGGTCTACACCCTGCCCAAGCACCTCGACGAGAAGGTCGCCTCGCTCCATCTCGCCAAGGTCGGCGCCCACCTGACCAAGCTCAGCGAGAAGCAGTCGGCCTATATCGGCGTCGGTCAGAACGGCCCGTTCAAGCCCGAACTTTATCGCTACTAAGTCTCGCCTCACGCAACTGTGAGGCCCTTGAAGGCCTCTCCGCGCAAGTGGAGAGGGCTTTTTCTTCGTTCGCAACGCTGAACAGGAGCTCGGATAAACTGGCGATCACGAATTCGTGTGAGCCGTTTTGGAAACATTCTCTTCACACAGTCGCTGCATTTTGCCGCAATTATGCACGCATAGCGTTTGCTGCTGCCGATTGAGCGAGGCATCGCGCTGCAATGAAAGGGGGGAGGCTACGCCTGCCCGGACCTGTGCGACGATCTGATGGCGGCCTGATGAAGCGTCTTTTCAATATCATTCTCATCCTTGCCCTGGTCGGCGGCCTGATATGGTGGCAGCGCGGGACCGTGGTGCCGTGGGCCGTCAAGACTCTCCCCGGCAGCGAGGCCTATATCGCCAAGGTCCCCTTCCTTGCCGATGCTCTGAATCCCCCCAAGGCAGAGGCGCAGGCAGCCGCGGAAGGCGGCCGTTCACGCCGCTCGAACGCGCCCATTCCCGTCGTGCTGGCCGCTGCCGAGACCAAGCAGCTGCCGATCGTGATCGATGCCGTGGGCACGGCCACGCCCTACGCCTCGATCCAGATCCGCACCCGCATCGACAACACGGCCGTGACGAGCGTGCGAATCGCCGAGGGAGCGGAGGTCAAGCAGGGCGACATCCTCTTCACGCTCGATGACCGGACCATCAAGGCCCAGATCAGCCAGATCGAGGCGCAGATCGCCAAGGACCAGGCCCAGATCGCCCAGTCGCAGATCGACCTCACCCGCGCCAACGACCTGTTCAGCCGCAATGCCGGCGCCGCCACCACGCGCGACACCGCCGCCACCGCCCTGAAGATGTCGCAGGCGCAGCTTCAGGCCGACGAAGCTTCGCTCGCCTCTGCGCAGGCGACGCTCGACTACACGGTGATCCGGGCACCGGTGCCCGGCCGCATCGGCTCCATTCCCGTCAAGCCGGGCTCGACGGTGCGCACCTCTGACAGTGCACCGCTCGCCACCCTCAATCAGCTCGATCCCGCCGTGGCCGCCTTCTCGATTCCGCAGGACCGCGTGAGCGACCTGCGGGAGGCGATGACGCGCGGGCCCGTACGCGTGGACGTCACCACGGGCAAGCACACCCTGTCGGGCGCCGTGACCTTCATCGAGAATACCATCGATCCATCCACCGGCACGCTGCTGGTCAAGGCCGACATACCCAACGGCGAGGAACTCCTGTGGGCCGGCGCCTTCGTGAACGTGGAGGTGATCTTCCCCAATACGATGTCGCAGGTCGTGGTGCCCAATGCCGCCGTGCAGATCGGGCAGAAGGGTAATTATGTCTTCGTGGCGAAGGATGGTAAAAGCGTGGAGTTGAGGCCTGTCCAGGTTGCCCGTGTGGCGGGAAGCGATGCCGTGCTGACGAGCGGTGTGCAGAATGGCGAGCAGGTGGTCGTCGACGGAGCGCTGCGCCTCGTCGATGGGGCCATCATCTCCGTCGCCTCGCCCGATGCCGCCGCCAAGTCCAGCTGACGGATCGGAGACAGCCGATGCTCTCAGAACTCTGCATCCGCCGCCCGGTAATGACCATCCTGCTGATGGTGGCCTTCCTGGCGGCCGGCTGGTTCGGCTACCGGCAATTGCCGGTCGCCGCCGTGCCGCGCGTCGACTTTCCGACCATCCAGGTGTCGGCCTCGTTGCCTGGTGCCAGCCCCGAGACCATGGCGTCCTCCGTCGCCGCCATCCTCGAAAAGCAGTTTTCCGCCATCGCCGATATCAGCCAGATGTCGTCGACGTCGACCCTTGGCCAGACGCAGATCGTGCTGCAGTTCGATCTGAGCCGCAACATCGATGGCGCGGCCCTTGACGTGCAGTCGGCCATCTCGACGGCGCAGCGCCAGATGCCGCCCGAGATGACGACGCCGCCGAGCTTCAGGAAGGTCAACCCGGCCGACCAGCCCGTATTGTTCCTGGCACTGACCTCCGACCAGGTTCGCATGTCGGATATCGATCGCTTTGCCCAGTCGAACATCGTGCCGATGCTCTCCACCCTGCCGGGCATCGCACAGGTCAACATCTTCGGTTCCCAGCAGTATGCCGTGCGCGTGGAGGCCAATCTCGACCAGCTCACCGCCCGCGGCATGACGCTGGACGATCTCAAGAACGCCATCTCCGCTGCCAATTCGAACACGCCGGTGGGATCGACCAATACGGATGGGCGCAACATCATTCTCGACGCGACCGGACCGATCCGCTGGGCAAAGGGCTACATGCCCATCGTGGTCTCGTCCAAGAGCGGCGCGCCGGTGCTTCTTCAGGATGTCGCCGAGGCGGTCGACAGCGTCGAGAACAACCAGACCGCGAGCTGGCGCAATGAGACGCGCGGAATCGTGCTTGCCATCCAGCGACAGCCCGACGCCAACACAGTGGCGGTCGTGGATGCGATCAGGGCCACGCTGCCCAAGATCGAGGCTTCGCTGCCGACCGGCGTCAATCTCGACGTGATGCAGGATCGCTCGACTTCCATCCGGCACGCCGTGGAGGACGTCGAGTTCACGCTGCTGCTCTCGATCATCCTGGTCACCATCGTCATCTATTTCTTCCTGCGCAGCCTGAGGGCGACGTTGATCCCTGCGATCGCCCTGCCGATCTCGCTGATCGGAACCTTCGCCGGCATGTATGCGCTCGGCCTCTCGATCGACAATATCTCGCTGCTGGCGCTTACGCTCTGCGTCGGCTTCGTGGTCGATGACGCCATCGTCATGCTGGAGAACATTGTCCGCCATGTGGAACTGGGACAGAAGCCCTTCGCGGCCGCGCTGATCGGCTCGCGGGAAGTCGGCTTCACCATTCTCTCGATGACGCTCTCGCTGATCGCCGTGTTCATTCCGGTGATCTTCATGGGCGGGATCATCGGCCGCATGTTCTCCGAGTTCGGCTATGTCATCGGCATCGCCATCCTGATTTCCTGCGTGGTCTCGCTGACGCTGACGCCGATGCTGTGCTCGCGCCTGATCAAGGAGCACGATCCGGCCCACCGGGATCCGCTGCTCCTGCGCCTGTTCGAGGCGTTCTTCACAGCCCTTACGAGGGGATATGAGAAGACGCTGCGCTGGGCCGTCAATGCGCCGGCCCTGATGCTCACGCTCACCGCCGCGACCTTCGTCCTGACGGGCATCCTCTTCAACAACATTCCCAAGGGCTTCTTCCCCCAGGAGGACGCCGGCCTGATCTCGGTCTCCACCGTGGGGCCGGACGACGTTTCCTTCGACGCCATGGCCGCCCGCCAGCAGGCGGTGGTGGCCGAGCTGCGCAAGGACCGGGATGTCGTCTCGATCATATCCAGCATCGGTGGCGGGGCCTCGAGCCAGCTGAGCTCAGGCCGCATGTTCATGCAGCTGCGCGACAAGCCGGCCCGCAAGGATTCGATCGACGTGGTGATCAAGCGCCTCAGCCAGGAAGCGGCCAAGGTGCCCGGCATCAGCACCTATTTCCAGGCCGTGCAGTCGATCAACATCGGTGCCACCCGCTCGCGCAGCCAGTACCAGTATGCGCTGATGTCGCCCGACGTCGATGAGCTGCGCACCTACGCCCAGAAGGTCGAGCAGCGCATGGCGCGCATTCCCGGCATCACCGGCGTCAACTCCGACCTGCAGATCAAGGCGCGCGATGGCGTCATCGAGATCGACCGCAACAACGCGGCCAAGCTCGGCGTGACCGTGGACCAGATCCGCTCCACGCTCTATGCCGCCTACGGCACGAACCAGGTCTCGACGATCTACGCGCCTGAGAACACCTACCAGGTCATCCTGGAGGCGAGCGATGCCTACAGCTCGACGCCGGCCCTGATGCGCAAGCTGAACGTACGCTCGTCGAGCGGCGCTCTCATCCCGCTCGACAGCGTGGCGCGCATCGTCGAAAAGCCGGCGGCCGTGTCGCTGTCCCATATCGGGCAACTGCCCTCGGTGACCATCTCCTTCAACCTGCAGCCGGGCGTCGCGCTCAGCCAGGCGGTGGCGCAGATCGAACAGGCATCAAGGGAACTCGACGTCCCGCCCACCATCAGCTCGCAATTCCAGGGTACGGCGCAGCAATTCCAGGATTCGCTGTCCGGCATGCCTTTCCTGCTCTTCGCGGCGGTGCTGGTCGTCTACATCCTGCTCGGCATCCTCTATGAGAGCTTCATCCACCCGCTCACCATCCTCTCCGGTATCCCGACGGCGGGTATCGGCGCGCTGCTGACGCTCGAGCTCTTCGGCCTGGAGCTGTCGATCATCGCCATGATCGGCCTGATCATGCTGATCGGCATCGTCAAGAAGAACGCCATCATGATGGTGGATTTCGCGGTGGAGCGCCGTTCGGCCGGCGCCTCGGCCAAGGACGCCATCATCGAAGCGGCCGTCCTTCGCTTCCGGCCCATCATGATGACCTCGCTTGCCGCCATCCTCGGCGCCATGCCCATCGCTCTCGGCCAGGGTGCGGGCGCGGAGCTGCGCCAGCCGCTCGGCGTGGCTGTCGTCGGCGGCCTGATGGTCTCGCAACTCCTGACGCTCTACATCACGCCGGTGGTCTATCTGGCGATGGACTGGGTCTCCGGCCTGTTCGGCGCGAGCCCCGACAAGGTGCCGGCCCGCGACCACGACGTGCTCCCCGAACCCGAGCAGCACGATGTGCGGCCGGAAGCAAGGCCGGACCGCGAAACGGAGAAGAAGCCGGGCCTGATGACGGCGGCGGAGTAGGGCGGGCGGTCGTCATCGAAGGGCGGTGCGAGCCTCGCCAACTTCGTGCCGGAGGCATTCGCCTCGTGCCCCTCGCCAAACTGGCAAACCCTTTTCTTTCTGCTATGAGCAGGCGGCAGGCCGTTCCGGGCCTGTCGGGGATTGCGTTCATCCATGCGTTTCAAGGCGTTCTGCCGCATTGCCGCCGTCGGTCTGCTCGCCCTCCCGCTGATCCCGCTGCAATGGCTGGCGGTGCGTCGCGACTGGTCGCTTGCCCGCAACCTCCCGGTCTTCTTCCATCGCTGCGTCTGCGCCATCATCGGGGTAAAGGTCACCATCCGCGGCAGCGAGGCGGCGGAGCGGCCGTTGCTGATCGTCGCCAACCATGTCTCCTGGCTCGACATCGTGGTCCTGGGCTCGGTTGCGCCTCTCTCCTTCATCGCCAAGAGCGAGGTGGCGGGCTGGCCCGTGATCGGGTTGTTCGCGAGACTGCAGCGCTCCATCTTCATCGAGCGCGAACGTCGCCACAAGACGAGGCAGGCGACGGCGGCCATCGGCGAGAGACTGAAGGCGGGTGATGCCATGGTGCTGTTCGGCGAGGGGACCACGAGCGACGGTATCCATATCCTGCCATTCCGTTCGGCCCTGCTTGGCGCGGCTCGCGAGGCGCTGGGCGATGGCGACAGGCTTGCCTATGTCCAGCCGCTCGCCCTGCGGTACACCAAGCGCGGCGGCCTGCCGATCGGCCGCGGCGCCATGCAGGAGGTTGCCTGGATCGGGGACGTCGACCTGGCGCCCCATCTCATGGGCGTGCTTTCGGGGCCTCCGATCGATGTGGTGGTGAGCTGGGGCGAGGCGTTGCCCTATGACACGGACACCGATCGCAAGGTCCTCACGCGCCGGCTCGAAAATGAGGTGAGGGCGTTGGCGCGGGCCTGCTGAGGAATGCCCGCAACCGGGGGCCGGCCTGCCGCGACGATCATCCCGGCGGGCTGCGCATGGCACACTTTCAGGATGAGGCGCTTCGCCCACACGCGCTTGTGACCCTGGGCACCAATATGCGGCTGACAGGTGCCGGCATGAGGCGTATTGTCGCGGTTATACGGGGCGCGTTCGCGTGGCCGGTTCGGTTGTTTCGGTGCCCATGCGGTTGCGGCCTCTCGATAAGAATTTCGGGAGCAGGAACATGACGATCAGGAATCCCGTCGAGTGGGGCATCGATCTCGTTCGTGGCACCGCCAGCGGCGTCGGCGCCATCGGTCACACCTTGCATCGCCCGGCGGCGCAGTTCGAACAGACCGCGCCGGTGGTGCAACGGATCGGAATGGGCGACCTGCGCGATGCCCTGATGAAAGGGTTCCAGGATTTCGGAGCCTACAGGACCGACGTCATCTTCATCGGCCTTATCTACCCCCTGGCGGGTCTCGTGCTGGCGCAGCTCGCCTTCGGCAATGGCATGCTGCCCATGATCTTCCCGCTGGTGTCCGGCTTCGCGCTGGTCGGCCCCGTCGCCGCCATCGGCCTCTATGAAATGAGCCGCCGACGGGAGCAGGGGCTGGAGGTTACCTGGGCCCACACGCTCGATGTGACGCGTTCGCCCAATTTCGGGGCCATCTTGGGCCTGAGTGCCATATTGGCGGTGATCTTCATCGTATGGCTCGGTGTGGCGGCCCTAATCTACTACCTCACGCTCGGACCAGCCCTGCCCGTGTCGTTGTCCGCCTTCGTCTTCGATGTCTTCAACACCGGAGCAGGCTGGGCGATGATCATTCTCGGCGTCGGCATCGGCTTTCTGTTTGCCCTCGGCGTGCTGGCGATCAGCGTCGTTTCCTTCCCGCTGCTGCTCGACCGCAAGGTGCGCGTCGGCACCGCTGTACGGACGTCGGTGGAGGTGGTGAAAACCAATCCTGGCCCGATGCTGATGTGGGGCTTCATCGTCGCGGCGGCCCTGGTCCTGGGGTCGATCCCAGCCCTGCTTGGACTGATCGTGGCCATGCCGGTACTGGGCCACGCGACCTGGCACCTCTACCGCAAGGCGGTAGGCTAGCGCCGACGCCGACCGTGGGATTGAACGTCACTCCGGAGCGGTTGCGCGATCCGGAATGACGATGCCTGGAGGAAGACCGGGGAGCCGGGTGCCCCTACTTCGGGGTGGCGTCGGAGAAATCCTCCTGGAATTCCTTGAGCTCCACCGGATTCACGTCCGACACCGCCCAGAAGTTCAGCCCCGCCTGACTCCAGTTGAGGAGATTGTAGCCGTCCCGCTCGCCGGCGGCGGCCGCCTGAGCTGACGAGGGCCAGATGAAGAGGTTGATGACGTGGCCGTTGCGCCGGTAGATCAGCGTGGCCACCACGCGTCCGCTCAGATAGTCGACGCGCCCGCCCACCAGCGGAAAGCCGCGCCCCTTGAGATCAACCACGGGTGGCGAGAAGTCGATCTTGCCGTTGAACCAGGGCTTGACGGTGTGTTGATCGGAAGTCGCCACATCCGTGAGATGGTTTGCGAGCATCGAATGCACATGGCTGGAAACGAGCTGGTCTTCGAGCGAAGGTCCAGGCTCCGGCCGCAGTGTCACGAACAGCAGGCAGGCGGCCAGCACCGCCGCGGAGGGGACCAGGCTCCAGCGCGTGAAGCGGTCCACGAACAGGCGCCAGCTCATGGCCGGCTCGCGCATCGCCCGGGGGGCGGCAATCTCCCGCTGGAGTGCCGCGCCGATGCGGCTGCGCAGTGCCTCGGAGGCCGGCCATCGCACGTCTTCGCTGCCCACGATCGCGCGCATCGCCCGGATTTCGTCGAGCTTGGCCACGCAATCGCTGCAGCCGGCCAGATGTTCCTCCATCCGCAGGGCATTGGCTGCGTCGAGTTCCCCGTCGGCGTAGCCGTGCAACAGGGTGTCCCAGTCGTCATGGGGGCTGTGGGAGGCGCTCATGATGCCTCCCGCTCGGCGCCGTCGCGCCTCTTCCAGGCCTCGGCGAAGAGTGCCCTGGCGCGCGCAAGGCGCGACATCACGGTGCCGAGGGGTGTGGTGGTCACCTCCGAAATCTCCCGGTAGGAAAGATCTTCCATTTCCCGCAGCACGAGAACCTCGCGGAATGCCTCTGGCAGAGTGTCGAGCACCGCGCGCACCTCGCCGGCCTCGTCCCGCTGCAGCAGGGCGGATTCAGGATCGGTCTCGTCATGCGGCAGGTCCGTGCGCTCCCTCGTCTCGCCGTCCTCCGTGAGGCCGCCGTCGAGCGGCTCGGTCCGGCCGCGCTTGCGTTCCTGCCACCACGAGTGATGGCAGTTGCGAACGATCGTCAGGATGAAGGCGCGCGGGCTGCCGCCGCGATAGTCGCCGAAGCTGCGAAAGGCGCGCAGGAAGGCCTCCTGCACGATGTCCTCCGCCACGTCGGCGTCCCTGCACAAAAAGCGAGCCAGGTTGTGGGCCGCGTCGAGATGCGGCAGCATCAGCGCTTGGAAACGCGCGAGATCGGCGGCATCGAGCGGGGCGGTTCTCGCGCGGGCGGGTGCCTCCGCGCGTACCGACCACAGGGCTCCGAGCCATGAACACAGCCGTCCCCAAGGGCGCTGCAAGGCAGTTGGCGCGGGCCAGCCCGTCGGGCATGCGATGGCCAGACCGATCATGGGTATATCCCCTTTGCGTCGGCTCGGAAGCGTTCCTCATGTGAACCGGACACCGCTTCACGCCCCGAACATACGATCATATCAAATCCGACGGCGCCACCCGGTCCTTCAAAAGCGCGTGTTGCTTCGGCCACTGCCCTGCCGCCTTCGATCAGCCCGCACCCGCCATGACCGTGATCCTGCCGGTCATGCGCGGGTGGAGTGAGCAGAAATAGCTGAAATCGCCCGCCCTCGTGAAGGTGAAGGAGAACCTGTCGTCCGTGTCGAGGGCCCTGGAGCGGAAGGCCCTGTTTTCCTCTACGACGGTATGCGGGATATCGTCGTGATTGACCCAGGTCACCGTCGTCCCCGGCGCGATGGTGAGGCGCCGAGGAGAGAAGGTGAAATTGTCGATGGTCACGGTCGCCTGCGCACCCGAGGCCAGGGCGTCGCCGGCCCTCGCCGGCGTCCGGCAGGCGGAAATCGCCGGAAGGGCAAGCAGGCCGAGGTGAAGGGCGAGGACGGCAAGGCGGCGGCTCAGCGCATTGCGTGGGTGCGTCATGTCGAAAAGGTCCTGCGTGCATGGGCGTCGGGAAAGAGGAAAGGCCGGAACACTTGGCCGTGGCGGGTCGGGACGCCCGGCCAGGTTCCGGCCTTCTTCCGGTCGCCCGGAAGGGGAGATCGGGATCAACCGGCCAGCGGCCTGTCGATGATTGCCAGCGGCTCGCTGCCGCTTACGAAATCGACGGTGGCGATGCCGAGCATCTTGCGCAGTTCGCCCGCAGGAACCTTCATCGGCCCGGGGGAGGGGGCGGCGCCGGGGGCGGGCTGCGCGAAGGCGGTGGAACGCGCGGTGTGAAAGGCGAGGTTGCCCTCCACTTTCTGCATCACCTGGTGGATGTGGCCGTTGAGCACGGTCACCGAGCCGAAGCGCTTGAGATAGACGAGCGCCTGGGCCGCATCGGCCGTGCCCCAACCCCAGTCGGGATAGACGGTCCAGAGCGGGATGTGGGCAAAGACGACGATCGGCGTCGAAGAGGCGAGGCCCGCGACGTCGTTCTCCAGCCATTCCAGTTGCTCGGCGCCGAGATTGCCCAGGCCGCCGCCCTTGAGGTTCACGACATTGACGAGTGCGATGTAATGCACCCCGTTGTGATCGAAGCTGGTCCAGCCGGCGCCTCGCGAGCCCTTGCCGTAGCGATCGAGATAGGCCTTGCCTTGCCCGTCGTCGAGGAGGTCGTGCTCGCCGGGCACGTAGAATACAGGGATTCCGGCATCCCGGATGAGCTGGTCGGCGTCATCGAACTCCGAGTCCTTCGAAAGGTGGCTGATATCACCCGTGTGGATCATGAAGTCGGGCCTGACGGGCAGCGCCTTGATACGAAAGATCGCCTCGCGCAGCGTGCCCAGCGCATCGGGATTGGCCGGCTTGTCGAAGCCGACATGGCTGTCGGAGATCTGCAGGAAGGTAAAGGGCCTGCCGGGGGCACCGTCCGCGAGCACCCTGCTCAGGCCCATGGCCTGGGGCAGGCCGCCGGCAAGGGTCCACAACACGCCGGTGCCGGCCCAGCTCATGCATTCGAGAAAGCCCCGACGGTCTATGCCGTCGGCGTCCGCGCAGGATCTGTCTCCGGGGATGCTCATGGGGCGCTCCGAACTTCGTGTAATGGAGCGTCCACCCGCTCCATACTGGTCCAGACCGCCGACGCGCCGCATTTATTCCCGGGGAGCAGGATTTTTTTCGATATCGATGCGGGCGACGCGAAACAATCACGAGCCGAGGAGGCGGCCCCGCTTCGCGAACTCAGAGGGCGAGGTACTCGGTCTGCACGGCATGGTCGGCGGCCAGTTCCGTCATGGTGCCCGAATACCGGATGGAGCCGCTCTCGATCACATAGGCGCGGTCGGCGATCAGCCTGGCGAAATGCAGGTTCTGCTCCGACAGAAGGATGGAAAGGCCCTCCCGCTTGAGCGCGAGGATGGCACGGGCCATATCCTCGACGATCTTTGGCGCAAGGCCCTCCGAAGGTTCGTCCAGGAGCACGATTGCGGGGTTTCCCATCAGCGTGCGGGCGATGGTGAGCATCTGCTGCTCGCCGCCGCTCATGCGGCCGCCGTGCCTTCGCGGCATGGCCCCGAGATTGGGAAAGAGGTCGTAAAGGCGTTCCGGAGTCCAGGGTTTCAGTCCCCCGCGTGCCGGTTGGCGTCCGACCTCGAGATTTTCCTCCACGGTGAGGTCCGTGAAGACGCGGCGGTCTTCAGGCACATAGCCGATGCCGCGCCGTGCGATCTCATGGGTGGGCAGGCCGATGATGGCGGCGCCTTCAAGCGTGATGGCGCCGCGGCGGCCGGCGACCAGGCCCATGATCGAGCGGAACGTGGTGGACTTGCCGGCGCCGTTGCGGCCGATGAGGGCGACGACCTCGCCCCTGCCGATTTCGAGCGACACCCCATGCAGGATCTGGGCGGGGCCGTAGAAGCTGTCGAGGGCGGCGACGTTCAGCATCAGCGGATCTCCTTCGAAGCTTTGAGATCCGCGAATACGGTACCGTCGCCGAGATAGACCGCACGCACTTTGGGGTCGCTGCGCACGGTTTGCGCATCGCCTTCGGCGATCAGACGGCCCCGATCGAGCACCAGCAGGCGGTCGGCATGCTCGAACACCACGTCCATGTCGTGTTCGGTGAAGAGGATTCCGATACCGCGTCTGCGGGCGATGCCGGCGGCGAGCGCCATCATGGCGATGCGCGCGCCCGGCGCCATACCCGCCGTCGGCTCGTCCATGAGCAGGAGGCGGGGCTCGTTGGAAAGCGCAACCGCGAGTTCCAGGCGCTTGAGGTCTCCATAGGCGAGTTCACCGCACGGGCGGTCGGCAAGGGCGCCGATGCCCACCAGCTCCAGCAGCGCCTGGGCCTCGGCGCGCCTGAAGCCGTCGAGCCGCGTCAGCCGCCAGAGAACCGATTCATGGCTGGCGAGCGCCACCTGGACGTTCTCGATGACCCGCATGGAAGCGAAGGTCGCGGTGATCTGGAAGGTGCGGCCCACGCCCAGGCGCCAGATCGCCGCGGGCCTCAGGCCGATCGTCTCGCGGCCGAACATGCGGATGGAGCCACGGTCCGGCCGGATCTGGCCGTTGATCATGTTGAAGCAGGTGCTCTTGCCGGCGCCGTTCGGACCGATCAGCGCCACCATTTCGCCGGCGGCGATGCGGAGCGAGACATACTTCACCGCTTCCACTCCGCCATAGGACTTTGCGAGGCCCGCGACCTCCAGGAGGGCGCTCACGGCCTGGCCTCCCGGCGGGGCAGGAAATCCCGCAGTCCCGCCAATCCGCGCGGCAGGACCACCACCGTCGCGATGATGATCAGGCCGATGGCAAGCTTGGAATAATCCGTCTCGCTCATCAGCCAGGTCGACAGCGCCTTGTAGACGCCGGCGCCGAAGACCGCACCGGATACGCTGCCCATGCCGCCGAGCAGCACCATCACCAGGCCGTCCACGGAGGTGGTCACGCCAAAGGCGTCGGGAAAGACGCTGCCCTTGAGAAAGGCGAACAGGGCGCCGGAGATTCCGGCGAGGACGCCGGCCAGGACGAAGGCGGCCCACTGGATCGACGGTCGTCGGATGCCGATTGCTTCGGCCCGCAGGTCCGAATCGCGGATCGCCCGCAGCATGAAGCCGAAGGGAGCGAAGGTGACGAGCCGGAGCAGCGCCACGCCGACGACCGCGATTCCAAGGGCGAGTTCGTAGAACGCCCAGGGCTTCGAGGCCCATGCCGAAGGCCAGACGCCGAGGATCCCGTTGTCGCCGCCGGTGAAATCGACCCATTGCGAGGCGATGGACCAGCAGATCTGCGCGAAGGCGAGGCTCAGCATGGCGAGATAGACGCCGGAAAGCCGGACGGCGAAGCCCGCGAACAGCATGGCACCGCCGAGGGCCAGGAGCGGGGCCACGATAAGCGCGGCTTCCATCCGCCAGCCGAGCAGGGTGACCAGGAGCGCCGCGCCGTAACCGCCGAGGCCGAAGAAGGCGGCGTGGCCGAAGGAAACGAGGCCCCCGACCGAGATCAGGAATTGGAGGCTGGCGGCGTAGAGCACGAAGATGGCGATTTCGCTGCCGACGGAGAGGGCATAGGGGCCGGCGACCAACGGCAGCAGGGCGGCCAGCAAGACGAGGCCGAGCACGGCGAGACGCCCTTGCGCGTGCATTGGCCGCCAGGGTTCGATCGAGGCGCCGAGAGTGCTGCGCGGGGTGCCGGTCGGCTTGCCGAACAGCCCCCAGGGCCTGACCACCAGCACGACGGCCATCACCAGGAAGATCAGGACGATGGAGATCTTCGGAAAGGCGAGGATGCCGAAGGCGTTGAGTTCGGAGATCAGGACGGCGGCGACCAGGGCTCCGAACACGCTGCCCAGCCCGCCCGTCACCACGATGATGAAAGCCTCGACGATGATGGCGAGGTCCATCTGGTGGGTAACTGCGTCGCGCGGAATCTGCAGGGCGCCTCCGAGCGCCGCCAGTGCGACACCCAGCATGAACACGCCGGTGAACAGCCATTTCTGGTTCACGCCGAGGGCGGCGACCATGTCTCGATCCTGGGTCGCGGCGCGTACCAGTATGCCCCAGCGCGTGCGGTTGAACAGGAGCCAGAGCAGGCCGAGCACGACCGGCGAGATCGCGATCAGGAAGAGGTCGTAGGTGGGGATGGCGCGCCCCGCGATCTCGACGGCCCCCTTCAGGCCGGGCGCGCGCGGTCCCAGCAGGTCGTCGGGGCCGAAAACCAGCACGACGAGGTCCTGCACCACCAGGGTGACGCCGAACGTCGCCAGCAACTGGAAGAGCTCCGGTGCCCGGTAGATACGGCGCAGGAGCGTCATCTCGAGCGCCCCTCCCAGCACCGCCACGATCGCCACGGCGGCCAGGAGGGCGCCCCAGAAACCGATGGCACCCGTCCATTGATTGGCGAGCGTGCAGGCGAAATAGGCCCCCAGCATGTAGAAGGCGCCATGGGCGAAATTGACGATGCGGGTGACGCCGAAAATGATGGATAGGCCGGAAGCGACCAGGAAGAGGGAAGCGGCACCGGCGAGGCCGCTCAGGAATTGTGCGACGATGGTTCCCACGGGGGCCTCGGAATGGTTTTCTTCACTCCCTCCCGAGGGAGGGTCGAGGCGGGGCCTCGGTTGGGCAGAGGCGCGAAGACGGGCAATGGCCAGGAGATCGATGGTCCGCCGCCGCCCTTCGGCCTCCGCGACGCGTGAAAGCCTCACTCCGCCGGGCGCATGCCCTTCACCGTGGCGTCATCGGGCAGGTAATCCTTGCCGTCGCGATAGACGAAGTTGGTCATGACGCCCTTGCCGTCCTGTACCGCCGTGGCGCCAACGAAGGCGCCCATGGTGGACTGGTGGTCGATGGCACGGAAGCTGATCGGGCCGAACGGCGTGTCGAGAGGCAGCCCCTCGGCGGCCTTGATCAGGGCCGGCGTGTCGGTCGAGCTGGCCTTGGCCAGGATAGCCGCGGCGGCCTTCATGGTGACGTAGCCGACGATGGAGCCGAGGCGCGGCGTTTCGTTGTATTTGGCCTGATAGGCCTTCAGGAAGGCATCGTGCGCCGGGGAGTGCAGGGCATACCAGGGATAGCCCGTCACGATCCAGCCGGTCGGTGCCTCGTCCTTGAGCGGGTCGAGATATTCGGGCTCGCCCGTGAGGAAGCTCACCACCGAACGGTCCTTGAACAGGCCGCGCGTCGTTCCCTCCCGTACGAACTTCACGAGGTCGCCACCGAAGGTGACGTTGAGGATGGCGTCGGGCTTGGCCGCGAGCAACGCCTCGACCACCGGGCCGGCATCGATTTTGCCCTGCGTCGGCCATTGCTCGCCGACCCACTTCACGTCGGGACGCTTCGCGCTGAGGAGCTGCTTGAAGACCGAGACGGCCGACTGGCCATATTCATAGTTCGGGGCCACCGTCGCCCAGGTCTTGGCGGGCAGCTTGGCGGCCTCCTCGGCCAGCATGGCTGCCTGCATGTAGTTGGAGGGGCGCAGGCGGAACGTCTGGGCGTTGCCCTTCGACCAGGTGATGGCGTCCGTCAGCGGTTCGGCGGCCAGGAACATCACCTGCTTCTGCTTGGCGAAGTCCGAGACGGCGAGGCCGACATTGGAGAAGAAGGTGCCCATCAGCATCACCGTGCCGTCACTGCTGGTCAATTCGTTGGCTGCGGTGATGGCCGTGGCCGGCTTGCCGCTGTCATCCTTGGAAATCACTTCCAGTTGCTTGCCGCCGACGCCGCCGGCAGCGTTGATTTCTTCCAGCGCGAGCTGCCAGCCCTTGCGATAGGGCTCGGTGAAGGCGGGCAGGCCGGAATAGGAGTTGATCTCGCCGATCTTGATCGTATCCGCCGCCAGGGAAGGCTTGGCCGCCAGGAGCGTGGCGGCGGCAAGGCCGGCAAACACAAGTCGAGACACTATCCGCATTCGGCACTCCCGCTCTTCGATGGATGTGGTGACGATGGTTTCCGATTGTCGCCCGGTTGTACAGGTCTATCTCGGTCAGGATGGCTGAAACTCATTTGTATACGAACGAGTTTCAGCCGCTCCCGCAAGCCTGTCAAGATCAATGGATAGGCAGCGACATGCCGTAATTCGGGCAATTCCCATCCTGCGCGAGGGCCGTCCGCGGCCGTCGCGTGCGATCCATTGGTTCAAACCGGGAGATCGGGCTGAGTTCGCCGGTATTGCCGCCGGCGAGGACGAGCGGGCCTGTCCTTCAGACCTCGTCCTTCGGATAGGAGATGATCGAGAGGAAACGGATCGGAAGCTGGCGCATCTCGTCCGGCCCGTGCGGGGCGTCGGCATCGAAGAAGAGGCTGTCGCCAGGCGTCAGATGGTAGAGCTTGTCGGCGTGGCGGTAGATCACCTCGCCCTCCAGTATGTAGATGAACTCCAGCCCCGAATGCTGGAAGAGCGGAAAGACGTCTGATTCTTCCGTGAGCGTAATCACATAGGGCTCCACCACCACGCGGCCGGTGTTGCCGCTGTTGTGGCCTAGAAGGCGGTACTGGTGGCCGGCCCGGGTTCCCCGGCGCTCGATCAGCAGGCCCTCGCCCGCCTTCACGAACACAGCCTCCCGCCGCTCCTCGAAGCGGCGGAAGAACGCCGTAACTGGCACGCCCAGGGCCCGCGACAGGGTCTGCAGGGTCGTGAGCGAGGGCGAGGTCACGCCGTTCTCGATCTTGGAGAGCATGCCGAGCGAAAGACCCGTCGCGGCGGCGAGATCTGCCACGGTGATGCCGAGCTTGTTCCGGAATGCGCGTACCTCGCGCCCGATCGCCACCTCCAGGATATTGTCACGCGCGCCACCGAGGGCGTGCGGATCCTGCGCGGGCATCACGGCGCCTGAGGGGAAGCTGCGGGTCGGAAAGGCATCGGAAAACAGGCTCTCGCCTTCGCCGGGATCGATCGGATCAGCGTGGGGAATTCCAACTGCGACGGGGTCGCGCCTCGCCGCCGGGGCCGCCCCGTTTCCAGGGGTCGGCGTCGCCACCCGCTTTGTCATCGCGTTCCTTTCGATCCTTCCGAAACGGGGCCAACGACCCTTCCATTCCGTCCGGCCAAATCTTCCTTAACGGAAGGTGTGGCCCGTAAACCTTCTGCCGCATCGCGCGTGCAGCGTAAAGATCGAAACCGGTTATCCCCGTTTCCGGCAAAAGAGGGTGCTCGGCCGCCTCGCCAACATGCGATCAATCCGGAATTCTAGTCGCCTATTCCTGAAGCGCAAGAAAATTTCCGTTCATTAAACTACACCGGAGGGATGTCGGAAAAAGGCAAATTCGCCTGGTCCACAGGGCATAGTGGCCATTGGATGTCGCGTAGATGTCGCGAATAGAGAAAAGATTTTCTTCAAATGAAAATCAGTTTCCGACGATGTCTGCTTGTCGGGGGGAATTCAGATCGCTCCGGGCAGTTCGATCGTCTCGAAATGCCGCTTGGCATGTTCGTAGAACACCGCGGGGGCGAAGTGCAGGCTGCCGGCTGCGCGCAGCATCAGGCCGAAGCGATTGGTGGGCAGGCCCGGTTCGATGAGGGGGCGAAATACCAGCTCGCCGCGCTGGATCTCGTTCTGGGCACCGATCGGCGTCATGATCGAGACGTGCTGGCCGATCTGGGCAAGCTCGACCAGCATGCGGATGGAATCGACCTCCACCAGCGGCAGGCGCGACAGGACCATGCGCTGGAGAAAGGGGTCGATCACCTCGCGAAAGGAGATCTCGGGCTTGGCGACGGCGACATTGTGGTCGAGGCAGTCCGCCAGCGTCACCGTCGACAGCGCCGCCAGGGGGTGCTCGGGCCGCATCACCGCACCGATGCGAACGTCGCGGCGTACCGCGACCTCGATCCCTCGGGTTGCGCCGGCAATGAAACCGAAGCCGATATCGACCCTCTCGTCGAGAATGCGGGCGATCACCTCGGCGGAGGAGGCGACGGAGACGTCGAGGTGCAGGCGAGGATAGCGCTGGCAGAAATCGGCGATCAGCCGCGGCACGAACGACAGACCCACGCTCTCAACGGTGGCGACGCGGATCGTTCCCGTTTTCAGCCCTCGGAGCATGTCGAGTTCGGAGACGGCCGCCTCTATCGGCGCCAGCAGGCGGCGGGAGTGGCGGTAGAGGATCTCGCCCGCCGGAGTCAGCTTGAGGCGACGGTTCTCTCGCTGGAACAGTTCCATGCCCAGCGCATCTTCAAGGCCTGCAACCTGCCGCGTCACGGCCGAAGAGGCGACGTTGAGCCTGCGCGCAGCCTCCCGAATGGAAAGGTATTCCGCCGCCGCATTGAAATAAACCAGGGACGGCTGGTGAAATACACGCGCCAGAAGGGCGGGGGAAAGGGCGTGTTCGCGCGGGCGCGCCAACGTTGGTGCCTTTTCACTACCTGAATTCTGCTCTTTCGCCTGCAATGCAACCATATTCCGACTTAAGCACAAACCATCACTTTCGCACAGGGTCGGACTGTAATTTCGTAGCGTGACATCTTGATGCCGGTTCGGCAGCGACGCGCTCTGCAATCGGAAATATCGTCCTTCTGGATTTCTGATATGAAGCCGGCATCCCAAGGCGGTGTTTGCCTACCGTTCCGCCGCCGACGTCTCGAGTTGCGTTCCCTCGTAACGGTCCGTGGCGACTGCCGCGGAGTCTTGCTCTTGTGCTGGAGGAATTGATGTCGTTTGTCGTCTTACTGACGGCAGTCGGGTTGACTGTCGGTACTGCTGGGACTGCCATGAGTGGCCCGCGACGCTGCGCGGTGCTTGCGGCTGGGCGGCCGGAGCTGCCGTCATGAAACTGGGCACCGTATCGAAGGCCGTCCGCCCAGTGGACCGCATGGCCCTCACCGTGATCGCCAGGCGCGCCAGAAAATCGGATGCGTGGCTTGCCGGCGGGACCGGCTTGTTTCTCCGGTCCCAGCCCCAGATTCGCCGGCTGGTCGACCTGCTCGGCATGAACTGGGATCCCCTGTCTGCAGGGCCGCATGGGCTCACCATATCCGCGACCTGCAATCTGGGCACCCTCGCAGCCTTCAAGGCACCCGCGTCCTGGCAGGCCGCACCGTTGATCGGCCGCTGCTGCGGTGCCTTTCCGGCCGGGTTCACGAACTGGCGAAGCGCGACCGTGGGCGGCAATCTGTGCATGGCGCTGCCGTCGGGACCGATGATCGCGCTCTGCGCGGCGCTGGAAGGTATCTGCACGGTCTGGACACCGGCCGGCGGCGAGCGGCGCCTTTCGGTACCGGATTTCGTGCGGGGGCCCGGCCTGCCTGCACTCCGGGCGGGTGAGGTGCTGCGATCGATAAGACTTCCCGCCGAAGCGCTGGAGCGGCCGGTCGCGTTCCGTCGTCTGGCGCTCCAGACCGGTGGAAGCTCCGATGCGCTCTTGATCGGCACGGTGTCGAAGGAGGGAGACCTCACCCTGACCGTGACCGGCTCGACCCGTCGCCCGCTGCAGTTCGACTTCGAAGGCCTGCCCAGTGAAACCCTGCTCAAGCAGCGGCTGGTGGAGGACATACCCGTCGAGTTCTATCACGCCGAACGGTGCGGCCGGGAACGCTGCCAGCTCATCACCCTTGAACTGGCCGCCGGGATCTGCCGCGAACTGCAGGCGAACCTGGTGCCGCGTGTCATCATGCCGGCCGCGTTCGATGCATCGTCGTTCGCTTTCACCGGGCTCCCCGAGGGCGTCGTCCTGCACTGAGACGCCGCTCAAACCGCGCCGGGCAGTTCGAGTGTCTCGAAATGCTGCCTGGCGTGTTCGTAGAAGACCGCCGGCGCAAACTGCAGATTGCCGGCGGCCCGGACCATCAGCCCGAAGCGATTGGTGGGCAGGCCCGGCTCATCGAGGGAGCGGAACACGAGTTCGCCACGCTGGATCTCGCTGTGGGCGCCGATCGGCGTCATGATCGAAACGTGATGCCCGATCAGCGCCAGCTCGACCAGCATGCGGATGGAATCCACCTCGACGAAGGGAGGGGGTGCGGTTGTCGTGCGTTGCAGGAATGGCTCGATCACCTCGCGGATCGAGATTTCCGGCTTGCCCACCGCTATGTTTGAGGCAAGGCAGGCCGCCAATGTGACGGTGGGGGCCGTAGCCAGAGGGTGATCTGGCCGCATGACCGCGCCGATGCGCACGTCGCGTCGCACGGCGACTTCTATTCCGCGCAGCCGGCCGGCAATGAAGCCCAGGCCGATGTCGGCCTGTTCATCGGCGATCCGGTCTATCACGTCAGCCGAGGAGGTCACGGAAACGTCGAGGCGCAGGCGAGGATAACGCTGGCCGAAATCATCGATAAGCCGTGGCAGGAACGAGAGTCCCACGCTCTCCGCAGCCGCGACACGCACGGTCCCCGTCCTCAGGCCGCGCAGCATGTCGAGTTCGGAGACCGCGGCCTCCAGCGGCGCGACGAGGCGACGGGCGTGGCGGAAGAGGATCTCGCCGGCCGGCGAGAGCTTGATGCGCCGTCCCTCTCGCTGGAAGAGTTCCATGCCCAGCGCATCCTCCAGCCCCGAAATCTGCCGCGTGACGGCCGACGATGCGACGTTGAGGCGCCGCGCCGTCTCCCGTACCGAAAGATATTGAGCCACGGCGTTGAAATAGATCAGCGAGGGCTGGTGGAAGACGCGCGCCAGCAAGGCAGGAGAGAGGGCGCTCTCGCGCGGGCGTACCAATGTGGCAGCCCTGGGACTTTCGGGACTTTCGTCGCTGCCGATAGGTAAGGTCATGGTCCTAATTAAGCACACTCCGCCACGGCCGCACAGGACGGTGCACGGAATACCCTGCTCTTGATCGCTGCTTTTTCGGCAGCGCATCGTTCTGGATTCGGAAATATCGCACCGCACAAATCGCGCTAAGCTCCTGGCGTCGAATGAGAGGCGGGCGTCATAAACGCCTCCGCGGCATCCAGGAAAAAATGAGTTTCATCCGTAGGGCACGCCCGCTCGCCACGACCGGCGGAGCCTTGCCTTCCGGAAGAGAGGGGAAGTTCGATGTCGCTGCTCCGGCGAGATGGTGACGGGAAGGCGCGTGGATTCGCCCGGGCGATCCGCGTCCTGGCGGGAGAGTGAGATTCGGCCATGGATCTCAACTCCATCACCGTGGCGGAACGACCGGCGAGCCGCGAGGGCCTGATGGCGCTTGCGAGGAATGCCGGCTCCGCGGATGCCTGGCTGGCTGGCGGAACCTGGCTGTTCTCCGAACCGCAGCCGACGCTTGCCCGCCTGATCGACCTGTCCGGCCTCGGCTGGGAGCCGCTGGTGATGCACGAAGGCGGCCTGTCCATTTCCGCCACCTGCACTGTCGCCACGCTCGCCGGCTTCGTGGCACCATCCGAATGGCGGGCGGCCTCCCTCATCGGCCTGTGCTGCAGATCCTTCCTCGCCTCCTTCAAGATCTGGAACATGGCGACCGTCGGGGGGAACCTCTGCATGTCGCTACCCGCCGGGCCGATGATCTCGCTCTGTGCCGCGCTGGATGGCACCTGCGTGATCTGGACGCCGAAGGGCGATGAACGACGGCTGCCGGTCGTCGATTTCGTGCGCGGCCCAAGGCTGCCTGCGCTGGAGCCCGGAGAGATCCTGCGCTCGATCGAAATTCCGTCGGCGGCCTTCCGGGCACGCGCCGCATTCCGGCGGGCCTCGCTGACCCAGCTCGGCCGCTCCGGTGTGCTCGTCATCGGCACGCTTAGGGAAGACGGAGCCTTCGCGCTGACGGTGACCGCCGCAACGCGGATGCCGATCCGTCTCGCTTTTTCCGCCTTGCCGGACGAAGGAATGCTTCGGGACGCGGTCGCCGCCGGCATACCCCTCGCCCTCTATTATGACGACATGCACGGCCGTCCGGATTGGCGGCGCCAGGTCACGTTCGACTTCGCCGAGCAGATTCGTCGTGAACTCGCCGAGGGGAGGGCCGCATGAGCTTTCTCGTCAACGGCATCGAGCAGGAAGCTACCCCTCGCCCCGGGCAGTGCCTGCGTACGTTCCTGCGCGAACTCGGCTGGTTCGGGGTGAAGAAGGGCTGCGATGCCGGCGACTGCGGCGCCTGCACCGTGCATCTCGACGGCAAGCCGGTGCATAGCTGCCTGGTGCCGGCCTTCCGGGCGGAGGGGCGCGCGGTCACCACCATCGAGGGGCTGTCGTGCCCGGGCCAGTTGCATCCCACCCAGCAGGCCTTCCTCGATGCCCAGGGATTCCAGTGCGGCTTCTGCACGGCCGGCATGATCATGACGGCGGCCTGCCTCTCGGCAGAGCAGAAGCAGAATCTGCCCGATGCGCTGAAAGGCAATCTGTGCCGCTGCACCGGCTATCGCGCCATTGCCGATGCCGTCGGCGGCGTGCGCCATGTCGACGAACGCCCGCAGGGTGTCGGCAGCAACACGCCGGCGCCCGCCGGACCGGCGGTGGTGACCGGAAAGGCGCGCTATACGATGGACGTGGCGGTGGATGGTCTCCTCCACATGAAGATCCTGCGCTCGCCCCATGCCCATGCCCGCATCCTCGACATCGAGTTCAGCGCCGCCCTGGCGTCCCCTGGGGTCCGGGCTGTGCTGACCCATCGCGACGCGCCTCACCGCCATTTCTCGACCGCCAGGCACGACAATCCGCTCGACGATGTCGACGACACGCTGGTGCTCGATCCGATCATCCGCTTCGCCGGCCAGCGCGTCGCTGCGGTGGTGGCGGACACCGAGGCGATGGCGGAGCGGGCGCTCGGGCTGATCGAGGTGCGATACGAAGTCTTGACGGCGGTGTTCGACCCCGAGGAGGCGATGGCGGAGAGGGCGCCTGTCCTGCATCCCAAGGGAGCGGAGTCGCGCATCCACGATCCGACCCGCAACATAGTGGCCGAACTGCACGGCGGGATCGGCGACGTCGAGGAGGGTTTCGCGGCTGCCGATCGCGTGCACAGCGGAACCTATGTCAGCCAGCGCATCCAGCATGCGCATCTGGAGACGCATGGCTGCATCGGCTGGCTGGGCGAGGATGGACGTATCCATATCCGCACCAGCTCGCAGACACCCTTCCTGACCCGGGACGCCCTGTGCACCCTCTTCGACATGCCGCGCGAGAAGGTGCGCGTCTTCAGCGAACGGGTCGGCGGCGGCTTCGGCGGCAAGCAGGAGATGCTCACCGAGGATATCGTGATGCTGGCCGTGCTTCGCACCGGCCGGCCGGTGAAGCTGGAGTTCACGCGGTCCGAACAGTTCTCCGCCTCCACCAGCCGCCATCCGATGCGTGTCAAGGTCAGGATCGGAGCCCGTCGGGACGGCACGCTGACCGCGATCGAGTTGCGCATCGTGTCCAATACCGGCGCCTACGGAAACCATGCGGGCGGCGTGCTCTTCCATGCCGGGAACGAGTCGATCGCGCTCTATCGCTGCCCCAACAAGAAGGTCGACGGCTATGCCGTCTACACGAACACGCTGCCGAGCGGCGCCTTCCGCGGGTATGGCCTGAGCCAGACCAACTTCGCGGTGGAATCCGCCATGGACGAACTGGCCAGGGGCCTGGGTATCGATCCCGTCGTCCTGCGGCGCCTGAACATGGTTCGCCCGGGCGACCCCCTGGTCGCTGCCGATGATCATCCCCATGACGTCGAGTTCGGCAGCTATGGTCTGGATCAGTGCCTGGACGGGGTGGAGACGGGCCTCAATGCCTCGGCGAAACCCGACCTCGGACCGGACTGGCTGGTGGGGCGCGGCCTCGCGGCGGGCATGATCGATACCATTCCTCCCCGCGGCCACCACGCCCATGCCAGGGTGAGGCTCCTGGCCGGCGGCGACTACGAACTTCTCGTCGGCACCGCCGAATTCGGCAACGGCACCACGACGGTACATGCGCAGATCGCCGCCACCATGCTGTGTACGACGCCGGAGCGAATCCGCATCAGGCAATCGGACACCGACCATGTCAGCCACGACACCGGCGCCTATGGCAGCACCGGCACCGTGGTGGCGGGCGAGGCGACGCGCGCGGCCTGTGCCAGGCTCGGTGCGGATCTCATTGCTCTCGCCGCAGAGTTGACGGGCGGGGATGCCGGCGCGGGCCACCTGGAGGCCGGGCATGTCCGCGTCGGCAATCACGTGGTCGGCCTGGCTTCGCTGGAAGAGGCCGCCCGGCGTCAGGGAAGCCGACTGGAGGCGGAGGGGCGCAGCGGCGGCACGCCCCGCTCGATCGCCTTCAACGTCCAGGGTTTCGAGGTTGCCGTTCATCGCCGTCACGGCGAGATCCGCATCCTGCGCAGCATCCACGCAGCCGACGCCGGCACGGTGATCAACCCGATGCAATGCCGTGGCCAGGTCGAAGGCGGCGTCGCACAGGCCATCGGCGCGGCCCTCTACGAACATATGGATTTCGACGAGGAAGGCCGGGTCTCCAACCCGACTTTCCGCGGCTATCACATTCCATCCTTCGCCGACATTCCCCGCACCGAGGTTCTGTTCGCGCGGACCACGGATCGCATCGGCCCGCTCGGAGCCAAGTCGATGAGCGAGAGCCCGTTCAACCCCGTCGCCGCCGCCCTGGCGAATGCCATACGGGACGCCACGGGAGTGCGCCTGCAGGAAACGCCCTTCGCGGCCGATCGGCTCTATCGCGCCGTGATGGACCATGACGCCGGCACCGCCCGCCCGAGGGGGCGGCCGGTGCCGGCCATGCAGACAAAGGCGGCGGAGACCGCCCCAGCCTGACCGACCAGAAGATATGTGATCTACAAGGGGATCTTTCATGACTGTCATTGCCGATACCGATCTTGGCGGGAAAGCGGTGCCGCCGGCCCGCTCCGCCAAGGTGCACCCGGTTGACGAGGTTCTGCCGCTGCCGAAGCTGGCTGCCTACGGGTTCCAGCACGTGCTGGCGTTCTATGCCGGTGCGGTTCTGGTGCCGATCATCGTGGCGGGTGCGTTGAAGCTCTCGCCGGAGCAACTGATCCACCTGATCAACGCCGACCTGTTCACCTGCGGCATCGCCTCGATCATCCAGGCTGTGGGCTTCGGCAATGTCGGCGTGCGCCTGCCGCTGCTGCAGGGCGTCACCTTCACCGCGGTCTCGCCGATGATCGCCATCGGCCTCGCCGCCACCGGCGGCGCCGGCGGCACCCCGGGCCTGCTCGCCATCTACGGCTCGGTCATCGTGGCCGGCGTCTTCACCTTCCTCGCCGCCTCCTACTTCGCCAGGCTGACGCGCTTCTTCCCGCCCGTGGTCACCGGCTCGGTGATCCTGATCATCGGCGTGGCGCTGCTGCCGGTCGCCGCCAACGACATCGTGCTGGGCCAGAGCCCGATGGCGATCCAGAACCCGGTGATGCTCAAGAACCTGGCCTATGCCTTCGGCACGCTCGGGCTGATCGTCATGATCCAGCGCGTCTTCACCGGCTTCATGCAGACGGTGGCGGTGCTGATCGGCCTGGTCGCCGGCACCGTGGTCGCCTGGCTGCTGGGCGATGCCCATTTCGGCGAGGTCGCCACCGCAAACTGGGTGGGCTACACCTCCCCCTTCTACTTCGGCTGGCCGACCTTCTCCTTCACCGCCATCCTGTCGATGATCGTGGTGATGGTCATCACCATGGTGGAGACCACCGGCGACGTCTACGCCACCGGCGAGATCGTCAAGAAGCGCATCCGGCCCGAGGATATCGGCCGGGCCATCCGGGCCGACGGCATCGCCACCTTCATCGGCGGCGTGCTGAACTCCTTCCCCTATACCTGCTTTGCCGAGAATGTCGGGCTGGTGCGCCTCACCCAGGTCAAGAGCCGCTGGGTGATCGTGGCCGCCGGCATCATCATGATCGTCCTGGGCTCGCTGCCCAAGGCGGCGGCCATCGTCGCCGGCATTCCGCTGCCGGTCCTGGGCGGGGCGGCGCTCGCCATGTTCGCGGCGGTGGCCGTGGTCGGCATCCAGACGCTGAGCAAGGTCGACTTCAACAACCATGCCAACATCGTCATCGTCTCCACCAGCGTGGGCCTGGGCATGCTGGTGACGGCCCAGCCCTATGTCGCCAACGCCTTCCCGGACTGGGTCCAGATCATCTTCGGCTCGGGCATCACCCTGGGTGCCCTCGCCGCCATCCTCCTCAACATCCTCTTCAACCATGTCGGCGGAAGCCACAACGTGACGGTGGCGGGCCGGCCGGACGACAACCCGGTGAGCCTGGCGGACGTGAACGAGATGTCGCCGGCTGAATTCGCGAAGACCTTCGGCGGCCTGGTCGAGAATACGCCCTGGGTGCTGGAGCGGGCCTATGCACTGCGGCCCTTCGCCGACACCATCGCCCTGCGCTCGGCCTTCCACGATGCCCTGCTCACCGGCTCCGCCGAGGAGCAGCTCCAGCTCATGAACTCCTTCGCGGATCTCGGCAGCGAAGGCGATGCCGGCAATGCCTATGTCCTTGACCACGTCAATGCCGGCCTCGACGGTCTGGACAGCGAGGAGCAGAACCATGTCCTGGAACTCGCGACCGCCTACCGCAAACATTTCGGCTTCCCGCTCATCGTGTGCGCCCGTGAGGTGGAGCGTTATGAGCGGGTGCTGGCGAATGGCTGGTCGCGCATGGCCAACTCGCCGGGCGTGGAGCGTGCGTCCGGGCTGATCGAGATCGCCAAGATCGCGAATTATCGCTTTGACGAATTGGTGGCCAACGCCAATCCGATCGCTTCGGCCCATGTCGAGCGCTTCGTGAAGCAGGCTGCGTGAGAAAAGAGAGCGCGGCAGCTGCTCGCCGCCGCGCCTCCCGGTCTCGGGCCTGCATCTATCGCCGGCTTCCCGCTGGGGGGGGGCAGCTCGATCCGGACGAACATCGGCGCGAGAACGCCCTCAGCCACAAATTATTCCTCACAGGAAAAATTTGTTCAGAACGGTTGATGGCGCCGGGGGAACTTGCTAGCCTCAGTGAAATTAGTTGCACTGAGGATCCACGCCATGTGTGGCATTGTCGGCCTTTTTCTCAAGGACAAGAGTCTGGAACCCCAATTGGGGGCGCTCCTGTCCGGTATGCTCAACACCATGTGCGACCGCGGTCCGGATTCGGCGGGCTTCGCGATCTACGGCGCACCCGAGGCCGGCAAGGCCAAGATCACCGTGCAGTCCGCCAGCCCGGCCTCGGATTTCGAGGGCCTGGCAGATGCCGTCGGCAATGCGATCGGCGAGGGCGTTTCGCTCAAGCCCAAAGACACCCATGCGGTTCTGAGCGTGCCCGCCGAGAGGGCCGATGCGGCGCGCGAGGCCATCCGCGCGCTTCGGCCCTCGGTCCGCATCATGGGCTCCGGGGAAGCGATCGAGATCTACAAGGAGGTGGGCTATCCCACCGAGGTCGCCAGGCGCTTTGCCCTCGCCGAGATGACCGGAAGCCACGGCATCGGCCACACCCGCATGGCGACCGAATCGGCCGTGACCACGCTTGGCGCCCATCCTTTCTCCACGGGCGCCGATGAGTGCCTCGTTCACAACGGCTCGCTCTCCAACCACAACAATCTTCGCCGCGAGCTCAAATATGACGGCATGAGCTTCGAGACGGAGAACGACTCCGAGGTCGCCGCCGCCTATCTGACCTGGCGCATGAACCAGGGGCTCAACCTCGGCGAGGCGATGGAGAAGGGGTTGGGCGACCTCGACGGCTTCTACACCTTCGTCGTCGGCACCAAGGACGGGTTCGGAGTCGTGCGCGATCCAGTCGCGTGCAAGCCCGCCGTCCTGGCCGAGACGGATCAGTATGTCGCCTTCGGTTCCGAATATCGTGCTCTGGTGAACCTGCCCGGTATCGAGGATGCCAAGGTGTGGGAACCCGAGCCCGCCACCGTCTATTTCTGGGAGCGCTGAGGCATGGACCAACTGGCAACGAAGGCCGAAAGCGTGAAGACGGATACAGAGAAGGTCGATCTCGGCAAGACGCCGCTGCGCGAACTGAACCAGGCGCTGCACGCCCTAAAGGCGGGGACCAACGCCACCGTGTGGGAAGTCAGCAATCCCAAGGGTTCGCATGCCGTCGCGGTGGGCGTCGACGCGCCGGTCCGCGTCGAGATCAAGGGAAGCGTTGGCTATTACTGCGCCGGCATGAACAAGGATGCGACCATCGTCGTGCATGGCTCGGCCGGTCCGGGCTGTGCCGAGAACATGATGTCCGGCGAAGTCCGCATCAAGGGCGATGCCAGCCAGTATGCCGGTGCCACCGGCAAGGGTGGCCTCTTGGTGATCGAGGGCAATGCCTCCTCGCGCTGCGGCATCTCGATGAAGGGCATCGATATTGTCGTGCGCGGCAATATCGGACACATGTCGGCCTTCATGGCCCAGTCGGGCAATCTCGTGGTCTGCGGCGATGCCGGGGACGCGCTGGGAGATTCGATCTACGAGGCGCGTCTCTTCGTGCGCGGCAAGGTGAAGAGCCTTGGCGCGGATTGCATCGAGAAGGAAATGCGGCCCGAGCATATCGAGATCCTCGAAGGCCTGCTCGCGAAGGCGGGCTTCGACGACGTCAAGCCGGGCGAATTCAAGCGCTACGGTTCGGCTCGCAAGCTCTACAATTTCAACATCGACAATGCGGATGCGTATTGACGTCTGGGACAGCGGGCTTCCAGCCCGCTTCTTCCTGAAGCGTCGTCGTTTGCAAGAGCAGGCCTGGAGCCTGCGATCCCAGGGATCCCCACATGAGCTACCACAACCCGCCGACCGTCCCGCGTAAATCCGCGACCTTCGACGACTATACCCTCTCGGAGATCCGCCGGGCGGCCACCACGGGGATCTATGACATCCGCGGCGGCGGGGCCAAGCGCAAGGTGCCGCATTTCGACGACCTGCTCTTCCTCGGCGCCTCCATCTCGCGCTATCCGCTTGAAGGCTATCGCGAGAAATGCGCCACCAACGTCGTGCTCGGCTCGCGCTTCGCCAGGAAGCCGATCGAGCTGAAGATTCCGATCACCATTGCCGGCATGAGCTTCGGTTCGCTCTCCGGCCGTGCCAAGGAAGCACTGGGGCGCGGCGCCACCATCGCCGGGACCTCGACGACCACCGGCGACGGCGGCATGACGCCGGAGGAACGCGGGCAGTCGCAAACGCTCGTCTACCAGTATCTGCCCTCGCGCTACGGCATGAACCCGGACGACCTGCGCAAGGCCGATGCCATCGAGGTGGTGGTCGGTCAGGGCGCCAAGCCGGGCGGCGGCGGCATGCTGCTGGGCCAGAAGATCTCCGACCGTGTCGCCCAGATGCGCACCCTGCCCAAGGGCATCGACCAGCGCTCGGCCTGCCGCCATCCCGACTGGACGGGTCCGGACGATCTCGAGATCAAGATCCTGGAACTGCGCGAGATCACGGACTGGGAAAAGCCCATCTATGTGAAGGTCGGCGGTGCCCGTCCCTATTACGACGTCGCTCTCGCGGTGAAGTCGGGCGCGGACGTCGTGGTTCTCGACGGCATGCAGGGCGGTACGGCGGCGACGCAGGAGGTGTTCATCGAGCATGTGGGCCAGCCCACGCTCGCCTGCATTCGCCCGGCCGTACAGGCGCTTCAGGACCTCGGCATGCATCGCAAGGTGCAACTCATCGTCTCGGGCGGCATCCGCAACGGCGCCGATGTGGCGAAGGCTCTGGCTCTCGGCGCCGATGCCGTCTCCATCGGCACGGCGGCGCTGGTGGCGCTCGGCGACAACGATCCCATCCATGAGGAAGAGTACCGTGCGCTGGGCACGACGGCCGGCGCCTACGACGACTGGCACGAAGGCAGGGATCCGGCGGGCATCACCACCCAGGATCCCGCCCTGATGGAGCGCCTCGATCCGGTCAAGGCCGGGCGCCGCCTCGCCAATTACCTCAAGGTGATGACGCTCGAGGCACAGACCATCGCGCGGGCCTGCGGCAAGAACCATGTCCATAACCTGGAGCCAGAGGACCTCTGCGCCCTCACCATCGAGGCCGCCGCCATGGCCCGTGTGCCGCTTGCGGGCACGAACTGGATCCCGGGACAGGGGTTCTGAGTGTGGCTGGGCGAGTGCAGCCTGGGAACGGGCACGCCCGGGAGCGTGACGGGAATTCAGGTCGCCCTGCTTGCCCGCGCTTGCGCCAAACCGAATCGCCGGGACGACCCCGGCGATGACGAAAGGTCGAGGTTCCCCGGTTTTCCCGGCGAGGCCCTGCGGACCGGCACTTTTTTTGCATAGTCCAATTTACAAAGATGCCGGTCCCAAGACCGGTACACCAGACCATCCAGACATCGGGAATTGACAGTATGACGCAGGATCTGGCGACGCTCGCCAAGGAAAAGGGCATCCGCTATTTCATGATCTCCTATACGGACCTCTTCGGCGCCCAGCGTGCCAAGCTGGTTCCGGCGGCGGCGATCGCGGATATGCAGAAGGACGGCGCCGGCTTCGCCGGTTTCGCAACCTGGCTCGACATGACGCCTGCCCATCCCGACCTCTTCGCCGTGCCCGACGCCTCCGCCGTGGTGCAACTGCCCTGGAAGAAGGACGTCGCCTGGGTCGCCGCCGATTGCGTGATGGAAGAGCGGCATGTCGACCAGGCCCCACGCGTGGTTCTCAAGAACATCATGGCGAGCGCAGCCAAGGAGGGCCTCTATGTGAAGACCGGCGTCGAGGCCGAGTTCTTCCTCATCGACGCCGACGGCGGCGCCATCTCCGATGCCAAGGACAATGCCGCCAAGCCCTGCTACGACCAGCAGGCGCTGATGCGCCGGTACGACGTCATCGCCGAGATCTGCGACTACATGCTCGAGCTGGGCTGGGGGCCCTACCAGAACGACCACGAGGACGCCAACGGCCAGTTCGAGATGAACTGGAACTTCGACGACAGCCTCGTCACCGCCGACCGCCACTCTTTCTTCAAGTTCATGGTCAAGTCCGTGGCCGAGAAGCATGGCCTGCGCGCCACCTTCATGCCGAAGCCTTTCCCGGGCCTGACGGGTTCGGGATGCCATGCTCACATCTCGGTGTGGGACAAGGCGGGCAAGACCAACATGTTCTACGACGCCAAGGACGAGATGGGCCTCTCGCCGCAGGGCTACCACTTCCTCGGCGGCATCATGAAGCACGCGGAGTCGCTGGCCGCCATCACCAACCCGACCGTCAATTCCTACAAGAGAATCAACGCCCCGCGCACCGTGTCGGGCGCGACATGGTCGCCCAACTCGGTGACGTGGACCGGCAACAACCGGACCCATATGGTGCGCGTGCCGGGCAAGGGCCGCTTCGAATTGCGCCTGCCGGACGGAGCCGCCAACCCCTATCTCCTGCAGGCCGTGATCATTGCCGCCGGCCTTGATGGCATCCACGCCAAGGCCGATCCCGGCAAGCGCTACGACATCGACATGTACCAGCACGGCCATACCGTGAAGGGCGCGCCCAAGCTGCCGCTGAACCTGTTGGACGCGCTGCGCGCCTTCGACAAGGACAAGTCGCTCAAGGCTGCCCTGGGCGAAGCCTTTTCCTCCTCCTATCTCAAGCTCAAGCATCAGGAGTGGAACAGCTACACCCAGCACTTCACCCAGTGGGAGCGCGACAACACGCTTGACGTGTGAGCGTGAGGCGCGTCTGCCTCCTTACGCCTGGCCGATGCGCCACTGGTAGGGAGGCGGCGTGCCGTTGACCGCGAAGTCGCCGACGATCCTGTCCTTGTAGATGCGGGGATTGTGGGAGGAGAGGGTGCGGGCGTTGCGCCAGTAGCGATCGAGGGCGCTGGTGCGCAGGGTCGCCGAGGCGCCGAGCGCGTCGAAGAGCAGGGTGGAGGCGTCGAGGATAAGGTTGGTCACGACGGTCTGGGCCTGTGCCACTTCGAGCTCCGCGAGCGCGTTGGCCTTTTCCTCGGCAGCCGCGTCGCCGCCAAAGCGGGCGTCGAAGGCGCGCTGCAACGCCTCGGCCACCTTGAGCACGATCGCGCCTGACGAATAGGCCGCACCACGCACGCGCCCGACGATCTGCAGCACCTGCGCGTCCTCGGCGGGGCGCGGGGCAGGGGCATTCGAATAGCTGCGGCGCCTTGCTTTCACGGCCTGTGCGACGTCGTCGCTCGCAGCGCGCCCGATGCCGGCCAGAGTCGCGAGATGGACGAGCTGGTAGAAGGCGGCAGAATATTTGAAGCGGTCGTCGTCGATCACGAGATCCTCCACGTCCACCGGCGCGTCTGCAAAGGTGGTCGTGCCGCTCGCGGTGAGGATCTGGCCGAAACCGTCCCAGTCGTCGATGATATTGACCCCCGGCGCATGGCGAGCGACCACGGCTGAAATCGAGGAGCCGTCCTCGCCACTGGCGCCGATATCGATCCAGTCGGCGAACAGGGACCCGGTCGTATAGAACTTGGCGCCGGTGACATGCGCCTTGTCGTCCCGACGCTTCACCACGGTGGAGAAGGCAGCCTGCTTGGCCTCGCCGATTTCGGTCCAGGCGCTGCCTGCGATTTCTCCCCGGGCAAGGCGGGGCAGCCAGCGGGCACGGCGGCTTGCCGAATGTGAATTGACGATGTCCTCCGTGAAGCCGAAATGCGCGCGCAGGGCCTGCGTGACATTGGAATCGGCCTGCGAGAGCTCGGCCAGCAGGGCGAAGAGCTGCGGCAGGCTGGCACCGAATCCGCCGCTTTCGACCGGTACGCGCAGGGCACCGAAGCGCACCTCCTTGAGCCAGGCAATCGGCTCGTGCGGCAGGGTCCGGTTGAGTTCGCGCGTGATGGCTCCCTCGCGAATCCGGGCGAAAACGGGCCTGAAATGGCTGGCCAGCTCTTCGTAGTTGTCGCCGGGCCCGCTGCCCCACGCTGCGTCCACCGTCGATTGCGCCTGCGTCATCGTATTGATTCTCTTTGCTTTTGTGGAAAGTTTTCGCTCGAGCCCATGGTTCGGCGAGGAGCCTCGTCGGCCTCCTTCAGTCCATTTTCTATATATTTTATATAAAAATACTAGACATTTAAAATCGGGCAAGTTTTCATGGGTGCATTCAGCGCGGCCACCCCGTGGGCGCGCCGCTCATCATTTACAGTTTGGAGATCGGGAATGGCCCGCCAGATTCGTTTCAATGCCTTCGACATGAACTGCGTCGGGCACCAGTCGCCGGGCCTGTGGGCTCATCCCCGCGACAAATCCTGGAAGTACAAGGATCTCGACTACTGGCAGGATCTGGCACGCACCCTGGAGCGCGGTATCTTCGACGGCATCTTCATCGCCGACGTCGTGGGCTATTACGACGTGTACAAGGGCTCCAACCATCACGCCATTCATCAGGCCGCGCAGATTCCCGTCAACGATCCGCTGCAGCTTGCCGCCCCGATCGCGCTCGCGACCGAGCATCTGGGCATCGGCATCACCGCCTCGACCTCATTCGAGCACCCCTACACGTTCGCCCGCCGTCTCGCGACCGCCGACCACCACACCAAGGGCCGCGTGGGATGGAACATCGTCACGTCCTATCTCGAAAGCGGTGCCAAGAACGTCAGCCAGGGCGGCCTCCGCCAGCACAACAACCGCTACGAGGTCGCTTCCGAATATGTGGAGGTCCTCTACAAGCTGCTGGAGGGCTCGTGGGAGGAAGGAGCGGTGCTGCGCGATCGCGAGCGCCGCATCTTCACCGATCCCTCCAAGGTCCATGAGATCGGCCACCAGGGCAAGTATTTCGAGGTGCCGGGCTACCAGCTCACCGAGCCCTCGCCGCAGCGCACCCCGGTGCTCTACCAGGCCGGCGCCTCGGGGCCGGGCAAGGCCTTTGCCGCCGCCCACGCCGAATGCGTCTTCGTGGCCGCACCGACCAAGTCGCTGCTGAAGGCCTATGTGGCCGATATCCGTCGCCAGGCCGCCGCAGCCGGCCGCGATCCCCGCAAGATCTTCATCTACAACCTCACCACCGTCATCGTGGACGAGACCGACGCCAAGGCACAGGCCAAGTTCAAGGACTACCAGTCTTACGTTTCCTATGACGGATCGCTGGTGTTCCTCTCCGGCTGGAGCGGGATCGATTTCGGGCAATATGCCCCCACCGATCCGATCAGGAAGGTGGAGACGAATGCCATCATCTCGGTGGTCGAACATTTCGCCGGCGAGGACAAGACCTGGACCATGGAGGAACTGGCACGCTGGGGCGGCATCGGCGGCCTCGGACCGGTCTTCGTCGGTTCCGCCTCGACGGTTGCCGATATTCTCCAGGAATGGGCGGAGGAGACCGATGTCGATGGCTTCAACCTGGCCTATGCCGTAACCCCGGAGAGCTTCGAGGATGCCGTCGGCTACCTCGTTCCCGAACTCCAGCGTCGCGAGGCCTACCCCACCGCCTACAAGCCTGGCACGCTGCGTGAAAAGCTCTTCGGCGAAGGACCCTATCTGCCGCATAACCATCCCGCCAATGCCTATCGCGACATCGAGGCTGTGAAGCGCCGCGAGGCGGCCGAACGCGAGGCCGGTGTCTCCCGCCTCGCCACGGGCCGGTAGAACCAATGCCGGCGCCGCTGCTCCAGCTCCACGATGTCTCGCTGTCCTTCAAGGGCATCAGCGCGTTGAATCGCCTCAGTTTCGATGTAGCCGAAGGCGAGATCTGTGCGCTGATCGGGCCGAACGGCGCCGGCAAGAGTTCGCTGCTGAACGTGATCAACGGCGTCTATCGCGCCAATGATGGCGATGTCGTCTTCGACGGCACGCGCTTCGAGGCGATCCACCCCTACAAGGCGGCGCATCTCGGCATCGGGCGCACCTTCCAGCACAACGCCCTGTTCGACCGGCTAACCGTGCTCGAAAACGTCCTGGCTGGCCTCGCCCGTCATGGCCGCGCGACCTTCCTGGAGAACATCTTCCGGGTTGGCCGCGATACTGCCGAACGCCGAAGCTTTGAGGCG
The DNA here is from genome assembly GCF_059699065.1 of Labrys sp. ALF-8. Lineage (NCBI taxonomy): Bacteria > Pseudomonadati > Pseudomonadota > Alphaproteobacteria > Hyphomicrobiales > Xanthobacteraceae > Labrys > Labrys sp. ALF-8. Next base: position 2,810,645 of record NZ_AP048537.1, read on the forward strand.
CGTGCCCGCGAGATCCTCGCCTTTCTGGACCTGGAGCGCCATGCGGGCAGCGTCGTGTCGACGCTGTCCTATGGCCTGCAAAAGCGGGTGGATCTCGCCCGGGCGCTGGTGGCGCAACCCAAGCTCCTGCTGCTCGACGAGCCGATGGCCGGCATGAACCAGGACGAGAAGCAGGAAATGAGCCGGCTCATCGCCGAGGTGAACGCCAAACTGCGCACGACCATCGTGCTGATCGAGCACGATGTCGGCATCGTCATGGGCCTCGCCCATCATGTCGTCGTGCTCGACTATGGCCGCAAGGTCGGCGACGGGCCGCCCGACGAGGTCCGCACCAATCCCGACGTCATCGCCGCCTATCTCGGCACGGTTCACTGAGGCTGTCCATGAGCTTCTTCCTCGAAACACTGATCAGCGGATTGCTAGCGGGCGTGATGTATTCGCTCGTCGCCATCGGCTTCGTGCTGATCTACAAGGCATCGGGCGTGTTCAACTTCGCGCAGGGCGCCATGCTGCTCTTCGCCTCGCTCACCTTCGTGACCCTGGTCGAGCACGATATCTCCTTCTGGCTCGCGCTCGCCGCCACCGTGCTGGTGATGATCTTCGGAGCCGTGCTGATCGAGCGGCTGGTGCTGCGCCCCCTCGTCAACCGCGATGCGTTGACCCTGTTCATGGCCACGCTCGGCCTGAGCTTCGTGATCGAGGGGCTTGCCCAGCTCCTGATGGGATCCGACGTCCACATGCTCGACCTCGGCATCGACGACATCCCTCTTGCCATCGGCGGCCTCTCCATCAGCCAGTTCGACCTTTTCGCCTCCGGCAGCGCTCTTGCCATCGTGGTGCTGCTCTCCATCCTGTTCGACCGCACCAGAATGGGTATCTCGCTCAGGGCTGTCGCCGACGACACGCTGGCCGCGCAGTCCATCGGCATCCGCCTGCCCGTGATCTGGCGCATCGTGTGGAGCGTGGCGGGCATCGTGGCGCTGGTGGCGGGCCTCGTGTGGGGTGCGCGCCAGGGCGTGCAGTTCTCGCTCTCGCTGGTGACGCTGAAGGCCCTGCCGGTGCTGATCATCGGCGGCTTTTCCTCCGTGCCCGGTGCGATCGTCGGCGGGCTCCTGGTCGGCGCAACCGAGGCGCTCGCCGACATCTATATCGGCCCGCTCGTGCAGGGCAGCGTTTCCACCTGGTTCGCCTACATCCTCGCCGTCGCTTTCCTGCTCATCCGTCCGGCAGGGCTGTTCGGCGATCGCGCCATCGAAAGGGTCTAGCCGATGTCGTTCGTTTCCCAGCGCTCCGAGGGTGCCGTGCTGGCGCGAGGCGGCAGCTTCAGTCCGCGCCTGCTCGCCATCGCCGTCGGGCTTGCCGTCGCCTTCGGCGTCGTGCCCCTCTTCGCCAGCGACTATTGGCTCTCTTCCATTATCATCCCGACCATCGTCATGGGCGTGGCCGGCATCGGCCTCAATCTGCTCATGGGCTATACGGGCCTCGTTTCCCTCGGCACCGCGGCGTTCATGTCGGTCGGTGCCTTCGCCAGCTACAATCTCCTGCTGCGCGTTCCCGCGCTGCCGCTGCCGGCCGTGCTTGTCCTGGCCGGCCTGATCGCCGCCGCCGCCGGCGTGGTGTTCGGACTGCCGAGCCTTCGCATCAAGGGGTTCTACCTCGGCGCCTCGACTCTGGGTGCCCAGTTCTTCTTCGAGTGGCTGTTCACCAACTACAACTGGTTTTCGAACGGCAGCCAGTCGCTGACGATCTCCGCTCCGCGCCTGGAGATCTTCGGCCACGATCTTTCATCCGCCACGGGCCGCTATCTCTTCGTGGCCGGCACCGCGGCCGTGCTGGTTGCCTTCGCCTTTGCCGTCGTGCGCAGCCGCGTCGGCCGCGAATGGATGGCGATACGTGACATGGACACCGCGGCGGCGGTGATCGGCATCCATGTCCCCAGCCGCAAGCTGCTCGCCTATGGGATCAGCTCCTTCGTCTGCGGCATTGCCGGTGCGCTCTGGTCCTTCGGCTATCTCGGCACCTCGGATGCGCACACCTTCGATCTCGACAAGTCCTTCCAGGTGCTGTTCATCGTGCTGATCGGCGGCACCGCGACGATCTGGGGCAACTTCCTCGGCGCCGCCTTTATCGTGCTGATGCCGATAGCGCTCGACCGCATCGCCCCCTTTACCGGTCTCGGCTTCCTCGCGGACCAGGGAGCGCTGTCCAATATCCAGCACATCATCTTCGGCGCGATCATCATCCTGCTTCTGATCAAGGAGCCTGACGGCCTCAGCCATCTCATCGTTCGGCTGCGGCAGGTGCTCTTCCGCCGCCGTGCCGCGCGGGCCTGATCCCGCTTCCCGAAAAGCCGACCTGACCCGTGGGCCGTGCCCGCGGACGGGCGAACCATGCCCGGAATCCCTCTTCAAATCCAAGCAAGCCAAGCAGCAACGGAGACGAACCTCATGCCTTCCACCCTCATAAAGGCCCTGGCGCTTGCCGCCGGGATCGGCCTGGCCGGGCTTTCCGCCTCGGCCCCGGCCCTCGCCCAGGACCACAAGGGCGAGCAGCTTTACCCGCTCTTCACCTACCGCACCGGCCCCTATGCGCCCTCGTTCATTCCCTTCGGCGCCGGCAACCGCGACTACCTCACCTATATCAACGAGGTGGAGGGCGGGGTCGACGGCGTGAAGATCCTCATCCAGGAATGCGAGACGGCCTATGAGATCGAACGCGGCATCGAATGCTACGAGCGCTACAAGAACGGCTATGACGGTGCCTTGACAGCCGCGATCTATCCGCACTCCTCCGGTCTCGATGTGGCGCTGACCGACAAGGCGCGCGTCGACAAGGTGCCGATCGTCTCTCCCGGCGGCGGGCAGAACATCGCCACCGACGGGCGCGTGTTCCCCTATCAATATCCGCTGGTCTTCGACTACTGGAGCGAGGCCCAGATCATCGTGGATTTCATCGCCCAGAAGGCGGGCGGATATGACAAGCTCAAGGGCCTGAAGATCGCCACGCTCTATCACGACTCCGGCTATGGCCGCGACACCATCGAGCCACTCGGCATCCTCTCCAAGAAATACGGCTTCACCGATATCCAGATCCCGGTTCCCCATCCCGGCGAACAGCAACAGGCGCAGTGGCAGCAGATCCGCAGTGCCGGCGCCGACTGGGTGTTCCTGCGCGGCTGGGGCGTGATGACCCCGGTGGCGATCAAGACGGCCGCCCGCGTCGGCTTCCCCGCCGACCACATCATCGGCGATATCTGGAGCGGCTCGGAAGATGACGCCCGTCCGGCGGGCGGCGTCGCCAAGGGCTATCTCGCCGTCTCGGTATTCCCGCCCGGAACCGACTACGGCATCCTGAAGACCCTGAAGGAGAAGATCGTCGATGCCGGCAAGAGCGACCTCAAGGACAAGAGCAAATTCGGCACGGTCTACTACAATTACGGGGTGATCGAGGCGATCACCTTCGTCGAGGCGCTGCGTGTCGGGCACAAGAAGTTCGGCAATCGTCCGCTGACGGCCGAGGAAGGCCGCTGGGCCCTGGAGAATCTGAACATCGACGACAAGCGCATCGCCGAGTTGGGGGCGCAGGGCCTGATCTCCCCGTTGAAGACTTCGCCCGACAACCACAAGGGCGAGACCATCGCCGCCAAGATCATCCAGTGGGACGGCTCCAAGTGGAACACGCTGACCGACTGGATCAAGGCGGACGCCTCGCTCTTTGCCGACACCATCCGCGCAAAGGCGGCCGCCTACGCGCAGGAGAAGGGCATCACCCCGGCGACGCAGACGAACTGACACCGGGACGGCAGGTATGACGTCGAGCCTTCCCCGCCTGACGGGGAAGGCGAGGCTGCTTCCAACGTCCCCTCGAAGGATCTGTCCCATGAGCGCTCCATCCTCCCTTCCGCAAACGGCTCCCTTCCTCGCAGTCGCAGGCATCGAGGTGCATTACGGCCAGGCCATCCTGGCGGTGCGCGATGTCTCGCTGACCGTCGAGGAAGGACAGGTCGTGGCCCTTCTCGGGGCGAACGGCGCGGGCAAATCCACCACCCTCAAGGCCATCTCGAACCTGCTCGGGCCCGAGCGCGGCGCGGTGAGCCGCGGCACCATCACCTGGCGGGGCGAGGCGGTGAGCCGGCTGTCGCCGTCCGCGCTCGTGGGCAAGGGCGTGGTGCAGGTGCTGGAGGGCAGGCATTGCTTCCAGCAGCTCACCGTGGAGGAGAACCTTCTGTCCGGCGCCTTCCTGCGCCGGCCGGGACGTCGCCAGCTAGCGGAGGATATCGAGCGGATCTATGCCTGGTTCCCGCGCCTCAAGCTGAAGCGCCGAACCAAGGCCGGACTGACGTCCGGCGGCGAGCAGCAGATGACCGCGATCGGCCGCGCGTTGATGACACGGCCGCGCCTCATGCTGCTCGACGAGCCGTCCATGGGACTGGCGCCGATCGTGGTGCAGGAGATCTTCGAGATCATCCGCACGCTCAATCGCGACAGCGGCGTCAGCTTCCTGATCGCCGAGCAGAACGCCAATCTCGCGCTGAAATACGCCGATGTCGGCTACGTGCTCGAAACCGGCCGGGTCGCCATGTCCGGGCCGGCGGCGGAGCTTGCATCGCGCGGCGATGTCAAGGCGTTCTATCTCGGTGAGGCATCACCCAAATAGGGATCGCCGGGTCCCTTGACAGGTCAGACAAATCTTGCCCTAACTGGTCTGCTGGTTGGGCCAGTTGATCAGATTGCAAACTTCGCCGCATGTCCGTGCAGAGTGCCTTTTCGGTGTTCGAACGCGTGCCTGAACTGCGCCATGGCGTCGTTCGGCGCAATGTGCGCGAACTCGTCGCCGACAAGATCGCCTCGCTCATCGCGGCCGGAATTCTCCAGGTTTCCGACACCCTGCCCAGCGAGCGCCACCTGGCCGTTGCGCTTCAGGTCAGCCGCGAGACGGTGCGCGGGGCCATGCAGCTCCTGGCCGGGCGCGGCATCATCGGCATTTCGCATGGCACGCGCACGCGCGTCCTGAGCGCGGATGTCGGTCCGGTCGTACTCGGCATGCATGAGCCGAGGATCATCAACAGCTACGACATCGAAGCTATCCAGGCGGCCCGGCTCCTCGTGGAGCAGCCGGTTGTCGCGGATGCCGCCCGCCGGATCGACGACGCCACGCTGGCCATGCTGGAGGCTTCTCTGGAGGCCCAGCGCGAGTCCGTCGGAGACCCCGTGCGCTTCTTGATCTGCGACCGCGAGTTCCACGTCGCGATCTACCGCTCTTGCGGCAACGACCTGCTCGCCGATTTCGTCATCGACCTCTATCTCTATGCCATGCCGCATCGCCGCAAGGCCGTGTCGCGGCCTGGGGCCATCGCCCTGAGCTGCCAGGACCATGCCGCGATCCTGGCCGGCCTTCGGGCCCATGACGCGGAGGCCGTGGTCGCGGCCTTCGGCATTCATCTCGATCGCATCTATGCCACGACCCGCTCGATCCTCGAGGAGGAGGCGGCGGGCGCGGACGGATAGAGGAAGGTTCACTTCCCGTCGGGAATCCCCGCAGAGGGATGGGAAATCAACCAGGAACCGCCGATGAGCGGAATGGGAGGAAAGAATGAAGAGAAGAACGTTCCTGCAGCTTACGGCCGGCGCGGCGCTCGCCGGCACCGGTGCCTTCGGCGTCCAGTCATCGCGCGCGGCGGCCAAGGAGATCGTCTACCTGACGCCGGGCCTCGACCTGCCGTTCTGGCGCTACCTGTCTAAGGGCGTCGAATCCGTTGCCAAGGCCAAGGGCTACGGCTTCCAGGCCCTGGATTCCCACAACAGCCCGCAGACCCAGCTGCAGAACGCGCAGGATGCCATCGCCAAGGGGGTCGCCGGCATCGTGATCTCGCCGACGGATTCCTCCACGGCACCCAGTGTGCTCACGCTGGCCGGCCGCGCCGGCATTCCAGTGGTGATCGGCGATATCGGCACCAACAGCGGCGACTACGCCTCCTTCATCATCTCCAACAACTACGAAGGAGCTAAGGGCGTGGGCGAGGCGCTGGCCGCGGCGCTCAAGGCGAAGGGTTGGGAGAGCGGGTCGGTCGGCCTCATCACCATCTCGCAGGCGCGCAAGAACGGCCAGGCCCGCACGAAGGGTTTCCGCGACGGCCTCAAGGCCGGCGGCTGGACCGGCAAGGAGGCAGGCCTCCAGCAGATGCAGTCCTACACGGCGGACGAGACCTTCAAGTTCACGCAGGACATGCTCACGGCCAATCCCGACCTGCGGGGCCTGTTCGTGCAGACTGACCAGCCGGCCATCGGCGCACTGCGTGCCATCAAGGCCGCCCGGCGCAGTGACGACATCCTGGTCGCGGCGTTCGACGGCATTCCGGAATTCGTCGATCTTCTCAAGACCAAGCAGATCGTCGCCTCCGGCATGCAGCAGCCCTATCTCATGGGCCAGAAGTCCGGAGAGGCGCTGGTGGCGGCGCTGACCGGCGGCAAGGTCGAGAAGGAGGTCTCCGTGCCGATCCTGGTGGTCACCAGCGAGAATATCGAGAAGGAACTGCCCACGGTGAAGGAAACCGTCTTCGCCAACGAAATGGGTTGAGGGGCGAAATGGTGGAGTGGCGGTCTCCGGCCGCCACCTTCCTTTCAAGCCGCGCAACGGTACAAGAATGGCGGTCGAAGACCGCCACTCCACGGAGGAGTCTTCCTTGCCTGCATCCGCCGAGCCTTTGCTGACTGCCGCGGGCGTCGCCAAGACGTTCGATCGTACCCGTGCCCTCGCGGGGGCGAGCTTCGAGCTGCTGGCTGGGGAGGTTCACGGCCTGCTCGGCGCCAATGGCGCCGGCAAGTCCACTTTGTCGAAGGTGATTTCCGGCCACGTGCGGCCCGATGCGGGGGAGGTCGTCTATCGCGGGCGCCCTGTCCGCCTGCGGTCCACGCGTGACGCCCTCGACATCGGCATCGCCATCGTCATGCAGGAGACCAGCCTCGTTCCCGACCTGTCGGTGGCGGAGAACATCTTCCTGCCCGAGCTCGGGCGGCCGGGCCGCCTCTCCTATGCCGACCTGCACCGCCGCGGCGCCGAGCTTCTCTCTGTGCTGGGGCAGGGCGAGGCGCTGCCGCTCGACATCGAGGTTCGCCGGCTCTCGGCGGCCCAGCGCCAGCTCGTCGAGATCGCCAAGGCTCTCGGCGTCAATGCCAAGCTGATCATCTTCGACGAACCGACATCCTCGCTCAGTCCCAGCGAGGTCGAGCGCCTGTTCGACATCATGACGAGGCTGCGGGACGACGGGCGCGGCCTCGTCTTCGTCTCGCACCGGCTGGAGGAGGTCTTCGCGATCACCGACAGGGTCACCATCATGCGTGAGGGACGCACGGTGGCCTCTTCCCTTCCGACGGCTTCGCTGAGCCAGGCCGATCTCATCCGCTACATGGTCGGCCAGGATGTCGGGGCGATCTATTCGCGCGAGGAGACGGCAGCCCGCAAGGATGCGCCGGTCGTCTTCGAGGCGCGCAACATCGCGACACCGCCCCTCGTGCGGGACGTTTCCTTTTCCGTGAGACGGGGTGAAATCCTCGGTCTCGGCGGCCTCGTCGGTGCCGGTCGTTCCGAGACGGTGGAGGCGATCTTCGGCCTGAGACCGCGCACTGCAGGCACTCTGCTGCTCGACGGCAAGCCGATCGATCCGCGCAAGCCGGCGGAGTCGGTGCGCGCCGGCATCGGCTTCGTCGCGGAGGACCGGCGCTCCCAGAACATCGTGCCGGATCTCTCGGTGAAGGAGAACCTGCTCCTTGCGCATCTGGGTGCCCACAAAGGCTTCGGGCTCGGCTATCGCAGCCGGGAAAAGGCGGTGGATGCCCTGCTGCGCAGCCTCGGCCTGCCGGCGGATCGCCTGCTCGACGCCAACATGCTGAACTTCTCCGGCGGCATGCAGCAGAAGATCATCATCGCGCGCTGGCTGCTGCTGGAGCCGCGCGTGCTCATCCTCGACGAGCCGACCAAGGGCGTCGACATCGGAACCCGTGCCTCCATCTACGCCATCCTGCGCGACATCGCGTCCAAGGGCGTGGCCGTCGTGGTGGTATCCTCCGATTTCGAGGAACTGCTGGGCCTCTCCAACCGCATCGTCGTCGTCAGCGACGGCCTCAGTGTCGCCGATCTGCCGGCAGACCTGCTGGACGAGGAAAAGCTGACCCTGCTCGCCGCTCCCCGCACCTCGATGGCGCGCAATACCGAGATCCTGCGCGGCCTCACGCAGCAATGCGGCGGCGCGGGCTTCTGGGCACTGATCGACAATGACAGGCTGATCTGCCTCAACCTCGTGGCGGCCGACGCTTCGGCGGATCCCGGCTTCTCGGTGGGCGAGGTGAAACCCTTCGCGGCGACCCGCATCGCCGGCGCCCTTCATCGGCGCGACGGGATCTTCGTGCCCGAGAACGACGGTTCGCGCGCCACGATGCTGCTGCCGCTCGTCAGCCCGCGAGGGCATGATCTGGGCTGGGTAGGCCTGACCCTCCCCGGCCATGTCGCACCGCCCGAGCCCGCCGTGGTGCGGGCCCAAGTCGATGACCTCGCGGCCACGCTTTAGAAAGATCGTCCGATGACCGACAGCACCACCTCAGAACCCGTGCGCAACCGATTCGCCTGGCTGACCCGGCGACTCGAGTTCCGCATGATCGGCCTCGCGATCCTGCTTGCCGTCTGCCTGTCACTGCTCTCGCCCTATTTCCTCACGCGCTCGAACATCTTCAATATCCTCGACCAGTCCGTGGTGGTCGGCATCGTCTCCGTAGGCATGACCTTCGTCATCCTGACGGGCGGCATCGATCTCTCGGTCGGCTCGGTGGCCGGCGTCACCGGCATCATCCTGGGCCTTGCGGTGCAGAACTATCCCGTACCGGTCGCCATCCTGCTCGCCGTCCTCTGCGGCGGCGGCATCGGCCTGGTCTCCGGCATCCTCATCGCCTATTTCGGTCTGGCTGCCTTCGTCGTGACCCTCGGCGTGATGGCGATAGGGCGCAGCCTCGCCTACATTCTCTCCGGTCAGACGGCGATCGCCAGCATACCCGACAGCATGCAGTCGATCGTCTATACCGATGTGCTCGGCATACCCACCAATGTGCTGTTCCTGGCCGTGCTCTACATCCTGGCCTGGGCCTACCTGACCTATACCAAGGGCGGCCGCACCATCTATGCGATCGGCTCCAACAAGGAGGCGGCGCGGGCGGCCGGGCTCAGCGTGCTTTTCTATTCCGTGCTGCCTTATGTGATCTCCGGCGCTCTTTCGGCCGTGGCCATCACCTTCTCGATCGCGCAGCTCCTCTCCGCCGATCCCCTGATGGGCAACGCCATGGAGCTCGACGCCATTGCCGCCGTGGTGATCGGCGGCGCCAGCCTGTTCGGCGGGCGCGGCTCGATCATCGGCACCCTGATCGGTGTCCTGATCATGGTGATGATCCGAAACGGGCTCAACCTGATGGGGGTCTCGCCCTTCTGGCAGGGGTCCGCCATCGGCACGATCATCATCGTGGCGCTGCTGTTCGAGCGTTTGATCGGCCAGAGGGTAGGGCGGTAGGACGTCGGGGCCTGGACCTTCCGAGCCTGAATCAAGGATCGAGCCTTGGCTTGCCGGGGGCACAGGCTTTGTCATGCCCGGGTTCGTCCCGGGCATACAGATGCTGCTTTCCAATCCGTTGTGCCAGGCTGGATTACCGGGACAAGCCCGGTGGGGACAAAACCGAGCCCCCGCGATTCCCTGTCATGCTCCTGCAGCCTGCGGGGGAACCTCGACGACATCGGAGGAACGCGGGTCTGAGGACCCGGCTCCCAAAATCATCCCAGGCCCTTCGCCAATACCTGCGACAGGCGTTCGGCGAAACCGGCCGGGTCGCTCGGCACGGTGCCATCAAGGATGCGGGCCTCGTCCAGCAACAGCCTGGTGGCGCTTTCGACGAAGGCAGGATCGGTTCCCGCTTCCTGGACGCCGGCGAGTTTCGTCACCAGGGCATGACGCGGATTGATCTCCAGCACAGGCTTCTGCATCGCGCCTTCCAGGCGGCCGGCGCTGGCCAGGATCTGCTCCATGCGCCGGTCCATGCCGAGATCGGGCGCGACGAGGCAGACGGCGCTCGAGGTCAGGCGCTCCGAGGCTCGCACATCCGAGACGTCGTCGCCCAGCGTGGTCTTGGCGAAAGCGAGGAAGGCGGCGACGGCGGAGGTGGTCTCGGGAGCCTGCTCCTCGGGCTTGTCGGCGAGGGGGATGGCGGCCAGATCGGCAGTGCCCTGCGTCACCGACTTGAAGGGCTTGCCGTCGAAGCCGAGCGCCGAGGTGACCCAGAAGCTGTCGACCGGATCGGCGAGCAGCAGCACTTCGATGCCGCGTGCGCGGAAGCCCTCCAGGTGCGGGGAGGTCTCCAGCCGCTTGGCATCGTCGCCCGCAAGATAATAGATCGCCGTCTGGTTTTCCTTGAGACCGGCAACATAATCCTTCAGCGAGCGCCATTCGCCGGCCGAGGTCGTGGTCTTGAAGCGAGCGAGGCCGAGCAGGGCGTCGCGGCGCTCGAAATCCTCGTAGAGGCCCTCCTTGAGCACAGCGCCGAAATTCTCCCAGACCTTGGCGTAGGCTGCCGCGTCGCTGGTCGCGAGCTTTTCGAGCTCGGAGAGCACGCGCCCCGTCACCGCCTTGCGGATGGCAGTCAGCAGGGGGCTTTCCTGGATCATTTCGCGCGATACGTTGAGCGGCAGATCGGCGGAATCGACCAGGCCGCGCATGAAGCGCAGATAGCCGGGCACCAGGTCCGCCTCGTCCGAGATCAGCACGCGGCGCACATAGAGCTTCATGCGGCCCTTGCGCTGCGGGTCGAACAGGTCGAACGGACGCGAGCCCGGCACGAAAGCCAGCAGCGTGTATTCCTGCCGGCCCTCGGCGCGGAAATGGATGGTGAGCGCCGGGTCGTCGAACTGGCCGGCGAGGCTGCGATAGAAGTCGGTGTAGTCTTCCGCCGGGATGTCGGCCTTGGGGCGCGTCCACAAGGCGGCGCCGTCCGCGATCTGCCGGGGCTCGGCGTCGGGCTTGTCGAGGAGGGTGATCGGCACCGGCACGTGACCGGAATGGGCCTTGACGAGCTGCTCGATGGTGAAGCTTTCGGCGTAGGACTTGGCGTCCTCCATGAGATGCAGCACCACGCGGGTACCGCGCGCGGGAGCTTCCTCAAGCGCGACCGGCGCCACGGAATAGGAGCCCTTGCCGTCTGACGACCAGAGATTGGCCACATCCGAGCCGGCGCGGCGCGAGAACACCTCGACTTTGTCGGCCACCATGAAGGTCGAGTAGAAACCCACGCCGAACTGGCCGATCAACTGGCTGCTCTCGGCCTGCTGGGCGGCGCTCTCCAGCCGCTCGACGAAGGCCTTCGTGCCGGAGCGGGCGATGGTTCCGAGCGCCTCGATCAGCTCCTCGCCGCTCATGCCGATGCCGTTGTCCTCGACGCCGAGGCGGCGATTGTCCGCATCGAGCGTGATCCTGATGCCCGCCTTCTGCTCGTCGCCGAGAAGGGACGGGTTGGAAAGGGATTCGTAGCGGAGCTTCTCGCAGGCATCGGCCGCGTTGGAGATCAGCTCACGCAGGAACACGTCCTTGTCCGAGTAGACCGAATGCACCATCAGGTGCAGCAGCTTGGCGACGTCGGCCTCGAAGGTACGGCTCTGCGGCGCGGCAACATCCGGGCCCGCGCCCTGAACTTCAGCGCTCATTGTTCTTCACTCGTGATGATTGTCTGTGGGGCGGAAACGCCGCTGCACAGATGGACAATTTACGTCCCCGTTTCAAGGGCAGCTTGGGAACGAGGTCTGTATGTCCTTGGAATGTCGCGCTTTCGAGTGGGCCGGCGGGAGGCGAAGCGGCATCCCTCGCCAAATACACGGTTCCGGTCACCGGGGGAGCTGCCTATGGGAAGGGACGGCCGAATCCAGCGCCATGGCAGTAAAAAAAGGCCGACCTTTTGCAAGGATCGGCCTCAACTTACTCATTTAGGACGCCACCTCGGCGGACCCGGTCCAGCAAAGTCGGGGGGCTGGGGGGCTGAGGTTTCCGGCTTACGCCGAACCGGGTGCCGAGGTAACGAGTAGGAAATTCTCCCCGGGCTGGGGCGGCTCCTTGGCTGGATTGCGGCGAAAACATGACTTTTGGTGAAGATATATTGCTGCCTATGCGTGTAGGAAAATCTTCCCCTCGCGCCTGCATTCCCGCGCAGAAATTCGCTCCTGCCGCGTGAGTTCCGGGGCAGGCTTTCGTGGAATTTCGGCAGTTTCTTCAGGAGAATGGGCAGGCTGATGCGCGGGAGCCTGCAAGGTTGCCTCCGGGTTTCCCAATGCCAGGAAACCGGGCTGTTCCGATCACTCTTTCGTAATCAGGCTTCTTCGCCGAACTTGTCCGCCAGCAGGGCCTCGAGAGCGTCCATGCAGGCGCGGGCCTCGTTGCCGGAGGTCTCGACCACGATGGTGGTGCCGCGAGCCGCGGCGAGCATCATGAGGCCCATGATCGACTGGCCGCCTACGGTCTCACCACAGCGGGTGACCTTCACATCGGCGTCGAAACCTTCGGCCGTCTGCACGAATTTCGCCGAAGCGCGGGCGTGCAGGCCCTTGTTGTTGATGATGGGGAGAATTCGGACGATGCCGCCTGCCACTGTGGGCTCGGGAGCCGTGTCGGGTTCGATACAGGGATCTTCGTCGGTACTGCCTGCGTGCATCTGCTGCCTGTGCATCAAGGAGGCTTCCGCCTGCATCTGGACCGGGGTGCAACCGGCGGGGGCACTCGAGCCCCAACATTTGGCCCAAGGGTTGGCGAATGCCACCGGGGTTGCAATCACCCCGTCGGCAAACTGATCATGTACAGCGAGATTGAGGGAACGTCGAATCATTGGCCTGACAACACGCGGCTGGCGATATTGATATATTTCCGGCCAGCCTCTTGGGCGCGGGTCACTGCCTCGGCGAGGGGAACCTCGCTGCGCAGGCGCGCCAGTTTGACGAGCATGGGAAGATTGATGCCGGCCACAACCTCGATGGAGGGGCCGCTCATCACGGATATCGCCAGATTTGAAGGTGTTCCTCCGAACATATCCGTGAGAACCGCGACGCCAGAGCCACTCTCGACCCTGCCGATCGCATCGATGATGTCGCGCCGTCGCTGCTCGACATCGTCTTCGGGGCCGATATCGATGGCCTCCACATTCCGCTGCGGGCCCACGACGTGTTCGAGAGCCGACAGAAATTCGGTCGCAAGGTGACCATGCGTAACGAGCACCATGCCGATCATCGGTCGATCCGCATCGAATCTTTCCGGTCGCCGTCGCTATCGCGACAACAATCCAGGCCTGTTCCGCTTTCGCGCCACCCGGTGTTGAGCAAAATGAGACGACGCCTCCGCAACGCACGGCCGGAATGCCTCGACGACATTCCGCAACCCGTAGCTTTCGCCGCAGATATTATTCTCGCGTTGCACAAAAACAAGTCTCCCTACGGCTCACATTGTCGCAGTCTCGTCACATCCGGGCCATAGGCGTCAACGCTTTGTTAACGATCACGGACGCGCGCAGGAGTGGAATCCGCTTCTGAAACTATACCAAACGGGGCAGAATCTGCTCGATTAATGCAGCGGCGCTCGAAAAATCGCGTGGAACCAGAAGATGGGTCAGTTCGATGCCCTGCAGCCATATGCGGTGATTTTTTTTGCCGGCCGGGCTAAAAACTTCAGCATCCGGGACGATATCCACAACGAGGGAGACCGGTGCCGAAGGCTGGAAGTCGATCTTTTCGATGCCGGCGTCACGCAATCCCTGGCTGCGACGCTCGATCAGTCCGGCGATCGACGAGGGGACGGAGGCGATCAGTTGCCCCGCCACCGCCTCGATATAGACACGGTCGTCGCCCACCAGCCTGGCCGTGCGCCCCTTTCCGGCTGCGGTCTCGATGAAATGAAGCGCAAGCCGGCTCTTGCCGGCGCCCGACTCGCCTCGCACGAGGATGCCGTGCCCGTCGAGGACGAAGCAGGTCGCATGGATAGTAGGGGAGGCAGGCATCAGCGGGTCCGGGCGCACGGGCATCTTGCCCGTTCTTTCTGAACCGTCGGGCACGCAGGTTCAAGAACGTCCGGCATGCCCATAGGCGCGAACCTTGCCGGGCGGCGCTTACCAATCGCCACCTTTCAAGCCGACAAACGGTCACGTTTCAAGAATGTCGATTGGCAATCGACACTCCGATTCTGCGCCTTGTTCCGCAGCGTCGGCGCCCATGGGGGCTTGGCTCAGGCCGCGGCGGCCGGCAGGCGCACCGTGAAGCGGGCGCCAAGCACCTTGTCGCCATCCATGCGATTCTCGACCCAGAGCTTGCCGCCATGGGCTTCGATGATCTGCTTGGAGATGGACAGGCCGAGGCCTGAATTCTGGCCGAAGCCCTGTTCCTCCGGGCGATCGGTGTAGAAGCGCTCAAAGATCCGCTCCAGTGCGTGGTCAGGCACGCCCGGCCCGTCATCCTCGATGGCGATGTCGATGTCGTTCTTGTTGCGGCGCAAATTGATGCGCACTTCGCCGTTCCGGGGCGAGAAGGAGCGTGCATTGTCGACGAGGTTGTTGATCACCTGGCCGAGTCGCGAATCGTGGCCGTTGACGAACAAGGCGGTCGCCGGCAGGCCGATGGGAATGGACAGCCGCACCTTTACGCCGTCATCGCGCTCGACGCTGTTGAACACGTCGGTGAGGGCGGTCAGCACCTTGACGATATCCACCGGCTCGGCGCTGTTGCGCAGCAGTTCGGCGTCGAGGCGCGACGCGTCCGAAATGTCGGAGATCAGCCTGTCGAGGCGGCGCACGTCGTGCTGGATCACTTCAAGCAGGCGGTCACGCGACGTGTCGCTGCGTGCGAGCGGCAGGGTCTCCACCGCCGAGCGCAGGGAGGTCAGCGGATTCTTGAGCTCGTGGGCGACGTCGGCGGCAAAGCTTTCGATGGCCTCGATGCGCTTGAAGAGCGCGGTCGTCATGTCGCGTAGCGCGCCGGACAGATGGCCGATCTCATCGGAGCGTTCGGTGAAGTCCGGAATTTCCTGGCGCGACTTGACGCCATAGCGCACACGCTCGGCGGCGCGGGCCAGCTGACGGATGGGACCGGCGATGGTGCTGGCGAGCAGAATGGATAGGATCACCATCACCACGGCTGCGACGGCGAAGACGCGGAGGATGGCGAGGCGCTCGGCCGTGACGATCTGGTCGATGTCGCCGGGCCGGGTGGAGAGCTGCAGGACGCCGAGCACGGTCTTGAAGCGCTGGATCGGCACCGCCACCGAGACGATCGATTCGTTCTGCTCGTTGATGCTGACCAGATAGGAGGGCGTGCCGTCGAGCGCCGCCACAACCTCGCTGTAGCCCTTGCCGTTCTGGTTGCCCAATTCCTTGTAGAGCGGCGCGTCGGACCGGAAGATCACGCGCTTGACCACGTTCCAGACCTTCTGGAGCAGGTTGGGCTCTTCCTTGGGTTGCGGCAGGTCCGAGCGGACGATGTCGGAATAGATGAACAAGGCGCGCGAATCGATCACGAGGTTGCCGTCCTTGTCGTAGACCCGGGCGCGCAGCTTGGTGGGAGAGATCAGGCGCCGCATCAGGGGCGCGACCTTCTCCGGATTGATGGGGAAGTCGAGGAGGGTTGAGTCGTCGCTGTCCTCCTCCCCGGCCGCCTGCTGTTCGAGCAGCTTCTCCGGATCGACATGGATGGAGCCCGTCTCGACGGTCGCGGAAGCGGCGACGGCGCTGGCCATGATCTCACCCTGCGTCAGGAGGGCCTGCACGCGGGCATCGATAAGGCCTTCCCTGAACTGGTTGAGGTAGAAAATGCCCACCACCAGCGCGACCAGTCCTGCGAGGTTGAGCACGACGATACGACGTGTGAGGCTCGAGAAGGTCTGGACCGCCACGATGCGCAGCAGGCGCCGCAGGCGCCGGCGCAGGACCGATCGAGACCGGGGAGCCTCGGAGGTTTCCGTCTCGCGCTCGGGGGTCGTGTTTCTGTCGAGCAAGGCAACCTCAGGATCGATGGAAGGCGGCCTCATTCCGCCAGAAAGGTCCGGGCACTTCAGTCTGCCCCATGAAGAGACGGACCCGAATTCGCCGGAAGCCCGCTTTCCTCCGGTGACCGAGCCCGACCCGGCGATCCAGGGTGAAGCGGGCCTCGCAAGAGCGATGGCCCTGCAACCGAGGCAGCCCGGACGTGCCGACGCCGCCTCTTTCGATCATTGCGCCGAAGGCAGGCCCGGTTTCACGCCTCCTTGAAGCGGTAGCCGACGCCATACAGCGTTTCGATCATCTCGAAATCGTCGTCGGCCTGCTTGAACTTCTTGCGCAGGCGCTTGATGTGGCTGTCGATCGTGCGATCGTCGACATAGACCTGGTCGTCATAGGCCGCGTCCATGAGCGCATTGCGGCTCTTCACCACGCCGGGGCGCTGGGCCAGAGCATGCAGGATCAGGAATTCGGTGACCGTGAGCACGACCGGCTCGCCCTTCCAGGTGCAGGTATGGCGCTCGGGGTCCATGCGCAACTGGCCGCGCTCGAGGATCTTGGCGTCCGACGCCTTGGAGGCGGCGGCATCCTTAGGCTGGAAACGGCGCAGCACAGCCTTCACGCGCTCCACCAGCAGGCGCTGGGAGAAGGGTTTGCGGATGAAGTCGTCGGCCCCCATCTTGAGGCCGAAGAGTTCATCGATTTCCTCATCCTTCGAGGTGAGGAAGATCACCGGCAGTTCGGATTTCTGGCGCAGGCGGCGCAGCAGTTCCATGCCGTCCATGCGCGGCATCTTGATGTCGAAGATGGCGAGGTCCGGCGGGTTGGCCTTGAGCCCGTCGAGGGCCGACATCCCGTCATTGTAGGTCTGGATGCGATAGCCTTCCGCTTCCAGGGCGATGGAAACCGACGTCAGGATGTTACGGTCGTCATCGACCAGCGCGATCGTTGGCATTGCATTCCTCACGATGAGCGGAGCGATCCGCTGAAGTCCACTATGGTGACGCTGGGCGCAAATCACCACCGATTCCTCCCGCATTCTACGCTCAAACGGGCAGAAGTGTGACAATTATCGGGGCAAATCCGTACTTCTGGTTGCTTATTGGTAATAAAGCGGCAATTTCGCAGTAATTGCAGCCGAGGCGAGTCTTCAACCCGATGTCCGACACCGACACCACGCGCCAGCCCGGCCAGCCGAATCCGGCCGGCCAGCCCGCCGATTTCGAGCCCGTGATGGAGGCCAAGGCCCTCCTGCGGCGCATACGGGCGGGCGCGCTGGCGACCATCGACGCGCAGGATGGTTCGCCCTTCGCCAGCCTCGTGAATGTCGCGACCGACTTCGACGGTTCGCCCCTGCTGCTGCTGTCGAGGCTCGCCGCCCATCGCGGCAACATCGAGAAGGATCCGCGTGTTTCCCTGCTGCTGAGCGAGGGGGGCAAGGGGGACCCGCTCGCCCATGCACGCCTGACGGTGACGGGCCGGGCCGAAATCGTGGACGATGCGGACGTCAGGAGACGCTTTCTCTCGCGCCACCCAAAATCATCGCTCTATGCGGGCTTTCCAGATTTCAGCTTCTTTCGCATGGCCGTGACCGGCGGCCACCTCAACGGCGGCTTCGCGCGGGCGGCGCGGTTGTCGCCGGAGGAATTGCTGACGGATTGCAGCGAAGCCGCGGCCCTGAGGCAAGGCGAGGAAGGTGCGGTCGAGCATATGAATGCCGATCACGCGGATGCGGTACGGCTCTATGCCACCAGGCTCGCCCGTGGGAAGGAGGGGCCTTGGCGCCTCACGGGCATCGACCCTGAGGGCATGGACCTTGCCTTCGCCGACGAGACGGTGAGAGTGCCGTTCGCCGAGCGGGTGGCCGATCCCGGAAGCCTGCGAAAGGTGCTGGTCGCGATGGCTGCGGAGGCCCGGCAATAAGTCACTCGCCTGGATTTCGGCCGAGCTGGGCCGCACCGATTCGCGTGCCTTCGCGGAGAGGTGCAGGGCCCCGCGGTCAAGGCATTGTATCGTTCGATGGCAGCGTGCTAGGGATCGACAAAACACATTTCCAAGGCAAAACTGACATATGATTAAAGGTAACAAGTTACCTGAGGTCGGCCTTTTGCTCTATCCCGGCGTGCGGACCGCCGCGGTTTACGGCATGGTCGACCTGTTCGAGGCAGCCAACGAGATCGCCCGCCGCCGGAGCGGCAACGCCGTCTCGGGCATTCGGGTCAGCCAGTGGAAGATCGCCGGGGACGGTGAGATCGAATGCGCCGTCGATACCCACGAGGGGACTGGGCATCGGCCTGTAGCGATCGTCGCCCTGCCCGGGCTCGGAGCCTTGCCCTCGCGCGAGATATCCGCGCGGTTCGCGCCCTGGCTGCGCCGACAGCATGAGGAGGGGGCGACCTTGTGTTCCGTCTGCGCCGGCGCCTTCGTCCTCGCCGAAACCGGGCTCCTGTCCGGCCGGCCCGTAACGACGCATTGGAGTTTCGCGCAGGCCCTCGCACAGCGCTTTCCCGACATCGAGATCGATACCGGACAGATGATCATCGACGGCGGCGACATCATCACGGCCGGCGGCATCATGGCCTGGACCGATCTCGGGCTGACATTGGTCGAGCGGCTGCTGGGCCCGGCCGTGATGCTGGAGACGGCCCGCTTTCTCCTTGTCGACCCACCGGGGCGCGAGCAGCGCTACTACAGCAGCTTTTCGCCGAACCTGCGTCATGGAGATGAGGCCGTGCTCAAGGTGCAGCGCTGGCTGCAGGAGCAGGAGGCGGGCGAGGGCGATCTGCAGCCGGTCTCGCTCTCGGAGATGGCCGGCCAGGCCGGACTGGAGGAGCGCACCTTCCTGCGCCGCTTTCACAAGGCCACGGGCTTCAAGCCCACGGAGTATTTCCAGCATATCCGCGTCAACAAGGCGCGCGGACTTCTGGAAATGACCAACCGCAACGTCGACCAGGTAGCCTGGTCGGTCGGATATGAGGATCCGGCGGCCTTCCGGAAGGTGTTCTTCAAGGTGACCGGCCTGTCGCCGCGCGATTATCGCCGGCGTTTCGCGACTCGCCAGGCGGCGTAAGAGGACGCTGGGACCGGATGTTCGGTCCCCGGCCAATCGATGGAAGCCGGGATCGTGCGCCGCCGCGCTTGCCCGGTGATCCGAGGGGCTGCGGCGTTCGGATGCCGGGACAGGCCCGCACGCTTCGGGATTGACGGCGAATTTCGAGCCGATTCCCGGAGTATCCGGCAACCCTCTCGTGAGACGGCGTTTCAGGCCGCCGCGGCCGGCTCGGCTTCGGTGTCCCGCTTGTCGGACCGTTCCTGGGCCCAGGACACCAGGAACACCACAAGGCCGCCCACCGCCAGGATCGCACCGACCCAGCCGGTCGAGGCCCAGCCGAAGCCGGCCGAGATGGCAATTCCGCCGAGCCAGGGGCCGAGCGCATTGGCGAAGTTGAACGCCGAGTGATTGAGGGCGGCGGCCAGGGTCTGTGCATCGCCTGCCACGTCCATCAGCCGGGTCTGTACAGCCGGGCAGATGGCGAAATTGCAGCCGATCAGGAAGATGCAGAGCGATACCATCCAGGGATTGGAGGCGGTGAGCCAATAAAGCGTCATCACCGCGATCACCCAGATCAGCATGGCACCGATGGTGGGCATCAACGCCCGATCGGCGAGCCGCGAACCGACGACGTTGCCGACGTTCATGCCGAGGCCGAACAGGACCAGCGCGATGGGAATGAAGGCCGGTGAGAAGCCGGAGACCTGCGTAAGGGTCGAGGCGATATAGGAATAGACGGCAAACATGCCGCCCAGCCCGATGGCCGGAATGCCGAGCGTCAGCCAGACCTGCTTGCGGCGTAGCGCCCCGAGTTCGCGCAGCGGGCTGGCGCCGGTCTGCACCTTGTCGAGGGGCATGAAGACCAGGATGAGCAGCGCCGTCAACGCACCGATGGCGCCCACCATCGCGAAGGCGAGGCGCCACCCCAGCGCCTGGCCGAGCCAGGTCGCCACCGGCGATCCCACCAGCGTGGCGAGCGTGATGCCGAGCATCACCCGGCCGACGGCTTGCGCCCGGCGACTGGGTTCGGCCATGCCGGCGGCCACCAGGAAGGCGACCCCGAAATAGGCGCCGTGCGGCAGCCCCGCGAAGAAGCGGAAGCCCACCAGCGAAAGGTAGTTGCCGGCAAGTGCGCTGGCGACGTTGCCGAGGGCAAAGATCACCATCAGCCAGAGCAGCAGGGTACGGCGCGCCATCTTGGCCGAGATCACGGCGATGATGGGTGCACCGACCACCACGCCGAGCGCATAGGCGCTGATCATGTGGCCGGCCTGCGGTTCGGTGATGCCGAGGCCCTGGGCCACGTTGGGCAGGATCCCCATGCTCGCGAATTCACCCGCGCCCACACCGAACGCGCCGACGGCAAGGGCCAGTTCGATCCAGGCTGGGTTGACGCGGCGGGTCTGGGTATCGGCGGGAAGGTCGGAAAAGGAGGCGGCGGCCGGATGGGTCACGATCGGGCTTTCAAATGCGGACAACGTCGAAAACAAACAAAGCAACAGGCCCCACGATGGATCATCGCCGGTTGGAAAAGGCTTAAATTCAGCGGGCTGGGAAGCTTTTTATTGCGTCGCAATATCGCCTGCGGCGTGCGATTTGTAAATCGATTCAATCCTGCATTTCGGCATGGCTGAGGGGCGAGCTATGCCTCCGCCGCGCGGACACTTCGCGGCCGTCCCGAAATGGCACATCCACGGCCCGAAGGGGTGGCCGGACGCCTCGCACAACCCCTGGATCACAGAGTGCGATCGGACCCCGTCAACGTCCCGTGCGCCAGCCGGTGTACCTGCGCCGGACGCTTGCGTTCCGCCGTCGCTGGCCTTGGCATAGACCTCCGCGAGAATGCGCAGCGCCACAGGCTTGCGGGCGTTGTTCTCCCTGCGGAGAAGGAGGCTGGGGCATCGCGGCGCCGGGTTTGGAAAGGTCCCCCGGCATGAGATACAACATGCAGCTTGCAATTCCCGATGTCGCAACAGGCGATGCCGGCGGCGTCCTGCGTCATCCGCCGGTCTCTCCGGGCAGTCAGAATACCGCGGGGGTTACGCCGGATCGCGCGTCGTGATATCCGCTTGCCCATGTCAGAAGAGTCGATGGAGGAAGTCCGGGCGTTCGAAGCGTAGGCGCGAATCCGTTCCTTCCTCTTTCGAGTCTTGATCCTTCCCGCTGTCCATGAGGCTTCCGGACAGGCGGGATCTTTGCTGCAGGAGTGTGCCGTGCGTTTTGCTTCCGTCACCGATCGTCTGGCCGATTTGGGCGCAGCGAAGTGGGCCGTGCATCGCGAGGCCCGCCGCCGCGTCATCGCGGGGCAGGACATCATTGAGCTTGCGATCGGCGAACCCGATACGCCGGCGCCCCAGGCCCTTATCGACGCCACCATCGCCAGCCTCCAGGCCCGCCGCACCAAATATTCCGGCGGACGGGGCGAAAGCTCCGTGCTGCAGTCGATTGCGGCCAAGTACAGCAAGCGTACCGGCCGCGCCATTACCACCGAGAACGCGGCCTACATGCCGGGCACCCAGACTGCCCTCTTCGCCGTCATCGCGGCGCTCGCCGAGGCGGGCAACGAGGTGCTGGTGGGCGATCCGCTCTATGCCACTTATGAAGGCGTGATCCGCGCGAGCGGTGCCGACATGGTGCTGGTGCCGCTCGATCCGGCCAAGGGGTTCCATCTGCAGGCTGCCGATCTCGAAGCCCGTATCACCCCGCGTTCGCGCGTCCTGCTGCTCAATTCGCCGCACAATCCGACCGGGGCGACGCTGACGCGGGAGGAGATCGCCGCCATCGTCGATGTCTGCGCGCGCCACGACCTGTGGATCGTCTCGGACGAGGTTTACGAGACCATGTCCTACGGCTCTCCCTTCGTCTCGCCCTTCGACCTGCCGGAGGGAGCGGAGCGCACGGTGGTGGTCTCCTCGATCTCCAAGTCCCACATGCTCCCGGGCATGCGCGCCGGCTGGTGCGTGGGCCCCGCCGAATTCATCGACCGCATGCTGCCGCTTTCCGAAATGATGCTGTTCGGCGGCCAGCCGTTCATCCAGGACATGACGGCCTTCGCCCTCAGTGCGGATTTCGCCGAGTGCGCCGAAATGGTGGAGAGCTTCCGCCTCCGTGCCGAGATCCTGCCCGAGGCGCTCGCCAACGCTCCGGGCCTGCGCTGCTCCAAGCCCGAGGGCGGCATGTTCGCCATGGTCGACGTCTCCGGCACCGGCCTCGACGGGGAGGCCTTCGCCTGGCGGCTCCTGAACGAGGAGAAAGTCGCCGTCATGCCCGGCAGTTCCTTCGGCCAGCAGGCGGCGGGGCATATCCGCGTCAGCCTCAGCGCCGATGCCGACCTGCTGCGCGAGGCTTCTTCCCGCATGGTGCGCCTGGCAATCCGGCTGACGCAGGGCAAGGCGGCTTAGTTCTTCCGGGGGCCGCAGGCATTCCTGCCTGCCTCCTTGTTGCGGGCTGACCTCGTCCAGCGCAGGCAGGAATGCCTGCGGTCCCCGGAAAGCAGCGCTCTCCCAGTATGAAAAACCATTTGAAGAAGCGGGCTGGAAGTCCGCGCTCCTGAGGGCTCCATGACCGATCATCCGCATCTCGGCACGCTCATCCCGCGGCTTCTGGTCGAGCGGGGCATCGACACGGTTTTCGGCATTCCCGGCGTGCATACGGTCGAACTCTACCGCGGTCTCCCGGGATCAGGGCTGACTCATATCACGCCGCGCCACGAGCAGGGCGCCGGCTTCATGGCCGATGGCTATGCCAGGGCGACGGGCAGGCCCGCCGCCTGCTTCATCGTCACGGGTCCGGGCCTGCTCAATGTTGCTACCGCCATGGGCCAGGCGTTGGCCGACAGCATTCCCATGCTGGTGATTACCACGCTGAATCCGCGCTCCACGCTGGGCCGGGGCGAAGGGCGGCTGCACGAATTGCGCGGCCAGTCCGTGGTTGGCCGCGAGGTCTCCGCGCTGGCGCTGACGGTCCTGACGGCGGACCAGCTTATTCCCGCCTTCGACGAGGCCTTCGCCTTCCTGTCCTCCTCCCGGCCCGGCCCGGTACTGGTCGAGATCCCGATCGACCTCCTCTCGGAGCCTTTCGTCGGCCCGGTCACCCCCATGCGCAAGCCCGCCGGCCCGCCGCCGCCGGCCGCCGGCGATGTCGAAGCTGCCGCTGCCCTGATCGCCAAGGCCCGTAATCCGCTGGTCATCGCGGGCGGCGGTTGCGTGCGAGGGGCGGACGCCGTGCGCGGCCTCATCGAGAAGCTCGGCGCCGCCACCCTGCTGACCGCCAACGCCAAGGGGGTTCTGCCCGCCGGCCACCCCCTGCTGGCCGGCGGCTGCATGTTGACCCCGGCCCTCCACGATGCCATCCGCGAGGCTGATCTCGTCGTAGCTCTCGGCACCGAGCTGGGCGAAACGGAGTTCTGGTACGGGGAGGAGGGGCTCGCCCTCGGCAGTCCGGTGATCCGCGTCGACATCGATGTCCGCCAGCTTTATCGCAATGCCCATCCTGCACTGCCGGTTGTCGGGGAGGCCGGCGCCTTTGCCGCTGCGTTGACGCCGCTGGTGAACACGATCCCCGACGGAACCGCCTACGCCCAAAGGCTTCAGGCGGCGCGGATGGAAGGCGCCGATCCCCGCTACACCCGCCATCGTCCTCTGATCGAGGCGATCTGGCAATTGCTGCCGGATGCCGTCGTTGCGGCCGATTCCACCGCGGCGAGCTATGGCGGCAACTTCATGGCCGAACCGCCGGCCCCGCGCCGCTGGATGAGCGCCGCCACCGGCTTCGGCACGCTCGGCTACGCATTGCCGGCGGCGATCGGCGCCAAGGTGGCGCGTCCGGGCATCCCGGTCGTCTGCATCATCGGCGATGGCGGCCTCCAGTTCACCCTGCCGGAGCTCGCGAGCGCCGCCGATGCCGGCGCGCCGATCATCGTGCTCCTGTGGAACGACCAGCGCTATGGCGAGATCGAGGAATACATGATCCGCAACCAGATCGCGCCGCTTGGCGTGCAACTGCACGCGACCGACTTCTCCGCCGCGGCAAAGGCCTTCGGGGCCGCCCATGTCGCCGCGCGGTCGCTGGGGGAGGTCAAGGTGGCCATGCTGTCCGCGTCGAAGCATCCCGTTACCACCATCATCGAAATGGACGCGTCGCATTACGCCTGATCGATGTCGTGATGGGCACGCTTTGGCGGCCTGAATCGCCGAAGATCGCTGAAATCCAGGGGAGATGGCTTCGATGCAGTTCGCGTTGACCGAAGAACAGGAGATGCTGGTCGAGACGGTCCGCCGCTTTGTCGAGGAAGAACTCTATCCCCACGAGGCGCTGGTCGAGAAGACGGACGAGGTTCCCGACGAACTCGCAGCGGAGATCAAGCGCAAGGCGATCGAACTCGGTCTCTATGCCGCAAACATGCCGGTCGAGGTCGGCGGCGGCGGCCTTGATGCCGTCGGTCTCGCCTTGCTGGAGCGCGAGCTCGGCCGAGCCAATTACGGCCTGCAGATGGTGGTCGCCCGTCCCTCCAACATCCTGCAGGGTTGCAAGGGTGCCCAGCGCGAGCGCTGGCTGCTGCCGGCCGTGCGCGGCGAGCGCATCGACTGCCTGGCCATGACCGAGCCCGGCGCCGGTTCCGACGTCCGCTCGATGAAGACGAAGGCCGTGCGCAGGGGCGACAGCTACGTTATCAACGGCCAGAAGCACTTCATCTCGCATGCCGACAAGGCCGATTTCATCATCCTCTTTGCCGTCACCGGCACGGAGGAAACGAAGCGCGGCCCGCGCAACCAGATCTCCGGCTTCCTGGTCGACAAGGATACGCCCGGCCTCACGGTCCGCCCGGGCCCGCATGCGCTGTCGCATCGCGGCTACCACAATTGCGAGCTCTATTTCGATGATTGCGCGATCCCCGCCGACCAGCTCCTGGGCGAAGAGGGCAAGGGTTTCGACCTGATGAGCGAGTGGCTCGGCGCCACCCGGCTGACGGTCGCCGCGACCTCCGTGGGCCGCGCCCGCCGCGTCATGGAGGAAACGCTGGCATGGGCGGGCCAGCGCAAGCAGTTCGGCCAACCGATCTCGCAGTTCCAGGGCGTTTCCTTCCCGCTGGCCGATCTCGCTGTGGAACTGGAGGCGGCTGACCTCCTGACTCTGCGCGCCGCCTGGCTTCTCGACCACGGCAAGGCGACGGATGCCGATTTCGCCATGGCCAAGCTCGCCGCTTCGGAGATGCTCGGCAAGCTGACCGATCGGGCCATCCAGACCTTCGGTGGCATGGGCCTGATGGATACGCTTCCCATCGCGGGCTGGTGGAAGGACGCCCGCGTCGAGCGCATCTGGGACGGCACCAGCGAGATCCAGCGCCTGATCATCGCCCGCCAGATGCTGCGCCCGCATGAGGGACGGTGAGGGAGTGCCGTTCGGGGCAGTTTCTGATGTTCAACGATCTTTGCGTGCATGCCAGATGCGCGGGCCAAAGCTCGTGTCGCTCATGATTTCGTGACGAAGCTCATAGGCACCCACCACGATGCGGCGCGATTGAGGGGCGAGAAAATCGTCGAGGCGGGCAGGACCGAAGAGAGCGTTGCCGGTCCATCGCAGCTTCATGAACTCGCAAAAAAAGCCCCTCTGCATGCGGCAATTGACGAAAAGCCCACACTCGTCAACCTTGTAGCAAGAACCCTGCCCCTAGCGTTGGCGATCCCCCGCCCGCTTTCCTGCCCATAGGTCCTGTTAATGTCCGTCGTCGATGGCCTCCGCCGCCTCCTGAAGCCCCGTCATATTGCCGTGGCCGGCGGGCGCCTTGCCTCCGTCATCATCCGCGAATGCGATCGCATCGGCTATGCCGGCCCGATCTGGCCCATCCACCCCGAGAAGACGGAGATTGCCGGCCACAAGGCCTATAAGAGCGTGGCCGACCTGCCGGAGGCTCCGGATGCCGTGTTCGTCGCGACGCCGCGCGAACCCACTGTCGAGATCGTTGCGGCCCTCGCCGAACGCGGCGCCGGTGCGGCCGTCTGCTACGCTTCGGGCTTTGCGGAGGAAAGCGAGGATGGGGTGGCCCTGCAGCAGCGCCTTGTCGAGGGTGCCAAGGGCATGCCGATCGTCGGGCCGAACTGCTACGGCGTGCTGAACCTGCTCGACGGCTGCGTGCTGTGGCCGGACACCCATGGCGCCGAACGCGTGGAGCGGGGCGTCGCCATCATCACGCAGTCCGGCAACATCGCCCTCAATATCACCATGCAGCGGCGCGGTCTGCCGATCGCCTATGTGATCGCCGTCGGCAACAAGGCGATCGGCGACCATGGCGACTATATCGAAGCGCTGCTGGCGGATGACCGCGTCACTGCCATCGGCATCCATATCGAATCCATCGACGATGTCGCCCTCTTCTCCGCCGCGGCCATCAAGGCGCTGGAGAAGGGCGTGCCGCTGGTGGTGCTGAAGACAGGGCGTTCCAAGCTGGGCGCCGAGATGGCGATGAGCCACACATCGTCCCTGGCCGGTGCCGACGCCCTCTATGATGCGCTCTTTGCCCGCTACGGGATCTCGCGTGTCGTCGACGTGCCCTCCTTCGTCGAGACGCTGAAGCTGATGCATCTGTTCGGCGGCCTGCCGGGGCGGCGCATCTCCTCGATGAGCTGCTCGGGCGGTGAGGCGGCGCTGATCGCCGACCTCGCGGCCGACCGCGGCCTCGAATTCGCGCCCATCCCCGAGGAGAACGCCGCCCGCATGCAGGAACTGCTCACCGAAAAGGTGCATGTGGCCAATCCGCTCGACTACCACACCTATATCTGGGGCGACGAGCCGGCCAACACGGCGGTCTTCAGCGAGATGCTGGGCTCGGGGTTCGATCTGAACATGCTGGTGCTCGACCAGCCGCGCACCGACCGCGGCCTGGTGCCGGATGGCGGCTTCGCGGCTGCGCGCGCCGCTATCACCAAGGCCGTGAAGGCCTCCGGCGCCCGGGCCGCCGTGGTCTCCTCCCTGCCGGAGAACATGCATGAGGACGACGCCAAGGCGCTGCTGGCCGATGGCGTGCTGCCGATGCAGGGCATGGGTGATGCCCTGACGGCCATCGTGCATGGCGCCAACTTCACGGCGGCCCGTACGCACCAGGACAAGCTCGTGCCGCTCAAGCGTGTCAACCGCATCGATGTCCGCAAGGCACGGCTGCTCAGCGAATACGAGTCCAAGCATCTTCTGAGCCGGCATGGCCTGGAACTGCCGCCGAGCCGCATCGCCGGCACGGTGGAAGCTGCCTCGACCGCGGCGGCGCTCGGCTTTCCCGTGGCGATCAAGATCCACAGCGACAAGATTGCCCATAAGTCGGACGTGGGTGGCGTCAAGCTCGGCCTGCGCTCGCGGGCCGACGTGACAGATGCCGTAGCCTCGATGTCCCACCTGGGTGACCGCTTCCTGGTCGAGCGCATGGTGGAGGGCGCCGTCGCCGAACTCATCGTCGGCGTGGTGCGCGATCCGCAGTTCGGCCCGACGCTCACGGTGGGGGCCGGTGGCGTGCTGGTGGAAGTGCTGCAGGATGCCGCGGTGATGCTGCTGCCGGCCTCGCCGGACGAAATCCGCGAGAAGCTGATGAGCCTGCGCGTCGCCCGCCTGCTGGAGGGGTTCCGCGGCAAGCCGCGCGGCGATATTCGCGGCGCCGTCAAGGCCGTTCTCGCCATTGCCGACTTTGCGGAACGCCACGCCGACAAGCTGGTGGAGCTGGACGTCAACCCGCTCTTCGTGCTTCCGGAAGGACGGGGTGCGATCGCGGCAGACGCACTGATAAGAATGATCGACTGATCCTAGAGGGTTTTGTGTTTTGACGGAATCGGCAGAACGCAAAGACGCGTCGAGAAACAGAGAGCTGGAGAAAAGCGGCGTTTCTACCTAAACGCGCTTTGCTCTTGGGATCGCGGGCATCCTTGTCTGCTTTCCCGGAAATGTTGCGCTTTTCGATGAGGAAGCAGGTACGCCTGCGATCCCAGGGGGAAACATGACCGAAGCCGTCAGACTGGAACGCCGCGGCGCGGTGCTCGAAATTACGCTGGACCGCCCCAAGGCCAACGCCATCAACCTGGCGACCTCGAAGGCCCTCCATGCCGCCTTCCGCACCCTGCAGGATGATCCTGCCTTGCGTGTCGCCATCCTTACCGGCGCGGGGGAGCGCATCTTCTCCGCGGGCTGGGATCTCAAGGCCGCCGCAGCCGGCGACGAGGAGCCCGATACGGATTTCGGTCCCGGCGGTTTTGCCGGCCTCACCGCGTTCTGGGATCTCACCAAGCCCGTAATCGCGGCCGTCAACGGCGTTGCCATCGCCGGGGGCTGCGAGCTGGCACTGGCGGCCGATCTCATGGTGGTTGCCGACCATGCCGAATTCGCGCTGTCGGAGGTCACGGTCGGCCTGGTCGCCGACGCCGGCGGCATACAGCGCCTGCCGCGCCGCATACCCCTTGCCATAGCGACTGAATTGCTGCTCACCGGCCGGCGCTTCACGGCGCGGGAGGCGCATGGCTGGGGGCTTGCGAATGCGGTCGTGCCGATCGGCCGCCTGATGGCGACCGCGCGCCAGCTTGCCGATACCATTGCCGCCAACGCCCCGCTCTCCATCGCCGCCGTCAAGGCCATCCTCTCGGCCACCGAGGGGATGGGCGTGCGCGAGGCCTATGAACATGTCGCCGCCGGCAAGGTCCCGGCCCATCGCGCCATGCAGCTCTCCGAGGATTCTCGCGAGGGTGCGAAGGCCTTCGTGGAAAAGCGCGAGCCGGTGTGGAAGGGGCGGTGAGATTCGAGCGGCGGTCTCCGACCGCGGGCCCGAATCCAGCGCGACCTTTTCTTCTTCGGCAATTCATACTAGAACAATAAGGGAACAATATCGCCGGGGACCGCACGCATTTGGGACAACGCTCAGGCAGCGCCGACCTTCCACTGCATGGTGGCAGGGTGCCGCCCTGGCTGGGCGAGCGCATGACGCGGCTTGGCGCGGTCATCAGCCAGGCCATCGTCCATCACTACGGGCGCGACGAGTTGCTCTCCCGCCTCTCGCATCCCTTCTGGTTCCAGTCCTTCGGCGCCGTGATGGGGATGGACTGGCATTCCTCCGGCATCACGACCAGCGTACTCGGTGCCCTGAAACGCGGGCTCAAGCCGCTCGAGAAAGAGCTGGGCCTTCATGTCTGCGGTGGGCGCGGCAAGCATTCGCGCCGCACGCCCGATGAACTCCTCGCCATCGGTGAAAGGGTCGGCTTCGACGGGCAGGCGATGGCGAAGGTCAGCCGTCTCGTGGCGAAGGTCGACAGCGCCGCGGTGCAGGACGGCTTCGAACTCTACCTGCACGGCTTCATCGTCGCCGACGACGGCAAATGGGTGGTGGTACAGCAGGGCATGAACGGCGACGGCGGCCAGGCCCGACGCTACCACTGGCTCTCGGAGGGGCTGAAGAGTTTCGTGGATGCTCCGCATGCGGGTATCGAGGGAGAGGGACGCGGCGAGATCGTGAACCTGACCGACAGGCGCGCCGCGCGCTCGCGGCGGGCGCAGGTGGACCTTCTCGACGCTCTTGGCCCGGACGGGCTCGCGAGGGAGGCGGCCGCCATCGTGGCGCGCGCCCGGCCCGCTCCGCCTCCGCCCGAGACCGCGCAGCTCAGCCTCCCGCATCTCGTCATGCCAGCCCGCCACGACGTGCGCGAGAGCGACATCCTGGTGCGCCGGCTGCAAGGCAGCCTCGCGGCGGCCGCCGATCGCGGCCCCGCCGATTTCGTTGAACTCCTCGAAGTTCCCGGGGTTGGTGCCCGCACGGTGGAAGCGCTCGCCATGGTGGCGGAAGTGGTCCACGGCGCGCCCTGCCGGTTCAGCGATCCTGCCCGTTTCTCCATCGCTCACGGCGGCAAGGACAGGCATCCCTTCCCCGTGCCCATCAAGGTCTATGACGAGACCATCCGGGTGATGAAGTCGGCCGTGCAGAAGGCCCGGCTCGGCCGGGAGGAGGAACTGGGCGCACTCAGGCGCCTCGACGATCAGGCCCGCCTGATGGAGAGCCGGGCCGCAGGCCCCACGGTGGAGCAGGTGTTCGCACGGGAGCGGCGCGCCTCGCACTCATATGGCGGGCGCAGTGTTTTCGGATGGGAGACGGGTGGAAAGGACGTCCCGGTCCGCTCTTGAAGCGGAGGCTCCAAGGATAGGGCTCGGACGTTGGGGGTGCTCCCGGGATCGCAGGCGTTTCGCCTGCTCTTGGAAACAAGGCTACGAGAAAAGAGAGAGGCAGGCGAGACGCCTGCGGTCCCAGGGATGTCTCTGCCGTCTGCGCTCCTCCGGCGAAGCTGTCATTCCCAAGGGCGGCTGGTTCGACATAGCCCGGATATCGAAGGAGTGTCCTTTTCCCGGGCTTGCAATCCTTGTGAGGCGCCTGTTTATCTCCCAGCATGGCGCATCGCCCGAATCTCCTCACCATCGCACCCGGCTCGCCCTTCCTGGAGACGCTGGTCGATGCCCTGCTGGACGGGCGGCTCGTGCCCGGCTTTGCTCCGCGGCATGATCCGCTGGCGCTATCGGGCGCCACCATCTATCTTCCGACCCGGCGCGCCATCCGTGCCCTGCGCGGCATATTCCTCGATCGCCTGGGCACCGACGCCGCCTTATTGCCGCGCCTGATGGCTCTCGGCGAGATCGATGACGACGAGGCGGCCTTTGCCGATGACGTTTCTTCCGGACTTCCGGAACCCGTTGGCGCCCTTTCCCGGCAGATCGTGCTGACGCGCCTGATCCTGCAATGGAGCACGGCGCTCAAGCAGGCTCTGCTGCCGATCCCTGGCGAAGAACCGGGCGAGCCCCTGCTGATCCCCTCCTCGCCCGGCGATGCCGCGGGGTTGGCAGCCGAACTCGGCCGATTTCTCGACGGGCTGCAGATCGATCGCGTGCCGCCGCAGGCGATTGCCCATCTGGGTGAGAGCCATGCGGGGCTCTACGATCGGTACTGGGACATCACCCAGCGCTTCCTGGCGATCGCAACCGAAGCATGGCCCGGGTATCTGAGGGAAATCGGGCGCGGCGATGCCGTCCTGCTGCGCAATGCCCGCCTGGAGGCGCAGGCGGCAAGGCTCGCCGCCGATTCCGCATCCGGGCCCGTCGTCGTCGCGGGCTCCACCGGATCGATCCCCGCCACACGCGACCTGATCAGGGCGGTGGCCGCCCATCCGCAGGGCGCAGTTGTCCTGCCGGGGCTCGACCTCGACCTCGATCCCGCGGGCTGGGCCGCCATCAACAAGGGGGAGGGTGCGCCGAGCCATCCCCAGGCCGGCCTGTGTGCGCTCCTCGCCGCCATCGGGGTTGAGCGTTCCGGCGTGCGCCTAGTGGCCGAACCGCCGGTATCGCTGTCGCTGCGCGCGGCACTGGTATCCGAGGCGTTGCGACCGGCGGAAACGACGGATCTCTGGGTGGGGCGCCGCCCCGCCGACACAGCGCAAGTAGAGCAGGCCTTTGATGGCGTCGCCCTCGTCGAGGCTGCGCATGAGGGAGAGGAGGCGCTCGCCGCCGCCCTCGCCCTTCGCGAGGCCTTGCTGGAAGAGGGGCGGACGGCCGTGCTCGTCACGCCCAACCGCCAGCTTGCCCGGCGCGTGGTCGCTGAACTCGGGCGCTGGAACATCGAGGCCGACGACAGCGCCGGCCAGCCTCTGGGAGAGTCGCCTCCCGGCCTTTTCAGCCGGCTCGTGCTCGATGCAGCCCTTCGCGATTTCGACCCCATCCCGCTCCTTTCGCTGCTCAAGCATCCTTTCGCCCATCTCGGCTTGCCGCGCGCCGCCGTGCGCCAGGCAACCGCCGCTCTGGAGATCGGGGCCTTGCGCGGGCCGAGGCCCGCCGCAGGCCCCTCCGGACTGGCGCAGGCCCTGGCGCTGGGCAGGGAGAGCCTTGCCGATCCTCATTGCCCATCCGCCCGGCGGGCATTGGGGGAGGCGGATTGGGCAGGGGCCGAGGTGCTGGTGGAAGCTCTCGCTGCCAGGCTCGAACCCTTCGCCGCCCTGCTGCGCCAGAAGGAGGCCCTGCCTGCGGCTGACTTCTTCGCTGCTCATCGCCAGGCGGTGGACGCGTTGGCCATGACGGCTGACGGCGAGGAACCACTTCTCTATCGGGAAGAGGCGGGCGAAGCCCTGCATTCCTATTTCGCGGACCTCGATACCGTCGATCGCGAGGAACTTTCCTTGCCGCCCTTCGAGTATCCAGGCCTGTTCGCCGCCCTGATGGCCGGGCGCTCGGTCCGGGGCGGCGAGCCCAAGCACCCGCGCATCGCCATTTACGGCCTGCTTGAAGCTCGCCTGCTGCCGGTCGGCCGGCTGGTGCTGGCCGGTCTCGACGAAGGCGTCTGGCCGCCGGAGGTGAAGTCCGATCCCTGGCTCAATCGGCCCATGCGCGCGGCGATCGGGCTGTCCTCGCCGGACAAGCGCATAGGGCTGGCCGCCCACGACTTCGAACAGGCGCTGGGTTATCGCGACGTCGTCGTGACGCGGGCGCTCAAACGTGGCGGCTCGCCCACCGTGCCTTCGCGCTGGCTACAGCGGCTCGGCGCCTTTCTGGGACCGGCTTTAGACGCCATGCGCCAGCGTGGCGGACGCTACTGCGGCCTTGCGCGCCTCATCGACCATGCCGATGCGCTGCCCCCCGAACCAAAGGCACCGAGGCCCGCCCCTCTGCTCGCCCTGCGGCCGACGCGGCTCTCGGTGACGCAGATCGAGCACCTCGTCCGCGATCCCTACACGATCTATGCACGCCACATCCTCAGGCTCGAGCCGCTCGACGAGATCGCCACGCCGCCCGGCGCGGCCGACCGCGGCACGCTCATCCATGCGGCACTGGAACGCTTTGCCGCTCTATGCGCCCGTGGCGTACCCGCCGACGCACTGGAGCAGTTCGAAGCCATCGGCGAGGAGCTGTTCGCCGGCCTCTCGGGTTTTCCCGAGGTGCTGGCCTTCTGGCGACCGCGCTTTGCCGCCATCGCTGCCTTCCTGGTGCAATGGGAGCGCGGGCGGCGCCCGCGCCTTGCCGAGGTGCGCAGCGAGGTGCCGGGCAGGCTGACCTGGCAGACTTCGGCCGATCGTGCCTTCACGCTTTCCGCCCGCGCCGACCGTATCGAGACCACTCTCGACGGCACGGTGAGCGTGCTCGACTTCAAGACCGGCCAGGCCCCGACGGCGCGGCAGGTCCAGAGCGGTCTCAATCCCCAGCTTGCCCTCGAGATGGCGATCCTGATGGAAGCCGGCTTTTCCGGCATTCCGGCTCCCGATGTGCTCGGCAATCCCTCGATCGTCCATCTGGCCGCTGGCGGGAAGGGGCCGAGTGAAAAGCCGCTCGAGTTCAAGGATGTAACCGCCCTCGAAGTCGCCCTGGAAAGCCTTGCCCGGCTCAAGGTGCTGATCGATCGCTTCGAGGATGAGAAGACGCCCTATGCCTCGCTGCTGCATCCGATGTTCAAGGGGCGGCGCTATGGCGACTATGATCATCTTGCGCGGGTCCGCGAGTGGTCCGTAAGCGGCGCGGAGGGCGACGAATGAAGCCCGGTGCAGGAGCCTTGCCCGCTTGGCCGATATCGGAGGCCGCGTCATGACGACGTTGCGCCAGCCCTCCGGGGATACCGTGCGAAACCAGAGGCTTGCCTCCGATCCCACGCTGTCGGCCTGGGTTTCGGCCAATGCCGGCTCGGGCAAGACGACGGTGCTGACGCGCCGTGTCATCCGCCTGCTCCTGGCGGGCGTGGATCCCTCGGCCATTCTTTGCCTCACCTTCACCAAGGCTGCGGCCGCGAACATGCAGAACCGCATCTTCGCGCTTCTCGGCCAGTGGGCCGTGATGGAGGACGGCAAGCTTGCGAAGGCCGTTGCCGACATCAGCGGCGTCCGGCCCGAGGAGGCCGGACTCAGGCGCGCGCGCCAGCTCTTCGCCTCGGCCATCGAGACGCCGGGCGGCCTCAAGATCCTGACCATCCATGCCTTCTGCGAACGCGTACTTCATCTCTTTCCGTTCGAAGCCAATGTGCCGGC
The DNA here is from genome assembly GCF_059699065.1 of Labrys sp. ALF-8. NCBI lineage: Bacteria > Pseudomonadati > Pseudomonadota > Alphaproteobacteria > Hyphomicrobiales > Xanthobacteraceae > Labrys > Labrys sp. ALF-8. Next base: position 2,844,730 of record NZ_AP048537.1, read on the forward strand.
GCAATTCTCGGTGCTGGACGACCGGGCAGGCCGGGAATTGCTGGACGCCGCTCGCTCCAGCCTGATCGAGGAGGCCAATGCCGAGCCGGACGCTGCGCTCGGCCGGGCCATGGCGCGGCTGGTCGAGGACACGGGCGAGGGTGCCTTCGACGGGTTGCTTGCCGAGATCACCGGCGAACGCGAGGCGTTGCGGCCTTTCCTGCAGGACAGGGGCCGGGAGGATGCGCTGGGGCAGCTGCGGGTGCTGCTCGACCTGCACCCCGGCGAGAGCGTGGCTTCCATCGAAGCGGCCATCGACGAGGCAGGGATCCCGGTGAGCGAATGGCCGGCGCTGGCTGCGTCGCTCCGGGAATATGACAGCAAGCGTGTGCAGGATCTGGCCGCCCGCCTGGAACAGGCCGTCGCTGCCGCGCCGGGTCAGCGTGCTTCCGCCTATCGAGGCGTCTTCCTGACCGGGACCGGCGAGGCCCGCTCGCCCAATGCCTTCCTGGTCAAGGATTTTTCCAAGGACTATCCCGGCTATGCCGAGCAGTTGCAGGAAGAGCTCTCCCGTATCGCGACACTGCTGGAGCGCCGCAAGGCGGCTGCCGCCTATGAGCGAACAGAGGCCCTGCTGGCCGTCGCTGCCGCCCTGCTGGGGCGGTACAAGGCGGGCAAGGCGGCCCGTGCGGCGCTCGATTTCGACGATCTCGTGCAGCGCGCGGCCGATCTCCTCAGTCGCGCCGGAGCCGAATGGGTGCTCTACAAGCTCGATCGCGGCATCGACCACATCCTGGTGGACGAGGCGCAGGACACGAGTCCCGCGCAGTGGGCCATCATCGAGAGGCTGGCTCATGAGTTCACCGCCGGAGCTGGCGCGCGCGTCGAGCGCCGCACCATCTTCGCGGTCGGTGACGAAAAGCAGTCGATCTTTTCTTTCCAGGGTGCCGCCCCGGCGGAGTTTGCCCGTATGCGCGCGCATTTCCGCACCAGGGTCGGAGAGGCACGCGATGCCTTCGGCACCCCGCAGCGTTTCGAGGCGATCGAACTGAAGCAATCCTTCCGCTCGACGCCCGATGTGCTCAAGGCGGTCGATCTCGTCTTCGCCGAGGCCGACAACCGGCGGGGCCTGTCCTCCGACGACGTGCCGACCGTGCATGAAACGGTGCGAGCCCACGACCCCGGCCGGGTCGAGGTCTGGCCGGTGGAGAAACCGCTGCCCTCTCCCGAGATAGCAGCCTGGGATGCTCCCTTCGACGACACGCCGGTATCGAGCCCCGTGGTCCGGCTTGCCCGCAGGATCGCCGGCGAGGCCAGGCGCCTGATCCGCAATGGCGATGCAGCTACCGGGGCGCGCTACCAGGCCGGCGACATAATGGTGCTCGTGCGCAGCCGCAACGCGCTGTTCGAGGCCGTCATCCGGGCGCTCAAATATGCCGGTGTGCCCGTTGCGGGCGCGGACCGCATCGTGCTCACCGACCACATCGCCGTAATGGACCTCGTGGCCCTGGCGCGCTTCACCCTGCTGCCGGACGACGATTTGACGCTGGCGACCGTGCTGAAGGGACCGCTGATCGGCTTCGACGACGACGACCTCATCCGTCTCGCACCGGAGCGCAAGGGTACGCTTTGGGCGGCGCTGGCGGAGGCGGCAGAAGACGACGAACGCATGGCCTATGCCCGGCACCGCCTCTCTCGATGGTTGGACGAGGCGGCCTTCAAGACGCCCTTTGCCTTCTTTGCCGATATCCTGGCCCGTGATGGTGGCCGGCGCGTGCTGCTTGCACGCTTCGGCCACGAGGCCGCCGATGCCCTGGATGAGTTCCTGCGCATCGCCGGCGATTACGAACGAGGCAATACGGCCAGCCTCCAGGGCTTTCTCGCATGGCTCGCCGAGGCCAGGGCGGAGATCAAGCGCGATATGGACGTGGCGCAGGGCGAAGTGCGCGTGATGACAGTGCACGGCGCCAAGGGGCTGGAGGCGAAGATCGTCATCCTCGCCGATACCTGCTCGGCGCCGGATGGCCGGCATGATCCGAAACTCTTCTGGGTCGAGAGCCCCGGCCGGGGCGCGGGCAGCGAAATCCCGCTGTGGTCCTCCAGCAAGGTCGCTGATCCAGCGGCGGCCGGCGAGGCCCGCGCGAGGATCCGTGCCGAGAACGAAGCCGAGCACCGCCGCCTCCTCTATGTGGCGCTTACCCGCGCGGAGGATCGCCTCGTCGTCGCAGGTTTCGAGGGCGCCACCGCGCGGCGCCCCGGCAACTGGTACGACATGATCGCCCTTGCGCTGAGCGCTGCCGGCGCACGGGTCGAAACCGATGGCGAGGCGGAACGCCTCGTCTACGAGCCGACGCCTCGGCGGCCCGTGGAACAAAGGTCGGCCCCGATGGGCCGCGGGAGCGTTCCCGCACCGGCCTGGCTTTTCGAAAAGGCGGCACCGGAGAGGCCGTCCGAGGTCGCGCTCAGCCCGTCCGAACCCGAACATCCCGAGGAGCTCGCTGGCCTTGCCGCCGAGCCGCCCGACCCCAGGGTCCTGCGCCGCGGCGCCCTCATCCATGCCCTGCTGCAATATCTGCCTGGGGTGGCGTCAGCTGGCAAAAGCGAGGCTGCCCTCGCCTTTCTGTCCCGCGCCGCGCCCGAATGGCCGGAGGATCACCCGGCCTGGGCCGAGGAGGCTCTCGCCGTGCTGGGCCTCCCCGAGCTTTCGCGTTTGTTCGGCACAGGCAGCCGGGCCGAAGTCTCGCTGGCTGGCCGCCTTGCGCGACATGGTGCGCCCGACTACGCGGTCTCGGGCCGTATCGACCGCCTTGCTGTCGATGCGGCTGGCATCCTCATCGCGGATTTCAAGACCAATCGCCGGCCGCCAGCGAGCCTCGCATCCGTGCCCGAAGCGTATCTCCGCCAGATTGCGGTCTACCGCCATCTTCTCTCCCGGCTATATCCCGGCCGGCCGGTACGGGCGCTCCTGGTATGGACCGCGACGGCAAGCGTGATGGAATTGCCGCAAGAGGCAATGGAGGAAATCCTCAGAGCGGACTTCGGTGTCCTTCCCAAGGCCGCAGACGTCCCGCCTGGTCCTTGAAACCGGCGGTCTCCGGGAGATCGACGTTCTGCGTTGCCCAGGCTTCCACCCGGAGGGCCAGCCCCTCCGGGCGGAATGCCTGCGCTTCCGGGAAGGTTCCTACAGCCGCCCCGCCTCGATGATGCGCTGCAGGAAGGCGCGGGTGCGTTCCTCCTTGGGATCCCCGAAGATCTGGGCGGGCGGACCCTCCTCGTGGACCTTGCCGCCATAGAGGAAGCAGATCTTGCTGGCGACCTCTCGCGCGAAGCCCATCTCGTGCGTGGCCAGCAGCATGGTCATGCCTTCGGCGGCGAGGTCGCGCACGATGTTGAGCACTTCGGACACCAACTCCGGGTCGAGGGCCGAGGTGATCTCGTCGAGCAGCAGCACCATCGGCCCCATCGCCAGGGCGCGGACGATGGCGACGCGCTGCTGCTGGCCCCCCGAGAGTTGGTCGGGATAGGCGGTGGCGCGATGCTCCAGCCCGATGCGCTTGAGCAGCGACAGGGCGCGCGTTTCCGCTTCCTCGCGCTTCTGTCCAAGCACCTTCGTGGGCGCGAGCATGACATTCTCGACCACGCTCATATGTGGGAACAGGTTGTAGCTCTGGAACACGATGCCGACGTCTCGCCGGAGGGCATTGACGTCGACCCCCGGTCCCGTCATGCGGTCACCATGGATGCGGATCTCGCCGCCCTGGATCTGCTCGAGCCCGTTCATGCAGCGCAGCAGCGTGGACTTGCCGCATCCCGAGGGGCCGATGAGGCAGACCACCTGATGCTCGTCGACATTCATGCTGAGGCCGTCGAGGATCTTGACCAGGCCGTAGGATTTCTTGACGTCTCGAATTTCAATCATCGCCATCGGCGTTGCCCTTCCTGTTGGCTCAGGCGTGCATGCGGCGCTGGTCGCGCTCGAGCAGCTTGTCGACGAAACGGGCCTGGGGGATGGTGATCAGGATGAACAACAGAGCCACCGTCGACACGGGCGACAGGTTGAAATTGTTGGCCGCGATGATGCGGGCCTGGTTGAAAGCATCGATCGAGCCGATGACATTGATCAGGGCCGTATCCTTCTGCAGGCCGATGAAGTCGTTCAGCAGCGGTGGGATCATGCGGCGCACCGCCTGGGGCACCACGACATAGCGCAGCGTCTGGAAGAAGGAGAGCCCGAGCGAGCGCGCCGCCGAGACCTGGCTGCGATGGATGCTCTCGATGCCGGAGCGGTAGACTTCCGCCACGTAGGCGCCGTAGGTCAGCGTCAGGGCGATGATGGCGTAGGTTTCCGGCGCGAGGTTGCTGAGATAGGGCAGGCCGGTGAGCGGGATGCCGAAGCCGACCAGGTAGATGTTGATGATCGCCGGCAAACCGCGGAACATGTCTGTGTAGATGATCGCCATCAGGCGCACGGGCCGGCCGGCTTCGCCCGGTATCAGACGAGCGATGGCGACGATCAGGCCCCAGATCAGCACGCAGATCTGGGCGACGACGGCGACGTAGATGTTGATCCGGAACGCCCACAGCACCGGCTTGAACGAGTCGATGATGAGAGGGATCTTCAGGAAGGTGCCGCTGACGGCGAGATTGTTGGCCATCAGGAATTGGGCGGCTGCCAGGAGAATCACCACCATCGCGCTGTAGCCGAGTGCCGAGTAGGCACTGTCCCGCACCACGGCTGTGGCGGTTCTGGCCGCGATCAGGTCGTTCGTCGCAAGGGCCTGCTTGGCGGCCAGGGACTGGCGCCAGGAGGTCGTGGCCGGTCTGAGAAGCAGCAGCACGACAAGGCCCAGCAGCACCAGAATGGCTGCCACGGCGAGCCCGCCCGCGTCGAGCGAGACAAGGGCCGCATGGATGTCGCGCAGTGTCTTCCACGTCATCAGGATGACGATGACGCTGACGACGAGGGCGGTGATCGCCCAGCTCGTCGCATCCTTGGGTGGAGCGCCGGCACTCCAGCGTCGCTCGCCGCCGAACAGGCCAAGCGTCGGCTTGCCTGCCGGCTGATCAGGGGTCACGGACATCGCGCGCGTTTGCCTTCTGGGCCTCGTCCGGCGAACGGAAGTCAACCGGGACGACGGTCAAATCGAGGAAATGGGAAGAAGCCGCCATTCCATGGCACTTCCGCTGCCGAGACACGGAACGCACCCCCAGCAAACGATACCCCGGAACGACAACACCGGATCGCTTGGGAGCGATCCGGTGCGACAGCACGATCAGGGCTTCACGTAGGGGATCTTGGCCGGATCGGCACCCCAGGCATCGGCCAGATATTTCTTCGACAACGCAGCGAAGGTACCGTCCTTCTTCATGTCGTCGATCATCTTGTTGAAAACGGCCTCGTTGGCCGAACCCTTCGGATAAAGTGCGCCATACGATTCGCCAGTGGTGTACTGGGCCGGCACTTCGATCATGCCGTGCGAGTTGGTGGCGACACCCAGCATGATCGACGTGTCATGCAGGCCTGCGTCGATCTGGTTGGCCATGATGGCCGTGCTCAGCGCGCCGGTATCACTGAATACCTTCACTTCCTTGGGATGCAGGTTCTTGTCCACGAAGGACGCGCCCGTGGTGCCCTGCATCACCCCGATGCGCATGTCCTTGACCGTGTCGGGCGTGTAGCTGGTGCCCTTCTTGACCGCGACGCCGATGTCGGAGTCAAAATAGGGGGTGGAGAAGTCGACCACCTGCTTGCGCTTGTCGGTGATCGAGATTTCGGCGAGGGCGATGTCGAAATCCTTGGTCTGGGCGGCCACGAGGGCATCGAAGGAGACGTTGACCACCTTCACCTTGTCGAGGCCGGCGCGGTAGGCCATGATCTGCGCCATGCAAAATTCATAGCCGTCTTTCATCGCGTCCGGCGAGTCGCCGTTCCACCAGGCCGGAGCCGGCAGCGAGGTCTGGACCGTGAGCTGGCCCTCGATGGCTGGCTTGATCGGGTCGGAGCCCTTGGTCCCGGTGACCTCGCAATTGCCGATCATCTCGGCCTTGGCCGCGGGAGTTGTCGCCGATGTCAAAACAAGAGCTGCGAAAGCTGAACAGCTCAAGGTGACCCAGAATGAGATGCGGGTTTTCATGAAGCGATACCTCCTGTGACGGCATGGAAACCTTGGATTTTGACCAAGATGTTGTAATTATACTTCTATCGATCTCGGTGTCTCGCGCAGATGTGAGTTCGAGAACGCGCCCTCCGCGCCAGCCGATTTGATATTTCTGACCCATGGCAGGCTAAAAGACAAGCACCAAGCGCGCCCGAGCCGCCACCCATTCTTTGCTGCCGGGCTTTTCGGTTTTCGCGCAACCGAAGGTTGCATTCGTCAACAGGAAAATGACGAAGCGTTAGGCCAGCAGAAGACTGTCGTCGTCGAGCTGCTCGCCGCGCACCTTGCTGAACAGCTTCAGGAGATCGGGCACATCGAGGCCGCGGCGTTCCTCCTCGGCGAGGTCGAACGCGACCTGTCCCTCATGCAGCATCACCGTGCGGGTGCCGTAATCCAGGGCATGGCGCATCGAATGGGTGACCATGAGCGCGGTGAGCTTCTGTTCCTCGATGATCCTGCGCGTCAGTTCGAGCACGAAATCGGCGGTGCGCGGGTCGAGTGCCGCTGTGTGCTCGTCGAGCAGCAGGATCTTCATGCCGGTGAGCGTCGCCATCAGCAGGCTGACGGCCTGGCGCTGTCCGCCGGAGAGCAGGCCCATTGAATCGCCGAGGCGGTTTTCGAGCCCGAGCCCGAGGACGGAGAGCTTCTCGCGGAAGAGAGTGCGGCGTTCCCCGTTCAGCGAGGCGCCGAGCCCTCGCGCGCGCCCACGCGCGTAAGCGAGGGCCATGTTCTCTTCGATGGAAAGGTTCTCGCAGGTGCCGGCCATCGGGTCCTGGAACACGCGCGCGATCAGGCCGGCCCGCTTCGGGGCGGGCCATGCGGTAACGTCGATGCCCTCGATCTCGATGCGCCCGCGCTCGGCCCTCGCATCGCCGCTGAGGACGTTGAGGAGCGTGGACTTGCCGGCGCCGTTCGAGCCGATGACCGTGACGAACTGGCCGGCCGGGATCACGAGGTCGAGTCCGCGCAAGGCCCGGTTCTCGAGCGGGGTGCCGCGGCCGAAGGTGACGTGGATGCCTTGCAGCGCGATCATCTCATGCACTCCGCCGGAACAGGGTCTTCAGGGGATTGCGCACGCTCGGCAGCATCAGCGCAAGGCCCACCAGCACGGCCGTGACGAGGTTGATGTCGGAGGACTTCAGGCCGAGGCCGCTGGAATTCAGGGCCAGCGCGATGGCGATGCGGTAGACGATGGCCCCGATCACGCAGGACAGCAGCATGACCAGGATCGAGCGCGTGCGGAACAGCGTCTCGCCGAGGATCACGGCTGCGAGGCCGCTGACGATGGTGCCGGTACCGCCATTGGCATCGGCGAAGCCGGCGGTCTGGGCGAAGAGGGCGCCGGCGAGCGCGATCAGGGCATTGGAGAGCGCCATGCCGACATAGACATGGAGATTGGTCGACACGCCCTGCGCTCTCGCCATCCGGGCGTTCGCGCCGGTGGCACGCATCGCCAGGCCGAATTCCGAAGTGAGGAAGCGGGTGAGCGCGACCCAGACCGCCGCCACGATGACGGCGAGCGCGGCTACCTTGAGTGTTGCCTTCAAGGGCAGGCCCGTGGCCTGGATCAACGGGGAGGCCCAGGCGAAATAGTCGATCACGGTGCTCTGGTTGAGGAGCGGCAGGTTCGGCGCGCCCATGATGCGCAGGTTGATCGAGTAGAGCGCGATCATGGTGAGGATGCTGGCGAGCAGGTGCAGGATGTTGAAGCGCACATTGAGCCAGGCCGTGACGAGGCCCGCGATTGCGCCGGTCAGGATAGCGGCCAGGGTCGCCACCAGCGGATTGACGCCTGCAAGGATGAGCGCGGCGACCACCGCGCCTCCCAGGGGGAAGCTGCCGTCGACTGTCAGGTCCGGGAAATTCAGGATCCGGAAGGAGAGAAAGACGCCAAGCGCCACCAGGGCATAGACGAGCCCGATTTCGATGGCGCCCAGGAAAGAGAAGAGACTCATGAGATGGTCCTATGGGGCGGCAAAGGCCGCCCCCGGAAGCGCTGAAGTCGCGGCCTGTCGCTGTGACGCCCGCGCTCCAGGATTATTGAATGACCTTCTTTGCCTTGGCGATCAGATCCTGGGGGATCGTCACGCCCATGGAGGCAGCGGCCTTGGTGTTGACGAAGAGATCGGTACCGACGGCATTCTTCACCGGAATGTCGCCGGGCTTTTCGCCCTTGAGCACGCGCACCACGGCCTCGCCGGTCTGGCGGCCGACTTCGAAGTAGTCGAAGCCGACGGAAGCGATCGTGCCGCGCTCGACGCTGTTCGTATCGCCGGAAAAGACGGGCAGCTTGTTGTCGGCGCCGACGCCGATCACGGCCTCCAGAGCGGAAACGATCGTGTTGTCGGTCGGCACGTAGATCACGTCGGCCTTGCCGATCAGGCTCTGCGCAGCGGCCTGCACGTCGGACGACTTGGTGGCCGGAGCCTCTACGATCTCGATGCCGTAGTCAGGCGCGGCCTTCTTCAGGGCCGTCAGCAGGACGACGCTGTTGGTCTCGCCGGGATTGTAGGGAACGCCGACCTTCTTCACCGTCGGTACGATCTGCTTGATCAGCTTGAGGTGGTCGGCCACGGGCGACATGTCGGCGACGCCGGTGACGTTGCCACCGGGATGGGCGGGGTCCTTGATGAGTTGGGCGCTGACAGGGTCGGTCACGGCGGTGAAGACGACGGGAATGTCCTGCGTCGCCGCGACCACGGCCTGAGCCGAGGGCGTGGCGATGGGCACGATCACGTTCGGATTCTCGCCCACATATTTCTGCGCGATCTGTGCGGCGGTGGCCGGATTGCCCTGCGCCGTCTCGAACTGGAAGGTCAGGTTGTCGCCTTCCTTGTAACCCGCATCCTCCAGCGCCTTTTTGACGCCATCGCGGGCAGCGTTGAGCGCCGGATGCTCGACGATCGAGGTGACGGCCACCGTCACCTTGTCAGCTGCGAAGGCTGCCGAGCTCACCAGGGCAAGGGCCACGCCGGCCGCGAGCGCCAAACGATTGATACGCATCATTGTCTCCCCAATGCCCGCAAATCTCCCGCCGGATGGCGGCGTTCTGGGCGTATCGAGCGGCCATCGATCAACCAAACGTTGCGGCAATGCAAGAGGGATGATGGATTTTTCCCGGGTGCGCGGACATCCCGTCCGCGCACCTGGGAAAAGAGAAAGGGCGCGAACCCTGAGGCCGCGCCCTTCCTGCAATCGTCTCATTTCCAGGAGGCAGGCACGATGCCTGCGCTCCGGCTTACTTCTTCTCGGTGCGGGCGCGGAGCGCAGCGCCGAGGATGTCGCCGAGCGAGGCGCCGGCATCCGAGGAACCGTAAGCGGCGATCGCTTCCTTCTCCTCGGCCATTTCAAGGGCCTTGATCGAGACCTGGACCTTGCGGGCCTTGCGGTCGAACTGGATGACGCGGGCGTCGACCTTTTCGCCGGCGGCAAAGCGCTCGGGGCGCTGGTCGGCGCGGTCGCGGGCCAGATCGCCACGGCGGATGAAGGCCGTGAGGTCGGTGCCCGTGATCTTGACGTCGATGCCGCCTTCCTTCACGTCGATGACTTCGCAGGTGACGACCTGGTTCTTCTTCAGCTCGCCGGCATCGACGAAGGGATCACCAGCAAGCTGCTTGATGCCCAGCGAGATGCGCTCCTTCTCGACGTCCACGTCGAGCACCACGGCCTTGACCATGTCGCCCTTGCGGAACTCGTCGATGACCTGCTCGCCCGGACGGTTCCAGTCGAGGTCGGAGAGATGGACCATGCCGTCCACATCGCCGTCGAGGCCGATGAACAGGCCGAACTCGGTCTTGTTCTTGACTTCGCCTTCGACAACCGAACCGTTCGGATGCTTGTCGGCGAAATCTTCCCACGGATTCGACAGGGTCTGCTTGAGGCCCAGCGAGATGCGGCGCTTGACCGGATCCACCTCGAGGATCTGCACTTCCACTTCCTGCGAGGTGGAGACGATCTTGCCGGGATGGACGTTCTTCTTGGTCCACGACATTTCGGAGACGTGGATCAGGCCTTCGATGCCCGGCTCCAGTTCCACGAACGCGCCGTAGTCCGTGATGTTGGTCACGCGGCCGGTGAACTTGGCCTGCAGCGGGTACTTGGCGTCGATGCCCAGCCACGGATCGGCCTGGAGCTGCTTCATGCCCAGCGAGATGCGGTGCGTCTCGTGGTTGATCTTGATGATCTTGACCTTGACCTGCTGGCCGATGGTCAGAAGCTCCGTCGGATGGTTCACGCGGCGCCATGCGATGTCGGTGACATGCAGGAGGCCGTCGATGCCGCCGAGATCAACGAACGCACCGTAATCGGTGATGTTCTTGACCACGCCGTCGACCACCTGACCCTCTTCGAGGTTCTGGACGATCTCGTGACGCTGCTCGGCGCGGCTCTCTTCGAGGACCGTGCGGCGGGAGACGACGATATTGCCGCGGCGGCGATCCATCTTGAGGATCTGGAAGGGCTGCGGAACGTTCATCAGCGGGGTGACGTCGCGGATCGGACGGATGTCGACCTGGCTGCGCGGCAGGAAGGCCACGGCGCCGTCGAGATCGACGGTGAAGCCACCCTTGACCTGGTTGAAGATGACGCCGTCGACCTTTTCATTGGCCTCGAACGACTTCTCGAGCTTGACCCAGCTCTCTTCGCGGCGGGCCTTGTCACGCGAGATGACGGCTTCGCCCAGCGCGTTTTCGATACGCTCGAGGTAGACCTCGACCACATCGCCGACCTTGAGCGCGCTGTCGCGGCCCGGGCCGTTGAATTCCTTGAGGGCAACGCGGCCTTCGGTCTTCAGACCGACGTCGATGACCGCGAGGTCCTTCTCGATGGCGACGACGGTGCCCTTGACGACAGAGCCTTCGGCCATGTCGGAGGTGCCGAAGCTCTCGTCGAGCATGGCGGCAAAGTCTTCACGCATCGCAGTGTTTGCTTGTACGGACATAGGTTTTCCTGGCGCCGGCGGTTCGAGTTGATCATCGTTCCGCAAGGCGGCAGGGATGCTGGAGCAACCCAGGCGGGGTGTTTTTGGAAAAAGCACCACCGGCCGGCGCATGGCCCGCCGAGCAGAAACGTCTATCTGGTCTATGACCCAACGCCAGTCTCGAAAAATGAGAGACCGCTGATCGTTAGATGGGCGGTTCCATATCAAGATGGAAGGGGGTGAGCAAGGCGAGAAGTAAAGATTCTCGGCTTCTGGAGCGCGAAAAAGACTTATGCAGACTTGCGCAGAGGCCTGGAGCTTCGCTTATTTCATCGCCGCCTGGAGCAGGCTTGGCGCGCCCGTGCCCATATAGTCTTCACGCAGCGGATAGAACACGTCCATTGTCCGGCAAGCTGTGAGCGCCAGGGCCGAATGCGGCGCATGGGGCGGGATGACGGCCATCATGCCGGGCGTCACCAGATGGGTGACCCCGTCGATCGTCAGCTCCATCCGGCCCTCGAACTGGTGCACCACCTGCTCATGCGGATGGGAGTGCAGCGGCAGCACGGCGCCGGCATCGATCTGCCACATCACATAGGTCATGGTGTGGGAGTGGGCGAAGCGTCCGTGGAAGCCCGGAATGACGGTGCGGGGTTCGAGCTTGTCCCAGTCGACGACGGTGTCCGGCATGAGATGTTCCTGGGACCGCAGGCCTCGCCTGCTCGTGGAAACGACGTGCTCAACGATGACGGAAGGAGCAGGCAAGACACCTGCAATGGCCGGCAGCCTACGCCTTCTGCCGCAAACTCTCCAGCGCCTGCTTCACCAATGGGTCGATACCTTCACCGCCGGCGTCGAGATGGGCGAAGATCTGGTTGCGCATGCGCGGCTCCCAGAACTTCCTGATGTGCTCGGCGATACCCGATACGCGTCCGGCTTCCGGCTGGGAGGCGAAGAACGTGCCGATCTGGTTCGCCATGCGCACGAGTTTGGTGTGTGAATTGTCATGCGACATGAGCGAGGCTCTCCGGGACGATGCGGTGGGAATGGGTGAAGATCTCGAAGCCGTCGAAGCGGGCGACGCCGATCAGCGTGATGCCGGCTTCCTCGGCGACGCGGATGGCGAGGGCGGTGGGCGCAGAGACCGCGACGACGACGGGCGCGCCGATCATCGCTGATTTCTGCACCATTTCCACGGAGATGCGGCTTGTGAGGACGAGGATGCCGGGAAGCGCTTCCGGGTGCGCGGGCGTCTCGCCCGCTCCCGGAATAGCATCGCTCGTCTGCGGGGAGGAGGCAAAGAGCATGTCCGCATACCCGGAGAACGCCAGCGCTCCCGCGAGCTTGTCCAGCGCATTGTGCCGGCCGACATCCTCGCGCAGCGCCACCAGCCCGCCCGCCCTGGTCCAGAAGCCGGCGGCATGGACGGCTCTCGTGAGTCTGCCCAGTTCCTGCGCCGGCGTGAGCGAAGCCAGTGCCGCCTCGATGTCGGCTGGCGAAAAGGCGAGCGTGCTCTCGATCGTTCGCGGCTTGCGCACCGCTTCGGTGAGGCTGTCGATGCCGCAGAGGCCGCAGCCGGTGGGACCGGCGAGCATGCGACGGCGGGCGGCAAGGGTGGCGCCGCGGTCGCCCTTCAGCCACATCCGCAGTTCGACGCCTTCGTCGTAGTCGACGCGTTCGAATTCGGCGATGTCCTCGGTGGAGGCGATGATGCCCTCGGTGAGGGAGAAGCCATAGGCGAAATCGCGGAGGTCGGAGGGGCTCGCCATCATCACGGCATGCGAGCCGCCATCATAGACGAGGGAGACGGCGGTCTCCTCCGGAATGACGCGCTCGCCCGGGGTGAGCACGCCATCGCGCCAGGCGACGCGGGTGACGGAACGGGCGGGAGAGGGGTTTTTCTGCATCATGGATTTCGTGATGTTGCCGAGCCCCGATGGCAAAGGCTGCGGATCCCCACAACGCTAGCCGACCCGCCTCCGTCGATTCCCCTCACTCCGCCGCGATGCGACGCGAATTCCTCGCCATCGCCTCATATTCCTCCTGCCACTGCGAAGGACCGTTGGAGGGCATGACCTGCACCGCCGTCACCTTGTATTCGGGGCAATTGGTCGCCCAGTCAGAATAGTCGGTGGTGATGACGTTGGCCTGCGTCGTGGGGTGGTGGAAGGTGGTGTAGACCACGCCCGGCGCCACCCGGTCCGTGATCGTGGCGCGAAGCGACGTCGAACCCGAACGGCTTTCGAGGCGCACCCAGTCATGCTCACGGATGCCGCGCTGCTCGGCATCGTGCGGATGGATCTCGAGGAGATCCTCCTCATGCCACAGCACGTTCTCCGTGCGCCGTGTCTGCGCGCCGACATTGTACTGCGAGAGGATGCGGCCGGTGGTCAGCAGCAGCGGGAAGCGCGAGCCGGTGCGCTCGTCGGTCGGCACATACTCGGTGATCATGAAGCGGCCCTTGCCGCGCACGAAATGGTCGATGTGCATGATGGGCGTGCCTTCGGGCGCCTTCTCGTTGCAGGGCCACTGCACCGAGCCGTCCTGTTCGAGCTTCTCGTAGGAGACGCCGGCGAAGGAGGGCGTGAGGCGCGCGATCTCGTCCATGATCTGGGAGGGGTGGTCGTACGGCATCGAGAAGCCCATGGCCTCGGCGAGCAGGATGGTGACCTCCCAGTCGGCGTAGCGGGCCTTGGGGCTCATCACCTTGCGAACACGCTGGATGCGGCGCTCGGCATTGGTGAAGGTGCCGTCCTTCTCCAGGAAGGAGGAGCCGGGCAGGAAGACATGGGCGTAGTTTGCTGTCTCGTTCAGGAAGAGATCCTGCACGACGACGCATTCCATTGCCGCGAGACCCGCCGTGACGTGCTTGGTGTCGGGATCGGACTGCACGATGTCCTCGCCCTGCACGTAGAGACCGCGGAACGAGCCTTCGACGGCGGCGTCAAGCATGTTGGGAATGCGCAGGCCCGGCTCCTTTTCAAGGTGCACGCCCCAGAACTCCTCGAACATGTGGCGCACTTCGTCCCCGGCGATGTGGCGATAGCCCGGCAGTTCATGCGGGAACGATCCCATGTCGCAGGAACCCTGCACGTTGTTCTGGCCGCGCAGCGGGTTCACGCCCACGCCCCGCCGGCCGAGATTGCCGGTGGCCATGGCGAGGTTGGCGATCGCCATCACGGTGGTCGAGCCCTGGCTGTGCTCGGTGACGCCGAGGCCGTAATAGATCGCCCCGTTGCCGCCTGTTGCATAGAGGCGCGCAGCGCCGCGGATCAGTTCCGGGTCGACGCCGGTATATTGCTGCACCGCCTCGGGCGAATTGCGTTCCTGGGCCACGAAGCTCGCCCAGGCCTGGAATTCGTCCCAGTCGCAACGCTCGCGGACGAAGGCTTCGTTGACGAGGCCTTCGGTGACGATGACATGCGCCAGCGCCGTCATGACCGCGACATTGGTGCCCGGCAGCAGCGGCAGGTGATACGCCGCCTCGATATGGGGACTGCGCACGATGTCGGTCTTGCGCGGATCGATGACGATCAGGCGGGCGCCCTCGCGCAGGCGCTTCCTCATGCGCGAGCCGAAAACCGGATGTCCGTCGGTAGGATTGGCGCCGATGACGATGATCACGTCGCTGTCCTCGACCGAGTCGAAGTCCTGCGTTCCGGCCGAGGTGCCGAAGGCCTGGCCGAGACCGTAGCCCGTGGGCGAATGGCAGACGCGGGCGCAGGTATCGACATTGTTGTTGCCGAAACCGCCGCGGATCAGCTTCTGGACCAGATAGGTCTCTTCATTGGTGCAGCGCGAGGAGGTGATGCCGCCGATCGAGGCCTTGCCATGGCTGGCCTGGATGCGCTTGAACTCCGACGCCGCGTAGCCGATCGCCTCTTCCCAGGACACTTCCTTCCAGGGATCGGTGATCTTGGCCCTGATCATCGGGGTGAGGATGCGCTCCTTGTGGGTGGCATAGCCCCAGGCGAAACGGCCCTTGACGCAGGAATGGCCGCGATTGGCCTTGCCGTCCTTGTAGGGCACCATGCGCACGACTTCCTCGCCGCGCATCTCGGCCTTGAAGGCACAGCCCACGCCGCAATAGGCACAGGTCGTCACCACCGAATGCTCGGGCTGGCCGATCTCGATCACCTTGTTCTCGGTGAGCGTGGCCGTCGGGCAGGCCTGCACGCAGGCGCCGCAGGAGACGCAGTCGGAATCGAAGAAGGTCTCGTTCATGCCCGGCGAGACGCGGCTGTCGAAGCCGCGGCCGGAGATCGTCAGCGCGAAGGTGCCCTGGACCTCCTCGCAGGCACGCACGCAGCGCGAGCAGACGATGCATTTGGAGGTGTCGAAGGTGAAGTACGGGTTCGACGTGTCCTTCTCCAGGCCGAGATGGTTGTCGCCCTCATAGCCGTAGCGCACTTCGCGCAGGCCCACCGCGCCGGCCATGTCCTGCAGTTCGCAGTCACCGTTGGCGGCGCAGGTGAGGCAGTCGAGCGGGTGGTCGGAGATGTAGAGCTCCATCACGCCCTTGCGGATTTCCTTCAGGCGCTGGGTCTGGGTCTTGACCTTGATGCCCTGGGCCACTGGCGTGGTGCAGGAGGCGGGCGTGCCGGCACGGCCCTCGATCTCCACAAGGCACATGCGGCAGGAGCCCCAGGCATCCACCATGTCGGTGGCGCACAGCTTGGGGATCTGCGTGCCCATTTCCATGGCGGCGCGCATGATGGACGTGCCCTCGGGCACCGTGAGCTCCTGGCCGTCGATGGTGAGGGTCACCATCTTCTCCGACTTCGAGAGCGGCGTGCCGTAGTCGATTTCATGAACGAGGGACATCACGACACCTTCAGTGAAATGCAGGGACGGAATTCTTGGCGGGGGCGGTTCTGCCCCTAACCTCAATCCTCTCCCCGCAAGCGGGGCGAGGGGAGCCGGACGTCGCGCCTTCCGCGCGAGACACTATGCTCTCAAAATATGGCGCAACGTCGAAGTCCCCCGACCCCGTTCCCACGGGGAGAGACGAGAGGAGGGGCTTGGCGACCTTGAACGCGAAAGCTTGAACCACAGCCATCCGCCTACTCCGCCGCGATCCGGTGCGGCGAGCCGTGGAAATCCTCAGGAAAGTGTCGGATGGCCGAGAGGACAGGGTAGGGCGTGAAGCCGCCGAGGGCGCAGAGCGAACCGAACTTCATCGTCTGGCAAAGGTCCTCGACGATGGCGATATTGCGCGCCACGTCCTTGCCCGCGATGATCTTGTCGATGGTCTCGGCGCCGCGGGTCGAGCCGATGCGGCAGGGCGTGCACTTGCCGCAGCTCTCTATGGCGCAGAACTCCATGGCGAAGCGTGCCTGGCGGCGCATGTCGACGGTGTCGTCGAACACCACGATGCCGCCATGGCCGATCAGCCCGTCCTTGGCCGCGAAGGCCTCGTAGTCGAAGGGGGTACCGAAGAGCTCGCGCGGGAAGTAGGCGCCGAGCGGTCCGCCGACCTGCACCGCGCGTACGGGCCGGCCGGTGAAACAGCCGCCGCCGATATCGTCGATGAGTTCGCCGAGCGTGATGCCGAACGCGGTCTCGAACAAGCCGCCATAATTGATGTTGCCGGCAAGCTGGACCGGCATGGTGCCGCGCGAGCGCCCCATGCCGAAGTCGCGATACGCCTCCGCGCCATCGGCAAGGATGACCGGCACGGTTGCGAGCGAGATCACGTTGTTGATCACGGTCGGCCTGCGGAACAGGCCCTTGTGAGCCGGCAGCGGGGGCTTGGCGCGCACCGTGCCCCGCCTGCCTTCGAGGCTTTCGAGCAGCGAGGTTTCTTCGCCGCAGACATAGGCGCCGGCGCCGACGCGTACCTCCATGTCGAAATCGTGGGCGGACCCCAGTATGCCCTTGCCCAGCACATTCGCGCGGCGCGCCTTGTCGATGGCGGCATTCATCGCCGCGACCGCGTGAGGATATTCGGAGCGAATGTAGACATAGCCTTTCGTCGCGCCCGTTGCGACGCCGGCGATCGCCATGCCCTCGACCAGGCAGAACGGATCGCCTTCCATCAGCATGCGGTCGGCGAAGGTGCCGCTGTCGCCTTCGTCCGCGTTGCAGACGATATACTTCTGCGGCGCCGCGGCATCGGCGACCGTCTTCCATTTGATGCCGGTCGGAAAGCCCGCGCCCCCGCGGCCGCGAAGACCCGACTTGGTGACTTCCTCCAGGATTGCAGCAGGACCGATGGCAATGGCCTTCTCCAGGCCCTTGAGGCCGCCATGGGCCTTGTAGTCATCGATATCGCGGGGGTCCACGATGCCGACACGCGAGAAGGTGAGGCGGGTCTGCCTCTTGAGGAAGGGCAGTTCCTCGGGCTTGCCTACCCGCAGTTTGTGCATGCCGTCACCGGCAAAGGCCGCGAGCAGGTCGCCGGCGTCTTCCGGTTCCACCGGGCCGTAGCCGATGCGTCCGTCCGGCGTCACCAGTTCCACCAGCGGTTCCAGCCACGCCATGCCGCGCGAGCCGTTGCGGATGATCTCGATGTCGACCTTCCCGGCGATGGCCGCGACCCTGAAGGCCGCCGCCACTTCGTCGGAGCCGCAGGCGATGGCGGCCGCGTCGCGCGGAATGTAGAGGCGAAGGGTCATCGCGCCACCTCTTCGAGAGCCAGGTGATCGAGCGCCTTGTCGAGCTTCTTCTCGTCGAGGCGGGCAACCAGCCTGTCGTCGATCATGGCAGCGGGGGAAACCGCGCACATCCCGAGGCAATAGACCGGTTCGAGCGTCACACGCCCGTCCCGCGTGGTCTCGCCGAAGGCGATGCCGAGCTTGCGGGTGAGATGGTCGGCAAGAGCCTCGCAGCCGGCGGCCTGGCAGGCCTCGGCACGGCAGAGCTTCACGACATGGTCACCCGCCGGCTCGCGGCGGAAGTCGTGATAGAACGTGACGACGCCATGGACTTCCGCCCGCGACAGATTCAGTGCATCCGCGATCAGGGGTTCCGCAGGCTCCGGCACGTAGCCGAATGTTTCCACGAAGGAGTGCAGGATCGGCAGCAGGGGCCCCTCCAGGGCCTGGCTCGCCGCGATGAGCTCCTCGGCGCGGGCGGTATTCCAATCCTCGTGGGCCGGCATGCCACTCTCTTTCGACTAATTCCAGACAGCGAAAAATGCGCGCTTGACCCTGCGCGATCAAGCCGCAATTTCCGTCGATTGATAGAAAATTTCTATCAATAAAAAGATATTGGGCGTCGTTTTCAATTAAATCAGAAGCGCTAAGAAATAGGGCAAACGACAAAAAGCCTCCGCTGCACGGGCAACGGAGGCTCCCATCATTCATTGCGCTCGGAGCGCCGTTCAAGCATGTCCGGCGCCGGCCGGCTCAGTAGCAGACTCGCTCGCGGGCAATGCGCCAGCCATAAGGTGTCTGGATCCGCACGCGCCGCCAGCCACAAGCCGGCGCATCGTAATAATAGCCGTCGTCGTAGCCATAACCATAGCCGGGCCCGTACCCATAACCATACCCGTAGCCCGGTCCATAGAGGAGGGGTGCAGCGGCAAGGCCCGTGATCAGGCCCGCGGCACCCCAGCCCCAGCCACCGCCGCCCCAGTGACCGTGCCCCCAGCCACCGTGCCACCCGCCATGCCAGCCGCCGCCCCGGTAGTACAACGGCCTCGCCTCGACCGGCGCGGCGGTCGAGATGACCGCGGCACCGACCGTCAGGGCCGCCAATGCGGCCAATACGATCTTGCGAAACATCGGAAAAGCTCCTGAGAAGGGGCCCTGCCCAGGCCTTCGCGGGAAGGGCTCCGGGTCCTTGGATTCAAATATTACCTAAAGTTATTTATTAAACCGGGACGGCTGAATTTTTCCCGTCCCGGCCGTTCATTTTCCGTTCATTTTCGGCGGGCGTCAATCACGCTCGCTTGAAGAGGCGCAGTACGAAAATCAGGATGATGGCGCCGATCAGGGCGAACACGATGTCGTTCACCCACATGTTGCCGAGATCGATGTTCAGGTGCGGGCGGATCAGCCAGCCGCTGAGGAACGCGCCGACGACGCCGACCACCAGGTCGCCGATCAGCCCGAAGCCGCCGCCGCTCATGATCAGGCCCGCGAGCCAGCCGGCGATGATGCCGACAACCAGAAAGACAAGAAGGGATTCTCCGCCCATGGCACTCAACTCCATTTTGCCGCCGCCAGCGGGATGAGGGCTGCAGCGATCCTGTTCTACGCACGACTCGCACGAGCCGGCAGCCCGAACCTTCGGCCCGGACCATCCGTCTCGTGACTTGCCACCGCCGCTGATCAACCTCAATGGCTGCGAATGGTTGCAGGGGAAAGAAAATAAAATTGTCCAGAGAATTATATGACGTTAGGGAATGTAAGGGCTTGCCGGCAATCTATACGTGCGTTCTGGAGGCTTTTTCGCGCCGCGCCATTGCACGCGGACACTTGCGCGGCAGGCATTGCAAAGCGCCGCGAATAATTGTTTTGTTTGACCACAAATAGGCGCTGCTCCCGGTGAATCGATTTATCCTATCGTTCCTCCGGTGGTTGGCCAGTCATGGGTCGAGGAAATGCAAGGCGAGCAGGCGGGTATGGCACGTTCCGGTATCATCACGGCCGGAACCTGGTGCGTGGACGGCAACAAGCTGGTGGAATTCTGGCCGGGCGAGGACGGCCTCGCGGAGATCCTGCACGAGGAGTATCGGGGCGGCGGTTCCGGCTGCAATCTCGCCATCGACATGAAGCGCCTCGATCCCGGCATATGGGTCGAGACGATGGGGCTCATCGGCGACGACGAGGACGGCAGGCTGCTCTATGCCGAGGCGGACCGGTACGGTATCGACCGACGCAAGCTTGCGATGACACGGGAGGCGCGGACGATCCACACTGATGCCTATACCTCGAAGCGTTCCGGCCGACGCACGCACATCTTCAGCATGGGTGCCGGTGCCTTGTTGACGCCGGATCATTTCGATTTCACCGATACCAGGGGACGCATCCTGCATCTCGGCCTGCCAGGCGTGCACAAGCGCATGGACCAACCCTGGAACGGCGACGCCAATGGCTGGTTGACGGTGCTCCGCAAGGCCCGGGGCGCCGGTCTCACCACCAATCTGGAACTCGCCACCGCTTCGCCCGAAAGGCTGAGGGAACTCGTCCGGCCCCTCCTGCCGCATCTCGACCTGCTGGTGGTCAACGACAGCGAGATCGGTTCGATCGGCGGGGAGCAAACGGTACGCGACGACCAGACGGTCGTGAGCGCCTGCGTCGCCGCGGCTCGCAAGGTGCTGGCGGAGGGAACCTGCCAGGTCGTCGCCGCGCACTTCCCGAAGGGGGCGGTCGCCGTCACGCGTGCGGGAGAGGTGATCACGCAGCCCTCGGTCCGCGTCCCCAAGGAGGCGGTGGCCGGAGCCAATGGTGCAGGCGATGCCTTCGCCGCCGGCTTCCTCTACGGCTTCCACGAGGGGTGGGATCTGAAGCGTGGCCTGGCGCTGGCCCACGCCGCCGCTGCCGCCTCCTTGCGCTCGGTCACGACCTGCGACGCCGTCGCGCCATGGCGGGAATGCCTGGCGCTGGCGGATCAGTGGGGCTGGAACGACACCGTGGCGTGACTACGCCCGGCGGAGATTTTTGACGTTTCGGGTGGATCGATGCGAGGCGGGGCGGAGAGCAAAGCGCGTTTAGGCAGAAGCGTCGTTTTGCTATAACTCTTTGTTTTTAAAAGCGTCTTTGAGTTCTGTCGATTCCCTCAGGACGCAAAGCGCCCTAGAAGATCTCGCCGATCTTCTTGTCGACCATGGCCTCGCGGGCGCGGAAGGTATTGGCGACGCGGCGTGAACGGTTGAAATAGGGGATCCAGATCGCCGCTCCGGCCACGACCCGTATGACGTCCCGGAGATTGTTCGGATCCATCGCGGTTCCCAGGGTGTCGGCCATCATCTTGTCGAGGCCGACCTCACCCAAGGTCATCAGCAGCAGCGCGACGTAGAAGATCGTCATGAGCCGTGGAACGGTCGGCGAATAGGTGAAGATGCGATAGAGACATAGCGCCGCCAGTCCCAGGATGACGAATCCCGAAAGCGCGGAGAGGCCGACAGGCACGCGCAAGGCCGCTGCCGTTTCGTTGCTGCCCAGGATGATGGCCTTTATGCCTTCCCACTGGCTCACGACGGAATAGAGATTGTAGCCCGTCAGGAGGATCGTGCCGCACAGGCCCAGGATCGGCAGGATCAGCCAACCGCCGATGCCGACGGGTCCGTCCGGCCTGCGGGCTGTGTCCAGCGCCTGTTCGCCCGTATAAGCCATGCGTGCCGCCCCCGTTTGTGCATGGCTGTAGCATAGCCACGCACGCCGGCGCCTCTGTGTCGGATCGCACGCATGAGGCGCAGGGCTCCCCTCGCTTCGCGCGGGAGGGCGTTGTCGCCTACCGTATCGCCTGGCCCGTATCGGGAGCGAAGAAGCGCGCCTGCGTCATGTCGACGCCGATCTCGATGCGGTCGCCGCGCTGCGGCAGGCGTGCCGGCTCGACACGGGCGGTGATGCGGTTGGCGTGGGTGATGGCAGCCTCCGACCCGGTGGAGAACTTGCTGGTCCCCGCCACGGCCGAGGCGATCGGCAGATCGAAGAAGAGATAGGCGTCCGCGCCGGTCATTTCGGTGAGCAGGATCTCGCAGGGCAGTCCCTGCGGGGCCGGCAGGCGAAATGCCTCGGGCCGCAGGCCCAGTATGACGTCGCGCCCCTTCCAATCCGCAAGCCCTGGATTGGCCTGGAATGCGTCGGCTCCCATGGAGAGGCGCAGTGTCGATCCCGCGATCTCGGCAAAGCGAGCGCCGCCCTCCTCGCCGAGACGCACCTGGATGAAGTTCATGGCGGGGGAACCGATGAAGCCGGCCACGAACAGGTTCACCGGGTTCTCATAGAGCTCGCGCGGCGGAGCGCATTGCTGGAGGTTGCTCTCGCTGCCGTCGCTGACCGGCCGCAGCACGGCGACGCGGTCGCCCATCGTCATGGCTTCGACCTGGTCGTGCGTGACATAGAGGGTCGTGACGCCGAGCTGGGCGTTGAGGAGCTTGAGCTCGGCCCTCATCTGGACTCGCAGCTTGGCATCGAGGTTGGACAGCGGCTCGTCCATCAGGAAGCACTTCGGATCGCGTACGATGGCGCGGCCCATGGCCACGCGCTGGCGTTGGCCGCCTGAAAGCGCGCCCGGCTTGCGCTTGAGGAGATGGGTGAGGTCGAGGATGCGCGCCGCCTTCTCCACTTTCTCCTTGATCGTCGCCGCCGGCACTTTGCGCTGGCCGAGGCCGAAGGCCATGTTCTCGTAGACGTCCATATGCGGATAGAGCGCGTAGTTCTGGAACACCATGGCGACGTCGCGGTCACCCGGTTCGGCGTCGGTGACGTCACGGCCACCGATGAGCACGCGGCCCTGTGACAGTTCCTCCAGCCCGGCAGCGCTGCGAAGCAGCGTGGACTTGCCGCAGCCCGACGGACCGACGAGCACGAGGAATTCGCCATCCCGGATATCGAGATCGACATTGGCCAGCGCCAGCGTTCCGTCCGCGAAGCGCTTGCCGACGGATTTGAAGGAAAGATTTGCCATTCAGCGGGCTCCTTTCGGCGGGAGGCCAGGGGGGCGAGACGCTGCGCGGAACGCTAAGCCGCGACGCCGAAGTCCCCTCGCCCCGTTCTCGCGGGGAGAGGTAGCCTGACGGGCTGCGCCGGTGTTTCCGGAAAGGGTCATTTCTCGTTGCATCCAGAACTCTCGAATGTCGTGACGGGGCTTGCATCCCGCCACACTGTTATCTTGCAAGAGTCACCGCATTTCCCGTCGCCGCGGCCTGCTCGATCGCGGCAAGCACGCGCGTCACCTCGAGCCCATCCACGGCGTCGGCCAGGACCGGCGCCCCCGTGGTCACGGCGTCGACGAAACGTGCGATGGCTTCCATCACGAAGCCTCCGATGCGCCCTCCCGCTGCCGGCGTCACGCCCAGCATATCGGCTGTCTTGAGGCCGGCACCGGCATATTTGCGGAAGGTGCCGTTCTGCGCGGTGTCGAGCTGGAGAGAGCCCTTCTCGCCCACGATCTCCGCGCGGAAATCGAACACCAGCGGCAGGTCGCGCGGCAGCACCCAGCTGTTCTCCAGCGTTGCGACGGCGCCATTGTCGAATTCGAGCAGGGAGACGTGGACATCGGCGGTATCGACGCCCTGGGACGCCAGGTAGCCGCGCCGGACCATGGCCTGCACCTTGACGACATCGGCGCCGAGCATGAACCGCAGAGCGTCGACCGAGTGGCTGCCCAGGAACCACAGCGCCGAGGATTTGCTGGCCCAGGAGAGCAGTTCGAAGGGCACGAAGACGGTATTGGAGAGCCGGGCGGAGGCATGGAGCGGCTTGCCGATCTCGCCCGACGCGATGGTCTCCCTGGCCGTATGGACGGCGGGGTTCACGCGGTTGTGGAAGTCCACCATGACCTTGACTCCGGCCTTTGCGGCAGCGTTGGCGATCGTCTCGGCTTCGGCGAGAGTGGTCGCCAGGGGCTTCTCGCTCATGACGTGCTTGCCTGCCTGGATCGCCGCCAGCACGATGTCCGCGTGGGCGAAGTCGGGAGTGGCCACCGTCACCGCCTCGACATCGGGATCCGCGATCAACTGCCGATAGTCCTGGTAGACTTTCTTCGCTCCGAACTCGCGCTGCATCTGGGCGCCGCGTTCGGCATTCAGGTCGCATACCGCCGCGAGTTCGGCCCCTGGAATGGCGTTCAGCGTCTTGCAATGGAAGGAACCCCAGAGGCCGGCACCGACGACACCGAAACGCGCGGAATTGGTCGTAGACATCAACAATTTATCCTTTGACTGAACCGAAGGTGAGGCCCCGCACGACATAGCGGTCGAGGGCGAGGAAGATGATCATCGGGGGGAGCATGGCGGCGAGAGCCGCAGCGCCGATGAAGCCCCAGGTGACGCCGGCGGTGCCGAAATACTGCAGCGTGCCGACAGGGAGGGTCGCCGTGGCGCGGTTGGCCAGCACCAGGGGGAAGGCGGCGTTGTTCCAGGCGAAGACGAAGGCGAACATCGAGGTGACGATGATGCCCGGCCGCACCAGCGGCAGGACGATCCTGAGGATGATGGCCGGCGTCCGGGCGCCGTCGACCCGTGCCGCCTCCTCGATCTCCACCGGAACCTCGTCGATGAAGCTCTTCATCAGCCAGACCGAGAAGGGAATGGTGAGCGTCTGCATGATCAGGATCATGGAGAAGTAGCTGCCCTTGAGGCCGACGGAACTCGCGAGGATCGAATAAGGGATGAGGAAGGCCACGGGCGGGGCCATCAGCAGGCCGAGATACCACAGCATGATGTTCTTGCGCCCCCGGATCCTGAAACGCGACAGCGCATAGGCCGCCGGAAGCGAGAAGGGCAGGTTGAGGAGCACCGCGCCGACCGCGACGATGAGGCTGTTGGCGAGCTGCGGCAGGTTGTTGCCGGGGTCGCCGAACGTGTAGTGCAGCGACGACCAGTCCGGCTTGAAGGCCAGCACGGGCGGCATGGTGAAGAAGGTCTCGGGCGGGCGGATCGCCAGCAGCGCGAACCACAGGATCGGCCCGATGAAGAAGGCGAGGAGCAGGAGCGTGAGGGCGTAGCTCACCACCGACCCTGCCATTCGTTTGCCTGTCCGCATGATCAATCCAGGTCCTTGAAGGCGAAGAAGACGAAGAGGCCGATGATGGCGTTGACGATGATGACCATCATCCACGTCATGGCGCTGGATAGGCCGATGTTGAAGTCGACGAGGCCCTGCTGGTAGAGGCTGTAGCCAAGCGTCCGGGTGGAAGATCCCGGGCCGCCCTTTGTCAGCACCAGCACGAGGTCGAAGGTGTTGAAGAGCTGCATGAAGCGCAGCATCACCACGATCAGGGCCGTCTTGCGGATCAGCGGCAGCTTGATCCGCACCAGCATCGCCCAGGGCGAGGTCTTGTCGAGCCTGGCGGCTTCGATGATGTCCGGCGGCACAGAGAGCAGTCCGGCATAGAGCACGATGGCGAAGAACGGGGTCCACTGCCAGATGTCGGCGAACAGGATGGCCCAGAGCGCCGTGGTACCGGAACCGAGGAGGCCCTGCGCGGGCAGGGGGATTCCGGCGGAGGACAGCAGCCAGGGGATCAGCCCGCCATTCGGGTCGTACATGTAGCGGAAGAGGAAGCCCACCACGATCGGGGCGATGGTGGTGGGCATGATCAGCAGGGCCCGCGCGAGATTGAGGCCGGGCAGTTTCTTGACCAGCAGGAGCGCGATGACGAGGCCGAGGCAGAACTCCACGGCCGTTCCCACCAGCGTCAGCGCGAGCGTGTTCCACAAGGCGCCGAGGAAGAAGGAGTTGGAGAACGCCATCTCGTAGTTGCCGCCGCCGATATAGCCCATCGGCGTGGGGCTCATCTGCAGGTTCCAGAAGTAGAAGCTGTTCTTGAGCGCGAAAAGCAGCGGGAAGGCGATGAGCGCAAGCAGCAGCACGACCGAAGGCGCGATCAGGAGATAGGGCAGGAAGGCGGGTATCCTCCGGCGCGATCGGGTTGGGATGGTGGTGGTTTCGGCCATGGCCATTGCTTTGCCCTCGCTCAGTCCGGCTAAACGGCATGCATCGCGCTGCCCTTTCGGACTGCGACGCACCGAAGAAACAGAACGGCCCGCGCGACGGGAGAGGGACGCGCGGGCCGTATCGCTCAGGCGAGGGAGGCCATCAGGGCCTTGGTCGCGTCGAGCGTGTCGTCATAGCTCGGCTGCTTGTAGGGGATCAGGAAGTTGCCGGTGAGGATGTTGGTGAAGAAGGAGTCGGTGTCCTTCAACGCACCTTCCGGGGTCGAGTCGCCGGACAGCACCTTGTTGAGGTTGAGGCCGTAGATGCCTTCCAGCGTGGTGTAGACCGGGCAGGGCGGGCGTACGATCTTGCCGTTGCCGCGCTTGAGATCCGCAATCTGTGCGGGCAGGTAGGGATAGATCTTGAGAAGATCGGGGTCGGCGTAGAGCGAGGGGCGGGCGAAGTCCGAGAACTGGTAGCCATATTTGGTGTAGAGGGCCATCGCCTTCTGGGTCTTGGCCGAGGTCGCCCATTTGATGAATTGCCACGCCCCATCCTTGTTCGAGGTGTTGGAGGGGATGCCGAGGCTGTGGCCGCCGATGGAGACCACCTGGTCCTTGCCGGGCGACTGCGGCAGGCGGGTGATGCCGATCTTGTCGGCGATCACGGAGTCCTTGCCGGACATGTAGCCGTCCTTGCGGCAGAGATAGGAATAGGGCGTCCACCAGTAGAACATGCCCACATCGCCTTTGGCGAAGCGCATGCCGGCGTCGAACCAGTTGTAGCCGATCGCCTCTGGCGGGGAGTTCTTGTAGAGCTCCGCGAACAGCTTGAGCGCCTCGACGTTCTCGGGCGTGTTGATCGTCGGGGTGAAGTCCCACGCACTGCCGGTCGGGAACTGCTTGAACCAGCGCACGCCGGAACTGGCGGCGAGCTGGGTGTACATGTGCACGATGGGCGCGGGCTGCTGGCCGGCGAGCACGGTGCCGGCCATCTTCTTGCCGTCGAAGTCCTGCCCGTTGAGCTTCTTGATGATGTCGAGGTAGTCGGACCAGCTCCAGGAGCCGTCATCCGGGATCTTGACGCCTGCCTTGTCGATGAAGTCCTTGCGGTAGAGAACGGCTTGGCCGTAGGTCGCAACCGGCAATGTGCCGACCTGGCCCCGCCAGGTGTTCATCGAATAGAGCACCTCGGGGACGTAATCCTGGATGTTGGTGTCCTTGTCCGCCTTGATGAAGTCGTTGAGCGGCAGGATCCATTTGCTCTCCAGATATTGGCCGAGCCACATCTGGTCGACCGAGATGACGTCGGCATCCGGCTGGTTGGAGATGAAGGAGGAGGTGAGGCGGGCCTGCAGCGCCTCGAGCGAGATGCTCTCGATCTGCAGCTCGATGCCGGTCTCCTTCTTGAATTCGTCGGCAAGGCCCTGGATCGCATAGTAGAAGGGGTCGCCCGCGAGCAGCACGCGCAGGGTCTTGCCCTGCGCGGAGGCGCGATGGGGGGCAAGGCCGAGCGCGGCTGCGCCGGCCAGGGCCGCGCTGCTCTTCAGCACACTGCGGCGGGAGACAAGGGAATTGGTAACCATGCTCATTCTCCTCTGATGTGACGTCAAACGGCTGGAGGTTTGTTTTCTTGGTAGTTTTCTTGATTGTTCCGTCGGCTGCGGCGGTGTTCAGGTCCGTCGCGGCTCTCGGCGATAAGGCGGACCGGCACGACCCTCGGGGCCGGACAACGGGACGCAGGGAAACCAGTTGGGTTTGGCTTGTTCTTTTTCTTCGGTATGTTTGAAGCTCACACAAACTTACGCTATCGTCAAGACTGCAGGCCATGCCCGGCGGCGGGGCGAAGCGGGAATCGCCGCGCGAGCCGGGTAGTGCTAGGCCTCGCGGAAGAAACGCCTGATTCGCCTGCCTGAACGGACCGTGCGGGCCGGCAAGATCGCGGAAGCAGTGGGATCGAGAGCGATGGCATCCGATGGAAGATCCTCGTCCGAGAACGAAAGGGGTGGCCTCGCCGCCATCAACGAACTGTTCGACGAGGCTTCCCGTCCGCGCGGCCGCAACCAGGGCCTGATTTCCTCCTCGACGATCGGCCTCGCCAATAGGGGACGCGTGCTGCAGGTCCTCTTCGATCTCGGCCCTACCAGCCGTGCCGAGCTTGCCAGGCATGTCGGCGTCAACCGTGCCACCATCAGCGGCATCATCCAGCCCCTGGTGGACCAGGGCATCCTCGTCGACGGCGACCCGCTGCCCTCGAAGGAAGGGGGCGGCAAGCCCGCCAGGCCCATGTGGTTCGCGGAGGATGCTGCGCCGATCTGCGCGGTGCTGCTGATGCATGACGGCGTTCAATGCTGCCTGGTCTCCCTCGACGGCACCATCGGGGCGGAGGTCAGGGCCGGCTTTCCGCCGGATGCCGACGGGGTGGAGGCGCTGGCGCAAACCATCTTCGACTGCGTCGGCCGCGCCCTCTCGCTCGCCCATCGCCCGCCGCTCGGCATCGGCGTGGCGGCCGGAGGCATGATCGACACCGACAAGGGAACGATCGTGGCGGTGAACCTCGCTCCGCTGCTGTCGGGCCTCCCGCTCGGGGCGGAACTCGCCCGTCGCTTCGGCCTGACCACTCGCGTGGACCATCATCCGCGCGCCTTGCTGGTGGGCGACCGCTGGTTCGGCATCGGCCGGGGCAGGCGGAATTTCGCCGTCATCTACACGGGCGAGGTGCTGGGCGGCGCCCTGCTGCTGGATGGGCATCTCTATCGCGGGCCGGCCGGCGCCGGCGGCGAGCTTGGCCATACCTTCGTGCAGGTGGACGGCATGACCTGCCGCTGTGGTCGTCGTGGCTGCTGGGAGACCATCGCCACTCTCGGCTGGCTGCGCCGGGAGGCGGGGCAGGCGGGCCTTCCCGCTGCGCAGGCACTGGATTCCCGCGGCCTGGTCGGTCTTGCACAGGCGGGAGTGGCCGGCGCGGCGGAGCTTCTCGATCGTTATGCCCGCAACGTTGCCGTCGGCATCGCCAATCTGCAGCAGACCATGGCGCCGAACTTCATCGTCCTGCACGGCGATGTCGTCGGAGGCGGTCCTCGCTTGCTCGATGCCATAAATGCCCATGTTCGCGAACTCGTGCCCTGGCGTCCCGGTGGCGATATCGAACTGGTGATGGGAGACCTCGAGGACCGGGCGGCACTCAGGGGGGCCGCGGGTCTCGTTCTCTCCGAACTGCTGCATTTCACGCTGTAGGGCGCACGTGCCCCATCTGCGAAGCCTGAGACGCCACGCTCTTTACGGCGCGACGTCGATCATTGCGCTCGATCCTCACCCCATGTAGACGCCTCCCGTCACATTCACCGCCTGGCCGGTCATGAAACCGGCGCCGTCCGAGGCGAGGAAGGCAACCAGGGGGGCGATGTCCTCGGGTGTCTCGATGCGGCCGAGGGGCGTCTGCGCGATATAGTCGGCCTGAACCGCCTCGGGCGTGATGCCGCGCAGCTTCGCCTCCCATTGGATTTCGCGTTCCTGCATCGAGGTGCGCACGAAGCCGGGGCAGACGCAGTTCACCCGGATGCCATGCGGCGCCATCTCGCGGGCGATGGCTTGGGTCCAGCCGACGACCGCGAACTTACTGGCGGAGTAGTGGGCCAGCAGCGGCGCGCCGACCTTTCCGGCGAGGGAGGCCGTGTTGACGATCACACCCTTGCTGCCGGTGCCCAGGAAGTGGCGCACGGCCGCCTGGTTGGTAAGGAAGATGCCGCGGGCATTGACGTCGAAATTGAAGTCCCACTCCTCGTCCGTCAGGTCGACGACGGGGTTCATGGTGGAGACACCGGCATTGCCGATCAGGATGTCGTAGCCCTCCCAGGCCTCCGCGACGGCCGCGAAGGCCGCCTCGACCGAGGAGCGCTTGCGCACGTCGATGCCGATGCCGCGATGGCCCTCGCCGAGGGCGGAGGCGACGTCGACGGCCCTGGCTTCATCGAGGTCGGCGATGGCGACCTGTACGCCCAGCCCCGCCAGATGCCGTCCGATCGCGGCGCCGATGCCCGACGCCCCGCCTGTGACGATGGCACGCTTCCCAGCCAGATCCCGCATTCCGACGCCCCTGTATGCGATAAATTATCGAACACATTGAAACATGATCGAGCATCTTCGCACAAGTATTAAAATATAAGGATTTTGCCTAATAATCGCGAAGCGCATGCCGCTCTCTCGTGCCGATACGTAAAGGTCTCCTCGTTCGGATCGGGTTGGCGTCCGAATTGGAGAGAAAGGCGAACGAGAAAATCGCTTGCCAGATGATCGAGGATGTTACATTCTTTGATCGAATATGTTCGTTTCAGTCATGATGCATGCGGTCCGAAGGGGCGCTACAAGGGCTTGGACATGCAGCCGGCAGTGACGAAGAGAGTGCAGATGACGCCCGTGACGACGAATGCTTCCCGTATTCCGGCCATGGCTCGGCGCGACAGGCTGATCCAGATGATCGGCCAGCGCCGCTATATCAACGTGTCGGATGCGGCGGCAGAGCTTCACGTCTCGGAAATGACGATCCGGCGCGATCTCGATCGGCTGGCCGAAACAGGCCTGATCAGCCGAGATCACGGCGGCGCCGCCGCCCGGGCGCCCGAAACGGCCTTCGATGCCGATGAGCCCACCTTCGAGGCCCGTGGACGTCGGCAGGCAGAGGCCAAGCAGCAGATAGCGCGGGCCGCCGCCAGGCTCGTCCATTCCGGACAGACCATAGGCATCGACACCGGCAGCACGACGCATCGCTTCGCACGCGAGCTGCTCGATATCTCGGGCCTGCGCCTGTTCTGCAGCAATCTGCGTACGGCGGGCCTGCTCGCAGGTGGCAGGAGCCCCGTCTATGCACTTGGCGGCTTGATCCGCCCCAACGAATTCTCGGTCTGCGGGCCCATGGCCAGCTCGCAGCTCGCCACGCTCTGGCTCGATACCGTCTTCCTCGGCGTCTCCGGCCTGACGGCGCAGGGCATCTTCGACTACACGCTCGAGGATGCCGAGATCAAGCGCGCCTTCATGGACCGGGCGAGCCAGGTGGTGATGCTGTGCGACGCCAGCAAGTTCGATCACCGATCGCTGGTGCAGGTCGCGCCCTTCCACCAGGTTCACGTGCTGGTGACCGACGCCGCGCCGCCCGAGCATCTTGCGGAGACGCTGGAGCGCGCGGGCGTGAAGATCATTCTAGCCGGTCATGAGCCGGCTTCCTTTCCAGATCCCTTGAATTGACAGGAGTGTCCGATGGTTTTTGATTTCCTGGGTTCGCGGCGCAAGGCCGTGATAGCCATGGCCCATATCGGCGCCCTGCCGGGCGCGCCGCTCTTCGATGCGCAGGGCGGCATGAACAAGCTCATCGACGACGTGGCCAAGGATGTCGAGAACCTGCAGGACAATGGCGTGCATGCCATCATGTTCGGCAACGAGAACGACCGCCCCTATCGCTTCGCGGCACCCTTGGAATCAGCGGTGGCGATGACGGCGATCATCTCTGCCCTCAAGCCCATGCTCAAGGTGCCGTTCGGCGTGAACTTCCTGTGGGATCCCACCGCGTCGGTGGCGATTGCGGGAGCGACGGGCGCTTTCTTCGCCCGCGAGATCTTCACGGGCCTGTTCGCCTCCGACATGGGGCTGTGGCAACCCAATGCCGCCGACGCCCACAAGCTGCGCACGGAGATCGGGCGCAAGGATCTGAAGCTCTTCTACAACATCAACGCCGAGTTCGCGGCGAGCCTCGACGTAAGGCCGATCGAGCTGCGCGCCCGCAGCGCCGTCTTCTCCTCCCTTGCCGATGCCATCCTTGTCTCAGGGCCCCTCACGGGGCAGCCGGCTGCGGCCGCGGATCTGCGCAAGGTCGCGGAGACGGTGACGGAGGTGCCCGTCTTCGCCAATACCGGCGTCAATCCCGACAATGTCCAGGACGTCCTCTCGGTCGCCTCCGGCGTGATCGTGGGCACCTCGCTGAAGGTGGACGGCAATACGTGGAATCCTGTCGATCCCGCGCGTGTGAAGCGCTTCATGGACAAGGTCGCGCCGCTGGCATGACCCTTTCGGAAGCGCGGGCGCCCCGTCCGCTCTTCCGTCATCGAAGAACGCCCTCGCTTCCATGAGCGGGCGACATGTCCGCGCTCCCGGGATTCCCAATGCCCTGTGTCCTCGGCCTTGACATCGGTACCACTTCGACCATCGGCATCCTGATCCGCCTGCCGGACCAGGTGCTCGGCCTGGTCTCGCGCCCCGTAACGCTGTCGTCGCCTCATCCCGGCTGGGCGGAGGAGGACCCAAGGCAGTGGTGGGCGAATGCCTGCGCCATCACGCGGGAACTGATCGCCACGAGCGGCATCGCGCCGGATGAGATCGCCGCAGTCGGCGTCACGGGCATGCTTCCGGCCGTGGTGCTGCTGGACCGTGAGGACGAACTCATCCGCCCCTCGATCCAGCAGAGCGATGGCCGCTGCGCGAAGGAGGTGGCGGAGATTGCCGCCGAGATCCCCGAGGCGGATTTCCTCGCCCGTGCCGGCAACGGCATCAATCAGCAATTGGTTACGGCAAAGCTGCGCTGGCTCGAAAAGAACGAGCCTGAAGCCTTTGCGCGGATCGGCACGGTGTTCGGATCTTACGATTACGTCAACTGGCGGCTGACCGGCGTCAAGGCGATTGAGCAGAACTGGGCGCTCGAAGCCGGGTTCGTGGATGTCGCCACCGACGAGATCGCAGACGATCTCGTGGCGCTTGCCCACATATCGCGCGCCGCCGTGCCGCCGCGATGCCTTTCCCACGCCATCCTGGGGGCCGTGACGGCGCAGGCGGCCGCCGAGACGGATCTTCCTGCCGGTACGCCCGTTGTGGGCGGTGCAGCCGATCATATCGCCTCGGCGCTGTGTGCGGGCGTGCTCTCGCCCGGCGACGTGCTCCTGAAGTTCGGCGGATCCGTGGACGTGCTGATCGCCTCCGGGACCGTGGCGCCCGATCCGCGCATGTATCTCGACTACCACCTGGTGCCCGGCCTCTATATGCCCAATGGCTGCATGGCGACGGGCGGCTCCGGCCTCAATTGGTTCGTCTCCACCTTCGCGGTCGGCGAGCGCGAGGCAGCGGCGAGGGAGGGGTTGACGCTGCACCAATATCTCGACCGCCTGGCGGCCGGGATACCCGTCGGCGCGGAGGGCGTGCACGTGCTGCCTTACTTCCTCGGGGAGAAGACGCCGATCCACGATCCCGTCATCCGTGGCGCCTTCAGCGGGCTCAGCCTTTCGAGTGGCCTGCCGCATCTGTGGCGGGCGCTGCTGGAGGCCTATGCCTATGCCATTCGCCACCATGTCGAGGTGCTGAACGACATGGGGCATGCCACGACCCACTACCTTGTCTCGGACGGCGGCTCGAACAGTACGGTCTGGATGCAGATCGTCGCCGACGTGCTGCAGGTGCCCCTGCAACGTCTAAAAGGGCACCCAGGCTCCTGCCTCGGAGCGGCCTGGACGGCTGCCGTGGGCGCCGGGCTTGCTGGGGAGTGGGCCGGTGTGTCACGCTTCATCAGCCTGCGCGACCGCATCGAGCCGCAGGTCTCCAACCAACCCATCTATGAGCGCGGCTACGAGAGCTTCCGCGCGCTCTATGGACAACTGCGTGGAACGACGACATGAGCGCGAAGGCCGTAGCCTGGGACATCGACGGGACACTGGCGGACAGTGAACCCCTGCATGAGAAAGTGCTGGCAGAGGTGTGCCTGCATTTCGGCGCAGACATATCCGATCTTCCGCCCGATCACTTCCGCGGCGTCCACATGGGCGATGTCTGGCTCGAATTGAAGGATCGCATGCGCGCGGGCACGTCCGAGGCGGCGTGGCAGGAAGCAATCATCGATACCTATGTCGAGCAGCGCGCGGGTGTGCGGGCGATGGATGGCGCCGTGGAAACCGTGAAGGCACTCTCGGCGGCGGGCATACCGCAGGGATGCGTCTCGAATTCCGGACGCAGGATCGTGGATGCCAACCTGCAGGCCCTGGGCATCGCCGGCTATCTCGAATTCTCGATCAGCCTGGACGACGTGGCGAGGGGCAAGCCCGACCCGGAACCCTATGCATGGGCCTGTCGTCGCTTGGGCTTTCCCCCTTCGCAGGTCCTGGCAGTCGAAGATAGTTTTGCCGGCTTTTCATCGGCCGTCGGCGCAGGCCTGGTCACCGCCTTCTATGCGCCGGCGGGCGCAGGGGTCGCGGGGGCGGACCATATCATCACCGACTTGCGCACGGTCCTCGATCTCATCGACGGCGAGAGCATCCCAGCCTGAGGGCATTCCATGTACAAGATCGATCCCGAGAAAGATCGCCAGTATATCGAGGAGTTCCGGCAGTGTCCGATCGGGCGCCATAGCCCCGGCCTGCAGCGCGTGCTGCACATCATGCGACAGGACTCCAGCGGCAACCAGATCATCCTGTTCTGCCGCAAGCCTTTCGCGGAATGGGTTCTGGCCAGGATGCCGCCGGACAGGCGCGATCCCATCGAGTTCGAGGGCGAGCCGGTCTTTACCAGCCGCGAGGAGGCGGAGTGGGAGATCTTCCGCCGCCGCTGGCGCCTCCTGACCGGCGAGAGCATCAACCTGCCCTACAGGGACTGAGGCGGTGCTCAGCTTGCATATTCATTCCGGCGGCGAGCCGTCTCGCGCCAAGGTCATTCTGCCTTCCGATACTCCAGGGTTTGCGCCATGCTGAAGATCACCGGCTATCCCGATCGCCATTCGGTCGCCCCAGGCGAAACCATCGCCTTCAAGGTCTCGCTGGAGGAGGGGGACAGTTTCGAGGCGCGGCTCGTGCGCGTCGTCCACGGCGACTGCAATCCTGAAGGCCCGGGCCTCAAATTCCCGCATGTCCCCACAGCCGTCGATGGCCGTCATGCGGGCAAGCCCCAACGCATCGATGCCGGTTCCTACATGGAAGCCGCGAGCCTGCCGCCGCTGGGCGCCGGCGCCTTCACCTTCTTCGCCATGCTCTGGCCGACCCTGCTCTCGCGCGGGCCGCAGACCATCGCGGCGCAGTGGGAGGCCGAGAGCGGGCGTGGCTTTCGCTTCTTCGTGAAGGAAGGCGGCCAGCTTGCGGTCGTGATCGCGGACGGTAGCGGCCGGGAGGCGGAGATCTCGCTGCACGACGCCATGCTGGTGAGGCAATGGTATGCCGTGACGCTGGCCATCGATCCGCATGCGAGGCGGGTGATGCTGTCCCAGCGCCCCGTGCAGCCTTATGCCCATGTTTTCGACGCCGGCTATGAAGAGGCCGAAACCGATGTCGCCCTGCTACCCACCGCAGCCCCTTTCTTCCTGGCCGGATGCCCTCAAGGGAATGGCACAATAGGCGATCATTTCGACGGCAAAATAGATGGTCCCGTCATATTGTCGGGCTTTCATCCGCCGGAGGTGCATCACGCCCTGTTGCTGCCGCCGCGCCCGGCCGCCCTGCAGGCCCATATCATTGCTGCCTGGGACTTTTCGAAGGAAATCGGCTCTACGAGGGCCGTCGATGTCGGCCCCTCCGGCCATCATGGCGATCTCGTCCATCTGCCGACGCGCGGGATGAAGGGCTGGAACTGGACGGGCGAGGAGCATGATTTCAACCGCAAGCCGGAGCATTACGGCGCCATCCATTTCCACCATGACGATCTCTACGACGCGGGCTGGGAGACTTCCGTCAGCCTGACTGTCCCCGAGGACCTGAAGAGCGGCGCCTACGCCCTCCACGTCACCTGCGGAGAGAGCGACGAGACGGTGACGCGGGAGAACTATCTCGCCTTCTTCGTGCGCCCGCCCCGCAAGCCGGCACGGGGGACGCGTCCCAAGGTGGCGATGCTGGCGCCCACTGCCTCCTACATCGCCTATGCCAACCATGGCGAGCACATCACGGCCCGCGGTGCTGAACTGGCGATGAACCGCCTGCTCACCTTCGGCCATTCGGACGTCTACCTCTACGAGCATCCGGAACTCGGCGGCTCGCTCTATGACTGCCATGCCGACGGGTCCGGCGTGTGCTACTCCAGCCGCCTGCGCCCGATCCTGAATTTTTCGCCGCGCTATCATTCCTGGCTCGGCGGCCACGGCTCCGCGCTCTACCAGTACAATGCCGACACCCACCTCTATGACTGGCTGGGCCACAAGGGGGTCGATTACGACGTCATCACCGACGAGGACCTTCACGAGGAAGGCTACGAACTCCTGCGGCACTACCAGGTGGTGATCACCGGCACCCATCCCGAATATCATTCGACCCGGATGTGGGATGCGATGAAGGCCTGGATCGATCGCGGCGGCCGGCTGATGTATATGGGCGGCAATGGCTGGTATTGGCGCATCGCCTGGCACCAGACCATGCCCGGTGTGATCGAGCTGCGTCGCGCCGAGGACGGAATCCGCACCTGGATTGCCGAGCCTGGCGAATACTACCACTCCTTCACCGGCGAGTTCGGCGGCCTGTGGCGGCGCATCGGCCGTGCGCCGAACGTGATGTGCGGCGTCGGCTTCATCGCGCAGGGCTTCGACATCTCCAGCCCCTATCGCCGGGCGCCGGACGCGGATAATCCCCGTGCCGCCTTCATTTTCGAGGGCGTGCCGGACGAGATCATCGGCGACTTCGGCCTGATCGGCGGTGGTGCCGCAGGGATCGAACTCGATTGCCTGGCTACGGATCTCGGCTCGCCGCCGAACATGCTGCGGCTCGCCTCTTCGATCGACCATTCGCCGATGATGCTGCTGGTCAACGAGGAGTTCGGCGTGGTGCCGCCCAATATCGGCGGCGATGTCAATCCGCGCGTCCACGCCGATCTCGCTTTCGGCGAAACCCCTGCTGGCGGCGCGCTCTTCGCCACGGCCTCCATCGCGTGGTGCGGCTCGCTCAGCCACGACAACTACCAGAACAACGTCTCCCGGATCACCTGGAACGTCCTGAAGCGCTTCCTGGAGGACGAGCCGTTTCCGGTGGCATGACGAAGGGGGCGGTGCCGCCCTTTCCACGAAAAGGTGCTCCGAGCACCATCCCCGGAAACGAGGCGCTTCCTGGGAGAGGAAGATGGCGGTCGGTGATCGCCACACCGCGTTGGGAGCGCCTTGGGCGGACAGCATGTCCTCGCATCCGGGGCCTATGCGGTTCCCCGCCGCAGGATGCCGCGGGCGATCTCGATATCGCCGGCCAGGGGGCGGTCGTCGCGATAGGGCGGCAGGGCGCTGCGGATGTCGCGATAGAAGGCTTCCGTGCCGGGCGCACGGGCGTGACCGCCTTGCTGAAGGTCGTAGGCCTGTGCGTTGGCGATCAATTCGATGGCGAGGATATGCTCGGCATTGTCGAGGATCTGCAGGGCCTTCAGGGCCGCGGGCGTGGCGTGGGTGAGATGGTCCTCCTGCAGCCCTGAGGTGATGCCGCCGTCGAGGCTGGCGGGGCTGGCGAGGCGGCGGTTGAGCGCCGCCAGCGAGGCTGCCGTGTACTGCGCGATCATGAAGCCGGAGGCGACACCGCTGTCGGCCGCGAGGAAGGCTGGCAGGCCTGAGACGTGCGGATTGACGAGCCGATCGATGCGGCGTTCGGCCATGGCGGCGAGTTCGGCGATCGCGATGCCGGCCGTGTCCATCGCGAGTGCGATATGCGGGGCTACGGCGTGAGCCTCGGAATAGACTTGCGGCGCCTGCGGCGTGCCCATGACGGCGGGATTGTCGGTGACGGATGCGAGTTCGCGGTCGACGGCCAGGCCGATACCGGCGAGGGCGTCGCGCACGGCTCCGTGCACGTGCGGCACGGCGCGCAGGCTGAGCGGGTCCTGCGTCTGGCGGCCGGCGGCCGCGGCGAGGATGGCGCTGCCTTCCAGCAGGGCACGAAGCCGGCTTCCCGTCTCCTGCATGCCGTCCGAGACGCGCAGCGCGAGCGATACGGCGTCGAAGGCCACGGGTTGGCTGCGCAGATTCTCGAAGCTCATGGCTGCCGCCACGTCCGCCCAGCCGAGGAGCCCGTGCGCGCGGGCCAGCACCAGGGCCGAGAGACCCGTGACGCAGGGTGAGCCGTTGACGAGGCTAAGGCCTTCCTTGGCCTCCAGCACCAGCGGTTCGCGGCCGATGCGCGCGAGCGCCTCGGCGCCCGTGAGGCGCTGGCCGTCATGCACCGCGAAGCCCTCGCCGATCAGCACCAGGGCGATATGCGCCATGTGGCTGAGATAGCCGACCGAGCCGAGCGAAGGCACTTCGGGAATGCAGTCATGAGCCAGCAGGGCAAGCATCTGCCCCACCACGGCCGGGCGCACGCCCGAATGGCCATGGGCATAGTTGTTGATGGCTGCGGCGATGATCGCCCGCGTCTCGACCCCGGCGAGCGAGGAGCCGACACCGACGGCATGGCTCATGACGATGTTGCGGGAGAGCTGCTGTTGCTTCGGCCGGTCGACGATGACGTTTGCCAGCCCGCCGACGCCGGTGTTCACGCCATAGGCGAGGATACCCTTCTCGACGATGGCATCGACGATGGCACGGGCCTGTGCCAGGCGCTGCCATGCGGCATCCGAGAGGGTGAGGTGCTCGCCATTGGCGACGGCAGCTGCCTGCTGCCAGGTGAGAGGACGATCGAGGACAATGGACATGAAACGAGACTTGACGTGAAGGGACGCGCGATCGACGGGGCGACTTGAAGAAAAGAAACTCGGACTCGCGGGGCGGGGAGATCTGTGCGTCATTCCGGACGACCGGCGAGGGCCCTGTTCACAGAGACCGGCTCATCGGCAGGAATGACGCTGCGATTTCAGGGCCCTAGTGGTGGTGCTGGTTCGAGATGAATTGCTTGAAACGCTCGGACTTCAGCTCCTTGAAGAGTTCGTCCGGCGACCCGTCCGCTTCCACCTCGCCCTTGTGCAGGAACATCACGCGATTGGAGACGTTGCGGGCAAAGCCCATTTCATGGGTGACCACCAGCATGGTGCGACCCTCTTCGGCGAGGCCGCGCATCACGCGGAGCACTTCGCCCACGAGTTCGGGATCGAGCGCGGATGTGGGCTCGTCGAAGAGCATGACCTTCGGCTTCATCGCCAGGGCACGGGCGATGGCGGCGCGCTGCTGCTGGCCGCCCGACATGTGCGAGGGATAGTAGTTGCGCCGCTCGGCCAGGCCCACGCGCTCCAGCAGTGCCTCGGCCTCGGCGATGCACTCGGCCTTGGGGCGCTTGAGCACATGCACCGGACCCTCGATGAGGTTCTCGAGGATGGTCATATGGGACCAGAGATTGAAGCTCTGGAACACCATGCCGAGCTCGGAGCGGATGCGGTCCACCTGCTTGCCGTTGGACGGCTCGAGATGGCCCGCCTTGTTGCGGCGCATCTCGATCTTCTCGCCGGCGACGATGATCTCGCCCTCGTCCGGCGTTTCCAGGAGATTGATGCAGCGCAGGAAGGTGCTCTTGCCCGAGCCGGAGGCGCCCAGGATCGAGATCACGTCGCCCTGGTGGGCGTCGAGCGAGATGCCCTTCAGTACTTCGTGATTACCGAAGCTCTTGCGGATGTTCGTGACGCTGAGCGCGATTTCAGGAGATGCGGCCATGAGAGGTCCTTTCAGCCGACGATCTTGCGAGGCGTCTGCGCACTGGGCGGCATGACGCGCAGATGGGGGGAGAGGATACGCTCGACCCAGCCGAGCAGCAGGATGATGACGAAGCCGACGGCAAGGTAGACGATGCCGGCGAGGGCGAGGGTCGCCACCTCGTGAAGGGTGCGCCGGCCGATGGCCTGGGCAACGCCCGTCATTTCCACCACCCCGATCAGTCCGGCCAGGGAAGTGGATTTCAGCATCAGCACGACCTCGGTCGAATAGGCGGGCAGGGCCTGCCGCAGGGCGATCGGGGCGATGATGCGCCGCAGCAGCTTGAAGCCCGACATGCCGATGGCACGGGCCGCCTCGATCTCCCTGGCGGGAACGGCCAGGAGGCCGCCGCGGAAGATCTCCGCCGAATAGGCGGCCGTGCACAGGGCCAGGCAGAGCACGGCGGTGCCGAAGCGGCTCGCAAGAACCCACCACATCGGCGGCAGGTGGAAGAACTGGAA
Source organism: Labrys sp. ALF-8 (assembly GCF_059699065.1). Taxonomy (NCBI): domain Bacteria; kingdom Pseudomonadati; phylum Pseudomonadota; class Alphaproteobacteria; order Hyphomicrobiales; family Xanthobacteraceae; genus Labrys; species Labrys sp. ALF-8. The sequence continues at coordinate 2,884,394 of NZ_AP048537.1, forward strand.
CTGCGCCAGGCCGTAGAAGATCAGGAACATCTGGATCAGCAGCGGCGTGCCGCGGAAGAAGAAGATGTAGGTCTTGGCGAAGCGCGAGAGAAACCGGTTGGGACTCATGCGCATCCACAGGAGCAGGACCGCGAGCACCGCGCCGATCGGCACCGAGAGCACGAAAAGCAGCATGGTCGTCGGCAGGACGGTCAGGATCTGCTGGAAGCTGGTGACGAGGAAATTCGTGTCCATGCCGCACCTACATCCCAACCGGACGGCGGAAGCTCTTGGCCACGCGCCGCTCGCCGGCATCGAAGATCCGTGTCGAGAAGCTCGTCAGGACCAGATAGAGGCAGGCGCCCACGATGAAGAACATGAAGAACTGCTTGGTCGAGCCGGCCGCCTTGTTGCTGGCATTCATGATCTCCACCAGGCCGGTGACGGAGATCAGGGCCGAATCCTTGACGCTGAGCTGGAAGACATTGCCAAGGCCCGGAATGGCAAAGCGCATGATCTGCGGGGCGATGATGCGCCGGAACCGCATGAAGCGCGGCATGCCGATGGCCCGCGCCGCCTCGACCTCGCCCCTGGCGATGGCCGTGTAGGCACCGCGGAACACTTCCGCCTGGTAGGCCGCGGAGATCAGCCCGACCCCGAGCGCTCCGGCGAGGAAGGAGTTGATGATGTTGCTGTCGCCAAGCCCTAGGGCAGCGATGCCGTTGCCGATGACGTCGACCACCTTGCCGAAATAGACCATGTAGATGATGAGCAGTTCAGGCGCGCCGCGCAGGACGATGGTGTAGATGTTGCCCACGAGCTTCGCGACGGCGGTGTCGGAGAGCTTGGCCCAGGTGACGAAGGAACCGACGATGGCGCCGATGACCATGGCGGCGACCGTCACGGCGACCGTCATGGCTGCGCCGCCCAGCAGGAAGAGGCCCCATCCGGTCTGGCCGAATCCGAGCACCGAGCCGAGATAGGCCAGCCGGTCTGCTACAGTGCTGAAAAAATCCACGTTTCGGCTCTCCTCTCAGGATGGGCCATGAAGTCGCGCGTCCTGCAACGCGAGGTTGCCGATGCAAGATGCGGGCCGTGGCAACGCCGGACGGAACGTTCCGCCCGCGCCGGAGGGGCCGCCATGCTGTGATCGGGCCAGGCGGCGTGGACGAGAGGGGGCTGTCCGATCCTCAGACCGTTCCCTCGCCCTGCAGGAAAGCCCTTCCCTGCGGGGGAAGGGCTGCGCATTCGGAGGATCAGGACCCCGAGGCCGGGGTGACGTCCAGTTTGAACCACTTCAGCGACAGCTTCTTCACCGTGCCGTCGGCAATGGCCTCGCCGATCGCCTTGTCCCACATGTCGCGCAGGTCGGCATCGGACTTGCGGAAGCCCGGGCCGATGCCCTTGCCCCAGATCACGCCGGCGATCTGCGGACCCACCAGGGTCATCTGGTCATTGCCGGGCTGGGCGAAGGCGGAGGTGAAGTAGGTGTCGTCGTCGAAGGCGACGTCGATGCGGCCGGCGGTGACGTCGAGGTCATGTTCGGGCGCGGTCTTGTATTCGGTGATGGTGGCGACGTCGCCGAAGTTCTTCTTGACGAAGTCGGTGTAGACGGTGGCTGTCTGGATGCCGATCGTCTTGCCGGTCAGCGCCTTGCGCAGGATATCGACCGTCGGCTTGTCATGGGCGGCGTCACCCGTCAGCGTCACCGTGGTGCCGGTGCCTTCCATCTTGGCGAGGTCGCTCGACTTCAGGCCCGCGAAGCCGGCCGGGGTCTGGGCGTAGGGACGGGAGAAGGCGATCTGCTCCTCGCGCTCCGGCGTGATGGACATGGCGTCCATGATCACGTCGAACTTGCCGGCGTTGAGGCCGGCGATCATGCCGTCCCAATCCTGCGCGATGAACTTGCACTCGACCTTCATGCGGGCGCAAAGGTCGTTGGCAAGGTCGATTTCATAGCCGTCCATCGTGCCGTCTGGCTTGGTCAGGTTCCAGGGCGCATAGGCGCCTTCCAGACCGATGGTCACGGTCTTCCAGTCCTTGGCCTGCACCGCCGGCGCTGCCACGAAGGTGGCAAGTGCCAGCAGAGCCGTGGAGAGAAGGGTCTTCTTCATCGTTTTGTCCCCTGTGGGTTTGGTCATTTGTCCGGCTCGCCTTCAGCGGCGGGCCAGATTGCGGATCGCGGTCTTGAAGGCCGCGTTGATGTCGTCGTCTTGTTCATGGCGCCTGTCGCGAATGCGCCACTGCCCTCCCACCATGACATCGCGCACGGCCCGGTCGCCGAGCGCAAACAGCCAGCGATCGACAATAGCGTCATCCCGCGCGCTGTCCATGAATGCATCGTCGCCATCCAGGACGACGAGGCTGGCGATTTTGCCGGGCGCGATGGCGCCGATGGGCTGGCCGAGTGCCTGCGCGCCGCCCGCCAGGGCTGCGTCATAGATGTCGCGCCCGACGGAACGATGCGGGCCGTTGGCAAGGCGATTGCGGCGCTCGTCGCGCAGGCGCTGCGAATATTCGAGCGTGCGCAGTTCTTCCACCACGCTGGGCGAGACATGGCTGTCGGTGCCGATGCCGAGCCGCCCGCCCTCGGCGCGATAGGTCACCGCCTCGAAGATCCCGTCGCCGAGATTGGCTTCCGTGGCCGGGCACAGACCGGCCACGGCGCCGCTCGCCGCCATGCGTCCGATTTCAGCGGGATCGGCATGGGTGGCGTGGATCAGGCACCAGCGCTCGTCGACCGGCATGTGGTCGAACAGCCACTGCATCGGGCGCTTGCCGCTCCAGGCAATGCAATCGTCCACTTCCTTTTGCTGCTCGGCTATGTGGATGTGCAGCGGCCCGTTCTCGGGCAGGCCAGCGAGCAGTTCGTTCATCTCCTCGGGCGTGGCGGCGCGCAGGGAATGGAAGGCGTAACCGAGCGTCGCGCCGGCCTCGGCGCAGGCAGGACCGAGTTCCGCCATCAGCCTCTCGAAGCCGTCGATGCCGTGGATGAAGCGTCGCTGGCCCTCATGCGGAGCGACACCGCCGAAATTGGCGTGGGCATAGAAGACGGGCAGCAGCGTCATGCCGATGCCGCTCGTGCGCGCGGCTGCGAGAATGCGCTTCGACATCTCGGCGCGGTCGGCATAGAGGGAACCGGACTTGTCGTGGTGGAGATAGTGGAATTCGGCGATCGAGCCGAAGCCGGCCTTCATCAGGTCGACATAGAGCCTGGTGGCGATCGCCTGGGCGTCCTCGGGCGTGATCTCGCCCACCGTGCGGTACATCTCCTCCCGCCAGGTCCAGAAGCTGTCGCTGCCCGCGCCGGAAACCTCGGCGAGGCCCGCCATGGCGCGCTGGAAGGCGTGGGAATGCAGATTGGGCATGGCCGGAAGCACCGGGCCGGCCGCGATCTCAGCGCCGCTGGACGGAGCATCCGGGGTGACGGTGGCGATCGTGCCTGTTCCGTCGATCTCGATGTGCACATCCTCGGCCCAGCCATGGGGGAGAAGGGCCCTGCTTGCGTGCAGGGTGCGAGCGCTCTGGAGTTGGGGGCGGGAATCGGGCATGTTTGGTACCGATGTCTGCTCAACTTGTATGTATAAGTGGTATACATAAATTTTCAGCGGGCGCAAGCGCATTGAGATATCGACGTGACGCTTTTTTGAAGGGTGGCGCAAATATGAGCATGGTGCCGGAAAAGAAGCCCGAGGTCGGCGCTACCCCGCTCTATGCCGAGGTCAAGCAGCATATCCTGGCGCGCGTGCGCAGCGGGGAGTGGCCGCCCGACTTCCGGATTCCTTCCGAGAGCGAACTGGTCGAGCAGCTCGGCGTCAGCCGCATGACCGTGAACCGCGCCCTTCGCGAGCTCAGCCTCGAGGGCGTGCTGGTGCGAATGCAGGGGCGGGGCTCCTTCGTGGCGGGCGGCAACAGCCGCTCCGATGTCTTCGCGGTGACCAATATCGCCGACGAGATCCGGGCGCGCGGCCATGACTACAGCGCGCAGGTCTTGCTGCTCGACACGCTGAAGGCGACGCCGGACGTGGCCGATTTGCTGGAATTGCCGATAGGAAGCCCGATTTTCCACTCCATAATCGTGCATTGCGAGAACGACGTGCCGGTCCAGCTCGAGGATCGCTTCGTCAATCCGCTGGTTGTGCCGCACTATCTGGAGGCCGACTTCTCCCGGTTGACGCCGAATGAAGTGCTGAGTGCTGTCGTGCCCTGGAGCGAGGCGGAGCATCGTATCGAGGCGGTGCTGCCGCAGCCCTGGGAGAGCAAGCTGCTCGCCATCTCGCGCGCCGACCCGTGCCTTCTCATCCGCCGCCGGACCTGGGCGACGGGCTGGATCGGCGGGCCGGCTCCGGAAGGAGAGGAGGTGGATCCTCCCGATCATGTCGTGACCGCGGTGCGATTGTTGCTTCCTGGCGGCCGGTACCGGATCGAGAACAGACGACAGTCGAACCGGGTGGGATAGGTGAGATGTTCCGGGGTGCGCGCCGGCCTCTTCCTTCCTGGCATGCGCGACGGTTTCAGGAGCCTACGGGGGGGCGATGGTCTCAGGAAGGCCTTGACAATGGGCCTGTTTGTTGCCTAACTTGTATATACAAATCATGAGAGGCTCTATACATGCTTAGCAATGCCCGTTTCCGTGATGTCGAAATCCGCGCCCCGCGTGGTCGTGAGCTCAATGCGAAGAGCTGGCTCACCGAAGCGCCGCTGCGCATGCTCATGAACAACCTGGATCCCGATGTCGCCGAGAATCCCAAGGAACTCGTCGTCTATGGCGGCATCGGCCGCGCCGCGCGCGATTGGGAGAGCTTCGATACCATCGTCCGCACCCTGAAGGCACTGAACAACGACGAGACGCTCCTAGTGCAGTCCGGAAAGCCGGTCGGCGTATTCAGGACCCACGCCGATGCGCCGCGCGTGCTGATCGCCAATTCCAACCTCGTGCCTCATTGGGCGACCTGGGAGAAATTCAACCAGCTCGATGCCGAAGGCTTGATGATGTACGGCCAGATGACGGCCGGCTCCTGGATCTATATCGGTTCGCAGGGCATCGTGCAGGGGACCTACGAGACCTTCGTCGAAGCGGGCCGCCAGCATTATGGCGGCGACCTCTCTGGCCGCTGGATCCTCACCGCCGGCCTCGGTGGCATGGGCGGCGCCCAGCCGCTTGCCGCCACCATGGCCGGCGCTTCCATGCTCGCGGTCGAATGCCAGCAGATTAGCATCGATTTCCGCCTGCGCACCCGCTATGTCGACGTGCAGGCCAGGGATCTCGACGATGCCCTCGCCATCCTGGAGAAGGCCAAGGCCGAGAAGAAGGCCGTGTCCGTCGCTCTGCTCGGCAATGCCGCCGAGGTGCTGCCGGAACTGGTGCGCCGCGGTGTGCGGCCCGACATGGTCACCGACCAGACCTCCGCTCACGACCCGCTGAACGGCTACCTGCCCATCGGCTGGAGTTGGGCCGAATACAAGGATCGTGCCCGTACCGAGCCAGCGCATGTCGTCGCCGAGGCCAAGAAGTCGATGGCGATCCATGTGCGCGCCATGCTCGACTTCCAGAAGATGGGCGTGCCGACTTTCGATTACGGCAACAATATCCGCCAGATGGCCAAGGAAGTCGGCGTCGACAACGCCTTCGATTTTCCGGGCTTCGTGCCGGCCTATATCCGTCCGCTGTTCTGCCGTGGCGTCGGGCCCTTCCGCTGGGCCGCCCTGTCGGGCGATCCCGCCGACATCGCCAAGACCGACGCCAAGGTCAAGGAACTGATCCCAGACGACAAGCACCTGCACAACTGGCTCGACATGGCCTCCGAGCGCATCGCCTTCCAGGGCCTGCCGGCGCGCATCTGCTGGGTGGGCCTCGGCCAGCGCCATAGGCTTGGCCTCGCCTTCAACGAGATGGTTCGCACGGGCGAACTCTCGGCGCCGATCGTCATCGGCCGGGACCATCTCGACAGCGGGTCCGTGGCGTCGCCCAACCGTGAGACCGAATCCATGCGCGACGGCTCGGATGCCGTGTCCGACTGGCCGCTGCTCAATGCCCTGCTCAATACAGCCTCCGGCGCGACCTGGGTGTCGCTGCATCACGGCGGCGGTGTCGGCATGGGTTTCTCGCAGCATTCGGGCATGGTCATCGTCTGCGACGGCACCGAGGACGCCGACCGCCGCCTCGCCCGCGTGCTGGTCAACGATCCCGGCACCGGCGTGATGCGCCATGCCGATGCCGGCTACCAGATCGCGATCGATTGCGCGAAGGAGCAGGGACTGAACCTGCCGATGATAAACAAGTAAGCCCGGAAGCGCCGGCTCTCCAGCCGGCCTCCTTCCTTGCCGGGGAGCTTGCAACCGAAGTGCCTGTCCCCGGGGCGGCACTTCTTTCTTGCGCGTTCCGCCGCGAAGCCGGCGTTCATGGTGGCAGAGCCCAAAACCACCCGAGCCGCAATTGCTGAATAATTGAGCACATCAAGGTGCCGGCCAGGGCGAGAACGCACCGCTCAGGGCCCTGTGCTCCCGGCGCGGAAGCGCCACTCGATGACAGCACTTGTGCTTGAGCTTCCAGCATAAATTGTCTGAGGAATGATGTCCGTCATTCTCCCGATGCGCGGCTCCCGGTCTCTCCCCGACGGCCGGCCGGCCCGGATTGTCTGCGCAAGAAACGGGCGGTCGGGAAATAATTTTCACCACAGGGGGTGATTGACGAAAGCCGGAAGCCGTCGCACGCTCGGTGAAACCGGTTGCGGCAGCAGCGTTTCTGGCTGTTCGATCTCGAGAAGACCGGTCTTGAGGTTCGTGTCATGTCTTCATCGCGGGCGAGTGACCATCACCGATGGCGCCGAAACAGGGACGTGCATGGTCCCCTGTCCACGACCTTGCTGCGAAGATCTGAGCGCCCGCGACGACGAAGCTGAACCCTTCTTTTCCTCCCCTCGGTTCAATTCCTCCCAGCCGGCGTTTCGTCCCATGTGCAAAGCCTGCGACTACACCATCCACGGACGCAACCATCATTTCGGCTGGGACAGGGCAAACGCCCCGGTTCTCACCATCGAGCCCGGCAAGACCATCGAGTTCGAATGCCTCGACAGCTCGGGCGGCCAGCTCACCCCTTCCAGCAAGCTCGATGACGTCTCCCGCCTCGATTTTGCCCGGATCAACCCCGTCACCGGACCAATCCGGGTGGAGGGCGCAAGACCCGGCGACGCACTGAAGGTCACCATCGAAGCCTTCAAGCCCTCCGGCTTCGGCTGGACGGCCAATATTCCCGGTTTCGGGTTGCTGGCGGATCAGTTCAAGGAAACGGCGCTGCAGTTGTGGAGCTATGACCGCGACACCCTGAGCCCTGCGGCCTGGTCGCCCTGGGCCAAAGTCCCGCTGAAGCCCTTTGCCGGCACGATCGGCGTGGCGCCGTCCGCCCCCGGCACGCATTCCGTGGTGCCGCCGCGCCGTGTGGGCGGCAATCTCGATATCCGCGATCTTGCTGCCGGCACCACGCTCTATCTGCCGATCGAGGTAGACGGGGCGTTGTTCTCCGTGGGCGACACCCACGCCGCGCAAGGTGATGGCGAGGTTTGCGGCACCGCCATCGAGAGCCCGATGAACGTCGTACTGACGCTGGATCTCGTGAAGGACGCCAATCTTGCCTTTCCCCGTTTCACCACGCCGGGGCCGGTGACGCGTCACCTCGATGCCGCTGGATACGAGGTGACGACGGGTATCGGCACTGACCTTTTCGAGGGCGCCCGCGCCGCCGTCGCCCAGATGGTCGACCTTCTGTCGACCCGCACCGGGATGCCCGCGGTGGACGCCTACATGCTCGCCTCGGTGTGCGGTGACCTGCGCATCAGCGAGATCGTCGATCAGCCCAACTGGGTGGTGTCCTTCTACTTTCCGCGAATTGTCATCGAGTGATCGGCCAGGCCCGGCCTGCCGTACCCCGTTCCTGCCCGTTGTCCTGGAGACGAGACCCCGTGAATGTCATTGAAGGCTACGCGCCCTATGGAGACTACCAGACCTGGTATCGCATCACGGGCGATCCCGGTTCGGGCAAGCCGCCGCTCTTCGTGCTGCATGGCGGTCCGGGCTGCACGCATGACTATGTCGATTCCTTCAAGGGTCTGGCCTCGGGTGGGCGCGCCGTCATCCACTACGACCAGGTCGGCAATGGCCGCTCGACCCATCTGCGCGACAAGGGAGCCGATTTCTGGACCGTCGAGTTCTTCAAGAAGGAACTCGACAACCTGATCGATCATCTCGGCGTCCGCGACGCCTATCACGTGCTCGGCCAGTCCTGGGGCGGCATGCTGGGTTCCGAATTCGCGGTGACGCGGCCCAAGGGGTTGGTCTCCCTGGTCATCGCCGACTCGCCGGCCTCGATGGAGCTATGGCTCAGCGAGGCCAACCGCCTGCGCGAGGAACTGCCACCGCGGGTGCAGGCAACGCTGCTGAAGCATGAGGCCGCCGGTACCACCGACACCAAGGAGTACCAGGACGCGGTGAAGGTCTTCAACGAGAAGCACGTCTGCCGCGTGGTGCCGATGCCGGACGAAGTCGCCCGCACCTTCGCGGCCATCGATGAAGATCCGACGGTTTACCACACCATGAACGGGCCGAGCGAATTCCATGTCATCGGCACGCTGAAGACCTGGTCGGTCATAGACCGCCTGCATGCCATCGATGTTCCCGTGCTGCTGATTTCGGGGCACTATGACGAGGCGACGCGCAAGACCGTGCAGCCCTATGCCGACAACATTCCCGATGTACGCTGGCACATCTTCGAGCACTCCAGCCACATGCCTCATGTCGAGGAGACCGAACTGTGCCTGAAAGTGGTGGGGGATTTCCTCGCCGAGAACGACTGACGTCCATTCCATCCAAAAGTCTTCCAGATCGCAGGGGATCTTCCAGCCATGACCAGAGCAAGACGCCTACCGACGCTAGCGACCCTCGCCCTCGCCGCCACGGCGTTGACTGCGGGCCTTGGCAGCACCGCCCATGCCGATGATGCGGCCCATCGTGGCGGCGTCATGCGTCTGGTCACCAACGCGGCCGAAGGCACCGCCGACCCGCATATCAACTACACCCTCAAGAACTGGCAGGTGTTCCAGTACGTCTATGACGGCCTGGTGGCCTTCAAGAAGGCCGACGGTCCCGACAGCTTCACCATCGTGCCCGACCTGGCCGAAGCCGTGCCGACCCCCCAGGACGGCGGCAAGACTTATGTCTTCAAGCTGCGAAAGGGCATCAAGTTCTCCAACGGCAAGGAGGTCGGCGTCGATGACGTCGTCGCTTCCTTCCGCCGCATCTTCAAGGTATCGAGCCCGACTTCCGGCTCCTTCTACAACGGCATCGTGGGGGCCGACGCCTGCCTGAAGACCGCCGATACCTGCACGCTCGACGGGGGCGTGGTGGGGGACGCGGCGGCCGGTACGGTGACCTTCCACCTGGTCGCGCCCGACGCCGAGTTCATGTACAAGCTCGCCGTCCCGCACGCCTCGATCCTGCCGGCGGACGCACCCACCAAGGATGCCGGCACCACGCCGATCCCCGGAACCGGCGCCTATGTGATTGCCAGCTACGATCCCAACAGCCGGATGAAGCTGGTGCGCAATCCCAACTTCAAGGAGTGGAGCGCCGACGCCCAGCCGGACGGCTTCCCGGACGAGATCGACTATGATTTCGGCCTCACCGAGGAGGCTGCCATCACGGCCGTGCAGAACGGCCAGGCCGACTGGGTGTTCGATCCCCCGCCCGCCGACCGCCTCAACGAACTCGGCACGAAATATGCGAGCCAGGTGCATGTCACGCCGCTGACCGCCTTCTGGTACGCCCCGATGAATACCAATCTGCCTCCCTTCAACGACGTGAGGGTACGCAAGGCCCTGAACTACGCCGTCGACCGTGACGCGCTCGTCGGCCTGTTCGGTGGCGCCCAGCTCGCGACGCCCACCTGCCAGATCCTGCCACCGAACTTCCCCGGGCATGTCGACAGCTGCATCTACACCAAGGATCCCGGCACCGACTGGTCGGCTCCCGATCTCGACAAGGCCAAGGAACTGGTGAAGGAGTCCGGCACGGCCGGCCAGAAGGTCACCATCATCACCGAGGACACGGCGGTATCCAAGGCCGTCGGCACCTATTTGCAGAGTGTTCTGAACGATCTGGGCTATGACGCCAGCGTCAAGCCGATCTCCTCCAACATCCAGTTCACCTATATCCAGAACACCAACAACAAGGTGCAGATCAGCGTCAGCCAGTGGTACCAGGATTATCCGGCCGCTTCGGACTTCCTCAACGTGCTGTTCGGCTGCGATTCCTTCCATCCCGGCTCGGATTCCTCGATCAACATCTCCGGCTATTGCGACAAGGACTTCGATGCCAAGATGAAGGCGGCGATGCTCCAGGGCGTGACCGATCCGGAGGGCGCCAACAAGGAGTGGGCGAAGCTCGATGCCGAACTGATGGACAAGGGCGCCCCGGCCGTGCCGCTGTTCACGCCCAAGCGCGTCGATTTCGTCTCCTCGCGCGTCGGCAATTTCAAGTTCTCGCTGGAGTTCCAGTGGGTCTTCCCGCAAGCCTGGGTGAAGTGAGGCCTCGGGCGGAAGCCCAGTGGAAGGAAACCCGGGTCCCTTCTCCACCACCGCCAACGGTAAGCGGGTGGAGAAGAGGGCATGATGCCATGAGCCTCCCTCCCCGCAGAGGGGAGGGGCGCGATTGGTGGCGCGCTCGGAATATCTCTTGCGGGCGTCTGCGCAGAACAAGGAACGCCCATTGACGGCAGAGGCGGATATCTCACAGGACAGCCCGGCGGAGCGTACGGGCATCCGCGAGAGGTCGGGCCAGGGACCCTGGGTCCGGGCGGGGCGCAAGCTCATGCGCGACCGCGCGGCGGTGATCGCAGGCATCGGCTTCCTCCTGATCGTGCTGATGTGCCTGCTGGCGCCCCTCTATGCCAGCCAGATCGCCAAGAACGATCCCTTCCGTTCCAATCTCTCGGGCAAGATCCTCGTCGACGGCAAGCGCGTGCCGGTGATGCAGCCCTCCACCGAGGGGCTCGGCCTCGGCGTGACGCCGATCGGACCGACGTGGAGGGGGGCCTATTTCCTCGGTGCGGACGGACAGGGCCGCGACGTCTTCGCCCGCCTTCTCTATGGCGGACGCAACTCGCTGCTGATCGCGGGCGCGGCGACGATCCTCTGCCTGGTGCTCGCCGCCTTCTGCGGGGTGGTCTCCGGCTTCGCAGGCGGCGTTGTCGATATCGTGCTGTCGCGCTTTCTCGACCTGCTTTGGGCCTTTCCTGTCTATCTCCTGGCGATTTCGCTCTCGATCGTGCTGATCAATCAGTCGCTGGTCATCGGCCCGTTCACGATCGGCTCGGGCAGCCTGCTGCTGCCGATCGTCATCATCGGCGTGATCTACGTGCCGTATGTGGCGCGGCCGATCCGCGGGCAGGTGCTCTCGCTCAAGCACAGCGAGTTCGTGCTCGCCGCCGAGGGGCTGGGAATACCGCGCTGGCGCATTCTCCTGCGGGACATCCTGCCCAATGTCTCGACCACGCTCATCGTCTTCATGCCGCTGATGATGGCGCTCAACATCGTCACCGAATCCTCGCTCTCCTTCCTTTCCGTGGGCGTGCAGCCCCCGGATGCGAGCTGGGGTACCGTCATTCAGGACGGGCTTTCGCTGCTCTACACGCGTCCCGCGGTTTCGCTGGCGCCGGGCATCGCCATCGTGCTGACCGTGTTGACCCTCAACGTCCTGGGCGATGGCGTGCGCGATGCGCTCGACCCCCGCGCCAAGTTCAGGGGCTAGGCCATGCTGCTCTTTCTCGCCCGCCGCCTCCTCCAGATGATCTTCGTGATGTTCGGTGTCAGCGTCATCGCCTTCATGATCTTCTTCGCCACGCCCGGGTCCGATCCCGCCGCCCGGATCGCTGGCCGCAATGCCTCGCCGGAGACCGTTCTGGCGGTCCGCAAGGATTTCGGGCTCGACCGGCCGCTGCCGGTTCAATACGCGCTCCTGATGAAGCGCCTGTTCGTCACCGGCGACCTGAACTCCTTCGTGAACCGGGGCGAACTGGTCGTGCCCCAGATCATCGAGGCCACCCCGATCACCCTCTCCCTGGTGTTCGGGGCAGCGATATTGTGGGTGGCGGGCGGCCTGCTGGTCGGCGTCTTCGCCGCCGCCACGCGCGGCACCATCGTCGATACGCTCCTGATGATCCTCGCCCTCATCGGCGTCTCCATGCCGGTCTACTGGTTCGGCGAGGTGCTCAACCTGCTCACGCAGAAGACCTGGCACGACACATGGGCGTTCAGCTGGGTGCCGGGCCTCGGCTACAAGCCGCTGACGGAGGATCCGTTCGGCTGGTTCAAGACCATGATCATTCCCTGGTTTTCGCTGGCGGTGCTCTATGTCGGCATTTATGGCCGCGTGCTGCGCGCCAATCTGGTCGAGGCCTATCAGGAGGACTTCATCCGCACCGCCAGGGCCAAGGGCCTCGGGCCCGCACGGGTGATGATCCGCCACGCCCTGCGCACCTCGCTGATCCCGTTCGTGACCATGTTCGGCCTCGACTTCGGCGCCCTGATCGGCGGCACAGCGTTGCTGACCGAAGTGGTGTTCGGCCTCAACGGCATCGGCCGTCTCACCTATCTCGCCCTGCTGACCCTGGACCTGCCGATGATCCTGGCCAACGTGATCTATGCCTCGTTCTTCGTGGTGGCCGCAAACGCCCTGGTCGATGTGGTGTATGCTCTGCTCGATCCGCGCGTGAGGACTGCCTGACATGACGCAACCCGCCGGGATCCAGCCCGACAAGACGCTGCTCGACGTTTCCGGTCTCACGGTTTCCTTCGCCACGGAACGCGGCAAGGTCACCGCCGTCAACGATGTGTCCTTCCAGATCGGCGAAGGCGAGATCGTCTCGATCGTCGGCGAATCTGGCTCGGGCAAGACCGTTTCGCTGCTCAGCATCCTGGGCCTTACCGACCGGCGCACCACGAAGATCGAAGGCTCGGTGCTGTTCCGGGGCCAGCGCATACTCGAAATGTCGGATCGCGAGATGCGCAGGATCCGGGGCCGCGATATCGGACTGATCTCTCAGGATCCGATGACGGCACTGACGCCGGTCTACACCATCGGCTGGCAGATCGCCGAGCAGATCCGCGCCCATGAGAGCATCTCGCCGCGCGCCGCGCGCCTTCGCGCCATCGAGTTGTTGGGGGAGGTGGGCTTGCCGAGCCCCTCCACCATGGTCGATCGCTATCCGCATCAACTGTCGGGCGGCATGCGCCAGCGTGCGGTGATCGCCATGGCCCTGTCCTGCAATCCGGCGCTGCTCGTCGCCGACGAACCGACGACCGCGCTGGACGTGACCGTTCAGGCTCAGGTGCTGGAGTTGCTGAAGAGGTTGCGCCGGGATTTCGGCTCCTCGATCATCCTGATCACGCACGACATGGGCGTGGTCGGCGAGATGGCCGACCGCGTGCTGGTGATGTATGCCGGCCGCGTGGTGGAGCAAGGGCACACGAAGGATATCTTCGACGATCCCTGGCACCCCTACACCTGGGGGCTGCTGGCTTCCATCCCGCCCCTGCGGGGCGAAAGGCCGGCACGGCTCACCTCGATCCCCGGCACGCCGCCCTCGCCGGCCAACCTGCCGCCGGGATGCGGTTTCGCGCCTCGCTGCCGCTGGCGGTTCGAACCCTGCTCCACCGTGCCGCCGCGCCGGACGGAGGGCGATCGCGCCTCGCTCTGCTTCATCGCGCCGGAGCAGCGTGAAGCCTTGCGTCGGACCGTGCTGCCTCTGCAGGGGAGCGCCGCATGAACGCCTTCTCGCCCCAGCCGGCCATCCCGCCCCGCATCCTCGATGTCCTCAATCTGTCGAAGTATTACAAGATCGGGCGCACGATGCTGCCGGGGAGCGGCAGTCTCGTGCGGGCCGTCGACGACGTCTCCTTCTCCGTCACCGAGGGTGAGACGCTGGGACTGGTCGGGGAGTCCGGCTGCGGCAAGTCCACGCTCGGGCGTTGCATCACGCGGCTCTACGACGTGACCGAAGGTCGGTTGATGGTCGAGGGCGTCGACATCACCCATGCGGGACGGAAGGAACTACAGCCCTTCCGCCGCAAGATGCAGATGATCTTCCAGGATCCTTCGGCTTCTCTCAATCCGCGCCGGCGTGTGGGCGACCTGATCGCCGAACCCTTGCGCGTCCACCGCATCCGGCCGCCCGGCCAGATCGATGCGCGGGTCCGCGAGTTGATGGGCCTCGTCGGCCTGCCGGCCGAATATGCGGACCGCTACCCGCACGAGTTTTCGGGCGGCCAGCGCCAGCGTATCGGCATCGCACGCGCCCTCGCCATGGAACCGCGCCTGATCGTGGCGGATGAGCCCGTCTCGGCGCTCGACGTCTCCGTGCAGGCTCAGATCGTCAACCTCTTCGCGGATCTGCGCGAGCGCCTGGGACTGACCTATATCTTCATCGCGCATGACCTCAGCGTGGTCAGGCAGGTATCCACCCGCACGGCGGTGATGTATCTCGGCTCCATCGTCGAGATCGGTCTCACCGACACCGTGTTCGACAGGCCCGCCCATCCCTATACCGAGGCCCTGATCTCGGCCATCCCGGAACCGCGGCGGGCAGGGCAGGGCAGGCGCGAGCGCATCATCCTCGAGGGCGAGGTGCCAAGCCCCGCAAATCCTCCCAAGGGATGCAAATTTTCCACCCGCTGCCCGGCCGTTGCCGACCGCTGCCGAACCGAGCGTCCGACCCTGCGTCCGCTGGCGGATGGACGGAGCGTCGCTTGCCACTTTCCCCGCGTACCGGCCTGAAGGATCTGCGAAGACTCCCGGGCTTCAGTTTAGGCCGCGCATGCTGTAAGCGGAATCGACCTCTCCCGCCTGGAGCTTCTGCCGTGAAGTTCGTGTTCTTTTCCCCGCATTTTCCAACGAATGGGGCGGAGTTCTGTGACCGCCTGCGGCAAGCTGGCGCCACGGTGCTGGGTATCGGCGACGCGCCCTATGATCATCTCGCGCCCAGGCTGAAGGGAGCTCTCAGCGAGTATTATCGCATCGCCGATATGGCGGATGAGGATCAGGTGCTGCGCGCCATGGGCCATTTCATCCATCGCTGGGGGCGTATCGACCGCTTCGAGTCCCTCAACGAGCACTGGCTCGAGCTGGATGCGGGTATCCGTACCGACTTCAACATTCCGGGCATCCGGCGCGATTTCGTTGAGAACCTGAAGCACAAGTCGAAGATGCGCGAATTTTTCGACAGGGCGGGAATCGAGACCATCCGGCAGGTGAAATATGTCGACCGCGCCGGCGTCGAGGCCTTCGTCGGCAGGGTCGGCTATCCGGTCGTCATCAAGCCGGACCAGGGATCAGGCGCCAGCAACACGGTGAAGCTGGCTTCGCCGGAGGATCTCGATGCCTTCGAGAAGTCGAAGGTCGCCGGCGTCAGCTATGTCTGCGAACAATTCATCGATGGCATCATCCTGACCTATGACGGGCTGGTCGACCGGGATGGGCGCATCGTTTTTGCCGCCAGCCACCGCTTCGAGCAGAGCATCATGGGAGTGGTGAACGCAGACTCACATCTCAACTACTATTGCCTGCCCTCGATCGATCCGGAGGTGGAGAAGGCCGGGCGCGCTGCCATCGCGGCTTTCGATATCCGCGAGAAGTTCTTCCACATCGAGTTCTTCCAGACCCGGGCCGATGGGCGCATCGTCGCGCTGGAGATCAACATGCGCCCGCCCGGCGCCTGGATGACGGATGCCATCAACTACGCCTATGACATGGACGTCTATCGCGAATGGGCGCAGATGGTGATGGGCAACAAGGCTGGCGGTCCCTTCAAGGGGCGTTATTTCGTCGGCTATGCAAGCCGGAAGAACCATATAAGGTATGTCAACGACCATCAGGCCATTCTTGATGCCCATGGAGGCAATATCGTGCATTTCTCGCCGATAGAGGACGTATTCAGCAGGGCAATGGGCAATTTCGCCTATCAGTTCCGGTCCGAGGATTTCGACGAGGTGAAAGCGATAGTGCAATTCATCCAGGCTACGGAGTAGGCGTTGCAGATCGAGTATAACAAGCGGTTCAGCCATCACCTCGGGCGGGAGATGGAATTCAAGATCTACGGCCACGCAGGCCGCCCGGTGCTCGTGTTCCCCACCTCGAACGGCCGCTTCTACCAATATGAGGATTCCGGCGGCATCGGCGCGCTGGCCGACCGCATCGAGGCCGGGGAGCTTCGGGTGTGGACGGTCGACGGCATCGACGGCGAGAGCTTCTTTTCCGGCAGTCACGACCTGCAGGGCCGCATCGGCCGGCACGAGGCTTATTTCCGCTATGTGCGCGAGGAGTTGCTGCCGGAGATCCTGCATGAGGGCGGACGCAAGCCGATCCTCTCCGGCTGCTCGATGGGCGCCTTCCACGCCAGCAATTTCCTCTTCCGCTTTCCCGACTGGGTTGCCGGCGTGGTGGCGCTGAGCGGGGTCTATTCCACGCGCCATTTCTTCGGTGCGGCGCTGGACGGCCAGATCTACTTCAACTCCCCGCTCAACTACCTGCCCGGTCTGCCCGATGGCGAGACGCTCGATCGAATCCGGTCTCGCCGCCTGTTCTTCTGCTGCGGCCAGGGCGCCTGGGAACAGCCTATGATCGAGGATACAGGACGCCTCGATGCCGTTCTGCGCGATAAGGCCATCCCGGCCTGGGTGGACTTCTGGGGCCACGACGTGAGCCATGACTGGCCCTGGTGGCACAAGCAGATCGCCTACTTCTTCGACAAGTGGCTCGATGCGGACAAGGCGCGGCCGATCTGAGCGGATGCAGCGGAGTTGATTTCAAGTCCCACAGGGAGGCTCCGGTCCGACAGGGCTTCACATGGCTCAGGCTCCTTCCGTGCAGGCCTTTGCCGCGCGCCCTTCGCCCAGGAAGGTGAATACCACCAGGGCCGTCACCACCGTGATTCCGGCGAGAAGCAGGAGCAGACTCGAAAAGGCGGCGCCATAGCCCCGGATCAGGGCTGCGTGTGTCAGGTCGGGCAGGAGAACGGCTGCGCCTGCCACGTCGCCGGTCACCAGCCTCTGAGCCCCCTCGCGGGCATGGTCGCCGGCTAGATGCGAAGCCGTGAGGGCGGATAACACGGCACTCACGACGGCGAGCGCCACCCCCTCGCCAGCAACACGCACCGTGGAAAAGATGCCGGTCGCCATGCCGGCCCGCTCGCTTGGGACCACCGAGACCGCAAGCCCGTCCATCAGGCCCCAGGGCAGGCTGATGCCCGCGCCGATCATGGCCATGGGCGGCAGCATGGCCAGCACGTTCCCGCCGGCCGGCAGGAAGCTCAGCCAGAATAGGCCTCCGGCCGAGAACAGCAGGCCGCCGCCCGATATCGCGGCGGGCGACAGCCACCGCGTGAGCCAGCCGGCGACCAGCGGGAGCACGAGCAGCGGCGCGGAAAGGGCCATCATCAGACGGCCGGCATCGATTTCGCCGACGCCCTCGATGCCGACGAAGCGGATCGGCAGCAGGATGAGCAGAACCACGAAGGCATAGGCGGGCGAGGCTGCCAGCAGTTGGACCCCGACGAAGCGGGCATAGCGAAACAGCGTGAGGTCGAGCATCGGGCGTGCGACACGGGTCTCGATCACGCCGAAAAGGCCGAACAGCGCGACCGAGCCGGCAAGCAGGCCGATGACCAGGGGATCGGTCCATCCGCTTTCGGGGGCCTGCAGCACGCCATAGGTGAACAGGGTCAGTGCCAGCGTGAAGCTGACGGCACCAGGCCAGTCCAGCCCGGCAGCCTGGGGATCGCGCGATTCCCGCAGCACGGCGATGCCGATGACGAGGGAAAGCGTGGTGAGGGCGACGGTGACCAGGAAGATGCTCGGCCAGCCGAAGGTTTCGCTCATCAGCCCGGAAGCAATGGGCCCGAAGGACAGGCCGGTGCCGAAGCTGGCGCCGACAATACTGAAGGCTCGTGTTCGGGCCGTTCCGTCGAATTCCTGCGCGAGAGCCGCCATGCCGCCAGCGAAGGCGGCGGCCGCCGCAAGGCCCTGGGCGGCGCGCAGCAGGTCGAACACGAGGATGGAGCGGGCTTCGATCAGGGCCAGCGACGTGAGGGCGAAGGCGCCCACGCCGACGATGAAGATACGCTTGCGGCCATAACTGTCGGAGAGCGCTCCCGCGGCCATGAGGGCGCTGCCGAAGGTCAGCATGAAGGCATTGGTCACCCAGTTGAGGGCGACGGGACTGCCGCCGAGGCTCCTCGCGATCGCCGTGAGCGCCACGGCGGGGCCGGTGAAGGTCAACGGCATGCTCACCGCCGCCAGGCAGACGGCGAGAAGAATGAGCGCCTTGCTGGCCGCGCTCCCGGCCATTGTCGTATCTGTCATGATGGATGCTCGAGAGGGGAAGGCCTTCGGGGCAGGCCGGCCGTAGCGCCGCGCAAGTCCGTTCAGTCAATCTAGACGCGCCGCATTGGGTGGAAAATCAGGCCTTCCTTCCGATGATATCGGAAAATAATTCCGCAATTGAAGGTCTGCCGGACTGGCCTGGAGTCATGACGCGCCCCAACTGGATGCTATCGCGTTTTCTGGAGGAGGCAGGAATGGACAGGCATGGCACGATTCAGGCGTTCGTGCGCACTGCGGATCTTGGCAGCTTCGCGGCGGCGGGGCGTGTGCTGGGCCTTTCCGCCTCGGCGGTCGGCAAGTCCGTGGTGCGGCTCGAGCATGAACTGGGCGTGCGGCTGTTCCAGCGCTCGACGCGCAGCATCCGCCTGACGGAAGAAGGCCGCCTGTTCCACGAGCGCTGCCGGCGCATCCTCGATGATCTCGACGACGCCTGGGCCACCGTCGTCGGTGCCGGTGAGACGCCGCGTGGAAAGCTGCGCGTCTCGACGCCCATCGTCACCTATCACCTGCTGATGCCGGTGCTGCCCGAATTCACGCTGCTCTATCCGGAGATCGAACTCGATCTCGATTTCAACGACAGGCTGGTCGACTTGATCGAGGAGGGCGTCGACATCGCCATCCGTAGCGGCGACCTGCCGGATTCCCGGCTGATGTCACGCGTGTTCTGTCGCTTTCAGCATCTCCTCTGCGCTGCACCCACCTATCTGGCCAGGTGCGGTGTGCCGCAGCGCGTGCGCGACCTCGACCACCATTGCGCGATCCAGTTCCGCCTGCCCAATAGCGGCAAGCTCCTCGAATGGCCACTGCTGCTCGATGCAGGCGAGGCGGAGCCACGCATTCGCACCGTGTTTACCTGCAACAACATGGAGGCGTTGCGTGGCGCCACGCTGGCGGGGATCGGTATCGGCTGTATGCCCGACTTCATCGTGCGCGATCTTCTGGACGGCGGCACCCTGCAACTCATACTGCCGGAGCATTTGGGCGGTGGGGGCCAGTTCAATCTGCTGTGGCCCTCGAACCGCCAGCTCTCACCGAAGGTACGGGTATTTGTGGACTTCATGTACAGCCGTCTGGTCGAGCGGAGCCACGACCGGATGAATCATGCAACCTCATGACGGAGTTGGCCTTTTGAAGGTCGATCGTACACGATCATATCGTACGAAGGGCGAGCCCGCAGATGAGCATCGCAAGAAATTTATGCCGTGGCTGTCGGAGCCGGCCTGTGGCCCGCGTCCTCTGGACATCAGGCAGCTCATGCCGATGCAAGGGAGCAGTCAATGTCGAAGATTACGCCATGCCTGTGGTTCAACGGCAATGCCGAGGAGGCCGCAAATTTCTATGTCTCCATGGTGCCCAATTCCCATATCGATCATGTCCAGAAGGATGTTAGGGAGAGTGCGGACGGCAAGTCCGACAAGGTGCTGCTGGTCGAGTTCACCATCGCGGGCCAACGCTTCAGGGCGCTGAATGGCGGCATGAACTTCGAATATACCAACGCGGTCTCCTTCTATATCGACTGCGCCGACCAGGCCGAGATCGATCATCTGTGGGGCAGGCTTGGCGAGGGTGGCCAGGAGATCCAGTGTGGCTGGCTCAAGGACCGCTACGGTATTCCCTGGCAGATCGTGCCTGCGGACATCGTGAAGATGCTGGGCGACCCCGATGCCGCCAAGGGCGCGCGCGTCATGTCAGCAGTGATGAAGATGGTCAAGTTGGATATAGCGCAGCTGAAGAAGGCTTATGACGGCGCCTGAGGGCCGAGCGCATGCACGAGCCCGAAAGGCAGATGCGCCGGCATCTCAATGCCGGCATTTCTCATACGCCGCAGCCGCTGCAGCATTAGCGTGACCCGAACGGCAACCCCATCTTTCGACCGGGAGATCCGCGAGCTCCCTCAGGCTCATACCAGCCATACTCGGGTGGTCCAGCGGTTCCGCCGACTTTTCCGGCGGTGCCGTTCGGCCGGCCCAACGCGAGCGAACGATCTGCAATATCCTTGATGCGTGCATGGCCCTCTCCTTCCATCGCGTCCGGAGTTTCCTCTTCCCGGTGCATGAAAGAAATGGAGTTCTGCATGCTTATGCTTTAGTAAAACTATATGGATAGCCTTGTTCGGTATCAGCTGGGGGCGCTTCGCGCGGTGGAGGCGGCCGGGCGTCTCGGCTCCATGGCGAAGGCTGCGGAGGAACTCGGCGTCACGGTCGGGGCGGTGAGCCAGCAAGTGCTCAAGGCGGAGCAGCGCTTGGGCCAGCCGATCTTCCGCCGCACCCCGAAGGGCCTGGAGCCGACGCTGCTGGGCCAGCAATTGCTGGCAGGCCTCGCACGGGGCTTTCGGGAGATCGAGCACGCTCTCGCATTGGCCGAGGGTCGTGCCGAGAACGTCCTGACGGTGACGGTCGCCCCGGTCCTTGCCTCTAAATGGCTGGTACCTCGTCTTCATCGTTTCCACGAGGCGCATCCGAACCTGCAACTGCGCATCGATGCCTCGGTCGGCCTCGTGGATTTCACTACGTCGGATGTCGACGTCGGCGTGCGCGTGGGCGCGGGGCCCTGGCCGAACGTGCGGGCCGAATATCTGCTCGACCAGGCACTCTTTCCACTCAGCTCGCCCGCGATCGCCTCGCGGATCGGGGATGTCGACGACCTCTCCCGCGTGCCGGTCATCCATGACTACGGCTCGCCCCGCAACTGGGAGATCTGGCTCGCCGCGCAGGGGCGCGCAGGCCTTCCCCTGGGGCCGGGGCCGACCTTCTCCGATGCAGCGCTCTGTCTCGATGCCGCCATCGCCGGACAAGGAGTGATGATGGGCTGGCGGACATTGGCGCAGGATGCCCTGCGTGACGGCCGCCTGGTTTCGCCCTTTCCGGCACCGGTGCCCACCGGCCTCGCCTATTGGCTTGTCGATTCCGCGCGCGAACGTCCGACCGCGAAGGTGAAGGCGTTCGCGGCCTGGCTAAGAAGGGAACTGGAATGTGAGGCCTGAGGGCTTTACGCCAGCGCCCACAGATAGGCCAATGTCGCCGCGACCCCGAGGCCGGTGCGGACGGCATGCAGGCGGCCCCAGCTCTCGATCAGGCTTCTGGTGGCCGGGCCGGCTTCTCCCGGTGCCGTCGCCTCCAGGCGCCGGTTGGTAGGCATGATGCACAGCAGCGTATAGGGCCAGTTCGCGAGGATCGCGACGGCACCGGCAACCCAGCGCAGATTTCCGCTCTGCCAGGCGGCGATAAGGCCGCAGAGGCCCGCGACCACGGCCAGGCTCGCCTGCATGGCGAAGCCCCGCGCATAGCTCGGCTTCCATTGCGTCAGCAGCGCTTCGTCGTCGAGCCGGAGCCGGGCCGGCTGTTCGCTGACATTGATGTAGAAAGCGGCGCCGGCGAAGGCCGCCGCCAGGACGAGTGCGATCTGGCCCACGAGCATGGCGATCTCCCAAATTGACAACATACTGTCAATTTGGTTATTAATTGTCAATGAATGCCACGCAAGAGACGGATCTCGCCGAGGCTGTCACCACCCTCATTCTCGAACTCTTCCGGCTGAACGGCCGCCTGCTGGCGGCTGGCGACAGGCTCGTGGCCGATCTCGGCCTGACGAGCGCGCGCTGGCAGGTACTCGGCGCCATCGCCTTGTCACCGGCTCCCGCGCCTGTAGCGCATCTCGCCCGCGTCATGGGCCTGAATCGCCAGGGTGTGCAGCGGATCGTCAACGAACTTTCGCACGAAGGCGTCGTGGAGTTCCGGGACAATCCCCATCACCGCCGCGCCAGGCTGGTGGCGCTCACCGGCAAGGGCGGCGCGGCCTATGCGGCAGCGGCCCGCTTGCAACGGCCCTGGGCGCAGGTCCTGGCTGAAGGCCTTGAGGTACCGGCGATGCGCGAAGCAACGCGGGTGCTGGAAGCATTGCGCCGCCGGCTTGAGGACGAGGCACGGGAATGACCCGGGCGGGACGGGCCGTCCCGTCTCGCCCTCGCTTCCGGCCGGTCTCAACCCTTGGCGATGACCAGATGCGTCGTTGCGGCCGTCGACACCCGTTCCCTGCAAAGATAGCCGAGCGACGGAAGGTCCAGGCCGGCAAAAAGGTTCTCGCCCTTGCCGAGCAGGATCGGCGACATGGCGATATGCATCGCGTCGATCTCACGCGCGGCCAGATATTGCCGTATCGTGGAGACGCCACCGCCGACGCGAACGTCCTTGTCCTTCGCCGCCACCCGGGCCTGCTTCAGCGCCGACTCGATGCCATCGGTGACGAAATGAAAGGTCGTTCCTCCCTTCATCTCGATCGGCGCGCGGGCATGGTGCGTCAGTACGAAGACCGGCACGTGATAGGGCGGCGTATCACCCCACCACCCCTTCCACTCCTCATCGGGCCATGGTCCGCGCACCGGGCCGAACATGTTCCGTCCGAGGATCCAGGCGCCAATGTTCTCGAAGCTTCTGGCGGCGAAATCCTCGTCGGTGCCGGTCTCGCCACCATCCCGGCCGAACATGGTGCGGAAAGTCCGCGTAGCGAAAGTCCACTCGTGCAGTTTCATGCCGCCGACGCCGAGCGGATTATCGAGGCTCTGGTCGGGTCCCGCGCCATAGCCGTCGAGGGACACGGAAAAGGCACGGACGACGAGCTTGGACATGGCGGTTTCCTCTCCATTTGCCGGTCTCTTTCGACCTTGAACTGCTTGCGTTTCGAAATTGGTCCGACGCTAGTTAAACCGATTTCATATTGCAAGTGGTTTTCGGCGAAGCGAATGCCGCCCACCGCATGATAAGCGGCGGCGATGCGGATTGCCTCTTCCGGTGGAAGGATGCCCCGGATGCAGATTCAGGCCAAGGCGGCAGTGATCAGAGTGAACGCCGCTTCGCCGGCATCTTCCATGTAGCTGGCGTCGCGATGCAGCAGCACCACGGCGAATGAGCCGTCCAGCAGCAGCACGACCTGCCGGGCCAGGGATGCCGCAGTGGCGATGCCCTCGACCTCGAAGGCCTGGCGAAGCCATTCCTCGAAGCGTTTCTTGTGCCTCGCCCCGATGCGGATGGCGGGGTGTCCGGGCAGGTTGGCCAGTTCCGCGGAAGTGCGCAGGAAGCCGCAGCCTTTCCATTTCGGATGCCGGGCCGAACGGGCAAGGTTCAGGAATATGGCTCGCACCTTTGCCGCGATGCCGCCTTCCGCTTCGTCGAACCAGCGGCGGAACAAGGCGAGATTGGGCTGGTCGCGCGCCTCGAGATAGGCGGCGACGAGATCATCCTTGCTGGTGAAATGGTAATAGAGAGTGCGTTTGGTGACGCCGGCCTTCTCCGCCACCGCATCGACGCTCACGGCACGGATGCCCTGAGCATAGAACAGGCTGGCGGCGGCGGCGACGATGCGCTCTCGGGTAGGGACCTCGGGCATGGCATGCCTCATGTATACTGCCTAGTGAGTATACCATTCGGCATGCCTCCTGTAAGTTCCAGTGCATGCGCCAGAATGTTCGAAAGGCCCCGCTCGCCGATGCGGCCGCCCCGGTCTCCATCTCGTGCCGCGACGGCATGGTCCTGGCAGGCCATCTGTGGAGCGGGGCAAGAGCGGCACGCCTGGGCACCGTGATCGTCAACCCTGCCACCGGCGTGCTCGCGCGTTACTACCATTACTATGCGCGCTTCCTGAGCGAGAGCGGCTTCGACGTCCTCACCTACGACTATCGGGGCATCGGAATGTCGCGTCCAGCGGATCTCCGGCATTACCGCTGCGGCTGGCTCGAATGGGGCGAACTCGATTTCGACGCCGCCCTGCGCTTCGCCCGCACGCGTGATCCGGATGGCTTCCTGGCCGTTGTGGGACACAGCATCGGCGGCTTCCTCCCAGGCTTCGCCGCCTCGGCCACAGCCATCGACCGGATGCTGACGATGGGGGCTCAGTATGCCTACTGGCCCGACTATAGGCATCGGCAAAAGGCGGCGCTTCTCCTGAAATGGCACGTGGCGATGCCGCTGCTCACGGCCGTCAACGGCTATTTTCCGGGACGCCGGCTCGGCTGGCTGGAGGATCTTCCCGCCGGCGTGGCCTATGAATGGAGCTTTCGGGGCCCACGCATGGAGCGGAGCTATCCCGCGGCTCGCCGCGCGGAGATCCTCGGTCGCTTCGCCGCCGTCAAGGCGTCGATCCTGGCGGTGTCGATGTCGGACGATCCCTTCGGGACGCCCCGGGCGGTCCGCCGCGCGCTGTCCTATTATGCCGGCAGCCAGAGCAGCGTCGCGGAGCTCTCACCGCAGACCTACGGCATGGCTGAGATCGGTCATTTCAGCCTTTTTCACAACCGCCATGCCGACGATTTCTGGCAGGACACGCTGGAATGGCTGCGCGATGGCCGCAACCCCTGGCCCGCGCCGTCCTGACGGGCACCCAGCCGGCCGACCCCTGGGAACCTATTCGCAGCTCAGCCCGATCTGGCGCTGCAACTCCCTCGCCTCCGTGGGATCCTCCTTTCCCAGCAGGACGCAGGTGGTGAAATTGCCCTGGAGCTTGCCGTCGAGATAATAGCCCCAGTCGCGAATGCGGCTCGCGGTGAATGTGATGGTCTGACCGAACTGGACGTTCTGGACCTGCTCGGGGCGATTGTTGACCTTGCCCGTGAACTGATTGCCCCGGTGGCTGAGTTCATTGATCCAGAAGAACTCCGTCTGGCCCGCGTCGGTGACCGGAACCTTGACGGTGAAACCGCGCGCTCCCGGCACCTTGCCGTCCAAGGCCGCCACGAATAAGGGCAGTGTCTGCTGCGCCTTGGCATAGGCAGCATTCATCTGCGCATCGCCCTTCCTGGCGAAAAGCACTCCGTCTCGCGCCGCCTTCTGCGCCAGGGTTTCTGCGCCGGCTCCGTTGATTGCAAGAGATCCAAAGGCGACGGCGAACCAGAGGACGGCAGGGTGAAATTTCATGGGTGCCTCGGATTTGGCGTCGAACCGGCAAGCGCGGACCGGCGTCGGTCGACCGGATCACCCGGCCTGCCGGGCAAGCTGTGCGGCGGCAAGTTCGATGGCCGCCGTGTCGAGATTGCCTTCGATGCGCGGCGCCGGCAAGTCGATGGCAAGGGGACGAACGTATTCGAGGCAACCGCCGATCGGCAGCGGCGCGGCGAACTTGAGAAAGAGGGGCAGGGGCTGCGTTTCGGCGATCTGCCGGGCGAGCGGCGGGAGGGTGGCCGTCTCTCCCGTCAGATGCAGGGCATCTGCGTGCTCGGCACAGGCGGCGGCGAATGCCAGCGCCTGCGGTTCGTCCGCCGCGATGGACTGGATGATCTTGCGTCCGCGGATGATGCGCTTGAGCCCGGGATACTCGCTGGCCGGCAGGGGGCGCATTATCATGACGGCTGTGGCGGCGGCCGCATCGACCTGTTGAGCGATCGTGCCGGCGGTCAGCGCGCGTGTCAGCAGGATCGCCATGACCGGGGGAGGAAGGGCGAGCGCGATATCGGCGAGGCGGTCGTCGCCTGCAAGCCCCGCCTCGGGGAACGCCAGGGGATCGAGGCCTATGGCGTCGGCGCCCGCCGCGACCGCGATGCGCGCCTCGGCAAGGGTGGCGATGCCGCTGACCTGCAGGCGGATGCGCGGCATCGGGCCGGGCTCAGTCGATCGCCTCGCCCGGATAGGCGCCCCACAGGTTGCTCTCTTGCATCCAGCCGTCGAAACCTTCGCCGTTGATACGGCACCAGCTCGCGGTGCAGCTTTTGATGTTGGCCTGTACGCCCGGCTGCAGCATCGCGACCGCATTGGCCTTGCGGTCCGCGCTTGCGTAGAGGGGCAGCGTCAATTGCTTGGACCAGGGTGCGATCAGGGCGGTGCGCTTGCCGGAGAGGAGGTTCTGGAGCACCCATCCTTCGGAACCATCCGCATCGCGGATGCGCCGCCAGTTCTCGAATTCGGCGATCACCTCGACCGGAAGATTGGCCTTCTGGTAGATGAAGGACACGGTCTGGTCGCGGGAGGGGCCCTGGCGCACATTCACCTTGTCCGGCTTCAGGCTCACGAACCGGGGCATCGGCAGGCCGGAGACAGGGCCGAGCTGGTCCTTGATCGCCGATGTGTCGGGCAGCGATCCGGTGATGTCGGTCGGTGCGTTCGCCTTTCCTGCACTCTTGCCGGAACCGGCGATGAAGGCTGCGACGGTGGGGTCGGCCAGGGTCTCGGCACTCACGCCGTCCGTGGTGTTGGCGACGGTCTGGGTCAGCCGCTTGTGGTGAAGGTAATAGACGCCGCCCGCCAGGACGAAGGCACAAAAGGCACCGGCGAAGCCGATCTTGGCGATCAGGCTCAAACGAGGCGTTTCTTCTTCTTCATAATAGGACATGCCGGACCTCAACGCATACTCTCGCCCGCTTCCCCGCTCTGTCGCTGTGCCTGCGGCTCTGTTAGAGGAAGATCAGCGACGAATGGTGGGCTTATGCGTACACTTTGTCCGAGTGCGGTGAACGCCGTCTTAAAGTTTTCGGGAGGTCGCGATGACAATCAGAAAAAAACCGCTCGTGGTGGTCACGCGCCGGCTGCCGGACAGCGTCGAAACGCGGATGCGCGAGCTCTTCGACGCGAGGCTCAACCTCACGGACGAGAAGATGTCGCAGGAGGCATTGATCGAGGCGGTGAAGACCGCTGACGTCCTGGTGCCCACCATCAATGACCGCATCGACAAGGCCTTGATCGAAGCCGCAGGCTCCAACCTCAAGCTGATCGCCAATTTCGGCAACGGCGTCGACAATATCGACGTCGAGGCGGCGATGGCGCGCAAGATCACCGTCACCAACACGCCGCGCGTCCTCACCGAGGACACGGCCGACATGACGATGGCACTGATTCTCGCCGTCGCCCGCCGCGTGCCCGAGGGAGCCCGCGTGATTCCGGAGGGCGACAACGCCTGGCCGGGCTGGTCCCCGACCTGGATGCTCGGCCGGCGCATCACCGGCAAGCGCCTCGGCATCATCGGCATGGGGCGCATCGGCCAGGCGCTCGCCCGCCGCGCCAAGGCTTTCGGCCTGCAGGTGCACTACCACAATCGTCACCATGTCGATCCCGCCATCGAGGCGGAACTCGAGGCGACCTACTGGGATTCCCTCGACCAGATGCTCGCCCGCATGGACATCATCTCTGTCAACTGTCCCCACACCCCGGCGACCTATCATCTGCTTTCCGCCCGTCGCCTCAAGCTCCTCAAGCGCGAGGCCCTCGTGATCAACACCGCCCGCGGCGAGGTCATCGACGAGACCACGCTGGCCAAGATGCTCGACGCCGGCGAAATCGCCGGTGCGGGGCTCGACGTCTTCGAGCATGAGCCGGCCGTCAATCCCCGCCTGGTCAAGCTCGCCAAGAGCGGGCGCGTCGTGCTCCTGCCGCATATGGGCTCCGCCACCATCGAGGGCAGGACGGACATGGGCGAGAAGGTCATCGTCAATATCCGCGCCTTCATGGACGGCCACAGCCCGCCGGACAAGGTGCTGCCGAGCATGCTGTGAGGCCGCCGCCGCCATGACCGACAAGATCGAGATCACCCGTTTCGAGACGGGTGACGAGCAAGGCGTCATCGACCTGATCCTGCCTATCCAGCGCGAGGAATTCGGCTTTGCCATCACGGCGGAGGAGCAGCCGGATCTCGGCGCCATTCCCGATTTCTACCAAAGCGGCAGGGGCAACTTCTGGGTAGCGCGATACAAGGGCAAGATCGTCGGCAGTATCGGCCTGAAGGATATCGGCAACGGGCAGGCGGCTCTGCGCAAGATGTTCGTCGCCTCGCCTTTCCGGGGGCGCGAGTTCGGCGTCGCGGCCAGCCTCCTGGGGCGTTTGCTCGACGAGGCGCGGCAAGGCGCCATCAGCGAGATCTTCCTCGGCACGACCGATCGCTTCCTTGCGGCGCATCGCTTCTACGAGAAGCACGGCTTCGTCGAGATCGCCAGGACGGAGCTGCCCGAGACCTTCCTCTTAATGGCTGTCGACACGAAATTCTATGTCTTTCGAGTTGCAGGCTAGATCGGCCAACCCTGGGATGGCCTGGGGACCATTGCCGGATTGAACCACGCGCCGCTCGTACCCGCGCTCGCGAAATTCATACTTCAGCGGTGAACCGGTGCAGTCCTGCCGCGGTCAATGCCTCGTCCAGCGCCGCGCCCAGTCTTTCGATGTCCCGTTCCGCGGTCTCGTGCATCGCTTCGGCGACGATCAGCGCCCTGTCCGTTTCCGGACGGATCGCCGACAGGCCGCTCTGGCGGTTTGTCCAGCGCCTGGCGTGGGCATTGCCGGCCCGGTCCGCGAAGATGATCTCGCCGATCGCCGGATGCTCGACCTCGCCGGCGAAGGTCTCGTAGTTCTCGGCGCCCGTTGCGGGCCGCACCTGGAGGACGCCGTCGACCTTGTCGAGATCGAACACCGCGATGGGGATGGCGAAGGCAAGGGAGAGGGCGTTGCAAAGATCGACCAGCGGATGGATGGAAGGCAGCGAGCCTTCCTTGCGCACGCGCCGGAGCAGGCTTTCGGCCGCGCAGCGGTACTGGGTCGGCTTCAGGCCCATCTTCGCGAAGGTGCGGCGCCACGCCTGGATTTCCGGCAGGTCCGCTTCGCTTCGGCCTTCAAGGCGCTCGGCCGCGACGGCGTGGTAGCGATGGACCGACGCCGCGACATTTCCGATGCTCCGCACTCCCGGGACCTTGCGGACGATCGAGGCAAGCTCGGGAAAATCGCGCGGCACGGTGTCGGCATAGCTGAACATGATGGCATCCTCCTCGAAACGGCATGCCGCAATCCTGGCTGCTTCGGCGGCCTCGTGTCTTGAACGGAATTGCGACATGCGCGGAAGGAGGGCATCGTGGCCCGATTGGTCACGGCTTCGGAGCAGGCATGGGCATCGCGAGGAACCGGTTCAGCATGCGGCGCTGCTTCATGCCCGGTGTCGAAGCCGTCGAGGCCGACACCAGCCACAGCTTTCCACGTCATGTCCACGAGCAGCACGGCATCGGTGTGATGATGCGGGGCGCCCAGAGATCGGCGAGCGGCCGGGGGCCGGTCGAGGCCGGCGCGGGCGACATGATCACGGTCAATCCGGGCGAGGTGCATGACGGCGTCCCGCTCGACGGAGAGGCACGGCGTTGGACCATGCTCTATTTCGATCCCGCGCTGATGGGACGTTCGGTTGCGGACCTCAGTGAGGACCGAAGCGGCACCTTCGAATTCACCCAACCGGTCATCAGCGATCGTCCGCCTGCCGATCTCTTCCGCAGCCTGTTCGCAGCCATGACCGAAGACCTCCCCGCGACGGGCATGCGCCGCGAGGAGACCCTCCTGATGTTGCTTGAGCGGATACGGTGCGAGCGGGTCGACAGGTCGGCGCCGGCCGCCGCTATCGCACTCGCGCGCGCCATGATCGACGACGATCCCGCCGCACCGCTTGCATTGGCCGATCTCGCAAGGGAGAGCGGCCTCAGCCGCTTCCAGCTGGTGCGTGGCTTCGCCAGGACCCTGGGCCTGACGCCCCATGCCTATCTGATGCAGCGCAGGGTTCATTTGGCGAGGCGGCTGGTGGCCTCCGGCGTGAGCCTTGCGGAGGCCGCCGTCGCCAGTGGCTTCGCGGACCAGAGCCACATGACCCGGCATTTCTCGCGTGTCTATGGCATCTCGCCCGGCGCCTACGCGGCAGCGGTGGCGTGAAGGATCGGCAGTAGGAGGCATTCATCCATGCATCCAGTGGACGTCATGAAAGACTACGAGGCCCGGATCAATCGGCATGATTTCGATCTGCTGCTTCCCCTCATCGCCGACGATGCGGTGTTCTGGTTTACGGACGGCACCCACGCCGGGATCGATGCCGTGCGGCGGGCATTCGAGGAAGCCTGGCAGACCGTGGAGAACGAGGTCTACAGCCTTGCGAACCTGCGTTGGCTCGCCCTGGGCGATACGGCGGCGAGCTGCGTCTACAGCTTCCACTGGAAAGGGATTGCCGCCGGGGAGCCGGTGTGGGGAGAGGGGCGGGGCACGTCCGTGCTGCGCAAGGATGCGGGCGGCTGGAAGATCGTGCATGAACATCTGAGCGCCGCAACCCCGTCCACGACGGGGCCGGCCTGATCCGGCTCTCGACCGGTATGGCGGCGGCGGGCTTGCAGGGTGTCAGGCCCGGCTCATGGCCGTTGCACGCGCAGGAACGGTCATGGCCACCACGCCGGCGACGATGCAGGCGAGACCCAGCCAGGCAGTTCCGTCGAGACTCTCGCCGAGGAAAAGGACGCCGATGCCGACGCCGATCGGTGCGCGAAGGTAGGCCTGGGCGGTCGTGCCCACCGAGCCGAGCGTCCGGATCAGCCGGAAATAGATCACGAAGGCAAGCGCGGTGGAAAAGACGGACAGGGCAAGCAGCGCAAGTATCGAGGCCCGGGACGGCGAAAGGGTCCAGGGATGCTCGATCACGAGGCTGGTCGGTATCAGCAGCGCCGCGCCGCAGGCCATCGACCCGGTGGCCGGTACCATGGGGTCGAGGCCCTTGAAATTTCTCCCGAAGATCGCGGCTCCCGCATAGCAGACGCTGGCGGCGAGGATGGCGAGTTGCGCCGCCAGCCCCTGTCCAAGGCCGCCCAGCGCCTGCATGCCGACGATCAGGGCGGTGCCGGCCAGTCCGGCGGCCACGCCGAATGCCTTTCGCCCGCCTACGCCTTCGTGGCGCGTGACCAGCGCGGTCAGGAGGAAGGTGAGGATCGGCGAGGTGGCGTTGAGAATGGTGGCGAGGCCCGCGTCGACAGTCCTCTCGGCCCAGGCGATGAGCGTGAAGGGGATGACGCTGTTCAGGCAGGCCTGGAAGAGGAAGCGCGCCCAGTTCCTGCCATCCATAGGCATGGAAATGCCGCGCCCGGCGAGGATGGCGAGGAGCAGCGTGCCGGCGATCAGCGTGCGCGCTGCGATGAGGGTCACGGGCGGAATGGTCTCGACGCCGATCTTGATGAAGGTATAGGAGGCGCCCCAAAGGGTGGAGAGCGCGAGCAGCAGGGCGAGGTTTTCGGCGGTATTCGACTTGCCTGGGCTCATGCCATGTCTCGCTCTTCGTCGTTGACGGCTCGCCTATAGACCGCCATCCGCCCTGAATGTTACGGGATGAGCCGAAGTGTCGGCGTCGTCCGGCTCATCGCATCGCAGCCGGGACGGCAGCACACCAGCAGAGGCAGGATCATGAAAGTCTATCTCGCAGGCCCCGAGGTCTTCCTGCCCAATGCACGAGAAGTGCTCGACGCCAAGATTGCGCTCGCCCGGCGCTACGGCTTCACGCCGGTCTCGCCGGGCGATCTCGAAGTCACTGCCTATGAGTCCAAGCGCGCCCACGGCCTTGCCATCAGTGCCGTCAACGAGAAGCTGATGCTGAGCGCCGAAATGATCATCGCCAATCTAACGCCCTTCCGTGGCATCGCCGCCGATGTCGGCACGGTCTACGAACTCGGCTTCATGTGTGCGAGGGGATGTCCCGCCTATGGTTTTTCCAATGTGGCGAAGACCCATTTCGAGCGGCTGAAGGGTTATTACGGCGGAGCCGTGCATCCCGATGCGCAGGGACGTCCGCGTGGGCCGGATGGCCTCGCCGTCGAGGATTTCGACATGGCGGACAACCTGATGCTCGACGGGGGCATCGAAGCGCGGGGCGGCGCCCTCGTTACGCGCGAGGTCGCCGGCGACCGGCTCTTCCTCGATCTCGGCGCATTCGAGGAATGCCTGGTGCTCGCTGCCCGGCGCCTGCTTGCGTCAACCGCCCGGTAGGCCTCAGAGAAGCCCGTTTTCCTGTGCCATGGCCCGCAGATTGACTTCCGGACGGGCGCCGACGTGCTGGATCACCTCGGCGGCCGCCATCGCGCCGAGCCGGAGCGAGGCGAGATGGCCGAGGCCGCGGGCGAGGCCGAACAGGAAGCCGGAGGCGAAGAGGTCGCCGGCGCCGGTGGTATCGACCAGCCTCCCGATGGGGAACGCCGGAACGGAGACGCGTGCGCCGCCCTCGATGGCGAGCGCGCCTTCCTCCGAGCGCGTTACCACCGCGAGGCGGCAATCCTTCTCGACCAGGCTCAGGGCGGTCTCGAAGTCGGAGGTCTGGTAGAGCGACTTGATTTCCTGCGTGTTGGCGAAGATCGTGTCGACCACGCCCGAGCGCATCAGCTCCAGGAATTCGTCACGGAAGCGATCGACGCAAAAGGAATCCGACAGCGTGATCGCCACGCGCCGCCCCGCCTCATGCGCGATCCCGGCGGCTTTCAGGAAGGCATCCTTGGCCTCCTGCGGATCCCATAGATAGCCCTCCATGTAGGTGATGGCCGCATCGCGCACGACCGTCTCCTCCATGTCGTCAGGGCCGAGCATGTGGCAGGCGCCGAGATAGGTGTTCATCGTGCGCTCGCCGTCCGGCGTGATCAGGATGAAGCTCTTGGCGGTGGAGGGGCCTTCCTTGAGAGGACGGGTCTCGAAGTGCGCGCCCTGGGCTCGAAGATCATGCGTGAAGACGCGTCCTGCCTCGTCCTCCTTCACCTTGCCGAAATAGGCGGTCTTGCCGCCGAGCGAGGCAACGCCCACCGCGGTATTGGCGGCAGAGCCTCCGGATATCTCGACGCTCTGGCCCATTGCGGCGTAAAGGTGCTCGGCACGTTCCTCACTGGTGAGAATCATGGCGCCCTTGGCGAGGCCTTCGCGGACCAGGAAATCGTCTTCCGTGTGGGCGAAGACATCGACGATTGCGTTGCCGATGGTGAGAACGTCGAAGCGAGGCTTGGGCATGCAGTATCTCTGTTTGAAGCGCGCGGACTATAGCGATGTGTTGCGCTGCGGCAAGAAAGGCGTGGCGCTTTAATGGCATTTTTGCGCAATGCCGCGTCCGTGGGCTTCGCGACACTGTTCTCGCGCATTCTCGGTTTCGTCAGGGATACGATGGTGGCGGCGGCGCTCGGAGCCGGACCGGCGGCGGATGCCTTCGTCGTGGCTTTCCGCCTGCCGAGCCTGATGCGGCGGCTCTTCGCGGAAGGCGCAATCAACACCGCCTTCGTGCCGCTGCACGCCGAGGCGGAGAAACGCGGCGAGGGTCAGGCCTTTTCCGACCAGGTCTTTACCCAGGTCGCGCTGATCTTCTTCGTCCTTTCGGCCCTCGCTCTCCTGTCGATGCCTCTCTTGATTCGCGTGATCGCTCCTGGCTTCGGCGAGGGCGGCGGGCGGGTGGATCTCGCCGTCGCGCTCTCGCGCATCACCTTCACCTATTGCCTCACCACGGCGCTGATGGTCGTCGCCTCGGCGGTGCTGAACGTGCATGGCCGCTTCACTGCATCGGCTTATGCGCCGGCATTGGTCAACGTCGTGACCATCGGGGGTCTGCTGCTGGCGCCTGTTGCGGGCTGGCAAGACGAGGAGAGCCTCGCCCGTATGCTGGCCTGGACGATCTTTCTGGGAGGGATCGCTCAGGGTGCCCTGGTCTTCCTGGTGCTCTGGCGTGCCGGCCTTTCGCTGCGCCCCGTGAGGCCGCGATGGGACAGACAGGTGCGCCGCTTTTTCCTGTTGGCGCTGCCCGGCGTGGTGGCGGCAGGCGTCACGCAGGTGAACGCCTTCGTCGGCCTGGTCGTGGCCTCGCCCGATCCCGGTGCGGTGACATGGCTATACTATGCGGACCGGGTCTATCAGCTTCCGCTCGGCATTGTCGCGGTGGCCCTGGGCAATGCCCTCCTGCCAGAGCTTGCAAGGGCCAGCGCGCGCGGCGACGTCGAGGCCGAGCGCAACGTCTTCAGCCGTGCGGCCGAATTCGCGGCTTTCCTCAGCCTGCCGGCAGGTCTGGCGCTGATGGTCCTCTCCGGGCCCATCGTCTCGGTGCTGTTCGAGCGCGGCGCCTTCCACGCCGGTGACAGCGCGGCGACGGCCCTTGCTTTGGCCGGCTTTGCGGCCGGACTGCCCGCCTTTGCCGGCGCCAAGGTGCTTCAGCCGCTCTTCTTTGCCCGTACACGCATGCGCCTGCCCTTCGTCGTCGCCCTGATCGGCATGGCCGCCGACGTCGCCCTCTCACTCGCCCTTTTTCCGGTCTGGCGGCAGACCGGCATTGCCGTCGCAGCCGCGGCATCCGGCTGGATCAACCTGATCCTGCTCGCCTTCGCCGCTTGGCGCAGCGGTCTGCTGCAGGTGGACACGCTGGCGCTGAAACGGTTGCCAAGGCTGTTCTTCGCGGCAATCGCGATGGCGCTGGCCCTCCATGGTGCGAAGGAGCTGGTGGATCCATGGAATGGCGCGGAGGGGCCGATTCTGCTTCGCATCGGGATGCTGGGCGTTCTGTGCTGCGGCGGCCTCGCCGTCTACTGCGGGCTCGCATGGGTCCTGGGGGCGACTGAAAATCCATTGCGCCAGTTGCGAGGATAATGGCGTAATTTGTCCTCTCCTTGTCCGCTCCCTGTCTTTCGCCGGCGGGCGGAGGTTCTAGAATGCCCGCATCTTCTAAAGCATGGAGGCATCAAATGTCCGCACCTGATACCGCGCTTCTCGTTATCGACGTCCAGGAATCCTTCCGCCAGCTCCCGGTCTGGCGAGCGGATGACCTGCCGGCCTATCTTCGCGAGCAACAGGCGCTGATCGATGGCGCCAAGGCACGCGGCATCCCGGTGGTGCAGGTCTTCCATGTCGACGGCGATGCGGCGTTCTCCGAGGAATCCGGCTTCGTTCGCGCGCTGGCGGAAATCTCGATCGAGCCTGATGCCGTGTTCCGCAAGCACCGTCACAGCGCTCTCGTCGGAAGCGGTCTCGATGTCTGGCTCACGAGCCACGGCATCCGCCGCCTGATCGTCTCGGGTATCCGCACGGAGCAGTGCTGCGAGACCACCACGCGCCATGCGTCCGATCTCGGCTACGAGGTGGATTTCGTCGGCGCCGCGACGCTGACCCACGAGATTGTCGACGCTGCCGGAAGGCGCTGGAGCCCGGCTGAACTCAAGGCCTGCACCGAGGCGGTGCTTTCGGGGCGGTTCGCACGGATCGCGACCGTGGCGGAGGCGCTAGCGGGTCGTGTCGAGCGGGAGGCGGCCTGAGGGTGGCCGAGCAGCGGCAATCCATTCCGGTCTTCATGGTGCTGCCGCCGCGAACGCTGCTGCTGGATGTCGCGGGGCCGGTCGAGGTGCTTCGGCTGGCCAACCGCATGCAGGAACGCATCCGCTTCGATATCCGCTATGTCAGCCCGACGCCGCGGGTGGCGAGTTCGATCGGCCTCGACCTCACGGGCCTCGAAGCCCTGCCCGAGGTCTTGCCGGAGGAGGCGCTCGTCGTCATTTCCGGCAGTACCGCCGAGACCCTGAGGCCGGAGGACGACGATCCCGTCGCAGATGCACGCAACGAAGGCCTGATCTGCGACTGGCTGGCGCGGGTCGTGACACCCTCCACGCGGCTCGTGTCGATTTGCGCCGGCGCGCTCCTCGCCGCCCGCGCAGGTCTTCTCGACGGGCATGAATGCACCACGCACTTTTCCTATGTCGAGACGATGCGGGCCCTGGCGCCCAAGGCGCGCGTGCTGGAGAACCGGCTCTTCGTGGAAAGCGGCAAGCGCCTGTCCAGCGCGGGCGTGACGGCGGGCGTCGATCTCATGCTCCATCTCGTCGCGCGGGAGGCAGGCCCGGCCTGCGCGGTGGCCGTAGCGCGCCAGCTCGTGGTCTATCTCCGGCGCGGCGGCGCCGATCCCCAGCTTTCGCCCTGGCTGGAGGGGCGCAACCATATCCACCCGGCGGTTCATCGGGCCCAGGATGCGGTGGTTGCCGATCCGACCCGAGGCTGGACGCTGGAGGATCTGGCGGATCTCGCGGCCGCCAGCCCGCGCCATCTCTCGCGCCTGTTCAACGAGCATGCTGCGATGAGCATCACCGATTACGTCAACCGCGCCCGCATCGCCCTCGCGGGCGACATCATGGCTGGTTCCCGCCTCGACATGGAGAGCGTGGCAGAGCGCGCGGGCTTTTCCTCCGCCCGCCAGTTCCGTCGCGCCTGGCGCAGGCTGCACGATGCCCCGCCGAGCAGGATGCGAGGACAGGGCTAGTACGCTACGCCCGTCAGATAGAGCCCATGCGGCGGTGCGAGGGCCGCGCAGCGGGTACGGTCGCGGGCTTCCAGCACGGCCACGAGGTCGGCGCGGCTCCAGTCGCCGGCGCCGACCCGGCGCAGGGAGCCGACCATGGAGCGCACCTGGTTGTGCAGGAAGGAGCGCGCGGCGGCGACGACGTGGATCTCCTCGCCCACCCGCATGACGTCGAGCCGGTCCAGTGTCTTCATCGGGCTCTGCGCCTGGCAGTCGGCCGAGCGAAAGGTGGTGAAGTCGTGATGGCCGACGATGCCCTGCGCGGCATGATGCATTGCCTCGGCATCGAGGGACTTGCGGATATGCCAGGCGCGGTGGCGCTCAAGGGCGAGGGGCGGGCGCCGGTCGATCAGGCGATAGAGATAGCGACGCCCCTTGGCCGAAAACCGGGCATCGAACGTGTCCGGCATCTTCTCGGCGCCGAGGATGGTGACGTAGTCGTCCTGCAGGGTGAGATGGGCGTTGAGCGCATCCCTCACGCGGTCGGCCCGCCAGTCCTTCTCCAGCATCACCGAGGCGACCTGGCCAGTGGCGTGTACGCCGGCATCGGTGCGTCCGGCGCCCTGGATGCGCAGCGTCTGCCCCGAAAAGGCGAGGATCGCCTCTTCTATCGCCTGCTGCACGGAGCGGCCATTGGCCTGGTGCTGCCAGCCGACATAGGGCGTGCCGTCATATTCGATGAGGAGCTTGTAGCGCGGCATTCGGTGCGTTCACGAGGTGGAGGCGAGCCTCTACTCCATGGAGCGGCGGAAGTCACCCCAGCCGCGTTCCTTTCGTGACGGATGCGCCCTTCAGGAAGGCCTCCGCTTCCATCGGCGTCTTTCCCGCGCGCTGCACCTGGCCGAGCCTTACAGCACCGCTACCGCAGGCCACGGTCAATTCCTCGTCCAGAACGGTGCCGGGTATGCCGTAGCCTTCTGCCAGGTGCGAGCGGAGCACCTTTACGCGTTGCAGGCCCTGTCCCCAGTCGGCCTCGAACCAGGCGCCGGGGAATGGCGACAGGCCGCAGATGAGATGATGCACATCCTCGGCCGGGAGAGACCAGTCGATGCGGGCTTCTGCCTTCTCGATCTTCTTCGCATAGGTCACGCCTTCCTCCGCCTGGGGCGTGAAGGTGAGCGTGCCGCGAGAGAGGGCGCCCAGGGCGCGGCCCATGAGATCGGCACCGAGGATGGCGAGGCGGTCGTGCAGCTCGCCCGCCGTCGTGTCCGTGCCGATCTCGACGCTGTCGGCGAGCGCCACGGGACCGGTGTCCAGGCCCTCCTCCATCCGCATCACCATGACGCCGGTCTTGGCGTCGCCCGCCATGACGGCACGCTGGATCGGCGCGGCACCGCGCCAGCGCGGCAGCAGCGAGGCATGCAGGTTGAGGCAGCCTTCCGCGGGCGCTTCGAGCGCCGCCTTGGGAAGGATCAAGCCGTAGGCGACGACGACGGCGACGTCGGCGTTGAGCCCGCGGAAGGTGGCGAGCGTTTCCTCGTCGCGAAAACTCCTCGGCGTGAAAACGGGAATGCCGAAACTCTCGGCGAGCTTGTGCACGGGTGAGGGCGCCAGCGCCATGCCGCGGCCGGCGGCCGCGGGAGGACGCGTATATACGGCGACGACCTCGTGCCCCTGGCTGAGGATTTCCGTCAGCACCGGCCGGGCGAAGTCCGGCGTGCCCATGAAGACGACGCGCAAGGTCTCAGCTCTCGGCCGCCGAGGGCGCCGGCGCGGGACGCTTCTCGCGCTTGAACTGCGGCAGCTCGCCGGTCTTCTGCGCCTTGGTGAACTTGCGGATCACCATGTCGCGCTTGAGCTTGGAGATATGATCGATGAACAGTTCGCCGTTCAGATGGTCGATCTCATGCTGGAGGCAGGTGGCGAGCAGGCCGTCGGCCTCGATCTCCGCCTGCTTGCCCTCGCGGTCGACATAGGCGACGCGCACGCGGGCCGGCCGTTCCACCTCGGCATAATAGTCGGGGATGGAGAGACACCCTTCCTCGTAGACGTTGCGGTCATCCGAGGACCAGACCACCTCGGGGTTGAAGAAGACCTGCGGCTGCAGCGGCTCGTCTTCCTTGGCGAGGTCGATGACCACGACACGGCGCGGCACGGCGACCTGGATCGCGGCAAGGCCGATGCCTGGCGCGTCGTACATCGTCTCCAGCATGTCGTCGGCGAGCGCCAGCAGCTCCGCATCGACGCGCTCGACGGGCGCGGAAACGAGGCGAAGCTTGGAATCGGGGAGGATAATGATCGGTTTGATGGCCATGTCAGGCAGATAAGGCCGAGCACGGCCAGCGTCAATGCGAAAGCGGGAAGAGCCGGCAGGAGCGGCTCTTCCCGTGTCGGTCAGTCCGTCACAGTCATGACCTGGCCGCGCCTTTCGGGGCTGAAGCGGATGACCACGATAAGGGCGACGGCGACGATGCCTCCCACCAATGCGAGCGCGTAACCGTAGCTGTTGCCCGGCGTCTCCGCGATTCTGGCCTGGAAGTAGGCGTTGAACGAAGCGAGGAAGTTGCCGGCCTGGTAGATGAAGCCCGGCAGCGTCGCGCGGACGGCGCCCGGCACGAGTTCGTTGAGATGAGCCGGGACGACACCCCAGGCCCCCTGCACGGCGATCTGCATGACGAAGGCGCCGACCGCGAGCATGATCGGCGTCGTGCTGTAGGCCCAGAGCGGCAGCGCCGGCAGGGCGATCACGCAGGCGATGGTGATGGCGTTGATGCGGCCGATCTTCTCAGAGAGCATGCCGAAGGCCAGCCCGCCGAAGATGGCTCCGACATTGGCGACGATGGTGATCCAGCTCACCGTGGGGGCATCGAACTTGTGCTGGTCCTGCAGGAAGCGGGGGTAGAGATCCTGGGTGCCATGGCTGAAGAGGTTGAAGAACATCATCAGCACGACGGCATAGAGCGCGACGCCCCAATTCGCCTGCAGCGTCTCCCAAAGGCCCGAGCGCTGCTGCGTGCGTCCCTCGACGAAGGCAGGCGATTCCGGGACGTGCGAACGGATGAACAGCACCATCAGGGCGGGAAGGATGGACAGAAGGAACAGTCCTCGCCAGTCGAAGGTGAAGCCTGCGATGGTCTTGTGCGAGAGCAGGCCGTAGACGACCGCCGCAAGCAGGTAGCCGGCGGGATAACCGGCCTGCAGCATCCCCGAGACCATGCCGCGTGCCTTGGGCGGAATGCTCTCCATGGCAAGGGCGCTGCCCAGGCCCCATTCACCGCCCATGGCGAAGCCGAACAGGGCGCGCAGGATGTAGAAGACGAGAAGGTTCGGCGAGAAGGCGGCGGCCGCCCCGATCACCGAATAACTGACGATGTTCAGCATCAGCATGGGCTTTCGCCCGAACTTGTCGGCCAGCCAGCCGAAGCAGAATGCCCCGAGCCAGCGAGTCGCCAGGGTCAGCGTCAGGGCGAATGCGACGTCCGGACCCTTGACGCCGAATTCCTGGGCAATTTCGCCGATCAGAAAGGTGAGAAGGAAAAAGTCGAAAGCGTCGAGCGTCCAGCCCAGAAAGGCGGCGATGACGGTCTTTCGTTGTTGGGGGGTAAAGTCCATCAAAAGAACTCCCATTACGCAATTG
Source organism: Labrys sp. ALF-8 (assembly GCF_059699065.1). NCBI lineage: Bacteria > Pseudomonadati > Pseudomonadota > Alphaproteobacteria > Hyphomicrobiales > Xanthobacteraceae > Labrys > Labrys sp. ALF-8. The sequence goes on from NZ_AP048537.1 coordinate 2,924,423, forward strand.
ATCAGCCGAAATCGGCCTTGTTGGGGTAGGCATACCCTGACATTGCAAAAGCAATTCAGGCATAAAATCCCCGAAACACGAGCGGCGCTACTAAAATATTGTGATTAATAGCCAAGTTATCTGATCGCAACCATAGGTTGTCAAACTTAAATCAAGCACTCTTACCAATGTATTCTTGACGCTTGTTATCATGGCGGAAGCTATGCACAAGATGCGGCGATCGCGGCAGGGGCATGGATGGCAATGGTGAAAAACGGCAGGTTCGTGCCCGTGAAAATGATGTGCTGGTCCCTGGTTGCCGCCATCGTGGCATCCTGCCCGGCATGGGCCGCCGAAACCAGCCTGCCGCTCTGCCAGGCCCTGGCCGACGGATATGGTGCGCTCGTGACCCGCAATCCCGATGCGGCGCTGGATCCGGCGGGAGGCGGCAACGGCCGAGCCGGATCGATCTATCCCATGAGTCCGGTGGAGACCCTCGCCAGCGACCCGGCGAGTGGTTTCAGGCTGGCGCGGACGATCATGACGCTCACGGACTACACCGACGATGCCTTCGTGTCGGCAGCCGAGAAACTGCCGGAGAGCTTCACGCCATCTCCGGCGCTTCTGCAGGAGATGAGCGACGACGAGAACCAATATGTCGAGATCCAGCACCTGCCGGGGTCGCCATACTACCTGGCCCTGGGCGTGCAGGGCACCGCCCATTGCGCTTTGACGACATGGTTCACGGTGGAGGGCGGCAAGACGAAGCCGCTGGCCGGGCCGAAGAGCTGGGAGCCGTCCGATGGCGGCAACTGCGGCATAGACGCCACCTTCGGCAGCCTGGACGGCACGCCGGTGGCGATCATCGACGGCGGCGGCGGCCTGACGCCCGACATGTCCGTGAGCGCCACGTTGAGTGCGCGCACGCCCGCTGGCTGGGCGCCCGATTGCACCGCGACCTTCGACTTCTCCCCCCGCTTCGACGTCGAGCGCGTCGTCAATCCGCCGGAGACACCGCAGCCGGCCTGCAAGGACGAGGACTGCCTGAAGCTGCGTGACGCCGCCCTGGCTCTCCTCGAAGCGTTCCAGGCCGGTCCGCAAGCTGCGCAGGAGAAAGCCCTTTCGGGCCTGACTCCCGACGGGCGAGCCGCCTTCGACAAGATGAAGCTGGCCTGGAAACCGGCCGGCAAGGGAGCCGACGATGCCGGCAATGCCACGCCCCAGGGATCCGATCTGCCGGCCGATGCCCTCGATACGCAGCCCTTCGTCCTGCCGCTCCAACTGGATGACCGGATCTATCTCGTCACCATCGGCCATCGCACGATCGGCTGGCGCGTCTTCAGCGACTATGAGGTCGACGTCTACGCGCTGAAGCATGGCGCGCTCGACCAGGTGCGCTCGTTCCTCATGGGCATGGCGCGCGGCAAGTTCGTGAAAGCGACGGTGAAGGATGAGGCGCAGTAGCACGGGATCGCGGTCGCCGACCGCCACACCCCTGCGCGCCCGCGCGCGTGGGCTAGGCATTCCACGCCCAGGCTTAACCGCCCTAGGTGGTCTTGTCCTCGAACAGGCAGATATCCCGGATCAGGCAGGTCGGGCACATCGGCTTGACCGCCTTGCAGACATAGCGACCATGCAGGATCAGCCAGTGATGGGCGTGGCGGGCATAGGAGGCCGGCACCACTGTCTCCAAGCCGAGTTCCACCGCCAGCGGTGTCTTGCCCGGCGCAATGCCCGTACGGTTGGCAACTCGGAAGAGATGTGTATCCACCGCGATCGTCGGCAGGCCGAAGGCGATGTTCAGCACGACGTTCGCGGTCTTGCGGCCGACCCCCGGCAGCGTCTCCAGCGCTTCGCGCGAGGCCGGCACCTCGCCGCCATGCTCGGCGATCAGGGCTCTGGATAGGGCGATGACGTTCTTGGCCTTGTTGCGGTAGAGGCCGATGGTCTTGATATACTCCATCAGCCTTTCCTCCCCGAGCGCGACCATCTTCTCGGGTGTCTCGGCGACGGCGAAAAGGGGGCGGGTCGCCTTGTTGACGCCGATGTCGGTCGCCTGCGCCGAGAGGACCACGGCCACCAGCAGCGTGTAGACGTTCACATATTCGAGTTCGCCCTTGGGTTCGGGCAGCGCTTCGGAAAAACGGCGAAAGATCTCGGTGATGGCGGCCTGCGACAAGGCCAAACGCTTCGAACCGGCGACCGCGGCGGCGGCGTTGGCCTTCGCTTTGGCCTTTCGTGCCGGGGGAGCGGGGATGGTCTGGGGCGGAATTTGAGTCTGGCGGCGGGGCATGAAACGCTTATACTGACCGATCATGGACAGCGCCAATTCGAAAACACCGCTGGAGGAGCCCGTCTTCGATGCGGTGCTCTATCCCCACCGCTCGCTCGGGCCGCGGGGCTTTCGGAATCTGCTGATCGTGGTGGGCTGTTTCTCCACCATGCTCAGCATTCCCTTCTATCTGATGGGAGCCTGGCCGGTCGTCGGCTTTTTCGGCATCGACATCGCGCTGCTCTATCTGATGTTCAAGATCAACTATCGCGGCGCCAGGCTGCGCGAGCATGTCTTCATGACGCCCGCGAGATTGCTGTTTTCCCGGATCGATCCGAGGGGCCGTCGCCGCGACTGGAACTTCAACCCCCGCTGGGTGCGCCTCGAACGCGAGGAGCACGAGGAGTTCGGCACCATGCGGCTCGCCCTTGCCCAGCAGGGCCGGGAAGTGGAGATCGCGCGCTTCCTCGGGGCGCATGAGAAGGGCGAGTTCGCGGACGCCTTCACCCAGGCCCTGCATACGGCGCGACGCGGGTAAGCCCGTCGCGCTGCTCTCCGCGCGGATCGTTCGGGCCGGCATGCCGATCGCAGGTTTCGGGTGGGAACGCCGCCGCCGCCAGCCTACATGGGGCATGATGAACATGCCCGGAGAACAGCCATGCCGCCCGTCAGCCTGTCCTCGACCGAGCCGTCGCTGGCCTCGCCGCTAGCCAATTCGCCCGAGGATTACGACCGCATCCGCAAGGCGATCGCCTACATCTCCAGGAAATGGCAGCAGCAGCCCTCGCTGGAGGACATAGCGGGGCATGTCGGCCTCTCCGTCTCGCATTTCCATCACCTGTTCCGGCGCTGGGCCGGCATTACGCCGAAGGATTTCCTCGCGGCGGTGACGCTCGACCGCGCCCGTGACCTCCTGCGCGATTCAGCCTCGATCCTCGATGCCACCTATGAACTCGGCCTTTCAGGGCCCGGTCGCCTACACGATCTCTTCGTCACACACGAAGCGATCACGCCCGGTGCCTTCAAGACGGGCGGGGCTGGCATGACTGTCAGCTACGGATTCCATCCCTCGCCCTTCGGAACCGCGCTGGTGATGGTGACGCCCCTCGGCCTTGCCGGCGTCGCCTTTGCCGATCCCGGCGAAGAGCCGGCGGCGCTCGCCGACATGCGCTCACGCTGGCCGAACGCGGAATATCGCGAGGATTCCATGGTGACGGCCCCCTATGCCGGCCGCATCTTCGATCCGAGCAAATGGCAGGCCGACCTACCGCTGAATGTGGTGATGATCGGGACGGATTTCGAAGTGCGCGTCTGGCGCACCCTTCTCAGGATCCCTATGGGCAAGATGGCGACCTATTCCGATATCGCCTGCCATATCGGCAATCCAAACGCGTCACGGGCGGTGGGCGCGGCGGTCGGCAAGAACCCGCTCTCTTTCGTGGTGCCCTGCCACCGCGTGATAGGACGCTCGGGTGCGCTGACCGGCTATCATTGGGGGCTGACACGCAAGCAGGCCATGCTGGGTTGGGAAGGGGGACGGGTGAAAAGCGGGGCGGCGTGATGCACCTCCGGTCCCGCACGTCCGCGTTCGCGGCTACCTCACCAGGCTCGATCCGTCGATCTGCTCCACGCGCTCCACGCCCGTCAGCGTCATCGCGACCTTCATTTCCCTGGCGATGATGTCGAGCAGGTTCTCCACCGCCGCCTGGCCTCCGGCGGCGACGGCATAGGCGAAGGCGCGGCCGAGCAGCACGCCCCTGGCGCCGAGCGCCAGCATGCGCACGACGTCGAGGCCGGACCGTATGCCCGAGTCGGCGAGGATGGTGAGATCGCCGCCCAGCGCGTCCGCGATGGCGGGCAGCGCCCTGGCGCTGGAGAGAACGCCGTCGAGCTGGCGGCCGCCATGGTTGGACACGACGATGCCGTTGGCGCCGAACTTGACGGCGTCGCGCGCATCCTCGGGATCCAGGATACCCTTGATGATGATCGGCCCCTTCCAGAAGTCGCGGATCCATTCGAGATCGGACCAGCTGATCGAGGGGTCGAAATTCTTGGCGAGCCAGCCGATATAGTCCGCCAGCCCCGTGGGCTTACCGAGATATTTAGAGACATTGCCGAGATCGTGAGGCTTGCCCATCAGGCCGACGTCGAAAGCCCACTCAGGCTTGAACACGGCCTGGAGGACGCGCCGCTGCGCGCCGAACGGACCTGACATGCCCGAATGCGGATCGCGATAGCGCGCACCGGGCGTCGGCATGTCGACGGTGAAGACGAGGGTATCGATGCCCGCCGCCTGTGCCCGCTCGAGGGCGTTCCTCATGAAGCCGCGGTCCTTGAGGACGTAGAGCTGGAACCAGATCGGCCGGGAGCTGGCAGGCGCGACCTCCTCGATGGGACAGACCGAGACGGTGGAAAGCGTCATGGCGATGCCCTTGGCAGCGGCGGCCCGGGCGGCCTGGACTTCGCCGCGACGGGCATACATCCCCGTCAATCCCACCGGCGCGAGGATCACCGGCATGGCGAATTTCTGGCCGAACAGCTCAGTCTCCAGGCTCAGCTTCTCGACGTTCTTAAGGATGCGCTGGCGCAGGCTGATGCTTTCAAGATCCGAGACGTTGTTGCGCAGCGTACGCTCGGCATAGGCCCCACCGTCGATATAGTCGAACAGGAAACGGGGCAGCTTGCGCCTTGCGGCGGCACGGTAGTCGGAGGGAGAGGCGATGATCATGACAGCAACGCGGCAATAACGAGAGCACCTACCCGTTTAGGCGTTCTTTCGCGTCATGGCTATGAGTTTGTAGGAGGAATGGCGTGCCGACCGGGGTCGGCACGCAAGCGGAGCGCCGTGAGGCGCCCCCGGGATCGCGGCCGCCTCGCCTGCAGCTTGAACCGCATCGTTCCCAGGGCAGGCGAGGTGCCTGCGATGCCGGGCAACGCTGCTCCTTACCCCTTCAATTCCTGCTTGCTGGCGATCGTCGTGTCGGGGTTCAGGCGGTAGACGATCGGAACGCCCGTATCGAGCTCCCGCTTGACGATCTCCTCGCCCGTCAGCCCTTCCATCGCCATGATGAGGGCGCGCAGCGAGTTGCCGTGGGCGCCGATGAGCACGGTCTTGCCGGACATCGCCTGGGGCAGGATACGATGGATGTAGTAGGGCAGCACGCGCGCTGCCGTGTCCTTGAGGCTTTCGCCGCCAGGCGGGGGCACATCGTAGGAACGGCGCCAGATGTGGACCTGCTCCTCGCCCCATTTCTGGCGGGCTTCGTCCTTGTTGAGCCCGGAGAGGTCCCCGTAGTCGCGCTCGTTGAGGGCCTGGTCGCGGATGGTTTCGAGGCCTGTCTGGCCGAGATCTTCCAGGATGATGGCGGTGGTGCGCTGGGCACGGGACAGGGCGGAGGTGAAGGCGATATCGAACTTGATGCCCAGGTCCTTCAGTCGCTTGCCAGCTTCATGGGCCTCGGCGACGCCTTTCTCCGTCAGATCGGGATCCTTCCAGCCCGTGAAGAGATTCTTGAGGTTCCAATCGCTTTGGCCGTGGCGGCAGAGCACGAGGGTAGCGGACATCAGGGGTATTCTCGATTATGAAAGGGACGCGGGCGGTGATAGCCGGGTTTGCCTGGAAATGCACGGAGCTATTGCATGGTCAGCTTGCAAAAAGGCCCGTGCGATCGATCCATATGGACATTATGTTTCAGGTTCATTGCATGGGTGAAATGAGGGAGACCGATGACCGTTTATCCGACTGACGATCCCATAGCCGGTGACGCCTTTTCCTGTAATGCGGTGGAGATGCAGATCATCGCCCGCTCGCGTGATCTCGGTGGTTTCGCCGTCCGCCGCGCGCTGCCGAGTTCTCGCCGCCGCCTGGTCGGGCCCTTCGTTTTCCTCGACCATTTCGGGCCGTCCATCTTCAGGCCGGGCGAGGCGTTCGACGTGCGTCCGCATCCCCATATCGGGCTCTCCACGGTGAGTTATCTGTTCGACGGCGCCATCGTGCATCGCGACAGCCTCGGCTACACCGAGACCACCCGGCCGGGCGAGATCAGCCTGATGACGGCCGGGCGTGGCATCGTCCATTCCGAACGAACCGGGCTGGAGGACCGCCAGCATGGCTTCTCGATGCTTGGCCTGCAGGCCTGGGTCGCGCTGCCGCAGTCGCTGGAGGAGGGCAAGCCCTCATTCGAGCACTACGACGCGCTGAAGATCCCCGAGCATAGTGCCGAGGGCAAGACGGTACGGGTGATGATGGGCTCCGCCTACGGCCTTGCCTCCCCCGTTCGGCAGGACTGGAGCACGCTCTATGTCGATGTCGCGCTGGAGGCTGGCGCCAAGCTTCCGGTGGACGCCGAGACCGAGGAACGGGCGATCTACATCGTCTCGGGCGAGGTGGACCTGGCTGGCGACCGCTTCGGCGTCGGCTCGCTGCTGATCCTGCGCCCCGGCGACGCACTGATGGTCCGGGCGGTGACCTCCGCGCGGCTTGTGCTGGTGGGCGGCGCCACGCTGGACGGGCAGCGCTACATCTGGTGGAACTTCGTCTCCTCGTCCAAGGAGCGCATCGAGCAGGCCAAGGAAGACTGGAGGCAGGGCCGTTTCACCACGGTGCCTGGCGATCCGGAGTTCATTCCGCTTCCCGAGACCTGGGGATGAGGAGGCCTGGATAAGGGGGCTGGGGACAGGGAGACTTGGGCACAGGGAGACTTGAGGATAAAGGGTAGTCGTCATGACGCGATCATCGCCTTCCCGGCCTGCCGGGAAGGAGCCGCACCTTGCCTCCATCGGGTTGACCTCTGTTGTCCGAAGAAAAACCGCCTGGACCCCTGCGCTACGGCTGGACGACCGGCGCCTGCGCTGCCGCCGCAGCCAAGGCAGCGTATGAGGCCTTGCTGACCGGCGACTTTCCCGATCCCGTCGCCATCACACTGCCGCGCGGGGAGGCGCCCTCCTTCGCGCTCGCGCGGCATGAACTCTCGGAGGAGTGGGCCAGCGCGACGATCGTCAAGGATGCCGGCGATGATCCCGACGTCACCCATGGCGCCCTGGTATCCTCCAGCGTGCGGCGCGGTGCGGCCGGCTCGGGGGTCACCTACCGCGCGGGGGAGGGCGTGGGTATCGTCACCAAGCCTGGCTTGCCGCTTCCGGTAGGCGAACCCGCGATCAATCCCGGTCCGCGTGCCCAGATCGCCGCCGCCATCGCCGAGGTGGCCGCGCGGAATGGAGATGCCGGAGACATCGAGGTCACCGTCTCCATCGCGGACGGCGAAGCGATCGCCCGCAAGACGCTGAACGGCCGGCTCGGCATCGTCGGCGGCCTCTCCGTGCTCGGTACGACCGGGATCGTGGTGCCGTTTTCCTGCTCGGCGTGGATTCATTCGATCCATCGGGGCATCGATGTCGCGAGGGCGCAGGGGCTTGTGCATGTCGCCGGCGCCACCGGCTCCGCTTCGGAGGCGGCCGTGGCCAAGCTCTACGGGCTCGAGGAGGCGGCGCTCATCGACATGGGCGATTTCGTCGGCGGCATGCTCAAATACATCCGCGCCCACCCCGTGCCGCGTGTCACGGTGGCCGGCGGCTTCGCCAAGATGACCAAGCTCGGGCAGGGCCTGCTCGACCTGCACTCGCGGGCCGGCCCCGTCGATTTTCACTGGCTGGCGGAGAAGGCGGAGGAACTCGGCGGAGCGCCCGATACGGTCTACGCGATCTCCCAGGCGAACACGGCCATCGAAGCGCTCGAGATCGCCACGGCCGCCGGTCTCGACCTGCCGCCGCTGGTCGCGCGCCATGCCTGGGAGACGGCGGCAAAGGTGCTGCGCGGCGCTGATATCATGCTGGACATCGCCATCTTCGGCCGTGAGGGCGATCTGCTGGCTAAGAGGTGAAGTCCGGGATCGCTGGGCGAGTGACCGCCATGCCTGGAAACAAGGCCTTCGAGAAAGGAAGGATGGCGGACAGGCACCGCCGTTCCGATCCTACGCGCACGCAGTCCGGCGATGCTACCCGTTCCCCGTATTGGTGACGATGCAGTTCAGATACTTTACGTAGGATCCCGAGCCGGTCTTCCGGTCTGGCTGGTTGCGGGCATAGCACCGGTCCTGGATGTCCTCGTCCGGCGGCGACTGCCAGATCGTGCGAAGCTGCTTGTAGGAAAGCACTTCCTGCGTTTCGCAATTCTGCACCATCACCGCGTGGCCCTTGCCGAGCGCCTTGCAGAAGATCTTGTACTGGTAGGTGGGTATATTGCCGGCCTGCGCCGCGGCCATGCTGCCGCCAAGCGCGGCGAGGGTGATCAGGGTGGCGGCGAAGGTGGACGCCGGGCGCATCATGGGGTCTCCTCGGTATGAGCTCTTGAGCGCCATCTAGCGCCGGTCCGTTAATAAAACGCTGAAGCCGGCCGGGCGCAAGCCTGTGCGCCGCCCCCGAATGGCCCGACAATCCTTAACAATGCCTGTCTAATAGGCTTGCCTCCCATGCAGGCAAACCGATACGGTGCGCTGTTTTCGTATACGGGAATCCGCCTTGTCGATTGTCGCTGCTCTCTATCACCGTACAACCTACGAATATGACCGCCCGGTCGTCCTGCAACCGCAGGTCATCCGGCTCCGGCCGGCGCCGCATTCCCGCACAAGAATTGTCAGCTACGCCCTGAAGGTCGAGCCGGCGAACCATTTCATCAACTGGCAGCAGGATCCCCACGGCAACTGGCTCGCGCGCTTCGTGTTTCCCGAGGCCGCAACCAGGTTCCAGATCGAGGTCGATCTCGTCGCCGATTTCGCGGTGATCAATCCCTTCGATTTCTTCATCGAGGAGTACGCCACCAAACTGCCCTTCGCCTATCCGCCGGATCTCAAGCACGAGCTCGGGCCCTATCTCGAGATCGAGAACGGCGGCAAGGCGCTGGAGGACTTCGTCGCCTCGATCGAGATGGCAGGGCAGGGCACGGTCGATTTCCTGGTCGCCCTCAACCAGCGCATCCAGGCGGAAGTCGCCTACATCATCCGCATGGAGCCCGGCGTACAGACGCCGGACGAGACCCTGACCGTCAAGTCCGGGTCCTGCCGTGACAGCGCCTGGCTGCTGGTGCAGGTGCTGCGTCGCCTCGGTCTCGCTGCTCGCTTCGTTTCCGGCTATTCGATCCAGCTGACCCACGACCTCAAGGCGCTGGACGGACCCACCGGTGTCGGCCGCGACGTCGCGGATCTTCATGCCTGGGCCGAGGTCTATCTGCCGGGCGCGGGCTGGATCGGCCTCGACGCCACCTCCGGCATGATGACCACGGAGGGGCACATACCCCTGGCCGCCACGCCGCATTACGCCTCGGCCGCGCCCATCGTCGGCTCCATGACGGCGATTGGAACCGTGGAGACCACGTTCAGCTACGAGATGCCGGTTCGCCGCATAGCCGAGTCCCCGCGCGTCACGCTGCCTTTCTCCGAGGATTCGTGGAAGGACCTCGATGCACTGGGCCAGCAGGTGGAGCAGGACCTCGTTGCCCAGGACGTGCGGCTGACGCTGGGCGGCGAGCCGACCTTCGTCTCCATCGACGACTACCAGGGCGAGGAGTGGAACACCGGAGCCGTCGGCCCCACCAAGCGAGGTTTGGCCGATACGTTGATCCGCCGCCTGCGCACCGCCTTCGCGCCCGGCGGCTTCCTGCATTACGGCCAGGGCAAATGGTATCCCGGCGAATCCCTGCCGCGCTGGGCCTTTGCGCTCTATTGGCGCAAGGACGGCAAGCCGATCTGGCGGAAGCCCGATCTCATTGCCAGGGAACCCAAGCCGGGCAAGGCCAATGTGAGGCGCAATTTCGATCCAAAGCCCATGCACGTCCTTGCCGAGGGGGTAGCGGAAAAACTCGGCATCGAGCCCGATTTCGCCGTGCCTGCCTATGAGGACGCGGCGCACTGGATCCTGCAGGAAGCCCAGCTGCCGGACAATGTCGATCCGATGGACTCCAAGCTGCGCGATCCCGAGGATCGCGCGCGTATCGCCCGGGTCTTCGATCGCGGCCTGGACATGCCGGCGAGCTACGTCCTCCCGGTTCAGCGCTGGAATGCGGAGCACAGGGGAGGCTGGGTGAGCGAGCGCTGGCGCCTTCGTCGCGGGCGCCTTTTCCTGGTGCCCGGCGATTCGCCGGCCGGCTTCCGCCTTCCCCTCGCCACGCTGCCTTATGTTCCGCCCTCTGCCTACCCGCATGTCCACGAGGTGGATCCCACCCTTCCACGGGGGGAATTGCCGGATCCGACGGCGCTGGCGCAGCAGTTCCGCCGGACGACCGAATCCCGTGACGGCACGCCGAACCAGCAGACGCAGGTGCAGCAGGAGCTCGGCACGGGCGTGGTGCGAACCGCCATGGCCTTCGAGATCCGCGACGGCGTGCTTTGCGTGTTCATGCCGCCGGTCAGCGCCATCGAGGACTATCTGGAACTTCTGGCTGCCGTCGAGGCGACGGCGGAGGAGCGTGGCCTGACGGTGCATATCGAAGGCTACCCGCCGCCCTACGACCCGCGCATCCAGGTCATCAAGGTCACGCCCGATCCCGGCGTGATCGAGGTGAATATCCAGCCTGGAGCCTCCTGGCAGGAGACGGTGGCGATCACCTCGACCGTCTACGAGGAAGCGCGCCTCAGCCGCTTGGGCGCCGACAAGTTCATGATCGACGGTCGCCATGTCGGCACCGGCGGTGGCAACCATGTCGTGCTGGGAGGCGTCACGCCTTCCGACAGTCCCTTCCTGCGCCGCCCCGACCTGCTCAAGAGCATCGTGCTCTACTGGCAGCGCCATCCCTCGCTGTCCTACCTGTTCTCGGGTCTGTTCATCGGCCCGACCAGCCAGGCGCCGCGTATCGACGAGGCCCGCCACGACAGCCTCTACGAGCTCGAGATCGCCATGGACATGGTGAAGGGGCCCGGCAACAATCCGCCGCCCTGGCTGGTGGATCGCTTGTTCCGGAACCTGCTGGTCGATGTTTCAGGCAATACCCATCGCGCCGAAATCTGCATCGACAAGCTCTATTCGCCGGACTCCTCCACCGGGCGCCTCGGCCTGATCGAGTTCCGTTCCTTCGAGATGCCGCCGGACTACCGCATGTCCCTGGCGCAGCAATTGCTGCTGCGGGCGCTGATCGCCTGGTTCTGGCGCGAGCCGCAACTGGGTGGATTCACGCGCTGGGGCACGCAGTTGCATGACCGCTTCATGCTGCCGCATTTCGTCTGGGCCGACTTCCAGGACGTGCTGGGGGATCTCGGCCGTGCCGGCTATGGTTTCGATCCGGTCTGGTACCAGGCGCAGCTCGAGTTTCGCTTTCCGTTCTACGGCAGGGTGGAATATGAGGGCGTGAGCCTTGAAGTACGCCAGGCGCTGGAGCCATGGCACGTGCTGGGCGAGGAAGGCGTGGCGGGCGGCACGGTGCGTTTCGTGGATTCGTCCGTCGAGCGCCTGCAGATCAAGGCGGATGGCTTCAACCCAAGCCGCCATGTGATCGCCTGCAACGGCCGGCGCCTGCCGATGGTCTCGACCGGCCGCGGCAGCGAGGCGGTAGCCGGCGTACGCTTCAAGGCCTGGCAGCCGGCCTCCGGACTGCATCCCACCATCCCCGTGCACGTGCCGCTCACCTTCGACGTCATCGATACCTGGTCGGGACGCTCCCTGGGTGGCTGTGTCTACCATGTGGCTCATCCGGGCGGCCGCAACTACGAGACATTCCCCGTGAATGCCTACGAGGCGCAGGCACGCCGTCTCGCCCGCTTCGAGCCGATCGGGCATACGCCCGGCTGGCTGTCGGTGCCGCAGCCCGAAGGAAGCATCGAATTCCCGCTGACGCTTGATCTGCGCAGGCCGGTGCGATGACAAGGATCCCGGGAGCGAGGAAAGGCGGGGGATTGGAGTGTCGATCACCGATCGACATCACCTGTGGCGGCAGAAGCAACGTTTCCGAGATGTCGATCGGTGATCGACATTCCGTATTTGGCGCGCTCTCCCCTGCCAAGTCGGCGCCGATGGGCGCTCGCGGGGCGGCCTGATGCTCGCCCGCTCGCGCAATCCGAACCTGCGTTCGCTTCTTGCCGGCTACAAACCCTTGCCGGGCGCGGCGGACGAACTGATGACGCCGGCCGGCGAGATCCGGCCCCACTGGCTACCCGTGCTGGAAGAGATCGCCAGCGACAAGCCGGAGGCGATCTCGCAGCGCTTTTCCGTCGCGGATCGCCAGATCAAGAATTCCGGCGTCTACTACCGCGTCTATGACACGCCCGGCGGCAGCGACAGGCCCTGGCCGCTTTCGCATGTGCCGCTGGTGATACCGCACGAGGAATGGCGCGGAATCGCGGCCGGCATCACCCAGCGCGCCCAGCTCCTGGAAGCGGTGCTTTCCGACCTGTACGGCCCCGCGAACCTGGTCCGGGAGGGAGCGCTTCCGGCCGCCGTCATCGCGGGCAATCCGGACTTCCAGCGCGCCATCGCCGGCGTCACCCCGCTCGGCGGCGAGCACCTCATCGTTTATGCGGCGGATCTCGGCAGAGGCCCGGACGGGCGTTGGTGGGTCCTGAAGGATCGCGCGCAGGCACCTTCGGGCATGGGCTATGCGCTGGAGAACCGGCTTGCGGTGTCGGCTGCCCTGCCGTCCCTCTATCGCGACATGCATGTCGAGCGCCTCGCCGGCTATTTCCAGGCGATGCGCTCCTCGCTGGCCGCCAAGGCAGGCCGCGAAGGCTCGCGTATAGGCCTGCTTACGCCGGGACCGGCGAACGAGACCTATTTCGAACACGCCTATCTCGCCCGCTATCTCGGTCTCCTGCTCGTCGAGGGGGCGGACCTCACGGTGCAGGATGGCATTGTCTATGTGCGCACCATCGAAGGGCTGAAGCGGATCGATGCGATCGTGCGGCGCCTCGACGCCGACTTCGCCGACCCGCTCGAGCTCAACGCCTCTTCGCGCATCGGGGTGCCCGGCCTCGTCCAGGCCCTGCGCCAGCGCACCATCGCCCTTGCCAACAGCCTCGGCGCCGGTCTGGTCGAAGCATCCGCCATGCTGGCCTTCATGCCGGCGCTGGCGCGGCGCCTGCTCGGCCAGGACCTGCTGATTCCCAATGTCGCGACATGGTGGTGCGGCGAGGAGAGCGTGCGCGACGAGGTGGAGCGCAATTTCGACCGCCTCGCCATTCTGCCTGCCTTCAGCCGCCATATCGAGGGCCTGTCGCGCAATGGCGCCAGTGCCGTCTCGGATCACGACGAGGAAGGCCGGGCACGCCTGCGCCAGATCCTCAAGGCTCGCCCCCTGGAAGTGGTGGCTCAGGAGGTGGTGAGGCTTTCCACCATGCCGGTATGGACGGGCAGGCGTCTGGAGCCGCATCCCTTCAGCCTGCGCGTCTATGCCGTTGCCACGCCCGAGGGCTGGAGGGTGATGCATGGCGGCTTCTGCCGGGTAGGCGACAACGACGACCCGCGTGCCCTGTCGATGCAGCATGGCGGGCGTTCCGCCGACGTCTGGGTGACGTCCGAAGGCCCCGTCGATCATGTCACGCTCCTGCCGCCGCCGGGCAAGGTTGCGATCAAGCGGCGGCTTGGTCACCTGCCCAGCCGTGCCGCGGACAATCTCTTCTGGCTCGGACGCTATCTCGAAAGGGCCGAGGCGACGCTGCGCGTCGTTCGGACCGTCAGCGAGATGGCCGCCGAGGCGGACGAGGACGTGGCGCAGGCCACAGAGCGCCTCACGGATCAGCTCATGGCCTGGGGCGCTGCCAAGAGCGATCGGGAGACGGTGCGGCCGAGGACCGGCAAGGGGGCGGCGACGGCGCCCGTGGCCGCCGCAGAGGCCATCCTGCGCGACGTGCTGAACGGCGAGGAGATCGGCGGGATTCCCTCGCTCATCCGCTCTGCTGCCCGGACGGCGTCTTCCATCCGCGAGCGCCTGTCGCGCGATGCCACACAGGCCATCGCCGATCTCAGCGCCATGGTGCAGGGCGATCGCGACCTGCAGGTTACTGACCGGGCGGATCGCTACCTGCGCACCATCGCCGCTCTCTCGGGCCTGACCCATGAGAACATGAACCGCCTGGCGGGCTGGCGTTTCCTGCGCATCGGCCAGCATCTCGAACGCGCTGTCCAGACGTGTCGCCTGGCCCGGCGCCTCGCCGATCCCAGCGCCAGCGTCGACATGCTCGACGCTTTGCTGCGGGTTTCCGACAGCCGCATCACCTACCGGGCGCGATACCTGATGGGTACCCTGCGCCTGCCGGTGCTCGACCTCGTGCTGCTCGACGACGGCAATCCGCGCTCCGCCGCCTTCCAGATCATCCGGCTGGCCGAACACCTGGACGAACTGCCGAGAGTGGTGCGCGAAGGCGAGGTCGATCCCCTGACCCGCACCACGCGGCTCCTGCGGGCCGAGATCGAGACGACCGAAGCGAGCGATGTCGAGGATCGTATGATCCTTTCGCTGGAAAACCGCCTCCTGGCCCTGTCCTCCGACATTACGGCACGCTATTTCAACCAGATCGAAGCGATGGCCGAGATCGCGGAGGGACTGGGATAGGGGGCGCGGACGTCCTCGTCCGTTCTTTCAGCGCTGCATTCATGACAAAGGAAGAGTGGACGAGGACGTCCCCGCCCCCAGGATCACCCCTTGCTCTACGTCATCCGTCACACCACGACCTACATCTATCGTACCGAGGTCTCGGCGGCGCGGTGCACGCTGCATCTGCAGCCGGTGACCGAAGGCAACCAGCGCGTCTTCTCGTCCACGCTGACGATCACGCCCAAGCCGCTCGAAAACGTCGAGACGGTGGATTTTTTCGGCAACCGCACCTCGCATGTCCGCTTTGCGGGGGCGGCGTTGCGCCATCGTTTCGAATCGCGGGTCCGCATCGACGTGAAGCCGGCGGAGCCGCCGCACGCCTTGCTCACGCCGTCCTGGCAGGACGTGCGCGAGGAAGCTCTGCTGGTGCCCGATCTCGGCGGGAGAGCTCCGGCACACTATCTCTTCGCTTCTCGCTTCGTACCGCTGCTGGCGCAGGCCAGCGGGTATGCGCGGACCTCCTTCGAGCCGGGGCGGCCGGTGCTCGACGGCGCCATCGACATGATGAAGCGTATTCACGCCGATTTCGTCTATGACCCGCTCGCGACCGACATCTCGACGCCGCTCGACGTCGTTGCGCGCGAGCGCCATGGCGTCTGCCAGGATTTCGCTCATTGGATGGTGGCGGGGCTGCGCTCGATCGGCATTCCCGCCGCCTATGTCTCCGGCTATTTGCGCACCCATCCACCGCCGGGCCGGGAGCGGCTGGTGGGAGCCGATGCGACCCATGCCTGGGTATCGGTCTGGTGTGGGAGCGGCCTGGGCTGGGTGGATCTCGATCCCACGAACGCCGTTCTGGCGGGCGAGGATCATGTACGCGTGGCGATGGGCCGCGACTATGCCGATGTCGCTCCGGTCGATGGGGTTGTGGTCGCCTCGGCGGGGCATACATTGCGCGTATCCGTCGACGTCGCGCCAGTGGGGTGAGCCATGACAGCGAAGATCGGTATTCTGACCGTCTCCGACCGTGCGAGCGCGGGTATATACGAGGACAAGAGCGGTCCGGCGATTTCCGCCTTCATGGCGGAGGTGCTGACCTCGCCATGGGAGGCGGTGGTGCGAGTGATCGCCGATGAGCAGGCGCTCATCGAGAGGACGCTGGTCGAGCTGGCGGACCAGGAAGGCTGCTGCCTGATCTGCACGACCGGCGGCACCGGCCCGGCGCGGCGCGACGTCACGCCCGAGGCCACGGAGGCCGTCTGCACCAAGATGATGCCGGGCTTCGGCGAGCTGATGCGCCAGGAGAGCCTCAAATATGTGCCGACGGCCATCCTGTCGCGACAGACCGCCGGCATTCGCGGCGGTGCGCTGATCGTCAACCTGCCCGGCAAGCCCGCCTCGATCCGCCAATGCCTGATGGCGGTCTTCCCGGCCATTCCCTACTGCATCGACCTGATCGAGGGGCCGCGGCTGGAGACCGACCCGGCGATATGCAAGGCCTTCCGGCCGGGAGGATAGGCGCTGGCCCGGAGTGGCGATCTCCGACCGCCACCCTTGGAGACGAGGCGTTTTACGGGAAAGGAAGATGGCAGCCGGAGACTGCCGCTCCGTGCTTGGCGCGCTCTCCCTTGAAGCCTGCGCTTCAGATTTCCTGCGCCTCTTGGAAACGTTGCGCTCGGAAGCTAGGTAAGGGGCGCTAGAGCAAAACGCGTTTAGGCAGAAACGCCGCTTTTCTCCAGCTCTTTGTTTTTCGACGCGTCTTTGCGTTTTGCCGATTCCGCCAGAACACAGAACGCTCTAAACGTCCGCGTAGCCGGGGATTTCCATGTTCAAGCCGCATCCGGGTCCGGGCCCCGAGCCGATCGGTTTCCTGCTGGTGCCGCAATTCTCCATGATGGCCTTCTCGGCTGCCGTAGAGCCGCTGCGCGTCGCCAACCGGCTTGCCGGGCGGCAATTGTTCGACTGGCGCGCCTGGTCGATGGACGGGCAGCCCGTGAAGGCCTCCAACGGGTGGCCCATCCCGGTAGAGGGGGCACTCCCGGCGCTGTCCGACATTCCCACCCTGATCGTCTGCTCCAGTTTCGAGCCGGAGCAGCACATGAGCAAGGCGATGCTGGCGGCCCTGCGCCGCCTCGCCCGCCGCGGGACGGAGATCGGCGCGCTCGATACGGGTGCGACCATTCTCGCCGCCGCCGGGCTGCTCAGCGGCGGACGCGTCACCATGCATTGGGAGGCGGCGCCCGGCTTCGCCGAGGCCTATCCGGACATCGAGATCAGCGAGGCGCTGTTCGAGGTCTGCGGCAAGCACTTTACCTGCGCGGGCGGCACGGCGGCGCTCGACCTCATGCTCGACATGATCGCACGCAAGCATGGCCAGGCTCTGGCGGTGGCGGTGTCCGAGCAGTTCATCCATGACCGGCTGCGAGACAGGCACGACCGCCAGCGCATGAGCCTGCCCAAGCGGCTCGGCGTCGGCAACGGCAAGCTGATCCGCGTGGTGGCTGCCATGGAGGCCAATCTGGAGACGCCGCTCGATGCGAAGAGGCTGGCGGCACTCTCGGGGGTTTCGGCGAGGCAGCTCGAACGGCTCTTCAGGTCGCAGCTCAGGGACTCGCCGGCAAACTACTATCTGCGCCTTCGCCTGGAGCGGGCGCGGCAGCTCCTGCGCCAGACCGACATGAGCGTGATGGAAGTGGCGATGGCCTGCGGCTATTCCTCCGCTTCCTGCCTTTCGCGATCCTACCGGGCTCATTTTGCGGTGACGCCCAGGGAGGATCGCTGGGAGCGTGGACATCCTGTCGGCCCCTGAAACAAACCGGGCCGAGGCAGAGCGGACAGGATGCCCGCGGCTACCCGTTCAGCAGTTTTCCCACCACCTTCGCCGTGTAGTCCACCATCGGCACCACGCGCGCATAGTTGAGCCTGGTCGGGCCGATCACGCCGAGCACGCCCACGATCTTCTGGCTGGCGTCGCGGAAGGGGGCCGCGATCATCGAGGAGCCGGAAAGCGAGAAGAGCTTGTTCTCCGAGCCGATGAAGATGCGCACGCCGTCGCCGGCCTCGGCGCGGCCCAGGAGGTCGATCAGATCCTTCTTCGCCTCGATGTCGGCGAAGAGCAGGCGAATGCGCTCCAGATCCTCGGCGGCATGCAGGTCTTCGAGGAGATTTGCCTGGCCACGCACGATCAACTGCTGCGGCATGTCGGCGGCCCCGCCGCCCCAGCTCGCCAGCCCCGCAGCGATCAGCTTGGCGGTGAGGTCGTCGAGTTCGGCGCGCCCGGCGTCGAGCGCCGTGCTCATCTCGCGGCGCAGGTCTTCCAGTGTCCTCCCCCGCGAGCGGGCGTTCAGATAGTTGGAGGCTTCCACGAGCGCCGAGGTCGGCAGGCCGATCGGCACGGCGATCACGCGGTTCTCCACGGCGCCGTCCTCGGACACTAGGATCACCAGCGCCTGCGTCGGCTCCAGGCGGACGAATTCGATATGTTTGAGGCGCTGGTCGCGCTTGGCGGTGACGACGACCCCGGCGCCGCGCGACAGGCCGGACAGCATGCTGGATGCATCCGTGAGCACGCTTTCCAGCGTTCGCGAAGGTGCGCCGGCGCGAATCTGCGCATCGATCTGGGCGCGGTCCTGCGCGGCGAGGTCGCCGAACTCCAGCATGGCGTCGACGAAGAATCGCAGCCCGAGTTCGGTCGGCAGGCGCCCGGCGCTGGTGTGCGGCGCCTGGATCAGGCCGAGCATCTCCAGGTCCTGCATGACGTTGCGCACGGAGGCGGGAGACAGGGACGTCGGCAGCAGACGGGAAATGTTGCGTGAACCGACAGGCTCGCCGGTTGTAAGGTAGGAATCGACGATCTGGCGGAAGATCTCGCGCGAGCGATCGTTGAGCTGGGCGAGTTCGGTACTGGCAGTCGAAGGCGTCACGGCGGACAAGGTCATATCTCCCTGCGGCTAATGTGACTGGCAAAGACCGATTGTTCAATGCCTTCGTGGGCGGACACCGTGGTATGCCCCAAGCGATCCGCCCCCGGGAGGCCGGAGGGGCGCCTCTCTCAACGTCCTTTGCGGGGAGATGGCTTTTCCGCCTCCATGGAGAACGGCATGATCATGGGCTTCCTCTTCCGTGGACGACGCGCCAAGGCGCCGGCCGAGGCCAAAGCGGTCGTGGATTTCTGGCGGGACGCGGGGCCGAAGCGCTGGTTCGAGAAGGATCCGGCCTTCGACCAGTCCTTCCGCGAGCGGTTCATCGGCTGGCACGAGGCCGCGGCGGCTGGAAGGCTCGCGGCATGGGCGGATTCGCCGGTCGGCGCGCTTGCCCTGATCCTCCTGCTCGACCAGTTCCCGCGCAACTGCTTTCGCGGCGAGCCCCGCATGTATGCGACAGACTTGCCGGCTCGCGCCTCGGCCGCCGCGGCGATCGACGCGGGGCAGGACCGGAAGGTCGGCAAGGATCTCAGGCTCTTCTTCTACTTGCCCTTCGCGCACTCGGAGGATCTGGCAGACCAGGAGCGATCGGTTACCCTGAATCGAGCGTTGGGATCGGACAACGCCGAACATGCCGAGGGCCATCGCGACATCATCCGCCGCTTTGGCCGATTTCCGCATCGCAACGCCATCCTGGGGCGCGGCACCACGCCGGAGGAGCGGCGCTTCCTGGAGGAAGGAGGCTTTGCGGGTTGAGGCCGGCGGTGGATCGCGGGCCCCTGACGACGAATGCGTCCAGGCGGTGTCGTTACGGTCCGGAAGGAAACCACCTAAACTCTGTCGATGACGTGGAAGAAGGATCCGGTCACCCTGCCGCGCCGCCCGCCGAGGGAACCCAGCGAGCTGCCGTTGGCATCGCTCACCTCGAAGAGCGGCACGTCGCCGTTGCGGACGGTGGTGGAATAGTGGAACTCATGTCCGCGCACGCTGCCGCCACGCGGGCCGAGCACGCAATCCTCCTTCAGCTCCGCCAACCGATAGCCGAGGTTCATCTTTCGCTTTGCGAAGCTGGTTTCGAGGTCGAGCAGGCCGGTCATGCGATGAGCCGTGCCCTCGGCATCCGTCAGCACGTTGCCGAGCACCATGTAGCCGCCGCACTCGCCATGGACCGGCCGCGTCTCGGCAAAAAGGCGCAGCGAGCGCCGGAACTTCGTGTTGGTGGCGAGTCGGGCGCCGTGCAGTTCCGGGTACCCCCCGGGCAGCCAGGCGACGTCGGCATCCTCGGATGGGCCTTCGTCGGCCAGGGGCGAGAAGGGCAGGATCTCCGCGCCCTGGCGCCGCCAGCCGGCAACAAGGTGGGGATAGATGAACGAGAAGGCGGCGTCCCGGGCCAGGGCGATGCGCTGGCCCGGAGGCTTCAGGCCGGTATCGTCCGCCTCGGCGGGCACCACCGTCGCGTTCGCCAGGGAGAGGATGGCCCCGATGTCGCAGTGGGACTCGACGAAATCGGCGAGGGCGTCGAGCCGCTTGTCGAGTTCGGCCGTCTCCTCCGCCTGGACCAGGCCGAGATGGCGTTCGGGCAGGACGAGGTCGGCCTGCCGGGGCAGGGCGCCGACGATCGGCAGGCCGGCCTCCTCGATGCCCTTTCGGGCCAGCGCTTCGTGGCGGGAGCTCGCCACCTTGTTGAGCACCACGCCGGCAATGCGCACGTCGGGGCGGAAACCGGCGAATCCCCTGGCGACCGCCCCGGCCGACTGGGACTGGCCCGAAATGTCGAGAACCAGCAGCACCGGCCAGTTCTGTCGTGCGGCGATGCCGGAAGAAGAGCCGTCTCCGCTGGCCCCGGGGGAGGCGACTCCGTCGAACAGGCCCATCAGCGCTTCGCCGATGAACAGGTCGGCCCCGTGGCTCGCCTGCGCGACCAGGGTGTCGAGGAGCGCCGGACGCATGGCCCAACTGTCCAGATTGTAGCTGATGCGGCCGGCAGCCGCGGCATGGAAGCCGGGATCGATATAGTCCGGCCCGCATTTCATCGGCTGGACGGCGATGTCGCGGCGGGCGAGCGCCCTCAGGAGCCCGAGGACGAGTGTGGTTTTTCCGGAGCCCGAACGGGGGGCGGCGATGATGAGGCCGGGAGGAATCATGGCCTCGTTCCTGCCTCGCCTGTGGCGGCGGTGGCAAGCGGAAACTCAGCCGCGGCGCTGGTTGGGCCGGGCACGAATGGACGTCCCCTTCACAATTCGGCGAACGGCCTTTCCGAGCTGGAAATTTATATCGTACTACGATATAAATTTCCAGCAGATGGCAGCGCTGGCCCCCGACCTGAGGAGCGCCGCTGGGACTGCGAAGGAGTATGCGATGTTTCCCCTTATTTTTCGCGGCAAGAGGTTCCAGGACCTCATCCTGCTGCTGCTGGCGTTCGTGCTATTCATGTCGCCATGGCTGCTGGGCTTTGCCCATCTTGAAACCGCCAAGTGGAATGCCGGCGTGGTCGCCGTGCTCCTGGCCTATGTCGCCTCCGCCTCCCTGTCCGAAACCAGGCAGTGGGAGGAATGGGTCACGCTGGTCCTGGGAGCGTGGCTGATCGCAGCGCCCTGGGTACTTCGCTTCATCGCCGACGTCCCGGCCACCCGCATGCACTGGGGCGTTGGTGCCCTCACGGTCGTCATCTCGTTGTGGGCCGAGTGGACCTATCGCCACCCGCCCGGGCTGTCGGTACGATAGGAGCGGTCGAGGGGAAAGCTTCGGGGCGCCTTTCGCGGGATCATTGCCGCATCAGGTCCGGCCCCTTGCAGGCCGGATCCGCCTTGCTTCCAAAGCCGAGCACTGTGAACCCGTTGGCCTCCTGCCGCAGCAAGGCGTAGCGGCGGAGGTCCGCGCCGGAGTCACCCAGGCCGATCTCCACCTGATACTGCCTGGCCCTGTCCTTGCAGGCGCGTACCGGGCCGTAGCTGGACGACGGCTTGTCCTTCATCAGGCTGGCCCGCGCCTGCATGATCCGGGATGCTGCCGCCGGATCGCTCCAGGCGCGGGCCAGGGGCTCTTCCACCTGCAGCCACTCGTCGACGAAATCGCGCCCATTGCGGGCGGCGGGTTGGATGCGCTTCACCGTGCCGCCTTCGGTTCGATAGCGGAAGATGCCCTGCCGGGTCAGCAGATCGGTATCGAGCATGCCGACCTCGGCCCGCAGTTCGAAGCCGCCGGGCCGTGCCGCCAGGGAGACGTCCTCGTCGGACTTGTAGCCATGGTCGAGGTGGTAAAGCACCTTCTGCGGCATCTCCGCTTGCGCCGGCTGCAGGAGATCGAGGCCCAGCCGGCTCCAGGTCGAGGTGCACCACGGCGTGCCATGGACGACCGCCACCTGGCCGCCTGTGAGCGACAGCACTTCGAAGGGGGCACCGAAAGCGCCTGAGATGCTGTCGTAGTCCTCGCTCTGCCAGCGCAGCACTCGTGTCCACCTGTCGTTCTCGACCCTGTAGCCCAGCAGCATGTTGTCGTCGCCGCAGGGGATGGCGAAGCCGAGCTGCACCAGCAGCAGGCCGGGATGGGCCGCATTGCTGCCCGCGCCGATGCGCAACTCCTGTCCGAAGCCCGGGGCGATGCCGCTTTCCGGGAGGGGTTTCGAAGCCGGCGTCGCCGACAGGGCGGTGGCGAGATCGCTCTCCAGCTCGGCTGCCTGGGCATCGGGGGAGGCACAGGTCATGCGCTGCTCCACGCCTTCGACCAAGGCCTGCTTGAAGGCCTGCAGCGCCTTGCGTTCGTCCACGCCGACATCCGTGTCCATGTCGTCGCGCTTCGCGCCGGCCTGCTGCAGCGCGCTTGCCGCTGCCGTTACCGAGAGCAGCGGTGCGGCGGTTGGGGAGCAGGCGGGGCCGGCCCAGGCCGGTGAGAAGTCTCCATGGACGATGACGACGGCTGCAGCCAGCCACCCGGCGATACGCATTCGAGTCTCCTCTTCCGGACCGTATGGCGGTCCCGTGATCCATCGCGCATCATCGCATCGGAGAATGAAGGGGCGTGTGCGACTATTAACAGCAAGCAATCCGGCCGCCTCTTGAAAGCCGCGTGCACTTGCCCATATTGAGTTTGTTCCGGAATGCCGGGACAGGGGATGCCGTCAGGGTCCTCACCCGCAAAGTCGCTTCCTGCGAGGGCTTTGATATGTCACGCGTACCTACTCTGAACTCGCCCTTCCTGCTCGGCTTCGACGAAATCGAACGAGCCTTGGACAGGGTTGCCAAAGCCGCCAACGACGGCTATCCGCCCTATAACATCGAACGTGTCGGCTCTTGCGACCGCCCTCCCGAGAGGTTGCGCATCACGCTCGCCGTCGCCGGCTTCAGCCGCGAGGAGCTCGATGTATCGGTCGAGGAGAACCAGCTCGTCATCCGGGGGCGACAGGTCGACGACAAGTCGCGGGTCTATCTTCACCGCGGCATTGCCGCCCGCCAGTTCCAGCGCACCTTCCTTCTGGCCGATGGCATGGAAGTGATGGGCGCAGACCTGAAGAACGGGCTGCTATCGGTCGATCTCATTCGCCCGGAACCCGAGCGGGTCGCCAAGCGCATCGACATTGCGGTGCGGGACTGACGATCTCACGTCCCCTTTCATCCAATTCAACGTTCAGGAGGGTCCCATGATCCGGAACGACAAGACTGCTGTGCCTACCCCTGAAATGCTGGCCGCGCTGGGCGCGGGCCATGTCGCCTATGTCAAGCCGATCATGTCGGAGGACGCCATGAAGCTCTATCCGCAGCTCGGCGAGATCCGCCCCGGACTGAAGCTCTTCACGCTCAACGCCGCCGACGGTACGCCGATCATGATCTCGGATTCGGCCGAGGGCGCGGTCGCGAATGCCTGGGAGCAGGAACTGGTCCCGGTGTCGCTGCACTGAAAAAGAAGAGCCGCCGAAGCAATGCCGGCGGCTCGTCCAACGAGTAGTTGCCTCGCTTGCCGGCGGGGCGGGGGGCGGCGGGCTTCGATAGCCCTGCCGCCCTTTTTCGTGTCTGCCTCATCCCACCATGCGGGGCGAAACGGTCATCTCGATCTGGCCGGAAGTGGCGGGAGCCGCCGGCGCGGCTTCCTGGCGCTTGTGCCAGACATACCAGGCGATGCCGGCCACGATGACGAGGGCGATGATGATGTAGAGCCAGTTCATGCCGCCACCGGACTGGGCGGGTGGAGGGAACACGGGCGTCGGTTTCGGCTGCGGCGCGGGACCGGGCGTCGGCCTGGGGTCGAGCGTCGAGGCGGCGGAACCGAGGGTCGAGGCGGCGGACCCGAGAGTGGACGTGGCGGCGCCCGCGGCGGAGCCCAGCGTCGAGGTCGTCGTCTTGAAGGCGCCCGTCACCGAACTTTCGAAACCCTGCAGGAAGCCGCTGTCGTTGAGCGCTGCGGCGAGGCTCGCGGGGAGAGCCGAGGCAATGGCCTTCTTCTCTCCCTCGAAGAGATTGGCGACTGCCGCACCGTCCTGCCAGTTCTCGGGAGGCTGGTTGCTGATGGCGCCGACCACGGCGGGACCGACGAGACCGAGAACCGCGTTTGCCGCCTGCTGCGGGGCACCTGTGGCCTGGCCGACAACGGAAGCGAGCTGGCCGAGGCCTTCGGGGCCGAGCAGCGAACCGAGCACGCCGGTGCCGCCCGCGAGGGCGCTGGCGTTGCCGCTGTTCACGCCCGCGATCAGGTTGTCGAGCATGTTCGGGTCCTGATTTGAGATCAGGTCCGAGATCGACTTGGCTCCCTCGGGATCGGAGGCTTCGCTGGCGAAGGCGCCCAGAACGGCCGGGATCGCCGCACCGACCAGTTTCTGGGCGAGGGCGGGATCGATGCCGACCGCCGTCGCAACCCGATTGATGAGATCAGGCGTAATCAGTTGGGAGACGAGGCTGGGAAGGTTGATGGCCATGTCGTTCCTCGTATGTGGCTGGAGGCGCACCATAGTCCTCGCCATCGATTTTGGCAAAGATAAGACCGCCCGAGGATTGAGAAAAAAGGCACGAGGAGCATATTGCATTGCAATATGACAGCCAGATTTATTTTTTGTTTCAAAGCTGCGGAATGTTTGCCTCTAGGGAATACAAAAATGAAACCACCCTTCGCAGCTAGGATGGAGTGGCTCCAATATTGGCGATCTCGCCCGTCCTTGTTCCCCGATGCTGCGGAGGTTGTCGAAGCTCTCGAACGCCGGTTTCGGTTTCAGGGAATTTCCAGCGCGGACAGCGGCCATGTCACGGAGAAGCTGAACGGGGCGAACAGGGCGTGCGGCAAGCCCGCCGCGGCGAGGCCCTCGGCCGCCCACTGGTTGCATGTGCGCAGCGGGCTGTAGCGGCCCTTGGCGAGATAATACGCCTCCAGTCCCGCTCCGCCGGGTCTCCATTGCGGCCTGTCGGCGGCGTCGAGCCGAAGCGTCGCCTCGATATGCGCGATCAGCGCCCGACGTCCGGCCCGGTCGACCCGAAGCGTCAGGCAATCCGGCCTGTCCTTCGGTGGATTGACCGCCACGATGCGCAGCGCCGTTTCGTGCTGGCCCGCCAGCGCGGAGATTGCGGTGGAGACCTTCAAGTCTCCCCAACTCGGTGTTTCCCGAAAGAATGTCAGATCCCCCCATCCAAAGGCGAGATAGGCTTGCGGCGGCAGGCTGGGCGTCGCCACTTCCGGGAACAGTCTTCCCCAGTCCACCAGGGGATCGCTGCCCGGCATCACGATGTCGGCATGGGCGAGAGAAGCACACAGATAGAGGGGAGGCTCGCCCTCCGCCGACTGCCCGCGGCCTCGAGCCGGAAGCAGGGCAAAGGCGAAGGCGACGAGGATGAAGAAGGCGGCAAGGCCAGGCAGGGCGACGACGAGATATCCAATCCGGCGGGCGATGCGCTTGACCATTGCCGAGGGATATCGGCTGGCCGAACCACCTTCAAGCAGCCGTGACGGGGAATTTGGGTTTCCCCGCTCGTGATCAGCCGCGGTTCGTCAGGTTGCGAATGACCTTGGCCGGCCAGGCCATCGCGTCGGGAAGGGCCTGCGCGACGCTGGAGGCGAACTCGGCGGCCGTGCCGCTGTTCCATTGCGCCTGCACGACGGGCGCCAGTTCCACGCCGACGCCGACGAGATAGACCACGACCAGCAACGAGATCAATCCACGCATGCCGCCTCTCCGAAGCTACCCGCCCAAGTCCGCTCTTGACGAACGCCGTACCGCCGTCGCGGTTCCCTCCTGCGATCATAGCCGGCTCCGCCGATGCCTGCCAGCGGATGTCTCATGTGGCCTGCCGGGCTGGTTTCAAGGTCATTTGCCTTTTCGCCACGATGCCTTAGCGTTCGAGGGAGCATATTCGGCGGAGATGATTGGCCATGCGGGTTTTGCTTATGCTGTTGCTGGTGTGTGGCCTCGTCGCCGGATGCGCCAGTCCCAAGGGAGTGACGGTAAGTCCCGGTGGTGCCGGAGCCATGACCTTCGGGTTCTGAACTCGACGGTGTTGCAGCGGGCCTTTCTGGAAACTCGTGCCTGGAAGAGGATTGAAGGAATCCAGTATTTTATCTTCAAAAATCAATAGCTTAGTGCTTTTTGGCGGTGTTTTTTGTAGCAGTTTTGTATCAAGCGCAAGGGGCGGCGCCGCACGCTAAGCGCAACACGCCGTCCTATCAGAGCCCGGCGCGCAGCACTTGGTCGTTGCAGCCGGAATGGCGGCCCGGTGGCGCGGCTTACAGGTGGCGGCTCTCGCGGCAAGCCGCAACTCTACACGGTCCGAGCCGATGTCCAGTGTGTTGACGTCGAACACTTGCATGGGGACTTCCGGTGTTCCGATTTCAAAGGTGAGGCGTGCAGTGCTGTCGAGAGCAATCCGTCGCTGCACCTGTTCGAGGATGCCTGCGAATTTGCCGGCCGACATGTAGTCCCGCGTTCCGTCTGGCCCCAAGTCTTCCACCTGGAGGATGGTCTCCTGCCAAGCATCGGGGTTGCCGCCGCAGTCTAGGGTGACGAACGAGCCCGCTTTTACCTCTGTCACGTGATAGCCGGGCCGTATCGTTCTCCCTGCGTAGTGAAGCACCAAGGCCTTGGTGAAATGGGATTGGAGGGCGATTAGCACCGCGCCCAGCGAGGCGTCGCCACGAAATTCGATGGAATGGGGACTGGCGGGAGCATTCATCTTCGTGTATCCAACATCTCAATAACTATTGAGATGTTGAGACATTAATGAACGAAAAGCAAGCGCTCGATGCCTTTGCGGCGCTCTCGCAGGAGACACGCCTCCGCATCGTCAAACAGTTGGTTGTGGCTGGGCCTGAGGGAATGTCGGCGGGTTCAATCGGTGAAGCGATGGACGGAGCGTCGTCCTCGCGCATGTCCTTCCACCTCAGCCACCTTGAGGCGGCCGGCCTCGTTGCGTCTCGGCGCGAAGGCCGTTCCATCGTCTACACCGCCGCCTACCCCGCTCTTTCTGCCTTGGTGGAATTCCTGATGCGCGACTGCTGCCAAGGTCATCCGGAAGTCTGCAATCCGGCGGTCGCATCTCTGTCCGACTGCTGCAAACCGACGAAGAAAGCCATCCATGGCTGACCCGGCTGCACCCGTACGCATCTACAACGTGCTGTTCCTCTGCACAGGCAACAGTGCTCGATCCATCCTGGCCGAGAGTGTTCTGCGCAAGGAGGGCGCTGGCCGCTTCAATGCGTTCTCAGCCGGCAGCCAGCCAAAGGGGCAGGTCAATCCCTTCGCCGTGCTCGCACTTGGGAAGAGACGAGCTTTCGTCACCGCACTGCTCTACCTGAAAAATCGCATCACGCTCTTTCTAAGTCCTCCCATCGCGACCCTCGATCAGTCTGTGTTGGGTCCACGCTTGCGGGAGATTGGACAGATTGGGGGTACGACGGTTCGCCGGGGCCTGGTTGTCTGATGACCGGACTGATCAGCACCCCTTTGACCGATGGCGATATCGTCGAACTGGCGGCGGCACTCTCTCATGCCGGACTGCCTGCCGATGACATCGCCGAGGCGGGGCGAACTTTTTTCCGCTTCGATGAAAGGACCGGCCGCGTCATCGGATTTGGGGGCTTCGAGGCTCACGGCACCGATGTCCTTCTGCGCTCCATCGTCGTGCTTCCCGGTATGCAAGGGTACGGGCGGGGACGAGAAATCGTCCGGAAGCTGCTGGACGATGCTCGCGCAGCCGGGGCATTTCGCGCGTACCTCTTAACCACCGCAGCGCAAGCTTTCTTCGCCTCGCAGGGGTTCGCCGTGGTGACGCGTGACGACGTTCCTGCGTCAATCCTCCAGACAAAGCAAGCGGCAGGCCTTTGCCCGGCCAGCGCGACGATAATGTGGAAGGCGCTGAAGCAATGAAGGCCGACCTATCTCGACGACTGGTGGCTGAATTCCTTGGCAGCGCGTTCCTGGTCGCCACGGTCGTGGGCTCGGGGATAATGGCTGAGTCGCTGGCGCGTGACGCCGCAATTGCCTTACTCGCGAACACCCTGGCGACTGGGGCCGTCCTTGTGGTGCTGATCAAAATCTTCGGCCCGTTCTCCGGTGCACATTTCAATCCGGCGGTCTCCCTTGTCTTCGCTCTCCGGGGCGAAATCGGTGCACGTGATGCAGGGCTCTATGTGCTCGCGCAGATCCTCGGTGGCATCATCGGGACATGGGCCACGCATCTCATGTTCGCATTGCCGTTGCTCGAAACCTCGCTGAAGGTACGTACGGGCGGTGGGCAGTGGTTTTCAGAAGCAGTGGCGACGTTCGGGCTGGTGACCACGATATTGGCTGGCCTTCGCTTTGAGCGGCAGTCCGTCCCCTGGCTGGTGGGGCTCTACATCACCGCCGCGTATTGGTTCACGGCCTCCACGTCATTCGCAAATCCCGCTGTCGCCATAGCGCGCTCGCTCACCAACACCTTTGCGGGTATCCGACCGCTCGACGTGCCGGGTTTCATCCTGGCCGAATTGATCGGCGCGGCCCTCGCCCTGGTGCTGATGGGCTGGCTCGTGCGCGCGCCGGTTACCGCTCAACGTCCGATCCAAGAGAGCCAATCATGACCATTACGATCTACCACAATCCCGATTGCGGAACCTCTCGCAACACGCTGGCGATGATCCGCCAGAGCGGCGAAGAGCCGATTGTTATCGAGTACTTGAGGAACCCACCGAGCCGGGAGCGGCTGCAAGGTCTCATCGCTGCCATGGGCATTCCTGTGCGGGCCGTGCTCAGGGAGAAGGGCACGCCCTATGCGGAGCTTGGGCTATCCGACTCCAAATGGACGGATGCGCAACTCGTCGACCAGATGCTGTTGCATCCCATTCTGATCAATCGTCCGATTGTCGAGACGCCCAAAGGCACCAAGCTGTGCCGTCCGTCGGAAGCCGTCCTAGATATCTTGCCGAATCCTGACATCGGTCCCTTTGTGAAGGAGGATGGCGAGGTGGTGATCGACAGCGAGGGACATCGTGTTGCCTGACCTGCCCAGTGTTGTTCCATCGGCCTTTGAAGTCCCCGACTTTTCCGCTTTGCAAAGCCCTTCGCCAAGCCATCCACCGCGCATCTTGATGCTCTACGGCTCTTTGCGTCAGCGTTCCTACAGCCGCCTTCTGACCCGTGAGGCCGCCTGTCTTCTGGAAGCATTCGGAGCCGAAATCCGCATATTCGATCCCGAAGGGCTGCCCCTGCCGGATGCCGCGCCCGCTGACCATCCGAAGGTCCAAGAGCTAAGAGATCTGTCTGCGTGGTCCGAGGGGCAGGTCTGGTGCAGTCCCGAGCGTCACGGCGCAATGACGGGCATCATGAAGGCGCAGATCGATTGGATACCGCTTTCCATCGGGGCGGTCCGTCCGACCCAAGGCAAGACCCTTGCCGTCATGCAAGTATCGGGCGGTTCGCAGTCATTCAATGCGGTCAACCAGATGCGGGTGCTCGGCCGATGGATGCGGATGCTCACCATCCCCAACCAATCGTCGGTCGCCAAGGCATATGAGGAGTTCACGCCGGAAGGCAGGATGAAGCCATCCTCGTACTATGACCGGGTGGTGGATGTGATGGAGGAACTGGTCAAGTTCACGCTGTTGACTCGTGGCATCTCGCCCTACCTCACCAATCGATATAGCGAACGTAAGGAGGCGCACGCGGCCTTGGAGGCGCGGTTGAAATTGGCCGAAGTGCGATGAAGCGAGCGGCGCACTGGCCTGTTGTTACCGTCTTGGGAACCACCCAGATTTTCGCGTGGGATTCTTCCTGCCATCTGCTGGCCGCCTTGGCAAAGCCGTGGCTTCGGCTGAAGGCACCGCAGCCCGGAGCTGAGGCGACGGCGAACAGCCACCTCGATCGGAGGTGTTCGCCGCATCGACGTCTCGGCAGGAATTGGTGTGGCGATGTGCTCGATCGTGGCGGTTTGGGTGCGGTTCGGAGCAGGCAATCAGTCGCTCTCCCCGACCGACCGGCACCCCAAAAGCAAAAGGCCCGACGGGCTGTCAGCCGCGTCGAGCCTTTTGGAAACTGGTGCCCAGAAGAGGATTGCGCCTATAAAGCCGATGAGTATTGAAATGTATGGGGAATTTCAAGAGGCAGGGTAACTTTGTATGCCGGTGGTGTTACACAGGTCGCCCTCACTCAGTGACGTAATAAGTCCCTGAAAATTCACTCAGCGTCAGCAGCGCCATTCTGTCTTCGCTTACACGACAAAGCTCTTGAACGCCGAGGGCAAGCCCCGACGATCGCTCCACCTCGGACATCCATTTATCCGGGTAATATCTTGCATAGTTGCCCGCGATAAATAAGGCCACGTATATAAGACCAAACTCATTCGAAATTTTCGGGTCCGCAAAAAACAATGTCTCGTCTTCACCGTTTGTTACGCCGCCTGGGAAAGTGTAGGTAGCAATATTGCCGAGTTCGTCGGGACGAAAAGTTAGGCGACACCCGCTCGAAAATTCATGAATATTTATTTTTGACACGTCAGAAGGGGCGCATGTTATCTGAGAATAAACCTGTTCCAGAATTTCTGTGAGTTCGGGATGAAATATTACCGTCAGGAGATTGAATCTTTCTATGTGATTTCGGATGAGCGATAGGGTTGTTCTCGCCGAACGATGCGTCAAGCCATAAGACTGCACGAAGTCACGCATTCTCGGAAGGCTTAGCATGCAATCTAGCAATGAAGCGCCTTCTTCAGGAAACAGTGGGCGGCGCTTCTTGTCGGGCGCAAAGATGGCACCAACATCGTTAGTGTCCCCGTTAGTCGTCTTTTCCACAATGCGCCCACCCAAGGGACTTTCGCTCGCGGTGCGGTGCCAAAGCTCAAATGTCCCGTGCCTTTTGTTCCCGTGCTTTGCGGGTACCGCAAAGAGCTCCGATGCCCCTTCGATCGGCCTGTTAGGGGCGACGCCTCGCGGGTCCCTCACGCCAAAAAGCAAGCCATGGTGTCGATGCTGCTCCCGTGCTCTATCTAGGCTACTTTCACCCGATTGTTTCAGGAGGATCTCAGCTAATGCTAAGCTCATTGCACTATAATAGAGTAACAGGGGCTTCGTAGAAATCGACACTGCTTCGGCGGCTATGCGATAATCGGATGCTTGCTGAAGGCAAAATCGGATCTGTGTCGCCTGCTTCTTGATATTGGGATTATTTCCTAGTTGTCCATGTCTAACGGCCAGGAGATCAGAAACATACGCGACATTGCGATACCTTTGTAGGCCGGACCAGCCAACGTGCCGCTCGTCGCCAGATTTGATTTTCCTGAAACTGACCTGTGACATCTAGTCTAACATAAGCTGGATTGGGCTAGCATGCGGTTTGACAGCTTGATTATTTCTATATTTGTTACCACGCAAGGGGCCGTGGGGAGGCGCATGTGTCGCCGTCGATGCGCTGACTTTGGAACTCACCTTCGGCGTTACGTACGACGGCTGGGGAACAGTTGCTCAAACCAACTGAACTTCTTGAGCGTAATCTGCTTGCGAGTGGCTGCACCGGATTGTCTGCAAATCGGCGGGGCGGCCATGTCTGCAGTCCACCCAATGCGGCCGTTGTCGTCGGGTACCAAGTGTCAGGTTTTCACCACTAGCCCAACTCATCCGGGGCAAGCGGGTCTTCATTGAGCGGGACCCAAAGGGCAAGAGGGACATCTATGGGCGGACTTTGGCGTCTCTGAGGATCGGCAGCCCGGGCGGACTCAATGCCGGCATGCAGTTGGTCCGCGAGGATCTTGCGGTTCCTTACAAGGCCGGCTCCGAGGCTCACATGGAGAAGCGGCTGCATTGGTGCGGGCCGGATGCCCTGCGGAACTGAGAGGTCGTAGCGCCATGACAGAAGAGACCGTCGCCCTTCTCGAAAGCCTAGAGAGGCAACTCTTGGATGCGAGCGTGCGGGGAGATCCCGTAGCCGTGGATCGCATGCTCTCCGATGATTTCATGGAGTTCGGCAGTTCGGGCAACATTTACGACAAGGCTATGGTCATTGTGAGCCTGTCAGCAGAACGAGAGGGTCCTGCCATTGGACGAACAATCGAGGATCTATCCGTAAGGCTGTTGAGCGAAGGGGCTGCACTTCTAACCTATGTTGCCGTGAGACATCTTGCGGGCGACGCTAGCCGGCGCAAAACCCTCCGCAGTTCAATCTGGCGGCTATCGCCCGAGGGGATTTGGCGGATGACATTCCACCAAGGTACGATATCAGCCTAGCCTCCCAAACTATCCCAGGGTCGCCCATTCAAGGCCCCATCCTCACAGGCAGAGCTTTGAGTTTCCCCCCGTGCCCCACCTAGACATCTTAGCGCGGGCCGAACTACCCGGGGGTCACCCATGTAAGACCCCATCCACGTAGCAGCGGCGCGGCTTTCCCCCCGTGTGGGCTAGCCGGGTTTGTGGTAGGCGAAGAGCGCCACCACCCGAGGGAATCCCCGCTGATGATCAAAGGTCTCCCCAGTCCCAAGCCAGGCGCCGCCGATATCGCAAAGCTCACCACTGGGATCGGTGCGGCGTTGGCCGCCTTGTGGTTTCCTGCGGCCGCCCTTGCCGCACCCTTTCTGTCTTACGCTATCGACAAGTTCATTGAGCGCCCTCAGCGGATACTCATCCAGGCTTTGAAGGAAGGAGACCTTGATGCGCTCTCAGATGAACAGGCTGCGGAGTTCGTGCCGATGGCCTACCGATTCATGGAGGCTGCCAAGCAGGGTGAGTATGAGCGCACCTTGAAGGTTCTCGCGGCGTTCATCGTAGGCGAACTGGGAGAGAAACTGCCGGACGCAGGTAACTTCGCCCGCATGGCGCGACGACTGGAAGCAATGTCAAAGGAAGAGCTTCAGGTTATCGCCTCGGTGGCAGCCTGGGTGCGGCAACAAGATGTAGCGCGAGACCAGCAATCTTTTGTCCTCAACGCCCTTTGGGACCCATCTAACGGCACTGAGCAGCAAGGAGGTGTAGCCCTCGATGGCCAACGAATTTCGCTCTGTCTTGCGGAACTGACGAACCGGGGGCTGCTTCGTACTGTCTGGGTGACAACTTTCGGTGGCGGTGATGCTCGGTACTTCCCCACCGAGAGTTTCTGGGAGCTTATCGATAAGGCCGGAAGCCTTGCGGAGGCTGAAAGCGCATCGGGGTAATAACCTGCCTCTGACGGGGAAACCCCAGATTCCCGGCCCAAGCCGTACCCCAGGTCCCACCCCGAGGAGGCAAGGTCACCCAAGAGACCTAGATGGTCTCCTCGACTACCCAGGGGTCTCCCGTGTAAGACCCCATCTACGTGGCAGCGGCGAGAGCTTTCCCCCCGTGCCGCCTGAGGCCCAACCGAATGAAAGCGCTTACGTAAATGGCCGAGCAATTTTCTACGCGCCCCCAATCGGCTACCGAACAGAGAGGCTTATTGGGCCGCCTCCGGAGCTTTGGCTTGCTCTCTTGGCGATGGCTTAAGGAACCACAGCACACAGTTATCTCGGTGGCTGCTCTGCTTTTCCTGTTCGATACATTTGTTAAGCCGCTGAGCGCTGTTGCATTGGGGATGCTCTTGATCGTCGCAGCGCCCTATTTACTGACGATAGTAAAATCGTTTGAGCTGCCGGGAGGCTTCAAGTTTGAACTTAGAGAGCAGCTCGACGCGATCACGGAGAAGGCCGAAGAAGCCGGACTTTTAGAGATTGGACCGGAGGAGCATACCGGCGCTGCTTACCAGGAAATATTTCCTCGCGACCCAGTGTTAGCCCTTGCCGGACTTCGGATCGAAATAGAGCAGGTGGTCCGTGCGCTAGCTCAACATGGCGGGGTGCTTCCTTCTCGGGGCCGGCCTCTTCCCCTTCCCGAATTGATTGCGAGGTTACAGAGCGTAGGTACCCTAAATCCGAACGAAGCGGGGGTATTGTTAGATTTGTTACCCATCCTGAATCGTGCAGTTCACACAAAGGAAACGGATGCTGGCGCGGCCGTATGGGCCATGGACGTCGGACCGCGCCTCATCTCTGCTCTCAAGGACATTGAGAATCTCGGGGCAAAACGGCAGGGCCGCGCCAACGATAGCAGCTCCGTCCAATAGACCTTGCCCATATGGACGTGTCCGCTTTCATCCTCAGGTGCGTCCAATAGGATACCTGTTGACATTCTGGACGTGATGACTCATATAGCCAAGACCCTATTGGACATTGAGGGGCTTGAAGCACATGCTTATCGGCTACGCCAGGACATCGACCACGGAACAGGAAGCGGGCCTTGAAGCCCAGCTCCGGGACCTCAAAGCCATTGGCTGCGAGAGGATCTTTTCAGAGCGCATCTCATCCATCGCCACCCGTGCGGAGCTTGCCCAGGCCGTGGCGTTCGCCCGGGACGGCGACACACTGGTGGTCACGAAGGTAGACCGCCTGGCCCGCTCGACGGTGGGCCTCTGGGACATCGTGAAGGAGCTGGACGCCAAGGGCGTGGCTCTGCGGGTCCTCAACCTGGGAGGCGAGACGGTGGACACCAAGAGCGCCACCGGACGGCTCATCCTGAATATCTTCTCGGGGTTCGCACAGTTCGAACGCGAGATGATGCTGGAACGCCAGAAGGAAGGCATCGCCAAGGCCAAGGCTGAGGGGGTCTACAAAGGTCGGAAGCCCACTGCGAGGGCGAAGGCCGATGAGGTCCGCAGGATGCACGCGGAAGGCAGGACCCCCACGGAGATCTCAAAGGCCTTGGGGATTGGCCGGGGGAGCGTCTACCGGGCTATTGAAGGGGCTGTAGCCAATAGGACGTAACGACAGAATTTTCTCGGAGGTCCCGAAGAAACGTATTGGATGGTTCATGCGTCAGCTTTCCGTGTCGCTATTTGATGGCTTGTATGCATCGGGCTTTGATCACCGGCTGGCCCATAAAATCCTTATAGACTTCGGGTGCCCATTGGCAGCACGGCGGGATGTGGCAGATTTTGATTCCGTCTACCATCCGGCTCCCTGCAGTACCGGGCTCAATTTGATAGCCAGTGCAGCCATTGGCGTGGACGAATTTCATCTTCGTGGCTAAGTCATTATCTTGTTCGCGCTGCTCTCGGGCGGTGAGAGGACGGATAAGTAACTTTCTCAGGGCAGCCTGACATTGCTCTTTGTTGGGAGTGTCGCCTAGATAGATATGGCCATTGGTTGTTGTTTCTAAGTACCAGGGCCAGTTGGACGACTCTGCTCTTGCGACAATGCTGAAGACAAAGGCTGCGGCGAAAACGGCAAGTCCCGATAGTCGCATTGTGGCACCTCCCCGAACTCTTCGCACCATATAGCAGCAACAGGCCGCGTCCATCTGCGCGACCGGAATGCCCCCTAGAGAGCCCGCTAAGAGTCACTGGCGGGCTTTCTGCTTTTCGGAATCCGGGAGTGCCGGCCGAGATGGTGGCCGCCTGTGGGCCTCCTGCGAGTCAGGGCCGGGCAGGGTTTCCTGTGGTGGCCGGCCGGGCGGCTTCGAGCTGCGTCCGGGAAGGGTGTACCGCCAGACCCAGGGTGCCACAAAGATCACCATGGCGCTGAGGATGACCACGGCGGCGACGCCAAGCCAACCCGAGGCGGTGGCCTCAAAGCCACTAGCGCTTATCTGTACGTGAATTGAGGGGTCCATCTCGCCTCGCAGCTCTCACCAAAAGAAAACTGCGCAGGGGACAAAGAGTATGAGGGAGATTTTCGTGGCGAAGGCAAGCCCTCCTTCTCAAAGATTCCATAGCGAACGGCGGCTAAGCGGGCATCTGGCATCAGATAAAATGCTTGCCTCCGCCGTGGGCTCTGCTAAGGCGACAAGAGATCGATGGGAACATAGAGTGAACAAAAGACTCGCCAAGCCCAACCCGTCGCGGTACCGTCAGCGCACACCATGACTGGAATCCGAGACGATGCCCGAGGCTTCTTCCCCTCCTCTTGTTGCCAGTGACGCGGCCCAACTGGAAGCCTCCGTAGCCCAGGCCATCGCGGACTGCGGCGGAGACCCGGTGGCGGCCGTACGTGCCCTCATCGTTCTCAATGACGCCATGCAGCGGGACCTCGCGGCTCTCCGGCAGGAGGTCGAGGAGATCACCGCCAAGGTATTCAAGGCTTATGCGCGGGACCTCTTCTATCAACGGCTCCCGCATGCCGACAGGCGCAGTGAGGACTGAGAGGATAGTCAAAAGCGCAGCACCGCGATTAGCGCCGAGCCCATGCCCGGCGAATTGCCTCCACGAACAGTTCGAGTGACGCCAGGGCTGGAACAACGAAGAGGCCCATGAACACCCCGTACAGCAAAGCGTCCCGGATGTCGTGGCCCCACGTTTGAATAAGCTTTAAGATAGTTGAACTCAAAAATAACACCGGTGCAAGGAACCAATACTTCCTGCATTTTGACCGGAACGTTTCTCTTGGGAGCTCCATGAAGCACCGATAGCATATCCTAGTGGGACCTCAAAGCAGCGGATCGTCCTCTATCGGGTCTGTAATATCGGGCTGGTTATAGCTCGCCGTGCTCACCTTCGAGGAAATCGGCCACATGGCCATGAGCTCGGATGGGAAGGGCACCATCAGGTCCCTCGGGTCCGGCTCGATGTTGGCCATCCTGAATAGCCCCTAGATTTGTGGACGCCTTCTTCTCTAATTTTGAGGCAAGGAGGCCATGATGGGGTCTGGCAATTTCAGTGACGAGTTCAAGCGCGATGCTGTCGCGCAGATCACGGAGCGCGGCTATCCGGTTGCGGAGGTGTCGCAGCGGCTGGGCGTGAGCCAACACTCGCTCTACGCGTGGAAGAAGAAGTTCTCGAAGCCATCAGGAAGCGATGGGGATCAGGCGGCAGAGATACGTCGTCTGAAGAAGGAACTGGCGCGCGTCATCGAGGAGCGCGACATCTTAAAAAAAGCCACCGCGTATTTCGCCAAGGATGCAAAGTGAGATACGCGTTTGTTGCCGAGCATCGCCAGCAGTTCACAGTGCGGGCGATGTGCCGCTGCCTGCGTATCCGGCCCAGTGGTTTCTATGCCTGGCTGAAGAACCCGTTGAGCAAACGGGCTCGGGAAGATGTCCGTCAGACAGAGCTTCTCAGCAGGGCCTGGAAGGAAAGCGGCAGGGTCTACGGCTATCGCAAGCTGCATGACGACCTCCTCGATCAGGGAGAGACCAGTTGTGCCAACCGCATCGCTCGTCTCACGAGACTGGCCGGGATCAAGGCGCAGATCGGCTACAAGCGTCGGCCCGGCTTCCATTGCGGCAAGCCGTCGGTCGTGGTCGACAACACCCTTGCCCGGCAGTTCGATGTCAATGCGCCGGATAAGGCGTGGGTGACAGACATCACCTACATCCGGACCCAGGAGGGCTTTGCCTATCTAGCCGTGGTGATCGACCTGTTCTCGCGCCGCCTCATCGGCTGGTCGTTGCAGAGCAGGCAGACCACCGATGTCGTGCTGCAGGCGTTGCTCATGGCGGTGTGGCGTCGAAAGCCGAAGAGCAAGGTTCTAGTCCATTCCGATCAGGGCTCGCAGTTCACTAGCATGGACTGGGCGGCGTTCCTGAAGCACCACAATCTTGAGCACTCGATGAGCCGTCGCGGCAACTGCCATGACAATGGCGTGGCGGAGAGCTTCTTCAATCTCCTCAAACGCGAGAGGATACGGCGCAGGATCTACCGAACACGCGAGGAGGCAAGGAAGGACGTGTTCGACTACATCGAGATGTTCTACAACCCCAAGCGCAAGCACGTCAGAAACGGGATGCTGTCACCCGTCGAGTTCGAACGGCAGCAGGAAATGTAACCCAAGGGTGTCCACGAAACTCGGGGCTATTCAGGGTTCGGCAATGTCTCTCCCTCGCTTCCACTTGACGGCAGACCAAAAGGCGCTGGCCTGGCTCCTCTTGATGGGTCTCCTCGCCTGGGGTCCGTTTATCATTCCTTGGATTGTCCATGACCTCACCCGGCCACCTACGGTAGCGGCTCCGGGTCCCCGTCCGGACCTCCTCGCCAGTTGGTGTCAGGAACGGGGCATTGGGTCCTGGGAGCGCTGCGTGGGGGCGTATCAGGCCGGAAGAGCACTGGATGTTGAAAGCAGATGAGGCCGATGGCTATCATTTGGAGTCGTCTCCCGCGCCATTCGCTGAGGACTGCCGCCAGACGAGAGCCGATTGTCCCGACTCGCTTGGCTTGCTTCGAGTCCTCTCTTCGAATTTGGTCAAGTATGAATTATCATTTGGCTTAAATGATAAAGCCGGCCGAGGAGAGATTTATGGCCTTCGATAGTGTACTCTCGGGGCTTCCACTGCTTCTAAGCGTGGCCTCGTTCACTCTGTCAATCATTTCGCTCGTAGTTACATATAGGCAAAAGAAATGGCAGGATAAAATCTCTGCTCGAAAGGCTCTTACAGACACTATTGCTGCCATTGCGCAGACTAATATCGAGTTTACCAAACTAACAGGCAGTCTTACGGACAAAGATATCAATATGAGAAGGAATTTTAATTCACAGCGCCGCTATCTCTCTGCACACGCTGAGGTGTTGATGGCAGAAATTCCCAAAATGGTAACAGATGTAGATCACAACCTTGTGGCCGGCGCCATGGAAAGCGCTGGTGACTATGCGCGGGCCGACTATCATTGGCGGGCCTGCGTCGCAAAGTCTCCGACTCCCACAATTCGTGCACAAAATCTTCGCGGATTCGCTCGGTTCTTATTTAATCAGGGTAACTCCGAAGCCGGACGGCAACACTTTGAGTTGTCTCTACAAGAGCCGATTGGGGATAATGACACAAGCCGGCGAATGCGCTCTGATACTTACGGGTCCTGGGCGGTTGCGGAGCGGCAGAGCGGCTTTAACGACGAAGCGAATCGCCGCCACGGGCAAGCTACTTCGGAAGCAGGGCGAATTGGCAATGAGGAGGCAAAAAAATACGCGCTGACTGTCGTTGAGCAGATGTGGAATCCATCTTTAACCGATACTTCGATGCTGAATTCTACGAACTCAAAAAAGAAACCGCCGGCCGCTTAGGCTGGTTGCTCATATCAAGTAGGTTCGAACCTCGGGAACTTCTCGAAGGCCATCGCCTGGGCCTCTAGGGTCACCTCCCCGTAATCGCCGCCCACCGTCCCCGGCTCGTGTCCGCAGATGGCATCCAACACGCTGTCCTCAATGCCGGCCTGCCGCCCCACCGTCTTGAACATGTGGCGCCAACCATGATTGGGCTGGACTCTCGGGTCTGTGACGACCTCGCGGGCGAACTCGACAAGGCGGTTCTTAGCGGTCCTCCATGGTCCCCGGACTTCGCCGTTCTCCTTGGGTGTCAGGAAGAGGTGGCTGGGCTTTGAGGCTCTCACGAAGTCGAGGAACCCGAGGTCCACCACATGTTGATGAAGGAGCACTTCCCGGATCTCCTTGTCCTTCACCGTACCGGCCTCGGGGTTGATCGTGATGGTCCAGAGGTCCCCAACCTTCTTCACGTCCTCCTTGCGTAGCTGAACGATCTCCCCAACGCGTGCCCCGGTGTAGGCACAGAGCCAGGGGACCCACCGCTTGGCCGCGAATAGCTTGGGATGCTCCCGGCCGCGAGTGACCTCTGTGGCATGCTTCAGGATCGCACTGGCTTCCTTCGGGGTGAACGCCTTGGACCGCGTGCGGACTGTCTTGGCGCGAGTGACCTTGACTCCATCTGTGGGATTCGCGGGAATCTTCCGGTTCGCCACGGCCCACGTGAAGACCGAGCGAAGCCCGGCGATGTCACTGTCTCCCACCGTTTTCGGGCTCACTCCCTCCGCAAGGCGATAGTCCTTGAAGGCAATCACATCGGCTACTGTAAGCCGGCCTGGGTCGTTGTGCTTCAGGAAGGCCACGAGGCGGCCCATCGTATTGCGGTAGCTCTCGTAGGTGCTCTGGGTCCGGCCGGCAGCCTTCGCCTCTGTCCACCACGAATCAACCAGACCCGTAAGGGTGACGGAGCCGGACACCTTCGGAGGCTCGCCGGGTGCCTGCCACTCAGGGAACCGCGAGGCCTTGGGGTCCGGCGAGTAGTCGCCCTCTGCATTCCTCCTGCGGCTCGCGAAGCCGTCCCGCAGTGCCTCCGCGAAGCTGACAAGGAGGAGGTCCCGTGTCTCGGGCGTTACCCGCGAGATGCCCTTGGCGGCCAAGCGACGCGTCACGAGCGGCCCCAGTTGGGCCTCTAGGTCTGTGGTTTCTCCGCTTGCCGCCAAAGCCTCCATCCGCTCGGCAACGTTCGCCCACCCGGCGCGGACCTCTTCGAGATTCGGCGGGGTATCCGAGGTCCACTTGCCGTCAAACCCGATGGTGCCTGAGGTGACCTTCTCGCCAGCCTCTTCGTTTGCCCAGGACACGTAGAGATCTTTGGCCAAGGCGGTGGCCTGCCGGGGAGTGAGGGAGAGGGGAGCATCCTCGCGGAGGCTCTGCCAGAATGCCTCTAGGTATGCCGCGATCTCGGCTTGGCGGATCTTCGCGAGGCTGGGGTCCGGGGTCCGCAGGGAGACCCGCACGGATTGGGTCTTGGGGGTGATCTTTACGGGGACCGTGATGCCGGCCACGGGAACTTCCAGCGTGAGGCCGGACGCTAGGCCCGCCACATCGGCCGGGATTCTCTGGACAAAATAGGGGATGCGGGAGTCGCTACGTCGCACAGGACGGACCACACGATAGAGCACGGTTTGCCACCTTTGTTACACGGTGGCGCAATCGCAACTCTTTGACAATCTTTAAGTTATTGTCCCCGTTCGTGAAACGGGAGGGAATGGTGCCCAGAAGAGGACTCGAACCTCCACCTCTTGCAAGACTGGTACCTGAAACCAGCGCGTCTACCAATTCCGCCATCTGGGCGTGGGGCGTCTTCTAGGGGGGGCATCGGCCGATGTCAACGCCCTTTCTCAGCCTTTTTGATATTGGTGTGACGGCAGGCAGATTCAACTCCCCGCGCCTTGCGTTTGACGCTTTGCTGGGTTTGTGTGGCGCGAGATCCGAAGGAGTGTGCCGGTGTCCGCAGCAATTCTCGACGAAGCCCTGCTCTATGATGGCTGGAACCGCCTGCTCATGGTGAAGGTGCGTACGCCTCGCGGGGCGGTGATCCACCGCAGCGTCGAGGATCACGGCGATGCGGTCGCGGTGCTGCCCTTCGACCCGGTCCGGCGGGTGGCGCTGCTGGTGCGCCAGCTCCGGGTGGCGATCCTGAAGGGACATGGCACCGAATCCTCCCTGGAAGCGCCCGCGGGTATCCTGGATGAGGACGATCCGGCCGATTGCGCCCGGCGCGAGGCGATGGAGGAGGCGGGGCTGAAGCTGGAAGGGCTCGTTCCGCTCGGAGCCTTTTATGTGATGCCCGGCATCTCCACCGAGAAGATGCACATGTTTCTCGCCGAATATTCCTCGGCCAGCCGCGTGGGCGACGGCGGCGGACTGGAGGAGGAGAACGAGGAGATCGAGGTGATCGAGATCGGGCTCGGCGAACTCGACGCCATGGCCGAGCGAGGCGATCTGACGGACCTCAAGACCTATGCGCTCGTCCAGAATCTCAAGCTGAGGAGGCCGGAGCTGTTTTAACCGGGAGCGCGGAGCGGACAGGATGTCCGTATTCCCGGGAAGATGCCTTCGGCCTACTTGGTCACCGAGTGGGCGCCCCTGGCGATCTCGCCGACCAGCGACAGCACGGCCGGCACCGTCCTGTCCGTCGCCTTGTTGTCGCCTTCCAGCGAGCCGCGCACGGCTTCCACCAGGGCGGAGCCGACCACCACGCCATCGGCGCCCTTGGCGATGGCCCTGGCGTGCTCGGCCGTCTTCACGCCGAAGCCGACGCAGACGGGCAGGTCGGTATGCTGCTTGATGCGGTCGACTGCGCTGGCCACCACGCCGAAGTCGGGCGTGGCCGAGCCGGTGATGCCGGTGATCGAGACGTAGTAGACGAAGCCTGAGGTGTTCTGCAGGACCTTGGGCAGGCGCTTGTCGTCGGTCGTGGGCGTGGCGAGGCGAATGAAGGCGATGCCGGCCTTGAGCGCCGGCAGGCAGAGTTCGTCATCTTCTTCCGGCGGAAGATCGACCACGATCAGGCCGTCCACGCCGGCGCTCTTCGCATCCTTGAGGAAGCGTTCCACTCCGTAGATGTAGATCGGATTGAAATAGCCCATCAGGATGATCGGCGTCTTGTCGTCGCCCTTGCGGAAC
This sequence comes from Labrys sp. ALF-8, assembly GCF_059699065.1. NCBI lineage: Bacteria > Pseudomonadati > Pseudomonadota > Alphaproteobacteria > Hyphomicrobiales > Xanthobacteraceae > Labrys > Labrys sp. ALF-8. Next base: position 2,966,699 of record NZ_AP048537.1, read on the forward strand.
TCACCGATGACGCCGAGCGTCTTGGTCAGCGTCATGCCGGCCTTGAGGGCGCGCAGGCCCGCCGCCTGGATGGCGGGGCCGTCGGCCATCGGATCGGTGAAGGGCATGCCGAGCTCGATGATGTCGGCGCCGGCGGCCGGCAGGCCTGCCAGGATCTTCGCCGAGGTCTCGATGTCGGGATCGCCCGCGGTGATGAAGGTCACCAGGGCGGCGCGCTTTTCAGCGGCCAGAGCGGCGAAGCGGGCGGTGAGGCGGCTGGTCATGTCGGGCTGGGCCTATCGGAAGGTGGGAGGCGGCAGGATGGGGTGGCGGGAGCGACGGCTTTCCGGGATCGCCGGCATCCTGCCGGCATCTTCCGCTCCCACGAACGCAGCGTTTCCAAGAGCCGGCAGGATGCCGGCGGTCCCGGGCAAGGTCATCACATTCCACCCAGGATCTCGGACACCTGGGGCACGTCCTTGTCGCCGCGGCCCGACAGGTTGACCACCATGAGGTGATCCTTCGGCTTGGTGGGCGCGAGCTCGACCACCTTGGCGATGGCATGGGCCGATTCGAGCGCGGGAATGATGCCCTCGAGCCGCGAAAGCAGCATGAAGGCGTCGAGCGCCTCCTTGTCGGTCGCGGAGATGTATTTGGCGCGGCCGGTATCGTGCAGCCAGGAATGCTCCGGGCCGATTCCGGGATAGTCGAGGCCGGCGGAGATGGAGTGGGCCTCCTCGATCTGCCCGTCGGCATCCATCAGCAGATAGGTGCGATTGCCGTGAAGAACGCCGGGACGGCCCCCGGTGATCGAGGCGGCATGCAGGCTGTCGAGCCCGTGGCCGGCAGCCTCGACGCCATAGATCTCCACCGAAGGATCGTCGAGGAAGGGATGGAACAGGCCCATGGCATTGGAGCCGCCGCCCACGCAGGCGATGAGGCTGTCGGGCAGGCGCCCTTCCATTTCCTGGAGCTGCGTGCGGGTCTCACGGCCGATGATGGACTGGAAGTCGCGCACCATCGCTGGGTAGGGGTGGGGCCCGGCCACCGTGCCGATGCAGTAGAAGGTGTCGTGCACGTTGGTGACCCAGTCGCGCAGCGCCTCGTTCATGGCGTCCTTGAGCGTCTTCGAACCGGATTGGACCGGCACTACCTCGGCACCCAGCATCTTCATGCGAAACACATTGGGCTGCTGCCGCTCGACGTCGACGGCGCCCATGTACACCACGCATTTCAGGCCGAAGCGGGCGCAGAGCGTGGCCGTGGCGACCCCGTGCTGGCCGGCGCCGGTCTCGGCGATGATGCGCGGCTTGCCCATGCGGCGGGCCAGCATGATCTGGCCGAGCACGTTGTTCACCTTGTGGGAACCGGTATGGTTCAGTTCCTCGCGCTTCAGATAGATCTTGGCACCGCCCAGATGTTCGGTCAGCCGCTCGGCGAAGTAGAGCGGCGAGGGGCGGCCCACATAGTGGCTGAGGTACCCGTCCATCTCCTTCTGGAAGGAAGGATCGGTCTTGGCCTGCTTGTAGGCTTCCTCCAGCGAGAGGATCAGCGGCATCAGCGTCTCGGCCACGAAGCGGCCTCCGAACTGGCCGAAATGCCCCCGCTCATCGGGTCCGTTGCGGAAGGAATTGAGCTTGGGCGTATCGTTCATCGTTTCAGCCTGTTCTCAGCGGGATGACGCGAAAGCGGCGCGAGCTGCCTCCACGAAAGCCCTGATCTTGTCGGGGTTCTTCACGCCGGGCCTGTCTTCGACGCCCGACGAAACGTCGACTCCGTCGGGGCGGCTGATGCGGATGGCTTCGGCAACATTGGCGGGGTCGAGCCCGCCCGATAGCATGAAAGGCAAAGCGCGGTCGAGATGGTTGAGCAGCGACCAGTCGAAGGCAACGCCGTTGCCGCCGGGCAGGACGGCGCCCTTCGGCGGCTTGGCGTCGAGCAGCAGCCAGTCGGCCACGTCGCGATAGGCCGTCGCGGCGGCGAGGTCCTCCGCGGTGGACACGCCGATCACCTTGCAGGTGAGGACGCCGTAGCGCTGCTTGATCGCGGCGACGCGCTCGGGGCTTTCCTTGCCATGCAACTGCAGCCCGTCCGGCTTCAGCGCGGCTGCGATGGCGTCGAGTTGCGCGTCGTCGGCATCGACGCTGATCGCGATCTTGCGGGCGCGCGCCTTCACCAGCGATCCCAGCTCGGCGGCCCTGTCGTAGCTCAAATTCCGTGGTGATTTCTCGAAGAACATGAAGCCGACCATGTCCGCGCCGGCGGCAAGGGCTGCTTCCAATGTTTCGGGGGTGGAAAGACCACAGATCTTGATCAATGACATAGCGCGCTGGACATAAGCGTATCCGGCGTGAGATGCCAGAGAAATAAGTCGGAGCGCGAGGCCGCGATGATACCAAGAGGATTGCTCGTCATCGCGTGTGCGCTCCCCGCTTCCCTTGCGGCTGCGGGCCCTGCCTCGGCCGTCCTCTGTTATGCCCGCGACTACGATACCGCCCACCTCGTCAAGCATGTCGACCAGCGCGTGACCCGCATCACCGTCCGGCTGCTCGCCGACAACGGCACGGGCGTCGGCGTCGGCATGTGGTTTCGCGGCGACAAGCGGCAATGGTGGGCAGGAGGCGGCTGCAGGCAGCAGGGAAAGGTGTTTTCCTGCGTGCTCGATGGCGACGGAGGCAGGCTGGTAGCGACGCAGAATGCCAGGGGCATTCGTCTCGACCTGCCTGAGGCCGGCGTGCAGGTCGAGCACCCCGATGCGCAGGGAAGCGCGAGCTTCCAGACCGTCGATGGGCCCGAGCACCGGATATTCCTGCTTTCGCCGGCACCCGAAACGGAATGCGAGCCGCAGAATTGAGGTGGAGAGTGGACGGCCTGACCGCCCTTGCTTCCTTCGCCCTGTCCACGGCGCTTGTCGCCGGGCCGGCCGCCGCCGCCGACCTTCCGCCGGGCTTCGTGCGCCTTGCCGACGTCGCCCCCGCCATCCGCCAGGAGATGCGCTACGCCACGGCCCACAACTTTACCGGCCAGCGCGTGGCGGGCTACGGGGCCGGCGCCTGCTGGCTGCGCCGCGAGGCGGCGCAGGCGCTCGCCGCCGTGCAGCAGGATCTGGAGCGCCGCCATTGGCGCCTGGTCGTCTATGACTGCTATCGGCCGAAGCGGGCTGTGGCCGCTTTCGTGGCTTGGGCGCGCGATCCGGCCGACCAGGCCGCCAAGGCCGAGTTCTACCCCGATATCGACAAGAAGGATCTCTTCCGGCTCGGCTACATCGCCCGCACTTCCGGCCACTCCCGGGGCATCGCCGTCGATGCCGGGGCAGAACGCCTGGACGAGAAGGGCGAGGCCGTGCCGGTCGACTTCGGCGGCGGGTTCGATTTGTTCGATCCGAAATCCTGGACGGCGAGCAGGGCGGTTTCGCGGGAGGCCGGCGCCAACCGCAAGGCGCTGGTGGCGGCCTTCGCGGCGCATGGGCTGGCGAACTATGCTCGCGAATGGTGGCACTACAGCTTGCCGGGGCTGGCGCAAGCCCCGGCCTACGACGTCGTGATCGAGCCCTAGTCCGGAAGGGAGGATGCAGGCAGGGATGCCGGCGATCCCGGGCTACTTCACCGGACGCTTGGCGCCCTGGGTATTGAGGTACACCGCATAGAGCGAGGTCGTGCCGCAGATGTAGAGGCGGTTGCGCTTGGGGCCGCCGAATTCGACATTGGCCACGACTTCGGGAATCAGCACCTTGCCGAGCAGGGTACCGTCCGGCGCGTAGCACAGCACGCCTTCGCCCGACGAGGTCCAGATGTTGCCGTGGATGTCGATGCGGAGCCCGTCATAAAGACCGACCGGGCAGGTGGCGAACACCTTGCCGCCCGTCAGGGTGATGCCGTCGGCGCCGACGTCGAAGACGCGGATATGACGCGGGCCGTTCTTCACATGGGTGGCGCCCGTATCCACGATGTAGAGCTTGGATTCGTCAGGCGAGAAGGCCAGGCCGTTCGGCTTCACGAAATCCTTGGCCACGGCCTCGATCTTTCCTCCGCGCGGAGCGATGCGATAGACGTAGGAGGCACCGATCTCCGAAGGCGCGGCATCGCCCTCGTACTGGGAATCGATACCGTAGGTCGGATCGGTGAACCAGATGGAGCCGTCCGATTTCACCACCGCGTCATTGGGAGAGTTGAGCCGCTTGCCCTCGAATTTCGAGGCGAGGATTGTGCGGCTTCCGTCGGGCTCGATACGGCTGACACAGCGCCCGCGATGTTCGCAGGCGACCAGCCGCCCTTCGCGGTCGACCGTGTGGCCGTTCTGGTTGCGACTGTCGTGATCGTAGACCGAAACCGAGCCGTCCGTCTCGTCGTAGCGCATCAGGCGGTTGTTGGGGATGTCGGACCAGATCAGATACTTGCCGGCGGGAAAATAGGCCGGTCCCTCCGCCCAGCGGGTGCCGGTGTAGAGCTTGTCCACGTGGACATTGCCGAAAACGAGGGATTCGAAGCGCGGATCGACGACCTCAAAGTCCTTGGTGAGCATTGCGTTTCCTCAGGTGTTTTGGTTGGCGCCATGGAACGATAATTGCGCCGCGAGGTCAATTCATCGGACAAAAACTTTCTGCGAGGGACGGCGGCAGTTCGGAAAAGAAAAACGGCGCGGCTTGCGCCACGCCGTTCCGCAATAGGAAGACGCTCCGCTCCTACTGGCCGGTCTTGATCTTCGTCCACGTGCGGGTCCACAGCTTCTGCGCCTTGGCGTCGGCCGGGGTGGTGGTGAAGAGCTTCGACATGGTCGCGTCGTCCGGATAGACGGATTTGTCGTTCAGGATCTTGGGATCGATCGACTTCTGCGATTCCAGGTTGCCGTTGGCGTAGGACAGGAAGCTGGAGTTCTTCGCCGCGATGTCCGGACGCATCATGTAGTTGATGAAGGCATGCGCCTCTTCCGGATGCGGGGCATCCTTCGGAATGGTGAAGGAGTCGAACGAGATCAGCGCGCCTTCCTTCGGAATGGCGTAGCCGATGTCGACCAGCGGCTTGTCCGGGCTCTTGTCGTGCGCTTCCTGCGCGCGGGTCCGGGCCTGCAGCACATCGCCCGACCAGCCGATGACGAGGCAGATGTCGCCGTTCGCCAACGCATTGATATATTCGGACGAGTGGTACTTCTTCACATATTTGCCCACGCTCTGGAGCAGTTCAGAGGCCTTGGCGATATCCTTCGGATCCTTCGAATCGGGGTTCAGTCCCAGGTAGCGCAGCGCCGAGGGGATGATGTCGTCCGGCGAATCAAGGAAGTAGATGCCGCAATCCTGGAATTTGGAGATGATCTCCGGCTTGAAGACGATGTCCCAGCTGTTCATGGGCATGTCGCCCACGCGTTCCTTGGCCTTGGTGACGTTGTAGCCGATGCCGGTGGTCAGCCACATGTAGTCGACGGCATATTTGTTGCCGGGATCATAGGTGGACAGGGCGTTGAAGACCTTGTCCCAGGCATATTTCAGGTTGGGGATCTTGTCCTTGTCGAGCGGCTGCAGCACGTCGTGGGCAATTTCGCGCTTCAGGTTGAGGTTCGAGGGCACCACGACGTCGTAGCCGGTGTTGCCGGCATAGAGCTTGGTTTCCAGAACTTCGTTGGAGTCCATCGTATCGTAGACGACCTTGATGCCGGTCTCCTTGGTGAAGGATTCGAGCACGGACGGGTCGATGTAGTCGGACCAGTTGTAGACGTTGACGACCTTGTCCTCGGCCACCGCCTGGCCCGCGAACAAAGCCACTGCCGTGGCTGCGAGAGCCAGTTTCTTGAAGGCTGACATCGGGAAAACCTCCTCTGGAAGAGCGTTGCGTGTTCCCGGACGCAACGCTGCTGTGGAAAGGCTAAAGTGCCGAAGCACCCCGCTCAACCCTCGGCAGGTGTTTTTTGACGTTATTTTCAGCGTGGTGCGTTTTTGCGCAAAAAACGAGCAAGAATAACTTCATGCCCGCGCAGGTTGTAGGCGCGGATTTCCTAGAGATAGGTCTCAAACTCGAGACTGGAGATCCGGCGCTCGAATTCGGCGCATTCCATCTCTTTCATGATGGCGTAGATGCGCGCGAAGGCATCCCCGAACTGGCGTCGCGCGAAGTCCGAGGACCTGAACAGCGACACGGCTTCCTGCATCGAGGCGGATAGGCGGGGCGCGCCGAGATCATAGGCATTGCCGATGATCGGTTCCGGCGGGACGATCTCCCGTTCGAGCCCCTCGTGCATTCCGGCGAGTATCGCCGCGAGCACCAGATAGGGATTGGCGTCGGCGCCGGCGATGCGGTGCTCGATGCGCGTGGCCGCCGGCTTGCCGTTGGGAATGCGGACCGCGACCGACCGGTTGTCATACCCCCAGGTCAGGGACACGGGAGCATAGGAGCCAGGCATCAGGCGGCGGAAGCCGTTATAGCTGGAGACGAACATCAGGGCCGTCTCGGGCATGTGCCGCAGCAGGCCGCCCACGGCATGGCGCAGGGTCGTCTCGCCCGTTTCCGGCTTGGCGAAGGCGTTGGCACCCTCCTTGTCGAGCAGGCTGGCATGGATGTGCATGCCGGACCCGGCGCTGTCGAGATAGGGCTTCGGCATGAAGCTCGCCCTCAGCCCGTGCTTGCGCGCCACGCCCTGGATCAGGCGGCGCAGCAGCACGGCGTCGTCGGCCGCCGCCATCGCATCCTCGCGATGGTAGAGGTTGATCTCGAACTGGCCCGGCGCGGCCTCCGAAATGACCGAGTCCGCCGGCAGTCCCTGTATCCCGGCGGCCTCACGCATCTCCCGGATCACCGGCGCGAACTCGTCGAGATCGGAGATCGAATACATGTTCTGGCGGGCCGGCCCGCTCTCCCGGTGGAACACGGTGCGCGGCGTCGCGCCCGGCCGGTCGTCGCTCCGGAGCAGATAGAATTCGAGTTCGAACGCCACCACCGGCTTCAGGCCGCGGGCGCCGAGCCTATCGAGCTGCGCTTCCAGGATATGACGCGGGTCGAGCATCCAGGGACGCCCGTCCGGGAGATACATGGAGACCAGGGTCTGCAGCGCGGGCTGCGGCGACCAGGGGACAGGCTTGAGGGTGCCGGGAACGGGGCGGCAGAGGCCGTCCTTGTCGCCGGTCTCGATATGAATGCCCGTCTCCTCGACCTCGCGGCCCCAGACATCGAGCCCGAACATCGACTGTGGCATGGCCACCCCGTCCTTGAGGATCTTGTCGATGGCGGAGCCGGGCAGCCACTTGCCGCGCAGGATGCCGTTGGTATCGGGAAGGAGCACCTCGATGACGTCGACCTCGGAGGTGTGAGGCATTTGTGCCTCGGCGCCGGCGAGTTTTGTCACGCCGTGCGTTTGAAATCCCATGATGCACCGGATTTTGGATCGCGCCGCTTCTTGACGTGTCCTTCATGCTCTATAATTGTGATCACAAAATCCCACCGTGTCAAATGGAGTCGCCGTCGTCCATGTCAGAGAGCAAGCAAGCGCCCGTGCATGACAAGGTCTACGAGGCGATCCGCGCGGGGCTGGTGGGCGGTCGCTTCGTCCCGGGCCGGGCCGTCACCCTGCGCGGCCTTGCCGACATGCTCGAAGTCAGCCCGATGCCGGTCCGGGCCGCCGTCACCCGCCTGGTGGCCGAGGGCGCCCTTGCCCTCACGGCCACGAGGCGGGTCAGCGTTCCCCTGATGACCAGGCCGCGCTTCGAGGAACTCGTGAGGGTTCGCATACTTCTGGAAGGGGAAGCGGCCGAGCGCGCGCTGCCGGCCATCGATGCCGACCGCCTTGCCGCGATCAAGGCCCATGACGCGCGGGTGGAGGAATGTCTCGCCGCCGACAACGCCGAAGGCTACATGCAGGCGAATCACGCCTTTCATTTCGCCATCTACAGCGCCGTGCCGTCGACGGTGCTGGTGCCGCTGATCGAGACGCTGTGGCTTCAGTTCGGCCCCTTCATGCGCAACGTCTATGACGATCTCGACATGACAGGCCTGGTCGACCAGCATCATCGCGCCATCCATGCCATCGAGAGGGGCGATGCCGCCGCGCTGCGTGCCGCCATCGAGGCCGATATTGGCGACGGCATGCGCATCATCGGCGAGACGGCCCTGGACTGAGACGCCCTCGGATCAACAACAGAACCGGGAGTTCGAAGAGTAGGGCGCAGAGCCCCGCGCCTGATCGACGCACCCCACTGTCCTCAAACTGTCGCAATCGCCATAAATATAGTCGAAACGCTTTGGCCTTGTTGAATGGTGAAATGCATGCATCTGGGCAGGTTTCTCTATTTCGGTGATTTTGTACTGTGTCCCCTGGTGGCGTTAGGCCTGTTGATCGCCACGCTCATCCAGCATGATGCGACGGCTTTGGGCATATGGGGGGGCGCCTTTGTCTTGGGATGCATCGCCTGGACCCTCGTAGAATACATTATTCATCGTTGGGTATACCATGCCGTGCCGGTTTTCGATAAATTGCACGATGCTCACCATCAGGAGCCCAAGGGCATGATCGGAGCGCCGTCCTTCCTTAGCGTCGGTGTGTTCTTCCTGATGTTCTATATGCCCTTCTACTTTATCAGCGTTGCTTTTGCGGGCGGCTTTTTCTCAGGTATCCTGGTAGGCTATGTCGGCTATATGCTGGTTCATCATGCTTCGCATCACTGGACACTGAAGCCCGGCAGCCTGCTCTATCGCCTGCGCGTGAACCACATGGTCCACCATTTCCGGGGCGAGGAGGGCAATTACGGCGTGGTCACCTCGTTCTGGGACCATGTCTTCGCGACCTATGTCGAGCCGCAGAGGCGCAGGGCCTGATCAGGTCATGAATGCGAATCGGTTGGGATCGTCAGGCTCCTCGGCCAGCGCCCTGCAGTAGTCCGTTATCACGTCCGGCGTGGCGCCGTCCGCGCGCAGGCGCCCTCGGTCGATCCAGATCGTGCGCTCGCACAGGTCCATCACCTGGTCGAGATCGTGCGAGACGAAGAGGATGGTGCCGCGCGCACGGAAGCCGCGAATCAGTGCCCGGCAGCGTTCGCGAAAGGCGTCGTCGCCCACAGCCAGTGCTTCGTCGACGATCAGGACGTCGCCATCTGCGTGAGCACAGATGGCGAAGGCAAGGCGCGCGCCCATGCCGCTGGAATAAAGCTTCACCGGCTGTTCGAAGAAGTCGCCGAGGCCGCACAGTTCCTGGATCGCGGGCAGCCGCTCCGTTACCTCCGCGCGCCTCAGGCCCAGGATCGCGCCCGAGAGGTAGCAGTTCTCGCGCCCGGTCAGCTCGTAGTCGAAGGCGGCGCCCAGCGCGAGCACGGGGGCTATGCGTCCGCTGACCGCGATGGAGCCCACCGTCGGCGCGGTGATGCCGCACAGGATCTGCAGGAGGGTCGACTTTCCCGAGCCGTTGCGGCCGACGATGCCGACGGCGTCGCCCTTCGGAATCGAAAAGCTGATGTCCCTCAGTGCCCAGTATTCGTCGTAGAAGCGCTTGCGGCCGCCGAGCAGTACCTGCTTCACTTGATCGATCGGCCGGCGATAGAACTGGTACGCCTTTCCGAGCGCGCGGCAGTCCACCGCGAGATCCGGGGAAACCGAAGCGGCAGGCATTGGCCGCTGCTGTTCAGATGATATCGACAAGGATCGTCTTCTTCCGCATGAACAGGGTCCGGCCGGCGTAGAAAAGCAGCAGCGCGGCGGCGAGGCTTCCCGCATAGGAGATGAGATCCGGCCATTCGCCCCGCAGGATCGCCGCCCGCATCATCTCGATGATGCTGGTCAGCGGGTTGAGGTAGAGCAGCCAGCGCCAGCCCTCCGGCACGTTCGCCGCCTCATAGAACACCGGCGTTGCGAACATGGCCACCGGGATGATCGAGATGATCAGGTGATTGAGGTCGCTGGTCAACGCCCCGATGGTGGAAAGGATCCATACGATGCCGAGCAGGCTCAGGCAGAGCGGCGCCAGGATGAAGGGAAGCGCCAGCCACGACCAGTGGATCGACTGGTTGATCAGGATCTGCCCCGCCAGCAGCACGCCGAGGGCGATGAGCATGTAGACACCGCCGCGAGCCACCGCGATCCAGGCCAGGATCTGCGGCGGGAAGATCGAGCGGCGGATGATGTGCTTGTGCTCGGCGAGCAGGAGGGGCGCGCGATAGGCGATCTCCGAAAAGAAGTTGAACACCACCAGGCCGACGAAGATCGAAAAGGCGTAGTCGAACCGTCCCGTATCGCTCCGGTTGCCGCCGACCTTGAGAGCGCCAGCGAAGACCAGCGTGTAGATCGACAGCATCGCGAGGGGCGCGAGGATCGCCCAGGCCCAGCCGAATACCGAGCCGCGGAAGCGCACCTGCAGTTCCCGCGTGAGGATGGCTCGGAAGAGCTCGCGTTGGCGCCAGATATCGGCGAATGGCTGCAGCAAGGGCGGGTTCCGGTTGTGGGTGTCGGTCGCCATCTTCCTAATGGCAAGAGGAGGGGTTTCCAAGCGCCGGGAGGGGCGTTGGTGCTGACACGGGGCGTCGATCATCGATCGACGCCGCCCCTGCCGACAAGCTCGACGTTTCCGGGAGGTCGATCGGTGATCGCCCCTCCGATGCCGAGCCTTCCCGACGTGGCCGGCGATTGCCTTTCCGGCGGGGAATTGACAAAAGGGCGGCGCATTCACCGGAGAGCGCATGTCCCCCATCGTCCGCCCCGTCTCGTCCAAGCGCGAGCTGGCCGCCTTCCTGGCCCTGCCGCGGCGGATCTATGCGGACTTCGCCGACTATGTCGCGCCGCTCGACTATGATCGCGCGCAGCTCATCGATCCCGGGAAGAGCGCCTTCTGGACCCATGGCGAGGCCGCCTATTGGCTTGCCTACGACCCGGCCGGCCGGCCGGTCGGCCGCATATCCGCGCAGGTCGACAACCTTGCCACCGGCCCTCAGCACGAGGGCGCCGGCTTCTTCGGCTGCTTCGACGCGATCGACGACGCCGAGGTGGTGGCCGCCCTGGTGGCGACCGCCCGCGGCTACCTCGCCGGCAAGGGCAAGAGGGTCATGCGCGGCCCCTTCACTCTCTCGATCAATGCCGAGTCCGGGCTGCTGATCGAAGGCTTCACCGCCCCGCCCATGGTGCTGATGCCCTGGCATCCGCCTTATCTGCGCGCGCATCTGGAGGCCGCCGGCTGCCACCTGGTGAAGGTGCTGCACTCCTATGCCTTCGACCGGCGCGGCAGCGATCTTGGCGCGAAGCTTGGGAAGCTCGGCATGGAGCGTCGCCGCAAGGGCTTTTCCGTGCGTCCCATGCGCATGGATCATCTCGCCGAGGATGCCGAACTCGGCCGCAGGCTCTTCAACGGCTCCTGGGCTGGGAATTGGGGTTTCGTGCCCGTCTCCGAGGCCGAGATGACGGCGATGATCAAGGCCTTCAGGCCGCTGCTCAAGTCCGAATACGGGGTCTTCGTCGAGAAGGACGGCGAGCTGGTCGGCTTCGCGCTGTTCCTGCCCAACGTCTACGAGATTACCGGCGACCTCGGCGGCGCGCCGTCGCCGCTCGGCTGGCTCAGGCTCGCCTGGCGGGGGCTCAGGCGGCCTTTCACCGGGGGGCGGGCCGTGCTGTTCGGCGTAGCTTCGAGGCTCGTCGGATCGGTTTCCGGGGCCAGTGTTTCGCTCATTCTGGTGGATGAACTGCTTCGCCGGGCCGGTATCACCGGTGTGCAAGATTTGGAATGCGGTTGGATTCTTGACGACAACTATGCCATGACGAGCGTTGTTGAATGGCTCGGGGCCCAGTCGACTCGACGCTTCGGCGTCTTCGAAACATCGATTCAGCCTCTTCGCGCAGAATGAACATCTGTGCCCGGAAAGAAGATGTCGACCGAAACAAAAGAAAACCTCCTGTCCGATCCCCAGCGTGTCTATGACGAGGTGGTCAACCTTATCGTAACCGAAGGCATGGTCGATCGCGAAAAGGTCACGCCAGACGCGACATTCGAAACGCTTGGCTTGAAATCCATCGATATCGTGATGATTCTCACGGCGGTGGAGGAGAAGTTCGACGTCTACATCCCGATGGACGGTTCGATTGCCGAAGCCAAGGATCTGAAGTCCTTCATCGATGGGGTTCTGGCGCGCATTGCCAGCGAAAAGTCCTGATTTGAGAAAGAGACGCGTCTTCATTACCGGCATGGGGGCGGCCACGGCCGCCGGGCTCGGCGTTTCCGCCTTGTGGGACGCGGCGCGCGAAGGCCGTAGCGCCATCGGCCCCCTGGAAGTTCCGCGTCCGCTGCGCCACAACATCCGCATCGCCGGCCAGTTGCGCGGCTTCAATCCCGCCGACCACATCGGCCCCGAGATATTGCCCTTCTGCGATCGCTTCACCCAGCTCGCCATCGTGGCGGGCGACGAGGCGCTGGCGCAGGCTGGCCTGCCGCGCGAGGAGAAGCTCGGGCTTCGCACGGCCACCATCGTCGGCACCGGCATCGGCGGCGGCGACACGATCGAGACCGGCATTCACAATGCCTATGTCACCGGCCAGCGCCTCGACCCCTGGAGCGTGCCGCGGCTGATGCCGAACGCCGCCGCCTCGCAGCTCAGCGCCCGCTATGGCGCGCGCGGTCCATCCTTCTCGGTAGCCAGCGCCTGCGCCTCGGGCACCCAGGCGATCGGGCTCGGAACCCAGTTCATCCGCGCCGGCATGGTGGATCGCGCCGTCGTCGGCGGTGCGGAGGCCTGCATCACGGCGTCCGGCATGAAGGGATGGGAAGCCCTGCGCGTGCTCTCGCCGGACGCCTGCCGCCCCTTCTCGAAGGACCGCAACGGCATGGTGCTCGGCGAAGGCGCCGGCATCTTCGTGCTGGAGAGCGAGGAGGCCCTCGAGGCCCGCGGCGCCACGCCCCTGGCCGAGCTTTGCGGCTACGGCACGTCCAGCGACGCCGGCGACATCGTGCGCCCGGACGCGGAGGGCGCCGCCACGGCCATCGGAGCAGCGCTCGAGGATGCGGCGCTGGCGCCCGGCGATATCGACTACGTCAACGCGCATGGCACCGGCACGCTCGCCAACGATGCGACCGAGGCCGCCGCCCTGAAGCGCGTCTTCGGCGAGAAGCTCCCCCTCGTCCCGGTCTCCTCCACCAAGCCGGTGCACGGCCACGGCCTCGGCGCCGGGGGAGCGATCGAGCTGGCGGTCACGGTGATGGCGCTGCGGGACGGCGTCGCCCCGCCCACCCTCAACTGGACAACGCCGGACCCCAGGTGCGATCTTGACTGCGTGCCGGGGCACAAACGGGCCGTGACCATGCGCCATGCCATGTCCAATTCCTTCGCGTTCGGCGGCATCAATGCCGTGCTGATCGTCGGCCGGGCATGACCGCGCCCTCCACCCCGCCGCCCCCGCTGCGAATTGGCCCGGTCGAGGCCCGCGTGGAGGCCGAGGCCGTCGCGCGCTACCGGACGGCCACGGCCATCGGCGGCCTCGATTCTCCGGCGGACGAGGTTCCCGCCACGTTCCCGGCGGTCTGGCTGTGGCATCCGGCGGCGCGGTCGGCCTTCGACGACCTTTCCGGCGATGACGGCCTCATCCCCGTGCTGATCGCCCAGCGCTTCTGCTATCGCCGGGCGCTGCGGGTCGGCGACGAGGTCCGTTTCTTCATCACGCGCCGCGTCGATCCGGCGGCGGCCGGTGACGTGCAGATCGAGGCGCATGTCGAGGACAAGGCGGGCGCGGTCATCGCCGACTTCTCGGCAACCTATCGCCTGTTCGGGCCGGAGGCGGCGCGATGAAGGCGGTGATGGAGCCGCTGCGGATCGGTCCGGTCGGCCGGACCCAGGTCGAGGCCTTCGCTGCGGTCTCGGGGGACGCCAATCCGCTGCATGTGAACAGGGAGATCGCGCACGCCATCGGCCTGCGGGAGGCGCCCGTGCATGGCATGCTGCTGGTCGCCTTCCTGCACCAGGCGGTGCGGCGCCACGCGCCTGATGCCGTCGTCGCCGCGCTTTCAACCCGCTTCATGGCGCCCGTGCCGGTGGGGGAGAGCATCGAGATCACCGGGCGGGTGGTGAAGCAGGGCGGCATGGCCGAGGCGCTGATCCTGCGCCTGATGGTCAGGACGGGTGCCGGCGCGCTCGCCTGCATGGCGGAGGCGACGCTGGCCGCCCCGCCCGGAGGCTGGCGGTGAGCACCGTCCTGATCACCGGCGCGACCAGCGGCATCGGCCGCGCGCTCGCGCTGGACTATGCCGGACCTGGCATGCGGCTGTTGCTCGTCGGGCGTGACGAGGCGCGGCTGGAAGAGGTCGCCGGGCTCTGCCGCGCCAGGGGTGCCGAGGTCGTCGCCGGCAGGCTCGACCTGCGGGAGCGGGAGGCCACGGCGGCCTGGATCGCCGGGCAGGATGCCGCCCACGCCATCGACCTTGCCATCGCCTGCGCCGGCATCGTGTCGGGCACCAGCGCCGCCCGCCCCGTGGAGAGCGAGGAAGCCCTGCGCGCGGTGCTGGCGATAGACCTCATAGGCGTCGTCAACACCATCGAGCCGACCCTGGCGGCGATGCGACCACGCCGGAGAGGGCACGTCGCCATGGTGGGATCGCTGGCGGGGCTGAGAGGCTTTCCCTCCTCGCCCGCCTATTCCATGGCGAAGGCGGCGGTCCATGCCTACGCCGAGGGCATCCGTCCGGCGTTGCGGCGCGAGGGCATCGCCGTCAGCCTGATCGCGCCCGGCTTCGTGCGCACGCCGCTCAACGAGGCGGTGGTCGCCCCGCGTCCGCTGGAGATGGACGCCGGCCGGGCCGCGCGCATCATCCGCCGCGGGCTCGAGGGTCGCCGCGCGATGATCGCCTTTCCCCTCGTCCTCTATCTCGGCCTGCGCCTCCTCGCTCTGATGCCGGCTCGCCTGGGCGACCTGCTGCTCGACCGCCCCGGCGTCGACGTGCCGGAGACCAGGGAACGGGAGCGGCGATGAGCATCGCGGCGGTCCTGTTCGGGCTGTGGTGGCTGGCGTCGGTCGCACTGCTGCTTGGCTCGGCCGTTTTGGCCATGCAGTGCCGGTTTTCCCCGGAGCGTGGCCGCCCGGGTCAGGGGATCGGCCTTCCGGCGGAGAGGGATGGCGATGTCGCGGCGGCGGCCGACATGCCGATCTCCATCCTCGTGCCGCTGCGCTCCTTCCAGGAGACGGGCCACCCTGCCAATGCGGCCCTGGCGGTGCTGGACCATCCGGCCGGCGAGATTCTGTTTTCCGCCCGGCGCGACCCGGTCGGCGACGGCGCCGCCTCCTGGCGCGAACCCGGCGGGGTCGGGCTGCGCGCCAGGTGCGTTCCCACCGCCCCGCGCCCCGGTTGGAACCCCAAGCTTGCCAATCTCGCCGAGCCCCTGGAGGCCGCCGCCAACGACCTCATCCTCGTCAAGGATGCCGCCACGCTCCTGTCGCAGGAAACCCTCCGCGCCATGGCCGCCGCCCTGCGTCCCGGCATCGGCCTCGTCTGCGCGGTGCCGGTTGCACGCCGGCCCCGTGGCCTTGCCGCCCATGTCGAGGCCGCGTTGATCAACACCTATGGCGCGCGCATGCTGCTGGCGCTTTCCGCCCTCGGCGGCGGGGCGGGCATCGGCGCGGCCATGCTGTTCCGGCGCAGCGATCTCCAGGCGGCGGGCGGGCTCGCCGCCATCGCCTCGGCGGTCGCCGACGACCACGCGCTTGCGGGCCTGCTGGCGGGGAGGGGGTTGCGCACCGTCCTCGCCGCCACGGTGGACCAGGACCTCGGCGTGCGCGAGCCGTCCGCGATCTGGCGGCGGCACCTGCGCTGGGCGATCTGCCGCCGGCTGGAGGAGCCGGTTGCCTTCGCGGCCGAACCTTTAACCGGCCTTGCCGCTGCCTGTGTCGCCGCATCCGGCGCGGCCCCGGCCCTGGGTATGTCCTTCGCCTGGGCGATCCTCGCCACCATGCCGCTCTGGCCGGCGGTCGAGATCCTGCTTGCCGCCTGCCGGGGCTGGCCGCTCGCCTGGGCGACGCCCCTCGCCATCCTGCTGCGCGAGGCCGTAATGCCCGCGCTCTGGCTCCGCGCGCTCGCGGCGCGGCGCATCGTCTGGGGCGGAAGGGCGATGCCGCTCTCGGCGGGGCGGCGGCCATGATCGGCCTGATCGACGCCCTCGGCCTCCTTGCGGCCCTGTTCCTCTTCCTCCTGCTCGCCCAGCATCTGCGCCTGGCGTTGCGGGCGAGGGGATATACGCCGCCGCGGGCGGACGAGGCCGCGATCGCTGCGGCCGGGGTCTTCCCCGCCATCCTCCTGCAGATCCCGCTCTACAACGAGGCCGGCTCGGTGGAGGGGGCGCTCGCCTCGGCCCTCGCGCTGGACTGGCCGGCCGAACGGCTCACCATCCAGCTTCTCGACGATTCCACCGACGAGACCGCCGCGCTCGCCGCCGCCGCCATTGCCCGCCTGCCGCCCGGCGGGCCTTTGGTGCAGCATGTCCGCCGCCCCGACCGGCTCGGCTTCAAGGCCGGCGCGCTGGCGGAGGGCATGGCGCGCAGCGAAGCCCCGCTCGTCGCCATCCTCGATGCCGATTTCCGGGCTCCCGCCGCCTGGCTGCGCCGGGCCGTGGCGGTGCTGGCGGCGGACGAGTGGGCCGCTTTCGCCCAGTTCCGCTTCGAGTTCGCCAACCGCGACCAGAACTGGATGACGCGCGGCCAGCAGCTCTCCGTCGACGCCCATTTCCTCGCCGAGCAGGCGGGCCGGCAGGCCTGCGGCGATCCCTTCCAGTTCAACGGCACGGGCGCTGTTTGGCGGCGCGCGGCGATCGAGGCGGCCGGCGGCTGGTCGCCGGATACGCTGGCGGAGGACCTGGACCTCACCTTCCGCGCCTATGCGGCCGGCTGGCACGGCCTGCTGCTCCTCGACCTGCTGCTCGCTTGCGAGGCCCCGGCCGATCTCGCCGCCTGGCGCGTGCAGCAGGCGCGCTGGTCCGCCGGCTTCGTGCAGGTGGCGCGGAAGGCGTTGCCGCTGGTCTGGCGTTCCGGCTGGCCGTTTTCACGCAAGGCAGGCTCGACGCTGTTGCTCGGCCTTCAACTCGGGCTGCCGTGCTTCCTCGTCGCCGTCGCGGCCTTCGCGCTCGATGCCGCGCTGCGCGGCTTCGGCCCGGCGCATGCCGCAATTCTGATATCGGCCGGGCTTATGGTCGCTGTGTCGGCCGTGGCGATCACCCTGCCGCCGTTTCGCCGCTTGCGCCGGGGTGGTATGCTCCGCTACGGGGCAACCCTGGCGATGATTCCGGCGTTGCTGGTGATCATGGCGGCGGCGAATTCCGCCGCCGTGCTGGCTGCTCCCTTCGGGCGCCGGCACGTTTTCGTGAGGACGCCGAAGGCCGGCGGCAGATAGGGGCGGTTTTGGACGGTTTGTGGGAGAGTATCCGGGCTGTCGCCGGCGTGGCGGCGATGGTCCTGTCGGGCGTTTCCCTGCTCGGCTGGGCGGTGACCTTCGCCTCGACGGTCGCGACCTTCTATCTCGTCGCCAAACATGGCCGCCTGCGCGGGAAGGGCATGGCGGCGGAGCGGGCGGCCCTGTCGCGGCCCCTTCCGAGGGCAGAGGACCTGCCCCACGTCGTGGTGCAGATCCCCACCTACAACGAAGGCGCCATGGTGGCGCGCGCGCTGGATGCGGCCTGCGCGCTGGAATGGCCGCGCGACAGGCTGCACATCCAGATCCTCGACGATTCCACCGACGGCTCCACCTTGTTCGCCCGCCAGGAAGTGGGCGTGCGCCAGGCGCGCGGCTTCGATGTCGAGCTGATCCACCGGACCGACCGCTCGGAATACAAGGCCGGCGCGCTGGCCAACGCCATGACGATGACGCCGCACGGCTTCTTCGCCATCCTCGACGTCGACTACGTGCCCGAGCCGGATTTCCTGGTGAAGACCATGACCTGCCTGCTCGCCGATCCCCGCCTCGCCTTCATCCAGGCCCGCTTCGACTACATCAACCGCGAGGCGAACGAACTCACCCGCACCCAGGCCGTGCTGCTGGACGCGCACCTGGCCATCGAGCAGGCCACGCGCTGCTGGGCCGGCCATCCCCTGCCGTTCAACGGCACCTGCGGCGTGTGGCGGCGCGAGGCCATCGAGGCGGCCGGCGGCTGGCGCGGCGGCACGCTGGCGGAGGACCTCGACCTCTCCTATCGCGCCTGGCGCATCGGCCGGCGCGGCTCCTTCCTGATGGGCGTGCCGGTGCCGGGCGAACTGCCCGAGACCATGAAGGCCTGGATGACGCAGCAGCAGCGCTGGACCAAGGGCTTCGGCGAGGTGATGCTGCGCCTGCTCTGGCCGATCCTGGGCGACGCCAGCCTGCCCTGGGCCGATCGCTGGAAGGCCGCCATGCATCTCGGCGTCTGGTGGTCGGGCCTGGCCTGGGCCGTGGCCCTGCCCACCGGCCTCGCCGCCATCCTCCTAGGCTCCCCCCTGCGCTGGCCCCTGGCGGGGCTGCTGCTCGGTCAGCTCCTGATCGGCTACGTGGCGCTCTTCGTCTTCCTGCGCGCCGGCAACCTCTCCCTGCGCCCCGGCCAGACCACCCTGCGCCAGTTCACCCGCGACTTCTTCTTCGTCTCCCGCAACCTCTTCAGGATCGGCGCCGTGATCGGCCCGGCGCAGCGCGAGGTGATCTTCGGCAAGCGCAGCGAGTTCGTGCGCACGCCGAAATCGGCGGTGGTGAAGGCGGGGTGAAGGGGGCTGTGAGGGCCGGTTCCAGGTGCGGCGATAGCCGGGCGTAGTGTCGAGCGCTCAATTGAGCTGCAACCTTTGTCCGGCCGGGAAGAGCCGGCCGGACGGGCCTCGACATCGCCGGTGGTGCCGATCGGATTTCGCTGGGCGGAATGCGCTGGCGCCTTTGACCCGGGCCAGTCCGAACAAGCGGGGAAAATCTTGCTTCGGACTTGCGCGCCTCGGATCTGCCGGAGCAAAGCGCGTTTAGGGAGAAACGCCGCTTTTCTCCAGCTCTTTGTTTTTCGACGCGTCTTTGCGTTTTGTCGATTCCGTCAAGATACAAGACGCTCTAGCGTTTTGCCTGGGATTCAGCAGCGGGAAGCTGTGCCGTATCCGGGTCGACATCCTCGAAAATCCAGGCGGTCAGCAGTGTATAGGTCACGGCAAGAACCGTCGGGCCGATGAAGATGCCGAGAAGGCCGAAGGTGATCAATCCTCCGATCACGCCAGCCATGATGAGGAGAAGGGGCAAGTCGGCGCCGCGCCGGATCAGGATCGGCCGTATGATCTGGTCGATTGTCCCGGCAACCAGCGTGAAGGCCAGCAGCGCGGCGCCTCGGATCATCTCTCCCGAATAGAACAGCCAGATCACCGCCGGTAGGAGGACGAAGCCCGGCCCGAGCTGGACCAGGCACAGAATGAACATCAATGCCGTGAACAGCACCGCGAAATCGACGCCCACCACGACGAGCCCTATCCCTCCGATGAGACTCTGGACGAGCGCAGTCACCACGACGCCCAGCGCAACGGCTCGTATCGCCTTTCCCGCGAGGGCGACGGCCCGTTCGCCGCGTTCGTGCGCCATCCGCCGGCCGAAGCGCAGCATGTAGGCGCCCGCGCTCTCGCCGCTCGCGTAGAGGAGCGCCGCGAGAGCCGTCGACAGGAGGAGTTGCACCAGCAGCCCGCCAAGGCTTCCCGCGACGGAGGCCAGCCATCTCGTCACGGTGCCGCTATAGGGAGCGAGCCAGACGGCGGCGAGGTCCTGGACGCCGCTCGACGCCAGCCCTTCCCAGCTATCCGCGAGAGGTGCCCCGACAACCGGCACGCCGGCGATCCACGGCGGTGGCGGCGGGATGCGCATCGAGAGGATCTTGCGCAGGAGGTCGGCGATTACATCGAGATTTGTGACCACCTTGCCGACGGCGAGCCAGAGCGGCACGATCAGCAGCAGCAGGATCAGGATCGTCATGATCGTTACTGCGATGCCGCGTCTATTGCCGACATGGCGCTCGACCCAGCGCATCAGAGGCCAGGTCGCAAGCACGATGGTGGTCGCCCACAAGATTGCAGGCAGGAACGGCTGCAGAACAAAGAAGCTTGCAAGCAGCAGCCCTGCAATGAACAGTATGTTGAGGGTGACGCGCCCGATGTCCTGATGGTTCTGCGGCATGCCAAGGCCCGAAACCGAAGTGTTCACGATCGAGTATGGTCCCGGCAGGCGCCACGATGCAAGCGACCCGGCCTGCAAGGGCCGAGTTAGATTCGATGCTCGCGAAGGGGCGCAGGACAGGGCGCCCGCTGCCAAGACACCCAACGCGAAAAGCGAACGATCATACTACTGATTGTCGACACAGGCATCGGCCAGGCATTCTTCGATCTGCTTGAGAAGCCGGATGCCGGGGGTGTCGTCTTCGAGGATTCTCTCCATCGTGACCCCGTCGGCGTGGCAGGCCGTGGCCTTGCGCAGGCCTGCCAGGCCCCGAGACAATGCCTGGGTGTCGGATGCGTTGAGCGTCAGCACGCCCGGGGGCTTGGTGAAAAGCGTGGCGACGGGCGCGCCGTTCAGCAACTCCTGCGCATTGATGGCCTTCCCCAGCGATATCAAGACCGCCTGGTCCTTCGGATCGAGTTTCACATTTGTCTGAGGGCGGATACCGCAGGCGAGCGCCGAATTGATCGAGAGCACGAGCGTCGCAAAAGCCACAACGGAGCGCATTCGCGTCTTCCCCCAAAGATCGCTACTTCTTGCGCCACTCTGCTGCAGGCGGCCCGAGAATTCAACTTGGGTGAAAGGCAGTGCCTGGTGGTAATCTCGAAGTTGGCAGAATGATGTGATGGTGCGCATGGAGAAGGCGGCGAACCGCATCATCGCATCCATCGGGACCAAAGACAGGTGGCACTTCAGTCAGTGACGGTGGCCGCCAGCATTGTTCAACCCAGGGCATGTGATCGAGCCAGGATCGTATTTCCGAATGCGGGCTTCAAAGTGCTTCCATGCATTTACCGGTCTGGATTGGCGGGAACCGACCAATCCGGTCGGGGGCCGACGATCGAAATTGCGGAGATCCGGTTCGCGACTGATCGAGAACCACGACGTGGTGGAACTCGCTGGACATATGGGCGAACGGAGGAGGCAAGCCATGCGATCGATCTTCGTGGTTGGCATTATCGCATTATGCGGTTTGGCGGGGAGCGCCGCGATCGCCGCGCAACGCCCGGCCCTGTGCAAGCTCGTGGTCAAGGGCAAGACCTATATCGACGGCCGGTGCAATTTCGAGGACTTCGGTCAGGACGGATCGTTTGCCATCGGCGTTCTCAGGGATGACCAGCGAATCCCCGCCGGCGGGTTTCATTTCGCCTATGTCGACGTGCATGGAAACACGGCGGAGGCCAGGTGGAACGAGGATCGAACAGATCTACATGCTGACGCGCCTCTGGGAACGCTCACTCGCAAGGGTGCATGCTGGGTGAACGCCATCGCGCAGATTTGCGCGTGGTGAGTTGCTGCAACGGCAGCGCCCCCTGGCGGGGCTGCCGCTCGGCCAACTCCTGATCGGCTGCGCGGCGCTCTTCATTTTCCCGCGTCCCGGCAACCTCTCGCCGCGCCAGTTCGCCCGCGACTTCTTCTTCGTCTCCCGCAACCTCTTCAGGATTGGGGTCGTGATCGGCTTGGCGCAGCGGGAGGTGATCTTCGGCAAGCGCAACGAGTTCGTGTGCATGCCGAAAGTGGCGGTGGTGAAGGCTGGGTGAAGGGGGGGAAGATGACGTTCGCGAGTGGCTGGATAAGGGCCGGAAACTGACCGGCACCTTCTGTTGCACCCAGGAGAATTAGAAGACATTCAAGTTAGTGATCTCGTAATCTAAGCATGTTTTCCTAGGCTGAAGCTCCATGTGCCCCTTTAGTATTTTTGCTGCGATCAGGTATCGGCTCGAATCCTGTCGGCCACGCCATTCGCAACGCATTTATCTTTCTATGATGTTTTTTGGGTGCGGCAGAACAAGACTGGGCAACGTTCAGTTCGGCAACGTCCATAATGGGCAGGATTGATGCCATCTCTGTTCGGGTGGTAACGTACGGTGTCGTCACGATCATGCTCGCGAGCGAGTGTTCATTACGGAAATGCCAGAAACGGGGCTGTCGCCGTTTGCCCCCAGGACATGCCCGCAGTGCCATAAGAACTTCTGAAAGCCGACTCACCGCATATTGCTGATCTTGCGTCAGACCGGCATCTCGAGCTGCTTTCGCAGGCTCTTGTCGAATGCGGACGCGGGGACGAAACGGCGCAGGAAACTGACCTGACGCGCCATTTTTCCCGCCGCATAGCGGCTCTTTGGAGCGGGATCGGTCGCAGCCGCCAAAACCGTCTTGGCCACGACTTCGGGCGCATCGCCTTTTTCAATCGCTTTACGCACGACTAAATTCATTTTAGCGCGCGCGGAGTCGTAGATATCGAGCAACTGATCCGGCCTGGCGAGATTGTTCTCGAATGACGTGCGAGTATAGGCTGGCTCGACCAAGACAACGCGAATTCCGAACGGGCGCAGTTCATGGTCAAGCGATTCAGAATAGCCTTCAATGGCATGTTTGGTCGATGCGTAGAGCGCGAAATAGGGAGCTGGGATAAATCCCTGCACCGAGCTCAGATTGATGATTCTGCCCTTCCTTTGATGGCGCATTATAGGTAGCGCCGCTCTGGTGACGCGCAGAACGCCGAAGACGTTCACGTCGAACAGCGCCTGAGCCTGCACCATCGAGGATTCCTCTGCGCCGCCAAGCAGCCCAACGCCGGCGTTGTTGACGAGCAGATCGATGCGCCCCGCCTTGACCATCACCTCTTCGACCAGTTTCACCACAGACTCATCATTGGTCACGTCACAGGCCAGCATGGTCACGCCATCGATGCTTTGGGCAGTCGTACGGCGGCTGGTTCCGAATACGCTAAAACCCGCATTCTGCAAGACTTTGGCCGTCGCGCGCCCAATGCCGGAGGATGCCCCTGTCACCAGGGCGACGCCAGGATTGTTCTTGTTCATGGGATTCACGTTTTTCCTATCGCGAATGTCATGCATCGCGTGCCTCTTCGTCCCTGCCCTGTTTGTCGGCTGCTACTCCGGTGGGTTGGGAAAACAGGAACGGCCAGAGGCAAGGCTTCAATGTTGGGCTTGCGCCGCTCACGCGGGTTGGAGAATCCATCGTCATAGGCGCGGTCCTTGCTGGGCATCGTTTGCAAACGACCCATTCAAAATGCTCTCGGCGGCCGCTTGCAGGAACCGCTTCGACAACTGCTCGTCGTTAACAGCTCGCGAGAGAATTACCGCGCCGACCATAGTCGAGAGAATGGCCATCGCCTTGCCACCGCGCTCCTGGCCATCGGCCTCGCCAACCCAGGGACCGAGCATTTCTAGGTAGTCTCTGATTCCGGCTTCGAATGAGGCCTTCACATCGGCGCCGTGCCTGGCAGCATCCGAGCCGAGCGCAACGACCGGACAGCCTTCCATCTTTTCCGCGCCGTGCTCCATGCTGAGGTAGAACGCGATTACCGCGCCAAGCGGGTCCTGCGGATTGGCCGCGGCTGCGGCTGACCATCGTTGAAAGGCACTCTCCAAGGCCCGCCTGGACGCTTGCGCAGCCAAGTCGTCCTTTGACGCGAACTGCTTGTAAAACGCGCCCTGGGTCAGCCCGGCACTCTCCATCAGGTCCTTGAGGCCGATGCCGTCAAAGCCGTGCTCCCGAAAAAGGCGGCTCGCCACGTTGATTACTGTCTGCCGGTTTTCCTCAGCCTGAACGCGACTAACTCGCATTGTCGATCTCCAGAATTAGATTGCGTCCAACATCTATATTGGATATAGATGTTGGACGCAATCTAATTTGACAAGGCAACAAAGATGAAAATGAAACCCGCTATTATGGTGTCGGGCGCCCTGATCGCGGGGCTTGGAGTGGCCGCATTCGTCGCGCTTTCCCTTTACGGGCAAAAAGCTGTGGCCCTGAGCGACCCGAGACAGGAAGCGCCGATCGTCAGTCTGGCATTGGCAGCGCCGGTGACCGGTGCCGAACGCTCCTTCACAGGTATCGTCGGGGCAAGGGTGGAGAGCAATCTAGGTTTTCGCGTTCCTGGAAAGGTCGTGGAACGGCTGGTGAATGCCGGTCAGCAGGTCAAGGCCCGTCAGCCGCTGATGCGAATCGACGAAACCGACCTCCGCCTCGCGCTGACTGCAAAGCGCAACGCTGTTGCGGCGGCACGCGCGGTCCTGACTCAGGCGAACGCCGACGAGTCGCGTTATGCAGTTCTGGTCAAAAACGGACTGGCGGCAACGCCGCAGCGTTATGAGCAGGCGAAGGCCGCCCTTGATACTGCGACGGCACAGCTTGCCGTGGCGGAAGCGGAAGCGAAGGTAGCAGAGAACGAGGCTGCCTATTCCGTTCTGGTAGCGGATGCCGATGGAACGGTAATCGAAACGCTAGCCGAGCCGGGACAGGTCGTCTCCGCCGGTCAGGCCGTGGTTCGACTTGCCCATGCCGGACCGCGCGAGGCGGTGGTCGCATTGCCCGAAACGATCCGGCCGGCGATCGGGTCGGTGGCAGAGGCCAGTGTGTACGGGAGCGATGAACGCCGCTACACGGCGCATCTGCGGCAGCTATCGGATTCTGCCGACGCCCAGACCCGCACCTATGAAGCCCGCTATGTGCTCGACGGCGACGCCGCGGCGGCACCGCTGGGAGCAACGGTCACCATTCGTTTGGTCAATCAGGCGAGCCAGCCCGAGGTGGAAGTGCCACTCGGAGCGGTGCTAGACAATGGCCATAGCACTGGCGTCTGGGTCTTGGATGGCGCCACCTCGACGGTGAAATTCCAGCCCGTCAAGCTTGTGCGTGTGACCAGCGAAACCGCCGTGATCTCCGGACTGACGTCTGGTGAACCGGTTGTTTCGCTCGGGGCTCATCTTCTGCAAGAGGGCGCTCGCGTCCGGGCTGCCTCGGAAAGCGGGAGCAACTGATGAGCCTCAATCTGTCCGAGCTTGCTGTTCGCGAACGCGCCGTCACCCTGTTCTTTATCGTGCTTCTGGCCGCCGCCGGCGTCTATTCTTTCGTC
Source organism: Labrys sp. ALF-8 (assembly GCF_059699065.1). NCBI lineage: Bacteria > Pseudomonadati > Pseudomonadota > Alphaproteobacteria > Hyphomicrobiales > Xanthobacteraceae > Labrys > Labrys sp. ALF-8. Next base: position 2,991,684 of record NZ_AP048537.1, read on the forward strand.
AAGTTGGGGCGGGCGGAGGATCCATCCTTTACCATCAAGACACTGACGGTCACGACCGTATGGCCAGGGGCGACGGCACGCGAGATGCAGGATCTCGTCGCCGAGCCACTTGAAAAGCGTATCCAGGAGCTGACTTACTATGACCGTGTCGAGACGACAACACGCCCAGGCTATGCCTTTCTGACCGTTACGCTGAAGGATAGCACGCCACCCTCCGCCGTTGAGGAGGAGTTCTACCAGGCGCGCAAGAAACTCGGAGACGAAGCGCGAAATCTGCCGCCCGGCGTTCTCGGCCCGTTCGTCAACGACGAATATTCCGATGTGAGCTTCGGCCTGTACGCGCTAAAGGCCAACGGCATGCCGATGCGCGAGCTTGTGCGGCAGGCCGAAGCGATCCGACAGGATCTCCTGCATGTGCCTGGCGTGAAGAAGATCAACATCCTCGGCGAGCGCCCCGAACAGATTTTTGTCGAGTTCTCCTATGCCAAGCTCGCCACGCTGGGCGTATCGGCGCAGGACATAGCCTCCGCCTTGCAGCGGCAAAACACCGTCACGCCGGCGGGTTCGATCGATACACGTGGCCCGCAGGTCTTCATCCGGTTAGACGGCGCCTATGACAGCGTTCAGGCGATCGCCGATACACCGATCGTCGCGGGCGGCCGCACGTTGAAGCTCTCCGACATCGCGAGTGTGCGGCGCGGTTATGAAGACCCTCCGACTTACATCATCCGCCATGAGGGCGAGCCCGCCATCATGCTTGGGGCGGTGATGCAGCAGGGGTGGAATGGGCTGGAACTCGGCAAAGCCCTGGATGAGAGATCGGCCGCCATCGCACAGACATTGCCGCTCGGAATGACGCTCGCCAAGGTCAGCGACCAGGCGGTGAATATCGAAGAGGCGGTGGGCGAGTTCATGCTGAAATTCGTAATGGCGCTCGGCGTCGTGCTGTTTGTCAGTCTGGTCGCACTCGGCTGGCGAGTTGGTATCGTCGTGGCGCTGGCCGTCCCGCTGACGCTTGCCGTCGTGTTCCTCATTATGCTGGAAACCGGCCGGTTCTTCGATCGCATCACGCTCGGTGCGCTCATTCTGGCTCTCGGCCTTCTCGTCGACGACGCCATCATCGCCATTGAGGTGATGGTGGTGAAGATGGAAGAGGGCGTGGACCGCATCAAGGCGGCCGCCTATGCTTGGAGCCATACGGCAGCACCGATGCTGTCCGGCACGCTCGTGACAATCATCGGGCTGATGCCGGTTGGCTTTGCCAGTTCGTCCGCCGGCGAGTACGCGGGCAACATCTTCTGGGTCGTCGGTTTTGCGCTGATCGTTTCCTGGATCGTGGCGGTGGTCTTCACCCCTTACCTCGGCGTCAAGTTGCTACCCGCGATCAAGCCAGTCGAGGGTGGCCATCACGCCATCTACGACACGCCGAATTACCGGCGCCTGCGGGGACTGATCAAATTCACCGTGCGCCACAAGTTCGTAACCTGCGCTGTCGTTGGCGTCGCCATGGCTCTCTCTGTGGCTGGAATGGGAGCGGTGAAACAGCAGTTCTTCCCGACGTCGGATCGTCCCGAGGTGCTGGTCGAAGTGCGCATGCCGGAAGGCACGAGTATCGAGGCAACGACGGCCGCAGTCGAAAAGCTCGAAGTCTGGCTGAAGGAACAGCCCGAGGCGAAGATCGTCACGAGTTACATCGGCCAGGGCGCTCCGCGCTTCTTCTTTGCCATGGCGCCGGAATTGCCGGACCCCGCCTTCGCCAAGATTGTTGTTCTAACCCCCGATGCGGCGGCGCGTGAGACGTTGAAACATCGGCTTCGTGATGCGGTTGCACAAGGGCTGGTGCCCGAAGCCTTTGTCCGTGTTACGCAGCTGGTATTCGGTCCCTACACGCCATTTCCTGTCGAGTTCCGCGTCATGGGACCCGATCCCGCGCAACTCTACAGCATTTCCGAGAAGGCCCTCGACATCATGCGGGGCGTCGCGGACGTGCGGCAGGCCAACCGCGACTGGGGCAATCGTACACCCGTGCTCCGCTTTATCCCCGACCAGGATCGACTTAACCTGATTGGTCTTTCGCCGGCCGAGGCGGCCCAGCAGATGCAGTTGCTGCTCACGGGCATTCCGGTCACGCAGGTCCGCGAGAACATTCGCAACGTGTCGGTGGTAGCGCGCAGCGCCGGCGAAAATCGCCTTGATCCGGCACGGTTGGCAGATTTTTCGCTGATGAGCCGGGATGGCCGCCAGGTTCCGCTCGATCAGATTGGCCATTCCGAAATCCGGTTTGAGGAACCGATCCTGAAACGCCGCGATCGAACGCCGGTCATCACGATCCGGTCCGATATCAACGAGGCAATGCAGCCTCCGGAGGTTTCGCAACAGGTCATGAAGGCACTTCAACCGCTGATCGCTTCGCTTCCAGTGGGCTATCACATCGAGATGGGCGGAAATATCGAGGAGTCGCTCAAGGCCAATGTCGCACTTGTCAAGATATTCCCGGCCATGGTCGCCGCCATGCTGATCGTGATTATCTTGCAGGTTCGCAGCCTCTCGACGATGACCATGGTTATGTTGACGGCACCCCTCGGTTTTGCTGGTGTGGTTCCGACGTTGCTTATGTTCAATCAGCCCTTCGGGTTTAATGCTATCCTCGGACTGATAGGACTGGCCGGAATCTTGATGCGCAACACGCTGATCCTGACTGAGCAGATCAAGGAGAATCAAGCGGCCGGGCTTGACGACTACCATGCCGTCATCGAGGCGACTGTCCAGCGGACACGCCCCGTTATCCTGACCGCACTGGCTGCGGTTCTTGCGTTCATTCCACTTACACACTCGGTGTTCTGGGGATCAATGGCCTATACGCTTATCGGCGGCACGGCGGCCGGGACTGCATTAATCCTGCTGTTCCTTCCAGCACTCTATGCCGCGTGGTTCCGGATCAGGCCGCCTGCGGATGAAATCCATGAGGATTCGAAGGAGGAACCGGAACGGCAAGCAGCAATGGCTGCAGAATAGAGGCTTTATTTAGCTGCAGGTTACCCTATCTGGGAGCTCCTGATCCATATGTGTTCCGGCCCAGTGGGCTGCAAGTCGCGCTTGCCACGGTAGCCACGGGGGTAGGTATATGGCCTGGATTGCGATGGCTGATGGGATTTGGAGAAGATGCTCCCATGTCGGGGTTCGAAGTCGAGAAGCGACTTCGAACCAGCCTCGTCGTAAGGGTGAGAAGGAAAATATTCAGGCAGGGCCTCATGACCAATGCGCGGGTCGGCCTTAAGCTTGTCCCGACCAGCCGTATTGTTGAAATCGCTTCTAGTCATCGATCTGGGATCAAAATTTTATATCGACGTAACAATGACATAAGAGTTCCCATCTTCATCCTCACCGGGACGCCGGACGAGATTCGAATGCCGCAACTCCGAGGCCGACCCGGCCGCCTTCGGGCACGGCGGCGTCACGGGCTTGTGGTTCGTAAAGGTCAACGTCATGCGCGATCACTACGCGCTCAACGGTTGCGAGACATCGAGCTGGGATCGCTGGCGGGAGGCGCCTCGGCCGAAACGCTCGATCCTCGATGACGAGACCGGGCTGCTGGATGACTTGGCCGCACGGCCGGCGCAACCGCTCGTCCAAATCGCGCCGGACTGGTGAACAGCCGAGAGAATGTCCGCGATGTGCCGTCGAGGCAGTGGCTCATCCGAACCCGCGCGGCGCGGACGCACCACAGGCGACCGCCGCACGGCCACGCTCTCCCGGCCCCCAACGAGCGCCCCGGTTCCCTGCGCTGCCCGCTCGGGCAGCGCCTGGACGGGGCGTCGTCGCTGCCTAGGCCGGCAGGACGACCACCTTGGTCTGGACCGGCGTCTGCTCGTAGAGGTGGATCATGTCCTGACTGAGGAGGCCGATGCAGCCGCTCGACACGCCGGTCCCGATCGATTGGGCCACGCGGGTACTGTAGATCGTGTAGAGCGTGTAGCGGCCGTTCTGGTAGAGATAGAGCGTGCGTGCGCCGAGCGGGTTGTCGAGGCCGCCCGGCATGCCGCCGGCATATTTGGCCGCCTCGGGCTGGCGCTGGATCATCTCCTTGGGCGGTGTCCAGGTCGCCCATTCGGCCTTGCGCCCGACATAGGCGTCACCGCTCCACAGGAACCCGGCGCGGCCCACGCTGGCGCCATAGCGGGTGGCGTTCCCGCCGTCCTCTATGCGGTAGACGTAGTGATTGTGGGGATCGACGATGATCGTGCCGGCCGCTTCCTTGCTGTCGTAGCGCACCGTCCGGCGATAGAATTTCGGATCGATCTTGCTGACGTCGACCGCAGGGATCGGGAATTTCTCGTCTGGCACCGGTCCGTAGAGCCTCTGTGCCTCGGCGAGGCTCATGCCGCCGGATGTCGCGCAACCGGCCAGCCCCAGCGCGCCGATCCCGAGGGCGGAGCCGACCAGAAACGACCGGCGGTTGAGAAGCCCCGCCCGAAGCTCAAGCCGGGCTGCCTCGTCCATCTCGCCGGCACCGGCAATCCCACCGTCCATGATCATGATTCTTGAGTCCCCGTATCCCGTTGTCCGACCCGGGAATGCACCGGCACGAACCCGCCGCGTCTCCCGACGGGCGGACATTGCCCCCAGACGGCCCGATTGGCAAGCGCGGGCCTTCTTCGCGCCGCGTCGCCGTCCGACGGAGGCGGTGGCATCATGCGGTTCCGAAGGCCCACATTGCGCCGAGTTCCGGCAGGATCGGGCGGATCGCGGCAGAGGCCGGGGCTGCCGGGCTCGTCCCCGCGGCTTTCGCGGCCGAATACGGGCGGCGTGCCTCCGGAGGGCGGTCCACAGCTTTCGGCGTTCGGGGAGGGGTGAAACGCCGAAAATCCGCTTCCACGAATGAAGCAGGCGTCCACCCTTGGCACGTCGGGCATCTGGGCGATCAGCCGGAGGCCGCCATTGGCCCCGTTCTCCGCTGATCTCGACGGGCGCTATCTTCCTGGCCGGGCCGCGGCGACGTCGCGCGGGAAGCCCGCCGCGAGATGATCGATCAGCGCACGGACGGCGGGCGGCAGGCCCCGCCGCGTCGTGAAGACCAGATGCACGATGCCTTGCAGTCCGCGCCATGCCGGCAGCACGCGCACCAGGCGCCCGGCATCCAGCGCATTGCGGCAGACATGGTCCGGCAGGATCGCCACTCCCAATCCGTCGATGGCGGCGTTGCGCACGCTGGCCATGTCCTCGCACCCCATTCGCGGCTCCACGCGCACGACATGCTTGCGGCCATCCTCCGTCTCCAGATGCCATTCGATGTCGTCCGCGGCGTCATTGGTCGCGAGCGCGGGCAGTGAGGCCAGCTGCTCGATGCTGCCCACCTGGCCGGCAAGTCCGGGGCTGGCGACGAGGATGCGGGTCGAAACGCCAAGCGAGCGCATCGTCAGGGCGGCGTCGCTGGTGAGGCTTCCGCGTACCCGGAGCGCGAGATCGATCCGCTCCTCGATCAGGTCGACGGGCCGGTCCGTCGCAACGAGCTGGAGGCGCACCTTGGGATAGCGAACGAGGAAGGCGGAGATCAGGCCGGAAATCGGCTCCAGCATTCCGGTGGGGCAACTGAAGCGGATGCGGCCGTGAGGCTCGGCCTGCGCCTGCACGACCAGCGCTTCGGCCTGTTCCGCCTCTGTTAGCATCGCCCTGCATCGCTCGTAGAAGGCCTGGCCCGTGTCCGTCACCCGGAAACGGCGGCTCGACCGCTCGATCAGGCGAAGTCCCAGCCTGTCCTCCAACCCGGCGATGCGCCGGCTGAGCTTCGACTTGGGCTCGCGCAGGGCGCGGCCCGCCGCCGCGAACCCGCCATGGGCCACGACCTCGGCGAAATAGGCATGATCATTGAGATCGACCTTCATCAGCGTTCCTCCTGTGGAACGCTATGTGCCATAATTGCCGACTACAGGCATCATCGTTCTCGTTGCATCTACAAGGGGCACCGGCAATTGGCCGGACAATCAAGGAGCCCGACGATGACAAGCAAGTTCGACAGCAAGGTGGTGGTGGTGACTGGCGGGACCAGCGGCATCGGCCTGGCCACCGCGAAGGCATTCGCCGCCGAAGGCGCGTTCGTATTCATCACCGGGCGGCGCCAGGAGGCTCTCGACGCTGCGCTGAAGCAGATCGGCGGCAGGGTCACCGGCGTGCGGGGCGACATGTCCAAGCTCGCCGACATCGACCGCCTTTATGATGCCGTCCAGCAGAAGCATGGCCAGATCGACGTGGTCTTCGCCAATGCGGGCGGTGGAGAGATGGCGCCTCTCGGCGCGATCACGGAGGAGCATTACCAGAGCACCTTCGATACCAATGTGAAGGGCGTGCTCTTCACGGTGCAGAAGGCGCTGCCGCTCCTCAAGGACGGTGCCTCGGTGATCCTGACGGGTTCGACTACGAGCGTCTCGGGCACGCCGGCCTTCAGCGTCTACTCGGCGACGAAAGCGGCGGTCCGCAACTTCGCCCGCAACTGGATCCTCGACCTCAAGGACCGGCATATCCGCGTGAATGCGATCAGCCCCGGCGTGACCGACACCGCCGGCCTGAACGAGCTGTTCGGCGGCGGCGAGCAGGCCCAGGGCACGAAGGACTATCTGGCCACCCTGATCCCCGCCGGGCGCGTCGGCCAGCCCGAGGAGATCGCCAGGGCGGTCCTGTTCCTGGCATCCGACGAAGCCAGCTTCGTCAATGGCGTCGAGCTCTTCGTCGACGGTGGCCAGGCGCAGATCTGAGGACCAGCCGGACCGGAAGGCGCCCTCGTTCCCGCGACGGCGCCATCCGCATCGATCACCGAACCTTTCAGGAGAGACGCCATGGCGCCAAATGCCGAACTTCCGGAGCGCATTCGCGACCTGCTCGATCGAAACCTCCAGGAGGTCTTCGGGGAGGGCGATGCCGAACGTCGGCGTGCCGCGGTCGACGAGCTGTGGGCGGAGGACGGCGTGCTCTACGCGCCGCCAGGGGCCATCGTGGGTCGCGAGGCGATCGATCGATTCGCCGGCGAGCTGAGAGCCACGCACCCGCACTTCGTCTACACGCCGCGAGGCGAGGCGCAGGTCCTCCACAACGCCGGCCGGCTTGCCTGGGGATCCGGCCCTCGCGGCGAGGTGCCGGTCTACACGGGATTGGATGTGCTCATCGTGGCGGACGGCAGGATCGCCGCCCTCTATGTGTTCCTGGACGAGACGGTGGTACCGCAATAGCGGCGGTGGCGGGCTCTATCCCCTCAAGCCGCCGGCCGGAGCACGCCCGTCTGCCGGCCCGTCGTCGCGATGATCGCCAGCGCCTTGTCGATGTCCTCCGCCGCATGCGCGGCGGAGACCGAATAGCGCAGCACCACCTCGCCGTTCGGGGTGGCGGGCGGGATCAGCATGTTGACGTAGAGCCCGGCGCGCAGCAGGGCGGTCCAGGTGTCGAGGCCGGGCTTGATGCCGGGCATGCGCACCGCGCCCACCGGGCCGGCCGGAGCCAGGGGAGGCAGGCCGAGGGCGGTGAGGCCGCGATGGAAGGCCTCGGCGTGCCGGAAGACGGTGCGGCGCCTTTCCGTGTCGTCGCGGATGATGGTGAGCGCCTGTCCGGCGGCCGCCACCACGGGTGGGGGCAGGGAGGCGGTGTAGAGATAGCTGCGCGCGGCAAAGCGCAGGGCCCGGAAGGCGGGATCGTCGGTGACGCAATAGCCGCCCACCACGCCGACGCTCTTGGAGAAGGTGCCGACGATGACGTCGACCCTGTCCTCCACGCCCTGCGCCTCGGCGACGCCGCGCCCTCCGGTACCGTAGAGGCCGAGCGAATGCGCCTCGTCCACCAGCAGCACGGCGCCGAGGCTCGCCGTCACGCCGCTGATGGCCGGCAGGTCCGCCAGGTCGCCCAGCACGCTGTAGAGGCCTTCGGCGACGACCAGCGTGCGGGCCGGCGCGATACCGCTCTCGGCGACGACGCGGGCGAGATCATCGGCGTCGTTGTGCCGGAAGGTGAGGACCCTGGCGCCCGAGAGCCGGGCGGCGTCGAAGATCGAGGCATGGCAATGGGCGTCGAGCACCGCCGCATCACCCTCGCGCACCAGTCCGCCGATGGTGCCGAGATTGGCCATGAAGCCGGTGGAGAACACCACCGCGTCGCGCCGGCCGTAGAGACCGGCGATGCGGCGCTCGAGTTCCACATGCAGGGCCTGGTTGCCGCTGGCGACCCGCGAGGCGGTGGAGCCGGTGCCGAAGCTCGCCAGGGCGGCGGTGGCGGCTGCGATGCAGGAGGGATCGAAGTTCAGGCCGAGATAGGAATTGGTGCCGAACATCAGGGTCTCCCGGCCCTCGATCACGGCGCGCACCGGACTCAGCACTTTCTCGATCACCACGTTGAGCGGGGTCACAGCATCGCCGATGGAACGATCGAACATATCCGCAAATCCTCGCGCGCGTGCCTTGATCCCGGGCGGTCCTGCCATATCTACTCCTCGAACGCCTGCAAGCCCGCGTCGCCGGGCTGATTCGACTACAACCCGGCCGATGCGATTTTGCTCCGGTCATAGCCTATTTTATCGCGCCGTCCACCTGTAGCCCGGTGGAGACGGCACGCCGTCGTGCCGGCTGGAGCCATGTCGGGGGACGTGCCTCTTTTCCGGGCCTCGCTCGGCCGGCCGGAATGACGACGACCCAGTATCGGTTTCGGGGCCGGTGTAACCGGAAGGCAAAAAGCCTGGCACCGACTGCCATGGGGTGCTACTTAGGCATATTACGTTACGGCATGACCCGCGCATGGCGGCTGCCCGATTTGCGCATGAAACAAGATCCAGGCTGCGCCGTTGTCGTTCGAAACCCGACAGCCAGCCGGGGGATCGCGGAGTTGACCTCATTGAAGCGCCTGATCATCACCCATCGCACGACCTATCGCTATGCCGAGCTGGTCAGCTTTGGCCCCCACCGCATGATGCTGCGCCCGCGCGACAGCCATGAGATGCGGCTGATCTCGGCCACGCTGACGACGTCGCTGCCGGCCGACCATGTCTGGACCTATGACGTCTTCGGCAACGAGGTGTGTACCGGCCATTTCCAGGGCCAGGCCAACGAATTGTCGATCGAGAGCCGGCTGGAGCTCGATCGCTTCCCCTCGGCCGTGCCCACCATCTTCCTCTCCGGCCGCGAGGCGCCGTTCCCTATCGTCTATTCGCAAGACGAGGCGATCGATCTCGGCGCCACCATGCTCACCTCCGCCGACGCATATCCGGACGATCTGCGCGTGTGGATCGCCGGCCTGCCCAAGCGCTATCCGGGCGGCGCGATGGACCTGCTTACCGGCCTGTGCCAGGAGATCCACGGCAACTTCGCCTATGAGACGCGGTTCGAGCAGTCGACGCAGGATCCGGCCGTGACTTTCCGCAACCGCAGCGGCGCCTGCCGCGACTTCGCGGCCCTGTTCATCGCCTGCGCCCGCCTCCTGGGCTTCGGCGCGCGCTTCGTCTCGGGCTATCTCTTCGATCCCGTGCCGGAGAACGGCCCTTCCGACATCAAGGGCGCCGGCGCGACCCATGCTTGGGCGGACGTCTACCTGCCCGATACCGGCTGGATCGAGTTCGATCCCACCAACGGGCTGATCGCCTCGGACCATCTCATCCGTATCGCCGCCGTGCGCGAGCCCTACCAGGCGTTGCCGATCAGCGGCTCGTTCGTCGGCACACCCTCGGCCTTCGTGGGGCTGTGGGTGGGCGTCGACGTCGAGCAGGTCCAGGAAGGGCAGGTGGTCGAGGTGGCTCCGGCTTAGGAGGCCCGCGAAGATCCCGCGCGGTCCTCTCCCTTCCATTCCTTCCGCTTTCTTCCTTTCTCCGCTATACTCCATTCCATTCCCTCCCAGACGGAAGCAATGCATGGAGCGGCTCGATTGTGACCGGATGTTCGTGGCGGTGATGGACACGGGCAGCTTCTCCAAGGCGGCTGAGCGGCTCGGCACCAGTTCCGGCCAGGCCTCCAAGCTGGTCTCGCGGCTGGAGGCGGAATTGGGCGTGCAACTCCTCAAGCGCACCACGCGTGCGCTCTCGCCCACCGAGATCGGGCGCGCCTATCACGAGCGCATCAAGGCGCTGCTGGAGGAGTTCGACGCGCTCGACGCCTCGGTGCGCACCGCTTCGGGCCTGGCGGCGGGCCGGATCCGGCTCACCGTGCCGCTCAGCTTCGGGACCATGCATCTTACCCCGGCCCTCGCGGATTTCGCCAGGGAGTATCCGGACATCCAGCTCGACGTCGGCTTCACCGACCGCGTGGTCAACCTGGTGGACGAGGGCTTCGACCTCGCAATACGCGTCGGCAATCCCGCCGATTCGAGCCTGATCGCCCGCAAGCTCTGCGATATCCGCCTGGTGGTGGCCGCCGCCCCCGCCTATCTCGCCGCCCATGGCGAGCCACGCCATCCCGCCGACCTCGCGGGGCATGACTGCATCCTCGACAGCAATTTCCGCGATCCCATGACCTGGCGCTTCGTCGACCGCAACGGGGGTACGCTTGCGGTGCCGGTCGCCGGGCGGCTGCAGTTCTCCAACGGGGAGGCCTGCCTGGCGGCGGCCGAGGCCGGACTCGGCATCGTGCACGGGCCGAGCTTCATGTCTGGCCCCGCCCTGCAGGCCGGCCGCCTCAAGCCGCTGCTGGAGGATTTCATGGAAGGGCGCCACGCCGTCTACGCGATGTATCCACCCGGCCGCCACCTGGCCCTCAAGGTCCGCGTGCTCGTGGACTTCCTGGCCGAGCGCTATCGCGGCGAACCCGCCTGGGACCGGGGCTGGAAACGGTAGGGGACGTCGAGGATCCGGGGACGCCCACGGGCACACGCCGGACGGAGCCGGACTGCATCGGAGTGTCGATCTCCGGATCGACATCTTTCCTGAAGTGCCTCCTATCCCTTCCGATTCGGAATAAATATCCCGCATTCCGCCACCTTAATCTCTTGCGGCGGAAAAAGTAGATGATGGTGCAGGTTTTCGCTGCTTCCTGAATGAGGACATCATGTTCGATACCCGCACCGCTCCCTATGCCGCGCTTCTCCTGCGCATCACGCTCGGTCTGCTGTTCCTGGCCCATGCCGGGCTGAAGATCTTCGTGTTCACGCCGGCCGGCACTGCCCAGTTCTTCGCTTCGCTCGGCCTGCCTGCCGCCCTGGCCTATGTCACCATGGCCTGGGAAGTGATCGGCGGCCTCGCCCTCATCCTCGGCATCTGGCCCCGTCTCGTCGCCCTCGCCCTCGTGCCGATCCTCGCCGGCGCCATCGCCACCGTGCACGGCCCGGCCGGCTTCTGGTTCACCAATCCCAACGGCGGCTGGGAGTATATCGCCCTGTGGATCGTCGGCCTGCTGGCGGTGGCCCTCGTCGGCGACGGCGCCCTTGCGCTCAAGCCAACGCCGCTTGGCAGCGCTGCACGTTGATATTGCCCGCCGGCATTGCCATTTCGTGGCGTGCCGGCTTTCCGTCCTCCCGCCCGTGACATGCCATGTTTGCCAGTGACGCTCCCCTCTCCATCGGCAAGGTCAGCCTGACCGTCCGCGACCTCGATGCGGTCAGCCGATATTACGAACAGGTCGTGGGGCTCTCCGTGCTCTCCTCGGAGCCGGACCTGCGCCGGCTCGGCGCCGACGACACCGTGTTGCTCGATCTGCAGCGGGACATTCACGCCCGCCGCCGCTCCCCGCGCGAGGCAGGCCTGTTCCACACCGCCTTCCTGCTGCCGGCGCGCGGCGATCTCGCCCGCTGGGTGAAGCACGCCCTCACCGCCCGCACGCCCGTGCAGGGTGCCTCGGACCACCTCGTCAGCGAGGCGATCTACCTCGCCGATCCCGAGGGCAACGGCATCGAGATCTATACGGACCGGCCGCGTTCCGCCTGGAAGATGAATGGCGGCATGGTCGAGATGGCGACCGAGGCGCTCGACGTGGACGACCTGTTGAAGCAGGCCGGCCCGCAGCCCTGGAAGGGCTTTCCGGGCGGCGGCATCGTCGGCCACGTGCATCTGCAGGTCGGAGCGATCGCGCCCGCCGAGGTCTTCTACACCGGCGTGCTCGGCATGGACCTGACCTGCCGCTATCCGGGAGGCAGCTTCTTTTCCACGGGCGGCTATCACCACCACCTCGCGACCAACATCTGGAACAGTCGCGGCGCCGAACCGCGCAGCTTCCCATCCACGGGGCTGGCCGACGTGCAGTTGCTCGCTGCCGACCAGGGCGTCATCGACGCCGTCGAAGCCAATGCCGCCCGCATGGGCGTCGAGACCACGCCCATCCCGAACGGCGTCACGCTGCGCGACCCTTGGAACACCTCGATCTCGATCGTCAGGAAAGGTTGAGCCATGCTCGTCAACGGCAAGTGGGAAAGCGCGTGGCAACCGATCCAGGCTTCCAGCAAGCAGGGCGCCTTCCTGCGGCAGGTCTCCAGTTTCCGCAACTGGGTCACGCCCGACGGCAGCGCCGGACCGACCGGAGAGGGTGGCTTCAAGGCGGAGGCGGGGCGCTATCATCTCTATGTGGCGCTCATCTGCCCCTGGGCTTCGCGCACCCTCATCGGGCGCAAGCTCAAGGGCCTGGAGGACGCCATCACCGTCGATGTGGTCGAACCCGTGCTGACCGATCAGGGCTGGCGATTCGGCTCCTATCCCGGCGCCAGCGCCGATACGGTCAACGGCGCCACCCACCTGCACGAGATCTATACGAAGGCCGATCCCGTCCATACCGGCCGCGCCACCGTGCCCGTGCTGTGGGACAGGCAGCGCGGCACCATCGTGAACAACGAATCGGCCGACATCCTGCGCATGTTGAATTCGGGTTTCGGCACCTTGGCGCGCAGCGACGTGGATCTTTATCCCGAGGATCTGCGTTCCCGGATCGATGCCTGGAGCGAGCGCATCTACCCGACCCTCAACAACGGCGTCTACCGCGCCGGCTTCGCGACTACCCAGGGGGCCTATGAAGAAGCCTTCAACGATGTCTTCGGCATGCTGGACACCCTCGAGGCGCATCTTTACGAGGGCGGTCCGCTGATGTTCGGCTCGCGCGTGACGGAAACCGATATCCGCCTGTTCGTCACGCTGGTGCGCTTCGACGCGGCCTATCACGGTTTGTTCAAGTGCAATCTGCGCCGGATTGTCGATTATCCTAGGCTTTCGGCCTTCGGTTCCGCCATGCTTGCCGTGCCGGGCGTCCGCGAAACCGTCAGCATCGATCACATCAAGCGCGGCTACTACTCGATCAAGGCCCTCAATCCCAACGGCATCGTTCCCGTCGGTCCCGACCTGCCGGGGCTGGCTCCCGTCACCCTGGCGAGAAAAGCGGCATGAGCACCCAACCCAGCCTGATCATCCTCCTGCACGGCGTCGGCAGCAGCGGCGAGAATCTCGCCCGGCTGGGGGATATCTGGCTGGAGATGCTGCCGGGCGCCGCGGTCGCGGCGCCGGACGCGCCCTTCGCCTTCGACGGAGGCGGCGGCCACCAGTGGTTCAGCATCGCGGGTGTGAGCGAGAGCAACAGGGCGCAACGCGTCGAGGCCGCGCGCACCGCCTTCGACGACACGCTGAACGCCGTCCTCGAACGGCGGGGCTTCTCCGGCAGGCTCGACCAGGTGGCGCTGGTGGGATTCTCGCAAGGCGCGATCATGGCCCTCGATGCCCTGGCCTCCGGCCGCTGGCCGGTGCGCGCCGTGGTCGCCTTCGCCGGCCGGCTTGCCACGGCCGAACCCCTCTCGCCGCCGCCCGGCAGCGCGGCGCTGCTCGTCCACGGCGACGCTGACAGGGTGATACCCGCCGCCGAGACACTGCTCGCCGCCGCCACGCTCCGGCGCCACGGCGTCGAGGTGGAGAGCCAGATCGAGGCTGGGGTCGACCACACGATTTCACCGGAAGGGGCGCTCAAGGCTGCCGACTTCCTTTCCCGCCGGCTCTCGATTCCCGTCCAGGCGTAGGCCGCCCGCCTCAGGCCTCCGCGAGAGGCAGATCCACCACGAAGAGGCTGCCGCCGCCCTGGCGTGGTTCGCAGCGCACCGAGCCGTGATGGCGCCCGGCGATCTGGCGCACCAGCGCCAGTCCGAGGCCCCAGCCGCCCGACATCTCGCTCCGGCCGGCGGGCCGGTAGAAAGGCTCGAACAGGTGCGTCCGCTCCGCCTCGGCGATGCCTGGGCCGCGGTCGGCAACCTCGATATGGGCCTGGCCGTTGCTCTGGGTGATGGTGATCTCGACGGGCGGGCTGCCATGCTTGCAGGCGTTCTCGAGCAGATTGCGCATCAGCCTGCGCAGCAGCGTGGCATCGCCGTGGATCTCGACCGCCGTGCCGTCCGCATTGGCCCCGGTGCGCGCGGCCTCCTCCGCGGCGAGGCCGAGAAGATCGACCTGCGCGCCTTCGAGCGGCGAATTGCCGGCATAGTCGAGCCGGCTGGCGAGCAGGATCTCCTCGACGAGTTGGTCGATCTCCCTCAGGTCTCGGGTGATCTCCTCGCGCGCCGCGTCGTTGGGCGCTTCCGCCCAGATCTCGATCGCCATGGCCAGCCGCGCCAGGGGGGAGCGCAGCTCATGGCTGGCATTGGCGAGCAGGGCCTTCTGCGACTTGACCAGCGCCTCGATACGGCTTGCGGCGCCGTTGAAGCTGCGGGCGACCATGGCGACTTCGTCGGTGCCCTGTTCGGCGAGGCGGCGGTTCAGCGTGCCGCTGCCCCAGCTCTCGACGCCGGTCCGCAGATTCTCCAGCCGCCGCGTGAGGCGTGCGGTGGCTGGCCAGGCGGCGATACCCACCCCGCCTGCAACCATCAGCACCAGCATGAGGATGCGCAGTCCCGGCTCTGGCGGCCGCGGCAGGCGGGCGAGCACCGTGCGCCCATCCGGAAGGTCGACGCGGATGATATGGTCGAGCCAGCGCTGGGGAGCGTCGTCGTCGCCGGCAGGCAGGGCGATGGGGATGCCCCGCGAGGCGACCAGGACCCGATCCTTGGTATAGACCGAGAGCGACGCGCCCATATCCTCGCTGAGCCGCCGGATCTCGCTGTTCAGGGTGTCGGGCGACTGCTGTTCCGCCTTGATGAGTTCCGTCGTCAGGCGGATGCGGAAGGCGCCCCAGCGCGCCCCGGGATCGTCGCCGGTCAGGCGCCAGAGCGCGCCGACAAGCAGCGCCAGGAGGACGAGGCAGGTGAGCAGGGTGAGATAGACCTGCCAGAACAGCCGCTTGCGGAAGAAGGTCAGCATGGCAGCGCGCCGCTTCAGTCAGCATCCTGCCGCTTGGCGAAGACATAGCCGGCACCACGCACGGTCAGGATGCGGCGCGGATGCTTGGCGTCGTCCTCGATGGCGGCGCGGATGCGGGAGATGTGCACGTCGACCGAGCGGTCGAAGGCGTCGAGTTCCTCGCCCTTGACCAAGTCCATCAGTCTTTCGCGGTTGAGCACGCGCCCGGCATTGTCGGCCAGGGCGAGCAGGATGTCGAATTGATGGCTGGTGAGAGGACGGTCCTCCCCATCGATGCGCACGCTGCGCGAGCCGCGATCGATGGCGAGCCGCCCGAAGCGCAGCGCCTGGTCCTCGCGTTCGGCCGGGACGCTGCGGCGGCGCAGCACGGCCCTGATTCGCGCAAGCAGCTCGCGCGGGTTGAAGGGCTTGGGCAGGTAGTCGTCCGCGCCGATCTCGAGGCCGACGATGCGGTCCGTATCGTCGCCCCGCGCCGTGAGCATCACCACCGGGATATTGGAGCGCATGCGCAGGCGCCGGCAGACCTCGAAGCCGTCGAAGTCGGGCAGCATGATGTCGAGCACCACGGCGTCGTAGGCTTCCCGCTCGAGCGCGTTGAGGCCGTCCATGCCGGATTGTCGGCGGTCGACGTCGAAGCCTGCGGCGGAAAGATATTCGCTCAGCATGGAAGAAAGACGCGCATCGTCGTCGATAATCAGAATGCGTTCCAAGCGAGCCGCCTGTTCTATCTGGTTCATTGAATCTGTCTGGCCGCTCCCGGGACCTGTCGCCAGGTCCCGGGAGCGGCCGCCATTCTAGGCCCAACGGGGCCGGCGCATCAATTGTTGCCGGGACCCGGCTCGTCGTTGCCGTCGCCCCGCTCCGGCGGACCGCCCCGACCGTCATGGCGCCAGCCGTCGCGGTGGTGCTCACCGCCGCCCATCATCGGGCCATGCTCGACCCAGGCCTGGGCACGCTCGGCGAGCTTGGCGCGCTGGTCGGGCGTCAGGATGTCGGCGATCTGGATCACCGCATCCGTGAAGCGCTTGGACTTTGCGTCGGCGCGGGCAACGAAGTCGGTGCGCAGCTTCTCGATCGCCGCCTTGTCGACGGTCGGCGCCTTGAGGATGTCGAGGGCCTGCTTGCGCAGCGCCGCCTGGTCCTCCGGCTTGGGCGCCATGTCGGTGAAGGCCGAGGCGATGATGTCGTGCACCTTGGCCTCCTGGTCGGAGGTGGCCGCCACCGAATCAAGCGACATGCGGACGAAATTCTGGACACGCTCCAGGCGTGGCCCGTGCTGGCGCCAGCCCATATGGTCGCCCACCATCGCCGCGCCGGCGAGGCCTGCCGCACCGACGACGATGCCGGCGGCCATCGTGCCGCCGAGCAGCAGGATGCGGGGCCAGCGGCGGGTCTTGGTCGAGGTATCTACGCCTTCACTCATCTCAATCTCCATTCAGGAATGCAGGTGGAACTGCATGATGAGGGAGACTAGCCGGCGGACTTTTCGCAGCGACGGGATGATTGTAAAGTTAGATGAAGGATAAAAGGAAAAACTGCGGCATCCATAGGTTGCAATGCCGCAGCGTTACAATTTGGTAATCTTGGCGGCGTCGCCGCCTCAGAACGTCACCACCGAGCGGATCGACTTGCCCTCATGCATGAGGTCGAAGGCGTGGTTGATCTGGTCGAGCGGCATGGTGTGGGTGATGAGGTCATCGATGTTGATCTTGCCCTCCATGTACCAGTCGACGATCTTCGGCACTTCGGTGCGCCCGCGCACGCCGCCGAACGCCGTGCCCTTCCAGACGCGGCCGGTGACGAGCTGGAACGGACGGGTGGAGATTTCCTGACCCGAGGCCGCCACGCCGATGATGATCGATTCGCCCCAGCCGCGATGACAGCATTCCAGCGCCTGGCGCATGGTGACGGGAAGGCCGATGCACTCGAACGAGAAGTCGGCGCCGCCGCCGGTGAGGTCTACGATCGCCTGCACCACCTTGTCATGGCCGACTTCCGCCGGATTGACGAAGTGCGTCATGCCGAACTTCTTGGCCATCTCGACCTTGGCGGGGTTGAGGTCGACGCCGATGATCTTGTCGGCGCCGACCATGCGGGCGCCCTGGATCACATTGAGGCCGATGCCCCCCAGGCCGAAGACCACGACATTGGCGCCGGGCCAGACCTTGGCGGTGTTGATCACGGCGCCGATGCCTGTGGTGACGCCGCAGCCGATGTAGCAGATCTTGTCGAAGGGAGCGTCCTCGCGCACCTTGGCGAGCGCGATTTCCGGCAGCACGGTGAAGTTCGAGAAGGTCGAGCAGCCCATGTAGTGGAAGACTTCGCCGCCGTCGCAGGCAAAGCGGCTGGTGCCGTCCGGCATCACGCCCTTGCCCTGGGTGGCGCGGATGGCGGTGCACAGGTTCGAGCGCTGCGACAGGCAGGTTTTGCACTGCCGGCACTCCGGCGTGTAGAGCGGGATGACGTGATCGCCTGGCTTCAGCCCGGTGACGCCGGCGCCTACCTCGCGCACGATGCCCGCGCCTTCATGGCCGAGAATCGCCGGGAAGAGACCTTCCGGATCCGCGCCGGAAAGGGTGTAGGCATCGGTGTGGCACACACCTGTCGCCATGATCTCGACCAGGACCTCGCCCGCCTTGGGGCCTCCCAGCTCGATGGTTTCGATCGTCAGCGGAGCTCCCGCTTTCCAGGCCACGGCTGCGCGCGTCTTCATGTGCTCTCCCATTGGTTGGCGAAGGGCCTAGCAAGGATGGATGGGGGGATGCAAGGCTCCCTGGAGCGCGAACGCCCCGGTCGTTCCGGCCGTCTGCAAGCCATGAGGTCGAGACGACGGTCCTCGCCGCAGGAGAGACCGTTCGAAATCCGGCCGGGCTGCAGGTGCCGGACGAGCGCGGTGCCCGCCGCTACCTCGGCGCTCTTTTCGCCAGGATGCGCTGCAGGGTGCGCCGATGCATGGCGAGCCGGCGCGCGGTCTCCGAAACATTGCGGCCGCAGAGCTCGTAGACCCGCTGGATATGTTCCCAGCGGACCCGGTCGGCCGACATCGGATTCTCCGGCAGTTCCGGCTTGTGGCTGGGATCCGCCATCAGCGCGGCGTGGATGTCGTCGGCATCGGCCGGCTTGGCGATATAGTCGAATGCGCCGAGCTTCACCGCCGTCACGGCGGTGGCGATGTTGCCGTAGCCGGTCAGGACGATGCCTCGCGCATCCGGCCGCTTGACCTTGAGGCGCGAGATGACGTCGAGGCCCGAGCCGTCCGAGAGCTTCATGTCGATCACGGCGAAGGCCGGCGGTGCTCCCTCGACCTGGGCGAGGCCCTCGGCGACCGTGTCGGCCGTCGTCACGGTGTAGCCCCGGGCCTCCATGGCCCGGCCCAATCGTTGCAGGAACGCCTTGTCGTCATCGACGAGCAGGAGTGAACGGTCGGGAAAGTCTGGGGTAACCATCGACGTACTCACCAAGCGCGGCACATGGCCACATCACAACCATAGCGGCAAAATGAAGCAGATTCACCGTCGACGCCTTCTAACGCCTAATCCCGCACAAGGCGACTTAAAAACCTTTCAATTTTTCAGGAAATTCTTGAGTCATTATCGCTCAAAAGCCTCGCGCGGCCATTCCAGCCTCACGATGGCGCCGCTGTCCGGGGCGGCGCGGTTGGCAAGGGCGATGGCGGCGCCCGAGCGCTCCAGGAGCGTCTTGGCGATGAAGAATCCGAGGCCGAGGCCTCCTCCGGGCTGCCCGGGAGCGCGCGGCCGGCGTCTCGTGATGTAGGGATCGCCCAGGCGTCCGATGATCTCGGCCGGAAAACCCGGGCCGTCGTCGCTCACCGTGAGGGTCACGATCTTGGTATCCCAGGCGGCGACGATGGTGACCCTGGACTTGGCGAAATCCACGGCGTTCTCGACGATGTTGCCGAGGCCGTAGAGCATGCCGGCGTTGCGTGTCGCGGCGGGGGCCTCCTCCTCGGGACCGTCGAAATGCGCGGAGATGGCGATGCCGAAATCGCGGTGGGGTGCCGCGATCTCTTCGATCAGCAGCGGCAAGGGCATGCGCGCGAAGGGGGTCTCGTCGTCGTTGCCGAGCGAGGCGAGCTTACCGAGAATCTCGCGGCAACGCTCGACCTGGCTGCGCAGGAGGCGGATATCGTCCACGAAATCACCCTGCTGCGGCGCCGCGACCTCCAGTTCCTTCGCGACGAGCGCGATGGTGGCGAGCGGCGTGCCGAGTTCGTGGGCGGCGGCGGCGGCAAGTCCGTCGAGCTGCGACAGGTGCTGCTCGCGCGCCAGCACGAGTTCCGTCGCCGCGAGGGCATTGGAGAGCAGGCGCGCCTCCTCCGCCACGCGCCAGGCATAGACGCCGATGAACGCAAGGCCGAGCAGGACCGAAAACCACATGCCGACGACGTAGAGCATGGGCATGCCGAGCTCCTGGCCGGCGAACCAGGGCAGGGGCAGGTGCCAGGCCGTCAGGAGCGTCGCGCAGCCAATGGCGAGCACGCCGAGAGCAAGCGTCATCAGTGGCGGCAGGGAGGTGGCCGAGATCATCACCGGCGCCAGGAAAAGGAAGGCAAAGGGGTTCTGCAGCCCGCCCGTGAGGAAGAGCAGCGCGGCGAGTTGCACGATGTCGAAGCCCAGCAGCAAGGCCGCGCGGGCCGGATCGACGCGTTCGGTGGGAGGATAGCGCAGCCTGAGCACGATGTTCACCAGCATGCTTAGCCCGATCAGGGGCAGGCAGGCCTCCAGCGGCACGGGAAAGCCCAGCCCGTAGTGGACGCCGAGCACGGCGACCAGCTGTCCGGCGATGGCCATCCAGCGCAGCCGGATCAGCGTTTCCAGGCGCAGCGTGTCGAGGCCGAGGCCGTCATGGGGCATGACCGTAGTTGACATCGTACTCCTGTCTTCCTCCCTGGATATTGTGCCGGAAGCCTCGATCGGCCGATAGCCATGAATCGCGGCGGCACAGCCTCTATACAGCCCCACCCTGTCGCGCTAAGGAAAACCGACAGGATTATCTTTGAAGGTTTCTAGGAAATGGCGCCAGTCAGCGATCGCTTGGTCACGGTTTTCGGGGGATCGGGTTTTGTCGGCCGCAATCTCGTGCGCTCGCTCGCCAAGCGTGGGTTTCGCGTGCGGGTAGCGGTGCGTCGGCCGGATCTTGCGCAATATCTGATGACGGCGGGCGCTGTCGGCCAGATCCATGGCATGCAGGCCAACTTGCGCTATCCGGATTCGATCGCCGCCGCCGTGGAGGGTGCCGAGGCGGTCGTCAATCTCGTCGGCGTGATGCATAGCCGCGGGCTCAACACCTTCGATGCAGCCCAGGCCTTCGGACCGGGCGCCATCGGCCGAGCCGCCAAGGCCGCCGGCGTGCAGCGCTTCGTTCATGTCTCCGCCCTCGGCCTGCACGAAACCTCGACGTCGCAATACGCCGCCAGCAAGATGAAGGGCGAGGATTCCGCCCGTACTGCCTTCGAGGATGCCATCATCCTTCGCCCGTCCGTGATCTTCGGGCCGGACGACGACTTCTTCAACAAGTTCGCGGCCCTTGCCCGTATGTCGCCGGTGCTGCCGCTGATCGGCGGCGGGGAAACCAAGTTCCAGCCTGTCTTCGTCGGCGACGTCGCCGAAGTGCTGGCTCGAGGTGCAGAGGGGGCGCTCAAGCCTGCGACCACCTATGAACTCGGGGGGCAGGAAGTGATGAGCCTGCGCCAGATTTTCGAGTTCGTGCTCAAGACCACCCACCGCAACCGCCTGCTGGTGCCGGTCCCGTTCGCGATCGCCAATATCCAGGCCACCTTCACCGGCCTGTTGCCCAACCCGCCGCTCACGCGCGACCAGGTCGCACTCCTACGCCATGACAACGTCGTCTCCCCGCAGGCCCAGGCCGACGGGCGCACGCTGGAGGGGCTCGGGATCCAGCCCGCCACCGTCGAGGCCGTCGTGCCGAGCTATCTCTGGCGCTTCCGCAAGGCCGGCCAGTTCGAGAACATGGTGGCCTGACGGCCTCTCCCGAAATCAAGGGAATGATGG
Organism: Labrys sp. ALF-8; assembly: GCF_059699065.1. Classification (NCBI taxonomy): domain Bacteria; kingdom Pseudomonadati; phylum Pseudomonadota; class Alphaproteobacteria; order Hyphomicrobiales; family Xanthobacteraceae; genus Labrys; species Labrys sp. ALF-8. Next base: position 3,012,927 of record NZ_AP048537.1, read on the forward strand.
AAAGGCCGGTCGTTCACGACCGGCCTTTTTCGTGGGCGCTCAGCCTACGGTGTAGAAAGCTGCCAAGCCGATCACGCCGACGATGATACGCCACCAGCCGAAAACCGCGAAGCCGCGCTTGGAGACGAAATCGAGCAGCGTCCTCACGACGAAGAGGCCCGAGATGAAGGCGGTGACGAAGCCGATCGCCGTCAGGCCCAGATTCTCGAAGCTCATCGTCTTGTAGGATTTGGCGAACTCGTAGACGAAGGCGCCAAGCATGGTCGGCATGGCCAGGAAGAAGGAAAACTCGGCTGCGGAGCGCTTGTCGAGACCGACCAGCATGCCGCCCACGATGGTCGAACCGGACCGGGAAACGCCTGGGATCATCGAGAGGCATTGGACGATGCCGATCTTCAGATAGTCCGGCAGCGGCAGAACATAGCAGTTGGGGAACCGCTTCTCGAGCTTGAACTCGTCGATGGCCAGCAGCACGAGGCCACCTGCGATCAGCGCGTAGCAGACCACTGGAACGTTGAAGAGATATTCCTTCATCTTGTGCTCGAGCAGCACGCCGACGACCACGGCCGGCAGGAAGGCCACGAGGACGCCGATGACGAAATGGCGCGCCTGCTTGTCGGTGGGAATGGCAGTGGCGATGCGCCACAGTCTTTCGGCGTAGACCGAGAGCAGTGCCAGGATGGCGCCGAACTGGATCAGGATCTCGAAGGAACCGTCCGAATCGAAACCGAGAAAGTGGGAAGCGAGGAGCAGGTGGCCGGTCGACGATACCGGGAGGAATTCGGTCAGACCTTCGACCACGCCTAGGATGATGGCTTCCAGAATGCTCGACAGGGTCATGAGATGCCTTCATGGGGGCAGGGCCCGGGCGCGCGAGCCCCCGGACGATGCTCGGGATGAAACTGAACCGGTTCGCCGCGTGAAGCGAGGCAAAGCCAGGCGAGGCCTGTGATTCTAGGGGGGAGTTATAACCAAACAGTAACCATGAGGCGACGGTAGCAAGAGAGGGATCGATGCAAGGCGCCGGAAGCGGCCCGCTACGCGCGGCGTCAAGCGGACGATAACCTTCAGTGTATCGAGCTGGTCCGGACCTGCCGTTCGCGTTCCGCGGGTACGCTCCTGCCGAATTTGCAGCGGGTCGATGCGAGGAATTCCCGGGGCTTGTCGTTGATCGCCCGGATGGAGCCGGACTGCCTGTACGTGAAATATTTCACCGTTCGAGAAATCTTTCTCAAATGGTCAAGGCCAAGGCAGTGTACCATGTGTTCTTATAGCACTTTATTTGCTCCGAAGATCAGATATTAACAAACATTTTACTTGGAATTATAATTTAAATATAAATACTTATGAAGGTATATCGTAAAATAAACATGTTTATTTAAGTTAAAAAGATCAAATTATACAAAATTTGATTTAAATCTATAGAAAAATATACTTCTTTAGAAAGATATTAAGTCAGAAGTGGTAGAATGGTTCTATGTCATGTCGTAGGGTAAGTTTTTTCTTTTCATTTTTTAATTGCGTGGTAGGAACTAGGCATCTGTGACCTCATCGCCACAGTTTGGGCGAAAGCCCGGTCAATTTGGGTTCCTTTCTTGCTTCTTTATACACCCCCGTTTGCGAAATCGCCTATCCAGTAAATAAGCGCGGCGTGACCGGGATCTACGAAGAGATGTGCAAGGGATGTTGTTACGAGATGCCGCACATTAAAGTGTTCAATATCGCAGCGTTGACGGGTCTATGAGAGCTTCGTTGCCTGAGGGTCAGTCGTCGATTCTTGCCGACGCTGAGGCACTGCGGATGCATCCGGAATTCAGGGCTGCACGCAATGTCTTTGCCCGCCGCTATGTTGCCGTCCTGAAGGGCAACAAGGCGCTGATCCAGATGGCGACCGACGAGGTGCGGCAGGTCGTCGGCGCTTATGTGCTGGACCGCCACTTCTCCCATATCCCGGGCGATCTCTCCACGGGCGTCACGGTCTCAGACGTACAGGCCTTCTGCACCAGGCATACGCTGGCCGGTCACAATCGGATCGGCAGCCTGCTCAATCTGCTGCGCGAGGCTGGCTATCTGCGCCAGCGCAAGGAAGCGCACGACAGGCGCATCAAGCGCCTGGAGGTCACGCAGGCCGCCATCACCGTCGGCAAGCGATTGCTGACGCCCTTCCTGCTCGCGCTGTCCTTGCTGGAAGAGGCGAATCACGCCATCGCGCAGTTGGAGGCGGACGATAGGCTGCTGGCCGGCATCAGCCGGTTCCTGAGCCGCCATTTCGTGGAGCATGGCTCGCTTGTGGACCTGGTGCCGGACATCCGGCTCTTCATGTCCCGCAACGCCGGCTACGAGATCCTTCTGAGGCTCATTTCCACCGACCAGCCGGGCGAGGTGTTGGCCGAGCGGACCGTCCACTTCCACTACGGTGCGGTCGCCGAGTATTTCGGTGTTTCGCGCGTGCACGTGCGACGCCTGCTGGAGGACGCGGAGCAGGCCGGCTATGTGTCGCTGCACGCCCCGGGCGGACGCGCGGTGGAGATCCACGCCCCTCTTTCCGAACTCGTCGACACCTTCGTCTCCCTCCAGCTGGCGCTGCTGCTCGAGGCGGTGAAGCACTCCTCCAGCGACGCCTGAAGACGGGCGTGAGTCCGGTAGCGCCCCTCATTGCCAGGGGTGCCCGGCGCAGAACTCTCCCATCCGGCTATCCGCGCAAGGTCGCGCCTGTCTTCCGGGCCACTTCGGCGACGATCTTGCTGGCGACGGCGTCGATCTCGACATCGGTGAGGGTGCGATCCTGCGGTTGCAGCACCACCTCGACGGCGACCGATTTCTGCCCGTCCCCGACGCCCTTGCCTTCATAGACGTCGAAAATCGAGACACCCGCGATGAGCTTCTTGTCGACACCCTGCGCGACCTTGAGGATGTCGGCGGCGCGCACCTTGCGGTCGACAAGGAAGGCGAAGTCGCGCCTTACCGGCTGGAAGGCCGAGACGTTGAGGGGGCCGCGGGTCTTGGTGGCCTTTGGCTTGGGCACCGGAATGGCGTCGAGGACGATCTCGAAGGCCACGACAGGGCCGTCCGCATCGAGCGCATCGAGCGCGCCGGGATGGAGTTCTCCAAACCAGCCGATGACGTTCTGCGGCCCCAGCTGGATCGTGCCCGAACGGCCCGGGTGGTACCATGAAGGCGCTCCCGGCACGATCTGGAAGCTCGCCACCGGCGCGCCGAGTGCCCCGAGCAGGCTGAGCGCATCCTCCTTGGCATCGAACACGCCGACGGTCTGGGCGGCCGAGGACCAGTGACGGCCCGAGCCGGTGGGGCGCGCGAGGCCGCGGCGGATACCGGAAGCGGCGATCTTCTGGTCCTCCGGGCGATCGCCGCGGAAGATCTGACCCACTTCGAAGAGGGCGACGTCGGCGATGCCGCGATCGGCGTTGCGCTGGCCCGCAGCGACGAGGCCCGGCAGCAGGCTGGGGCGCATGTCGGAGAGATCGGCCGCGATCGGATTGGCGAGCGCCAGCGCCGGCTGGCCGCCGCCGAATCTCTCGGCCTGGTCCTTGGCGATGAACGACCAGGTGACGGCCTCCATCAGTCCGCGTGCGGCGAGACTGCGCTTGGCGAGGCGCGTGCGCTTCTGCAGCACCGTCAGCACCGGCAGCGGTACGTGGGGCGCTCGCGGCAGCGGCGTGACGGGAATGCTGTCGACGCCGACGATGCGCATCACTTCTTCGACGAGATCGGCCTTGCCCTCGATGTCGGGCCGCCAGCTCGGCGCCGTCACCGCCAGCGCGTCCGGCTTGCGGATCACGCCGAACCCGAGGCGATCGAGGATATCGGCGCTGATTTCGAGGCTCGTGTCGAGCCCCGTGAGCCGCAGCACCTCGTCCGCGGGGAGGTCGATGATCTCGGCCGCCGGAAGAGGATCGCCGACAATGGTCAGCTCCGTCGGCGTGCCGCCGCACAGCTCCATCACCAGTTGCGTGGCGAGATCGGCGCCCGGCACCATGAATTCCGGGTCGACGCCGCGCTCGAAGCGGTAGCGTGCATCTGTGTTGATGCCGAGCGCACGCCCCGTGCGGGCGATGTTGAGCGGCTCCCACAGCGCCGATTCGATCAGCACGTCGGTGGTGCTCTCGTCGCAGCCCGAGTGCTCGCCGCCCATGATGCCGGCGATGGAATCGAGCGCTTCGGCGTCGGTGATCACGCATATGGTGTCGTTGAGCGCGTAGGTGTGGCCGTCCAATGCGAGGATGGCCTCGCCTTCCCGGGCGCGCCGGACCACGAGGTTGCCCTTGACCTTGGCTGCGTCGAAGACGTGCAGGGGCCGGCCGCGATCGAAGGTGATGTAGTTGGTGATGTCGACCAGGGCGTTGATGGGGCGCAGGCCGATCGCGGAGAGGCGGCGCTGCATCCAGGTGGGCGAAGGGCCGTTCTTGACGCCGCGCACCAGGCGCAGGGCAAAGCCCCGGCAGAGCGAGGGAGTAGCGCCGAAATCGAGCGTAACGCTGACGGGGCAGGGGCCATTGCCGCCGATCGAGGGCACGGCGGCCGTCTTCAGGCGACCGAGCCCGGCGGCCGCAAGATCGCGGGCGATGCCAACCACGCCCGTGCAATCCGGCCGGTTCGGCGTCAGGTTGACGTCGATGACGGGATCGTTGATGCCGGCATAATCCGCATAGGGCATGCCGACGGGCGCATCGGCCGGAAGGTCGATGATGCCGTCGTGATCGTTGGAAAGTTCGAGCTCGAACTCCGAACAGAGCATGCCGCGGCTCTCGACGCCGCGCACCGGTGCGATGGCGAGCGTGATGTTCTTGGCGGGAATATAGGTGCCGGGCGGGGAGAATACGGACTTCATCCCGGCGCGTGCGTTCGGCGCACCGCAGACCACCTGAACGGGCTCGCCCGTGCCGGTGTCGACCATGCACACCCTCAGCTTGTCAGCGTTGGGATGCTGCTCGGCCGAGACCACATAGGCGATGGAAAAGCCGGCCAGCCGCTTGGCGGGGTCTTCCACCCCTTCGACCTCGAGCCCGATGCGGGTGAGGGTGGTGACGATCTCGTCGAGCGAAGCCTCGGTCTCGAGGTGGTCCTTGAGCCAGGAAAGCGTGAACTTCATTGCAGCGGCCTAGTCATTCTGATTTGGGCCATGCCGATAGCGCGTTGAGCGCCAAGATGCAAAGATTCTGGGACGCTCATTCCGTCCGATTGCCGGCCGCGAAGCGCTTCGCCTCGGCGATCAGGGCGGCAACCAGGGGCGTCTGCGTCTCGCGTCTCGGCGTGATCAACCCCACCAGGTGCCTGACCGCCGGCTCGACGATCGGGATCGAGCGCACCCGCTGGCCCACGCCCTGGCGCTCGACCAGGATCGAGGGCATCACGCTCGACCAGCGTCCGGTACGCACATGCGAGAGCAGGACCTGCATGGAGTTGGACTCGAGCGTCGGCGCGACGGTGGAACCGGCGCTGCGGAGCAACTGATCGATGATGCGGCGGTTCTGCATGTCGGGCGTCAGCAGGCAGAGTGGTACGTTGCTGAGTTCCGCCCAGCTCACGGTCTCGTGCCCGCCCAGTTCGCTGTCGGCGGCCGTGAGCAGGCAATAGCTCTCCTGGTAGAGCTCGACCGCCGAGACTTTGCCCAGCGGCTCGTTGTCGAGATAGGTGATGCCGGCGTCGACGGCGAGGTTGTCCAGTTCCTGCTGCACGTCGATCGAGGTGCGGGAGAGAATGGTGAAGGTCACGTTGGGATGTCGGGCTCGGTAGGGTGTGGTGAGCGAGGCCACCATCGAGAGCGCGGTGGGAATCACGGAAATTGTGAGATGACCGTTGAGGCCGCGCTTGAGCGCCGCCACCTCCTGGCGCATGGCCCGGCTGTCGCCGACGATGCGCCGCGCCCATTCCAGCACCTTCTCGCCCTCCGGCGTGAAGCCCTGGAAACGCGAGCCGCGCGAGACCAGGAGAACACCGAGTTCCCCCTCCAATTGCTTGATGCCGGCAGAGAGAGTGGGCTGGGTCACCCCGCAGATTTCGGCTGCTCGCCCGAAATGGTGCTCGCGGGAGAGGGCGATGAGGAACTCGAACTTGTCGATCATGGCAATGGCCCGGGTGCGCGAACGTCGTCCGCTTCATCCTTAGATGCCCAGCGCCCCCGTTCCAAGATACGGATGTCGCGATATGCGGGTGTGCCGCCGGGATGACCGGCGCGAGGGAAAAACCCGCCCGTGCCTAATCGCACGGAAGCAATCGCAGCCGTGGGGCAAGGTCTCTCCATCGATCAAGCGCAAGCCCGCGCAAGACAGCGAGATGGGAAGACGACGATGTTCAAGAAGATCCTGACGGGTACTCTGGTTGCTGCCACGCTGGCTGGCGCCGCGGTTGCCACCACCGGTTCCGCCGAGGCTCGCTATGGCCGCAATGGCGCCTTTGCCGCCGGTGCCGGCATCGGCCTGCTGGGCGGCCTCCTGGCCGGCTCCGCCTACAACAACGGCTACGGTTATTATGACGACTACCGCCCGGTCTACTATCGCCGCTGCTACATCGAGAAGCGCCGCGTCGCCGACTACTACGGCTGGCACTGGGAACGCGTGAAGGTTTGCTACTGAGCTTTCGGGCCGTCGGATCTGCGCCCGACACCAGTCCGATGGCCCGATAGGAAGCCCCGCTTCGGCGGGGCTTCCGATTCCTGGAGGGCGGACATCCCGTCGGCTCTTCAGACGTCGCGGTTTCCAAGAGGACAACGCGCTGGGACTGCACCGGCTCCGTTCCCGTGGCGGGCCACGCCAGGATCTGACGGGATGTCCACGTTCCCGGAAACTCTTCCAGCAAAGCATTTGCATCCTCTTCGCGTTGCAACATAAAGTCGGACGCCCTCCTCCAGAACGCGAGTGTCCATGCGTCCTCCCTTCCGCCGCCTGCTCGTCGCCAATCGTTCCGAGATCGCCATCCGTGTCTTTCGCGCGGCAACCGAGCTCGGCATCTCGACCATCGCCATCTATGCGGAGGAGGACAAGCTCTCGCTCCACCGCTTCAAGGCGGACGAGGCCTACCAGATCGGCAAGGGCAAGGGGCCGGTCGAGGCCTATCTCTCCATCGAGGAGGTGATCCGTGTCGCCAGGGAGGCGAAGGCGGATGCGATCCATCCAGGCTATGGCCTGCTCTCCGAGAGCCCGGAATTCGCCGAGGCCTGCGCGGCGGCCGGCATCGTCTTCGTCGGTCCGAGCCCGAAGACGTTGCGGACACTCGGCAACAAGGTCGACGCGCGCAACCTCGCCATGTCGGTCGGAGTGCCGGTCATGCCGGCGACCGAGCCCCTGCCCGACGATCCCGAGGCGATCAAGGCGGCGGCGCTCGAAGTGGGCTATCCCGTGATGCTCAAGGCCTCCTGGGGCGGCGGCGGGCGCGGCATGCGGCCCATCGAGAGCGAGGACAAGCTGCTCGATGCCGTCTTCACCGCCAAGCGCGAGGCCAAGGCCGCCTTCGGGAAGGACGAGGTCTATCTCGAAAAGCTCGTGCGTCGCGCCCGTCACGTCGAGGTCCAGATCCTCGGCGACAATGCCGGCACGCTGGTGCATCTGTTCGAGCGCGACTGCTCGATCCAGCGTCGCAACCAGAAGGTCATCGAGCGCGCGCCCGCACCGTATCTCGATGAGGCGACACGCGACGCGCTATGCGAGGCTGCCCTCAAGATCGGTCGCGGCACCGACTATTCGGGCGCCGGCACCGTCGAGTTCCTGATGGACGCCGATACTGGCAAGTTCTACTTCATCGAGGTCAATCCGCGCATCCAGGTCGAGCATACGGTGACCGAGGTCGTCACGGACCTCGACATCGTCAAGGCGCAGATCCGAATCGCGGAGGGCGGACGAATCGGCGTCATCGGCAAGGACGGCGCCTATGAAACCGGCATCCCGCCGCAGTCCGATATCTTCATGCGCGGCCATGCGCTCCAGTGTCGCCTGACCACCGAGAATCCGGAGAACAACTTCATTCCGGACTATGGCCGGATCACCGCCTATCGCGGCGCCATGGGGTTCGGCATCCGCATCGACGGCGGCACCGCCTATTCGGGCGCCGTTGTGACACGCTGGTACGACCCGCTGCTGGAGAAGGTCACGGCCTGGGCCTCGACACCACAGGAGGCTATCGCCCGCATGACGCGCGCTTTGCGCGAATACCGCATCCGCGGTGTCGCGACCAACCTGCCCTTCCTCGAGGCGGTGCTCGCTCATCCCAAGTTCCGCAACAATCAATATACCACGCGCTTCATCGACGAGACGCCCGAACTCTTCCAGTTCGCCAAGCGCCGCGACCGCGCCACCAAGCTCCTGACCTATATCGCGGATGTCACCGTCAACGGCCATCCCGAGGCGCGCGGCCGGGCGAAGCCGCCCGCCGAGGCCCGCACGCCGATGGCCCCCGCCTTCGAGGGCAAGCCGCAATCGGGCACCAGGCAATTGCTCGACACGCTCGGCCCCGCAAAATTTGCGCAGTGGATGAAGGAGCAGAGGCAGGTCCTCATCACCGATACCACCATGCGCGACGCGCACCAGTCGCTGCTGGCCACGCGCATGCGCACGCACGACATCGCCGGCATCGCCTCGGCCTATGCCGCCGGGCTGCCGCAGCTCCTCTCGCTGGAATGCTGGGGTGGGGCCACCTTCGACGTCGCCATGCGCTTTCTCACCGAGGATCCGTGGGAGCGCCTTGCCTTGATCCGCGAGCGCACGCCCAACATCCTCACCCAGATGCTGCTGCGCGGCGCCAATGGCGTCGGCTACACCAACTATCCCGACAATGTCGTGCGGCTCTTCGTCAGTCAGGCGGCGCAAGCCGGCATGGATCTCTTCCGCATCTTCGACTGCCTCAACTGGGTGGAGAACATGCGCGTCTCCATAGATGCCGTGCTGGAGGCGGGCAAGCTGGCGGAGGGGGCTATCTGCTACACCGCCGATATCTTCGACGCCTCGCGTCCGAAATACGACTTGGCCTATTACGTCAGGATGGCGCGCGAGCTTGAAAAGGCGGGCTGCCACATCCTGGCGATCAAGGACATGGCGGGCCTCCTGAAGCCGGCCCAGGCGCGCAAGCTCGTCAGTGAGCTCAAGCAGGAGATCGGCCTGCCGATCCACCTGCATACGCACGATACGTCGGGCATCGCCGGCGCAACCGTGCTGGCGGCGATCGAGGCCGGTGTCGACGCGGTGGATGCCGCCATGGATGCAATGTCGGGCACGACGTCCCAGGCCTGCCTCGGCTCGGTCGTGGAGGCACTCCGTCATTCCGAGCGCGATCCCGGTCTCGACCAGGAGGCGATTCGCCAGATCTCCTTCTACTGGGAGGCCGTGCGCACGCAGTATACCGCTTTCGAGAGCGATCTGAAGGCCGGTGCCTCGGAGGTCTACCTGCACGAGATGCCCGGTGGCCAGTTCACCAACCTCAAGGAGCAGGCGCGCTCCCTGGGCCTGGAAACGCGGTGGCACGAGGTGGCGAAGGCCTACCGCACCGCCAACGACATGTTCGGAGACATCGTCAAGGTCACGCCGTCCTCCAAGGTGGTGGGCGACATGGCGCTGATGATGGTGGCGCAGGGGCTGACCAGGGCCGAGGTGGAAGACCCGGCCCGCGAGGTGGCGTTCCCGGCCTCCGTCGTCGAGATGATGCATGGCGATCTCGGCCAGCCCGAGGGTGGCTGGCCCGCGGCCCTGCAGAAGAAGGTGCTGAAGGATACGGCCCCGATCACGGCCAGGCCCGGCTCGTTGCTGCCGCCGGCCGATATCCCGGCACTCAAGGCCGAGGCGGAGAAGAAGATCGGCCGCGAGGTCGAGGGCAACGAGATTTCGTCCTATCTGATGTATCCCAAGGTGTTCACCGACTATGCCCATGCCCTGCGCAAATACGGGCCGGTCTCGGTGCTGCCGACGCCCACCTATTTCTACGGCATGAAGACCGGCGAGGAGCTCTCCATCGAGATCGAGCGCGGCAAGGCGCTGGCGATTCGCCTGCAGACCATGGGCGAGACCGACGAGGAGGGCCAGGTCCGCGTCTTCTTCGAGCTCAACGGCCAGCAGCGCATCATCAAGGTGCCCGATCGCCTCGCCGCCGGCAGCGTGAAGGCGCGCCGGAAGGCGGAGGAGGGCAACGATGCCCATGTCGCGGCACCGATGCCGGGTGCGGTGTCGACGATAGCCGTGAAGGAAGGCCAGGCGGTGAAGGCCGGCGATGTCCTGCTCACCATCGAGGCCATGAAGATGGAGACCGCGCTCCATGCGCCGCGCGACGGCAAGGTGGCGGAGGTGCTCGTTTCACCCGGCTCTCAGATCGACGCGAAGGACCTGTTGCTGGTGATCGGATAGCTCGAGGAGCGCGCGGGCGCTACGGGCACCATCCGGAAACGCAAGGTATCGGAAAGGTGCCGGTCTTCGGATCGGCACGATAGCGGGCACACGCGGGAGTCTTGCAGAATCGTTGCCACGCGGCCCCCTTGGTGACACTGTGCAGGCCTTTCTAAACTGCGCGATTCCGATGTCATCCTCCGCCTTCACACTCCATCCGCAGATCCTCCAGGATACGATCGAGATCGGCGACCTGCCGCTCTCTCATCTGCGGCTGATGAACGACGCCACCTATCCCTGGCTTCTGCTGATGCCCCGCCGCGTCGGCGCGACCGAGATCATCGACCTCGACGAGGCCGATCGCGCCCAGCTGATGGTGGAGATCGCCGGGGCGTCGAAGGCGCTCAGGGGCCTCACCGGCTGCGACAAGCTCAATGTCGCTTCCCTCGGCAATGCCGTGCCGCAGCTGCATGTTCACGTGATTGCCCGCTTCCGCTCGGACGCCGCCTGGCCCAAACCCGTTTGGGGGCAGGTTCCGGCCGTGGCCTACTCGGAAGAGGATGCCTCCAATTTTATTAGTCGGCTACGTGTAGCGCTTTCCATATCGTAAAGATGAACTCATGACATTGCATTCCCTCTTCGACCGGTCGGCCGCGATCGGTTTCTCCTTTAACCCGCTCGACCGCGTTTCCGGTCTTCGCGAGGATCCGGCCTATGTGGCCGAGCAGCTCAATCATCGTGCGGCGCGCTTCATTGCCGTGGCCGGCAACATGCCGATCCTGGCGAAGGAAGGAGAGACCTACGGCGCCTTCTTTACACGGGCCGATATCGAAGCGCTGGCGGATAGCTGGCAAACCATATTCCTCGGACTCGATCATGACGATACGCCGGTCTTTGCCCGGGGCTTCGAGCGGGACCTGCTGGAGGCGATCGCGGGCCGCGAGGATATCGAGGCAGTGGACCTGCGATCGATCGCCACGCGAGGCCTGGTCTCGCCGGATATCGTGGGTGAGCTCGGCACTGCCAAGGAAACGCTCGACTGGCACACCCGGCATCGCTTCTGCGCCAATTGCGGCCATGAATCCCAGGCCGGCTGCGCGGGCTGGCGGCGTGACTGTCCCAATTGCAAGGCCCAGCACTTCCCGCGCGTCGACCCCGTGGTGATCATGCTGGCCGTCGATGGCGATCGTTGCCTGATGGGCCGGCAGAATCGCTTCGCTCCCAAGATGTATTCGGCTCTTGCCGGCTTCCTGGAGCCCGGGGAAACCGTGGAGGACGCTGTGCGGAGGGAGATCCGGGAGGAGGCGGGAATCTCCTGTTCCTTCGTCAGCTATTTCGCCTCCCAGCCCTGGCCCTTTCCGTCGTCCCTGATGATCGGATGCTTCGCCCGGGCAATCGGCACCGAGATCAGCATCGACAAGAAGGAGCTGGAGGATGCCCGCTGGTTCACGCAGGCCGAGGTGATCCAGATGCTGGCCGAATGCCATCCGGATGGCTTCAACGCTCCCAAGCCTGTGGCGATCGCCCATCACCTGCTCAAGGAATTCGCCGAAAAGGGAGGCTCCGTGGTGGCCTAGAGCAAAGCGCGTCTAGGTAGAAACGCCGCTTTTCTCTAACTCTTTGTTTTTCGACGCGTCTTTGCGTTTTGCCGATTCCGTCAAAACACAAAACGCTCTAGCGTCCCGCAGGCGCGCAGGCACCTCCCGGCGCGGCCTCACTCGCCCGGCGGCTGGTGGTCGTCCCGGTCGGGGCTTGCCGGGAATACGCCGAAGATGCGCATCTTGGTGGAGAAGAAGCCCAGCTCTTCCAGGGCGCGCTTCAGGTTCTTCTCCTCGGGATGGCCGTCGACCTCGGCATAGAACTGCGTCGCCGAGAAATGGCCGCCCACCATGTAGCTTTCCAGCTTCGTCATGTTGATGCCGTTGGTGGCGAAGCCGCCCATCGCCTTGTAGAGGGCGGCCGGCAGGTTGCGCACCGTGAAGATCAGCGAAGTGACCGTCGGTCCCTGGCCCACGGGCACCCATTCAGGCTCCTTGGAGAGGATGACGAAGCGGGTTGTGTTGTACGGCTCGTCCTCGACGTCGGGCTGCAGGATTTCGAGGCCGTAGATCTGAGCCGCCAGCGGCGAGGCGAGGGCGGCCCGGGTGGGATCCTGCCAGTCCCGGACCAAGCGGGCGGCGCCGGCGGTGTCGCTCTCCGTCACCGGCCTGAGGCCGAGCCTGCGCATGTTGTTGCGGCACTGGCCGAGCGCCTGTGGGTGGCTATGCACGGTGCGGATGGTCGAAAGGCTCGCGCCGGGCAGGGCCATGAGTTGGTGGTGGATGGGCAGGAAATACTCGCCCACGATGTGCAGGTCTGATGTCGGCAGCAGGTAGTGGATGTCGGCCACCCGCCCGGCGACCGAATTCTCGATCGGGATCATGGCGAGATCGGCCTCGCCGGAGGATACGGCGTTGAAGGCGTCCTCGAAGGTGGGGCAGGGCAGCGGCTCTGCGTCCGGATAGACGTTGACGCAGGCGATATGCGAGTTTGCGCCCGGTTCCCCCTGGAACGAGACTTTCAGCTGAGATGCGGTCATACGATACGGCTTTCCAGGATCTTGCGGGCGCGGTCGAGCTCTTCCTGCGTATCCACGCCCAGCGGCACGCCCTCCACCACTGCGGCATCGATACGCATGCCGGCCTCGAGGGCACGAAGCTGCTCCAACCGCTCGCGCTGCTCGAGCGTCGACGGCGGCAGGCTCACGAAGCGTTCAAGCGCAGCCCGGCGATAGGCATAGAGGCCGATATGATGATAAAGCGGCCCCTCGCCCCAGGGTGCGGTGGCGCGGGTGAAGTAGAGCGCCCGCAGGAGGCCGGGTTCGATCGGTGTTCCCACCACCTTCACGATGGCCGGGTTGGTCTTCTCCTCCTCGCGCGCGATCACGCTGGTGAGCGTCGCGATATCCACAGCCTTGTTGGCGAGCGGGCCGAACACGGCGCGGATCGAGGCCGGCTCGATCGTCGGCAGGTCACCCTGCACGTTGATGATGATGTCGTGACGTCCCTCCGGGTCGAGGGTCGTCATTGCCTCGTGGATGCGGTCGGAACCGGAAGGATGGTCCGCGCGGGTCATGACCGCCTCGCCGCCCGCGGCCCGCACGACATCGGCGATCTCGGCCGTGTCGGTGGCGACGGCAACCCGCCCCAGGCGCGATTCGCATGCGCGACGCCAGACGTGGACGATCATGGCTTCGCCCGCGATGGGGGCGAGCGGCTTGTTGGGCAGGCGCGTCGAAGCCAGGCGCGAAGGAATGAGAATGAGGGGATGGGACACGGCGATCCTGGTCGGAAGGGACCGTCCCTTGTAGCGGGGCGGCGAAAAGTAGCAAGTGCGCGCGATTTATACGAGTTGCAAACTACGGGTCAAACCGGATAGACGACAGAACCTAGGGGTTTGCCGTTGACACAGGGGCCGCCGGCGTTTGAGTTGATGGCAAGAAGATTGGCAGGGTTCGCGCCCGCAAGCCAAGGTCGTAATGTAGCTGGAGCCGGGGATGAGCTCGTCGTCGTCGTTTGAACTGAACAAGATTGCCGGCGCGGTCCTCGGCACGCTTATGCTCTCCTTGGGTCTCGGCATCGTCGCCGAGGAAATCTTCAAGCCGGAGAAGGCCGAGAAGCCGGGCTTCGAGCTTCCCGATGCGACTCCCGTCGCCGCCAACGCCCCGGCCGCGGCCCAGGATCCGCCGCTGGCCGAACTGGTCGCCAAGGCCTCGGCCGAACGCGGCGCCGCCATCTTCAAGAAGTGCGCCGCCTGCCATACCGACGACAAGAGCGGCAAGAACGGCGTCGGCCCCAACCTGTTCGGCGTGATCGGCGGCCCGAAGGGCCATAAGTCGGACTTCGCCTATTCGGACGCCGTCAAGGCGCTGCACGACAAGGGCGAGACTTGGTCGGCCGATGATTTCTACCACTTCATCAAGGGCCCGCAGGCTTTCATCAAGGGCACGAAGATGACATTCGCCGGCCTTCCGAAGCCGCAGGATCGCGCCGACGTGCTGCTCTATCTCAACTCGCAGAGCGACAAGCCGATCGACCTGCCGAAGTCTTGAGATTTCGCATCACCACGTGATTTGAAGCCGGGCTCATGCCCGGCTTTTGTCGTTGTGGTGCGGCTTCCATGGGATTGTCACGGGGCATGCGTAGGTTGGCAGTCCTCCCAGCCCTCGAGGCGAGTCTGCAATGCATTCCCCGGCAATCAAATCCTCCCTTCGGCAATTTGCGGCCAGTGCCAATCGGAAGAGCCCGCGTCATTTCGGCACGCGCTACGACCGGCAGGGCCGGTTCCTGACCGAGCCCGGCAATACGGTGATCAGCCATGTGGTGCCCGATACGCCCACCCAGCGCGCCCTGGTGGCCCTGCGCGACCGCCTCATGGCGATGCCGGATGCGGACAGGCTCGCCTTCACGCCGGTCTCCAGCCTGCACATGACCCTGTTCCAGGGCATCATCGAATATCGCCGTCATTGGCCCTATTGGCCGCAGGACCAGCTTTCGAGCACTTCCATCAATGCCATGACCCGCCTCTATCGCGAGCGGCTCGCGCAGTTTTCCCGTCCCGCGCCCTTCAGGGTCAAGGCCGTGGACGTGGTTCCTACCCAGGTGACGATCGAGGGCGCGTCGCCCGAGGACAGGGCGTTGCTGAAGGCATGGCGGGACTCGCTGTCGGACGCGTTCGGCTACCGGCACCCCGACCACGACACCTACCGCTTCCACATCACACTCTCCTATCCGGTGGAGTGGCTTGCCGAGGAACACCTGGAGGCCTGGCAGGAGGTGCTGGGCGAAGGCCTCGCGCTGCTGCAGCGGGAGGCCCCGGTGCTGGAACTGCAGCCGCCGGCCTTCTGCAGTTTCAACGACATGGAGCATTTCGAGGAGTTGCTCGTGCTCTAATGATGCGGCACGGAGGAAGCTACTTCCTCTTCAGTCCCAGCGGCACGCCTACCGTAGGCGGCATGGGCAACGCGGCATGCGCCCTGGCGATCGCCTCGATCCGTTCCGCGATCTCCGGCGGGAAGGAGGAGGAGCGCCCGGCCCCCATGTCGACGTGGACAAGGACCTGTTCGGCAGTGGCCAGCACCTCGCCCGTCGCCTCGTCGGTCATGGTGTGGAAGATGTGCAGGCGCTTGGCGTCGTGGTCGATGAGTTGCAGCGTCAATGCCAGGGAATCGCCGATATGGGCCTCGCGCCGGTTATGGATGCGCGTTTCCATGGTGTAGATCGACTGGCCGGCTGCGCGATAGGCCTCGTCGATGCCGATATAGCGAAAGAAACAGTCGGACGAGTCGCCGAAGACCAGGAGGAAGGCGCTCTCGGTCATATGGTCGTTATAGTCGGTCCACGCCTCAATCACGGGCGTTCGGTGCAAGGCGAGCGGCGCCGGGATCGGCTTGTCCCGATCCCAGCCGGCAAAGGGCTTGCCTTCATTGGGCGTGGTTACGCGGGCCATGGAGACGCTCCGGGGCGCGGGCATCCTGCCCGTTCTTGAACGGTAATGCACCAAGGGAGGAACGAGTGAGATGCCCGTACCTCCCCGGAACTCTTTTATTTCTGCTTCTTCAAACCAAGCTTTTCGCGAGCTTCGTCGGGCGTGAGGGCGCGGCCGCCGAGACGCTCGATGATCTCCCTGGCCCGCATGGTCAGCGATTCGTTGCTGGCATGCACGCCGCGGTCAAGCCAGATATTGTCTTCGAGGCCGACGCGCACATTGCCCCCAAGCAGCATGGCCTGCGCCACGAAGGGCATCTGCATGCGGCCGATGGCGAAGGCGGCCCAGTTGGCGTCGGCCGGCAGGTGATTGCGCATGGCCACCATGGTCTCGGTGGTCGCCTCCGCGCCCCAGGGAATGCCGAGGCAGAGCTGGAACATCGGCGGGGAATCGATCAGGCCGCGCTTGATGAGGTCCTTGGCCAGCCAGATATGGCCGAGCTCGAAGCATTCGATCTCAGGCTTAACGCCGGCGGCCTGGATGCGCTGGGCCATTTCACGCAGGAGGTCGCCGGTGGCCATGAAGAGGCCGTCGCCGAAATTAAGCGAGCCGCAATCGAGAGTGCAGATCTCGGGGCGCAGTTCCTCGACGTGCGCGACGCGCTCGGCCGCATTGGCGATGTCGGTTCCGGGGCCCCCGGTCCGCGGATTGGCGGGATCGAAGAAGAAGTCGCCGCCCATGCCCGCAGTGAGGTTGATAATGACGTCGACGCCCGAATCGCGAATGCGCTCAACCGCCTCGCGGTAGTGTTCGAGCTTGCGGGCGGCCTTGCCGGTCTCGGGATCGCGCACATGCAGATGGGCGATGGCAGCGCCGGCCTTGGCCGCCTCTATGGCGGAATCGGCGATCTGCTTGGGCGTAACCGGGATGGCGGGATGCTTACCGACGGTATCGCCGGCTCCGGTGATGGCACAGGAAATGATGACGTCGGTATTCACGGGGCTTCCTCCCAGGCAACTCGAGGAGCGTTGCCGATAGGCGCGATGTTAGGGCAGGGCCGTGTCCGAACGTGGCCTGGCACGACAGGGACCATGCCGATTGCGACAGGATGCGGCAGCCGCGGCGCTCCCGGGGGGAGCGCCGGCCTTCGCACGAGGCACGGCGCCTGCAATATGCGATATGTCTCAGTCCCTCGGCTTCAACCGGCCGAGGAATCCGCTCGCATAGCCCAGTGCGTCATGCCGGTCGCGCCAGAAGCGCATGTTGAGTTCGTGGATGGCGATCAGGTCGGCCGGGAATTCGCATTCGGCGGCGAGAGCGTCCCATGGCACGCTTCCCCAACCCTGCGGCAAGTGCAGATCGCCGAAGCCGAAGGCGTTGGCCTCGGCGCTGGCATAGACCCAGGGCAGATCCGGCTCGCCGAAGGAATCGTGGAGATGCAGGTGCACTGCGAAAGGCGCCAGCGCCTTGGCTTCCTCCAGAAAGTCGTAGCCGTATTGGGTGGCGTGGATCAGCCCGTGGCTGAAATCGAAAGTCGCCCGCACCCGGGGATGGTCGATCAGCGCCAGTTCCTCGGCAAGGCGGGCGATGGTCGGCGTCGCGGCATAGGGGCCGAAGTCGAACAGGTTCTCGACGCAGAGCGTGACGTCGTGGCGGGCCGCGAAATCTCCCGCGCGGCGCAGGTAGTCGCGCTGGCGCCCAGCCGCGTTCTCGGCATCATGGCGCTCGTCCGGCAACATCATGCCGACGTGAATGACCAGGTGCGGAGCACCGATGCGCGCGCAGATCTCCACGAAGGCCTTGGTGGTATCGAGGAAACGGGGGAGTTGAGCCGGGGGGCCCATGAAGTTGATCGAAAGCGGGCCGTGCACGGTGTAGCCGAACGGCCTGTCGCGGCAGAGCCGTTCGAATTCGGCAACGCGCCCGGCGAGAGGCTTGCCGGCAAGCACGAGATCGTAGGCGTAGGCGGGGATCTCGACATGGCTGATCGGCAGATCCGCCATCTCGTCGAGCGTGCCGGCGAAATCGGAGAGATCCGGCTTGCCTTCTCGTGAGGCAAGGCCGAGGGCGGGTTGATCGGGCATCTCTGTCTCCCTGGGTACGATGGCGCCAGCTTAGGCAATTTTGCCGGCACAGCTATCGCGAGTCGCTGTTTCTGCACACGCAAACATCACGAGAGTTTGTTGCGGCGCAATAATGCTGCTATGACAAATGAGTGACAGGCACCTTGCGGCGCACCGTTGGCTGCGCCAACTTGTCGAACATATGCGTCTGAGCTTTTGGGTGGAAATCCCGTCTCGTGGTGGTGCGATGTTTGAAGAATTTCGAAACATGTTTGGCATGGGCGTCGTTTCGACGCCGGTTTACGCCCTTTACGAGGCGACCCATGCCGCCATCGGTCCAAGCCGTGCATTTTCCGACGCAACGCGAGCCTTCTTCGAGAATCCGGGCAACCCCCTTTCCAGCACCCCGTTCGGCAAGTCGATCGCCGCGGCCTGCGAGGTGTTCGAGCGCGTGACGCGGCGCTACGGCAAGCCTGCCTTCGGCATCGAGGACGTGCTGGTCGGCGGCGAGCGCGTCCCGGTACACGAGGACATCGTCTGGCAGAGACCCTTCTGCAATCTCATTCACTTTTCCCGCTCCATCCGCGGCAATCGCCGCCCCGATCCGAAGCTTCTCATCGTGGCGCCGATGTCTGGCCACTACGCCACGCTGCTGCGCGGGACCGTTGAGGCCTTCCTTCCCAACCACGAGGTCTACATCACCGATTGGGTCGATGCCCGCCTGGTACCGCTCTCTGAAGGCCGCTTCGATCTCGACGACTACATCGATTACGTCATCTCGATGCTGCACGCGCTCGGCCCGGACACCCATGTGATCGGCGTCTGCCAACCCTCGGTTCCCGTGATGGCGGCCGTGTCGCTCATGGAGGAGAAGAACGATCCCTATACGCCGCTAACCATGACCCTCATGGGCGGCCCGATCGACACGCGCCTGTCGCCGACCAAGGTCAATGACGTCGCCGTCGACAAGGGGCTCGATTGGTTCAAGGGCAACGTCATCACCAAGGTTCCGTTCCCCAATCCGGGCTTCATGCGTGACGTCTACCCGGGCTTCCTCCAGCTGACCGGCTTCATGACGATGAATCTCAGCCGTCATTTCGACGCGCACAAGACGCTCTATTTCGATCTCGTGCGTGGCGACGGCGACAGCGCCCAGAAGCATCGTGAATTCTATGACGAATATCTGTCGGTGATGGATCTGACCGCGGAGTTCTACCTGCAGACGGTCGATACGGTGTTCATCAAATATGCCCTCGCCAAGGGAGAGATGACGCATCGCGGCAAGCCGGTGGACCCCGGCGCCATCCGCAATGTCGCGCTCTTCACCGTCGAAGGCGAGAACGACGACATTACCGGGCACGGCCAGACCCAGGCCGCACATGCCCTTTGCGTGAACCTGCCTCACGACAAGAAGGCCCACTACACGCAGCCGGGCGTCGGACATTACGGCGTGTTCAACGGCTCGCGCTTCCGGGCCGAGATTGCTCCGCGCATTGCGGATTTCATCCGCTCGAATCTCGGCAACCGCAAGTCGCCGCAGAAGGAGCCGAGCCAACTCATTTCGCTCGATGCCAAGCGGGGCACCGGTCCACGGCCGGCCTCAGTATAATTTTTGGCAATCTGCCGCATAAACATGACGGTCGGCCCAATTGCGGGCGGATTTGTCATGCAAGCGCGATGATGCGATGAACGGCGGTCAGCCGCTTCGTTGCCGCCCGTTTCCCATTGTCGCATTCGAGATCCGCTTGTCCCGCCTTTCCCCCCGCTTCTCCGCCCTGTCCCGTCTGTTCGCGGCCACGGCGCTCGTCGCCGTGCTCGCCGGAACCGCGCTTCCCGCCCGTGCCGAAGCGCCGGTCTCGCCATGGCCCCAGGCTGCCAGCGATCTCCAGGCCGAGTCCGGCATCCGCTTCGGCACCCTCGCCAACGGGATGCGCTTCGCCGTCATGCGCAATGCGACGCCTTCGGGACAGGCGGCGATCCGCTTCCGCATCGGTTCCGGTTCGCTGGAGGAGGACGACACCCAGCAGGGCCTCGCGCATTTCCTCGAACACATGGCCTTCAAGGGCTCGACCCACGTCCCCGAGGGCGAGATGGTGCGCATTCTCCAGCGCAAGGGTCTCGCCTTCGGCCCGGATACCAATGCGCACACGTCCTATGACGAAACGGTCTATGCCCTCGACCTTCCCGAGGTCGATGCCGACACGGTGTCGACCGGCCTGATGCTGATGCGTGAGACCGCGAGCGAATTGAAGCTCGACGCCGGCGCCTTCGATCGCGAGCGCGGCGTCATCCTTTCCGAGGAGCGCCTGCGCGACACGCCGCAGTATCGCGGCATGATCGGCCTCATCAACGTGCTGCTGGCCGGCCAGCGGGTACCGTCGCGCCCGCCGATCGGAAAAACGGACATCATCTCCAACGCGCCCGTCGATCTGGTGCGTGACTATTACCGTGCCAACTATCGCCCCGATCGTGCGACGCTGATCGTGGTCGGCGACGTCGATCCCGATGCGATCGAGACCGAAATCCGCCGGCGCTTCGAGGATTGGAAGCCGGCAGGCCCAGCGCGGCCGGAGCCCGATCTCGGCAAGCTCAAGCAGCAGGGCCTCGGTGCCGATATCGTCACCGTTCCGGGGGCCTCCACGCGCATCCAGATCGCCTGGACGCGGCCCTATGACGGCTCACCCGACACCTTTGCAAAGCGGCGAGCGGAAATGGTCGAGGATCTCGGCCTTTCGGTGTTGAAGCGCAGGGTCAGCGCCATGGCCCGGCGGGCCAACGCGCCCTTCATCAGCGCCGAAGTCGCCTCGCAGGACCTCTACGATTCTGCTCGAATCGCGCTCGTCGCCGCCGACAGCGAGCCGGACAAATGGCAGGCCGCGCTCGCGGCCATCGATCAGGAGCAGCGCCGGATCGCCCAGTTCGGGGTAGAGCAGTCCGAACTCGATCGCGAGATCCTGGAATACCGCTCGCTGCTCCAGGCCGCGGCCGGCGGTGCGGCTACGCGTACCAGCACCGATATCGCCAACACGCTGGCTCAAAGCGTCGACGACGACAAGGTCTTCACCTCTCCCGCCGATGATCTCGCCTTGTTCGAACGCATGGTGAAGGGTCTCACCGCGGACGAGGTAAACCAGGCCCTGCACAATACCGTTTTCTCGGGCAATGGACCTCGCCTGGTGCTGCAGACGGCCCAGGCCCCGCAGGGCGGCGCGGATGCGGTGGCGAAAGCCTATGCCGCCTCGCAGGCCGTGCCGGTGACGGCACCAGCCAAGACCATGGCGGCCGTTTGGCCCTACACGCATTTCGGCGATGCCGGCACGGTGGTGGAGCGCCGCGACGTAGGCGATCTGGGCCTGACGCTGGTACGCTTTGCCAATGGCGTGCGCCTCAACGTCAAGCCGACGAAGCTGCGGGCCAACGAGGTGCTGGTGCGGGTCGATATCGGTCATGGCCGGCTCGATCTGCCGAAGGATCGCCCGCTCCCGACATGGACGGCGCAGGGCGTGGAACTTTCGGGCGTGAAGGCCATCGACTATGAGGACATGCAGAAGGCGCTGGCCGCCAATGTCGCCAGCATCGACTTCTCGCTCGATGACGGTTCGTTCAAGTTCGAAGGCCGCACGCGTCCGGAGGACCTTGCGACGCAGTTGCAGATCTTCACCGCCTACGGTTCGGATCCTGCCTATCGTCCGGAAGTGTTCGCGCGACTCCAGCAGGCCTATCTGAACAACCTCGATCAATATTCGGCCACGCCCGGTGCGGTCGTCAGCCGGGATTTCCTCGGTCTCGTCCATGCCGGCGACCCGCGCTGGACGTTCCCTGATCGCGACCAGCTTCTGGCCGCCAAGCCCGCAGACTTCGAGGCGCTGTTCCACGACCCGATCACCAAGGGGGCGATCGAGGTGACCATCGCGGGCGATGTCACGGCCGATGCGGCCATAGGTCTCGTCGCGCAGACTTTCGGTGCGCTGCCGCCCCGGGCGGACGATGCGCCCGCGACGGACAGCGCACAGTTCCCCATACCGACCGCACAGCCCGTGTTGCGCAGCCACACCGGCCGCCTCGACAACGCAGCCGCCGTGATGGCGGTGCCCGTCGGGGATATGCTTTCCGACTTGCCGCGTGCCTTCTCCGCCGATCTCGCCGGCCAGATCTTCCAGAATCGGCTGATCGACCAGTTCCGCATCGCGGAGGGCGCGACCTACAGCCCGCAAGGAGACGTTTCCCTGTCGAAATCCATTCCAGGGTATGGCTACGCCTATGCCTATGTCGAGACGACGCCGGCCAAGGTGGATCGGTTCTATGCACTGGTCGACAAGATCGCTGCCGATCTTGCCGCGAACGATGTTTCGGCGGACGAACTGGCCCGTGCCAAGGAACCGATGATCGAGACGGTAAAGCACCAGCAGGAAGGCAACGAGTACTGGCTGCGGAACCTGCGCGGCGTGCAGACAGATGCCCGGCGGCTCGATCTCATCCGCCAGAACTTGACGGGCTACGAGAAGGTGACGGCGCAGGACGTCCGCGCCATCGCGGCGACCTACTTCAAGCCCGAGAAGTTCTGGAGATTGGAAGTGCTTCCGGGCGGCGCGACGGCGATAAGGTAGGTTCGCACGGCTTCTGTCGAAACGTGAGTGGTGCACGAGACCTGTGCGCCTCTCACTTTCCGCATCCCGGGGGCGGAGCGGTGCCACGAGATCGTTTCCTGCCAATCTTATCGAAAATGACAAGATTTAGTATAACTCCTTATCCATACGGAAACATAGCGGAAATAATGCAGTCCTAGTTTTGTATTTTTCAGAATACAAAATATGATGGACGAGACTGGGCTATTCAGTAAGGCCGTTGATTTATATAACCAAGAGCATCTCAAGAGAGCGGCCGATATCTGTCGGATGATTTTGAAGAGGCATCCTGATCACTTGGGTTGCCTTCATCTATTGTCATCTATTTATTATCTATGGAACCGACCGGATGATGCGCTGCGCTGTGCCTCATCCGCCCTGGAACTTGATCCATCCAACACCGCAATTCTACTGGGGACGGCCCAGTTGCTGGTTTTGTCGGGACGCGAAGCCGAGGCCCTGGAGGTGCTCGCGAGAATCCTGGCGTTGGAGCCGGGCAATCACGAGGCGCTCAATAATCGGGGCATGCTCCTCGGCCATCTGGGAAGATCCGCGGAGGCCCTGGACGATCTCGCCAGGGCGATGACGGCCAAACCCGACTTTGCCGATCCGCATTTCAACATGGGCCGGATATTCGAACAGTTCGGCCAATTCGCTCCGGCCCGGCACGCCTATGAAACGGCGCTGAAGCTGGCTCCGGAGAGGGGGGCGTTCTACCACGCACTGGCGGAGTGCGGGTACCGGGCGGTCGATCCGGAACGCCTGCGCGTCATGGAAGAGATGTTGGAGGACACACCGCATCCCGTTACCAGCGACAGGACGAGCCTGCATTTCGGACTGGCCAAGGCCTATGAGGACTACGAGCGGTATGAACGCTCGTTCCGGCATCTTGCGGCCGGCAATGCCCTCAAGAGAAAGACGCTCCGCTACGACGAAACGGCTGCTTTGGAGCTTTTCGAGAGGACGGCGGCCGCCTTTGGCGAGGAAGTGACGCACCGGCGCCCCTCCCTACCGCCTTCCGGGGCCGATGCGCCGATCTTCATCGTCGGCATGCCGAGATCGGGATCCAGCCTCGTTGAACAGATCCTCTCGAGCCATCCGCGGATCTTCGCGGCGGGGGAAGTCGGTTTCCTCGACAAGGCGATCGACGGCTTCGATGGCCTGCCCGGCCTGTCGGGGAATCCGGAGCAACTGGCGTCACTGTCGCAACGCGATCTGGAGACCATCGGCGCCCGATATCTCGGCAACATGCGGTCGATGGCACCAGGCGGGCAACGCCCGGTCGACAAACTGCCGATCAATTTCCGGCACCTCGGCCTCATCCAGGCGGCATTCCCGGGCGCCCGCATCATTCACATCTATCGGGATCCCCTGGACACCTGCCTGTCCTGTTTCTTTCGCCTGTTCTCGAACGGAAACCAGCCCTACGCCTATGATCTCGCGGAGCTCGGACGGTACTATCGTGGCTACGAGCGTCTGATGGCCCATTGGCGCCGGGTCCTCCCCGGTGGTGTGATGCTGGACCTTCGCTACGAGGATCTGGTCGAGGACCTGCCGGCGCAGGTTCGAAGGATCCTGGCGCATTGCGAACTCGAATGGCATCCCGACTGCGTGGAATTTCACAGGAGCCACCGGCAGGTACATACCGACAGCCGGGTCCACAGACCGCTCTATGAAACGTCGATCGGACGCTGGCGCAACTACGAGGCCTTCCTCGGGCCGTTGTGGCAGCGGTACGATCGCGTTCGGTAGCAGAGCCTGCGCCCTGCCGTCACGCCCGGGCCTTCTCCGCCGTCGCGGGCAGGACGCCCTCGAAGGCCCGTTCCGCCAGCCGCGCCGTCTCGACCTCAACCGAGCGATAGGCCGCCAGCAGCCTCTGGCCGAAGCTGGTCAGCCGGGCCCCGCCGCCATTGGCGCCGCCGGCCGAGGTCTCGATGGCGGCCTCGCCGAACATCGTGTTGACGGAATCGAGCAGCACCCAGGCGCGCCGATAGGACATCCCGAGCGCGCGTCCCGCCGCGGAGATTGAACCTGTACGCGCCACGGCCTCCAGAAGATCCATCTTGCCAGGGCCGAGTCTGGCATCGACGGCGAATGTGAGCTTGAGGCTGACGGTGGGCTGGCCGGACATATTCTGGCTCCGTGGTCGGGGGATGGGCGCTGCGGATGCCGCATCATGATTGCGATTGCAGCCGATGCGCCCTATTCAACAGAATATAACGAAACGGCGCGAAGGCATAACATCGTGATCGAGTCCGAAGCCTTCTGCGATCCGACGGGTTCGCCGGGAATTGCGAGCACGCTTTGCCTTTGGAGGGGCGATGGATCCACTGTCGCCTGAGGAATGGACGGCTCTTTGGCTCAGTCTCCAGATCGCGGGGCTCGCCACGGTGATCTCGCTGCCCTTCGCCATTGCCGCCGCCTGGGTGTTGGCGCGTTGCCGCTTCCCCGGAAAGGCCATCTTCGACAGCTTCGTGCACTTGCCTCTGGTGCTGCCTCCGGTCGTCACCGGCTATATCCTGCTGGTGCTCCTGGGGCGCAACGGCATCATCGGCGCGTTCCTGCTGCAGCATTTCAACATCGTGTTCGCCTTTCGCTGGACCGGCGCGGCGATCGCCTGTGCCGTGATGGGCTTCCCGCTGATGGTGAGGGCCATCCGTCTCGCCATCGAGGCCGTCGATCCGAGGCTGGAGGCTGCGGCCGGCACGCTGGGCGCCAATCCCTTCTTCTCTTTCGCCACGGTGACCTTGCCCCTGACGCTGCCCGGTATCATCGCCGGCATGGTGCTCGCCTTTGCCAAGGCGCTCGGCGAGTTCGGCGCCACCATCACCTTCGTATCGAACATTCCGGGGGAGACCCAGACCCTTTCGGCAGCGATCTACACAGCGCTGCAGGATCCCAATGGCGACAGCACGGTCGTCCGCCTGACGATGGTCTCTATCCTGCTGGCCGTCGCCGCACTGATCGTTTCGGAGGCGTTGGCGCGGCGTGCCCGGATGAGGATCGGACAGGGGAGGGTATGACCCTCGGAAGAATCCGATTCATTTGGCTCCGATTCTGGGTTAGGCCTTGCGCATGGCTCCTTCCGCACCGCTTCTCGATGTCCGCGACCTCTCCGTCGCCTTCAACAACGATGGCAGCAGGGTGCTTGCCGTCGACCATGTTTCGTTCACGCTCGACAGGGGCCAGACCCTTGCCCTGGTCGGTGAATCGGGCTCGGGCAAATCGGTCACGGCGCTCTCCATCGTGCAACTTCTGAACTATCCCGCGGCCTCCCACCCTTCGGGAGAAATCCTGTTCCGCGGCCAAAACCTGCTGGGCGCTTCCGAGGATACGATGCGCAAGGTGCGCGGCGCGGACATCACCATGGTGTTCCAGGAGCCGATGACCTCGCTGAACCCGCTGCATACGATCGAGCGGCAGATCGGTGAGATCCTCGGCCTGCACCAGCGGCTGTCGGGAGAGAAGGCCCGCAACCGTACGGTTGAACTCCTGCGCCAGGTCGGCATTCGCGATCCCGAGAGCCGCCTCGATGCCTTTCCGCACCAGCTCTCGGGCGGCCAGCGCCAGCGCGTGATGATCGCGATGGCGCTCGCCAACGATCCCGATCTCCTGATCGCCGACGAGCCGACCACGGCGCTCGATGTCACGGTGCAGGCGCAGATCCTGAAGCTCCTCAAGGAATTGCAGGCCAAGACCGGCATGGCCATGCTCTTCATCACCCACGATCTCGGCATCGTGCGCAAGCTTGCCGACCGGGTCTGCGTCATGCTGAAGGGCAGGATCGTCGACCAGGGGCCGACGCAAGAGGTTTTCGCGAGTCCTTCCAGCGACTACACGCATCGATTGCTGGCGGCTGAGCCCAAGGGCCGGCCGACGCCCTTCGATCCCCACGCCCGCACCATCGTCTCCACCGACGGGCTGAAGGTCTGGTTTCCGATCAAGGCAGGGCTGTTGCGGCGCACCGTCGGCTACGTCAAGGCCGTGGACGGCGTGAGCGTCGCGGTGAAGGAAGGGCAGACGCTCGGCGTCGTGGGCGAGTCCGGTTCGGGCAAGACCACGCTCGGCCTCGCCATCCTGCGCTTGATCTCCAGCAAGGGTCCGATCGCCTATCTCGGCCGGGCCATCGACGGTCTCGACCGCAAGGCGATGAACCCGCTGCGCAAGGAGATGCAGATCGTCTTCCAGGATCCCTATGGCTCGCTTTCGCCGCGCATGTCCGTGGGACAGATCGTCGAGGAAGGACTGCTGGTGCTCGGCACCCGCATGAAGGTGGAGGAACGCCGGGCTGCCGTGGCTCGCGCACTGACGGATGTCGGTCTCGATCCGATGGTCATGGACCGCTATCCGCACGAGTTCTCGGGCGGCCAGCGCCAGCGCATCGCCATTGCCCGCGCCATGGTGCTGCAGCCGAAGTTCCTGGTGCTGGACGAGCCGACCTCGGCGCTCGACATGTCCGTACAGGCCCAGATCGTCGACCTGCTGAGGCAATTGCAGCAGCAGCACAAACTCGCCTATCTCTTCATCAGCCACGATCTCAAGGTGGTCAGGGCGCTCGCCAACGAGGTGATGGTGATGCAGGCCGGCAAGGTGGTCGAACATGGCCCCGCCACCGAGATCTTCGACCACCCTCGCGAGCCTTATACGCAGGCCCTGCTCGCTGCTGCCTTCTCGATCGAGACGGCGCCGGTGGGTGTGGTGCACGAGTAGCGTGGCGGGGGCGGCCATGGGCGGATCGGCGAGGCTCGTTCCTGAACTCATCGTCCTCGACATCGGCAGAAGCCTTGCATTCTGGGTCGACCTGATCGGCTTTCGCATATCCTATGATCGACCGGAGGAGGGCTTTGCCTATCTCGATCGCAATGGAGCCGCGGTCATGCTCGAACAGCGCGATCCTGCTGCCCGGCAATGGATCACGGATACACTGGCGCGGCCATTCGGGCGCGGCATCAATTTCCAGATAGAGGTCTCCGGAGTCGGACCGATCCTAGCGCGGCTCGGGGAGGCGAACTGGCCGCTTTACATGGATTGCGAAGACAAGTGGTATCGCGTCGGTGCATGCGAGGTCGGGCAGCGGCAGTTTCTCGTCCAGGACCCGGATGGCTATCTCCTGCGTGTCGCCGAGGATTTAGGCGAACGGCCGTTGGCAGCGGGGGATTTCAGCCGATGACTGTCCTGCGCATCATCCCCAACATCGCCGCCGTCGATCCGGGCAAGGCAGTGGGGTTCTATCGCGATCTGCTGGGCCTCGAACTCGTCATGGATCATGGCTGGATCGTCACGCTGGCGGCCGCGGGGCGGCAGGCGCCGCAAGTCAGCATCGCCAGCGAGGGCGGTTCGGGAACGGCGGTTCCCGACCTTTCGATCGAGGTGGACGACGTCGACGCGGTCCATTGGCGCGCCATCGCCGCCGGTCATGAGATCGTCTACGGCCTCACCGACGAACCCTGGGGCGTCCGGCGCTTCTACCTGCGCGATCCGCTCGGCAAGGTGATCAACGTCCTGTCACACCTTCCCTGATCGCGTTCCCCGCGAGGAAGCGGTCGACCACGCGCTGGAGCAGGGGAGCATAGTCGCGGAAGCTTCGCGTCTTCATGCCGGCGACCTTGCCGGCTTCGTCCCAGAGCCGCACACGCACGGCCTCCTCGTAGAAGGGGCTGGAGCGGAACTCCTCGATCTCCTCCTCGTTCATCGGCCCGCCCTGGAGCGAGAGGGTGTGGCGCGAGGCGGGCGAGAGCTTGGCATCGTAGCTCGGATCGGTGGCGCACAGATAGCGCTTGGCCGAGACGTGGAGACGGACGCATTCGGTGACGAGAGGCGGAAAGAAGGGAGCCAGAACCTCGGCGCCAGCATCGTCATGATGCTTGTCCTCGGTGTCATCGGGCGAATAGGCGCCGAACTCGCTGGTGAAATGGCCGACATCATGGAGGAGGGCCGCCGCCACAAGTTCGTCGCTTGCCTTCTCCCGCTCGGCGAACCACGCACCCTGCAGCATGTGCTCGGCCATGGTCACCGGTTCGCCGAGATATTCCTCGGCGCCTCGCCGTTCGAAGATGTCCGCGAGGAAAGCCACGATCGTGGTCGAATCGAGGGTGGGGGTGCTCATTCCGCCGCTTCCCTCTTGGTCTCGGCCTCGATCGCCGCCAGCGTCGACAGCAAGCCGTCCTTGTCGGCATAGCAGCCCTGGAGCCAGCGCTTGCCCGTGCCGGAAAAGGCCTTGCGCGCGTGCATCACACGGGTGTTGTCGACGATGAAGAGTTCGCCGGGCTTCAGCTTGAATGTCACCTCCATCGCAGGATCCTCGAGGATCTCGGCAAAGCGGCGATAGGCGGCATAGAAGTCTGGCATGTCGGCATAGGGAACGTCGACGAACGGCGCCGCCGAACGGTTGTTGAAGCGGATGGCGATCATCTCGCCGTCGGGACCCAGTTCGATGAAGGGGCGCTTGGCCTGCAGGCACACACCGGCGGACCCCGCATATTCGAAGCGCACGGGGTAGCGGGTGAGAAGTTCGAAGCCGTGCGGATTCTCGCGCTGGAGGCGTAGCGCCACGGCAAAGCCGTCGACCACGATGGAATCGCCGCCATCCACCGAGTTCTCGAGGCAGGACAGCAATTGCAGGGTCGGCACGGGATCGCGGTAGGGATTGTCCGTGTGCGCCTGAAGGCCGAGATTGGTGTAGGCGAGATTGTTCGGGTTGACCTCCGCCCGTACCTCGAACCAGCGCCCGTAGTTGGTCTCCCGAACATAGCCGAACAGCGCGGCGATGTCGCACAGGCTGCCCGATGTCGTCGGCACTTCCGTCAGGACGGCGAAGCCATAGCTCCGCACGGCGGCAAGCCAGTCGCCGAGGGCGCGCCGATCCTGCCGAAGCAGCGGATAGGAAGCCCTGGGAACGCCGGCCTGCAGGCTGCCGTCCCAGGGCTCGATCCGATCGGCGAGCCATCCCGCGGTCCGGGCTTGCGGCCTGTCGTAGATCCGTTCGTGCAGCCATCGGGCAGGGAAGGCGGCCTGGTGTCCGCCGGGCGCGAAACCCACGGCTAGATCACCTTCGGCCGTTACTGTGGCCGAGTCGATGACGGTGTCTGCGGGGATGTCGAGGACGGTGATCAGGCGCTGGCCGTTTCCGGAACTACGCGTCTTGGGATCGAGCGCATTGTCCCGCAGCCAGAGCGCGTGGAAACGGCTCTGCTCTCCGTTGCTCCACTGGATGCGGAGAGCATGTCCCGCCTCGATGATCTCGACGTTTTTCGCCTTCAAGGATGCCTCCACCTTCATTCATCCCATTCTTGCAATCTTCCTGACCATCGTTCAAACAATGAAAAATCGGATAATGACCCTGGTATTTTTATGGCTGAAAGTATCCGGCTGCCTCCTCTGCCCTGGCTTCGCACCTTCGAGGCCTGCGCGCGCCATCTGAACTTCACCAGCGCCGGGGCAGAACTCGGCCTTACGCAGGCGGCCGTCAGCCAGCACGTCAGGTCCCTCGAAGCCGAACTTGGTGCATTGTTGTTCATTCGCCTTCGGCGGGGGGTGGAGCTTACCCCGGAAGGAGGGGCCTACCTGCCGCATGTCCAGAGTGTCTTCCGCTCGCTCGCTCGCAGCACGACGGAGCTTTTCGGGCAGGGAGCAGGGCGCGTGGTCCTGCGCAGCCCGGTCTCCTTCTCCCTGCTCTGGCTTGCCCCGCGCCTGAGCCGCCTTCGCCAGGCCATGCCGCGGTTGCGGCTCGAACTCAGCACCATCCATGTCCCCGCCGACTACGCGGGCGATCCGGAAGGATTCGATATCCGTTTCGGTATCGGACCCTTCGAGGGACGCGAAAGCCATCGCCTCACCTGGGAAAGGCTGGTGCCCGCAGCCGCGCCGGTCCTCCTGTCCTCGCTGGCCGATCCCGGGGATTGGCCGCGTCTGCCGCTGCTGTCCGTGGCGGGGGCGCGTGAGATGTGGCCGGACTGGTTCGCGCGCGCCGCCCTGCCGTTGCCGCCATCGGCCTCCTATGTGTTTGACAGTTTCGCCGTGGCCCTCGAAGCCGCGCGAAATGGTGCCGGCGCCATTCTTGCCTCCCGTCCGCTTGCCGACAGCGCGCTGCAGGAGGGAGGTCTCCTACGCCTTTCCGATGTCGAGTTGACGGGCGAGCGTGGGCATTTCATCACGCACGCCGCCGGACGCTCATTGGCCGCGCACGAGCAGGTCGTGCTCGACTGGATCTTGGGCGAGGCGACCCGATAGAGGAGCCCTAGAGAGCTTGAAGCAGGCTCAGAAGACGGCCGGCATCCGGCTCGCCGAGCGTCCGCTCGATCCTCGCCTGGGCCGCATCCCACAGGGAAGCGCCTTCCGCCAGGGTCTGCTTGCCGCGATCCGTCAGCGTCAGCACGGCCTCACGCTGGTCCGCACCGGTGGCCGATCGCACGAGTCCCAGTTGCTCCAGTACCCTCACATTGCGTCCCACCGTCGAGCGATCGAGGGCGCATAGCCGGCCCAGCACGGTAAGGGACACCATGCCTGCCCGATCGATGCGACGAAGCATCCCGAACTGGCCGATATTGACGCCGACCGGCGCGAGAGCCTCGTCATATATCGACGAGACCTTGCGGGCAGCCTTGCGGAGGGAGAAGCAATAACACTCGGTCATCGGTAAGGGTATGTACCCGCTTCCGAGGCAAGGCAAGGGCTGCGGAGAGGGATCCGGAGCCTCCGGGACCTTCGGTTGCATGAATCGAGTTTCAGCGGACACAATGCGCGCTCATGCCAACAAGCAAGGAGACAGCCCGTGCCGATCGATCTCAACGGTCTGGGAAACCTCTTCATCGTCTATGGCATCAACTGCCTCGGCGCCATCTTCATTGCCCTCGTCGGCTGGTGGGCGGCGGCCCTCCTGGAGCGACTCACCCTAAGGGCGCTGACGGCAAGCTCCCATATGGACCCGATCGTGGCGACCTTCCTGGCGAGCCTGGTCCGCTATTCCATCATGGTGATGATGTTCGTGCTGATCCTGCAGGTGGTCGGCATCCAGGCCACCAGCCTCGTCGCCGTCTTGGGCGCTGCCTCCCTGGCCATCGGTCTCGCCTTGCAGGGAACGCTCTCCAACATGGCCGCCGGTGTCATGCTTCTGGTGTTCCGTCCTTTTCGGCTCGGCGACGCCATCGAGGTGGCGGGTAAGGCCGGCACCGTGAAGAGCCTCAATTTGTTCATGACGGAGCTTGCCAGCGGCGACAATGTGCAGGTTCTCATTCCGAACGGACAGGTCTGGGGCTCGCCCATCACCAACAACTCGGCCTATCCCACCCGCAGCGTCAGCGTGAAGGTGACCGTGCCTTACGGAGGCGATGTGGAGGCCGCCGCCACCCATATCCGCGACGCTCTCAGCCGCGACAACCGCGTGCTGCCGTTACCGGCACCCAGCGTGGATCCCACCGGTTTCAACGACAGGGGAGTCGAAGTGCTGGTGACCGCCTGGACCAAGGCGGGCGATGCAGGAGCCTTCAAAGCCGCCGTCATTCAGCAGGCCTCCAACGCAGTGCAGCGTCGCGCGGCCGCCGCCGGATGATCATTCGTCGCGTTCTGGCCGCCGCTTGGCACGACTATCGCACCATCCGCCTGAGGGCGCTGGCGCTCGCGCCCGAGGCCTTCGGATCCCTGTATGAGGTCGAGGCCAGGCGGCCGGCCGGGGCCTTCGCCGAGCGACTGGCATCGTCCGTGGTGATGGGCGCCTATGTGGAGGACCGCATCGTCGGCATGGCGGGCTACAAGCAGGCGGAGGGGCTCAAGGATGCTCACAAGGGTTTCGTCTGGGGAGTGTTCGTCGAACCGGAGTTCCAGTCCCGCGGTATCGGGCAGGCACTGCTGTTGGCGCTCGTCGGCGCAGCACGCGGGGAAATCGAGCAACTGATCCTGGCCGTGGTGGCGACCAATCGACGCGCCATCGCGCTCTACGAGCGCAACGGCTTCGAAGTCTATGGTGTCGAGCCGCGCGCCCTGAAGAGTGCCTCGGGCTATGCCGACGAGGTGTTGATGGTCCGCTTCCTCTGAACCGGGGGTGTCCCGCTCGTTTCCCCGGCTTTTGCCATTGGCGACCAGCAGCGCTGTTCGCGCCGGGCAAATCGGCTAGGCTGCGCGCGGCGTCGCCGCTTGGCGTGGCGCCAGCCTCAATCATGATTCCGTTTTCCCAGGTTCACCATGGCTCTTCTGCTCTGCATCACCCAATGGGATGTCGCTCCCTGGCTCGACCGTCTCAGGCGCCTGGCGCCAGGCCGCGATATCCGGGCCTGGCCGGATGTCGGCGATCCAGCCGACATCACCTATGCTGCGGTGTGGAAGCAGCCGCCGGGTCTCCTGGCGAGCTTTCCCAACCTCCGGGGGATTGTTTCACTCGGCGCCGGGGTGGATCACGTCCTTTCGGACGCGACTCTTCCGGATGTGCCGCTCGGCAGGGTGGTGGACGGCAATCTCACCACGCGGATGAGCGAATGGGTGGTGATGCATGCCCTCATCCATCTACGCCACCAGCGAGACTATGATCTGCTTCAGCGCCAGAAGCTCTGGCGCGAGATCATGCCCTCTCCCGCCGCCGGGGAACTGTGCGTCGGCGTGATGGGCCTCGGCGTGCTCGGCCTCGATGCCATCCGCAAGCTGAAGATCATCGGCTTCGACGTTGCCGGCTGGAGCCGCACGCCGAAGGCAATCGACGGTATTCGCACCTATGGTGGCGATGAACTCGACGCTTTCCTCGCCCGCACGGACCTGCTGGTCTCCCTCCTGCCGCTGACGCCGGAGACCAGGGGCATGCTCAACCGCTCGCTTTTCGAGAAGCTCGCCCGTGACGGCGTGCTCGGTGCGCCGGTCCTGATGAATGCCGGCCGAGGGGGGCTGCAGGTCGAGACGGACATCGTCGCCTGCCTGGACGAGGGAGTACTCCGGGCGGCGACGCTCGATGTCTTCGAAACCGAGCCGTTGCCCGAGGGCAGCCCTCTCTGGTCGCATCCGGCCGTCACCGTCACCCCGCACAATTCGGCGATCTCGGACGAGGACGCCGTCGGCCGGTTCGTCCTGCGGCAGATCGAGCGGCATGAGCGCGGGCTGCCCTTCGACGCGCCTGTGGATAGGTCGAGGCATTACTAGAGGGCAAGACGGCCCCCGGATCGGGTGAAAATAATGTAACGTTGACGCGGCCCGCGGACGGTCTTACCTAAATGGGTGACGGAGCCTTCCTATGCTCCGTCAGGATGCAGGCCATCAGGCCCTGCCTGTCTCAAAGAAGCGGAGCGAAGCATGACGCTGCGTGTCTCCGGACAAAATCTCGACATCGGTGATGCCTTGCGAACCCACGTCCAGGCGCGGGTTGCGGACAGCCTGTCGAAGTATTTTGACCAATCCTATACCGGCCAGGTCACCGTGAAGAAGGAAGGCACCGGTTTCCGGACCGATTGCCGCATCCATCTTCCGACCGGGCTAACCCTGCAAACCGAATCGATGGCGCATGACCCCCATGCCAGCGTCGATCTGGCCACGGAGCGCCTGACCAAGCGCCTCAAGCGCTACAAGCATCGCATCAAGGATTATCATGCCGGCCCGGATACGGTCACCGCAACCGAATCCACCGACTACATCATCACTGCTCCCAGTGAGGAGGAGGCCGTCCCGGACGAATTCACGCCGGTGATCGTGGCCGAGAACACCACCCGCATGAAGCGCCTGTCCGTCAGCGAGGCCGTTGTGGACCTTGATTTGACGGGCGCCGCGGCGCTTGTCTTTCGTCACGCTGGACATGGCCGCGTGAACGTGGTTTACCGCCGCTCCGATGGCCATATTGGCTGGATCGACTTGCCGCAGGCTGCGGCCGAGTCGACCTGACAGGGCCCCACCCGATCAAGCGCCCGCCTCGATGAGAGGCGGGTGCCGTGCTATTGAGCGGATCGTCATCGCCTTCGATCGGCTCGAACCCCCGCGAGGAACGCAATGCCTTTGAGCGATCTGCTGCCGCAGGATGCAGTGATTCCTGCGCTCAAGGTGAATTCGAAAAAACAGGCTCTGCAGGAAATCGCCGAAGATGCTGCCAAACTGACCGGCCTCGGCGAGCGGGAAATCTTCGATACACTCCTTCAGAGGGAGCGCCTTGGCTCCACCGGCGTGGGCAACGGCATTGCTATCCCGCATGGCAAGCTGGCCAAATTCAATCGCATCTTCGGTCTGTTCGCCCGCCTCGAACGTCCCATCGACTTCGAGGCCCTGGACGGCCAGCCGGTCGACATCATCTTCCTGCTGCTGGCGCCGGAAAGCGCCGGTGCAGACCACCTGCGGGCCTTGTCCCGCATCGCCCGCATGCTGCGTGATCCCTCGATCGTGCAGAAGTTGCGCGCCACCAACGACGCGGCCGGCCTCTATTCGATCCTGTGCGACGAGCCGACCTCGCACGCGGCCTGACCTGCGAGCGCGGGCATCTCAGCGGCATGCTTGCATGTCGCGATGCCCGCTCTTGAATCTCCCGCGTTTCCCGATGGGCGTCAGGCGAAGGATGTCGATCGGCGTCGACGTGCCGTGCGCTGCGGGCAAGCAGTTACAGGGCCGCCAGCCCCAGAACATCCGCCATCGAATAGAGCCCCGGGGCTTGGCCGATTCCCCAGACCGCCGCCTTCAGCGCTCCCCTTGCGAACATGCTGCGATCCTCGGCCCGGTGCCGGAGCTCGATGCGCTCATGCTCGCCGGCGAAGATCACGCTGTGCTCGCCGATGACCGTGCCGCCGCGCAGCACGGCGAAGCCGATATGGCCCTTCTCGCGCGCGCCGGGATGTCCGTCGCGGATGCGATCCGCATGGATGTCCAGATCGATGCCTCGGCCCTCCGCCGCGGCCTGGCCCAGCAGCAAGGCCGTGCCGGAGGGCGCGTCGACCTTGCGGTTATGGTGCATTTCGAGGATCTCGATGTCGAAGTTGGCATCGAGAGACCGCGCCGCCTGTCCCACCATGGCCGCAAGCAGGTTGATGCCGAGGCCCATATTGCCCGAATGCACCACGACGCCGTCACGGGAAGCACGCTGCAGCCGTGAGAAATCGTATCGAGACAGGCCCGTGGTCCCGCTGACGAACGCAATCTCCCGCCGCGTGGCGAAATCGGCCAGTTCTACCGTCGTCGCAGGCGTGGTGAAGTCGATGAAGGCCCGCGCGGTGTCGGGCAGGGCATGCGGATCGTCCGTCACGGCTATCCCGTTCCGCCCGAGGCCGGCGAGGCTGCCGCAATCGGCGCCGACTATCGGCGAGCCTGGCCGCGCAAGCGCACCGGCCAGGACGAAGCCGGGCGTCTCCGCAATCAGCCGGAGCAGCGTTCGTCCCATGCGGCCCGAAGGGCCGGCCACGACGATTCCGATATCATCCATGACGGAGCCGGCGGACTACAGTTCGGCGAGGCCGAGCACGTCGGCCATCGAATAGTAGCCGGGCTTGCGGCCGAAGCCCCAGATTGCCGCCTTGAGCGCGCCCTTGGCGAAGATCACGCGGCTTTCCGCCTTGTGGGCGAACTCGATGCGCTCGCCCTCGCTGGCGAAGATCACCGTGTGATCGCCGACCACCGTGCCGCCCCGAAGCGTAGCAAAGCCGATGTGGCCCTTCTCACGGGCGCCGGTGTGGCCGTCCCGGACGCGGTCAGCATGGGTGTCGAGGTCGATGCCACGGCCTGCCGCAGCCGCCTGACCAAGCAGAAGGGCGGTGCCGGAGGGCGCGTCGACCTTGCGGTTGTGATGCATTTCGAGGATTTCGATGTCGAAATCCTCGTCCAGGCTCTTCGCCACGCGCTTCACAACCGCGGCGAGCAGATTGACGCCCAGGCTCATATTGCCGGACTGCACGATGACCGCGTGCCGGGCGGCAGCCTTCAGGCGCGAGAAATCCTCCTTCGAGAGGCCCGTCGTGCCGATCACGTGGACGATGCGCATCTGGGCAGCGAGGGCCGCGAGTTCGACCGTCGCGGCCGGCGCGGTGAAGTCGATGATGCCCTCGGCTGCGGTCAGCAGCGTCAGCGGATCGTCCGTCACCAGCACGCCGTTGGGCTCCAGGCCGGCGAGCTTGCCGGCATCCTGGCCGACGGCCGGCGAGCCGGGCCTTTCGATCGCACCGCTGAGCACGACGCCCGGCGTTTCCGCGATCAGGCGGATCAGGGTCTGTCCCATGCGCCCTTGGGCGCCTGCCACGACGAGCCGCATGTCGGCCATGATGCATTCTCCCTGGGAGCGCGGACGTTGCGTCCGCTTCCTTTCCACAGACGATTTCGTTTCCAGGAGGCGGACGGGAGGTCCGCGCCCCCGGTGTTACAGAACCCGTTCCATCACGATCGCCGTCGCAGGCGGCCCCTTGGCGCGGGCGTAATAGGCATTGCGCCTGGCGATCTCGTCGAAGCCGTGGCGCTGGTAGAGCTTGATCGCGGCCACATTGTCCTCGGCGACTTCCAGGAAAACTCTCCTGGCGCCTGCCGTCGCCAGACGGGCGAGATGATGCTGCAGCAGGGATGTGGCGAGGCCCGCGCGGCGTGCGGATGGGATGACTGCGACGGTGAGGACCTCCGCCTCGTCCACCACGACCCGGGACATGGCGAAGCCGGTAGGCGCGCCCTTGCCGCCGGGGCGGGCTACATGGGCGAGGATAAGCCGGTCGGCAAGCATCCGTTCGAATTCGATCGCATCCCAGCCGCGCTCGAAGCCGGTGGCGTGGATGGCTGCCAGGCTTGCCGCATCATCGACTCTGGCGTCGGAGATCGCGGGCGGCTGCTTCTTGCCGAACCAGCTCATTGACGTGCCACCTGCCCGTTCTGCTGGGGCGTTGCGTCGGCCGGCTTGAGATAGGTGGGGCGCGGCGGCGAATCGACCGGGTCGGCCAGCAGGCCGAGCTGGGCGACCCAGGTGATGTCCGGAGCGGGACTGGAATCGACGACGATGCCGGCGGTGCCGGCAGCCTTGGCCTCGTTGAACAGGAGCGGAGCGGCCGGCCCGGCCATCTTTACTGTCGTCGGACCCAGCACGCGGGCGGCCTCGCGCAGCGATATGCAGCTTGCTTCGATGATGCTGCGGCCGCGATTGGAAAACAGTTCGAAATAGACATTCCCGTGGCGGGCATCGATGGCGACCGCGACATGCTGGCCGTCATTCTCGTCGATATGGGGGGCGGCGATCGCGGCGAGGGTGGAAATGCCGACGCAGGGAACCCGCAAGGCGAGGGCGAAGGCCCGGGCGGCGGAGATCGCCACGCGAAGGCCGGTGAAGGAGCCGGGGCCGACGGTGGTGGCGACGCGATCGATCAGGGAGAAGCCCCCGGAACGCTCCACGACCTGCTGCACCAGCGGAATGAGCGCCTCGGCATGCCCGCGCGCCATCAGGATGGTCTGGGACGCAATCTCGCCGTCATCCGAATCGAACACGCTGGCCGAGCAGGCTTCAAGGGCTGTATCGATGGCGAGAATACGCATGGGGAAAACCTGGACACGTCGTCGTTTGCCGACCAAACGTCAGCGATATCGCAGGAATTCGCCTTCAGGCAAAGTCCCTGATGCAAAAAGCTTAGGCGCTAGGGCAGAAGAAAGTAGACAGGAAGGTAATGCGCGTCCTGCAGCCACTCGACCGCTTCGGCGATCGGATAGGCGGCCAGGAACAGGCAGGCATCCAGGAAGGTGCGCGTCACCAGCGAGGTCTGGATCTCGAGCGTCGGCACGGGGCGCCAGAGCCGGAAGTCCGGGATGAACCGCGGTACACGCTCGCAATAGGCCTCGTAGATCAGGCCGAATTTATCCCGCAGAAACTGTTCTTCCTTGTGCGTCACGATGGCGAACACCGCGACTGTGA
The DNA here is from genome assembly GCF_059699065.1 of Labrys sp. ALF-8. Classification (NCBI taxonomy): domain Bacteria; kingdom Pseudomonadati; phylum Pseudomonadota; class Alphaproteobacteria; order Hyphomicrobiales; family Xanthobacteraceae; genus Labrys; species Labrys sp. ALF-8. The sequence continues at coordinate 3,051,223 of NZ_AP048537.1, forward strand.
TCGCGCAGACTAGGATCGCGGTGGTAACCGAACCGAACTGCGCCCCCGCTCCCGCCGCGCCGATGAAGGAAAAGACGTAAAGCGGATTTCGGCAGATGGAATAGGGGCCTTCCTCGACGATGATCTGCTTCTTGCGGCCGCCGATATAGAGCGAGCACCAGGTCCGGCCGACGATGGCGATCGCCATCAGCACCAGGCCGACGCTCTCGATGGTCTCATCCATGCCGCTGCCGGCCGTGTTCTGCCAGGTCGAGTCGGTAAAGAGCAGGACCACGAAGCCGAAGACACCGAGCGTGCCGAGGACGAAGCGACGTATCGTCTGAACCGCATTGATGTCTATGGACGTGCCGAGATCGGCACTGTTCTTGGTCTTGGACATGGAAACACTCAGTTACGGCCCCCCAACGCGGACCGAGCGAAAGCTCTCCCGAAGGGGCTCCGACGACCCCCGCGTCGACGCTTCGGGCAATCCCGACCTTAACGTTTGTGTGACAGCGCGTCCACGCCTTCCGGCCGGCGGAGTTGAAAACCCGTTTACGACGGCCCGCGATCCGGTATCGAGATGCGGAAGGTCGCCCCCGTCCCGGCCGAGGCAGCGGACCTGTCGAGCAGGGCGAGCGTGCCGCCATGGGCCCGCACCAGTTCGGCGGCGATGGCGAGGCCGAGACCGGAGCCGCCGGGGCGTGTCGATCCGGAAAACGCTTCGAACAGTCTCTGCCGCGACTTTTCAGGTACGCCGGGACCGTTGTCGGCGATCTCCAGCACCACCTGCATCCTGTCGCGGCGTCCGCTTATGTGCAGGCAATTGTCGGCGCCATCGGGCCGGGCATGGGTTTCGAGCGCCTGCACGGCGTTGCGGCAGAGATTGAGGAGCACCCGGGAAAGCTGGTCGGGATCCGCGTCGATCTGCAGCCCGGGTTCGATCGTCTCGCGCCAGACGATCCCGGCGGCACCGTCGCCACTCTCCGACCCGAGGCCGAGCAGTTCCCTGGTGTCGTTGATGATGGGCTCGACGAGGACGACGCGCCGCGAGGGCGGCGGTTCGGCCGCGCGGCCGTAGGACAGGGTGGACTGGCAGAACGCGATGGCCCGGTCCAGCGTCTGGATCAGCTTGGGGGCAAAGCGCTGCACCACCGGATCGTCCGTCTCGGTAAGACGGTCCGAGAAGAGCTGCGCGCCGGCAAGCAGGTTGCGCAGGTCGTGGCTGATCTTCGAGACGGCGAGCCCGAGGGCGGCGAGGCGGCTTCGCTGCTGCAGCATGCCATGCAGCTGGCGCTGCATGGTGGCGAGTTCCCGTTCGGCGACACCGATCTCGTCGCTGCGGCGCGACGTGGGCACCACGACGCGTGAATCGTCCTCGGGGTTCTCGCCGAAACGCATCATCGCGCTGGTGAGACGGCGTACCGGGCGGACGATCATCCAGCTCAGCGTCAGATAGACGAGGCTCGCGGTGATGGCCGAAATGATCAGCGATACGAAGAGGAGGCGCGTGGAAAAGGCATACATGCCTTGCTGGAGCGGTGTTTCGTCCACCACGATCTCGACGAACTGGCCCTGCATGGGGGCATCACCCACCACGCGAATGAACCGGCCCTTCGGCGCAAGCAGCGTGTCGATGGCATCACCGATCGCATCCATCTCCGAAAGCGTGCGCAGATCCGTGCTGAGGGCCACGGTTGGCGGCATCTCGGAGGAAGCGAGCAGGCGCTTGGTGTCCTGCATTTTCAGCGCCACCATCTTGGCGCCGACCGAACCAAGGATCTGCATCGCCAGGCTGTCGGAAACCATGCCGTCCGGTGCGGCTTCCAGCACCAGGGCGGCCGTGACGGCGGAAGAGATACGGTTAGTGAGCCAGTTGCGCCGGTAGGTGGCGACCGACGGCAGGTAGATCAGTACTTCCGCCAAGAGGACGAAAAGCACAGTCAGCACCAAGAGGCGCGCGGATAGTCCGAAGCGGCCGGGTTTGTTGGGCGTGGCGAGCGAATTGGACACGAATCTGGCTTAACTGAATTTGTTTCGTCTCGCCAGTGCCGCAGCCGGACCGGGCGAAGTTGGAATTTGTCCCTTCCGGCATCGTCCGGAAAGGGCTGGCAGGATCGATTTGCCGCCTCTCATGGATCTGGGAAGGGTGCCATGAGGGCGGTAGGAATGGCGGCCTGGCGGATATACCGACGGTGACTATATGCCCAAAAGCGGCGCCGGAATGGCGACGGGCGCAGGCGGCCAGGCCCGGCATTCCCAATTCCTGTGGCCGGCATCGGATCCGCGGGGCAGGCGCCGGGCGGTTCGTGTCCGGTTGCTCGCCGCAGCCGCTACCCTTCGCCGGAGTATGCTTTGCTTTTTCCTAGCTTTTTGGCGGATGTTCGACTATAGGGCCGCATCCCGGTGCAGATGCTCCGGTTTTTACCCGCCGCTACCGACCCCGCTGGACGACATCCCGGCCGGGCCAAGGTGGACGGCGATCCCGGCCAGACGGCCTTTTTCGTCGCAAGACGGTACCGGCAACCGCGCGCCGCGAATGCCTATGAAAGGACTATCGATGTCGATTTCGCAAGAGCGCAAGACCGCGCTGATCAAGGAATATGGTTCGAAGGCCGGCGATACCGGTTCATCGGAAGTGCAGATCGCGATCCTCACCGAGCGCATCGTCAATCTGACCGGCCATTTCAAGTCGCATGTGAAGGACAACCACTCCCGTCGTGGCCTTCTCAAGATGGTGGCCCTGCGCCGCTCGCTGCTCGACTATCTCAAGTCGCGCGATGAGGCCCGCTACAAGTCCATCATCGAGCGTCTCGGCATCCGCCGCTAAGACAAACAAGCCCGGAAGGCACCGTGCCTTCCGGGCTGCTCTTTTTCATCATCGGGACGTGGCGACATGGGGTTGCCGCGAGAACCCAACCGACCGGATAGGCAGCAGGCCATGGCAGGATCGCAGGACGCAAACCCGAAGCGTTGAAGCTCGAAGGATGCGTCCTGCCATCTTGCGATGGCTGCTTGCGTTTCAGGGGCTCCGCAGAAGGGCCTTGCCTCATCCGGTCCCAGCAAAGACAGGATTGAACGCATGTTCACAATCTACCGCGAAGAGCTCGAATGGGCTGGCCGCAAACTCGTTCTCGAAACCGGCAAGATCGCCCGCCAGGCCGATGGCGCCGTGCTCGCCACCTACGGTGACTCCACCGTGCTGGCCACCGTCGTCTCGGCCAAGGAGCCGAAGGCCGGCGTCGATTTCTTCCCGCTCACGGTCAACTACCAGGAAAAGGCCTTCGCGGCCGGCCGCATTCCAGGCGGCTATTTCAAGCGTGAGGGTCGCCCCTCCGAGCGCGAGACCCTGATCTCCCGCCTGATCGATCGTCCGATCCGCCCGCTTTTCGTCGATGGCTATCGCCACGACACGCAGGTCGTGGTCACCGTGCTCTCGCATGACCTCATCAACGACACCGACGTGCTCGCGATGGTCGCGGCCTCCGCCGCTTTGACCCTCTCCGGCGTGCCCTTCATGGGCCCGGTGGGCGCCGCCAGCGTCGGCTACGTCAATGGCGCACTGAAGTTCAACCCGACCATCGACGAGATGAAGGAATCCTCTCTCGAACTCGTGGTCGCCGGCACCGCCGACGCCGTGCTGATGGTGGAATCGGAAGCCAAGGAACTGTCCGAGCAGACCATGCTCGAGGCCGTGATGCTCGGCCATTCCGGCTTCCAGCCGGTGATCGAGGCCATCATCCGCCTCGCCGAGAAGGCCGCCAAGGAACCGCGCGACTTCCAGCCGGCCGATCGCTCGGAACTCGAGAAGGCGATGCTCGCCGTGATCGAGAGCGATCTGCGCGCTGCCTATGCGATCACCGCCAAGCAGCAGCGCTACGCCGCCGTCGACGCCGCCAAGGCGAAGGTCGTGGCCCATTTCCTGCCGGAAGGCGCGGAAAACCCCGCCTACTCGAAGCAGGAAGTCGCCGAAGTGTTCCACGAGCTGCAGGCCAAGGTCGTGCGCTGGAACATCCTCGACAACGGCACCCGCATCGATGGCCGCGACGTCAAGACGGTCCGTCCGATCGTCGCCGAAGCAGGCATCCTGCCGCGTACGCATGGTTCGGCCCTTTTCACCCGCGGCGAGACGCAGGCCCTTGCTGTCGCCACGCTCGGCACCGGTGATGACGAGCAGTTCATCGACAGCCTGGAAGGCACCTACAAGGAGCGCTTCCTGCTGCACTACAACTTCCCTCCCTACTCCGTCGGCGAGACCGGCCGCATGGGTTCGCCCGGCCGCCGCGAGATCGGCCACGGCAAGCTCGCCTGGCGCGCCGTCCATCCGATGCTGCCCCCGCAGCACGAGTTCCCCTACACGATCCGCGTCGTCTCCGAGATCACCGAGTCCAACGGCTCGTCCTCGATGGCGACTGTGTGCGGCACCTCGCTGGCGCTGATGGATGCCGGCGTGCCGCTGCGCGCGCCTGTCGCCGGCATCGCCATGGGCCTGATCCTGGAAGGCGAGCGCTACGCCGTGCTCTCCGACATCCTGGGTGACGAGGATCACCTCGGCGACATGGACTTCAAGGTCGCCGGCACGGAGAACGGCATCACCTCCCTGCAGATGGACATCAAGATCGCCGGTATCACCGAAGAGATCATGAAGGTCGCTCTCGAGCAGGCCAAGGGTGGCCGTCTGCACATCCTCGGCGAGATGGCCAAGGCCCTGTCCGGCGCCCGCGCCGAGCTTGGCGAGCATGCCCCGCGTATCGAAGTGATCACCATCCCGGTCGACAAGATCCGCGAAGTGATCGGTTCGGGCGGCAAGGTCATCCGCGAGATCGTGGAGAAGACCGGCGCTAAGATCGACATCTCGGACGACGGCACCATCAAGGTCGCCTCCTCCTCCGGCACGGCCATCAAGGCCGCGATCAACTGGATCAAGTCGATCGCTTCCGAGCCCGAGCTGAACGCAATCTATGAGGGCACCGTGGTCAAGACCACCGACTTCGGCGCCTTCGTCAACTTCTTCGGCGCCAAGGACGGCCTGGTCCACATCTCGCAGCTTGCTGCGAACCGCGTGAACAAGGTCACCGACGTGATCAAGGAAGGCGACAAGGTCAAGGTCAAGCTGCTCGGCTTCGACGAGCGCGGCAAGGTCCGCCTCTCGATGAAGGCAGTCGACCAGGCCACCGGCGAAGACCTGGAGAAGAAGGCCAAGGCCGATGGCGAAGCCGCCGAATAAGGCTTGGCTTTTCAGGACGATATAGTGGAAGGGCGGCCCTGGGGCCGCCCTTCTTTTTTACGTTTCGGCTTCGAGGGTGCCGGCCGGAGAGCCCGTGCCTCCAGGCTGCCTACGCGGCGCTTGCCTGCTCCGTGCGATAGCGGCTGGCCGGCTTGCTGTGGGAGAGGTTCGGCATCAGCGCCTTGCGGGCGGCTTCGTAGGCATTCCAGTCCGCTATCTCGGGCAGCGCCGGGATGGTCACCCGTTCGCCTTGCTGGAGGGCCGCCAGCGAGGCATCTACCATGTCCTCCGCCGCCATGACCCCGATGCTCTCCGGCAACTGCTCGACCGGCACGCCGAGGACGTTCCAGAAGTCGGTGGCGGTAGCGCCGGGCAGCACCGCCTGGACGCGGATGTTCTTGTCGGCCAGCTCGTGAGTCAGGCTCTGGCTGAAGGCCAGCACATAGGCCTTGCTGCCCCCATAGACGCCATTGAGCAGTTCCGGGGCGATGGCCACGATGGAAGCGATGTTGATGATGGTGCCACCCCCGCGCTCGACGAGGCTGGGGACGGCAGCATAGGTCAGCCGCGTGAGGGCCGTGACGTTGAGGCCGATCATTTCCTCCATCTTGTCGACGGAGGCCTCGAGCAGAGGCGCCGCGCTGCCGAAACCGGCATTGTTGACGAGACCCGTGATGCTCTTGTCGGTCTTCAGCACGCCCTCGATCCGGGCAAGATCCTCCCTGGCGTTGAGGTCGGCGGCAAGGATGCGCACCTGCCGGCCGGTCGTCTTTTCGATGCGCTCAGCGAGAAGCTTGAGCTTATCCTCGCTGCGGGCGACGAGGATCAGGTCATAACCGCGGTGGGCGAGCCGGTCGGCATAGACGGCACCGATACCGGAGGAGGCGCCGGTGATGAGGACGGTGCCTTTTGCGCTGGCGGACATTGGAAGTCTCCATTGGGGTGAAGTTTCGATGGAGGCGAGAATAGATCCGCTGGCCTTTGTCTTAAATGTCATATATGCCACCTTTTAAGACAAAGGAGATAGCCTCATGCAGCGCATTGGTTTCCTCGTCACCGCCAATTTTCAGATGATGAGCGTCGCGGCTCTCTCGGCTTTCGAGTTCGCCAACTATGCCGCCGGCGAGGCGCTCTATGAGATAGCGGTCGTTTCCGAGGAGGGTGGGCTGGTGCGAAATTCAGTCGGGCTCATGCTGGACACCACACCTTTCGATACGCCGGAATTCGACACACTCATCGTCTGCGGCACGCCGGAGGTCGATCCCTCCACGTCGGCCCAGATTGACTATGTGCGCGGTGCCCCAGCCTTGTCGCGGCGCGTCGCCTCGATCTGCACCGGCGCGTTCCTGCTCGCGGAGGCTGGCCTGCTCGACGACAGGCGCGTCACGACCCATTGGAAATGGACGCGCGAACTTCAGGCACGCTTTCCGCGGCTGAGGCTGGATGAAGACCGCATCTTCATCATCGACGGCCAGATCTGGACGTCGGCCGGCATGAGCGCCGGCGTGGATCTCGCGCTCGGCATGGTGGAGGAGGATCATGGAGCCGAACTGGCCCGCATGGTGGCCCGGCAACTCGTCCTCTATCATCGGCGCGGGGGAGGCCAGTCGCAGCATTCCAACCTGCTCGATCTGGATGCGAAGTCGGATCGCATCCAGACGGCGCTGACCCATGCCAAGCGCAACCTGAAGGCGGAGCTCTCAGTGGAGGAACTCGCCGAGGTCGCTCATCTCAGCCCCCGCCAGTTCAGCCGGGCCTTTCGCCAGGAGACGGGCCAGTCTCCGGCCAAGGCTGTGGAGAATCTGCGCATCGAGGCCGCTCGGCTGATGATGGAGCAGAGTTCGCATCCGATCGATATCGTGGCGCAGGAGACTGGCTTTGCCGACCGAGAGCGCATGCGCCGGGCCTTCCTGCGCGCCTTCGGCCAACCCCCGCAGGCGATTCGGCGACTGGCGAGGGGACCCGGGAGCGCAGACGCTCCCGGCACTGCCGGCATCCTGCCGGCTTCTTGAAACGACGACAGTCGAAGATGGAGCACCCCGCCTGTGGAGCGTACGGGTGCCTGGCCTGAACTTTCGTCTTCTTCCAGCGGCGCAGGGGTACAAGAGGTCGGCAGTCCCGGGAAGGTCTGTACTCCGAGGAATTTCTGGGCCCGCCTGTTGCTTTTCTGCGCCCTTCCGACTATAGACCCGGCTTCCCCGCATCGACCGGCTGGTAAGGGCTGCCGTGGCGATGTTGTCGGCTCGGGCGCTTTTCCAAAAGCACACGGCTTACCGGTGGCGGAACCGATGAGGTTTCGGCGCCTTTTACTATTCGGAGACGAGCAAAATGCCCAAGATGAAGACCAAGTCGGGCGCCAAAAAGCGCTTCAAGATCACGGGATCGGGCAAGGTGATGCATGCTCAGCAGGGCAAGCGCCACGGCATGATCAAGCGTACCAACAAGCAGATCCGCAGCCTTCGCGGCACTCGCGTCCTCTTCAAGACGGACGGCGAGAACGTGAAGAAGTATTTCCTGCCGAACGGCTGATCGCCACGGCAACGCGAAACCTTAAGGAGATCAGCAGATGGCACGCGTGAAACGGGGCGTTACCGCCCATGCGAAGCACAAGAAGACACTCGACGCGGCGAAGGGCTTTTATGGCCGCCGCAAGAATACGATCCGTATCGCCAAGCAGGCGGTCGATCGTTCGATGCAGTACGAATATATCGGTCGCAAGCTGAAGAAGCGCACCTTCCGCGCTCTGTGGATCCAGCGCGTCAATGCTGCTGTCCGCGAATTCGGCCTGACCTATTCCAGGTTCATCGCGGGCCTCTCCAAGGCTGGTATCGAGATCGACCGCAAGGTTCTCTCCGACCTCGCTATCCGCGAGCCGGAAGCCTTCAAGGCCCTGGTCGAGAAGGTCAAGGCTGCCGCGTAAGCGCTGCCCGACGAACCCTTCCATTGAAAACCCGCTGCCTTCCGGCAGCGGGTTTTTTCGTTTCCGGCTGCGCGGGCCTGGCGAAAGGGCGGACAGGATGTCCGAACACCCGCGATTACTCCGCTGGCGCCGTCAGCCCATGGCGCTCGAGGATCGCCCAGCATTCCTCGGCGGTCTCGGCATAGTCGAACAGCGTCAGGTCCTCGGAGCGAATGAGGCCCTCTTCCACCAGTGCCTCGAAGTTCACGACCCTGGTCCAATAGGCCCTGTCGATCAGGATGATGGGGCAGAAGGACATCTTTCCGGTCTGCCGGAGCGTGATGATCTCGAACAACTCGTCGAAGGTCCCGAACCCGCCGGGGAAGACCACCAGCGCCGCCGCATGCATCGCCAGGTGCATCTTTCGCATGGCGAAATAGTGGAAGCGGAAGGTGAGGGACGGCGTGGTGTAGGGGTTGGGATATTGCTCGTGCGGCAAGGTGATGTTGAAGCCGATGGTCGGTGCGCCAGCTTCGCTGGCTCCGCGATTGGCGGCCTCCATGATGCCGGGACCGCCACCGGTGGCGATGACGTTGAAGCGTCCTTCGCCTATCTCGTTCATGGCGCCGCCGCGCCGGGATGCGATATAGCCGAAGGCGCGAGCCTCCTTGTACCAGCGGCCGTGGTTGCCCGGCGCATCCTCGCGCACCCGCGCCGAGCCGAATACCACGATGGTGGAGCGAATATGCGCCGCCCTCAAGCCTTCCTGGGCCTTCATATATTCCAGCTGGAAGCGGATGCCCCGGGTGGAATCGCCAAGCATGAAATCGGGATCGAGTGCGGCGAGCCGGTAGGCAGGTGCTTCGGTCTGGCGCAGTTCGCTCACCTTCGCCCGGGTTTCCGGGGCCAGGGCCTCGGCAGTGGAGAGCATATTGGTGGGAGAAGAGTTGTCGGGGGCCGGCGTCATAGCCTGTACTCACATACGATACGCATGATCTGTTGTGGGCTCTCGATCCCGCGACTGCAATCCCTCCGGTGTTGTAAATGACGCCCTATTTGGGAGAGGCGGGGAATGCAGCGGCTTTCGCGACAGCCCAAGCTGCCGGCGAGGTTCCTGCAGCCGCGTTCCCTTCCGACGGAAAAGCGGCTTCCACTTTTCGGCACGATGCTCTAGAAGGCCCCTCGATTGAGGAACAGCCTATGAACGACCTTGCGAGCCTTGAAAACAGCCTTCTGACCGACATCGATGCCGCCGCCGACGAGACGGCCTTGGAGGCGCTGCGCGTCGGGGCGCTCGGCAAGAAGGGCTCGATCTCGGAGCGGCTGGCCGGCCTGGGCAGGATGGCTCCGGAGGAGCGCAAGACGGCTGGCGCCGCCATCAACCAAGTGAAGGACCGCGTCACCGCTGCTCTCGCGGAACGCAGGGGCGTGCTGAAGGCGGTCGCCCTGGAAGCCCGCCTGCAGGCCGAGGCCCTCGACGTCACACTGCCGGCACGCGAGAGCGGCACGGAGGTCGGACGCCTCCATCCGATCAGCCAGGTCATCGACGAGATCACCGCGATCTTCGCCGACATGGGCTTCGCCGTTGCCGAGGGTCCCGACATCGAGACGGACGAATACAACTTCACGCTGCTGAACTTCCCGCCCGGCCATCCGGCGCGCGAGATGCACGACACCTTCTTCTTCGCCCCGGACGAGAGCGGCGAGCGCAAGGTGCTGCGCACCCATACCAGCCCGGTGCAGGTGCGCACGATGCTCAGCCAGAAGCCGCCGATCCGCGTCGTCATCCCGGGGCGTACCTATCGGTGCGACAGCGATCAGACCCACACCCCGATGTTCCACCAGGTCGAGGGGCTCGTCATCGACAAGACCAGCCATGTCGGCCACATGAAATGGGTGCTGGAGGAGTTCTGCCGCGCCTTCTTCGAGGTGCCTTCGGTGAAGATGCGGTTCCGGCCGTCCTTCTTCCCCTTCACGGAACCTTCGCTGGAAGTCGACATCCAGTGCTCCCGCAAGGGCGGTGAGATCCGCTTCGGCGAGGGCGAGGACTGGCTGGAGATCCTGGGCTGCGGCATGGTGCATCCCAATGTCCTGCGCAATTGCGGCCTCGACCCCGACGAATACCAGGGTTTCGCCTGGGGCATGGGCATCGATCGCATCGCCATGCTGAAATACGGCATGCCGGACCTGCGTCCCTTCTTCGACGCGGATGTGCGCTGGCTCTCGCATTTCGGTTTCCGGCCCTTCGACCTGCCGAGCCTGGCCGGCGGGTTGTCGGCGTAATTCCCGGGGATCGCGGGCTTCCGGCTCGGGCTCGGGAGCTTCTGGCCTCGGGGAACGAAAGAGGCAGCCAGGACGCGCATTGGCGTGGTTTCCGCGGGCTGAAACGCCGCTCCAGGCCGGCAGCTCGCTTCGCAATCCCCGCACGCGTGGCGACCTTGCCCGCCTCCTTAACTGCCGGGCGCTTCGGCATGAGCGGCGGGCAGGGATGCCGGCGGCCACAGGGGTTAACTCCCCGTTAACCCCCGACTCCCTTTTTGGCCCCCTGGCCCCGGTGCCTGTGTTCTACTTGCTCAAGGCTGTTGCCCGGGGCTTACACAGGGGCGTATACCGGGCTTCCGCCTCGCGTTCCGGGCTTCCTGTCCGCTTTTCCAGATTTTTGGGTTCAATGGCAAAGCTCTTTCACAACACCGTCGATCCGCAATCCCGTTTCATTCGCCTCGTGCTGAGCGAAATGGATGTCGCGACCGATCTTGTCGAGGAGAAGCCTTGGGAGCGCCGCGAGGCCTTCCTGCATATGAACCCCGCCGGCGTGCTGCCGGTGATGATCGACGCGACCGGCCTGACGGTCCCCGGCGCTTCGCCGATCTGCGAGTATCTCGACGAAGCCTATGGCGACGCCCTCGGCGAACAGCGGCTGTTGCCGCGCGACCCGCGCGCCCGCGTGGAGACGCGCCGCCTCATCGAGTGGTTCAACATCAAGTTCAACGCCGAGGTGAGCGAATATCTCATCACCGAGAAGATCCTGAAGCGCTTCCTCCCCGTCGGGGAGGGTGGATCTTCGCCGGATACGGCCGCCATCCGTGCAGCCAAGTCCAATGTGCGCTATCATCTGCGCTATGTCGGATATCTGGTTCGGCGCCGCAACTGGCTGGCGGGTGACAGGCTCTCCTATGCCGATTTCGTCGCGGCGGCGCATTTGTCCATCGTGGACTATCTCGGCGACGTGCCCTGGGACGAGGACAGCGCTGCCAAGGAATGGTATGCGCGCCTCAAATCCCGCCCCTCCTTTCGGCCGCTCCTGGCCGAAACCGTGCGGGGAACGCCGCCTTCCTCGACCTATGCCGATCTGGATTTCTGACCTGGGGAGGTTTGCGCTCCCGAGCAGTCCATGACCTCCCTGAAGTCCCAACTTCTTGCTCATGCCGAAGCCGAGGGCTTCGATGTCGTCCGTGTCACCACGCCCGACGCCATTCCATCGGCACCCGCGCGCCTGCGAGCCTTTCTCGATCGGGGCTTCCATGGCGAAATGGGCTGGATGAATGACCGGTCCGACCAGCGCGGCGATCCGCGAATGCTCTGGCCCGACGTGCGCAGCATCGTCATGCTCGGCCTGAATTACGGTCCGGTAGGTGATCCCATGGCCGGACTCGCCGACCCGGCCACCGCCCTGATCTCGGTCTATGCGCAGGGCGACGACTATCACGACGTCGTCAAGAAGAAGCTGAAGAGCCTCGGGCGCTGGTGGGGCGAGTTGACCGGCCTGCCGCTCAAGGTGTTCGTCGACACCGCTCCCGTCATGGAGAAGCCGCTGGCTGCCGCTGCCGGACTGGGGTGGCAGGGCAAGCACACCAATCTCGTCAGCCGCACATTCGGGTCGTGGCTCTTCCTCGGCTCGATTTTCACCGCCGCCGAAATCGAAGCCGACGAGCCCGAGCGCGACCATTGCGGCTCCTGTCGCGCCTGCCTCGACTCTTGCCCGACGGCAGCCTTCCCAGCACCCTACAGGCTCGATGCGCGGCGCTGCATCTCCTATCTCACCATCGAGAACAAGGGGCCCATCCCCGAAGAGTTTCGCGAGGCGATCGGCAATCGTATCTATGGCTGCGACGATTGCCTTGCCGCGTGTCCCTGGAACAAGTTCGCCGTGGCGGCGCGCGAGCAGAAGCTGATGGCACGCGAGGCTCTGCGCCAGCCGAAGCTGGCGGAATTGGCGCGACTGGACGATGCCGCCTTCCGCGCGCACTTTGCGAAGAATCCGGTGAAGCGCATCGGCCGTGACCGTTTCATCCGCAACGTCCTGATTGCCATCGGAAATTCCGGCGATGCCGGCCTTGGGATCGAGGCCGAGGCCCTTCTCAACGACCGCTCGGCCCTCGTGCGCGCCATGGCGGTCTGGGCTCTTTCCCGCCTCGCGCCGCAACGATTGACCGCTCGTCTCGACGATCGTGACCGCGAGGACGACGAGGAGGTGCGCGGGGAATGGCGCCGGGCCGGCCATCCGGCACCCGCTGCTCCTCGACCTCGGAGCATGTCGTCGTAATCTCGATGACATTTCCTTGACGCAACAGCCGTTCGCCAATAGCCATGCTGGCGGGGCAAGCAAGGAGCATGCGATGATCCACAGAGGTGGCGCGCGACGGACGAATTGCGGGCCCAGGCCGAAGGGAAGGTTCGGTGAGGCAGCGCAGTTCTTCAGGAGCTGGACCGAAAAGCCCATGCAGATGGGCTCGGTGACACCCTCGAGCCGCATCCTCTCCAAGGTCATGGCCAGTCACGTCGATCCCGCTTCCCTCGGCCCGGTGGTGGAGATCGGCCCCGGTACCGGTCCGATCACCCAGGCCCTGGTCGAGCGCGGCGTTGCTGAAGAGCGTCTCGTTCTGGTGGAATACAGCCCGGAGTTCTGCGACCTGCTGGCGCGCCGCTTCCCGAAGGCATCGGTCGTGCAGGGCGACGCCTATGCGCTCGCCAGGACGCTCGACGGCAAGCTCGGGGGCAAGGCGGCGGCCGTCGTCTGCGGACTGCCCCTGCTGACCCGTCCCGAAGCGCAGCGGCTCGACCTGCTGGCCCAGGCCTTCACGCTGATGCAGCCCGGCGCGCCCTTCGTTCAGTTCACCTATTCCCTTACCTCGCCGATTCCGACCCGCAACGCCTTCTTCACATGGAAGGCCTCGCCGCGGATCTGGCGCAATGTCCCGCCGGCCCGCGTCTGGGCCTATACACAGCTGCCGAGGAAATGAGTTGCAAGCGATGGATTTGGATACGAGGGACCGCCTGATCTGCGCGCTGGACGTCGATAGTGTCGCCAGGGCCGAGGCCTTGGTGACGCAACTCGGCGAAAGCGTCGCCTTCTACAAGATCGGCTACCAGCTCGTCTTCAACGGGGGGTTGCCGTTCGCCCAGGATCTCGCCCGCTCGGGCAAGAAGATCTTCCTCGACATGAAGCTGCACGATATCGGCAACACGGTCGCCAAGGGGGTTGAGGCCATCGCCCGCATGGGCATGACCTTCCTCACGGTGCATGCCTTCCCGCAGACGATGAAGGCAGCAGTGGAGGGCGCGCGCGGCTCGGATCTCAAGATCCTGGGCGTGACGGTCATGACCTCCTATGACGATGCCGACCTGGCCGAAGCCGGCTATCGCCAGAGCGTGAGCGAACTCGTGTCCCAGCGCGTCGCGCAGGCCATGGCACTCGGAGTGCCCGGCCTCATCCTGTCTCCCGAGGAGGCCGCCGCCACGCGCAACCGGGTCGGCGACAGCATGCTGCTGGTCACGCCCGGCGTGCGCCCGGCCGGAGCCGACGCGGGAGACCAGAAGCGCATCATGACGCCCGCAGATGCCATCCGCGCCGGTGCCGACTATCTCGTGGTCGGCCGTCCCATCGTGGCCGCGCCAGATCCGAAAACCGTGGCCGAGGCCATCCAGGCGGAGATCGCCGCGAGCGCCGACGCATCCTGGAGCGGCCGGCTCCCGGCTGCTTCCTGACACGCTGCCGGAAGTGAAAAGGCGCGAGCGTTTTCTGCGGTCGCGCCTTTTCACATTTCTGTTTGCGAGAGCCGGCCGAAGCCGGCGCTTCCGTGAAATCAGTCCTTCGCACGTTCCACGTAGGAGCCGTCTTCCGTCATGATCACCACGCGGGTTCCCGCGGTGATGTGGGGCGGCACGGTGGTGCGCACGCCGTTGGAGAGGGTGGCGGGCTTGTAGGAGGACGAGGCGGTCTGGCCCTTGGTGACCGGCTCCGTATCGGTCACTTCCAGCACCACGCGCGCCGGCAACTCGATGGCGACCGGCACGCCGTTGTAGAGGCTGAGCTGGCTTTCCATGTTCTCGGCCAGATAGACCGACTGGTCGCCGATCACATCGGCCGGCACGGAAACCTGCTCATAGCTCTCCATGTTCATGAAGGCGAAGCCGTGGGCATCTTCGTAGAGATAGGTGTAGGGCTTGGTCTCGATGAAGGCGCGCTCGACCTGCTCGGTGGTGCGGTAGCGCTGCACCGTCTTCACGCCATCCGACAGGCGGCGCATGTCGATCTGGGTGGTGGGCGTGCCCTTGCCGGGGAAGAAGCTCTCGGCCTTGAGTACGACGAGAAGCTGATTGTCGATCTCGACGACGTTGCCCTTGCGAATCTGGCTGGCGATAACCTTCACGATGATGTCCTGAAACTTGATAAGTGTGGCGCCTCATACACCGCCGCAGCGGGGAACGAAAGCGTTGCCGTGAAAATAACGCCGTTCAGGGCGGGTTATCGGGGATGAGCCAGCCCTGATAGCGCACGATCAGTCCCAGCAGCGGATGGCCGATTTCGACATGAAAGTTGAAGCGGCCTTCCTCCTCGCTTTCGAAGCTGTTGCCGCCGGGCGCCAGGAAACGCGGCAAGGGCATGCCGAGGACGTTCCAGTTGCATACGACGAGATGGAGCTTCCCATCCTCCACCACGAGGGCCAGGCCGAAGCGGAAGGGACCGAAACGCTCCTCCACCAGCCCGGCCGAGCGGCCCTTGCCCGGTACGTGCAAGCTCGAGAAGCGACGGCCGCCGAAATCGCGTAGCCATAGTTCGCCCCCGGCTTTCCGCGTGAAGGTCACGGCAATGGGGACATCATCCGCTTCCGGCAGAAAGCCGACGAGCCCCGCGACGAGGCGAGCAGCGAGTCCCTTGCCACGGGTCACGCGGGCACGCCCGCACATGCGCCGGGCGGCATCACCGAGGGCGTGAATGTTGCGTATGCTCGGTGGCAATGTGTCGTATGCCTCTCCGAGAAGGCGCGGGTAGAGAGGCTTGCCTGCAAGGGCGACCTCGTCGCGTACGCCGTGGCTGAAGGTTCGCCCGGCAAAGACCCGGTGATAGTCTGCAAGGTCGAGAGTTCCCATAGCCGGGCGTGCCCCCGGGTCGGTCCGCTCGCCCGCGAGCCGCTTGCGAAGGAGCGCCTCGATGGCCATCGAGGGAATATAGGGACCGTCGTCGCCCTCCGCATTGAGATGCCAGGAGCGCCGGACCGCGGCGCCACGGTGGTTGCGGCCTTCGATCTCGACGAACATGCCGCCGCAATGGGCGCCCCAGCGCAGGAGGCGATTGGCGCGTTGGAACAGGGGCGCCAGCGGCGAGAGCGAGGGCAGCAGCCTTGCCCGCACCAAGAGACTGAGGCCGATCAGGGCTCGGTGCAGGATTTCCGGCCTCGGCCCGGCGCCGATCCAGACCGTCTCCACCTCCGGTTTGAAGTCCGCGAGCAGCAGGAGATCGGGCACGTCCATCAATGAGAAGAGCGTGTTCGGCAAAGGCAGGCGACCCGGTGGGACTATGGTGTAGCGCATCGTCTCCGTGAGAGGATGGGCGAGTGCCGTCTGGCCGCGCCGTCGCGTGCGCACGGCTTGCCCGGCATAGGAGGAGATCGCGCGGAAGACATTCTCGCCCACCACCGCATGCGGGGAGGGGGCGATGCCGGCGCGGATGGAGGTCAGGCGCACGCCGTCGCGCGTGAGATGCCGCACCACGGCCGCCGTCAGCACTGGAAAGCTGCTGACCCCGGCCAGTACAGTCAGGCCCCTTGCCTTCGCCGCGCCGTCGTAGCGACTGATGCCTCGTACGAATGCTGCGCCGTCGGAGAAGTCCAAATAGTCCGCGCCGTAGGAGATCGCCGCCTCGACGAGGCGGTAGGGTGTCTCGCCATAGTTCTGGAAGGGGCCGCTGGCATCGACCACGATATCAGGCCTGAGGACTTCCAACTGCGGGGCGAGCGGATGGTCCCGGTCGAAGGCCGTGGCAACAAGCGTGGCCCTGGAGACGTGGCGAGCGCAGAAAAGCCTTGCCATTTCCAGCGTCCGGCCAGCGACCAGAATGGTCAGGCGCGGCTCGTCCGCGAGCAATTCGACGAGGCGCCCGCCGAACACGCCATAACCGCCGACGATAAGGAGGCGCAGGGATGTTTCGGGAGGGGGCATCGAGTGCCTTTGCGAGGTTTCTGCTGCAGTGCCATAGTTTGATTGGACTTCCCGCAGAATTCGTCAAATCGTCGCGGATCTCCGCGGCAATCTGCGCCTCCGGGTGGCCTGCGCACTTGCATCCTCTCCGGCTGCCCGCCATAAGCGCTCGACACTTCCAGGAATTTTCCTGCTTACGGAATCGAGAACCATGACGAAGTTCGTGGAGCGCGTCTTTTCGGGCGTTCAGCCGACGGGCAACCTGCATTTGGGCAATTATCTCGGCGCCATTCAGCGTTTCGTCGAGATGCAGAAGAACTACGATTGCATCTACTGCGTGGTGGATGAGCACGCCATCACCGTCTGGCAGGATCCCAAGGCGCTCCGCAATGCCATCCGAGAGGTGACCGCGGCCTTCATTGCGGCCGGCATCGATCCCACGGCGCATATCGTTTTCAATCAGAGCCAGGTGGCCGAGCATGCGGAGCTCGCCTGGGTCTTCAACTGCGTGGCCCGCATGGGCTGGCTCAATCGCATGACGCAGTTCAAGGAAAAGGCAGGCAAGGACAAGGAGGCCGCTTCGGTCGGCCTGTTCGCCTATCCGGCGCTGATGGCCGCCGATATCCTGGTCTACCGCGCCACGCATGTGCCGGTGGGCGAGGACCAGAAGCAGCACCTGGAACTCGCGCGCGACATCGCCACGAAATTCAACAACGACTACGCCGAATCCATCATCGGGCATGGCTTCAACGATGGCTTCTTTCCATTGCCCGAGCCGCTGATCCAGGGCGCGGCGACGCGCGTGATGAGCCTGCGCGACGGTACCAAGAAGATGTCGAAGTCGGACCCGTCCGATCTCTCGCGCATCAACATGACCGACGATGCGGACACCATCGCCTCCAAGATCCGCAAGGCCCGTACCGATCCCGAGCCATTGCCGAGCGAGGCGGAGGGCCTCAAGGGCCGCGCGGAAGCAGACAATCTCGTCGCGATCTTCTCGGCACTGTCGGGTCAGGGCGTCGCGGAGATCCTGAGCGAATTCGGCGGCGGACAATTCTCGACATTCAAGACCGCGCTGGCCGACCTCACCGTGGCCAAGCTCTCGCCGATTACAGCCGAAATGAAACGCCTGATGGCCGATCCGGCTCATATCGACGCGGTGCTTGCCGATGGTTCCCAGCGTGCCCGCGCCCTTGCGGCGCCGATCATGAATTCGGTGAAGGACATCGTCGGTTTCATCCGGGCGAAGTAAGGACGGATACGTACGGGAACCTCCACCTTCGGGCGGCGTTACAGGCCACGGCTCGCGCCGTGGTTTTGTATCTGGAGAAGTCCCATGCTGTCCGAGGTGATCTCCCTGCTGATCGGCATCGTCATCATCGGCGTCGTCTGCTGGCTTTTGATGTATGTCATCGACCGCCTGCCCATGGAGGGGCGGTTCAAGCAGATCGCCCGCATTCTCGTCATCATCATCGCGGTTCTCGCCATCGTCCAACGGCTCGTGGTCCTGCTGGAACCGGTGCCTCATCTCTAGACCGCCGAGGTACGGTCATCGGGGTGCGTAGGCATCCTGCCCATTCTTATGCTTCAAGCGGACCGGTGCAAGAACGGGCAGGATGCCCGTGCACCCGGATATTCAGGATAACCCCAAAAAAGGCGTGTGATCGCTTGCCTTTCCACACGGCAGATTGCATGGTCTTCGCCCTTTTCCGGCGTGGGTTGGGCCTTAGCCTCGCCCGCGTTTCGCTATGCCAGGACGCTTTCCATGAAGGTTACGCTCGAACGGACCGCCCTTCTCAAATCGCTGGGCCATGTTCATCGCGTCGTCGAGCGGCGCAATACCATTCCGATCCTTTCCAACGTGTTGATCGAAGCGCAGGGCGCCAGTCTGCTGCTGAAGGCCACGGACCTCGATCTCGAAGTGGTCGAGTCCTCGCCGGCCGACGTCATCATGGAAGGCGCCACCACGGTGCCTGCGCACACCCTCTACGATATCGTGCGCAAGCTTCCCGACGGTGCGCAGGTCTCGCTTGAGGGTGGCGGAGAGGCCACGCAGCTGATCGTTCGCTCCGGCCGTTCGCGTTTCACCCTGCAGACGCTGCCGCCGTCCGACTTTCCCGATCTTGCTGCCGGCGACTTCCCGCACACCTTCCAGCTCAAGGCCGCGGACCTGCGCAAGCTGATCGAGAAGACCCAGTTCGCCATCTCCACCGAGGAGACGCGCTATTATCTCAACGGCATCTATCTGCACACGCTGGATGTCGAGGGTGAGCAGCGCATCCGCGCCGTCGCCACGGATGGCCACCGCCTCGCCCGCGTCGAGCTTCCGGCGCCGGAGGGGGCCAACGGCATGCCGGGCGTGATCCTTCCGCGCAAGGCGGTCGGCGAGATCCAGAAGCTGATGGAGGATGCCGAGGCGCTGGTATCGGTGGAACTGTCGCAGGCCAAGGTGCGCTTCACCATCGGCCCGGTGGTGCTCACTTCCAAGCTGATCGACGGCACCTTCCCGGACTACGCCCGCGTCATCCCGACCGGCAACGACAAGTCCCTGATCGTCGAGCGCGCCGACTTCACGGCCGCCGTCGACCGCGTGTCGACCATCTCCTCGGAGCGCGGCCGTGCCGTCAAGCTTTCGTTGAATGAGGGGCGCCTGGTCCTCACCGTCACCAACCCGGATTCTGGTACGGCGACGGAGGAAATCGAGGTCGACTACGATTCCAGCCCGCTAGATATCGGCTTCAACTCGCGCTACCTCCTCGATATCGCCGCCCAGCTCGATGGCGACACCGCGCTCCTGAAATTCGCCGATCCCGGTTCGCCCACGCTGGTGCAGGACCGTGAGGGCGCCGCTGCGCTCTATGTGCTGATGCCGATGCGGGTGTAAATCGCCTGCAGGCGAGGACCTTTTTGCCCGCATCCCGGAAACGGCACGCTTCAAGACAAGGGTAGAGCGGACATGATGTCCGCGCACCCGGGATCCCAGGATGATCTCGCCCCGCATCACCCGCCTGATCCTCACGACGTTCCGTTCCTATTCGCGTCTCGATCTTGCCGTCGATTCCGGCATGGTGGTGCTCACCGGCCAGAACGGCGCCGGCAAGACCAACGTGCTGGAAGCAATTTCCCTGCTCACCCAGGGCAAGGGCCTGCGCCGTGCCGAACTGGAAGACATGGCGAGCGAGGAAGGCCCCGGCGGCTTTGCCGTCGCCGTCGAGGTGGATGGCGCTCTGGGGCCGGTGCATCTCGGCACCGGTGTCGAAGGGCCGGACGCAGGTCCACGCAAATATCGCATCGATCGCCAGCCCGTCTCCTCCGCCACCGCCTTCTCCGATCACCTGCGGCTCGTCTGGCTGACGCCTTCCATGGATGGGCTGTTCTCAGGTTCCGCGGGAGAGCGCCGGCGCTTCCTCGACCGTCTGGTGCTGGCCGTCGATGCCGGCCACGGCACCCGGGTCAACGCGCTCGAACGGGCACTGCGCTCGCGCAATCGCCTTTTGGAAGAGCCCAATGCCGATCTGCGCTGGCTCGACGCCGCGGAGCATGAGGTCGCCGATCTTGCGATCGCCGTTGCCGCATCGAGGGCGGATACGGTGCGCCGCCTCGCCGGGTTGATCGACGAGGAAATCGACCCCTCGTCACCCTTTCCCCATGCCCGCATCGCGCTCGACGGCGCCATCGAGAACGCTGTTCTCGATGAACCGGCGCTGGCGGTGGAGGAGCGTTATCGCCAGGTCCTGCGGGATGGACGCTCGCGCGACCGCGCGGCGGGGCGCACGCTGGAAGGGCCGCACCTCACCGATCTTCTCGTCGTGCATGGCCCGAAGGGCATCGCTGCGGAGCGCGCATCGACCGGCGAGCAGAAGGCGCTGCTTCTGGGACTGGTGCTCGCGCATGCGAAGCTGGTGGCGCGCCTCACCGGCATGACTCCTATCGTGTTGCTCGACGAGGTCGCCGCCCATCTCGATCCAAGCCGCCGCGCCGCACTCTATGACCGGCTGGAGAGCTTCGGGGCGCAGGTCTGGCTCACGGGGGCCGATCCGGCGGCATTCGAGGCGATTGCCGACAGGGCGGCGGTCTACAAGGTCACGCCGGGCCGGGTGGAGTAGCTCCCGTGGGGCGGCCGGCTTCCGGCCGGCCCTTGAAACGAAGGAGTTTCAGGGTGGGGCGCCGCGCCTGCCTCAATCGGAAGCGGTGCTCGTTCGGGAGGCCGGCTGGGAGCCGGCGGTCCCGGAAAAGCCGGCCAGCGAGCCGACCACATCTGCGAACGCCGCCGCCAGTTTCGCAACGTCCGCCTCGGTCGTCGCGGGCGAGACCAGCATCATGTTATGGAAAGGTGCGATCAGCACGCCGCGATTGAGCAGGCCGAGATGCACGGCCGCCTCGAGCTCGTGGATGTGGGTCGCCTCCGCTTCGGTTCCGTTCCTCAGGGGCGCCGGGGCGAAGATGAACTCCACGCGGGCGCCAACGCGGGCGACGTGCCACGGCAGCTTGGCGCCGGCGATCACGGCCGACAAGCTCTCCTGGAGGAGCCCGGCCAGCCGTTCCATATGGGCGTAGGCGTCGTGCGTCATCACCTGCGTCAGCGTTGCATGCATGGTCGCGAGCACGAGCGCATTGGCCGAGAGCGTCGTGCCCATGCCCGAGTGGCCCGGCGCAAGCATGGCGCGCACGGCATCGAGCTTTGCTGCCACCTCGTCGGTAAATCCCCAGACGGCCGCCGGCACGCCGCCGGCGATCGGCTTGCCGAGCACGAAGAGGTCAGGCTCCAGGCCGTAGCGCCTCGTATAACCGCCCGGCCCGGTGGAGATGGTGTGCGTCTCGTCGATCAGCAGCAGGGTGCCTGCCGTTCTCGTCAACTGCCTCAGCGCTGCGTGGAAGCCGGATTCGGGCAGCACCATCGAGGAATTCGTGAGAACCGGCTCAGTGATGACGCAGGCTATATCACCGCCCGCCAGTGCTCGTTCCAGGGCCGGAGTGTCGTTGAATTCCACCACGGCTGCATTGCCGGTGGGATCGTTGGCCTGGCCGATGAGGCCTGCCCTCGGTACCGGCTTGCCGTCCACCAGCCGCACGAAGGTCTCGTCCACGGTGCCGTGGTAGCAGCCGTTGAAGACCAGGATCCTGTTGCGGCCGGTCACGGCGCGGGCAACGCGGAGGGCGTAGCGGTTGGCGTCCGTAGCCGTCGCGGCGATCTGCCAGTTCGGCAGGCCGAAGCGCTGGCTGAGCAAGGGGCCTATCTCGGCAGCTTTCGGGGTGGGCAGCATATAGGTAAGGCCGATTCCGGCCTGTGCCGCGATGGCTCTGGCGACCGGCTCCGGCGAATGGCCGAACATCGAGCCGGTATCGCCGAGGCAGAAATCGGACAGGCTGTTGCCATCGATATCCGTGATGGTGGCTCCGCGTGCCTGGGCGACCATCATGGGGAAGGGCATCGGCCAGTCACGCATCCAGTGCATCGGCACGCCCTGGTAGAAGCCGTGCTTGAGCTGTTCCGCCATTGTTCGAGAGCGGGGGCGGGCGGCGGCGTAGAGGGTGCTCTCGGCCTTGAAAAAGGACTCGACGCGAGCTTGGTCTATACCGGCGAGAACAGACATGGGAATCCCCGGGATAGCAGGCATCCCTGCCTGCCCTTGGAAACGGACCGCTTGCTGGAAAGAAGGAGCAGGCAGGGACGCCTGCTATCCCGGGAGGGGGTTACACGTATCCCCTGCGCTTCACTTCGTCCCACGTCTGGTCCAGCGTCTTCCTGGCCTTGGCAATCAGCTCGTCTACTTCCTCGTGGCTGATCACCAGGGGAGGAGCAATGATCATGGTGTCGCGCGTGGCACGCATCACCAGGCCGTTGCTGAAGGAGAAATCGCGGGCGATAAGACCCACCGTACCTGTCTCGACCGGCCAGGACGCACGGGCCTTCTTGTTGGGGGTCAGTTCGAGGGCGCCGACCAGACCCACCATGCGAGCCTCGCCAACCATCGGGTAATCGCCAAGCGCCAGCCATTGCTTCTGCATGTACGGGCCGATGTCGTTCTTCACGCGCTCGACGATCTTTTCCTCGCGCAGGATCTTGATATTGGCGATCGCAGCGGCGGCGCAGGCCGGATGGCCGGAATAGGTATAGCCATGGTTGAAGTCGCCGGCATTGGCGATCACCTCGGCCACCTTCTCGTTCACCATCACGCCGCCGATGGGCAGGTAACCGGAGGAGATACCCTTGGCCATCGACATGATGTCCGGCTCGTAGCCGAAATATTCACAGCCGAACCATTCGCCCGTGCGCCCGAAGCCGCAGATGACCTCGTCGGACACCAGCAGGATGTCGCGTTCGCGGCAGATGCGCTGGATCTCGGGCCAATAGGTCGAAGGCGGGATGATCACGGCGCCGGCACCCTGGATCGGCTCGGCGACGAAGGCGGCGATAGTGTCGGCCCCGAGTTCGTCGATGGTGCGCTCGAGCTCCCGAGCCGCCCACAGGCCGAACTCCTCGGGGCTCTGGTCCCCGCCCTCGCCATACCAGTAGGGCTGGGCGATATGGACGATTCCCGGAATGGGCAGGCCGCCCTGGGCGTGCATCGGCTTCATGCCGCCGAGCGAAGCGCCGCCCATGGTCGAGCCGTGATAGCCGTTCTTTCGCGAGATGATGGTGAACTTGCCCGGCTTGTCCTGTGCCGCCCAGTAGTGACGCACCATGCGGATCACGGTGTCGTTGGACTCGGAGCCGGATCCCGTGAAGAACACGCGCTGGAACTGCGGCGGCGTCACTTCGGCGAGCAGGCGGGAGAGCTCAATAGCCGGCAAATGAGTCGTCTTGAAGAATGTGTTGTAGAAAGGCAGCTCCCGCATCTGCTGCGCAACCGCCTCGACAATCTCCTCCCGGCCGTAGCCGATATTGACGTTCCACAGGCCCGACATGCCGTCGATGATCTTGTTGCCCTCGGAATCCCACAGATGCACGCCATTGGCCTTGACGATGACGCGCGCGCCTTCGGTGTTGAGGCCCTTGGTGTCGGTGAACGGATGCAGGTGATGCGCCGCATCGATCTCGCGCAGTTCCGATGTCGTCAGGTTGGTCTGATGCAGGGTCATGATCCAAGCTTTCGGGAAAATTGTGATCCCAATTTTGTGATCACAAATTCCGGAAGTCAACCCCTGCGATGAGAAGCGTGGGACTGCCGCCCCGGGACGGTCCCGGTTTCGTCTTGCGAAGCGGTGCCAATCTCTGCTCCATTCACGCGGCGATACAGGGGGAACCGGAATCATGGCCTTCGATCTTCTCGTTACCAATGCGGTCCTGCCCGATGGGCGCAGCGGACAGGCCATTGGTGTCAGCGGCGGGCGGATTGCGGCCATCGGGCCCGATATCACGGGCGAGGCGGCCGAGACCATCGATGCCGGCGGCCTGCTGGTAGCCCCGCCCTTCGTGGACTGCCATTTCCACATGGACGCGACGCTGTCGCTCGGGCTGCCTCGCCTCAACCAGTCGGGAACCCTGCTGGAGGGCATAGCGCTGTGGGGCGAACTCAAGCCCATTCTCACCCATGAGGCGGTGATCGAACGGGCTCTGCGCTATTGCGACCTCGCCGTCAGCCAGGGCCTGCTTGCCGTACGCAGCCATGTCGACGTCTGCGACGACCGTCTTCTTGCCGTGGAGGCGCTTCTCGAGGTCAAGCGCTTGGTGAAGCCCTATCTCGACCTCCAGCTCGTCGCCTTTCCGCAGGACGGCTATTTCCGCTCGCCGACAGCGGCGCGCAATCTTGAGCGGGCGCTCGATCTCGGTGTCGACGTGGTCGGCGGCATTCCGCATTTCGAGCGCACGATGGAGGAAGGCGTCGCATCGGTGAAGGCGCTCTGCGCCATCGCGGCCAAGCGCGGCCTGATGATAGACCTCCACTGCGACGAGAGCGACGACCCCCTTTCGCGCCATATCGAAGTGCTGGCCGCCGAGACTCATCGGTTGGGCCTCGGTGGCCGGGCGACCGGCTCGCATCTCACCTCGATGCATTCGATGGATTCCTACTACGTCTCCAAGCTGCTGCCGCTGATCAAGGAGTCCGGGCTCTTCGCCATCGCAAATCCCCTGATCAACATCACCCTCCAGGGCCGGCACGACACCTATCCCAAGCGTCGCGGACTGATGCGCATTCCCGAGATGCGCGCGCTCGGCATCCCGGTCGCGCTCGGCCAGGATTGCGTGATGGATCCCTGGTACGGCCTGGGCGGTGCGGATATGCTCGACGTCGCCCACATGGCCGTCCATGCCGTGCCGATGACGAGCAGGGAGGCGATACGCTGGGCCTTCGAAGCGGTCACCTCGGTGCCCGCAGCCGTGATGGGGCTCCAGGATTATGGGCTGGCCACCGGCTGCAATGCCGATTTCGTACTCCTGCAGGCGCGCGACACCATCGAGGCGGTGCGCATGCGGGCGACGAGGCTGGCGGTCATCCGTCGCGGCAAGGTGATCGCGCGGACGCCGCCACGCCAGGCCACGCTCGATCTGCCGGGCCGGCCCGCGGACCTCGATCCTTCCAGCTATGCGCCCAGGACGGACGGATAGGCTGTTTGTGTAAAATAAGGGCATGACTCGGGTATGCCCAATCGAGGTGCAGTTTTCTGGTTTGACCATCTGGACAGCGCCACGAAGGAGCGCCACAGTTGATGGAGCGGAACGGTCGAAGCTTCCGCATTCGCACAAGTACTCACGTCATCCGGGTTCGAATTTTCATAGACGTCAGGCAGAGGGGGCATGACATGTCGGATCATCACAGCAACCAGAACGAGCGAGAGAAGCGGGCGGCGGGGGGCCTCTCGCGGAGGCATTTCGTCCAGCTCGGCACTCTCGGCCTGCTGACCGCTGGTCTGCCGCTGCCGGCCTTGTCGGCGGAGAAGAAGCTCAAGGTCGCGGCTATCTTCGCCACGCCCATCGAGGAGCCCTGGGATCACCAGATCCACGTCGCCCTGCTCAAGGCGCAGAAGGAACTCGGCATCGAGTACAAGTTCTCCGAAAAGGTCCAGGCCGCCGATTTCAGCCGCGTGATGCGCGAATATGCGCAGGGCGGCTATGAGCTCGTTCTCGGCGACGCCTTCGCCGCCGAGCGTGAATCTCGCAAGACGGCCAAGCAGTTCCCGAAGACGGCCTTCCTGTTCGGTTCCGGTGCGGGGCCGGCCGAACCCAATTTCGGCGTCTTCGACAACTGGATACACGAGCCCGCCTACCTCTCCGGCCTGATTGCCGGCAAGATGACCAAGTCCAACACCATCGGTGCCGTGGCGGCCATGGGCATCCCGGAGGTCAACCGCCTCGTCAACGCCTTCTTCGCCGGCGCAAAGGAAGCCAATCCCGCCATCAAGAAGAAGGTGACCTTCATCGGCTCCTTCTTCGACCCGCCCAAGGCCAAGGAAGCCGCCATCGCGCAGATCGACGCGGGGGTCGACGTGATCTATGCCGAGCGCTTCGGTGTGATCGATGCTGCCAAGGAAAAGAAGATCTATGCCATCTCCAACATGTCCGACCAGTCGGACCAGGGCCCGGATACCGTGATTACCGGTCCGGTCTGGGACATGTATCCGACCGTCGAGCAGGCCATCAAGGTGGTGCGGGCCGGTGTGTTCACCGCACAGGACTACGGCGACTTCTCGCGCATGGCCAAGGGCGGGTCCACTCTCGCGCCCTACCACAAGTTCGACAAGCTTCTTCCGGCCGAGGTGAAGGATCTGGTGGAGAAGAAGAAGACCGAAATCCTCGAAGGCAATTTCCGCGTCGACGTGGACGAGAATACGCCGGTTTCGGATTGAACGGAGACGGCCGGATACCTTCTCCCCCGACGGGGCGACGGTGCCGTCAAGGAGCGAAGGAGCAGACTTCCGGCCCCTTCCTCCTACGTTCCAATCCCGGCCGCGAGCCTTTCCGAGTGTGATGCGAGGCCCCTCGTCCTCCTGTCGGGACCTTCCCCCGCAGGGGGAGAGGGGGGCTTCAAACTTCAGCAATTGTGCCTATGACCTCCACCACCTCCATCGTCGAGATGCGCGGCATCTCCAAGCGTTTCGGCGCCGTGCAGGCCAACGAGGCAGTCGATCTCGTGGTCCGTCCCGGTGAGATCGTGGGCCTGCTCGGCGAGAACGGCGCGGGCAAGACCACGCTGATGAACATCCTGTTCGGCGCCTATGCAGCCGATGCCGGCGAAATCCGGATCGACGGGCATCCGGCTCGCATCGGGAGTTCGGCCGACGCGCTTGCCGCAGGCATCGGCATGGTACACCAGCATTTCCATCTGGCCTCGCGCCTCACCGTGCTCGAAAACCTGCTCGTTGGACTGCCGGGCAGGGGAGGCCGGCTCGACCGGGCCGGTGCGCTGTCCAGGTTGAAGGAGATCGCCAGCCGCTTCAATCTGAGCCTCGATCCGGACCGGCGCGTGTCCTCCCTCGCCGTGGGGGAACAGCAGCGGCTGGAGGTGATCAAGGCGCTGTTTCGCGGAGCCAGGCTCCTCATTCTCGACGAGCCCACGGCCGTGCTGGCGCCCGAAGAGGCGGAAGGCTTGTTCAAGGCTCTTCGAGCCATGACGGCGCAGGGCCTCGGCATCATCTTCATATCCCACAAGCTCACCGAGGTCCGGGGGCTGACCGATCGCTGCGTCGTGTTGCGGCATGGCAGAATGGTCGCCTCCATCGCGGAGCCTGCCAGCACTTCGTCCAGCGAAATGGCCCGGTTGATGTGCGGCCACGAGATCGTGCCGCCGGAACGGCCGGTCTCCGAGCCCGGTGCGGTCGTCCTCAGCCTGGACAAGGTCTCGACGGCCGGACACGCAGGCATGGCGCTCAAGGAGGTCAGCCTGGCGGTGCGCGAGGGCGAGATCCTCGGCATTGCCGGAGTGGCCGGCAATGGGCAGCGGGCGCTGGCGGATGTCGTGGCAGGAATGCTGAAGCCCGTCGGCGGCAGGTTCGAGATCGCTGGCGCGCAGGTCGAGCCCTATGGTCCCCGCCGCGTCCAGGAGATGGGGCTTGGTCGCATTCCCGAGGACCGGATGACGCAGGGCATGGTCACCAGCCTGCCGCTGGCCGACAGCATGGTCCTCCCGCGCGTCCGCACGGCCGCATTCTCGGCCCGAGGCCTCCTGAAGCCGGGTGCTATCGTCGCCTTCGCCGAGGAGCAGATCCGGGCCTTCGATATACGATGCCCCGGCCCGATGGCGCGGGCCGGCTCGCTTTCCGGCGGCAATCTGCAGAAAGCTCTGCTGGCCCGGGAACTTGCGTTCGATCCCAAGGTGCTGATCGCCGCCCAGCCGACGCGCGGCCTCGACATCGGCGCTGCGCGCTTCGTGCATGAACGCTTTCTCGGCCTGCGTGGCCGGCGTTGCGGCCTCGTCGTGATCAGCGAGGACCTGGAGGAATTGCTGACGCTCTCGGATCGCATCGCCGTGCTCTATGAGGGGCGCGTTGCCGGTGTCCTCGCGTCCAGCGAAGCCTCGATCGAACGGCTTGGCCTGCTGATGAGCGGAGCGAAACACTGATGCTGAGACTCGAGCCTCGCCAGGCCACGCCCGTCTGGTTCAACCTCGCCTTGCCGCTCGCTGCCGTCGCGGTCGCGCTGGCCCTGTGCAGCGGGCTGATCGCGCTGGCCGGCGCGAATGTCGTGGACGCCTACGGTATCATGCTCGCGGCCGCCTTCGGCGATTTCTATTCGACCACCGAGACGCTGGTGAAGGCCGCCCCGATGATCTTCACGGGGCTTGCGGTCGCCGTCGCCTTCCGCGCGAAGTTCTGGAACATCGGCGCCGAAGGACAATTGATGGCGGGGGCCGTGGCGAGCTGTTTCGCCGGGACCTTTCCCATGCCGGGGCCTCTCGCCTGGCTGGCGATGGCTCTCGCGGGCGCGGCGGCGGGAGGCTTTGCCGCCCTGGTCCCGGCGCTCCTGCGCGTGCGGCTCAAGGTGGACGACGTCGTCAGCTCGCTGCTGCTGAACTCGGTGATCTATTTCGCCGTAATGGCCCTGATCGAAGGTCCCTGGAAGGATTCGCTTTCCGGCTATCCGATCTCTCCGCCCATCGAGGACAGCGCCAACTTCCCGGTCTTCTTCGAGGGAACCCGCCTGCATCTCGGCGTGCTCGCGGCCTTCCTGGCGGCGCCGGCGGTGTGGTTCCTGATTACCCGCACGACGCTCGGCTTCGCCATTCGCGTCACCGGCGAGAATGCCGAGGCGGCGAGCTATGGGGGCATCGCCGTGAACCGCATCCTCGTCCTCACCGCCCTGCTCTCGGGAGGCCTTGCCGGCCTGGCGGGCGTGGGCGAGGTCGGCGGCGTGCATTTCCAGGTCATGAGCGACCTGTCACCGGGGTTCGGTTACAGCGGCATCGTCATCGCCATGCTGGCCCGTCTCAATCCGCTCGGCGTGGTGCCGGCGGCCATCTTCTTCGCTGCGGCGATGACGGGTGCCGAGGCGATGTCGCGAGCAACGGGCGTGCCCGTCTTTCTCGCCGACGTCATCCAGGGTACGGCGCTGCTCGCCATGCTGGTCGCCCTCCTGTTCACCGCCTATCGCCTGCGCCGCGTCGGAGCCGCCGCATGAATGCGATCCTCGAACAGGTCTTCCAGATCGGCTTCTTCGCGGCGACGCTGCGCATCGCAACACCGCTGATCTTCGCGACCCTCGGCGAACTGATTTCGGAACGCGCCGGCGTGCTCAATCTCGGCATCGAAGGCATCATGCTGCTTTCGGCGATGACCGGTTTTACCGCAGCCTATTTCACCGGCAGCCTTTGGCTCGGAGTCCTGGCCGCCGTCGCCACGGGGGCGGCGATGGGCGCGATCCACGCCATCTTCACGGTGGCGCTGGGTCTCAGCCAGCATGTGTCGGGGATCGGCGTGACCCTGTTCTGCACGGGGCTCGCCTACTTCTTCTACCGCCTGGTTTTCGGCCAGCAATCCTCTCCTCCCACGGTGACGGCGTTCCAGCCCGTGCCGATCCCGGGCCTGTCGGAGATCCCCCTCGTCGGACCGGTGGTCTTCAACCAGTTCGCGCTGGTCTATCTCGCGCTGCTGGCCGTGGCTCTGGTCGCCTTCATCCTCTATCGCACGCCCTGGGGGCTTGGGCTGCGCATGGTCGGCGAGAATCCGCGGGCCGCCGATTCGGCCGGGATCAACGTGATGGCAAGGCGCTTCCAGGCCGTGATCATCGGAGGGGCCCTGATGGGCGTGGGAGGCGCGTTCCTCACCCTCGCGCAGTTCAACGCCTTCACGTTCGGGGTGATTTCGGGGCGCGGCTGGGTGGCGATCGCCCTGGTGGTGTTCGGGCGCTGGGATCCGGTGCGGGCGACGGGTGCGGCCCTGCTGTTTGCTCTCATCGACGCCCTGCAACTGCGGTTGCAGGCGAGCGGCCTCGGGCATATTCCCTATGAGGCCTTCCTGATGCTGCCCTTCCTGTTCACCATCGTCGCCATGGCACTGATGTCGCGCAACGCCGTGGCGCCCGCGGCCCTGCTCAAGCCCTTCCGCAAGGAGGAGCGATAGCCGCGCTGCGAACGCTACATCGCGCGGGTCTCGCGACTGTGATAACGGCCCAGCACCGCACGCAACCGGTCCTGGGCCTCGGCGTGGGGCTGCAGCCCGAAGCGCAGCCAGCGCGGATGGTCCGCGAAGCGGCGCACCCAGATGCCTGCCTGTCCGAGCTGGCGGAACAGAGCGGGAGCATGCGGCGTCTGCAGGAGGCGATAGAGATCCGTGCCGCCTATGATCGTGCCGGCAGCCATGAGATCGGCATCAAGTTCCTGTCGGGCGGTGCGAAGCGAGGCGCGCGTGCCGTTCTGCCAGAGGATGTCGGCGAGGGCTACCCGGCCGATCGCGATCGATTCACCGGAAACCGCCCAGGCGCCCATGGCCTGGCGCAGCCGACCGGTGATGGCTGGCTCCGCCAGGACGAAGCCGAGCCGGATGCCGGCGAGGCCGAAGAACTTCCCGAACGAGCGCAGCATGACGAGGCCCGGCGTACCCGCCATCGAGGCGAGGCTGATCTGGGGCACCACGTCGGCGAAGGCCTCGTCGAGGATGAGCGCACCGCCTTCGGCGTATTTCTGGGCGGCGAGTGCGAGCAGTTCCTCTCGGCCGAAATAGCCGCCGTCCGGATTGTTGGGATTGACGATCACGGCGATGGTCGCACCGTCGAGTTCCTCCCATCGCCGGGCCTCGACGACGTGATGGCCGGCGAGAGTCCAGCCGCGCGCATGTTCTGCGTAGGTCGGACTCAGCACGGCGACGCTGCCCGCCGGGAAAAGGCGCGGCAGCCACTGGATCGCCGCCTGCGTGCCCGGCGTGGCGACGACGCAGGCATCGAACGGCACACCGTAGCACTGTGCCGCCACGGCCTCGAGTTCGCGCGTGTCGTCGGGCGAGGGCAGTGCGGTCCACGCCTCGGGCGGAATGGCGGGAATCGGATAGGGCCAGGGATTGATGCCGGTCGAGAGATCGATCCAGGGCTGCGAGGCCTGCGGGAAGAGCCGCCGCGCCTCGCCGAGATTGCCGCCATGCTCCACTGCGCTCATGAGCCCACTCTTTTCTTGACGCCTTCAAGCGGCGCGACCAATGTCCCGCCAAATCACGTTAGGAGGGTATGGGCCATGGTGGACGCCGCGATCAAGCTTCATGACGCAGGCGAGGCGATCAAAAAGGCGAGCGAGTCTTTCGACTGGACCGATCCGCTCGGCCTCGAATCGCTCCTGACGGAGGAGGAGCGCCTCGTGCGCGACACTGCGCGCGATTATGCCAAGGACCGGCTGATGCCCCGCGTGCTCAAGGCCTATCGCGAGGAGACGTTCGACCGCGCCATCATGACGGAGATGGGCGAACTCGGCCTGCTCGGCGCCACCATTCCCGAAGCTTACGGCGGGGCCGGACTCGGTCATGTCGCCTACGGCCTGGTGGCGCGGGAGGTGGAGCGCGTCGACTCGGGCTATCGTTCGGCGATGTCGGTGCAGTCCTCGCTGGTGATGCATCCCATTTACGCCTATGGCAGCGAGGACCAGCGCAAGAAGTACCTGCCCAAGCTCGCCAGCGGCGAATTGGTCGGCTGCTTCGGCCTCACCGAACCCGATGCCGGGTCCGATCCCGGCTCCATGAAGACGCGGGCGGTGAAGGTGGACGGCGGCTACAGGCTTGACGGCGCCAAGATGTGGATCACCAATTCGCCCATCGCCGATATCGCAGTGGTCTGGGCCAAGCTCGACGATGTCATCCGCGGCTTCATCGTCGAGCGTGGCGCGGAGGGCTTCTCGACCCCCAAGATCGAGGGCAAGCTCTCGTTGCGCGCTTCGATCACCGGCGAGATCGTGCTGGAGGGCGTTGTCGTGCCTGAAGCCAATCTCCTGCCCAACGCCAGGGGTCTTTCCGGCCCCTTCGGATGCCTCAACAAGGCGCGCTACGGCATTGCCTGGGGCGCCATGGGCGCCGCCGAATTCTGCTGGCACCGGGCTCGCCAGTATACGCTCGACCGCAAGCAGTTCGGCCGGCCGCTCGCGGCCAATCAGCTCGTCCAGAAGAAGCTCGCCGATATGCAGACCGAGATCGCGCTCGGCCTGCTCGGCGCGCTCCAGCTCGGCCGCCTGCTCGACGCCCACACCGCCGCGCCGCCGGCCATCAGCCTGATGAAGCGCAACAACTGCGGCAAGGCGCTGGATATCGCTCGCATGGCCCGCGACATGCATGGGGGCAACGGCATCGCCGACGAGTTCCATGTCATGCGCGTGGCGCAGAACCTCGAAACTGTGAATACTTATGAGGGAACGCATGACGTGCATGCGTTGATCCTCGGGCGCGCGCAGACGGGCATCCAGGCCTTCTTCTGATCGGGGGGGAAGCGCAGGATGGGAGTGTCGATCACCCGATCGACATCATCCAGATCTTGGAGGCGACACGTTTGGGCGGCAGGGAAGAGGGCGATCGGTGATCGTCCCTCCCTGTCCATCTGGCCCGTTCCCGCAAGGCCGGCGCCCATGGGCGGGAAGCCCGCGCCGCCGGAGGAAACACTTTCCAAACAAATGCGGCTTGGCCTGCGGCGCGGCAGGCGCTTCTATGGGCGATCGTCCTGCTTTCCGTCTGTAGAGGAGATCCCATGCGCCTGTGGCTGAAAGATCCGCTCGCCATCCTGGCCGATGGCGCGGAGCGTGGCATCGTCGTCGAAGGCAGCCGCATCGCCGAACTGGTGCCGGCGGGCCGGGAGCCCACGGCCCCGGTGGATGGCGTGTTCGATGCCTCGCGCCATGTCGTGCTGCCCGGTCTCGTCAACACCCACCATCATTTCTACCAGACGCTGACCCGAGCCCACCCCGATGCCTGCGACATGCCGCTGTTCCCGTGGCTGAAGACGCTCTACCCGATCTGGTCGCGGCTCGATCCCGAGAGCTTCCGTCTCTCGGTAAGGCTGGCGCTGGTGGAATTGCTGATGTCGGGGTGCACCACGGCGGCTGATCATCACTATGTCTTTCCGAAGGGGCTGGAGCGGGCCGTCGATATCGAAGTCGAGGAGGCCCGGGCGCTCGGCATCCGCATGACGGTGTCGCGCGGCTCGATGAACCTCTCGCAGAAGGATGGCGGCCTGCCGCCGGACAGCGTGGTGCAGGACGAGGACACCATCCTCGCCGATTGCGAACGGGTGGCCGGTGCCTATCACGACACCAGGCCCGGCGCCATGATCCGCATCGCCTTCTCGCCCTGCTCGCCCTTCTCGGTGACCAAGAGCCTGATGCAGCGTACGGCCGAGCTCGCCGGGCGTTTCGACTGCCGCCTGCATACGCATCTCGCCGAGACGCAGGATGAGGACCGCTTCTGCGAGCAGGTCTATGGCTGCAGGCCGATCGAACTGCTCGACGAAGTCGGCTGGATGTCGCCGCGCACCTGGCTGGCCCACGGCATCCATTTCAGCGCCGATGACTGCACCACGCTCGGCCGCCACGGGGTGGGCGTCTGCCATTGCCCGACCTCCAACGCGGTGCTCGCCTCCGGTTTCTGCCGCACGGGCCTGCTCGAGGAAGCAGGGGCTCCGGTGGGGCTCGGCGTCGATGGCTCGGCCTCCAACGATTCGTCGAACCTGATGGAAGGCGTGCGCCACGCCCTGATGATCAACCGGCTCTCTCGCGGTGCCGAAGCCGTTTCGTGGCGCGACTGCCTGCGCTGGGCCACGGAAGGCTCCGCCCGTTGCCTGGGCCGCGACGACATCGGCGCCGTCAGGGCCGGGCTGGAGGCCGACCTTGCCCTGTTCACCCTCGACGAACTGCGCTTCTCCGGCGCCCATCATCCGATCGCCGCACTCGTCCATTGCGGTGCCCATCGGGCGGACCGCGTGATGGTGGCAGGGCAATGGCGCGTGGAGGACGGCCTGCCCGTGGGCTTGGACCTGGGGGGTCTCAGGCAGGCGCATGGCAAGATCGCGAGCCGGTTCCTGTAGTCCGCGGTCCCAGTCGCGTGCCATTCTTTGAATCGCCATGGCCGATCTGCTATCGCCACCCCTATGACCGATCTCCTCGCCCCCATCCCCTTTCGTCCCGACACCGCCGGCACCGCTTCCGGCTACAATCTGGTTCCCTTCGACCGCGCCGATCCGCGCTGGGGCGAGCCACTGGTCGACCTCGCTGCGGAAGGGCTGCTCACCCAGTCCTGGTATGCGCGCACGGATGGCGGCAATGCGCCGTATCACAAGCGTATCGCGGGGGCGGTCGAGGTGGTGGCGGCGCGCGCCGGTGTCTCCCGCCTTCTGAGGGCTGCCGACGCGGCGGTGGCTGGCAGGGGGCTGCGTATCAAGGCGTTGGACGCCTATCGCCCCATCGAGACGCAGGCGGGCCTGTGGAGCTTCTTCGAAGTCCAGCTTGCGGCGGAGCGGCCGGAGCTCTCGCCTGATGAACGCGAGGCGATCGTGCGCACCTTCGTGTCAGATCCGCGCCGCTTCGACCGGCGGGACGAGACCACCTGGCCCATCCACTCAACCGGCGGATCGGTGGATGTGATGCTGGTCGATGCGGCCAGCGGCGCGTTGCTCGATCATGGCGCCGACTTCGACGAGACGCATGAGCGCTCCTACACCGATCACTACGAAAGGCTGCTGCAGCGAGGCGAGATCGGCGCCGACGATCCCCGACTTCTCAACCGCCGCGTGCTGTTCAATGCGATGGTTAACGCGGGCTTTACCAACTATGCGTACGAATTCTGGCACTTCGACCATGGAACGCAGCTCCATATCCTGACCTTGCGGGATCAGGGCGCCGCAAATGCGCCTCAGGCTGCGTGGTATGGAACCACGGACCTGCCGGAAGGACTATGTTGACCCTGTCCACCTTCACAGCCAAGGGCACTCCCCACGCGATCGTCTCGTTCGGCAAACCGCTGGATGCGGGTACCCCCCACGTGATCTGGGCGCATGGCTGGGGGCAGGATCATCATGCCTTCCTGGCCCTGGCCCATTCGCTCGAACGCGTCGCCCATCATACGCTCATCGACTTTCCGGGCTTCGGCCAGAGTCCGGTGCCGCCCGAGAACGGCCATTCCGGCGTGTGGGACACCAGGGACTATGCCGACGCCGTGGCAGAATGGCTCGGCACTCTGCCGCGCGGCAGGCGCGTGTGGGTCGGTCATTCCTTCGGCGGCCGCGTGGGCCTGCGCCTCGCGACGAACCACTCCGAGGCCGTCGACGCCATGGTGCTGGTGGGGTCGCACGGCCTCAGGCCGATCCGCAGCCCTGCGACGCGGCTGAAGATCTTCTGGCGCGTGCGCCTGTTCAAGGCCTTGAAGCTTCTGGAAAGACTTGGCGTCGACGTCAGCGCCCGAAAGGCCAAGTTCGGCTCGGCCGATTATCGCAGCGCCGGAGCGATGCGCCCCGTCTTCGTCAAGGTCATCGCCGAGGACCAGAGCGAGGCGATCAAGTCCATCCGCATTCCCGTCCGCATTCTCTGCGGTGCCCTGGACGACCAGGCCCCGCCCGAGATGAGCGAGCGCCTGGCGAGCCTGATCCCGGGCGCTACGGTGAACATCCTGCCGGGGCTCGATCACTATACCATCCTCACCGACGGCGGCCCGCAGGTCGCGCATACCGTCGCAAAACTCCTGGAAGGCTGATGCTCGAAACGCTCGCCCCCGTGCTCAATTCGCCCCATGTCGCGGCAGCTCTGGTGTTGCTGGGCTTCATCCCCTTCGCCTGGAAGCGCTTCCTGACCTACCTGCACATCTTCCAGCAGGAGGAATATGACGGCGGGCGCTTCCTGCACTGGCTGCTCTACAACGTGGTGTTCGACACCCGGGTCAGCCTTGCCGTGGTCGTGCTCTCCGCCATGGCCATGCTCTATCCGGCGCCGGTGCTGCTGCTCGCCTTCTTCATCGGCGTAATTTTCCTCGTGGCGGCGCGTCGTGAGCGCGATCCGCGCCAGACCGGCAAGAAGAAGCTTGCCATGACGCAGCGCGCCACGCGCATCCTGCGCGTCGCCTTCGCGCTGGTGCTGCTGCTCGGCCTGGTCGGCGTCGGCTTCGGTGTCGCGCCGGTCTGGGTGGTGGTGCTCGTCCAGCTCATCCCCTTCGCGCTGGTGGCGGCGGTGAAGATTCTGCAGCCCGGCGAGAACCGCATCCAGCAGGGTTTCTGGAACGAGGCACATGAGAAGCTCAAGCGCCTTGCCCCCGTCGTCGTCGGAGTCACCGGCTCCTATGGCAAGACCTCGACCAAGCACATCCTCGGGCACCTGCTCGAAAGCGCCGGCTCGGCCCTGATCACGCCGGGTTCGGTCAACACGCCGATGGGCATTGCCCGCATCGTCCGCGAGAAGCTGGAGCCCTATCACCGCCATTTCGTGGTGGAGATGGGTGCCTACGGCCCCGGTTCGATCGAACGCCTGTGCCGTCTGGCCCCGCCCGACATCGCGGTGGTGACGGCGGTGGGTGCCGCTCACTACGAGCGCTTCAAATCGCTGGACACAGTGGCCAGGACGAAGTTCGAATTGCCGACCGCGGCGGTTGCCCGGGGCGGCAAGGCTATCATCAACGACGCCGTGCTCGCCTTCAAGGATGCGAAGCACTTCACCGACGCCCATCGCGCCTCGATGGTGCTGGTCGGCAATGGCGAGGGGAGCGAAGCGAAGATCCATTCGGTGACGCAGGGCAAGGACGGCCTCACCGTTGCGCTGAGCTATCTCGGCAAGGACTATACGCTGTTGGCACCTCTCTACGGCCTCCATCACGGCGGCAACATGGCGCTGGCCTTCGTCACGGCCCTTGCCATGGGCATCGACGCGGAGACGGCGGAGATCGCCATGCGCTCGACGCCGCAGATCGCCCATCGCCTGGAGGTGAAGCGCCAGGCCGACGGCACCGTCATCGTCGACGACGCCTACAATTCCAATCCCGCGGGCTTTGCTTCGGCGCTGGGAATTCTCCCTTTGCTGGTGGGCGAGGGCGGCCGGCGCATCCTGGTGACGCCCGGTATGGTGGAGCTCGGTGCCGCCCATGCCGAGGAGCACAGGAAGATCGGCACCCTGGCGGGCGAGACCGTGGACATCCTCCTCGCCGTGGCGCCCGATCGCATCCGCGACCTCGTCGATGCCTACAAGGCGGCCAGGCCCGACGGCGAAGTGGTGGAATGCGCGGGCTTCGCCGCGGCGCAAGGCTGGATGGGCTCGAACCTGCGGGCCGGCGACGTCGTGCTCCTGGAGAACGACCTGCCCGATCTCTACGAGCGCCAGTTGCGCCTGTGATAGCTGATCGCAAAGGCTTCATCGCGGCGCAGACGCGGGTTCTGCCCGTGCCCTACACGCCCGAGATCTCCCTTCATCTGGCCGACGAAGTCACGCCGCTCTGGCAGAAGACGGAGGAGGAACTGGGCGAGATGGGCCTACCGCCACCCTTCTGGGCCTTTGCCTGGGCTGGCGGCCAGGCGCTGGCGCGCTACATCCTCGACCATCCCGACATCGTCGCCGGCCGGCGCGTGCTCGACTTCGCTTCCGGTTCGGGCCTCGTCGCCATCGCCGCCATGAAGGCGGGGGCGGCCTCTGCCCACGCCGCGGATATCGACGGCTTTGCGCTGGAGGCCATGACGCTCAATGCGCAGGTGAACGGCGTGCGGATAGAGCCGGTCGCGGAGAACGTGCTCGGCCGCTTCGATATCGGCGTCGACGTGGTCCTGGCCGGGGACATCTTCTACGACCGCGAGATCGCCGCCGAAGTCCTCGCCTGGCTGAAGGGCTGGCGCCAGCGAGGCGCCCATGTGCTGGTTGGCGATCCCGGCCGGACCTACCTGCCAAAGGAGGAACTCAGCCTCCTGGCGAGCTATCAGGTGCCGGTGTCGCGAGAGCTGGAAGATCTGGAGATCAAGAAGTCGAGCGTGTGGGGGGTGAGGTAACCTTGGATCGCAGGCGTCTCGCCCGCGGTCCCAGGGACGCCTAGTCCAACTTGAGCTGCCCCCGCGCGATCTCGAACAGCATCACGCCTGTCGCCACCGCGAGGTTCAGCGAATCCGCCTGCCCGCGCATCGGAATCTTGACAAGGTGGCTGCAGGCCTTGGCAAGTTCGTCGGGCAGGCCCTGCTGTTCGTTGCCCATGAGGAGGAGGCAGGGCCCCTTTCCGTAGTCGACGTCTCGATAGTCATGGGTGCCGGCGAGATGAGTGCCGACAACCAGGCCCTCGAAGCCCTTGCGCCAGGCGAGAAAGGCCTGGGACGAGGCGGCGGCGAGGCGTATGTTGAAGATTGAGCCCATGGTGGCGCGCACCGCCTCGATGCCGAAGGGGTCGGTGGTGTCGCCGACCAGGATGATGCCTTCGGCGCCCACTGCGTCGGCCGTGCGGATGATCGTGCCGAGATTGCCGGGGTCGCGCACGCGGTCGAGGCCGATCCAGATCTCACCCCCTGCTATCTTCAGGCCGTCGAGCTTTTCCAGGCGCTGCTCGAACACGCCGATCACCGTTTGCGGATTGTCGCGGCGGGAAAGTTTCTCCAGGATTTCGCCGGTGACTTCCAGCACCTCGCCGCCGGCCTGGCGCGTCGCTCGCACGGCGCGGGCGAGCATCGGCTTGTCCTCGCCGGAACGATGCACGAGGATGCGGATAGGCCAGCCCGCTTCGATGGCGTCAGCCACCAGTTTGAGGCCTTCGGCGATGAACAGGCCGGCTTCCTGCCGCACCTTGCGCATTTCGAGGGCACGGATGTCCTTGACCAGCGGATTGGTGAGGCTGGTCACCACGCGCGAGGCCGGTGCGGCGGGGGTGTATTGCTGCGGCCGAGGGCGCTGGAAACGGGGCTTCATGGCCGCAGCCTTCCGAGAGTTTCCATGGGCGTCGCGCTCTTCCCGGTGAAAGGCCACCCTCTCATGCGGCGCTCCAGCGCGAGTAGAGTGAAGTCGAGAGCAGGCGGCCGGAGTCTTCCTCTGAGACCACCAGTTCGCCGGAGGCGATGTCGCCGCCGAGATCGCCGAAGACCTCGCGCGTAAGTTCGTGCACGGCGACGAAGGAAGCCCGGATCGCATAGGCGGTGACGATCACGAACGCCGGCTTGTCCGTCAGGACGGCCCGGCAGAGATCGAGCATCTTCGGCAGGTCGCGGAAGAGGTCCCAGACCTCGCCGCCCGGGCCGCGGCCATATTTTGGCGGGTCGAGCAGCACCACGTCATATTTCGAGCCGCGACGCTCCTCGCGTGCGGTGAACTTCACGGCATCGTCGACGATCCAGCGGATCGGGGCATCTGAAAGCCCGGCAAGCGCCTGGTTCTCGCGGGCAAAGCCGATCGATTTCTTGGAAGCGTCGACATGCGTGACCTGAGCGCCGTGCTTGGCGGCGAGGAGGGAGGCGACGCCGGTGTAGCCGAACAGGTTGAGCACGCGGGCCGGACGCCTGAGCGCCTGCAACTGCTCGATCATGTAATCCCAGTGGGGAGCCTGCTCGGGGAAGAAGCCCAGGTGCCGAAAGGGGGTAAAGCGGCCATGGAAGGCAACGCCGCGATAGGAGACCGGGAAAGTCTCCACGGGCCTGCCGGCGAATTTCCAGCGCCCGTCCGAACCCTCGTCTTCGGCGTTCATGCCGAGAAACACCGCATCGGCCTTCTCCCAGAGGCCCGGCTTGCGCCTGGCTCCCATGGCCTGGGGTTCGGGCCGGTCGACCAGGAGTTTGCCGAAGCGTTCGAGCTTGCGGCCTTCGCCGCAATCGACCAGGCGGTAATCGGCAAAGCCCGGTGTCACGAGAAGCTGCGGCAGGGTCTGGGTCGCGGCGGAGGAGGGCGATGGGGACATGGCGCGGACCAAATAGCACTTTTGGGCGCGCGGCAAGAGAAATGCTGGGAACGCGGACCGGACATCCGCGGCCCCGTGTCAGTTCGCCGTCGCGGCAGCGTCGATGATGATGGGACGGGTCTTCACGATTGTCGTGGTCACCGGCTTTACCGCCACAGGCGAAGCCGCTCCGGGCCTGCGAGGCTGTGCGGGGGCCGAGACGGGTACTGAGGCAGTGCGATCGGTGGTGGCACCGCTGGCCGCCACGGCATCGGTCGGCGCCGGATCGGGCTCCGCCGGCGTGTCGATGCTGTAGACATCGGGCCGGAACTGGACGGTGCCATCGGGCGCTCCCCAGCCGGTGAGATAGACCCAGGCCACCGGCACGGCCTTGGCCGGCTTGATCGTCTTCGGCACGCCGGAATCGATCTGGTCCTGGATGGCCTGCCCCGTCCAGTCCGAGCCTTCCATCACCCAGGCGGCGAGATCCTGCGCACCGGCAACGCGCGTGCAGCCGGACGAACCGAAGCGGGTATCGTTTCGGAAAAGCTCGCGATGCGGCGTGTCGTGCATATAGACCGCATCCTTGTTGGGCATGTCGAGGCGCAGGAAGCCGAGGGAGTTCCACACGCCGGGATCCTGCTTGACCAGGTAGTCGGTGGCCTTTGCCGTCGACCAGTCGACATTATGCGGATCGATCTCCTGCCGGCCCCTGAAGATCCGCATGTGGTTGTCGGTGAGATAGCCCGGGTTGCGCTGCAGCTTGGGAATGATGTCGGCCTTGAGGATCGACTGCGGCACATTCCAGTAGGGCAGGATGTTGATGGCGGTGACATTGGTGGTGAGCGTCGGGGAGGCGCGATCCGGGCTGCCGACCACCGTGGTGTAGGAACGGTCGACCACCCCGTGCGAAACCGCCTCGAGGCTTGCTGCCGGAATGTTGGAGACGATGTAGCGCTCGCCGAACTTGAACTTCAGCGTCGCGAGTCGGTTGGCAGACGCGTCGAGCTGGCGCAGCCGCACTTCCACAGGCACGTTGAGTGCAATCAGGGTGAGCCGGCCGATCGAGCCGGTCAGGCTGAGGCCGTGCCGGGCCTGGAAGTGCTTGAGGGCGTCCTGCGTCGCCTGGTCGAATTCGCTGCTCGCGGGCAGGCTCGGGTCGAGGTCACGCGTCGCCATCAACCTTGCGCGCAGCAGCTTGGCGAATTTACCGCGGGCACCTATCCGCATGCCGGCGGCGCCGGGCGGGAGGGCCTGCCAGCCGCCATTGCCGGCGATCTCCTCGTAGTCCGTGATGGCGCGGAGGGTGAGGTCGTAGGTGTGGGGCGAGTAGTTCGGCTGGTCGTCGGCAAAAGCGGGCATCGCGACGGCGAAGCTCAGCGAAAAGCCCAGGATACCAAGCCAACGGGCCGGGAGAGGCGGCCTGCTTCGTTGCGTCTCCCGGTGTTGGAGCGAAAGCGGAAGCCAGGAGGAACTCATGAAAACACTCGAACGCAACAGGAACTTCTTTGGCCGTCACCTTACGGCCCTGATAGTGAATCTTTCCTTACGAGAGGTGTGGGAGCATTAAGCATGCCGGCTATCGGCCGGCCGGCATGTCGAAGAGATCCTGCTCAGCATGGATGAGGCGGGCGAGGGGGCGTCAGGGGCAGGCCTGCTGCGCGCGGTTGACGGCGCTGGTCAAGCCATTGAGGGAAAAGCTGTACTCGACCCTGTTGCCGCGCTTCGAGCGGGCGGCAATGGACAGGGTGCGCTCCGCTTTGAGGGCCGTGAGGAATTCGTGTTCGCGCGGACCGGAGCGCCGCAGCCAGGCGCTGTTGCCGGAAGCGACCATGTGGAAGGTTTGGTTGCCGACCTCGGCCAGGATGTCCGAATTCGGTGCAAACTCGTAACCGGTCTGGAAGCTCGCTTCCGTTCCAGCCTCGCCGCTGCGAGTGGTACGCACGAAGAATGAAACATCTCCATGGTCGAGCGTGGCCGGTTTCATGCTGTCGGGCTTCGAGTATACGAAGCAGCGGGGCCCGTTGTTTTCCGTGTAGGTCCATGCACTCCACTTGCCGAATACGCCGAGGGTCTTGGGTGTCGCGGCGAAGGCGCTGGTGGCGATCAGGGATAAGATCAGGAATGCAAGAATGGAAAGCTGAGCCGTCATTTCAAAAAGCCTCTTCGGGAATACGGGAGAATTGTTCCCGCTCCGCTGCTTAACGAGGCGTGAATCCGGATGCAGATTTAATCCATTGGTAATGTTGGGGGATGCCGGGGGAGTCAGGACGCGGATTGCACGGCTTGGGCATCGATTCCCGTTGCCGCGAGCAATTGGGGGAAGAAGCAATCGAAATCATCGAGGAACCCTTGCCGATGGCGCTCCAGCTCGGGGTACAAGCCGGAAAAGTCGACCGGGCGGCGAAGGCGGCTGCCGACCCGCTTCATGGCGTCGCTGACGCCTTCCAGCGTGGCGTAGTCGCCTGCCCATTGCGTGATGGACCGGATGTGGCGGTAGGTCGTCTCCGGCAGATCGGCCTCCAACGGCGGCAGGCCGCTACGCACCTCGTC
The DNA here is from genome assembly GCF_059699065.1 of Labrys sp. ALF-8. NCBI lineage: Bacteria > Pseudomonadati > Pseudomonadota > Alphaproteobacteria > Hyphomicrobiales > Xanthobacteraceae > Labrys > Labrys sp. ALF-8. Next base: position 3,093,507 of record NZ_AP048537.1, read on the forward strand.
CAGGAAGTCGGACAGGGAGCAGGGGTGATACGCCCGCCAGCGCTCGATCAGGCAATGATCGTAGACGATGTCGACGATGATGCCGGAGAAGCGGCGATAGGTCGGCCACAGTCGTTCCCGGCTGCGCCGGGTAACCGGGTGCGCATCGGTGAAGGCATCGATGCGCCGGTGCATCTCGATGCCCTCGCGATAGCGACCCGTGAACTTTTCCTGCTCGGGCAGATGCACGAGATCGGGTAGCAGGTTGCCCACCCGGAACGCGGCATCGGGCGGTGAGAGCAGCAGGTGGGCGAGGTAGTTCATAGGGGCCATATGTGGCCTCGCCGAGGAGGATGCAAGCTCGAGTCCCGGGCGTTGGGATCGCCATGGCATCATACCCGATTACGACGGGGAGGGAGGGCATGGGGGCGACCGATGATCGCCCCGCCGTGTTTTGGTGCGCCTGCCTTGCAAGCCATCGTCTGCGAGCAGGATGTCCGTGCGTCCGGAATGGCTCTACCGCTTCACCCCGGGCGTCAGCAGTACCTTGATCGAGTTGGTGGAGTTGGCGAGTTTCATCGCTTCGTCCCAGTCGCCCAGGTCGTAGTGGTGGGTCACGATGCCCTTGGAGGTCACCAGCCCGCGCGACAGGAGGTCGATGGCGATCGGGTAGCAATAGGGGCCGAGGTGGGCGCCGCGGATGTCGAGTTCCTTGCGGTCGCCGATGATGGACCAATCCGCCGAGGTCTCCGAACCGAACACCGAGAACTCGACGAAGCGGCCGAGCTTGCGGATGATCTGGAGACCCTGCGTCACGCCGCTGGGATGGCCGGTCGTCTCGATATAGACATCGCAGCCATAGCCGTCGGTGAGCGAACGCACCACCTCGTCGGCATCCTCCTTCTTGGGATTGATGGTGACGTCGGCACCATAACCGCGCGCAAGCTCCAGTCGGTCGTCCATGAGATCGATGACCACGAGCTTGCGGGGCGTCTTCAGGCGCGCGACCTGTGTCATCAGCAGGCCGAGCGGGCCGGCGCCTGCAATCACCACGACATCGGAGAGCTGGATGTCACCCCGCTGCACCGTGTGGATGGCGCAGGAAAGCGGCTCGATCACCGCCGCGTCATCGAGCGGCATGTCGGCGGGGATCTTGTGGACCCGCGCCGTCGAGGGAAACTTCATGTACTCGGCCATGCCGCCGTCGGCGACTTCGCGCTGGAACCCGAAGATGTTGTGAACCTCGCACATCCAGTAGCTGCCCGACCGGCAATAGCGACAACGGTCGCAGGGCACGATCTGCTCGGCGATCACGGTGTCACCGGGCTTGACGCCGAAATGTTCGGCAGCGCCGGGGCCGAGTTCCTCGACATAGCCGAAGAATTCGTGGCCTGGCACCACAGGCGGCTTCACGTAGGGATTCTTGCCGCCCCAGAACATCTGCGCACCCGACCAGCACTTGCAGTCGCTGGCACAGATGCCGCAGGCGCCGATTTTCACCACAAGTTCATTGTTGCCGGCGACCGGCCGGGCGACCTCCTCCACGCGATAGTCCTCGGGGCCATGGCAGACGATGGCCGTCATTCGTGAATTGCTGGTCGGCATGGTCGTTTCCTATCATTTTCTCGTGAGGTCGCGGCACGGCATGGGTACGCCCGGGCCGCGATATTGAGGGGCCGGTCGAGTCCGGTCAATGGTCGGACGATAGGGGTGCGACACTGGGAAATGCAACCCTGCATTGAATCGAAATTGGCGTCGAATCCACGACGCAAACAGCGTTCTGCAGGTATCCGCCAGCATAGATTTGCATATTACGAGGGGATCGAGGCAACGCACATGTCTGTGTGGCCGCGTGCCGGACGGTCATCGCAAACACGGTGACACCATCATGACAAGCGTAAAGGTCAAGTCCGAAATCCATCATGTGATTTGAAATAATTCAAATATACCCACTTGCGATCGACGCCAAAACAAGGTGCTATTTCGCCACCGCGTCGCTATGCCCAGGTCAGGGAGAACTTTGCATGAAACGTTTTGTCATCGCCGCCGCTTTGGTCGCCGTCGGCGTCACGACTGCCTTCGCTGGTCCGATCGAGGACCGCCAGGCACTTATGAAGGCCATGGCCAAGAACACCAAGGAAGCGGCGGGTTATGCCAAGGGTGACACGCCGTTCGACGCGGCAAAGGTGAAGGCGCTGCTGCAGGTCTATGTCGACGACGCTGCGAAGTTGCCCACTCTCTTCCCGGATGATTCCAAGACGGGCGGCACCGATCCCACCACCGCCTCGCCGAAGATCTGGGAAGACATGGCCGGCTTCAAGTCCCATGCGGCCAAGCTCTCCGCCGATGCCACGGCGGCGATGGGCGCAACCGACCAGGCCAGCTTCGCCAAGGCCTTCGGTACGCTTGCGTCCAATTGCAACAGCTGCCACGGCGCCTACCGCATCAAGAAGGATTGATGGTCCTGGCAGATACGGCACGCATCCGAGCGTGCCGACCGCTTCGTGCATTACCGGGTTCGTCCCGGTAATGCTGCTTGAGCACCGTTGAATCTGTCCCGGTGACATGATTCACGCAGGCATCACGGCAGGCCGTCTGGATAAGGGGCATCCCGGTCTGCGGCATTCACCTTTCGAATAGAGGGGCTGATGGAAGTGTTCAGGCGTTGAGCCTGGGTAATCGCGTTCAGGCCGGAAAAGGGGGCTTTCCCGGATGTCTTGGAAGAAAATTATTGGCGGACTGGTTGTGCTCGGTGTCATCGGCCTGGGCGTGTTCTGGTTCGTCACGCAGCCTTCGCCACTGCCCGCATCGGCCCTCACGGCCGGCTACAAGCCGAACCTCGCCAATGGCGAGACGATCTTCACGATCGGCGGCTGCGTCTCCTGCCACAAGACCCCCGGCCAGGACGACAGGCTCAAGCTTGGCGGCGGCCTCGCGCTTGGATCGCCCTTCGGCACCTTCTACGCCCCCAACATCTCTTCCGATCCCAAGCAAGGCATCGGCGCATGGAGCGAGCTGGACTTCGTGAATGCCGTCCAGCGCGGCATAGGCCGCGAGGGCGAGCATCTCTACCCGGCGCTGCCCTACACCTCCTATGCCAAGCTCAAGCTGGAGGATGCACGGGATCTCTATGCCTATATGAGGACGCTCCCGGCGGTCGACTCCGCCGACAAGCCGCATGACATCGGCTTTCCCTTCAATATCCGCCGGCTGCTCGGCGCCTGGAAGTTCCTCTATTTCGACGACAAACCCTTTACGCCCGATCCGGGCAAGAGTCCGGAGTGGAACCGCGGAGCCTATCTGGCGCTCGGGCCCGGGCACTGTTCCGAATGTCACAGTCCGCGCAATGCCTTTGGCGCTATTGAGGCGGACAAGCGCTTTTCCGGCGGTCCCGATCCGGAAGGCAAGGGCTGGGTGCCGAACATCACCCCCCATGCCGACGGCATCGGATCCTGGAAGGAGGCGGATATCGTGGAGTTCCTGAAGAGCGGCCTGACGCCGGAATTCGATTCGGCCGGCGGCAGCATGGCGGAGGTGATCCAGAACACCAGCCGCCTCAGCGACGATGACCGCAAGGCCATCGCCACCTTCCTGGTCAGCCTGCCCGCTATTCCGGGCAAGGCGCCGAAGAAGTCTTGAGGCACGCCCCGCCGGCGGGCCGCTCGGAGTGAGGATGACGCGCGGCGGCGCAGACTGGGGACCGAGACGTGGCGCGACGCCAAAGCCTTCTGATGCCGGTCAAGGCCGTGCTGGCGGGAGCGGCCATGCTGCTCACAGCACCGGCACTGGCCGCCGATTCCTACGCGCTTGTCGTCGGCATCGACGAGTATACGGCGCCTATCCCGGCCCTGCATGGGGCGGTCAACGATGCGCAGGACGTGGCCCAGGCCTTCACGAAGGCCGGCATCAAGAAGCTGATCCTGCTCACCAACAAGCAGGCCACCAAGCCGGCGGTCGTCGATGCCTGGGAGAGCCTGCTGAAGCAAGCCCAGGCTGGCGACACCATCTACTTCACCTATGCCGGGCATGGCTCGCAGGAACCCGCCGCCCCCAACGATCCGGATGAGCCGGACGGGCTCGACGACAACCTGCCGCTGGTGAACTTCGCGCCGCAGGGGCCGGGCCTCGCCGACCGCATCGTCGACAAGGAGGTGGCGGTCTGGCTCAAGGATGCAGAGGCCAAGAAGGTCTACGCGGTGGTCGTCACCGACGCCTGCCATTCCGGCACGATGTACCGCTCGGTCTCTCTCGGGCTCTCCTATCGCATGGCGCCCAAGCCGAAGATCGACCGCGACGAACTGCTGCAATTCGCGCCGCCCCCGCCGGTGGTCTCGACGAGGGTGGCCCCCAACGACCAGTTCACCTTCCTCGCCGGCGTCGCGGAGGACAAGCTGGTTCCGGAGATAGCGATCAACGGCCAGCAGCGCGGCGCCCTGTCGTTTGCCTTCGCGCGGGCGATCGAAGGCCAGGCCGATGCCAATCACGACGGCGTCACCACCGAGAAGGAGCTCGTCTCCTTCGTGCGCGCCTTTGTCCTGCAGGCCACGCAGAGCCAGCAGGTCTCGCAATCCTTCCCGGCCGTGAGCCGCGACATTCCCGTCTTCCGCTCGGCGGCCGATGGTGCCGGGGCGCCCGGTCCGGATGCCCAGAATGCCATCGCTATCGCCAAGCAGACTGTCGGGGCCAATGCTGCGTTGAAGCTCGCCGTGCGCAATGGCCAGCTTGCCGGCGCCATTCCCGGCGCGGAGATCGTCGCCGACGAAGCCGAGGCGGATCTCGTCTATGACGCCGCCAGCGGCACGGTGGAGAAGCGTGTTGCCGGCGTCGTGGCCGAAAGCGTGCAGCCGCAGGGGCTGGCGGGCATTGTCGCCAAGTGGCGGGCGATTGCTTTCCTGCAGGCCTTCGCGGGCGGTGCGATCCAGCCTTTCGAGGTGGCCGGCGGCTCGCGCACGTTCAATCGAGGAGAGCGGCTGACGGTCGGCCTCGGTGCGTCGGGCCATCGCTTCATGACGCTGTTCAACCTGCCGCCGAACGGCAAGGTGGAATTTCTCTATCCGACTTCCCAGGCTGAGCGCGACGAGGATTGGAGCGGGAAGCCCTTCTCGCTGCCGCTCCAGGTGCGCGATCCGCCTTTCGGCGCGGAGCATCTCATCGCCATCCTGTCGGACCAGCCGCTTGACCAGCTGCACACGGCCCTGCAGGGCATGTCCCAGCCCGACGCGGCCGCGGACCTGCCGGATACGCTCAAGAACGCCCTTAGCGGCCAGTCCGTCACAGTGGCAATCGCCAATGTCTTTACCAGCGCGGGTTCTCAATGAGGGAGATCGTGACAAATTCGCCGAGCGGATCCCCGGCATGCCGGCCCAGCGTTTGGCCGGCGCTCCTTCTCGTCGCCGCTATGGGACTGTCGGCAACCCCTGCGATGGCGGACCGCGCCCTGATCGTCGGTATCGACACCTATCGGGCAGGTGCACTCACGGCGCAACTGCCGGGCGGTGCACGGGCCGACGCCATGCGCATGCAGGGCCTGCTCACCGGCTCGCTCGGCTACCGGCCATCCGACGTCAAGCTCCTCCTCGATGACCAGGCAAGCGGCGCCGCCATTCTCGACGGGTTGCAGGACTGGCTCGGCCAGGCCAAGCCCGGCGAGCGCGTCTGGTTCTATTTTGCCGGCCAGGGCTATTTCCAGAAAACCTCGGCAGGGCGCGAAGACACCATTCTGCCCTTCGATGCCACCCGGCAGCCCGGCGGCGTCGGCAATGTGCTCTCCAGGAGCCGAATCGATGGATTGCTGGCACGGCTGCCGGGCCGCCACATCACGGAGGTGATCGATTCCAGCCATGCCGGCATCGTGACGCGGGCGATCGTGGTCGAAGCCTCCGGCAATGACGGCAATCCGGCCGCCCGTTCGCCGCAGATCGACGGCGCCACGCGCTCGATCGTCGTCGAGCCCGCCCTTGGAGAGGAGGCGGCCGGCCCGCCGGAGCCTCCGGGGCTTGATTTCGTCAAATGGGAGGCGGTTTCTCCCGCCCAGACCGCGTTGGTGGATGAGGACGGGGCGCCAAGCTATCGCGGCGTCTTCACCACCGCCTTCGCCGACGGAATCGAGAAGGGCCTGGCCGACACGAACAGGAACGGCACCGTCTCGAACCAGGAACTGCTCGACTATGTGCGGGGACAATCCTCGGCCTATTGCAGCCGGCATCGCGACCGCTGCGAGATGGGGCTGACCCCGCTTCTCACCGGGGAAGGGGCGGCGCTCAAGGTCGCGGCCACCCAAACGGGATCCGCCGAACCGCTCAATCAGGGCAGGCCGACGGCGGACAAGATCCTCGACGTGCTCGGCGCCCGGCTTTCGGACAATGTGCGCGTGGAGCAGATCCCGCCTTCCCCCGTGAAGCTCGGTACCCGCGACATGAAGTTCCGCGTCACCTCGGCGCAGGACGGTTTTCTCATTCTGCTCTCGGTGTCGGACGACGGGGAGGTGGTGCAGCTCTTCCCCAACGCCGTTGCCGCCGCCCATGGCAAGGAAGGCCGCATTCGCGCCGGCAGTCCGATCATGGTGCCCGATCCGAGCTACGGCATTCGCTTCGATGCGACCTCTGTGACAAAAGGTACAGTGCTCGCTCTCGTTGCAATCGATCCTCTCAAACTGTCGAAGGGCTTCGTCACGCGTCAGATCCAGGTGATCCCGACTGACGAGGTCAATACGTCCGTCCTGCCCGAACTTGCTGAAAGCCTCGCCACGCCCGCCAATGCGGACAGCGTCAAGGCCAACGCCAAGGCGGTGGGGCGCTCCGTCGCCACCCTGCGCTATGAAATCGTCCCGTGAGGAACCCGTCATGATCTACCGCAATACGATGCGCATCGCAGGCTTGATGCTCGCGGGAACCATATTGACGGCGGGGCTGGCGATGCCGGCAGGTCCGGCTGGCGCCGAGGATGTCAAGCCGGCGGCTGCCGCGCCTTCAGGCGACGCGCCTGCGCCTGCCGCCGGGCCCATCACGACACCCCCCACATCGGCAGCCGAGCCTGCCGTGGCGCCGGCTCCCGCACCCGCAGCCGCGCCGGCCACACCCGAACCGGTCGCCGCGCCGGCGCCCGCGCCTGCTCCCGCGGCGCCTGAACCGGTCGCCGCTCCCGCGCCGACGCCAGCTGCCCAGCCTGCGGCCACCCCCGCAGCGCCTGAACCTGCCGCTGCAGCCGCAAGCGTTCCCGCCGATATCAAGGTGCCGACGGATCCGATCGCCAAGACCGCCTTCGACGTGCTCGAGAAGCATTGCTCCCGCTGCCACCAGGCCGGCATGTTGAACCGCGAGAAGCCCGCCAAGAATTTCGGCAACATCCTCCATCTCGATGAGATCGCCGCCGATCCGCACCTGATCCAGGCCGGCAATCCTGAAGGCTCCAAGCTCTTCCAGCAGATCATCAACAAGGAAATGCCGTATGACGTTAACTACGAGTTCGATACGACCAAGCCGGAAGTGACGACGGCCGACATCGAAGCTCTGCGCACCTGGATCAAGGCGACCGGCGACCAGGAGGCGGCGGCCTGCGCCAACCGCAAGTTCATCACCGAAGAGGACGTCGTCGGCGCCATCTCGTCGGATCTGCAGAAGCAGGACGATCACCGCGTGCGCGGCATGCGCTACTTCACGCTGACCAATCTCTACAACGCCTGCGCAACCGACGAGGCCATGAACGTCTATCGGCAAGGGCTCGTGAAGCTGCTGAACGGCCTCGCACGGCGTTCCGACGTGATCAAGCTTGCCACGATTGATCCCGCGCAGACGGTCATCGCCGTGAATCTCGAGGACATGGGCTGGGAGGAAAGCGACTGGAACACCGTGCTGGCTACCTATCCCTATGCCACCAAGCCGGATGTGAAGGTCTTCGACTTCATCGCCCAGCAGACCGACTCGGCGCTGCCCTATGTGCGCGGCGACTGGTTCGCCTTCACGGCCTCGCAACCCCCGCTCTACGATACGCTGCTGCAGCTGCCGAACGATTTTCCGGGCCTGACGAACAAGCTCGGCGTCGACATGGCGGACGACATCGCCAAATTCGTGGCCCAGCGCGCCGGCTTCCAGAAGTCGGGCGTGTCGCAGAACAACCGCCTCATAGAGCGCCACCCGATCACCACCGGGTATTTCTGGACCTCCTACGACTTTGCCGGCTCCAAGGGCAGGCAGAGCCTGTTCCTCCATCCGCTTGGCCCGGAGCAGGACGGTATCGCCAACGGCTTCCATCATGACGGCGGCGAGAGCATCTTCTCCCTGCCCAACGGCTTCCAGGGCTACTATCTCAACAAGTCGGACGGCACCCGCCTGGACAAGGGACCGACCCAGATCGTGCGCGACCCTTCGCGCCGCGACCTCGCGGTAACCAACGGCATCTCCTGCATGGGCTGCCATGACCAGGGCATGCGCAAGGCCAAGGACGAGGTGCGCAAGGCGGTGCTCGCAGACCGCTCCTTCTCCAAGGACGACCGCGAGACGGTGGCATCGCTCTATCCCGAGAATGCCAAGATGGACGCGGTCATCGAGGATGACTTCCAGCGCTTCAATTCGGCGATGAAGCGGGCCGGACTCGATCCGACCCTCAAGCTCGCCGGCGTGGAAATGACCAACGCGCTCTTCAAGCGCTACGAGGACGATCTTTCCCTGCGCCGCGCGGCCGCCGAATACGGCTACACGCCCGAGGTGTTCAAGGAGCGCTTCATCGATGCCGGTCCCGAGGCCATTGCCCTGATGCGCCGCCTCGACCAGGGCATCGTGCCGCGCGACCAGTTCGAACAACTCTTCCTGAAGTTCGTGGAAGGAGCCACGGAGGACCGCGTGCTCGATACATCGAATCTGGCGGGAGCGCAGTCCGTGGCGCCGCCCGTGTTCAAGCCTGCATCCGGCGGCTCCTTCGACCTGCAGCTCACCTCCGACAAGAGCGAGTATCGCCAGAACGAGGCGGCCGTGCTGCAGATCGTCGCGACGCGGGACTGCAATCTCTTCGTCGTCAACGTCGACAAGGCGGGCACCGGCACCATCATCTTCCCCAATAAATTCCAGGCCGACAACGCCGTGCGTGCGGGCGAGCCGGTGGTCCTGGGCGGCCAGGGTTCCCGGTTCAAGTTCCGCCTCGCCGATATCGGGCAGGAGAAGGTGGTGGCCGTCTGCCGCGTCGGCGGTGCAACGCGCGACATTGCCGGCTTCCAGGTCGATCCGGTGAACAACAGCTTCGCAGCCATCCCCAACTTCGACCAGGGTCTCACACGCCAGATCATCGTCGAGGCCAATGAGGACAGGCAGCAGGCCTCGGGCCTCGATACCGACAGCAGGAAGCAGGCCCAGTTCGCCAAGATCGCGCAGGCCACCGGCCAGAAGGTTGCGCCGGGTGCCCCCGATGCGGCCAAGCAGTCCGTAGCCTCGACCGCCATCGTGATCCCGGTGCGGTAGTTGATCGGCATTATAGGCATTCGCTGAAGGGGGCGGGGAGATGCGGCGTATATGGGTCACACTGGTGTTCGCTTTTGCCTGGACCGCCTCCTCGCCGGCCTGGGCGGATGACGCCTCCGTCTGCGCCGGCAGCAACGACGATCTCGCCATCCCGGCCTGCGGCCGGGTCATCGCCAAGAAAAGCACGGGCAAGGCGAGCCGGGTGCGGGCCTATTACAACCGGGCCATCTCCTACAAGCACAAGGGACAGGTCGATCTCGCGATCAAGGACTACGGCCAGGCGATCGCCCTCGATCCCGGCTACGCCTCCGCTTATGCCAATCGCGGCGCGATCTATCGCGACAGGGACGAACTGGACAAGGCTTTGAGCGACCTCGACAAGGCCGTCGAACTGGATTCGTCCTCCAGCACCGCCTACAACAACCGCGGCAACGTCCATGGAGACAAGGGCGACCTGGACCGCTCCCTCGCCGACTACAGCAAGGCCATCTCGCTCGATTCCAACAACGCGCTCTACTACAACAACCGCTGCTCGACCTACAGGCGGCAGGAGAAGTTCGACCTTGGGCTGGCGGATTGCAACAAGGCGCTGAAACTCAACCCGAACTATGTGACGGCCTACTACAATCGCGGCAATATCTACCGCAAGCAGAACAAGCCGGAGCTTGCCATCGCCGACTTCACCAAGGCGATTTCATTTGATGCCACCGATGCCGACTACTTCTTCTATCGTGCATTGACCTATCAGAACAATGACCAGAACGACTTGGCGATCGCCGATTACGTCAAGACCCTCGAACTCAGCCCGAACTACGCATCGGCCTATTACAATCGCGGCAACATCTACCGCAATCAGAACAAGCCGGAGCTCGCCATCGCCGACTTCACCAAGGCGATTTCGATCGACGCCACCGATGCCGACTACTTCTTCTACCGGGCCATGGCCTACCGCAGCAACGATCAGGTCGACGAAGCGATCGCAGACTACGGTCGGGCGCTGGAGCTCAATCCGAAATACGGCGTCGCCTATTACAATCGCGGCAACATCTACCGCAGGCAGAACAGGCCGGATCTGGCCATCGCCGATCTCACCAAGGCGATCGAAATCGATGCGAGCGACGCCGATTATTTCTATTTCCGGGCCCTCGCATACCGGAACAACGGCCAGTTCGACGAGGCGATCGCAGACTACGACGCCGCATTGAAGCTGACCCCCAACGATTTCCTGACGCTGCTCAATCGTGGCCTCGCCCACAAGGAAAAGGGCGAAGTCGACCTGGCGATCGCCGACTATGACCAGGCGCTCGCAGTCAAGGCCGACGCGGACGCCCTCTACAATCGCGGCGTGGCCTACAGCGACAAGGGCGAGTACGCGAAGGCAATCGCGGATCTCGACAAGGCCATCGAGTTGCAGCCAGCGAACGTGGCTTTCTTCAATGCGCGGGCGGGTGCCCATCTCAAGAAGGGCGAAGCGGCGGGGGCAATCGCGGATTATCGCAGCGCTCTGGCGGTTGCACCCGAGGATGCCGACGCGAAGAGAGGTCTGGCAGAAGCGATCGGCGCGCAACCGCCGGCCGGTACCGATACCGCCACGCCTTCCCCCGGCAGCAATGCACCCAAGGAAGCGGTGGCGGCGCCCGTGACGGACGCCTCGAAGTCCGCCGGGCCGAAAGTGGCTGTCGTCGGCGAAGTCCGCCGGGTGGCACTCGTGATCGGCAATTCTGCCTATCGTTCCGTGGCGCACCTGCCCAATCCGGCGGGCGACGCTCAGCTCGTGGGCGAGGCGCTGCGCAATGCCGGCGTCGATGTCACGGTGGCGGTCGATCTCGACAGGGCAGCCATGGTCAGCACCCTCCGCGCCTTTTCGCGCAAGGCGGACAAGGCGGACTGGGCGGTCGTCTATTATGCCGGGCATGGCATCGAGCTGGACGGCAAGAATTATCTCATCCCCGTCGACGCCGCTCTGGAGACGGATCGCGACGTGCCCGACGAGACCCTGTCCCTGGACAGGATGCTCTCGGCCGTCAGCGGCGCCCGTCAGCTCAAGCTCGTCATCCTGGATGCCTGCCGCAACAATCCCTTCGCCCAGCAGATGAGAGTCACCGTCGCTACGCGGGCCGTCACGCGAGGTCTGTCGCGTGTCGAGCCGATGGACGCCACCCTGGTCGTCTATTCCGCCAAGGAAGGCACTACGGCGGAGGATGGCGAAGGCACCAACAGTGTGTTCGCAGCCTCGATCTCGAAGCGGATTCTCGAGCCGGGCGTCGAGATCAACAAGGTCTTCCGCCTGGTAACGCGGGATGTACTCACCGAAACCGGAAACCGCCAGCAGCCCTTCGTCTACGGTTCCCTGCCCCCGGACGATTTCATACTGGTGCCCGCGAAATGAAACTTTCCGCCGGAACCGTGACGGAGTGCAAGTGATGCGTCTCTTCTGTGCCAGACTGCTCGTGTCCGCCGGCCTGTTGGCGGGTGCCTGCTGCCCAGCCCTCGCCGATTGCGCAAGCCTCGATACCGAGGTGAAGGCCGCGATCAGTGCCGGCAATGTCACCGCACTGCCGGGGCTGGCCGACACGATTGCCCGGGATGCGAGCTGCGACGGCTCCTACGTCAACAATGCCCGCCGTTCGATGGCGCTTGCCTACATGCTTGCCGGCGAGCAGCCCGACGGCAGCTATAAAAGCGAGTTCGTGCTGGGGGCGGCCGCCATCGCGCGGCCGTGGCAGGTCGCTATGGCGCTCGGCGACCTCAAATACGACGCCAAGGACTACCCTGCGGCGGTGGAGGCCTATGAAGCTGCGATCAACGAGATCCGCGATGCCAGGCAGGTGCCGAAGCCCCCCGCGCGGGAGATCGAGGAATACCTGGCCAAGCGCGCCTATCAGGCCAAGTCCCTTGCGCCCGCCTATATCGCTTCCCGCGGTTTCCGAGGCGAGCCCGAAGGCGTGATGGTGCCGACCTTCCGCAACTTCACCGCGGTGTCGGTGCCGGTGCCGATCCGCTTCGATACCGATGAGGCGGAGTTGACGCCGGACGGCGAGAAGGCTGTCGACGACCTCTACAATTTCCTGAAGACGCAGGCCGTCACGAGCCTTGTGCTGGTCGGCCACACGGACGAGCGCGGCGGCCGCGAGCACAACATGCAGCTCTCCTATGACCGCGCCCGCACCGTTGCCGATGCCCTGCGCCATCGCGGCTTGACCGTCGACATCCGCATCGAGGGCCACGGCGAGGACGAACCCTTCGCTGCCGATGACCGCTCGAAATACAGCCAGGACGATCTCTATGCCTTCGACCGGCGGGTGGAATACCGGGTCAACTGAGGGTCTGTTTCATCGGCAGGCCTCGCGGGGAAAAGGAGTTCCGCCGGTCCCAGGCCCGGCGTGTTCTCTTTGGTGCACTCAGTTCGTGCGCTCCGAGGTGCTTATCACGATGCCGGTCATCGGTTCGATCCAGCTCATATTGTCGCGGACGGACTGCACGCCGGGCGTGTTCTCGGCGATGACCCGCACGGCCTTGCGTTGCCGCTCGTCGGTGATCACGCCGTTCAGCTCCACCACGCCGTCCTTGACCACCACGTCGATGGTGCCGACCGGCGCCCACGGTTCCGCTTTGAGCTCTGCCATGATGGCCGTCTTGATGGCGGTGTCGCGTACGGGCTGTTCCTCATAAGGCTCGCGCACGAAACCCGCCAGGGCACGCACGAAGTCCGCCCGGGAGACGATGCCGACGAGCTTGTTGTCGCGCAGGACCGGCAGGCGCTTGATGTCGTGCTTCTCCATCAGGCTGGCGCCCTCCTCGATGCGGGCATGCTCGTCGATCGACACGACGTCCGACGTCATGATCTCGCTGACGTGCCGGCCGTGGGTCCGGGCATAGGCCTCGGCGAAATGGCCGGCGCGGAAGAGGCCGGAAAGCCAGCCGGCGCGTGGTGCATTGGTGCCGAGCTCCGGGCGGCGGAGGAAATCGCCCTCCGTGACGACGCCAACCAGCGTGCCGTCCTCGCCGACGACGGGCAGGCCGCTTAATCTGGAGTTCACCATGAGGTCGACGGCCTCGCCGATGGTCGCTTCGGGCCGGACGCTGATCACCTTTCTCGTCATGATGTCGGCGATGCGCATGGAAATCTCCTGTCTCGTTTCATATGGCCTCCGGCCAAATGGACCGGGCGGGCTGCCTTTTTCAACACAAAGCACGGATGCCGGGCCAGAGTATTGACATGGCTCAAAGATGCCAATGCGTGAGACCTTCCTCGCCGCATTTTCCTCGAAGGCGTCCTGCGTCGGAGAAGCAGGCTGGCCGGCCGATTGCGCCCGTACGTCGTCCCATGCAGCCTGTTGATTTGTCAGATTAATGAGCCATTATGAGTTGCCGCGCCGCTGAAGGGCTCGGGCGACAATTGGCCAAGGCGGAGCCTATCCGTCACAAGGGACGAATCCAAAGGAGAACTACATGAAATTCTCGCGAATCTTTGCCGGCTCGGTACTGGCGGGTCTCGCCCTGGCGCTGGCGGCGGGGCCGGCCTCGGCGCAGAGCCTCAAGAAGGTAGGCATCTCCGTCGGCTCGCTCGGCAACCCCTTCTTCGTCGCCACCATCAAGGGCATCACCGACAAGGCCAAGGGCATCAACCCCAATGTCGAAGTGACCTCCGTGTCCTCCGACTATGACCTCAACAAGCAGTTCACCCAGGTCGACAACTTCATCGCGGCGGGCGTGAACGTGCTCATGCTCAACGCCGTCGATCCCCAGGCAATTCTGCCAGCCGTGAAGAAGGCGCAGGCCGCCGGTATCGTGGTCGCCGCCTTCGACGTGGCGGCTGCGGGCGCGGACGTCACCGTGATGACGGACAACGTCAAGGCCGGTACGCTCGCCTGCCAGTACATCGTCGATCACATCAAGGGCAAGGGCGACGTGCTGATCGTCAACGGCCCGCAGGTCTCCTCGGTGATCGATCGCGTCAAGGGTTGCAAGGACGTCTTCGCCAAGAACCCCGGCATCAAGATCCTGTCCGACGACCAGGACGCCAAGGGCTCGCGCGACGGCGGTCTCGCCGTCGGCCAGAGCCTGCTGACGCGCTTCTCGAAGGTCGATGCCATCTTTGCCATCAACGATCCGACCGCAATCGGCGTCTCGCTGGCCGCCAAGCAGCTGAACCGCAGCGAATTCATCATCACCTCGGTGGACGGCGCTCCCGACATCGAGAACGAGCTGAAGTCGGGCACGTCCCTGATCAAGGCGTCCGCCTCTCAGGACCCGTATGCCATGGCCGGCCATTCGCTCGAACTCGGCGCTGCCGCACTCGACGGCAAGAAGCCGGAGAAGAATGTGATCCTGCTCGATCCCGTGCTGATCACCAGCGACAACATCGCCACCTACAAGGGATGGGAGGCGGCCCGCTGAGGCCAGCCCGGAACAATCACCGGGCGGCTGCCTTGGTGGCCGCCCGGCGTGGGAAAAGTGCATCTGTCCTGCCCGGAGGATGCGATCTTCAGCGATTGCGGGAAATGTCGTCCACTTTCGTTTCGTGCTGCACGGGAAAGAGACGCACCTTGGCCGCGACCACGGCCTGCTCGCCCACCACCATGCCGAGCAGGCCGACAAGCGCGATGATCGGCGGGGCAGGGGAGCGGATGCCGGTCAGTCCGTAGGCGATGCCGACGGCCAGACCCATCGCCAGCGAAACCAGGAAGCCGGTCATGGCTGGCCTCACCGGTTCGGGGCTATGACGACGCGGCCGGCGATGCCGTCGCCAACCTTGCGATAGCCTTCCCGGGCCTGTTCGAGGCTCACGGTCTCGGCAATCGGCGCAGGGCGATAGACACCGGCCTCGAAGCCCGGCGTCAGAGATTCGAGGATCCCGGCCGAGGCGACGAGGTCCCGCTTCAGCGAGTCGACGCCGAGGAGCCGGCTCTCGTTGTGGTAGAAATCGGCGATGTTGAAGGTCACCTCGCGTTGCCCCGTGGCGCTGATCTCGATCAGCCTGCCGCGCAGGGCAAGGCAATCGAGGGCCGTCCGGAACATGATTCCGCCCACCGTGTCGAAAACCACGTCCGCGCCCTTGCCGCCCGTGACAGCTCTCAGGGCAGCCGGAAGGTTCTCCTCTCCGATGATCTGGTGCTCCGCAAGCCGGTTCACGGGTGCGTCCGCGCGTGGCGCATGGCGGTCTGCCCCGATGATCCGCGCCCCGAGGTGATGGGCGATCTGGGCGGCGGCGCCGCCGACACCGCCGCCGGCGCCGATGATCAGCAGCGTCTCGCCGGCCTTGAGCTGGGCGGCCTCGACGACGCCGATCCAGGCCGTGATGAAGTTCACGCCGACCGAGGCCGCTTCGGCGAAGCCGAGGCCGGCTGGCTTGCGGCGAAGGCTCGCCACCGGCACGTCGATATGGCTGGCGTGGGTCCCATCACGGGTGAAGCCGGCATCGCCGCCGGAGCCCCATACCTCGACACCGATCCATTCGGCCGGTCCTTCCTCGATGACACCTGCGTAGTCGCGGCCGGGAATGCGAGGCAACGTGGTCTGCTTCATCGCGCCCGCGGCATTCTTGACGTCGCTTGGGTTGATGGACGCAGCCTCGACGCGCACCCGTGCCATCCCCGTCGCAAGCGCCGGCATGGCGCGAGTCACGAGTTCCAAGGTGTCGGGGGCACCGAACTGCCGGATCTGAAGGGCCTTCATGGTTCTTCCTCTATGATTTCATAATTGAAAAGTAATTCGGGTCTTCGTTGTCCGAAATCGCCAATTTCGGATAATGTGCTTCCGAAAAATGGAAGCATGAATATGAACAGTGTCGGCGACCTCGAACTCTTCATGGCCGTGGTCGATGCCGGCGGCATATCCGCCGCGGCCGAAGCACTCGGTTCCTCTCCGCCTGCCGTCAGCCGGCGGCTTGCGGCGCTGGAGGTGCGCCTCGGCGTGCGCCTGGCCGAACGCAGTGCCCGTCGCTTCCGCCTGACCGATGAGGGCATGCTCTATCATGCTCGGGGAAGGCAACTACTGGCGGGTCTGCGCGATGCGGAAGCAGAGGTGACGACGCGGGGCGACATTGCGCGGGGCCTCCTCAAGGTCGGTGCCCCGATGGAACTCGGGCGCCGCCGCATCGCTCCGCTGCTTGCCGAGTTCACCGCCCGCCATCCCGGCCTCGAAGCTCATCTGGTGCTCTCGGATGCGGGCATTGAGGTGGGCGAAGAAGGGCTCGACGTGGCGCTTCGTTTCGGCCGGCCGGCCGATACCACGCTGATCGCCCGCCGCATTGCCACGATACGGCGCGTCGTCTGCGCCGCGCCCTCCTATCTGGCCGCGAGAGGAACTCCGCAGTCGCCTGACGACCTGGCATCCCATGACTGCCTGCGCCTGGCTCGCCGCTACAGGCTGCTCGACCTCTGGCGTTTCCGCGTGGGCGGGCAGGACCGGGAGATCAAGGTTTCGGGCGCCCTTTCATCGTCGAGCGGGGACGTCCTGCATGGCTGGGCGCTCGAAGGCAGGGGGCTGTCCCTGGAAGCGTTGTGGGATGTGGAGGAGGATCTTGCCGACGGCCGGCTGGTCGAATGCCTCCCCGCCTATTGGTGCGACAGCATCGAGCTCTTTGCCACCTTCCTGCCGGGCAAGCCGCTGCCGCCGCGCATTCGTCTCTTCATCGATTTCGTAGCCGAGGCATTTGGGCGATAGTGGGGCGTGATGTTCGAGCGGTGGTTGCAGGACCTTCGGGGCGCATCCCGTTCTTGACATAATCTCGTCGTCACAACAGAGTGAAACCGGTTTCACAGAGGCCGTTCATGCGCTTCGATCCCTCCGTCCTCGTGCCGCATCTCGGCTTCCTCGCCAAGGGAGCGGTGCTGACGGTCGAGGCTTGCGCACTGGCGCTGCTGGGCAGCCTGATCACAGGCGCGCTGGTGGCGATCGCCCGCACCTCGGTCCTGGCCTCGCTGCGCAGGACGGCATCGATCTATGTCGACCTCTTCCGCAACATCCCGTTCATCGTGCAGCTGTTCTTCTTCTACTACGGGTTGCCGGAGCTCGGGCTCTATCCGAGCGCCTTCTTCACCGGGGTGATCTCGCTTTCGATTGCAGGCGGCGCGTTCGCGTCAGATGTCATCCGCTCCGGCATCCTGGCCATCGAACCCGGAATCGTCGAGGCGGCAGAGGTGAGCGGCCTCTCCAGGCGTACGATCCTGCGCCGTATCGTGCTGCCGATCGCCCTGCGCACCTCGATCCGGCCGCTGGGCTCGGTGTTCATCAATCTGGTGCTGACCTCGTCGATCCTGTCCACCATCACGCTCAACGAGCTGACGGGCTCGGCGAAGATCGTGGCAGCCGACACGTTCAGGCCCTTCGAGGTCTACGCCGTGCTGCTCATCGCCTATGCCAGCCTGACCTACCTCGTCTCACTGGCCATCGCGCGCCTGCACCACAGGCTCAACCGGGACATGGCGGAGGCGCGGCTCTGATGCGCTACACCGATTTCACGCCCTATGATCTCGTCCTGCTGGCTCAGGGCCTGGGTATCTCGCTCTACCTTTTCATCGCCACGACCCTGATGGGGCTGATGATCGGAACGGCTCTGGCGATCATCCGTCTCTACCGCATTCCCGCGCTGAGGCAGGTGGTTGGCTTCCTTACCGAGCTTCTGAAGAACTCGCCGGTACTCGTACAGCTCTTCCTGGTGTTCTTCGGCGTGCCGGCCTTCTTCCGGCTGAACCTCACGCCCATCGAGGCGGCCATGATAACCCTGACGGGCAACACGACCGCCTTCATCTATGTGATCGCGGTCTCCTCCATGGAGGCGGTGGGACGCGAGCAGGTAGAAGCGGCCCGGGTGTTCGGGCTGACGCGCTGGCAGGTGCTGCGCCACATCATCGCTCCGCAGGCTGCGGCCTTCGCCATCGGCCCTCTGACGGGGCTGATGGTGAACCAGTTGCAGGTGACTTCGCTCATCTCGGTGATCGGAGTGATGGACCTCACCAAGGTCGGCAACATCCTCAATCTGCGCACGCTGAAGCCTTTCATCGTGTGGAGCGTCGTGGGCCTGCTCTACTACCTGGTTGCCAAGCTGGTCGCCTGGCTCGGTGCGCGCTACGAGGCGCAGTTGCGGGCGCACAGCGCCTGGAGGGGGGGCTGAAATGCTGGTGGTCGAGAGTGTCAGGAAGCAGTTCGGCACCCTCACCGTCCTCGACGGGGTGGATCTCGCGGTCAAGCCGGGGGAGGTCGTCTCCATTCTGGGTTCGTCGGGCTCCGGCAAGTCGACCCTGATCCGCTGCATCAATGGACTGGAGAGGCTCGATGGCGGTCGCATCCTCATCGACGAGTTCGATGTTTCGAGGCCGCGCGACCTCGCCGAAGCCCGCAAACGCTCGGCCACGGTGTTCCAGCTGTTCAACCTCTATCCGCATATGACGGCGCTGCAGAACATCACGCTGGCACCGATGGAAGTGCTGAAGCGCCCGAAGGCGCAAGCCGAGGCGGAAGCTCTCGCCCTGCTGGAGTCCGTCGGGCTCGGCAATTGGGCCGGCTCCTATCCGGCGCAGCTCTCGGGCGGGCAGAGGCAGCGCGTGGGTATCTGCCGGGCTCTGGCGATGCAGCCGCGCTATCTCCTGCTTGACGAGGTGACCAGCGCCCTCGATCCGGAGATGACGGCGGAGGTGCTCGCCATCCTCGCCACGCTTGCCCGAGATGGCACCACGATGGTGTTCGTCACCCATGAGGTCGAGTTCGCGCGCCGGATATCCGACCGCATCGTCTTCCTCGAACACGGCCGGCTCCTGGTCGACTTGCCGACCGAGGCCTTCTTCGCCCCGGAAGTCGGACGCGATCATCCGCGTGTCGCGCAATTTCTCTCCAAGATGCGGAAAGACTGATCCTGATGCTGCTTGTCGCCAATGCCGAGGCCTGGCCCGGCTTCCTCCTCTCGGTCGAGATGCTGCGAGCCGGGGCCGACAGCCTCGGAGCGCTGGTGGCCGGCATCGACCGTGTCGAGGCAGAGCCCGCTGTGCGTAGCGTCGGATATGGCGGCTGGCCCAACATGCTCGGCGTGATGGAATGCGACGGAGCGGTGATGGACGGCACGACCCGCCAGGTGGGATCGGTCGGGGCCGTGCGCGATACGCTCCATGTCGCTGCACTCGCGCACGAGGTCATGAAACGCCTGCCGAACGTGACCTTGACGGGGGAGGGCGCACGTCGCTTCGCCGATGAAATCGGTTTCCCCGCCGAGAATATCCTGCTGGAGGACAGCAGGAAGGTGTGGTTCGAGCGATTGCAGGGGGAACTTACGCCCGAGGATCTGCGGAAATTCCCGGATATCCCGCTCGCGCCCCTATCGCGCGCGATCACCGATCCCGAGCGGGTGCGCGACACCACCGTCTTCCTGAGCGCCGACAGCGTGCGCGGAGTGCACGCCGCCACGTCCACGTCGGGCTGGGCCTGGAAATATCCCGGCCGCCTGGGCGACAGTCCTATTCCCGGCGCCGGCTTCTACGCAGACAGCCGCTATGGCGGGGCGGTTTGCACCCATACGGGTGAGATGACGATGCGCTGCGCCACCGCGCGTACGGTCGTGCTCGGCATGAAGCTTGGACTTTCTCTCCGCGAGGCGGTGGACCTGGCTGTGGAAGAACTTGCGGAACTCAAGGAGGGCTTCCTCGGCGGCGTGGTGATCCATGCCGTCGATGCCGGCGGCAACCACGACGTGGCGAATTTCCGCTGCTCCGGGGAGATCAAATACTGGCTTTGGGACAACACCATGCCCGAACCCGAACTTCGGTGGGCCCGCGTGGCCTGACCGACCAAGAGGAAGCAAGCATAACGAGGCAAGAGGAACTAGCCATGAGACCCATCCTGACCTTCCTGGCTGCCGCGGCGCTCAGCGTCGTGCTCGCCGCCCCGGCCCTGGCCGGCATGATCGAGGATATCCGTTCGCGCGGCACCGTGCGCATCGGCGTTTCGCTGGGCGGCGAGCCGATCGGCTTTCGCGACGCGCAGAACAACCCGGTGGGCTATGACGTCGATGTCGCCACCCTGCTGGCCGCCAAGCTCGGCGTGCCCGTCGAGTTCACTGATGTCTCCGGCGATGCCCGCATATCCATGCTTGTCTCGGGTCAGCTGGACATCGTGGTCGCCAACACCTCGGCGACGCTGGAACGCGCAAAGAGCGTCGATTTCAGCATTCCCTACAACCGGGCCGGCCTGCGAATCATCGTCCAGGCGGATTCCGGCATCAAGGAGTTGAAGGATCTTGCCGGCAAGTCGATCGTCGTCGGTCGCGGCACCACCGGCGAGACCTTCATCAAGAAGGCTGTCCCCGACGCCAGCCTCGTCTATGTCGACCAGTTTGCACCCGATGGCGTTCTTCAGCTGCAGCAGAAACGCGTGGATGCGGCGATCGAAGACTCCTCGCTTCTCGATTATCTCGCCACCAAGAACCCTTCGCTGGCGACGCTGCCGGGCCTCTATTCCAACGACCCGATCGGCATCGCCGTCGCCAAGGGCGATCCGGAATTCGTGCGCTGGCTCGACATGTTCGTGTCGGATTACATCCAGTCGGGCGCTTACGAGGCCAACTACAGGAAATGGTGGGGAGACAAGGCCAATCCGCCGAGGCTCGATCCGATCTGGTGAGGCGCGCGCCGCGCCAGCTCAGCTGCCGGCGCCTATCCGGTCAGCCGCGGCACATAGCGGGAGGGGATGAGGTCCGGTGCGATCTCGCCTTCACTGGGCGGATCGGCAAGGATCTGCAGGATCCGCTCGACATAGGCCGCCTTGTCATAGCCGATCGAGGAGATCGGATAGGCGTCGAAATCGAGAAGCGAGATATTGTCGAAGCCGTAGAGGCGAAATCGCGTTGGCCGGTTGCCGGGAAAGTCGGCGCGGCAGGCGTCGAGGATGCCCATAGCCATGGCGTCCGAGGTGCAGAAGATCGCCTGCGGACAGTCGCGGCCGGTCAGCCTTGCGGCCAGGGCATGGCCGCTGTGATAGGAATAGTCGCCCTGTTCCGTCAGTACGAGTTCGATGCCATGCCTTTCGAAGGCGCTTCGATAGGAGGCGATACGGGCCCGCTCCACCTGCGAGGTCGCGCGACCGGTGACGAGGCTTGCGCGTTTCACGCCCTTGGCAGCGGCATCGGCGACCGCCTCGCCGATGCCCGCCGCTTCGTCCGGGATGACGACGGGGGAGAGGCGGTCATGGCGCCCGTTGAGCATGACCACGAGATCGGAGCGGAACATCCGGCGGACCGTTGCGGCGTCCGCGAAATCGGAAAACACCAATGCCGCATCGACGTGATAGGCGATGCCACTGCGCAGGAACTCGCCGACTTTTTCCTCCGAGCCGACGCGGATGAGCACGGTCTGCTTGCCCGCCGCCTGGATTTCGGCGAGGAGCAGATCGAAAAGATCGAGATCGGAGAGATCATGGATGTGATTGACCACCACCGCGATGAGGTTGACCGTCTTGGTGGTGAGGCTCTGCGCCAGCAGGTTGGCGCGATAGCCGAGTTCCTCTGCCGCCGCGAGCACGCGCTCCCGCTTGTCCTGGGACACGGGCCGCTTGTCGGCCGAAAGGGCCCGCGAGGCGACGGCGCGCGAGACGCCGGCAAGTCTGGCCACATCGGCAATGGTCGGCATGGTTTCGCCTTCTCCCTCGCTCCCTCGGCCGATGCGCTCACAAGCCCGCGCCGACCCACCCACCCTCGCCTGGAACGGACGCCGGGACCCGGTGCCGGCAATGCGACAATGACAGTCCGCCCCAAAGGCGGTGAATCCATCGTTATAGCGCCCGTTCGCGCTTTGGAAGGCACTCGGCCGGCATGATCACCTGTTTCGACATCGGAGGCAGCGCAATCAAGAGCGCCGTCGCCCATTCCCCCTCGGATATCCGGCCGCTGACCCGAACCCCGACCCCCCTGGACGATTTCGATGCCTTCGCCGCTGCGCTCGGTGCGCAACTGGCCGCGGCGCCCCTCGAGGCTCGCAGTGCCATGGCGCTGTCGATCACCGGCGTGGTCGATCCCGAAACCGGCCTCATCACCTGCGCAAACATTCCCTGCATCGACGGTCGCTCGCTCGCGGCCGATTTGGAGGCCAGGCTCGGCGGCCGCGTCGTCATTGCCAATGATGCAGACTGCTTCGCCCTCGCCGAGGCCATGGTCGGTGCGGGCAGGGGGCATCGCATCGTCTTCGGCGCGATCCTTGGCACGGGTGTCGGCGGCGGCCTCGTCATCGACGGCCGGATCGTGTCGGGAGCCGGAGGCTATGCCGGAGAATGGGGGCATGGCCTCATCGTGGCGAGCGCTGCCGGGAGCCCTCCGGCCGAGATTCCTCGTTTTGCCTGCGGCTGCGGGCTCGCCGGGTGCCTGGACACAGTCGGGGGCGCGCGTGGCATGGAAAGGCTCCACCGCCACCTTCACGGCGCCGAACGCAGCAGCGCCGATATCGTCGAGGCCTGGCTGCAGGGCGGCAGTGCGGCGGCGCGAACCATCGATTGCTACGTGGATCTGGTTTCGGGGCCTCTTGCCCTGGCCGTCAATATCGTCGGCGCCGGCATTGTACCGGTGGGTGGCGGTCTGGGCCGGGTGCCGCGCCTCGTAGCGCGGATAGACGAACTCGTCCGGGGCCGAATCCTGCGCAGGACGGACAGGCACCTGGTGGTTCCCTCGGTATCGAAGGTCGAGCCCGGCCTGATCGGGGCAGCCCTCCTGGGATTGGAGCCGGATCCGGCAGGATCATCTCCAGCCCCGGCTTGATATGTGGGATGGTCCCGACAAGACCCAGAGTAGCAGCCACGCTTTGACATCATTTCCGGGAGACAGTGACGGTGACCATTCCCTTGCTCGAAGTCTGCGTGTCCGATGCCGACAGCCTGCTGGCCGCTTTCGAGGGCGGCGCCGACCGGATCGAGCTTTGCTCCGCACTGGAGGTCGGCGGCCTCACGCCGACCGCCGGCCTGATGCGGCTGGCGGCCAGCCTGCCGGTCCCGGTCTACGCCATGGTCCGCTCGCGCCCCGGTGACTTCGTCTTTTCCGAGGCCGAAGCGGAGACGATGCTCGGCGATATCGACGCCGTCCGGCAGGCGGGCCTGGCCGGCGTGGTGTTGGGTGCTTCCCGCCATGATGGCCGCCTCGACCTCGCCGTGCTGGAGCGGTTGCAGCGAAGGGCCGAGGGGCTCGGCAGCACGCTGCATCGCGCCTTCGACCTGGTGCCCGGCCGTGCGGAGGCGGTCGAGGAGGCGATCGCCCTCGGTTTCGAGCGTATCCTGACATCGGGTGGCGCATCGTCTGCGCCGTCCGGGATCGAAGGACTGCGGGAGACGATCGATGCCGCGGAGGGCCGGATCGGCGTCATGCCAGGTTCGGGACTGACGCCCGCGACCATCGCCGGCGTGCTCGAGGCGGTGCCGGTGTTCGAGGTCCACAGCTCCTGCTCCGTCGGGCTCCGGACAGCCGGGGTCGCGGCGATCCGGCTCGGCTTCGCGGGCGAGACCAGGCGTGTGACGACAAGCGAGGCGGTGCTCGCCTTCAGGAAGGCCATGACGCCATGAAAAAAGGCGGCCGGGTGGCCGCCTTCTCCGTCGTCGGGGAGGTTCCAGCTCAGACGAACTGGCGCATGAGCACGAAGAGCAGGAAGGACAGCGCCATCGAAGCCGGCAGGGTGAGGACCCAGGCCATGATCAGGTTGCGCACCGTCGACATCTGAAGGCCCGTGCCGTTCGCCGCCATGGTGCCGGCGACGCCGGAGGAGAGTACATGGGTCGTCGAGACGGGCAGGCCCATGTAGTCGGCCGCACCGATGGTGGCGGCGGCCACGATTTCCGCCGACGCGCCCTGGCCGTAGCTCAGATGCGTCTTGCCGATCTTCTCGCCGACGGTGACCACGATGCGCTTCCAGCCCACCATCGTGCCGAGGCCGAGCGCCAGGGCGATGGCGACCTTGACCCAGGTCGGAATGAACTTGGTCGTGTTGTCGGCGGCCACGTGATAGGCCTTGATCGCCTTGAGGTCCACGTCGGAAACCGGCAGCAGCTTCTTGGAGTCGATCAGCTTCAGGGATTCGCTGATCAGGTACATGTCGTTGCGGGTATTGGTGACGAGGTTCGAGGGCACGGCGGAAGCCGAACCGTAGGGCGAGATCTCGGAATTGGTCTGGTCGATGAAGAGCTTGAGCGCCGGTGTCGTCTCGTCCGACCAGGTGCGGGTGCGGACGGCCTGGGCAACCTTCTCCCTGGCATCGGCGGGAGCGACGGTCACGCCGGGCTTGATGTAGTTGCCGAGCGCATTGCCGGCAGCGGCGGAGGCCGCCTTGTAGGTCTCCAGGTAGTTGATGTCCGGCGTGCGGTTGAGGGCGAACGCCGTGGGCACGACGCCGATCAGGATAAGCATGATCAGGCCCATGCCCTTCTGGCCGTCATTCGAGCCGTGGAAGAAGCTCACCAGCGTGCAGGTCAGGATCAGGAGGCCACGGATCCACAGTGGCGGCGGCGCGTTGGTCTTGGGCGCCTCGTAGAGCGTCTTGTTGCGGATGAGGACCTTCATCACGAGCAGCAGGCCGCCGGCGAGGAAGAAGCCGAACAGCGGCGAGACGAGGAGCGACATGCCGATGTTCTGGGCCTGGGACCAGTCCACGCCGCTGGTGGCCGAGCCGGCCGGGGCCAGGAACTGGTTGGCGAGGCCGACGCCGATGATCGAGCCGACCATGGTGTGCGAACTCGAGGCCGGCAGGCCGAAGTACCAGGTGCCGAGATTCCAGATGATGGCGGCGACCAGCAGGGAGAACACCATCGCCATGCCGGCCCCCGAGCCGACCTGCATGATGAGTTCCACCGGCAGCAGCGAGATGATGCCGAAGGCGACCGCGCCGCTCGCGGTGAGCACGCCGAGGAAGTTGAAGAAGCCGGACCAGATCACGGCTATCTCGGCGGGCAGCGAGTGGGTGTAGATCACCGT
Source organism: Labrys sp. ALF-8 (assembly GCF_059699065.1). Lineage (NCBI taxonomy): Bacteria > Pseudomonadati > Pseudomonadota > Alphaproteobacteria > Hyphomicrobiales > Xanthobacteraceae > Labrys > Labrys sp. ALF-8. The sequence goes on from NZ_AP048537.1 coordinate 3,118,866, forward strand.
CGCCACCGCGTTCGCGGTATCGTGGAAGCCGTTGACGAATTCGAAGCCCAGGGCGATCAGCAACGCCAGTCCCAGCAGGATCCAGGGAACCGCCACGGCGCCGGTGAGATCGGCCGCAAGCGCGTAGCAGACATAGCCCAGGCCCCCCAGCAGAATCAGGACCACTACAATATTCGGCCAATTGCCAAGAGTGCTCGGCTTCTCCAGAGGATGTCCCATCCCCTGACCTGAAGTCATATCTGTCATCTGAAAAATCCCCGCGGTCGTATAAGCCATCGAGGCTTAGGCGTCCTTCGTGAAGCTGGAATGACAGCGGGAAAGATGAGAGCGGCGGATACGCAGGCGGCCGTTACGGAATCTGCGCGTTTCTGCCTTTGCGGGAGGGGAATTCTTGGCTTCGGGATTGCACCCGCGTAGCCGCTAGGCTGCGGCTCCGAGCTTCGGCGCGCCCGTCCCGGCCGCCTGCGGATCGGCCGGAGCCGACGAGCCGGGGCGCTCGCGATGGCGCCAGAGAGACTGGATCGCCCGGTCGAAATCGGCCGCCGCCTCGTCGAAGGCGCCCTTCAGGCGATGTACTGCGCTTCGCTTGAAAAGCGCATCGATATGGGTCGGATCGAGGTCGAGGACCCGTCCGAAGTCGGCAATCGCCTGATCCAGGGCGTTTCGGTGCTGATGGACGAGGGCGCGGCCGTAGAAGGCCCTGGCGTCGGGCTCGATCGCAAGGGCGCGCTCGAAGGCGGCGAACGCAAGATCGTGGCGGCCTTCGTGCAGATAGGTGTTGCCGCTGGCGATCAGAGCCGTTGGATTCCGGCTGTCGGACATCTGGTTGCTAGCCTCTCCGCATGACTTTCGAGCAAGGCTGTAGTCACTGCATGAAAGCAGCAACCTGCTATGATGTCCATCACGTAGCGTCACGTGGTTGATATTTCATGAACGCCGCCGCCGGGACGAGGTATCGCCTGCCTTGACTGCCAGGCTTGCCGTCATCCGGCCCGCCGCGCCGGGGCGGTTTCGAGGACCTCCTTCCGCTGCCTGCAAGCGGCGTGAACTCTTCTTCCGGTCTAATTCTTTGCCTTTTCCCTTGACTTGCTGTTGCAAAAAGCGCAGCAACCCCCATGTATCGACCGCCGAGGGTTCGCGCGGCGCGCTGGTTTTTTGTTTGAGAAGCAGCGCCTCTTCCCACGGCCGTCCCCAACAACATTCCGCTGCTCCCATCCGCGCGTGGGTCGCGATATCGACGTGCCGCTCTCTCCCTGAGGGCGGACGGACGATCGCGGACCCAGGCGGTGGCCGCGCTGCCGCCTGATCGATGAGCGTGGCATGAAGGATTCGATGTGACTTCCGACGTTACTTTTGCAGAGCTTGGCCTGGCCGAGCCTCTTTTGCGTGCGCTTGACGCCGCCAACTACCAGAACCCCACCCCGATCCAGCACAAGGCCATTCCGGCCCTGCTCCAAGGCCGCGACATGATGGGCCTTGCGCAGACCGGGACGGGCAAGACGGCCGCCTTTGCGCTGCCGATCCTGCAGCGCCTGTCGGCTTCCCGCCATGGCGCCGGCCCCAAGGGCGTGCGCGCCCTCATCCTGGCGCCGACGCGTGAGCTCGCCATCCAGATCGACGAGAGCTTTCGCGCCTATGGCGCCCATCTAGGCTTCCGCATCGCCGTGATCTTCGGCGGCGTCAGCCAGGTGCCGCAGGTCAAGGCTCTTGCCGATGGTGTCGACATCCTCGTGGCCACCCCGGGCCGCCTGCTCGACCTCCAGCAGCAGCGCAAGGTGCGACTCGACAAGGTCGAGATCCTCGTCCTCGACGAAGCCGACCGCATGCTCGACATGGGCTTCTCGCGCGACGTGCTGAAGATCGTCGACGAGACGCCGCTCGAACGCCAGTCCCTGCTGTTCTCGGCGACCATGCCCAAGGCGATCAAGAAGCTGGGCGAGGAGATCCTCCTCGAGCCCGTGCATGTCGAGGTGACGCCGGAGGTGGTCACGGTCGACAAGATCGACCAGCACGTCTTCCATGTGCCGGCCTCGGTGAAGCGCTCGCTCCTGCTGCACCTGTTGAACGATCCTGCCATGAGCCGCGTCATCGTCTTCACGCGGACCAAGCATGGCGCCAATCGCGTTTCCGACCATCTCGACCGTGCCGGCATCGCTTCTGCCGCCATCCACGGCAACAAGTCGCAGAATGCCCGCCAGCGAGCGCTGGAGGACTTCCGCTCGGGTGCGGCGCGCATCCTGGTCGCCACCGACATCGCCGCTCGCGGCATCGATGTCGACGACATCACCCATGTCGTCAATTTCGAGATGCCCGTGGACGCCGAGAGCTATGTGCACCGCATCGGCCGCACCGCCCGTGCCGGCCGCAGCGGCATCGCCTATTCCTTCTGCGATCCCAACGAGCGCGACGAACTGAAGGCGATCGAGCGCCTCACCAGGAAGCCGCTGACGGTGGCCGCCCCGATCCAGGGGCTGGAGGCCGACCAGCCTCGCGAGCGCGGCCCGCGTCATCCGCATCAGGGCAAGCCCTCCGGCAAGCCTCAGGACAAGGCGCATTCCGGCCAGCCCGGCAAGCCGTCCCGGGGCGCGCGTCCGCGCCGTCCGGGCGGCCGCAACAATCAGCGCCGCGCCGCCTGACGGCACGGCCCTTCCCAAAAGCCCTGAACAGGAATTGGATATGGCAAAAGAAGAACTGATGGAATTTGAAGGCTCGGTCTCCGAAGTGTTGCCCGACGCCCGTTTCCGCGTGAAGCTCGACAATGGTCACGAGATGATCGCCTACACGGCCGGCAAGATGAAGAAGAACCGCATCAAGACCATCGAGGGCGACCGCGTGACCGTCGAGATGTCGCCCTACGACCTCGACAAGGGCCGCATCATCTTCCGCCACAAGGACGAGCGTGCCTCCTCCGGCCCCCGTCCGCCCCAGCGTGGCGGCGGCGCCCAGCGTCGCCGCTGAGGCGTGGGGCCGGGTTTGGCCCCCAATCAGGCTTTTGAGGATCGCGCGCCCCGTCTTCCCTTGGAGGGAGGCGGGGCGCGCTGGTTTTCGGGCCAGCTCCGGCCGACCCGGCGCGTCGGCCGACGATGAAGGCAAGGCTTTCCCCCGCCATGGCTCCGGGCATCCCCAAGCGCGCTCAATTTCGCTCAGGCGGCGATTTCATCTTGCCAGGCGCAAGCCTTCTTCTGCATCGGTAGGCGCAACGCGAATCCGAGGAAGCGCCATGAAGCAAGACGAACTGGACCTGCGGCGGGCCATCATCGACAAATGCCGCTGGATGAATGCCATCGGCCTCAACCAGGGGACCTCCGGCAATATTTCGGTACGCCATGAAGACCGGATGCTGATCACTCCGTCCAGCATCCCCTATGACGACATGGAACCCGAAATGATCGCCGCCATGCCGTTCGACGGCGAATATGGCGCGTGGCAGGGCCCGTTGAAGCCGTCAGTGGAATGGCGTTTCCATTTCGACATTCTCAAGGCGCGTCCCGATGCGGGGGCGGTGGTGCACACGCACGCCACCTGGTGCACCATCCTCGCCATCGCCCACAAGCCGATCCCGGCCGTGCACTACATGATCGCCGCCTTCGGCGGGCCCGACATCCGCTGTGCCCCCTATGCCCGCTACGGAACCGAGGAACTCTCGCGCTACGCCATGGAAGCGCTGGACGGCCGCAATGGCTGCCTCCTCGCCAATCACGGCATGATCACCGTCGGTTCCAATCTGGAAAAGGCGATGTGGCTCGCCGTGGAGTTGGAGACGCTCGCCCGGCAATATTACCATTCCCTGGTGATCGGCGGGCCGAAGATCCTGCCGGACGAGGAGATCGCCGGCGTGGTGGAAGGGTTCCGGAGTTACGGCCTGCAGGACAGGAAGAAGGGGTAAGCCCCGCGCCGGGCGGCGGCGAGGGAATGCCGTGGCCCGCCCTTACCAGGTGGGCACGTAGGCGCCCTTGTACTTTTCCAGGACGAACGCCTTGACCTCGGGAGAGCGGTAGGCCGCGACCAGTTGGGCTACCCACGGCTTGTCCCTGTCGCTCGCCCGGACGGCGATCAGGTTGGTATATTGCGGCTTGAGATCCTCGATCAGGATCGCCTCCCTGGTGGGATCCAGGCCGGCCGTCACCGCATAGTTCGCGTTCACCGCCGCGGCATCGACATCGTCGAGGGAACGCGGCGTCTGCGCGGCCTCCACCTCGATGAACCGCAGGTGCCTGGGGTTGTCCACGACATCGGCCACGGTCGGCTTGTAGCCGACATCGGCCTTGAGGGTGATCACCCCCTTGTCGCGCAGCAGCAGAAGCGTGCGCCCGCCATTGGTGGGGTCGTTCTGGATGGCGATCGTGGCGCCGTCGGGTACGGACGCCCAGTCCTTGTACTTGCGCGAATAGACGCCGAGGCGCGAATTGACGATCTGGCCCACGCCCACGATCTTGTAGCCCCGGTCCCTCACCTGGTTGTCCAGATAGGGTTGATTCTGGAAGGCGTTTGCCTCGATCTCGCCCGCATCGAGCGCAGCATTCGGAATCACATAGTCGGAGAATTCCACGACCTGGATGTCGAGGCCTTGCCGGGCAGCGACCGGCCTTGCCGCTTCCAGTGTCTCCGCCAGGGGGCCTGGTGTGGCGCCGACCCGGATCGAGATGGGGGCTGCTCGCGCGGCGGTGGCCGGCGCCAGGAGCGAACCGGCACCGAGAAGAAGGAGGGTGCGGCGGGAGACTGCGGGGAAGGCCTGCATGGATGATCCTTGTGGCGGACGCTCTCGGCGTCGGTCCATCCAGCATAATCCGAAAGATATCAAATTCTATATATTTTATGTATTAATATGACCTCCCATTCGACAGTTATGCTGCCGAAAGGGAGGCCGGAATGCGGCTACAGGATGAAGCGGCTCAGATCCGCGTTCTTGGCGAGGTCTCCCACCGTCTTCTGCACATAGGCCGCGTCGATGGTCACGCTCTCTCCGCCCTTGTCGGGGGCGGTGAAGGAAATGTCGTCGAGAATGCGTTCCATCACGGTCTGGAGGCGGCGCGCGCCGATGTTCTCCACGGAGGCGTTGACCTCGACGGCGATCGAGGCGATGGCGTCGATCGCGTCGGCGGAGAACTCCAGCGTCAGGTTCTCGGTGCCCATCAGCGCCACATACTGCTTGATCAGGCTGGCCTCGGTGTCGGTGAGGATGCGGCGGAAGTCGTCCTGGGTCAGTGCCTTGAGCTCGACCCGGATCGGCAGGCGGCCCTGGAGTTCCGGTAGAAGGTCGGAGGGCTTGGCGACGTGGAAGGCGCCGGACGCGATGAAGAGGATATGGTCCGTCTTCACCGAGCCGTGCTTGGTGGACACGGTCGTGCCCTCGATCAGCGGCAGCAGGTCGCGCTGGACGCCCTCGCGGGAGACATCGGCACCGCCTCGGCCCTCGCGGGCACAGATCTTGTCGATCTCGTCGAGGAAGACGATGCCGTTGTTCTCGACCTGCCGGATCGCCTCCTGGACGATCTGGTCCTGGTCGAGCAGGTTGTCGGCCTCCTCCTGGATGAGCTGGTCGTAGCTGTCGCGTACGGTGGTGCGCTTCACCTTGGTGCGGCCGGAGAAGGCCTTGCCGAAGATGTCGCCGATGGAGACCACGCCCATCTGGCCCTGCGGCAGGCCCGGCAGCTCGAAGCTCGGCGCGGCAGTGTCGCGCATCTCGATCTCGATTTCCTTGTCGTCGAGTTCGCCCGCCCTGAGCTTCTTCTGGAAGCTGTCGCGCGTCGCGGGGCTCGCCGTCGCGCCGACGAGGGCGTTGAGCACGCGCTGCTCGGCGGCCAGATGGGCCTTTGCCTGGACCTCCTTGCGCTTGTCGGCCTTCACCAGGGCGATGCCGATGTCGACGAGGTCGCGCACGATCTGCTCGACGTCGCGCCCGACATAGCCGACCTCCGTGAATTTCGTGGCTTCCACTTTCAGGAAGGGTGCGTTGGCGAGCTTGGCGAGGCGCCTGGAGATCTCGGTCTTGCCGACGCCGGTCGGCCCGATCATCAGGATGTTCTTGGGCATCACCTCCTCGCGCAACGTCTCGTCGAGCTGCAGGCGGCGCCAGCGGTTGCGCAGCGCAATGGCGACGGCACGCTTGGCGTCATGCTGACCGACGATATGGCGGTCGAGTTCGGAGACGATTTCGCGGGGAGAGAAATTGGACATTGGCACTCGGTGGGAATTGGGCAGTCGGAGCAGGTACAGAGCTGCTACATAATGGCTGGGCCGAGAAAATCCAGCGTCACGGGAGGTCCGGATGTCGTCGTTCCCCTCTGGAGGGCATGCCATTTCCCTGTCGCACCTCCCGCGAGGTGCCTCTCGCCGTGATAGCCTTCCCAGCGCGAACGGCGCGATGTACGTGCCTCATCATTCGCCGTGTGGCGAAGCATTGGTCTGAGGATTTGTGCGGGGTCGATTGCCGGCGCGCTTGACAGCGGTCTTGTCGAGCCGTCAGGATGAGTTCGGGCGCTTGCGCTGTCTGAACGCTTCGTCCGGCGGCGATAGCTCAGACAAGAAGTAATGCTTCCCGATGGCCCGCAAGAGGTCGGGATTGAAAGAATAGCCTGAAATATAATTATAACGGGCGTGTTGATATAGTTCCGGGAGGAGCGCGGTGGCATCGGTCGACTTCGTCAACGTCAGGAAATCGTTCGGAACACACCCCGTAATCAAGGGCGTGGATATTGAGATTGCCGACGGCGAATTCGTAATACTTGTTGGCCCTTCCGGTTGTGGCAAGTCCACCCTGCTGCGCATGTTGGCTGGCCTCGAGAACATTTCGGCCGGGGAGATCCGCATCGGCAAGGAGGTGGTGAACAACCTGCCGCCGAAAGAGCGCGACATCGCCATGGTGTTCCAGAATTACGCGCTCTACCCGCATATGACCGTGGCGGACAACATGGCCTTCTCGCTGAAGCTGAAGGGCACGGGGAAGACGGAGATCGAGGCCCGCGTGAAGCCTGCCGCCGAAATCCTCGGCCTTGCCAACCTGCTGGATCGCTATCCCCGCCAGCTCTCCGGCGGGCAGCGCCAGCGCGTCGCCATGGGCCGCGCCATCGTGCGCGACCCGCAGGTCTTCCTTTTCGACGAGCCGCTCTCCAATCTCGACGCCAAGCTGCGCGTGGCGATGCGCGCCGAGATCAAGGAACTGCACCAGCGGTTGAAGACGACCACCGTCTACGTCACGCACGACCAGATCGAGGCCATGACCATGGCCGACAAGATCGTGGTGATGCATGACGGCATCGTCGAGCAGATCGGCGCCCCGCTGGAACTCTACGATCAGCCCGTCAACCTCTTCGTGGCCGGCTTCATCGGCTCGCCGGCCATGAACATGATCAGGGGCAGGCTCGATCCGGCGGACGCCGGCAAGTTCATCGCCGAGGACGGCACGATCCTGCCGGCCCGGGCGCCGCGACAGGCCGCAGCCGGCAAGACGCTGATCTATGGCCTGCGGCCGGAGGCGTTGAGCATCGATCCGGACGGCATTCCCATGTCGGTGGTGGTGACCGAGCCGACCGGCGCCGAGACGCAGATGATGGCGAAGCTCGCCGGCACGGAAATCTCCTGCATCTTCCACCATCGCGTGCCGGCCCAGCCCGGCGAGATTCTCAAGGTCGCCATCGATACCGGCGCCACCCATCTCTTCGATGCCGAAAGCGGCCTGAGGCTCCAGCCCGCGGCCTGAACGAGCCTGGAACAACGGCGCGCCGGCACGGGACGGCGCCATGCCGAATTGAAGCAAATACCCGCATGACCACACGGAGGAAATCGATGACGATCAACCGCAGAGATCTGCTCGCCGCATCCGCCGGACTTGCAGCCGTGGCCGGGCTCGGCAAGATCGGCGTGTCGCCGGCCTTCGCCCAGGCCGCCGAGCCGACCTACAAGCCGGAGGAGGGCGCAAGCCTTCGCGTCCTGCGCTGGACGCCGTTCGTGCAGGGCGACGAGGATGCCTGGCTCGCCAATACGAAGAAGTTCACGGACGCGACGGGTGTCCAGGTACGCATCGACAAGGAGAGCTGGGAGGACATCCGTCCCAAGGCCGCCGTGGCCGCCAATGTCGGTTCGGGCCCGGACATCGTGTTCTGTTGGTTCGACGATGCCCATCAATATCCGGACAAGCTGGTAGACCTCTCCGAACTCGGCACCTATCTCGGCGGCAAATATGGCGGCTGGTATGACGGCATGAAGGGCTATGCCGTGCGCGACGACAAGTTCATCGCCCTCCCGCTTGCAACGATCGGCAATGCCATATGCTACCGCGACAGCCAGATGAAGGCGGCCGGCTTCAGCGAGTTTCCGAAGGATACCGCCGGCTTCCTCGAATTGTGCAAGGCGCTCAAGGCCAAGGGCACGCCGGCGGGCTTTGCTCATGGCAAGGCGGTGGGCGATGGCAACAACTACGCCCACTGGCTGCTCTGGAGCCATGGCGGCAAAATGGTCGACGAGAGCGGCAAGGTCACCATCAACAGCCCTGAGACCATCGCCTCGATCAATTATGCCAAGCAGCTCTATGAGAACTTCATTCCGGGCACCGAGAGCTGGCTGGACATCAACAACAACCGCGCCTTCCTGGCAGGCCAGGTTTCGCTGACCGCGAACGGCGTCTCCCTCTACTACTCGGCCAAGAAGGATCCAAAGCTCGCGGATCTGGCCGCCGACATCCGCACCACCAATTTCCCGGTCGGGCCGGTGGGCAAGAAGGTCGAGCTGCACCAGACAACCTCGATTTTCCTGTTCAAGCACAGCAAATATCCGGAGGCAGCCAAGGCCTACATGAAGTTCATGTATGACGCGGCGCAGATGAATGCCTGGATTACCGGCTCCAATGCCTATTGCTGCCAGCCGCTCAAGGCCTTCGCCTCCAATCCGGTCTGGACCGCCAATCCCATCCACGAGCCCTATTCGCACGCCTCTGAAACGCTGCGCCCGAACGGCTATGCCGGCCCCCTCGGCCCGGCCTCTGCCGGCGTAATGGCGGATTACGTGCTGGTCGACATGTATGCGGCGGCGGTGACGGGACAGAGTTCGCCCGAGGATGCTGCCGCGGAAGCCGAGAAGCGCGCCAACCGGTATTACCGGACGTGAGCGCCTGCCAGCGGGAAGCGCGATCCTTGTCATTGCCGGGCTCGTCCCGGCAATCCGCCAATCCCGCAGCAATACGGGGGCGATGGCCTCATGCCCGGGACGAGTCCGGGCATGACAAGGCCGGCGCCCTCCCAGCTTGTGGAGCGATCCTTCGGATGCGTTCCACGAAGAGTGACCCGAGGGGCCGGATTCCATGTCGGCACACCAGGCTGGAGACCGTCGTATGAGCGTCACCTTGTCGAGGCCCAGGCCCTCGCTCATGGCGTCCCTGCTGCAGAATCGCAACGCCCTCGGCCTGCTGTTCATGCTGCCGGCGGCGGCTTTCCTCATCTGCCTGCTCACCTATCCGCTCGGTCTCGGCGTCTGGCTGGGCTTCACGGACACCAGGATCGGGCGCGAGGGCGTCTTTATCGGTCTGGAGAATTACCAGGATCTGTGGACGGACAAGGTCTTCTGGCTCTCCGTGTTCAACACCGTCGTCTACACGATCGTCGCGTCCGCCCTGAAATTCGCCCTCGGCCTCTGGCTGGCGCTGCTCCTCAACGAGAACCTGCCGTTCAAGTCGTTCTTCCGCGCCATCGTGCTGCTGCCCTGGGTGGTACCGACGGTGCTTTCGGCGCTGGCCTTCTGGTGGATCTACGATGCCCAGTTCTCGATCATTTCCTGGTCGTTGATGAAGATGGGATTGATCAGCCAGCCCATCAATTTCCTCGGCGATCCCGTCAATGCGCGCATATCCGTCATCGCGGCCAATGTCTGGCGCGGCATTCCCTTCGTGGCGATCTCGTTGCTTGCGGGCCTCCAGACCATCTCGCCCTCGCTGCAGGAGGCCGCTTCGCTCGACGGCGCGACCAGCTGGCAGCGCTTCCGCTTTGTCACGCTGCCGCTGCTGACGCCGATCATCGCCGTGGTGATGACCTTTTCGGTGCTGTTCACTTTCACCGATTTCCAGCTCATCTACGTGCTCACAAAGGGCGGACCGGTGAACGCCACCCACCTGATGGCGACGCTTTCCTTCCAGCGCGGCATTCCCGGAGGCCAGCTCGGCGAGGGCGCGGCGATCGCGGTGGCGATGATCCCCTTCCTGCTCGCCGCTATCCTGTTCAGCTTCTTCGGCCTGCAGCGCCGAAGGTGGCAGCAGGGAGGCAGCGATTGAGGAGGCGGCCATGAGCATTTCGCAAGACGCGCCGCTGACCGACAACGTCGTCGGCATGGGCTACCTGAACAATCTGCCGCGACGGATCCTGGTGCTCTACCTGCCGCTCGCGGTCTTCGTCTTCGTGCTGCTGTTCCCCTTCTACTGGATGGCGATCACGGCGGTGAAGCCCGACGACCAGCTCACGGACTATGACAACTACAGCCCGTTCTGGGTGGTCGGCCCGACGCTCGACCATATCAAGTACCTCCTGTTCGAGACCTCCTATCCGGGCTGGCTGCTCAACACGCTCTATGTCTCGGCCGGAGCCACCATCCTGTCGCTGGCGGCCTCGGTCTTCGCGGCCTATGCGATCGAGCGCGTGCGCTTCTCGGGTTCGCGCACCATTGGGCTCCTCGTCTTCCTCGCCTATCTGGTGCCGCCATCGATCCTGTTCATCCCGCTTGCCTTCATCGTCTTCAAGCTGGGCATCTATGATAGCAAGTTCGCGCTGATCTTCACCTATCCGACCTTCCTCATCCCCTTCTGCACCTGGCTCCTGATGGGCTATTTCCGCTCGATCCCCTACGAGCTGGAGGAAAGCGCCATGGTCGATGGCGCTTCTCGCTGGCAGATCCTCGTGAAGGTGGTGCTGCCGCTCGCGGTGCCGGGCCTGATCTCGGCCGGCATCTTCGCCTTCACCCTGTCGTGGAACGAGTTCATCTATGCGCTCACCTTCATCCAGTCCTCCGAGAACAAGACGGTGCCGGTGGGGGTGCTCACGGAATTGGTGCGCGGCGACGTGTACGAATGGGGCTCGCTGATGGCGGGCGCCCTGTTCGGGTCCCTGCCGGTGGTGATCCTCTATTCCTTCTTCGTGGACTACTACGTTTCCTCGATGACGGGTGCGGTGAAGGAGTAGGCGCGAAGGGCCGGGCCGCTTTCTGCGGCTAGGGCCCGCGGGCGTCTCAATCGATGGCGATCACGCTCACATGCGCGGCCACCACGCGCCAGCCTTCGGGGGTGCGCAGCCAGGTTTGCATCTGGCGCCCGCAGCGGCCGGGGGTGTCCGGGCGTACGAACAGCGTGGAAGCCGTGGCGAAATCGCGGCCATAGGTGGTGATCACCGTCTTCTCCAGGCGTCTGGCCAGTGCCTGGCTGGGGCGGCTGGCCCGGAAGGCGGCGATCTCCTCGAAGCCATAGAGATTCTCGGCAATGCCATAGCGAATGGTGCGGCCGTCCTTCCAGAACAGCTCGTCCAGCACGGCCACGTCGTTGCTCACGAGGGCCTCCTCGTAGCGCTCGAAGATGGCGGTGACTTCGGCGAGCACGCCTGGCTCGTTGACGGCGACTTCGTCCTGGTTCTCGACTTGGCGCGCTGCTTGCTTGGAGCTCATATCCGCTTCGTTCCTTACTCGGGTTGAACAATGGTTCCGGTCTCTTTCGATATTGCGTCCTTGCATGAATCATACCGCGCGGGTCTCAGCCCCACGGATGTCGTCAGGGAGGTCTATGCCCGCCACCGGAAGCTTGGCGACCCTGGCATCTTCATCTCGCTGGTGGACGAGGCAGAGGCATTGAAGGCCGCCTCTGCGCTGGGGCCTTTCGATCCCGTTGCCAAGCCGCTCTGGGGCATTCCCTTTGCGGTGAAGGACAATATCGACGTTGCGGGTCTCACCACGACGGCAGCCTGCCCTGCCTTTGCCAGGACGCCCGCGGAGACGGCCAGCGCCGTGGAGCGCCTGCTGGCCGCCGGCGCCATCGTGATCGGCAAGACCAATCTCGACCAGTTCGCCACGGGCCTGGTCGGCGTGCGCTCGCCCTATCCCATCCCGCTCAACAGCTTCGATCCGGAACTGGTGCCGGGCGGTTCCAGCTCGGGCTCGGCGGTGGCGGTCGCGCGCGGCCTGGTGACCTTTGCGCTCGGCACGGACACGGCCGGATCGGGGCGGGTCCCGGCCGGTCTCAACAACATCGTCGGCATCAAGCCGAGCCTCGGCGCCATTCCCGTCCACGGTGTGCTGCCTGCCTGCAAGAGCCTTGATTGCGTTTCGGTTTTCGCTCTCGCCGTGGATGACGGCTGGACGGCTTACAGGGTCATGGCCGGCACCGATTCCCGCGATCCCTGGTCACGGAACGTCGGCCTTGGCGAGCTCGCGGCCCTGCCGTCGGGCAGTGTCGTCGCGGTGCCTGACGCGGCGAGCCGTCGGTTCTTCGGTGATGACGCCATGGCTGAAGCCTTCGAGGCCTCGCTGACCCTGCTCGGGCGCCAGGGCGTGACCTTGCAGCCCGTCGATCTCCAGCCCTTCTTCGAAGTTGCCCGCCTGCTTTATGAGGGGGCCTGGGTGGCGGAGCGTTATGCTGCGATCCGCTCTTTCCTCGAGGAGACGCCGGACGCGCTGCTGCCCGTCACACGGGGCATCATTGAGGGAGCGCGCAAATTCTCGGCTGCCGACGCGTTCGCCGGCCTCTATCGTCTTGCGGAACTGCGTGTGAAAACCGAGGGTCTTTGGGAGAAGGTCCGGGCGCTGGCTGTCCCCACCGTACCGCGCGCTTACCGCAAGGCGGAGCTCCTGGCCGACCCCATCGGGCCGAACAGCAATTCCGGTGTGTATACAAATTTCGTCAATCTGCTTAATTTGTGTGCAATATCTATTCCCGGTGTATACAGGAGGGATGGATTGCCCGCCGGCATCACCCTGATCGCGCCCGCAGGCAAGGATGCGCTGATCGCCGAGTTGGGCGACCGCTTCCACCGTGCCGCCGGCGTGTCGATGGGAGCGACCGGCAATGCCCTTCCTGCGTCGCGTCCTCGCATTTCGACGGCGTCGAAGGATGAGATCGAACTGGTGGTCGTCGGCGCGCATCTTTCGGGCATGGCCCTCAATCACGAACTGCAGGCCGTCGGTGCGCGCCTGCTTCGCCAGGGGGAGACCCGGCCCGACTATCGCCTCTATGCGCTCCAGGGCAGCGGACCGCGCCGGCCCGGGCTCGTGCGCGTGCCGGCGGGGCAGGGCACTCCTATCACCGTCGAGGTGTGGGGATTGCCGCCGGAGGGTTTCGGGCGCTTCGTCGCCGCCGTGCCATCGCCTTTGTGCATCGGTACGCTGCATCTCGCTGATGGCACGCGGCCCAAGGGTTTCCTGTGCGAAAATATCGGTACCGAGGGCGCGGAGGACATCTCGGCATTGGGCGGATGGCGCACTTTCGTGGAGAATGGCTTCATTGTCAGGAAATCTGCCTCGGCATTGGGTTGAGAGGCGTCACCATGCAAGGGAATGGCTCGGGCTGGGCGAACCGCACCTTCGGTGAAGTTGAAGGGGTAGGAACTTGACGAGACAGACAAAGGCGCAGGCGATGGTTCAGGCGATCGCCGACGACATCGTGCATGGCCGCTATCCGCCGGGAGCTCCGCTGGACGAGGTTTCGCTGGCCGCGGCCTACGGCGTTTCGCGGACGCCGACCCGGGAAGCCCTGCGCCAGTTGGAGGCGATCGGCCTCGTCGAGGGCAGGGCGCGGCGGGGGGCCGTCGTCGCCGACGTCACGGAGCGCCAGCTTGACGACATGTTTGCGGTGATGGCGGAACTGGAAGCCCTTTGCGCGCGATGGAGCGCGCTGCAGATGACGGCGGCGGAGCGTCGCGGCCTGCAGGCGATCCATGATCAAAGCGCGATTTTCGTCGCGACCGGCGACAGGGCCTCCTACGTCGAGGCCAATATCCGTTTTCACGAGGCGATCTATGCCGGCGCCCACAACGGCTTCCTGGCGCAGATGGCCCAATCGGTGCGCCAGCGCCTGGCGCCGTTCCGCCGCGCCCAGTTCGAGACGCTGGGGCGTATCGCCCGCTCCCATTTCGAGCATGGCCGGGTGACGCAGGCCATACAGCGCGGCGATGCCGAGGGTGCGGCCCGCGACATGCTTGCGCATCTCGCCATCGTGCGGGATCAGGTCGACGCGGTCACGAAAGTCTCCGGCACGGGAGCGCCCTCTGCTTTTTCAGGCATGCCTAAGTTTTGATCATATAAAGCAAAATTGCATGCAATTGCCCCTTTCCCGCTTTCCGGGCGGGAGCGGGGGATGTCTGCCGATTTCTTTGGTCAATTATAACCATCTGAATAATAACAGATAATCCGGAAGTCAGCATTTTCTCCCGGACTCTTCGGAGTTTGGCACAAAGCTTGCGAATCAAATCTCAGGAAGCCGGTCTGCGGCAGTTCGCCCGCCTCGTCCGGCCAAGTTTGATCACGCAAGTGGCACATTCCGAGCGGGAGACTAGAGAGATGTTGCGCGACCAGCTGTTCACGAACCAGATTTCACGGCGCCGTTTTCTGCAGGGCACCGCCGCCACTGCGGGCCTTGCGCTCGGCGGCCTGCCTCTTGCCGCGAGGGCGGCCGGGGACCTCACCATCGGCGTCATCTATGTCGGTGCCCGGGACGATTTCGGCTGGAACCAGTCGCATGCGGTTGCCGTGAAGGCTCTCAAGGACGTCCCCGGGGTCAAGATCGTCGAGGAAGAGAACGTGCCGGAGACAGACGCCGTCTCCAAGACCATGGAATCCATGATCAACCTCGACGGCGCCAACCTCATCCTGGCGACCTCCTTCGGCTATTATTCGCCCTTCGTCGTCGACATGGCCAAGCAATATGCCGATGTCACCTTCCGCCACGCGGCGCCGCTGTGGGACAAGGACAAGGATCCGAAGAATGCCGGTTCCTATTTCGCGTTCCTCGACCAGGCCCACTACATCGACGGCGTCGCCGCGGGCGCGGCGTCCAAGTCTGGCAAGCTCGGCTTCGTGGCCGCCAAGCCGATCGGCATCGTGCTGCGCAACATCAACTCCTTCCTGACGGGCGCGCGCACCGTCAATCCGAACGCCACCGTACAGGTGATCTTCACCGGCGACTGGTCCATGCCGGTGCGCGAGGCGGAGGCGACCAATGCGCTGGTCGACGCCGGCTGCGACCTGATCACCTGCCATGTCGACGGCCCGAAGGTCGTGATCCAGACGGCGGAGGGACGCGGCGTGAAGACCTGCGGCCACAACGCCTCGCAGGCGAGCCTCGCTCCCAAGGGCTTCGTCACCGGCGCCGAGTACAAGTGGGAGACCATCTACAAGCAGTTCGCCGCGACCCTCGCCAAGGGCGAGCCTCTGCCCAACATCACCTTCGGCGGCTATGCCGAGGACATGGTGCAGAACACGCCCTTCGGCGCCGGCGCCGACGAGAAGACGATCAAGGTCACCAACGACGCCATCGCCGCCCTCAAGGCGAAGTCGCCGATCTTCAAGGGGCCGGTCAAGGACAACAAGGGCAATGTCGTGCTGCCCGACGCCTCCTACGACAACATGGCGCCGGTGCTGAACAGCATGACCTATCTCGTGGACGGTGTGATCGGATCGGCGGGCTGAGGGCGGCCCGATGACGGAAATGGCCAGCCTCCCAACCCAGACCGCCGGCGTGAAGCTGCGAGCCGGGAGCCTCTCCCGGCTCCGGGCCAGCGCGGAATATGCCGCCATTCCGCTGCTCGCCCTGCTTGCTTCCTTCGTGCTGTTCTCGCTCTTCCTGCTCGCGGTCGGCAAGTCGCCGCTGACCTTCGTCGAGCTGCTGTGGACGGGCGGCTACGGCTCCGCGTTCTCCTGGCGGAACACGCTGCAGCGCGCCTCGCCCCTCATCCTCACGGCCCTGGCGGTCGCCATACCCGCCCGCCTCGGCCTCACCATGATCGGCGGCGAGGGCGCGCTCGTGCTCTCGGGCTTCACCGCCGCGGCGATTACCGTCCCCTTCGTCGGCAGCGGCGTCAGCGCCTGGATCGTCATGCCGCTGATGATCGCGGCCGCGGCGGCCACCGGCGCCGTCTGGCTCGGCTTCGCGGGATGGCTGCGCTACAGGCGCGGCGTCAACGAGACGATCTCCTCGCTGCTGCTCTCCTACATCGCCATCGCGATCATGAACTTCTTCGTCGAGGGCGCCCTGCGCGACCCGGGGCAGCCCAACAAGGCGTCCACCCTGCCGATCGGGGATGCCTACAAGGTCGGCGTGATCCCCGATCTCGGCGTGCACTGGGGCATCGTGTGGGGCATCGTCCTCGCGATCGTGCTCTATTTCCTGATGGCGCGCACGACGTTCGGCTTCGCGGCCCGCGTCACGGGCGGCAATCTCAGGGCGGCGCTGGCGCAGGGCCTGCCGGTCGGTCGGCTGATCCTGGTGTGCTGCATGATCGCCGGAGCCTGCGCGGGGCTCGCGGGCTATTTCGAGGTCGCCGCCATCCAGGGGCGCGCCAACGCCTCTCTGGCCGCCGGCTACGGCTTCACCGGCATCCTCGTCGCCTTCCTCGCCCGCCACAACCCGATCGCGATCATTCCGGTCGCCGTGCTGTTCGGGGGACTGTCGGCGGCCGGCGGCCTGATCCAGCGGCGCATGGGCATGCCCGACGCCACGGTCCTCGTGCTGCAGGGCTTCATCTTCGTGACGCTGCTGACGTCCGAGACACTCTACGGCCGCTTCAAAATCTTCAGATCGTGAGGCTGAGATGGACAATGCTCTCGTCACCGTCCTGATCGCCATGCTCGGCGGCGCGATCCGCGTCTCCACGCCCTTCATGTTCGTGGCGCTCGGCGAATGCCTGACCGAAAAGTCCGGCCGCA
This sequence comes from Labrys sp. ALF-8, assembly GCF_059699065.1. Taxonomy (NCBI): domain Bacteria; kingdom Pseudomonadati; phylum Pseudomonadota; class Alphaproteobacteria; order Hyphomicrobiales; family Xanthobacteraceae; genus Labrys; species Labrys sp. ALF-8. The sequence continues at coordinate 3,135,747 of NZ_AP048537.1, forward strand.
TCAATCTCGGCCTCGAGGGCACGCTCGTCCTCGGCGCCATGGTCGGCTATGCGGTGTGCTACGAGACGGGCTCGCCCTGGCTCGGCGTGCTGGCGGCGGGCGTCGCCGGCACCGTGCTCGGTGCCATGCACGGCTACATCTGCAAGCTGCCCAAGGTGAACGACATCGCCATCGGCATCGCCATGATGTCGCTCGGCATCGGCCTCGCCTTCTTTTTCGGCAAGGCCTACATCCAGCCGCAGGCGGCGCACCTGCCTTCCGTGCCGCTCGGCAACTGGACCGGCAGCAAGGAGCTGGCCGTCGCCCTCGACATCAATCCGCTCTTCTTCGTGGGCATCGCCGTCGCCTTCGCCCTCGCCTGGGCGCTGCGCAACACGAAATGGGGCCTGATCGTGCGCATGACGGGCGACAGCGCCGCGGCCGCCCGCGCCATGGGCGTCTCGGTCGATCTCGTGCGCTTCCTCGCCACCGCCGCCGGCGGCTTCCTGGCGGGGGTCGGCGGTTCCTTCCTCTCGCTCTACTACCCCGGCTCCTGGAACGAGGGGCTGTCCTCGGGCCAGGGCCTGATGGCGGTGGCGCTGGTGATCTTCGCCCGCTGGGACCCGATCCGCTGCTTCCTGGCGGCGCTCCTGTTCGGCGCGGCCGGCGCCCTCGGCCCGGCGCTGCAATCCGTCGGCATCGTGCAGGGCTACTACCTGTTCAACGCCGCTCCCTACATCCTCACCCTCCTCATCATGATCGCTTCGTCGAATTCCAAGCAGGCGCTGCTGGCAGCACCCGGCGAATTGTCGATAACCAAGTGAGACGCCGCCATGAACGCTCCCGTGAAGGACATCGAGGCCAGCACCGCCGTCACCGCCGAACCCTATCCCTGGCCCTATGACGGCAGGCTGAAGCCGGAGAACACGGCACTGATCATCATCGACATGCAGACCGATTTCTGCGGCAAGGGCGGCTATGTCGACAAGATGGGCTACGACCTGAGCCTCACCCGCGCCCCGATCGAGCCGATCCGGCAGCTTCTGGCGACGCTGCGTCCCCTCGGCTACACCATCATCCACACCCGCGAGGGGCACCGGCCCGATCTCTCCGATCTGCCGGCCAACAAGCGCTGGCGCTCCCGGCGCATCGGCGCGGGCATCGGCGATCCCGGCCCCTGCGGGCGCATCCTGGTGCGCGGCGAGCCGGGCTGGGACATCATCGACGAGCTTGCCCCGCTCCCCGGCGAGGTGATCATCGACAAGCCCGGCAAGGGCTCCTTCTGCGCCACCGACCTCGAGCTGGTCCTGCGCCTGAAGGGCATCGAGAACATCGTGCTCACCGGCATCACCACGGATGTCTGCGTGCACACCACCATGCGCGAGGCCAACGACCGCGGCTTCGAGTGCCTGATGCTCACGGACTGTTGCGGCGCCACCGATCACCGCAATCACCTCGCCGCCATCGAGATGGTCAAGATGCAGGGCGGCGTGTTCGGCGCCGTGGCGAGCTCGGGCGACTTCCTGGCGGGAGTCAAGGCCGCGGCGGCGACGCCATGAGCACGGCGGGCAAGAAGGCGATCGCCCTCGCCACCCAGGGCATGACCAAGATATTCGGCAGCTTCACGGCGCTCGACGACGTCTCGATCGACATTCCGGCCGGCCAGTTCCACGTGCTGCTCGGGGAGAACGGGGCGGGCAAGTCGACCCTGGTCAAGTGCATCATGGGCTTCTACCAGCCGGACCGGGGCAAGCTCCTGGTCGACGGCGCCGAGGTGTCGGTGCGCAACCCGCGCGAGGCCCGCGCGCTCGGCATCGGCATGGTCTACCAGCATTTCACCCTCGTGCCTTCGCTCACCGCCGCCGAGAACCTGGTGATCAGCCGGGCCGACGCGCCGTCCGTCATCAACTGGCGCAAGGAGAAGGCCGAGCTCGATGCCTTCATGGCGCGCATGCCCTTCCAGGTGCCGCTCGATGCGCCGGTCGCCTCGCTCTCGGCGGGCGAGAAGCAGAAGCTCGAAATCCTCAAGCTGCTCTATCTCGACCAGCGCTTCCTGATCCTGGACGAGCCGACCTCGGTGCTCACGCCGGACGAGGCCGACGAGATCCTCGGCCTCCTGCGCGGCATGACGCAGCGCGGCGAGCTCACCGTGCTGATGATCAGCCACAAGTTCCGCGAGGTGATGGCCTTCGCCGATGCCGTGACCGTGCTGCGCCGCGGCGCGCGCACCGGCGGCGGCCTGGTGAAGGATCTCAATCCCACGCTGATGGCCAGGATGATGATCGGCGACACCAAGATCCGCGAGAGGGCGGCGCGTGTGAGCCACGATCACGCCAGGTCCGTGCTCGACCTCGCCGGCATCTTCGCCGACGACGAGCAGGGCCTGCCCGCCGTCGACGGCGTCAGCCTCAAGGTGAAGGCCGGCGAGATCGTCGGCATCGCCGGCGTGTCCGGCAACGGCCAGGCCGCGCTGGTGGAGGTGCTGGCGGGCCAGCGCAAGATGCGGGACGGGCGCGTCTTCATCCATGACAAGCCGTTCGAGCCGGTGCGCCGCGACTTCGACCGCTTCAAGGTGTTCGGCCTGCCCGAGGAGCCCCTGAAGAACGCCACGGTGCCGCGCATGTCCGTGGCGGAGAACATGGCCTTCCGCGCCTTCGACAAGGCCCCGATGGCGAAGTTCGGCTGGTGGCTCTCGCCCTCGCCGATCCGCGCCAAGGCGACGGAGCTGATCGAGCGCTACAAGGTGAAGACGGTTTCGGCCGACTCGCCCATCGAGACCCTGTCGGGCGGCAACGTGCAGCGCGCCGTGCTCGCCCGCGAACTGTCCGACGACGTCGACGTGCTGATCGTCGCCAACCCCTGCTTCGGGCTCGACTTCGCCTCCGTGGCCGAGATCCGCTCGCAGATCATGGACCAGCGCAATCGCGGCGCGGCGGTGCTGCTCGTCTCCGAGGATCTCGACGAGATCCTGGAGCTGGCCGACCGGGTGGCCGTGATGTCCGAGGGCAAGATCTCCTATGTCGCGCCGGTGGGCGAGACCGACCGCACCACCATCGGCCGCCACATGGCCGGGCACTGAGGAGGCCGGGCATGGAAGGGACCGTCATGCAGGAGGCAGGTTTGGAAGTCGAGGCCAGGCCCTATCCCTACACGCTGGCGCCGGGCAGGACCGCGCTCGTCGTCATCGACATGCAGCGCGATTTCATCGAGCCCGGCGGCTTCGGCGACGCGCTCGGCAACGACGTCTCCCGGCTCACGGCGATCATTCCCACCGTGGCCGGCCTGCTCGCCCTGTTCCGCCGCAAGGGCTGGCCGGTGATCCACACCCGCGAGAGCCACGCGCCGGATCTCAGCGACTGCCCGCCCGCCAAGCGGGAGCGGGGCGGCGGCACGCTGCGCATCGGCGACGCCGGCCCGATGGGCCGCATCCTCGTGCGGGGCGAGCCGGGCAACGCCATCATCGAGGCCTGCGCGCCGGTGGCAGGCGAGATCGTCATCGACAAGCCAGGCAAGGGCATGTTCTGGCACACCGACGTGCATGAGCGCCTCGGGGATCTCGGCATCACCCATCTCGTCTTCGCCGGCGTGACGACGGAGGTGTGCGTGCAGACCTCGATGCGCGAGGCCAACGACCGCGGCTTCGAATGCCTGCTGGTCGAGGACGCCACCGAAAGCTATTTCCCGCAGTTCAAGGCCTCCGCCATCGAGATGATCACCGCGCAGGGCGGTATCGTCGGCTGGGTGGCCCCGCTTGCCAGCCTGGAAAAGGCGGCGGGGTAGGGCACCCCGACGCCGGGGGACGAGGGGCACGGGCGGCGCGCCATTCCTGCAGCCGTCCCGGCTCGCCTCATCGCCGCCACGGCCTCCCCGGGGCGCGGCTTCGCGTTTCCGCGCCCTGAACGGGCCGGAGCATGAAGACGGTCGAGGCGACGGCGGCCGCAGAACGGCCGCGAATCATGTTTCGGTGGAGAGCCTGGCAGCCTGTCGATGCGGCCGCCGTCGCCTCGCCTTTTGTCCCCGGCCCGCGCGTCGACAAACGCGCAAGGGCAGGGCGTGTTTTCCATCGCCGGGGAGCCCGTCATCGGCGCGGCCCTTTGGCCGACCGATGCTTCCTTCCCAGGCCGCCGGATGGAGGGCATGCCGAGGGCTGGAGGACGCGGCTTCTCCCGCCCAGGCCATGCCGGCCAGGCGATACGGCCGCTGAAGCTTCCGGGCCAGGGAAGCCGGCGGCCCATCGATCGCCTCGCCCACGGAACGGGCGACGGGATATGCATGGGCGCAGGGAGCGATTCCTCGCCTCCTTTGCCGGCGCCGACAGCCCTGTCCTCGCTGCCGTCGCCGCCGCTGCCGGCAACGCCGGCAGCAGTCCAGGCGGGCCTCCAGGCCGGCCTTGCAAGGGCCGGCCCCGATCGCCGGCACGGCGAAACCGCCGCGCCCGCCATCGAGCCCTTTTCCATCGCGCATGGATCGCAGGGGCGGTTCCACGGACCGCCGATCCAACAGGTTCCTCGTAAAGCCCCGTGCGCAGGCCGAACGGACCGGATCGAACCTCCGGCGCTGCCGGAGGCGAGAACCCCCGCCGCCCGAAGGCGGCGAGCCGGCCTGCGTGATTCCCCGCTCCCACGCCCCGTCCCGGTCTGCAGCCGGGACGAGCGAGACGAAGGAGCGCTGCGGCTGGCGTGCCGCCGGGATGAACCGGAATCAACCGGGGTGGGCGGAAGCAGCAGGCCAACCAGGATCCGGGTCGGTCCGCAGGTGCTTCATGCCGGAGAAGAGTAAGGCATGAAGGGAGGCGATTGTCAAGATTTGTTCTTGTTATGTTCTAGGCGTGTTTTAGCTCAAGAGCTCCTTCTAGCCTTGGGATTGTCGTTCACGAGTTCGATTGAAGGTTCGGTTTTGCGCCGAGAGCAGACATTGAAGTGCGCGAGTTTGAACGCCCGAAATAGGGCCGTGATCGGCTTGGCGCAGCGGGAGGTGATCTTCGGCAAGCGCAACGAGTTCATGTGCACGCCGAAAGTGGCGGTGGTGAAGGCGGGTGAAAGGAGGCAGGGAAGATGACGTTCACGAGTGGCTGGATTGGGGCCGTAAGCGGACAGTCTTCTGATGGCGGATCCCCTCAGCTAGCTGACATTACGCTGACGATATCAGGTTGCAATTTGCGTCTTCCAGGCCAAGGCATCGGGAGCCGGCCTACGACAAGGAGGCACCGATTGAAAAGCGGTTCGAATCCTTCCGGGCGCCGCACCGCTTACAGCGGTACACTGAGGCAAATCCAGAAGCGGTGCGCCGGACAGGATAAAACTGGGCACTCGTATGTTATTGTTTGTGCTATGTAATTTTTATCAGCAGCAAGATGCACTCCCTCGCACCTCACAGTCTCACGCGTGAAACTTTAGATTTTTTCAGCAGCGTCAATAATCGCTGCGCTAACGTCCTTCACGCCATCCAACGACCAGATCCGATCATGAAGTATGAACCTCCAGCTATTGGTATGCTCCACCCGTTTCGCTTCGGCCAATACGACTGAATGCGGAATAAGCGCGGCTTTCGTGACGCGAAAGGCCTCGTCGAACAACACCGCCGCAAGGATGTCGAAACGGGCGTCTGGCAAGCGGCGGATTGCACTAAGCTGACGGGACGCGTTCCAAGATGTTACCCGTCGAGCCTTGATCTGATAGCGCTTTTCTTCCGCATCCTGGGCGTCATAGCTACTGGATGAGTTGCTCTGAAGTTCAAGTCCAAACGCAGTTGCGAATAGCAGCTCGGCATAATCGCCTAGCGGCGAGTTTGACGTACGGACGATTTTCCGGTCTCTCAGCTCATTTATAGTCTCAGCCTGCATCAACAGTAAATCACGCACCGAGGCGTTCCGGATGAAATCCGGTCTAACCGCTTTAATTTGTCGAGAATTCGTAACCTCTGACTGGCTGGTTGCAACGTACACGCTTTCCGGCACTAACTTTCTGAGGATATTGCCGAGGATCATTCGTTGTTGGCCGGGGTTCAAATGCTGATAACGTTCCGGGCGCTCGAAACCGTACTTTCTCGCCATATCAAAAAGTACGTCGAGGTTGAGAGCGCCGTCCGCTTTGACAAAAGTGTCGAGCCAGAGATTGAACGGGCTTTTTGCTGTATTCGCCGCCCAGGCGTCGCGCTGTTCTTGCGTTATACGCATTTCAAACCACGCCGAACATACCAAACCAAGGCTTGAGGATTCATTCTTTTGCTGGCGCTCTCAATTCGACACATCTTTTTTCTCCGTCGCACCCGTGAGTGTCGCTCGCTGCTTGTCATTCCGAGTTTTGTCAGGATCTTCGATTGCATCAACACAGCGGATGCTTTCTTTAATATAATCTGAAGGCAGCCCATGTTCCTCGCTGCCAGCAACAACGAAATCCTTGTACCAACTATATGGCTTAAGGGTTTCATCAATGTAGTCGGGACTCGCGAGGTAGGTAAGGACTTTGCGCCTTCGACCCTTGTCATTGACGACAGTCACGATAGAAGGCTCGTAGCCCTTCCCAATGCCTTCTGCCTTGTCGAGCTTCGCTCGATCAGCCGGATCAAAGCTAAACAGGACGCCGATCACGCGATCCTCACTCCTAGCCGCAAAGGCATTGCACTTGGCTGATTTGTCCGAGCTTCGTTTGTGAAACCGAAGAGCGTGGCCTGGCAACGTAGCGATGCCGAGCGGCTTGCAACTTGGCATTCGCCTGCGCAGCCGCGCGACCGACATGTTCGATCCATAAGCGAAATAGCTGGTGGGCTCCGGCGCTCCGACTACAGCGTCTTTCAGCGGCTCAATAAATTCTTCGCCAGGTTTTTGAATCCTTCGCAGCGGCACTGTCATGATGCCGTGCTCGTCGGATTGTTCTCCCTCGCTCGTGATGATGGGTCGCTTATTTTCGGTATCGAGGATTGGGACCGGCTTGCCTACCCACCCGCAATTGGGGCAACGGGGTCGCTCGAACAATATACCGGGTGCCCCTGAATGCTCGCCTTGCTCGGGTTCAAGTTGCGGTAAGCCGCAGTCGGGGCATTCGTCGGGTACACCGCGCAATTCGCGGATGATAAAAGAAGTCGCCATACCGATGGAATGCTGAATCAACGAATGGGCCATTTCGGCGTCGATCCAGGTGGCGGACTTTGAATGCGTCAACCAGTTTGAAAACGCCCATGCGGAATCAAGTGCACTCTTAATAGCTCCGCGACGCTCTTTGTTAGTATCGCCGGGGAGAAGATCGTTGAAAATGATCTCAGCCCACGCGCGAAAATTGGCGCGTTGCGGTGGTGAATCGGTCCACACCGCAGAGTCTTGCGCCACACCAATCAGCTCAATAAGCGCCTCGCGACAGCGGACACCGACGGCTTGATAATCGGCGAGGTTTTGCGCTTGCGTTACTGCGCTTTCCGCATCCTCAATTTTCTGAAATACGGGACCGAATGGAATGATGCGCAGATCGTCTTCTTGTTGTTGCGCGGTACGCGGAATGCGGAGCATAAGGCCAATATGGAACGTTAGAGCGAGGTCCATATTCGGAAACTGCTCCTGGGAATAAAGATTTGTGCCACCAGTAATAACCCACCAGCGATCCTTATTGGTGTGGATATCCCATACGTCATGGCGGGTATTAACGACAGCCTCTGAGTAGACCTTCTGCATAAAGGTAACTTCGAGATCGGGCGCTTGCCACTCGAAGTATTCTCGAACCTCCTCAATTTCCTCCTCGCTCGCTTTCAGCATTTCTTATCTCTCAGAGTGGGTCGGTTTTACGAAGCACCAAGGCGCTTATGACCAAAGCCGTTTCAGCGAATAGCCTCCAGCGTGCTCAACAGCATTTCTTGGGGGGCACCCAGAGCTGAATCTCAAAACTCGGGCATTTTGAATAGGCGGCCTTCGTCGCCGCCATCGCTTAGTCTAAGCACAATTTCATCTGGAGAAAACTCGATCCGTTCGCCTTCCCCGTCTCTGGGTACATCAGCGTCGATAACAGACAGAATATATTGTATCTTACCGGAACTTATTACTTCACGAACTAGCTCAAGAAAAATTCTCTTTTTGCGATCATCAAGCCCCTCTAATATACCATCATGATATACGAAATGGTAAAAGGGCGCATTCTCGTAAGCTTTGAGCATGGCTAGATCAAAGAGCGCACAAAGAAGCTGCTTATAACTTTTACCTTCGGACTGCCTCGATGCGCGGGTCGTGCCTTTTTCCTTCAACTCTACCGGAAATTCCACGTTACCATTGGAATTTTGTCTTACATAGAACAGGCCCTCGTGATCTAGGACGCGTTTGCAATAGGCGTTGAAATTCGCGGCAATCCTTTCACGCGGGATAGTGCCTTTCGCTATTAGAGCCTTGAGTTCATCGACAATCTGGCTGCGATCTCGTTTTAACGCATTTATTTTCGTTTCCAGGTCGGCGATAGCGCTAAGCCGTTCTAACTGGCCTTCCAAATATGTTAATTCCGCCCGCTGTTCCGCCAGATTTCGCTGCAGCGCCTTAAATTTCTCAAGAGTTTGGGAGCCGCGCAATATCGTTTGAAATTCTTGCCGCCGAAGATCCAAGGACGAACGCTCACTCCGCAACTCCTCTTGCTCAACCTCCAATTCTTTGCGTCTCTGTCTCAGTGTGCGGTTGCGCTCATTTGTTATCTGACGATTGAAATCGATAAGATCTTGGTAGGATTTTTTGAGCTGATCTGGGAGATATAACTTACTCTCCTTAAATATCTCATCAACTTCACTAATCTTAAATTCAATTTTGTTTGCCAGCGAGCTATCAATATTTCTGATGTCGACTCTAATATTATATAATTCGTCGTTAAGATCAGATATTTTAGCTTCTATTCCGTCAACCAATTCGCTAGTAAGGCGCTTTTCTTCTGCGCTGAACTCAAATCGGTTCAGTTGCGCCTCTGTCTCTTCAAGCTGGGTTCTTAGATTTTGGATCTCGGCCGATAGGCGGAGGAGATCGCTCTCTTGAACCTGCAGCTCTGCCTGCTTTTTGGCTCGGTCTTCTTCGAGATCCGTGATTTCGCTGTCGAGCTGGTATTTGCGACTAACCGGTGTTTCGTCGAAACCCAACAAGGTCATCACAAACGGCTTCCAATAGGTGTGTGAGCCGACAGCAAATTTCTGCAGCTGAAGCACGTCGTTATAGTCATCTTGCGTGCGCAAAAAATACGAAAGAGCCATACGATAGGGATATGGCCGAATTATCCGAAGGTCGAGAATGCCATCTACCAATTCAAGGGCAGCACTTCGGCTCAGTTGGGGGTGGTTCCAATCCTCGGCTGGCAATGACGTTAGGTCTAGCGAACGGTCCTCATGACGGTGGATCGAAATAGTGCCATCCGCTCCGACTCCCCGACGGATTGTCAGGTAGTCCCCCGAATTTAAAGCTATTTCGAGATAAAACTGGAATCCTTCAAAACGGTCTGCGTGGGTTTCAAGAAAATGTTTTGAACTAGAGATATCTTTCAAAAATAAAAAATCGATTAGATGCACTAACGTCGTTTTACCGAGATTGTGAGAGTCTTTCTTATCGTCTTTGCTATCTGTCACTGCACCATAAATAACATTGACGATGTCGGAGCTTTCACGGCAATTGAAATCAATCGGCGTAAATATATTCGGCTTATTTGAATAAATACGGCTCAGTTGCATTAGCTGATCTCCGTATACTCAAACGAGTCATTTTTTGGGTGATACTCAATACGACCCATTAGATAGAGGAAGCTGAGCGCGGGCAAAAACACCAAGTCGGCGTCAGACCCAGCCAACTTGCTCACTTTCTGCCTTAACGGGGAAAACTCGATTGTCCGGCGCCGCTTAATTTCGCGCAGAGCCAAAGCTGCGACACGTAGAACAGAAGTATCAAGATTGAGGTGCTTTTTGGGGGTGATCACGCGACCGCCTCCCGCTCACCGATGTCACAATCATCGTACATGTAGCAGAGCAAAAACGTCACATAGCTACGCTTGCCCCGAAGATCTGGCCGCGCAATTTTTATTTCGTCATAGAGATAAATAATGATCTGCTCAAAGCTTTCGAAACGATCCCTGAACATGATTATTTTCTGACGTAATTCGTCAGCAATATCATGATATATATCCCGAAACTCTCTATTTCTTTCGTTTTCAAGAAACTGCTTCAATCGTTCAAAAAGCGGCATATATTTGTTGACGATTACGCTTGAATAATAAGCGTCCGACATCCGGTTGACTTTATTTTTCACTTTTTTCTTGTTTACTGCTTCGAAATCGTCAGCGCTCGAAAACGTGGAGCCGTCCATTTTAATTGCATCATGAACGGCAGTGATCACATCAACCATGTCATCTGGCGAGAATTCAAATGGGCGAGCGAACTCCAGCGACGGCAATTTCCTGGCGACTTCGGGGTGATTTCGGAGAAATTCACCAATTTTTTCTAATCCGATAACCGAAACGTCCTTAAGTGAGTAACCTCGGAGCGTCTTCAAGATTTTTTCGTCGGACCCAGCCGTCAACTTTCTATTTGTGAAGACCAAATAGTAATCCAGTACGTTTTCTTCGATTAATCTTTCGACCTTTTTACACTCGCTCTTTTCACTAGTATCGAAATATCTCTGAAAGTCCGAGTCGGAGCAAGAAGAGCCTGGTGTTGCACTGTGTTTGGCCTGAATGACGACATGCCCATCCCAAGGCTTTGTCGTACTAGGAAAAGTTTGCGCCCTGCCGTGAAAACGTGCATCGCGACCGCCGTCACGACCCGCTGCAAAGGGAATAATTCCATCCCCAAGCCAATGGCTGGAAATTGAAACTACAAGCTCCTCAAATTCGCGGTCTGTTAAGTGATGAAGGAAAAAATCTCGAACCAATGTGACCTCAGTGCTTATTGTTGCTTTTAACTGCCTAGGCGTTGGCCGAGATAAAATAGAATAGGTCGTTGACGTGGGCAACCACGTCTTTGGACCCATTAACATAGAGAAGACGACCTTCCGATTTGTCATAGATCACCGTGCACGATCCGCACTTCCGGTGATTTCCTTCGCGGTAAACCATTCTGAAGGAATGGGCTTTCCCCAAGCCTCGTATATCGGCGCAAACATAAACTGAGCGCCTCCATCACGTTCAACAGTTTGTCCCAATGTTGCGAGATCTTTATTCCTTATAATTTGTGCGAAGAGCTGGCGTGGTTCTCCAGCTTTACTTACAAGCGTGCCTTGAAGGGCTTCAGTCCGATCCGGAGAATCGGCCGCGCGACGATAAGGGTTAGCGCTATCAAAAGGCGCTGACCAGACCTCACCCAACATGATAACCGCCTCAGCCCCTTTTCGGGTGACCTCCTGAGCGATTTTTCTCATCATTATATATTTTTCGCCATGCTCGTCGGGATTAAGTACTATGGTTTGAACCGGTCGCCCCCCTCTGAGCAAAAATGCGATGGTCACATGGTAACCATCCTTCAAAAACATCGTCCGTGCAGCCGCAAATAGCGATTTCAGTTGCTCTTCGGGGGCAGGTGAATTCCCAAATATCTCCTTTGGCTCAATTGGATATCGCTTGGCAGATTCGATAGCGCCTTCCAGCGAAATTGACGTCCGAGCGAGTTCTATTTTGACCTTCTCGCCCGTCGCAAGCCATATATCCAACGTTCGCAAGTCGCTGTGACCGATCATGCACGGCATCCTTCCACCCATTGAAGCCGCGTCATAGGCCTCACCAGTCTCCTCATCGATGGTGAGGGGTTCCTCCAATCCTATCTGCCTGTGCGCGTCGGACAACATGGTGGAAAGATGCCCATACGCCGTGGCGACAGCATCTAGTAATTCGAATTCTGGCAGGGAGTTTTCTACCCAGCGCCGCTGAATCCGTAGAAAGCCATCTTTTTTAAGATGCGTTCCCAAAGCGCTGTCGGGAATGCTCCTCAAAAGCTTCAGCGGGGCGTCTGTGAGTTCAGCGGGTACCTCAATAACGGGGCCCTCATCAAGATGCGAAGCCACCAGTTCCGCTCGAACGAAACTGTGTGCCTCAAGGTCACCTTGCTTCTCAATCTTGTTCCTCGCATCCACCATCCAACGCATGAGCGGGATGTTCGCAAATCGTGTCTGCCACTGCCCGTACCATGCGTCGAATTCAGGGATGGCGCGCTTATTACTCTGAAGAATGAACGTGACGGTTCGAGAAGTTTGGATCGCGGTCTGTATGGCGACTCGAAAAGCATCAGGGTCAAAATAGGCCTGTTCGGCCTGGTGCCATTGCCTGTGCAGGTCGCCCAATCGGCGATGCACGGCCCGGAGAGGGCATTGGTTCGCATGAACTTCGGGTGTTTCTTGCATGGGACTAGGAATATAGCATTTTTACCACGGCAAGGCTCCCGCCACGCGAATATCCCTTGCCGTCATAATGCTGTGACGCTCATGTGCGGCGATAACATTGCCGGTGGGCTCAGCGACGCAGCGGTTTACGGATTTGGTAAACCTGCCACAAGCTCGCCACAGACCGAAAAGGATTAGGCCGGAGAATGGCGGATTTCCGCGGGTTTATGGGGGTGGGCTTTTGTGGCAGAAACCCTCAAAAGAACGATTATTTTTCAAAACAACATTTGCTAAGTCGTTGATTTTAAAATGGTCGGAGTGACAAGATTCGAACTTGCGACCCCTTGCACCCCATGCAAACGGTCGCATGATAATCCTGGGCCCGAAGCCGACTTCAAATACTGCGTGTCGCGAACGTCTGGTTTTAGGAACTGACAGCGATGTCTCGAATGACTGGTATGGGGCGCTAGCGATCGTTTGAAGCAGCGTGCCGAGAAGGCCGCGCCGGGGCAAATTCCCACATAGACGGGTACAGGCCTCAATGCCCGCCGACTCGATAGCCCCCTCACTTCCGCCGCGCGTTCTCGAACAACTCCTCCAGCGGATCAACGAAGGAGCCGCCGAGCAGGGGGTAGGCGATGAGGAAATAGAGCAGCTTGGCGAGGGCGAGGAAGCCCACCCATTGGAACACCACCATGGGGAAGGGCGGGTCGAACAGGCCGAAGCAGAAGAAGGCGCTCAGCACCAGCGTGGCGAGCAGCACCACGGCGTGGACCAGGAGCCTGGTCGCCGTGGGCTGCGCGCTGATGTCCAGCATCGGCTTCATGCGTCCCCGCCGGATCCCGCCTCGGCTCTACCGGCCGGCCCTCGCCGCCACGGCCTGGGGCGCCTTCTCGGCGACGCAGGCATCGTAGTCGGCCTGGCTGGCGATGCGGCCCGCCGCCTGGCACAGCGATTCGGCCTCGGCATAGTCAGCCTCGTTCTTGATGCAGGCATCGCCCCTGGCCGTGCCGGCCTTCAGCCCCTTGCGGGCGCAGGCGGTGGTGCCCATGCCCACGGCCGCCTCGCGCCGCATGCAGGCGGTCATGGCATCGCCGGCCTGCACGCCCTGCGCCTCGCATTTCTTCTGCAGCGGGTTGGTCGTCGGGAAGACCTCCTCCTTCTGCTGCGCGCAGCCCGCCAGGGAGAGCCCGGCCAGGAGAAGGGGAATGCCGATTCCCGCCAGGGAGATTGTTCTTGCGAAAGGGAGGGTTCTTGCGAAAGGGAGAGTTCTTGCGAAAGACATGGGGGGCGCGCCGCTGCGTTTCGTTGCGTTGCCCCACTCCTATCAGAGATCGATGCTCTCGATCACCAGATTGTGGTTGGTATAGACACAAATATCCGCCGCGATGGCCATGGCCTTGCGCACGATCGCCTCGGCGTCCGTATCGGTGTCCATCAGCGCCCGCGCCGCGGCGAGGGCATAGTTGCCGCCCGAGCCGATCGCCATCACGCCGCCCTCGGGATCGAGCACGTCGCCGGTGCCGGTGAGCACCAGGCCGACCTGCCTGTCGGCCACCAGCATCATCGCCTCCAGCCGGCGCAGATAGCGGTCGGTGCGCCAGTCCTTGGCGAGTTCCACGCAGGCGCGTGTGAGCTGGCCGGGATACTGCTCCAGCTTGGCTTCCAGCCGCTCGAACAGCGTGAAGGCATCGGCCGTGGCGCCCGCGAAGCCGGCGATGACGTCGCCCTTGCCGAGCCGGCGCACCTTGCGCGCATTGCCCTTGATCACCGTCTGCCCGAGGCTGACCTGCCCGTCGCCCCCGATGACCACCTTGCCGCCCTTGCGGACCATCAGGATCGTGGTGGCGTGGAACGGCGAACGGGGGCCGCTGTCGCGACCGGACTGGTTGTCGAAATTCATGGAGACCTCACTCATGCTGGCCTCTATCTAGGAGGTCGTCCGGAAAACGCAAATAGGCCGGGCCGCGATGGCGTTACCCGGCGGCGAGCCCCGTGTCTCCCGTCATACGCCGGCAGGGCGAGGCAAAGAATGGATTGCGCGAAGCGCGGCGTGGTGCAAGATTAACCGCAACAGCCGACAAGGCGCATAACCAAGAACAACTCCCAAGGACCGAGCAATCACCGGAGAAACGATCACGCATGGCCGGGCCGCTTCGTGCTGCAGCTAGATCTGGCTGCGTCATTCCGAGGCTGTACGGGCCGTGAAGGCAAATGAATACCTGCAAGGCGGGAGAGGTCATCTTTGGGGATGCTCTGTCTGTGCTGATGCCGGATGTCGTACCCACCAAGGCAAAATGCGTCCGGGAGGAACCGACGATCAAGCTGAACTCATTGTCGGTCGATGCATTTCGCGATCCCCGGCGATCGGTCCGGGGCGAAACAGGCTTTTTGCGTGGGAGGTGTGAGTGAGCACGCCGTTGCTGACTATGAATGGCGTCACCAAGCATTTCGGGGGCGTGCAGGCGCTGCGCGGCGTCGATTTCGAGCTGCGGGCCGGCGAGATCCACGCGCTCCTCGGCGAGAACGGGGCGGGCAAGTCGACGCTCATGGGCGTCCTGGCCGGCGTGCACGCGCCCGACACCGGCAGCATGGCCATCGACGGAAGGCCGGTGCGCTTCGCCAGTCCGCGCGAGGCGCAGGCGGCGGGCATCGCCACCATCTTCCAGGAGCTGGACCTCGTCCCGGGCCTCGACGTCGCCGCCAACCTCTTCCTGGGACGCGAGATCGCCAGGCCCGGCGGCTTCCTCGACAAGGCGGCCATGCGGGAGGAGGCCCGCAAGCGGCTGGCCGACATCGACGTCGACATCGACGTGGAGCGACTGGTGGGCGATCTCTCCATCGGCCAGCGCCAGGTGGTCGCCATCGTCAAGGCGCTCTCCTACGCCTCGCGCGTGCTGATCATGGACGAGCCGACGGCGGCCCTCACGGCGGGCGAGGTGGAGCGCCTGTTCGCCATCATGCGCCGGCTGAGCGCCGGCGGGGTCGGCATCGTCTACATCTCGCACCGCCTGGAGGAGGTGCCCCGGATCGCCCATCGCGTCACGGTGATGCGGGACGGCCTCGTCGCCGGCACGACCGCGCCCGACGCGCCGCAGTCCGAGCTCGTCCGCCTGCTGGTCGGCCGGCCGCTCGACGAACTCTATCCCGCGCGCAGCACGGGGGTGGGGCCGCGCCTGCTTCATCTCGAGAACGCCAGCTTCCGCCCCAGGCGCCAGCGCGCCGGCTGGCAGGTGCCGACGAACCTCTCGCTGGACGTGCATCATGGCGAGATCGTCGGCCTGGCCGGCCTGATGGGCGCCGGCCGCACCGAATTGCTCTCGGCCCTCTACGGCACCGGCCTGGCCGGCCGCTGGGAGGGCACGGTGGAGATCGAGGGGCGGCCGGTGAAGCTCGAATCGATCCGCGCCGCCCGCCGGTCCGGCATCGCCTTCGTCACCGACGACAGGCGCGGCAGCGGCCTGATGCTGCGCATGGGCGTGGGGCGCAACCTCGTGATGTCCATCCTGCGGCGCGTCTCGCCCAACGGCTTCTCCTCGGCGGCGCGCGAGGCCGCCGCCGTGCTGAAGGCGTTCGGCCAGTTCGACATCCGCCCGCGCAACCCCGCCATCGCCGTGGGCGCCCTCTCGGGCGGCAACCAGCAGAAGGTGGTGCTCGCCAAGGAGATCCTCGGCGAGCCGCGCCTGCTCCTGCTCGACGAGCCGACGCGCGGCGTCGACGTCGGCGCCAAGGGCGAGATCTATGCGCGCCTGCGCGATCTCGCCCGCCAGGGGCTCGGCATCCTCGTCGCCTCCAGCGAGATGCCCGAGCTGATCGGCCTGTGCGACCGCATCGTCGTGCTGCGGCAGGGCCGCGACGTCGCCGAGTTCAAGGGTTCCGTCGACGAGCACACGGTGCTTGCCGCCGCCAATACAGGGAATTGACATGACCGACGCCAAAGCAACGGTTCCTGCCCAGCCCGGCCAGAGCGCTCAGCCTGCCGGGCGGCGCGACCCCCTGGCGCTGATCGTGCGCTTCCAGAGCCTGATCGGCCTGATCGTGGTGGTGATCGGCGGCATCATCTTCTCGCCGCGCCGCCACGGCCAGATCCTCTTCCTCGCCCCCGACAACATCGCCAACATCGTGCGCGCCGTCTCCGAGACCGGCATCATCGCCATCGGCATGACCTTCGTGATCATCACCGCCGGCATCGACCTGTCCGTCGGCGCGCTGCTCGGCCTGTCGAGCGTGGTGACGGCGACCATGATGATCAACTCCGGCTTCGGGCTGGTGCCGACCATCCTGCTCGTGCTGGCGATGGGCATCGCCTTCGGGGCCATACAGGGCGCCATCTCCACCCGCTTCCGGCTCGAGGCCTTCATCGTCACGCTCGCCGGCCTGCAGGCGGCCCGCGGCCTCGCGCTGGTGGTGTCGGGCAACCAGTACATCAACATTTCCTATGGCGACGGGCCGGGCCTGGCGCCGCCGGTCTTCTCGATCCTGGGGGACCGCCTCTTCAACAACGTGGTTCCCGTCGCCACCATCGTCTTCGTGGTGTTCGCGGCCATCGCCACCGTGGTGCTCAACACCACGCGCTTCGGGCGCTACGTCTTCGCGGTGGGCGGCAACGAGCGGGCGGCGCGGCTGTCCGGCGTGCCGGTCTCCGGCGTGAAGATCGCCGTCTACGCGATCACCGGCTTCTCCTCCGCCCTGGCCGGCATCGTGCATGCAGGCCAGTTCAATTTCGGCAGCGCCAATGACGGGGCCGGCTACGAGCTCACCGCCATCGCCGCCGTGGTGATCGGCGGCACCAGCCTCTTCGGCGGCTCGGGCTCGCTGGTCGGCACGGTCGCCGGCACGATCATGCTGGGGGCGCTCGCCAACGTCCTCCAGCTCAACAACATCACGCCCGCCATGCAGCTCCTGGCTACCGCCGCGATCATCGTGCTCGCGGCCGTTCTTCAGTCCCTCGTCCGTCGCCGCGAGGGCCTGATGCGTTGAAGAAGGCGAATTTCAAGGCACTGCCTCATCGATAGTCAACAAGACATAAAAGGAGGAAACATTATGCCCGCAAGACGTGGACTCCACCTGTCCCAAGCCGCATCCTGCGCGCTGATGGCCGGTGCGCTCATCGCCCTGGCCGGCGCGGCGCAGGCCGCCGACCCGCTCGTCAAGGCCTGTGCGAAGGACGGCGAATTCGTCATCGGCTTCTCGCAGGCCAACAATGCCGAGCCCTATCGCCAGCATGTCAACGACGAGCTGACGGCCGCCGCCAAGGCCGTGCCGCAGTTCACGCTGCAGATCGCCGACGGCGCCGGCAACGTGAACACGCAGACCTCGCAGGTCGACAATTTCATCACCCAGAAGGTCGACCTCCTGCTGATCTCGCCCTTCGAGGCCTCGCCGCTGACGCCGGCCGTGCAGCGCGCCATGAAGGCGGGCATCCCCGTCATCGAGCTCGACCGCAAGACGGTCGGCGATCCCGGCAAGGACTACACGGCCTTCATCGGCGGCGACAACTACAAGATCGCCTTCGAGGCGGGCAAGTACACGGCCGAGAAGCTGCTGCCGGACGGCGGCCAGGTCGCCGTGCTGGAAGGCCTGCCGAGCTCGACCCCCGCGGTGGAGCGGCTCAACGGCTTCAAGGACGGCGTGAAGGGCAACGGCAAGATCGAGGTCGTGGCCGAGCAGGCGGCTGACTGGCTGCCCGACAAGGCGCAGACCGCCTTCGCCGCCATGCTGCAGGCCCATCCCGACATCAAGATGGTCTATGCCAGCAACGACATGATGGCGGCCGGCGCCAGGCTCGCCGCCAAGGGGGCCGGCAAGGAAGGGCAGATCAAGATCATCGGCACCGACGGCCTGCCCGGTCCGGCCGGCGGCATCCGCGCCGTGGCGGAGGGCGAGTGGGCCGCGACCTTCACCTATCCGACAGGCGCCAAGGAGGCCATCGAGATGGCCAAGTCCATCCTGCTCGACTGCGCCAGCTCGGTTTCGCCCACGGTGACGGTGGCGACGACGGCGATCACGCCGGACAATGCCAAGGGCCTCATGGGCAATTGATGCCTCATGGGCAATTGATGCCGGTCATCCGGGCGGGGCTCGCTCCGCCCGGCGCTTGCGGAACAGGGCGCGCCTGACGTAGGAGGGCTGTCTTCCCGGATTTTGTCTCCGAGCCGTCAGGACGTCTCTTCCGCATGAACAAGATCTTCGCCGACCTCCAGACCAGCGTCTTCGAGACCATGTCCCGGCTCGCCCGGGAACACGGCGCCGTCAATCTCGGCCAGGGATTTCCGGATGGAGCCGGGCCGCTGGACGTCCGGGAAAAGGCGGCGGAGGCGGTGGTCTCCGGCTGGAACCAGTATCCGCCCATGCTCGGCCTGCCGGAACTGCGCCAGGCCGTGGCGGCGCATTACGAGCGCTTCCAGGGCCTGTCCCTCGATGCCGAGGGCGAGGTCATGATCACCTCGGGCGCCACGGAGGCCATCACCGACGCGCTGATGGCGGTCGTCTCGCCGGGGGACGAGGTCATCCTGTTCCAGCCGATGTACGACGCCTATCTCCCCCTGGTGCTGCGTGCCGGGGGCGTCCCGCGCTTCGTGACTCTGAAGCCTCCGCAATGGCGCCTGACGCGCGAGGCCCTGGAGGAGGCCTTCACGCCGAGGACACGCGTCGTGCTGTTCAACAACCCGCTCAATCCGGCGGCGGCGCGTTTCTCCGACGAGGACCAGGCGCTGCTGGCCGAGTTCTGCGTGCGCCACGACGCCATCGCCATTTGCGACGAGGTCTGGGAGCATGTGATGTTCGATGGCCGCGCGCACAGGCCGCTGATGAGCTTCGAGGGCATGCGCGAGCGCACCGTCAAGATCGGCTCCGCCGGCAAGATCTTCTCGCTCACCGGCTGGAAGGTCGGCTTCGTCATGGCGGCGCCCGCCCTCCTGAGGGTGATCGCCAAGGCGCACCAGTTCTTCACCTTCACGACGCCGCCCAACCTGCAGGCGGCGGTGGCCTATGGCCTTGGCAAGGATGACGCCTATTTCGCGGGCATGCGGGCGGATTTCCAGCGCTCCCGCGACAGGTTTGCCGCGCGCCTCGGCGAACTGGGCTTCGTGACTCTGCCGAGCGAGGCGACCTATTTTCTCAACATCGACCTCTCCGCCAGCGGCATCGAGGAGGACGACGTCAGCTTCTGCCAGCGCCTCGTGCGGGAGCGCAAGGTGGCGGCGATCCCCGTCTCGGCCTTCTACGCGGAGAATGCGGTGAGGTCGGTGGTGCGCCTGTGCTTCGCCAAGCGGGACGAGACGCTGGACGCCGCGCTGGCCAATCTGGCGGGGCTCGTGCCGCAGCCGGCGCATTGACCCCGGTCAGTCGCGGCGCCGACGGGCTCCCAGGCGGGCCAGGAAGGCGAGCGACACGCTGGTGAGGCCGAGCGCCATCAGCCACCAGGTCTGCCAGGCGGCGAGGCCGGTGAACATCATCACGATCGCGGTGGCGGAGACGGCGAGCGCCGCCGGCGTGGAACGGTCGTCGTCGCGATCCATGCCGCGGAAGGCCAGCCAGAGCGCGATTGCCGCCAGGACCACGCCGATCATCCCCAGCTCCAGCCAGATCTGGAGGGCGGCGTTGCGAGGGGAGGCGAGGAGCTGGCCGCCGACACCGCGGGTAAGGGCCGAACTCGCGTCGAAGCCGTAGCCCGCGACCAGGTGGGCCGGCAGGCCGTAGGTCACGTCGCGCCAGATGGCGACGAGGTGATCGCCTTCCGCCGGCAGCATGAACCCGCCATAGCGGGCCATCAGCCAGCCGACGAGCGGCGCCAGGAAGAGCAGGGCGAGAGCCCCGATCGCGACGATGCGCGAGGCAAGGCGCGGGCGCCAGAGCGCCAGCGTCATCACCAGGATGCCGGTGATGAAGGCGGCGAACACCACGAGGTTGCGGACCAGCCACAGGGCGAGGATCGTCACCAGGCACAGCAGCAGCGCCTGCCAGCTGCGTCCGCGGGCCAGCACGGCCCCCACGGCGGGCCAGATCAGCAGCGCGAGCAGCATCGCGGCCCGAACGCTCTCGGTGTTCTCGCCGCCGACCTCGCCGAGGCCCCACAGAGGCGAGTGAGGCAGGAATTCCAGGATCAGGACGATCGCCGCGACGGAGACGCCGATCGGAATGAGGTTGACGTCGCTGAACCGGACGTTCGCCTTCAGGCAGGAGATGGCGACCACGAACAGCAGTACCACGAGCAGGATGCCGGGCAACTGGCCGGCTGCTCCGGAGGGCTGCGGCGTCCAGAAAATGGTGATCGCCGCCCAGATCATGAGCAGGAACAGAGCCAGCGTATCGTAGGACAGCAGCGAGCGGGTAAGCCGGCGCAGCGCCGTCGGCAGGCGTCCGTCCAGGGCCGCGGCGAGAATCAGCAGCGCCGTGGCGATCGGGACGATGATCGCCACCGCATGGCGCGAGAACATCGCGAGGAGGGGCGCGAAGATCACCAGCAGGAACAAGCCCAGCCGGGTTAGAAGGCCCGAAACCGCGAGCGCGGGATCGAGCGGAGCTTCATAGGCGCGCCGTTCCATCGCCTCGTCCTCAACACAACATGACCTAGCTATGGCGGAAGGCTTCTGGAGCGTCCATGACGAAAAAGACACACCATGGTTAAAATCGTACTCGGCTAAGGATCGCCGGGATGGCTTGCGGAGGGCGGTACCGCACCTGCGGGACGGGAGCGACGCCGTGAAAGTAGAGGGTATCCTCGCATTCTTGCCGGAAGGTCCGCGGCGGGGCCTCGGCTTCGATTGCATCGGTGGGGCACGTCGCTCCGAATCCTCCCGTGGAAGTCCTGTCGGCCTGCATGCGGAGTTCGGCGGCAGCTTGCCCATTGCACTGTGCGGCCCGATGCGCCACATCGGCGCGATGCGCTCCTTCGACCAGCCCCTCCCCATCGACGACGCCCTTCCGGCCTTGCTCCATGCCCTCGAGACGGGGTCGAACGCCGTGCTCGTCGCCCCGCCAGGCGCGGGCAAGACCACGCGCGTGCCGCTCGCCCTGCTGGACGAGGCCTGGACGGGAGGCGGCCGGATCATCGTGCTGGAGCCTCGCCGTCTCGCGGCCCGCGCGGCGGCCGCCCGGATGGCCTCCACGCTCGGCGAGCCGGTCGGCGCGACGGTCGGTCTCAGGGTGAGGCTGGAATCTCGCATTTCGTCGAGGACGCGCATCGAGGTGGTTACCGAGGGCGTGTTCGCCCGCATGATCCTCGATGATCCCGGCTTGACCGGCATCGCGGCCGTGCTGTTCGACGAGTTCCACGAACGCTCCCTCGATGCCGACCAGGGCCTTGCCTTCGCCCTGGATGCGCAATCGGGCTTGCGCGAGGACCTGCGCATCCTGCCGATGTCCGCCACGATCGATGGCGCCCGGGTCGCGGGTCTCATCGGCGGGGCGCCCGTGATCGAGAGCGCAGGGCGCGCATTTCCGGTTGCGACGCACTATCTGGGACGCGATCCGCGCCAGCGCATCGAGGAGGCCGTGGTCGATGCGGTGGCGCGTGCGCTTCGTGCCGAGCAAGGCTCCATCCTGGTTTTTCTACCGGGGCAGGGCGAGATCACGCGTGTCGCCCGCCAACTGGCCGAAAGGAATTTCGGGGATGCCGTCGACATAGCGTCGCTCTACGGCGCCCTGGATGCTCGTGACCAGGACAGGGCGGTGGCGGCCGCCCCGGCCGGCCGGCGCAAGATCGTGCTGGCGACCTCGATCGCCGAGACCAGCCTGACCATCGAAGGGGTGCGCGTCGTCGTCGATTCGGGCCTGGCCCGCGTGCCGCGCTACGAGCCCGATCTCGGCCTCACCCGACTCGAGACGGTGCGGGTGTCGCGTGCCAGTGCCGACCAGCGCCGCGGCCGCGCGGGCCGTACGGAGCCGGGAGCCTGCTATCGGCTCTGGGAAGAGGCGGCCACGGGCGCGCTGGATGCCTTTGCCAAACCCGAGATCCTCGCCGCCGACCTGAGCCCGCTGTTGCTCGATTGTGCAGCCTGGGGTGTTGCCGATCCGCTGAGCCTGGCCTGGCTCGATCCGCCGCCCAGGCCGGCGCTCAGCGAGGCGAAGGCGCTGCTCACCGCCATCGAGGCGCTAGACGGGGACGGGCGCCTTACCGAGATGGGCAGGCATCTCTCCGCGCTCGCCTTGCCGCCGAGGCTCGCCCGCATGATCGTGGCTGCGGCCGAGGGGGGCGAGGCCCTGCTGGCGGCCGAGATCGCGGCGGTTCTCTCCGAACGGGGGCTCGGCGGGGAGGGGACGGACCTTGTCGAGCGCATCGAGCGCTTCCGCCGAGATCGCGGCGGCCGGGCGCAGGATATGCGGCGCCTTGCGCGAGGCTGGGTCAAGGCGGTCTCCGGCGGCATGGAGGAGACCGATCCCGGACGAGCCGGCGCCGTCCTCGCTCTCGCCTTTCCCGACCGGGTGGCGGTGGGCAGGGGGCAGCCGGGCAGCTTCACCATGGAGAACGGGCGGGCTGCGAGGCTGGAGGCGCATGACCGGCTGGCGCGCGAGCCCTATCTCGCCATCGCGGAGATCGCCGGCAGCGCCGGGGCCAGCCGCGTCCTTCTGGCCGCCCCAATCTCGCTTCCGGAGATCGAGACGCTGCACGGTGTCGGCGAGACCGTGACATCCGGCTACGACCCCGCCTCCGCGAGCCTCAAGGCCCGCTCGGTACGGCGCTACCGGCGGCTCGTGCTGCAGGAGACCACGGCCTCCCTGCCGCTCGATGCGGAGGCCGCCGCAGTGCTGGCTCGCGGCATCGCCCAGAGCGGCATCGGGCGCCTGCCCTGGAGCAAGGCCCAGCGGCAGTTGCGGGATCGTGTCGCCTTTCTGCGTGCCAGCGGCTCGCCCGATTGGCCCGACCTGTCCGATGCGGCCCTGGCCGCCGAGGCGGAGGCGTGGCTCGCACCGGCCATCGAAGGCGTGCGGAGCCTCTCCGCGATCACGCCGGACATGCTGGATACCGGCCTGTCGAGGCTGCTGCCCTGGAATGAGAGGCGCCGGCTCGATGCAGAAGCGCCTGCGTTTTTCGAGGCACCGACCGGGACCAACCTCGCCATCGACTACGAGGCGGAGGGCGGTCCGGCCATCTCGGTGCGCGTACAGGAACTGTTCGGTCTCTCGAAACATCCCGCGATCGCCGGAGGGCGCGTGCCCCTGACGATCAACCTGCTGTCGCCCGCTCACCGTCCGGTGCAGGTCACCAGGGATCTGCCGGGCTTCTGGAGAGGCTCCTACGCGGCCGTGCGTGTGGAGATGAAGGGGCGCTATCCTCGCCATCCCTGGCCGGAGGATCCCGCCGCGGCATTGCCGACGACCAGGGCGAAGCCGAGGGGGACGTGATTTCGTGGGATCGTCGGCATCCTGCCGGCGATACGGGGGGAGGTGCGTGCTCGCGGCAGTGCATGCCCGCGAACAAGCTGCTGTCATGACAGCTTCGTAATCCTCGTCTTTCCCCAAGACTCCTGATTGACTTCCCGTCTGGCTTACCCCATAAGCACCGGCGAATTTGGCGTCGCCCTCAGGCCGGGACGCACCCAGGGCGATGGCCGGGGCGCGTTTTTGCCGTTGCAGGATAGGCGCTGTTCCTTTCAACTCGATCGGCATCCGGCCGCGACTGCGGAGAACGACCCGTGAAACGTACCTATCAACCTTCCAAGCTTGTCCGCAAGCGTCGCCACGGCTTCCGCGCCCGCCTCGGCACCAAGGGTGGCCGCAAGGTTCTCGCTGCCCGTCGCGCTCACGGCCGCAAGCGCCTGTCCGCCTGAGGCGAGCGGGCTTGGCGCGATGATGCCGTATCATTGCGCCCCAAAGGCCAGGCATTCATCGATGCAGCGATTGCTCAAGCGCCGGGACTTTCTGTTCGTCCGCGATGGCCGCAGGGCAAATGTTGCGACATTGTCCCTGCAGGCGCGCCGGCGCGAAGACCGCGTTGCGGAGCAGTCTGGCGCCCTCGTTTTGGGCGATGAGCCGCGTGTCGGCTTCACGGTGACCAAGAAGGAAGGTGGCGCCGTCGAGCGCAACCGGATCCGCCGGCGGCTGCGCGAGGCGGTGCGGCTCTCTGGCGCTCTTCACGCGCGCGCGGGCCATGACTATGTGCTCGTTGGGCGGCGTTCCGCTCTCGACGCATCTTTTGCGACGATCGTTGACGATATGATAGCGGCGTTCGGCCGCGTGCATGCCGAGCGCCAGGGCGCCCGCAAAGCGCGCCGTTCGGCCGATGAGGCTGCGCGATGAAGAACATAGACACCAAGAACCTCGTTCTGGCGATCTTCCTGACGCTGGTTGTGGTTGTTGTCTGGGAATATTTCATCGGCCAGCCCATGCAGAGGCGGCAGGAACTGGCTGCCCAGCAGCAACAGCAGATCCAACAGCAGCAGCAGGCGACTCAGCAGGCCCAACAGCCAGCGCCGGCTTCGGGAACCAGCACCAGCAATGTCCCCGGGGCGACGGCGGGCCAGCGGCAGTTTGCCAGCCGTGAGGACGCCGTGGCGAGCTCCCAGCGCGTGCAGATCGATTCGCAGCGCCTGATCGGTTCGATCAATCTCACCGGCGGCCTGATCGACGATCTCGCCCTGCGCGGCTACCGCGAGACGCTCGATCCCGCTTCGCCGAATGTGAAGCTGTTCTCTCCGCGCGGCACGCCGATCCAGGCGGCCGACCATCACACCATCGTCGAGAACCACGGCCCCTATTTCGCCAGCTTCAACTGGACCGCCCAGCCCGGCAGCAACGTGAAGGTGCCGGGCCTCGATACCGTGTGGACCGCCAAGTCTACCGCTCCGCTGTCCTCGACATCGCCCGTCCAGCTCGAATGGGACAATGGCGAAGGCCTCGTCTTCCACCGCACCATCTCCGTCGACAATGACGACCAGCCCGCCGGGCAGCTCGACATTCCGCGCCAGAACCTACCCAAGGACCAGCAGGGCACGGGCGCCAAGCCGGTCGGCGGCTTCATGTTCACCATCAAGGACAGCGTGGAGAACAAGGGCTCGGCACCGGTGCAGCTCTCGCAGGCGGCCTACATCGCCCGCATCGGCACGCCCACGGTGGGTGGCTATTCGGTGCTGCATGAAGGCCTGATCGGCCGCTTCAGCGGCACCCATGTCGAGACCACCTACAAGAGCCTCGAGCCCGGCAAGCCGGTCGACCATGCCAACGCTTCCGGCTGGCTCGGCTTCACCGACAAATATTGGGCCAATGCCCTGGTGCCCGATCCGACGGCGACCTTCGACGGAAAGTTCGAAGTCGGCGCCGTCAACGGCGTCCAGACCTATCTCGCCAGCCTCCAGCGGCCGATGCAGACGGTGGCGCCCGGCGCCGGATACGAGGTGAGCACGGACCTGTTCTCCGGGGCCAAGGAAGTCGCCACGCTCTCGCACTACGACGAGACGCTGAAGATCGACAACCTCTCCTACCTGATCGACTGGGGCTATCTCTGGTTCATCACCAAGCCCCTCTTCCGCCTGATCGAGATCCTGTTCCATCTGTTCGGCAATTTCGGTCTCGCCATCCTCGGCACGACCGTCATCCTCAAGCTGTTCTTCTTCCCGCTCGCCAATCGCTCCTATGAGTCGATGTCGAAGATGAAGAAGGTCCAGCCCGAGATGCAGGTCATCAAGGACCAGTATCCCGACGACAAGATGAAGCAGCAGCAGGCGATCATGGCGCTCTACAAGGAGCAGAAGATCAACCCGCTGTCGGGCTGCCTTCCCATGCTGCTGCAGATCCCGGTGTTCTTCGCGCTCTACAAGGTGCTGTTCGTCACCATCGAAATGCGCCAGGCCCCGTTCTTCGGCTGGATCCACGACCTTTCGGCGCCTGATCCGACCACGATCTTCAACCTGTTCGGCCTGATCCCCTGGACGCCGCCGGCGGCGCTCATGATCGGTTTCTGGGTGATCGTCATGGGTTGCACGATGTTCGTCCAGATGCAGCTCAATCCGGCTCCGCCGGATCCGACCCAGGCGATGATGTTCCGCTACATGCCGATCGTCTTCACCTATATGCTCGCGGCCTTCCCGGCCGGACTGGTGATCTACTATTGCTGGAACAACACGCTTTCGATCCTGCAGCAGACCTTCATCATGAAGAAGAACGGCGCCAAGATCGAACTGTGGGACAATCTCAAGTCGATCTTCGGCAAGAAGAAGAATGCTGACGGATCGCGCGTAGATGCCTGAGGCGCTGGACTACGCGGCCGCCGGCAGGAAGCTCTTCGCCAGCACGTGGGATTTCCGTCACGCGGCCAATACGCTGGAAGCGCTGCCGCCTCCCGAGGGGGTGGAGATCGCGCTTGCCGGTCGGTCCAATGTGGGCAAGTCGAGCCTGATCAACGCTTTGACCAGCCGTAACGCGCTGGCACGCACCTCGCACACGCCGGGCCGCACGCAGGAATTGATCTTCTTTTCGTCCCAGGCGCCGCTGACCCTGGTCGACATGCCCGGCTATGGCTATGCCGCCGTGAGCGACAAGAAGGTCAAGGCCTGGACGAAGCTGATCCATGACTATCTGCGGGGCCGGGTGAACCTTGCCCGGGTCTTCGTGCTGATCGATGCCCGGCATGGTCTCAAGACCACCGACAACGCCGTGCTGGAAACGCTCGACAAGGCTGCCGTGGTCTACCAGATCGTGCTGACCAAGTCGGACGAGGTGAAGAAGGCGGAACTCGAAAAGTGCGTGGCCGAGACGCGCGAGAAGATATCGCGCCGTCCCGCCGCCTTTCCCGAACTGATCGTGACGTCAAGCCGCGAGGGCACGGGCATGGAGGAATTGCGCGCCGCGATTGCCCAGATCCTGGCCGAGCGCGGCGGCCTGAAGCCATGATCGCGGATCGCCTCCTCACCCTGATCGGCTGTCTTTTCGGCGCCGCCGGCATCGTGCTCATGGCGCTCGCCGCCCATGGCCGCTGGCCGGAGATCAACTACGCCGCCGTCATGGTGCTCGCTCATGCGCCGGTGCTGCTGGGCATTGCCGTCGCCATCCGCCTCGGCCTGCTTCGCGATCTGGTCGCCCGCCCCGCCGCCTTCGTGCTAGCCGCCGCGGTGGCGCTGTTCTCCGGCGATGTGGCGCTGCACGCCGTTACCGAAGGCCATCTCTTCCCGATGGCGGCCCCCACCGGAGGCACGGTTTCCATTCTCGCCTGGCTCATGCTGGCGCTTTCGGCGGCAATGGCCCGATAGGCACGCAGCGGTCTCGCGCGCAATTGCGTCGATCGAAGCTCAGGCCCTCACCCCTCGCCCTTTATCGGCAGCACGTTGGTGTATTTCACCTGCGCCAGCGCGAAGCTGGACTCGATGGAGGCGATGCCGTCGAGGCGGGTCAGCTTCTCCTTGATGAAGCGCTCATAGGCGGCGAGATCGGCGCAGACCACGCGCAGGAGGTAATCCCGCGTGCCTGTCATCAGATAGCATTCCAGAACCTCCGGCCATTGTACGATGGCGGCGTCGAAACGATCGAGATACTCCTCGATCTGGCGCTCCAGCTTGATCGAGATGAAGACGCTGACCGGCAGACCGACTTCCTTCTGTTCGACCACAGCGACATAGCCGCGGATGACACCGCTTTCCTCGAGCTGCCTTACGCGTCGCAGGCATGGAGAGTGGGACAGGCCAACTTTTTCCGCCAGGGCCTGCACGGTCATGCGACCGTCTTCTTGGAGCAGGCGCAGGATCTTGTGGTCGATGGCGTCAAGGGGCATGGGCTTTCCTGACGGAAGGCAAGCGCTCTTCCTGGGATCGAAGGCGTCTCGCCTGCGCCCGAAGGAGGAAGAACAGGCAAGACGCCTGTAGTCCGGGAAGGGCTCGAACGCCGAAGATCATATTACGCGGGGAATCTCTTCTTCCAAGCGATAATCGCTAAATATAACATTACAATCTCGCAAGATTGACCAAAATCGCCTGCGGCTTTCTGCTATTCTCAGTGGAGTTGCCCGCCGGAACCCTTGTCATGGCCGATCTCCGCCTTCCCTTCCTCGCCGCACTCGAGCGCAAGGCGCTCTGGCTGTCTTCCTGGATGATTCACAACGCCAACCACCTGCGGCCCAAGGAGGACGGGCTGAAGGTCGGCGGGCACCAGGCATCCTCGGCGTCGCTGGCAACGATCATGACGGCGCTCTACGGCGCCGCCCTGCGCCCGCAGGACAGGGTGGCGGTGAAGCCGCATGCGTCGCCGATCTTCCACGCGCTCAACTATCTCTTCGGCCTGCAGAACCTGGAGAAGCTGCAAAACTTCCGTGGCTTCAAGGGCGCGCAGAGCTACCCCTCGCGCACCAAGGACATCGATGACGTCGATTTCTCCACGGGCTCCGTCGGCCTGGGCGTGGCCCAGACTTTGTTCTCCTCCCTGGTGCAGGACTATGTGAAGGCCAAGGGCTGGGGCGACTGGCCCGAGGGGCGCATGATCTCCCTTGTCGGCGATGCCGAAATGGACGAGGGCAACATTTTCGAGGCGCTGCTGGAGGGGTGGAAGCAGGGCATTCGCAATGTCTGGTGGATCGTGGACTACAATCGCCAGTCGCTGGACGCGGTTGTGCGCGAGGGGTTGTGGGAGCGGTTCGAGTCGATCTTCCGCAATTTCGGCTGGGATGTCGTCATCCTCAAATACGGCAAGCTGCTCGAGGCGGCCTTCGCCGAGCCTGGCGGCGAGGCGTTGCGCCGCTGGATCGATAGCTGCCCGAACCAGCTCTACGCTGCACTCTGCTACCAGGGCGGGGCGGCCTGGCGCCGGCACCTGATGGACGCCATCGGCGACCAGGGCGAGGCGGCCAGGCTTATCGACGCCCGCTCGGACGAGGAACTGGCGCGCCTGATGACCAATCTCGCCGGCCATGACATGCCGAGCCTGCTGGATGCCTTCGAGGCCGCCGCCGCGCATGACCGCCCGACCTGCTTCATCGCCTACACGGTGAAGGGCTTCGGCCTGCCTTTCCAGGGCCACAAGGACAATCATGCCGGCCTGATGACGCCGGCGCAGATGGAGGTCTGGCAAAAAGCCATGGGCATCCGGCCCGGCCATGAATGGGACAGGTTCGAAGGGCTCGACCTGCCGCCCCATGCCATGCAGGCGGCGCTCGACAAGGTGCCCTTCATCCAGAAGGGGCGCCGGCGCCTTGCCGCCGCCAAGGTGGAGGTGCCCGATGCGCTGCCCTATCGCGCCGCAGCGGCCATGTCGACCCAGCAGGGTTTCGGCGTGATCCTCAACGACCTGGCCGCGACCGACCTGCCGGTCGCGAGCCGCATCGTCACCACCGCGCCGGACGTCACCGTTTCGACCAATCTCGGCGGGTGGGTGAACCGCCGCGGCCTGTTCGCGCGGGAGGAACTGGCCGATATCTTTCGAAAGGAGAAGATACCCTCCACTTTCGCCTGGGACTTCTCGCCCAAGGGCCAGCACATCGAACTCGGCATCGCGGAGATGAACCTGTTCATCCTGCTCTCGGCCCTCGGTCTCTCGCACTCCATCAACGGCGAACGCCTGCTGCCCATCGGCACCCTGTACGATCCCTTCATCCAGCGGGGCCTCGATGCCCTCAACTACGCCTGCTACCAGGACGCCCGCTTCATGGTGGTGGCGACGCCCTCGGGCGTGACGCTGGCGCCGGAAGGCGGGGCACATCAGTCGATCGCCACGCCCCTGATCGGCATCGCCCAGGACGGGCTCGCGGCCTTCGAGCCGGCCTTCGTCGACGAACTTGCCGTGATCATGCGGTTCGCCTTCGACTACATGCAGAGGGATGGCGAGGGTGATCCCGACGAGACCACCTGGCTGCGGGACCAGACAGGCGGTTCGGTCTATCTGCGGCTGTCGACCCGCACGCTCGACCAGCCGCAACGCATCATGACGCCGGAACTGGCTACCGACATCGTGAACGGTGCCTACTGGATGCGCAGGCCCGGTCCAAATGCCGAGATCGTGCTGGCGGTGATGGGCGCGCCGACGGCCGAGGCGATCGAGGCCATGGGATTGATGAGCGAGGATCGCCGCGACGCCGGCCTTCTGGTCATCACGTCGGCCGACCGCCTGAATGCCGGTTGGACGGCCGCCGAACGCGCACGCCAGCGCGGCAACTTCGGCGCACGCAGCCATATCGAGCGCCTGTTTGCGCCGCTCTCGCGCGACTGCGGCATCGTCACCGTGCTTGACGGGCACCCCGCTACGCTCGCCTGGCTCGGCGGGGTTCGGGGCCAGAGGGTGACGTCGCTGGGCATCGAGCATTTCGGGCAGACGGGAACGATCCAGGACCTCTATCGCCATCACGGCATCGATACCAACGCCATCCTGCACGCCGCGCAGGCCCTGGCGCCGGGGCGCCCGCTGCGCAATCGCAGGGAGTTGCCCTAAAGCGTTTTGTGTTTTGACGGAATCGGCAAAACGCAAAGACGCGTCGAAAAACAAAGAGTTAGAGAAAAGCGGCGTTTCTACCTAGACGCGCTTTGCTCTAGGCGGCGCCAGACGTGCGTGGCGAGGCGGTTGATCCTTCCCAGCCGCCGGGGGAAGGCCCTTGTCGCGCCAGCGTCCGGCTCTCAAGCTTGCCTCGAATCCCTGCCCTTGCGAGAGTGCGCCCCCTCGCAAGGTTTCCTCGATGCCGATTTCCCTCCTCCGCGTTGCGTCCTTCAACACCGAATTGCTGGCGAGAGCAGGCGTGCGCTTCCACGAGCAGGCGCCCTATACGCTCGACGAATATGCCGCCAAGACCAGCTTCATCGGCGACCTCCTGGAGCGCGGGCAGGTCGACATTGCAGGCTTCCAGGAAGTGTTCCACGAGGACGCGCTGCGGGACGCCATCGAGAATGCGCCCCGTCTCAGGGGTGCCCATGTCCATGCGCCGCATGCCGACGACAGCGGCCCCAGGACTCCCGACGGTGCCCTGAACGCACCGCGCGTCGGCCTCGCGAGCCGCCTGCCCGTGACGAAGGTGGAATCGATCCGGGCGTTTCCGGCCGGGCTGGGCAACGGCTTCGCCGTCCGCCGCGACGAAGACGGCCGGCAGCAGGCGGTGCCGGTCGCCATCGGCTTCTTCGAGCGGCCCGTACTCCGCGCGGAGGTCCTGCTTCCCACGGGCATCCCCCTCGCCATCTATGTCGTCCATCTGAAGTCGCGCCGTCCCGTCGTGCTGGAGGGCGAGGACAGGCGTGACCCGGCCGTGCGGGCCCTCGCCGTGGTGCGCGCGCTCGTCCAGCGCGGCGCCGAGGCGGCGGCGCTCAGGGTCATGCTGACACGAGAGCTCGAGGGACGCGGCACCGAGCCGAGACCCCTGATGGTGCTCGGCGATCTCAACGACGAACTGACCAGCGTCACCACCGAACTCATTCGCGGGGAGCAGCCGCTGCCCGAGAGCCTGAAGCCGCTGATGGTCGATCCCGGCGACTGGCAGCGCAAGAACAGGCGGCTGTGGGACCTGCACCTTTATGCGGCATCTGACCAGCAGGCGAGCCATATCAAGGGCACGACGCTCTACACCCATATTCACTTCGGCGACTACCAGGTGCTCGACCACATCCTGTTCAGCCAGGAATTCTACAGCCGCAACCCCTACAAGATCGGCGATTTCCGCTACCTGCAGGTCTACAACGATCATGTCGTCGACACGCACATGACCGATCTGAACCGCAATGTCCGCACGATGAGCGACCATGGCGTGCCGGTAGCCGAGTTTACCCTGCTGGCTTCGCCGCCCGCCCGCATGGGGGACGGCCCGCAGCGGCGCGGCCAGCCCGCGGTTTTCTGACCTGGGAGCGGCTTTGAGCCGTTCCGTGTCCCGTTCGTTTCACGGCCGTTGGCACAGGCTTTGCTTCGTTCCCAGTCGGGACTGTGCGATCGATCACCGCACCCGCTTAACTTTTCGACAACATTTACGTAACATTATGGTTACGAAATCGTTTTACAGGCCGAATCGTGAAGAGAAAGATCCTCATCGTTCTGCATCAGGAGCATTCTTCTCCAGGCCGAATCGGCCGGTTCCTGGTCGAACGCGGATATGAGCTCGACATCCGGCGGCCGCGCTTCGGCGATCCCCTTCCCAAGACGATGAGCGAGCATGACGGCGCCATGATTTTCGGCGGCCCGATGAGCTCGAACGACAAGGAAGAGTGGATTCGTCGCGAAATCGACTGGATCGGCGTGCCTCTGCGCGAGGACAAGCCCTTCCTCGGCATCTGCCTGGGGGCCCAGATGTTGTCCCGTCATCTCGGGGGCAAGGTTGCTCCGCGCGAAGATGGCGTCGTGGAGATCGGCTATTGGCCGATCAAGCCGACGCAGGAGGGGCGCACGTTGATGGATTGGCCCGGACATGTCTATCATTGGCACAGCGAGGGCTTCGAGCATGTGCGCGGCACGCGCCTGCTCGCCACCGGCGACACCTTCGCCAACCAGGCCTTTGCCTGCGGGCGCGCGGCCTACGGGCTGCAGTTCCACCCCGAAGTCACCTATCTGATGATGAATCGCTGGACGGCCAAGAGCGAGGAAAAGCTCGCCATGGCCGGCGCGCAGGATCGCCACACCCAGATCTGGGGCCGCTACCAGCACGATCACAGCGTGCAGCAATGGCTGCACCGCTTCCTGGATCTCTGGCTCAAGCCGCGCATGGCGCTTGCCGCGGAATAGGGCGCGGCCCGGATCTGCGGCAAAATGGCGTCAGAGAGGGTCGTGGAGCGCGAGCCCCGACGCAGAGGGCATCTTCCCGGCAGGCGAAGGTCGCGGCAACGGGATCCAGGGGGCTGCCTCCGCCATCGATGCGGCTCCGGCGCTTTCCGTGTTCACCAGCGCTACGTTGCCGCCGTCTGGGGTGTCGGCGCGCCAGGGGTGATGCGCCGGATGCGACGCAGCTTGCCGGCGATCGGCTCGTGGATGCCCCGCGCCGTCTGGATCGTGAATCCGGTTCCGCCATGCCGCTCGAACAGCGCGCGCAGGGCACCGGTCACCTTCTCCTCGCTTTCCTCCGGCGCATCGTAGGACAGCCGCAGCCTGAAACGGCGGTCTCCGATCTGCTCGAAGCGGAAGTCTTCCAGCCGCCGCTCGGCGTCGAGGATGACCGCGCGGATGGCATCCGGCATCAGGGTGACCCCCTCGCTCACCTCGATGATGTCGTCGCAGCGTCCTTCGATCCGTTCTATCGCCTGCAGCGGCGAGCCGCAGGCGCAGCGATAGGGGGATGGCAGGAGGATGTCGTTGAGACGATAGCGTATCATGGCCTGGGTGCGTCGGCGCAGGTCCGTGATGATCGGCACGAAACGGTCCGGATGGCCCTCCACCGGCTCGCGCTCGATCAGCATGTCGTCCTCGTTGAGATGGATCATGCCGCAGCGGCACGTCATGCCGAGGAATCCCTCCGTCGCCTGGTAGATGGAGCGCGGCGCGACGCCGTAACGCCCCGTCACCGGCACGGCATCGAGGGGATCGAGAACCTCGCCGCCGGCGAAGATGTGCACCGGCTTGATGCGGAAGTTCTGTTCGGCCAGGGCGCGCAGCGCCTTTGGAGGCGCCACCAGCACGTCGGGCGCGAAAGCCTCCATCGCCTCCCGGTGCGTCGCGATGCCGTGGCGCAGGTCATAGAAGCCGAAAGCCAGGCGTCGGGACTGTTCGGTCGTCTCGTAGAGCGCATTGCCCGTCGCCATCATCACGGCGACGCGGTGCCGGATGAAGGGAAAGTCCGGCAGGGTGCGTGCCAGAATGGAACCGAGCCATTCGTAGCGCTCGGCCTCGCTGATCACGAACAGGCTCCTGTTGCCGGAGGTGCCGGAACTCGTGCCGATGGTGAGGTCTCCCAGGCGCCCCGAATGATTGGATTCGGAGAGACTTTTCTCCGCCACCTGCCAGGCCTGCTCGGCGGTCACCCCCCGGTCGTTCAACTCGGAGAAATGCGCGAGTGCCAGCGCCTTGTCCATTATCGGCCAGTAGGCGAAATGCTTGCCCGCATGGGGCTTGTAGAAGGGGATGTTTGCGCCGGCGTGGTCGAGCAGCCGCGCCAGCAGCTTGTCCTGTCGTGCCTTGACGTCCTGCACGGTCCTGAGCTTGGCCAGCGTCCAGCGCTTGGCGACGTAGGCCGTCAATATGGCGAGGGCGGGATTCATCAAGCCGGCTCGGGGTCATGGCAAAGGCGAACGGTCACGCCGCTGGCGTGAGCGGCGCGGGCGACGGCGAGGCTGCGCAGGGCGGCCGGACGATCCGGCGTGATCAGCCTGGCGACCCAGGACAGGCGCCGCTCCTCCAGGACGGACGCCATCGTCCAGGCAGCGTCAACCGCGTAGAGGCAGTTCTCGGCCGCGAAGTAGATGCCGACATGTCCTTCCATATGGCCGGGAAGATCAACGGAAATCATCGAGCCGTCGCCGAAGATGTCGTGACCGATGCCGCCCCAGGGCAGGGGCGTCTCGGGCGAATGTTCGAGCGTGCGGCAGGCGAAGGCCGATTGCGAAGGCAGGAGGCCGCGGAAGAAGGCACGGCTGGAATCGCGCCAGGACGGACGCCGGGACCAGAGCCGGAGCGTGGCGGCGGAGGCATGCAGCGTCGCGTTGCGGAAGCGATCGAGCCCGCAGATATGGTCGGCATGCAGATGGGTGAGGATGACATGACGCACGTCCTCCGGTCCCGCGCCGATCGCGGCGAGCTGGGCCGCAACGTCTCCTTCGGGCATCAGCCTGGGCCGAAGCATGGTCCGGTAGAGCGCAAGGCTGACCGAACGCGGACGATACAGATCCTCGCTGTAGCCGGTATCGACGAGCACCAGGCCTTCGCTGTCATGCTCGACCAGGCCGTAGCGGATCGGTACGTCCGTACGCTGCCAGCCGGCGGCCGGATCGACCAGGCGGGCGGAAGCGCGAATGCGGGCACAGATGGGAAATCGGATCTTCATGTCGTCAAGTCTGGGCAGCAGCGCGAATTGTCCGCTCCAACGCTTCATCGAGGCTTATGGGAGGCCGCCAGCCAAGCTTGTGCCTCACCTCACGTAAATCGAGCGTGAGCGAATAGCTCAACAGGCCGAGTCCGTAAACCGTTATGGCTGGCTCGCGTCGCCGGGGATCGACCAGGGCCAGTGCTTCCAGCACGCGCGCGCCGGCGAAAACAAGGGAACTGGGCAGCCGGCGCCAGCGCACGTCGACGCCGAGACCGCCGAGCAGCCTGTCGACCAGGGCGCGCACGTTGGCCGGCTCCCCCTGGCAGACATTGTAGACGCCCGCCGATTCGGCCGGTGCCCGCGCCATCGCGAGCAGGACGTCGCAGAGGCAATCCACATAGGTGAGGTCGGTGACGGCCAGCCCGCCCCGGAGCAGGGGCAGCGGCCCCCGGCGAGCCGCAGCGAGGAAGCGGGGCAGGATCTGGCCGTCGCCGGGGCCGAAGATCGCACGGGGACGGGCGATGAAGACGGCGCCGCCGAACTGCCTCGCCTCGCCCTCGGAGGCGAGCTTGGTGGCGGCATAGGCGTTGAAGGGCGGGGGAAGCGGGGCGTCCTCGCGCTGGTCCAGGCGATCGGCCAGCGAGAAGTAGACGCTGCTCGAGGAGACATGCACGAGACGCTCGACACCCGCCGCTTCCGCGGCACGGGCGACATTGGCAGTCCCCAGGACATTCACGCGCCGGAAGTCGCCTGCCGCGCGCCATGGCGCGGAGAGGGCCGCCAGATGAATGACCGCATCGCATCCGGCAAACGCCTGGCGCAAGGCCGCCTCGTCGCCGAGGTCGGCGGTCCGGAAACGCGCGAGCCCCTGGAAGTCTCCTGGTCCGGTGATGCCGCGTGCGGTCGCGATCACCTGATGTCCACTCTCCGCAGCCAGGCGGACGAGATGGCGTCCGACGAAGCCGGTCGCACCGGTGATGGCGATTCTCATGGCATTTCGAGGCACAGCCCGCCGACGGAAAAACCCGCCGAGGTGCCGAGAACGAGGACGCGGCTGCCCCTGCCGATGCGACCGCTGGAGAAGGCATGGTGAAGGGCGGTGGGAATGGACGCCGCGATCTGGTTGCCGTGATCGGTCAGGAGATCGACGATCTTTTCTCTGGCGATGCCGAGACGGCCGCTGAGATGGTCTATGGCGCCACGGCTGGCCTGGTGGGGCACGATGAGGTCGATGTCGCCGAGGCGCCAGCCTGCCTTGGCGAGCAGCCTGTCGAGGAAGGGCGCCACAACCCGGGCGGCAAGGCGGTAGGCGGCCTTGCCGTCCATCCGGAAAAACGCGCCTGCGATGAAGGCCTCGGTGTCCCCATGCAGGTCGTAGCGCGTGCCGCCAGCCGGCACCTCGCAATCGTGATAGCCCTCGCCCCAGCTTTCCATCAGGGAGGCGACGAGGCCTCCCTGCCTTCCGTCCCTGGCGCTTATCACCGCCGCGGCTGCTCCGTCGCCGAACATGGCGGCGGTGTCCGGATCCTGGCGCCAGGGGAGGCCACGCGAGGCGATCTCGCTGGAGACGACGAGGACATGGCGGGCCCGCCCCGCCTCGATCATCTGGGCGGCGAGGTCGAAGGCGGCGACGAAGCTGAGGCAGCTTGCGTTGACGTCGAAGCTGGGGATGCCCGATCTGCCGAGGCCCAGGCGTGCCTGCACCAGCGGCGCCATCGCCGGAATCAACTGCTCCGGTATAGAGGAGCCCGACAGGATCAGGTCGAGACCGTCGGCAGGAAGACAGGCGGCGGCGATAGCCTCGCGCGCGGCCTCGGCGGCCATGAAACTCGAGGATTCCGTCACGGCCACCGGGCGTTCCGCAATCCCCGAGCGCTTTTCGGTGCGGCCGACGGGACGACCCAGCATGCGATCGATGTCGGCGCTGCTACGCCGGGTGGCCGGCGTGTAGACGCCCGTGCCGGCAATCCGGACTCGGGCCTGGAACCGCCCGGCAGGCGCGGGAGCGGCGCGGGGATGGATCTGCGCCGCGCCTTCGGCCTCGATCCGCAAGGATTCGTCGAGCGTCATGTCGCCAACATTGAACAGTGTTCATTTTTTTGATATCAGGAAAATGAACACTGTTCAAGATGCGGGAGGCGAGCATATGAATACCGGTACGGTGCGGCAGACCCGCTCGCGGGCGCGCCAGGACGCGACCCGGCAGCGCATTCTCGACGCGGCGCGCGACATCGTTCTCGCACAGGGGTTCCGGGGGCTGTCCATCCGGACCATCGCCGCCGCCGTCGATTGTTCGGTCGGCACCATCTACAATCATTTCTGCGACTTCGACGATATCGCGCTGCACCTCAATGCCGAGACGATATCCCGCCTCGATGCGACGCTTGCGGAGCGGGTGTTCCAGCAGGCGGACTGGCAGCCTTCGTCTTTGGTCGATACCTATTTCGATTTCCTCGAACAGAACGATGCCGCCTGGCGGGGGCTGTTCGAGCATCACCTGCCACGGGACTATCGGCTGCCGGACTGGTATCGGGAGGGAATCGACGGGCTGGTCCGCCGTGTCGTCGCGGCTTTTTCACCGTTGCTGCCCCATCTCGGCCGGGAGGATTGCGCCGAACTGGTCATCGGCTTGTGGGCAAGCCTGCATGGACTCGCCTCGTTGGACCGGGAGGACAAGCTCTCGACCGTATCGGTCGGCAGTTCGGCCAGGCAGATCGGCCAGATGCTGGTGCGCACGGCCCTGCGCGGGGCCGGTTCGAGCCGCTGTTGAGGTCCGATGCGGCTGCTCGTCACCGGTGCCCGGGCTCCCGTCGCCGTCGACATCGCGCGGTTGTTGCGTAAGGCGGGACACCGCGTCCATGTCGCCGATTCCGGCTCCTTCGATCTCGCCGGCGCCGTCGACGGCGTGCGGCCGCACAGGTTGCCGCCGGCTCGCACGCAGGCCGCTGCCTTCGGCCGAGCGGTCGCCACGCTGGTGGCGCGGGAGGGGATCGATCGGGTGATCCCGACTTGCGAGGAAGTCTTCTATCTCGCAGCCGCTCGTGACCAGGGGCATGACATTCCGCTGTTCGCACCCGGTCTGGCGGTCCTCCGGCGGCTTCACGACAAGCATGCGTTCATCGCTCTCGCAGATGATCTCGGCTTGCCGGTGCCATGGACCCGGCGCCTGGAGAGCCGCGATGAGGCGATGGCGCTGGCCCGCGAGGCCGAAGACCTCGTGTTCAAGCCGGTCTACTCCCGCTTCGGCACGCAGACACTGGTGGGCCAGCCGCCGGATCGTCTCGCACCGACGCGTGAGCGGCCCTGGGTGGCTCAGGAGCGCCTGCGCGGCGAGGAACTCTGTCTTTACGCGACCGCGCGGGAGGGTCGGCTGACGGCATTCTGCGCCTACCGGCCGCTCTATCGCCTTGGAAAGGCGTCGAGCTTCTATTTCGAACCTGCGGCGGCACCTGATGGGGAAGCTCTCGCCAGGCGCATCGTGCAGACCCTCGCCTATGATGGCCAGATTGCCTTCGATGCGATCCGCGTGCCGGACGGCCGGCTCATCCCCATCGAATGCAACCCGCGGGCCACCAGCGGCGTGCATCTCATGGCCGATGGAACCGGCTTCCCGGCTTGCCTGACGGGCGAGGCAGACGGGGTGATCGCGACACCTTCGGGACGGCCTGCCATGCTGCGTCTCGCCATGGTCTTGATCGCCCTGCCGCAAATGCGCCTGGGGGCGATCGGCACCTGGCGGCGCGACGTTGCGAGGGCACGGGACGTGCTTGCCGGCCTCAATGGACGGGTATTGGCGGTGTTGGCTCGTCAGGGCATCGAGAGCGTCTGTAGGGGTATTGCGCTGCGGGCCGTCGCGACCCACGACATCGAATGGGACGGCAAGCCCATCGACACGAGGAGCGGCGACCCCGAGGCTGTCGATATCGAGGACGTCACGCCGCCAGCCTACCGAAACCCCTGAGCGCTTCGCTGGCCAGCGCTCGGGTCAGGTCGCCGGCCGAGGGAGCGTCACGGCAGAGTTTCGCCGCCTGGCCTGACCAGAGAGACATGAAGTCGCCCGAACCTTCCTTCTCCATCTTCGCCCGCAGAGGAGCAAGCGCTCCGCCCGCCGTCGGGAATGCGGGTGCGGAGTCGGAGATGGGTCCGACCTCCCGCATGAGACGATTGACGATGCCGCGGGCCGGACGGCCGGTGAAGAGGTTGGTCAGCGCGGTCTTGCCGGCATCGTTCCCATGCAGGGCCAGGCGGTGGGGCGGCGACAGCCTGGCTTGCGGAGTGAAGAGATAGGCCGTGCCGATCTGCACCGCCGCCGCACCCAGCGCGAAGGCCGCGACGATGCCGCGTGCGTCCGAGATGCCGCCCGACGCGATGACGGGGACCTTTACTGCGTCCACGACCTGCGGCACGAGGGCGAAAGTGCCCATCTGCGTCGACAGGTCGTCGTCGAGGAAGATGCCGCGATGGCCGCCCGCTTCGAAACCCTGGGCGATGATGGCATCGCAGCCGTGATCCTCCAGCCAGCGTGCCTCCTCCACCGTGGTGGCGGAGGAGAGGATCTTCGCGCCCGCCGCCTTCACGCGGTCGAGGAGGTCCCGTGCAGGCAGGCCGAAGTGGAAGCTCACGATTTCCGGCCGGAATTCTTCCACGATGCCGCACAAGGTGCCGTCGAAGGGCGCGCGGTTGGAGAGGGGGAACGGTCCGGCGGGATCGAGGCCGGCCTCGAGGTAGTAAGGTGCCAGCCGCTTGCGCCACGCCGCTTCGCGGGTGGCGTCGGGCTGCGGTGGTGCATGACAGAAGAAGTTGAGGTTGATCGGCTTGGATGTGCGCTGGCGGACGATGGCAAGCTCGTCGCGAACCTGCTCGGCCGACAAGGTCGCGCAGGGCAGGGAGCCCAGGCCACCCGCCTCGGCAACCTCGATCACCATGTCGGAGAATACAGGCCCCGCCATCGGAGCCTGAATGATGGGAAGCTCGATACCCAGAAGCTCCCGGATGCGATTGTTGGGCCACATGTTTGGAGTCTCCGCTGCCTCGATGGCGAGAGAGTCCTCTATCATTCCTAAAATAAGAATGGTATTAATTTATCATTCTTGTTTTGAGAATGAAAATGGATCTGGCTTCCCTCGATATCTTCCGGGCCGTGGCGGCGGCACGCAGCGTCACTCGTGCTTCGTCCGTATTGGGGCGGGCGCCGTCGAATGTCACCACCCGCATCCAGCAACTCGAACACGACCTCGGCGTCAGCCTCTTCGCCCGCCGATCCAGGAGCATGCACCTGACGCGCGAAGGCGAAATATTCCTGGCCTACGCCAACCGGCTGGCGATGCTCGCCCTGGAAGCCCGCGAGGCCCTGAAACCGACTGCGCCGGCAGGCCTGTTCAGGGTCGGCAGCATGGAAAGCACGGCCGCCAGCCGTCTGCCGCCGGTGCTGTCGCACTTTCATGGGCGCTGGCCGGCGGTTTCCCTTCAACTCAGCACGGGAGCGACACGCCCGCTCGTCAAGGCGGTCCTCGGCCACGAACTCGACTGCGCCCTCATTGCCCAGCCCTCGGAAACCATCGATGGCGAGACGATCGACACCGGCTTCGATTCCGACCGGCTCGATGGCGAGCCGGTTTTCCGCGAGGAACTGCTCATCGTGCTGCCGGCCGGACATCCGGCCGTCGAGAGCGCCGCGGATCTCAAGGTGGCAACGCTGGCGGCGCTTGAAGTGGGCTGCAGTTATCGTGGCGTGGCCGAACTCTGGATCCGCAAGGCTCCTTCGGTCTTCAGCGTGCAGCAGGTCGCTTCCTATCATGCCATGCTGGCGAGCGTGGCGGCCGGCAATGCCATCGGCGTGATGCCACGTTCGGTCCTGGACCTTTTGCCGGGCGGCAAGGGAACCGGCAGCTACAGCCTCGGCACGGTCGACACCCTGCTCATCCGCCGTCATGGCGAAACATCGCCGGCCTTCAGGGCGTTTCGGGAAATTGTGACGGCGGGCGGTGCCTAAAGCGTCCTGAGTTTTGACGGAATCGGCAGAACGCAAAGACGGGTTGAAAGACGAAGAGTTAGAGCAAAGCGGCGCTTCCGCCTAAACGCGCTTTGCTCTTGAGAGCGCTATGCCTTCAAGCCGAGCCGCCCATCCAGCCGGGGACACAGAAATCACGAACATTCTGCGATTCCCTGCAGTTCAGTCCGAGAACGAAATCCCTAATCCTCGAGGCAGGCCTCGGCCAATTGCTGGAACGATCGCGCCCGGTGTGAGATCTTGTTCTTCTCGGCTTCCAGCATTTCGGCGAAAGTCCGGTCCGAGCCGTCGGGCTGGAACATGGGGTCATAACCATGGCCGTGGGCGCCACGGGTCGGCCAGACCAGCGTGCCCTCGGCTCGGCCCTCGAAGGTCTCGCTGTGGCCGTCCGGCCATATGAGCGTGAGCACGGACACGAAGGTGCCTCGGCGTTGGGCGGGCGTGGTGGCACCCGCGGCGAGGAGTTCGTCCTGTGCCTTCTGCATCGCCACGTCCCAACTGCGCGTGGGGCCGGCCCAATCTGCCGTATAGACCCCCGGCGCTCCGCCGAGGGCCTCGATGCACAGGCCGGAATCGTCGGCCAGCGCGGGCAGGCCCGTCTCCTCGAGGGCGGCGAGCGCCTTGATCCGGGCATTCTCGACGAAGGTCGTGCCGGTCTCGTCGGGAACGGGCAGTCCAAGCTGGCCCACCGAGACGACATCCACCCCGTAGGGAGCCATCAGTGCCTGGAATTCGGCAAGCTTGCCGTTGTTGTGCGTGGCGAGGACCAGCTTGCCGGTAAGACGCCGGCCCATCAGGCGACGGCCTTCTTCTGGAGGTCCACCAGTTCGCCGATGCCCTTGCGGGCCAGCCCCAGCATCTCCAGGAACTGCGCCTCGGTGAAAGGCGCGCCCTCGGCCGTGCCCTGGATCTCGACAAGGCCTCCCGAGCCGGTCATCACGAAATTGGCGTCGGTCATCGCTTCCGAGTCCTCGGCATAGTCGAGGTCGAGCACGGCGACGCCCTTGGAGATGCCGCAGGAAATCGCCGCCACGTGGTCCTTGATCGGGCTGACGGTGAGCATCTTGCGCTCCGTCATCCAGCGCACGCACTCCTGCAGGGCAATGAAGCCGCCGGTGATCGAAGCGGTTCGCGTGCCGCCATCGGCCTGCAGCACATCGCAGTCGATGGTGATCTGCTTCTCGCCGAGGCGGACGAGGTCCACGACGGCGCGCAGGGATCGGCCGACAAGGCGCTGGATCTCCTGGGTGCGGCCAGAGGGCCTGCCCGAGGAGGATTCGCGGCGGGTGCGCTCATGGGTGGCGCGCGGGAGCATGGCGTACTCGGCCGTGACCCAGCCCTTGCCGGTGCCGCGCAGCCAGGCCGGAGGCTTCTCCTCCAGGCTCGCTGTGCAGAGCACGTGGGTTTCGCCGAACTTGATCAGGCACGAGCCTTCGGCATAGCGGGCGACATTGCGTTCGATCGAAACAGGGCGCAGTTCATCGGGCGCGCGGCGGGAAGGACGCATCACAATCTCCAAGAAATCCGCCGGCCTTGTAGCCCGCCGAGGTTTGTCTGTCACGACAGATCGCCATCGGCCGGCGATGCGCTCCATGAAATCGATGGAGCCGCCGCCGACATCCCGGGGTGGCCGTGCACAACGGCTGCGCTTCCGGCCGCCATGCTGCAACTTTCGTGAATTGCCCATTTCAGCCGCAATCTTTCGGCTTTATTCCCTCGCTATGCTCTTGAACTTCCACAGCAGGGTTGAATTTCGGCCGAAGCTGCAACTGATGCGCGGCCCCGGTCCTTCTTCCTTGCAATACTTTCATTCATAACGCCCGTCAGGAGCCAAAGATGGAACGGGAGTTTCAGTTCATAAAATCTCAAAAGCCTGTTACATGTTACAAAATTTGAAATCTGTAATGCGGGTTTTCGCGTGCCTTATGACTTTCTTATAAAAGGCGTGAATTATGATATCTATCTGAAAAAGAAGGATTTTTTGTGGAACAAGGCGGTGCCACGCATCCAATCCTCCCGTCGATTCCACACTCATTCTCCTGAAACTTGAACCACGCCTTCAAAGGGGCTATCGGAGGTGTGGAACACAACACCTTTGGCGACAATCTCAGGGACATTACGTTATGGCACGTAGAAAGATCGCTCTCATCGGAGCGGGACAGATCGGTGGCACGCTCGCACTTCTCGCCGGTCTGAAGGAATTGGGCGACATCGTGCTCTTCGACGTGATGGAAGGCGTTCCCCAGGGCAAGGCACTCGATATCGCCGAGGCGTCGCCGGTGGACGGCTTCGACGTCAAGCTTGCGGGAACGCAGACCTACGAGGCCATCAAGGGTGCCGATGTCGTGATCGTCACCGCCGGCGTGCCGCGCAAGCCCGGCATGAGCCGCGACGACCTTCTCACCATCAACCTCAAGGTGATGGAGCAGGTGGGCGCCGGCATCGCCAAATATGCCAAGGACGCCTTCGTCATCTGCATCACCAACCCGCTCGACGCCATGGTCTGGGCGCTGCAGAAGTCCTGCGGCCTGCCTGCCAACAAGGTCGTCGGCATGGCCGGCGTGCTGGACTCCTCGCGCTTCCGTCACTTCCTGGCCGACGAGTTCAATGTCTCCGTCGAGGACGTCACGGCCTTCGTGCTCGGTGGCCATGGCGACACGATGGTGCCTTCCGTGCGCTATTCCACCGTCGCCGGTATTCCGCTGCCCGACCTGATCAAGATGGGCTGGATCACCGAAGCTCGTCTCGCCGAGATCGTGCAGCGCACGCGTGACGGCGGCGCCGAGATCGTCAACCTGCTCAAGACGGGCTCCGCCTTCTATGCGCCCGCGGCGTCCGCCATCGTGATGGCCGAGAGTTATCTCAAGGACAAGAAGCGGGTGCTGCCCTGCGCTGCCTACCTGTCCGGCCAGTATGGCGTGAAGGACCTTTATGTCGGCGTGCCCGTCGTGATCGGCGAAGGCGGCGTGGAGCGCATCGTCGAGATCCAGCTCGACAAGGAGGAGCGCGCCGGCTTCGAGAAGTCGGTCAGTGCGGTGAAGACCCTCGTCGACGCCTGCAAGACCATCGCTCCCTCGCTTGCCTGATCCAGTCCGTTCCCGGAGCCACGTCCCATGAACATCCATGAATACCAGGCCAAGGCCGTGCTGAAGGAATTCGGCCTGCCTGTGTCGCGCGGCGGCGCGGCGCTCTCCGTCGAGGAAGCCGTCAGGGCGGCCCAGGACCTTCCCGGCCCGCTCTATGTGGTGAAGTCGCAGATCCACGCCGGCGGCCGCGGCAAGGGCAAGTTCAAGGAACTGCCCGCCGATGCCAAGGGCGGCGTACGCCTCTCCAAGTCGATCGACGAAGTGCGCGCCAATGCGCAGGAGATGCTCGGCAACACGCTGGTGACGGTGCAGACGGGGCCGGCCGGCAAGCAAGTGAACCGCCTCTACATCGAGGACGGCTCGGACATCGAGAAGGAGTTCTACCTCTCGGTGCTGGTCGACCGTGAGACGAGCCGTGTCGCCTTCGTGGTCTCCACGGAAGGCGGCATGGACATCGAGAAGGTGGCGCATGAGACGCCCGAGAAGATCGTGACCTTCTCGGTCGACCCGGCGACCGGCGTGATGCCCCATCACGGTCTGACGGTGGCCAAGGCGCTTGGCCTCTCCGGCGATCTCGCCAAGCAGGCGATCGGCCTCACCACCAAGCTGTACACGGCCTTCGTGGCCAAGGAC
The DNA here is from genome assembly GCF_059699065.1 of Labrys sp. ALF-8. Classification (NCBI taxonomy): domain Bacteria; kingdom Pseudomonadati; phylum Pseudomonadota; class Alphaproteobacteria; order Hyphomicrobiales; family Xanthobacteraceae; genus Labrys; species Labrys sp. ALF-8. The sequence goes on from NZ_AP048537.1 coordinate 3,180,599, forward strand.
ATGTCCCTGCTCGAGATCAATCCGCTGATCGTCACCACGGACGGCCAGCTCAAGTGCCTCGATGCCAAGATGGGCTTCGATTCCAATTCGCTCTATCGCCACCCCGATATCGTGGCGCTGCGGGACGAGACCGAGGAAGACCCCAAGGAGATAGAGGCCTCCCGCTACGACCTCTCCTACATTGCCCTCGACGGCTCGATCGGCTGCATGGTCAACGGCGCCGGCCTTGCCATGGCGACGCTCGACATCATCAAGCTCTACGGCGAGGAGCCGGCGAACTTCCTCGACGTCGGCGGCGGCGCCAGCAAGGAGAAGGTGACGGCAGCCTTCAAGATCATCACCGCCGATCCGAACGTGAAGGGCATCCTGGTCAATATCTTCGGCGGAATCATGCGCTGCGACGTCATCGCCGAAGGCGTGATCGCTGCGGTGCAGGAAGTCGGCCTGCAGATCCCGCTGGTCGTGCGCCTCGAAGGCACCAATGTCGAGCTCGGCAAGCAGATCATCCGCGAGTCCGGCCTCAATGTCATCGCCGCCGACGACCTCGACGACGCAGCGCAGAAGATTGTCAAAGCCGTGCGGGAAGCCAAGTAATGTCGATCCTGATCAACAAGAACACCCGCGTCATCTGCCAGGGCTTCACCGGCAAGAACGGCACGTTCCATTCCGAGCAGGCCATCAAATACGGTACGCAAATGGTCGGCGGCACTTCGCCGGGCAAGGGCGGTTCGCAGCATCTGGGCCTGCCGGTTTTCGACACGGTGGCCGAGGCGCGCGAGAAGACCGGCGCCGATGCGTCCGTGATCTATGTGCCGCCGCCAGGCGCCGCTGACGCCATCTGCGAGGCGATCGACGCCGAGATCCCCCTGATCGTCTGCATCACCGAGGGCATCCCGGTGGCCGACATGATCAAGGTCAAGCGGGCTCTCTCCGGCTCGAAGTCGCGCCTGATAGGGCCGAACTGCCCCGGCGTGATGACGGCGGACGAATGCAAGATCGGCATCATGCCGGGTAACATCTTCCGCAAGGGCTCGGTGGGCATTGTATCCCGCTCGGGAACGCTTACTTATGAAGCAGTGTTCCAGACCACGAATGAAGGCCTTGGCCAGACCACGGCCGTGGGCATCGGCGGCGACCCGGTCAAGGGTACCGAATTCATCGACATCCTTGAACTCTTCCTCGCGGACCCCGCCACGGAGTCGATCGTCATGATCGGCGAGATCGGCGGCTCGGCGGAAGAGGATGCGGCCCAGTTCCTGGCCGACGAGGCACGTCGCGGCCGAAAGAAGCCCACCGTCGGCTTCGTGGCCGGCCGTACCGCGCCGCCCGGAAGACGCATGGGCCATGCCGGCGCCATCATCTCCGGCGGCAAGGGCGACGCGGCTTCCAAGATCGCGGCGCTGGAAGCGGCAGGGGTCAGGGTTTCGCCCTCGCCGGCGCGCCTGGGCAAGACGCTGAGCGAACTTTTGAAGGGCTGAGAATAAGGAGGGGCGATCACCGATCGCCCATTTTTGGAAACGGTGAGCTTTCCGGAAAGGTTCGGGCGATCCCGCTGCATCAGGTGACGCAGCCGGGATCGCCCCTCCAAGCCGAAGGAACGGGACGATGGATCGTCAGGACGAAGTGAACGGGCAAGGCTTTGCCTATGGCGGCGATGCCGCCTATCTCGAGGATCTCTATGCGCGCTACGAGGACAATCCGTCTTCGGTGAACAGCGAATGGGCCTCCTTCTTCGCCGGCCTCGCCGACGACAAGGCCATTGTCGAAAAGAATGCGCGTGGCGCGAGCTGGGCCAAGCCCAACTGGCCCATCGCCGCCAACGGCGAACTCGTCTCCGCCCTCGACAGCAACTGGGGCCAGGTCGAAAAGAAGGTCGGCGAGAAGATCAAGGCCAAGGCGCAGGAGCAGGGGGCGACGATCACGCCCGACGCCGTGCTGCAGGCCACGCGCGATTCGGTGCGCGCGATCATGCTCATCCGTGCCTACCGCATGCGCGGCCATCTCTTCGCCAATCTCGATCCGCTCGGCCTGCAGCCGCCTCGCGACCACGAGGAACTGCATCCGCAGACCTACGGCTTCAGCGAGGCCGACCTCGACCGCAAGATCTTCATCGATCACGTGCTCGGGCTCGAATTCGCCACCATCCGCGAGATCGAGGCGATCCTGAAGCGGACCTACTGCTCGACGCTGGGCGTCGAGTTCATGCATGTCTCCGATCCCACCCAGAAGGCCTGGATCCAGCAGCGCATCGAGGGTACGGACAAGGAGATCTCCTTCACGCGGGAGGGCAAGCGCGCCATCCTCTCGAAGCTGATCGAAGGGGAAGGGTTCGAGAAGTTCCTCGACGTCAAATACACCGGCACCAAGCGCTTCGGCCTGGACGGGGCGGAGTCCGCCATCCCGGCGCTGGAACAGATCATCAAGCGCGGCGGTGCGCTCGGCGTGCAGGACATCGTGCTGGGCATGGCCCATCGCGGACGCCTCAACGTGCTCGCCCAGGTGCTGGGCAAGCCGCACCGCGCCATCTTCCATGAGTTCAAGGGCGGCTCCTACGCGCCCGACGACGTGGAGGGCTCGGGCGACGTGAAGTATCACCTCGGCGCTTCATCGGATCGCGAGTTCGACGGCAACAAGGTTCATCTGTCGCTGACGGCCAACCCGTCCCATCTCGAGATCGTCGATCCCGTGGTGCTCGGCAAGGTGCGCGCCAAGCAGGACCAGCATGGCGACACCGATTCCCGTTCCAAGGTGATGCCGCTGCTGATCCACGGTGACGCGGCCTTCGCCGGTCAGGGCGTGGTGGCGGAATGCCTCGGCCTGTCGGGCCTGAAGGGCCACCGCACCGGCGGCTCCATGCACTTCATCATCAACAACCAGATCGGCTTCACCACCTATCCGCGTTATTCGCGCTCCTCGCCCTATCCTTCCGACGTGGCGAAGATGATCGAGGCGCCGATCTTCCATGTGAACGGCGATGATCCCGAGGCGGTGGTGTTCGCCGCGAAGGTGGCTACCGAATTCCGGCAGACCTTCCACAAGCCCGTCGTCATCGACATGTTCTGCTATCGCCGCTTCGGCCACAACGAGGGCGACGAGCCGGCGTTTACCCAGCCGCTGATGTACAAGAAGATCCGCTCGCATCCTGGCGTGGTCGAGCTCTATTCGAAGCGGCTGGTCGAAGCCGGCGTCGTCACCGCAGGCGAGGTCGACAAGATGAAGGCCGACTGGCGCGCGCGCCTGGAGGCCGAATACGAGGCCGGCCAGGCCTACAAGCCCAACAAAGCCGACTGGCTCGATGGCCAGTGGGCGGGCCTGCGCGCCATCGGAGCCGGCGACGACGATCCCCGTCGCGGCGCCACCGGCGTCGACGTCGCCAAGCTCTCCAGCATCGGCACCGGGCTGACCGGAACGCCCGAGGGCTTCCACGTCCACAAGACCATCCAGCGCTTCCTCGAGACGCGTCGCAAGATGATCGAGACGGGCGAGGGACTCGACTGGGCTACCGCCGAGGCGCTTGCCTTCGCCACGCTCTGCGACGAAGGCCATCGCGTGCGCCTGTCCGGCCAGGACTGCGAGCGCGGCACCTTCTCGCAGCGCCATTCCGTGCTGATCGACCAGGAGACGGAGAAGCGCTACACCCCGCTGAAGAACATCCGCGAGGGCCAGGGCCGCTACGAAGTCATCAATTCGATGCTTTCGGAAGAAGCGGTGCTCGGCTTCGAGTATGGCTATTCGCTCGCCGAGCCGAAGGCGCTGACGCTTTGGGAGGCCCAGTTCGGCGACTTTGCCAACGGCGCGCAGGTGATCTTCGACCAGTTCATCTCCTCGGGCGAGCGCAAGTGGCTGCGCCTGTCGGGCCTCGTCTGCCTTCTGCCGCACGGCTATGAAGGGCAGGGGCCCGAGCACTCCTCGGCACGCCTCGAGCGCTTCCTGCAGATGTGCGCCGAAGACAACATGCAAGTCGCCAACTGCACGACGCCAGCGAACTACTTCCACATCCTTCGCCGCCAGCTCAAGCGGGATATCCGCAAGCCCCTGATCCTGATGACGCCGAAGTCGCTGCTGCGGCACAAGCGCTGCGTTTCCAAGCTCAGCGAGCTGGGTGCGGATACCACCTTCCATCGCATCCTGTGGGACGACGCCCAGTTCGGAAACTCCACCACCAAGCTGGTGGCGGACGAGAAGATCCGGCGCGTCGTGCTGTGCACTGGCAAGGTCTATTACGACCTGCTCGACGAGCGCGAGAAAAGGGGCATCGACGACATCTACCTGCTGCGCGTCGAGCAGCTCTATCCGTTCCCGCTGAAGTCGCTGGCTTCCGAGCTGTCGCGCTTCCGCAAGGCGGATGTGGTGTGGTGCCAGGAAGAGCCCAAGAACATGGGTTCGTGGTCCTTCGTCGAGCCCTATCTCGAATGGGTGCTCGGCCAGGCCGGCACCAAGGCCAAGCGCGCCGCCTATGCCGGCCGTCCTGCCTCGGCGGCGACGGCCACGGGCCTGATGTCCAAGCATCTGGCCCAGCTTCAGGCCTTCACCGACGAAGCCCTGACGATCTGAGGGCGGAGATACGGCACCCGCCCCTCGGGGGCAGGTGAATCCAGGATGGAGCACATGCCTTTCTTCGTTTGCCGGCTCATTCCTCCTCGGCCCAGCTTCGCCTTCGACATGACGGAGGCGGAGCGGGAGCTGATGGGCCGGCATGGCGCCTATCTGCGCCATTGGGCGGAGGAAGGCAGTGCCGTCCTGTTCGGGCCGGTCGCCGATCCCAAGGGCCCCTGGGGCCTCGGGATCTTCGAGGTCGCGGATGAGGTCAGGATCCAGGCGATAACCGCCGATGATCCCGTCATCCGGGCCGATGCCGGCTTTTCCTACGAGATACTTCCCATGATGCAGGCCGTTTCCGGGCGCCGCCTGCACCCTGCACAATCCAGCTAGAAGAGGAACCCCGCACGGGGCGCGAAAACATGGCGACGGAAATCAAGGTGCCGACCCTCGGCGAATCTGTGACGGAAGCCACGATCGGCAAGTGGTTCAAGAAGCCTGGTGACGCCGTGAAGGCGGACGAGCCTTTGGTCGAACTCGAGACCGACAAGGTGACGTTGGAAGTCAATGCCCCGGCCGCCGGCGTGCTGGGCGACATCCTGGTCAAGACCGGCGAGACGGTGGGCGTGGGCGCAGTGCTCGGCTCCGTCGAGGCTGGTGGTGCTGCCGCCGCTCCCGCGGCTGCGCCCGCACCTGCCGCAACCCCGGCTCCTGCCGCTCCGGCGCCTGTCGCGACGCCGGCTCCCGCTGCCGCGCCCGCCATGCCGGCTTCCCCCGCCGCAGCGAAGATCGCTGCCGATCGCGGTCTCGACGTCGCGCAGATCGAGGGCTCCGGCCGCCGCGGCCAGGTGCTCAAGGGCGACGTCCTTGCCACGGAGGCGCCGAAGCCTGCCGCTGCTCCGGCTCCTGCCGCGCCGGCGCCCGCTCCCGTTCCGGCTGCGCCACGAGTTGCCTCGCCGGCCGCCGACGCGGCTCGCGAAGAGCGCGTGCGCATGACGAAGCTACGCCAGACCATCGCCCGCCGCCTGAAGGAAGCCCAGGCCAACGCGGCCATGCTGACGACCTTCAACGAGGTCGACATGACCAACGTCATGGCGCTGCGCAACCACTACAAGGACCTGTTCGAGAAGAAGCATGGCGTGAAGCTCGGCTTCATGTCCTTCTTCGTGCGCGCCGTCACCCAGGCGCTCAAGGAGATGCCGGCGGTCAATGCCGAGATCGACGGGCAGGACATCATCTACAAGAACTACTGCCACATCGGCGTGGCCGTGGGCACTGACAAGGGCCTCGTGGTGCCCGTGATCCGAGACGCGGAAACGCTGGGCCTCGCCGCCGTCGAGAAGACCATCGCCGATTTCGGCCGGCGTGCGCGCGACGGGCAGCTCAAGATCGAGGAGATGCAGGGCGGCACCTTCACCATCTCCAATGGCGGCGTCTACGGGTCGCTGATGTCGACGCCGATCCTCAACGCCCCGCAGTCCGCCATCCTCGGCATGCACAAGATCCAGGAGCGTCCGATGGTGGTCGGCGGGCAGATCGTCGCCCGGCCGATGATGTACCTGGCGCTCTCCTATGATCATCGCATCATCGACGGCAAGGAAGCGGTGACCTTCCTGGTACGCGTGAAGGAAAGCCTGGAAGACCCGGCGCGCCTCGTGCTGGACCTGTAGTGCGGGTACGCGGGCAGCCTGCCCGCTCCTCCTCTCACGCAAACCAACCGTTCAAGAACGGGCAGGATGCCCGTGCACCCGAAGCGAGCACCCCATGCCCACTCATGATCTCGTCGTTATCGGCACCGGCCCCGGCGGCTATGTCTGTGCCATCCGCGCGGCCCAGCTCGGGCTCAATGTCGCCGTGGTCGAGAAGAACGCCACCTATGGCGGTACCTGCCTGAACATCGGCTGCATTCCCTCCAAGGCGCTGCTGCATGCATCCGAGCTGTTCGACGAAGCGGGCCACGGCTTCAAGGCCTTCGGCATCGAGGTGCCGGCGCCGATTCTCAACCTCGCCCAGATGATGAAGCACAAGAAGGAGACGGTGGACGCCAACGTCCAGGGCGTCGCCTTCCTGTTCAAGAAGAACAAGATCACGGCCTATCGCGGCCGGGGCAAGATCCTGGGTGCCGGTAAGGTGGAGGTTACCGCCGACGACGGCTCGAAGCAGACCGTCGATGCCAAGTCGATCGTGATCGCCACCGGTTCCGACGTCGCCCAGTTGCCGGGCGTCACCATCGACGAGAAGATCGTGGTTTCCTCCACCGGCGCTCTGGAGCTTGCGGGCGTGCCGAAGAAGCTCGTGGTGATCGGCGCGGGGGTGATCGGCCTGGAACTCGGCTCCGTATGGCGCCGGCTCGGCGCGGAGGTTACGGTCGTGGAATTCCTCGACCGCATCCTACCCGGCATGGATGCCGAGGTGGCCAAGCAGGCGCAGCGTCTGTTCGGCCGCCAGGGCATGGAGTTCAAGCTCGCCACCAAGGTCACCGGCGTGGAGACCAGTGCCTCCGGCGCCGTGGTTTCGGTCGAGCCGGTTGCGGGAGGCGAGAAGGAGACGATTGCCGCCGATATCGTGCTGGTTGCGACGGGCCGCCGTCCCTACACGGACGGGCTGGGGCTGGAGGAGGCCGGAGTCGCCACCGAGCGCGGCCGGGTGGTGATCGATGACCACTTCGCCACCAACGTGCCGGGCATCTACGCCATCGGCGACGTCGTGCGCGGCCCCATGCTCGCTCACAAGGGTGAGGACGAGGGCATCGCCTGTGCGGAGATCCTGGCCGGCCAGCACGGCCATGTGAACTACGACACCATCCCGGCGGTGGTCTACACTTATCCCGAGATCGCCTCGGTGGGCCGGACGGAAGAGGAGCTCAAGGCCGCGGGCATCGCCTACAAGGTCGGCAAGTTCCCCTTCACCGCCAATGGCCGCGCCCGCGCCAACCGCACCACCGAGGGATTCGTCAAGTTCCTGGCCGATGCGCAGACGGACCGCGTGCTCGGGGCCCATATCCTGGGGGCGGGAGCCGGCGAGATGATCCATGAGGCCGTCGTGCTCATGGAGTTCGGCGGTTCCTCGGAGGATCTCGGCCGGACCTGCCATGCTCATCCGACCATGTCGGAGGCGGTGAAGGAGGCCGCTTTGGCGGTCGAAGGGCGCGCAATTCACATCTAGGACGCCCTTTTGCTGTTGCAAAGCCGCTAAAAGGCCATACACACGCGGTAGGGCATGTCCCGTGGGATATGCCCGCCTTCTTGTCCAAGCTGCCGGTTCGGCCCTCTCGGGCCGGCCGCCTTCGGAGTTTGCAATGCCTTTTGTCCGGACCGTTCTCGCTGCCCTGAGCCTCTCCATGCTGGCGGGTACAGCCCTCGCGCAGAACGATCCCGCCGGTGCTCCCGCGCCGCCCACGCGCCCTCCGGTTCAGCAGACGCCGGCCAGCGCCGGCGACGTGCCGCCGCCCGAATTCGTCGCCTCCGGGCAGCCACTGGAGATCGATACCCATCCGGTCAACCCCAGTGCGCTGACTGCCGCGGACAAGGCCACGCTCGACCAGATCGACACCTACTTCAACAATATCAAGTTCTTCTCGGGCGAGTTCGTGCAGGTCGGCTCGGACGGCAAGCGCATCACCGGCAAGTTCTGGGTTTCCAAGCCTGGCCGCATGCGCTTCGACTATGATGCCCCGTCACCCTTGCAGTTGCTGGCCGACGGCACGTCGGTGGCCGTGCGCAACCGCAAGCTCAACACGCAGAGCCTGTACTTCATCAAGCAGACCCCGCTGCGCTTCCTGCTGGCCGACAAGCTCGACCTGATCGAGGATTCCAAGGTCCTGGAAGTCGGCCGGGAGCCGGCGGGCATCAGCGTGGTGCTCCAGGAGGGCTCGGCCGCGAGCGGCGGCAAGTCGCGCATCCAGCTCACCTTCCCAGCGCCGGCGTACGATCTCAAGCAGTGGACGATCACCGATCCCCAGGGCTACGACACCACGGTGACCATCTCGGACATCGACCGCAAGCTCCAGTTGCCGGATCGCATCTTCTTCATCGATCAGCAGAAGATCCTGAAGTGACGGGGAGCTGACGTCCTCGGCCTTCGGGCGAGGGCGTTCGCCTTCGTGGCTATCGCCTCTTCTTCGTGGCTATCGCCTCTTGGCCAGGAGCGCGATCCGCATCAGGGCCCGCGAGACGATCGCCTCGGCCAGCGCCGCATTCCGCCTGGCGTCGAACACGGCTTCCGACAGGTCTGCGACGATGCGGTCGAGCCGCGCCATGGTGAGCGCCGACAATTGCGCTGTGACCGCCGCCCGGCGCCGGAAGTAGATCTGCATCCCCATCGATTCGACCACGCCCGCCGCTGGCCGCCCTTTCTCGACCTCGCCCCGCAGCTTGTGCAGGAGGAGGGCGTGGCGCAGCGCCATCCCCGCGAGCTGCGATGTGTTGACACCCTCGCTCCAGGCCTTGGCCAGCGTGGTGTCGAGTGCATCCGCACGACCGGAGAAGGCTGCGTCGATGATCTCGTCGGTGGCGAGGCTGCTGGCGTCGCCCACCACGGCCTCGACATCGCTTGCCTCGATGCGGCCGGCGCCGTGGGCATAGAGCGTGAGCTTCCTCAGCTCTCCACGCGTTGCCAGCCGGTCGCCGCCCAGAAGACCCATCAGCATCTCGCGTGCATCGGGAGCGATGGTGAGACCGGCATTTGCCACCTCTTCGGCGATGATCTGGCCGATATTGGCGCTCTCGTCGCCGAAGCACGCAATGACGGCCCCGGCCCGCGACTTGTCCACCAGCGTCATCAACGCGTGGCCTCTCTTGAGATCGCCGGCCTCGATCACCACCCGGCAGGCGCTTGGCGGATTAGCGAGGACGGGCTCGACCGCCGGCACGAGACTGCGATTGCCCGCGCGCAGCCGCACGGCTCGCCGGCCGCCGAAGAGGGGGATGGTGAAGGCCTCGTCGGCGAGGCGCGCGGGATCGCTGCTCACCTCGTCACCGTCGAGGCGCACGAGTTGGAAGGGATCCTCGACGTCATCGACCGATGCCGCGACGAGCGCGCGCACACGCTCGCTCACCAGACCGGTGTCCGGCCCGTAGACCAGGATAACCGCGAAATGCGCGTCAGGCTTCTTGACGAAGGCATCGACGGCGCGCCGCTCGATCGTCGCCATGATGTCCTCAACCCCTTCTGAGGTCTGACGGAATCGTCAGGGGTGGTCGGCGAGCCAGGTCGCCAGGCGCAGGCGGATCTGGTCCGCCATGACATCCGCCGCGTCGTTCTCCGCGTCACGCTGCGCGCGCACCGTGGCATAGCGCTGCAGGCCCGAGGCATAGGACTTGCGGGTGTTGGTCTTGGCCTTGAACAGCACCTTGCCCGTCGCGGCATCCTTCAGCGTGAAGTCGCAGGTCAGGGTCACCGTGTCGATCTGCGGCGTGAGGTTGAGCGCGTCCACGAGGGCGGAATCCGCGAAGCTCGATGTCACCAGCGCCAGCGTGTAGCGTGGGGGCGGCGCATAGTCACCGCCGGTAAGGTTGAAGGACAGCTTGTTGCGCACCTGCTGGCCGACCCGATCGTCGACCGGGTCGATCGAGATCGCAGCTAGGCGGTCCTTCAGGCCGGGCGCGCCGTTGGCCGGGTCCGCCAGCATCGGGCGGAAGCAGCCGCCAAGCATCAGGGTGGGGACGAGCGCCAGTGCAAACAGCGCCCTGCGGCGTGTTATCCGATCAGACGACGACATTCACAATCCTTCCCGGCACCACGATCACCTTCTTGGGTTCGCGGCCTTCGAGGGCACGCTGAACCGCTTCGTTCGCCAATGTGGCAGCTTCGACTTCTTTTGGCGATGCCGATTTCGCCACCGTCACGTCGGCGCGCTTCTTGCCATTGAGCTGTACCGGGAGGGTCACGGTATCGTCCACGAGCAGTGCAGCTTCCGCCTGGGGCCAGGCGGCTTCGGCCACGAGGCCGGGCGTGCCCAGCAGTGCCCAGCACTCCTCGGCCAAGTGCGGCATCATCGGTGCGATCAACTGCACGAGGATGATGACGGCCTCCTTGAGAGCGGCCGCAATATCCGCCGGCACGGCTTCTCCATGCTTGAAACCGTCCAGTGCGCGGCCCAGCACGTTGGTCAGCGTGTAGACATGGGCGACGCAGCGATTGAAGGCCAGGCGCTCGATATCCGTCTCCACCGCCGCCAGCGCCCGATGCGCTGCCTTGCGGATTGACAGGGCCTCCTCCCCACCGGCTTCGGGGCCGGCAGCACCGGCCTCATGCGCGAGGATTTCGTTCACGATTCGCCAGACGCGCTGCACGAAGCGGCCGGCACCCTGCACGCCGTCCTCCGTCCAGATCACGTCGCGCTCCGGGGGTGAATCCGACAGCATGAACCAGCGGGCGGTGTCGGCGCCGTAGTCGGCGATGATGTCGTCGGGATCGACGACGTTCTTCTTCGACTTCGACATCTTCTCGATCGAGCCGATTTCGACAGTCTCTCCCGTCCGGTTGTTGAAGGCGCGGCGTTCGGTACCGTCACCCTCGATGCGCACATCGGCGGGCACCACCCATTCGCCATCGGGCCCGCGATAGGTTTCGTGCACCACCATGCCCTGGGTGAACAGCCCCTTGAACGGTTCGTCCAGCCCGACATGGCCGGTCTTCTTCATGGCGCGCACGAAGAAGCGGCTGTAGAGCAGGTGCAGGATCGCATGTTCGATGCCGCCGATATACTGGTCGACGGGCAGCCACTCGTCGACTTCCTTCCGGATGGTCGGCGAGGTCTCGACCCACGGATCCGTGAAGCGGGCGAAATACCAGGACGAATCGACGAAGGTGTCCATCGTGTCCGTCTCGCGGCGGGCGTCATGTCCGCATTGCGGGCAGGAGACGTGGCGCCAGGTCGGATGGCGGTCCAGCGGATTGCCCGGCTTGTCGAAGGTGACGTCATCCGGCAGCTTGACCGGCAGGTCCTTCTTAGGAACGGGCACGACGCCGCAGACTTCGCAATGGATGACCGGGATCGGGCAGCCCCAGTAGCGCTGGCGCGAGATGCCCCAGTCGCGCAGGCGGAAATTCACTTTGCGCTCGGCCACCGGCATGTTGCCGCGCGTCTGGCTTTCCAGGCGCCTGGCGACTTCCTCCTTCGCCTGGGGGATGGTCATGCCGTTCAGGAAGCGCGAATTGATCAGCACGCCGTCGCCGTCATACGCGGTGTCGGAGATCACGAATGTCGAGGGATCCTGGTCCGGCGGGCACACCACCGGCGTGTTGCCCAGACCATAGGCGTTGACGAAGTCGAGGTCGCGCTGGTCATGCGCCGGGCAGCCGAAGATGGCGCCCGTGCCGTATTCCATCAAAACGAAATTGGCGACGTAGACAGGCAGTTTCCAGGAGGGATCGAAGGGATGTTCGGCCCGGATGCCGGTGTCGAAACCCTTCTTTTCCGCTGCCTCGATGGCGGCCTCCGACGTGCCCGTGCGCTGCACCTCCTCGATGAAGGCAGCCAGCGCCGGGTTCTTCTCGGCTGCCGCCCTGGCCAGCGGATGGTCGGGCGCGATGGCCATGAACTTGGCGCCGAACAGCGTATCGGGGCGCGTGGTATAGATCACCAGTTCGCTCTCGCCGGCCGGGACGGTGTCCCTGTCCAGCATGAAGCGAACCTGCAGGCCTTCCGAGCGGCCGATCCAGTTCTTCTGCATCAGTCGGACCTTCTCCGGCCAGCGATCCAGCGTGTCGAGGGCGTCCAGCAGGTCCTGCGAGTAGTCGGTGATCTTGAAGAACCACTGCACGAGTTCGCGCTGTTCCACCAGCGCGCCCGAGCGCCAGCCGCGACCGTCGATCACCTGCTCGTTGGCGAGCACGGTATGATCGACCGGATCCCAGTTGACCTTGGAAACCTTGCGCTCCACCAAGCCCGCCTGCAGGAAGTCGAGGAACATGGCCTGCTGGTGGCGGTAGTAGGAGGGATCGCAGGTGGCGATCTCGCGACTCCAGTCCAGCGACAGGCCCATCGACTTCAACTGGCCGCGCATCGTGTCGATGTTGGCGTAGGTCCATTTGGCCGGATGAGACTTGTTCTGCATCGCGGCGTTCTCGGCCGGCATGCCGAAGGCGTCCCAACCCATGGGATGCAGGACGTTGAAGCCCTTGGCCCGGCGGTAGCGTGCCACCACGTCGCCCATGGTGTAGTTGCGCACATGGCCCATATGGATGCGCCCCGACGGGTAGGGGAACATCTCCAGCACGTAGTAACGCGGACGCGCATCTTCGTTCTTCGTGGCGAAGATGGCGTCGTCGGCCCAGGTCTTCTGCCATCTGGGTTCGGCTTCGCGGGCGTTATAGCGCTCGGTGGTCATGGAACAGCAACTCAAAAAAGGTAGGCCAGAACGAGCACGCGTCTCGTTGGTGTGGGGAGGATGAAGGCTTTTAGCGACGCGAGCACGCTATTGCCAGCTTTGTGTGGGGAAATGAATGCGGATGCGGTTCATCGTTGCCCAAATCGGAATGCATGCCTAAAACTTAGGGCGGTTCATAAAATAGGCAATACGGTAACGGACACTGAGGGCTGGGCATGGGCAAGCCGACCGTTCGTCCCTTCATTGCGTTTTCGATTCTGCAGCTCGAGGAAGCCTTCGAGACGGCGGCGGCTGTCCAGGACGGCCGGAAGATCCGGGAAATCGCCAGGGAACTGGAGTGTCGGAGCGTTCCCAAGGCCAAGAAGCTGCTTCGCCGGGTATCCGAACATATCGATGCGGACAAGATGGCCCGCCGGAGCGCGAGGGAGAAGGCTCGTGTCGAAGCCGGCACCGGCCGGGATTCCACCGGACCCGCCGCCAAGCCTCCTGGAGCCGCAGCGGCATCCTCCGCGCCTGCGCCTGACGAGCCGGATGCCATGCCGCCCGAGCCGTCGAGGGCGCTCAGTTCCAGTTCGACGAGCCGGCCGCCCAGCCGGCAGGAGCCGGTTTCCGACCCCCTCCAGCGGCTCCAGGTGGACCAGGCCCAGGCGGCGCGAGTGCTCGACGCCTGGATTCTCGCAGAGGTTCTCTCACCGTCCGCCCAATATTCGCAGCCTTCCCAGTTCGCGGACGGCGTGACGACGACCATCGTTGAATTCTCCGAAGGAGAGGAGCCGTCCTGGCTGTCCGGCGAAGGCGGCAACCCGCAGGGCGGCGTGTTCTATCAGGTGATCCTGGGAGCCATCCGCCTCGATGAGGCAGGCGCCCGCCTGTTCGAGGTCTACGGGGACGCGAAGATCGATGGCGCGGCGCCCAACGGGTTTGCGCCGATCGCGATGCTGACACTCGATCGTGACGGCAGGCCGGTGCAGGGCCTGGCGGTGACCCTTGCCAGTTTTGCCTGGGCACTGCCGCTGGCCTTCAAGCGCGAATTCTCGGACCTCGCCGGCTGGGCGCAGGTGCGGCAGGCCATGCTTCGCCAGGTCGAAGAGATGCTGGGCGCGCCGGACGGGACCGGGCAACCGCCACCCCTCACGGTCTCCCGGCTGAGGATGCTGTTCGAGCACCTGGCTACCGGCCTGAAACTTCCGGCGGAGCTGGTTGTCGGCCCGCATTTCGCCATCCGCTTTGATCGCAGTTGGCGCGGCGAGCACCTTCCTGATTCGCCCAGTATCGAAAGCCTGCATCTTGCCGATCTGGCGGCCGCCCGGCAGCGGCTCGCCGGCGGCCGTGCCGGCGAGAATCTCGCCAGATACCTCGGCATGAAGACAGCGCCTGGTCGCACCGATCTGAGGGGAAACGACATTGCGCTCGCCGAGGCGCTCGCTCCCGCACGGATCCCTCCCGGGAAATGGGCTGCCAACAGGAGCCGCCCCCTCGTGCTGCTGCAGCAGGCGGCCGTGAACCTGGCCCTGGACGGTGACGAGTCGTCCCGCCTCCTGCCGATCAACGGGCCGTCGCCGGGCACCGGCGGGAGTGCGGTCCTGCGGGATCTCGTCGCCGGCCTGGTGATCCGCCGAGCCCAGGTCATGTCCGAGATATCAAGCCCGCGCGAGGTCTTCAGCCATATCGGCAAGGTGCGGGCGACCGACGGTTTCGCCGATCGCTATGCGATCAACGATATGCTGAAGGGCCTCGAGATCCTGGTCGTGTCATCGGGCGACGCGGCGGGAGCTATCGCGGCTGAACTGACGGGCCTCGATGCCGTCGACGGTGCGCGCGCGGAGCTGCGTTATTTCCCGACTGTGGCCGATCGCCTCGCTCCGTCGGACGACAGGGGGAGGCGCGCCTGGGGGCTCATTGCCGCGGCGCTCGGCGGAGCTTCCGATTTTGATCGGCTAAGGGAGGCTGTTTGGGGGGAGGGGGAAGACGGCTTGAGGGCCTATCTGCTGGAAGCCGCCGGCCTGTCCCAGACCCCAAAGGGGAGTGAGGCGACGGTGCAGCGACGTTCGCCAGTCGTGGCAAGGGTGGAGAGGCCGCCGGACAGGACGGAAGCCGTCTCACGATGGCAGGAGGCCCAGCGCCTCTTCAAGACCAGGGCCGCTGAGGTTCGTGCGCGGCTCGAAGTGCTGGAGCGGGGGAGGATCGCGCTGGGCGAGCGCGTGGACCCGGAGACGGAGACTGCGCTGCAGTCCGAGATCGCATCCGCGAACACGGCCGGGCAGGAACTCCAGGCGCTTCGCTTGGAACTCGAGACGCAGGCCGAAGCAGTGCGTCTCGCCTCCTCGGAGGCCGAAGAGGCGGTACGGGACCATGCCGCGGGCAAGCCGTCCCTGCTCGGCCGCCTGCTCGGCTCGACCAAGCGCCAGGCCTGGGAGCACGCGCGGGAGGAACTGGAGAGCCGGAAAGCAGGGCTCGCCGAGAAGCTCGGCACTCTCGAGGCCAGGATTCGAGCGACGCGGTCCCGACAGGACGAGACGGCGGCTCTTCTGGCAAGGCTCCGTCATGCTGCGAATGAGCAGGAGAGCCGGAAGCTGTCGGAGGCGCGGGCGATCGACGAGGCAATTGCCCTGAGCGGCCTGCAATTCGTCGACGGAGCCTTCTTCGATCGGCCGGATGCCGAGGTCCAAGGCGACACTCCGTGGATGAGCGCCGAGACGAACCGGTTGCGCGAGGATCTCTTTTCCGCCGCGATGGCGCTTCACCGGGCCTTCGTCGATGTTGCCGCCAAGCCGATCTCCAGCAATCTCGACCTGCTGTTCCGCTGCTTTTCCGGCAACGCCGAGTGGACGCAGAAGATGCGGCCCCTCATGCCCGAC
Organism: Labrys sp. ALF-8; assembly: GCF_059699065.1. Classification (NCBI taxonomy): domain Bacteria; kingdom Pseudomonadati; phylum Pseudomonadota; class Alphaproteobacteria; order Hyphomicrobiales; family Xanthobacteraceae; genus Labrys; species Labrys sp. ALF-8. Next base: position 3,196,329 of record NZ_AP048537.1, read on the forward strand.
CTTTGGGCCACCTTCTCCTGCGTCATTCCCGTGATCGCGACCACTTTCGAAGGCATCGAACGCTGGTTCGGCTCCCTGGAGCCGGAAGCCCTGGGATGGCTGCTCATCGACGGTGCCGGCCAGATTCCACCCCAGCACGCCGTGGGTGGCCTCATCCGCGCGAAACAAGCCGTCATCCTTGGCGATCCCATGCAACTCGCGCCGATGTCGTGCCTTTCTCGCGGCTTGAGCGACGGCATCTCCAGCTGCTGCGGCATCGATGCCGAGCGCTTCATGGCGCCGAGTGCCTCGGTGCAGACGCTCGCGGGCGCCGCCAGCGTCTTCGGCAACACCGTGGCGCTGGCGGGGGATTGGAAACGTCGGGCTTCCGGGCAGCCGGCAAATCTGGCGCCGGGGCTGTCCGTTCCCACGGGCGGCAGGCCCTGAGCCGCCGTCCCCGTGGCCACGAGACGGTCTCAGTGCTTCAGGTATTCCAGCAGACCGTTGACGGCATCGCTGGTGGCGTGGCCCTGGACATGCGTCTTCACCAGCAGCGTGCCCTGGTCCTCGGCAAAGTTGGCCTTGTCGATATTCACGTCCAGCCCGGGAATCTCGGGCACCACGGCATGCGCCTTGTCCGATTCGAGCGCCTTGGCAATGGCTGCCGTGAGGCGGGCATTGACATCACCGAGGATGGCGGACGCGGCTTGCGCGGTCTCGGGATGGCCAGTGCGGATTTCCGCCTCGCCCTTCACCCGCAATGCGACCTCGTGGGGGGTCGGCGTGTAGAGCTCGACCGGAACGGTAATGGAGACGGTGTCGGTGGCCAGCTTGGTCTTGACCTTCTGGCCCAGAACCTTGGCGCAGGCCCAGGCGGTCATCTGCCCGGAGATGTCGAGCACGGCGGTGTCGCCGTCGGCACGGATGTGGGCGCCATCGACGCTGTCCACCACCATGTTCGCCCCCTTGCGCCGGCAGGCATCATCGGGAAGCGGCAGGCGGCGCGCAATGTCGAGGGCCTTCTGTTGGAGGTCCTTGAGGTCACCCGTCGCGGCGAGGTTGAGCGCCATTCGGTCGGCATCGGTATGCATGTCGAGCGTCGCGGTCACGGGGACATCGACGGTGATGCCGAGGATCTTCACGGGCACCGTCTGGGGACCGATATCGAGAGCCTGTGCCGGCAGCGCGAGGCTGCCGAGGAAAAGGAGGGCGATGGCGGCCCTTCGACCGGCAAGTCGGAACATGGACGCACTTTCCTGCAAAGTGGGATCTTCGCGCGAAGTTGAGGACTGTTATCATGGCAAAGTGATGTTCCGATAGCCTTCGGATCGCGGCGGCGCTATCTCCAGGCTCGATCCGTGCGCCCGCGCACCTGCCGGAAGCCCTGCCATGTCCGATGTATCAGATCATCTTGCCGAAGTCCGCCTGGCCATCACCAGAGCCGAAGCCGATGCCCATCGGCCAGTTGGCTCGGTGACCCTCGTCGCCGTTTCCAAGACTTTCGGGCCGGATGCGATCGAGCCCGTGCTGGAGGCCGGCCAGCGCGTCTTCGGCGAAAACCGGGTGCAGGAGGCGCAGGCCAAGTGGCCCGATCTCAAGGCCCGCTTTCCCGGGATCGAACTGCATCTCATCGGCCCGCTCCAGTCGAACAAGGCAAGGGAGGCCGTGGCGCTGTTCGACGTGATCCACACCGTCGACCGCCCCTCCATCGCGCAGGCTCTCGCCAAGGAGATCGCTCGGCAGGGCAAGGCGCCCCGCTTGTTGGTGCAGGTGAATACCGGGGAAGAGGAGCAGAAGGCCGGCGTGACGCCGCAGGAGGCCGACGCCTTCATCGCCGCCTGCCGCGACGAGCATGGCCTGAAGATCGAGGGACTGATGTGCATCCCGCCGGTCGACCAGTCGCCGGGTCCTCACTTCGCCCTGCTGGCCAAGATCGCCAGGCGCAATGGTCTGCCGCTGCTTTCGATGGGCATGTCGAGCGACTTCGAGACTGCGATCGAGGTCGGCGCGACTCATGTGCGCGTGGGCAGCGCGATCTTTGGGGCAAGGTAGCACCGGGCGCACAGGCTTCCCTGCCTGCTCCTGAATGCGCGACGCTTGTCAAAAAGAGGAGGCGCCAGGCTCCCAGCGCCAGAGCAAAGCGCGTTTAGGTAGAAACGCCGCTTTTCTCCAGCTCTTTGGTTTTCGACGCGTCTTTGCGTTTTGCCGATTCCGTCAAAATACAAAACGCTCTAACCGATCATCATCACCGTACGATGCGACAGGCGCGGGAGCACCTTGCGGAAGACTTCGGGCGCCACCGCCACGCATCCGGCGGTCGGTGTGCCGTTTTCGCGCGAAAGGTGCCAGAAGATAGCGCTGCCGCGCCCCTTCACGGTCGGCCCGTCGTTCCAGCCGAGCGGTACGATGATGTCGTAGAGCCGGTCGGCGCGTGTGAGCCTTTCCTCGCTCGTCTGGTCGAGCGGGCGCCTGATCGGCTTGTTGTAGCGCCGATCGGTCACGTCGTCGCACCAGGCATCTTCCGGCTGGATCGCATGGAAGGTCAGCGCGCAGGGGATGCGGGGCCCGCGATCGCGGCGCTGGAGCAGGCCGCGCAGGGGCAGGATGCCCCGCGGCGTGCCGCCGTCGCCCTCCCGCTTGGCCCGGACGAGCCCGCTCCTGCCAAGCACGCAGGGGAACGACACGCCGGCTATCGTCAGCCGCCCCTTGGTTCGGTCTAGGGCCGAAGCCCGAACCCGTACGAGGCTTATTTTATACTTCACGAGGCAATTTCCGGCTTCTTGGTCGCAAATTCTTTGTCGAAAGGACATTCCGACATTTCACAAATCATGGCGCATGCTTTCATAATGCGATAGAGGCCATGCGAATGCATCGTCACGGGCCTTGCTGCCGCGCCCCGCAAAGCGCCCCGCCTGCTTGTTACGTTCCACTGTTTTTGTCTTTGGGGATTGTCATGTCCGGCAGTCGCAAAATTCTTATAGTCGATGACGAAAATGAGCTGCGCCAAGCTCTGGCGGAGCAGTTGGCGTTGTATGACGAGTTCGAGATCATCCAGGCGGAGTCGGCCAGCCGCGCTGTGCAGGCAGCCAAGGCGGACCATCTGGATCTCGTCATCATGGATGTCGGCCTGCCCGACATGGACGGGCGCGAGGCGGTGAAGCTCCTGCGCAAGAACGGCTTCAAGTCGCCGATCATCATGCTCACCGGCCATGATTCCGATGCCGATACCATTCTCGGGCTCGAAGCCGGTGCCAACGACTATGTGGTGAAGCCCTTCCGCTTCGCCGTGCTCCTTGCGCGGGTACGCGCGCATCTGCGCCAGCACGAGACGAGCGAGGACGCGGTCTTCAACATCGGCCCCTTCACCTTCAAGCCCGCCTCCAAGCTGCTGCTCACAGAGAAGGGCTCCAAGGTCCGGCTGACGGAGAAGGAAACCTCGATCCTGCGCTACCTCTATCGTTCCGGTCAGAAGGCGGTGCAGCGCGATGTGCTGCTGCAGGAGGTCTGGGGGTACAATTCGGGCGTCACGACCCACACGCTGGAAACGCATATTTATCGTTTGCGTCAGAAGATCGAGAAGGATCCTTCCAATGCCGCGCTCCTCGTGACTGAGGGGGGCGGTTACAAGCTCGTTCCCTGATCCAGGCGGGCCGACTGACTGTTAGTGGCGAATGGCGCTCGAAGAAGATATGGCTCTGCTGGCTCAGGTCGCGCTGTTCCGCGACATGGACCGCGACGCCCTGCGTCTGCTCGCATTCTCGTCCGAACGTCGTCGCCTGCGGGCAGGCGACACGCTGTTCCGCAAGGACGATATCTCCGAATACAGCTTCGTGGTGGTGAGCGGAAGCATCACCCTGATCGATGACGACGTCGCGACCGCCGTCGTCGGCCCCGGCACCCTGATCGGCGAGATGGCGCTGGTGTCGGAGACGCGGCGCCCCACCACCGCCATCGCCCGCGAACCCACCGTCATCCTGCGCCTGTCGCGCCAGATGTTCAGGCGCACGCTCGAGGAATATCCGGCCGCCGCCGCCCGCATCGCGGCCGAACTCAGGCAGCGCGTGTTCCAGATCTCGAGCGAACTGGCCGAGGTGAAGGACAGGCTCCTCAAGCTGGGCGACGAATCTTCCGCGAAGAAGCCTGGCGGGAGCTGATTCGCTCGCCTTTCGTTCCGGCCTCGTTCGAAATGTTAAGCGTGACGTATCCGCCTGTCTCGGGACGGGACGGAACAAGTTCCATTCAGACGCGGTTCAGCCAGCGCTTGATAGTTTCTCCGTTACTGGAACGCTGAGGAGACTAGGGGATGAGAACACCCGCCAAACTGATCTTCGCTGCCTTCGTCGCCCTGATGGGAATCTTCGCCACCGTGCAGGCCTCTTCGGCCATGCCGGCCGCACCCGCGATGAACCATCGGCAGGGTGCCTCCAACCTGCTGCAGGATGTCGTATGGCCCTGCGGTCGCGGCTGGGTTCAGAATCGTTGGGGGCGGTGCGTGCGCGTCCGGCCCCGGGTCTATCGCTACTATGGACCGCGCTATTATTACGGTCCCGGCTACTACCGGCCCCGCTATTACTACGGCCCCCGCTACTACCACGGGCCGCGCTACTATCGCCCTTACCGCTACTATCGCCGCTGGTAAGGCATGAGATCATCGGATCCGGGGAGGGCGGGCCGCGGCCCGCCTTTTTCGTACCGGCATCCGCCGGGTTTGTCGGTGTCAGCGATTCGGCCGTGCTTCGTTCAGGGCCCGTTCCGGACGTTAAACACCGGCCGGAAGAACCCCTCGGATTGACCCATTTTCGGATTTAACCATGCATGGCCGCCGGATGCGCCGCGGCGCCCGTTTTACGGCGTTCCCGGCTGGGGCGATGGTCCTGTCATCGGGAGTACAGGGCCTGCGGAAGTACAATGACGGCGGAAGGTAGTGATTCGGCCGTTCTTCGTTCAACGGTCGTTCCATTCGTTAATCGGATCGCGGCGGCGGGTGGAAGGGCGCTTCAAAGTGGGACAGGGCCGTTTTCGCGCCCCGCCTGGACCCCGCCGCCGTCTTAACCATGGTGCCGGATGGGGGAACGAGACGTGAAATCAGTCCCTGCAGCGATTCGGCCGTGCTTCGTTCCAGCGTTGTTCGAGGGGTTAAATTTTGGCTTTGCGATCGCCATATTGTGCTTCATAGCAAGACAGACTCCTTCGCGTCTGTTACCAGCAAGCAGGAAAAAGCCCCTTGATTGGTGTTTTCCCGGAGCATTTCCCGGTAAGGTCTACAGCTTCCTGGGCCAGGGGAGTGTATCGAGACAAAGAGTTGGCCGTCGCGGGACATGGGGTGTCCGGCAATCCGTGAATCGGGAATGTCCGGCATTCCCACCAGACTGACGCCCGAAAGACCGCCGAGACCTTGATGCTGCCTCCCATCCTGCCCCCGCCCATGCGCGCCCGCGGCGTGACCGCGGTGCTGGGGCCTACCAATACCGGCAAGACCTATCTCGCCATCGAAAGGCTCCTCGGCCATGGCGCGGGGATCATCGGCCTGCCGCTGCGCCTGCTGGCGCGCGAGGTCTACAACAAGCTGGTCGAGCGGGTGGGCGCCGAATTCGTGGCCCTGGTGACGGGCGAGGAGAAGATCAAGCCGGAGCGGGCGCGCTACTGGGTCGCCACGGTCGAGGCGATGCCGCGCAACATCGAGGCGCCTTTCGTCGCCCTCGACGAGATCCAGATCGCCGCCGATCTCGAACGCGGCCACGTCTTCACCGACCGCCTGCTCAATCGCCGCGGAACCCACGAGACGCTGCTGCTCGGTTCATTGACGATGAAGCCGATCGTGGAGAAGCTGATACCGGGCGTCAACGTCGTCACGCGTCCGCGCCTTTCGAACCTGATCTTCGCCGGCGACCGCAAGCTGACCCGCCTGCCTCGGCGCACGGCCATCGTCGCCTTTTCGTCCGACGAGGTCTACGCGATCGCCGAACTGATCCGCCGGCAGAGGGGCGGAGCCGCCGTGGTGCTCGGCGCCCTGTCGCCGCGCACCCGGAATGCGCAGGTCGCGATGTACCAGAACGGGGATGTCGATTTCCTCGTGGCCACGGACGCCATCGGGATGGGGCTCAATCTGGACGTCGATCACGTCGCCTTCGCCGGCGACCGCAAGTTCGACGGCTACCAGTTCCGGCGCCTGACGCCCTCCGAATTCGGCCAGATCGCAGGCCGTGCGGGGCGTCATGTCCGCGACGGCACCTTCGGCTCCACAGGGCGCTGCGATCCCTTCGAGCCCGAACTGGTCGAGGCCGTGGAGGGGCACAGCTTCGACAGCATCAAGGTGCTGCAATGGCGCAATCCCGCTCTCAACTTCGCCTCGCTCGCGGCCCTGCAGGCTTCTCTCTCGGCCACTCCCGAGGAACAGGGGCTGACGCGGGCTCCTGATGCCGACGATATACGCGCGCTTTCCATCGTCTCCCGGGATGAGGAGGTCCGGCGATACGCTCACGGGCCCCAGGCCGTCGCCCGGCTGTGGGAGGTGGCGGGCTTGCCCGACTATCGCAAGATTTCGCCTCACTCCCATGCCGATCTCATCACGAATCTCTATGGATTCCTGATGAGGGAGGGTAAGGTCCCGGACGACTGGTTCGCCCGTCAGGTTGCCATGTCGGATCGGACCGACGGCGACATCGATACGCTCTCGACGCGTATCGCCCATATCCGAACCTGGACTTTTGCGGCTAATCGGCTTGACTGGCTGAAAGACCCCGCTCATTGGCAAGGTGTGACACGCAGTGTGGAGGACAAACTCTCCGACGCTCTGCACGAACGGCTTGCCCAACGCTTTGTCGACCGTCGCACCAGCGTGCTGATGCGGCGCCTTAGAGAAAACGCTATGCTTGAGACTGAAATTACCAAAACCGGCGATGTGATTGTCGAAGGTCAGCATGTCGGGACGCTTCAGGGCTTCCAGTTCGCCCCGGACCCGAGTGCCGGTGACGGGGAGAGTGGCCGCGCCCTGCGAGCAGCCGCGGCCAAGGCTCTGGCTGGCGAGATCGAGTCGCGTAGCCAGAAGTTCTCGCAGGCACCGGATACCGAATTCGCACTGGCGAGCGATGGTACCGTGCGCTGGATCGGCGAGCCCGTGGCCAAGCTCGTCGGGGGCGAAAAGCCGCTCGGCCCGCGCATTCGCCTGCTGGCCGACGAGCAACTGACCGGTCCAGCCCGCGATGCGGTTCAGACCCGTCTCGACATCTGGATCGGCAATCACATCACCAGACTGCTCGGCCCCTTGCTGGCGCTCGACAAGGCCGAGGACCTGCAGGGCCTCGCCAAGGGCATCGCCTTCCAGCTGGTGGAGGCGCTCGGCGTGCTCGACCGTGCAAGGGTGGCGGAGGATCTCAAGCAGCTCGACCAGAACCAGCGTGCCTCGCTGCGCAAGCACGGCGTTCGCTTCGGTGCCTATCACGTCTACCTGCCGGCCTTGATGAAGCCCGCCCCGCGCGCCCTCGCGGCGCAGCTGTGGGCGCTCACACATGGCGGGCTGGACCAGAAGGGCCTCGACGAGATCCCGCACCTGGCCGCCTCCGGCCGGACTTCGATGCCCGCCGACAAGTCCATCGACAAGAACCTTTACCGTCTCGTGGGATATCGCGTGTGCGGCGAGAGGGCGGTGCGTGTCGACATTCTCGAACGCCTGGCCGATCTCATCCGGCCGGCGATCGCCTATCGTCCGGGCACCACCGTGGGCCAGCCTCCGACCGGCACGGCCGATGGCGATGCCTTCGTCGCCAGCGTGCAGATGACCTCGCTGGTCGGATGCTCGGGCGAGGATTTCGCATCCATCCTTCGCGGGCTCGGCTATCGCTCCGAGAAGCGCAAGGGACCTGCGATCACCCAGGCTATCCGCCTGCCGGCACCGACGGAGCCCGCTGCTCCGGCCGTGAGCGAGGAGGCTGCGGCCACGGAGGAGACCGCGGCTGTCGACGAGGCCGCTCCCGCGACCGCGGTGGACGATGTCGCTCCCGGCGCGGCCGCCATCGATGCGATGGAAGTCGTGGGCTCGCCGCCGCACGAAGAATCCTTCCAGGAGTTTTCCGAAGCGTCCGGCGAGGCGGTTGCCATGCCGGCTGAAGAGGCCGAATCCGTCCCGGCAGTCGTCGAGCAGGCCGAGGCATCGGTCGCCGAAGAGATCGCCGCGCCGACCGCGGCACAGATCGACGCGATGGAAGTGGTGGGCTCGCCGCCGCACGAAGAATCCTTCCAGGAAGTTTCGGAATCTTCCGGCGAGGCTGTCGCCATGCCGGAGGGCGAGACCGCATCCGAAGCGGCCGTCGAGGAAATTCCGGAAATCGAAGTGTGGCGTCCGGCCCGTTTCGAGCGTCACCACCCGCGCCAGCACAACCGTCCGCAGCATGGCAACCGCCATGCCGGTGGGGAACGCCAGGGCGACAATGGTGCAGGTGGCGGTTTCCGTCGTGGACGCCCGGCCCCGGCCGACGGGGCCGCGCCGGCTCCCGCTGCCGAAGGAGCCGAGGCTCGCCAGGGCGAGCGGCGCTTCGATCGGCCGCGCCGTGACGACCGCGGCAACGGCAAACCTCAGGGAGAGCGCAAGCCCTTCGAGGGGCGGGGGCCTCGTCCCGAGGGCAAGTCCGGCGATGGCCAGCGCCGTCCGGGCGGCGAGGGGCGTCCCGATCGGGGGCCGCGTCCGGACCGTCAGGATCGAGGGGGCGATCGCGGGCCGCGCAACTGGTCGAGCGACGCGCGGCCGCAGGGGCGTGACTCCAATCGTGCTCCCGATCCGAATTCGCCTTTTGCCAAGCTGCTCGCCCTGAAGGAGCAGATGCAGGGCGGCAAGCCGGACAAAAAATAGGCGATGAGCGATGCCGGCAGCCAGGATCGCCTACGGATCGACAAATGGCTCTGGCATGCGCGTGTTGTGAAGACACGCTCTCTTGCGGCGAAATTGGTCGCGGACGGTCATGTTCGCGTCAACGGTACTCGCACGGATGCGCCGGCCAAGACGGTGAAGGCCGGCGACGTTCTCACCGTCGCCCTGGAGCGCACGGTCCGGGTCTATCGCGTCAAGGCCCTCGGCGAGCGGCGCGGCCCCGCGACGGAAGCCCAGACGCTTTATGAGGACCTGTCTCCGGAGCCTCCTCGGTAGCGATGTAGGGAGAACCGGGGTTGCCGCACTTCGCCTCGGGATGCGGCGGACAAATCTCCGCGCCGCCCGTCTATCCATCCGTTCGATATTCCCTATATTGCGAATAGACGTGGTCGACTGTGTCGTACGGGCGGAGTACTCAGGGCGCATGCTGACGAACAAGGGCAAATACGGTCTGAAGGCGTTGTCTCATCTTGCCGGCCTGCCGCCGGGAGAGACGGCGCAGAGCCAGGAGATCGCTCAGGCCAACCGCATCCCCAAGAAGTTCCTCGATGCCATATTGGCTGAATTGCGGGTTGCGGGGATGGTGCGATCGAGGAAGGGCAAGGGAGGCGGCTATATGCTGGCTCGCAACGCCAGCGAGATCAGCGTGGGCAATGCAATCCGCGTCCTCGACGGCCCGCTTGCGCCGATCGCATGCGCGAGCCATACCGCTTATCAGCCTTGCCTCGACTGTCCGGATGTTCCAGGCTGCACCGTGCGCCTCCTGATGCGCCGCGTACGCGACCTTTCCTCCGACCTGCTCGACAACATGTCGGTCGAGGAGATGCGCGGGGCGGGCGTGAGGGAGCCCGAACTGAATTATTCGATCTGATCCTTCCATCGCGGTTGCCGGCGCGCTCCTGCGCCGGGCCGCTTCGCCAGCTACTTTCCCGATAAGCGACGAGACGGAGAATACTCATGGAAAAACGTGCGATTGGACGCTCCGATCTTATGGTTGCTCCGCTGGGCCTTGGCGGCAACGTTTTCGGCTGGAGCGCTGACGAGAAGGCGTCCTTTGCCGTGCTCGACGCCTTCGTCGCGGCGGGGTTCAACCTGGTCGATACGGCCGACGTGTACTCGGCATGGGCACCCGGCAACCAAGGCGGCGAATCCGAGACCATCATCGGCAAATGGATGAAGGCTCGCGGCAACCGCTCCGACATCGTGCTGACCACCAAGGTCGGTTCGGAAATGGGCCCGGGGAAGAAAGGCTTGTCGGCCGCCTATATCAAGAGTGCGGTGGAAGCTTCGCTGAAGCGCCTGCAGACCGACTATATCGATCTCTACCTTTCCCACTGGGAGGATCCCGAGACACCTCTCGAGGAGACGCTCGGCACCTATGCCGATTTGGTGAAGGACGGCAAGGTACGCGTGATCGGCAATTCCAATCACAGCGCCAATACGATGTTCAAGGCTCTCGCCATCAGCACGAAGGAACTGTGGCCTCGCTTCGAGAACCTGCAGACGCACTACAATCTCTATGATCGTGCCGGTTACGAGACGGAACTGGAAGCCTTCTGCCTGAAGAACGAGATCGGGGTGACCAGCTATTTTTCTCTTGCCAAGGGTTTTCTGTCCGGCAAGTACCGCACGCCCGCCGACTTCGCCAAGAGTTCGGCGCGTGGCAGCGGGATGAGCGAATATCTCAATGCACGCGGGCTGCGGATCCTTGAGGCGCTCGACGCCGTCGCGCAGGCCAAGCATGCGACACCGGCCCAGATCGCCATCGCGTGGCTGATCGCCCGGCCGGGCATCGTGGCGCCCATCGCCAGCGCCACCAGCGTCGAGCAATTGCAGGACCTGATCAAGGCAACCGAGCTCAATCTCGGCTCGACCGAGATCGATCATCTGACCAAGGTCAGCGCGCCCTGAACCGGAGCGTGTTCAGGTCGGAGCGTTTGCCCGACCTGACGCACCGGGCGCTGTTAGATTTTGCCATTTCCGGCAGCGGGCCGGAGAGCAACGCGCCGCAGATTTTCGGAGGCTGAGTCGAAGAGGGCGGAGATCGCGCGTCATTGTGCTGCCGGGCGAGACCGCGCGGCTGACCGAGGAGAGATCCAATGCAATTCGCGATTCTGATCTATGCCAATGAAGAGGCGATGCTGAATGCAGATCCGGCAACCACCAGTGAAACGCTGGCTGCCTATGGCGCCTACACGCAGGCGATCAAGGCTTCCGGCGTGATGCTCGGCTCGAACCGGTTGCGGCCGACGGCTTCCGCCACCACGGTGCGCGTGGCCGATGGCAAGACTCAGGTGCTGAATGGGCCATTCGCCGAGACAAAAGAGCAATTAGCCGGCTATTATCTCATCGATGTCGCCGATATCGATGCAGCTCTAAGCTGGGCGGCGCGCTGCCCCGGCGCCAGCCGCGGCACCATCGAGGTCCGCCCGGTCTGGGACATGACGCAGTACGGCTGACCGACCGGTGGCACTCTCCGCCTCAAGCCTTGCCGAAAGCGTTGCCCGGCTGAGCTATGGCAAGCTGGTCGCCTTCCTGGCGGCTCGCTCCGGCGATGTGGCCGGGGCGGAGGATGCGCTCGCCGATGCCTTCGCGGCCGCGCTGGAGCACTGGCCGGCGAGCGGCATTCCCAATAATCCCGAAGCCTGGCTGCTCACGGCGGCCCGGCGCCGCCAGATCGACAGTGCCCGGAAAGCGAAGATCCGCCTGGAGAAGACGGGCGACGTCACCCGGCAGATCGAGGAACTCGCCATGATCGGGGCCGAGGACCATGCCATTCCCGATGAGCGCCTGCGCCTGATGTTCGCCTGCGCCCATCCGGCGCTCGACGCAGGCGTGCGCGCGCCGCTCATCCTGCAGACGGTTCTCGGCTTAGACGCCGCCGCAATTGCCACCGCCTTCCTGATCTCGCCGGGCGCCATGAGCCAGCGGCTGGTGCGTGCCAAGACCAAGATTCGTGAGGCCGGCATACCCTTCCGCGTGCCCGAACGCGAGGAACTCGCGGACCGGCTCGATGCAGTGCTGGAGGCAGTCTATGCGGTCTATGCCGAAGGCTGGGCCGATCCGGAGGGGGCCCAGCCGCGCCGGCGCAACCTGGCTGCCGAGGGTATCTGGCTCGGCCGCCTCATCGCCTCGCTGATGCCTGGCGAACCCGAGGTGCTGGGCCTCCTGGCGCTGATGCTGCATGCCGAGGCCCGCCGCGCCGCGCGCCGCAGTCCGGAGGGTGATTTCGTGCCGTTGGCCGGGCAGGACACGCTGCTTTGGGACGATGCGCTCATCGATGAAGCCGAGACGCTGCTGGCCCGCGCGGTGAGCGTCGGACGTTTCGGGCGCTACCAGCTCGAGGCGGCGCTGCAATCGGCGCATGCGGTCCGACGCAAGGGGCATGCCGTGGATTGGACGGCGATCGTCGAGCTCTACGACGCGCTGGTCCTCATCACTCGTTCGCCGGTCGCCGCCATCAATCGGGCGGTGGCGCTCGCCCATGTCGAGGGCGCGGAGGCGGGGCTCGCCGTGTTCGACGCGTTGTCGGGGGATGCGCGCCTGCTTGAGTACCAGCCCTACTGGGCAGCCCGTGCGGAGTTGCTGGCGCGGGCCAGGCGGCAATGCGAGGCACGGGAAGCCTATCTGTGCGCCATCGGTCTGGAACGCGACCCGGCCATCCGCCGCTATCTGCAGGGGAGGATGGAAGAACTGTAGCCGGAGCGGCTGGAGTCCGGGGCGCCCCTCAGGCGGCGCCTTGCCGGCAGATCAGTCGATGATCGTCCTGGAAAGCCGTTCGGCCAGAAACTCCACCACGGTTCGGACAGATGGCAATTGCCCGCGACGGTGTGGCGTCAGGATTGTCGTGGTCTCGCCGCCTACATCCCACTCCGGCAGCACCCGCACAAGCCGGCCTTGCTCGATCGCCTCCACGCACATCTTGCCTGGCAGCGATGCGATGCCCAGCCCGGCGACGGCAGCCTTCAGCAAGGTGACCGGATCGTCGGAGGTGAAGCGGGGGCGTGGCTTGACGGAGAGAGGTCTGTCGCCAACACGGCTGAAGGACCATGCCGTGGCCTTCGCGGCCGTCGACCACAGCAGCCCGTCATGCTCGGCCAGATCGTGCGGGCTCCGGAGCAGGGAGTGTTTTTCCAGATATCCAGGCGAGGAAACCAGGTAGTTGGGGGAGAACCCGATGCGCCTGCTCACGAGATCGGAATCGGGCAACGGTGCGTAGTGAATGCGGATGGCGATGTCGAAGCTCTCCTGTACCAGATCGACGAAGCGGTCGGTCGCGTGCAGCACGATCTGCAGTTTGGGAAAGGCGAAGGCGATGGCCGGCAGGATATCGGCGAGATACATCTGCGCCATGAGGATGGAGGAGGTCAGCCGCACGGTGCCGCTTGGCTCTGCAAGGCGGCCCTTGAGCATGGCCTCGGCAGCCTCGGCCTCGATCAGCATGGCGGCCGCGTGGCGGTAGAGGTCCTGGCCGACCTCCGTCACGGTGAAGCTGCGGGACGTGCGCTGGATCAGGCGTACGCCGAGCTCGCGCTCGAAATCGCCGATGCGCTTGGCAAGGGTCGACTTCGGCATGGTCAGGGCACGGGAGGCCGCCGCAAACCCTAGATGATCGACGACCTGAACGAAGAGCTGGAGATCGTTGAGATTGAGCATCGTCCTCATCGTCCAAAAAACAGGACGATAAGTCTATATCGGTCATAATGTAAATGGATCGTCCAATCTCATATGCATTCTCTCGATAGAACTTCGGAGAATGCTCATGACGTCACGCTTTCAAGCAATCGGATCCGGGAGGCGCCGACAGGTTGTCGGTCACCCGTTCGGGATTTCCAGGCCATCGCCGCTGCTGGCCATCCCTTCAATGGGGAGCGAGAGGTGATGGCGGTCTCCAGCGTCCCGCGCAATCGCATCGCGCTTGCCGCGCTCTGTCTGGCCGCGCTGATGTTTTCCCTGGAGATCTCCAGCGTGCCGGTGATCCTTCCCGTTCTCGAGAAGGTGCTGCATGGCGACTTCAAGGGCATGCAGTGGATCATGAATGCCTATACAATCGCCTGCACGACCGTGCTGATGGCGACTGGAACGCTGGCCGACCGTTATGGCCGGCGGCTGGTGTTCATCCTCAGCCTCATCCTGTTCGGCGTCGCCTCGCTGATCTGCGGCCTTGCACCTAGCGCGCCCCTCTTGATCGCCAGCCGGTTCCTGCAGGGAATGGGCGGCGGCGCCATGCTGATCTGCCTCACGGCCATCCTTTCGCATCAGTTTCAGGCCGGACGTGAGCGCAGCATGGCCTTCGCGATGTGGGGGATCGTACTGGGTATAGGATTGGGCTTCGGTCCCATCATCGGCGCGGTGATCGTAGCATTGGCGACCTGGCAGTGGGTGTTCCTGGTGCATGTGCCGCTGACCGTCCTCACTCTGGCCCTGGCCCTAGTGGGCGTCCGGGAATCACGCGATCCCCAGGCCGAGAGGCTCGACATCCTCGGCATCGTCACCTTGTCGGTGGCCGTGTTCGGCCTGGCCTACTTCATCACGCAGGGGCCTGACCTCGGCTTCACCAGCCTCGCCGCCCTCCTCATCCTGGCTGCGGCAGCGATAAGCTTCCTGCTCTTCATCCTGGTCGAGCGGATGAGCGCACGCCCGATGTTCGATTTTTCCGTCTTCAGGATCAGGAACTTCTCCGGCGCGATCATGGGCTCCATCGGCATGAACTTCAGCTTCTGGCCTTTCATCATCTACCTGCCGATCTATTTCCAGGCAGGATTGGGATACGACACCGTGGCCGCCGGAGCGGCCCTGCTGGCCTATACGCTGCCGACCCTCTTCGTACCGCCGCTGGCCGAGCGTCTCATGCTGCGCTACCAGGCCCGCGTGGTCATTCCAGGGGGGCTTTTCGTGATCGGGCTGGGCTTCATCCTGATGATGCTTGGCACCGCTCTCGATCATGCCAACTGGCTGACGATGCTCCCGGGCTGCATTGTCGCCGGCAGCGGACTCGGCCTTACAAACACGCCGGTGACCAACACCACGACGGGCTCCGTTTCCATGCATCGCACGGGCATGGCGTCCGGCATCGATGTCAGCGCCAGGCTGATCACCCTGGCCATCAATATCGCCCTGATGGGCGTGATCCTGGTGGCGGGTGTCGCCTCTTCTCTGGCGGACGCCCTGCCTGGAGTGATCGAGGGCACGCAACTGCGCCTGCTGGCAGAGACCATTGCCGCCGGAAATCTCGACTCGCTCCGGCAGGGCATGCCGGGACTGTCATCTGCCGTACCGACGGACGCGGCCGTGCACGCTGCGCTCATGCATGGGTTCGGTCTGGTGATGCTTTATGGCGCGCTGGGGGTATGGGCGCTGGCGGCAACGAGCTTCGTGATCTTCGGGCGACGGCGACATGCCGCCGCGCTGGGCTGCCCCATGGAAGAGGCTTGCTGACCGTCCCCGGGAAGATCTCCCTCCGAAACCGTACGGCAACGAGAAGGGCGCAACCCCTGGGGTGCGCCCTTCTCGGCATAGAGTCTCCGGGCAGATATCGCGATATTCGCGCGCGCCGGCTCAGCCCTGCTTGGAGAAGGTCTCGTCAAAGGAGTAGCCGGCACCGCGAACGGTGCGGATGGGATCGATTTCCCGGGTACGGTTCATGGCCTTGCGCAAGCGGCCAACATGCACGTCCACGGTGCGCTCGTCGATATAGACGTCGCGGCCCCAGACGCTGTCGAGCAGTTGCTCGCGGGCAAAGACCCGGCCAGGCGCCTGCATCAGGAACTCCAGCAGGCGGAATTCCGTCGGTCCGAGGCGGATTTCGCGATTGCCGCGATGGACCCGCTTGGTCTCGCGGTCGAGCGAGATGTCGCCGGCCTTGAGCAGGGAGGAGACATGCTCGGGCTTGGCGCGGCGCAGCAGGGCCCGCACGCGCGCGGAAAGCTCGGGCACGGAGAAGGGCTTGACCACATAGTCGTCCGCGCCGGTGGCGAGGCCACGCACCCGCTCCGTCTCCTCTCCACGCGCCGTCAGCATGATCACCGGCAGCCTCTCGGTCTCCGGCCGCATGCGGATGCGGCGGCAAAGCTCGATGCCTGACAGGCCAGGCAGCATCCAGTCCAGCAGCACGAGATCGGGAACGCTTTCGCGCAGGCGGATCTCGGCATCGTCGCCCCGCGACACGCTGTCGACCTCATAGCCTTCGGCTTCGAGGTTGTAGCGCAGCAGGAGCGTGAGGGCTTCTTCGTCCTCGACGATCAGAACCTTGGGAGGCATGGCCGATCCCTCTGTTACTTAGCCGGCACGGGGAGGTCGACAAGGGAGGTGCTGGTATCCGCCTTCGGTCGTTCGCCGGCGGGCGACTCCCCGGTCACCAGATAGTGCACCGTCTCGGCGATGTTGGTGGCGTGGTCTCCGATGCGCTCGATATTCTTGGCGCAGAAGAGCAGGTGGGTGCAGAAGCCGATGTTGCGCGGATCCTCCATCATGTAGGTCAGGAGTTCGCGGAACAGCGAGGTGTACATGGCATCGATCTCGCCGTCCGAATTCCAGACTGCGAGCGCCTCCTCGACATTGCGCTGGGCAAAGGCATCGAGCACCTGCTTGAGCTGCTCGAGCACGAGATCGGCCATGTGGTCGAAGCCACCGAAGAGCTGGTTGGACTGCACGTGTCCCTGGATGGCGATGACGCGCTTGGCGACGTTCTTGCCAAGGTCACCGATACGCTCGAGGTCGTTGGCCACGCGCAAGGCCGAGACGATCTCGCGCAGGTCGAGCGCCAGCGGCTGGCGCTTGGCGATGATCAGGATGGCCCTCTCCTCGACCTGGCGCTGAAGCCGGTCGATGGTGTTGTCGAGTTCGATGACCGACTTGGCGCGCTGAGAGTCCCGCTTGAGCAGCGCCTCGACGCTGTCTGCGACACTCTTCTCGGCCAGGCCGCCCATTTCGGCGATCATGTTGCGCAGTTCGCGCAATTCCTGATCGAAGGAGGTAACGATGTGATCGGACATGCCGCTCTCCAAATTCCTTGTCGCCGCCGCCTGTGCGGCGGCCTGAATACCTGCTTGCGGATCAGCCGAAACGGCCGGTGATGTAATCCTGCGTGCGGGTGTCATTCGGGTTGGTGAAGATCTTGTTCGTCGGTCCAACCTCGATGAGGTCGCCGAGGTAGAAGAAGGCCGTGGTGTCGGCGCTGCGTGCCGCCTGCTGCATATTGTGCGTCACGATCACGATGGTGAACTCGCGCTTCAATTCGTCGATCAGTTCCTCGATCTTCGCCGTGGAGATCGGGTCGAGCGCCGAGGTCGGTTCGTCGAGGAGCACTACTTCGGGCTTTACCGCGATAGTACGGGCGATGCACAGGCGCTGCTGCTGGCCGCCCGACATGCCGAGGGCGGAGGCGCCGAGGCGGTCCTTGACCTCGTTCCAGAGCGCCGCCTTGGTGAGGCACCATTCGACGCGCTGGTCCATCTCGGACTTGGAGACGCTTTCATGCAGGCGCACGCCGAAAGCGATGTTGTCGTAGATCGACATCGGGAAGGGCGTCGGCTTCTGGAACACCATGCCGATCCGGGCGCGCAGCACGGCCGGATCGATCTCCTTGCCGATGACGTTCTGCCCGTCCAGCAGGACCTTACCTTCGGCGCGCTGGCCGGGATAAAGGTCGTACATGCGGTTGAGCACGCGCAGCAGCGTGGACTTGCCGCAGCCCGAGGGACCGATCATCGCCGTGACCTGACGCTCGGCCACGTTGAGGTTGATCTTCTTCAGGGCATGCTTCTCGCCGTAGTAGAAGTCGAGATTCTCGACCTTGAGCTTGGTGGCGGCGTTGGGATCGGCAACCGGACGGTCGGCAACCGCAATCGAGGCGTTGGGAGCGGACATGGGAGCACTCATTTTTTGGGAGCAAGCGCGACGCGGGTGATGATGTTCAAGGCCAGCACGCCGAATGTGATCAGGAGGGCGCCAGCCCAGGCGATCGAGACCTGGTTGGGATCCGGGCTCTGGGCGAACAGGTTGATTGCCAGCGGCAGGCTGGGGAAGGCGCCGCCGAGATCCAGCGTCCAGTTCGAATTGCCGAAGGCGGTGAACAGCAGCGGGGCGGTTTCGCCGGCGGCACGGGCCAGGGCCAGCAGGATGCCGGTGACGATGCCGGTGCGGGCCGAGCGCCAGGTCACCGACATGATCACCTTCCACATCGGGGCGCCGAGGGCGAAGGCGGCTTCACGCAGTGCCAGCGGCACCAGGGTCAGCATGTCCTCGGTGGTGCGCACCACCACCGGCATGATGATGATGGCGAGGGCGATGATGCCGGCCCAGCCGGAAGACCCGCCCATCGGAACGACCACCATCAGGTAGACGAACACGCCGAGCAGGATCGAGGGGGCCGACAGCAGGATGTCATTGATGAAGCGCACCGCCTCCGCGAACTTGCTGCCCCGGCCGGCCTCGGCCAGGAAGGTGCCCGCCATGATGCCGAGCGGCGCGCCGATCAGCAGCGCGATGAAGATCATGATCAGGCTGCCGACGATGGCGTTGAGCAGACCGCCTTCGGCCATGGTCTTGGTGAAGATGGTGCTGGTGAGCGCTGGCAGGCCGAGGCCCAGCAGCGTGATGAGGATCCAGGCCAGGGCCAGCAGCGAGATCGCGGCAAAGCCCACGGAGATGGCCTTCATGACGTAGTCGACGGAGCGGCGGCGAGCGAGGCGATCCATGGTCTTGACCCTCTTACTTGGCGCCGGACTTGACGAGCATGCGGGAGATCGCAAGCACGATGAAGGAGATGACGAAGAGCACGAAGCCGAGTTCCATGAGCGACTGGTTGCGCAGGGAGCCGGCAGGCGCATCCGGGAACTCGTTGGCGATGGTGGAGGCGATGGTCGCGCCGGACGAGAACAGCGAGGCCGAGATGCGGTTGGCGTTGCCGATCACATAGGTCACGGCCATGGTCTCGCCGAGGGCGCGGCCGAAGCCGAGCATGGTGGCGCCGACGAGGGCGGTGCGGCCATAGGGCACGGAAACGTTGCGGAACACCTCGTAGGTGGTGCAGCCGACGCCATAGGCCGATTCCTTCAGCATCGCCGGCACGGATTCGAGGATCTCGACGAACATCGCTGTAATGAAGGGAATGACCATGAAGGCCAGGATCACCGCGGCGGTCAGCATGCCGAAGCCGCTGGTGGCGCCAGCGAAAAGATAGCTCACGACCGGAATATGGCCGAACACGGCCTTGAGGAAGGGCTGGATGTAGTTGGCCATGAGCGGGATGATCGCCACCACGCCCCACATGCCGAAGATGATCGAAGGCACCGCGGCGAGGAGCTGGATCGCCATGCCGACCGGCTTGCGGATCGGCAGCGGCGCGATCTCGGTGAGAAAGAACGCGATGCCGAACGACATGGGCAGGGCGATCAGGAGCGCGAGGAAGCCCGTGAACAGGGTACCGTAGATCATCACGCCGGCGCCGAACTTCTCGGTCACCGGGTTCCAGATCGTCGACCAGTAGAAGCTCGGTCCGAAATGCGAGAGCGCCGGCCAGCCACCCCAGAACAGCAGGATGACGATGGAGACCAGCAGAACGAGGATCAGGCCGGAGCAGATATAGAGCGCGGCCTTGAAGATGGGATCGAAGGCGGCGCCGGGTACGCGCTTGGCCTCCGGAGAGGGGGACCCCCGGGCTGCATCGGCTACCGATGCGGAGTCCCGTGATGAATCGGCGATGGCGCTCATGATTACTCCTCGTCAGAGCAGCTTTGGTCTTGCCTGCCAGGTTCGGGCTGGTCGCCAGGAAAGATCAAAGCCGCCGGGTGTCATGAAGGACGAGCAAATCTGCCTGAGCCGGCTGTGCACAGATGCTCGGTAGTGAAAATACGCGGTTCGGCAACGAAAACTCCGGCGTGACGAAAGCCACGCCGGAGAACGCAATACACATCAGTTGCTGTAGATGGCCTTGCCGTCGGCGCTCTTGATCTCGGCGGACCAGGAAGCGCGGATCTTGCCGACGACGTCGCTCGGCAGAACGATGTAGTGCAGCTTCTCGGCGGCCGGAGCGCCATCCTTGTAGGCCCAGTCGAAGAACTTCATGACGTCAGCCGACTTGGCGGCGTCCTTGGGGTCCTTCGGCAGCAGGATGAAGGTGGTGGAGACGATCGGCCAGGCCTTGTCGTCCTCGACGTTGACCATGGACACGGCATAGTCCTTGGCGTTCGCCCAGTCGGCCTTGGCGGCGGCGGCGGTGAAGGAGTCCAGGGTCGGCTTCACGGTCTGGCCGGACTTGTTCTGCAGGTCGACGACGGTCAGGCCGTTGTTGGCGGCGTAGGCGTATTCGACGTAGCCGATGGCGCCCTTGGTGTTCTTGACCGAAGCGGCGACGCCGTCATTGCCCTTGGCGCCCGAGCCGGCAGCCCACTGCACGGACGTGGCGGCGCCGACCTTGTCCTTCCAGTCGGCATTGACGCCGGCAAGGAACGAGGTGAACACGAAGGTGGTGCCCGAGCCGTCCGAACGATAGGTCGGAGCGATGTCGAGGTCGGGAAGCTTGACGTCCTTGTTGAGGGCGGCGATGGCCGGATCGCTCCAGTTGGTGATCTCGCCCAGGTAGATCTTGGCGATCACATCGGCGCTGAGCACGAGCTGGTCGGAAGCAATGCCGTCGATGTTGACGATCGGCACGATGGCGCCGACGACGGTCGGGAACTGCAGCAGTTTGGCGGCGGCGAGCTTGTCGGCAGCCATCGGAGCGTCGGAAGCGCCGAAGTCCACGGTGCGGTTGGTGATCTGGGTCTGGCCGCCGCCCGAACCGATGGCCTGGTAATTCACGGAATTGCCGGTCTTGGTCTTATAATCGGTAGCCCAGGCGTTGTAGACGGGAGCGGGGAACGTTCCGCCGGCGCCGGTGATGTCGCCTGCATAGGCAGCGGTGGCAGCGATCGTGCTCGACAGGGCTACTGAAGCGGCGAGCGCAAGAAATGAAAGCTTCACGGGATATCTCCGTTGTTCTCGGCGCAGGCGCCCCCAACCGCTTCCCGATCGTCAGCCCTGCCCAACGGCGCGAGTCCTAAGAGTGCGCCGCAACGGTTCTATGACAACTAGACTATCGTTTTATGACAAAATTATATATTTTAAATCAATTGGTTATGTGGATTGTAATGTAACGTGCCGCAATGCCGGCGGTCGATTGTAAAAGTCGGCCGAACGATTTTGATACACGCACAGGTTGTCTCATCACGTGATCTGATCGATCTTGACGGAGAAAACCGTGCCTTCTCCCGGCACGCTTTCGATGCCGAGTCGGCCGCGGTGCCGGGCCACGATGTGCTTGACGATGGCGAGGCCGAGGCCGGTGCCGCCCTTCTCCCGCGACTTGGCGGTGTCGACGCGGTAGAAGCGTTCGGTCAGGCGAGGCACGTGCTCTGCCTCGATGCCCGGGCCGTAGTCGCGCACGGTCACGACTGCATCGAGGCCCTTGCCCTGCGGCTTGGCAACCGAATCGAGCGTGACTTCGACCCGGCCCCCCGACGCGCCGTATTTGATGGCGTTCTCGACGAGATTCTCGAACACCCGGATCAGTTCGTCCCGCTCGCCGCGCACCTCCAGCAGCGGCACGCGCTTGTCGACGCTGAGCACGACGCCTCGATCCTGCGCCAGCGGGCCGAGGGTATCGGCGACATGGCCGACCACCATGTTGAGGTCGACCGGCTTGTCGGGCTGGACGTGAGCATTGAGCTCGATGCGTGACAGGGAGAGCAGGTCATCGATGAGGCGCGACATGCGGTTGGCCTGCGAGCGCATGATGTCGAGGAACTTCTCGCGCGCCACCGGATCGTTTCGGGCCGGCCCCTGCAGTGTTTCGACGAAGCCGAGGAGCGAGGCGAGCGGCGTGCGCAGTTCATGGCTGGCATTGGCGACGAAGTCGACGCGCATCTGTTCCACGCGCTGGCGCTGAGTGACGTCGCGCAGCACGATCACCACGAAATCGGGCCGGCCGCCGCCGTGCGCGATGGTGGAAATCTGGGCCTCGATCACGCGGTCCACCGGAACACGCTCGGAATATTCGATCTGGCGGGTGCCACCCGCTTCTAGCGCCGCCCGGATTGCATCGATCAGTTCCGGTACGCGCAGGGCGTAAGTCAGGGCCTCGGACACGCGCAGATTCGGGATGATGTCGCGTGCCTTGCGGTTGAAGAAGCGCACGGCGAGGTTTGCGTCGAGCACGATCACCGGGTCGGGAATGGCGGCGACCAGATCCTCGAAGGAGGGCTTGCTGCCGTCATCGGGCATGGCGGGCATGGCGGAGCCGTCCGGCACCATGCCTGGGGGGATGAGGCCGGCCGCGGCGACGATCATGGCGAGTGCGGCAAGGCCATGCCAGGCGGAGATTCCGTCCCACAGCGACAGCACGCCCACGACGAACGCAATGGCCGCCACGAGCCAGCGGCGTCCCCAGATGCGGCGCAAGATGGTTTGGTTCGAACCCACGGTTTCAGCTACACCGCCGGAGGTCAATTTCGTCAAGAGCCGGGAACGCCCCATCACCATCGACATTGCGGTAATCCATGTGAGTCGTTGTGGAATTCGTTCACCGTGGCAATGTATGCAGGCCCATGACAGTTTCACGACAATGGGGCGATTTGGGGAGGCCGTGGTGACAAAGAAAGCAAGTCAAAAGAAAGAAGAAGACGGCCTCAGGCGGGCGATAGCACAGTTTCGCCTCGACGGAGACGAATTGTCACCGGTGATCGACGCGGCTGCATTCGGCTCTGGCGGCTATCCGCACAAGCAAAAGCTCAACTCCAAAACCTACAAGCGTGATTTGCTGGCCCTCCAGATCGAATTGCTCAAGGCTCTGAACTGGGTGAGAGAGCAGGGCGAACGCGTGGTCGTGGTATTCGAAGGGCGCGATACGGCCGGCAAGGGCGGCGCGATTCACCGCTTCACCCAGCATCTCAGTCCGCGCGATGCACGCATCGTCGCCCTGCCGAAGCCGACGCCTACCGAGCAGGGGCAGTGGTACTTCCAGCGCTACGCCGCCGAGATGCCGACCAAGGGAGAGATCGTCATCTTTGATCGGTCCTGGTACAACCGCGCGGGCGTCGAGCCGGTCATGGGCTTCTGCACGGCCGACCAGACCGACCAATTCCTGCATGAGGCGCCGCAATTCGAAGCGATGCTGGTGCGCGACGGCATCCGGTTGTTCAAGCTCTTTCTCACGATTGGCCAGGCCATGCAGCTCAAGCGCCTGTATGCCCGCCACACCGATCCGCTCAAGCAGTGGAAGCTCTCGCCCATAGACCATCAGGCCGTGGGCAAATGGGACGCCTATTCCAACGCCTATGACCGCATGCTGGCGGCGACCGACACGGTGGATACGCCCTGGACCATCGTCAAGGCCAACGACAAATACCGCACGCGCCTTGCCACCATCCGCGGCGTGCTGGCCGGCCTGCCCTATCCCGAAAAGGACGAGGGACTCGTCGGTGACCAGGATCACAAGATCGTCCTGACCGCCGAGCGCTTCCTTGCCAAGGGTGGAGAGATATAAGGCGCGTCGCAGCACTTCGGCGGCCGGGCTCCGGAGCGGCGCCCGGCCGTCAGCGCCGCATGGAACCACGCCGCACCCATCGCCGTTGTTGTCGAGAACGATATCCGATGGTGCGACACATGAAAGAAATCGCTGTAGCGCTGCTCGCCGCCGCGCTCTTCGCCGGTCCCGCCTTCGCGCAGAGCGACGCGGCGGCGCCTCCCGCAAATGGCAAGAAGCTCTCGGAGTTGATCTCCAAGGTCGAGACTCGCGACAAATTCCTTTATATTTCGCAGATCGACTGGTCCACGAGCGGCTATTACGAGGTGATCTACTACACCTCGGACAAGGCCAAGGTGGAACTGCATCTGGATGCCATGACGGGTGAGCCGAAATAGCCGCTTTCAACCGAACAGGGGAGTTCGACGATGACCCATTCGACCGAGCAGCGCATTCGCATGAAGGCCTATGAGATCTGGCTGCGGGAGGGGTGCCCAGACGGAAGCGAGCAGAGGCACTGGGAGATGGCGAAGAAATTCATCGCCGGCGAGGAAGCCAAGTCGGCGCTGACCTCGCGTTTCTTCGAAACACCGGAGACGGAAGAGGATGCGCCCGTTCCTGGCGACATGCCCACCGTCAAGGGAAAAGCGGGCAAGGCCAGGAAGCACTGAGCCGGGTGCGGTTCCCATGGGCTCGCGAGCCTTCCGGAATGTCGCCTAGACGGTTACTCCGCCGAGCTTGAAGATGCGCTTGGGCAGGAGTTCGCCGCGTTCCAGTTCGGCCAGCGCCACCAGGACGCCGCCCGACATGACCGCCGCCACGCCCTCGAAGACGGGCGCGTCGCGTCCGCGCAGTATGATGCTTTGGCCGCGGGCGAGGCGGCCGGCGTCATGCTGCGACACGGCCAGTGTCGGCAGGGACTCGAGCGCGGTTTCCACGGGCAGGAGGGCCTCCTCCACGGGCGGGAGGCTTTCCGCGCCGTCCTTCATGGCGCGCAGTTCGTCCGGCGTCACCGCGTCCTGTTCGTCGAAGGTGCCGACCACGGCGCGGCGAAGGGCCGTGACATGACCATAGCAGCCCAGGTCCCGGCCGAGATCGCGGGCAATCGCGCGCACATAGGTGCCCTTGCCGCATTCTGCCTCGAACGTCGTCGCCTCAGGAGTGTTCTCGATGATCTTCAATTGATGGATCTCGATCTCGCGGGCTTCGAGCTTGACTTCCTCGCCATCCCTCGCGAGGTCGTATGCCCGCTCGCCGTCGATCTTGATGGCCGAGAATTTCGGAGGCACCTGGCTGATGACGCCGGTATAGCGCGGCAGCAATGCCTCGACTTCCGCGAGCGTGGGCCGCTTCTCCGAGGTGGCGACGGCATCGCCCTCGGTGTCGTCCGTGTTGGTCTCGACGCCCCACGTCACGGTGAAGCGATAGACCTTGCGGCCGTCCATCACATAGGGAACCGTCTTGGTGGCCTCGCCCAGGGCGATGGGAAGCAGGCCCGAGGCGAGCGGATCGAGCGTGCCCGCATGGCCGGCCTTCTTGGCGTTGAAGACACGCTTCACCACCGCGACACCCTGGGTCGACGTCATGCCGACGGGCTTGTCGAGGATGACCCAGCCGTTGACTTCCACCCGATTGGAACGGGGCGCGCTCATTCCTCGTCCTCCTCCGCGCCGGGGAGCTTCTGCTCCAGGTCGCGGCTGACTTCGGGCTTGCGCAGGAGATCGTCGACCTTCGAGGCGTAGTCGAAGGTCGTGTCGAGCAGGAAGCGGAAATTGGGGGCGAACTTCATGGTCACCCGGCGCGCGATGAGACCCCGCAGATATTTGGCGTGGGTTGCAAGCGCCTTGATCACCGCCTCGCCATCCCTGCCGCCCAGGGGCATTACATAGACGGTGGCGATCTTGAGGTCGGGGGACATCCGTACCTCGGGCACGGTGATCACCTTGCCCTCCAGCGCCGGATCCATGATCTCGCCGCGTTGCAGGGCGTCGGCAATCGCGTGGCGGATCAGTTCCGCGACACGCAATTGACGCTGCGACGGGGGCTTGGAGGAGGAGGGGGTAAGACGGGGCATCGTTGCTTTCGTTGTTATGCACATTGCCGTCAGGGGCACATCCGCGAGGAACGCTTTTGGGACCGCAGGCGTCTCGCCTGCCCCTCGAACCGCCTCGTTTCCAGGGGCAGGCGAGACACCTGCGGTCCTGGGAGACGGCCTTCAGGTCCGCCAAGGTCTCAAAACAGACATGGCCGGGACGAGCCCGGCCATGCTCGATCTTTCGCGGGGCCGATCAGAGCGTGCGCTTGATTTCCTCGACGCGATAGCACTCGATCACGTCGCCGGCACGCATGTCCTGGTAGTTCTCGAAAGCCATGCCGCATTCCTGGCCGACCTGGACTTCCTTGACCTCGTCCTTGAAGCGCTTGAGCGTCGAGAGCTTGCCCTCGTGGATGACCACGTTGTCGCGGATGAGGCGGACATTGGCGCCACGTTCGACATGGCCGTCGGTGACGCGGCAGCCCGCGACCTTGCCGACCTTGGAGATGTTGAACACCTCGAGGATCTGGGCATTGCCGAGGAACTCCTCGCGCAGCGTCGGTGCCAGCAGGCCAGAGAGCACGCCCTTCACGTCATCCACGAGGTTGTAGATGATGTTGTAGTAACGGATCTCGGTCCCGGTGCGCTCGGCCGCCTCGCGCGCTTCCTTGTGGGCGCGAACGTTGAAACCGATCACCGCGGCGCCGGACGCCTC
The DNA here is from genome assembly GCF_059699065.1 of Labrys sp. ALF-8. NCBI lineage: Bacteria > Pseudomonadati > Pseudomonadota > Alphaproteobacteria > Hyphomicrobiales > Xanthobacteraceae > Labrys > Labrys sp. ALF-8. The sequence goes on from NZ_AP048537.1 coordinate 3,222,424, forward strand.
GGCCAGGGTGATGTCCGACTCGGTGATGCCGCCGACACCCGAATGGATGACGCGCGCCTTCACCTCGTCGTTGCCCACCTTGTCGAGGGCGCCGATGATGGCTTCAAGCGACCCCTGCACGTCCGCCTTGACGACAAGCGGCAGTTCGCGGGCACCGGATCCGGCCTTGAGGGCCGACATCATGTCCGCAAGCGTGCCGCGGCCCGAACTCATGCGGACTGCTGCATTCTCACGCTTCTGACGCTCGCGATACTCCGTGATCTCACGGGCACGCGCTTCGTTCTCGACCACCGCGACGCGGTCGCCCGCCTCCGGCGTACCATTGAAGCCGAGCACCTCGACCGGAACGGACGGGCCGGCCTCGGCCATGTTGGTGCCGATATCGCTGACCAAGGCACGTACACGGCCCCACTCGGCGCCGGCGACCACGATGTCGCCGACCTTGAGGGTGCCGCGCTGCACGAGCACGGTGGCGACCGGGCCGCGGCCGCGATCGAGCTTGGCTTCGATCACGGTGCCCTCGGCCGGACGGTCCGGATTGGCCTGCAGGTTGAGGATTTCCGCCTGCAACTGGATGGCTTCCAGGAGCTTGTCCAGATTGAGATGCTGCTTGGCCGAAACTTCGACCTCCAGCGTCTCGCCGCCCATGCTTTCGACCTGGACATTGTGCTGAAGCAGTTCGGTGCGCACGCGCTCCGCCCTGGCATCGGGCTTGTCGATCTTGTTGATCGCCACGATCATCGGCACCTTGGCGGCCGCCGCGTGATTGATGGCTTCCACCGTCTGGGGCATCACGCCGTCATCGGCAGCCACCACCAGCACGACGATATCCGTCACCTTGGCGCCGCGGGCGCGCATCGCCGTGAAGGCGGCGTGGCCGGGCGTGTCGATGAAGGTGATCTTGCCGCCGAGCGGCGAGGTCACCTGATAGGCGCCGATATGCTGGGTGATGCCGCCGGCTTCGCCGGAGACGACATTGGCCGAGCGGATCGCGTCGAGCAGCGAAGTCTTGCCGTGGTCGACATGGCCCATGATGGTCACGACCGGCGGGCGCGACTCGAGATGATCGTCGATGTCGGCCTCGCTGAAGAGGCCTTCTTCGACGTCGGCTTCCGAGACGCGCTTGGCGGTGTGGCCGAGCTCTTCCACGATCAGCTGCGCGGTGTCGCCGTCGATCACGTCGTTGATCTTCTTCATCTCGCCCTGCTTCATCAGCAGGCGGATGACGTCGACCGCGCGTTCCGACATGCGGTTGGCGAGTTCCTGAATGGTAATCGCCTCGGGGATCACCACCTCACGCATGATCTTCTCCTTCGCCTCGACGGGGCGATGGCCGGTCATGCGCTGGGTACGGCGCCGGAACGAGGCGACCGAGCGCGTGCGCTCTTCCTCGTCGCCCGTCGCGCTGGTGACGGTCAGGCGGCCGCGCGACTTGGCGTCGCCGGCGCGTGGTGTTGCCTCGCGCTTGGGAGCGGCAGGGCTGCCACGACCGGCACCGCCGGGGCCACGGCGCACGCTGCGGCCGCTATCCTCGTCGTCGCTGACGACACGGGCGCGGGGCGGGCCGCCGACATTGCGTCCGGCGGGCGGCGTGATGGCCGGTTCCGACGGAGCGAAGGCCGATGCGCCGCGATTGGCGCCGAAACCACCAGGACGGCGTTCCCCGAAGGACGAGCCGCCCTCGCGCGGCGGACCACGGCGCTCACCGAAGCCACCACCGGCGCCGCCCTCGCGCGGCGGACCGCGGCGTTCACCAAAACCGCCACCGGCACCGCCCTCGCGCGGCGGACCACGGCGTTCGCCGAAGCCGCCACCCGCGCCGCCTTCGCGCGGCGGACCACGGCGTTCGCCGAAGCCACCACCGGCGCCGCCCTCGCGCGGCGGGCCGCGACGTTCACCGAAGCCACCGCCTTCGCGTGGCGGGCCACGGCGCTCGCCGAAGCCACCACCCTCCCGCGGCGGGCCACGACGCTCGCCAAAACCACCCTCGCGGCGTTCGCCACCTTCGCGGCGTTCAAAGCCACCCTCACGGCGTTCAAAACCGCCTTCGCGCCGCTCGCCATAGGCGGGACGCTGCGGAGCGCTCTCGCGCGGAGCAGGAGCAGCCTCGCCAAGATGGCGGCGCGCTTCGGCCTCGCCATGACGGCGGGTCTCCTCCTCGCGGCGATGACGTTCATCTTCCTCGCGCTTGCGTGCCTCGGCGGCCTTGCGCTCTTCCTCGCGGCGCGCTTCCTCGGCGGCGCGACGGACAGCTTCCTCTGCTGCACGCTTGCGATCCTCGGCCTCGCGAACGCGTGCCTCGGCGAGAACGCGCGTACGCGCATCCATCTCTTCGTTCGACAGGGTACGCAGCACCATGCCCGCGCCGGGACGATTGTTGCCGGAACGCTGGCCGCCACCCTGGGGGCGCTGACCCGGCTGGCCAGGACGATAGCCCTGCTGCTGGGGAGGCGCGGGGCGGTTAGGCGTCTGCTGCTGGACAGGGCGGGAGGCCGCAGCCGGCGCGGCTGCCGAGGGCGCAGGCGTTTCGGCGCGCGGAGCAGGCGTTGGCGCGGCCGGCTCGGCAGGCTTCTCAGCCGCGATCGGAGCGGCGGGAGCCGGCTTCGGTGCCTCGACGACAGGCTTGGGGGCCTCGACGGGCTTGGGTGCTTCGGCCACCTTCGCCGTTTCCACGGGCCTGGGGGCCGGAGCCGCCGGAACCGGTTCGACGGGGCGGGCAGGCGCAGGCGCAGCGGGGGCGGCGGCGACGGGCGGCGGGGCCACGGGTCGGGCGGGGGCAGCCGGAGGCTGGGGCACCGGACGCGGCGATGCTGCCGCAGGAGGAGGGGGCGGCGGCGGCGCAGGCGTGGGAGCGGGCCCTGACGGACGCCGCTTCACCGTCTCGACGACGACTGTCTTGGTGCGGCCATGCGAGAAACTCTGGCGCACCGTGTCCGGTGCGCTCGATGGCCGCTTCAGAGTCAACGTCTTGGTGGGCGTAACAGTCAGCGTATCGCCCGGGTTCTTCGTATCAGTCATTCCGTGCCAAATCCTGCGGGTCGCCCCGTTTCATACAAAAGTTCAGATGACGTCGTCGCCGTCTTGCGACGGGGCGGCATCTTGCGTTGAGGGTTCGTCGTCCGCTTGCAGCGGGGCTTTCCCGGATGGAGTGTCCTCGGCCGAAGCCAGTCCGCCATCCCGCCAGAAAGCGAGCGCCGCAACGCGATCCAGGAAACCGGTTGCCGCCGGGCCCGCGCAGAGCGCAGCATGTATCACATTTGTCCGCCCTAATGCCAAATCCAAATGGGCGGAATCGAGATTCATTATGATGATGGGTGCATTTTTACCTAGATAGGCTCGTCTGACGGCCTGCGCAAGCTTTCTTGCGCCATCTTCGGCGCCATCCGAGGCCTGAATCAGGGCGGCGATACGCTGTGACAGCCGCTCGGATTCGAGCGCGTCCATCACTTTGGCAAAGCCGGAGATCACCAGGCCGGCCTTGTTGGCGAAGCTCAGCATGTCGAGCACCGCCTTCTCCAGCAGCCTCTCGATCATCTCTGGAAGGGAGGCGGGAACATCCACCGGCTGCTTGAGCGAACGGGCGAAGGCCTTCCGGCGGATGGCCTCGTTGAAGCTCGTGCGGTTCGCGGTGACCCAGACGCCCCGGCCCGGCAGCACTCGCTTGAGATCTGGCGTCAGCACGCCGTCCGGCGAGGGGACCAGGCGGATCAGCGTATCGACAGGTCGGACGAGGCGCGTGGCGACGCACAGGCGCTCACGCGCCTGGCGATCATCTCGCTCGTCGAAACGCGACTCTGCCAACACGATGGCTCATGCTCCGTGCTCGGCCGGCGCGGCTTCCTCGGCCGCAGCTTCTTCAGCCGGCGCGGGAGCCTCGATCCAGCCTGCCTTGACACGGGCTGCCATGATGATCGCCTCCGCCTCGTCACGCGAGAGCTCGAAGCCGTCCAGGAAGCCGGCATGCTTGGTGGTTTCGCCGTTCTTGCGCTCGGTCCAGCCGACCAGGTCGTCCGTGGCGCAGCCAGCCAGATCCTCGACCGACTTCACGTCGTTTTCGCCGAGGGCGACGAGCATCGGAGTCGTGATGCCTTCCACGCTCTTGAGCTCGTCCTCGACACCCAGCGCCGTGCGCTTGGCATCGAGCTCGGCCTCGAGGGCATTGAGGTAGTCGCGGGCGCGGTTCTGGATCTCGGCAGCGGTCTCCTCGTCGAAACCTTCGATCGAGGATACGTCGGACGGGTCCACATAGGCCACTTCCTCGACCGTGCGGAAGCCTTCCGAAGCCAGGAGCTGGCCGACAACCTCGTCGACGTTGAGGGCTTCCATGAAGGTCTGCGTGCGGGCCACGAACTCCTTCTGGCGGCGCTCGCTCTCCTCGGCCTCGGTCAGGATGTCGATATCCCAGCCGGTGAGCTGCGAGGCGAGGCGGACATTCTGCCCGCGGCGGCCGATGGCGAGCGAAAGCTGGGCTTCCGGCACCACCACTTCGATCTTCTCGGAATCTTCATCGAGCACCACCTTCGACACTTCGGCCGGCTGCAGCGCGTTGACGATGAAGGTTGCGACGTCGGGCGACCAGGGGATGATGTCGATCTTCTCGCCCTGGAGCTCGCCGACCACGGCCTGGACGCGCGAACCGCGCATACCGACGCAGGCGCCGACGGGGTCGATGGAGGAATCGCGGGAGATCACGGCGATCTTGGCGCGTGAGCCGGGGTCGCGGGCCACGGCCTTTACCTCGATCACGCCGTCATAGATCTCCGGCACTTCCTGCTCGAAGAGCTTGGACATGAACTGGGGATGGGTGCGGGACAAGAAGACCTGCGGGCCGCGCTGCTCGCGGCGCACGTCGAAGAGATAGGCGCGGATACGATCGCCCGGGCGGAAGACTTCGCGCGGCAACAGTTCGTCGCGGCGCACCACAGCCTCACCACGGCCGAGATCGACGACGACATTGCCATATTCCACGCGCTTCACCAGCCCGTTCACCACGGTGCCGACGCGATCCTTGAATTCGTCGAACTGGCGGTCGCGCTCGGCCTCACGCACCTTCTGCACGATGACCTGCTTGGCCGACTGGGCCGCGATACGGCCGAAATCGAAGGGCGGAAGGGTCTCGGCGATCCAGTCGCCGACCTGCGCGGCCGGATTCTTGCGGCGCGCGTCCTCGACCAGGATCTGCGTGGCGTCGTTCTCGATCTGGTCGACGACCAGCAGGAGGCGGGACAGGCGAATCTCACCCGTCTTGGGATTGATCTCGGCGCGGACTTCCGTTTCCTGGCCGTAGCGCGAGCGCGCAGCCTTCTGGATGGCGTCCTCCATGGCGGCGAGAACGATCTGGCGGTCGATCACCTTTTCACGGGCGACCGCATCGGCGATCTGCAAAAGTTCCAGGCGATTCGCGCTGACGGCCATGATTCTTTCCTCTCAGCGGGTTTTCGGTTGCTTGTGCGGCTTCTGATTCCGCGTGTTCTCGGGCTTTTCGGCCTCGTCGCCCTCCAGCTCGGCCTCTGCTTCCGTCTCAAGTTGAGCGGCAAGGGCCTTGGAGGCCACCTTGGCGCGACGCAGTGATTCAGTCACCAATGCGTCCGTCAGCACGAGATGGGCTTCGCTCATCTCTTCGATCTTGAGCTCGATGTCGGTCGCCTCGCCCGGCCCAGCATCGACGCGGCGGACCTTGGCCTTGTTGCCTTCCCCACCGAGCAGGATACCACGAAAACGGCGGCGGCCTGCGACGATGAGCGTCATCTCGATCTTGGCCTCGTGGCCGGCCCAGCGCTGGAAATCGCTGGCACGCACGAGCGGCCGGTCGATCCCCGGCGAGGAGACCTCGAGATGGTAGGCTTTGCCGATGGGATCATCGACGTCGAGTACCGGCGAAATGGCCTTGGAGACTTCTTCGCAGTCATCCACGGTCATGGTTCCGTCGGGCCGCTCGGCCATGATCTGCACCGTGCCGCCATTGTTTCCGGTCAGGCGCACACGCACGAGGCGGTAGCCCATCGGCAGGATGGTGCGTTCCACGATCTCGGCCACGCGCGCGGCAACGCCCGTCTCGGTGAGACGGCGCGGCTCATGCAGGGCATCGGCCGTAAGGTCGGCTTCGCTGACAATGGTGGGCTCGGTCAAGCAACCCTCGAAACAAAAAAAGCGGGTCCCGGTCTGGGGCCCACTCTCACAAACCAACGATCCATGGACCGTCTATGAGATGTCTCATTGAGACGGTCGCAATATAGGGATTTTTCTCCGCCATGCAAGGAAGGAATTATTCACCTTGTGGAAACGCGGCCTCAAGCATCCGTTTGCGAGGCGGATCGGGGTTCCCGGCGTACACGCGCGGGGCCGGTGCTGTCGCGCCTGTCCAGTTCGCCCTTCAGCACGGTCACCCTGGGGGAGGCCCCGCCCTTGATCATGCCGAGCAGGATTTCCGCACCCGTCGAACCAAGCGCGAAGCGGGGCTGGCGTATGGTGGTGAGGGTGGGCTCCACGTAATCCCCGATCTCGATGCCGTCGAAGCCGATGATCGAGACGTCCTCCGGCACGCGGATGCCGGCACGCCGGATCGTCTTCATGAAGGCGATCGCCATCTCGTCCGAGCAGGCGACCACGCCGGTAGGGCGCCGGTCCAGCTTCAGGAACGCCTCGCCCGCCGCTACGCCCGAGGCGAAATCGTAATTGCCCTCGAAGCGCACGAAATCGGCCGGCCCCAGCCCCGCTGCGGCCACCTCGGCGAGAAAGCCGGGAAAGCGCTGGGATTCGTTGTAATTCCCCTTGGGGCCGGCGATATAGGCAAGGTACCTGTGCCCCATTTCCAGGAGATAGCGGGTCTGCGCCCGGGAGCAGACCTCATCGTCAACCAGGACGGCGGGAATGTTCGGGCCGTCGGCCTCGGCGCAGATGGCGACGATCGGCACGCCCGAGTCGGCGATCGAACGGCCGTTGAACGAAGGCACCGCGTTGGAAAGCACCAGCGCGCCATCGATGTAGCCACCGTAGACAAGATCCACCAGATGGCGCTCGGTGTTCTCGTCGTGGACGTCGAGATTGCCCATCAGCACGGAATAGCCGGCCTGGGCGAGGGCGACGTCGATGCCGCGCAGGACCTCGCTGAAGAAGGGGGGGTTGCGCCTCTTGCCGACGACCACCAGCACTGTCTTGGACGAGCCGGCCCGCAACTGCCGTGCCGCGACATTGGGGGTGTAGCCGAGTTCGCGCACCGCGGCGAAGACGCGTTCGCGGGTTTCCTCGAGCACGCGGTCGGGAAAGGTGAGGGCGCGGCTCACCGTGGCGGTGGACACGCCAGCGGCGCGCGCGACATCGCCGATGCGAGCCTTCGCGGCTTCCCTCGGGGCCCTGCGCTGGGTTCTCTTCGCTCTTGGCTTGGCGGAAGGCATGGTTGGTACCGTTCGCTAAAGTGCTGATCGCCCAACAGAAAGCGCGCTTCGTTCTCCCTTTGCGCGCTCTGTCGGGCTTCTGCAACTCCCCCCTTGACATGATCGTCGATCGCAATCAATATCCGCTGGCGTGCAATCGATTACATAAATGCAACATGCAACGCTTCAGGGAGAATGTCCATGGTAAAAATGCCCGAAATTTTGCCCGTCCGTCATTCCCTTACGGCCATCGCCGCGGTTCTGGCCGGCCTCACCTTCGCAGGCGCCGCACTGGCGCAGGACAAACCCAAGGCGGAGGTGATGCATTGGTGGACCTCCGGCGGCGAGGCCGCGGCGGTCAAGGTCTTCGCGGATCAGTACACCAAGGCCGGCGGCATCTGGGTGGATTCGGCCGTTGCCGGCGGCCAGGCAGCCCGGTCGGCGGCCATCAACCGTATCGTCGGCGGCAATCCGCCGACCGCATCCCAGTTCAACACGGGCAAGCAGTTCGATGACCTCGTCAGCCAGGGCCTCCTGAACACGGTCGACCAGGTTGCCGAAGAAGGCAAGTGGAAGAGCTTCCTGCCGCCCTCCTTCATCGAGGCGGCCAGCCGCGACGGCCACATGTATGCCGTTCCCGTCAACGTCCATGGCCAGAACTGGGCGTTCTACTCCAAGGAGGTGCTGGACAAGTCGGGCATCAGCGCTCCGCCCGCCAGCTGGGACGAATTCCTGGCCGATCTCGACAAGATCAAGGCCGCCGGCTTCATCCCCCTCGCGCAAGGGGGCGAGCCGTGGCAGGAGCGCCTGCTCTTCAATGTCGTGCTGCAATCGGTCAGCAAGGATGTCTTCATGCGGCTCTATGCCAAGCATGACCTCGCCGCCATCGACACGCCCGAATTCAAGAAGACCGTCGAGATCTTCGGTAAGCTGCGCAACTTCACGGATGCCGGCTCGCCGGGGCGCAACTGGAACGACACGACGGCGCTCCTCATCACCAACAAGGCCGGCGTGCAGTTCATGGGAGACTGGGCCAAGGGTGAATTCAAGGCCGCCAACAAGGAAGCCGGCAAGGACTTCTATTGCCAGATCGGCATCGACGACAAGGAACTGGTGATCGGCGGCGACGTCTTCGTCTTCCCCAAGACCAGCGATGCCGGACAGATCAAGGCCCAGAACCTGCTCGCCTCCACCATGCTCTCCCCGGAGACGCAGGTGCTGTTCAATATCCAGAAGGGCTCGATGCCCGTGCGCACCGACGTCGATGCCGCCAAGTTCGATGCCTGCGCGCAGAAGGGAATGAAGCTTCTCGCCGATCCCTCGCATCAGACTCCGGTGATCGACATGCTGGCCAGTGCCGACCTCGTCGGGGCGCTCGAGGACGTGATCACCAATTACTGGAACAACAAGAACGTGACTGCCGAGGAGTTTACCGCCAAGTTCACGGACGCTCTCAAGTCGGCCGAGTAGGCCGTTCTCCCGGGACCGCGGGCGAAATGCGGAATGGCGATCGCCGATCGCCATCTTCCTCCCCCGCAAGACGCGTCGATGCGTGATTTGTCGATCGCAAGCCTCATCGATCAAAGCCGATGCGGCGGGACGGCACTCCCAACCGGCGTCTTTCCCGGCAGACCAGCGTCCTGTGACGGGGATGCCCCCGATACCGGGCTTCCCTTCCCGCAAGATCAATCCTGAAGGAGGTCGCCATGGCCGAGCCTGCAAGATTGTCGCGTCCCCGACGTCCCTCGCGCCTGAGCATGGCCGCGCTGGCCCTCATTCCCGCCTGGATCGTCGTGGTACTCGCCTATGTCGGCACCGTGATCTGGACAGTGGTGATTTCCTTCACCTCGTCCAAGCTGCTGCCGGTCTACAATTTCGTCGGCTTCGACCAGTATGCGCGCCTGTTTGCATCCGACCGCTGGCAGGTGTCGGTCTGGCACCTGGTCGTCTTCGGCGTGCTGTTCATCGCGATCTGCCTGATCACGGGCTTCCTCCTGGCCGTCGCCCTCGACCAGAAGATCCGTTTCGAGAACACCTTCCGCACCATCTTCCTATACCCTTATTCGATGTCCTTCATCGTCACGGGGCTGGTGTGGCAATGGCTCATGAACCCCAACCTCGGCATCCAGAACACGGTGCGGAGCTGGGGATGGACGAGCTTCACCTTCGATTGGGCGGTCAACTCCGGAATGGCCGTCTTCGCCCTCGTCATCGCCGCCATCTGGCAGGCCTCGGGCCTCGTCATGGCCCTGATGCTGGCGGGCCTCAGGGGAGTCGACACCGAATTGTGGAAGGCTGCCAGGATCGACGGCATCCCGTCATGGCGGGTCTATACCTCGATCATCCTTCCCATCCTCACTCCCACCATCACCACGGCGACGGTGCTGCTTTCCATAGCCGTGATCAAGGTGTTCGACCTCGTGGTGGCGCTCACCAACGGCGGTCCGGGCACGGCCTCCGAGATGCCGGCCAAGTTCGTGATGGACAATCTCGGCCAGCGCCAGAACATCGGCCTCGCCACCGCCGCCGCCACCGTGATGCTGGTCACCGTGATCTGCGTGGTCAGCCCCTGGCTCTACCGCACTTATTTCCGCATGCAGGGGAGGAAGCCGACATGAGCGTGACGACTGCAAATGCGTCGGCGGCTGCCCCCCGCAGTGCGGTAACGGCGCGCGGCGCCAGACCCGCACGCCTCACCGCCGGGCGCATCGGCCTCTATGTCTTCCTGGTTATGGCTGCGGCCTTCTTCCTGCTGCCGGCCCTGGTGATGGTGCTGACCTCGCTGAAGACCATGGACGAGATCCGGCAGGGGCAGATTTTCGCCATGCCCCAGTCCTTCGACCTGACAGCCTGGAAGGCGGCCTGGTCGAGCGCCTGCACGGGCCTGGCCTGCAACGGCATCAGCGTCGGCTTCCTCAATTCGGTGAAAATCCTGTTGCCGAGCCTCGTGATCTCCATCGCGGCCGGCGCCATAAACGGTTACGCGCTGTCGCTGTGGAACGTGAGATACGCCAATCTCCTGTTCGCCGTACTGCTCATCGGCGCCTTCATCCCCTACCAGGTCTTCATCTATCCCTTCGTGCGCATCTTCGCCTCGGCGGGCATGTTCGGGACGCTGCCCTGCATCATCATCGTGCACACCATCTTCGGCATGCCGCTGATGACGCTGATCTTCCGCAACTACTACGCCAGCTTGCCCGTCGAACTCTTCAAGGCGGCGCGCGTGGACGGGGGCGGCTTCTGGCAGATCTTCTTCTACGTGCTGCTGCCGATGTCGACGCCGATGCTCATCGTCGCCGCGATCCTGCAGGTAACGGGTATCTGGAACGACTTCCTGCTCGGCCTGACCTTTGCAGGGGGCGGCAACGTGCCGATGACGGTGCAGCTCAACAACATCGTCAATTCGACGACCGGCGAGCGGGCCTACAACGTCAACATGGCGGCGACGCTGCTTACCGCCGCCGTGCCGCTCTTCGTCTACTTCATTTCCGGCCGCTGGTTCGTGCGCGGCATCGCTGCCGGCGCAGTCAAGGGATAGATGTCATGGAAGCTCCCGTGAATGCCCCCGCAGCGGCCGGGAACCTGTCCGTCTCGGTCAAGGACCTCGCCATCCGCTACGGTGCCGTCACCGTACTCGACAATCTCCAGCTCGATGTTCGCCAGGGCGAGTTCATCGTGCTGCTCGGCCCATCGGGCTGCGGCAAGTCCACGCTGCTCAATGCCATCGCAGGCCTGCTCGACATCACCGACGGCGAAATCTGGATCTCCGGCAGGAACGTGACCTGGGCCGAGCCCGCCGACCGAGGCATCGGCATGGTGTTCCAGTCCTATGCGCTCTACCCGCGCATGAGCGTCGAGGGCAACATGTCCTTCGGCCTCAGGATAGCCGGGGTGCCCAAGGACGAGATCGCCAGGCGCGTCTCGAAGGCGGCCAAGCTGCTGCAGCTGGAACCGCTTCTCCAGCGCAGGCCTTCCGAGCTTTCAGGCGGCCAGCGCCAGCGAGTCGCCATCGGCCGCGCCCTCGTACGCAATGTCGATGTCTTCCTCTTCGACGAGCCCCTCTCGAACCTCGATGCCAAGCTGCGCAACGAACTGCGCGTGGAGATCAAGAAGCTCCACCAGGATCTCGGGAACACCATGATCTACGTCACACACGACCAGATCGAGGCCCTGACGCTCGCCGATCGCATCGCGGTGATGAAGGGCGGCGTGATCCAGCAGCTGGCGGGCCCGCTGGAGATCTACCACAGGCCGGCCAACCAATTCGTCGCCGGCTTCATCGGTTCGCCGAGCATGAACTTCATCGAAGGACGCGTCGCGCACAGCCCGGACGGCGCCTGGCGCTTCGAGGCGGCAGGCGAGAGCATCGACCTCGCGCCCTACGCCTTTGCCGCCCAGCCCGGTGAGTGCAGGGCCGTCTTCGGCATTCGCCCGGAGCATATCGAGATCGGCGCGGGGCCGACCGGAACGCACTCCACGCGCGGCAATGTCACCATCGTCGAGCCGATGGGCGCCGACACCGTGCTGTGGACCACCCTCAGCGGAGCGCCCGCGACCATTCGCGTCGACGGCGACAACACGGTTCGGAGCGGCGCAGAAATCGCCTTCCACTTCGATGTCGCCAGAGCCTCCCTTTTCGACGCCGAGACGGGGGTGAGGTTATGAAAAAGACATCGCGAACACTGCCCGGAAAGGCCGGCGTTCCTCGCCCCTCGCTCCAGACTTCCTTTCACCCCTGCCGCCAAGGGGAGGTGGGCGTCGCGCCCCTTCACCTTCTTCCAACCCTTTGATTCTTCTCATTTTCAGAAAGGACCTGTCGTGGCTCTCACCAATCCGCTCTCTTTTCAGCTCTACTCAGCCCGCAATTTTCCCCCGCTCAGGGACCAGCTCAGGACCATCGCCGATGCGGGCTTCGACACTGTCGAGCCCTATGGCGCCTTCTACGTGGATGTTCCTGCTGCCAGCCAGCTTTTCCAGGAATTCGGCCTTACGGCGCGCAGCGGCCATTTCGGCATCGACTCCCTCGAGGGCGAGCTGGACCGCAATCTCGGCATCGCCGATGCGCTCGGCATCGAAACGGTCGTCGTGCCCTACCTCGTCCCTGCAGCCCGTCCCACCGACACGGCTGGCTGGAAGGCTTTCGGGGAACGCCTCGCCGAAGTTGGCGAGAAGGTACGCAAGGCCGGCCGTGGCTTTGCCTGGCACAACCATGATTTCGAATTCGTCGCCCTGCCGGATGGATCCTTCCCGATCGAGCATATTCTAACAGAGGGCGTGAAGTGGGAGGCCGACGTCGCCTGGATCGTGCGGGCCAAGGCCGATCCCAAACCCTGGATCGATCGCTACGGATCGATCATGCCGCTCGTCCATGTCAAGGACATCGCCCCGGCTGGCGAGAACATCAGCGAGGATGGCTGGGCGGACGTCGGCACCGGCGTGGTGGGTTGGGAAACCATCTGGCCCCTTTGCGTCAAGGCGGGCGCGCAGATCATGGTGGCAGAGCACGACAACCCCTCCGATCTCAAGCGCTTCGCCACGGTCAGCGCCGAGGCGATGCGCAAGCTGGCGAATGCCTGAGCCGCACGCCCTCAACTGGGGGGGATGCCTGGGACAGCCTCCGGGCATGAACAGGTCCGAGTTCGCCTCCCGCCTGCCGTGCAGTTGAGGCGCGCGCCGATCCAACGTGAACTTTGTGATGCCGGTCCGAAGACCGGCACGCCGAAGAATTTCAGGAGACCATCATGCCCTTGCGCGTCGGATTGATCGGCTGCGGCAATATTTCGGACATCTACCTCATCAACGCCGGCCTGTTCCGCGATTACGACTTCGTGGCCTGCGCAGACCTCAAGGATGAGGCGGCGCAGAGGCAGGCGGCGAAATATGGCCTGCAGAAGCGCAGCATCGCCGAAGTCCTTGCCGCGCGCGATATCGACATCATCCTCAATCTCACGATCCCCGAGGCCCATGCAGGGGTCTCGATGGCGGCGGTGGAGGCCGGCAAGCACGTCTACAGCGAGAAGCCGCTGGCGACGCGCCTGGCCGACGGCATCAGGCTCACAGATGCGGCCAGGGCGAGGGGAGTCAGGCTCGGCACCGCGCCGGATACGGTCCTCGGCGCGGCCATCCAGGACGCCCGCCGCCGTATCGATGGCGGCGAGATCGGCAAGCCCCTGATCGGCACGGCGGCGGTGATGGGCCATGGCATGGAGGCCTGGCACCCCAATCCGGAGTTCTTCTTCAAGCCGGGGGCGGGCCCCGTCTTCGACATGGGACCCTATTATCTCTCTGCCCTCGTCACCTTGCTGGGGCCGGTCGCCAGCGTGGTGGCTCTGAGCCAGAGTGGCTTCGAGGAGCGTGTCGTCACCACCGAAGGCTCTCCCTTCAACGGCCAGCGCATCAAGGTCGAGACACCCACCTCGATCCAGGCCCTGCTGGCCTTCAAGTCGGGCGCCCACATCGCCTTCATGGCGAGTTGGGACGTGTGGGCTCACGGGCAACTGCCCCTGGAATTGCATGGCACGGTGGGTTCGATGCGCGTACCCGATCCAAACTGGTTCGGCGGCGATGTATCGCTCGCCATCGGACGCGAGCCCTGGCAGGCCCACGCCACCAGCGGTGACCGGTTCGGCGAGGCGAATTGGCCCAAGGATACACCGCGTGTGGCCAACTACCGCGGCCTCGGCCTCGCCGACATGGCCCGTGGCATCGTGGACAAGCGCCCGCACCGCGCCAATGGCGAGATCGGTCTGCATGTGCTGGCAATCATGGAGGGCATCCTCGCAGCCGCCACGCAGAACCGGGCGGTGGCCATCGAACAGGGATGCGAACGCCCAGAGGCGCTGAGCGATGTCGAGGCGCGGACTCTGCTGGCCTGAGCTCGCCGTTGTATTGCGCTTTCCGGCGAGGCGGGCTGGATCATCCCGCCTTCAGGCCGAATCGCCATGAATCACAAGATGCTCATGATCTCTGCGTGTCAGGCCGTATAAGCGGTTCGACCCGACATGCACTCGGTCTTAGTCGATGGGTTTCCACTCGTCCCTGTCGAGGTCGATCACCTTGGGATCGGCATTGGCCGCACCGGGGCGGCCGGAGTTCGGGCGGCGGGGCGTCGCCGGGCCTTCCTGCCATTGCTTGAGGAGGCTCGGCAGGATCAGGGCAAAGCCGATCACGTCGGTTACGAAGCCGGGGATGATCATCAGGACGCCGCCGAGCGCCACTCGCATGCTCTCCCACGCCGCGCCGTTCGGCTCTCCGCCCTGCAGAGCGCGTATCAGCCGGCTGAAGGCCGCGGTTCCTTGCCGGCGCAATAGCGAGAGGCCGATGAAGGAGGTGGCCACCAGCGCGATCAACGCCAAAGGCAGGCCGACACGCGAAGCCACCCAGAAGAAGGCGGTGAGCTCGGCGAAAGGTAGAATCACCACCCCTGCAAGGCCGAGCCAGGCCCAGCCGGCGGGAACGTTGAAGCTGCGTGCGATCATCGGCGCGGTTACTCCCTCGGGAGCCTTCTGTGTCGCGGCTCCCACCCCGGGAGCCTGAGCGGAACCTGCCGCATGCTGACCACGTTTAATGTTCATGCTAGCATGGAGACTGGCAAGTTACATATTTGACACCATATAGGTTGGGTGCCCGCCATTGCCATGGGGGTGTGAAGCCGATATTTCGAACTTTGGTTCGTTCGGTTGGATGCTGAAGGTCAGATGGGCAGTTTCGATATCATCACGCTCGTTTTTCTCGGGCTTGCGGTCTTCGTGATCTTCAAGCTGCGCTCGGTGCTGGGCGAACGGACGGGTGCGGAGCCGCCGCCTTTCGAGGGGCTTCGCCGGGATGCGCCGCCCACCGTGAGGGACGACAAGGTCATTACGGTTCCTTCGCGCGAGGTCGAGGCCGGCATTCCGGGCGAGGCGCCTGCGCCCAGCACGTTCCAGTGGGAGGGCTACGCAGAGCCGGGCTCTGCACTGGCCGCGGGCTTCGACGCCATCGCCGGGCTCGATCCGAGCTTCCAGCCCCGTACCTTCGCGGCCGGCGCCAAGGCGGCCTACGAGATGATCGTCACCGCCTACAACAACGGGGACCGCAAGACGCTGAAGGGCCTGCTCTCCCGCGAGAATTTCGACGCCTTCTCGCAGGACATCACGGAACGCGAGGCGCGCGGTGAAACCGTTCAGTCCACCTTCGTGTCGATCGACAAGGCCGAGATCACGCAGGCCGTCGTCAAGGGCCGCATGGCCGAGGTGGCCGTGCGTTTCGTTTCCCAGATGATCAACGCCACCAAGGACAAGTCCGGCGCGATCGTCGATGGCAGCCTCGACAAGGTCGCGACCGTCACCGACACCTGGACCTTCGCGCGGGACACCAGCACGCGCGATCCGAACTGGCGCCTGGTCGCCACCGGCGAATAGGCGCTTTCGGAGCGGAGCACGCGGGCGACGGTATCCATGCCATGCACAGTCCCTGGAGATTTGGCCTCCTCCCGGCCCTCGCCGTGATCGCCGGCCTGGCTGGAGCGGCCGAAAGCAGGACCGCCAGGCCTGTGCCTCCGCCTTTGCCTGCCGGCACCCGCGCCGATCCCGTGCCGTTCCGTTCCCTGCCCGGCTGGCGGCGTGACGATCACGCCAAGGCCTTCCAGGTCTGGCTCGCCTCCTGCCGATCGCAGGCGCAGGACAATCCAGCCCTTAATGATGGCGTTCCGGTGCCGCCGGACCTCGCGGGCCTCTGCCAGAAAGCGCTCGGCCTGGGGACGCTTTCGGCGAACGCCGCCCGGGACTTCTTCCAGGACAATTTCACGGTCTGGCGCATCCGGCCTCCCGAAGGCAGCGGTCCCGTTGCTGGCAAGGCATTCTACACGGGCTACTACGAGCCGGAGATTCGGGGTTCGCTGGTCCGCGAAGGGCCTTATCAGACGCCCTTGCTCGACCGCCCCGCCGATCTCGTGACCCTCGATCCCAACGCCATTCCCTCCGGCTTCGAGGGCTACACCGCCGCGAGGCGCAAGCCGGACGGCAGCCTGGAGATCTATCCCGACCGCAAGGCCATCGAGGAGGGCGCGCTGGATGGACGAGGGCTCGAGATCGGCTATGTCGCCGATCCCGTCGATCGCTTCTTCATGCAGGTGCAGGGATCCGGGAGGCTGCGCCTGCCCAAGGGCGATACCGTTCGCTATGCTTATTCAGGCAAGAACGGCCAGCCTTATACAGGCATCGGCAGGATCGTGGCGCAGAGGCTCGACGTGCCGCCCCGTGAGATCACGATGGCAAGCCTGAGGGCCTTCCTCGCCAAGGACCCCTCGGTTGCACGCGAGGTGATGCAGGAGAACAAATCATTCGTCTTCTTCAAGATCGCGCCCTTCCTGGGCCCGGACGCCGGTCCCATCGGCGGCGAGGGACTGCCGGTCACGCCGTTGCGCTCCATTGCCGTCGACCGCAAGATCTGGCCGTATGGCCTGCCCGTCTTCGTCGACACCGCCATCCCTGATGTGGGAGGGGGCGTGAAGCCGCAGGTCATTCGTAAATTGATGATAGCGCAGGATACCGGCTCGGCCATCGTGGGCGCGGCGCGTGCCGATATTTTCTTCGGCTCCGGCGAGGAAGCGGGCGCCGTGGCGGGTGCCGTGCGCCATGGCGGGGAGTTCTACGTTTTGTGGCCGAAGGCGGCTTCCAGACCTGGTAGCCCGTCATGACCACTCGCCGCCGCAAGGAACTGACATCCGAGGACAAGGAGCTCTGGGCGTTCGTCACCCGCGAGGTGACCCCTCTCAAACGCCGCCGCCGCAAGGCTGAGCCGAAACCACCGGAGAGTTTGCCGGAGCCCGCGGCAGGCCCTGCCGCCAAGCCTGTGCCTAAGGCCAAGGCGACCGCTCCGCGCCCTGCCAAGCCGCAGGTGCCCGTCCTGCCGCCGATCGCACCCATCGACAAGCACGAGCGTCGCCAGGTCGTCCGCGGCACCCGAGCGATCGATGCCCGCATCGATCTGCACGGCATGCGCCAGGCCGAAGCGCATGGTGCCCTGCGGGGATTTCTGGCCATCGCGCAGATGCGCGGCTATTCGATGGTGCTGGTGATTACCGGCAAGGGTGGATCCGGTGGCGAATCCCTGTTCTCCTCCGATGAGCGCGGCGTCCTTCGTCGCGTGGTGCCGCAGTGGCTTCGCATGCCGGACCTGAGACCCCTCGTCCTCGGTTTCGAGGAGGCTCATCAGGGGCATGGCGGCGGCGGTGCTCTCTACGTCCGCTTGCGGCGCCTGCGCAGGAGCCATCACCCGTGACGCCTTTCGGCGCCAAATTGCGCGATCTCCGCGCCGCCAGGGGGCAGAGCCTGAAGCAGATGGCGGCCGAACTGGGCGTTTCTCCCGCCTATCTCTCCGCCCTCGAGCATGGCAAGCGGGGGCGGCCGACCTGGCTGCTGATCCAGCGCATCATTGCCCATTTCAACATCATCTGGGACGAGGCGGAGGATCTGCAGCGCCTCGCGGCCCTCTCCGATCCGCGCGTGGTGGTCGATACCGCCGGGTTGTCGCCGCAGGCGACGGAACTCGCCAACCGCCTGGCACGAGACATCGCCGCACTGCCCGAGACGGAGGTCAAGGCGATGCTCTCCCGGCTGAGGACGATCAGCCGGGAGTGACCGCCGGGCTCGCCCTTTCCGTGCCGCAGCACTCTCGGTCCTTATTCAGATCGATGAACGGATGATATGAAGCCGGCCGAACGCTTGAACCGACCCGCTCTCCAATGCCCGCTGCAAACCCCATGCGATCACCTGCCGGATCATCGGAGATGATGTGGCGCACCATTGCATCCTTGCGGGCTGATGCGGCATGTGGCCATTCTTCGAACGGCGCCTTCCTCTCGGGCAGTGATGACTGGGCGGAATCCGGCCATGCTTTTGCCAATTCGAGCGACGGCCTCTTCACAATTCGGTCTTCCTGCGCGCATAAGGCAGGCCTGTTGAAGGACCGAGGTTCGGGAGTCGATGCGTGACGGCGGATAAGGACGAGAACAAGCCGGCATCGACATTGCTCGTCCTGCCCCCGGAAGGGGGACGCCTGTCCATGCTCAGGCGTGTCCTGCGCCGCGTGCCGTGGAACTATGTCGGCCCGGTCCTCTCCATCGCTCTCTTCGTCGGCGCGCTGGTGGTGCTCGCGTCGCTGCTGCGCAGCGTCAAGCCGGAGGAGGTGGTCGCGGGCTTCACCGCGACGCCCGTCCTCGCCATCGCCCTCTCGATCCTCTTCACCGCCTTCTCCTATCTCGCCCTCACCGGTTATGACGGGCTGGCGCTGAAGCAGATCGGCGCTAGGGATATTTCCTACTCTACCGCCGCCATCGGTTCCTTCACGTCCTACGCCATCAGCTACACCCTCGGCGTGCCGCTGCTCACGGCCGGCGTGGTGCGATACCGCGTCTATGGCGGTGCCGGCCTCTCCGGGCCACAGATCGCCGCGCTCACCCTGGTGTGCACGCTCACCTTCTGGCTCGGCATGGGGGCGGTACTGGCCTTCGGCCTCCTCCTTGTGCCCCAGTCGGTTGCCGGTGTTGACCACTTGCCGCTCTATTTCAACATGGGGATCGGCATCATCCTGATCTCCATCATCATCGGCTATGTCGCCTATGTCTCCACCGGCAGGCGTGTGGTTGCCATCGAGGGCTGGTCGATGCCACTGCCCGGCGGCAAGGTCACCGCCATGCAGATCGTGCTCGGGGTCTTCGACGTCTGTGCGGGCGCCGGCGCCCTGTATGTGCTGCTGCCGGAGCAGGCGGCGAACATTCCTTTCTTCACCTTCATGGTGATCTACGTGCTGGCCGCCTTCCTTGGCGTGCTCAGCCATTCCCCCGGCGGGCTGGGGCCTTTCGAGGCCACGATGCTGGTGGCGCTGCCTTCGATTCCCGAACCCATCCTGCTTGGGCGCATCATCCTGTTTCGGGTGATCTACTATTTCATCCCCTTCGCCCTGGCCCTTGCGATCCTGGGCGCCTACGAGCTTGCCCGCCGCCGCCATTTCGTCGGCAAGATGGTGGACCAGGTATCCAGCATCATGAAGCCGCTGGCACCGATCCTGGTGTCCGGCGCCATGTTCCTCGCGGGGGGCGCGCTCCTGATCACCGGGGCCGTCCCGGCGAGCGAGGCGCGGCGGGTGCTGCTCACCGATCTCGTGCCCCTGCCGGTGCTGGAGCTTTCGCACCTCATAGCCTCGCTGGCGGGCGTCGCGCTGCTCTTCCTGGCGCGTGGACTGATCCGGCGCATCGAGTCGGCCTGGCGGGCGGCGATGATCGTGCTGATCGTGGCCACCGTCGCCACGCTCCTGCGCAGCGCCGACTGGCGGTTCATGCTGACGCTTTGCGCCGCCCTCGTGGTGCTGGCGCTCAGCCGGCCTGCCTTTCCCCGGAGCGCCACGCTGTTCGGGGTCGACTATTCGCCGCTGCTGCTCGGCGCCATCGCCGCCATGCTGGCGGTAACGGTGTGGATCGGCTTCTTCGCCTTCCGCTTCGTCGAGTACGCACCCGATCTATGGCTGCGTTTCGGCCATGGCTACGAGATGTCCCGTTTCCTGCGTTCGACCAGCCTCACGGTCACTGCCGCCATCGCCATCGGTTTCCTCACTGTCTATTGGAAGGGCGGCATCGGCCTGGTGCCCGCGAGTGCCGTCGATCTCAGTGGCCTGGTCGCGCGCGAGGCATCGGCAGAAGCGCGCCTTGCCCTGCTGCCGGGTCAGATGCTGCTTGCGAGCGACCAGGGCGATGCCGCCATGGTGGTGGCGCGCTCCGGCGGATCTTCGATCGCCCTGGGGGATCCGATGGGGGCTCCCACCCTTGCCCAGGACCTGCTGTGGGTGTTCGGGGAACGTGCCGAACAGGAACGCCTCTGGCCGGTCGTGCTCTCGGCCTCGCCAAGAAGGCGCGCCGACTACCTCGAGGCAGGCTTGATCCTGACGCCGATCGGGGACCACGCCTGGATCGATCTCGCCGTCTTGCCGGATGAGCCCTTCAGCGGCGCCAATGCCGTCTTCAGCTGGGCGGACATCCATTCCCTCAGCCTCGATCTCGTGCCCGCCGGCGCCGTGGCGGCAAGCATCCCGCTCCTGGAGCCGGTGTCGCAGGCGTGGCTGGCGGGTACCGGGCGGCATGAGGGGCATTTCGTCATCGGCCGCTTCGCACCCGAATGGATCGGGGTCAACGACTGCGCGATCCTGCGGCGGGCGGGCGAGATCGTCGGCTTCGCCGTGGTGCTGCGCAGCGGCGGCAATGAGGAGTGGGCGGTCGACATACTGCGCTATCTTCCCGATCTCGGCCCGAATGTGCTCGATTTCATGCTGCTGCGCCTGCTGCGTCTTGCTAAGGCGCGCGGCGTAAGGCGCTTCGATCTCGGCCTTACGCCCAATCCCGCCCGCGCGACCGAGAATCTCGGCCTGGCCTGGCAGCGGGTCACGCCGCTGCTGTTCCGCTTTGGCGACCACATTCCCAATTTCGATGAACTGCGCGGCTTCAAGGCCCGCTTCAATCCCCAATTCGAGACACGGTACCTCGCCTGCACGGCGGGTTTCGCCCTGCCGACCATCCTGCAGGATGTCACGGCGCTGATCGAAAAGGGCAGTGCGGGGACGTCTCGCGCGTGAAGTGTCGCGGCTTGGAATGTTCAAGCCGTCGCCGCGCTTGACAGTCTGTCTCAACCCGCCGAATATTGTTAGTACACAAACGATATTGGACCGCTTCTCCGAAGTGCCGAGGGTCGCGCATGACCACCTATAGCGAGTTCTCCGCCCATAGCGAGTTCGCCGCGCCTTCGCTCCAGCCCGGCGCCGACGACAAGATCCGCTGCGACGCCTGCCCGGTGATGTGCTACATCAAGCCGGGCATGAGCGGCGCCTGCGACCGCTACGCCAACGACAACGGCGTGCTCGTGCGGGTCGATCCCCTCGTCCTCCTGGAACGCACCGTGGCCGAAGGCGGCGAGGTCGTACCGTTCGGCGGAGGCGACGGATGGGATGGCATGCTGGTGGCCGGTTCGGAGAAATTCGTCACCGCGATCGGCGCCGGCACCACATATCCGGACTACAAGCCGGCGCCCTTCATCGTGTCCTCCGAGGTCGACGGCGTCGACATGGTCACGGTGGTCACCGAGGGTATCTTTTCCTATTGCGGCGTGAAGGTGAAGATCGACACCGACCGCTTCGTCGGTCCCGAACAGAGCACGGTGCGGGTGAAGGGTGAGGCGGTGGGACACGTCACCACGGGCGAATACGGCTCGCAGATGCTTTCGCTGGGCGGGGTGCATCACCTCACGGGCGGCTCCAAGAAGGAAGGCCGCGTCACTTGCGATGCCCTGCTCGATCTCTGCAACGGCAAGCCGGTGGAAATGACGGTGGATGACGGGGCCACTCTAGTCATCGAGGCAGGCAAGCCGCCCATCGTCAACGGGCAGCGCGAGCAGCGGATGCGCGTTGGCTGCGGCTCTGCCACCATCGGCATCTTCGCCAAGCAGTGGGAGGGCAGGGCCGACGAGGTCGTCGTCGTCGACGACCATATCACCGGCGTGCTCTCGGAGCATCAGGCCGGCAAGCTGCTCGGCATTCCCGATACCGGTATCAAGATGAAGGGGCGGCGATCGACGCCCGGCCGCTATTTCCAGGTTGCGCAACCCGGAACCGGCTGGGGCGGCACCGATATCGACGACCCGCTCTCCATCCTCGGTCCCTTCGATCCGAAGGTGGCATGGCCGGGCCTTCGCCTGCTGATGGTGAGCACTACGGGAGAGCACTACGCCTATTACGAACTCGATGAGAATCTCCTGCCGGTAAGGCAAGATCTGCCACCGAATCTGGTCGAGTCGGTCGAGCGCATCGCGGAGAATTGCGAGCCAGCCCTCGCGACCGTGCTGTTCATCGGTGGCGCGGGCGGCTCGCTGCGCGCGGGCGTCACCGAGAACCCGGTACGGCTCACGCGCTCGGTGAAGGACGCGCTCACCTATGTCACCTGCGGCGGTGCCCCCGTCTATGTATGGCCGGGTGGCGGTATCACCTTCATGGTCGATGTCACACGGCTGCCCGAGAACGCCTTCGGTTATGTGCCCACACCGGCGCTGGTGGCCCCTGTCGAATTCACCCTCCGCCTCGACGACTACGAGGCGATGGGCGGGCATGTCGCGCATGTCAGGCCTCTGTCCGACATCACGGGGGCCAAGGGTGTGCGCCACCGCGAGGACAATCCCTGGCCGCTGATGCCGCACGACGCGAAGCGCTCGCATGGGTGAGGAGGCGGACAGGAGCCCGAGGCGCAGGAAGCGCGGAACGGCGGTGCCCGACCGACGAGGCTGGCGGCCATGACGTTCCAAGCCTCCCTCCTGGCGGATGGCCATCGCCTGCATCTGCAGCACGGGCCGATCGATCTCGTCATCGAGGCCTTTGGAGAGGCTGACGCGGTACGAGCGGCTTATCGGGCCGCGACGTACCGCTTCGATGGCCTGCTCGATGCGCTCTGTGCCGAACTGCCTTTGCTGCGTGCTCGGCAGCAATCCGGTGGTCCCGAGGCTGAAGGGATCGTGGCGCGCCGCATGCAGGCGGCTGTACGGCCCTATGCCGCTGACCATTTCATCACGCCGATGGCTGCCGTAGCGGGGTCCGTCGCCGACGAAATCCTCACCGCCATGCTGGCTGCAGCGCCGCTGGCTCGCGCCTATGTCAACAACGGCGGCGACATCGCCCTGCATCTTGCGGAGGGCGAAGCCTTTGCCATCGGTCTTGTGGATCGGCCCGACCGTCCGAGCCTGTTCGCCCGCAGCCAGATACGAGCCGATGACGGCGTCGGCGGCATCGCCACTTCCGGCTGGCGCGGACGCAGCTTTTCGCTGGGGATCGCAGATGCCGTCACCGTGCTGGCGCCTTCGGCAGCCATGGCGGATGCCGCCGCCACCATCGTCGCCAACGCCGTCGACCTGCCGGGTCATCCCGCCATCACGCGCGCTCCGGCCGTCTCGCTGCAGCCGGACAGCGATCTGGGGGAGCGGGCCGTCATTCGTGCGGTCGGCCCGCTTTCGCTCGACGAGATCGCGCTAGCCCTGCATGGCGGCGAGATCAGGGCGCGCCAGCTGATCGACAAGGGCCTTATTGCCGCTGCCGCCCTTCACCTTGCAGGGGCGACGAGGCTCGTGCCAACCTCCCTTTCCCTCGTTCAACCGGAAGCAGCCTGAGATGCCCGAAGTCGCCCTGCGCAAGCGCGCCATCATCGTCGAGGATATTTTCCACGAGGGAGGGCCGGCGAGCCCGGTCCCCCTGAAGCGCGGTGCCATCATCTCGGTGATCCGCAACCCCTTCGCCGGGCGTTATGTCGAGGAGATCGCTCCCTTCATGGAGGACCTCAAGCCGCTGGGGCTCGAGATGGCGAGGGCGCTGCTGGCCGCGCTCGGCGGCGATCCCGCCATCGTCGAGGGCTATGGCAAGGGCGCCATCGTCGGCGCGGCCGGCGAGCTGGAACATGGCGCGCTGTGGCATGTGCCGGGCGGCTATGCCATGCGCGAGATCCTGGGCGATGCCAAGGCCATCGTGCCCTCCACCAAGAAACTGGGCGCCCCGGGCACGCGCCTCGACGTGCCGGTCACCCACATCAACGCCTCCTATGTACGCAGCCATTTCGACGCCATGGAGGTCGGTCTCGCCGATGCGCCCAAGGCGGACGAAATCGCCCTCGTCCTGGTGATGACCACGGGGCCGCGCGTCCACGCGCGCGTCGGTGGCCTCGCTGCCAGGGACGTCAAGGGGTTGGACGGGCTGCGATAGGGCGGGCCTTCGTCCTTCCTCCTGCGTTCCGCATCCGCCGCGTTTCCACGCCGGCCCGAAGACCGGCACATCGTGAGGTTTCTCATGCCCGCCAAGATCCGCAAACTCGTCACACTGTTCGAAGAAGTCCGCACGGAGATGGACCGGCCGGTCGAGCCGCCGACCCGCCGCGCTGCAGCCGTGGCCGTGATCGAGAATCCCTTCGCAGGCCGCTATGTCGAGGATCTCACGCCGCTGATGGAGATCGGTGAGGAACTCGGCGATCTCCTCACGAAGCGCGCGGTGGCTGCACTTGGCATCGAGGGTTCCTCCGCGGAGAGCTACGGCAAGGCTGCCGCCGTGGGCGAGAACGGCGAGCTCGAGCATGCAGCCGCCATCCTGCATCCCAGGATGGGCGCGCCCGTGCGCAAGTCGCTCGGCAAGGGAGCCGCGCTGATCCCGTCGGCCAAGAAGCGGTGCGGCCTCGGCGGTGTGCTGGACGTGCCTCTCGGCCACAAGGACGCGGCCTTCGTACGCAGCCATTTCGATGCCATGGAGGTGCGCGTTCCCGACGCGCCCCGCGCCAACGAAATCATGGTGGCGATCGTCGTCACGGACAGCGGCCGCCCGTTGCCACGCGTGGGTGGTCTCTCCAAGGACGAGATCAAGGGAGAGGACGGATTGCGCTAGGGCATTCCGTGTTTCGACGGAGCGCAAGGACGCTGCGAAAAACAAGGAGTTAGAGCAAAGCGGCGCTTCTGCCTGAGCGCGCCTTGCTCCAGGTGGCGAGCCTATTTCCTACGCCGGCCCCGCTTCGCATGAAGCGAGGCCGAAACAGGTTGATGCGGCCTTTTGGCCGGGTATCGCGATCACGGGGAAACGATTATCGTGGCGTGATGCTGGGACCCACGCTCGAAACGCCGCGCCTGTTGTTGAGGCCACCATCGCCGGACGATCTCGATGCCTGGGCGACCATGCTCTCCGATCCCGTCACGACCCGTTTCCTGGGCGGGCCCAAGCAGCGCTCGGAAGCATGGCGGATCCTGACGCTGATGACCGGCGCTTGGATTACCCGCGGGTTCAGCACGTTTTCCGTGATCGAGAAGGCGAGCGGGTGCTGTGTCGGACGCGCCGGACCCTGGCAGCCCGAGGGATGGCCGGGGACGGAGATCGGCTGGGTGCTCGATCGGTCGGTCTGGGGGCAGGGATATGCCACGGAGGCGGCGACGCGGTGCATCGAGTGGGCCTTCGGGGAACTGGATTGGCAGGAGGTCGTCCATGTCATCGACCCCGCCAATACCGCCTCCATCGCCGTGGCCCACAAGCTCGGCTCGGAACGCTGGGGGAAGACGCGCCTGCCGGCGCCTTTCGCAGGAGCGACCGTCGACCTGTACGGCCAAAAGCGCGCTTAGGCGCCGGCTTTGCCGAGCGAAGGCGGTCGCCGGAGACCGCCACGCCACGTTCCACCGCCACGAGCCCGCAACTAGAGGAAAGGGCGAGCCCGCACCCTGTCGAATATTAACTTTCAAGCCCATGTATTGACGTTAACGTCAACTGAGGATATTTCAAAACCAATAGCAGGGAGAGGCGTTCGATGACATTGAGCGATACGGCCTTCCGTGAGGAGAATGCCCAGGCGCAGGAGGATGTTCCGCGCAAGGACCGCTTCACCATTCACGACCTCGTCAGTGAGTTCGGCATCACTTCGCGTACGCTGCGCTTCTACGAGGAGAAGGGCCTCCTCAATCCGGCCCGCCGCGGGCTGGACCGCATCTATTCCCGGCGCGACCGGGCGCGCCTCAAGCTGGTCCTGATGGGCAAGAGCGTCGGCTTTTCCCTCGAGGACGTGCGCCACATGCTGGACCTCTACGATCTCGGCGATGGGCAGGTCACCCAGCTTCGCGTCGCCCTTCAGCGCTTCGAGGAGAAGCTCGCCGAACTCGACCGAAGGCGGCGGGATCTCGATCATGCCTATGCAGAACTGAGCCATGCGCGCGATGTGGTACGCAGCCGCCTTGCGCGCCAGCAGAAATGAGTGTCGATTTTGATTTCAAGGGAGTGAGCCATGCCTGTCTACAAGGCTCCCGTCGAGGATGTGGTCTTCCTCCTCGATGACGTGCTCGATATCAAGAAATACAATAATCTGCCCGGCTTCGAGGATGTCTCCGCGGATACTATCTCCGCCATACTCGGCGAAGGCGCCAAGCTTTGCGAGGAAGTGCTGCAGCCCCTCAATGCCATCGGCGACCGTGAGGGATGTCATCGTGCGTCCGATGGCACGGTGACGACGCCCAAAGGTTTTAAGCCGGCTTATGAGTCTTATCGCGCGGGAGGCTGGATCGGACTGCCGGCGCCGGTGGAGTATGGTGGGCTCGGCCTGCCGGCCGTGCTCAATTCGGTCATGCAGGAGTTCATCTCCGGGGCCAACCTGGCCTTCGGCATGTATCCGGGGCTCACCCAGGGCGCCATAGCGGCGCTGCTGGAGCATGGATCGCAGGAGCAGAAGAACACCTTTCTGCCGAAGATGATAGCCGGCGAATGGACCGGCACGATGAACCTCACCGAGCCCCATTGCGGCACCGATCTTGGCCTCATCCGCACCAGGGCGGTGCCGCGCGGGGACGGATCCTACAGCATCACGGGCCAGAAGATCTTCATCTCTGCCGGCGAACACGACCTCGCCGCCAACATCGTCCATCTCGTGCTGGCCCGCATCGAGGGCGCTCCCGCCGGCACAAAGGGCATCTCGCTGTTCGTCTGCCCCAAATATCTGGTAGGCCCCAACGGTTCGCTCGGCGCGCGCAATGCCCTCTCCTGCGGCAAGATCGAGGAGAAGATGGGCATACACGCCAACGCCACCTGTGTCATGAACTACGAAGGAGCCACGGGCTATCTCATCGGCGAGGAGAACAGGGGTCTCGCCGCCATGTTCGTGATGATGAACGAGGCGCGGCTCGCCGTTGGCGTACAGGGCCTGGCAATGGGGGAGGTTGCCTACCAGAATGCTGCCTCCCATGCCCGTGAGCGCCTGCAGGGCAGGGCGCTCAGCGGCGTCAAGGAGGCGGACAAGCCGGCCGATCCCATCATCGTCCATCCGGATGTGCGCCGCATCCTCATGACGGCGCGCGCCCTCAACGAGGGAGGCCGCGCCCTGGCGCTGGCGACGGCATTGCAGGCGGATATCCATCGCCGCTCTCCCGATGCGGCGGCCCGCCAGGCGGCGGATGACCGGCTCGGCCTGATGACGCCTATCGTCAAGGCAATCCTCACTGAGAACGGCCTGCAGAATGCTATAAATAGCCAGCAAATCTTTGGCGGACATGGCTATATCGCCGAGGTCGGCGTCGAGCAATTCGTTCGCGACGCCCGCATTACGCTGATCTACGAGGGCGCCAACGGTATCCAGGCGCTCGACCTTGTCGGCCGCAAGCTGCCGCGGGATGGCGGCCGCGCCATGATGGCCTATCTCGCAGAACTCAACGGCTTCCTGAAGGCCCATGACGCGGACGAGGCGCTGGCGCCTTACGTCGCTCCGCTCAAGATCTCGGCAGGGCATCTGCAGCAGGCCACCATGTGGCTGATGCAGAACGCCCTCGCCAAGCCAGACAATGCCGGCGCGGCCTCGACAGATTACTTGCAGCTCTTCGGCCTGGTCGCCATGGGCCATATGTGGGCACAGATGGCGAAGGCGGCTCTCGCCCGGGGGGAGGATGCTCTTGCGAGGAACAAGCTCGTCACCGCGAAATTCTTTGCCGCCAGGCTTCTGCCCGAGACGGCCCTTCGCCTGGCGCGGGTGAGCGCCGGGGCAGGCGACGTGATGGCCATGCCGGCAGAGGCGTTCTGATCCTGGGAGACCCTAATGACCGAAGCCTTCATCTATGATGCGGTGCGCACCCCTCGCGGGCGCGGCAAGCCCGACGGCGCCCTGCATGAAGTTACCAGCCTGTCACTCGCGAGCCAGACGCTGCGCGCGGTGGCCGAACGCAACGGCCTGCCGGAAAACGCGGTGGAGGACGTCATCCTGGGCTGCGTCGATCCGGTGGGCGAGGCCGGCGGCGACATCGCCCGTATCGCCGCTCTTCATGCCGGGCTCGGCGAGAAGGTGCCCGGCGTCCAGATCAATCGCTTCTGCGCTTCTGGGCTCGACGCCGTCAACCTCGCCACCGGCCAGATCGCCAGCGGCCAGAAGGACCTCGTCGTCGCCGGCGGCGTCGAGAGCATGTCGCGCGTCGGCATGATGGCCTCCGGCGGCGCCTGGGCACTCGATCCTTCCAGTGCCGTGCCGACCTGGTTCATGCCGCAGGGCATCTCCGCCGATCTGATCGCCACCAAATATGGCTTTTCCCGCAGCGATGTCGACGCCTATGCGGCGGAATCCCAGCGCCGCACCGCGCAGGCCTGGGAGGAGGGCCGTTTCGCGAGATCCGTGGTTCCCGTCAGGGACGTAAACGGCCTCACGATCCTGTCCAGGGACGAGCATATGCGCCCGGGCACCACCATGCAGTCGCTGGCGGCGCTCAACGCCTCCTTTATCCAGATGGGCGAGATGGGCGGTTTCGATGCCGTGGCCGTGCAGTCCCATCCCGAGGTGGAGAAGGTCGAGCATGTCCACCACGCCGGCAATTCGTCGGGCATCGTCGACGGTGCCGCCGCCGTGCTGGTCGGTTCGGCCGAAGCCGGCAGGCGACTGGGCTTGAAGCCGCGCGCGAAGCTGAAGGCGGCTGCTTCCATCGGCTCCGATACAGCCCTGATGCTCACGGGTCCGGTCGATGTCACCAGGCTCGTCTTCCAGAAGAGCGGGATGGGCAAGGCGGATATCGATCTGTTTGAAATCAACGAGGCCTTTTCCTCGGTAGTGCTGCGCTACATGCAGGCGTTCGATCTCGACCACGCCAGGGTCAATCCCTGCGGCGGGGCCATCGCCATGGGCCATCCGCTCGGTGCGACCGGAGCTATGATCCTCGGCACGGCCCTGGACGAACTGGAGCGCACCGGCGGGTCCGCCGCCCTGGTCACGCTGTGCGTTGCCGCCGGCATGGGCGCCGCCACCATCATCGAGAGAGTGTGATGCCCCGGCTTCACGCCTCGCGGGCGAAAGTGCCACCTCAATGAATGCGATGCCGCCCAGGCCTCGTCCACCGCTCATCCGGCGCTGCGCGCCACCTTCTCCCGCAAAGGGGAGAAGGCCATTCGCTGGAGCTCCCCAATGAACCTCGCCAACTTCCGCTTCGATGTTGACGCCAACGGTATCGCCCTCGCCACCTGGGACATGCCCGGCCGCTCGATGAACGTCATCACCGTGGAGGTGATGGGCGAACTCGAAGAGATCCTGGGAAAGGTGGCGGGCGACGCCGGAATCAAGGGCTGCGTGATCGCCTCGGGCAAGGAGGCATTCTCAGGCGGCGCCGATCTCACCATGCTCGAGGGACTGGGACGCAGATACAACGAGGCGCGCAGGCAGGTCGGCGAAGAGAAGGCCATGGAGACCTTCTTCGCCGAAAGCAGGCATCTGTCGCAGCTCTATCGCCGCATCGAGACGTGCGGGAAGCCGTTTGCCGCGGTGATCAACGGCATATGCCTTGGGGGAGCCTTCGAACTCGCCCTGGCCTGCCATTATCGCATCGGTGCTTCGGACAACGAGAAGGCCCGCGTCGGCCTGCCCGAGGTGAAGGTGGGCCTTTTTCCGGGAGCCGGCGGCACCACGCGCGTCTCCCGCCTGATGAAGCCCGACCAAGCCCTGCAGATGCTGCTGAAGGGCGAGCAACTGCGTGTATCGCAGGCACACAAGATGGGCCTCCTCCATGCGGTCGCACCCAAGGATGACCTGATCGCCAAGGCCAGGGAATGGATCAGGGCCGGCGGCTCGCCCATCGCTCCCTGGGATGTCGAAGGCTTCCGCCTGCCCGGCGGTCCCGTCTATTCCAAAGCGGGGATGATGGTCTTCCCGCCCGCAAATGCTCTCTATCGTCGGGAGACCTACGACAATTATCCTGCGGCGCGGGCGATCCTGCAGAGCGTCTACGAAGGCCTGCAACTGCCCTTCGATCGGGCGCTGACAGTGGAATCGCGCTACTTCGCGCATGTGCTGCGCTCGCCCGAGGCCGCGGCGATGATCCGCAGCCTCTTCGTCTCGCTGCAGGAACTCAACAAGGGCGCGCGCCGCCCGGCAGTGCCGCCGACCCGGCTCAAGCGCATCGGTGTGGTCGGCGCGGGCTTCATGGGGGCGGGTATCGCTTACGTCTCCGCCCTGGCCGGCCTCGAGGTCGTGCTCGTCGACCGTGACCAGGAGACCGCCGACAAGGGGAAGGCTCATTCGGAGAGCTTGATCACCGGCCAGATCAAGAAGGGCCGCGCCACGATGGCCGAGCGCGACGCCCTTCTCGACCGTATCACCGCGACGCCGGACTACGCAGCCCTGACGGGCGTCGATCTCGTCATCGAGGCGGTGTTCGAGGATCGGGCCGTGAAGGCCGGGGTGATCGAGAAGGTCGAGGCGGTTATCGGCCCGGATACCATCTTCGCCTCCAACACCTCGACCCTGCCGATCTCCTCGCTCGCAGCGGTCTCGGGGCGACCGGACCGGTTCATCGGCGTGCATTTCTTCTCACCCGTGGAGAAGATGCTGCTGGTCGAGGTGATCAGGGGCGAGAAGACTGGCGACAAGGCAATCGCTACGGCGCTCGACTTCGTGCGCTTCATCCGCAAGACCCCCATCCTCGTGAATGACGGGCGTGGCTTCTTCGCCAATCGCTGCGTGCTGAACTATATCCGCGAGGGGCACCTGATGCTCGCGGAGGGCGTGCCGCCCGCGATGATCGAGAATGTCGCGCGTGCCGCGGGCATGCCGGTCGGCCCGCTCTCGCTCAACGACGAGGTCGCGATCGATCTTGCCTGGAAGATCCTGCAGGCCACGAAGAAGGACCTCGGCCTGGGCGCCGTGGACCCTGCGCAGGAGAAACTGCTCGACATCCTGCTGAACAGGGAAGGGCGACAGGGGCGCAAGAACGGCAAGGGCTTCTACGACTATCCCGCCGTCGGGACCAAGCGGCTGTGGCCGGGCCTCGCGGACCTGCAGCCGGTGAAGCTCGACCCCGATGCCATCGACATCCAGACCTTGAAGCACCGTTTCCTGGTGGTCCAGGCTCTGGAAGCGGCCAGAACCGTGGAGGATGGCGTGATCACCGATATGCGCGAGGCCGATGTCGGATCAATCCTCGGCTTCGGCTTCGCCCCCTTCACCGGCGGGACGCTTTCCTACATCGACGGCATGGGAACCAAGGCTTTCGTCGCTCTGTGCGACCGGCTTGCGGCCGAATATGGCGAGCGTTTCGAACCGAACAGACTGCTCAGGGAGATGGCCGAAAAGGACGAGCGCTTCTACCAGAGATTCGCACCGGTGAAGAAGGCTGCATAAGGCAAGACGGAATGAGGTGCCCCTGGGACCGCAGGCGTCCCGCCTGCCTGCCGGGAATCCTATAGCGCCCGCTTGATCTGCGTCACCAGTCCCGGGCCCTTGTAGACCAGGCTCGAATAGAGCTGCACCAGCGTCGCGCCGGCTTCGATCTTGGCCTTGGCCGTCTGCGGCGAATGGATGCCGCCGACGCCGATCAGCGGGAAGCGGCCGGCGACGCGCTTTGCGGTTTCCGCGAGCACCTGGGTGGACAGCTCGAAGAGCGGAGCGCCCGAGAGGCCTCCGGCCTCCCCAGCCACGGCCTTCTCCTTCAGGCTGTCGGGCCGTGAGATCGTGGTGTTCGAGACGATCATGCCGTCGAGCCCATGCGCCAGGGCCCGGTCGACGATGTCGTCAAGCTCGAACATCGTCACGTCAGGCGCGATCTTGAGAAGAAGAGGGCGGCGGGTGCCGTGAAGGGCCGAGGTGTCGCGAGCCTCCACCACGCGGGCGAGGAGATCGTCCAGCGCCTCGCGTTTCTGCAGGTTGCGCAGGCCCGGCGTGTTGGGCGAGGAAACGTTCAGCGTGAAATAGGAGGCGACCGCCGCGAAGGCGACGATGCCGGCGGCGTAGTCTGCCGCCTTGTCCTCGCTGTCCTTGTTGGCGCCGACATTGACGCCGAGGATGCCCTTGCCCTTCCGTGCCTGCAGCCTCGCCAGCACCGCGGCGTGGCCCTGGTTGTTGAAGCCGAAGCGGTTGATCACGCCCTGGTCGGCCGGCAGGCGGAACAGGCGGGGGCGTGGATTGCCTTCCTGCGGCCGGGGCGTGACGCTGCCGATCTCCACGAAGCCAAAGCCGAGGCGAAACAGAGGGTCAACCACCTCGGCATTCTTGTCGAAGCCCGCCGCCACACCCACGCGGTTGGGAAAGTCGAGGCCGAATGCCCTGACACCCAGGGTAGGGGAATCGGGAAGGCAGGGCGGGATCGGCAGGCTGCGCAGGGCCGCGAGCGTGCGCTCGTGCGCGAGCTCGGGATCCATGCGCATGAGCAGGGGACGAATGAGGGAAAACGCTGTCCCGATCATGGAAGTTCGTCCGGAAAGACGTGCGCCTCGTTCTCGCCGAGCGGCAACGGCTTGATCCAGCTTATCGCATCGAGAGCCAGCGGGGCATAGAGGTGCGGGAAGAGGGCGCCGCCGCGCGACACCTCCCATTTGAGCGCATCGCCAAGCCCTTCCGCGTCCACGGCCGCGATGAGGAGGTTCCCCTGGCCTGCGAAATGCCTGGCGGCCGTTTCGCGCACCGTCGCGGCATCGGAGAAGTGGATGTAGCCGTCCTTGATGTCGATGGGCGCGCCTTCGAACCGGCCCGCCGCCTGCGCATCCTGCCATTGTTGCGCCGTCATGATTTTGTAGATCGTCGTCATCGGTCTTTCCCTGTTCCGTGCTTCCTACAGGCCGGGACGCCTTTCCGGAAGGCGGGTCTGCTGCCGGCTGCACGGATTTTCCATGGACTGCACGCACTGGATGGTTGCCTCCGCCACGACAATGACGGATTGACGCCTTGTTTGCGCCGTGCGCGCAGCGGAAAGCAGGACGGGTGCGTTTGCCGGTAGCTGTTGCTTAACCCCAAGCGCTTAGAATCGGTTGGATTTTGTTAAGTCTGGAAGGCAGGTATGGCGCAAGGGCAACGGCGCATGATTGAACGGGTAGAACCGCGTTTCGAGCCGGAAAAGGGCGACGAGCCCAGCCAGGACGATGATTTCCGCGTAACCCGTGACGATCGTCCCGCGCCCGCACCGATCGAGCAACGCAGCCGCCCGCTCGCGCGCGCCAAGAGCGTACGCGCGAAAGGCGGAGGCTGGAGCCTGTTCGGCTCTTCGGCGGGCCGTGGTGATTCGCCGCCTCGCCGTGGCGGGGGCAGCGGCTCCGGCGGCGGCAAGGGTCGCCGTCCGAAACGCCGCCGTTCCATGCTCTACCGCCTTGTCTACTGGTCTTTCGTGCTGTGCATGTGGGGGCTGCTCGGCGCCGGCGGCGTCGTGGCCTGGTATGCGGCCCATCTGCCGCCGATCCAGAACCTGGAGGTGCCTTCTCGCCCGCCCAACGTTCAGATCGTCTCCGCGGACGGCACCGTCATCGCCAACCGGGGCGACATGGGGGGAGCCGCGGTCTCGATCAAGGATCTGCCGAACTACGTGCCGCAGGCCTTCGTCGCGATCGAGGACAGGCGCTTCTATTCGCATTTCGGCATCGACCCGCAGGGACTTGCCCGCGCGGCCTATGTCTACCTCACCACCCATCACCTGACGCAGGGCGGCTCGACGCTCACCCAGCAGCTCGCCAAGAACATCTTCCTTACCCAGGAGAAGAGCCTGCAGCGCAAGGTCCAGGAGGCGATTCTCGCGGTCTGGCTGGAACGCAAGTTCACCAAGGACCAGATCCTGGAGATGTACATCAACCGCGTCTATTTCGGCGCGGGGGCCTACGGCATCGAGGCTGCGGCGCAGCGCTATTTCCACAAGCCGGCGAAGAACCTCAACGTGATGGAAGCGGCGACGCTGGCGGGCCTGATGAAGGCTCCCTCGTCCCTTGCACCGAACAAGAATCCGAAGGGCGCGCGTGACCGTGCCGTGCTGGTGCTCGACGCCATGGTCGACACCAAGGTGATCTCGCCCCAGCAGGAAAAAGACGCCCTGGCGAACCCGGTGAAAGTCTCGAAATTCGCCTCGGAGTCCTCCGGCAACTATCCGGCTGACTGGATCGTCAGCCAGCTCGACGATCTCACGGGACCGCTCGACAGCGACGTGGTGGTGGAGACCACCATCGATTCCAAGCTCCAGACGACGGCCGAGCAGTCGCTGCGCCAGGCGCTCGACAAGTCAGGCGCCAAGCTGCGCGTGTCGCAGGGCGCGCTGGTGGCGATGGATCCGGACGGAGCCGTGCGGGCCATGGTCGGTGGGCGGTCCTACGCGGACAGCCAATTCAATCGCGTCATCTCCGCCTATCGCCAGCCCGGCTCGACCTTCAAGCCCTTCGTCTATCTCTCGGCGCTCGAGAACGGCGCCACGCCGGATACGGTACGCGACGATGCGCCGGTGAGCCTGGCTGGCTGGAGTCCTGCGGATTTCTCCAAGGAATATCGCGGCCCCGTCACCCTGACTACGGCTCTTGCCCTCTCCCTCAACACAGTCGCAGTGCGCCTGTGCGCCGAGGTCGGCCCGAAGACGGTGGTGGATGTCGCGCATCGCCTCGGCATCGTCTCGAATCTGGAGCCCAATCCCTCCATTGCGCTCGGCACGTCCGAGGTGACGCCGCTCGAGATCACCTCGGCCTATGCGACCTTCGCCAATGGCGGCCATCTCGTCATTCCCTACGTCGTCAAGCGCATCAGGACGGTCAAGGGCAAGGTGCTCTTCCAGCGCCCGCCGCCTGTGAATGCGATCGTGATCGACCCCGACAAGGTCGGCATGATGAACTCGATGATGAGTCAGACCCTCACCATCGGCACGGCGCGCAAGTCGGCGCTGCCGGGCTGGCAGGCGGCCGGCAAGAGCGGTACCAGCCAGAATTACCGCGACGCCTGGTTCATCGGCTTCACCAGCCACATGGTCACCTCGGTATGGGTCGGCAACGACGACGGGACCTCGACGAAGCGCATA
The DNA here is from genome assembly GCF_059699065.1 of Labrys sp. ALF-8. NCBI lineage: Bacteria > Pseudomonadati > Pseudomonadota > Alphaproteobacteria > Hyphomicrobiales > Xanthobacteraceae > Labrys > Labrys sp. ALF-8. Next base: position 3,257,582 of record NZ_AP048537.1, read on the forward strand.
ACCGGCGGCGCCCTCCCGGCCGAGATCTGGAACAGCTTCATGCGCGTGGCCCACAAGGGTATCGCGCCGACCCCGCTGCCTGGCAGGCCATGGGTGCATCAGGAGCCGCCGGAGGACCAGGTCATCGCCGCCCAGCCCCAGATCGATGGTGCGCCTGACGACCAGCCCGTCGTGATGGAGCCTGTGACGACCGCCGAAGCTCCCCGTTCGACCGGGCGCCCGATCGCCGATTGGCTGAGCCGCGTTCTGGGACGTTGATCTGGAGCGTCGCTTTTCAGGGCCACCGCTGCCGTCAATCACCCGGCCCTTTTTCCAGTCGCCAACCACGCGGTGATGGCCAACGCCAGCAATGTCGCGACGGCGCCGAAAAGGAAGGGCGTCGCTTCGCTGAACAGGCCGGAGATCCAGCCCGCGGCCGGGCCTGTGACGCCGAGGGAGACGTCGAGGAACATCGAATAGAGCGCCAGCGCCGAGCCGCGGTTGGCTGGTGGCACTCGCGCCACGGCCTCGACGCCGATAGCCGGGAAGACAAGGCTGAAGCCGAAGCCGGTCACGGCCGCACCGGCCAGCGCCATCGCCGGACCCGTGGCGGCCCAGACCGCCGTCAGCCCCGCAACCTGCACGACCAGCGAGACGATCGCCGCAGGGTAACCGCCCCAGCGGTTGATCACATCGGCGAAAAGCAGGCGGCAGGCGATAAAGGCGACACCGAAAGCGCTGAGCGCATAGGCCGCGCCATCCCAATGGCGAGCGACGTAGAACAGCGTGACGAAGGTGGTGATCGTGCCGAAGCCGGCGGTGGCGAGCGCTAGAGCCGTGCCATGCGGCAGCACGCGGAACAGCACCGAGCGGAAGCTCAGGAGATTGTCGCGCGCCGTCATCGGCGTGGCTGGTTTCGGCAGGGCGAGAGCAAGGCCGACCAGGGAGAGAGCCATCACCGCGATGCCGATGCCGGCGAAGCCGGACAGGCCGGTGATCGCCACGCCCGCCGGTGCTCCCACGGCCAGCGCACCATAGGTGGAGACGCCGTTCCAGGCGATGATGCGTGCCGTCTTCTCCGGTCCGACGCGTCCGATCGCCCAGGCGATGGCGCCGGTGCCGATCAGGCTTTCGCAGATGCCGAGCGAGAGACGGCTCGCCAGCAGGAAGCCGAGCGCGACAGCTGGAGTACTCTCGAAAAGGGCCGATGCGAGCAGAATGGCCCCGCTGCCGAAGCCGGCATAAAGGCCCCAGATCACGGTGAGCTTGGGGCCCTTGGTATCGGCGATCCGGCCGACTCGCGCTCGGGTCAGCACTGTCGCGATATACTGGATGCTGATGGCGAAGCCCGCCATCACTGTGGAATAGCCGAGTGTGCCGTGGACAAAGGTCGGGAGCACCGCCAGAGGCAGGCCGATGTTCAGGAAGCCGACGAATGTGATGAAGACGGTGGCAATGATCTGGGCATTGTCGCCACGCTCCCCCTGCTTGTTAAGGACGGCGGCTGAGGGTTCGGACGACACGGAAAAGTCCTTCGAGAAAACGGCACAACGCCGCTCCGGCTGGGTTGCGGTGACGGCTGCAAATCGGGGAAAAGTACGTTGTAGACTAGGCTGCTGAAACGGTTCGGCCAATGCCTATTGCAGCAGGTCTGATCTGATTGATTCGCACCGCTCGACCGAAGGCAGTCGGGTAGGAGAGAAAGGAACTCTTCTACCCGATGTCGATATCGAAACTGCCGGCGATGTGCGCCGGCCAGTGGCCCGGCGCCATGTAGACGGCATCGAAGCGCAGGGTGAAGGACATGTGCTCGGGATGGCGCGAAAGCCAGGCACGGGCGGCATTGGCGATGCGACGCTGCTGGGCGGGTGTGACGGATTCGAGCGCCGCGCCGAGGCTGGAGCGGGCCTTCACCTCGACGAAGACCAGCGTCCTCCCCTTGAGGGCAATCAGGTCGATCTCCCCACCAGGGACTTTGAAGCGGCGTGCGAGGATGCGGTAGAGCTTCAGGCGCAGCAGCCACGCGGCCCTCGACTCGGCACCCAATCCATAGCGGAATGCAGCCTGGCGTTCGAGCTTGCTCAAGAGGCCCTGCTGCGTCGCTCCGAGGCCATTTCGACGGCGCGTGCGTAGACATCGCGTTTGGGCAGGCCGAGGCGCGCCGAGACGGCGGCCGCGGCGTCCTTCACGGACAGCGTGTCCAGCGCGGCGGACAGCGATGCCTCGATGTCGTCGGCGCTGGCGCGTTCCTCCACGGGCGGGCCGACGACCACCACGATCTCACCCCTGGGCTCGTCCGCGATGGCGAAATCGGTCGCGAGGGAGACCAGCGTGCCGCGATAGATCGTCTCATAGGCCTTGGTGAGTTCACGGGCCACCGTGGCAGCGCGATCCCCAAGGGCCGTCGCCATGGCCGCAAGGCTGTCCGCGAGGCGTGGCCCGCTTTCGTAGAAGATGAGAGTGGCCGGAATAGACTTGAGCTCGGCAAGGCGGTTGGAGCGGGCGCCATCCTTGTTTGGCAGGAAGCCTTCGAAGAAGAAGCGATCCGTCGGCAAGCCCGCGACGGTTAGGGCGGCGAGCGCAGCGGAAGGGCCGGGCGCGGCGAACACCGGCACGCCGGCTTCCACCGCCTCGCGAACCAGCTTGAAGCCGGGATCCGAAACCATCGGCGTGCCGGCGTCCGAGACGAGAGCGACGCCCTGGCCGCTCGCCAGCCGCTCCAGGATCTGCGGGCGAACGCGCGGGGCGTTGTGGTCGTTGTAGGCGAGGAGCTGGGCATCGATGCCGTAGTGATGGGTGAGGCGGCCGGTGACGCGGGTATCCTCGCAGACGATGAGATCGGCTGCCGCAAGTGTCGTGAGCGCGCGCAGGGTGATGTCGCCGAGATTGCCGATGGGCGTTGCCACCACGTGAAGGCCCGGCTGCAGCGTCGGGGCGGTCAAGCGTTGGCCGTGCAGCAGATAGCTGCGCGCGTGGTCGACGATGGAGGGAGAAAAATCTGGGCGCATGGGGTCCCGCCTTTGCCGGCAGCGAGTCGCGATCCACTGCCTCACTTCCTGTGTAGTCCCCTCAGGCTCAAAGGCAAGTTGATCTTCCCGCCCGCCTGTTGAAGATAAAGCCTCCAGGACAGGAGATTTTGATGAAACCAGGCCAGAACGACCTCCTCCTCGTGATCGACGTGCAAAACGATTTCTGTCCCGGTGGCGCACTTGCCGTCCCCGATGGCGATGCCGTGGTGCCCGACATCAACCGCCTGGCAGTCGATTTCAGCCATTGCGTCCTCACGCAGGACTGGCACCCCGCGGGCCATTCCTCCTTCGCCTCCACCCATCCCGGCACTTCGCCCTTCTCGACCATTGCCATGCCTTATGGCGAGCAGACGCTCTGGCCGGACCATTGCGTCCAGGGTACGGAAGGCGCCGCGTTCCATCCCGGCCTTGACCTGCCAAGAGCGGAGATGGTCATTCGCAAAGGCTACAATGCCGAGATCGACAGCTATTCGGCCTTTTTCGAGAATGACCGCAAGACGCCGACGGGCCTGGCGGGCTACCTCGCGGAACGCGGGCTGAAACGCATTTTCTGCGTCGGCCTGGCCACGGATTTCTGTGTACGGTTTTCGGCCGAGGATGCACGCAAGCTCGGGCTCGAGACCGTGGTGGTGCTGGGCGCCTGCCGCGGAATAGACCTCGGCGGTTCCATAGCGGCGGGTATCGAAGCGATGAAAGCGGCCGGCGCGACGCTGGTGGATCGCCTGTAAGGGGCAGGGCACGACGGCAACTTCCGCACGCAGCGGGGAAGAGCTTTGCCCGGAGGGGGCCAGGCTTCGCCTTCGCGGCCTCTTGTCTCCTTGGCTTTTTTGTGATCACAATTCCGGGCAGTTGTTTTCTCCCATCCGGAATCTTCCATGAAATCCGTCTATTCCGAGCGCCATAAGGGCCATGCCGGCAATTTCGAGCTGGTGGCTGGTGCAATCGTGCCGGCCTTTGAACTGCCTTCGCGGGCGGAATTCATCCGTGCGCGGATCGATGAAGTCGGGCTGGGTCCCGTGCTTTCCCCGCAATCGCATTCACTCGATGCCGCGAAGCGCGTGCATCGGGCGGATTTCATCGATTTCCTGCCTCAGGTCTATCCGCGCTGGAAGGCGATCGGCCGCGAGGGCAGCGCGATTCCCTTCACATGGCCGACCCGTGGGTTGAGAGGGGACAAGGCACCTGAATCGATCGAGGCACTCCTCGGCTACTATTCGTTCGATGCCGGGGCCACCTTCGTGGAAGGCACCTGGGACGCCATCAAGTCGTCCTACGAGGTGGCGCTGACGGCGGCTGCCCTGGTGAAGAATGGCGAGCGTGCGGCTTTTGCCCTCTGCCGCCCGCCGGGTCACCATGCCGGCACCTATTTCATGGGGGGCTACTGCTTCATCAACAATGCCGCCGTGGCGGCGCAGTGGTTCCGCGACAACGGCGCCGCCAGGGTCGCCATTCTCGACGTGGATTATCATCACGGCAACGGTACGCAGGAAATCTTCTACGAGCGCGACGACGTGCTCGTCGTCAATCTCCATGGCGATCCGGCCAACGAATATCCCTTCTTCCTCGGCTATGCCGACGAAACCGGCTCCGGCCGCGGCGAGGGCTTCAACGTCAACTTCCCCATGCCGGCGGGCACCGCCTTCGATGCCTGGGGAGCGGCGCTGGAGGAAGGCTGCAGGAAGATCGAAGCCTACAAGCCCGACGTGGTCCTGGTCTCCCTCGGAGTCGACACGTTCGAGAAGGATCCCATCAGCGCCTTCAAGCTGAAGACGGAGAATTATCCGTCGATCGGCGCCCGGATCGCCAAGCTCGGCCTGCCGACCCTTTTCGTCATGGAAGGGGGATACGCCGTAGCCGAGATCGCCGTGAACGCAGTCGGCGTACTCACGGGTTTCGAGGGCGCATGATGACCGCGACGACCTTCGGCGTTGTACAGTTCGCCTGTTCGGACAGCGTGGACGAGAATGTCGCCACCGCTGCCCGGCTGGTGCGCGAGGCGGCGCGGCAGGGTGCGCAGGTCGTCCTCGTGCAGGAATTGTTCGAGGGGCTGTATTTCTGCCAGGAGGAGCGCGCGGAGCATTTTGCCCGTGCGCGGCCGCTCGACAGGGGCCACCCCACCCTACACGCCATGCGAAGCCTTGCCGCCGAGCTCAATGTCGTGCTCCCGATCAGCCTCTTCGAACGCGCCAACCAAGCCTACTACAACAGCCTCGTCATGGTTGACGCCGATGGCGGCGTGCTCGGCCTGTATCGCAAGTCCCATATTCCGGATGGCCCGGGCTATGAGGAGAAGTTCTATTTTCGCCCTGGCGACACCGGCTTCAAGGTATGGCCGACCCGATACGGCAATATCGGGGTCGGCATCTGCTGGGACCAGTGGTTCCCCGAGGCGGCGCGTGCCATGGCGCTGATGGGGGCGGACGCTGTCCTCTACCCTACGGCGATCGGTTCCGAACCCGTCTCGGGCTACGATTCCATGGAGTATTGGCGCACGGTGATGCGGGGGCACGCCGGCGCAAACATCGTGCCGGTGATGGCGGCGAACCGCACGGGGGTGGAGCGCTTCGGAGAGCGCGAGCTAACCTTCTACGGCTCTTCCTTCATCGCCGGCCCGCATGGCGAACTCGTTGCCGACGCGGGACGCTCGGGCGAAGCCGTCCTGACCGCGACCTTCGATCTTGATGCCATCCGGGCCCAGCGCGCCGCCTGGGGCTTGTTCCGTGACCGGCGTCCGGAGCTGTACGGATCGCTGGCCACGGGGGACGGCAGCACGAAGGTGGGGTGATACCGGCGCTCTCCCGCCATCGCCCTCCTTTTTGCTTCGGTCCCGGTCGAGTTATCCCCAATACGAAATCGTGGCTTGAACCTGGGGCCGATCAGCGTAATCATGACGCTATGACGACACGCCGCAAAAGGAGGCGTCATGACGGAGGCCGATCCGCCGGGATCGCAGTTTTCGCGGAGCGAGAGCGCTGATATCGCGTATTTCCCCGCTTCGCGACGATCCGATCCACCAGCCATCGCCTTTGACCGGCACGAACTGCGCCAGATCATGAATCTGTATGGCCGCATGGTCGCCAACGGAGAGTGGCGCGATTATGCCATCGACTTCCTGCGCGACAAGGCCGTGTTCTCGATCTTTCGCCGCACCTCCGAGATGCCTCTTTATCGCATCGTGAAGGATCCGGCGCTTGCGCAGCGCCAGGGGGCCTTCAGCGTTCTGGCGCCTTCGGGCATGATTCTCAAACGCGGCCATGACCTCTCTCGCGTCCTGCAGGCGATCGACAAGCCCGTAAGGGTGGTGGTGTAGCCGAAAACGTTGGGCGGGCCAGTCCGTGGGCATGGTCCTGCGGCGAAAGGCGCGGGATCGGGGTGCCGCTCTCCGCTACTTGCGTGACGAAGGCGATCTGTGATCGCCACGCCGCGCATGTCTGTCCCTGGCGCCTTCAGGGCTATTTCAATCCCTTGACGAACTCGGCCACCACCGGCGTGAGCTTTTCCACCATCACGTCCACGCCCGCGGCAGTGGGATGCATCCCGTCGGGCTGGTTCAGCTTCGGGGTGCCGGCCACGCCATCGAGGAAGAAGGGATAGAGCGGCACCTGGTATTTTGCCGCCAGGTCCGGATAGATCGCATCGAAGGCCTTCTGGTAATCCGCGCCGAGATTGGGCGCCGCCCGCATGCCCATCAGGAGCACCGGGATGTTGCGCTTCTTCAGGCGCGCCAGGATCTCGTCGAGATTGGCGCGGGCCTGGACGGGGTCCATGCCGCGCAGCATGTCGTTGGCGCCCAGTTCCAGCAGTACTGCCTTGGTCCCATCGGGCACTGACCAGTCGAGTCTTGCCAGGCCGCCATCGGTCGTATCGCCGGAGACGCCGGCATTGTCGATCACCACCTCGACGCCCACCTTCCCGAGGGCGGCTTGCAGCTTGGCGGGATAGGCATCCTGCGCCTCTAGCCCGAGGCCTGCCGTCAGGCTGTCGCCCAACGCCACGAGATGCGCGGGCTCGGCACGGGCGGGGAAGTTACTGACAAGTAACGTGAGAATTGCCACAATCGGTGCGTAGATGCGAAGACGAACCACGGAAAACCCTTCGGATGCCCTTATGAACGATGCAATCGACCTCGCCGATGTCCACCTCAGTCTCGGCACCGGCGCGGCGCGTGTTCATATTCTCAAGGGCGTTACGCTGAAAATAAGGCGGGGGGAAGCGGTGGGGCTGGTTGGTCCCTCCGGCTCGGGCAAGTCCACGCTGTTGATGACGCTGGGCGGGCTCGAGCGGCCCGACAGCGGAACCGTGCGCATCGCGGGCCAGGATCTGGGCGTGCTCAACGAGGACGGCCTGGCGCGCTTTCGCGGCCGGCATATCGGCGTGGTCTTCCAGTCGTTCCATCTCATTCCGACCATGACGGCGCTCGAGAATGTCGCCGTGCCCCTGGAACTCGCCGGGCGGCGCGACGCCTTCGAGAGGGCGCGAGCCGAGCTGGAAGCGGTGGGCCTCGGGGCCCGCACCGCGCATTATCCGGCGCAATTGTCGGGCGGTGAGCAGCAGCGCGTGGCGCTCGCGCGCGCGCTGGCGCCGGAACCTGCGATCCTCATCGCCGACGAGCCGACAGGTAATCTCGACGAGGGCACGGGCACCGGCATCGTCGAGCTGATGTTCCGCCTCAAGCGCGAGCGCGGCGCCACGCTGGTGCTGGTGACACACGATCTCGGCCTCGCGGCGCGTTGCGACCGCATGGTCCGCATACGCTCGGGCTATATCGAATCTGACGAGCCGGCGAAGATAGAAGCGGCAGAATAGCCCGGATGCCCGTGTATCCGGATCACTCCTTCAGCAAGGCCTGCACATCGAGACGCCGCGTGTACATGGCAAGCTTGCCGTCCTCCGCCCTCGGCCAGTCTTCCTGCGGACGGTCCCAGTAGAGTTCCACGCCGTTCTGGTCGGCATCGCGCAAGTAGAGCGCCTCGCTGACGCCATGGTCGCTGGCACCGTCGAGCTCGATCCCGGCAGCCAGCACGCGGCGGAGCGCATCGGCGAGGGCGGCGCGCGTGGGGTAGAGGATGGCGGTGTGATAAAGACCCGTGGAACCGGGCGGCGGGGGTGAGCCGCCCTTGCTCTCCCAGGTATTGAGGCCGAGATGATGGTGATACCCGCCGGCCGAGAGAAATGCGGCCTGCGTGCCGTACCGAGCCATTACGTCGAAGCCGAGGACGCCGACATAGAAGTCCAGCGCACGGTCGAGATCGGCGACCTTGAGATGCACATGTCCAATCCTCACCCCGGCGGCGACGGGTTTGGGAGCGGGGGCGAGCGGATGAAGCGGTTCAATCGACATGGGGAAAATCCTTCTGTCACCGAGATAAGCCCTCCGGGGATTTTTCGCCATGATACGGTTTGGAAGAAGTCTCCTGCCGCGTCGAGCGGTCCGAACCATGGAGACGATCATCGTTCGTGGGTTCTCTCCGGCTCTTCCTGGCGCACTGCACCATCGGATGAAAGGCAATCGACGGCCCCGAGATCAGAACTCGATGCCCTCCTGTGCCTTCACGCCCGCGGCGAAATGGTGCTTCACGAGGGTCATCTCCGTCACGAGGTCCGCCGCCTCGATCAACTCGGGTTTTGCATTGCGTCCTGTGACGATGACATGCAGGTCCGGGCGCCGTCCCTTGAGGGTCGCGACCACCTCGGCGAGGTCGAGATAGTCGTAGCGCAGCGCAATGTTGATCTCGTCGAGCACCACGAGCCGCATGGCGGGATCGGCCAGCATTTCCTTGGCCGCCTCCCAGGCGCGGCCCGCGGCCGCGACGTCGCGGGCGCGATCCTGGGTCTCCCAGGTGAAGCCTTCGCCCATGCTCTTCCAGGTGACGAGGTCCTCGAAGCGCTCCAGCGCCTTGCGCTCTCCCGTGGACCAGGCACCCTTGATGAACTGGACCACGCCGATGCGCCAGCCATGGCCGAGCGCACGCATGATCAAGCCGAAGGCGGCCGTCGATTTTCCCTTTCCCGGGCCGGTATTGACGATCAGCAGGCCCTTCTCGATCGTCTTGGCCGCGACCTCGGCATCCTGCACGGCCTTGCGCTTTTCCATCTTCGCCTTGTGGCGTGCCTGTTCGTCCGTCATTTCACCACCATGGGCAGGCCCGCGACCGTGAAGACGACCCGGTCGCAAAGCGCTGCGATCTGTTGATTGAGACGCCCCTGCTCGTCACGGAAGGCGCGCGCCAAGGCGTTTTCCGGCACGATCGAGAGGCCGACTTCATTGGAGACGAGCACGACGGGGCCGCCAGCCGCGCCGAGCGCTCCGGCAAGGCTGTCGAATGCCGGCTTCAGCGCATGCTCGCCAAGCATGAGGTTGGTAAGCCACAAGGTTAGGCAATCGACGAGAACCGGCCCCTCGGACGCCGCAATCGCCTCGGGTAGTGCCAGGGGTGCGTCCACCGTACGCCAGCTTTCGTTCCTCCGGGCCTGGTGCTCCGCGATTCGCTGGCCCATTTCCTCGTCGAAGGCCTGGGCCGTGGCGATGTAGGTCCAAGGGGCAGGATGGGCAGCAATCAGCGCCTCGGCATGGCGGCTCTTGCCGGAGCGCGCGCCGCCGAGGACGAGGGTGAGACGAGGGGCGAACATGGAGCCTTCCTGCCGGGTTTAGAGGCAGATGGCAAGCACCGGCAGAGGGGCTTCTGCTTTGTCCGCGCCCCTCGATGCCAGCAAGAAGGGCGGTGCCGCCCTTCTTGCAAGCTTCTCGTTTCAGAAGCGGACTGGAAGTCCACGCTCCCCGCGCTTCATGCCCCGCTCGACAGGTCCACATTCTTGATGGGCAGCGCCCGGATGCGCTTGCCGGTGGCATTGAAGATCGCATTGCACACGGCCGGCGCGATCGGCGGCGTGCCGGGCTCGCCGATGCCGCCCCATTTGCTGCCGCCGCTCAGCACCAGATGCGTCTCGATCTTCGGCGTGTCGGCGAGGCGAGCGACCTGATAATCGTCGAAATTGCCTTGTACCACTGCGCCCTTGTCGATGGTGATCTCGCCGAAAAGGGCGGCGGAAAGGCCGTAGACCACGGCGCTTTCGATCTGCATCACCACGGTGAGCGGATTGACGACATGGCCGCAATCGACGGCCGCCACCACGCGGTCGACCTTCACCTCGCCCTTCGGGCTGACGGTCAGTTCCACCACTTCGCCCACGATGGTACCGAAGGATTCGTGGATGGCGATGCCGCGACCCGATCCCTTGGGGAGGGGGCTGTCCCAGTCGCTCTTCTCCGCCAGCGTGTCGAGCACGGCGAGAAAGTCGGGCTTTCCCTCGAGAAGTCTGCGCCGGTAGCGGTAACCGTCCACGCCCGCCGCCTGCGCCAGTTCGTCGATGAAGCCTTCGAGGGCGAAGGCGTTCTGCGACGAGCCGACGGAGCGCCAGAACATCACCGGCACATGGGTGTTCTTGAGGATGCAGTCGACCTGCGTGGCTGCCGAGCGGTAGGGCATGTTGGCCAATCCCTCGACGGCGGAGGGTTCTACGCCGTTCTCCACCTTGCCCCAGCCGAGCGAGCGCTGGATCGACCCGACGGCGGTGCGGACATGCATCGCCAAGGGCATGCCGTCGCTCCCCAGCGTAGCATGGAAGCGGATCGCGGCCTGCGGGCGATAGCGGTCGTGCCGCATGTCGTCCTCCCGGGTCCACACCAGCTTCACGGGCTTGCCCACGGCCTTGGAGATGGTCACGGCCTGCACGAGTTCATCGTTCACCGCTCGCCGTCCGAAGCCGCCGCCGAGGAAGCAGTTGTGGATCTCCACCTGCGTGGGCGGTACGCCTGCCGCCTTGGCCGCCAGCTGCAGGGCCATGTCCGGGTTCTGCGTGCCCATCCAGATCTCGACCTTGCCCACTGTGACATGGGCGGTGCAGTTGAGCGGCTCCATTGGGGCATGGGCGAGATGGGGCGCCTGGTAGAGGGCATCCACCCGCTTGCCGGCCTTGAGCCCGGCATCGACATCGCCGTTCGTCAGGGCGGTGACGGCCGGTCCGTCCAGTGCAGCGATGTAATCGGCGTCGAACTGCTTGGAGGTGGTCTCCGCCGCGGGTCCTTCGTCCCAGACGATCGGCAGATTTGTCAGCGCTTCCTTGGCACGCCAGAACCTGTCAGCCACCACGGCGACGCCGCCTTCGATCGGCACCACTGCAATGATGCCGCGACGGCTCCGGATAGCATTCTCGTCATAGGATTTGACCTTGCCGCCGAAGACCGGGCAGGTGGCGGCCGCGGCGTAGACCATGCCCGGCACGCGGATGTCGATGCCGAACCTGGCGGCTCCGGTGAGCTTGGGCGGAGTATCGAGTCGCGCCACTGGCTTGCCGATGAGCGTGTACTGGTCAGGAGTCTTGATCGGTGGATCGTTGGGCAGCGAGATGCCGGCGGCCTCCCCCGCCAGTTCTCCAAAGCCCAGGTTCCTGCCGCTCGCCTGGTGCAGCACCTTGCCCGCGTCGGCATGGCAGCTCTCGGGCGGAACGCTCCAGCGTGCCGCCGCAGCGCGCACCAAGCGCTCACGGGCGTTGGCGCCGGCCGCCTGCAGGAATTCGCGCGAGCGCCTCACGGCACCGGATCCGCCGGTGCCCATGCGTCTGTAGACGCTGTTCTCCCGCAGGTTCCGGCTGGCCGAGGCATATTCGGCCTTCACCTTGGCCCAGTCGCAGCCCAGTTCTTCCGCGACGATCATCGGCAGCGCGGTGAAGATACCCTCGCCCATTTCCGATTGGGCGACGCGGATGATCACGGTGTCGTCGGGCTCGATCATGATCCAGGCGTTGATTTCCCGGCCGGTCCTGGTCTCGTCCCAGGGCTGGTCGGCGACGACGAATGCGTCGGCAGCATCGGGAATGATGCCGCCGATCATCAGGCCGCCGGCGGTGGAGAGCGAGATCGCGAGGAAGCGGCGGCGATCGAGGACCGCGAGCCTCTTGTCGATGGCGTTCATGATCTCATCCCTTCGTCATGGCGGCGGCGCGATGGATGGCGGCGCGGATGCGGGGATAGGTGCCGCAGCGGCAGATATTGGTGATGCCGTTGTCGATGTCGTCGTCGCTGGGGTGGGGCATATCCTGCAGGAAGGCCACAGTGGCCATGATCTGCCCGGACTGGCAATATCCGCATTGCGGCACGTCCTCGGCCAGCCAGGCTTGCTGAACGGGATGTCCGCCATCGGGTGACAGGCCTTCGATCGTGGTGATCTTCGATCCTTCGACATCGCGGACCTGCGTCTGGCAGGAACGGATTGCGGCTCCGTCGACATGCACCGTGCAGGCGCCGCACTGGGCTATTCCGCAACCGAACTTCGTGCCGGTGAGGCCGAGTTCGTCGCGCAGTACCCACAGGAGAGGAGTCTCGGGCTCAATATCGAGCTGATGGGGGATATTATTGACGGTAAGGGCAACCATGGGCAGGCCTTTCAGCGGCTTATGCACGGCAGAAGGCCAGGCCCATCGGCGTCGGCCTACTGTTGGGCGATTGCAAGAAAGCCAGCTTAGCAGCAATCACGGCGGCCGGATGAAGGGTCACGGAGACGTGAGTCATCGTGACCAGGCGTGCAGAGACCCGTAATTCCAAGTGCAAAAGCACTATTCGAGGCGATCGGCACCCGGGCCGCTGGCCGGCATCACGGCTTGAGGAGTATTCTGCTGTAGCCTAGCGCATCGCCCGCGATGGCCACCAGCACGCCGATGGATACCAGGGTCAGCCCCACCAGAAAGATGCGTACGATGCGGCGGTAGATCGGCTCATCGAGAGAGGACACGGACAGCATTCCGGCCATCGACCAGATCTGGAAGGAGATGCCGATGGCGATGAGGAGGACGGCGAGGAGATCCTCGGGTATCCATGCGCCGGGCTGAGAAGCCCAGTTGTTCAGAAAGCCGAGCGAAAAGGCCAGGACCACGCCGATGGCCGTGACCGAGCCGTTGCGGAAGGTCGCATCGATCTTCGGGGCCGGCTGGGTCGGGGGTGTCGGCGGGGGCGAAGGGGTCTCGTCGGCCATGGTAGCCTCGCAGGATCAAGCCGGGGCTTTATGCCGGATTTTGAGGCAGTTTTGGAAGCGGGAACATTGACAAGCTTCGTCACACGGCCCTTATGTCATCTGCGAACGGTCTCTCGTCGAGAGAGAAGAGGGAATGCGGTGCGGGGCGGGTCTTGATCCTTCTCCAAAGCCGCGGCTGCCCCCGCAACTGTAAGCGGCGAGCGCTCTGCCATGAAGCCACTGGGTGACCGGGAAGGCGGCAGCGCGCGGTGAGCCGCGAGCCAGGAGACCTGCCGTTCGCATCGAGATCACCGGTCCGGGCGGGGCGCCGCGGCCACCGGTTTCCGTTTTGGGAGCGTCTCCACTGCCGCTTCCCGCGCCCCAGAGCCGTTTCGGCGGCATGAATGGGGCCGATGCAAGAAACTCCACTGCCAGTCCTTGTGCATGTCTGCGTGACCTGCCGTCGCGAGGGTGACGACCCCGAGGCGCCGCGCCAGGGAGCGAGGCTGCATGGTGCGCTCGCCGGCCTGCTACCCGACGGCATGAAACTCCAGCCCGTCGAGTGTCTCGGCAACTGCCGGCGTTCCTGCACGGTGGCGCTGTCGGCGCCGGGTACCTGGACCTATGTCTTCGGCGATCTCACCGCCGAGAGCGGAATCGATGTCGTCACCGGTGCCCGGCTCCTCGCCCACTCGGCGGACGGCCTGATGCCCTGGCGCGGCCGCCCCGAACCCTTCAAGCGCAGCATGATCGCGCGCATACCTCCCATCCCATCTCTCAAGGAAGCCGCCGAATGACCGCGCAAATGAAGGCAGAAACTGCCAAAGTTCCCTGCACCATCGTCACAGGCTTCCTCGGAGCCGGCAAGACGACGCTGATCCGCAACCTCCTCGCCACTGCCAATGGCCGCAGGCTCGCCCTGATCGTCAACGAATTCGGCGACGTCGGCGTCGACGGTGACATCCTCAAGTCCTGCGGCATCGAAAGCTGTCCGGAGGACGCCATCGTCGAACTCGCCAATGGCTGCATCTGCTGCACGGTGGCGGATGATTTCGTCCCGGCGCTGGAAACCCTGCTCGCCCGTCCCGACGCACCTGAGCATATCGTGATCGAGACCTCGGGCCTCGCGCTGCCGAAGCCGCTGGTGAAGGCCTTCAACTGGCCGGCGATCCGCTCCCGCGTCACGGTCGACGGCGTGATCGCCGTGGTGGATGGCGCCGCCGTCGCGGCGGGCCGGTTTGCGGACGATCCCGAGGAATTGAAGCGTCAGGCCGAGGGTGATGCTTCACTCGATCACGACAATCCGCTGGAGGAAGTCTATGAGGACCAGCTTCTGTGCGCGGACCTCGTGGTGCTGAACAAGGCCGACCTGATGTCCGCAGGCGAAGCGGACAGCGTCGAGAAGGATATCGAGAAGACCGTGCCGCGCGCCGTCAAGGTGGTGCGCACCTCCGAGGGGCGGATCGACGCCGCCGTGCTGCTGGGCCTCGGTGCTGCTGCGGAGAGCGATCTCGACGGACGCCCTTCTCACCACGACCACGAGGAGGAGCACGACCATGACGATTTCGATACCTTCGTGCTGGATCTGCCCGCGGTGGCCGATGCCGATGCGCTGGTGACCAGGCTGAGGGCTGCCGCCGACACGCACGACATCCTGCGCATCAAGGGTTTCGTCGCCGTCGAGGGCAAGCCGATGCGCCTCCTGCTCCAGGGTGTCGGCACGCGCTTCTCCCAGCATTTCGATCGTGCCTGGGCACCTGGCGAGGCCCGCGCCAGCCGTCTCGTCATCATCGGCGAGAAGGGCATCGACCAGGCAGCCATCCGCAAGACCCTGGAGCACTGATGCACCTGCTGCCGGCAGATACGCGCTCGCTCGACGCCAGTGAGGCCGCCATCGATCTGGGCCAGGCGCCCGGTGAGATCGTGTTCGCCTCGCTTACGGACAGCGATCTCGCACTGGCGGCAGCCTCCGGCCTCGATCAATTGCGTCTCGCGCCGCTGCAGAAACTGCGCCACCCCATGTCGGTGGATCTCTATGTCGAGAACACGGCGCGGCATGCGAAGGCGATCCTGGTGCGGTTGCTCGGCGGAATGGACTACTGGCGCTATGGCATCGAGGAACTGGCATCCGCCGCGCGCACCCATGGGATCGCGCTCGCCCTCATCCCTGGCGATGCAAGGCCCGATGGCAGGCTCGCGGCGCTCTCGACCGTTCCGGCCGCCGCGCTGGAGCGGCTGGATCGCTACTGGCGCGAAGGGGGGGCAGCGAATGCGAGGGCGTCGCTGCTGTATGCGGCAAGGCTGGGCGGGCTGGATTTCGGCGAGCCGGAGGAGCCGGTAGCGGTGCCGAAGTATGGGGTGCTGGGAGCGGGAAGCTCCTGTGCGGCTCCCGGAAACGAAGGCCCCGCTGGGAAGGAAGAGGCGGACATGAGGTCCGCGCTCCCAGCCGCCATCGTCTTCTACCGCTCCATCCTTCTCTCCGACGACATCGCGCCCATCACGGTCCTCGCGCAAGCGCTTCGCGCCAGGGGCCTGGCACCCACCGCTTTCTATGTCGGTTCCCTCAAGGATGCCGAAACCGCAGCCTGGATGCGACAGCAGCTCCTCGCATCGAAGCCCGCCGTCGTCCTCAATGCCACCGCCTTTTCCGCCCTCGACGACGATGGCAGCTCCCCGCTCGATGCTGCCGGCTGTCCGGTGCTGCAGGTCGTCACGTCGTCGTCCGGCGAGGAAGCCTGGGAAGGCTCCAGCCGTGGTCTTTCGGCAAGCGATCTCGCCATGCATGTCGCCTTGCCCGAGCTCGACGGCCGCCTGCTCGCCGGCGTGATTTCCTTCAAGGCCGAAAGGCAGGATGGCGCCTTCTCGCGTCTCGCGCATGAGCCGCATCGCGAGCGTGTCGAAGCTGTCGCCGCCAAGGCGGCGGCCTGGGCCCGGCTTGCAGCCAAGCCGCGGGACCAGCGCCGGTTGGCCCTGGTGCTTTCCAACTATCCGGGCTTGGATGGCCGCATTGCCCATGCCGTGGGCCTGGATGCACCGGCTTCCACGCTGGCGATCCTCGATCGGCTGGCGGCCGAAGGCTACGCGGTCGTGGATCGGCCCAGGGACGAGGCGGACCTGCTGTGGAGGCTTTCGGGAGATTGCCAGCCGGAGACCCGCGGCCGGAGGGAACTGTCCCTTCCGCTCGCGCGCTATTCCGCCTGGTTCCAAACCCTGCCGCCCTCCATTCGCGAGAAGCTCCTTGCCCACTGGGGAGAACCCGCCGCCGATCCTCTCTGCAATGACGGGGCCTTCGCCTTCGCGTGCCTCGCCTGCGGCCATGTCGCCGTCGCGATCCAGCCGGACCGGGGCTCGGCGCTCGACCGGAAGGGCGATCATCATTCGCCCGACCTGCCGCCGCGCCACGCCTATCTCGCCTTCTATCTCTGGCTCCGAGAGAGTTTCGGCATCGATGCCATGATCCATCTTGGTACGCACGGCACGCTGGAATGGTTGCCCGGAAAGGCGGCGGCCCTCTCGGCGAGGTGTTTTCCCGAACTCGCGGCGGGTCACCTGCCGGTGCTCTATCCCTTCATCGTCAACAATCCCGGCGAAGCGGCGCAGGCCAAGCGCCGGCTGGGAGCCGTGACCATCGGTCATCTCACGCCGCCCTTGCGCGAAGCGGGGCTGTCGGGCGCGGCGATCGAGGTCGAGCGCCTGATCGACGAATGTGCCAGCGCCGATGGACTCGATGGCCGCCGGATGGGGTACCTCCGGCGCGAGATCATCGAGAAGGCGCAGGAAAGCGGCCTCATCGCCGAATGCGGCATCGCGCCCGGTCTCGGCGAGGAGGAGACGCTTGCCCGCCTCGACGCCTTCCTGTGCGACGTGAAGGAACTGCAGATCCGCGACGGCCTGCACGTCTTCGGGAGGGCGCCGGCGGAGGCGGGGCATCTGCTCGACGTGCTTGCTGCGGCCAGCGGCGAGGCCGAGCGTGGCGTGCTGGCGGCCCGGCTGGAGACCTGCGGGGAAGGCGAGATGGCCGGCCTGATCGATGGCCTCGACGGGCACTTCGTCCGTCCGGGACCCTCCGGGGCTCCGACACGCGGCCGCGCCGACGTGCTGCCCACCGGCCGCAATCTCACCACGCTCGATCCGCGCTCGATCCCGACCCGCGCTGCCTACGCGATTGGATCGCGTGCGGCCGATGTGCTGGTGCAACGCTACCTGCAGGATCATGGCGAGCATCCGCGACGCATCGTGCTCGACCTTTGGGGCTCGGCTACGATGCGCACCGGCGGCGACGATCTCGCCCAGGCGCTGGCGCTGCTCGGCGTCAAGCCGGCATGGGACAACGGCTCCAATCGTGTCTCCGGCTTCGAAGTTCTTCCCCAGGCAAGGCTGAGCAGGCCGCGCGTCGACGTTACGTTGCGCATTTCCGGCCTTTTCCGCGATGTCTTCGCCCAGCAGATCACGCTTTTCGACGAGGCGGTGCGGGCCGTCGCGGCGCTCGACGAGAGCGCCGGCTGGAACCCGCTTGCCGAGGCCACCAGGGCGAGTGGCGAGCGGCCGCTGCGCATCTTCGGCGCGGCGCCGTCGGCCTATGGAGCCGGCATCACCGACCGCATCGCTCGCGGCGCCTGGGAGACTCGCGCCGATCTCGGCCGCGACTATCTCGCTGCCAGCGCCCACGCCTATGGCGCCGGCTTGGATGGTGATGCCGCACCCGCCGATTTCGCCGAACGCGTGGCCAGCGCCGACGCCCATGTTCACGGCCAGGACCATCGAGAGATCGACATTCTGGACGATGTCACCTTCGCCGCCCATCAGGGTGGATTTGCCGCCGCGCTGGAAGCGCTCGGCGCGAAGGCGGCGCTCTATCACGCCGACCTGACCAATCCGCAGGCGCCGAAGCTGCGAAGCCTCGGCGAGGAGGTCGGACGCCTCGTGCATGGACGCGCGGCCAGCCGGCGCTGGATCGACGGCATGATGGCGCATGGCTATGCCGGTGCCGCCGAGATGGCGAATGCCATGGATTCGCTCTTCGCCTTTTCAGCGACCGCCGGCGTCGTCTCCAACGCCGCCTACGACCGCATGCACGAAGCCTATGTCGAGGACGAGGAGGTCAGCGCCTTCCTCGAAAGGAGCAATCCTGCCGCCGGGCGGGCGATCCGGTCGCGACTCGCCGAGGCGATCCGTCGCGGCCTGTGGCAGCCCCGGCGCAACTCGGCCAGCCGGCTCCTGGACGATGCGGCATGAGCGGGGTCAGGAAAGGCTGGTGTCCCGGCGCCCTCAAGCCGATGCGGACCGGCGACGGGCTGCTCGTGCGCGTGAGGCTGACGGGGGGGCTTCTGTCTCCTGAACTGGCGGTCGCGCTTGCGCAGGCGGCGCGGGACTATGGCAACGGACTGTTCGACCTTTCCGCACGCGCCAATCTGCAGTTGCGCGGCGTGGGGGACGAGACCCTGCAGCCGCTGCTGGACCGTTTGTCCGAACTCGGCGTGCTGGATGAGAGTGCGGCAGCGGAGCAAGTGCGCAACGTGCTCGCAGGCCCGCTGGCGGGGCTCGACGACACGGCGCTGATCGATGTCGGGCCGCTGGTCCGCGAACTGGAGGCGCGCCTGACACGGGACGAGCGCTTCCACGTGCTGCCGGCCAAGTTCGGGTTCCTGGTGGATGGCCGCGGCGCGCTCTCATTGGACGGAGTGGAGGCTGATGTCGGATTGAGGGCAGTGAGCGCACAGGCGTTCATGCTGACGGCTGGCGCTGCCGATCTCGGTACCGTTTGGAGGGACGAGGCCGTCGAGGCAGCGCTGGGACTTGCGGAGCATTTCCTCAGCCTGCGTCAACCCGACGAACGCCGCATGCGGGACCTGTTGAAGCGGCTGCAGCGAGACGCGCAGGGCAATCCTCTGCCTTTTCTTGAAGGGGACAGGGGCAAGGGCCCGGACGTATCGGTGGATGGCACCGCCCGTTTCCCGCATCGGCATGGCCACGGTCCCGACGTCACACGTTCAATCCCTGGACCCATTCCCTCTCCAGGTCCGGAAGGGAGACTCGCGGGCAGGTACGATACCTTCTTTGCCGCTGCCGCTCCCTTCGGCCGTCTCGATGCGACCCAGCTCGAAGGCCTTGCGTGCCTTGCCGAGGCCCATGAGCTCCAGCTCCGCCTGACACCCTGGCGCGTCATCCTGCTGGCGGGGCACAGTGCCGTTCCGCTGCCCGAACTTGGGGACAATGTTGCTTCCCTTGGTCTCGTCACCGATCCCATGGACCCTCGCCTCGCGATCGCTGCTTGCCCGGGCAGTCCTTCTTGTCTATCCGGCGAGGCGTCGGCGCAGGTCGACGCGGCGAGACTCGCGCCGGCACTGGCGCCGCTCATCCGGGCCGGTGCTTCGGTGCACGTTTCGGGCTGTGCCAAGGGATGCGCCCGTCGGACCCCGGCTTCGATCATGCTGGTGGGGAAAGCAGGCCGTTATGCCCTTGCTTTCGACGCCGATAGCAAGGTTGCCAGCCCATGGCCGGCGATGGAAGTAGACGAAATAGCGGCGTTCCTGGCCAAGAACCCGCAACAGAAGAGCCTCAAGAGCAAGAGCCATGTCTGAACGCGACTATATCCGTGACGGTGCCGAGATCTACCGCCGATCCTTCGCGATGATCCGGTCCGAAAGCGACCTCTCGCGCTTCACGGCGGAGCAGGCTCCTGTGGTCGTGAGGATCATCCATGCCTGCGGCATGGTGGAGGTCGCCGCCGATGTCGATATGTCGGCTGACCTGGTGTCGAGCGCCCGCGCGGCCCTGCGAGCCGGCGCGCCGATCCTGTGCGATTCCAAGATGGTCGCCAACGGCGTCACCCGCGCCCGCCTGCCGGTCGACAATGCGGTGATCTGCACGCTGGACGATCCGCGCACGCCCGAACTCGCCCGCCAGATCGGCAATACGCGGACGGCGGCGGCCATGGAACTGTGGCGCGAGCGCCTCGGCGGCGCGGTGGTCGCCATCGGCAACGCGCCGACGGCGCTCTACCACCTGATGGACATGATCGACAAGGGCGCTCCCAGGCCGGCGGCCATCCTCGGTGTTCCCGTCGGTTTCGTGGGTGCGGCCGAATCCAAGGATGACCTGCGCGCCTGGGGACGGGTGCCTTGGCTCATCGTGAAGGGGCGTAAGGGAGGCAGCGCCATGACGGCGGCGGCCATCAACGCATTGGCGAGCGAAATCGAATGAGTGCCGGTCGTCTCTACGGTGTCGGCGTGGGCCCTGGCGATCCCGAACTGATGACGCTCAAGGCGGCGCGGCTGCTGCGTTCTGCCCCGGTCGTCGCCTACTTCTGCAAGCAGGGCCATCGGGGCCATGGCCGCACCATCGTGGAAGGTTTCCTTGCGGATGGCGTGATCGAGGAGCAACTCGCCTATCCGATGACGACCGAGGTGGCAGCTTCGGACCCGGCCTATCATACTGCATTGAAGGGTTTTTACGACAGCTCAGCCGCGCGCCTTGCCGCCCATCTCGACGCCGGGCGCGATGTCGTGGTGGTGTCGGAAGGGGATCCTTTCTTCTACGGCTCCTTCATGCCGATCTTCCACCGCCTTGCCCCGTCCTACGAGACCGAGGTGGTCGCCGGTGTTTCCGGCATGGCGGGCTGCTGGACGAGGGCCGGTACGCCGATCACCTATGGCGACGATATCCTCACCGTGCTGCCGGCTACGCTCGGACGCGAGGCGCTGAAGCGCCATCTCGAACTTGCGGACGCAGCGGTCATCATGAAGCTTGGCCGCCACTTCGCCAAGGTGCGCCAGGTGCTGGAGGAACTCGGCCTTGCCGCCCGCACAGTCTATGTCGAGCGCGGCACGATGGCGGGCGAGAAGATATTGCCGCTGCCGCCTGCCGATTTTGACGGCGCGCCCTATTTCGCAATGCTGCTGGTACCGGGACAGGGGCGCCTGCTGTGAGGAGAGCGCCTGCAAATCCGCCTCCGCAGGGGGAGAGGGGATGTTCTAAATGACCGGCCGCGTGATGATCATCGGCCTTGGGCCTGGGCCTGCCAAATGGGTGACGCCGGAGGCGAGCGCGCTGCTGGAAGAGGCCACCGACATTGTCGGCTACGGGCCCTATGTGGACCGTGTGCCGCCGAGCCGCGCTGTGCGCCATGCGAGCGACAATCGGGTCGAGATCGATCGGGCGCGTCACGCGCTCGAACTGGCGGCGGGCGGTGCGCGGGTTGCGGTCGTCTCGGGCGGCGATCCCGGTGTCTTCGCCATGGCTGCGGCGGTCTTCGAGGCGGTCGATGCCGGTGAGCGCAGCTGGCGCGACCTCGATATCGTGGTGGCGCCAGGCGTGACTGCGGTCCTGGCCGCTTCGGCCCGTATCGGTGCCCCGCTCGGACATGATTTCTGCGTCGTTTCGCTTTCCGACAATCTCAAGCCGTGGTCGATCATCGAAAGGCGCCTCGTCGCCGCAGTCGAAGGCGATTTCGTGCTTGCCTTCTACAACCCCGCTTCGAAGGCGCGGCCAGACCAGATCGGCAAGGCGTTCGAAATCCTGCGCCGGATGGCCGGCGACCGCATCGTCGTCCTGGCGAAGGCGGTCGGGCGTCCCGACGAGGAGATCGTCTACACCAGCCTGGTCGCCGTCGAGCCGGGCGATGTCGACATGCGCACGCTGGTTCTGGTCGGTTCCTCGCAGACGCGGATGATCGAGCGGGAAGACAGGGAGCCCTGGATCTACTCGCCACGCCGCTGGGAGGCGTGAGTTGGCTGGAGACTCATGGCAACCCTCATGCGAGGGCCTGCGTCGGTCCGGGCGGTCCGGCTTCGGGCACCGTCCTCTCGATCCACGCCAGGGCTTCGCGGGCCGTCGCGACCGTTTCCACATCTGGAGCCTCGGGCCGTTTCAGCAGGATCACCGGAAGGCCCAGGCGTCTTGCTGCAGCGATCTTGCCGTAGGTCGCGCTGCCGCCGGAATTCTTGGTGACCACGACATCCACGCGCTCCGTCCTCATCAGGGCAAGCTCGTCCGCCTCCGCGAAGGGGCCGCGGGCCAGGATCAGCCTTGCCTGCGGCGGCAATTCGTCCGGTGCATCGACCGAGCGCACCAGGTAGAAGTGCCAGGGCGTCGCGAGGAAGGCCGGCAGTTCCAGTCGACCGGTGGTGAGGAACACGCGGCGCGGCTCCTGGCCGAGCGCCAGCGCCGCCTCCTGTGCGCCCGCCACCTCGGTCCAGTTGTCGCCGGGGCCGGCGCGCCATGCCGGACGGCGCAGGGCGAGGAGCGGCACTCCTGTCAGGCGCGATGCGGCCGCGGCATTGGCGGACATCCGTTCGGCGAAGGGATGGGTGGCGTCGACCAGCGCCGTCACCCGGCTGTCTCCAAGGAAGCCGCACAGCCCCTCCACGCCGCCGAAGCCGCCGATGCGATGGGGGAGGGGCGGCAGCGCCGGCTGCTGCGTCCGTCCGGCCAGGGAGAGCATCGCCTCGAACCCGGGGCGTTCGGCCAACAGGCGTGCCAGCGCCGAGGCTTCGGTTGTGCCGCCGAGGATAAGGATCATGATTGCCTCATGAGGATTCGATGAGCGCTATCAATCATTCCAATCGCTGGCTGTCCATCGTGGGCATCGGAGAGGACGGTCTCGCCGGCCTCTCGCCGATTGCCGCTGCAGTGGTGGAGAGGGCCGAACTGCTCGTCGGTGGTGCCCGTCATCTCGCCATGGTGCCGGAAAGTGCCGCCAGGCGCCTTGCCTGGCCGCCGCTGCTCACGGGCGCCGTCGCGCAGATCGAAGCAGCGCGCGGTCGGCATGTGGTGGTGCTCGCCTCTGGCGATCCCTTCCTGTGGGGTGTCGGCGTGACGCTCGCCCGTTCGATTCCGCCCGGGGAGATGGCCTGCTATCCCGCGCCGTCCTCCTTCGCGCTCGCCGCGGCGCGGCTTGGCTGGGCGCAGCAGGATTGCGCGTTGATATCCCTGCATGGCCGGCCGTTCGAGACGCTGGTCCCGCATATCCAGCCGAGCGCGCATATTCTGGCATTGAGCTGGGATGGTTCCACGCCGGCCAAGGCTGCGGAGCGCCTCGCCTCCATGGGTTTCGGGCCCTCGCGCCTCACTGTGCTGGAGCGCATGGGGGGAGCGTGCGAAGTCATCCGCTCTGCGACGGCAGCCGCCTTCGATCTCGGGGATATCGATCCCCTCAACGTGCTGGCGATCGAAGTCGTTGCCGGGCTCAATGCGCGGCCGCTGCCGCTATCGGCCGGACTGGCGGACGAGTTCTTCGAAAATGACGGCCAGCTCACCAAGCGAGAAATTCGCGCGGTCACGCTGTCGGCCCTTCAGCCGCTGAGAGGCCAGCTTTTGTGGGACATCGGCCTCGGAGCCGGTTCGGTCGCCATCGAATGGCTGCTTCGCCATCCTGCCAACCGCGCCATCGGCATCGAGGAGAACGCCGACCGTGGTGCGCGGGCACTGGTCAATGCCGTCAACCTCGGTACGCCGAACCTGCGTATCGTGCACGGCGTCGCGCCGGCCGCGCTTGAGGGACTGGAGGCACCTGACGCCGTATTCATCGGCGGCGGTGTCGGCGACGCGGCGGTATTCGAAGCCGCTTGGGGGGCATTGAAGCCGGGCGGCCGGCTGGTCGCCAATGCCGTCACGCTGGAGAGCGAACAGGCTCTGGCGCAGCAGTTCGCCCGCCATGGCGGAGGCCTGATCCGCCTTTCCGTCGAGCGGCTTTCCCCCGTCGGCAGCATGCATGGCTGGCGTCCGGCCATGCCCGTGACGCAATGGAGCGTGACGAAGCCATGATCCGTATCGTCGCTGCCGGACTTGGCTGCCGCAAGGACTGCCCGGGCGTGGAGATCGCCGATCTCGTGCGGCTGGCCCTGCGTGAGGCCGGCGTCACGGCCGGTGATCTCACCGGCCTGTTCGCTCCCGCCTTCAAGCAGGGCGAGGCAGGGCTGGCCGAAGCCGCTGCCCTGCTGGGCGTGCCGCTGGTGCTCATGCCGGAGACGGCCATGAAGAATGCGGAAGCGCGGACGCTGACGCGCTCTGAACGCGTGGTTGCCTTGACCGGGCTTGGCAGCGTGGCGGAATGCGCCGCTCTTGCCGGAGCGGGAGCGCAGTCGCGGCTCGTGCGCGCGCGCATAGCGAGCGCGCGCGCGACTTGCGCGATTGCCATCGCGGGCTAGCGCGAAATGGATTCAAGGCGAAACGTTCGTGCGGCATAACATACAGAAACTGCAGGTATTTTACGTGTCGTGGTGATTTCGCGTGAGAGTCAAAGTGCGCTGGAGATCGTCATTGTTTCCATCCTCCCTCACCAGGGACGGGTGCAGAGAGGGAGCCCTTCATGACCGTTCATTTCATAGGCGCCGGGCCGGGGGCGCCCGACCTCATCACCGTGCGTGGCCGGGATCTGGTGGCAAGGTGCCCCGTATGCCTCTACGCGGGCTCCCTGGTGCCGCGGGAGATCATCGCTCTGGCGCCCGCGGATGCACGCATTGTCGACACCGCTCCGCTGACCCTCGATCTCATCATGGCTGAGATCGAGGACGCCCATGCCAAGGGGCTCGACATTGCCCGCCTGCATTCGGGGGACCTGTCGATCTGGAGCGCACTCGGCGAGCAGACGCGCCGCCTTCGAGCCCTCGGCATTCCCTACACGATCACACCGGGTGTGCCTTCCTTCGCAGCGGCCGCAGCGGTGCTCGGCAAGGAGCTGACCCTTCCGGAAGTCGCCCAATCCGTGGTGCTCACCCGCACTTCAGGCCGTGCGTCGGCGATGCCCGAAGGTGAGACGCTGGAAGCGTTCGCCGGGACGGGTGCGACCCTCGCGGTGCATCTCTCGATCCACGCGCTTGGCCGGGTGGTGGCCGAGACGGAGCCGCATTACGGGGCGGACTGCCCAGTCGCGGTGGTCTTCCGGGCGAGCTGGCCGGATGAACGCGTGGTGACAGGCACGCTCGGGGACATCGAGGCCAAGATCTCTGCTGCCCCGATGGAGCGAACCGCCCTGATCCTGATCGGCCGCTCGCTCGGCGCGGAAGATTTCCGCGAAAGTGCTCTCTATGACCCGGACTACCGCCGGCGCTATCGCGGATTCGAGGGGTAGATCCCGCGCGCACGGACACCCCCCGCCGTTCCGCAGCCCGCCAGGTGTACCGGGCGAGGAAACGGGCAGAATGCCGCTGCACTCGGATTCAGCAGTTGCGACTGCATTCGGATAGGAATGTCGCGTTCAGGCTATTTCATGTCCTGAATCCGGGCATTCTGCTCAACACCCCTTGCTGGTTGCGTCCCGCCATGACTCCCCGTCAGACTGCCCTCTTCGGCGCCTTCCTGGCGCTTGCCGCCGGAACCGTCTTCTCCTTCGGCAGCCTGACAGTTCGCATCTCCCCTAGCCTCGATGCCGTGCAATATCTGTTGTGGCGCAGTTTCGGCCTGCTGCCACTGGTGATGGTCGTGGCCCTCCTCCAGGGCAAGTCGCCCCTCAGGCAGATGCTGTCGGGCGGCTGGCTCGGCCTCGGCGGGGCCGTCTGCATGACGGTGATGGCCGATCTCTTCATCTTCGCCATGAAGACGACCACCATCGCCAATGCCCTGCTTTTCTCCAGCGCCGCGCCGCTGATCGGTGCGATCCTCGCACGCCTGATCCTCAAGGAACGGATCCTCCTCTTCACCTGGCTCGGCATCGTCATCGGTATCGCCGGCCTTCTGGTCATGACATGGGGTGAACTCGGCAGCGGCAACGCCATAGGCAATATCGCCGCTTTCGGCGTCGGCTTTGCCTACGGACTCTACTCGATCATCGCGCGCATGGGCCGGGATCGGGATATGTCCGGCGTCGTGATGGGCTGGGCGGTGATCACCATCATCACCTGCGGCATCTACATGCTGGCGACGGGCTCCAGCTTTGCGACGCCGATGGCGGAAAACCTGGCTGCCATGCTGCATGGCGCGGCCTTCATCGGCGGCGGCATGTATCTGCTCAACGCCGCCGCCCGCCATGTCGGCGCGGGGCGACTGGTGCTGCTCGCACAGACCGAGACGATCCTCGGCCCCGTTTGGGTGCTCCTGTTCTTCGCCGAGGTGCCACGCCTCACCACGATCATCGGCGGCGCGGTGCTGCTTACAGGCGTGCTGCTCTCGGCCTTCGCCCGCGGCGACGCAACGGAGGAAGAGACCGAGGTTGCCGCGCGGGCCTCGGTTTAGGCCTTCGGATGCCCATCGGCGCCAAACCAGAGCGTTGAGCCCTTTTGTCGGGAAGGAAAAGAGGGCGATCGGTGATCGCCCCTTCCGTGGTCAGGTCGGTTTTCTCCGTATCAGCCGCGCGAGGCCCGCAGCCCGTCGATGACGTGCCAGACCACCGCACCGAATACGATGGTGCCTCCCACGATTGCGGCTTGTCCCGGGTTCTCGGCAAAGATCAGGTAGACCCATAGGGGCGAGAGCACCACGTCGAGCGTGGTGATCAGGCCCGATTCCGCCGCCGGTATCTTGCGAGCGCCGGCCAGGAACATGAAGAAGGCAAGGGGAATCGAGGTGAAGGCGAAGACCGCCAGCACGAGCCAGTCCTGTGGCGTGGCATGGCCGGGCGAGGCGTAGGGCAAGCCGACGAGGGCGGTGAACCCGCAGCAGACGAGGTTCACGGGCAGCATTTCGAGGCCGGGCCGCGCCCGCACGATCACCGCCACGATTGCAAAGGTGAGCGCCATGCCGAGCGCCAGCCCGTCACCGAACAGATGGCTGGAGCCGAAGGACCCCGAAACCATGACGATGACGCCCGCGAGTGCGATGAGAGCTGCCACCAGCGTCTTGAGAGGCACCATCTCGCGCATGATCAGCCAAGCGAGCCCCGCTGCCCAGAAGGGCGTGGTGGCATAGATCACCGAGACGTTGGCGATCGTGGTGTGGAACAGTGCGCCGACATAGAACAGCATGGACAGGGACGCGCACGCTGCCACGCCCAGGCCGAACCAGCCGATCGAAAAAAGGGCCTTGAAGCTGTTGCCGCGATGCATGGCGACCAGGCCGACAAGCATATAGACCGCCCCGATCGCTGCCCGCATGCTCACGGTGGTCCATTCGTCTACGGTGAGAAGGCGCGCGAAGATGCCACTGATGCTCCAGGCGACGGCGGAGGCGGCAACAAGAAAAACGCCGAGACGATGGTCGGATCGGACGGTGGCGGAATCGACGAGGGCGGACATGGGGAACCTGTGAGTTGCACCGCACCATCGGGGTTTCGCATGATTTCATCAAGGAGGATTATCTATCTTCATCGGCAAGAAAAACTTGATGATCCGTACGCCCTCGAATTCCTATGGCGTGGCGCCTCTCGTCTTCGGATTCCTCCGGGAATAGCCGGTCGCGCAAGGGGCTTGAAGTCGGACACGGAGTGATCGCCGTTCCTGTCGGGTTCTGCACCGCTCATGTCGTGTGATGCAAAGGCGCGAATGGCTTTGCCCTGTCTATTCCCGGTGACAGGGAGAATCCTCATGGCCAAGACATTCGCGATTGTTGGAACGGGCGTGATCGGCGCCGGCTGGGCGGCAAGGGCGCTTGCCCATGGCCTCGACGTCGTCGCCTTCGACCCGGCGCCCGGCGCCGAAGAGAAGCTGCGCGCTGCCATCGACAACGCCTGGCCGGCGCTGGAGAAGCAGGGGCTCGCCGACGGAGCGGATCGCAAGCGCCTCGGCTTCGCGAACACGATTGCCGAGGCGGTGAAGGACGCCGATTTCATCCAGGAGAACGCCCCTGAACGCGAGGAACTCAAGCAGAACCTGCTTGCCGAGATCGACGCTGCCGCCAAGTCCGGCGCCATCATCGGTTCCTCTACATCCGGCCTGCTGCCGAGCCGCCTGCAGGCCAGGATGGCCAATCCCGGCCGTCTCGTGGTCGGCCACCCCTTCAACCCGGTCTACCTCCTCCCGCTGGTGGAGGTGCTGGGCGGCAAGCAGACCTCACCGGACATCATCGAGCAGGCCAAGGCCTTCTACACCTCGATCGGCATGCGCGCCTTGCATGTGCGGGTAGAAGTCGAGGGCTTCATCGCCGACCGGCTGATGGAGGCCCTGTGGCGCGAGGCGCTCTGGCTGGTCAATGACGGCGTGGCCACCACCGAGGAGATCGACGCCGCAGTGGTCTATGGCTGCGGCCTGCGCTGGTCGCTGATGGGTACGTTCCTTACCTTCCACCTCGCCGGCGGGGAGGGTGGCATGCGCCACATGCTGCACCAGTTCGGCCCCGCCCTGAAGCTGCCCTGGACCAAGCTGGTGGCGCCGGAGTTGACGGA
Source organism: Labrys sp. ALF-8 (assembly GCF_059699065.1). Lineage (NCBI taxonomy): Bacteria > Pseudomonadati > Pseudomonadota > Alphaproteobacteria > Hyphomicrobiales > Xanthobacteraceae > Labrys > Labrys sp. ALF-8. Next base: position 3,285,850 of record NZ_AP048537.1, read on the forward strand.
GGAACTGATCGACCGCGTTGCCGATGGCTGCGAACATCAGGCCGCGGGACGCTCGATCAAGGCCCTGGAGAGAAGGCGCGACGATTTCCTCATCGAGGTGATGGCGCTGGCGAAGAAATATTGGCCCGAGGCCGAAGGTCTGGAAGGAAGGATCTGATCCAGCATGCCGGACGCCCCATCCGAACCGCCCTGTGTTAAGAATGAGCCGTCGTCAGATGCGGAGGGGACATCCGCACTCACGGGGGCTGCCCCAATGCACTTGCTTGATGAAACAGTCCGTCCGGAATGGATCGACTACAACGGCCATCTCTATGACGGCTACTATGCCGTCATCTTTGCCAAGGCCGTGGATGAATTCCTCATCAGGGTCGCCATTACGCCGGCTGTGCGCGAGACGACGAAGCACACGCTCTACACGATGGAAACGCATGTCCGCTTCCTGTGGGAGGTGAAGCTCGGCACCCCCGTTTCCGTCACCTGCCAGTTGCTCGAACTCGATGCGAAGCGGGTTCGCGTTTTTCTTTCGATGCACGACAAGGTCCGCAACATCGTAGTGGCGACCTCCGAGCAAATGCTGATGTCGATCGACCAGAGCGGCGAGGCCCATTCGGCGCCGTGGCTTCCCGACACCGCGCGGATCCTTGAGGGCCTGCTCAAGGAGCACGCATTGCTGGCGATGCCCAAGGATGCCGGGCGGAGCATTGCGATCAGGCGGTAGTGCTCACGGGCAACCGCCATCTTGCCGGTTCTTGGAAACGACGGTGCTGGTCTGACGGGAAGAGCGGGCAAGATGCCCGTGTACCCGGAAATAGCCTCTTGCGCGCACCCCGTGGATGTGCCTGCCTGCCGTCAGTCCGGCCAGCCGCCAGGGCTTGTTTCGGCACCGTCGTCATAGCGCGACAGCCACTCCACCGCCATGTCGCGATAGCGTGTCAGGCCCTTGTAGTCGATCAACTCGGGCGGGAGGCTCTTGAGCACGCGCGGCAGGCGACGGCCCCATTTCGGCACCTGCACCAGCTCCTCGAGCTTGATGAGGTAGCAGCGGATCGGAAAGACGATGGCGTTGGAGCGTGGCAGGCGGAAGAAGCTCTGCAGTTCCACGCGCAGATGGAGCTTGTTGCCGATGTTCTCCGGCGTCAGCGTCGTTCGGTCCGTGCCCCATTTGTGATAGTTCTCGGGCGAGGTGTCGAGGCGGGGATTGATCGTCATCGTCCAGTTGAGACGGCGCACGGGGGAGCCCTGGCGCAGGTTCAGCATGAATTTCAGGGCTCGTTCGAACACGCCGAGCTGGTGGGCGAGAGGCACCGGGCCGTGCCATTCCATGAAGTTCATTCCGATGTCGAAATCGAGCGACCAGTCGGCTTGGGTGGTGACGATCCCGGCATCCATCCACAGATTGCCGTCGCGCTGGTCGAGCAAGCAGAAATCGCCCTGGCTCTGACGGGTGATGTACTCCATCGGGCCATAGGGCAGGGTCGAGACGTCGCCGAAGGTGAACTTGTCGTCGATGCCGAGCGGGCGGTTGATCCAGTGCCATTTGTCGCCGTCGCGCGTCAGCGAGAAATGCTCTGGATATGAGGTGGACTTGCACTCCATCAGGAGTTCCAGCAGGTCCCAGCCCGCGAGGGTCATATGCGGCAGTGACTGGCAGCGCAGCGGGTCTTCCTTCAGCACCAGGGCGCGGTCGTGCATCTCGGAGACATAGTGTTCGTCGACGTCGATGGGATGCTCATAGACCGAGCCCTTGGGGCCGGGGGTATGCGGCTCGATATTGACCGCATACATGTAGGCATCCTTGTCGAACGGGAAGGGGAAGCGCCGGATTGCCGCCGGGCTGTTGCGAAAGGTGAAATCGTCGCGGAATGTTTCCTGGCGGAATTCGATGCCCATGAGGGTCTCCTGTGAGAGGTTCCTAGGACCGCAGACGTTTCGCCTACCCTTGAAGCGCTTCATTTCCAAGAGCAGGCGAGACGTCTGCGGTCCCAGGGACGCTATCCTGACGTTTACAAATCCAGCACCAGCTCCCGGCCCTCGAAGCGCGAGACGCAGGGCATGACCTTGGTGCCGGAGGCCTTCTCGGCCTCCGAGAGGTAGTGATCGTTGTGGAGGAGCGTGCCGTCGCAGCCGAGGACATGCGTCTCGCACTGGCCGCAGGCGCCGCCCCGGCAGAGATAGGGCGCATCGACGCCGGCCGCCTCGATCGCCTCCAGCATGCTCTGATGTGAGCCGACCAGGATCTGCCTGCCCGACCGGGCGAGCGTTATCTCGTAGGGCTTCCCGGTGGCGGGCGCGATGAACTGCTCGTTGTGCAGGTTCTGCTCGGGCCAGCCCTGCTTGCGGGCGGTGGTGAGCACCCAGTTGATCATGCCGCCGGGACCGCAGATGTAGAGATGCGTGCCGAGCGGCTGGAGCGACAGCAGGGATCCGAGCGGAATCGCCTCGCCCTGGCTGTCGCGGTAGACGTGGATGCGCTTGCCGTAGCGCTGGGCCAGATGTGCGAGATAGGCGCCGTGCTCGTCGGAGCGCACGGCGTAGTGCAATTCGAAGGGGCGGTCCTCGTCCGACAACTGCGCCATCATCGCCATGAAAGGCGTGATGCCGATTCCGCCGGCGAAGAGGAGATGCTTCTTCGCCCGCTGGTCCGGGGGGAAAAGGTTGACGGGATGGCTGATGCGCAGCACGTCGCCCTGCTTCACATTGCCATGCATGAACAGGGAGCCGCCGCGCCCATTCTCGTCGCGCCGCACGCTGATGGTGTAGCAGGAAAGATCGCCCGGCGAGCCCATCAGCGAATAGGGGTTGCGCCGGAGGGTGTCGCCATCCTGCATCTCGACCACGACATGGGCGCCGCCCGAAAAATTCGGCAGGGGTGAGCCGTCGACGGAGACGAAATGGAAGCGCTTGATCTCGGAGGTGACGTCATGGATCTCGGTGACGCGCACATCGATCTTCGGCGTCTTGTCGCTCCGATTTGTGTTGCCGTTCATGGAAAGGCCTCCTCGGTTGCCGGGACGACGCCGGGCTCTTCGGCATCGATGCATACGCCCTGGAAAGCGGCGATGCGGCGGGAGTAGTGGTCACGCACCAGCAGCGTCAGGCCACAATGGCTGCACTTGACCGGTTGCGTCTTCACATGCTCGGTGATGCCCTTGCAATGGACGCATTGTACACGCCGCTCCTCGGAGCCGCGATGTTCGGTCTGCATGGACATATGGTCGACGCCGGCGTCGATCGCCACCTTCATGGCCTGGCCGATCAGACCCTCTGTGCCGGCGAGATAGATCTGCGTGCCCATGTGGGCATTCGCCAGGGTCTGGGCGAGGCGGGGCAGGGCGGCGGCGATGGAGGGACCTTCATAGAACCTGTCCGGGCCGAGCGCCTTCAAGGCCTCGCCGTAATTCTTGGGCGCGGCTCCGCCGGGAATGTAGATGATGTGCGCCTTGTCGAGGAAGGGCACGCTCGCGGTCTTGGCCACGTCGAGGATGGCTTGCGCACCCTCGGCATCCGCCACGAAGAGATGCAGCGTGGCGCCCGGGTTGATGGCGAGCGTGCCGTAGACGGGGCGGCTTTTGATGCCAGATACCAGCATGGATATTCCAAAGTTCACAGATGGACCATGGCTCGCCAAGCAAGGAGCGGGCCAGCTGGGCATTGCTCCCCTCTCCCGAACATCACCCTTTCAGGACTGGTGAGGGAGAGGGGCTTTGGCACTGTTACGCTGCGGTGCGCTTCTTCTTTTCCGGGTCGTCGAAGGTGATGGTGTGGGCGATGGCGGGGCATTGGACGTTCTTGCCCTTCACCTCGAGCTTCGTACCCTGCTTGGCGACGTCGACATCCATGCGCGCGATCGCCATGGAGCGCTTCGTCAGGCGCGAATACATGCCGCAGGTGACGACTCCCACCTTCTTGCCGCCGGCCCAGAGCTCGTCGCCGGCATCGAGGATCCTGTCGGTATCGGCGAGGACGCCGAAGATCTTGAAACGCTCCTTGCCCTTCAGGCGGAAATGCTCCTCGGCACCGCGGAAGCCGGTCTTGCCGGGCGAGACCGTAAACGTCAGACCGAGCTCCCACAGCGTATCGCCCGGCCCTTCGTCCGCGAAGGGATACATCTGCGAATTGTCGTAGGGATAGAAGAGCAGGTAGCTCTCCACCCTCAGCCAGTCGAGGGCGGTGAAGGACGCGGGCACGATGCCCATCCGCTTGCCTTCCTTGAGGATCGTATCCCAGATCTCGACCGCATCCTCGGACTTGCAGAAGATCTCGTAGCCGCGCTCGCCGGTGTAGCCGGTGCGGGAGATCATCACGGACTTGCCGAACAGGGAAGTCTGCATGTGATGGAAATATTTGAGATCCTTGATCCCGGGCACGTGCTTGGCGAGGTACTTCACCGCCAGCGGTCCCTGGAGGGAGAGATCCTGCAGATCGTCGTCGAAGAGAACGGCGACATTCTTGCCGACCGCTTCCTTCGCCATGTCCTCGAAGCCGGTGCCCGAGCCGTAGACCGTCATCCAGCTGTTGGGACCGGTGCGATAGAGAATGCAGTCGTCGGTGAACTTGCCGGCATCGTTGAGCACGCAGGCATACACGGACTTGCCGGGATAGACCTTGCGCACGTCGCGAGTGGTGAGGCGCTGGAGCACCTGGTGCGAATGCGGGCCGACCAGATGCGCCTTGCGCAGGCCGGAAACGTCCATCAAGGCCGCCTTCGTGCGGATCGCTTCATGCTCGTCGGCCAGGTCGGACTTGGTATAGGTCCAGGCCGTTTCCATCCCGTTCCAGTCTTCCAGGGTGGAGCCGAGCGCCTTGTGGCGCGCGGCGAGCGGCGAACGCCGCCAGGACATGACACTCATCGATGGTTCCCTTTCAGAATGGTGTGCCGGTCTTCAGACCGGCATTCTTTGAAGTTCTCGCAGGCGGTTTATTCCGGGCAGTCGCTTCCGCGTCGATTTGCGAAGACGGACCAAATTCTCGACATGGCCGGAAAAGGCCGAGGTTCCCCAGACCTTTGAACGAGGCGCTGAAATCCGGCCCCTCCCATCACATCTTCACCCGTGTCTTTTCCGGGTCGTAATGGGCGAAGCGCACCACCTTGGCCTTGAGCCGCTTCTGGTGGCCATCGAGCTTGCCGATCTCCAGTTCCGTCCCGATGGCGCTGGAGCCGACATCGACGCGGGCGAGGGCGATGGTCTTGTCGAGGATGGGTGAGCGCATGCCGGAAGTGACGACACCGATGCGGGCGCGGCCGAGATAGACGTGATCGCCATGATGGGCGCTCTCGCGGCCCTCGATCTCGAGGCCGACGAGCCTGCGCTGCGGCTCGGCCTTGCGCTTGAGGAGCGCGTCCCGGCCGACGAAATCGCCCTTCTTGGAAACGAGCGGCACCGTAAATCCGATGCCTGCCTCGAACGGGTCGATCTCATCGGTAAATTCATAGCCGGCGAAGATCAGGCCTGCCTCGATGCGCAGCATGTCGAGGGCCTCGAGGCCCATCGGCAACACGCCGAGCGGCTTGCCGGCTTCGAACACGGCATCCCAGAGCGCCTCGCCGTCGCGCGGATGGCAGAAGATCTCGTAGCCGAGTTCGCCGGTGTAGCCGGTACGCGAGACCACGAGCGCAGGTCCCTGGGCGCCGCCCAGGCGCGCGACGGCGGAGCGGAAGACCCCGATCTCGTCGACGGCCGGCTGGGTCGGAGCAGTCCAGATGATCTTGTTGAGGAGATCGCGGCTTTTCGGACCCTGCACTGCAATATTGTGGAGCTGGTCCGTCGAAGAACGAATCCAGGCCTTGAGGCCTTTCTGCTCGGCAAGATGGCGCAGGTGCACGCCCACATAGGGATCGCCGCAGATGAGACGGAACTGCTGCGGTCCGAGCCGGAATACGGTGCCGTCGTCGAGCATCCCGCCATGCGGATAGCAGATCGCCGTGTAGACCACCTGGCCGACCGCCAGCTTGGAGATGTCGCGTGTCACGGCATGGTCGAGCAGGGCCTCGGCATCGGGGCCAAGCACCTCGAACTTGCGAAGGGCGGAGAGGTCGATGACGGCCACCTTCTCCCGGCAGGCCCAGTATTCGGCCACGGCGCCATCCGCGAGGAAGGAATTTGCGAGCCAGTAGCCACGATATTCGACCATGCGGCGCGACAGCGGCGCAATACGCGAATGGAAGGCCGTCTCCTTGGTGAAGACGGGAGGTGAATCGGGTGTCATGCGGGTAGCGATCGCCTTGGGGAATTCGTGTTCCGCGCCATAGACGCGAACCTGAATATCGGTGGGGTTCCAGCCATTGGCGGGATCGATGTCGTCGGCGCAGGAGGAGGCCGCGCAGGTCAGATCGACGAGCGCACGCAGCAGGACGTAATCGCCCGGGCGGGACCAGGGCTCGTCGGCGCCGATGGTGCCGTCATGATTGACCTGCGTGTTGAAGAAGAAGTTTATCGCGGGCCAGCCGGGCCTCGCCGTGATGCCGAGGGGCCCGAGCACCTTGTTGAAGTTCTCCGAGCAGGAGTCATGGCCCGGGTAACCCATGTCATCGTAATATTTCATGGTGCAGGCGAGGCCGAAAGTATCGTGCCGGCCACAGGTGTCCTGCACCACTTCCACGGTCGCGCGCATGCGCTGGTCGTAGAATTTCGAGAACAGGCCAGGACCGGGATAGGCGCGGCCCATGATGGTGCGGGTCGCCGTGGCGTCCAGCCCGCATTCTATGCCCTGCTTCAGCAGTTCGGTATCGAAGGCCAGGAAGTCGGAGCACTGGCGTCCGTCGATATCCATGATCTGGATATACTGGCCGGCCTTCACCTCGAAGCGTTCGGCCGTCGCCGCCTTGATGCGAAAATCCTGGAGAGGCGCGGCGAGAGGCGGTGCGGGCAGGCTGGAAGGGTTGCCGGGCTCGGTGCGGGCGATTTCCAGCGCGAAATCCGTGGCCGGGGCGACGGCGTCTGCCGTGGAGGGAGCGGCGGGAACGATGAAGACGCAGGTCATATCCTCGGTCGCATCGAGGCTGAGGGCCTCGCCGGCCTGCGCCTCGGGACCGGAGACGAGGATGCCGTTGGCGCCCGAAAAGTCATGCCCCGTGAGGCGATGATGGGTGGCGCCCGCGTTTTCGTTGGCGGCAATCAGCCCGGCGAGATCCTCGCTCGGCGCGGGCGGATGCGAGGCGGGCAGGCTGGTCCGGGGCGCGAAGGCATAGAGCACGGCGTTCTGGCCGCCCTCGATATCGAACACCCTCAGCCGATCTCCCTTGCCAAGTGCAAAAACCTGGCTGGATCCACCGGCGACACGCAGCATTTCGGCTTCAGGCATGGCTGGGCCTCGTTGGATTGAGGGCGTGGAGATTTCGGAATTCGGACGTCGCACCAGTCCTCTCCCCGCAAGATTGGGGCGAAGGCAGGGGGGAGGGGGAGAACGGCATTCCCATCATCCGATCTCCTCGCCCAGGGTCCGGTACCGGCCGCCGAAGAACAGCAGGGGTTCGCCTTCGACGTTGTGTTCCATGTCGACCACGCGTCCGACGATGATGCGATGGTCCCCGCCCTCGTGCTGGGCGTGGTGCAGGCAGTCGAAGGCGGCCATGGTGTTCGGCAGGATGGGCGCGCCGAAGCGGCCGGCGGTGTAGTTCACGTCTTCCCACTTGTCGCCGCCCTGGCGGGCGAAGCGGACCGAGAGCGCGCGCTGGTCCTTCCTCAACACGTTCACGCAGAAGCCGGGTGCCTCGAGGAACGCCTGCAGGCTGCGGGCCGTGTTGGCGATGGAAAAAAGCACGAGCGGCGGGTCGAGCGAGACGGAACTGAAGGAGTTGGCGGTGATACCGATCAGGCCGGCCTCCGGATGGCGGGCCGTAACCACCGTCACTCCCGTCGCGAACAGGCCGAGCGCGCCGCGGAAGCGGAGCGGATCGAGGACCTCGCGCCGGTTCCCCTTGCCTGCCGGGTGTGATGCGTGCCCCTGAGCCATTTGACCTCGCGTCCGGAAGCGGCGGGCGGCCGCTTGGGCCGGGTGCCGTTCTCCCATTTTGTTTCGACGCACCTTCTTAGCCGAAAAGCCCGCCGGTCCTTTCGGAAAATCCATGCGGTCGACCGCGATGTGCGCTGCGCCGGCCACGATGCTACGCCGTCTTCCGCGCGGCCGGCGGGTTGACCTCGGCCAGGAGGCGCTCGGCCAGCGCGCGCTTGGCCTCGGCGTCCATCTTCTTGATCTCGTTGGAAAGAACACGCTCGTTGATGGAGGTGTTCCAGTAGTCCAATGATTCGAAGCCGAGCAGCGAGGCCTTGCCGACGAACTGGCGCAGCACTTCATTGGTGGGGCCCATGACCCAGCCCGCCTTGGCATCCCGCAGGTAGCGTTCGATCTGCAGTTCCGGCTTGTAGCCGGTGCCGCCGCAGGCATGCAGCATCTTGTCCGAGACGTGGGCCACGTTCTTGGCCGCCGCGAACTTGATCTGCCAGAGCCAGTGCAGCAGCCCTGCGCGCGGCAGATGGGTCACGTTGTCCTTGTGGATTGACCAGTCGTTGTTGCCGGTGGCCTCGTCGAGGGCTTTCGCGATCATAAAGTCCATCGAGCGTACCACATTGGTATCGATGATGGCCTCGCCCACATAGTCCTGAATGGTGGGATAGTCGGCCACGCGCATGCCGACGTCCTTGTGGGTCTTCTTGGTCGTATGCGCCTTCGCGATGTCGATCATGCCCATGGCGATGCCGTTCCAGCACGCCGAGGAGCAAAGCAGGAAATAGGGGTCCACCACTTCGTCGTTCGACCGGGCACCGTCGCCAACCGGACCCACGAGCCGGTTCCGCGGCACGATCCTGTCGATCTCGAGCGGGCCGGACTGGTTGCCGCGCAGCCCGAGGCCGTTCCAGTTCGCCGGATCGTAACTCGCCTCGTCGCCCATGATCAGGAAGCAGGAGAGATCGGCATAGTTGCCGTTGAAGTTCGGCGACGTCGTCTGGACGATGTACCAGTCGGCAAAGCCGCCGGACGTGGTCCACGATGCCCTCTTCTTGACGTGCCAGCCATCCTTCGTCTCCTCGGCGCCCGAGGAGATCGGATACCAGAAATGCGATCCCGTCTCCGGGTCCGAATAGGAAAGCGTGCCGACCAGGCAGTCCTTGTCGAGGCGGCGGAGAATGTCTTTGAGGGCGACGTTGTCGTGGTGCCGCAGCAAGGCAGCGGCCACTGCGCCCGTATGCATGGTGTAGCACATTGCCGTGGAGGCGCAGCCGTAGCGGGCGATCGTTTCCACGACCATGGCGGCGCAGACATGGTTTTCGCCGAGGCCGCCAAGTTCCTTGGGCACGATCAACCCGAGGAAACCATGCTTCGCGAGGATCTGGAAATTCTTGCGGGGATATACGCGGTTGCGATCGCTCTCGATGGCGTTGATGCGCAGTTCCGTGCGGCAAAGCTCGATCAGCTTGGCCTGCAAAGCCTTCTGGCGCTCGGTAAGGACCCATTGCAGGTCCCACTCGAAGCCGAGGCCCCAGAACGGCTCTCCGCCCCACATCTTGGCTGCCGACATCATCGCTTTCCCTGGCCTGGTCCCGGGGCTTTCTGGACGCGCCCGTTGATCGGCGAAGTTTCCAGACAAGAAACAAGTTTGTCCAGCAGGAAATTTTCGCAGGCCGGTATTCTTTTTGGGCCGATGGTACAACTCTGGCGTGCATGGGCTATGCATATGGCCATAATGCCTAAAAAATAAGCAATATTTCTCTGGTGATGGGCTTTTTCGCCAAAAACTAGGAGTTGACGCTTCCTCTCAGTATGTCAATCTTCACTCATAGGAAAAAAGAAAGACGGCAGGTAAAGTCGAGAGCCGTTCCGATCGCTCACGACTTGCCTTCGCGCACCATCCTGTGAAGTCGGTCTGTCCGGGGAACCATAATGACAACAACAACCAACATCGCAACCAGCGCGGAAGCCGAAGGCCAGCTTCTGCGCCATATCGATTGGCGAGGCGCATTCTGGGTCGCCAGCGGCGTGCCGGCCCTCGTGCTTTTCTCCATCGGCGGCATCGCCGGCACGACGGGAACACTTGCCTTCCTGATCTGGACCGCGTCCATGATCATGGGCTTCATCCAATCCTTCACCTATGCGGAGATCGCAGGCCTGTTCCCGAACAAGTCGGGCGGCGCGTCGGTCTACGGCGCCACGGCCTGGCTGCGTTATTCCAAGTTCATCGCGCCCCTCTCTGTCTGGTGCAACTGGTTTGCCTGGTCGCCGGTGCTCTCGCTCGGGTGCTCGATCGCAGCCGCTTATATCCTCAACGCTTTCTTCCCCATCCCGGTCTTCACGGAGACCTCGCCTGAGGTGGTGGCCTATATCGCCGCCCATGTCGGCACGGCACCGGCGGATGCCATAACGGCCGTGACGGCCGCGGCGACGCCGGCAATCCGCAACTGGACGCTGTTCAGCCACACGCTCGGTCCGGTTGGCTTCTCCCTCAACGCCGTGTTCTTCATCGGCGCCATCCTGATGCTGATCACCTTCGCGATCCAGCATCGCGGCATTCTCGGCACGGCCAACATGCAGAAGTATATCGGCCTGCTGGTGATCGTTCCGATGCTGATCGTCGGCGTCGTGCCGATCATCACGGGCCAGATCAACTGGGCCAATTATTCGCCGCTGGTGCCGCTTGCCACGGCCTACGCGCCGGATCCGGGCCATTGGAACATCGCGGGCTGGACCCTGGTGCTCGGTGGCATGTTCATCGCGGCCTGGTCGACCTACGGCTTCGAGACCGCCGTATGCTACACCAGCGAATTCAAGGATCCTGGCACGGACACCTTCAAGGCGATCTTCTACTCAGGCCTGCTCTGCATGCTGCTCTACATCCTGGTTCCCTTCACCTTCCAGGGCGTGCTGGGCCTGAACGGCATGCTGGCGACACCGATCGTCGACGGTTCGGGCGTGGCGGCGGCGATGGCGCAGATGGTGCATGGCGGCGCCTTCGTCACCAACCTCCTGGTCATGCTGATGATCCTGGCGCTGATGCTGGCGATCATGACGGCCATGGCCGGCTCCTCGCGCACCCTCTACCAAGGCTCGGTGGATGGCTGGCTGCCGCGTTATCTCAGCCATGTCAACTCGCATGGCGCGCCAACCCGCGCCATGTGGACCGATCTCGTCTGCAACCTGATCGTGCTCGCCATTGCCTCGACGGATGCGACCAGCTTCTTCTTCATCCTGGCCGTCTCGAATTGCGGTTATATCATCTTCAATTTCCTGAACCTCAATGCGGGCTGGATCCATCGTATCGACAACGGACACATCGACAGGCCCTGGAAGGCGCCCACCTTCATCATCGCCCTCGGTGCCATCTTCGCCTATGTCAATGCTGTCTTCATGGGCGCCGGCGCCAAGGTGTGGAACCCGATGGCGCTGTGGGCGGGCCTGATCTTTGCCGCGCTGATCATCCCGGTGTTCTGCTACCGGCACTTCATCCAGGATGGCGGCAAGTTTCCCGATCACATGCTCGATGACCTCGGCCTCAAGGCCGCGGACCTCAAGGACAAGAAAGCGGGCGCGCTGCCCTATCTCACGCTGGTCGCGGGCCTCGTCGTCGTGCTGCTGGCGAACTGGTACTTCCAGATGTGAAGAAGCCGGTTGCGGGAACTTCATCCCCGCAACCAGCCCAGCTTGCAGGGTACCGGGGGTCCGTATGCATCCTCCCGAGGGGGCGTATCCATGGCTTCCGGCTCTTCGACCGGTAGGCCCAGCGCGAAGTGGCGGTCTCCGACCGCCATTTCATCGTGTCAGGGCAGCGTCACCCGCGCCACCGCGTAGGCACCGAGCTTGAGAGGCCCGCCGCCCAGAGCCCCGGCCTCCGCGAAGATCTCCTTCCCCGCCACGGCATCCGCAAACTTCGTATCGTCGAGGATCGCGATCTTCGCGCCGTCCGCCCCCTGCAGCGCCACCTCCTGCGCTGTCGGCGTCAGGTTGGCGAGCCAGAGCACGGTGCCCTTGCCCTCGCGGCGATAGGCGAAGGCTTCCACGGCGCTCTTCCTGTCCGAGTCCGCATCCACCAGGGCGGCGCCGCTGTCGGCGGCGAGCGCGGCCATGACATGAAATGCGGGATAGAACACCCCGTTCGCCTGGGTTTCGAAGAAGGGGGCGGAGGCCGCGAGTCTGCGGTGGATGAAGCCGAACGGGCCGGTCGGCGCACCCATGGCGAGGGCGTCGACGCCGCCGCGCGCGCAGGCAGCGGCATAGGCGACCGTGTAGGCGGCATTGAACTGACTGCGCTGGCGCGGGTCGAGACGCGAGAGGCAGGTGCGCCGGTTGTCCGGATTCGGCGTGGTCGCGTTGCCATAGGGGTTCTCGCGGCAGCCGATCGTACTGGGGCCGACATGATAGGGCATCTCGCCCATGAACGCCTTGGTGGAGAGGAAGATATAGGGCAGCGCCTCCAGCGTCTCCATGACTGAACGGTCGTCGGCGGCATGCACGATGGGGCAGGTCGTGTGGGTGACGAAATCGAGCAGGGCGGCCGGCGGCCGCTTGCGGTTGAGTTCGGTGAAGTAGGTTGCCATGCCGCCGCCAAGCCGGATGCCCGGGAAGGCCTCGCGTGCGGCGCCGAGGATCGCCTCGAAAGTCGGCATCTCGGGCCAGGGAGAGCCCGGCAGCACCGACTTCATGTCCTGGGCCGGGAAGATCTCGACCGCCGCCGGCTTCAACCCCGATTCCCTGACTGCCTCGGCGACCGGCTTCAGGTCGGCCGCCGGATCCATGCTGCCAGGCGTAACGATTTCCAGCGTCACCGGCGCTCCGAGCGCCTCGGAAAGCTTGCGATATGCCTGCATTTCCGCGAGGCCGTCGCCGCGCCGGCAGTCGACTTCGCAGATCAGGAACCTGGCGCCGAGCCTGTTGAGCCGCTCGACTTCCTGGAGGGCGTGCGGCGCTTCTTCCGCCGGAACGCCGATGCCGATGACCGGCAGCTTGCCGCTGCCTTCGCCTCCGAGCGTGACGTTCACCGCCCCGGTATTCGCCTGCGTCGAAGCGGCCGGCGCCGCGCCGCTGACGGAAAGCCTGACCGCCTGGGTGATCGGCTCGCCCTGCTTCAAGATGTAGGGCCATGGCCGGGCAAGGGGACGTACATAGGTCTTGTAGGAGGCGTCCGACCAGTTGCGTTGGTCCTCCATTTCGAAGGTGTCGCCTGTCATCGTGCAGGTGACCCAGGTGCCTGGCGTCACCTCATGCGAGAGCGAGCGTATGTCGAGGAACGGCTGCATCGGATCGATGCGGTCCGGAAAAGCGGACGTCTCGTCCGGGCTGTCGACATGTTGCACCTTCACCGGACGTCCGGCTACGCCGACAAGCGGGTGCAGAACGATGAAGCCCGTGCGGTTGGTTAGCACGTCCGTGTGGGGATGGGCGGTGACCTCGAAATCGAGCGATCCATCGGCGGTACCCGAAATACGGGTGTCGTAGACCAGCTTGCGCTTCGCGTCCTCGCAGGTGGCGCGGTAGGAAACGCTGAAGCCGCCACCATCCTCGCGCACGGAAAGATCGTCGATCTGCGGTGACAGTGTTCCCCAGTTCTCGTCGCGCAGCAGGAAGGCGATGGCGCGAATCATCTCGACGCCGCCGAAGCGAATGGAGCGTAGCGCGCCGCCATCCAGTTCAGCCGAGAGCACGCCGGCCTTCAGCAGGCGGGTTTCCGGCGCCGCTTCCTCGGTACCGTATAGGCGGATGGCGAGACTGGGTTCGGACATCGTCACAATGCTTTCTCCGTTGCGGCGTCGAACAATGACGCGCGATTGAGGTTGATGTCGAGCGGGATCCTTTCACCCGGCCGACTGACATCGTGAGCCTGCAGTTCGGCCAGGACTGGCGTGCCGCCGAGGCGTAGCGTGGCGAAGCTGCGCGAGCCGGTCGGCTGCAGGAGTTCGATTTCCGCATCGATCCGCACATGACCCGGGGCGGGGGCCGATGTGCCAGCGCGGCTCATGTGTTCGGGACGGATGCCGACCAGGACGGGCATTCCATCCGGGGCATCGACCGGCAGGCGTCCGACGGGAAGCGGCAGGCCGTCGACCGGGCCGGCAAGCCGGACGACCTCGCCCCCTTCGCGGCGCACGAGCGTGCCCGGCACGAAACTCATCTGCGGCGAGCCGAGGAAGCCGGCGACGAAACGCGAGGCCGGCTTCTCGAAAAGGTCAAGGGGCGCGCCGGTCTGTTCGATGATTCCGTCGCGCATCAGCACGATGCGGTCAGCCAGGGTCATCGCCTCGATCTGGTCGTGCGTGACATAGATCATGGTGGTCTTGATATCCTGATGCAGTCGTTTGATCTCGCCCCGCATCTCCTCGCGCAGTTGGGCGTCGAGATTGGACAGCGGTTCATCGAACAGGAAAATCCGCGGATTACGCACGATGGCGCGGCCGATGGCGACACGCTGGCGCTGCCCGCCGGAGAGTTGGCGCGGATAGCGGCCCAGCAGCGGCGTGATCCCCAGCATGGCGGCAGCCCGGCCGACGCGCGCCTCGATCTCGGGGGCCGGCATCTTCCGGGCACGCAGGCCGAAGCCGATATTTTCCGCCACCTTCATGTGCGGATAGAGCGCGTAGTCCTGGAACACCATCGCGACGTCGCGGTCCCGCGGGCGCATGTCGTTGACCACCTCGCCGCCGATGGCGATCTGCCCGTCGGAAATGTCCTCGAGGCCGGCAATCATGCGCAGCAGCGTGGACTTACCGCAGCCGGACGGGCCGACCAGTACGGTGAATTCGCCATCGGCGATGGCAAGATCGATGCCTTTGACGGCGTGATAGGCGCCATACCTCTTGTGCAGGCCGCTGATCAGAACATCAGCCATGAGTCCTCCGGCGCAGGTCTTGCTTTGAAAATCCAGTGGGGCGAGGGGCGGCAGGCCTTGAGAGAGACGGTGGAGCGACCTTGAAGTCCTCTCGCGCCGCCCGCGCGAAGAGGATGGACGCGAGGTGCCGCGCCGATCTCTCGGGCCTTGCATTCGAAACAGGGACCATTCCTCACCCTCTCACCGCTCCCAGGGTCAATCCGCGTACGAGGTGTTTCTGCGCCAATACGCCCAGCAGGATCGAAGGCACCAGCGAGACGATAGCAAGGGCGCTCGCCTCGCCATATTGCGCGCCCTGGAAGCCCAGGAAGGCGCGGAATACCGTGGGCAGCGTGAAGGCGTTGCGGCTGGTCAGGATCAGCGCGAAGAAGAACTCGGTCCAGCAGGCGATGAAGGCGAACACGGCCGCAGCCACGATCCCTGGCGCCGAGAGCGGCACCGCAACGCGCCAGAAGGCCTGCCACCTGGTACAGCCATCGACCAGCGCCGCGTCCTCCATGGACCGAGGCAGGCCGCGAAAATAGGCAAACATCATCCACACCGTCACCGGCAGCGTGAAGACGGTATAGGCGACGATCAGGCCGAGATGCGTGTCGTGCAGGCCGAAGCCGCGATAGATCAGGAAGATCGGCAGCACCACGGCGATGGGCGGAAGGAAGCGTTGCGAGAGCACCCAGAAGGAAAGGTGCTTTCCGCCCGTGCCGAAGCGCGCCAGGCTATAGGCCATCATGGTGCCGAACAGCGCCGAGAGCGCGGTCGCCGCCACCGAGATAACCAGGCTGTTGATCAGGCCCTGCATGCCGCGATAGGCGAAGAGCGCCGCCGTGTAGTGGACGATCGTCGGCTCCTTCGGAAACCAGACCGGCGGCACGGCCAGGTAGTCGTCGCTCGGCTTGATCGAGGTGATAAACATCCAGTAGAGCGGCGCCAGCACGAAGAGAAGGAACAGGCCGACGAATATCATGCGGCCGGCCATGCCCTTGCGGCGCCATTTCGGCATCGAATTCGCCATCACGCTTCCTCCGTCTTCAGAAGGCGTCTCACGAGCAGGCTCACCACGGCCGCGGTGAAGATCAGGAAGATCCAGGCTCCCGCTGTTGCCTGCCCGATGTGAAACTGGGTGAAGCCGACTGTGTAGAGATAGAAGGAGGAGGTGTAGGTCTTCGTGCCCGGCCCGCCTCCCGTCATAATGAAGATGGTATCGAACAGCTTGATCGCGTCGAGCAGGCGGAAGGTGATCGCGAGCAGGATCATCGGCGCGAGTTGGGGCAGGGTGATCGCCCGGAAGGCGAGCCAGCTGTCGACGCCATCGAGTTCGGCCGCTTCATACTGATTGGCGGGGATCGCGGTGAGCCCCGCCAGCAGGATGACGAACATGAAGGGCGTCCACTGCCAGACGTCCGCGATGACGAGCGACATGTAGAGCCACGGCGTCTCGGTGAGCCAGGAAATGGTGACATCGTGGCCGAGGAGCGTGGAAAGCACATAGTTGGTCGGCCCGAAGGGTCGCTGGAGCATCAGCGCCCAGGCCTGGCCGACGATTACGGGACTGATGAAAAGAGGGATGATCAGGATCGACATGATGAGGCCGCGCCCGGGAAAGCTGCGCACCATGGCGAGCGCCAGAGCCAGGCCGAGACCGAACTCGACGATCACGTTGACGGCCGAGAGCCCGACCGTCAGGATCAGCGACCATCGCGCCACGGGGTCGAACACCACTTGCGAGAAGTTCTTCAGCCCGACGAAGGCATGGCCGGGGATCTGGAAATCGTAGTTGACGAAGGCGACCCAGATCGAGAACAGCAGCGGATATACCGACAGCGCCAGGATCAGCAGCACGGCCGGCGCCACAAGCAGCCATTTGAAATGCCGGTCGCTCCATTCGGAGAGACGCACGAGAGCGCTCGCCGGCGTGCGAGTGGGCGGGAGGGAGCGGGCCGTCTGCATCATCCGAGCCACCTGGACGAGAGAAACGCTGGGACCCCCCGCCGATCCGGGAGGTCGCGCACGAAGATATGCGTCGGGGGCGAAGAGGGGGACCGCAGCCGGCACCCCCTCCAAACCTTGTTATGGCTTCCCCGGCGAGAGAGGGCGCAAGCCGCTCGCCAACTCGCTCAATCCATCTTCACCGCCATGCCCATCGATTCGACGGTATGGTCGGCCGAGGAGCCTGGCAGCTTGTTGTATTCGGCGAAGAAGGCCTTCTGGCTGTCGACGCCTAGGCGCTCGGTCGTCTGGTCCCATTCGGCGGCAGCGGTTTCCAGCGCCGTCTTGGGATCTGTGCCGGCCCACACCGACGAGCACATGCGGTCGAGCGACAGGGCATAGTCCTGCCAGCCGGGCATGATCATGTCGAGCAGGCCGACGTTGGCCGAATTGTTGAGATTGACCAGATAGTCCTTCGCATCCGGCCAGAGCGCGCGATACTCCTCCGATTTGAAGTGTGAGAGCCGATAGGGATCGCGCAGCGAATAAGGCAACATCGTCCGCGCCAGCGAGACCGGCGGCGAAGTGGCCCACTGCATGAAGAGGTATGCCGCCTCGGCGTTGGGCGAATCCGCTGTCAATGCCTTGGAATAGCCCGTGGCGTGTTCGGGGTGGCCTCCGGGAACCACCGCGTACCCGACCTTGCCGGCAACGGAGGACTGCGGGATGAAGTTGATCGCCTTGGCACTCTGAGAATAGTTGGCGGCCATGCGACCCGACGGTGGCCAGGAATAGATCATGGCGACCTTGCCCTGAAGGAATGCGGCCCAGAGCGAGACGGCATCGAGTTCGTTGTTGCCGGGGATCGAGGCCTTGTTGGCGGCGATCATGTTCTCGAGCGTCTTGATGCCGGCCGGCGAGGAAAGCTGGGCTTTCATGCTCTCATCGAAGAACACGCCCTTGTTGGCCCGGAACTGTTGCAGGAAGTCGAACTGGTTGCCGGGGCTTCCTGCCTTGCGGAAGTGGCCGGCGCCATAGACGTTGGGCTGGAGCTGATCCGTGATGAACTGGGCAACCTGCGCATAGTCCTCCCAGGTCTTGGGCACCTCCAGCGCCTTGCCGAACTTCTTCTGGTAGGCGTCCTTGAGCTTGGCGTCCTCGAAGATGTCCTTGCGATAGTAGAGGGCGAACATGTCGCCGTCGTCGAAGAAGCCCCAGGTCTTGCCCTTGTAGGTCGGGAGAGCCTTGTAGAGGGGATGATAGTCGTCGAAATCCGCCTTGTTCATATATTTGGCGATGTAGTCGTCCAGCGGGGCGATCACCCCGCCATCGGCAAGCGAGGGTGTCCAGGCGGGCTCGATGTCGAGGATGTCGTAGGCGCCCGAGGCCGCGATATGCTCCGCGATCGGCTTGGAATACTGGTCGGGATGGGAGAGTTCGACCACGTTGGACTTGATGCCGGTGAATTTCTCCCAGACGGGGCCTGAGAAATTGCGCGGATCGAGCGCCTGCAGGCCGGCCTCGTAGGTCATGTTCAGCGTGACGCCAGAATACTGCTTGGCGGCCTGTACGGCCCGATAGGCCGAGCCGTCCGCCGGCCCCTCCGTCGAAGCCTTCATGGCTGCAGCCTGGGCCTTGCCGAGCGGCGTCGAAGCGTCCGCGAGATCGATGGCGGCTTGGGCCAGGGCCTCGTCCACCCAGGCCGGCAGGGCGAGACCGGCCAGGGGAATCATACCCATCATCTGGCCGAACCGCTTGATGAAGGTTCGGCGCGTTGGCTTGCCGGCGAGGAAGGCATCCACCTCCTCAGCCAGGCCCTGCTCGAAATCACGTCTCTCACGCTCGTTCATCGTCTTGGTCCTCCCGATCGTCTCGTCCCGAGGGCGCTTCGGCCGAGACATGTCTTATGCGAAGGCGCCCGGATATCCCGGCAGTTCCGCGCTCCTGCACCGGCGGGGTGAGATGGATCCCGCCGGAATTGGCGCGGCGTCGAAGTCACTATCCCCCGAATTTCTCGCGATATTCCGCCATTCTCCGCTTCCAGGCCTCGCTTTCCAGCACTGCCCGATTGACTACGCCCCGCGGTACGCGGCCGTGCTGGACCGCGAGGACTGCAGCGACATCCGCCGCTCCATTGCCGGCAAAGCATTGATCCGTCCAGCACAATGCGTGGGGCGCCAGGATGACGTTGTCGAGCTTGAGGATGGGATCGTCGGGGTCCGGCGGCTCCTGTTCCAGCACGTCGAGCCCCGCGCCTGCGATGCGGCCCTCCTGCAATATCCTGGTAAGGGCTTTCTGGTCGACGATCGGGCCGCGCGCCGTGTTGATCAGGTAGGCGGTCGGCTTCATCAGGGATAGGCGCTCGGCATTGACGAGATGATGAGTCTCGGGCGTCAATGGGCAGCTCACAGATATGATGTCGGCGCGCCGGAAGACATCCTCCAGCCCGACGAGTTCTATGCCGAGTCCCGCCGCCATGGCCTTGTCGGCATAGGGGTCGTAGGCGATGAACCTCATGTCGAAGGGCTTCAGCAGCCTGAACAGCTCGGCTCCGATATTACCGATGCCGAGGGAGCCGATGGTGCGGCCCACGAGGCCGACGCCCATGTGCTCCGAGCGCTTCGCGAAGCCCTCGGACGCCTGGCGCGTCAGCTTGTCCTTGACCATCAGCTTCCCCGTGAGGGCCAGCATCAGGGTGATGATGGAGACGGCGACGGGCCGGCGCACGCCGTCCGGCGTAATCGCGAGGGCGATGCCGGCGCGGGTGCAGGCATCGACATCCACCGTGTCGTAGCCGACGCCGAAGCGCGCCACCACGGCGAGGCGCCCGCTTGCGGGAACACTGTCGGCGTTGAAGCGATGGGTGAGAAGGATGAGGGCGTCGAAATTCTCCAGTTGTTCGGCACGCAGGGGATTGGCGACCTCCAGGAATTCCATCTCGACGCCGGGAGCGTTCCTGAGGGGCTCGAGATCGAAGTCGGGATAGGTCGGCGAGCCGTCGGCCTTTCTGAAGTCCCCGGAAATGGCAACGCGGAAAGGTGTGGGCATGGTTCTAGCTCCGCTTGCTGCTCGTCCCCTCGCGAAGGCGGGTCATCGCCTCCGCAAGTGCGGCTTGAAGCACCCACGCGTCGCCGGAATAGCAAATGAAATCAAAACCCTCGCTGACGAGATGGATGCCGGTTTCGACATTGGGCACAAGGCGGCCGAGCGACTTGCCGTGCTTCTTGCAGGCCGCATGAGTACGGGCGATCGCGTCCCTGAACGCCGGATGCTCGAACTCGCCGGGAATGCCCAACGACACGGACAGGTCGAAATGACCGACCCAGAGACAATCGACGCCGTCGATCGATGCCAGTTCGTCGGCATTGTCGACGCCCTCGGCCGTTTCGATCTGGCAGAAGAAGGTCGAGCGCTTGTTGGCTGCTGCGAACTTCGCGGCGACAGAACCGGGCGCGTAGCGGTCATGCGCCACCTGCAAGGCCACGCCGCGCCCGCCCTGGGGATGGTACTTCATCGAGTTGAGGATATGGCGGACCTCCGCGGCGTTGTTGACCATCGGTAGCATCAGGCCCTCCGCGCCCATATCCATGGCGCGGGCGATATGATGATATTCCTTAGACGGAACGCGCACGATGGCGGGCAGGGCGGCTGCCTCGAAGTAGCGGACGACGCTCTTCACGGTCTCGAAATGGAAGCCCGAATGCTCGAGGTCGAACAGCACGAAGTCGCAACCGGCCGATTTGAGGATGTGGCCGATGCCGGGTGTCGCAAATTCCACGATGAAATGCCCGAATTTCGGCGCCCGGGTTTGCGCCATGGCTTTGAGGCCGTGGTCCGTCATTCGATTTCCTCCAAAAATGTCTTCGCCCGTTTACCGGGCCTGCATTCTCGAAATCAGTTTGCTTGCCGCGATTATTCGTCGGCAAACCAATCGATCCCTGTCGCGACGAGGCGCGGCGGTTGTTCCGCTCGCGATTTCAAAGTCTTCTTGGACGTCAGGACGAGCCTTCGCAGACGAGGCTCCCCGTCGTCACCTTCTTGCTGGCAACCATTTCAGCGCTCTCGGCATCGAAGGCGAGGAAATGCCGGGTCTTCATGTGGGCGTCGAAGGCCGCCCGGTCGTCATAGATCTCGTACAGCGTGATCCTGTCGGTCTCGTCGTCGGGCTCGACCACGTCGAAGCGCCGGCAGCCGGGCTCCTGCTGGACGGAGAGCCGCGCATTGAGGTCGACCAGGGGACGGAAGGAGCGGAGTGTGCCGGGCCTGAGGCGGAAGTCGACCATGACGACATAGCCACTCATTGCCGGCCCTCCACGATATCAGTGTAGCGCTGCGCGACATATTCGAGGTGGTCCCGCATCGCCTTCTCGGCCCGGTCCGGATCGCGAGCCGCCACGGCCTCGTAGATGGCGCGATGGGCCTCGAAGACGGTCTTGTAGATAGCCGCGTCCCGGGCCGGTGCCAGCGTGGTCTGGCGCTGCTCGAGCAGCCAGTCGGCAAGGGCGGCGTGGATGGCGGTGAAGATGGGATTGCCTGGAATGACGGCCAGCACATAGTGGAAGGCGACATCCGTCTCGCGGAAACGCTTGAGATCGCCGATCGCGGCTTCGTTCCGGTCCAGCGCCGTCTTGAAATCGGCGAGATCCTCCTCCGTGGCGAACAGGGCCGCGAACCGGGCGAGTCCCGTTTCGAAGAAGATACGGGCGTTCTGGAAATCCTGCACCCCGCCCGGTGCGGCCAGCATATGGCGGGCCGTACCCGACAGAGCGCCGATCACGAACTCCGGGGTCGGCCTGGTTACGCGCGCACGTTCGCCGGAACGGATCTGTACCAGGCCCATCTTGCGCAGGTGGAACAAGGCCTCGCGCACGGCCGGTCGCCCGACCCCGTAGTGGCGCATGAGGTCCCGCTCGGAGGGAAGAAGATCGGATGGCGCATACTGGCCCTCCTGGATCAGGCGCTCCAGGTCATCCGCCACTTCCTCGTAGAGCTTGCGCCGCTTTATCGTTGCATGGGGCATTCTTGGTATACCTATGATACCAGGCATGGGCACGCTAATCTGAGGAGAGAAACGAGTCAAAGGAATTGCATGCTGCGCTGCGGGAGCTGTCGCCAGCGCGCGTCCCAAGCACGGAGGAGCGATTGCCGATCACCCTCTTCCTTGTCCGCAAACGCATCTTTTCCAGGATGCCGATCACACCGCTTCAGCAGGCTCAAGTGGCTTGAGATCGACGCTCCGATCCGGCGCCCACGTAGAAAGGTCTCAGTCCGTTTCCGCTAACGCGCCGTCGATGGTGCGCCCAATCGCATCGAGCATCGCCGTGTCGTCGCCGGCCATGCCGTCCATGTCGGCCATGCGGGCGATGACGGTGGCGGCGATCCTCTCCTCCACCGTGTTCTCGGCATAGGCGTAGTAGATCACCGCATGCTGGCCGTCGCGATGGCAGCGCCCTTCGATCTGCTGGAGCTGGATGGCGCTGTGGCGCATGTCATGGATGATGAGGGAGCGTTCGCGCTCCCCGCCCGCCATTTCGCCCCGATGCAGGGAGATCGCCTCCGTGACGGTGAAGACGACGGTATCGAGCGCTCCGCTCTGGAAGGCGATGCGTACGGCCTCGTTCTTTTCGCCGGTCTGCGTGCCGTTGATCTCGCCGACGCGCCAGCCATGTCCCTTCAGTTTTTCGGCAAGCAGGGCGCTGGTTTCCAGGAAGGCGACGGAGACGGCGACCTGCTGGCCGTTCCCGATCAGATCGTCTGTGAAATCGGCCGTGCCGGCGATGCGCAGCAGGCTGCCCTTCTGCCGAAAGCGCAGATCGGCCGCCCAGCCGGCGGCACGTCGGGTGGAGCCACCGAGCAGGCCGATCTCCTTTCGGAATTCACGCCAGGTGGCTTCATAGAGGCGGCGGTTGTCGGCATCCAGGGCCGTCGGCGTGACCTCGCGCTGCACTTCCGGCCATCCAGCGATTTCCTCGGGCCGGCGGCGCAGACCGATGGCCGCCGGCCCCTTGTAGAGCAGATCCGACATCGTCCTGCGATCCTGCTCGTTTGCCTCCCACGACCAGTTCTTCCAGCGCCCCTTGGCGCGACCGATCCTCAAGCGTTTCATCAAGGCGCGGAAGGCATCGAGATCGCCTCCCTTCTCTCCGGTCGCAGCAGAAAGCAGCCGCGCCAGATAGGAGAGTTCATGCGGCGCCTGGCCCGCCGTGGCGCTCATGTAGAGCGTGAAGCTTGCCGCGGCGGCCATCTGCCGGCAGATGAGGCCCTGCTGTGAATTTGGGTTGCGGATGCGATGGCTTTCGTCGATCACGACGAGCGGCCAGGTCCGCCTGGGAGTGCCGAGCTTGGCGAGTTCATTGTTCTTGGCGCGCGTCGAGCGCTTGGAACTGACGGCCGGCGGCGCCATCAGCGACTTGGTCTTCTCGAAATTCATCACGGTGACGGATTTCGGCTTCAGCCCGGAGCGCGCCATGGTGCTGCGCCATTGCGGGATGGCCCCCTTGGGGCAGATCACCAGCACATCTTGCTCCGGCATGGCAGAAAGAGCCAGCCATGCGGAGAGCGTCTTTCCCAGGCCGGTCAGGTCGCCGAGCAGGAAGCCGGGCCTGCCTGCCGCCCGCGCCGCAAGGATGGCATCGCGGGCCCGAAGCTGATGGAGGCGAGGAACCAGAAGGGAGACGCTGCTCACTCCTTCTCCCGGAAGTAGGGCTCCACCTTGCCCTTGAGCTTGATCGTCAGGGGGTCGCCATTCCGATCCTTGGCATTGCCGGCCGCGACGCGGATCCAGCCTTCGCTGACGCAGTATTCCTCGACATTGTTCTTCTCGGCGCCATTGAAACGGATGCCGATGCCGCGTTCCATCAAGGCTTCGTCGTAGAACGGGCTCTTCGGGTTGGCGGCGAGGCGGTCGGGCAGGGTGTCGGTCATCGTAGGTACTTTCGAGACGATAGGGTAAGCCGCACTTACCCCCAAGCGCTGCCGATGCCAATGGATTCCGTGTTTTTTCAGCTGTCGAAAGCGCTCTTCTTTCTGCAAATCAGGTGCATGCCCCGGCAATGCCGGTTAAGCAGGGCGTTTCATGAGTCGAGCACAGGAGCGCAGCGATGGACAATCTTCCCCTCAAGAAGGCGAAGCTGCTGACGGAGATCGTCACCATCCAGAAGCAGGCGAAGGTACAGGCGGTGCAGAAGAACCGCGGCGCTCACTATGAGCGTCAGATCCGCGAGGCGGAAGAGCGCGTCGCCAAGCTGCGGGAGGAAATCGCGGCAATCGATGCAGAGCTGGCTGCCAGGAAGGGGTGATCAAGAAAGGGGGAAGCCGGTCGCGTGACAACGATAGGGGCGGGCATGCGTCAAAGAGTTGCAATAATTGCAGAGCTTTTTGTCAATTTGATAAAAATTGAGGCAAAATAGCGAAAATTAGCCGAGAGCCATGCGGATTATGCGTCACTGCGTTGCAGCATAGGTTATTGCAATGCAACATAATCGTGCCAAACTATCTTCAACAGAAGGAGTTTCACCATGATTTTCGCCGGCCTCATCGCCCACATCAAGGATCACCTGGCCAAGCGCGCCGAATTCCGTCGCCTGGTTGCCGAGATCAACACCCTTTCCAACAGCGATCTCGTTGATCTGCGCGCCGATCGCTCCGAAATGATCCGCTATGCCCATCAGCAGATCTACGGCAAGGTTGCCTGACCCGATAAGCCTGACACGACAAACCCGGCTATCGTCGAAACAAGAAAGCGCGCTGCTTCCTACCGGAAGCGGCGCGCTTCGTCTTTGTGGATATGTCCTGCGCGGCGCCGTCGATTGCGTCGGTCCCGGGAAGCTTATTCGGCGGCGGCCTTGGTGGCGACGCTCGCCTCGGCGGCTTCCTGGGCCTTGAGGGCTTCGGGATGCGGCATTGAGATGATGTTGTAGCCGGAATCGACGAAATGCACCTCGCCCGTCACCCCCGATGACAGATCGGAGAGCAGATAGAGCGCGGAACCGCCGACTTCCTCGATGCTGACGGTGCGGCGAAGAGGGGCGTGGGCGCGCTGATAGTTGAACATCAGCCGGGCATCGGTGATGCCGGCCCCGGCGAGCGTGCGGATCGGCCCTGCCGAGATCGCGTTGACGCGGACGCCCTGAGGACCGAAATCCGAGGCGAGGTAGCGCACCGAGGCTTCCAGGGCGGCCTTGGCGACACCCATGACGTTATAGTTCGGCATCACACGGGTGGAGCCGCCATAGGTCAGCGTGATGATCGAGCCACCATCATGCATCAGATCGGCCGCGCGCTTGGCTATCTCCGTGAAGGAGAAGCAGGAGATCACCATCGTCTTGGTGAAGTTCTCCCGCGTCGTGTCGGCGTAACGGCCCTTGAGCTCGTTCTTGTCGGAATAGGCGATGGCGTGGACGAGGAAGTCGATCTTGCCCCATTCCCTCGCGAGGGTGCTGAATACCTCGTCGACGGAGGAGACATCCTCCACGTCACAGGGCACCAGCAGGTTCGAGCCGAGGCTGTTGGCCAATGGCTCCACGCGCTTGCGAAGGGCTTCGCCCTGATAGGTGAAGGCCAACTGGGCGCCGTGGTCGGCAAGGTTCTTGGCAATGCCCCAGGCGATCGAATGATCATTGGCCACGCCCATGATCAGACCGCGCTTGCCTTGCATAAGCCCCAACATGGCGTGCAACTCCAAATCCTGATCTTCAGTTGTTGGGTGCTATCGGACTTGAATCGGCAGACCGCACCGCATTTCCGCCTCTTTACCACGTTTCGATAAGGCGTCCGGCGATTTGCAGGCCTCGCCGATCACTTTATCTGTCTCTTTGTTACGCGATATCGGCCGAAAAGCGGCTTCTACGGCTATTTTCAGGCGTCGAGACGCTTGAAAATCAGAGCCGCGTTCGTGCCGCCAAATCCGAAGGAATTCGACAGGACATGGCTGAGCTTGGCATCGTCGATTCGCTTGCGCACGATCGGCATGTCAGCAAAGGCCGGATCCAACTCCTCGATATGCGCGCTTTCGCAGATGAAGCCATTATTCATCATGAGAAGTGAATAAATTGCTTCCTGCACGCCGGTGGCGCCCTGCGAATGTCCGGTGAGGGCCTTGGTCGCCGCGATGGGCGGGCACTTGTCACCGGAACCGAACACCTTGCGGATGGCCTCGATCTCGGGCGGGTCGCCGGCCGGCGTCGAGGTCGCATGCGGATTGATGTAGTCGATCGGAGCCTTGACGTTGGCAATGGCCATGCGCATGCAGCGCTCGGCGCCTTCGCCCGAAGGGGCGACCATGTCGTGTCCGTCGGAGGTGGCGCCGTAGCCGGCGACCTCGCCATAGATGCGGGCGCCGCGGGCCTTCGCGTGCTCGAGTTCCTCGAGGACCAGCACGCCCGCGCCGGCCGAAATGACGAAGCCGTCGCGGTTCTTGTCATAGGGGCGCGAGGCCGTGGACGGGGTGTCGTTATATTTGGAGGACATGGCGCCCATGCCGTCGAACAGCACCGCCAGCGTCCAGTCGAGTTCCTCGCAGCCGCCGGCGAACATCACGTCCTGCTTGCCGTAGAGGATCTGCTCATAGGCATTGCCGATGCAGTGATTCGACGTCGCGCAGGCCGATGAGATCGAGTAGTTGACGCCCTTGATCTTGAACCAGGTCGATAGCGTGGCGGAAGCGGTCGAAGACATCGCCTTGGGCACCGCGAAGGGCCCGACCTTCTTCGAGCTGCCCGACTCGCGCGCCTTGTCGGCTGCCTCGACGATCGTGCGGGTGGACGGACCGCCCGATCCCATGATGATGCCGGTACGTTCGTTCGAGACTTCGTTCTGCTCGAGGCCGGAGTCGAGGATCGCCTGATCCATCGCGACATGATTCCAGGCCGTGCCGCCGCCGTGGAAGCGCATGGCACGCCTGTCGACAACGGAAGCCGCGTCGAGAGTGGGAGCGCCGTATACCTGGGAGCGGAAGCCATGCTGAGCGAACTGCTCGGCTCGCGTGATACCGGACCGGGCTTCGTGCAGGCTGGAGAGGACCTCCTGCGTCGAATTGCCGATGGAAGACACGATTCCCATGCCGGTAACGACGACACGTCTCATGGCGATCCCTTCTCGTTTCGTGTCCGGATCCGCGGCGCTTCGGCGAGCGCGCGACGGTCGGCCACGGAATGCCAGTACAACCGGGACGTGGCACAGGCCCGCCCCCGATCACTCACTACCAGGCGTTGCGCCGATCCCCGCACCAAGCAGGCCAGACGCCGCACCGATTTCATGTCAAAGCACATTGTTCAGGGCAAGCCAATTCCAGTCCCGCCCAAAAATGCGTCAGATCGACGTGAAATAAAATCCTCCATCGCAGTCGTCCCGGCACCATTTCGCCTCCGAGCTCTCGCCGGGAGCGCGATGGGGTCCGGGAAACCGGCGGTGGCCGGCGCCACTCGTCAGGCCTGGAACAGGCCGACGCGCAGATCCTTGGCCTCATAGATGGTGGTGCCATCCGCCTTTAGCCAGCCGTCGGCTATGCCGAGGATCAATTTTCCTTTGAAGACGCGCTTGAAATCGACGCCGTACTCGACGTTCTTGACGGTCGGCAGCACCTGGTTGGTGAACTTGACCTCACCGACGCCGAGCGCCCGGCCGCGGCCCGGCTGACCGAGCCAGCCGAGGAAGAAGCCCGTCATCTGCCACAGGGCGTCGAGGCCCAGGCAACCCGGCATGACGGGGTCGCCCTGGAAATGGCAGGAGAAGAACCAAAGGTCCGGCTTGACGGCGAGCGTGGCGCGCACATGGCCCTTGCCGTTTGGTCCGCCGGTCTCGGAGATTTCCGAGATGCGATCGAACATCAGCATCGGGGGGAGAGGCAATTGCGCATTGCCGGGGCCGAACATCTCGCCGCGCCCGCAGGCGAGGAGATCTTCATACTCAAAGCTCGAACGGCGTTCCGCCATTGCGTCTCAGTCCTTATCGACCAGTCAAAACCCGTGGCCAAGCGCTTGCGCCGCCGGGCCACGGCCTCCCCTTAACATAGCATTCACCGAACAGGGAAGCCGTGGGAGGGATGGGCAAGAGGGATGTACGGTTAATATTGCGACAGAGTCGGGGAGGGAGAGCGGTGTCGGAAGACCTCATCGTCAGATCCTCATGCGCGAATGTGCGCCGTCATGGGCCAGTCTTCCGGACTCCCCCGCGAAGCCGTTCGCCATCGTCAGGTTCCGGTTTGTCCTCCGCCCCCGCGCCATCATCGATCTTGCCTCGATGTCGATGGGCCGGGGAAGTCGACGTTCTCTTCCTTGAGGCATTCGCTGGATCGGGGCATCATTCCCGCGTGAATCGGGAGCGAGCCTTCATCGCTTGCCGGGGCCGCGAATCGAAAAACTCGGCGTTATGAAGCCGATGATCAGACAAAAGGCCGCCGAAAGCCGGCTTAGGGAGTTCGCCTTGACCATCCTTCCCCAGGAAATCATCCGCAAAAAGCGTGACGGTGCCGCGCTGGAGCCAGCCGAAATCGAGGCCTTTGTGCACGGCCTGGTCGCAGGAAGCGTTACGCATGCCCAGGTCGCCGCCTTCGCGATGGCGGTGTATTTCCGGGGGATGGACATGGGTGAACGGATCGCCCTGACGCGTGCCATGACCCGTTCGGGCACCGTGCTCGACTGGCGCGGGCTGGGCCTGCCTGGACCGGTGGTGGACAAGCATTCCACGGGAGGCGTCGGCGACAATGTGAGCCTCATGCTCGGGCCTATCGTCGCCGCCTGCGGGGGATATGTGCCGATGATCTCGGGACGCGGCCTCGGTCATACGGGCGGCACGCTCGACAAGCTGGATTCGATCCCGGGCTATGCGACGCAGCCGGACCTCGACCTGTTCCGCAAGGTGGTCAAGGAGGCAGGCGTTGCGATCATCGGCCAGACCGCCGACCTCGCTCCCGCCGACAAGACCGTCTATGCGATCCGCGACGTGACCGCCACGGTGGAATCGATCGCCCTGATCACGGCCTCGATCCTCTCGAAGAAGCTCGCCGCCGGCCTGCAGGCGCTGGTTATGGATGTGAAGACCGGCTCGGGCGCCTTCATGCCGACCCTTGAGGATTCGCGGGAACTGGCCCGGTCGATCGCGACGGTTGCCACGGGCGCCGGCCTGCCGACCGTCGCGCTGATCACGGCGAAGGACCAGCCCCTGGCGAGCGCCGCCGGCAATGCCGTGGAGGTGCGCAATGCCGTCGAGTTCCTCACCGGCGCCCGCCGCGATACGCGTCTTCGGGAAGTGACGCTTTCCCTGTGTGCCGAGATGCTGGTGTTGGGCGGTCTGGCAGACGGCATCAGAGAGGCGAGGGCCAAGGTCGAGTACGCATTGGACAGCGGCGCGGCCACGGAGCATTTTTCCCGCATGGTCGCCTCCCTCGGGGGACCCGCCGATTTCGTCGAACGTCACGAGCGCTATCTCAAGGTGGCGCCGATAGCGGTGCCGGTCTTCGCGAACGAGGCCGGACGCGTCGCCGAAATAAACACCCGTGCCGTGGGCCTTGCCGTCGTGGTGCTCGGCGGTGGGCGCACTCGGCCGCAGGACGCCGTCGATCATGCGGTCGGCCTCACGGAACTGGCGGAACTGGGCGATGAAGTCGGAGGCGACAGGCCGATCGGCTTCGTCCATGCCCGCAGTGAGGAGGCGGCGAAGAGGGCGGCGGAGGCCTTGGCCGCAGCCTATCGCATCGGCGAGGGGCATGCGCCGTTGCCGCCCGTACTCGAGCGTATTGCGGGGGCCTGAGATATGGCGCGTGCCTTCATCCTGGTGATGGATTCCTTCGGCATTGGCTCCGCCGACGATGCGGCCCGCTACGGCGATGCCGGCGCGAATACGCTAGGCCACATCGCTTCGGCCTGTGCCGCTGCCAGGCCTGGGGAAGATGGGAAGCGTTCGGGCCCGCTCCGGCTGCCGGTTCTATCGGGCCTCGGCCTCGGCAAGGCCGCTGAAGCCGCCTCGGGAGACCTTCCACCCGGTCTCGAAACGGAGCCCGTCCACGGCCTCTGGGGCTATGCCGCCGAAGTCTCCAATGGCAAGGACACGCCTTCCGGCCATTGGGAGATCGCCGGCTATCCCGTGCCGTTCGACTGGGGGTATTTTCCGCAGGGACAGCCATGTTTCCCGCGCGATCTGGTCGCGGCGATCGTGAAGGAAGCCGGGCTGCCGGGCGTGCTCGGCGAGAAGCACGCCTCCGGCACGCAGGTCATCGCCGAACTTGGCGCCGAAAGCGTCAGGACCGGCAAGCCGATCTTCTACACCTCCGCCGACAGCGTGCTGCAGATCGCCGCCCATGAGGAGGCTTTCGGGCTGGAGCGCCTGCTCGATCTCTGCCGGATCGCCCGGCGCCATGTCGATGCGCTCAATATCGGCCGGGTGATCGCGCGGCCCTTCGTCGGCGACGAAACCTCCGGCTACACGCGCACGGCGAACCGGCGTGATTTCGCGGTGCCTCCGCCGGCCGACACGCTGCTCGATGCGATGGAGAAGGCCGGGCGCACCGTCGTCACCATCGGCAAGATCGGCGACATCTTCGCCCATCGCGGCACGGGAGAGAACATCAAGGGTCCGGACAACGATGCCTTGATCGACCGTACGCTCGAGGCCATGCATCGCCTGCCGGAAGGCGGATTCCTCTTTGCCAACTATGTCGACTTCGACACGCTCTTCGGCCATCGACGCGACATCCCGGGTTATGCGGGGGCGCTGGAGGCCTTCGACCGGCGCCTGCCGGAAATCCTGTCGCAGCTGCGTGCGGACGACTTGCTCATCATCACCGCCGACCATGGCTGCGACCCGTCCTGGACCGGCACCGACCATACGCGCGAATTCGTGCCGGTCCTCGCCCGGCTCGGCGAGCGCCGGGGCTCCATCGGCCGCCGTGAGACCTTCGCCGACATGGCGGCAAGCGTGGCCGAACATCTCGGGCTGGCCTGGCGGGGGGCGGGGCAGTCGTTCCTGGCCGGAAGCGCAGACGTCCGTAGGCCCTGACATTGCGAGGCGCGGTACGCGGACCCGAGAGTGGCCCTCACCGATCGCCATCTTCTCCCTGTCCGCGAAAGGTGTCGTTTCCAAAGTTGCCGACCTGTGAACGGCAATCCATTCCGGCACGCCAGCCTGCCGGTTTTGCCGACGGACAGTCGGTCCGAGCTTCTGCTCACACCTTCTCAACCATGATTCCAGACGGCTTCCCGATTTCGGTTCCCGTTAACGCCCCGGCATCAACCGCCCTTCCATCCTGACGCCCGACTTCGTTGAGTTGAGCAGTTTCATGATCGAGCGTATGCACATGGTATTGAAGGGCGGTATGGCGGCCGAGGACAAGGCACAGTTCTGGGTGGGACTGGCGCTGGCCGTGGCAACCGTGCTCCTGCTGTTTGCAAGCTTTCTCGATCTGGTGATGATCTGATCGGGCGCCTCGGGGCTATCCCAGATTCTCCGGCCCGAAGCTCTCCGGCAGCAATTCCTCCAGCGTGAAGCTGCGCCTTGTGCCCTCCGGCCCGGCGACATGGATCGGCGTGCCGGGCGCAGCGAATTCGCGGATGCGCTGGCGGCAGCCGCCGCAGGGCGTGGTGAGGCCGGGAGCGTCGGGATGGGCATCCGTCCAGCCCAGAACGAGGATTTCCGCGATCGCCGTCTCTCCGCTTGCCACCATCAGCGAGATCGCCCCGCCTTCGGCGCAGGCGCCGACCGGATAGGCCGCATTCTCGACGTTGCAGCCGGCGTAGATCTTTCCTGAGCGCCCACGGATGGCCGCCCCGACCTTGAAGCGGGAATAGGGCGCGTGCGCCTGGTCGCGCACGGCCCTCGCAGCTTCGAAGAGTTCGTCGAGGGAGGCCATCACCGCTCCTTGAGATAGGGAATGCCGGCCGCCTTGGGCGGGTTGGCGGCCCCGACGAAGCCGGCCAGCATGAAGACGGTAAGGATGAAGGGCAGCGAGGAGATCAACTCCGAGGGCACCAGCATGCCGCCGATCATGAAACCCGATCCCATGCGGATCGAGATGGCGTCCAGGAGCCCGAACAGCAGGCACGCACCGAGCGCCGGCCAGGGCCGCCATTTGGCGAAGATGAGTGCCGCCAGCCCCATATAGCCGCGTCCGCCCGTCATGTTGGTGACGAAGGCGGCCGAATCGGCGGTGGAGAGATAGGCGCCCGCCACGCCGGTGAGCAGGCCGCAGATCAGCACGGCGCGGTAGCGCAGCCATGCAACGGAGATGCCGGCGGTGTCGACCGCTTGCGGATTCTCGCCCACCGCCCGCAGGCGCAGGCCGAAACGGGTCCTGTAGAGCACCCAGGCTGTCACCGGCACGCACAGGAAGGCAAAATAGACCAGGATCGAATGGCCGGAGAGCACTTCGGAATAGATCTGGCCGATCACCGGGGTGCCCTCGAGGGCCTTCGCGCCGGGCAGTTCGATCGGCTGGAAGCGCGCGGCACCGGAAACGTCGGGCGTGCGGCCGCCCTGACCGTACCAGGCATTGCCGATGAAGGCGGTGATGCCGAGGGCCAGGATGTTGATGGCGACACCCGAGACGATCTGATTGCCCCGGTAGCGAATCGAGGCAACGCCATGGAGCAGCGAGAACAGGATCGATACGATGATGGCAGCGACGAGCCCGAGCCAGGCGGAGCCGTAGGTCGCTGCGGTGACGGCGGCGGCAAAGGCACCGACCAGCATCTTGCCCTCGAGGCCGATGTCCACGATGCCCGAGCGCTCCGAATAGAGGCCAGCGAGGCAGCAAAGCAGATAGGGTGTCGAGATGCGGACCGCCGCCGCCGCGACGCTGGCGAGCATGATCACGGTATCCATGGTCTCATGCCTCCTTGCGGCCTGGCGAAAAGAGCTGGAACAGCATGGCGAGCTGTGGTCGGAACATCAGTTCGAGCGCACCGACGAAGAGGATGATGATGCCCTGGATCATCACGATCATGTTCTTGTCGAACACCGGATTGTCGAAGGAGAGTTCCTGCCCGCCCTGTATCAGCGCGCCGAAAAGGATCGATGCGAGCACGATGCCGGCCGGGTGGGAGCGGCCCATCAGGGACACGGCGATGCCGATGAAGCCGGCGCCGGCGGTGTAGTCGATGATCATGCGGTGCTGCTCGCCCATCAGCACGTTGATGCCCATCAGGCCCCCGAGGGCCCCGGAGATCAGCATGGTGATGACGATGATCTTGGCCGGCGAGATGCCGGCGTAGACGGCGGCCGTCTGGTTGTGGCCCACCGTGCGCATGGCATAGCCGAGGCGCGTGCGCCAGATCAGCGCCCAGACCAGCAAGGCCGCGATCAGGGCGATGGGGAAGGCGAGGTTCACCAGCGTGAGGTCGAGTTCGATGCCGAAGACCGCCAGCATGTCGCTGATCAGCGGCAGGCTGGTGCTGTCGGGAAAGAGCTCGGATTTCGGATCGCCCGTACCCGCCTTCATCAGCACGTGGACGAGCAGATACTGCACCAGGGCGGTGGCGATATAGTTGAACATGATGGTGGTGATGACGACGTGGCTGCCCCGCTTGGCCTGCAGATAGCCGGGCAGGAAGGCCCACGCCGCACCGAAGACCATGCCAGCGATCATCGCCAGCGGGATGGCAAGCGGCCATGGCGCCCAGCCCAGATGCAGGCAGGCGAAGGCGATGCCGATGCCTGCGATCTGGCCCTGGCCGTCGACGCCGATATTGAACAGGCCCGCATGGAAGGCCACCGCCACCGCGAGACCGGCGAAGATATAGGTAGTGGCGTAGTAGAGCGTGGTGCCGATGGCGTTGGCATCGCCGAAGGCACCCTGAATCATGGTGATTCCGACGCTCATCGGGTCGGCGCCGACGATCAGCCACACGATGATGCCGGAGACCACGAAGGCGATCACCACGTTGATGAGCGGCAGCAAAATCGCGTCCGCCCACCAGGGCACGGGCGTCGGTGTCGTGCCGGCGCTGCGGCGCGCGAAGAGGCGGCCGGGCGTGCTGGTCGGGCTGCTCATGCGGCCTCTCCCGAAACCCCGGCCATCAGCAGGCCCAGTTCGTTCTCGGTCGCGTCCCTGGCAAGTCGCTCGCCCGTGATGCGCCCGCCGCACATCACCAGGATGCGGTCCGACAGGCCCATGATCTCGTCGAGCTCCACCGAAACGACGAGAATGCCCTTGCCGGCGTCGCGCATGGCGATCAGGCGGCGATGGATGAACTCGATGGCGCCGATGTCGACGCCGCGGGTGGGCTGGCCCACGATGAGCAGGGCCGGATCGCGCTCCATCTCGCGCGCCAGCACGATCTTCTGGGCATTGCCGCCGGAAAAGTTCGCGGTCTTCAGCTTCGGGTCGCGCGGGCGCACGTCGAAGCGCTCCATCTTCTCCGTGAGGTCGCTGATGATGCGCCGATAGTTCAGGAAGGGTCCGTTGCCGAGCTTGGGGTCGTTCTGGTAGCCGAGGATCGAACTCTCATAGGCCGAGAAGGGCTTGACCAGCCCCATCTTCATGCGGTCCTCGGGCACATGGGCAAGGCCGAGGTCGCGCAGTTCGGCGGGATCCGCCGCGGAGGCGTTGCTGCCGCGCAGGAGAATCTGGCCCGAGGTGGCGGGCCGGATGCCGGCTATCGCCTCGAGCAGTTCCGATTGGCCGTTGCCCGCGACGCCCGCCACGCCGACGATCTCGCCGGCCCGCACGGTAAAGGAGACGTTGTCGACGCGGGTGATCCCCTTCTCGTCCTTCACGGTGAGGTTCCTGACCTCCAGGATCACTTCGCCGGGCTTTGCCTCGGCCTTGTCGACCCGCAGGAGCACACGCCGGCCAACCATCAGTTCGGCGAGTTCGGTCGGGCTGGTCTTGGCTGTCTCGACTGTCGCCACCATCTCGCCGCGCCGCATGACCGAGACGCGGTCGGTGATCGCCATGATTTCGCGCAGCTTGTGGGTGATGAGCAGGATGGTCTTGCCCTGCTCGCGCAGGACTTTCAGGATTTCGAAGAGCTGGTCAGCCTCGGCGGGCGTGAGGACGCCGGTCGGCTCGTCCAGGATCAGGATGTCGGCGCCGCGATAGAGCGCCTTCAGGATCTCGACGCGCTGCTGGCTGCCCACCGGCAGTTCGCCGACCACGGCATCGGGATCAACTTCGAGGTGATAGCTCGCTTCCAGCCGGTTCAGTTCGCCGCGGGCATGATCCTTGCCGCGCGCCAGCAAGCCGCCGCCCTCGGCACCGAGCATCACGTTCTCCAGGACGGTGAACGGATCGACGAGCATGAAGTGCTGGTGCACCATGCCGATGCCGGCGGAAATGGCATCCTGGGAGGAGCGGATCGATCTTGGCTGGCCGTCGACGAAGATCTCGCCGCTGTCGGCTTCGTAGAAGCCGTAGATGATCGACATCAAGGTGGACTTGCCGGCGCCGTTCTCGCCGATGATGCCGTGGATCGTGCCTCTTTCGACGACAAGGTCGATGGCCTTGTTGGCGTGAACCGGGCCGAAACGCTTGTCGATCTGTTTCAATTCGAGGGCAATAGGCAAAAGCGGCCTCGTAGCAGGACGGGGGCGGGTTCGGAGAATCGCACCGAAAAGTCGAAAGAAGCCTCGCTCTTTGTCATTGCCAGGCTTGTCCCGGCAATCCAGGCAGACGCAAGAGCCTGGAAGCTGGGGCCGGATACCCGGGACAAGCCCGGGTATGACAAAGTCCGTGCCTCTTCCTGCTCCTTCGGGGCGAGAAGGCGGGTTCGAAGACCCGCCTCGCTCCCGATCAGTTCACCGGGCAGGTGTTGTCGGTCTGGTAGTCATGCACGACCGTCTTGCCGTCCACGATGTCCTTGGTGACCTGATCGATGGCGGCCTTGTTGTCGGCGCTCACCAGGGACTTGTTGTTGTCGTCCATGGCCAGGCCCACGCCGTTCTTCTTCAGGTCGAGCACGTTGACGCCGGTCTTGAAGGTGCCGGCCTCGCCCGACTTGAAGCCTTCATAGATGGCCTCGTCCACATGCTTGAGCACGGAGGTCAGGACCTTGCCCGGATGCAGGCCGTTCTGGTTGGAGTCGACGCCGATGGAGAGCTTGCCCTCGTCCGCAGCCGCCTGCAGCACGCCCAGGCCTGTCTGGCCGGCCGCCGCATAGACGATGTCCGCGCCCTGCGAGATCTGCGCCTTGGTCAGTTCGGCGCCGCGGCCGGGATCGTTCCATGCGGCCGGCGTGGTGCCGGTCATGTTCTGGATGACCTTGATGTTGGCATTCGCAGCCTTTGCGCCCTGCGCGTAGCCGCAGCCGAAGGCGCGGATCAGCGGGATGTCCATGCCCCCGACGAAGCCGATCGTGCCGGTCTTCGAGGTCTTGGCGGCGAGATAGCCGGCGAGATAGGAGCCTTCGTCGGCGCGATAGATGTAAGAGGCGACGTTGGGCAGGTCCACCACGTCGTCGACGATGCCGAACTGCGTCTTCGGATAGGCCTTGGCGACGGCGGTCAACGCGTCCTCATAGGCAAAGCCCAGCACGATGATCGGATTGTTGCCGTCCTTGGCGAAGCGGCGCAGGGCCTGCTCGCGCTGCGAAGCGTTGGTGATCTCGAATTCCCGATAGGTCTTGCCGCTTTCCTTCTTCCAGCGCTCGGCACCGTTATAGGCGCCCTCGTTGAAGGATTTGTCGAACTTGCCTCCCAGATCATAGATGATGGCCGGGCCGGGCTTGTCCGCTGCATAGGCGGCCGTGCCGAGGCTCAGCAGGACGGCCAGGCCAAGAAGGGTCGATTTCATCACGCTCTCCCGCGCTTCTTCTCGTTCGTGGATGGAGGGCAATGGCGATCGCACCCGACATTGCCTTGACGTGAACATGGCATGGCTGTTGCGCTATTGAGAAGGGGTGTTGTGCGTTTGCCCATGCTTTTCACACAAAGCGAACGGAAGACGCGGATTCATAACGAGGATTTTGTATGGCCAAGCTTGTCAAACGCACGCTCGCCCTCATCGCCCACGACCAGAAGAAGGACGAGATGGTCGCCTTCGCCGAGACGCACCGCGCCATTCTGGCCAGGTTCGATCTGGTGGCTACCGGCACGACCGGCGGCCGCGTGCTCGCCGCATGCCCGGAATTGTCGCTCACGGCCCTGAAGAGCGGCCCGCTCGGCGGAGATCAGCAGATCGGCGCCCTGATCGCCGAGGGGCAGGTGCACGGCCTGTTCTTCTTCGTGGACCCCCTGACGCCGATGCCGCATGACGTGGACGTCAAGGCGTTGACGCGCCTGGTGCTCGTCTATGATATCCCCATGGCCTGCAATCCCTCGACGGCCGACATGCTGATCCGGCAGATGGTCGACCTGGACTGACGGGCGAGTGATTCTGGGCCGCCGGGGGGGCTGCGAGGGCGAGTTGCTGGACGTCGCAGGCGGTGGTGCCTTCGAAGGCGCCGTTCCGCTGCGGCGCAGCCTTCCGGGGCGGGCCAGGGTTCGGAGGAGACCGAGACCGGGCGGTGCCTCTGGATCTTTTCCAAGATTCCTTGTCGGCAAGGCTGCTTTCATGCCTTGCGGCCCGGGAAAGCCCCCCTTATATACCCGCCGAACCCGTGATTAATCCACGTCAGTCGCGGGGTTTCCGATAGGGGCCGGCCGGGTTCCTGAGGGCTTTCCCGGCCTAGGCGCTGCTGCTTCGGGGCGCGCCGGTCTGCTGAAAAGGAAGGATGAAAAACTATGGCTAAAGTTATTGGTATCGACCTCGGCACCACCAATTCGTGCGTGGCCGTCATGGAAGGCACGAGCGCCCGGGTCATCGAGAATTCAGAGGGCATGCGCACGACGCCCTCCATCGTCGCTTTTACCGATGATGGCGAACGCCTCGTGGGCCAGCCGGCCAAGCGCCAGGCTGTGACCAATCCCGAGCGCACGTTCTTCGCCATCAAGCGTCTGATCGGTCGTACTTTCGACGACCCGATGACGAAGAAGGACATGGGCCTGGTGCCCTACAAGATCACCCGCGCGCCCAGCGGCGATGCATGGGTCGAGGCGGACGGCAAGTCCTACTCCCCGTCGCAGATTTCGGCTTTCACCCTTCAGAAGATGAAGGAAACGGCGGAGGCTCATCTGGGCCAGGCCGTGACGCAGGCCGTCATCACCGTTCCCGCATACTTCAACGACGCCCAGCGCCAGGCCACCAAGGACGCCGGCAAGATCGCCGGCCTCGAAGTCCTGCGCATCATCAACGAGCCGACGGCTGCGGCGCTCGCCTATGGCCTCGACAAGAAGAAAGCCGGCACCATCGCGGTCTATGACCTAGGCGGCGGCACCTTCGACGTCTCGATCCTCGAGATCGGCGACGGCGTGTTCGAGGTGAAGTCCACCAATGGCGATACCTTCCTCGGCGGCGAGGACTTCGACATGCGCCTGGTCGAGTACCTGGCGGATGAGTTCAAGCGCGAGCAGGGCATCGACCTCAAGAAGGACAAGCTGGCTCTCCAGCGCCTCAAGGAAGCTGCCGAAAAGGCGAAGATCGAGCTCTCCTCCACGGCGCAGACCGAGATCAACCTGCCCTACATCACGGCGGATGCGACGGGTCCGAAGCATCTGGCGCTCAAGCTCTCGCGCTCCAAGTTCGAGAGCCTGGTCGACGATCTCGTGCAGCGCACGGTCGAGCCCTGCCGTAAGGCCCTCAAGGATGCGGGCCTGGCTGCCGGTCAGATCGACGAAGTGGTGCTGGTCGGCGGTATGACCCGCATGCCCAAGATCCAGGAGGTCGTGAAGCAGTTCTTCGGCAAGGAGCCCCATAAGGGCGTCAATCCGGACGAAGTGGTCGCCATCGGCGCCGCTGTCCAGGCCGGCGTTCTGCAGGGCGACGTCAAGGACGTGCTGCTACTCGACGTGACCCCGCTGTCGCTGGGCATCGAGACGCTGGGCGGCATCTTCACCCGTCTGATCGAGCGCAACACGACGATCCCGACCAAGAAGAGCCAGACCTTCTCGACCGCAGAGGACAGCCAGACGGCCGTAACCATCCGGGTCTTCCAGGGTGAGCGCGAGATGGCCGCTGACAACAAGGCGCTGGGCCAGTTCGATCTCGTCGGCATCCCGCCGGCGCCCCGCGGCATGCCGCAGATCGAGGTGACCTTCGACATCGATGCCAACGGCATCGTCAACGTCTCGGCCAAGGATAAGGCGACGGGCAAGGAGCAGCAGATCCGCATCCAGGCTTCCGGCGGTCTTTCCGATGCCGACATCGAGAAGATGGTCAAGGACGCCCA
This sequence comes from Labrys sp. ALF-8, assembly GCF_059699065.1. Classification (NCBI taxonomy): domain Bacteria; kingdom Pseudomonadati; phylum Pseudomonadota; class Alphaproteobacteria; order Hyphomicrobiales; family Xanthobacteraceae; genus Labrys; species Labrys sp. ALF-8. The sequence continues at coordinate 3,324,781 of NZ_AP048537.1, forward strand.
GGCCAACGCCGAGGAAGACAAGAAGCGCCGTGAACTCGTCGAGGTCCGCAACCACGCGGATGCGGCGGTTCATCAGGCCGAGAAGTCGATCAAGGAGCTTGGCGACAAGATCTCCGCGGCCGACAAGTCCACGGTCGAATCGGCCATCGCTTCGCTGAGGTCCGCCCTCGAAGGCGACGATGCCGAGGCCATCAAGGCCCGCACCAACGAACTGCAGCAGGCTGCGATGAAGCTGGGCGAGGCGCTCTACCAGCAGCAGCAGGCTGCCGGTGCCGAGGGCGGCGAGGCCGGCGCGAAGAACGACGATGTTGTTGATGCCGACTTCGAGGAAGTCGACGACGACAAGAAGCGTGCGTAAATTGCACATCTAGCGTGGAAGCCCTCGCCGTTCCGGGCGGGGGCTTTCGCACATTCCATCGGGGATATTTGAGCGGACCCTATGGCCAAGCGTGACTATTACGAAGTGCTTGAGGTTACCCGCGAGGTGACCGAGATCGAGCTCAAGGCTGCTTTCCGCAAGCAGGCCATGAAGCATCACCCCGACCGCAATCCCGGCAACCAGGATGCCGAGGCCAAGTTCAAGGAAGTGAACGAGGCCTATGAGGCGTTGAAGGACCCTCAGAAGCGGGCGGCTTATGATCGCTATGGCCACGCTGCCTTCGAGCAGGGCGGCATGGGCGGCGGCGGGGCCGGTTTCGGCGGCGGCTTCGGTTCCTTCTCCGACATCTTCAACGACATCTTCGAGGACCTGGCCGGGCGGGGCCGGCGTGGCAGTGCCGGCGGGCGCGAGCGCGGCGCCGATCTGCGCTACAACATGGAGATCAGCCTGGAGGATGCCTACAACGGCAAGACCGCCACGATCAAGATCCCCACATCCGTGACCTGCGAAGCCTGCTCCGGCTCCGGGGCGAAGGCGGGCTCCCGGCCCAAGACCTGCGCGACCTGCGCCGGCCACGGCCGCGTGCGTGCCACGCAGGGCTTCTTCTCCATCGAACGGACCTGCCCGACTTGCCAGGGGCGCGGCGAGGTAATCGACAATCCCTGTCCCTCCTGCGGGGGCGCCGGCCGCACCACGCGCGAGCGCACGCTCTCGGTCAATATCCCTGCGGGCGTCGAGGACGGCACCCGCATTCGCCTGGCCAACGAGGGCGAGGCGGGATCGCGTGGAGGCCCTTCGGGCGATCTCTACATCTTCCTGTCCATCGTTCCGCACGAGTTCTTCCAGCGTGACGGCGCCGACCTGCATTGCCGCGTGCCGATCTCCATGGTGACGGCGGCGCTGGGCGGAGAGTTCCAGGTGCCCACAGTCGACGGCGGCAAGGCCAAGGTCGTGGTGCCGGAGGCGACACAGACCGGCAGGCAGATACGCCTGCGCGGCAAGGGGATGCCGGTGCTGCGCTCGCGCGAGCATGGCGACATGTATGTGCAGCTCTTCGTCGAGACGCCGAAGAACCTCACACGCCGCCAGCGTGAACTGCTTGCCGAGTTCGACGAGCAATCCTCCAAGGAGACGCAGCCGGAAAGCGCCGGCTTCTTCGCCAAGGTGCGTGATTTCTTCGACGGGCTCGGGCAGTAGCGCCGGGAGCGCGGACATCCCGTCCGCTCTCCCCTGTCGGCAGACGCAGCGGTTTCAAGAGCGGACGGGATGTCCGCGCTCCCAGGGCGCCTCATGAACCTTCTCATCTTCGGCCTCGGCTATACCGCCTCGCATTTCGCGGCCCGGTACGGCGATCGCTTCGTCCATATCGCAGGGACCTACCGCTCGCCGACGCCTGGTGAGAAGCTGCCAGAACTGCCGCGCGTCGAGCGCTTGCCCTTCGATGGCCTGCGCGTCACACCGGCGCTGGAAGCGGCGATCGCCCGCGCCACCCATGTGCTCACCTCGATCGCGCCCGATGACGAGGGCGATCCGGTGCTGCGCCATTGCGGCGAGGCCCTGGCCCGCGCATCGCAGCTTTCCTGGATCGGCTATCTCTCTACCGTCGGCGTTTATGGGGATGCCGGCGGCGCCTGGATCGACGAAAGTGCGCCGCTCCGTCCCACGCTGGAGCGCAACGCGGTTCGCGTCGAGGTGGAGCGGGAATGGCTTGATCTCGCCCGGAAGCGGGGTGCGGATGCGCAGGTCTTCCGCCTTGCCGGCATCTACGGGCCCGGCCGCAATGCCGTCGTCAATCTGAAGCGGGGCACGGCACGGCGCATCGTCAAGCCTGGCCAGGTGTTCAATCGCATCCATGTCGAGGATATCGCCGGCACCGTGATGGCGGGCATCGAGCATCCCAAGGTTGGCCCGTTCTTCAACGTGACGGATGACGAGCCCGCGCCGCCGCAGGATGTGGTGTCCTTTGCCGCCGGGCGGCTGGGCGTCGAGCCGCCACCGCAGATCGACTACGAGGATGCGCAGATGTCACCGATGGCGCGCTCCTTCTATGGCGAAAACAAGCGCGTCTCCAACCGTCGCATTCGCGAGGAACTCGGCTACCGGCTGGCCTATCCCACCTATCGCGAGGGCATAGGCGTCTGCGCGCGCACGGAATGATTCGCCATCTGGATCGCACGGTCTGAAACGTAGTTCGCCGCGAGGATTGGGCTCCTCGCGGCGAATGCACTTCATATGGGATGCCTGGCTATTGCGTCCGGAAACGGCCGCCTGGGGGGATAACCGGCCGCTTGCCGGGATGCTGGGGCCGCACGCCGGGCCTGTTTCCATGAGGCGGCCTCACGCCCGGCGGGCGCACATGCGGCGGCCGTCCATGCGGCGGTCGGTATCCCGGAGGCCTGACGCCCGGAGGCCGAACTCCAGGCGGGCGAACGCCGGGAGGACGAACGCCTGGAGGGGGATAGCCGGGGCGATGGTAATAGGGAGGCCGCGGGCGTCCATGGCCCCACCAGGTGTTGTACCAGGGACGATGGGCGTAATAATTGTCCCAATAGGCATAGCTGAAGACCACGGCCGGCAAGGCCAGGGCGGCCAGCCCAACGTGGGAACCCCGGGCAGAAGACAGGTAGTTGTTCGAAACCCAGCCGCGATTGCCGGGAGTGGAAACATCACACCACGATCCGTCGCTGAGGCAGCCGTAGATGGTTACGAGTTCGCCGGCCGAGAGCGTTGTGACGACGGGGTAGTCCGTGGCCGGGCCAGCGCGCATGTTGACGTTCGAGGTGGCATAGGCCTGCGCGGCATTGGCTGCGGTGGCCGAGAGGACGCTTGCACCGCCGGCTATGGAGATGGCGAGCAGGGTCCATAGTAAGGCGCGCATACGCGCCGATAGGGCTAAAGTATAGGGCCGGTTTGACGGCATTGCGTGACTCCATAATGTGGAAGTCGCTCCCCGGCCGGAGCCGAACAGCTTTCACGCCGGCGAGAATGCTATGACGGAGCGTAATCGCCAAGTGGTCTGATGAATATTTCCGTGGGAACGACGCCGGGAACTACCCGAGCGATTGGGCCAGGTCCGTCACGAAGCCCGCGATGTCGTCCGTGATGTAGTCGACGTGCTCGGCCTTGGTCCTTTCCAGTTCCCAGGCATCGCGCACGATGGCAGCGTCGTGCCGCGGCACCACCAGGACCGTGCGCATGCCTCGTTCATGCGGCACGATGAGGTTGCGCGACAGGTCTTCGAACATGGCTGCGTGGGAGGGGTCCACGTCGTGGCGGGCGAAGAAGCTGGCATAGGTGTCGGCGGCCGGCTTGGGCAGGTAGTTGGCAGAGACGATATCGAAGACATCCGTGAAATGATCCTCCACTCCGAGCCTCCTGATGATGTTCATCGCGTGGCGCGTGGTGCCGGAGGTGAAGATCAGCTTGCGGCCCGGGAGGAGACTCAGCGCTGTCCCCAGCATGGGATTGGGTTCCAGCGGCGAATGATCGATTTCGTGGGCGAAGTCGAGGAAGTTGGCGGGATCCACCCCTTCGTCGATCATCAGCCCGCGCAGCGATGTGCCATAGCGCTGATAGTAGTATTTCTGCAGGCCGCGGGCGCTGAGCCCGTCAACACCGTAGAAATCCGCCATCCAGGTGGTGATGCGGTTGTCCACCTGTTCCCAGAGGTTGGCGTGATGCGGATAGAGCGTGTTGTCGAGATCGAACACCCAGGTTTCAACATGGGCGAAATCTGACGCCAGTTTCTCTTTGCTTGAATAAACAGTTTGGTCCATTGCCCGTCTCTACCCACAAGATATGACAGTATCTTGCGGCAATGTTAAGGACGGATTGCAGGACACCATCATTCCGTTCGCGATGCACAGCGGCGATTGCCGATCGGATGCCGATCCGTTTCCTTGGAATGACGATTTCCGCTATGTTTCCGCTCACCGGACAGCAATGTTCACGGTGGTTATCCTTGGCACGATGGACCAGGGGCGACACCATCGTGGATTGAGGTTGGGGGACGCCATGGCAAGCTTCGTTCAGTTCTTGGAGCGTTCTGGTGTGTTTGCCGCCCAAAGCTTCATGATCGTCCCGAGGGGAAGCTTCAACCTGGTCTGTCTCCGCGACAGCAAGGACGTGCACCTGTCGTATGACCCCGATCGGTTGAAGGTTGAGGTCGTGCGCCTCGAGCAGGTCGAACGCGTCGCCCAGGAATATATCGCCGCCCGCTATGGGAAACAGGGAGGCCAGGAGCGCGAGGATCAACTGCTGCGCCTGCGTACGGCGCTGTATGCCACCGCAAGGCCGGAGAGTCTGGCGCGCGCGCTCAAGGTCTCGGCCAACGGGAGCGGCATTCCGGAGCTCACGGCCACGCGCGGCAACATGGTCATCAGGTTGGAGGTCGCCATTCTGCCGCGCAAAGACTTCACGATTGCGTTCAGGTTCCTCAAGCGCCTGGATCAATCGGGCGAGTTGATCAACGCCACGAAATGGACGCCGGAGGACGTGCCCTGGTTCCTCACCAAGCTGAACTGGACGTTCGGGGCTCAGACGAACATCTTCTTCACCCTCGCCGACGCCACTTGGATTACGGTCTCGAAAGTCCTGGGCCCCAAGATTTCCCGGGATGTCTTCCGGCAGGATATCGTTCCATTGAAGAGGCGCGGCGCCGATATCACGTGCTTTCTCGTCGGCGATTATGACGCAACGGCTACCGAGGCGGCGGGCGAGTATCTGCCCGATGAACAGGTGTGCGTGGTCGTCGACCAGGGCAATCCACCTGTCTTCGACTACGGGGAAGCATTCATCGGCGTGATGGCGCACGAAGTCGGCCACTTCCTGCACCACAAGCGCAACATGCCCGGCAGTGGGCACCATGACCGAGGTGGCATCTTGCTTTCCAGCGGCATGGAAAGCCTATCCCTGGACAAGCAACTCGTCAGCGACCTCAATGCATGGTGATGGCATTAGTTTCGTCCGCCGGTGACCCCGCAGCCCTGCGGGAAAGCACCCATGGGCCGCAAACCTTGAATGTCGGCCACGGGCGCGCGATCCGGGCAGTGTCAGTTCCTGGCGATCGGTCATATGCTGCGCTCCAGCGATACGATCTCCTACCTCGAAGCCGGTCGAAGATCCCCAATCGCAGGCAATCATATGGTAGCTTTGCGGGTCATCGAATGGTGACAGGGGGAGTGGCCATGCTGGAGCCCGACAAGGTGTTCGCCGGCTCGATTCCGGAAAACTACGACCGCTATATGGTGCCGTTGATTTTCGAGCCCTATGCCGCGGATATCGCAGGACGCGCAACGTCCCTGTCGCCGGGCTCGGTTCTGGAGACCGCCGCGGGGAGCGGGGTTGTCACCCGTGCGCTGGCCCCGAGGCTGCCCCGAGGCGCGCGCTATATCGCGACCGACCTCAACCAGCCCATGGTGGACTATGCCGCTTCGAGACAGCCCCCCGATGCCCGCATCGAATGGCGCCAGGCGGATGCTCTCGCGCTGCCGTTTGAAAATGCGGCCTTTGACCTCGTATGTTGCCAGTTCGGCGCCATGTTCTTTCCAGACCGAGTCTCCGGCTACCGTGAAGCAAGGCGTGTCCTGAAGCCAGGCGGAAGTTTTCTGTTCAACGTGTGGGACCGCATCGAGGAGAATGTATTTGCAGACGATGTCACCAATGCTCTCGCGAAGATCTTTCCGGACGATCCGCCCCGCTTTCTGGCGCGCACGCCGCACGGCTACCATGATACGGCCCTGATCCGTCGGGAACTGGCGGACGCGGGTTTCTCCCATGTGGTGATCGAGACGAGAGCCGAACAGAGCCGGGCACCCTCGCCGCGTCTTCCGGCCGTTGCTTATTGCCAGGGGACACCCCTTCGCAAGGAAATCGAGGCCCGGGATCCAGCAAGGTTGGATGCCGCTACCGACTACGTCGAGTCCGCGATTGCCCACAGACATGGAAGCGGCGAGGTCGCCGCCAAGATCCAGGCGCATGTCATCATGGCGGTAGCCTGAGGCGTTCGGCTATCCCCCGCCTTGCACGCCGTGCGATCGCCTGAACGGAGATGGCCTCTATCGGCCGGAATCGCCCTTCCCGTCGCGCATGCCGTCATCGTGTCGCAGGAGCGGCGCAGACCCCTTTCAGGCTCAGTCCTCTCCCTCCTTTAGCGAACTCCGGCCGCTGGTGCAGTCGGCGATCAGGCGCGCGAGATCCGCGAACCGGGCTTTCGGGGCACTTACGGCAATTTCGGCGCCGTCGCTTCGGAAGGTTTCGGCAAGGATGCTGGCGCCGCCAAATCCTGTGATACGCGCCTTGAGCAGGGCCAGGTCCGCAAATCCGACGCGGATGGTCCCGTGCAGGGCGGCGACCTGCTCCAGCAACGTGCCGGTGCGAAGACAAGCAGCAGCCGTACCTCCATATGCGCGGGCCAGGCCACCAGTGCCGAGCAATACGCCGCCGAACCAACGCGCCACGATCACCAATGTACGGTCAAGCGATTGCCCGTCGATCGCCTGAAGAATGGGCTTGCCAGCCGTACCGCCGGGCTCGCCGTCGTCGTTGAACCGGTAGGTCGCCCCGATTCGCCAGGCCCAGCAATTGTGATTGGCACGCGGATCGGAATGGGCGGCGATCGACGCCTTGACCGCCTCCTCGTCTGAGACAGGCAGCGCCGTTGCGATGAAGCGGCTTTTCTTGATGGTTTGCTCCAGGGCTACGGGGCTTTCGAGCAGGAACATGAAACGGCCAATTGGTTAGGGGCAGCGGCAGTCGCCCGCCCTTGCCTCGTGTGTTCGCCCCGGCCGCTGCACTTCAACCGCCAAAAAGGCGCGGCGTGGATGATATCGCACATGTCTGGAATATCGAGGGCGTGCATGAGGCGGCGTCCATTGCGGTTCGCAAGGGGAAATTTCGCGCTTAAGTTGAAATTGGGCCAATGACGCATAGCTTGCAGCGTTAACCCGTAAAAGTGCCCGTAGTCAAAGAGTTCGGCCTTGGCGGAGCAGGCGGTCGACCGATGTCGATCGTAAAAGCTACTTTCAAGCACGAGGCGATTATTTTGGCGCAATCGCCCCTGTTAAGATGTCCTCGGCGTGAACGGCGATGGCGGGATGCATAGCAAATAAAGTCACCGTTCCCGGCCTCAGCCTCTTTTCTTCTTGTCACGGAGGTGTCACACTATAGGTGCTTACAAATATTAGTCGTTGTTTACATTGCCGAAGTCTGTAAGAGCTGCGCCAATTCTATAGCGTATCGATGCAATCGCAAGACCTCGTGCAAAATGGGGAAATGAATTGTGTCGCTGTTCTGGGATGATGCACCAATTGCTGCGAGGTATCCAATGAACGACCTTTCTTCCGCCGCCAAATCTTCTGCCGCCCCAATAGACTTTCGACAACTTGCCCGAGGCATCGGAACTGTAATCACCTATGGGGTGGGTGACATAATATTTCGTGAGGGGGATCCGCCATCATACGTTTACATAGTTTTAACTGGTAAGGTAGAAATAAGTAGCCGAGATAAAACTATTGAAATCGTCGGCGAGGGTAGGTCATTCGGAGTTGTTTCAATAATCGACAAGAACCCACGTCTCTCTGAAGCAAAGGCTCTGGAATATTCTGAGATCGCGCTGCTGGATCCAAAGCAATTTCGATTCATGGTCGAAACCATGCCGAATTTCGTATGGTACGTCCTCTCGGAAATTGTCGAGCGGCTGCGGGCTACTAATTCCGCCTTGTGAGCAGCATGAGAATTCATGCTACGCTCAACCTTGGCGCGTCCGAGGTACGGATCTTGTGCCGAACCAAGGTTGAGCTAACTTATCTGATCACGGCTAAATCCAAGTTCCGGAAGACGGGGCGTCTCGTCGTGAGCCGGGAACGACAAGACCACCAGGAACTGCAAGGATAGTCCCGCAGCCGACCGATCGGTGAGGACCGATGGGTCCACGATGTCGCGTGTCAAAAACGGGCAGCATGCATCTTCCCGAGCGAGACGACCGCGATCGCCGGGACAGATGTTGATTCAGGCCGCCGGGGCCGGCAATCAGGTGCGAGTCAGTCTCGGACGGCGCCTGGGGCCAAGGGCATTTGTGATGGCGCCGCACCCGGCCTACCGCTTCGCCCAATCCTTCAGCCTGCCAGACCTCTCCTGCAACAAGCCGGGTTCAGAATCTTCGTTCGAGATCACCAGTTCGGCTTTGGGGCCCAATTATCCCTGCTGCAGTGGAGACGGATCCGATCAGCATTTGTCATTCTGAGACAGACCTGCAGAATGGCGAAAAAGGGAGGATGGAACGATGGCGAATCGATTGAACTGGGGAATTCTCGGCACCGGCTGGATTGCGGATCTCTTCGTCAAGGATCTGCAGCTCACGGGACACAAGGTGGTGGCCGTGGGCTCGCGCAGCCAGGCCGGTGCCGACCACTTCGCCAAGACCTTCGGCATTCCCAATGCCCATGGCAGCTACAAGGCTCTCTGCGACGATCCGGAGGTGGACCTGGTCTATGTCGCCACCCCTCATCCCATGCATGCCGAAAACGCGCTCATGGCCCTGGAGGCCGGCAAGCATGTGCTGATTGAGAAGCCATTCACGATCAATGCCGCCGAGGCCCGCCGTATCGTCGACCTCGCGGAGGCTCGCAAGCTCGTCGTGCTGGAAGCGATGTGGACCCGCTTTCTGCCGCATATGGTTCGCGTCCGCGAGATTATCGGTTCCGGGGTGCTCGGCAAGGTGTACTCCGTCATCGCCGACCATACCCGCGACCTGCCGAGCGATCCCGCCCACCGCCTCAACGCCTTGGAACTCGGCGGCGGCGCGCTGCTCGATCTAGGCATCTACCCGATTTCCTTCGCCTGGGACGTGCTCGGCAAGCCCGAGGAAATCGTGTCCATGGCCCGTTTCAAGGAAACGGGTGCCGATGCCGAGATCGCCACCATCTTCCGCCATGCCGGCGGCGCCATGTCGACGACGATTTCGACCAGCGACAATGGCGGACCGAATGTGGCCGTGGTTCTCGGCACCGAGGCGCGGATCGAATTTGCCGCCACCTGGTACATACCGACCTCCTTCCGCGTCATCGACCGGCACGAAAAGGTGCTGGAGACCTTCTCGTCCGAAGTCCCCGGGCGCGGCATGCAGTATCAGGCCGACGAGATCGAGAGGCTGGTAAGGGAAGGCAGGCTCTCCGGCGAGATTCTGCCGCCCGAGGAAACCGTCGGCATCATGGAGACGCTCGACACCATCCGCAGGCAGATCGGCCTGCGCTACCCGACGGAGTAGCGAGCGCCATCCCACGCAGTTGCCTCCTCCTACTGGCCCAGGCGCCGCTTGGCATCGGCCCATGCTTCCGCGCGCCACTGGTTGACCTGGTTTACGTCGAGGCCGGCCCCGAGCGCGTCCCCGATCTTGACGCCGGCCTCCGGGATCGGGCCGAGGGACGCCACCAGAGACATCGCCGCCATCCGCGCCTGGTTGAAAACCGTGCCCATGGCGAAGAAGTCTTCCTTGTAGGTATCGAAGGGAGGTGCGGGATCGAGGCAATATTTGCTGATGTAGGAGCGGTAGGCCGTCTCCAGCGCCTGGCCCATATCGCCCCGGATATGGGCGGTCACGCCGGTGATGAGGCTGGTTATCACTCCGCCCGACCATCCCAGGACGGAATCGTTGTCGGGCCGCCCTGTGCTCGTGAAATGCACGCGCCATAGAGGCGAGACCCCGGCACCGCCGGCCTCCCAGGCATCGAGCGCGCGGTTGTACATGTTATAGAAGACCGGAATGAAGTGGAGGACGAAGCCGGGCTGCTTGTAGTCCCGCGCCGCGCCGATCTCGAAGCCGGTGGTGATCTCATAAAGCTTGGCGAACCAGTATTTGGTGTCGATGATCGTCGGAATGAAGCGGCCGGTGCGTCCGACCGCACCGACGGTGCGGAAGAATCGGTTGGCGACGTCGACGCTCTGGTGCTTGGTGCGGATCGCCTCCTTCAACTCGATCTCGAACGACTTGCTGAAGTCGTTCGGACAGGGCGGCGGTGGCGGCGGGGCCAGCCTCGGAATGTAGATCGTGCCCGGAACGTCCTTGGAGCTGAAGCGGTAATTGTCGTGGTCCGGCGTCTCCAGCCTGCAGCCGACCTTCTCTCGGAGATACCAGTTGATCTCGTCGGGATTGGAGGTCTTGAAGTTGAACGCGATCAGCGCGCCCACGTCGATCCGGTTGGCGTTGGCGATACTCCACCAATTGTCGCCGTCCTTGACCCTGTAGGGCGTCCCGCTCGCCAGATGCTCCGGCGAGGGAAACGGCGCAAGAATGCTCGGTCGCTTTGTGATCGCCATCTTCAGGCCCCTCGTGGCGGCGACGCCGCAGCCATCGACAGCGTAAATACCAGTACCGCGGTCCTCGGGCTTCCCCTGTTTGCGGGATTGGCTGTCGTGCGCTCGAAGAAGGACGCCGTGCTGACCCGTCGGCGGGATTGTGGAGAAGCGGACGCCGGCGTGCCATTTGTCGTGGGCTCATCCGATCAGCCTGCCATCCCCGCATGGGCATGCGTTGAATTTTTGAAACAAAACGTTGCTCTATTCGTAAAACAATTCATGCCTGTTGCCGACGGGCAACAGATTTCCCCAGGTGGTCAAGATATAGGTGCCATAGCGAGTTCGGGGGCTCTCATGAATCGGTTTTTACTTGCCGCTGCGGCATTTATTCTTTCAAGTTTGGGCTTGGCGATCTATCCTGCCACCGCCGACCCGATCTCACCGGGGGGTGCGCCGGTCAACTGGACCGGTTTCTACGCCGGCGCGAATGTCGGGTATGGCTGGAGCCCGTCTACCGGCATCGATGATGTCGCATATTCCGACAATGGCGATGTGGGTACGGTCGCCAATGGCTGGTTCCCCGGTCTGCGCAAATCAAAAGGCAATGCCCTGTCGGGGGGTGTTCAGGCAGGCTACAATCATCAAGTCGACGGCTTCGTGTTCGGCGTCGAGGCGGACCTGAACTATACGGGTATCCGAAACAAGTATCGTGCCAACGATACCTATGATCTCATCCCCTATCCGGACGCGACGGAGCCGCCGCTCTCCGAATACAACTATCACCTTAGAGAAAAGCTGGACGCGACGAGCAGGCTCGAATGGTTCGGATCCATCCGCCCACGGATTGGCTTTACGGCCACGGATCGCCTTCTCGTCTACACCACCGGCGGACTCGCCTTCGGTGGGGTGAAAAGTTCGGCCAGCTACAAGTGGCAGGAATACGGCTTCTGGTGGTGCACGCCTGAATGCGGCCAGGATGGGGCTTTCAACCGGACCGGCGGGTTCGAGGGCTCGAAGACCGAAGTGCGCCTGGGCTGGGTCCTGGGCGCCGGCGCTGAATACGCCCTGACCGACAACGTCTCGCTCAAGGCCGAGTATCTGTACACGGATCTCGGAAGCAAGCGCCACATCATCAGCTACACCGGCGAGGGTGACGACGAGTCCATCACCTGGAAGGACGCCGCTCGCTTCCAGACACTGCGTCTGGGCATGAACTACAGGTTCTGATCTCAGAAGCCCGGCTTTCGCTGGGCTTTCTCCTCGCATCGCCGAGGCTCATGGATCCCGCCCCTCCTTCGAGGGAGACTGCGAACGGCTTCGCCTGGATACGCGCCGCCCCAACAGTGCGGCGAGTCCCGTGAACAGGACAGCCGTTCCCAGATTCCATCCCAGCACCATCACCGTGGCATCGAGAGGGTGGAACATCGACAGTGCAGTCGAGGTGATCGCCGATACCGCAAGGCTGCCGACCAGGATCACCGAGACCGGGCGCAGCAGCGCCGCATAGCGCAGCATGATGAGCATCACCAGTGATAAAGGCAGGCTCGTGACGACAAGCGTGGTGAGGCAGCTCGAGGCCGCTTCGACGGTAACGGAACCGGGGGGCAGGCTGGTCCAACCGGCAAAGCACTGGTAGCCGATATTCGCCAGCCAGACGGCCAGGGGCGGAGCGGGCAGAAGGAGCCAGAGACGCGACCTGTCCGGTAGGCTGAGCATGAAGGCCGCCACGCTCGCCAGTATCCCGGTCAGCAGGGATGAGACCATGCCCGTGGTGAACGACAGTTCCTGCATGCGCTCGGCAAACTGGGGACGCAGTCCGTGGATGGCTGTCAGGCCTCCCATGATGATGGCCGCGAGCAGCAGCCATAAGCCGGCCCGCAGCAGGGGAGGGCGCAAGCGCTTGACCGGCGTCACGTTTTCGGCGAGCGAATGGATGAGATCGGTTGTTTCCATCACTTTTCGTCCCGATCCGTCAGCATGTCGCGGAGCTTCTTGATGGCGCGATGGGTCGCGACCTTCAAGGATGCGATCGACATTCCGCTTGCCGTCGCAGCCTCCTTCAGTGACATCTCCTTCAATTTCAGCATTCGTATGGCCTGCCGCTGGACGGGCGGCAAATCATTGATCACGCCTTCGAGGCGATATCGCTCCGTATTGCCTTCGAACTCGTTCAGGGCGGCGACGTCTTCGTGTTCGGCCGTCAGCGGCACTTCGTGAGCGCGCTGGCGGCCCTGCCGGCGCAGCCGGTCGAATGCACGGCGATTGGCAAGCCCGATGAGCCAGGGTCCGAAGGGGCGCGTCGGGTCGTAGGTCTGGCGGACCGAATGCAGGGTCAGCAATATATCCTGGACCGTGTCCTCCATATCCCTGGGGTCGCGGTGATATCGGGCGCTGCGGGAACGCAGATACGGCGTGATCTCCTGCAGAAGCCGAAGATAGGCCGCGCCGTCGCCGTCCTGCGCCCGTGCCATGAGGATCGACCAGTCGAGCTCATAGCGATTCACGCGTTCGGCATCGCTTTGCGGCCGCGGCCCGGAGCGCGACGCCACCAGCTTCAGTCGGTCGCGGCCTTCCTCCGCCATTATCGAGCGCCCTGCAACGTCCGAAGGGAATGCCGCTGCCTCATCCAATGATCGAGCGACAGCGGTCCTGGGCCAAGTGCCATTACGCCAAGCGCGAGGGCCGCCCAATAGAGATGAAAGTTCATCCAGCCGTCGGGAAAGACCAATTGAATGACTCCCGTCATGACCAGGAGGCCAAGAGCCGAAAAACGCGTGGCAAGCCCGATCAGGAGCAGTACGGGAAGCGCGATTTCCGCTAGGTCGACAAGAAACGCCACCGTGTCGGGCTGAGGAAAATCATAGAGGCTGCCAAAGATGTGAAGCTTGAACTGCTCCTCGAACAAATACTGAGTACCCGGTGAGATCGACAGGAAGCCGTCCCAGCGGGTCAGGCCCGAACGAAGGAACGGCAGCGCCAGTGCAATTCGGGCAACCGGTGGGGCCGCGACGGAACCGAGCCACCCGATCCAGGCAGCGAGCCTAGCAATACATGAATCGAACTTCACCAGGAGAGACGACATTGCCGCAGTCATTGCAGCTGCCTCGTGACGTCGAGCGAGAGATCGGGACCGAACTCGAAACCCACGACGGCATGAGCCTCGATCAGGCCTGAGAGATTGGCCGGCAGGTCGAAGCGGGAATCGGCCGTCGCCGCGGTCTCGAATGCCTCGATGACGGTGCGTCCGTCGGCGAGGGCCTGGACGAACTCGGCTCCGCCGGGTGGAAGCAACCGCAGTTCGACCTCCGCCTCGGGCCGGATGATCAGGATGTCCTCGCCGCCGGCGTCGAGATCGACATGAGGCGACAGGCCGTCCTCGACATTTGTCCGCCAGATTGCGAGAGACGGATAGCGCGAGCGGACCAGGCGATGCGAGGGATGGAGCAGCAGGCGCAGGTTCGGCAGATCATCCGCCGAGACCTGGGCCAGGACGATCGGATCGAGCGCCCGCGCCTCGGCGGCATGATAGGCTTCGAGCCAGGCCCGCTCGATACGCGCGACGTCCCGCAGATAGGGAAGGCTCCGCGCAGGCTCGAACGCGCCGACGAAATCGGGGAAGCCGGCACCATAGTCGAACATCATCGGTGAGCGCGGCGGCGCGCTGGAGACATGGATTCGCGCCATCGCGGCAAAGAACGCGTCACCCACCAGGCGGGCGACGGCTGGATAGGCATCCCTCAACGTGGCCACGAGTCCTGCGACGACGTTGTTGCGATAGACATTGAAGCGCTTCGTGCTCGCCCGTCCGCCGGGACCGACCAGTCCGGGCGGCACGGGGCAGCCCGGATCGAGCAGCGCCCTCGCAAAGCCTGCCTGGCGCGCGTCGAGGCATTCGAAGCCGGCTTCGCGGGTGTTCACGTGCTCCCTGTCCGAACAGATATCGGTCATTGTCGGATTGGTCATGGCCGGTGGCCTCGCTGCACGATATTCGTCCAGAACCGGCGCAGGCTGTCCACGCCCCCGGCCGTGGAACTCCAGAGGGTGGCATCGCCGACGAGGAGATTGCCGGCAAACACGCCCGGTCCCGACTGCAGCAGGGCATCGAATGTTGAGCGCCCGTTCGCTGTGAAGGGATGGGGTGGTGCGGACAGGTCGATCTGCTGGCGCGCCAGCACTTCCATTTTCCCGATAGCCTCCCCGAGCCGTTCGAAATGCGGCAGATGGGGATGGAGGTTGAACGTCGTCACGCCGTCCAGAAGGCTGTTGCGGTCCAGCGTCTGGTCGATGTCGAGCGGCTTTGGCGAACCATCCGGCACGGTCGCGGGCCGAAGACCGAACCGGTTCTCGACCGGCACGCCGAGGCCCGCCAGCAGCGACCGTGCGAAGCTCCCGAAGCCCTGCTGCGGTGGAATCGTTTTGTCGCCGTGATGAAGGAAATCCGCCTCCTGGGAGTGGTGGCGGTCGAGGTCCGAAAGCCCGTCGGCATGTCCGATGTCGTGATGGGGACAGATGGCGAGGAGGTTACCGGGCCGGCCCAGGAAGGCGCGGACCGCATGCAGTTCCGCCTGCGTGGCCTGCTGGCCGCTGCGGAGCGAATCGAAGCCGATGACGATCAGAGTGTCGACACTGTCGAGGAGATCCTCATCCAGGATGGATTGCCGGCCGTTGTCCAGGACGCGCTCCACTTCAAGGACGGGCCGTCCCGTCTGGAGCCCGGCCTGTTCCACGAAGGCCGTGAAGTTCTTCTTCATGATGTGGTCGAGAAAGCCGGCGACGCCCTGATCGAAGCACCTCGGATCCGATAGTTCCTCGAAGCGTGGATAGAGCATCCGGCGGCTTTCGAAGAGCGCAGGGAAGCGATTTTCGATGACGGCGAGCGGCGCGCCGGTCTCATCCGGACGGCTCCAGGCGTAGTAGACGGCGACTTTACGAGCGGTCATATTCGAATCTTCCGATGTTGCCCGACGATTGGGGGGCGCACAGAGCGCTGTTGGTCACCGCGGCGCCGAACATGACCGCTTCGGCACGTCGCGCCTCCGATTCCAAGCCCGGCCATTCGGGGACGTTGGCATCCCATTCGATGAGCGTCGGCGTGGGGCCGATCCGGCTGATCGTGTGCGCAAAGAGCTTCCAGACGAGTTCATCCACTGCGCGGTCGTGGCTGTCGATGAGCAGCGGTCGCTCGTCTTCGTCGGCGTCACGCGCGAAACCCGCCAGGTGGATTTCCCGGACGTGATCCAGCGGGTAGTTGTCGATGTAGGCAAAGGCATCCCATTGCTGATTGACCGAGGCGACATGAACGTTGTTGACGTCCAGCAGCAGGGCGCATCCCGTGCGTGCGACGATCTCCGCAATGAAGTCCGTCTCCGAATAGGTGCTTTCGGCGAAGGCGAGATAGGTCGACGGATTTTCGAGCAGCATCTGCCGGTCGAGTCTGTCCTGGATCTCGTCGATATGACCTGCCACGCGGCGCAGCGTCTCGCTCGTGTAGGGCAAGGGCAGGAGATCGTTCAGGAACCCGGCATCATGCGTCGACCAGGCGAGATGCTCGGAGAAAGAGGCGGGGCGATAGCGCTCGATGAGCATCGCCAGCCGCTGCAGATGGTCCGGGTCCAGTGGGCGATCAGCGCCGATCGAAAGGCCGACGCCGTGCAGCGACAATGGATAGTGATCCCGGATCGCGGTCAGATAGCGATGGGGAGGTCCGCCGGCCCCCATGTAGTTCTCGGCATGGACTTCGAAGAATCCGATGTCCGGCAGGGTCTCGAGAATGGTGCGGTAGTGCTCGGCCTTCAGGCCGACCCCGGCGCGGGGCGGCAGGCGGTCGCCGGACGGGAAGGGCGATGTGTCGGGCATGAGTACCTCCACAGCTAGCGACGGGACCGGCCCGGCCATGGCCGGTCCCGTCAGTCGGGTCAGGACTTCGGCGTCAGGCTGCCCGCGCCGTTCGGAGTGGAAATGGAGGTGCAGCTGCCCTTCGGGACGAGCTTGAAGGCATTGCCCTGCCAGTCGACGGTGCTGGTTCCGGCGCAGGTCGTGCCGGGGCCCGCATAGCAATCGTTCTGACCCTTGACGGCGGTGCCGAAGCAGGGCTCGACCTTGCCCGCCTTGACGACGGCGGTGTGCTCGGCCTGGATCTTCTTCTGGGCGGCGGTGAACTCCACAGCGCTTGCGGGAGCGCTGGACACCGAGCCGAGCGCGGTTGCGAAAGCGCCGACGATGAAGGTGGATAGCATGCGATTGGACATAGGCAGTCTCCAATGAAAGGGATGGACGGGCGGCCGAGGAGGTCGCCCAGGCGGGATTTTTCCGTCCGCCGTTTCAAGGTTCTCCGCGGCGGCTGAAAGGTTACGCGGTCTCCCGAAATCTATTTTGCATCGTTAAAAAAGGGTGCCGGTCCCCGGTCCACGGGAGCCGGATGCAATGGTTCGGCAACCGCTATTGCGGACCGCTTGGCGCATCTTTTCGGGCAAGCAGATCTGCCGGATGGATCGCCGGTCTTGCCGCGAGGAGCTCCGGAACGGTCGAGAAAATGAGTTTAGCGGCCTCTCCGTTCATATGCGCCTCCCGGCTCGCGGCATCGGCGAAGAGATCGACGAGAAACACCTCGTCGGGATCTGCGTTCGAGCGCAGCACGAGCCATGTGAGCGTGCCAGCCTCGCTTTCGACATGGGGAAGGGCCGCTGAAATCAGGCGCGCGACTTCCTCGCCCTGTCCGGTTTTTGCCTTGAAGGTAATAACGCCAGCTGGTGTGGTCATCGCCGCATCTCCTCATCCTGCAGGCCAGTGCCTGCGTCCGAAAGACTGTAGCGGCGGGAGGATAGGCGGAGAGGATGGCGGCTTCGCCATTGCTCGTGCATTATCGGCCAAGAACTGGAGAGGCCGGGCGTGGACATCGTCATTCTGGGATCCGAAGGATGTCTCGCTTCCGGCTTCATCGGCCTGGTGGATATCCTTTCGCTGGCCCGGAACGCCATCGAACGAGTCCGAGACGGCGTTCGACCCTTTCAAGTGCTGACCGCCAGCATCGATGGGCGGGCCGTGATCGACGGACATGGCCGTCACCTCGATGTCGACAGGGCTCTTAGCGAGATTTCCGCCTGTGCCGCCGTCATCGTGCCCGGTTTCGTGCCCGATGAGAGGATGCAGCCGCCCGCTATGTCCGGCTACCGCCCGGCCGCTGCCTGGATCCGCCGGCAGCACGCGCGGGGTGCGCTGGCATGCGGTTCATGCAGCGGCGTCTATCTGCTTGGCGAAGCCGGACTTCTCGACGGTCGCCGGTGCACCACCACCTGGTGGCTGCATGATGAGATGAAGCGCCGCTATCCGCATGCGGAAGCGGCCTGGGGCGCCGCCTTGATCGAAGATCGCCGCGTCGTCAGCGCCGGTGGCCCATTGTCGTGGATCGACCTTGCACTGCACGTCGTCCGCACGCTTTGCGGAGCGGATGCAGCCAGGACCGCGGCTGATTTCGCCGTTGTCGACACCACCCCTTCCAGCCAGGCCGTCTATGTGCCGATCGGCAACCTGGCTGCATCGGACCCGGCCGTGATCGATGCGGAAAGGATCGTCCGGCAGGCGGCCGGCGAAAGGCTCACGACCACGGACCTTGCCCGGCGCCTCGGCACGTCCGAACGGACGCTCCATCGTCGCCTGAGCGGAGCTACTGGGGAGTCTCCCAAGCAATTCATCGACAGGGTTCGGTTCGAGATGGCCAGGGCTGCGCTCGAAGGCGGCCCTGCCACCGTCAAGCAGGTCGCGGCTGCTGCGGGTTTTGACGATGAAGCGAGCTTTCGCAGGAGCTTCAAGCGGTTCTCGGGAATGACGCCTGGAGCCTACCGCGCCTGGGCGAAGTCGCGTCAGGGGTAGCGCGGAAGACCGGGCGACGTGGGCGCGGTCGGGGCCCATGGCGGCTTGCTCTTTCCGAGCATGCTTCAAGCCTCGCATCATTCAATCGCTCTTCGCCGCGAACGCTACGAAGAGCGCTCGCGGTGCCGATACCTTCAGTCGGAGGCTCGGAGCAGACCGCATGGAGCCGGGAGGGCCGGAGCGGAACGGCCGGATACCGGCGCACGGCACCTGTCTTGCGCGCGGGATGCCCTATCGGCGGATCAGCGTGCCGGCACCGTGGTTGGTGAGGAGTTCCAGCAGCACGGCATGGGGCACCTTGCCGTCCATGATCACCACCGCCTCGACGCCTCGTTCCAGCGCGTAGATGCACGTCTCCACCTTCGGGATCATGCCGCCGGTGATCGTGCCGTCGGCGATCAGGCGGCGGATGCCCTCGACGTCGATCTCCTCGATCAGCTTCTTGTCCTTGTCGAGGATGCCGGGCACGTCCGTGAGCAACAGCAGGCGGGTTGCGCCCAGGGCGCCCGCGATGGCGCCGGCGAAGGTGTCGGCATTGACGTTGAAGGTGCCGCCGTCCGCGGACGCGGCGACAGGCGCCAGAACGGGAATGATGTCCGACTTGATGATCTGGTCCAGAACCGTGGTGTCCACCACGTCCGGTTCTCCCACGAAGCCGAGATCGACCACCTTCTCGATGTCGGAATCCGGATCGTAGATGGTGCGCGTCGCCTTCCTGGCGATCAGCATGCGCCCATCCTTGCCGGAAAGACCGACAGCGCGGCCGCCCGCGGCATTGATGAAACCGACGAGCTGCTTGTTGATGGAACCGGCGAGGACCATCTCCACGACCTCGACGCTGGCGGCGTCGGTGATGCGGTGGCCGGCCGCGAACTCGGACTTGATGCCGAGGCGCTTGAGCATTTCGGAGATCTGGGGACCGCCGCCATGCACCACCACCGGGTTGAGGCCGGCCTGTTCGAGCAGCACGATGTCTCGCGCGAACTCGCGGGCCACATCCTCGCTGCCCATGGCGTGGCCGCCATATTTGACGACGATGGTGGCATCGTCATGCTGCTGCATGTAGGGCAGGGCCTCGGAGAGGATTTCTGCCTTTTCGTGGACGCTGAGATTTGGGCTCATGACTGGCGATTCCGAGGAAGGTTGGAAGGGCTTTTACAGCATGCTGCGGGCATGAGAAGAGGGAGATTGCCGGCCGGGGCGCAAGACGGCACATGGCGCTGCATTCCCGATGCCGCATCGCGGCGGAAGAATGCGCGCCCACAACGCCCGTGTCGCGCGCGACTGCGGCCCGTCACTCCGCCACCACCGGTGCGGCGCCCACCTTGGTGCGCAGCGGCCTCTCTTCCATCACGATCAGGCTGTAGAGCGTGATGAGCGTCCCCACCGCGGCAGCGCCGAAGACATAGCGGAAGACGGTGCCGATATTGCTGCCGCCGGCGGCGAGGGTGCTCGCCAGCGTGTCCATGGTTACGCTGGCGGCTTTTTCGGCCGGCAGGCTGCCCATCACGATCGCACCGAAGCCGGCGACGATGAGGGCACCCCCGAGCGAGCGGAAGAAGTTCATCGTGCCGGTCGCCGTGCCCATCTGGTGCTGCATCACGGCATTCTGTATCGCCACGGTAGTGACCGGCAGCACCGTGCCGATGCCGATGGCGGCAACCGCGAAGATCACTTCGATGGCGGCCAGCGGCAGGCTATCCGGCCAAGCCGCAACGGCTGCCAGGGCGATGACGGAAACCGTGAGGCCGATCATCGGCGTGCGCTTGTAGTGGGTGAGGCGTGCCATCAGCCGGCCCGAGAAGGTTGCTCCCATGACCGTGCCCACCATGAGCGGGATGAGGGCAAGGCCGGACTGGCTGGCGGTGAGGCCGTAGACGCCCTCCAGATAGATCGGGGTGTAGATGGTGAGGCCGATGAAAACGCCCATTCCGAAGCAGGCCGCGAGCGTACCCATCGCCACTACCTGGTTCTTCAGTACTTCCGGTGGAATCAGCGGCTCCGGCGCCGTCATCAGCCGCACGACGAAGGCGATCCAGAACACCGCCGAGCCGCCGATCAGGCCGAGGATGGTCGGCGACGTCCAGGCATAGCGGGGGCCGCCAAGGCTGAGGGCCAGCAGCAGGGCGACGGTGGCGATCGTCATCAGCGCGGCGCCGAGGAAGTCGAGCTTGTGCGGCCTCTCGTGCCGCGGCAACTTCTTCAGGAGTGAGTTCGTCATCCAGAAGGCAAGCAGGCCAAGCGGAAGGTTGATCCAGAAGATCGCCGACCAGTGCAGCTTCTCGGCCATGAAGCCGCCGAGCACGGGGCCGGCGATGCTTGAGGTCACGAAGACCCCGGCGATCATGCCCTGGTAGCGCGGGCGTTCCTTCGGCGAGACGATGTCGGCGATGATGGTCTGGGCGAGCGAGATCAGGCCGCCGCCGCCGAGGCCCTGAAGCGCACGGGCGAGAATCAGCACGAGCATGTTCGGGGCCAGTGCACAGAAGACGGAGCCGACGACGAAGACGGTAATCGCCACCAGCAGCGTACCTCGTCGCCCGGCGATATCGGACATCTTGCCATAGAGCGGCGTCACCGCGGTCGAGGTGAGCAGGTAGGTGGTGACCACCCAGGGCAGGTTTTCGAAATCGCCGAGGCTGCGCCCGATGGTGGGCATGGCGGTGGCCACGATGGTCTGGTCGAGCGCCGCGAGCAGCATTGCGACCATGATGCCGATGATGATCGAGCGCACCTCGCCGGGGCTCAGCGGGGCGCCGGCCGTCGCGGGTTCTGGGTGGGTCATGAGAAGAAGTCCGAGAAAGGCTTGAAAAAGGGCTTGAGGTATGGAGTCGAGTTAGCGCGGAATAATGATATTTGTTTGATCTGCTGCTCAAAGGCCGGCGCGCACCCGATTACTCGGATGCGCGCCATCTCGAAAGTCCCATCGATGCCGGGCACGTGAGCGGTGTCCGGCTGGAATTCAGGTTTACTCCGCCGCCTCGCGGGCGGGCGCCGGTACCGGCTTGAGATCGAGCGGCAAGCCCTTCTCCGCCTCGCCTATATAGTCGCGGGTGAGCGGTACGGCGTCGATCGATTTCGCGACCTGGATCTGGAACACCATATGGCCGCCCCAGCGGAAGGTCGCCTCCGAGGCTGCCAGATACATCTCCCACATGCGGCAGAAACGATCGTCGTAAAGCGCGCGGATCTGTTCGCGGTTGTGGTTGAAGCGGATACGCCAGTGCTTGAGCGTCTCCGCATAGTGGATGCGCAGGATCTCGATGTCGGTGACGATCAGCCCGGCGCGTTCGATGGCCGGCAACACCTCGGACAGGGCCGGCGAATAACCACCCGGGAAGATGTACTTCTGAATCCAGGGGTTGGTCGCGCCAGGGCCGTCGGAACGGCCGATCGCATGCACCAGGCCGACGCCGTCGTCATTCAAGAGTTCGGCGATCTTGCGGAAATAAGCATCGAAATGATTGAGGCCGACATGCTCGAACATGCCGACCGAGACGATGCGGTCGAACTTCTGTGTCACCTTGCGGTAGTCGATCAGGTCGAAGCGCACGCGATCGGCAATACCGGCGGCGGCCGCGCGGGCATTTGAAACCTTGTGCTGCTCCTCCGACAGCGTGATGCCGGTGACGTCGGCCTTGGTGACGTTGGAGATGTAGAGCCCCATGCCGCCCCAGCCCGAACCGATGTCGAGCACCTTGACGCCCGGCTTCAGCAGCAGCTTGGCCGCGATATGGCGCTTCTTGTAGGCCTGCGCCTCTTCAAGCGTGACATCGGTGGAGGGGAAATAGGCGCAGCTATACTGCCGGTCCTCGTCGAGGAAGAGGTCGAACAGTTCGTCCTTCAGGTCGTAGTGATGGGCGACATTGTTCTTCGAGCGCCCGGCGGGGTTATACTGCGCGAGCCGCCGGCCGACCTTGCGGGCGGTCGAACCGATGCTGCTCAGCGGCCCGATATTCGTCGACCAGCCTATATTCTGGATGAAGAGGGCGATCATGTCGTAGACATCGCCCTTCTCGATCACCAGCCGGCCGTCCATGAATGCTTCGCCCACCTCGAGTTCGGGATTGGTGAGAAGCTTCCAGGCAGTTGCCTTGTCCGTAATTCGAAGCGTGCTGACAAAACCCTGGCCGTCTCCGTAAGTATGAACACGCCCATCGGGATCAATAATCGTAAGCGCGCCTTTCTTGACCAGGCGCTTCAACATTGTATCGAGAATAAACATCTGCAGGACCCTGACGGATTGATGTCGCTGGAGCCTGATCTGCCGCCCGCCGCATATAGTTACGCCGGGCTGAGGACCTTTATATGGCTGGCAGATTCGACACGATCCGTTCCCAAATTGAACGCAATTTTGTGAGCGATGCAATCGTTTTTCTACGCGTGACGATTGATTCGAGCCGCCGGTCACGACCCCTGGTCCGCGAATACCTTGGAGCCTCCGGCTTTTGTGCGGCGCAGCGATTGTCGCCAATTTGGCAGAATGCGCATTTTGCCGTTGCACCGTGCCGAAGGATTCCTATGATGCGCGCGCAAAGAACAATTGTCTGAGGAATGCGACCCGTGGCCAGCTCTCCCCTTCGTCTCGCCCAGATCCGCCATGACGGCCAGCGCGCCGTCGTCGCCACCCGCGATCATGTCTCACGTCTGGTCAAGGGCGCCGGAAGCGTGCTGGAACTGGCGCAGGCCGCGATCGCGACCGGCCATTCGCTGGAATCCGAGATCGAAGCCCGGGGCCTTGGCGAGGGCGTGGATCTCGCCGCCCTCCTGAAGGCAGGGCAGGTGCTGGCGCCGATCGACCATCCCGATCCCGGCCACGTCATGGTGGCCGGCACGGGCCTGACCCACCTCGGCAGCGCCGAGGGCCGCGACAAGATGCACAAGGATCTAGCCGACCTCTCCAAGGCGACTGATTCCATGAAGATGTTCCGCATGGGTCTCGATGGCGGCCACCCCGAGCCCGGCAAGGAGGGAGTGCAGCCCGAGTGGTTCTACAAGGGGGATGGTTCCACCCTGGTGCCGCCGCAAGGTGCGCTTCCCTCGCCATCTTTCGCGCTCGACGCCGGCGAGGAGCCTGAACTTGCCGGAATCTATGTCAACGGCCCGGACGGAACGCCCTGGCGTATCGGCTTTGCGCTCGGCAACGAGTTCTCGGACCACGTCACCGAGCGGCAGAATTATCTCTACCTCGCTCATTCGAAGCTGCGAGTGTCTTCGATAGGGCCGGAATTGCTGGTCGGCGAGCCTCCCGCCGATATTCGCGGCACCTCCCGCATCCTGCGCGACGGCAAGGTGATCTGGGAGAAGCCCTTCCTCACGGGCGAAGCGAACATGTCGCACACCATCGCCAATCTCGAGGGACACCACTTCAAATATGGGCTGTTCCGCCAGCCGGGCGATGTGAACGTGCATTATTTCGGCACGGCGACGCTGAGCGTGTCGGATGGCGTGGTCACGCGTGACGGCGACGTCTTCGAGATCTCGGCCGCGCCTTTCGGCCTCCCCCTGGTCAATCCGATCGGACGCGCAGACGCGCCCTGGCCCGTGGTGAAGGTGCTGTGACGGGGAGCGCGGGCATCTCCCGGGACCGACGGAGGGAAGCCGGCGATCCCGGGAAACTCATTTGAAATATTGTTCCAGGATCCGCTGGTAGATCCGGGTCAGGCTTTCCAGGTCGATGATCGCGACGCGTTCGTCGGTCTGGTGCATGGTCTTGCCGACGAGACCGAATTCCACCACGGGGCAGACATTCTTGATGAAGCGTGCGTCCGAGGTGCCGCCGGAGGTTGAAAGCTGCGGCTTGCGGCCGGTCTCGGCCTCGATCGACCCCACCACCGCGTCGACGAAGGCACCCGGGGGAGTGAAGAAGGATTCGGACGAGGAACGCTCCAGTTCCAGCGCATAGACGATGTCGTTGCCGGCAGCGCCGTCGAGCTTGCCGCGTATCCAGCCTTCGAGCTTTTCGCGGTTCCAATGGTCGTTGAAGCGGACGTTGAAGGTGGCGCGCGCCTGCCCCGGAATGACGTTGAAGGCCTTGTTGCCGACATCGACCGAGATGACCTCGAGGTTGGAAGCATCGAAGTGTTCGCTGCCGTGATCGAGTTCCTCCGCTGTCAGTGCCGCCAGCAGGCGTACCATCTGCGGCACGGGGTTGCTTGCAAGGTGCGGGTAGGCCACGTGGCCCTGCTTGCCGTAGACGGTGATCGTCCCCGAGAGCGAGCCGCGGCGGCCGATCTTCACCATGTCCCCCAGCTTGGCCGGATTGGTCGGCTCGCCGAGCACGCAATGGCCGATGCGATCGCCCTTCGCCACCGTCCAGTCCAGCAGCTTGACCGTGCCGTTGATGGCGGGCCCTTCCTCGTCGCCCGTAATCAGGAAGGCGATGGGATCGTCCGGATGCTCGTCGAGGTGACGCAGGCTTGCCGAGACGGAGGCGGCGACGCCCCCCTTCATGTCGACTGCACCGCGCCCGTAGAGTTCGCCATTGACGATGTCACCCGAAAACGGTCCGTGGCTCCAGCGGGCCTCGTCGCCCGGCGGCACCACATCGGTATGGCCGGCGAACATGAGAGCCGGCCGGTGGGCCGGTCCGATGCGAGCGTAGAGGTTGGCCACGTCGGGCGTGTCCTCGTCGCTGAAGGGGACGAGGTGTGTTTCGAAGCCGTGGGCCTGCAGGATTTCGACCAGGAGATGCAGGGCACCGCCTTCCGCGGGTGTTACCGAAGGGCAGCGGATCAGGGCCTGGGTGAGCGCGACGGGATCGCGAGGATCGAAGGGGAGGGTACTCATCGGCTGTGGTTGCCATGACGAGAGCGACGAATCAAGGTGGATAGGCCGATACGGATATGCGGCGAATTCGGAGAAGAACCTTGGTCAAGGATCGCTTCTCATGGAATGTGGCGGCGGAAATTGGCCGTCCAGTCCTCTTTTGTCCACTGCCCCCTCGTCATCCGACGAGAGGGGCGATGTTCGAGGCTTTTGGCCATCCCCTCAATGATTGCCGTCGCGGAGAAGATCGTTGATGCTGGTCTTGGAGCGCGTCTGCGCGTCCACGGTCTTGACGATCACGGCGCAGTAGAGGGAGGGGCCAGGGCGGCCGTCGGGCAGCGGCTTGCCGGGCAGATTGCCCGAAACCACCACGGAATAGGGCGGGACGTAACCCTTGTAGATCTGGCCGGTCGCGCGGTCGATGATCGTGGTCGAGGCACCGATATAGACGCCCATCGAGATCACGGAGCCTTCGCCGATGACCACGCCCTCGACGACCTCTGAGCGGGCGCCGATGAAGCAATCGTCTTCGATGATGGTGGGATTGGCCTGCAGCGGCTCCAGAACGCCGCCGATGCCGACGCCGCCCGAAAGATGGACGTTCTTGCCGATCTGCGCGCAGGATCCGACGGTCGACCAGGTATCAACCATGGTGCCAGCGGAGACATAGGCACCGAGATTGACGAAGGACGGCATCAGCACCACACCGGGTGCGATATAGGCGGAGCGGCGCACGACGCAGTTCGGCACGGCACGGAAGCCGGCATGACGGAACTCGGCCGTGCTCCAGCCCTCGAACTTGGAGGGCACCTTGTCCCACCAGGTCGTGCCGCCCGGTCCGCCGGGAATGGCGGTCATGTCGTTCAGGCGGAAGGAGAGCAGAACCGCCTTCTTCAGCCACTGGTGGGTATGCCAGCTATCCTTGCCCGTGGCACCCGGCACCTTTTCAGCCACGCGCAGCTTGCCTTCGTCGAGCAGGCCGAGCGTGTGATTGACGGCGGCGCGCAATTCGCCCTTGGTCTCGAAATTGACCTGGGCGCGGTCTTCCCAGGCGGCATCGATGACGGTCTGCAGACGGGCGATTTCCATGTTCTCTCCTCACAGGCTTTCGCCGCAATTGCCGCGCCAAGGCGGCTTGTGTCAAGCATTGCTGCTGCTGAATCGAGACGGCGATGCTTGACGCCCCGCGGAGCGTTCAGTATCAGACCGAAATCATCCTGATTTCACCTTTGCCGCCGGCAGGGCCTGCAGGATCCCGATCGTAAGCGTTCACGTCAGTCAACGCGCCACCTGGGCCGTCTTTTTGGGCAGCCCTCGCTCGCATGGCGCAATCATGACTGAACAGAACCGACCCTGCACCACCCTTTCCATTCCCGGCCCGCTCGCGCGGCTCGCGCCTCTCGTGGCAATCGTCTTTCTTGGCTTTCTCACCATCGGCATGGCGCTGCCCGTGATCCCCGTCGAGGTACGGGACATCATGGGCTTCAGCACCGTCACGGCCGGCTGTGCCGTGGGTATCCAGTCGCTGGCAACGGTATTGACGCGGCAATTCGCCGGCCGTGTCTGCGATGCATCGGGGCCGGCAACCGCTGTCCGGGCGGGCCTGCCGCTCGCCGCTACGACCGGCTTGTTCTATCTCGCGGCCTCGGCTGCTTCCGATCCGGTCGTCGCGCTCGCTCTCATCGTGGCCGGCCGCCTGCTGCTTGGCGTCGCCGAGAGCCTCTTCCTTACCGGCACCATGACCTGGGGCATCGCCCGGCTCGGACCCGCCCTGACCGGCAAGGTCATGGCCTGGCAGGGCATCGCCATGTACGCCGCCGTCGGCCTCGGGGCGCCGCTCGGCCTGTTCCTTGCGGCGCACTGGCACTTCGACGGCGTGGCCGTCGCCGGTATCGCGCTGCCGCTTGCCGCGCTGGCGATCGCCCTGTGCCTGGAGCGTCCCGCCCCCGCGGGTGGTGCCCGGCGCGAGCCGTTCCACCGTGTCATCGGACTGATCTGGCGCCATGGCCTCGCCCTGTCATTGGCCACGGCGCCCTTCGCTGCACTGACGGCCTTCGTCGCCCTCTATTACGCATCGCGGGGTTGGCAAGGCGCGGGCTATCCCGTGATGGGCTTCGGCGCGGGCTATATCCTGGTTCGCCTGTTCCTGGCGCATCTGCCGGACAGGATCGGCGGCGCACGCGTGGCGGCGGTTTCCCTGTCCATCGAGGCCGTCGGCCAGTTCATGCTCTTCGGTGCCCAGAGCAGCACGACGGCGCTTGCGGGAGCGGTGCTGACCGGTATCGGTTTCTCGCTGGTCTTTCCGGCCATGGGGGTGGAAGCGGTGCGCCGGGTGGCGCCCCACAGCAGGGGACTCGCGATCGGCGGCTTCATCGCCTTCTTCGACATCGCTCTGGGCCTGGCGGGTCCCGCGGCGGGGATCCTGGCGGACGGCTTCGGCTATCGCTCGATCTATCTCGCCGGTGCGGCAAGCTGCCTGCTGGCGCTCGCCGTGGTCGGCATCGCCGCCGCGCATGCGCCACAAAAGGCTTGACGGCGCGATGCATCGTTGATGGTCTGCGCGCCTGTTTCGATACCAGCGAGGTTTCCCATGCAAAAGCCCATTGCGACCCATGATGCCCGTCTCGACAAGTTTGCCGAGACGGCCGTGAAAGTCGGGCTGGGCCTGGCGCATGGCCAGGAACTGGTGATGACGGCGCCGATCGACGCCCTCCCCCTGGTGCGCCGTATCACCGAGCATGCCTACAGGGCAGGCGCGAGCCTGGTCACCACCTTGTTCTCGGACGAGGAGTCGACGCTGGCCCGCTATCGCTTTGCGCCGGACGACGCCTTCGATACCGCCACGGGCTGGCTGTTCGACGGGATGGCCGCGGCCTATGCCAAGGGGGCCGCCCGGCTCGCCATCGCGGGCGAGGACCCGGCCCTGCTGGCCGGGCAGGATCCGGCCAAGGTCGCCCGCGCCAACCGTGCGCGCTCGGCCGCCTACAAGCCGGCCCAGAAACTCATCGTCGGGTTCGACATCAACTGGAACATCGTCTCCTACGCGTCGCCCGCCTGGGCTCGCACCGTGTTTCCGAACGACACCGAGGAAGTGGCCGTGGGAAAATTGTGGGACGCCATCTTCGCGGCGTCGCGCATCGACACGGACGATCCCATCGTCGCGTGGGCCAAGCACAACGACAATCTCCATGCCCGTGCGGCCTATCTCAACAACAAGCGCTACGCGGCCCTGCATTTCACGGGGCCGGGCACCGATCTCACGGTTGGCCTGGCTGATGACCATGAATGGCATGGCGGCTCGTCCAAGGCCAAGAACGGCATCACCTGCAATCCCAACATTCCCACGGAAGAAGTTTTCACCACGCCGCATCGCGACCGTGTCAGCGGCTACGTGTCCTCCACCAAGCCGCTCTCCTACCAGGGCACCTTGATCGACAGGATTTCCGTGCGCTTCGAGGGCGGCAGCATCGTGGAGGCGGATGCCGCGAGCGGCAAGGACGTCCTGTCGAAGGTGCTGGAGACCGATGCCGGCTCGCGCCATCTGGGGGAGGTGGCGCTGGTGCCCTTCTCCTCGCCGATCTCGAAGAGCGGCCTGCTCTTCTACAACACGCTGTTCGACGAGAACGCCGCGAGCCACATCGCGCTTGGCCAGTCCTACAGCCAGTGCTTCATCAATGGCGGCTCGCTCAGCCCCGATGAACTGGCCGTACGCGGCGCCAACAACAGCCTCATCCACATCGACTGGATGATCGGCTCGGGCGAGATCGACGTCGACGGCATCACCGCGGCAGGCAAGGCCGAGCCGCTGATGCGCAAGGGCGAATGGGTGTAGGCGAGAGGCGCGGGTGTCTCACCCGCGCCGATCAGGCAGTGCATGAGCCGGCGGCATCGCCGCCGCCGGCGCCTCACCACCGGTAGCGCAGCCCGGCAGTGCCTTTGACGGCGTAGTTGTCGCCCGATCCCGATGAGATCGCCGCGGCATAGGAGGCTTCGGCATAGGCGCTCCACTGGTCGTTCCAGGCGTAGTTGCCGCCCAGGCCGATTTCACCCCACAGGCGCTTGTTCTTCTGCGTGATCGAGGCACCCGCCACCTCGACCGAGGTTCCGCCGAGGAATTCCGAGGTCAGGTTGACGATGCCATAGGCCTGCAGGCGTCGGGTCTGGCCGCGTTCATCCTGCCAGGACGACAGGTTCTCCACCCGCAGCCCGGCCCGGCCCCTCAGGCTGTCGCCCTTGCCGAGGCTTACCGGCGAACCGTTGATGTCGGTGAAGTCGTCGAAATCAACATGTGTCCAGGCCAACTGGACCTGCGGCACGACCGCCCAACCCGAACCCAGATCGAAGCGCTTGCCGACTTCGAGGCTCAACGCCGACGACCAACCCTGGTTGTGGCCGCCCGGCTTGTTGGACAGGCTGCTGTCATACCAGGTGAGTTGGCCGATGGCATCGGCGTAGAAGCCGTCATTGCCGAGCCAGGTGGCGTTCACGCCCGCGCCGTAGCCCGTGGTCGTGATCTTGCCCCTGGCGCGCAGGGCGCCCGTCACCGGATCGCGCGTGGTGTCGATCCGCGCCGAGGAGGTGCCCAGCGTGGCATAGCCGCCCACGGTCAGGTCGCCCGAGGCGCTCTCGAAGGCCACGCCCTCATAGCCCGCCTGCATGAAGCCGATCGATTGGGTATAGGAGGATCCGGATCGGGGATCGTAGGAGGAATACTGCCCCCCGATGCGGCCCCAGGCACCCTGGCCGTAGATCACGGCGCCGCCCGGCGCATAGGCCATGGCCTGGCTGGCCCGCAGATCGGCTGCCACCCGCGCTCCGCCGCCCGGCCAGATGCGGTTGCCCGTGCGCTGCTGCAAGGTGCCGAGGGTCGCCTGCGCATAGTTGCCGAGCACGTCCGCATAGGGGAGCGCCGTCTGGGAGGAGGGGTTCAGCTTGCCGGTCGAGCGTAGATACCAGTTCTGGTCGTCCTCGCTCGGGCTGAGGCTCGAATAGTAGAGGCCATAGTCGTAGGCGTTGACGGCAACCGCGTGGGAGAGCGAGAAGGCGGTGGATTCGGTTGTGGCGCCGTCGAGGGTGCTGACGATCATGATCCCGTTGCCGGTGGTCAAAGCGCCCGCACCGCCCACATTCTCTATGTCGAGCTTGGTCGTTCCGGTCGCCGTGCCGCCCTGGATCACCAGCATGTCGGAGGGTGAGCCGTCCGTGCCCAGGGTGGTGTCGAGCGTAATCGTGCCGCCCGTGCCGACATAATTGCCCTGGATCACCGTCTGGTCGCCGACGACGCCGTTCTGCATGGCGATCTCGCCGCCATTGGTGAATGTGCCTACATTGTTGAAGCGGGTGATTGCCGGCGCGGCCGCACCAGCGGCGCCTGCCACGATCCTCGCACCGGACTGGTTGTCGACGCCATTGTCGCCCGCGCCAAACTCATTGGTGCCGCCCGCTGTATTCCAGATCGCGCCGCCCTTGTTCGTGAAGACATCGTCGCCATCCGCAAGCGCGACGGTACCCGTGACCAAGGCGGCATTGTTGATCGCGACGGAGACGTCGCCCTGCGATCCGATCGCGACGGCGTTCGACGCAGCCGACAGGTTCCGGATCGTGCCGGCGTTGTCGATCGTCGCCGCACGGTCGCTTCCCGACGTCGTGACGGAGATACCTGCTGCGGCACCTTGAGCCAGGCCGTTGGCCGTCAGCGTGACCCGCGCGTCCCCGCTGCCGTTCAGCGCGGTCGAAATGCCGTTGCCGCTCGTGCCCTCCACTGCGCCGTCGGCGGTGATCGAAGTGAAGCCGGAGCCCAGATTGGTCGCTGCGATGCCGTCCTGTCCGCCGGTCACTGCCTTCGTCTGGATGGTTAGATCCTTGGAAAGGGAGCCGTTCAGAGCGTCGATGCCGGTGCTGCCGGCCGCTGTCACGGTGCCGGTCGTGGTGATGCTGGTCTGGCCCGCCCCCTGATTGATGGCGGCAATACCTCTGTCGGCCGCCACGATGTCGACCGCATTGATAATTAGGTCGGTCGCAATGGGGCCGCCAAAGGTGCCATTGGCGGCGTAGATGCCGATCCCGCCAGTGCTCGTGAGCGTGCCGGTGACTGCGATATCAGTGAAGCCCGAACCGTAGTTGGTGGCGAAGATGCCGGCCACGCCGCCCGACACTGTTCCCGCCTTGATCGTCAGGTTGGTTGCGTTGCCGCTGTTGTCGGCATAGATCGCGTTGCCGTTCGTGCTTGTGACGGTTTGCACCGTCAGGCTCGTCGCACCTGCTCCCTGGTTGCCGAGCATGATGCCTCCGTCCCTACCTGTCACGGTGGCTGCCTCGACGGTCAAGCCCGCCGCTGGTGACGAGTTGAGGGCGTACAGGCCGGTTCCGCTGGTTGCCTCGATCGTGCCGGTCGTGGTGATATGGGTCGCCGCGCCAATTCCGCTGTTGAGCGTGTAGATGCCATAGGTCGCGCCTGTGACGTCAACCGCGTTGATCGTCAGATCACCGGCCAAGCGTCCGGCGTGGTAGACGAATATTCCGATGCCCGTTCTGCCGGTCACCTTGCCGGTCGTGGTGATCGACAGCGGCCCCACGGCCGTGTTGCTAGCCAGGTTATCCGGATTCTGGACATTGATGCCGTCAATGTCGCCGGTAATCGAGGACGCGTTCTGATCGTCGAACGTGATCGGGCCTGCGCCCCAGCCATTGATAGAGATGCCAATTGTGCCCGGAGCGCTGTCAAGGCTGAAGCCGGATGTCGTCGTGATCGTGGTCGGCTGGTCAACTAATATGGTCTGGGTCGTGGTCGTGGTGCCAGAACAGACGACCGTTCCAGATGCCGGTGTGCAGGCGGCCTTGGCAGGTATTGCTGCCGACGCCACTAAAAGTGGTACGGCAAGGTATGTAAATGACTGCCGTGACCGGTGTCGAGAATTAGAAATAACTTTGTTTCCGAAATAGGTATTCAGTGGTATAGAAGTAATATATGAATATTTTTTCACGGTGTGCCTGCGAATGTCGGAACTAAGGCACTCGTATCATATTATGACGTTACGGAATATGATATTTGAGCAACACAACCGTTAATTGTATATTTTTGAGGCACTTTGCCTTCTGGCTGAAGCAACATGCATCCCGCTGCTGGGGTGCCAGTAAATCGGATGATGTCAAATATTCCAGCGCGAGCACGACAGCGTTGGCTGGCCTGAGAGTGGGCCAGACGCGTCTCCAAAGTCGAGATGTGCGAGCCTAGGGAGGCAGCCTTGTCGAGACCTGCCTCTTTCCATGCTGAGGGCCTTGCCGGCGCCTTCGTGGAATCTGCGAACTTGGCTACTTCGTCCCGTAGATCCGGTCGCCCGCGTCGCCGAGGCCGGGGACGATGTAGCCGTGATCGTTGAGATGGCTGTCGATGGAGGCCGTCCAGATCTTCACGTCGGGATGGGCGTCGCGCAGGCGCTTGATGCCTTCAGGGGCGGCAAGCAGGCAGACGAAACGGATGTCCTTTACCCCTCGCGCCTTGAGGCGCTCGATGGCGGCGACGGCGGAGTTGGCCGTGGCGAGCATCGGGTCGAGCACGATCACCAGGCGCTCGGCGACATCGGGTGGTGCCTTGAAATAATATTCCACCGCCTGCAGTGTTTCCGGATCGCGATAGAGCCCGATATGGGCGACGCGGGCGGAGGGCACGAGATCGAGCATGCCTTCGAGAAAACCCTCACCTGCGCGCAGGATCGGCGCGAACACCAGCTTCTTGCCGGTGATGCGCGGCGCCATCATCGTGGTCAGTGGCGTTTCGATCTCGACCATTTCGAGCGGGAGATCACGGGTGACCTCGTAGCAGAGCAGGCGGCCGACCTCGTTGAGCAACTGGCGGAAGCCCTTGGTCGAGCGGTTCTTGTCCCGCATCAGGGTGAGCTTGTGCTGCACCAGCGGATGATCGACGACTGTCACGCCTTCCATCGGGGTCTCCCATAATCGGCCGTTTCCCTTACCTAGCCGATTTCGCGCGCGGGGTAAGGCGTGGCGAAAAGCCTTCCACGTCTTTCATCATCCGTGCGTGACATTTTGTGACATGCATGTCAAAGATGTGGCGCGAAACTTGCATTGGGCGGCAGCCCGCGGGCCGTTGCCCGCGCCACGCGGCTCCGTGCAGGACGAGTTACCAACCTGGCAATCTGAACGGGCCCCCCGAGTATGGCGTTGTCGCAAAGGCTTGAGTTCCGCCAGACGCAGTCGCTGGTCATGACGCCGCAGCTCATGCAGGCGATCAAGCTGCTGCAACTGTCCAATCTCGATCTCAGCGCCTATGTCGAAGCCGAACTCGAGCGCAATCCCGTGCTCGACCGTGCCGATGGGGAGCTGTCGCGCGAGCCGGAAACGCTTGCGCCCGCCTCCGGTGCCGATCCCGCCGATGGCGACTGGCTGCGCGACGACATGGCGCCTTCGCGCGAGGCCCTGGAGGAGGGCCTGGGTACCGATCTCGACAACGTCTTCCCCGACGAACGCCCGCCGGAGCGCCAGGAGGCGCCGCAGGCCATCGAGCAGGCCGCAGGCAGCGATCCCTATGTTTCCTCCTGGTCCAATGTCGGCGCAGGTGGCCATGGCGGCGAGGAGGACATCAATTTCGAGGGGCTGGCAGCGGCGGAGATTTCTCTCGCCGACCACCTGGAAGAGCAACTCGCCCTCGCGCTCGAAGATCCGAGGCGCCGGCTGATCGGCCACTTCATCATCGATCAGATCGACGAGACGGGCTATTTCACCGGCAGCCTCGATGAGATCGCGGAACGGCTGTCCGCACCGATCGAAGAGGTCGAGGCGGTGCTCCTCGTCGTGCAGAGCTTCGAACCGTCCGGCGTCGGAGCCCGGTCCCTCAAGGAATGCCTGGCGATCCAGCTCGCCGAGCGCAACCGGCTCGATCCTGCCATGGCAGTCCTGCTCGACAATCTGGAACTGGTGGCCAGGCGCAACGTGGCGGCCCTGCGACGCTTGTGCGGGGTCGACGAGGAGGACGTCGCCGAGATGATCGCGGAGGTGCGCGGCCTCACGCCCAAGCCGGGACTCGCCTTCGGATCCATGCCGATCCAGCCGGTCGTGCCCGACGTGCTGCTGCGTGCCGCGCCGGACGGCACCTGGCTCGTCGAGCTCAATGCCGATACGTTGCCGCGCGTCCTGGTCAACCAGACCTATTACGCGAAAGTGGCGCGCACCGCGCGCAGCGAGGCGGACAAGGTCTTTCTTGCCGAGGCCCTGCAGACCGCCAATTGGCTAACTCGGAGCCTCGAGCAGCGCGCCCGCACCATCCTCAAGGTAGCCACCGAGATCGTGCGCCAGCAGGATGCCTTCTTCGCGCTCGGCATCCAGTATCTGAGGCCGCTTAACCTCAAGACGGTGGCCGACGCGATCGGCATGCATGAGTCGACGGTGTCGCGCGTCACCGCGAACAAGTTCATCGCCTCGGCGCGCGGCCTGTTCGAGCTGAAATATTTCTTCACCGCCTCCATATCCAATGCCGAGGGCGGTGAGGCCCATTCGGCCGAGGCGGTGCGCCACCGGATCCGGCAGATGATCGATGGGGAGGCGCCGGACGCCATCCTTTCCGACGATACCATCGTCAGCCTCTTGCGCGAGGCGGGCATCGACATCGCAAGGCGCACCGTGGCCAAGTACCGCGAGTCGATGCGTATCGCATCCTCCGTCGAGAGGCGGCGCGAGAAGGCGCAGCGGTGATGCGGGTTGCGAGGGGATGACGATGGCCGGAATCGCGGACGTCGGAGCAGGACTTGCCGGGCATGCCCCGGCGATTTCCCAAGCTCGCACGGGCTGTGGCGCCGCTTTGCGGGGCGGCAAGGCCAATCGGCGCGAGCACTCGCCCTTCGTGCGTCGTGGCCGACGCGAACTGGGGGAATAGGTGTCCCTGCCGATCCTTCCCGTCGACGGCCGCCAATCGGCCGCCGCCCTTACCATCCAGCGTGGCGCAGGCCGGCTCCTGCGCCATTACGGTCTGGCGCCGGTGCCGGAGGTGACGCTCCCCAATGGCCGGCGCGCCGACCTCGCGGCCGTCGGCCGCAAGGGCGAGATCTGGATCGTGGAGATAAAGTCCTCGGTGCTCGATTTTCAGGTCGACCGCAAATGGCCCGATTATCTCGACTTCTGCGACCGACTCTACTTCGCCGTCGGCCCGGATTTTCCGATCACCCTGCTGCCGGAGGAAGCCGGTGTCATGGTGGCTGATGCCTATGGCGGCACGCTCCTGCGCGACGCGCCGGAGCAGAAGCTGGCCGCGCCCGCGCGCAAGGCGCTGACGCTTCATCTTGCCCGCCTCGCCGCCTCGCGCCTGCACCAGGCCATGGATCCGGAAGGAGCCTTCGGCTTCGAATGGTAGCGTTTTTCCTGCCAGCGAACTGCCGGTGCAGAACGCGTGCGGGCGTGGCAAGGCGTAGAAGGGTGATATTTGCGGCCTCCTGCTTGCCCAGGGGCTGCGGGTCATGGTCTATGAAAGAGAGGGCATCGAGCAACCGTTGTGCTCCATATGGGAGAGAGGCCGGGCCCCGAGGAGGAATATGCCAATGGATATGAGCGGTTCGCAGCGCATCGAGGCTTCCCGTGAGAAGGTCTGGGAAGGCCTGAACAATCCTGAAGTCCTGAAGCAGTGCATTCCGGGCTGCGAGTCGATCGAAATGACTTCGCCCACCGAGATGGTGGCCAAGGCTGTGCTGAAGATCGGGCCGGTCAAAGCCACTTTCAACGGCAAGGTCACCTTGTCGGATCTCGATCCGCCCAACGGCTATACGATCACCGGCGAGGGGCAGGGCGGTGTCGCCGGCTTTGCCAAAGGTGGCGCCAAGGTCCGGCTCGAGGCTGACGGCGACGAGGCAACCATCCTCCACTACGACGCCAAGGCCGATGTCGGCGGCAAGATCGCCCAGCTCGGTGCCCGTCTGATCGATGGCACGGCCAAGAAGCTGGCGGGAGATTTCTTCGAGAAGTTCGGCCAGGCGGTCGCACCCAAGGCCGAAGGGGAAGAAGCTCCCGCGGAACCCGAGAAGAAGGGCTGGTTCGGACGAAAGAAGTAGCTGGGAGCGCGAGCTTTCGCCTCCGCGAGCCCGGCGTCGCAGGCCGTCATTCCCCGTTTGGTGCGCCTCAGACCACGGCGGCAGATGCGCCGGACGGAGTGTCCGAGCTTCCGGCGATCTTCCGGAACGTGAAATAAGCCCCGCGACGGCCTTCACGCAGGGCCTTCGCCTCGTAGCGCGTCGAGCGCCAGCCCTCCCACGGGGTCAGCCAGTCGGCCTGGCATTCGGCCGTCCAGACGAAGTCCGCGGAACGGGCCACGCGGGCGAGGGCATAGGCGGCGTAGTCGTCGATGTCGGTCGCAAAGCGCAATTCACCGCCCGGCCTCAGGATGCGGGCGAGGCGCGCCAGCATGTCCTCGCCCAGGAAGCGGCGCTTGCGATGGCGGCGCTTTGGCCATGGGTCGGGATAGAGCAGGTAGATGCGGGCGATGGAGCCCGCCGGCAGCCAGTCGACCACCGCCTTTGCGTCGTCGTCCCACAGGCGGACATTGTGGAGGCTGTTCTGCTCGATCTGGGCCAGCATCTTGGCCGTGCCGTTGATATAGGCCTCGCAGCCGATGAAGCCGACATCCGGATTCTCGCCGGCGCGCTGCGTGAGATGCTCCCCGCCGCCGAACCCGATCTCCAGCCAGACCTCATGCACGGTGGCGGGAAACAGCGGGCGAAGATCGCCCGGGGCGGACGCTTCGAGATCGAGCCGCAGGTCGGGCAGGGCGCCGACCATCAGGCCGGCATGGCCCTTGCGCAGCGTCTTGCCTTTCCGGCGGCCGAAAAACGCCCCGTGGCCGCGCTGGTTATCGCCGTTCTCGATCGTCACCCGATGTCCCCATGAAAAAGCCTTCCCCGCTCCTGCGAGGAAGGCTTCATAATGCAGTTGGCTGGGAAGATTAAGCCCGAACCGCCTTCTTCAGCGCATCGGCGAGATCCGTCTTCTCCCAGGAGAAGCCGCCGTCCCGAGCCGGCTTGCGGCCGAAATGGCCGTAGGCGGAGGTACGGGCATAGATCGGCTTGCTGAGGCCGAGGTGTTCGCGAATGCCGCGAGGGGTGAGGCTGACAACGTCGCGCAGGGCCTTCTCAACCTTTTCTTCCGTCACCGTGCCCGTGCCGTGCAGATCGACATAGATGGCGAGCGGCTCGGACACGCCGATGGCATAGGCGAGCTGGATGGTGCAGCGGTCCGCGAGCTTGGCCGCAACCACGTTCTTGGCCAGGTAGCGTGCGGCGTAGGCCGCGGAACGGTCGACCTTGGTCGGATCCTTGCCGGAGAAGGCACCGCCGCCATGCGGGGCAGCGCCACCATAGGTGTCGACGATGATCTTGCGGCCGGTCAGGCCCGTGTCGCCATCGGGGCCGCCGATGACGAACTTGCCGGTCGGATTGACGTGCCACACCGTCTCGTTGCTCACCCAGCCTTCCGGCAGGGTCTTGAGGATGTGCGGCTCGACGAGCTTCTTGATGTCGCTGGAGGTCAGGCTCTCGTCGAAGTGCTGGGTGGACAGCACGATCTGGGTGACCCCGACCGGCTTGCCGTTCTCGTACTTCACGGTGACCTGGCTCTTGGCATCGGGGCCGAGCATGGCGAGTTCGCCGGACTTGCGGGCCTTGGTGATGTCCTCGAGGATCTTGTGGGCGTAGTAGATCGGCGCCGGCATCAGTTCCGGCGTTTCGCGGCAGGCATAGCCGAACATGATGCCCTGGTCGCCCGCGCCCTCGTCCTTGTTGCCCGCAATGTCGACACCCTGGGCAATGTCGGGAGACTGCCCGTGCAGGAGCACGTCGATCTTGGCCTTCTTCCAGTGGAAGCCGTCCTGCTCGTAGCCGATCGCCTTGATGGCACGACGGGCCGCAGCCTTGACCTTGCCCTTGGTGACGCTATCGGGACCGCGATATTCGCCCGCGATCACGACGCGGTTGGTGGTCGCCAGTGTCTCGCAGGCCACGCGAATCTGGGAGGGGTCCATGCCCGATTTGGCGGCCTCGCGATAGAACAGATCGACGATCTCGTCGGAGATGCGGTCGCAAACCTTGTCGGGATGGCCCTCGGCGACGGATTCGCTGGTGAACAGATAGTCGGAACGAGACACGAGAATTTTCTCCACGCCAGAACGGAACCTTACATGGCTTCGTTTTGGCGAGGGCGAACGCTGCCGTCAAGCGGCAAATCGTACGTTTTGTTCGTTTAAAGGAACGCTTGTACGATTCCTGGACGAATGTTGCTTTTCTGGCCGCCTAGCGGCTCCTAAAAGTGGAAGCCTCCCCGGATCCTCGCGGGATTCGCAGGAGGCTTTCAATGCTTGCCGGCTTTCCCGAGATCAGGCGGCATTCTCGTTGCTGAGGGTGGAAACGAGGTCCACGACCCGGCGGCGGACCTTCGGGTCCTTGATGCGGGCGAAAGCCTTGTTGAGCTGCAACCCTTCAGTGGTCGACAGGAACTCGATGACGTGGGACGTGTCGCTCTCGTCCATCGCCTGCGCGCGGGCGGAGCTGTTTTCGGAAGGAAGGCCTTCGAAGAAGAACGAGATCGTGACCCCGAGGATCGACGCGATGTGCTGCAGGCGGCTCGCTCCGATGCGATTGGTGCCCTTCTCGTACTTCTGCACTTGCTGGAACGTCAGGCCGAGGGCCTCGCCCAGCTTCTCCTGGCTCATGCCGGTCAGGACACGCCGGATCCGCACGCGGCTGCCCACATGTTGGTCAATTGGATTTGGTGCTTTCTTGATCATCAAATTTACTCCTATCACATGCAAGTATTTGAAAATACGGTAACTATTTTAAAACGAATTGTGGCTAAACGGCGGCAAAAATGCGGTCGGCCAAAGACACAATTGTGAAAACACAATCTCTGGTAGTTCCAACCTGCCGCTGCACGCTACGGCAGGGAATATATGCTTCCAAGCGAGAAAATCCAGATGAATGCGCGGCATGAGCGCGCGACATATTCACAATAATGTGCGTTCAGGCGGATTTCCGAGCGCGCCACGCGGCGAGAATTGCGCCGATTGTGGCGAGCAGAAACAGTATAGCAATAATTGTACTGCCGGCCCTGGCGAATACCGTTGGTGGCAGCGCCTCGGGGAGGCGCGAATCGAGCACGCCGCTGACCCCCAGCGGCAGGCTGGCGACGATACGCCCGACGGGATCGATGACCGCCGATATGCCGTCATTGCCGGCGCGCACCAGCGGCAGGCCCTCCTCGACGGAGCGGGCGCGCACTTCCACGAAATGCTGGTAAGGGCCTGGTGTCATGCCGAACCAGGCGTCGTTGGTCACATTGAGCAGCCAGCTCGGCCGGTTGGTGGGATCGACGACCTCACCCGAGAAGATCGCCTCGTAGCAGATGAGCACGCCCACGGGCGGGGCGTCGGGAACGTCGAGCGTGCGCAGGCCCGGTCCCGGGGTGAAGCCCCCCCGCTGCTCGGTGAGCTGCTGCAGGCCTATCGACTCGAGAAAGGACTGATAAGGCAGATATTCGCCGAAGGGGACGAGGTGCACCTTGTCGTAATTGCCGATGATGGTGCCCGTGGCGTTGATGACATGAAGGGAGTTGTAGAAGCGCCAGGTCTCGTCGTCGAGATTCTCCTCGGCTCTTCCCGCCCCCGTCAGCAGCACGGCCTTCGGCGCCACGAGGTCGCCCAGGACCTTGAGCGCCTCATCGTCCTGCGCGACCAGGAAGGGGAAGGCGGATTCCGGCCAGATCAGATGGGTCACCTTGGCCATGCCGTCGGCGCCATCGGGTGTAGGTTGGCGCGAAAGGGCGAGATACTTGGCCAGGATCTCGTTGCGCATGGCGGGATTGAACTTGGCATCCTGCGGCACGTCCGGCTGCATGATGCGCATCTGAACCCCGTCGAAGAAGCGGGTCGGATGTTGGTCGAGGCGCCAGGCCCCGAAGACGGCCGTGGCGGCGAGGACGACGATGGCCAGGACAGGCCAACGCCAGCCGCCGGGGCGTTCCAGGGCGACGGGCGTCGAGAACAGCACGAGTGCGAGCAGGGTCAGGCCATAGATACCGATGATGGACAGGATCTGCGCGAGATGAATTTCGGCTGCGAGCGCATAGCCGAAGAGGTTCCAGGGAAAGCCCGTGAAGATATGGCCGCGCAGCCACTCGGTGGCGAAGACCGCGGCGGCAAAGGCGAGGATGCGCGCCGTTCCCCTCGACCATGCGAGGCGGGCGAGGGCAAAGGCAGCGGCCATGAAGAAGGCCAGCCCCGCCGGCAGCATCAGCACGGCGAAGGGCAGGAGCCAGGCAAACTGGTCGGCATCCACCAGAAAGGCGTTGCCGATCCACCACAGCCCGGCCAGGAAGAAGCCGAAACCATACCACCAGCCGAGCCTGGCGGCCGCCAGCAGGCTACGCGGCAGGGAGGAGGAGCCATTGGCGATGCCGTCCAGCAGCCAGATCGCGACCGGGAAACTGACGGCAAGCACCGGCGCGAAGTCGAAAGGGGCCATGGCGAGGGCGGCCAGCGCACCCGCGAGGAAGGCAGCGCCCGAACGGCGCCATCCGGTCAGCGCTGCGATGTACGAGGCAAGGCGGGCGATCACGTGGCGCCGTCGGTGCCTGCCTGGCCCGCCGCAGTTTCTTCCATCGGCACGGCGTCGGCGGAAGCCGTCGCGCCCTTCCTGTCACGCTTGTTCCTGTCCCGCGGCCTGGCACCGCTGGCACCCAGGGTGTGGATGCGCACCCGCTTCACGCGGCGGGGATCGGCATCGAGGATTTCGAATTCGAGCGTGCCCGGTCCCGGCACGATCTCCCCGCGCACCGGAACACGACCGGCAAGGGTCACCAGCCAGCCGCCCAGCGTATCGACGTCGGCCTCGATGTCGTCGTCATGCAGTTCGATGCCGATCGTGCGGGTGACGTCATCGAGGTCGGCCCGGGCATCGGCCGTGTAGATGCCTTCGCCCGAGGCGACGATCATGTCGCCATTGTCCTCGTCGTGCTCATCCTCGATGTCGCCAAGCACGATCTCGACGATATCCTCCATGGAAACCAGTCCATCGGTGCCGCCATATTCGTCGATCACCAATGCGAGCTGGGTGCGGGTCGTCTGCATCTTGGCGAGCAGATCGATCGGGGGCATCGACGGCGGCACGAACAGCACGTTGCGCATCAGGGAGCGCACGGAGCTCAGCGGGGCCGACAGCGAGATATTGCCGAGGGCAAGGCCGGCTTCCTTCGCCGCCGCGGACTTGGCGGCGCCCTCGCCATTGCGAGGAGCCTCCCCGTCCTTGGGCCGTTCGCTCTCCTTGGTCTTGCGGCTCCTGCGGGCGGCGATCGCTGCCCGCGAGGCGAGCCAG
Organism: Labrys sp. ALF-8; assembly: GCF_059699065.1. Taxonomy (NCBI): domain Bacteria; kingdom Pseudomonadati; phylum Pseudomonadota; class Alphaproteobacteria; order Hyphomicrobiales; family Xanthobacteraceae; genus Labrys; species Labrys sp. ALF-8. The sequence goes on from NZ_AP048537.1 coordinate 3,366,448, forward strand.
GCGACGAAATCGCGGATGTGGACCATCCCGCGAGGGTCGTCGAGGGTTTCGTTGTAGACGGGCAGACGCGAATGGCCCGCCGTCTGGAACACCTTGAGCAGGTCGCCGAGCGAAATATCCAGCGGCACCGCCACGATGTCGGCGCGGGGCACCATCACGTCGTCGACCCGCTTGCCGCGCAGGCCGAGGATGTTCTTGAGCATGGCCCGCTCCTCCGGGGAGAAGCTGGAATCCTCCGAGGCGCGCGCATCCTCCAGCGCATCGGCGAGGTCTTCGCGCATGGAGGGGTGGGATCTCAGGCCGAGCGCCGATTTGATGCGCTCGAACAGGCCTTCGGGGGCCTCGTGGGAACTGCTGGTCTGGCTGGTACTTCGATCGTTGCTGTCGGACATGGCGGGGTTTGTGTCAGCTTGCTTCGCGCAGCAAGGGCGCGTCGGCATAGGGGTTGTCGATGCCAAGCGTGGCAAGGATGCGCACTTCCAGCGCCTCCATTGCCTCGGCCTCGGCGTCGGTGAGATGGTCATAGCCGAACAGATGCAGAAGGCCATGAACGGTGAGATGGCTGAGGTGATCCTCGAAGCTCTTGCCGGCTTCCTCCGCCTCGCGGGCTATGGTCTCATGCGCGAGGATGATGTCGCCGAGCATGGGCGTCGTTGCGACGGCCTTGCCCTCCGCCTGGGGGAAGGACAACACGTTGGTGGGCTTGTCCATCTTGCGCCACTCGGCGTTGATCTCCCGGATGGAGGCATCGTCTGTAAGCACGATCGAAAGCTCGGCCCCTGGTGAATGCTTCAGCTTCGCGACGGCGATGCTTGCCGCCACCGCCTGGCTCATCCGGGCCTCGATGGCCTCGAGGTCCTGCCACAGATCGCTTTCCGCGGCGATCTCGATGGCGATGCTGTCGCTCATGGTGTGCTTTCGCCCGAAGGCTTCGTTTCGCTCTTGGCCTCGTAGGCACGCACGATCTTGGCAACCAGTTCGTGGCGCACGACGTCGCCGGCATTGAAGCGACAGATGGCGATCTCCGGAATGTCTTTCAACAGATCGACGGCTTCGATCAGGCCGGATTTCTGCCCTGGCGGGAGATCGATCTGCGTCGGGTCGCCGGTGATGATCATGCGGGAGCCTTCGCCCAAACGCGTAAGGAACATCTTCATCTGCATCGAGGTGCAGTTCTGCGCCTCATCGAGCAGGACCACGGAATTGGCGAGAGTGCGCCCGCGCATGAAGGCGAGTGGCGCGACCTCGATCATCCCCGAGGTGAGCCCGCGCTCGACCCGCTCGGGCGGCATCATGTCGTAAAGCGCATCGTAGAGGGGACGCAGGTAGGGATCCACCTTCTCGCGCATGTCGCCCGGCAGGAAGCCGAGGCGCTCGCCGGCCTCCACTGCGGGACGCGACAGGATGAGGCGGTCCGCCTCGCCCTTTTCGATCAGCGCCGCGGCGTGGGCGACGGCGAGATAGGTCTTGCCCGTGCCGGCGGGGCCGGTCGCGAAGACGAGTTCATGCTTCTGAAGGGCGCGGATATAGGCGTCCTGTGCCGGCGTACGGGCGGCAATGGTCTTCTTGCGCGTGCCCACCGAGGCGGCGCCGCCGGTCGAGGCAACCTTGGGCTTGCCCTCCGGCGTGAACAGCACGCCCTGGGAGCCTGCCATGCGCAGGGCGCCGTCGACATCGCCGAGTGCGATCTGCTGGCCGGCACGCAGGCGCTGGTAGAGGCTTTCGAGTACCCGCCTGGCCTGTTCGACGCCATCCTTCGAACCCCGCAGCGCGACGTGGTTGCCGCGCGCCGTCGCCTCGATGCCCAGCTTGCGCTCGATGAAGGCGAGGTTCTGGTCGTGCTGGCCGAACAACAGCGTTGCGAGGCGATTGTCCTCGAAGGCCGTGACGATCTCAGCCGGTGCATCCGCCGCCGGCATGGTTTGTGGCTGCGATGTCATCCGTGTCCGCCGTTCTTCGTCAACCTTCAAGCAACCTTCTCCCTGAGTGTCGTGCCTGAGACAATACCATGAAGCGACCAGGCGCCGGTGGTCGTAATTTCGACCGGCGCCACCGTTCCGATCAGGCTCTCGTCAGCCTCGACCTGCACGGCCTGGAGATAGGGCGAGCGGCCTGCGATCTGGCCCGGATGCTTGCCCTTGCGATCGAACAGCACGTCCATGGTGCGGCCGATGCTCGCGTGGTTGAAGGCCTTCTGCTGGCCTTCGGTGAGCGATTGCAGGCGGGCGAGCCGCTCGGCCTTGACCTCTTCGTCGATCTGGTCGGCCATGCCGGCGCCGGGCGTGCCCGGGCGCGGCGAATATTTGAAGGAATAGGCCGACACGTAGGAAACCTCTTCGATCAGCCGCAAGGTCGCCTCGAAATCCGCGTCGCTCTCGCCCGGGAAGCCCACGATGAAGTCGGAGGAAAAAGCCATGTCGGGCCGGGCATGCCGAATCTTCTCGATCAGCCTAAGATATTCGGCTGATGTATGCTTGCGATTCATGACATCCAGAATGCGGTCCGAGCCCGATTGCACCGGAAGATGCAAAAAGGGCATCAGCGCCGGAAGGTCGCGATGGGCCTCGATCAGGCTGTCGTCCATGTCGCGCGGATGCGAGGTGGTGTAGCGCAGGCGCGTGATCGGGTCGATGCGGGCGAGCCGATGGACGAGTTCGCCCAGCGTCCAGGCGCGGCCGTCGGGGCCTTCCCCGTGATAGGCGTTGACGTTCTGGCCGAGCAGGCTGATCTCGCGCACGCCGGCCCCGGCCAGGCGCTCCACCTCGGCGACGATGCTGGCGACGGGCCGCGACGTCTCCGCACCGCGTGTATAGGGCACCACGCAGAAGGTGCAGAACTTGTCGCAGCCTTCCTGGACGGTAACGAAGGCAGAGGGGCCGCGCGCCAGCGTCTTCTCTCGCCGGGGGGCGGGAAGAACGGCGAACTTGTCCTCGATGGGGAATTCCGTGTCGACGGGCTTCGCCGAGCGTGCCTTGGCGATCAGGTCCGGCAGGCGATGGTAGGTCTGCGGGCCGACCACGAGGTCCACCGCCGGGGCGCGGCGCAGGATCTCCTCGCCCTCGGCCTGGGCCACGCATCCCGCCACGGCGATCTGCATATCGCCCCCGGCGCGGCGGCGCTCGTCGCGTGCGACGCGCAGCCGCCCGATCTCCGAATAGACCTTCTCCGCGGCTTTTTCCCGGATATGGCAGGTATTGAGGATGACGAGATCGGCGTTGTCCGGGCTCGATGTCTCCACATAACCGGCAGGCGCCAGGGTATCGGCCATGCGCTGGCTGTCATAGACGTTCATCTGGCAGCCATAGGACTTGATGAAGACGGTCTTCGTGCCGGGATCACCTTGCGGGTTTGTGGAGCGATCAGTCTTGATCTCGTCGGGAATCATGAGTCTCGTTGTGGCCACCTATCAAGGCAGAAGGGATAGCCGGTTTCGGCCCTGAAGAGAAGGGCCGAGATCGGCCGGCGGGGTATCCCGGGCGCCAATTCATATGATGGCGGGGCATGCGGCCTCATATTCGGGCTATCGCGCGGAACCGAAGTCCACCGTCGCTATGATCTTCGCTGGCCGGCCTGGGGCGACACGCGGTATCTCCGGCGCGAGATTGAAGCTGCGGCGCAGCCGGGTTTCGGACACGCCGGGCAGCGCCGCCTTGACCTGTGCGAGATCGGCTGGACTTATGCGGGTGATCGGGTCCTCGCACTGGCCGTGAGCGTCCCACTGGTTCCGGGCAATAGGGCTGCCCACGGCGCTGGTGATTGCGCTGGCGGCGACATCGTTTCTCTTCACCTGGTTCGATGCCACCAGCGCCTGAATGGCTTCACCGAGAATCTCCGCCGAGTTCCTGAAGTCGACGTTTCGAACATCACCGAAGCGGCCGTCATCCTTTCCGTCGACGATGCAGTGCCTGGCCACGAAGAGCCAGTCATGGATCATGTAGGCGGGTGCGTAGCCCCAGGGCGACAGGCCCCTGAAGACCTGGGCAATCCTTGGGATGGAACCGCCGTCGGTGTACATCATGCCGGGTTGGATGACGGCACCGGGGCTGCCGGGGTTCCGGCGGCGAAATATCAGGGGCTGGTTGGGATCGGGGACGAACAGGAAATTGCCATCGCCGGAAGAACCGCCTTCTCCAACCCACATCACGAACACTCTTCCACTGAAGGTTCCAGGCGGCAGGCCAGCGTAATTGATGGAGACGCACCCAGCCAGGGCAAGGGCCAACACCAGGGCCAACGAAAGGCGGCGCAACATTGTTTCCCCCGATTATGTATTTATTCTTCAAGCATAACAGGAGACCGGGTTTTTTCCTGTGAATTATTTGGGCTTGGAAAGATGAGATCGATCAATAGGGGTCGTTGTGCTGGATTTTAGGTGCAAGGCGGGTCAGTGCGGCGGCGTGAAGATCGTTGAACAGCCCGTGCCTGGAAGGACTTGCCAGGCCTCTGCCCTTACCTGCACTGTGCGCCCAACATTCCAAAGCGATTCAGATCCAAGGCGATTCACAGCAATGCCCTTTGCCGATCCTTCCATTTTTTCCGACGAGGCCGTAGCGCCCGAAACTGCCGCCCTCAACGCCGATATCATTGCCAAGATGACGGCCCTCCCGGATCTCTGGGCCTTTCCGCCCGAACTGGTGCGCGAGAGTCGGCGCCAGGGCAGGGGCATCTTTCCGCAGCAGGGCAGGAGCCCGCGGGCGGTGGTGGTCGAGATCGAGGGGAGGCACGGCAAGGTGCCCGTCCGCATCATCGCGCCTGACAAGCCCAGCGGCGTCTACATGCACATCCATGGCGGGGGCTGGATGTTCAACCAGTCCGATTTCCAGGACGAAACGCTGGAGAAGATCGTGGCCGAGACAGGTATGGCCTGCATTTCGGTGGAATATCGCCTTGCTCCGGAGCATCCCTTTCCGGCAGGTCCGGACGATTGCGAGGCGGCGGCGCTCTGGCTGGTGACGGAGGGAGTGCGGCGCTTCGGCACCGACCGCTTCTTCATCGGCGGCGAGAGTGCCGGGGCGACCCTTTCGGCGGTGACGCTGCAGCGCCTGCGCGACCGGCATGGGCTCACGCCCTTCCGCGGCGCCAATCTGATCGCCGGCTGCTACGATCTCGGCATGACGCCCAGCGCCCACCGCTTCAATCGCGGCAAGCTGATCCTGACGACGCGCGACATCGCCCTGTTCGTGCGCGCCTACATTCCCGCCGGAATCGACCTTCGCTCGCCCGACGTCTCGCCGCTCTATGGGAGCCTGGAGGGCATGCCTGCGGCCCTGATCTCGGTCGGCACCTATGACGCTCTGATGGACGACAGCGTGTTCATGGCCTCCCGGTGGCAGGCGGCTGGCCGGGAGGCCAGCCTGAAGCTCTGGCCGGGCGGCTGCCATGTCTTCCAGGGCTTCGCCATCCCGATGGCGCACGCAGCTTTCGCGACCGAGATCGCCTTCTTCAACGCAAACTGACGGAAGCGGGCGTCGCTGCCAGGGAAGGTCCGCCTGGTTACACGGGCAGCGGTTCGCCGGCCTGCTCCTGGACCATGTATTCGGCATACCAGTCCGGCCAGCCTTCGTCATGCCCGCCCGTCCGCTTCTCATGCTCGCCATGCGCAGTGGCGGCGCGCCGGAGCGCGGCGGCGAGTTCTGCCGGCGAGGTGAAGGTGGTGACGGCCTCATCAACCCGTCCGGGCAGCCGCGTGGTGACCTCCTGCATCAGCCAGCCATTGCCATCGGGGTCCTTGAAGGCTGCGAAGGAGTTGTAGCTGCGCCGCTCCGGATCCGGCCCGGCGAGATTGGCGCCCCCCACGCTCTCGCGATGGTAGACCTCGCTCACCTCGACGCCGTGCCCGCCAAGCTCGGCGCGCGCCGCTATGATATCCGACACGATGAGATAGAGGCCTTGAGCGGAGCCGGGTGCGGCCGAGGTCACGCCTTTGCCGAAGTGGATCGATGTCGGCGAGCCGGGCGGTGTGAATTGGACGACCCGGAATGTGTCGCCCTTGACGAAATCGGCGTCGAGCCTCCAGCCGAGGCCGCCATAGAAGCGCTTTGCGCGGTCGACATCGGAAACGGGAATGACGGCGACTTCGAATTTCATGTCGACCGGTGGCGTCCTGGCGGTCGTGGTCGTGCCTTGTAGGGGAGCCTGAGTGCCGGCTGTGTCGGACATGGTCGTTCCTTTCGAATTGAAGTTGGACCTGGAAAGTCGGAATTCAGTCGAACGCTGCGCTGGAGGACCGCAGCGCCATGCAGGAACGGGCGCAGTGTACGCCTGTCTCATCCGGGATCGGAGCCCGAAGTGGCGGGCATACCTTCCAAGGTCAAACAAGAGCCGGAACAACTATGGAGATGAGATGCGGGATTGCCGGTCGCGGCGCGGGGCCCATCGCCCCCGGGCAACGCGGAAGGCACGGAAGTTCACGCCACTTCCGGCCTGAAGGGTGGCCGGCCGGAGACGAGCGCGTCTTCGAGGAGGCCGAGGCGGTCCTGGCCCCAGAACACCTCGCCATCGAGCACATAGGCAGGGGAACCGAAGACATCGGCGGCGACGGCGTCCTCGAGATTGTGCCGGTAGATCGCGGCGCTTGCCTCCGCCTTGGCCTGTACCAGCAGCGCCGGGCCATCGAGACCTTCTGCGGCGGCAAGGCGCTCCAGCGTTTTCTCGTCAGCCAGGTTCTCCTCCTGCTCCCACACAGCGGCGGTGGCGCGCGACAGGAAGGCCAGCGTATCGCCGGCATTCTCCTGGATCGCGATCACCAGCCCGTCGGCCAGGGTGGCATCAAAGGGCCAGTGGCGCGGTTGGAGGTTGAAGGAAAGACCGAGCTTCTCGCGCCAGCGCTGCAATTCGACGAGCCGGTAACGCTGACGGGCGGGGTGGCGCTTGGCGAGGACCTGGCCGCCCGTCTCCGCGAAGACGGTGCCGAGCAGCACGGGCTTGACCTGAACGGTGAGTTCATGCCGGGCGGCAAGATCGCGGAAGCGGTTGTGGCCGAGATAAGCCCACGGGCTGGTGAGGGAGAGATAGTAGTCGATCCGGCGGGACACGATGCTCATCCCAGAAAGAGGCCATCAAAGAAGAAAAGGCAGGGTTCCCCCTGCCTTCGGCGTTTCTCAAGCACGGGCCGCGCGCCGTTCCTTATCGCGATCGCGGCGGCGGTCCAGCACGGGCTGGTAGGCGATCGAGGCGTGATGGGTGCAATAGGGGCCCGTCGGGCCTACGCGGCTGCCGCAGAACCGGAAGTCCTCGCGGCCGGGATCGCCCAGCGGCCAGCGGCACATATGGTCGCGCAACTCCATGATGGTGACCCGTTCGGACATCGGGATCACGACTTCCTCGATGGGGCGCAGCTCTGGCGCGGGACGCTCCTCGATCACGGTGAGCGGAATGATCTGGGGCGCAAGGGCGGTGTTGCCGCGCACCACGGGAATGGAGGTCTGCGGGCGCAGCGGGTGGGAGGGAGCGCGGGTCGGCTTGACACGACGCTGCGGCGCCGGCGCTGGCGCCTTCGCGCGGCCAGACAAACCAAGCCTATGTACCTTGCCGATCACGGCGTTGCGTGTGACGCCGCCAAGTTCTGTGGCAATGGCGCTAGCAGAGAGACCTTCTGACCATAGCTTTTTCAGAAGTTCCACCCGCTCGTCTGTCCAGTGCATCAGCCTCTCCTGCATTCCGCCTTGTTTTCGCCCGAATTGCATACGCCGAATCCTTCTCCCTCAGCCACGATGTCGACGTGACATCGTTGCGTGTACACGCTGGAAGCTGATCGGAGTTACGAGACGCCGCACGAGATGTCGTGCTTAACGAAGCCTTAACTACAATAGGCAGTGACTCCGGCGCAAGAGTCCACCTGAACTCGCACGCGTTTTCCCCAGCTTCGGCATCAAAGTGAGTCTTTTCGGCAACAAATTTTGCCGTTTTTTACGTCACGGAAGCCTGGCGAAGGGATCAATGGGGAACCAGCGCCGGGCGATGTCGGCATAAACCCCCTGCTCCCAGATCTGGAAGAGGGCGTAGTCGATCGCCTGTCGCAGGTCGTTATCCTCCCGGCGCATCGCCATGCCGATGCCGTCTCCGAAGAAATGGCTGTCGAGAAAGGGCGAGCCCGCGAAGGTGCAGCAGCCCTGCGCTTCGGTGCCGTTGAGCCAAAGCGCGAGGCCGATGCCGTCACCAAAGATGAGGTCCACTTCGCCGTTTTTCAAGGCTGCCCTCAGCGCGGCGTCTGTTGGAAAGGGCGTCAGACGGGCTGTGGTGAGATAGGCTTTGGCATAGGCCTCGTGGGCCGTTCCCGCGACGACCCCGATGCGCTGCCCGGTGAGGCTCTGAGGGGTGAGCGGGGGCGGGGGCGCCTGCCTTCGTACCGCGAAGCGGGCGGGACGCAGATAATAGGGGCGGGAGAACAGGAGCCGCTCCCTTGCCTCCGCCGTGGGCACCAGCGATGCCGCGATGACATCGGCCTGGCCTTCCTCCAGCGCCGCGACGATGGTGTCCCAGCGGCGTGCCTGGATGGTGCAGGGCACCTTGAGCTGTCGGCAGATGGCTCGGGCGAGATCGACATTGAAGCCTTCCAGCGTCCCGCTCGAGCCCTGGAAATCGAAGGGCGGATAGTCGTCCTCCGTGAGGAAGCGGATCTGCCGGATGGAGCGCAGGTCAGGTTTTTCCGGTCGGCGATGCGGATCCCAAAGGCCGTAAGGTCCCGCGACGCTGGCGTCGGCGGCGCGGGTCCGGGAAACCGGCAGGACGGCGAGCGCCAGCAGACCTAGCAGTAGCAGCGCGAGCGAGCCTGTTCTCAAGTGATGACGGTCCTATGCCAACAGGGCGCGCACGACCGCCACCGCAGTGTCGGGCGAGGCATGCAGATCGAAAGTCGACCTGAACCGCCCGTTCCGGTCAAGTACGAAGACGTCGCTGGTATGGTCCATGTTGTAGTTCGAGCTGGTCGTCGGGACGACGGAGGCTTCGACGCCGTAGATATCCCAGGCGACGGCCAGATGTGCGCGATCGCCCGTCAGGCCGCGCAGATGCGGATCGGAGGCGGCGAGATAGGCCTTCATCTGCGCTGGTGTATCGCGCTCGGGATCGACGGTAATGAACAGCGCGTTGATGCGGTCGGCATCGGTGCCGAGCCGATCCAGCACCTGCGACATCAGGAACAGCGTCGTTGGACAGATGTCCGGACAATGCGTGAAGCCAAAGTAGACGAGGCTCGGCTTGCCCTGGATATCCTTGAAGGTGACCGGAAGCCCATCCGCATCGATCAGGCTGAAAGGGCCGCCGACCTGACCGGGAGTAACGCTGGTGCGAGGACGGAAATGCCAAATAGCCACCCCTGCGAGCGCACAAAGACCTGCGACGCCCGCCAGAGCTGCTCTGCGTGTGAAGGTAACCACTTACCGAGGAAGGGAGCTGGCCAGACTTTCGTAGCTGCGGCGCAATTCCACCAGTGCTTCGTCGATTTCGCGGCGCTGGCGTTCCAGATGCTCGATCTGGTCGCGAACGGTGCTTGCGCTGATATCGAGGCTGGCCCCCTTGCCATCGCCATGATGAGCAATCATCTCGCCGATCTCCACAAGGGTAAAGCCCAGCCGCTTGCCCTTGAGAATGAGCTGAAGATGCTCGCGATCCCGAGCACTGTATAGTCTGGTCAAATTGTCCCGGGTGGGATTGAGAAGACCCTTATCTTCATAAAAGCGCAAGGTGCGCAGCGTGACACCGAACTCTCGGGCGAGATCTCCTATTGTATAGGTGGTCGCGCCATTTTGGGTCTTCTCGTGATCTGCCATGAATACAGTCACGGGTTGCCCCTTTGCATTTGTTGCCGACGTGGCTTCCAACTTTGACATGGTCTCTCTCTCATGCCTGATACAGGCCAGCAGCACCGCACCCAGGATGTGACAGCCGGCCGTATCATACGAAATCTAGGGGGCTTCAGCAATTGATATATTACCAAACAGTCACCCAAATCTCCAGCAGAGGGACCATAACGCTCGCTCTGCTTCGTTTCAAGGGTAACGCACAAAATTAGTGCGCAATAAGTCCGATAAAACACACCTGACCAAAGTGAATATAAACCTTTTTGCAAAGACTAATACCGGTTCTTGCAAGGTATCCCACTTGTCTGTCCAGGCTGCAGCTTCGGCCTCTAAAACATCGTCAGAAAAAGCGCTTTGAATGCTCGGTAATGTTAACCCTGGTTCGCGGGCCGCTAGGTCAGCCCGGGTTAACAGGATATTTACCGTGTTCGGCGAAAACCTGCTGATGCGGGCCTTGCGTCCCGCTGTCAATTCTCGAATCGGCGTCGTGGCGGCGCAAAGAACCAGGAGGGCGCGAGAATCAGGCGAATTCGCCGATTTTGCGTGAAGTTCAATGAGCCAGAGCGCGCCGTGGAGTGTCAAGGGAGTCGATCCCGAGACGCGCGAGACCGCCAAGGTCTTGGCGCAGCGTTCCGGCATGACGCTTGGCCAATGGCTCGATACCTTGATTTCACGGCAGGACATGCCCGAAAAGCCGCTCTTTCATGGGATCGACCGGAACCATTCTCCTCTAGCCGCCATCGCCAGGCGACTGGAAACAGCGGAAAAAAGGTATCATGGTAAGGATTTGGCCGTACGGCGCGATGAGGCTGCCGCGGGAGTGAGCGCGGCCGTGCTGGCTCGCCACATCCGCGCGAGTGAGACGCGCATGGCCGAGCTCATCGAACGCCTGATCCGGCGCCAGGAGGAGAGCGAAGCCCATGTCGCAGCGCTCGTCGATGCCCTGGTGGATGGCTTTGCCGTCCGGCAGACCGGGCCGGCTGCCCCGTCGCCCGGTCATCATGGCGCACCATCTTCCCCGGACGGCTCGGTGGAAGACCTGGAGCGCCGGCTGGCCGCGGTGGCGGCGGAGCTCGATGCCGCCCCGGCCCAGCCGGAGGTCGAACCGCGGCTGACGGACGCGCTGAGCGAGCAGATTGCGAGCCTTACCCGCGAGATCGCGGAACTGCGCCGCACCAATGCGGATGCCGGTGCCGGCAAGCAGGACCTGGCCGATCTGCGGGCGGACATCGCCTCCCTAGGCCGTCATCTGACCGGCATGGTCACGCCTGACCAGTTTGTCCAGATCGATCGGAAGCTCGATCTTCTGGCCCGCCAGGCGCATGATCCCTCCGTACTTGCCTCCATTCAGCGCGAGACTTCCGACATCCGCACGCGGCTGGGCGACATTGCCCGGCAAGCGGAGCCCTCCCAGCGCCTGGAACAAAAGCTCGATGCCCTTCAGCTCGCCGTGGAGGATGGGCAGGCGGCAGCCGGTGCCTCGCTATCGGCGTTGTCGGCCCGCCTCGATGCGCTCGATGCCCGAGGCAGCGACGATGCTGCCCTGTCGGCGCTCGAACGCCAGATAGCCGAGATGGCGCGCGCCGTCGAAGCGCTGGCCGGCGCAAGGCCCGACTTCACGGGGCTGGAGCCGGCATTGAAGGCAGCCCTTGCCCAATCCCCCCTGCAAAATCTGCCTGAGGAGTTGCAGCGCCACTACCGCGATCTGCGGAGTCTGCAAGACGGTGGCGGCCAGACCCACAAGGCTCTCGACGCCTTGCAGACGCTGCTCCATCAGGTCTCCGGTCGCCTGGCGGCAGTGGAGGATGTCGTGCGCACGCGCTCCACAGGCGCTCTGGTGTCGGGACCGCCGGAGGTCGGCGATACACCGCCGATGTTCGGCCGCGAGCGCCCGGACGATATCGTCTGGTCTCCTGAATTGCCGCGTTCGCTCGCCGGCGACGCCCCGCTTCATTCGCCGGCGGAGGAAGAGCCGCTGGATGGCCGCCCCAGCCAGGTTTCCGCATTGGGGCGAGGCGGTCCCGCAACGACCAGCACCACGCGCAGCGCCTTCATCGCCGCGGCGCGTCGCGCCGCCCGGGCGGCCGCGGAGGCAGAAGGCAGCCTAGCAGAGGAAACGGCCAAGCCGGAGGGGAGCCATGAACCGTTCTACAAGCGTCACAAACGACCGATCCTGCTGGGACTGGCGGCGGTGACGATGATGATGGCTGCCCTGCAGGGAGGAAAGGTACCGTCCGCGCCGGGCAGCGCCCGCCAGCTGACACGAACGGCTCCAGCCGGGCCATTGTCCGAGCGACGCTTCGATCCCGGCGGGAACGGGACGCAGGCAAAGGGTGGGGCCGCCGCCTCGCTTTCCGAAGCAAGCCCGCCCGTTCGGGCAGAAAGGGCATCCTCTCCGGCGTCCGCGCCGCAGACGTCTCCTCCCAACGAGGCCGTGTCCCTGTTTGAGGAAGCGCGCCAGCTCGATACGCCGCATGCCACGACGTTCGATCTCGCCAAGGCAGCCGGTCTTTACCGGCAGGCTGCACAATTGGGCTATGCGCCCGCTCTCTTCCTGCTGGGCCTTGCCTACGACAAGGGAAGAGGCGTGGGCCATGACGCGATGCTGGCGGGACTGTGGTACCAGCGCGCGGCCGAGCATGGTTCCGCCAAGGCCATGTACAACCTTGCCGTGCTTTACGCGGGCGGCGCGGTCATGGGAGTACCCGACTACGAGCAGGCCGCCCGCTGGTTCCACCAGGCGGCCGAGCAGGGCCACACCGCCAGCCAGTATAATTTCGCTCTGTTGGCCGCCCAGGGCCTGGGCACGCCACGCGATCTCGCCGCTTCCTATCGCTTCCTCGCCCAGGCGGCGGCCAAGGGGGATCTCGACGCGCTCGCGAGGCTCAACGAAATCGAGCAGCGCATGACCCCGGAGGAAAAGGCGAGAGCGAAGGGATAGGGCCCTGTCGTTTCAGGGCGGGGCCTGGAATCAAAAAATTCTTCTGGCATCAATACGTTGATCTAGAGTGACGGCCCATCTGAACGCATTTTGCCTTGGGGCAGGAGCCTTATCCCCCCAGGCAGCGCGCCTTCGGGAATGCGAAGACGCGTTCGTCCCCCATGAGGTGCGCGGTGAAACCGTCGGGAAAGAGTGGGGCGAAGGCGGCGTCGCGAACGTTCAGCCCGCCGGCATAGGCTCCGAAGGCCGGCAGTATTGCCCGCCTTCCATCGCCGGCAAAGCAGCGCCGCCGCAGCGAACGCCCGCGGGTCGCCACCCGCGCCACCGGATGGAGGTGCCCGGCGATCTCACCGGGCTCGGCTACTTCGGTGGGTTCGTGCCGGAACAGCACCGAACCGATGGCGAGCTTCGGCGTGGCGGTTCCCGCAAAGCCGCTGGGCGGCTCGGGGTCGTGGTTGCCCGCTATCCAGAAAACCTCCCGCCGGTGGAGGCAGTGCGACAGCGCCTCCCGGTCGCGGGGAGAAATGCGCCCGTCGGCTCGCCGGTCGTGGAAACTGTCGCCCAGGAAGACCAGGCGCCGCGCCGCAAAGCGGGCGAGCAGACGGGCAAGGCGCGCCAGCGTGGCGGCGGTGTCGTAGGGCGGCAGCAACATGCGGCGTTCGGCAAAGGAAGAGCCTTTTTCGAGATGGAGGTCCGAGACAACCACCAGGCTCTCCTCCAGCCAGACAAGGGCACCGTCGGCGGTAGCGAGAAATTCGGTGCCGGCGACGCTGAGCACGGCTTCGTCGCGCCGGATCATCTCAGGTTCCGCCTCCCGCTTCCGTGGTGCTGCTGCGTCCAACCATGGCCTCCGCGATCAGATCTTCCGCCGCTCCGGCGAGCGCGCTGTCGGTGCCCTCGCCATAGACCGGTTCGCGGCCGATCTCGAGCATGATCGGCACCGCCAGGGGCGTGATGCGATCGAGATCCTTATGAATGATTCGGCCCTTGATGCGCGAGAGCATCGTCGCCAGGCGGCCGAGATCGAGCAGGCCGGTGCGGGCGTCGTCCCAGGCGGCGCGCATGAGGACATGATCGGGCTCGTGCTGGCGCAGCACGTCGTAGACGAGGTCGGTGGAAATGCTGATCTGCTTGCCTGTCTTCTCCTTGCCCGGCGCGCGACGCTCGATCAGCCCCGAGATGATGGCGCAGGTGCGGAACATGCGCTTCATCAAGGCGGATTCCGCGAGCCACTCCTCCAGATCGTCGCCGAGCATATCCTGGTCGAAAAGCTGGTCCATCGCCGCCCGGCTCATGTCGCCGACTCCCCACACGGCGAGGGCATAGTCGTTGGCGACGAAACCCATCGGCTTGAGCCTGGCCCGCTCGAGCCGCCTCGTGAGCAGCATGCCGAGCGTCTGGTGGGCAAGGCGACCCTCGAAGGGATAGCAGACGAGATAGTATCGGTTGCCGCGCGGAAAGGTCTCGACCAGAAGGTCGCCCGCGGGTGGCAGGCGGGAGATGTCGCGCTGCAAGCGCAGCCAGTCGGCGACCTGGTCGGGCAAGGCGCTCCAGCTTTCGGGATTGGCGAGGATGGCGCGTACGCGCGCCGCGAGATGGGTGGAGAGGGGGAACTTGCCACCGGCGAAGGAAGGGATCTGCGGGTCCTTGCCGGCGGGTGCCCGCGTGACCAGCACGTCCTCTTCCGAAATGCCCTCGAAACGCAGGATCTCCCCGGCGAACAGGAAGGTATCGCCGACGCTGAGGCCCTCCGCGAAATATTCCTCGACTTCACCGAGCACGCGCCCGAAGCCGCGTCGCACGGCCCCCTCACCGGGTTTCTTCTTTGGCGGCCCCGAACTCTTCGGATCCATGAACCAGGGGAGATAGGGGGTCGGTCTGTCGGCGGCCATGCGGGTCGGCTCGCGCGGGCCGCGATTGGAGAGACGCACCTTGAGCAGCGCCTCCTCCACGATGGTCCCGACGTTGAGCCGGTAGGCTTGTGCCACCATCGGGTTCGAGACGCGCCACAGCCCGTCCTTGCCCTGACGGATCTTGGCGAAGCGATCATAGGTCTTCAGGGCGTAGCCGCCGGTCGCCACGAAGGCGACGATGTCGTCGAAGGTCTTGCGGTCGAGCCTCGCATAGGGTTCGGCCGCAATCACTTCCCGGAAGAGATCCCCGCTGTCGAAGGGGGAGCCGCAGGCGACGCCGAGCACATGCTGGGCAAGCACGTCGAGTGCACCAGACCGAGCCACCGGCGTGTCCTGCTCGCCGGCATAGGCGGCATCGACGGCGGCCCGGCATTCCAGCACTTCGAAGCGGTTGCTCGGCACCAGCATGGCCTGGGAAGGCTCGTCCAGCCGGTGATTGGCGCGGCCGATGCGTTGGAGCAGCCGCGAGGCGCCCTTGGGAGCGCCGACATTGATGACGAGATCCACATCGCCCCAGTCGATGCCGAGATCGAGCGTGGAGGTGCAGACCACGGCCTTGAGCCTGCTCGCCGCCATCGCTTCCTCCACACGGCGGCGCTGGCCGACCTCGAGGGAGCCATGATGCAGGGCGATCGGCAGTGCATCCTCGTTCACGCGCCAGAGTTCCTGGAAAACGAACTCCGCCTGCATGCGTGTGTTGACGAAGACCAGCGTGGTCTTGTGCGTCTTGATCAGGGCATACAGCTCCGCCATGGCATGGCGCGCCGTGTGGCCAGCCCAGGGCAGGCGCTCCTCCGTTTCCAATATGTCGAGCTTCGGTGCGGCGCCGCCCTCCGCGACGACGAGATCGGCCATGTGCGTCTCGCCGGGCTTCTGCGGTACGATCCAGCGGCGCAGTTCGTCGGGGTCCCGCACCGTGGCGGATAGGCCGACGACTTCGAGGTCAGGGACGAAATCGCGCAGCCTCGCGAGGCCGAGCGCGAGGAGGTCCCCGCGCTTGGAGGTGACGATCGAATGGAGCTCGTCCAGGACGACGCGCTTCAACGAGCCGAAGAAATCGGCCGCCTCCCGGCTCGCCAGCAGCAAGGCGAGCTGCTCGGGCGTGGTGAGGAGGATATCCGGCGGATCGCGCTTCTGGCGCTGGCGTTTGGCCTGGGGCGTATCGCCGGTTCTGGTTTCGATGCGCGTCGGCAGGCCCATCTCGCCAGCTGGCCTTTCGAGGTTGCGGGCAACGTCCACCGCCAGCGCCTTGAGCGGCGATATGTATAGGGTATGCAGCGCGGCCGGTGCATTGGCGCGGCGAGGGGCGAGGTCGATCAGGCTGGGCAGGAACCCGGCCAGCGTCTTGCCGGCACCCGTCGGCGCGATCAGCAGGGCCGAGCGTCCGGTTCGCGCCTTCTCGAGCAGCTGGAGCTGGTGCGCTCGCGGGTTCCAGCCGCGCGCCGCGAACCAGTTCGCGAAAAGGGGAGGGAGGGAGGAGACGCCTGCCTCGGGCGTTGCGTCCCCGATCTGCTTGTTCATGCCGCTATCGCCGTTTCAGGCAGCGATATTGGGGCGGTCAGGGCATAAGTCCAGAGTTGCCGGCCTCAGGAACACTCGTAGAAGGTCGAAGGGAACCCTCCCTGCCAGGAGGATGAGTCCTATCGCTGCAACACGATGACCATGCCGGGCGAGGGAGCACCACGATCGAAGCGTGCCCATTCGTCGCTGCGATGGCGGATATCCATGCCGGCGGCGGCGGCCCACGCTTCGATGCCGCCATGCGAATGGGCATAGCGTGTATCGTGGTTGAGGGTGAAAGGCTCCGGGCCGTCCTGGCGCTGGGCCGTGAAGGCGAACAGGCCGCCCTGCTGCAGCACACGCGCCGCCTGCCGGAAAAGAGCGCCGAGATCGCCGAGATAGACGAAGACGTCGGCGGCGAGGATGAGGTCGGCGCTACTGTCGGCCTCACCTGCAAGAAAGGCAACCGCTTCCGCGCGGACGAGATGCCGGTAGACCTGCTTGCGTGCCGCCTCGGCGAGCATCGCCTGCGAGAGGTCGCACCCCTCGATCCCCGCGCAGAGCGTAGCGAAGGTCTCGCCGGCGAGGCCCGTGCCGCAGCCTATGTCCAGCGCCCGGCCGAAGGCGGCCGGCTGGCGAACTTTCGCCAGCGCCGCCAGCAGGAGGGCCGGTCCTCGATAGGAGAGGTCCCCAACCAGCGAGCGCTCGAAGCGCGGCGCATAGTCGTCGAAGAGGGCGGCGACATGGGCCGCCGTCATGGCGCCGTCGGCCGGCGCCGCTCCAAGCCTCGCCAGCCTTGCGCCGGCGCCGGCCACGTCGCTGAGATCGAGGGCGAGGCTGTGGCGATAGGCCTCCTGCGCCTTGTCCCGATCGCCGGCGGCCTCCCTCAGCTCGCCGAGCGCGAACCAACCCACGGCCCAGCCCGGCGCGCGTTCCAAAGCCTGCTCGACCAGTTCGGCGGCAGCAGCGGGCTCGCCCTGTGCCCTGTAGTCCATGGCATAGGCAAAGCGGCGGTCGGCGATGGCGTCGCCGGAGGTCCGGAAGGAAGACATGGCGGCGATATAGGACAGGACGGCGAGGAAGGGAATTGGCGGCGCGGCATCCGGCATGACGGTCGCATTCCAGGTTTGGGATGCGACCGCAACGATCTACGACTGCCTGCTAGCTGCGATAGCGTTCCAGCTGCTTCGCCAGCCCCGGTTCCCGCCAGGATCTGCCGCGCCAGGCGACATGGCCGTCCGGCCGCACCAGCATGGCGGCGGCACCGCAGGCGGACGCATAGGCCCCTTGGGCATCCGTGACCAGCGTAAGGCCGGATTGCTGCGGCAGGGGATCTGGCGCTATCGCGACGACGCGCAGGGGCACGCCGTCGTCGCGGCCGGGTCCGCGCGCGAAGGCGGCGACCGCCGCCGCTTCCGCCTCGTCCCGGACCGGCACAAGCAGGACATGGTCGGTGCCCTTGAGAAGCTCGAACAGGCGTAGCGGGAAGCCGAAGCCCTGGCGTCGCAGGCCCTGCACGTCCGGCACGCGGTCGCCGGCGCGCGGGCCGGGCGCGTCGGGCTCGAGGTCGTCGCGAACCCAGGCCGAACCGCGATAGTTCACCAGCACCTGCGCATCAACGAGACGCTCCGGGGCTGCATTCTGCCGTCCCTGGGGCCGCGCGAGCGTCTGGCTCGCGGCATGGGTACGGGCGAGGACCTCCTCGCCGACGGGGCGGCGCTCGGCGTCGTAGCTGTCGAGCAGGTTCGTGGACGCCTTGCCGGCGAGCACCAGCGCGAGCTTCCAGGCGAGATTGTAAGCATCCTGTATGCCGGTATTCATGCCCTGGCCGCCGGTCGGCGGATGGATGTGGGCTGCATCGCCCGCGATGAAGACCGGGCCGTTGCGGTAGCGGTCGGCCAGCCGAACGCTGATGCGGAAGATGGAAGACCAGCGCAGGTCCGAGAGGCGTGGCGTGTCTGGCAAAAGGTCGTCCGCCACTGCCTGCAATTCCTCCAGGCTGGGCCCCGTCTGCTCGGTCTGGATGCCATGCGCCTGGCTGCCTGCAGGCATCGCCTCGCTCTTGGCCAGCGTGGTGACGCGGTAACGCCCCGGCTCCGGAAGGGGAATGGCGATGAACATGTCGGGCGGCCCGCCCTCGACAGGGCGCAGGGCACGCAGCGGAACGCCGTAAGGCAGGTTCCAGTCGACATGGACATCGCCCAGCATGAAGGGCCAGGGATAGGCCTCGCCTTCGAAGCGGATGCCGGCGGCCTTGCGGACGGCGCTGTGGGCGCCGTCGCAGCCGACGACAAAGCGGTATTGAGCTTCTTCGATCTCGCCATTGGCGCGACGCAGCCGGACGGCGGTGCCGGCTTTGCCGATTTCGAGACCCTCGAGGGCCACGCCCCGTTCGACGGCAAGGCCGTGGCGGGACAGGTGCCTCGCAAGCAACCGCTCGGTCTCGTATTGCGGCAGGCCCAGCGGAGCGTAGGGCAAGCCGAGGTCTGTGTGGGGCACGTCCTGTGGAGGCTGGCCGATGAGAACGCTGCGCAGGCCCGCGAGCCACAGGCCGGCGTCGGCCATCTCGCGGACGATGCCCATGTCTTCCCAGATCTCGAGCGTGCGCGGGGTGACCCCGATGGCCCGGCAGAAAGGCGAGGGAGCCGGCGCCTTGTCGATCAGGCGACAGGTCGCCCCATGTCTCGACAGTTCGGCGGCGAGCGTCAGCCCGACAGGCCCCGCACCCACGATAAGGACATCCGACATCGCTCGGCTCACTTTCTTCGGTCCTTGGGGGAGCGGGCGGGTGGCGGCAAGACACCGGCCACTAACCGCGGGAGTTTATGGGAAATCTTGGCGATCGACCTCGTTATACCTATCTTGTGGCCATGCGGCCATCCGATTTGCTGACCTCAACGCCTTCCGGGCTCTATTGTCCGCTTGCGGATGTCTATGTCGATCCGGTGCGCCCGGTCGAGAGGGCGTTGATTACCCACGCCCATTCCGACCACGCGCGCGCCGGTCACCAGCGGGTGCTGGCGACCGCGGAGACCCTGGCGATCATGGCTGCGCGCTATGGCGAGGAGTTCTGTCTTACGCGACAGGTCGCGCAGTTCGGCGAGACGCTCGACCTCAACGGCGTGACCGTGAGTTTTCATCCCGCGGGCCACGTGCTGGGCTCGGCGCAGATCTCCTTCGAGGCCGGCGGGACAAGGATCGTGGCCTCCGGCGACTACAAGCGCCAGCCCGATCCGACCTGCGCCCCATTCGAAGTCGTGCCGTGCGATGTCTTCATCTCGGAGGCGACATTCGCCCTGCCTGTGTTCCGCCATCCCGATCCGGCGCATGAGATCGGCAAGCTGCTCAACTCGCTCGAACTCTTCCCGGAGCGCGCCCATCTCGTCGGCGCCTATTCGCTCGGCAAGGCGCAACGGGTCATCGCCATGGTCCGCCATGGCGGGCACGACGCGCCGATCTATCTTCATGGCGCCATGGAGAAGATCACGCGGCTCTATGAACGGCAGGGCATCAATCTCGGCGACCTGAGGCTGGTGCGCGACAGCAAGCCGAGCGAGCTCGTCGGCGCCGTCGTGCTCTGCCCGCCGAGCGCGGCCCAGGAGCCTTGGTCGCGCAAGATGCCCGAACCGCTCAGCGTTTACGCGTCGGGCTGGATGCGCATTCGTGCCCGAGCCCGGCAGAGCGGCGCCGAATTGCCGCTGGTGATCTCCGATCATGCCGATTGGCCGGACCTTCAGCGCACCATCCTCGAAACCGGCTGCTCGGAGCTTTGGGTCACCCATGGCCAGGAGGATGCGCTCGTGCACTGGGCCGTAGGCGAGGGCTTGAAGGCGAAGCCGTTGCACATGGTCGGCTACGGCGAGGAGGAGGAAGCATGAACCGCTTCGCCGAACTGCTGGATCGCCTCGCCTACGAGCCTGGCCGCAATGCCAAGCTGCGCCTGCTCACCGACTATTTTCGTTCGACTCCCGATCCAGACCGGGGCTACGCGCTCGCGGCGATGACGGGACGGCTCGACTTCCGCAACGCCAAGCCGGCCCTGCTGCGGGAACTCATTGCCGAGCGCACCGATCCCGAGCTCTTCGCACTGTCCTACGACTACGTCGGCGACCTTTCGGAGACCATAGCGCTGATGTGGCCGGCACGGGCCGGCGCCAACCATTCTCCCACGCTTTCCGAAGTGGTCGAGGCCCTCGCCAGTGCCGGACGATCGGCAATGCCCGGGGTGATAACCAGTCATCTCGATGCGCTCGACGAGACGGGGCGCTGGGCTTTCCTCAAGCTGATCACGGGCGCCCTGCGCATTGGTGCCTCGGCCCGTCTCGCCAAGAGCGCGGTGGCTGCGCTCGGCACGCTGGCGCCCGACGATATCGAACTGGCGTGGCCCGGGCTCGCGCCGCCCTATGAATCTCTTTTCGCCTGGGCCGAAGGCAAGGGCGAGCGGCCAGAAACCGGCAACCCCGCCCCCTTCCGGCCGGTCATGCTGGCGCATGCGCTGGAGGAGACCGACCTGCCCGCCATGCTGCCCGAGGACTTCGTGGCCGAATGGAAATGGGACGGCATTCGGGTGCAGGCCGTGGGTGCCCTCACGCAGGACATGCCGGTATTGCGGCTCTATTCGCGCACCGGCGAGGATATTGCGCCGGCGTTTCCCGATCTCGTCGATGCCCTGCGCTTCGAGGGCGCCGTGGACGGCGAACTGCTGGTGCGCCGGGAGGGCCGCATCGAGAATTTCAATTCACTGCAACAGCGGCTCAACCGCAAGACTGTCACCGCGAAGATGGTCGCGGACTATCCGGCGCATATCCGCGCCTATGATCTTCTCGCCGAGGATGGGGAGGACCTGCGCGGCCTGCCTTTCATCGAACGCCGTGCACGACTGGAGGCTTTCGTGGCGAGGATCGCCTCGCCGCGCCTCGACCTCTCGCCGATGGTCGCATTCGCCACGCCTCCCGAGCTCGCGGCTGCGCGCTCCTATCCCCTTGCAGCGGGTGCCGGCGACGACGCCGAGGCCGTCGAAGGCCTGATGCTGAAGCGGCGCGACAGCCTCTACGTCCCGGGGCGTCCGAAGGGCCTGTGGTTCAAGTGGAAGCGCGAACCCTATCGCATCGATGCGGTGCTGATGTATGCCCAGCGCGGCCATGGCAAGCGCTCCTCCTTCTATTCCGACTATACGTTCGGCGTGTGGAGCGGGGAGGAACTGGTGCCGGTCGGAAAGGCCTATTTCGGCTTCACCGACGAGGAACTGAGGGACATCGACCGCTTCGTCCGCAACAACACCATCAACCGCTTCGGCCCCGTGCGCGAGGTGACGCATACGGCCGACAAGGGGCTGGTCGTCGAGGTCGCCTTCGAGGGGCTCGCGCGCTCCACCCGCCACAAGTCCGGCGTCGCGATGCGTTTTCCACGGCTGGCGCGGCTGCGGTGGGACAAGCCTCCGCGCGAGGCGGATCGCCTGGAAAACTTGACCGTCCTGCTTGACCGCGCAGCGTCAGCACCCGAAATAGAGGCCGGTTCGACAGGAGACTAGGCATGGCAGGTGGCGTTGAACGCTTTATGGGCGGCTCGGTGGTCGGCACCATCATCAAGCTGGTGGTGATCTCGATTGCCCTGGGCCTCGTCCTGGCCTGGCTGAACCTGACCCCCTGGGAATTGATCGAGAATGTCAGACGCTCGCTGGAGCACCTCTTCGCCCGCGGCTTCCGGATGGTGGGCGACCTGTTCAGCTATTTCCTGCTCGGCGCGGTGATCGTCGTGCCCGTGTGGATCGTCTTGCGGCTGCTGCAGGCTGGCAGGGGCGGAGGAAAGTAGAGGATAGCCTCGCATATCAAGCGCGTGGGCAAGCCTGCGAAGCGAAGCGCCGGAAAGAACGCATCCCACCACAAGCTGCTTGCGGCGCAGCGAGGCGCCATTGCATCGTTGCGGCAGCTAAACGACAAGGACGGCAGGTGTCAGATGGACGGTTCCAAGACGATCGCGCTCGGCGCCGCCATACGGCCTGAATGGCCGCTGGGCTGGGGCAAGCTCACCGTCAATCACGGCGCCTATGGCGCCACGCCCAGATGCGTGCTGGCGGTGCAGTCCGAATGGCGCGACCGCATGGAGGCCCAACCCAGCATCTTCATGCGCAGCATCCTCCCGGGCGCCTTGCGCGCCAGCGCCGACGCTCTTGCTGCCTTCCTGAATGCGGACGGCCAGGATATCGCCTTCGTCGACAACGCGACGACGGGCTGCAACGCCGTCCTGCGCTCCCTCGATTTCGGGCCGGGCGACGAGATCGTGCTGCACGGGCAGATCTACGGCGCAGTCGGCAAGACGGCTCGCTATGTCGCCGGCCGCACGGGCGCCAGGATCGTCGAGGCGCCTCTGCCTTTCCCTGACGGGGATGCGGCCGCGTTCATCGAGGGGCTGGCCGGGCTGTTGAACGAGCGGACGAAGCTCGTCATCGTCGACCACATCACCTCGCCCAGTGCCATGGTGTTGCCCGTCCAAGCGGCCGCACGCGTCTGCCGAGATGCCGGTGTGCCGCTTCTTGTCGATGGTGCGCACGGCCCCGGCCAGATCGAGGTCGATATCAGGGCGATCGATGCCGACTGGTATGTCGGCAATTGCCATAAATGGCTCGCGGCTCCCAAGGGTTGCGCATTTCTCTGGGCGCGGCGCGATCGGCAGGCCGGGCTTCATCCGACGACGATATCGCATGGCTTCAAACAGGGCTTTCTCAGCGAGTTCGACTGGACGGGCACGCGGGACGCCACGGCCTTCCTCGCCATCGAGGCCGCGCTCGCCTTCCACGAGAAGCTCGGCGGTGCGGCCCTGCGGGAGCGCAACGCCGACCTTGCCCATCAGGCCGGGCGCCTGCTGGCCGCACATTTCGGTACCCCCTACGGCAATGAGGCGCATCCCGTGGCAATGGCCATGGTTCGCCTGCCCTTTGCCGGCGCGACCTCCGCCGAACGGGCGCTGGCCCTGCGTGACCGCCTCCTGGACGAGTTCGGTTGCGATGCGCCCCTGATCGCCCATCCGGACGGTATCTGGGTGCGTGTGTCCGCGCATGCCTATAACGAGATCGTCGACTACGAGAAGCTGGCGCGGATATTGGACCGGCTGATCGAGACCGATCGGGCGGGTGCCTAGAGGCGCTTGAACCGGCGTCGATCATCGATGCGCAGGACATGCCGAGCAAACCGGTCCGTTCGAACCGTCCCTAAGCGGTCGGGGTCGTGCCTCCGTCGATCACATATTCCGTTCCCGTGATCGATCCCGCCCGCGGCGATACGACGAAGCCCACCAGGTCCGCCACTTCGCCCGGCTTGGCCGGCCGACCGATGGGGATGCCGCCGAGCATGTCCATCAGCATCCTGCGGGCGCCGTCGAGGTCGATGCCGCGTTTTTCCGCGATCTCGGTGAGCATGCCCAGAGCCGCATCCGTCTCCACCCAGCCGGGAGAGACGCGCACCACGCGTACGCCCCTGGGCCCGACTTCCTTCGACAGGCTTTTGCTGTAGGTGGAGAGGGCGGCCTTGGCCGCGGCGTACGCCGTTGTGGAGTCCGGCAGGGGCAGCCTGTCCTGGATCGAGGTGATGTGCACGATCACGCCGGATCCCTGGGCGATCATCAGCGGCAGCAGGGCACGGTCGAGGCGCACGGCCGGGTAGAGGTTGATGTCGAGCGCGCGCTGCCATTCGCTGTCGTCCAGGGCTGCGTAGCCGCCCGAGGGTGCCGAGGAGCCGCCCACCACGTGCACGAGGATATCGAGGCCGCCGAGGCGCTCGCGCACAGCGTCGGCAACACGCGAGCAGCCCTCCGCCGTCGCCACGTCAGCCGCGACGAAATCGCCAGGGTCTGCGATGTCGGCCGGAATCGAGCGCGCCGTCGCCAGGACGGTCGCGCCGCTCCGGCGAAGGCGCGCCACGATGGCCCCGCCGATGCCCCGCGAGCCGCCGGTGACCAGGGCACGCAGGCCCCGCAGTTCGAGTTCACCGCTCATCAACGGATCTCCAGGCTGGAGATCAGGCCATCCGCCAGGCCGAAGCTGAATTCGAGGTCCGCCGGGCTGCCCGGGAAATTGCCGGTCACCCGGCCGATGACGACGGTATGCCCGTCCCGGTGCGAAACGCGGAGCGGTTCGATGCTGTGCTGGTATTTCGCCTTCGAGGAAGCCTTCCATGCGGCGATGGCCTGGAGGCCCTTGATGTCGTGCCCCTCGTCATGCACCACGGCGTCAGGTGTGAAGCAGCGCGGCACGACGGAGGCTTCGTCGTTGTTTTCGCCGGCAAAATAGAGTGCGATGGCTTTCGGCAGATCGGGGGCCATATCCATGTCCTGAAAAGGTTTCGATTGAGACAGGCCGTATCTGAGCTTAAGCTGACAAAATGACAAGAACGCACGAAAAAGTAGGGTACTTACCTGAAAGTAAGGAGGTCGAGCACACGCTCGACAGCGCCGTCGACGGCGTGGAGCAGATCTTCCGGCTGCTGGAGGGACGATGGAAATTCGTGATCCTGTTCCACCTGTTCGGAGGCAGGCTCAAACGCTTTTCCGAGCTGGAGCGGGCGATCCCCGGGGTCTCGCAGAAGATGCTGATCCAGCAGCTCCGCCAGCTCGAGGCCGACGGCATCGTGCGGCGCATCGTCCATCATCAGGTGCCCCCGAAGGTGGAATACGGACTCACCGACTGGGGGCAGGCCCTGTGTCCGGCGCTGGATGCGCTGTTGAAATGGCATGCGCAGCGAGAAAGGCTCGGGGCCGGGGAGGCCGGCGCGAAGGCATGAGGATCGCCGCCGGGCTGGCGAGGAGGGACAGGGGATCTCGATTGTCGCCTGTCGACCGGATGGCTCCCGGCTGTTTGTGCTTGGAAATCGGGCCGCCGGGCGATAGCTAGGGGGAAGCCCACTTTTTATCAGTTCCAGTTTCATGACCGCCCTCTTCACATCCGAAGGCGCCGTCGTTCGCCCGGTCGCCGTCAGCCACCGCATCGTATTCGGCATCGCTGCGCCGATGACGCTTGCCCACCTGTCGACGCCGCTGCTCGGCCTGGTCGATACCACGGTGATCGGCCAGATCGGCAGCGAGGTGCTGCTGGGAGCGGTGGCGCTCAATGCCCTGCTGTTCGACTTCCTCTTCTGGGGCTTCGGGTTCCTGCGCATGGGTACGGCCGGGCTGACGGCGCAGGCAGTCGGGGCCAACGACAGGATGGAGCAGCGTGCCGTCTTCCTGCGAGCGTTGGTGATGGCCGCCGTGCTCGGGCTGGCCATGGTGGCGTTGCAGCGCCTCATCGCCGCCGCAGCCTTTCCCATCCTGGGCGCTTCCCAGGCGGTCACCGAATCGGCCGAGGTCTATTTCGCCATCCGGATATGGTCGGCGCCCTTTGCCTTCGGCAACTATGCCGTGCTGGGCTGGCTCATCGGCATGGGCCGCACCACCACAGGCCTGTTCCTCCAGATCGGCATCAACATCGCCAACATCCTGCTCTGCATCCTGTTCACGCTCGGCCTCGGCTGGGGCGTGGCCGGCACGGCCTGGGCCACGACCCTGGCTGAGACGGCGGGCGTCGTGGCGGGGCTGGCCGTCGTCGCCGCCCATTTCGGCGGTTCCTTCGGCGTGCCTCGGGCAGTCGTGTTCGACCGGGCCAAGTTCGTACGCATGGCGGCCGTCAACCGGGACATCATGCTGCGCACCTTCGCGCTGCTCGCCGCCTTCGTCTTCTTCGGACGACAGGGCGCCAAGGCGGGTGACGTCACGCTCGCTGCAAACGCCGTGCTCAACAATTTCTTCCTGGTGGGCGGCTATTTTCTCGATGGCATCGCCACCGCTGCGGAACAATTGAGCGGACGCTCGGTCGGAGCCAATAACAGGCCGTCCTTCGAGAAGGCGGTGCGTTATTCGGTGCTGTGGAGCGTGGTGCTCGCCGTCGGCATGTGCGCCGCCCTGTTCCTCGCAGGCGGGGCCTTCATCGATTTCATGACCAGGAGCGAGCCGGTACGCGAGATGGCGCGGCAATTCCTGCCCTACGCGGCCGTGACGCCGCTCGCCGGCGCGCTCGCCTTCACCTTCGACGGCGTTTATGTCGGCGCCACCTGGAACAGCGCCATGCGCAACCTGATGGCCCTTGCACTGGCCTGCTTCTTCGTCCTGTGGTGGGTGCTCCAGCCTCTTGGAAATCACGGACTTTGGCTGGCGCTGATCGGCTTCCTCATCGCCCGCGGAGCGGGGCAGGGGATTGCGTATTTCAGCCTGGTGCCCAAGGCATTCGCGAAGAGAGGCCTGCCGGCCTAGACCGCGTCCGTCGTGCTTTCAGGCGGCCGCCCCGCCTATTCGACGCTGCGCGGTGCAAATCCCCCTTCCAGAACCGGCATGAGCAGCTCTTCCAGTTCCGTCACCTCCACCCGCGCCGGCCTTGGCAGGCGCCCGGGGAAGCCCACTGCCTCGCGCACCTTCGGCGCCATGAAGTAGAGCGCTGCCACCGTCTCGCAGAAACTGTCGTAGGCGCCGGCATCTTCGCCGCGCAGGGCATCGAGCGCGGCCTGCGGCGTCCCGCCTGCCTCCAGTTCGAGCACGCGGCGCACCAGCGCGAGGCGTTCCGGCACATGGGTCTCGAGACTGTCGAGCAGCGGGCCGGCGATACCAGCCTCGCTGGCCGAGAAGCCCCTGGGCGAGGCGGGTATCAGCACATCGGCGATCCCGGCGACCTTTTCCCGTTCTTCCTGCGTCAGGCCGGCGATGCTCATGTCAGGCTCCTCAGGTTGCCCCTTTCCGCGACGAGATGAGCGGCGCTCCAGGAGGCGAAGGCGGCGATGGTGGCGGTTGGATTGACGCCGGCCGAGGTCGGCCAGACGCTGCCGTCGACGATATAGAGGTTCGGCACGTCATGCGCCCGGCCGTAGCGGTCGACCACGCTGGTCGCGGGGTCGTCGCCCATCTTCGCGGTGCCGAGGATGTGCCAGCCGGACTCCCGGCTCTGCGGCGCCACCACTGTCCGATAGGCTCCGGCTTCCACCAGAGACTCCCGCGCGCGCTCGGCCATGAACTTCAGCATGCGGCGGGAGTTCTCGCCGGTCTTGTAGTGGATGGCGACCCCCGGCATGCCCGTCTCGTCGGGATGATCGCTGTCGAGCGCAACATGGTTGGCCTCGTCCGGAAGGTCCTCGCAGATGATGCCCCAGGATACCGAGCGACCGAAGCGGCGGGCGAACTCGTCGTGGAAGGGTTCACCCCAGAGCGGGCTTTCATCCCCCCAGGGCCAGCGGCGGGCGATCTGGGCCGGGCTGCCGGTGGGTTGCAGGCTCCATTTCGAACCGCGCACGAAATCCCGGTCCTTGTGTGTCTCGTAGAACTGCAACGTATAGGCCACCTGGCCCCAGGCGCCGCGATAGGTTTCGAGCGGGGCATCGAACAGGCCGACGACCGCGGCCGTGGGATGCAGCATCAGCCGCTTGCCGACGAGGCCGGAGGAGTTGGCGAGGCCGTTCTCCTGGCCGGGTGCGCGGCTGGAAAGCAGAAGGCGCGGCGTGCCGATGCCGTTGGCGGCGATCACGACCACCGAGGCCCTGGCGCGGTGTTCGAGCCCCGTGGCGCGATCGGCATAAATCGCACCTGTCGCACGGCCGCCGGCATCGGTCTCGACCCGCGTGACCCTAGCGCCGGTCACGAGAGTGACGCCGAGCCTTTCCAGCATCGGCCAGTGCGTGCGGTCGGTGGAGGCCTTGGCCTTTTCGATGCAGCCCCACATGCAGGCGGTGCGCTGCTGGCAGGGCTCCAGGCCGTTGCGCGGCACGGTGGCTATGGCGTTGGTGCCGGGCCACCAGTGCCAGCCCAGGCGATTGTGCGCCCCGGCGACGATACGCCCGGCAGCGGTGAGGTCGACCGGCGGCAGCAGTTCGTCCTGCCCCGGATACATGGGGTCTCCCGCTACGCCGGAGACGGTGAATTCGCGCTCGGTGCCGGCGTAGTGGGGCAGGAGATCCTTGTAGGAGATCGGCCAGTCGTCGGCGACGCCGTCGAGCGTGCGCACGCGGAAATCGCTCGGCAGGTTGCGCATCCAGTTGGCCGCCCAGGATATCGAGGAGCCGCCCACGCCGTTCCAGTAGAGCGGGATGATGTCGGAATCATCGACGTCGATCGGATAGTCGCCAGGGTTGCTGCGCCTTGTCGGCACGTAGGCCCAATCGCGCGGGGCCGTCAGCTCGAATTCCGGCTTGTCGGACCTGGCCTTGCCGTAGTCGACCCAGTCGCCCTGTTCGAGGCATATCACGGAAAGGCCTGCTTCCACGGCGCGCTTGGCGAAGACCGAGCCCGCCGGCCCCGAGCCCACGATCAGCACATCGGACTGGAGAGCGGTGTCCTCCATTGCCTCAGCCCTTCAGGTTGCGGCGGGCGCTGTAGCGGCTCGCCAGGATGTTGAGCAGCACGGCCGCGACGATGATGACGCCGCTGACCACCGGCTGGAGGTAGGAGTTGATCCCCATCAGCACGAGGCCGTTGCCGATCAGGGCAATGACGAAGATGCCGAGCAGCGTGCCGAGGACGGAGCCGCGCCCGCCAGTGAGCGCCGTGCCGCCGACGACCACGGCGGAGATCACGTTGAATTCCAGGCCCGAGCGCGAGACGCTGGCGTCGCCCACGCCGTTTCGGGCGGTGAGGAGGATGGCCGAGACGGCTGCCAGCATGCCGGCGATGACGAAGAGCGCTACGCGAATGTTCTTGACCTTGATGCCGGCCAGATGTGCCGCCGAGGCGTTGCCGCCGATGGCGTAGACCGCACGGCCGAACGCCGTCTTGCGGCTGATGAAGACGAAGAGGGCGAAGAGCACGAACATTACGACGGCGGAGACCGGGATGCCGGAGATTTCGCCGCCGAGCGAATCCAGGAAATCGCTGGGCGGGATGGTGACGGGAACCGAATCCGTCATGTACAGCGCCAGCCCCCCGAGCGCGCTCCAGAGGCCCAGCGTGCCGATGAAGGAGGGGACGTCGAAGAAGGCCCTGAGCCCGCCGGCGATACCGCCGAGGGCGCCGCCGATGACCACGATCAGCAGGAAGGCGACCGCCATCGGCACCTCCTCCGACTTGAGCATGAAGGCGAAGCATACCGAGAGAAAGGCCACCATCGGGCCGACGCTGATGTCGATCTCACCCGCGATGATGATCAGCGTGGCACCCCAGGCGGCGATGCCGAAGGTGGCGGCATCGCGCAGGATCGACACCTGGTTGCGGAAGGTGAGGAAGTTGCTCGCATAGAGCCAGAAGGCCAGATAGAGCAGGGCGATGACGACGAGGAGGCCGATCTCGTTCATCTTCTGGAAATCGAGCCGGCGCCGGGGTTTCGCGGTGGTGAGCGTGGTCTGAGCCATGGCGGGCTCCTATTCCTGGGAAAGGGCGCGGCCTATCATTCCGGGGGGAAGGTGGCCGAGTGATGCTAGGTCGGGATGGGCGAGGCGGCTCGGCTGTCGGGAAGATGGGCAAGCTTGTCCCGCGATACCCTTTCCGTCGCCATGTGGTGGTGAGATCTTCTCCGCAGGCGGGAAGGGATAGCGTGGCGCTCGATGCCGCAAGGTCTGGATCATCCCGTCCCCTAATGCGCTTGCCCGGCGATGCTGGCCGTCATCAGTTCGTCGGCGTCGATGTCGGGTGCCGTGAAGGCCTGCGCGATGCGTCCGTCGCGCAGCACCAGCACGCGGTCGCAGACCTTGGGCAGTTCCTCGATCTCGCTGGAGACGAAGATGATGCTCTTGCCCTCCCCGGCGAGCTTTCGGATGATCGCGTAGATCTGGCTCTTCGCCTCGACGTCGACGCCGCGCGTCGGCTCGTCGAGCAGGAGCAGCCGCGAACCGGCATAGACCCAGCGGCCGATCACGATCTTCTGCTGGTTGCCGCCCGAGAGCGTGCCGATTGGGGTCGTGGTCAGCGGCGCCTTGACGCTCATGCGGGCAACGATGTCCCGTGTGGCAGCGGCAATGCGCGGCCAGGACAGCACGCCGAGGGAGGAGACGCGGGCGGAGTCACCGATCACGATGTTCTCGTCGATGCCGAGCAGGGGCACGATCCCGTCGTCCTTGCGGCTCTCCGGCGTCATGCCGAGGCCGCGCTTGAGCAGGTCATTCCAGCTCTCGCCCGCCGTGTCCCTGCCATCAAAGACGACGCTGCCCCCATCCGCGGGATCGAGCCTGGCGATGATGCGGAGGAGTTCGGTCCGACCGGAGCCGAGCAGGCCCGCTATGCCGAGCACCTCGCCCTGGTGCAACTCGAAGCTGACGTCCTCGAGCTTGGGGGCGCTGGCGATGTTGCGGACGGAGAGAGTGACGGCGCCGGGCTGGCGGACCTCCACCATCTCGTCCTTCTTCTCGTCATGGCCCAGCATCATCCGCACGATCTCGCGTGTGTCCGCAGCGCCGATGTCGAGAGTGGAGACCGCACGCCCGTCGCGCATCACGGTGGCGCTGTCGGCGATCTCGCGGATCTCCTTCATGCGGTGACTGACATAGACGATCGCGACGCCGCGAGCCTTCATGCGTCGCACGGCGGCGAAGACCAGTTCCACCTCCGCGGCGGCGAGCGAACTGGTCGGTTCGTCGAGGATGACGAGGCGCGGCTCGCCCATCATTGCCCTGGCGATCTCGACGAGCTGCCGTTCGGCCGGACTGAGGGCCGCCACCATGGTGCCCGGATCGAGGTCGAGGCCGAGATTGGCGAGGGCCGCGCGGGTGCGTGCCGCCATGGCCCGATGGTCGAGCACGCCGATCCGCCTGGGCCAGACGCCCAGGAACATGTTCTCGGCGATACTCATGTCCTGCACCAGGCTGAGTTCCTGGTAGACGGGGCGCACGCCGAGCGAGGCGGCCTGGCGCGTCCGGTTCTCGCCTGCCAGGTCGAGCGGCTGGCCGGAGAGCGTCACCACTCCCTCATCCGGCGTTTCGGCGCCTGTCAGCATGCGGATGAGTGTTGATTTGCCGGCTCCGTTCTTGCCGAGCAGTGCGCGGACCTCACCCGCGGCCAGAGTGAAATCCACCCTGTCGAGCGCCAGCACGCCAGCATAGCGCTTTACGGCGCCGGTCACGCCGGCAACGATCTGAGGCTGGGGTGAAACGGCTGGCGCCGGCATGTCGTCCATCCATCTGCCAGGGGAGGCGCGCTTTTCCCTCTCCCGGAACGGGGGAGGGACTTGGGGTGAGGGCCCGGACATCGAGGAGAGAGACACGATGACGGCGCGACGGAACGTCGAACTCCGGACCCTCACCCCGGCCCCTCTCCCGTCAGGGAGAAGGGGACCGATACCGCCTCTCAGGGCAGACCGTCCGCGTGGGCCGCCATCCAGGCCTTGGCCTGGTCGGGCGTAGTATAGAGATCGACCGGGTTGGGCACGATCATCTCGCCTTGCGGTTTCTTCTCGATGGCGTTGACGGCCTGCTGCAGGGCAAGCTTGCCGAGGGCCTGGCCGGAGACGTCCACCGTGCCGCGCAGCACGTCGCCGGCTACGATCTCCTGGGCGATCTCAGTGGTCATGTCGGAGCCGTAGGCCACGATCTTGCCGGCCTTCCCGGAGTTGCGAATGGCCTTGGCCCCGCCCAGCGAAGCGCCGCCGGATTCGCCCCAGATCGCATCGAGATCGGGATTGGCGGTGATGATCTTCTCGCCGGTGGAGATCGCCTTGTCGAGGATGGTCGCCTCCTGGTTGGCGACGATCTTGTAGCCCGGCACCTTCTCCCCGAGAGCCTTCTCGAAGCCTTTGCGGCGTTGCACGCAGACGTCGACGAACTCGCAGTTCAGGATGCCGATCTTCGGCTCCTTCTTGCCGGCCTTGACGAAATCATCCGCCGCGACCTGGCCGATCTTGTAGCCGAAGGTGAAGGGATCGCCGACCGCATAGGCGTAGACATATTTCTTCATGTCCTTTTCGTCGACGCAGGTATTGTAACAGACGATCGGGATGCCCGCGTCATGAGCGCGCTTGATGGCGCGTACGGAGCCCTCCGGCGATACGGCGGACAGAATGATGGCCTGGACCCCGGCGGAGACCAGGCGGTCGATGAAGGACGCCTCCTTGCCGACGTCCCCCCCGGCGTTGGTCTCGATGATCTGCACGTTCTTGCCCATTTCGGTGCCGCCGACCTGGACGCCCTTGCGCACGCCGGCATAGAACCCCTGGGCATCGAGATAGATGGCGCCCACGGTGATGTCCTCGGCTGCCTGCGCACCGATCGGCAGCATGGCGAGGCCGGCCACCGCCGCCGCCAGCATTGTCTTCTTCATGGCATGTTCCCTTCCTGCGTTTCCCATCGTGCTGGCGTTGCCCGCCATCCCTGCCGTAAATCACCGGCATTAAATTGAGGGGACTATTCGTTTTTAATTATCGTATAATTACTGCGCATAAATCGGCGCATTGGTCAAGAACGACGACCGAAAGGCAGTGGGTAAAGACACCTGCCGGATAAGGAGCCGTAATGATCATACAATTAGGATCGTTGGCGTTACGCGCCCGCCTCCACCAGGATCGCCGCAGGGCTCTTGTCCAGCCCGAATCCAGGCGTGTCGGGCACGTCGAGCCGGCCCGCCTGCGGCACGGGTTCGTTCGAGAAGAGCGGACCGAAGACCGGCAGGACGCTTTGGCCGTCCGCGCTGTTGGCGACATATTCGCAATAGGGGGAATGCGGCTGCGACATCACGAAGTGATAGCTGAACGGCCCGCTGCCATGCGGCACCACGGGAATATCGTAGGCCGCGGCATGGGCCGAGATCCTGAGGAGTTCCGTGAGTCCACCGACCCACATCACGTCAGGCTGCAGGATGTCGATGTTGCGTCCCTCGATGAGCTTTCGGAAGCCGTAGCGGGAATATTCGTGCTCGCCCGTGGTCCACCGGGTCGCCGGCAGGGCGCGCTTGAGCAATGCGTAGCCGTCGAAATCGTCTGGATGGAGCACTTCCTCCCACCAATGAATGTCCAGGTCCTTGCAGGCGGTGGCCAGTTCGATGGCGTAGGTCACGTCGAGAGCCATGTAGCAATCCACCATCAGCGGGTAGTCGGCCCCGACCGTCTCTCGGTGCGTCCTGAGGAAGGCGACGTTCGCCCGCAGGCCTTCGATGCCGTCTGCCGGACCATGGGGCAGGGGAACCTTCCCGCCCCAGAAGCCGAGGCGTTTGGCTGCTTCCGGTCGTGGGCCTGTGCAGTAGAAACCTATCGTCTCCTTCGTGCGCCCGCCGATCAGCTTATAGACGGGCTCCTCCCGGATCTTGCCGATCAGATCCCAGAGCGCGAGGTCGACCACGCTGATGGTGGCGAGCGGCAGGCCCTTTCGGCCGTAATACATCGAGGCGCGAAACATCTGGTCCCAGAGGCGATTGAGGTCGCGCGGATCGGCCCCCTCCAGGAAACGCCGGAAATGATGCTGCACGAGCCAGCAGGCGGGCTCCCCGCCAAATCCCGTGGCAAGACCGACATGGCCGCTCTCGCTTTCAATCTCCACCACGATCGAACCCATGATGTTGATGCCCCACGAGGTACGCGAGGCCTTGAATGCCTCGTAGCCCGACATGGGATTGGCGATCAGCGTGTCGATCAGCCAATGGCCCTGCTTCTGGCTGAAATAGTCTCCGCCGCCCGAACCGACGAGATAGGTCCGGATCGCCTTGATGCGGGGCGCTGCCATTGGGGGCTTCCTCCTTCACAAACGCGGCTGCTCGCCGTCTTGCTCGAAGAGTGCAATGTGTAAAGTTGTAAGTCAAGTTTGCGAAGGCAAGGCCGGCGTTCCATCGGGAAGGGTGCATCGCACACGCAGGAGCGCACAGCGATCGCCCCTTTCATTAGCGGTTGGGATTGTCGATATCCTGCACCACCGCCCGGGCGTTTAGCGCTTGTCCAGGCGAACTGCGCTCTTCCGAGGCAGCAGTTGACTGACAAGTTTTGCGATGCCAACGTCCTTCCGCGAAGGACAGACCTTGCGTGCGCCTGCCGATTTGTCTGATGATCGAGACGTGATTCCGGCCCAAGAGGTGGTTCTCCGCTTGCCGCGAATGAGGAGATCGCCATGTCTGTGCTCGAGAGCATTGAGCCGTTCAGCCGCAAGCCGATCGCAGAGCGCGTCGCTGACCGGTTGCTCGAACTGGTGCGCTCGGGCAACCTCAAGCCGGGCGACAAGCTGCCGACCGAGAACGAACTCGCCGAGGCGATGCGGGTGAGTCGGCCGGTCGTCCGTGAGGCCCTGCGCGGCCTTTCCATTCTCGGCGTGGTGGAATCCCGCCAGGGCGGCCGCTGCTATGTCACCGATCTCGCTCCCTCGCGCCTGCTTGGGCCGCTGGAGCTCGTGCTTTCCCTCGACGAATCCAACGTTGACGCTCTCTACGAAGCGCGGGTGGTGGTCGAGTGCGGCTTGATCCGTCATGCAGCCTCGAAGATCGGCGATGCCGATCTTGCGCAATTGCAGGATCTTGCCGTGGCCGGCTACAAGCTCGCCGCAGATCCAGTCAGCTTCCGTGTGCTCGACCAGGAATTCCACACGCTGCTCATGAAGGTCGCGGGCAATCCGGTGCTCGAGCGCGTCGCCGCCAGCCTCTACCAGCTCGGCATGGAATATCGCCGGGTTGCTTCCGAAACACCCGGCGTGATCGAGCGCAGCGCGGCCGAGCACGACGCCGTGGTCAAGGCGCTGGCGCGGCGCGATCCCGACAAGGCCGAGGAGGCCATGCGTGCCCATCTTCAATCGATCAACCGCACCACCTATGATGCGATGCGCAAGCTCGCGGCCGAGCGGCGCGGCGAGGAGCGGTCGCAACCGATCGAGCCCGCCCGGCTTCGTCTCTAGGGTGGCGACTTTGGCGGATGAGCGCCTCGATCTCCGTGGCAAACCGCGAGGTTTGTATCCTCGAACTCCTTCACCTCAGCCAAAGTCGCTCACGTCCAATCCAATCTATGGTTGATGACAACCTCTGGATATCTCCACCAATGAACAAAGTTCAGTATTTGAAGGGAAGAAACCCATGACCACGATCATTCGCTATGAGGGCCGCGGTGCCATCATCACGGGCGGAGCCTCCGGTATCGGCCAGAAGACGGCCGAGCGCATCGTGGCCGAGGGAGGTTCGGTGTGCATCTGGGATGTCGACGCCGGCCGCATCGAGGCGGTATGCAAGGCGCTCGGGCCCAAGGCGCACGGCGTCACCGTCAACATCACCGATCCCTCGGCCGTGGAGAAGGCAGCGCAGACGGCCGAGCAGCATCTCGGCCGCGTCGACGTACTGGTCTGCTCGGCCGGCGTGGCCGGCAAGAACGAACTGGTGGCGAATTATCCAATCGACGAGTGGAAGCGCGTCTTCGACATCAATGTGAACGGGCTGTTCTACTGCAACCGCTTCGTGGTGCCCCTGATGCAGAAGCACGGGTACGGCCGTATCGTGAACGTCTCCTCCATCGCGGGCAAGGAAGGCAATCCCACCGCCTCCGCCTATTCGGCCTCGAAGGCCGCCGTGGTGGGCCTCACCAAGTCGCTCGGCAAGGAACTCGCCAAGGACGGCATCACTGTCAACGCCATCACGCCGGCCACGGTCGATACCCCGATCCTCTCTCAGGTGAGCCAGGCGCACATCGACTATATGCGCTCGAAGATTCCGATGGGCCGTTTCGGTACCGTGGAGGAACTGGCAGCCATCATCACCTGGCTGGCGAGCGAGGAATGCTCGTTCACCACCGGTGCCGTGTTCGATATCTCCGGTGGCCGCGCCACCTATTGATGCGGCAATCCCCTCTCCTCCGCCGGAGGGGAGGAACGTCGTGCTCCGGCCTGAGAATGGCACGTCCGGCATGCAGGCCGGGCGTCGATGGCTGCGCGCCGGGCCGGGGCCTGTGCGGATCGAACCGCAATTCCGTGCAATGCATGGACGGCGGCGATGCGGCCCGCCGCGTCGCTTGATAATGTTGGTCTAAATCGTATAGTATCGATAATCGAAAATCTATTTTTGGCGTGCAATCGTCAAAATAATATATACTTGTGGTTGAGTTAAGGGTAAAAATTGAGTAATACGAAGTCTATTTTCAGTGTCTTTATATTTTTTTCTCTATTTTCTTCCGCTGTTGCGCTTGATTCGGATACGAAGCGCCAGTTGATGAAGCTCGAGCCGCGCGCTCGTCTGGAGCAGGCCTGCGACACGGAGGCCATGAAGCACATCAGCCACGACGGCAAGGCATATGCCGCCGACAAGGTGATAGCCTACACATTCAAGGATCCAGTGGTCGAGCAGAATACCATGACCGCGCCGGGCGCCGTGTTCCGCAGCAAGGGCGAATGGTATCACCTATCCTATCAGTGCAGCACGGAACCGGAGCATATCGAGGTGCATGCGCTGCATTATGAGATCGGCGGCAAGATCCCCCATTCGGAGTGGAAGCAGTATTTTCTCTACGATTGAGGGCATATCCTCCATTTCTCTGGGGAAGACATTGCTCGCCGTTCGTCTCCTGGGGCCGAAGCGTGGCTGCCCCAACTTTGGGCGACGGGTGTCGTCGCCCAAGCCCGCTGCGCCGGTGATCCGGTTGGAAGCCGCTGCTCCCCAAGCGCCTGGATAGCTTCCGCGGCGCGGGATCCTTCCCCGAGTTAATCTTCCGTGACAAAAAAATGCCCCGCGAGGGGAGTACTGTCGCGATCGTTGGCAACGGCGCGGAGATACTTGGAGATCTGGTCGGATGAACAGCTATGTCACGGAGGCAGCGGCCCTCCTGGCTGCTCTCTGGTTGCCTTACTTCTTGAAGATCATTCTGGCCGACATCGCCATAGGCGCGATGATCCTGTCCGGCTACGTCTGGCTGAGACACGCCGAAGGCTGCATTTCGACGCCGACCGAGTTCAGATGGACCGACAGGCGGCCCGGCAGGTCATGACAGCAGGTCGTAGAGTGTTTGGTGTTTTGACGGAATCGGCAGAACGCAAAGACGCATCGAAAAACAACAAGTTAGAGCTAAGCGGCGTTTCCGCCTGAACGCGCTTTGCCCTAGTGGCGGACTGCCCCCGTCGGCGTGGTCCGCGACATCCAAAGCACCAGGGCCGAATTGAAGGAAACCATCGCCTCGCTCGCGATCGGTATGCGGATGACGGTGCCACTCTCGAACTCGAACTCGGCAATGGCGAACCGACGATGTTCCGGTGTGGTGAGGCCGCGAAATCGGGTCAGGAGGGGAGTTATGACCGATTCGTCTTTTCCCTCATGCAGATCCATGGGATCGCTCATTAGCACCATCCGTTCCCAAGCGTATTGATGCCCAGGCTTGCATGCGGCAAGCGATGTGACACGCCCGTGATTCAACAGCAAAATTTTGAAAAGTCACCAGATTTTACGGGAATAGAATGGTATACGAAAGCGGTAGTGCGCGCCATCTGAGTGCGTGGATGCACCGCAATGACGAATGTTGGGGGGCATTCATTGCGTCTGTGCAATTGACGAGGGATTGGGGGCGTCGGACGAGAAAACCGAAGACTGCGTCGAATTGAGGGTTTGGTCTTGCGTGCGGGCGTGTTGACTACACTTTTGGGAGCGATGTTTTCGGAGTCCATTTGCAATGTCACTGGACGAGATGAGGCAATCTCCAAGCACCGTCGTGTCTGGCAGCGGGAGTCTGCGCCAGTATAAAGGCTGGTTGTATCTCCGCGTGGAAGGCCAACCCTATGATCGCGGCTGGCATCATGGGTATCTTCTTGCCGCAGAGATAAGGGACGCGCTCAAGAGCATCGGTGCGTTGCTGTGGCAGGACACGGGCCTGCCCTTTGCATGGTTTGCCGCCAATGCTCGGGCCATGTGGCTCGACCGCATGGCGAACGATGACGGCGGCCGGCTGAAGGACGGTTCCGGTCGCGCCGCGCTGGACGAACTGCGGGGCATCGTGGATGGAGCGAACGCCAGTCGCGAGGCCGATGCCGCGGAGATCTCCATCGACGACATCCTGGGCTGGAACGGCTATCCGGAGATGATCTGCCAATGGCTGCCGGCCGTGATGTCCGGTGCTCTCAAGCCCATCGTTCCCATGCCCGGAGACCCGGCGCGCCTGGCGGAGATCGTCGCCAATGGACGCTTCTCCACCCAGCACCATTTCCATCCCCACCATTGCAGCGCCTTCGTGGCGACGGGGGGCTGGACGGCGGATGGGGAGATCGTGGCCGCGCACACGACATGGCAGCGCTTCGCCAACGGAGATTTCTATAATCTGGTCACGCATCTCGTACCGCCCTCGGGCGAGGGGCTGCCCATCTTGATGCAGAGCGTGCCTGGTTACATCGCCAGCAGCATGGATTTCGGGCTCAATGGTGCAGGACTCGTGGTCACCTCGACGTCGATCGGCGCCTCGGGCTTCGATCCGGCAGGGTTGCCGTATTTCCTGCGTGCCCGGCGTGCCGGACAGCGCGCCGCGACGATCGAGCAGTGGGTCGATCTGTTCCGGCAGGGCAACAATGGCGGCTATGCCAACACCTGGTTGCTGGCGGAAGCCTCGACGAAGCGCATCGCGGCCTACGAATTGACGAAGGCCCACGAGGAACTGCAGCCTCCTCTCACGTCGGGCCACTATTGCAGCTGCAATATTCCTCTTTCGGTTCCGATCCGCGTCCTCGATACCGGTGGCTCGGGCTACGACAACATTCTGGGCAGCGGCGCTCGCCGGGTCCGCTTCGACCAGTTGATGGCGGCGCATGAGGGACGCCTCGACGATGCGGCCGCGCGCGGCATATTGGCCGATCATCGCGACGTCTACACCTGCAACGACCTGCCGAGCGGGCGCACCATCTGCGGTCATTTCGATGTCGATCCAGGCAACTATGGCGGCGGTGGGCACGCGCCCTACTATCCCTGGGGCTCTCTCGACGGGAAAGTCACCACGGGATCGCTGGCGAAGTCGCTGGCCCTGCAGGGACGCTGGGGCCGCGCCTGCGGCACGCCCTTCGAGGCGTCGGGCTTTTTCGAGCGGTCGCCTCAATATGGCTGGATGAAGA
This sequence comes from Labrys sp. ALF-8, assembly GCF_059699065.1. Lineage (NCBI taxonomy): Bacteria > Pseudomonadati > Pseudomonadota > Alphaproteobacteria > Hyphomicrobiales > Xanthobacteraceae > Labrys > Labrys sp. ALF-8. Next base: position 3,405,563 of record NZ_AP048537.1, read on the forward strand.
GCTGGACCCGCGATCGGCCGACCCAGCCATATTGCCTGTTCAAGGCAGACGAGGTGCCGACGTCGCTTTGATTGTCGATGGCGAACGACCTCGGACTGGGCACTCGCGCCGATAAATTGAGCACGAACGGAGGAAAGTCGCAGTTGTTAGACACAGCCCGGTGGTATTATACTCCGTAAACCTCCTTGTGTTTGTCATGAGAGCCTGGAATGTAATGAAAGAATTTGGCATTAATCCTTTTCCAAAATATCAATATAGTTAAAAAACCTGTTCCGTTTTCCGTAGTGATAGGCATATCACTACGGCTCACGCCGGCGATCTGCTTCTCGTCTTTTTCGGTAGTATCGGAGGAAGGCGGACCATTTCGGGACTTTTCCTCTCGTAGCGTCAATCCCTCACGACTATTCAACGCGCGGAGATCAGCAGCCATGACAGCCCGGGGGCGAGCACTTCGGTATAGTATACGTGATGTCGGCCTAGCTTCCCTTTTCCTGTGCGCCGGCTTTCTTTGGCCAGCCGAGCACGCCTTGGCCGCGGATCCGTTCGCCGCCAACAACGCTCTCTATCCGACGCCGGCGGAATGGTCGCGTCCCTATCGTATCTCCAACTATGACTATCCGGCGACGGCGGAGAGCCTCTGGCTGAAGCAGGCGCCGCGCGAGAAGCTCACGCCAGCCAATGTCGGACGCTACGTCGATGCGCTGAAGCAGTTCCTGGAAGCCTCCATGGAGCCGATGATCGATGACCCCGACAACTGGAATCCGGTGACGCGGGGGTGGTTCAGCATGCCGTGGACCGCCGAAATCAGCGGCACGGATGCCACCAGCGGGCGCGAGGCCATTCTCGGCTCCTTCTCGGGGCAGGTCATCCAGGGCAACAGTTTCGCGGCCCGGGCGGCGGCGGCGAACGCGGTCCGCCCCCTTCTCCTGCCCTATGCAGATCTGACCGCCGATATCCAGAACCACACGGTCATCTATTACGATCCCGTTGCCGCGACCATGCTGCGCAAGGTGTGGGCAGATCCCTTCAACCCCAATGCGCGTGCCGTCGTCTTTCCGGAAGGGGCGCTCGTCATCAAGGCAGGTGCGGTAACGGCCACGCCCGAGCAATGGCCGGTGGTGGAGAATTCCGCCGTCTGGAACGTGTTCCGTCCGCCGTTCCAGCCCTACAACGATCCCAATCCGCCTTCCAACACGCCGCAGGTCACGGAATTGCGCGTGCTGCAGTTCGACGCCATCGTGAAGGACACGATCGCCTCGCCCGAGACGGGATGGGTCTTCATCACCTGGGTCTATGACCGCACGGCGCCGGGGAAACGGCCCTGGGACCGCCTCGTGCCGCTCGGCGCCCAGTGGGGCAACGATCCGCAACTTGCGCAATATCCCGATGGCATCGGTCCGTCAGGCAAGCTCGATGAGACCTGGATCAATCCGCAGGCACCCTCCTATTCCCGCAAGACGCTGGGTTGGGGCGGTCGGTTGTCGGGCCCGATCGATGTTTCATTGCGGCATGGGGTGGTGCTCACCAACGGCAAGGTCCTCGACAAGGGCGTGCATGCTTCGTCCTGCATGAGCTGCCACGGCACATCGCAGTATCCGTTCGTCGCCAATCTCTATCCTTCGCCCAACAAGGTCTTTCCGCAGGACGGCAAGCCCTTCCTGCTTTATCCACCGGGTTCCAAGGAATGGGCGCAATGGTTCGCCAACCGGCCGGGACCGGTGGCCCAGAACGCCACCAACGATGTCAACGCGGTCGGGCTTGACTATGATATGCTGCTCACCTTCGCGCTGAGCAATTTCAACAATGCGGCGGGGCATCCGGCACTGGTCCAGCCCCGCTTCAGGGTGCACTGATACCGAGGAGCGGCCGACGGCGTGAGTAGGATTTGCCGGGAATGTCTCTACGTCAACGCGACGACCGCACGCTTCTGCGGTGGTTGCGGTGTTCGCCTGGAGGAGAGAGCGCCAGTACCCGTACTCGGCGCCGCGGATAAGGCGGCCGCGACAAACGTGACGCAGCTCTCCTTCGGGGAGAGGCGGTTGCTTACGGTGCTCTTCGCCGATGTCGTCGGAGCCACCCAACTCGTCGACCGGATGGACCCGGAGGATCTGGTCGACCTGATGGACGGGTACCAAAGCACGATCACCGCGGTGGCCGAGCGCCATCGCGGCTTCGTCAGCGCCCGGCTGGGCGACGGCATGCGCATCCTGTTCGGCCACCCGGTCGCGCTGGAGGATGCCGCCCACGCGGCCGTTCGGGCGGGATTGGAGATCGTGCGCGCGGTCGAGAATCTCGGCGAGGAGTATGGTGCGCCCGAGGGCGTCTCGCTCAAGGTCCGCGTCGGCATCGCCACCGGCACGGTCGTCGCGTCCTTGAAGAATGCGGCCGAGGGACTGGAAGACAACCTCGTCGGTTCGCCGCTCAACCTCGCCGCCCGCCTCCAGAATGTCGCGCCGCCCAACGGCGTGGTGATCGCCGAGGCGACCCAGAGGCTGGTCGCCTCCTCCTTTGCACTCGATGACTTCGGCTTGCACGAGCTGAAGGGGTTCCAGCAGCTCGTCCGCGTCTTCACCGTGGGCGGAGAGATCCGGGACGAAAGCCGTTTTGCCCGCCGCCTGCGCCAGGCCCGCACGCCCATGGTCAATCGCGTAAGCGAGCAGGAGATCCTGGCGCAATGCTGGGCGCGCGCCCGCGGCGGCCGGTCGGAATTCGTCTCCATCTATGGCGAAGCCGGGATCGGCAAGTCGCGCCTTGCCAATGCGCTCACGGAGCGCCTGGCGGACGAGCCGCATCTGGTGCTGTGGATGCAGTGCAAATCGACACTCGTGAACACGGCCCTGCATCCGCATATCGATCTGCTCGAACGGATCTGCGAGATAGAGCCCGAGGATGGCCCCGCCACCCGCATCGTCAAGCTGCGCGCCTTGCTGCGCACCGAGGGGGAGGAGAGCGAGGAAGCGCTGGCCCTGCTCGCGCCGCTGTTGTCGATCCCGCCCGGCCCGGAGGTGCCTCGCCTCGTCATGAGCCCGCACCTGCAGCAGCAGCGCACTTTCGATGTGCTGTTGCGCCTGCTGACGGCGGCGGCCCGGCGAGCGCCCGTCCTCCTCATCTATGAGGACCTGCACTGGATGGATCCTTCCTCGGGCGCGCTGGCGGCGCAGATCGCCAGCCAGACCGGGACCGCGCCCCTGATGGTGGTGGGCACCTCGCGGCCCGGCAGGCCATTTCCCTGGGGCGACGGGCGCAACGTCACCACGCTCAACCTCGGCAGGATGGGCAGCGCCGAGAGCACGGCTATCGTCAATGCGTTCACGAGCGGCGCCGGTCTGGCGCCGGGCGTCGTCTCCCGCATCGTCGCCCATACGGATGGCGTGCCGCTTTTCGTCGAGGAAATGACGCGCATGATCGTGGACGCCGGGCAGGACGGCGTTGATTCGGACCTGCCGGAGACCCTGCGCGACCTGCTTGGCGAAAGGCTCGACAGGCTGGGGCGTGCCAAGACGATCGCCCAGATCGGTTCGGTGATCGGGCGCGAATTCTCGGTCGAACTCGTGGCGGCGGTCGCCAGGGTCGAGGCGGGGGCCTTCGCAAACGAGATTTCGCAATTGCTGGAGTCCGGCCTGGTCACGGCCTCCGACGATGCCGATCTTCTCGTCTTCAAGCATGCGCTCGTTCAGGACGCCGCCTACAGCTCCCTTCTGGCCCGCGATCGGCGGCAACTGCACGAGCGCGTCGCTGCCCAGCTCATCGCGGCCGCCGAAAGCGGCGTGCTCGACTCGCCCGAACTCGTGGCCCGCCACCTCAAGTCGGCCGGCGATCCCCTGGCAGCCGGTCAATGGTGGCTGCGCGCAGCCATGCAGGCCATCCAGCATGGCGGCGTCGCCGAGGCGGTGGCTCATCTCGAGACGGGCCTCGACGGCCTGAAGGAGGCGAAGCAGGGAGAGGCGCGGCAATTGGCCGAGCTGGATCTGCTGGCCCTGCTCGGCCCGGCCCAGATGGTTCGCAACGGGCCGGGCAGCCCGCTCTTCGGCGACGTGCAGCGCCGCGCCTTCGATACGATGAAAGCTCTGCCCGGGCAGCCGGCCCAGTTCCCGGTGACCTACGGTCTTGCACTCTTCCATTGGGCGCGGACAGAACTCGGGCTCGCAGAGCGTCTCGCGCGCGAACTGGTGGCGACGGCACAGACGCAGCCGACGCCCGAATATGTCATGGCCGGCAACAACATGCTCGCCATGGTGCTTTTCCATGCCGGCCAGCCGCGGGAGAGCCGTCGCCTGCTTCGGCAGTCGGTGCGGCTCTACGACCCCGCCCAGCATGGCGGCCTCTATCCGCGCTACATGATGGATTTCGGCGTCTTCGGCCGGTTCTACCTGGCGTTGGCGAGCTATGCCTGCGGAGAGGTCGCGACGGCCCGCGGGCTCGTCGGCGAAGCGCTGCCGCTCGCCGAACGGATGCAGCAGCCTCATTCGCAGGGGTTTGCGATGCTGGCGAACTTCGTTCTCGCCTGCCTGCGCCGCGACGTGGAGCATGCGCGGCTCTATGCGGAGCGCTGCATCGCCTTCTCGGGGGAACAGGGCTTCCCCGAATTCGTCGCCATGGCGACCATCGTGAAAGGATGGGTGATCGCGCGGCAGGGGGATGTCGAAGAAGGCTTGCCGATGCTCGATCGCGGCATCGCCCTCTGGCGGACCACGGGGTTCGAGGCCTGGCAGTCATGGTTCGGCGCGCTTCGGGCGGAACTCCTGGTAATGGCTTCGCGGGGCAGGGAGGCCCTGGAGGAGATCGCGGCGCAGGAAGAGCGCATCGCCGGCAATGGCGAGCAGCAGTTCGCCAGCTTCCTGGAAGCCACCAAGGCGCAGGCGCTCGAGCTGGAAGGGGCATCGTCTGAACTGATCGCCAGCACCTATGACAGGGCGTTGGGTATCGCCGCGGAACAGGGCGCGACCGGCTGGCAGTTCAGGATATCGGACGCCTATGCAGCCTGGATGCGGCGCCTGGGACTGCCGGAGGATGCGCGCGCACTCCTCGCCGCCGCCATGGCGCTGCTTCCGGCGGGTGTCGTACCAGCGGACCTGCTCGCGGACTGGCTGTGAGCGCATCACATGATCGGCGGACTCTACCAAATCTGGAGGAAGACCAGGGTCTCAGGTCAGTAGGAAACGAAGCAGAGGCAAACCAAAAGAGCGAATGATCCCAGCGCCCTCAACTAGGCTAAGGAATCCGAGGATCTTTAGATTTCTGCACGACTTCTGTCATCGCCTTGGGATCATGCGCTACACCCGCCTTGAGCACATCAGTCGCTGCCTTGTCTTTGCGATCGGGACTATCAGGTATGGCTGCAGTCGCGGCATCTGCCGAAACGCCCAATTCATCTGGTTTCTTGCCGCGAGCCCGTGCGGCTGCCTCGAATTCCCGCAGTGCTTCCGGCTGCTCGCCTTTTTCTTCCTTAGGCCGCTTTGTGTCCGACATGATCGCCTCCGTTGAGCATCACATCCCCAAGAACGGGCGCCAAGCGCACGAGTTCCCCCAGAGGGAGAATACTGGGCCTAGCCAATGACTTCGATTTGCTGGAGCGTCAGTCGTCACTCGTAAATCACGTCGGGGCTTTTACGGGACTCTTTGCACCGAAACTCCCGAAATGGTCCCGAGATTTCCCGGTTTGTTCGCTTCGCGCATCCTTGGAAGATGTCGCTAAGTACTGACTTTTAAGGGCTTTTTTGGAGCGGGCGATGGGAATCGAACCCACGACATTCAGCTTGGGAAGCTGACGTTCTACCTCTGAACTACACCCGCGTCAGCGATCTTGTATCCCGTTCCGGCCCGGCTAGGCAAGGCCTCTTGCGGATCATGTCTTGCTCACCGGCTGGGAGCGCAGGCGGGCGGCGATGGCGGGGTCGGCGCGGCGGCAGAGCTGGGGCGGCAGGCCGCGGAGGATGAGTTCGAGATCGGCGACGGCCATGCTGCCGATCGCCAGGAGGGCATCGGCGGTTCCGCCCGAGCGATGGGCGGAGAAGATCATGTTCGGCGTGGTGCGCACGGGATCGGCCGGCGGCACCGGCTCCACCGGGAAGACATCGGTCGCGACGCGGACGTGGCCGCTGCGCGCCGCGGCCAGCATCGCGGGGAAATCCACCACCGCGGCTCGGCTCATCAGCAGGAAGCATGCACCCCTGCTCATGAGGGCGAACTCCCTAGCGCCGAGAAAATGGGCGTTCTCGGTGGTGACGGAGGCGAAGACCACGACGAACTGGCTTTGGGACAAGAGAGTATCGAGATCGGTTTGCCGGCAATCCATCCGTTCGATGGTTTCGGCTGGAAGCCAGGGATCGTAGACCAACACCTCGTTTCGGAAGGGGTGGATCAGTTTGCGGAACTTGCGGCCGAGGTCGCCGAAGCCGATGATGCCGACGGTTGCGCCCTCGAAGCGCACCGTATCGAGATTGGCCTCGAGGCCATAGGTCTCTGTTCCCGCGCGAAAGGCGCGGTCGGCGGCGCTGATGCCGCGGGCAAGGTCGATGCACAGTCCGAGCGTCGTCTCGGCCACGGGCGCGGCGAAGGCCGAGGCCGGCGTGAGTACCCAGATGCCGCGCTGCTGGCAGGCAGCGTAATCGACATTGGGCAGGAAATTCGTCTCGACATTGACGATGGCCTTGAGCCCGGGCGCGCGGTCGAGCCGCTCGCGAGGCATGGCAGTCTGGCCGACGATCGCCACCGCTTCCGGCAGGTGGAGCTCGATCTCCTCGTCGCTCATCGGGCGTTGTTCGGAAATGACGAGGCGGCCGAGCTTTCCGAGACGAGCCCGTATCTCGGGCGTCATGATCACGTCGAGCGTGCGGGGAAGGGGATCGACGAGGATGACGGGTTCGGTCATGGACGTGGTCCTCGGAGGAAAGCGGTTCGCGGCATGGCAGAGACGCTCCACCGAACTCGACGGGATGACCCGCCGCTCCGGCTGGCCTCCCAGGTGGCGGGCTGCATACGCCCAATCCTCGAAGGACGATATTCCCGGATTGCGAGCCTCCCCATGATCGCCTGGAACGATGTGTCTTGCGACTCGATCCGATGCGGCAACACTCTAGCAGGTCACACGCATTTCCGGACTCCCGATTGCCAAAGGTCTTTTATGCATTTCGTTGCCTTTCATCGTCATTGCCGGTGCCCGGCCCATGGCTCGTAACCAGCCTCATTCGCTCGCCGTCGGCGGGCTTGCCGCGCTCGCCACCGGGCTTGGCATCGGACGCTTCGTCTATACGCCCATCCTGCCGGGCATGATGGCCGATCTCGGCCTGACGGGTGGGCAGGCGGGACTGATAGCTTCGGCCAATTTCATCGGCTATCTCGCCGGAGCTCTCGCGGCGGCGCTGCCGGTACGAGGCTCCCGCCGACTCATACTCGCGGCCTGCCTGGTCGCGAGTTGCCTTACCACGCTGGGCATGGCCGGTCTTTCCGATGTGTGGTCGATGATGGCGATCCGCTTCATCGCCGGCTTTGCCAGCGCGGGCGTGCTGGTCTTCGCCAGCGGCCTCGTTCTGGAGCGCAGTGCAGCCCGAGGCGATGGCCGCGCTCCGGGCATCTATTTCTCGGGCGTCGGCGTGGGTATCGCCATGTCGGCCCTGCTCGTGCTCCTCGTCGAGGGGGCGGGCCTCGGCTGGCGCATGGAGTGGCTGATCACCGGCCTGGTGAGCGTCCTGCTTGCCGGCATGGCGGTCGCCAAGATCGACGAGGAGCCCTTGGAGCGGGCGGCAAGGGAGATCGCGAAGCCCAGGTTCAGCGGCGGCATCCTCCCCCTCGTGCTGGCCTATGGCCTGTTCGGGCTCGGCTATGTCGTGACGGCCACATTCCTTGTCGCCATCATCCGCGCGGAGCCCGAGCTCTGGGCGATCGAGCCCTATACTTGGTTCATCGTCGGCGTCAGCGCGGCCTTTTCAGTCACGTTCTGGCTGAAGGTGGCGGCACGCCAGGGCACGCTCGTCGCCTTCGCGGCGGCCTGCGTGATCGAGGCGGTCGGGGTGGGCGCCTCCGTGGCGGTGGCGACGGAGGCCGGCATGTTGACGGCGGCCGTGCTGCTCGGGGGCACCTTCATGGGGATCACCGCGCTCGGCCTCGTGGCAGCGCGCGAGCGCAGCGGCGGCAATCCGCAGCGGCTCCTCGCTGTGATGACTGTGGCTTTCAGCGTCGGGCAGATTGTCGGTCCTTCGGCCGCCGGCTATCTCCATGACGCGACCGGCGATTTCACCCTCGCCTCCTACGGCGCCGCCGCTGCGCTGGTCCTGGCCGCAATCTTCGCCCTTCTGGCCCGGGGAATGTCGCATCGGGCCGGCGGCGTTTGACCGCAGGCGTGCCTCCGGCGTAAATCGGGAACATGTACACACGCATCACGCGCCACATCAAAGTGACGGTCCGGCCTCAATTCCTCGCCGAGGAGTCCCGACCGGCTGAAGGGCGCTATTTCTGGGCCTACACGATCGAGATCGTCAATATGGGTCCGGAGACGGTGCAACTTCGCTCCCGGGCCTGGGAAATCACCGACGAAACCGGCCGCCGCGAGGACGTGAAAGGACCCGGCGTGGTGGGGCAGCAGCCGGTGCTCGATCCCGGCGAGCGCTACGAATACACTTCCGGCTGTCCGTTGGGCACGCCATCGGGAATGATGGTGGGTACCTACCAGATGGTTGCCGACAGCGGCGAGACCTTCGACGTGGAGATCCCGGCCTTTTCGCTGGACAGTCCCTATGTCAAGCGCATCGTCAACTGAGGGCCTGTGCCGCTTGCTTCACGCCGCCGCGCGCCGATAGAGCGCCAGCGAGCCCGACAGGGCGAGCAATGCGCAGCCGCAGATGCGGTCCAGCCAGAGGGCGCCGGATTTCCTGAGGAGGCGAATGGCCTGGGCACCGAGCACCGCATAGGCGAACATGATGACGAAATCGAGCGCGGCGAAGACGATGGCGATGATCAGATATTGCGGGATCTGGGGGGCGCCTGGCGCGATGAACTGGGGCAGCAGGGCCGAGCAGAACAGATAGCCTTTGGGGTTGGTGACGGCGACGAGGAAGCTCTTGAGGAAGATGGCGCGTCCTGATTTGGCATCTCCAGGCGTGCCGGCGTTCAGCGATGCATCAAGCATGCCCTTGGAGCGCAGCATCATGATGCCGAGATAGGCGAGGTAGGCGACACCGATCCACTTCACGACGGCGAACCAGAACTCCGAGGCAGCCAGCAACGCTCCCAGCCCGACGGCCACCGCTCCCACCAGCACGAAATCCGACAGGACTGCGCCAAACATGCCGGCGCAGGCACGGCGTACGCCAAATCGCGAGCCATTGGCCAGCGCCAGCAGGACGGTGGGGCCCGGCGTCGCGATGGCGATCGAGGCGACGAGGGTAAAGGCGAGCAGCGTGAGAAGGGACATGCGCAGGACCTCGTGAGCGTCGGGAGAGCATGACGGAGAGTCCCCGGTTCGGCAAGGCGTGCGGCGGACGGTTCCCTCGGCGAGGAGAACAGTGCCGCTCGCGGCCCGAAGCCTGCCGGCGCATTCATGGCCGCCGCCATCGCTCCATCGATCGGGCCGCAACGCGCCCATTGACAGCAACGTCTTCGAGTCTCATATATTTTCGCGAAACAGCCGCCCCCAAGCAGCACCTTGGGGCGGCGTTTTGATTTTTTAGCCCTGTCATCTTCACCCCGTAGGACTGTACAAACCAGCCAACCCAGCCAAGCGAAAGTTACGCACGTGACCGCCTCTCCCAAGACCGCCCAGCCCATCGCTTCCGCCTCCTCGGCCATCCTGCCGACCTATGCCCGCGCGGACGTGGCGTTCGAGCGAGGTGAGGGCGTTTGGATGTATGGCTCGGACGGTGAGCGCTATCTCGATTTCGGCGCGGGTATCGCCGTGAATGCGCTCGGCCATGCCCATCCCCATCTGGTCGAGGCATTGACGGAACAGGCCCAGAAGATCTGGCACACCTCGAATCTCTTCCAGATGCCGCTCGGCGAGAAGCTGGCGCGCCGGCTCGCTGACGCGACCTTTGCCGACTATGTGTTCTTCACCAATTCGGGTGCGGAGGCCCTGGAGTGCGCCATCAAGATGGCTCGCAAATATCAGTCGGCCAACGGTCATCCGGAACGCTACCGCATCCTGACGTTCGAGGGAGCCTTCCACGGGCGCACGCTGGCGACCATCGCAGCCGGCGGCCAGGCCAAGTATCTGGAAGGTTTCGGCCCCAAGGTCGATGGCTTCGATCAGATTCCGTTCGGGGATCATGAGGCGCTCGACCGGGCCATCACGCCCGAGACCGGCGCGATCCTGGTCGAACCGATCCAGGGCGAGGGAGGCATCCGCACGCTTCCCCAGATCTGCCTGAAGGGCATGCGCCAGATCTGCGACGCCAAAGGCCTGCTGCTGATCTTCGACGAGGTGCAGACCGGTGTCGGACGCACCGGCAAGTTCTTCGCCCATGAATGGGCGGGCGTGACGCCCGACATCATGGCCGTCGCCAAGGGTATCGGCGGCGGTTTCCCGATGGGTGCGTGCCTGGCCACCGCCGAGGCGGCCAAAGGCATGACCGCCGGCGTGCACGGAACCACCTTCGGTGGCAATCCCCTCGCCATGGCGGTGGGCAATGCCGTGCTCGACGTCGTGTTGGAAGAGGGTTTCCTGGAACATGTCGCCCAGGCCGGCCTCCTGCTTCGCCAGCGCCTCGCCGAGATCAAGGACCGTTTCCCCGACGTGGTCGAGGAGATCCGTGGCGAAGGCCTGATGCTCGGCATCAAGACCAGGGCGAAGGTGACCCCTGCCCAGTTCGTGGCGGCGCTCAGGGCCGAGAAGCTGGTGGCCATCCCCGCCGGCGACAACGTCGTGCGCCTCCTGCCGCCCCTGATCATCAACGACGACGAGATCCTCGAAGGCGTGCGTCGTATCGAGGCTGCCTGTGCCGCCCTCTCGCACACGCTGAAGACCGCCGGAAACTGACCATGAAGCACTTTCTCGATCTCTCGGAGATTCCCGCGCCGGAGCTGCGGAACGTTCTCGACCTTGCCGCCTCGATCAAGTCCAAGCGCGTCAAGGGCGCGGTGGCGAAAGAACGCCCGCTGACCGGCAAGGTGCTGGCCATGGTGTTCGAGCAGCCTTCGACCCGCACGCGAGTCTCGTTCGACGTAGGGATGCGCGAGCTTGGCGGCGAGACCCTGATGCTCACCGGCGCCGAGATGCAACTCGGCCGCGGCGAGACCATTGCCGACACGGCCCGTGTTCTTTCACGTTACGTGGATGCCGTGATGATCCGCATGCTCGACCATGCGGCGGTGTGCGAACTCGCCGCCAATGCCAGCATTCCTGTGATCAACGGCCTCACCAAGCTCTCCCATCCCTGCCAGATCATGGCGGATATCCTGACCTATGAGGAGCATCGCGGCCCGATCAAGGGCAAGACGGTGACCTGGACGGGCGACGCCAACAATGTGCTGACCTCCTGGATCGAGGCTGCCCAGCGCTTCGACTTCACCATGCGGGTGGCTGCGCCCAAGGAACTCACGGTGCGCCAGGAAACGGTCGACTGGATGAAGGCCAACAACGGCCGTCTGGAAGTCGGCACCGATCCCTTCGAAATGGCGGATGGCGCGGATTGCATCGTCACCGATTGCTGGGTGTCGATGGGCGATGCCGAGGGGCATCGCCACAATCTCCTGAAACCCTACCAGGTCAACGCAAAGCTGATGGCGGCTGCCAGGCCCGACGCCCTGTTCATGCACTGCCTGCCCGCGCATCGCGGCGAGGAAGTGACGGACGAGGTGATCGACGGGCCGCAATCGGTGGTGTTCGACGAGGCCGAGAACCGCCTGCATGCCCAGAAGGGCGTGCTCGCCTGGTGCTTCGGACAGGCTGCTGCATGAACGAACCTCACTTGATGGGGGATGACCACATCCTCCCGTTCCAGGCCGAGGGTCTGGATGTGCGCGGCCGGGTCGTGCGGCTGGGCCCCGCCATCGACACGATCCTGCGCCGGCACGATTACCCGGCGCCGGTGTCGCGTGCGCTCGGCGAGGCGGCGGCGCTGACGTTGCTGCTCGGCACGACGCTGAAATTCGATGGCCGCTTCATCCTGCAGACCCGTACCGACGGGCCTGTGCGCATGCTTGTCGTCGACTTCCAGGCCCCTGATCGCGTACGCGCCTGCGCGACCTTCGACAAGGATGCGGTGGCTGCGGCGATCGCCGGCGGCCGCGCCGGCACCATCGAGCTGCTGGGCCAGGGGCACCTTGCCATGACTATCGACCAGGGGCCCGACATGGCGCGCTACCAGGGTATCGTGGCCCTGGAAGGCGAGAGCCTCGAAGCGGCGGCGGATCAGTATTTCCGCCAGTCCGAACAGATTCCGACGCGCGTGCGACTGGCCGTCGCGGAGAATTATGTCGCGGGGGAGGGCTCGAGCTGGCGCGCCGGCGGCATGATGATCCAGTTCCTGCCGTCTTCACCCGAACGCATGCGCATGGCCGATCTGTCGCCCGGCGACGCGCCTGAGGGTGCGCAGGTGCTCGAACAGCGCGAGGATGACGCGTGGGTCGAGGCAAAGCTCCTGATGGGCACGGTGGAGGATCACGAGCTCACGGATCCCAACGTGCCGGCGGAGGAACTGCTCTATCGCCTGTTCCACGAGCGCGGCGTCCGCGTGTTCGAGAGCTCGCCGGTGATCGAGAAATGCCGTTGCTCCCGCGAGGCCGTGACGGGCATGCTGCGCAACTTCTCGCAGGCGGACCGCCGCGACATGGTGGCGGACGACGGCTCCATCATCGTGACCTGCGAGTTCTGCAATACCCGCTACGACTTCGACAAGGCCGAGGCGGAAGAGCTGGTCAGCGCGTAGCCCGGCCCTGGCGGCTATGACCACCCGCCATGGCCGACTTCGCGGGGCAAGGTGCGCCGGACGTGGAGGGAGCGATTACCGATCGCTCTCTTCCTTCCTCGCAGAGCGCGTCGTTTCCAAGATTGTCGATCGGTGATCGATATTCCGATCCTGCGCTTCGATCTGCAAGCAGCCATGGCAGGATACCCGTTCTTGAAAACCCGGCCGTTTACCGACTAAGGAAGAACGGGCAGGATGCCCGTGCACCCAGGACGTCCCATGCCGCCTCGATATACCCCCGTCGAACTCACCGCGAAGCTGGTATCCTTCGACACCATCAGTTCCGGCTCCAACCTGGCACTGATCGATTTCATCTCCGACTATCTCTCGGCCCACGGCGTCCCGTCCATCCGCCTGCCGAACGCGGAGGGCGACAAGGCCGCGCTCTTTGCCACCATCGGCCCGGCGGACCGCCCCGGGATCGTGCTCTCCGGCCATGTCGATGTCGTCCCGGTGGAGGGGCAGGCCTGGAGTTCGCCGCCCTTCGAGGCGCGCCTTGCCGACGGCAGGCTCTATGGCCGGGGAACCTGCGACATGAAAGGCTTCGTGGCTACGGCCCTGGCGCTGGTGCCGGATTTTCTCGCGGCGGGGCTGAGGGCGCCCATTCACCTCGCGATCTCCTATGACGAGGAGATCAACTGCCTCGGCAGCCTCGACATGATCCACCGCTTCGGCAAGGAGATGCCGCTGCCGCGCGCCTGCATCGTCGGGGAGCCGACCCTGATGGAAGTGGTCGACGCGCAGAAGTCGCTCTCTGGCTACGTCACAGTGGTGACGGGACGGCCGGCCCATTCGGCCATGCCGGCGCTCGGCGCCAATGCGCTGCATGCCGCCGCGCGCATCATCGCCCATCTCGACGAGATCGCGGACGAACTGATGGCTGCCGGCGATGCCTCGGGCCGCTTCGATCCGGCTTATTCCACTGCGCAGGCTGGCCTGCTCACGGCCGGCAAGGCCATCAACATCGTGCCGGACGAGGCACGCATCGTCTGGGAATGCCGCGGCCTGCCGTCCCTGCCGGTGGACTTCGTGCCGGACCGGATCCGCGCCTTCAGCGAGGAGGTCGTGCTGCCGCGCCTGAGGCAGAATGCACCCGAGGCTTCCATCACCACGGTGCGCGACGTTTCCGTGCCTCCCCTGGCGCCCGATCCCGGTTCGCTGGCGGAGACGCTTGCGTTGCGCCTTGCCGGGCGCAATCGTACGCAGGCCGTCTCCTACGGAACCGAGGCCGGTCATTTCCAGCTCGCCGGAATTCCGACCGTCATCTGCGGGCCGGGCTCGATCAAACAGGCCCATGGCGCGGACGAATGGATGGCTCTTTCCGAATTCGAGGCCTGCGCCGGCTTCCTCCGGCGTCTGGCCCAAACCCTGAACCATTGAAACGGCGCTTCCATGTTTTACGAACCGCGCAAGGGTGACCATGGCCTGCCGCACGATCCCTTCAAGGCCCTGGTGGCACCCCGTCCGATCGGCTGGATCACCACCCAGTCGGCTTCGGGTGCCGTGAACCTGGCGCCTTTCTCCTTCTTCAATGCGTTCCAGGCACGACCGCATCTGGTAGGCTTCGCCGCGGACGGCCGCAAGGACAGCGTCGTCTTTGCCGAGGAGACGAAGGAGTTCGTCTGCAATCTCGTCACCGAGGACCTCATTCACGACATGAATGCCACGTCTGCCCGCCTGCCGCGCGGCCAGAGCGAGATGGAGCATGCACGACTGGAGGCGGCCCCCTCGCACCTCGTCAGGCCGCCGCGCGTCGCTCGCGCCGCCGCGGCGCTGGAATGCCGCTGGACCCAGACCGTCCACCTCGTCGACGCGGAAGGCCAGCCGAGCGATGCCTGGCTGGTCTGCGGCGAAGTGGTGGGCATTTACGTGGACGATCGCTTCATCCGCGACGGCCGGATGGATACGGCTGCGATGCGGATCGTTTCTCGTCTGGGCTACAGGGACTACTCAGTAGTGGACAGGGTCTTCGAATTGGAGCGTCCGGCCTGATACCTGCTTGCTTTGAAGCCTGATGAGGCTATTGCTAGAGCGTCGTACCTAAAAAGGTAAGGCCGGTGTCCGGCCGATACGACAAGGTGATCGTAACTCTACGGTATCGGCCCGCTGCCGACCCGGGCTTTCGCGGCAGCACGGGCTCGCGGCTTGACCCAGGTTTGGAGGTTTCATGTTCAAGGAATTCAGGGAATTTGCCCTCAAGGGCAATGTGATGGACTTGGCGATCGGCGTGATCATCGGCGCTGCCTTCACCAAGCTGGTGACGGCTCTGGTCGATGACCTGATCAATCCCATCATCGGCGCCTTGACGCCCGGCGGGCTTGATTTCTCGAATATCTATCTGATGCTGCGGGGCGAGGCGCCCACCGGTGCTTCTCTCGCGGATGCACGCAAGCTGGGTACTCCCTTCGCGATCGGCGATTTCGTCAGTGTCGTCATCAACTTCCTGATTCTGGCCTTCATCCTGTTCCTGATGGTCAAGGGCATGAATACGCTGCGCCGGCAGGCGCCGCCGCCGCCGCCCGCCGCGCCTCCGGAGGACGTGAAGCTCCTCACCGAAATCCGCGACCTTCTGGCTACGAAATAAGGCTCGGCGAGCGCCGGCTTCGGCCGGTCTCTTCGGAACCAAGACATTCGCCTCGTCTATCGGATCCATTCCAAGATTTGGTTTTCGACGCAGGCGGCGATGTCCTATGGTGAGTACTTCATTCTCACAAGGACATCGCCGTGACTGCCGCTGCCGAGAAGTTTCCGCCCGCCCCCTCCCTGTTAGACGGTTTGCGGCCGGAAGCGCTGGGAGCGCCGGAAAGCGGCATCGTCGAGGTGATGAACTATGGGCGGCTCCGGGAGGGGTTGATCCCGCTGTGGGCCGGGGAGGGTGATGTTCCCACCCCTGCCTTCATTGCGGAGGCGGCGACGCGCTCGCTGGCCGCCGGGGAGACCTTCTACACCTGGCAGCGCGGCATACCGGATCTGCGCGAGGCGCTGGCGCGCTATCATACCAATCTTTTCGACAAGCCCTTTGCGGCGGAGCGGTTCTTCGTCACCCAGTCCGGCATGCATGCGATCCAGACGGTCGTTCGCATCATCGCCGGCGTCGGCGACGAGGTCATCGTACCGACACCGGCCTGGCCTAATTTCGCCGCCGCCATCGGCGTCGCCGGCGCCAAGCCTGTGATGGTGCCGCAGGTCTTCACCGACGATGGCTGGAAGCTCGACTACCAGCGCCTCAGCGATGCCATTACGCCGCGCACACGCGGCATCTTCATCAATTCGCCGTCCAATCCGACAGGCTGGGTCGCCACCCCCGAGGATCTCGCCTTCGTGCTCGATCTCGCGCGCCGGCACGGGCTGTGGATCTTCGCCGACGAGATCTACACGCGCTTCCATTATGCCGGCGGACGCGTACCCTCCTTCCGCGATATCCGCACGCCGCAGGACCGCATCGTCTTCACCGATACCTTTTCCAAGAACTGGGCGATGACCGGCTGGCGGCTCGGCTGGATCGAAGCGCCGCCCGAACTCGGGCAGATCATCGAAAACCTTCTGCAATATTCCACATCGGGCGTCGCACCATTCCTCCAGCGTGCCGGCGTGGCGGCGCTCGAGCGGGGGGAGAGCTTCGTGCAGCACCAGATCGCCCGGGCCCGGCAGGGGCGCGATATCGTGGTGAAGGGTCTGGGAGCCACGGGGAAGGTGCGCTTTGCGCCCGCCAGCGGCGCCTTCTATCTGTTCTTCGCGGTGGACGGGAAGCCGGATGTGCGCCGTCTCGGGCTGGAGATCGTCGACCAGGCGAATGTGGGCCTGGCGCCGGGCACCGCCTTTGGCGCGGGCGGGGAAGGCTTCATGCGGCTGTGCTACCTGCGCAGCCCCGAGCAACTGCAGGCGGCGACGCAGCGCCTGGTCGACTGGCTGCAGAGGCTCTGATCGGGGAGCCCTCGGCCGGATAGGAAGAGTGGCTGGATTCGAGTGCGCTCTACCCCACGGGCCGGCATACCGGCCTCACGGCGTGGCGCTTAGCCTCGACAGTCCGCCCTTGGCCGGCTTGCTGCCTGGATCGAGTTCCAGCGCCTTGGTAAAGTCCGCGATGGCGTCGTCCCGGCTGCCCTTGGCTTCCTGCACCTTGGCGCGGGTGACGAAATAATCCGGTACGGTCGCGTCCGCCGTGATCGCGGCGTTGGCGTCGGTGAGGGCTTCGTCGTAGCGGTCGGCGGCGAGATAGGTCTGCGCCCGTTCATTGAGGGTATCGGCCTCGCCGCCCTTCAACGACAGTGCCTTGGTGAGGTCGGACACCGCATTGTCGTAATCGCCCAGTTCCCGCCAGGCGATGCCCCGCGAGACGTAGGCCTGGTCGTTCGACGGCATTTCCCGGATCGTCTCGTCATAGTCGGCCATGGCTTCGTCGTAGCGATGCAGCGAGGCGAAGAGCTGGCCGCGCTCGAGCCGGGCGGCAGGGAAATCCGTGTCGAGGGCCAGGGCCCTGGTATAGTCGGTGATGGCTGCCTCGGTGTCGCCGAGCTGCCATTCCACATAGGCGCGGCTGAAAAAGGCGGAATCGAATTCGGGATCGAGTTCGAGCGCCTTTCGCAGGTCTTCGAGGGCGCGCTGATAGTCCTTCATCTCGATCAGGGAGCGAGCCCGGGCATAGAAGGCATTCTTGTAGGTCTTGTCGATGCGGATGGCCTGGGTGTAGTCGTCGATCGCCTCCATGTGGTCCTCGAGGGCGCGATGGGCATCGCCCCGGCCCTTCCAGGCCTCCTCGTCACGCGCATCGAGGGCGATGGCGGCGTCGAAATCGGTGATGGCATCCTGGTTGCGATCGAATTGCAGCAGCGCGAAGCCGCGGTTGACCAGGGGGAGCGAGGAACGCCGGTCGAGCGCGATCGCGCTGGTGTAGTCGGCCAGCGCCGCATCGGCATGGCCGAGTCGCACCTGGGCGTCTGCGCGGGCGGTGAAGGCGGAGACGTCCTTCGGGCGCAGGTCCAGCGCCACGCCGAAATCGGCGATGGCCTTCTCGTCGTCGCCCGTCTCGGCATAGGCCTGGCCGCGGCGATAATAGACCAGGGCCTTCGTCGACTTGGCCATCTGGCGGTCGAGAAGCTGGGTGCAGGCAGGAATGCGCTGTGAAGCGGCACCCTTCGAACAGTCCCGGTCGGCGCTGTCGGCGAGAGCGGGCGAAGCCGCCGCTAGGGCGAGCAGGACGAGGCAGGGGCGCAGAAAGGCGATCATTCAGAATGCAAGTCCACAGGCAGAACGGGCAGGCGATGCTGCAGCCATAGAGGCTGCATGCATAGAGCAAGCCGTGGCAGCAAGGAATGGCAGAACTGTGTTTTCTCCGAGCATCCGGGTGCCCTTGTGGATTTCGATAAACATGTGGTATCGATTTAGCGTCGATTTGGCCGGACGACTGGGCCGGTACGCCTTTGCTTGGCAGGGCGCACGTTCAGGACACCTCCCCAAATTTCGCAGAACCGGGCGATGCACGGTCAAACGTGGGTCGTCCATGCTTTGGAACGAAGTGAAGGACTACCTATGAGCACGGGAACCGTAAAATGGTTCAACACCCAGAAGGGTTACGGCTTCATTCAGCCAGATGACGGTGGCCGCGACGTGTTCGTGCACATCACCGCTGTCGAACGTGCCGGCTTGCCGGAGCTGCGTGAAGGCCAGAAGATCGGCTACGAGATCCTGACCGATCGCAAGACGGGCAAGGCCGCGGCCGGCAACCTCAAGGCTGTTTGAGCCATACGAGCATCTTCAAGCGGAAGGGACGACCGGTTCGCGTGAAGGAAGAGTAGACGATAATAATGAAAGGGAGACGTGCCGGTGGGAACACCGGGAGGATCTCCCGACAAACCATTCAGAGGCGCGCTTTGGCGCGTCTTTTTTATTTGGGGCGCCTTGGGCATTCCGGCGTCGGGCCTTGGCGCGATGGCGAAGCGCCCTAACTGCGATGGCGCCTGGCGCCAAGCCTGTTCTCCCGATGCCGTAAGCGCTGTCTCCGCAGGCGGCTCCCTGCATCTCACACGCTCTCACAAAAAGCTGAACAACCTTACGATTTGATCATTTGCGGCTGCAAAAGGCCCGTGACAGGGTTGTATTAACCTAAATTCTCCATGTTTGGGGCGATTGGCTGCACGCCGTTGTCCCGCACGCCCCTCCCGAAAGGCCGTTTCCATGATCAAAATCCTCGCGGGCCTTACAGGCCTGGCTACCCTTGGTTTCGGGGTAGGTGTTTACCTTGGAAATGCCTCGGACTACCTCCCGATATTGTCCATTCTTGTCCTGGTCGCCCTGCTGGTTTGCGATGGGGTGCCGAACCCAGCAACGCGTGTGCCGATGGTCATGCGCTTTCTGATCGGGCTGTTCGCGATAGCGTTTCTGATCTTTGGCTTGATCTCGTGGGCGGCATCGGCCGGCACCGTACCAGACGATCTCGTGCCGTATCTGCCGCAGGCGGGATCCCCGATCATCTCGGCCATATTGGTCTTCCTGAACCTCGGCATCTGTTACATTCCCCTCCTTCGCGAAATCATCAACCTCGCAAATCCTTATTTTGAGCGCCACGACGGCGCACGCCGTCGCTTCTTCGGCATTTCAATGCGTGAGGATACGACTGCCAAGCTGTTTCTCGGCTTCATCGTTATCCTGAATGTCGTCCAGGTCTATCTGACGGTCATCTTCAACTATTGGAACAACCGGTTCTACACGGCGCTTCAGGACAAGAACCAGGCGGCGTTCTGGGCGGAACTGGCATTCTTCGCTGCCGTTGCCACGATCTGGATTGCGCGCGGTCTGATTGAACTATTCGCCACCGAATGGTTCAAGGTCCGCTGGCGCCGTTGGATGACGGACCGTTATGTCGGTCAATGGCTGTCGCACAAGACGCATTATCGGTTGGCGGTGACTGGCCTTCAATCGGACAACCCCGACCAGCGTATCTCAGAGGACGTGCGGGACTTCATAGACAAGGGGTTCGACTACTACATCCTGATCTTCAACACGATATTGACCCTCTACGCCTTCATCCAGATCCTTTGGGCGATCTCCAGCCAGTTTCCATATAGCATCGGCGGCTTCGATCTCGCCAACGTACCGGGATATCTCGTCTGGGCTGCCCTGATCGTTTCGGTCGTCGTAACCTTCGGATCCCACTATCTGGGCCGTCCCTTGGTCGGGCTTTACTTTCAGAAGCAGCGCCTCGAGGCAGATTTCCGCTATGCGCTGGTGCGTGTGCGTGAAAATGCCGAGCAGATCGCCCTGCTGGATGGCGAGGAGGTCGAACGTGTCAATCTCGCCGACAATTTCCAGCACGTCTTCAGGAACACCTTGGACGTGCTGATCCGGCGCATGAAACTGGGTGTCTTTAATCTCGCTTATCAGCAGGCCTTGGTCGTTCTCCCCTTCGTGATGCTGGCACCCGCCTATTTCGCGACGGCCTCGATGAGGCTGGGAACCCTGACGCAGACCTCGGATGCATTCGGCAACGTCCAGCAATCCTTCTCGTTCTTCATCACGAATTACCGCGACATCGCCGAGTTCAAATCGATGGTCAATCGTTTGACGAACTTCGACAAGGCCATCCACAAGGCCGAGTCGAGCGCCGCGGGTGGAATTTCGCTCGTGCGGGGCGGCGGTGGGGAGACGGTTTCGTCCGAATCGCTCAATGTCAACCTGCCCAATGGCCAGCCTCTGATCAGCAAGGCCGACTTTGTACTTCGGAAGGGCGAGAGCACTCTCGTGACCGGTCCATCCGGGTCGGGAAAGACGACACTGTTCCGGGCTCTGGCCGGTATCTGGCCTTTTGGTTCCGGCGCCATCAAAGTGCCCGCGGACGAAAATGTTATGCTGCTGCCGCAGAGAGCCTACATGCCCCTCGGTACGTTGCGCTCGGCGTTGACCTATCCCCTTCCCGAGACTGGCTTCTCGCAGGCCGATATTGAGAACGCGCTCCGGCGCGTCGGCCTGGAAGGGTTCACGGGCAGGCTCGATACCTCGGAGAACTGGGAGAGCGTACTTTCCGGCGGCGAGAAACAGCGCGTGTCGATCGTTCGCGCCATCTTGCGCAAGCCCAACTGGCTTTTCCTGGACGAAGCTACTTCCGCACTGGACGAAACATCGGAAGGCAGCCTTTACCGTCTTCTGCGCGAGATGCTTCCGCAGGCGACGATCGTCTCAATTGGGCACCGCTCATCGCTGGTGGCTTATCACGACCGGCGTCTCGCGGTGGTGAAGGAGTATGGGGGCGCCCATGTCGAGGAACAGCCGGTGGCGACATTCGGCGCTTGACGGCGGTCTCGACAGACAAAAGGCCGGTCGAGAGACCGGCCTTTCTCATATCCGCCGGGGTGCGGCGCTTATGCCGCCGGCTGGAACTTCATTTCGCCGTAGGGGCCGCGGAAAGTGAGCGTGTAGCCGTCGTAGAACCATTCCTGCGAGGTGCGCATAACGAACAGGAAAACCTGCTCGTTATGCATCAGACGGTCGGCACATTTGCGCTTGGAGATGGCGACGGGGCCGATCACGAGGCGCTGGTCCTGGCGCGGAAGAATGGTGGCCGACCAGTTGTTGCAGGCCGAGAAGCCCGTGCCGCGGTTCATGTCCGAGATCAGGATGGTGGGACGGTCATCCTTGAAGGGCTGATCCTTGTAGGAAATCGCCACGAAGGTGCGCTTCAGGGGGAAGGGCAGCGACGTCTTGTTGTCCAGCGGCTTAGGCAGCGTCGGCGGCACGTTGTTCGGCGGCACGGAGCCGAACATCGAGCAGCCCGTCAGGGTGAAGGCCGACAGGGCGGCTACAGCAAGGGAACGCAGAACGCGCATCAAAACCTCCGGTTCATCGCCGCGCACGATAGTGGGGGAGCGGGAAAATCGCAACGCGGCTTATACAGGATAGTTGTGTCTAAAAGAACGACGTTCTGCCGCCATGGTTTCGCGGGGAACAGGCGCGGCTCGGTCTTCATCCCAGCCGCGCGGTGATGCGGTCGATCAGGCCTTCGCGCAGAGCCCGGTATGCGTCGAGTTTCTGGTCGCGGTTGCCGCTGGCGAGACTGGGATCGGGCGTCGGCCAGTATTCGACGTCGGCGGCCAGCGTGCGCGTGAGATCGAGCGCCTTGTGGTGAGCCTCGGGGGCGAGAGTGATGATCAGGTCGAAATTCAGGCCTTCCCATTCCTCAAGCTCTTCGAAACTGTGCGGGCGATGCTTGCCGAGCGAGATGCCGATCTCCTCCAGGACGATGGGCACGAAGGGATCAGGTTCCCCGGGGCGCACGCCCGCCGAGCCGAAGAAGATCGAGCGCCCGAAATAATAGCGTCCGATCGCCTCGGCCATGGGCGAGCGGATCACGTTATGCCCGCAGGCAAACAGGACCGACTGGGGACGGCGGCCCTTTGTCACGCCTCAGCCTTTCCAGTAGAGGGCGGAGATGAGGGTGAAGAGCCGGCGTGCCGTGGCAAGATCGAGCTCGATCTTGCCAGAGAGCCTCTCGCGCAGCAGCTCCGAAGCCTCGTTGTGCAGGCCCCGGCGCGCCATGTCGATGGTCTCGATCTGCGAGGGCGTGGCGCTGCGGATGGCGGCGTAGTAGCTGTCGCAGATGGCGAAATAGTCGCGCACCACCCGGCGCAGCGGGGTGAGCGACAACAGATGCGCCACCACGGGCTCGCTGTTGGCATTGCGAATGTCGAGAACGAGGCGTCCGTCCTGCAGCGAAATGTGCAGGCCGTACGGACCCGAGTCGTGGCCTACGGGTGCGAAGGCGTTCTCCTCGATCAGGTCGTAGGCCGCCACCCGCCGCTCGTGTTCCTGGTCCGGATTGCCGCGGCCGATGCTGCGCTCATCGAGATGAACGGCGATCAGCCGGCAATTGGAGCCGAATTCTTCCAAGCTCTGTTCCCCATGCGATCGTACCGGCCTCGCTCCGCGAGGTCAGCTCCACTCGCTCATAGCACGCGATTGCTGCGGATCGAAACCGAGCGCGCATGGGCCGCCAGACCCTCCG
Organism: Labrys sp. ALF-8; assembly: GCF_059699065.1. Taxonomy (NCBI): domain Bacteria; kingdom Pseudomonadati; phylum Pseudomonadota; class Alphaproteobacteria; order Hyphomicrobiales; family Xanthobacteraceae; genus Labrys; species Labrys sp. ALF-8. The sequence continues at coordinate 3,428,456 of NZ_AP048537.1, forward strand.
CCTCGCCGAGGGCGATGGCAGCCGGACCGAGGGCTGCAAGCTGTTCCGGCCCGCAATGGAGCAGGGACGTGCGCTTCATGAAATCGAGCACGCCAAGGCCCGAGGAAAATTTTGCCGAGCGGGCGGTGGGCAGCACGTGGTTGGAGCCCCCAACATAGTCGCCGATCGCCTCGGGCGTGTGGCCGCCCAGGAAGATGGCGCCGGCATTGCGGACCCGTGCGGCGAGTGCCTCGGCATCGCGCGTGATGATCTCCAGGTGCTCCGCGGCAAGCCTGTCGGCGAGGGCAGGAGCTTCGTCGAGGGAGGCGAGCGTGATCACGGCGCCGAAATCGCGCCAGCTCGCACCGGCGATGTCGGCGCGGGGCAAGGTCCCGAGCTGGGCCTCGACCTCGCGCTCCACCGCATCCGCCAGCACCGTGCTGTCAGTAATCAGGATGGATTGGGAGGCGGTATCGTGCTCGGCCTGGGCCAGCAGGTCCGCCGCGATCCAGGCCGGATTGGCACTGTCGTCCGCGATGACCAGCACCTCCGAGGGCCCGGCGATCATGTCGATGCCGACGTGGCCGAAGACCCTGCGCTTGGCTGCCGCGACATAGGCATTGCCGGGGCCGGTGATCTTGGCGACGGGTGCGATCGTCGCGGTGCCGTAGGCGAGGGCCGCCACCGCCTGCGCGCCCCCGATCCGGTAGATCTCGTCGACGCCTGCGAGCTTGGCCGCCGCCAGCACCAGCGGGTTGAGGAGGCCGCCAGGGCTCGGCACCACCATCACCACGCGCGGACAGCCGGCGACCTTGGCCGGAATGGCGTTCATCAGCACCGAGGACGGATAGGCCGCGGTGCCGCCGGGCACGTAGAGGCCTACGGCTTCGATGGCCGTCCATCGCCAGCCGAGCCGGATGCCGAGCGGATCGGTGAAGAAGAGGTCGGATGGCTTCTGCCTTTCGTGGAAGGCGCGGATGCGTTCGGCCGCCAGTTCGAGCGCGTGCAGTGCGGCTGCCGGGCATTCGGCGCGAGCCACATCGATTTCCTCGGGCGTTACCCGGAGGGTCCGGGGAGTGAGATCGAGACGGTCGAAACGGCTGGTGTATTCGATGACCGCCTTGTCGCCGCGGGCAACGACGTCCTCGATGATGCCGCGAACCGCCGAATCGACGTCCTCGGAGATCTCGCGCTTGGCCGCGAGCAGGGTGGCGAACGCGGCGGCAAAATCGGCCTGGGCGCTATCGAGCCGAACCGGCATGGCAATCCTCGGATAGTGAAGGGCAGCGCGCGAGGCAACGCACGCTTCTGGTGCACCCTATGGAGAATTTTCGATCGGAAGTCACCCCGGGTGCGCGGACATCCCCGTTGTTGACGAATGTGTGTACCGACAGGATGCCGGAACGGAAACGTGCGCGGAATAAGGAGGGGCAATCTCCGGCCGCCCTTTTTCCGGCGGAACGCATCGCCTCCAAGGTCGTCGATCGGTGATCGACGCTTTCGGCGATGGCCAGGATGGGTTCAGGTCCGGGGCGGCGGCGGCGAACCGCAGGGCCAGGCGGGGCCGAGATCGGACATGGCCGCTTCCAGGCACTCGACATCGAGGCGGATGGCACCGCCCCCCTCGAAGAACAGCGTCACCTGCCCGGCGGGATCGTCGCCGACCATGAAGGAGATCGAGAGCAGGACGGCAGGCTTGTCGTCGTTCTGGTCGAAATGCGAGCGCTTGACGCCAAGTACCCGCTCGAAATGCAGGCCTGAACGCCGGCGCGTACGCTCGCCGCTCTGCGCCCCGCACCAGTCGAAGCGATCGGCCACCAGCGCAAAGCGCTTTTCACGCGGCAGGAATGCCATGTCGACAGGCTTGACGGCAGCATCCTGCAGGTGGGTGGAGATGACCTCCAGGTCTTCTCCATCGAAAGCGAGCAGCTTGAGTGGGTCGGGCGACAACATAACCTGCATGTAATGTTGGAGGGACTTCGGGGCAAGAGGCGCCTTTACTGCGCCACGGCTAGGCCGGAGCCGTGCTTCCAGTGTCGAGTTTGCACGCCGATCATCGGATCGGCAAGCCGATATGCCGGGGTTGCCTTGCCATCCAGACGGCGTATGACAGGGGCAGCCTTTTCGAGAGTGCCCATGACCCAGTATCCTTCCCGCAACGGCGGCCGCCTGATCGTAGATGCGCTGGTGGCCCAGGGTGTCGACCATGTGTTCTGCGTGCCGGGCGAATCCTATCTCGCCGTGCTCGATGCCCTCCACGACGCCCCCATAAACGTTACGGTCTGCCGGCAGGAGGGCGGGGCGGCGATGATGGCCGAGGCGGTGGGCAAGCTCACAGGACGCCCGGGCATCTGCATGGTCACGCGAGGACCGGGCGCGACCAACGCCTCGCACGGCGTTCATATCGCCATGCAGGATTCGACCCCGATGATCCTGTTCATCGGTCAGATCGAGACCGGCATGCGGGAGCGCGAGGCCTTTCAGGAGGTCGACTACAAGGCCTTCTTCGGCTCGATGGCGAAGTGGGTGGTGGAAATCGACAAGGCCGAGCGCATTCCCGAACTCGTCACGCGTGCCTTCCGGGTCGCCATGCAGGGCCGGCCGGGCCCGGTGGTGGTCGCCCTGCCCGAGGACATGCTGGTCGATAGCGCCGCCATCGCCGATGCTGCCTATGTCGAACCCGCGCAGACCTGGCCAGGCAATGCCGACATGATGCGCCTGCAGAGCCTGCTCTGGGCCGCGAAGAATCCCTTCGTCATCGTCGGCGGTTCAGGATGGTCCCCGAAAGCGGTGGCGAGCCTCACCCGCTTCGCCGAGCGCTTCGACCTGCCAGTCGGAACATCGTTCCGGCGGCAGATGCTCTTCGCGGCCGACCATCCCAACTATGCCGGCGATGTCGGCATAGGCCCGAATCCGAAGCTCGCCCAACGCATCAAGGAGGCCGATCTCCTGATCCTGGCAGGCGGGCGGCTCTCGGAAATGCCATCGTCCTCCTACACGCTGGTGGAGGTGCCGACGCCCCGCCAGCAACTCATCCATATTCATGCCGGCGCCGAGGAACTCGGGCGGGTCTACCAGCCCACGCTTGCCATTCATGCCTCGGCCCAGGCCTTCGCGTCGGCTCTCGAAGGCCTGCAGCCGCCGAACCGCCTGCCCTGGTCGACCGAGACGCGACAGGCCAACCAGGATTTCCATGCCTGGACCGACGAGCCCAAGCCTATCCCCGGCAGTTTCCAGTATGGGGAGGCGCTGCTCTGGCTGCGTGAGCGCCTGCCCGAGGATGCCATCATCTGCAACGGCGCCGGCAATTATGCGGTTTGGGTGCAGCGCTACCTGCGCTTCCGCGGCTTCGGCACGCAGCTTGCGCCGACTTCCGGCTCGATGGGGTACGGCGTGCCTGCCGCGGTGGCGGCGAAGGCGCTCCATCGCGACAGAACGGTGGTCTGCTTTGCCGGCGATGGCTGCTTCATGATGAACGGGCAGGAGTTTGCCACGGCCGTGCAATATGAACTGCCCATCATCGTGGTCGTCGTCGACAATGGCATGTACGGGACGATCCGCATGCATCAGGAGCGGGAGTTCCCGGGCCGCATCTCCGCGACCAGACTGAAGAATCCCGATTTCGCCGCCTATGCCGTCGCCTTCGGCGGCCATGGCGAGACGGTCGCGACGGCAGCCGATTTCGGCCCGGCCTATGAACGGGCGCTGGCCTCGGGCAAGCCGGCCATCCTGCATTGCCGGCTCGATCCCGAGGCGATCACGCCGATGACGACGATCTCGAAGATCAGAGAACAGGCGCTGGCGAAATGACGCGGGATCGCAGGCATCCGCGCCTGCCTCGTGCTCTCCGTGCGCCGCGCGGTTCCCGGAGGCAGGCGCGGATGCCTGCGATCACGGGCGCCCTGGCACTCGGCGTTCTCCTCTCCGGTGCTATCCCGGCGCTGGCCGCTGACCCCGCCAGCGGCAAGGCCAATTTCATCAAATGCGGTATCTGCCACCGGGTGGGCGAGGGCGCGCGGAATGTCGTAGGCCCGGAACTCAACGGCGTGGTCGGCCGGCCAGCCGGTGTCGTGCCGGACTATGACTACTCGCAGGCGCTCAAGGCTTCAGGCGTGACCTGGACCGAGGACTCCCTGCGGGCCTATCTCGCCCGGCCTTCGGCGTTCATCCCAGGCACCAGGATGACCTTTGCCGGCTTTCGCGATTCGGCCGTGATCGATGACGTCATCGCCTACCTCAAGACTTTCAGGCCGGATGGATCGACGGCGCCATGAGCGGCCCGCTCCAGAACCGCGTCACGCCCTTTGGCGAGATCGTCGCTCTCGCCGCACGCGGCACCATGATGGGCAATCGCGGCGGCCGTCTCCATGACGATCACAAGCGCCTTGGCTCGCGGCGTTGGGCGTCCAGGGCGTGGATCTGCTGCGAACTCCACTTCAAGGGCTGGCACCGTGAGGTGATGGCACCGCGCAACACCTACACCGAGCTCTTCTTCCTCGACGAGGTCACGGCGCTCGCGGCCGGCCATCGCCCCTGCTTCGAATGCCGGCGGGCCGACGCCAAGTCCTTCGCAGCCGCCTTTCCCGAAAGAGACGCTCGTGCCGCCCGCATGGACGAGATCCTGCATGCCGAACGCCTTGCCGAGCACCATATCGGGACGACGGCTGACCTGCCCGACGGTGCCGTGTGGGCCGCCAGCGGGGAGGCCTATGCGCGTCGCCGGGGCGAGGTGATGCGCTGGTGGCCCGAGGCTTGGCAGGCAGCGGCCTGGCAGGACGGGCCGGCGCGCCTACTGACCCCGCCGGCCATCGTCACGGCGCTGCGCAACGGTTTCAAGCCGAGATGGGCAGGCGAGCGCGGCTCGATCGAAACATGAGACGCTTCGGCGCGGCTTCCCGGTTGCAGCGGGCCTTCCAAAACGCGCCCTCCGCTCAGCAATGAGCCCGCGAGCCCCACCCCTCAATCGGCGAGCGCCGCCGAGATCCGCTTGTTGAGTTCCTCTGGATTGACCAGGGCCAGCGCGCCGCGGGTCTTGGTCACCAGGCCCTCCTTTTCAAGCGCCGAGAGTTCGCGCGAGACTGCTTCGCGACGGCAGCCGATGCGGGCCGCGAGATCATGATGGAAGGGAGGGGGGGAGAGCACGCGCTGTCCGGCGTGGCCGGCGCGGGGCTGGGAGAGGCGGATCAGCTCGGCGTAGAGCCGGTGCTTGGTCTGCAGGAAGGAGTGTTCCGCAAGCTTGGTGTTGAGCGCGCGCACACGGCTCGCCAGCAGGGTCAGGATCTGCTTGCACACCGGCGGATTCGTGGTGATCAGTTCCATGAAGATCGGCCCGGAGATGATGCACATCTGCGAGCGGTTGAGCGCGGTGACGTTTGCCGAACGGCCGACGCCGTCGATCGCCGAAAGCTCGCCGAAGAACTGGCCGCCCCCGAGTTCCGCCAGAATGACTTCCTTGCCAGTGATAGTACGGTAGAGGACGCGCACCTTGCCGGAGATCAGGAAGTATACGTCGTTGGAATTGTCGTCGTAGTCGACGACCAGTTCGTTCTCCTCGAACTTGGCCCAGCGTACCCGCCCATCGAAAGCCTTGATCGTTGCTTCGCCCAACGCTTGGAACAACGGAATCTGCGACAGGGTATTCGACATCATTCCTCCGGCCCGCGGGCTTCATCGAGGGGCAAAGTGCGTCATGGCGCGATGCGTGGCAAGGCCGCGTTTGCCTCGCCCGGCCCCGCATCCTATTTTCGCACAAACGATTCGGCCTAATCTCAAGGATACACGATGTCGAAAACGCGCGTCGCGGTGTTGTTCGGGGGGCGCTCACCGGAGCATGACGTCTCCATCGTCTCCGGCCTGCAGGCGCTCAACGCGCTCGACAGCACGAAATACGAGGGCTTTCCGGTCTATGTAGCCGGGGATGGCGCCTGGTTCACGGGCGATGCCCTGCGCAATCGCGCCGGCTACATTCCCGACGAGGAGGCCCGCAGGAATCTGGTCCGGGTCGATCTCGATCTTTCCGCCAACAAGGGCCAGCTGATTCCGCGCAGCAAGGGCGGCTTCTTCGCCAGGAAGCCGGAGCCGATCGGCTTCGACGTGGCGCTGCTCGCCTTCCACGGCAATATCGGAGAGGACGGCCAGATCCAGGGCGTCTTCGAGACCGCCAATGTGCCCTATACGGGCGCACGCACCATGGCTTCGGCGATCCTGATGGACAAGGCCATCACCAAGCGTGCCTTCGCCGGCCGCGGCATCGGCATGCTGCCGGATGTGGTGGTCAATCGCCCTGCCACGGGCCTCGTGCCGGACAGGGAAAGCCTCGAAGCGGCACTCAAGAACATTGCCTTCCCCGTGATCGTGAAGCCGGCTCATCTTGGTTCCTCCATCGGCGTCGCCAAGGCGGAGGACATCGATACGGTGCGCCAGGTGCTGCCCGGCATCTTCAAATTCGATACCCAGGCCATCATCGAACCCTTCGTCGAGAACCTGGTCGAATATAATGTGGCTGTCCGGCGCGAGAACGGCGCGGTGGTGACCTCCGCGATCGAGCGGCCCAAGCGCCAGACCGATCTGCTCGACTTCAAGACGAAATACATGTCCGGCGGTTCGAAGAAGACCGGTGGGGGGAAGCAGCCCGGCGCATCCAGCCAGGGCATGCTGTCGCTGACGCGGGACATCAATCCGGATATTCCGGCGGCCCTCGAAAACAGCATACGGCAATGGGCGACCGAGGCCTATCTCGCCGTGAACGGAACCGGTGCCCCGCGCATCGACTTCCTTTCCAACCAAAGGACGGGCGAGGTCTGGCTCAACGAGGTCAATCCCTGCCCGGGGTCCTTCGGCTATTTCCTCTGGGAGGCGGCTGCCAAGCCCGTGCTGTTCACGGCGCTGCTCGACGGGCTCATCGAAGAGGCCAAGGTCTATCACCGCGCGGCACAACTGCCGAGCGATCCCACGCCGGCGGATGCGCGGCTGTTCAGGCGATAGTCTATTTCCGGGGGGCGCCCTAGAGCAAAGCGCGTTTAGGTAGAAACGGCGCTTTGCTTTAACTCTTTGTTTTTCGACACGTCTTCGCGTTCTGCCGATTCCGTCAAAACACAAAACGCTCTAGCTCCGAGCCTTCTCCAGAAGCGCCGCCCTTACCCGGTCAGGCGTTGCAGGCACCTTGCGCAGCCTGATTCCGGCTGCGTCGTGCAGGGCGTTCAGGATGGCCGGCGCGGTCGGGATCAGGGCCTGCTCGCCGATTCCCTTGGCGCCAAACGGGCCGACGGGTGAAGCATCCTCGACCAGGATCGATTCCACCGGCGGGATATCGCCGATGGTCGGGATGAGATAATCGTGCAGGTTTTCGCCGCGGCCGGGATGGAACTCTTCCATCAGGGCAAGGCCGAGGCCCTGCGCGATGCCGCCCTCGATCTGGCCTTCGAGCAGCGTGGGGTTGATGGCACGGCCCACGTCATGAGCCGCAGTGATCTTCAGAACCTTGATCGTGCCGAGTTCGCAATCGACTTCGATCTCGGCCATGTGGGCGCCGAAACCATAGAGCGCATAGGGCTCGCCCTGGCCGTTCGCGTCGAGCGCTGTCGTGGGCGGATCGAAGGTCTGCTCGGTGGCGAGCACATAGCCCAACGGATTGGCCGGCAGGCCATCGAGCGCCAGGGTGCGCACGCGCTCGCCATCCTCCACGGTCAGCAGCCGGTCGCCGAAGCGGATTGCGGCATGCTCGCCTGCGTTGGTGTGGCGCAGGATCTGGGCTCGAAGGTCGAGTCCGGCGAGCTCGGCGGCCTTACCGGTGACGAAGGTCTGGCGCGAGGCGGACGTCTTGCCGCAGTCGGGCGAGAGGTCGGTATCGGCGGAAACGAGATCGAAGGCCTCGACAGGCGCGCCGAGGGCGTCGGCGCAGATCTGCGTGATCACCGTGTTGGAGCCCTGGCCGATGTCCACGGCTCCCTGATGCAGAGACAGGCGGCCGTCGGGCTTGAGGCCGAGACGGATGGTGGAGGGATTGGGCAGGGAGGTGTTGCCGCAGCCATACCACATGCCGGCAACGCCGACGCCTCGCCGCCGGGGGCCAGAAGCGCGGGCGTTGAAGCGGGCCGCCACCTTGCGCGCTTCCCGCCAGGGTTCGCGCAGGGCCTCCAGGCAGGTCTTGAAGCCGACGCCTTCGCCGAGGACCTGCCCGGTCACCGTCGGCAGATCGTCGGTGAGGGCATTGAGGATGCGGAATTCGAGCCGATCGAGTCCGAGCTTGTCGGCAAGATCGTCATAGAGCTGCTCCTGGGCGATGGCGGATTGTGGCACGCCGAAGCCGCGAAAGGCGCCGGCGGGCACCAGATTCGTGTGCACGGCACGCGCCAGCGCCCGGTAATTGGGGATGTAATAGGGGCCGGAGGCATGGACCGGGACGCGGTTCGCCACCGTGGGACCCCACGAGGAGTAGGCACCGGTGTTGAAATCGGCGTCGAAATCCATGCCGATGATCCTGCCGTTCCTGCTGGCGCCGATCTTTACGCGCATCGAGGCCGGGTGGCGCTTGGTGGTGGTCGAGATCGACTCGTTGCGCGTATAGACCATGCGCACGGGCCGGTTGAGATGCCAGGCCGCGATGGCGATGAAGGGCTGCACCGAAAGATCGAGCTTGGAGCCGAAGCCTCCGCCGACGGCGGTGGGAATGATGCGCACGCTCTCCGGTTCGATGCCGAGTATCAGCGCGATGTCGTCGCGGTCCATATAGGGCGCCTGCGTGCAGGCCTGAACCTCGATCCGGTTGCCCACCCGACGGGCGAAGCCGGCTTCGGGCTCGATATAGGCATGTTCGACGAACCCCGTTTCGAAACGGCCCTCGACCACTGCGTCAGCCTCGGCAAGAGCCCGGCTCACATCGCCCTTCTCCACGCGGCCCTGGGTGAGGATGTTGCCCGTTCGCGCATCGTGGATGCGCTCCGCGGACTGGTGCAACGCCTCTTCCGTCGCGGTGAGGGCAGCGAGCGGCATCCACGTCACGGGGAAGTCCGAGAGATCGAGCGCTTCGATGGCGGCGGGTTCGCCGACGACGGCCGCGACGGCCTCGCCGCGAAACCTGACCTCGCCCTCGGCGAAGGCCGGCTGGTCCGCAAAGGCCGGTATCACGCCGAAGCGGTTGCGCCCAGGAACGTCTGCCGCGGTGAACACCCTTAGGATGCCGGAATGGCCTGCGAGGAAGGCCTCGACGTCGCCGATCTCGAAAGCGGCGCGATGATGAGGGCTGCGAATGGCGCGCAGCGCGAGTGCAGCGTCGGGTACCGCGTCGGCGCCGAAGATGTCGCGGCCTTCGACCTTCGCGAGGCCGTCGAGCCGGACGATGCGGGCACCGATCGCTTCACCGGCCGAAGGCCGCACGGTCGCAGCGGCATTGCCGACATCGAGCACCGCAGCGATGATCTTGCGATAGCCGGTGCAGCGGCAAAGCACTCCGCCCAGCGCGTCGGCGACATTGGTTTCGGTCAGTTCGGCGCCGCCCTGCAGAAGGGCCGTGGCGGCCGTGAGCATGCCGGGAGTGCAGATGCCGCATTGCGCGGCGCCGTGGCGCAGGAATGCCGCCTGGAGTTGGCGGGTGAGAGGATTGCTGCGGGTAAGGCCCTCGATGGTCTCGACACCGCGATCCTCGGCCTGTGCCACCGCGACGAGGCAGGCGCAGACGGCGGCGCCGTCGAGCAGGACCGTGCAGGCTCCGCAGTCGCCGGCATCGCAGCCCACCTTGGTTCCCGTCAGATGGAAATCGTCCCGCAGCACGCGGCTGAGCCGGACGGTTGATGCCGCGCAGATCTCGACCTTGTCGCCGTTGAGGGTGAAGGAGGCTGCACTCCTGTCCATGCTGCTCTCCTATGTCAGGGCCGCGTCGAGCGTGCGCGCGATCAGGGTTCTCACGGCGTCCAGGCGGTATTCCGCGCTGGCGCGGATATCCGATATGGGCGAAAGCCCGTCGAGATGCACATGGCTGATGAGTTCGCCGAGCCCAGGCCGTGCTTCCTCGCCGACGAGCGTGCCTTCGAGCATCCGCAACCGGCGAGCCACGTCCGAGCAGGCTCCGACCGCGATGCGGGCCTGGCTTATCCGGCCCTCGCCGTCGCTTTCCAGGATGGCCGCCACCATCACGATCGAAATCACCAGGTAGCGCCGCGCACCGAGCTTGCTGAAGGCGGAGCGGCCGGCATCGATGCCGCGGGGTACGATGACGGCGCTGACCAGCTCGTCGGCCCGCCTCGCTGTCTTGCGATAGCCTGTGACGAAGTCACCGAGCGGCAGTTCGCGCCGGCCTGTGCTCGAGGTGAGCTCGACCCGCGCGTCGAGGGCAAGCAGGGGAGGCATGCCGTCCGCAGCCGGCGAAGCATTACATAGATTGCCGGCTATCGTTCCTGTATTCTGGATCTGGATCGAGCCGACCTCGCGTGCCGCCTGCTGCAGGGCGCGGAAGGCCGGAGGCAGCTCTGCCTTGGCGATGGCGGTCCAGGTCGTGCGCCCTCCGATGCGGACGCCATCGGGCTCGACCTTGATGCCGGCGAGTCCCTCCACGGCGGAAATGTCGAGGACGGGGCCGTTCAAGGGGCGGTCCCCGAGAGAGGGAAAGACGTCGGTACCCCCTGCAAGGATGCGCATCGGCCCGGTTGCCAGGGCCTGGCAGGCTTCATCCACTGTCCTGGGGCGCAGATACATCCAACCTCGCGGCAGCGTCGACAATTGTTAGTGTACTAATAAATTATCGGGCTGTGAGGAGGTGTCAAGAGAGCGACATGAAATGATCGGGACATTGGTCCGGGGCGGAGGGGAGACGGCATCGGGCCGGTCGCGCCGGCCCGAATTACGCCGAGTCTCGATCAAAAATTGAAGCGCTTCAGAGGCCGAGGCTCTTCTTGACCGCCTCGAGGCCGGGCTGGCCGTCGAAGGTGGTGACGCCCGCAAGCCAGGCGTCGAGCACGCCAGGATTGGCCTTGAGATATTTCTCGGCCGCGGTCGGGCCGTCCATGCCGTCACCGGTGATCATCTGCATCACCTGGTTCTCGAGATCGACGGTGAACTTCAGGCTGGCGACGAACCGGGCGGCATTTGGGCATTGTTCCGCCCAGCCGCTGCGAAGATCCGTATAGACCACCGCCTTGCCGAAATCCGGGCCGAACGTGTCGTCGCCACCCGTCAGATACTGGATCTTGAAGTTGACGTTCATCGGATGGGGCGCCCAGCCGAGGAAGACGATGTCCTCGTTGCGGGCGACCGCGCCCTGCACCTGGGCAAGCATGCCCTGCTCGGACGACTCGACAACCTCGAAGCCCTTGAGGCCGTCCTTGTTGCCGTCGATCAGGCCCTGCACCAGGCGATTGCCGTTGTTGCCGGGCTCGATGCCGTAGATCTTGCCCTGCAGCGAGTCCTTGAACTTGGTGATGTCGCCGAAGTCCTTCAGGCCCTTGTCATGGGTATATTGCGGCACTGCGAGCGTATATTTCGCCCCATCCGGCAGGTTGGCGGCGGAGACGACGATGGATCTGTCGTCGAGATAGGCTTTCCTGTCGTTCTCCATGCTTGGCTGCCAGTCCCCTAGATAAACGTCGATGTCCTTGTTCTTCATCGAGGCGTAGGTAACGGGAATGGAGAGTACGGTCGTCTGGGGATCGTATCCCAATCCCCTGAATATGCGCGAGGCGATCGCGGTGGTCGAGGTGATGTCCGTCCAGCCGACATCCGAGAACCGGACGGATTTGCAACTGCTGGGGTCGCCGGCCTGTGCAGGGCTGGCCAGGCCCGCGGATGCGAGACCTGCAATGGCGAGAAACGTGCGGAAGCACTTCATATCGAGTCTCCTGAGGACGATGACAACGATTTTCTTGATTGTCGCTAATCCGTCCTGCCGGAGACGCGCGTAACCCCTTGATCCTTTATCCGCCGGGATCGGTGTCGCTGGAGACGGGACTAGACCCCTCCAGCCAAGCACAATGGCACTTCGCCGCCTATATGACCGCAGGCACATGCCGTAAGGGAATGGCGTGCCAATCCAACTCCGTTCAATGCGCCACGATCAGCGGCACCTTCGTCGCCGGCGGCGTGTTGCGACTGCGCTGGGTGCGAACCACGCCATCGATGATGGTCATGCCGATACCCGGCAGGTCGCCGAGCTGGATGGAATCCAGCAAGTCCTTGCCCGCCGAATGTTGGGCCTTGTCCATGATGACGAAGTCGGCCGAGCGACCCACCTCCACGATGCCGCAGTCGAGCGAGCGCATCCGGGCCGTGTTGCCTGTGGCGAAGCACAAGGCGATCTCCGCCGGCACGTCGCCGAGGGACGAGAGCATCGAGACCATGCGCATGATGCCGAGCGGCTGCACGCCGGAGCCGGCGGGTGCGTCCGTGCCGAGGATGACGCGTTCGAGCTGGTTCATCTCTCGGGCGATGCGCAGCGTATAAAGGGCGGCGCGTTCATTGCCGTTATGCACCAGTTCGAGGCCTCGTCCGCAACCCTCGCAGATGCAGCGGATCTGGTCCGTGGGCAAGGCCGTGTGCCCGCCATTGATGTGGCCCACCACATCGGTGTCGGCCTCCAGCACGACGTCCTTGTCGATCAGCCCGGAGCCTGGAATGGAGGGCCCCCCGGTGTGGATCGTGGATTGAATGCCGTATTTGCGCGCCCAGGCCACCATCCTGCGTGCCGTCGCACCGTCCTTGACGCCGCCGAGGCCGACTTCGCCCAGCAGTCTTACGCCGGCGGCCGCGAGATCCTTGAAATCCTCCTCCACCATGCCGGGCTCGATCACCGGCGCGCCGGCATGGATCTTGACGCCGCTCGGGCGGAAGGCGGTGAAGCAGCGCTGCGCATAGATCGCCATCGCCTTGAGGCCGACGACGTCGCGCGGCCGTCCGGGTGTGTGCACTTCGCCGGCCGAGATCATGGTGGTGACCCCGCCATGCAGGTTTGATTCGATCCAGCCAAGCTGGTTCTGCCGCGGCGTCCAGTCGCCGGCAACGGGATGGACGTGACTGTCGATCAGGCCCGGCGTCACGGCCGTGCCGTTGGCATCGATGGTGCTGGCGGCGCCGGAAAGATCGAGATCCTTCTCGCGTCCGATGGCCACGATCTTGCCGCCGACCGAGACGATGGTGTCAGCGTCGAGGATCGGCCTCGCGATATCGCCGCTCAGGAGCAGACCGATATTGCGGATCACCAGCTTTTCGTCCGCGCTGCCCGCCTTTGCTTCTTCATGCGCCATGTTCTCGTGTCCCTGCCGTGCATCGAAGTCGTTAGTCTACAAACAATTTCTGGGGGGGCAAGGGAGGCATGGTCGGCGCGTTGCCTGCCGAAGATGCGATTATTTCCATCTGGCGTTTCATGAATGTCATCCATAGAACTACAAATAGCGGTAGTGTAAGCAATGGCACCGTAGGGAGAGCCGAGATGGGTACTTTTTCGATCGTTCACTGGCTGATATTGATCCTGTATATCATCATGATCGTTGCTTATTTCGTGGCGATCGTACGAATCCTGCGTCGCGCCGGCTATAGTGGCTGGTGGTCTCTTCTGTCTCTCATCCCCGTCGCCAATGTCATTGGTCTATGGCAGTTCTCGAAAGCGCCGTGGCCCGGCGTCGAAACAAGACCCGGCGTGACGGATGTATTCCGGTGAGCGCTCGCTCCGCGTTGGGCTGAAGTGCGAGGCAAGAAATTGAAAGGAATCGCCCGATTCCGCTCGGAATTTCGATGCCGCCGCGAGGTATGGCTTCAATAAAGAGACGGTCACCCAAGTTGGATCTTTTGCCACGGGCTGCTTTCGCGTAGCATGAGTTGCCCGGCGCAAGCGGGGCGTGCTGCATTTCCTCGGCACATTTGTCCGGTACGTCTTCGACGCATGGGCCGTTGCTTCCGCATCATCGGCGTCATGCGCGGCGTCGACATGATGCGGGCTTGGAGGAGCAGATGAATGGACGGGCTGAGATCGAGGCGTTCCTGCGCGAAATGTATGCGCATCGCTTCGCGGGAAATGTCGAGAGCATCATGGCCGGCTTCGGCGCGGAGCCGCGCTTCCGCGTGGCGGGTGACGAGGTGCTTGGCGTGCTTTCCACGGAAGTGCGAGGCGTGGATGCCTTGCGCGCAATGATGCAGCAACTGGTCGACAACTGGGACTGGTCCGAATACCAGATCCAGTCCGTCATCGTGGACGGGGACCGTGCCGTCGTGCACGGCAGCGGGCCGATGCTCTTCACGCCGACGGGACAGCGCTACGAGACCGAGACGCTCGACCTCATCCGCCTCGAAGATGGCAAGATCGTCGAGTTCCTGCAATTCCTCGACACGCATCTACTGGCCCGCGTGGTCGGGCTGGCGGCTGCCTGATTTTCACGGCCTGCCCTGCATCGGGGCCGCTGCGGAAGACCGGTGTCCGCACGGACCTCGAAGGGCGGTACCCTTCCGCCCATCGACCACCGGTGTGCTCTCCGCCCATTCCGAACAACGGGGGATCTATCATGAGTACTCGCGACGAGATCGAAACCATGGTGCGCCAATCCTATGTCCATCGCTGCGCAGGCGACATAGACGGGCTGATCTGCATGTTCGGACCCGACCCGCGATTTCGGATAGCGGGCGACGAGATCCTCGGCGCACTCTCGGCGGAGGTCCGCGGCCGCGAGAATCTGTTGGCGGTCATGGAGAGCCTGACGAGGACCTGGGACTGGAGCGATTATCGGATCGACACGGTGCTGGTGGACGGCAACCGGGCCGTCGTCCATGGCAAGGGCACAATGACCTATGTGCCGAAAAACCAGAAGATCGAAACTGAAACGCTCGATCTCCTGACCATCGTCGACGGCAAGATCGCCGAACTCCTGGAATTCTGCGACACCCATATGGCTGCGAAAGCCATGGATTGCCTGCCGAAATGAAAGACGAGGCCGCTCAGCCGGTCTCCTCGTCTTCCTTCGCTTCCTCGGCTGCATTGATGGCGTCGCGGTTCAGCGTGACGCCTACGGTGTCCGGTCGCTCCAGCGGTTCCGGCTTCATGAGGCGCTTGGAATTGACGAGGTCGATGCCGGCGTAGATGCCGCCCTGCTGCTGGGCGACGATGCGCCTTGCGTCGCGGTCGCGCACGTCGTCGATGATCTCCTCGGCCTCGATATTATCGATGCCGAGCGCTTCGAGCGTCGAGCGGCCGAAGGCGAGGGCGCTCTCGAAGGTCTCGCGCATGTGGTAGTCGGCGCCCGCCGTTAGTAGGGCCAGCACGTGCTGGCGGTCATAGGCCCTCGTGTAGACTTCCGTCAGCGGGAACTCGGCCTTGACCATCTCGACGATCTTCACAGCGTCGGCACGGTCGTCGATGGCGACGCAGATGACGCGTGCCTCCGCCGCACCGGCAGCCCGCAGCACGTCGAGCCGCGCCCCGTCGCCGAAATAGACCTTGGAGCCGAAGCGGGCGGCAACGTCGATCATCTCGACATCCTTGTCGATGATGGTCGTCTCTATGTCCGCTGTGCGCAGCACCTGGCTGACGACCTGGCCGAAGCGGCCGAAGCCGATCACCAGCGCCTTGCCGTGAGCGTCGGAATAATCTTCCTCGATCGTGAGCGCGGGCGGTGCGAAACGCTTCAGCAATCGTTCCGAGCCGGCTGCGATCAAGGGGCCGAACAGCATGGTGAGCGCGGCCAGTGCCTTGGCGAAGGCTGCCTGGTCGCCGGTCAGGAAGCCATAGCCGGCGCCGAGCGGAATGAGCACGAAGGCAAACTCGCCGGCCGGCGAGAGCAGGATGCCCGAGCGCAGCGCATCGAGCCTGGATGAGCCCATCAGGCGGAACACGGCGGCGACGGAGACGGACTTGACCAGCGCAAGGCCGAGAGCGAGCGCAATCAGCGCCAGCCAGTGATCGAGCACCAGCTTGCCGTTGATGTCCATGCCGACGCTCATGAAGAAAAGGCCGAGCAGCAGCCCGCGGAACGGCTCGATATCGGCCTCCAGCTCGTGGCGGAACTGCGATTCGGCCAGCAATACGCCGGCCAGGAACGCACCGAGCGCCATCGACATGCCTGCCCATTGCATCAGGAGCGCGGTGCCGAGCACCAGCAGGAGCGCGGCGGCCGTCATCACTTCGCGCGCCTCGGTGGAGGCGAGGATGCGGAAGAGCGGATTGAGCAGGTAGCGCCCTGCCAGAACCACCACGGCGATGGAACCGATCATGTAGGCCGTGTCGAGCAGGCCGTTGCCCTCATTCGCGGCATGGACGGTCTCGACGGCAAACAGGGGCACGAGGGCGAGGATCGGCACCACCGACATGTCCTGGAACAGCAGCACGGCGAAGCTGCGCTGGCCGTAGGGCGCCTGCAGTTCGCCGCGCTCGTTCAGCACCTGTAGGGCAATGGCCGTCGCCGAAAGCGCCAGCGCGATGCCAGTGATCGCCGCACCCAGCGGGGAAAGGCCGAGCGCCGTCGCGATGCCGCCGATCACCAGGGCGCATACCGCGAGCTGCAGGCCGCCGAGGCCGAAGATGTCCTTGCGCATGGCAAGCAGGCGCGAGAGCTGCAGTTCGAGCCCGATGACGAAGAGCAGCAGCACGATGCCGATCTCGCCGATATGCTGGATGGTCGTCGTGTCGGTGAAGAGTGCGAAGCCCGATGGCCCGATGGCCACGCCCGCGATCAGATAGCCGAGAATGGCGCCGAGCCCGACGCGCTTGGAGATCGGCACCGCGATGACCGCAGCGCCGAGGAAGAGAAGAAGGCTGGGGAGAAAGGACGTGTTCGCGTGTTCCATAAGCCTTCATGCAACTGATGGACCGGGCAGGTCAATTGCAACCACGGCATAGCTATCAAGCAATGCGCGGGCCGAGCCTATAGCGAGCCGGAGAGCCCATGCAACCAGCGCAGGTCTCCCTCATGCCAGAGCCGCGTGCCGATGCAAAATCGCCTCGGATCAGCGATCTCGCAAGGCGAGGCCGATGGGCTGGTTCGGGACGCCCCGGGTGTCCTCTGTGAAGTCGCATGGGGAGATGGAGTGCCTGATTGCGGGGCGCGCGGTTTGGCACGGCTGTCGCGCCGGCCCGATGGACAAGACCGGGGGGCGGCGCCAAGAAAGAAAAAGGGCGGTGCCTTTAGACACCGCCCTTCCTGATTCCAGAGGGAAGATGGACTTAGAAGTCCATGCCGCCCATGCCGCCGCCCGGCATCGGGGGAGCAGGCGTCTTGTCCTTCGGAGCTTCACCGATCATGGCTTCCGTCGTGATCAGGAGCGAAGCCACCGAAGCGGCGTCCTGCAGCGCGGTACGCACGACCTTGGCCGGATCGACGATGCCCTTCTCGAGCAGGTCGACATATTCCTCGTTCTGCGCATCGAAACCGAAGGTCTTCGACTTGTTCTCGAGGATCTTGCCGACGACGATCGAGCCTTCGACGCCCGAGTTCTCGCAGATCTGGCGGATCGGCGATTCGAGAGCCTTCTCGACGATCTTGATGCCGGCGCGGATGTCGGAGTTGTCGGAAGTCAGCTTGGCGACCGCAGCCTTGGCCCGGAGCAGAGCCGTGCCGCCGCCGGGGACGATGCCTTCCTGAACGGCCGCGCGGGTGGCGTTCAGAGCGTCGTCAACGCGATCCTTCTTCTCCTTGACTTCCACTTCGGTGGAACCACCGACGCGGATGACGGCAACGCCGCCGGCGAGCTTGGCCAGGCGCTCCTGGAGCTTCTCGCGGTCGTAGTCGGAGGTGGTCTCTTCGATCTGAGCCTTGATCTGGGAGACGCGGCCTTCGATGTCCTTCTTCTTGCCGGCGCCGTCGACGACCGTGGTCTTCTCCTTCTCGATCGTCACCTTCTTGGCGCGGCCGAGCATCTGGAGCGTGACGGTCTCGAGCTTGATGCCGAGGTCGTCGGAGATCACCTGGCCGCCCGTGAGGATGGCAATGTCTTCCAGCATGGCCTTGCGGCGGTCGCCGAAGCCCGGAGCCTTGACGGCGGCGATCTTCAGGCCACCACGCAGCTTGTTGACGACGAGGGTGGCGAGAGCTTCGCCTTCGACGTCTTCAGCGACGATGAGCAGGGGCTTGCCGGTCTGCACGACGGCTTCGAGCACCGGCAGCATGGCCTGGAGGCCCGAGAGCTTCTTCTCGTGGATGAGGATATAGGGATCCTCGAGGTCCGCGATCATCTTCTCGGCATTGGTGATGAAGTAGGGCGACAGGTAGCCGCGGTCGAACTGCATGCCTTCGACGATGTCGACTTCGGTGTCGAGGCTCTTGGCCTCTTCGACCGTGATCACGCCTTCATTGCCGACCTTCTGCATGGCCTTGGCGATTTCGCCGCCGATGAAGGCGTCGCCATTGGCGGAGATGGTGCCGACCTGGGCGATTTCAGCCGAGTTCGCGACCTTCTTGGAACGGTCGGCGATGTCCTTGATGGCAGCGGCGACGGCGAGGTCGATGCCGCGCTTCAGGTCCATCGGGTTCATGCCGGCCGCAACGGCCTTGGCGCCTTCGCGAACGATGGCCTGGGCAAGAACCGTGGCGGTGGTGGTGCCGTCACCGGCGGTGTCGTTGGTCTTCGAGGCGACCTCGCGCACCATCTGGGCGCCCATGTTCTCGAACTTGTCCGAGAGTTCGATCTCCTTGGCGACGGTGACGCCGTCCTTGGTGATGCGGGGAGCGCCGAACGACTTCTCGATCACGACGTTGCGGCCCTTGGGGCCGAGCGTGACCTTGACGGCATTGGCGAGAATGTCCACGCCGCGCAGCATCTTGTCGCGCGCATCGGTGGAGAATTTGACTTCCTTGGCAGCCATTTGGGTGTCCTCAGAATAAATGGAGAATGCGGTAGCTGCCTATCAGGCAACGATACCCATGATGTCGGATTCCTTCATGATGAGGTAATCCTCACCATCCAGCTTGATCTCGGTGCCCGACCACTTGCCGAACAGCACGCGATCGCCAGCCTTGACGTCGAGCGGGGTCAGCTTGCCGGCCTCGTCGCGGCCACCGGGGCCGACGGCGATGACCTTGCCCTCCTGGGGCTTTTCCTTGGCCGTGTCGGGGATGATGATGCCGCCCTTGGTCTTCTCTTCGGCATCGACGCGCTGGACGACCACGCGGTCGTGGAGCGGACGGAACTTCATGGCTTTTTTCCTCTTGTGCGACAGGCGCGGGGATGCGCCCACATTCCACATCGAAGGGATTATCTTGAAGCTGTTAGCACTCTACCGAGGTGAGTGCTAACAGCTGGCCCGGATTTAGTCAGGCCTCCCCGGACTGTCAAGGAGCGCGCGGGCAAAGAATCTCAAGGGAGCGCATTTTGGTTAGCGACGGGCGCAGTGCGCCGCTCTCCACGCCCTCAATTCAGCGGATCGCCAACGAGCAGGGATCCGTCATGCCCGGATGTATTCGAGGCGTCCGCCACGCTCCCGAATATCTCTGCCTACCAGATTGCCAGGTCAAGCGGGCAACGACAAAAAACGCCGAGGCCCTTTCACGCAGTCTTAACGCGCGGAGGGTTGAACGTGGCGAACAGGCAGGCGGCCATGATCAGCGCGGCACCGGCGAGCGTCCAGCCGGTGGGTATTTCGGCGAAGATGAAATAACCGAAGATCATCGCCCAGACGAAGGCGGTGTATTCCATGATGCCCAGGCGGCCGGCATGGCCCCGGGCATAGGCCCACGCAAGGCAGAGATGCCCGCAGGTGCCGAACAGGCCTACGGCAGCCGTGATCAGCCAGTGCATGGGCGCCACGGGCCGCCAGTCCCAAAGGCCGATGGGGAGAACGAAGAGCAGGGCAAGGCCGTTGGAGAGGAAGACGATGGTGATCGTCGAATCCAGGGCGGTCTGCTGGCGCATCAGCACCATGGAAAGGGCATAGAAGAAGGCGCAGCCCAGTGCCGCGAGAAGGCCGATGATGTCGAAGCTGTGACTCTGCCCGACCTCCTGCCCGCGCGCGATCACCATCACGCCGGCAAAGCCGATCAGGATCGCGACGAGAGCCTTCAGCGCGACGGGCTCCTTCAGGATCACCCGGCCGAGCAGGGCCATCAGCAGCGGGGCAAGGAAGGTGAGGGTGATCGCCTCCACCAGCGGCAGGCGCGCGATGGCGGTGAAGAAGCAGGCGGCTGTCGCCAGGACGATGAGGGCTCTCAGTGCGTTGCGCTTCACCGCTGCAAGGCTCGGCCTGCCGCCTCCGAAGCAGAAATAGATCAGGGCCGCGAACAGGGCGCCCGAGCCGTAGCGCATGGTGACGGCCTGCATCAGCGGATAGGTTTCCGAAATCACCTTCATGCTGGCGTCGAGGAACGCCAGGAAGGTCACGCCGAGGCCCGACATCAGGAGCGGGCGCAGGGATGTCTCGTTCCTCATGGACGAGCCCCCGGCGGCTTGGAACGCTGGTACTTGCGAAGGGTGGGAAGCAGGACAGGGGACACGGAAACGACCGCAGCGCAGGAAGGATTTTTTCGTCTCAATAAAGAGACCGCTTCCGCGCCGCAATCGTCATCTTCGATTGGTCAGGAACAAGTTCCGGAATGAGCGGTCTACTTCTCGGCCGCCATCTGGCCGCGGATCTCGCCGCCCTTGTTCTGCTCGGTATGGATGTTGAAATAGACCTGCCCGTCCGAAAAGGCCTTGGCCTGTTGCGGGGTCAGGGTTGCGGAGCCCTTGAAGGGGCTGGATTTCGCCGTCACCGGCACCATCACGCCCGCATTCGTGCCCCTGGGCGCGGGGCCGTGGAAATGGGCCGCCGTCTCGGGGCCGGTCAGGCCCGAATAGCTGCCCGACCATGTGAGCTTGCGCGTGGCCGTGTCGAGGCTCGCCTCGATCGAGCCCGTGCCCTTCGAGGCCGTCGGCGGATTTTCCTCCGGGCCTGAAAGGTCGGCCTTGTATTTGACGATCTCGGCAAGGGCGGGCGCGGCCGTCAGGGCGAGCGAGAGACCAAGGGTGGAAAGCAGGATTGCGTTCTTGGACGTCATGGGTACCTCCATCGAAACACGGGCAGACTAGGCGCGATTGTGGCCGCTTCGATGGCGGAGCAATGGCGTCACGCCGATGTGATGGCCTGTTTTCCCATCGCAAGACCGAAGCCAGACCGCGACCAATCGCCGTCCATGTCACGCTGCTTGATGCATTGTCGCGGGAATGACGATATGACAGCGTCAGTTTTTAGGAGTTCCATACGGGAGAACCCGTGTCGTATCCTGGTGCACAGGCCGTGATGCCGCCTCCGGTAATCCAAGCCCATGCACCGGCAAAGTTGGGTTGAGATCATGAATTACACCGCGATCTTCGCAAATGCGGTCGACTCGCTCCGGCAGGAAAAGCGCTATCGTGTGTTCGCGGACATCGAGCGCATCGCCGGGCGTTTCCCGCACGCCGTCTGGCATTCCCCCGAGGGGCGGCGCGAGATCGTGGTGTGGTGCTCGAACGACTATCTCGGCATGGGCCAGCATCCCGCGTCGATCGAGGCGATGGTCAAGGCGGCCACGGAACTCGGCGTCGGGGCTGGCGGGACGCGCAACATCTCCGGCAACAGCCACCAGGTGGTGATGCTGGAAGCCGAACTCGCCGACCTGCACGGCAAAGAGGCCGCGCTCGTCTTCACGTCCGGCTATGTTTCGAACCAGACCGGCATCTCCACCATTGGCAAGCTCCTGCCGGACTGCCTGATCCTTTCCGACCAACTCAATCACAACTCGATGATCGAGGGTGTTCGCCAGTCGGGCCGCGAGAAGGCGATCTTCCGCCATAACGATCTCGACCATCTCGAGGATCTGCTGCGCAAGGCCGGCAGGGAGCGTCCCAAGCTGATCGCCTTCGAGAGCGTCTATTCCATGGATGGCGACGTCGCGCCCATCGGCCGGATCTGCGATCTTGCCGAGCGCTACGGGGCGATGACCTATCTCGACGAGGTGCATGCCGTGGGCATGTACGGACCGCGCGGCGCCGGCATCGCCGAGCGCGACGGCGTGATGGACCGGGTCGATGTGATCGAGGGTACGCTGGCCAAGGGCTTCGGGGCGCTGGGCGGCTACATCGCCGCCGCGGCGCCGATCGTCGATGCGGTGCGTTCGCATGCTCCGGGCTTCATCTTCACCTCTGCCCTGCCACCGGCGGTTGCCGCCGCGGCGCAGGCCTCTGTCCGCTACCTGAAGGGGTCGCAGGCCGAGCGCGCGGCACAGCAGGCCAACGCGGCGAGGACCAAGGCAGCGCTCGCCGGCGCAGGTCTGCCGGTTGCGATCTCGGAGACGCATATCGTGCCGGTGATCGTCGGTGATGCCGAGCGCTGCAAGGCGGCCAGCGACCTGCTGCTCTCCGACCACGGCATCTACATCCAGCCGATCAACTATCCCACGGTGCCGCGAGGCACCGAGCGCCTGCGCATCACGCCGACGCCGTTCCATGGCGAGGCGCTGATCGCCGATCTCACAAAGGCCCTCGTAGCGGTGTGGAAGAAGCTCGACCTGCCTTTCCAGGTGAAAGCGCAGGCCGCGGAGTGAGGCGGGGCTGGGGATGCGGCAGACAGCCTGCCCTGGATCTCTCGTCGATCGCATTTCGTTTGGCATCCCGAACATCGGAAGATCAGCCGTGCATCAGGGCGTGCCGGTGAGGTTTCATGTTGCGCCAGATGCTTCGTGAGCGGGGGTCGTTCTGGAGTGGACATGCAGAAACTTGCCCGCCGCCGCCGTCGGGGGCGCCGGAACATAAGAAATGGGGTGGGCCGTTTCCGGCCCACCCCATTCGTCGAAGCAGTCTGCTGTCGCGGCCTCACCACCTGTATCTGAGGCCTGCGGTACCCTTGACGGCATAGTTGTCGCCGGAGCCGGAGGAGAGGGCGGCGGCATAGTCGGCCTCGCCATAGAGGCTCCACTCGTCGTTCCAGGCATAGCTGCCGCCCAGGCCGACCTCGCCCCACAGGCGCTTGTTCTGCTGGGTGAAGGAGGAGCCGGCCACCTCGACCGAGGTGCCGTCCAGGAACTGGTAGCTCAGATTGGCGACGGCGTAGAGCTGCAGGCGGTCGGTCCTGCCCTGCTGGTTCTTCCAGCTGGCCAGGTTCTCGACCCGCAGGCCGAGCCGGCCCTTCAGGCTGTCGCCGTCGCCGAGGGCGACGCGGGCGCCGTTGAGGTCGGTGAAGCTGTCGAAGTCGACATGGGCCCAGGCGAGCTGGGCCTGGGGCACCAGCGCCCAGCCCGAGCCGAGCTCGAAGCGCCTGCCCGCCTCCAGGCTCAGCACCGAGGACCAGCCCGAATTGCCGCCGCCCGCCTTGTTGGACAGGTCCGACTCATACCAGGTGAACTGGCCGACCGCATCGGCATAGAAGCCGTCCTGGCCGAGCCAGGTCAGGTTGCCGCCGAGCCCGTAGCCGGTCGAGGTGATCTTGCCGCTGCGCGCCGCCTTGGTCACCGGGTCGGGCGAGACGTCGATCTCGGCGCGCGAGGTGCCGATGGTGGCGAAGGCGCCGAGCGTCAGTTCGCCCGAGCCGTTCTCATGGGCCACGCCCTCATAGCCGGCCTGCAGGAAGCCGAGGGACTGGGTGTAGGCCGAGCCTGTCCTGGGATCGTAGGAGGCATACTGGCCGCCGATGCGCCCCCAGGCGCCCTGGCCGTAGAGCACCGGCTTGCCGTCGGCATAGGAGGCGTTCTGCTCGCCGGTCGGGGTGCAGCGGAAGTTGCGGGACGGGTCCTTGCACCAGATCGCCTCGGGCGGCGTGCCGTTCGGCCAGACGCGGTTGCCGGTCCTCTGCTGCAGCGTGCCCAGCGTCGCCTCGGCATAGTTCACCAGCGTGTCCGCATAGGGCAGCGCAGTCTGCGTCGAGGCGGACGCGCCGACCGAGCGCAGGTACCAGTTCTGGTCGGTCTTGGCGAGATCCTGGAAGTAGAGGCCGTAATCATAGGCGCCGACCGCCACCGCCCCGTTGAGATGGAAGGCATCCGAGGTCGAGTTTCCCCCGACCACGACCACCTCGATGCCGTTCGTCGTCTGCGCCCCGGTGCCGCCGACATTATGGATCGCCAGAGTCGTCGAGCCGGAGGCATCGCCATTGATCACGAGCTTGTCGGTCAGGGAATTGTCGTCGCCCAGGACCGTGTCGAGCTTGACCGTGCCACCCGCACCGACAAAGTCGCCGTTGACTACCGTCTGGTCGCCCGCCCGGCCGTTCTGCATGGTGAGGGTGCCGGCATTGGCGAAGATTCCCAGGCCGTTGAAGGTGGTGGTTGCCGCGGCCGACGCACCGGCCTCGGCAGCGATGATGGTGCCGCCGGCCTCGTTCGTCAGGACGTTGTCGGCGAGGTCGGTACCGAACTCGTTGGTGCCCCCGGCCGTGTTCCATACGCCCCCAGACAGGTTGTCGAAGCTGTTGCCTTGGTCGCTCAGCGCCACAGTACCCTTGACCAGACCGCTATTGCTGATCGACGTGGTGCCGCCCGAGGTGTCGATTGCCAAATCCGAGGAAGCGCCGGAGGCGTTCCGGACAGTCCCGGAATTGGAGATGCCGATGGCCTCTTCCGAATCCGACTGGGCATAGATGCCGGCCGTACCGCCCTCTACGACACCGGTCGTGGTGATCGACGTGGCACCCATGCCCGCGTTCTCGGTGGAAATGCCGTATCGGCTGCCCGTGGCGTTGTTCACAGTGACATTCAACGCACCCATCGTGACGGCGTAATTGTGAACGTAGACGCCATCGCCGCCGGTCGCGGTGCCCGACACCATGACGTTGGTGTCGCCTGTGCCCCGGTTGTCGGCATAGATGCCGTATATGCCGCCCGCCGCATTCGCTGCATTGATCGTGAGATCCGTACTGCCAAGCTCGTTATAGGCGAGGATGCCATAATAGGTCGTGCCGGTCGCCGTGCCCGTCGAGGTAATCGTCAGCGCGCCCGTGCCATAGTTGTCGGCCGCGATGCCGAAATAGCCGCCCATTGTATCGACGGCATTGATCGTGATAGCCGTACCGTAGCTCCAGGCATAGATGCCAGCGTAAGTCGTGCCGGTCGCCGTGCCTGTCGAGTTGATCGTCACCTCGCCCCTGCTCAGGCTGCTGTTCCAGACACTAATGCCGGTTGAGCCACCTGCAGTATCCACGGCATTGATCGTCAGGTCCGCACCATCGTTGTAGGCGTAGATGCCAGTGTCCGCCGTGCCGGTCGCCGTGCCGGTCGAGTTGATCGTCACACCCCCCGTGCCCTGGTTGGAGGTGTAGATGCCGTAAGAATCGCCAGTCGTATCGACGGCGTCGACCGTCAGGTCCGTGCCGGTATTGTATACCGCGATGGCAGCGTAGGTCGTGCTGGTCGCGGTGCCGGTCGAGGTGACAGCCACCGCGCCCGTACCATTGTTCTGAGCGTAGATGCCGTATTGGCTGCCCCTCGTATCGGCGGCATTGACCGCCAGGTCCGTGCCTTCGTTGTAGGCGTATATGCCGGAACTAGCACCTGAATCAGACGTGCCCGTCACCGTGCCCGTCGAGGTGATTGTCAGCGCGCCCGTGCCGACATTGGAGGTCCAGATGCCGTTCGTGTCGCCAGCGATGGACGACTGGTTGTCGTCCGTGAAGCTGATTCCGCCGGATGACGAGATATGGAAGCCGTCGCCCGTCGTGGCGAGCCCGAAGCCGGGCTCCGTCGAGACAGTCACGGCACCGCCGGACGAGATGGTCTGCGTTGCATCGCCACTGGTGCCCGATGCCGCTCCCGAGCACTCCCATGTCATGCCGTCCGAGGTGGTGCAACTGCCGGCCCTGGCCGCCTCCGGGGCAAAGGCCAGTCCCCCGAATGACAAGGCTGCCGCCAGCGCGGCTGCCGTTGGACGCTTCCCGCTCATGATCCCCCTCACATGGCAAATGGTCGCCGATACGGCCACGGGGCAAATCGGCGATTGCAATACCGCAGAGGAATCAACCTGATGTCGTGATTAAACAAGGTACAACTTTTTGAAATATGATCGTTATGTGAAAATAATAGATCGTTTTATGAAAATTATATTCGCAATCCGCGATGATTGTTGCTGCCCGGCAACACAGAAATTTGAAATGGAGAGACAGATTAATACTGTTTCGTGGCTTCGGAGGATCTCCGGCCTAATAGTGCTTTCCGGCTGCCGAGCGATGTCTGCGTGATCGATCGCCAGAGCAATCAATCGTCATTCGCATGGGCGCATATCCTGCCGTCTGGCGCCGCCGGTGGCCGAAAGCCGTCAAGCCACGGTCTGCCGGACCCCGGCGATGTTCCTCAGGCTTCTTGAATCTTGCGGCATCTCAGAAATGGAAGGTCGGTCGCAAACTTCCTTTTGGGAATGAGCCTTGCATCGACCTCGTGTGTGGGAGCGATGCCGGCGGGTGTTGCGGCAAGTTGCGTAACAAACGAGTCACCATGATTCGGAATTGAGGCCGTACACGCGACGCGGGTGGCCAGGATTCAGCCATTTTTTGTAAATTTCGCCCAGATCATGATCGCGGTGCCGGATGACCGGCGCCGCGGCAGTTGTGGCGTTTGTTCGACAGAGTATCCATGCGCGTATCCGGCCTTTTCGCCCTCGTCGGCGCTTGTCTTTTCCTGGCCGGCTGCGGGGGCACCACCTCCGCGCTGCGGCCTTCGGCGGCCGATTCCACCGGCTCGATCGTCGATGTGGATGCGCCCCTGCCGCCGGCCACCGTCAGCCAGCCCATGCCTCGGCGGCCCCTGGTCGCGGACGACGGCGTCCAGGTTCCCGTGGCCCGGGAGCCGGACGACCCTGTGCCTCAGGTCCGGCGCCTTCCGCGCCAGGCCGCTACGTCGCAGCAGGTCGCCTTCGTTTCCATTCCGCCGATGCGCCCCGACGCGGACGCCGCGTCCGATGCCCCGGCGCCGCGTGGCTTCACGCGGGACCGCATCTACAGCCGGCGTTTCCGCGATGCCAAGCCGATCAATTTCGGCCGCGCCTCTCCGCGCGTCTTTGCCGTGCATGGCGTGGACGTCTCTCGCTGGCAGGGCGACATCGACTGGCAGACATTGCGCCTCCAGGGCGCCAATTTCGCCTTCATCAAGGCGACCGACGGCGGCGACCACCTCGATCCGATGTTCAGGCGCAACTGGCAGGCCGCGCACGAGGCCGGGCTGAAGCGCGGCGCCTATCATTTCTTCTACTGGTGCCGCAACGCCGCCGAGCAGGCGCGCTGGTTCATCCGAAACGTGCCGCGGGTGCCGGGAGCCCTGCCGCCGGTTGTGGACGTCGAGTGGAACGCCGATTCCGCCTGCAAGATCCGTCTCTCGCCCGCACAGGTCCAGGAGAAGATGCGTGTCTTCATCAGCATGGTGGAGCGCCACTACGGCCAGCGCCCGATTATCTATACGGCCCCGGGCTTCTACCATGACAATCTGGAAGGCGCCTTCATGGAATATCCCTTCTGGCTGAGGTCGGTCGCACAGCATCCCGCGAAGGTGTTCGAGGACCGGAAGTGGATCTTCTGGCAATATTCCGGCTCGGGCCTTTCCCATGGCGTCGATGGCAAGATCGACCTCAACGTCTTCAACGGCAGCGCCGAGGCCTGGTACCGTTGGGTCGGCGCCAACGCGGGGTAGGGCCGCCGGCCTCCTCGTACCTCAGGCGCTGATCCTCCAACCAAGAACGCACCGAACGCGGAGCAGCCGTTTCCAACGGCCATTTCCGCATGGGGATAGGTAAGCCTCGTTTCCAGGGCCGGCGGCCGGGAACTGCCACGGGGAGTCCTGCGCGCTCCCCATGACATGGCCCGCCTCAGA
This sequence comes from Labrys sp. ALF-8, assembly GCF_059699065.1. Taxonomy (NCBI): domain Bacteria; kingdom Pseudomonadati; phylum Pseudomonadota; class Alphaproteobacteria; order Hyphomicrobiales; family Xanthobacteraceae; genus Labrys; species Labrys sp. ALF-8. The sequence continues at coordinate 3,456,136 of NZ_AP048537.1, forward strand.
TGGCGACAGAAGACAATCTACTATTTTAGTGGGCCTTTGACCTTCGCATCACAATCGTGGATCGTCGCATTCACATTGGAATCGATGGAGCCCGCCATGCGCATGATGTCCGCCATCTTCTCTGCCCTTCTGCTTCTCACGACCTCGGTCGGAGCGGCCGAACGCTGGGAGACACTGCCCCCGACGCCGCCACCGGTGGCCGGCGAGAAGAGCGGCTACGCGGAGGTAAACGGCATCAGGCTTTACTACGCCGTCATCGGCAAGGGATCGCCGGTAGTGCTGCTGCATGGCGGCCTCGCCAATTCCGATTATTGGGGTCTGCAGGTGAAGGCGCTGGCGTCGCGCCACGAGGTGGTCGTGGTCGACAGCCGCGGACATGGCCGCAGTTCGCGCGATACCCGGCCCTATGGCTACGACCTGATGGCCGACGACGTCGTGGCCCTGCTCGACCATCTGAAGATCCGGCGCGCCGACATCGTCGGTTGGAGCGACGGCGGCATATTGGGCCTCGATCTCGCCATCCGTCATCCGGATCGCGTGGGCAAGATCTTCGCCTTTGCCGCAAATACCGTGACTTCAGGCGTCAAGGAGGGCGTCGAGAAGAATCCGACGTTTGCGGCCTATATCGAGCGGGCAGGCAGGGAGTACCGGAGGCTCTCGGCGACGCCGAAGGAATATGATGCCTTCATGGAGCAGATCAGCCACATGTGGGCGAGCCAGCCGAACTGGACGGACGCGGACCTCAAGGGCATCAAGGCGCAGGTGCTGGTCGTGGATGGGGACCATGACGAGGCGATCAAGCGCGAGCACACCGAATATATCGCCGCCGCCATTCCAGGTGCCGGCCTACTGATCCTGCCCAATGCCAGCCATTTTGCCTTCCTGCAGGATCCGGCCCTCTTCAATGCGGCGCTGCTGCAGTTCCTGGACGGGAAGTAGGCTGGGAACGCGGACATCCCGTCCGCTCTCGAAGCGCTCGCATGAAAGGAAAAGGCGCGGACTCGATGGTCTGCGCCCTTCCGGTCGAACTCTATGATTCCAGGAGCGGACGAATGTCCGCACTCCAGCCTCAACCCTCGCCGGAAATCCGCTCGATCTGTGCGCCGCAGGCGCCGAGCTTGCGCTCCAGGCTCTCGAAGCCGCGATCGAGGTGGTAGACGCGGTTGACTGTCGTTTCGCCCTGTGCCGCCAGCCCCGCGATCACCAGCGAGACGGAGGCGCGCAGGTCCGTCGCCATCACCGGCGCGCCCTTGAGCGTGGGAACGCCCTCGACGATGGCCGTCTGGCCGTCGAGGTGGATATGGGCGCCGAGGCGGGCGAGCTCCTGCACATGCATGAAGCGGTTCTCGAAGATCGTCTCGGTGATGCGGGACTTGCCCTTGGCCTTGGTCATCAGGCCCATGAGCTGCGCCTGAAGGTCGGTCGGGAAGCCCGGGAAGGGTTCGGTGGTCACCGCCACGGGATCGATGCCGTGGCCGTTGCGGCGCACGCGGATGCCTTCGTTGGTGGCGGTGATCTCGGCGCCAGCCTCGCGCAGCACGTCGAGTGCGCTCTCCAGGAGGTCAGGCTGGGCGCCGTCGAGCATCACGTCGCCGCCCGTCATCGCCACGCACATCGCATAGGTGCCTGTCTCGATGCGGTCGGATACCACGCGGTGATGGGCGCCCTGCAGGCGCGAGACGCCGGTGATCTCGATGGTGGAGGTGCCGGCCCCCTTGATCTTGGCGCCCATCTTGACGAGGCAGTCCGCCACGTCGACGATTTCCGGCTCGCGGGCCGCGTTGTGGATCACGCTGGTGCCGTCGGCGAGGGTGGCGGCCATGAGCGCCACATGCGTGCCGCCGACCGTGACTTTCGGAAAATCGATCTCGGCGCCCTTCAGGCCGTTCTTGGCCTGCGCCACCACATATCCGTTCTCGATGTCGATGGTCGCTCCCAGGCGCTCCATCGCCATGAGCAGGAAGTCCACCGGACGGGTGCCGATGGCGCAGCCGCCCGGCAGCGAGACGCGGGCCTGCCCCATGCGGGCGAGCAGCGGGCCGAGGACCCAGAAGCTGGCGCGCATGCGCGAAACGAGCTCGTAGGGGGCGGTGGTGTCGACGATCGTGCGGGCATCGAGGCGCACCGTCTGGCCCGTCAGTTCCAGCTCGCCGGGGCGCTTGCCGGCGATGGTGACATCGAGCCCGTGGTTACCGAGGATGCGGGCGAGCAGCGCGACGTCGGCGAGGCGCGGCACGTTGGTCAGGGTGAGTACGTCTTCGGACAGGAGGCTCGCAATCATCAGCGGCAGGGCGGCGTTCTTGGCACCGGAAATCGGAATGACGCCGTGGAGCGGCGCGCCGCCGGTGATCTTGATGCGATCCATGATCGGTCCTTCGAAATGACTGCGGCCCGCTCGCAACGGGAGCATAGGAGGCCGGGACTCAACTGGAGAGTCACTCAACGCTTAAGGTTAACCGGTTTGAGTAAACGAACCACAAAGGCCGGACAAGGGCGAAACCGGGGCTTCGCGCCGTGGAGCGTCATTCCGAATCTTCTTGTGACTTTTCCGCATCGCTTTTCGGGGGCGGACCCAACTCGGCTGCGTCGCGCCCGCGAGCCTGCGATTTCCGCCGGCCGAGATTGGCCCGCAGTGCCTTGGCGAGGCGCTCGGCCCGCTTTTCGGCTTCGGTTTTGGGAGAGGATTTCATCTAATCAGCAACTTTATGCGGCTGGCGGCTTGCACTGTCGGCTCCCTTGTGGCACTAGGGCGCCGCATCGGGCAAGTCCCCGCAGGCGCTGCAGTAGCTCAGTGGTAGAGCACTCCCTTGGTAAGGGAGAGGTCGAGAGTTCAATCCTCTCTTGCAGCACCAGTTTTCCAGAAACACGCATCCACGTAGATATGCCGCTCCCTGGGCAGGCTTCGCCGCGTCCATCGTGGAACCGAAGGAGCCGGCGGGGCGTTGGCTCTTGGCAGAACGTGTATCTTGGAGCCCCGCATGAATAGGAATGCCGCCATCGTCCTGATCGTCGCCATTGTCGCCGTCGCCGGTGCGGCGGTCTACATCTATCGGGAGCAACACAGGAATTCCGTGGAGATCAGCATCGGCAACGGAGGCGTGAAGGTCGAAGGACCCGCAAACTAGCCGGGCAGGATGAGAGGCGGCGAAGGCGCGAGCCTTGCCGCTCTCTTCTCGTCCTACCAGCGCCGGGAGTTGCCCGCGAGCTGGGTGCCGACGATGAGCCCCAGCACGAAGCCGATGACGCCGGCGGAGGACAGCACGGTCGCGGTCGTGCCGGGATTTTCCTTCACGGTGTCCGAGACGAGCTGTGCCTGCTCGCGAACCTGGGCGAGCGAGCTGCGGGCTTGCCCCCGGGCGCGGTCGAGAGCATCCGAGGCGCTTTCCCGCGTCCGTTCGAGCGTATCCGTTCCGCGCTGGGCCAGCGTTTTGCTGAGCGCCCCGACTTCCTTCTTCAGGTCAGCGATCTGCTTTTCGAATTCCTTGCGAAGGTCTTCCGGTGACAAGGTATCTGCCATGGGTCTTTCCTTGGAGTTGAATGGAAACGGCGCGGCCCGATATGCGCCACCCCAAGGAAACTCACGCGGGAACGGTAGGTTCCGGGCCGTCGGGCCGGCTCTGCCGGGACGGCTACCATTGACGTGAAGGGGGGAGCGCCGGTGAGTCGGGTCCTTCATGGCGCTGCTTAGAAGTCCGTTTGATGATGAAAATGACGGGTGCGCAATCTATAGTTGTGTTTTTCGCCCTAGAGTTTAGTTCGACGATAAGTGGGCTTCGCAATCCCGGGATTTAAGCATTCCATACGAACATGCCGTTGTATCGTATGACAATACTCACTATCCCTTTGTTCAGAAGAGCCGGAACGGCCGTATTTAAGGTGATAGGTGAGGAATGAGTATTTCATCCATTACGCCGCGCGTGCGGCGGATTCAGATCGTTGCCCTGGTCTTCCTGATTGCCGCGGGTGTCCTCAATTACATCGACAGGGCCACGCTCGCCGTCGCCAATCCGCTGATCCGTCAGGATCTCGGCATCGATGTCGGCGAGATGGGCCTCCTTCTCTCCGCCTTCCTCTGGGCCTACGCACTGGCCCAATTGCCGGCCGGCGCCCTGATTGATCGCCTCGGCCCGCGCGTAATGCTCGCGGCCGGCATGTCGCTATGGTCGGTCGCCCAGGTGCTGGGCGGCCTGGTGCTCGGCTTCTGGCAATTCATCGGAGCCCGCGTGGTTCTCGGGCTCGGCGAGGCGCCGCATTTTCCTACCTGCGCCCGGGTCGCCCGCGACTGGTTCAATGTGCGCCAGCGCGGCACGGCTACGGGTATCTGGAACTGCGCCTCCTCGCTCGGTACCGCCGTGGCCGTGCCGATTCTGACCGGGCTGATGTTCCTGGTGGGCTGGCGCTGGATGTTCATCGTCATGGGCCTCGCCGGCCTTCTTCTGGCGTTCGTCGTCTATTCCGTCTTCCGGAATCCAACCGAGGTGGACCTCGATGCGGACGAGCGCGCCTTCCTCACCGAAGGCGACGAGGAAGGGGTAAAAAGCAGCGTCAGCTGGGACGACTGGAAGCGGCTGTTCGCATATCGCACCACCTGGGGCATGATCGCCGGATTCTTCGGCACCATCTACGTGCTGTGGATCTATACGGCCTGGCTGCCCGGCTACCTGGAGATGGAACGCCATTTCACCATCTCCAACACCGGCATCGTGGGCGCGATTCCCTTCATCTTCGGTGTCGTGGGCAGCGTTTGCGGCGGTTGGCTGGTGGACCTCCTGGCGCGCAACGGCGTCTCGCCGATGAACGCCCGCAAATATCCGATGGCCGCTTCTCTACTCCTTACCGCGGTCTTCACGGCGGTCGCAGCCGAGACTCCCAGCGATACGCTGGCGATCGTCTGCATCTCGATCTCGCTGTTCCTGCTCTACATATCAAGTTCCGCCGCCTGGGCGATGGCGTCCGTGGCCGCGCCGGCGAACACCACGGCCTCGATCGGCTCGATGCAGAATTTCGGGGGCTATGTCGGCGGCGCGCTTGCGCCCACCGTCACCGGCTTCATCGTCAAGGCGAGCGGGTCCTTCGTGCCGGCGCTGCTGACGGGGGCGGTGATCGCCGTGGTGGCGGCCGTGCTCTACGTGGTGCTGATCGATCAGGCGATTCCGAGCACCGATATGGTCAGGGGCCAGCCGGCCTACGGAGCCTGAGGCGTGAAGGCGGCGGGTGGTCCGAGAGGATTGCCCGCAAGCGGAAGTGCCAGGTCTATTCCTTCGGGGTGGGCGACGTAGCGTTCAGCCTGCGCTCGTTCGCGAGGAAGATGCGGTGTGCAAGCAGTATGGTCGCGGCGACCATGAGATCGAGAACGATCATGTTCGTCATGTTCGAGGCGAACATTGTATGGAGCAAATCGCTCGACAGTTGAGCATTCTGTGTAACTTCAGCCATGACGTGTCTGGCCTCCGGTTTGATTGCTGCAGTCTCGCTGCCTCGGTTACCCAACGCTAGAGGCGACAACCTTGCTCGAAGGTTAACGCGCTTCCAATGATCCATACGTGATCAAACGCACGCGCTTCGCGCAACTTGGCCATAGGGTGAAAGGCCTATCCCGTTGTATGAGGCGGAAGCCGGGCCGAGCGCGGCCGGCGGGCGGGCAAGGCGGAGGAAAGTGTGAGTTACGGTCTCTATGTCGGCAGGAATCATACGGCCGACGGCATCGCCTATCTCGCGGGCTACGGTGACGAGCCCTCGAGCCACTGGCTGGAAATCGTGCCGCGCCGGCAGCATGAGGCGGGAGCGACGATTCGGGTTGGCGTGACGTCCGAGGCCGACATGCCTGGACGCATGAGCGAGATCCCCCAGGCCGACGAAACCGCGCGTCATGTCCGCGTAAGCTACAGTTACTACAAGGGCGTGCCCGCTCCGCTCACCAATGGCGGCCTCAACGAACATGGCGTGGCGGTCCGAGATATCTGGTCGTCCTCGCGGCCCGAACTCGTCGCCATGACACCGCGGGATCAGGCCGGCCTCAACTACAGCGACCTTGCGCGCATCGTCCTGGAGAGGGCGCGGAGCGCTCGCGAGGGCGTCGACATCATCGCCGGTCTCATCGCCCGCCACGGCTATGCCGATTACGGCGGCAATTCGCACCTGATCGCCGACGCCGAGGAGGCCTGGGTGGTGATCGAGTTTTCCGGCGGCAGGGGTCTGTGGGTGGCCGAGCGGCTGGGCGCCGACTCCATCCGGGCTTCGAGGCCCGGCTATGTCGGCGTCGTGCCTGTCGCGGAGCCCGGGCGGGACGACTTCCTCTATCCCCCGCATTTCGTCTCCTTCGCAAGGGAACAGGGCTGGTATGACGGGGACGGTCCCTTTGACGCCAATTCGGTCTATGGTGACGGGAAAGGCCGCTGGGCCGGCGTCGCGTGGATCGAGACGGAGATGGCCGCACGGGCGAGGCGGCCGGAGAAGATCGGCCTCGCCGACATGATCTGGGCCGTCCGCACCGCACGGCTCACCGGCGACACGGCAGGCTACGGCCAGGTCGTGCCGCTCGCGGCCCCTGCGCACAGCCAGCTCCGCCTGCTCTGGCATACGCAGGTCGGTGCCGTTGCCGCGCCCTTCGTGCCGGTCTTCATGGGCATGAGCGAGGTCCCCGAGGAATATCGCGCCCACCGCTACCTGGCCGCGGGGGAGGCGGCACGCTTCCTCGACACACGCCATGCGGACAAGGGACGCGCCGATACGGTTTCCCACGTGCCACAGGGCATCGAGTCGACGCGTTCGGCGAGCGCCGCCGGAAAGCGCCTGCTCAACCTCATCTTCCAGCATCACGAGACCTTCCTGTCGGAGACGACGGCGCTTTGGGAGGCCATCGAGGCGAAGCTGAGCCTCAGCCAGGCCGGCATCGCCGGCAGCGCCGCCATCCTGCTCGATGCCGGTGAGGAGGCCCTCGCGGCGAACCTGCTGACCTATTACAGCCACACCGAGCTGCGCCATGCTCTCGACATCGTGGAGCAGGTCGCGCATGGACTGGAGCTGCGCACCCGCCATCTTCATGGCTTCAGGAACGATCCCGTGCCGCTGTCGCCTCCGCAGACCTGGTGAGGATCGAATCTGTCGCTTCGGGCGGCCGGGCGGCTCGATCGCGTCCATTTTATCGCGCCGCTCGAAATTTTCGCAAAACGACATTGCCTACACAATGAGCGCCGCCAGGGCTGTACATCGCGCGCCAAAGGCGGCATAGCGCTGGGAAGGATCGATCGGGCAAAGCGGTCGGTCATCGAGTTATCAGGGGAGACGTACAAGTGGCACAGGCGGATATTGCAGTCATCGGCATGGCGGTGATGGGGCGCAACCTCGCCATGAACATCGCCGAAAAGGGTTTCAAGGTCGCCGTCTACAATCGCTCCACCGCCCGTACGGACGAGGCGATCAAGGAAGCCGGGGACCTGGCCTCCAGCATGATTGCCTGCCATTCGATCGAGGAACTCGTCGCCGCGCTCAAGCCGCCGCGCGCGCTGCTGCTGATGGTGAAGGCCGGTGCCGCCGTCGACGATACGATCGACCAGCTCAAGCCGCATCTGTCGCAGGGCGACATCATCATCGATGCCGGCAACGCGAACTACCGTGACAGCGTCGCCCACGACAAGGCTCTGGGCGCAGAGGGTTTTCAGTTCCTCGGCGTCGGCGTGTCCGGTGGCGAGGAGGGCGCCCGCCATGGCCCCTCCATCATGGTCGGCGGCAGCCCCACGGCCTACGAGCGCGTCAAGGATGTGTTGAACGCCATCGCGGCCCGCTACGAAGGCGCCTCCTGCTGCGGCTATATGGGACCTGCCGGCGCCGGCCATTTCGTGAAGACGCTGCATAATGGCATCGAATATGCCGATATGCAGATGATCGCCGAGGCCTATGGCCTGATGCGCTCCGGGCTCGGCATGGCGCCCTCGGCCATTGCCGACGTGTTCGAAGGCTGGACCAAGGGACCGCTCGCCTCCTACCTCACCGAGATCACGGTGCAGGCTCTGCGTACGGTCGATCCGGCCACCTCGAAGCCGCTGGTCGACGTCATTCTCGACAGCGCGGGCCAGAAGGGCACCGGCCGCTGGTCTGCCATCGAGGCACTCGACCTCGGTGTGCCGGCCAGCGCGATCTCCGCGGCCGTCGAAGCGCGAGGCCTGTCCTCGATGCGCAGCCTGCGCCAGGCGGTGAACGGCGTCCTTGGCGATGCCGAACGTGCGCCGATCGGCTCGGCCACGCCCGAGATCATCGCGGATATCGAGAAGACGCTGCTGACCGGCAAGATCCTGGCCTATGCGCAGGGCTTCGACGTGCTGGCCGCCGGCTCCAAGCAGTTCGGCTGGGATCTGCCGCTGGCCGAAATCGCCAAGATCTGGCGCGCCGGCTGCATCATCCGCTCCCGCATGCTCGACTCGATGTCGAAGGCCTATTCGGCGACGCCCGCTCCCGAGTCGCTCGTCCTTGATCCGGATTTTGCCGGTGAACTCAAGGCAAGCCTGCCTTCCGCTCGCAAGATCCTGGGCCTCGCCGTGGCCAATGGCCATCCCGTGCCGGCCCTGACCTCGGCTGTGAATTACCTGCAGCAGTTGCGCACCAGCCGCGCCACGGTGGATCTGGTCCAGGCACAGCGCGATATTTTCGGCGCGCACGGCTTCGAGCGCATCGACCAGCCCGGCGCTCATCACGGCCCCTGGCACACCGGCGCCGAGTGAGCGGCATGAAAAAGGCTGGAGCCGCGAGGCTCCAGCCTTTCCTGTCTTGAGGAGTATCGGCCGATCAGAAGCGGGTGACGCAGCGGCGGCCGGAGGGTGCCAGGCGCATGCCGGGCGGGCAGACGGGACGACGGACCACCGGAGCCGGACGATAGATCGGAGCCGGACGCACCACCACAGGGCGATTGGGCTCGCAGCGGCCGAAACGGTTGGGATGCATGCCGCGCGGGCAGCCATACGCCGCCTCGGTGGCCATCGACAGGCCGTCATGGTGCGGCGCGCCGGCCGGCATGGCCTGGGCGATGCCGGCGGTGGCGATCACGAAGCCGAGGGCGGCAGCGAATTTTGCAATCTTTGACATGGAAACCATCTTGCCTTGTTAAGTGAGTATCCAGGGTTGACCCAGTGCCATACCGCTACGGAAACTTTCTTAACAAAATGCATATGGATTCGATGGTTCCTGCATCATATGAACTATAACGCGTTCAGCGGCGTGGCGGGCTTGCCTGCTGAAACGTATGAATGAATATGTATTTCTTCAGTGATTGAACTTTTATTTTGGAGGGTGATTCCATTTCTTAAAGAGATCGGCCACGACATTCATAAGTAGTTTGTCAGGATTGTGCTCGCATTCTCTTTTGACGACCAAGATGATGCCGTTGCCGTCGGTGCTGCTGCCGACCCAATGATTGTCGTTGCGGCTGTCCAACCCGGTCCACCAGCCTAGGATCCAGGTATTGCCTTCCCCTTCGAGCTGCGGTGTGGACAACCAATATTTGCACGGCATGGTGCCAATCCCGATAGCCATGTAGTCATAGGCCCACGCATGCGACACGCCCAACATCACCGGCATTGCCGCGGCCACGGCCAAGAAAGACTTCCTCACCCTTCATTCCCATCACTGACAAAGTCGAAATGTTCGCCAGGCACGATACGGTGGCGCGCCAGGCGAACGCCCACACCTCTACCATGATCCCAGATAAATTCGACCCCTCCTGTTTCGAGGGCTTGTCGGATTGCGGCGGCATTGGCGGCCGTGATCGAAGGAATGTCGTCGCTGGCATCCGCTCGCCGGATCGTGGCGACCCCGAGCTTGGACGCATCGGCCAATTTCTGTGCCGTCCAGCGTAACAGTGCCCTGCCGGCCCTGATCTGCGCACCCGTGATCGGGGGTGTGTGCATGACGCCTCCCCTTTTGATCTTATGATCTTGTTCCGATCATCGAGTATACGCCTTCGGCTTCTTTCGCGGAACAGCGGTTCGGAGCCGGAACGCCCCTGTTTTTGAGGAGCAGAAATAATCGTCGTCTTTACGTTTCGGCAATGAACAGCCCTCTTTTGGCTGCAATCGACGCGCGAATAGGGATTGTTCTCCCTGCCAATGGTCCTGCGATGTTCCCCGGCCGAAAGCCCCTCCTTGCCCTGTGCGGCGGCGTCTGCGTTGCCGCCGCGCTCGCTCTCGGCGCTTATGCGAGCGATGCCCTGCTGACGGGCAATTTCGCTACCGTCGTGCCGGGGGAGGTCTACCGCTCGGCGCAGTTGAGCAATACGCTGATGAACCGCGACGTCCGCCGCTACGGCATCAGGACCATCATCAATCTGCGTGGCGCCAATCCCGGCGAGCACTGGTACGACAAGGAACTGGCCGACGCCCGAGCGCTCGGCGTCGAACACATCGATTTTCGGATGTCGGCCAAGCACGAACTGACACAGGAGCGAGCCGAGCAACTGATCGCGTTGATGGCGAAGGCGCCCAAGCCACTCCTGATCCACTGCAACTCCGGTTCCGATCGCACGGGTCTTGCCGCCGCGCTCTATGTGGCATCCGTCGCGAGGCGGGGCGAGGAGGCGGCAGAGGATCAGCTTTCGCTGCGCTACGGCCATTTGTCGCTGCCTTTCGTCGCCGCCTATGCGATGGACGAAACCTGGGAGAAGCTCGAGCCCTGGCTGGGCTTTACCGATTCCTGACCGGACCGCCTACCACAGCCAGCCCTGCAGGCCGAGAGCCGCCAGGGCGAGGAGCAGCGCCGGCGGCATGGCGATGAAGCCGCTCTTCAGGAAGGCCCAGGCGCTTACGCCGTGTCCCTCGCGGCGCAGCGCGGTAAGCCAGAGAATGGTGGCGAGCGAGCCGGTGATCGAGAGGTTCGGGCCGATGTCGATGCCGATCACCGCCGCCGCGCGGATCGCGTCGGGCACCTGTGCGGCCTGAACGGTACTGCCGGCTATCAGTCCGGCGGGCAGGTTGTTGGTGACGTTGCAGGCGAAGGCAGTGACGAGGCCAACGATCCAGCTCGCCACCGGCGTCGACTGCCGGGCGAGCTCCTGCAGGTGGCTCACGAGCGTGGCGAGCACCCCGGTTCCTTCCAGCGCCTGGACGAGTACGAACAGGCCCGCCACCAGCGGGAGGACTCCCCAGGAAATGTCCCGGACGACGTGACGCAGCATGGCAGGCGCCGCTTCCTTGCCCATGCAGGCGACGATCAGCGTGGTGGCGATGCCGGCGATCGCCGTCGGCAGGCCGAGATCCCGGCCGATTGCGGACGCCGTCATCAGGCCGATTGCAGTGGCGGTGATGCCGAGCGCTGCGGCGACCGCGCCCCGCGAAAGCCGCACCTCGGGGATGTCGCTGGCGATCTGCCCCGTGAACTGGCCGCGAAAGATCAATCGCAAGGCGGCATAGGTGGCTGCGATCGCCGCGAGCGAAGGCAGGGTGAAGATGCCGAGCCATTGCATCAACGGAGGCATGGCCGTTCCCTGCACCACCAGATTGGCGGGATTGGAGATCGGCAGCACGAACGAGGCGGCATTCGCGACCAGGGCGCAGACCAGTAGATAGGGCAGGGGCTTGTCGATGCGTGCCGCCCGCATCGCGGCTGCGACCGCCGGGGTCATCACCACCGCCGTGGCGTCATTCGACAGGAACACCGTGACCACGACCCCCACGCCATAGACCAAAGCGAAGAGGCGAAGGGGCGAGCCCTCCGCATGGCGCATGGCCTGCACGGCAAGCCAGTCGAACAGGCCCTCATGGCGCGCTATCTCCGCCAGCAGCATCATGCCGATGAGGAAGAGATAGACGTCGGTACCGCGCGCCACGCCCGCCAGCGCCATATGCGGCGAGATCAGGCCGAGAGCGAGCAGCATCACCGCGCCTGCGACGGCCCATATCGCTTCGGGCCAGTTGAACGGGCGCAGGATGACCGCAGCGGTGGAGAGAGCGGCAATGCCGAGCGTGAGATTTTCAGACATGCCGCCCTGTTACACGAAGCCGAGCGCCCTTGTAACACCGGTGACCGGAATTCGCGATCTGCCGGTTGTGACCGAGGCTGTCGCCGGCCGTGCGACCGCGGGCTTCGGGAAGGGGCGGGGGCCGGGCGTTCTGGCGATCCGCCTACCCCTCCGTCTGGGCCCAGGGCGTGGCGTGCGCAGGATCCGGCGCCATGAGCGTATGGTGGTCGAACTCGGCCCAGGCGGCAGGAGCAATCTCGAAGTCGAGTTGCGAGAGGTTGCGCCTGAGGCTGCCTGGATTGCCGGTGCCGATGAGCACCGAGGCGACCGCCGGGCTGCCGAGGGGAAATTGCATCGCCGCCGCCGCGAGCGGCACCTGGTATTTCGCGGCCACCGCTTCGAGGTTGCGCACATGCTCAAGCACCTCCTCGGAGGCGGGGCCATAGTCGAAGGTCGCGCCGGGGATCGCGCCGGTGGCGAGGATACCTGAATTGAACACGCCGCCCATGACCAGCGAGGTGCCATCCTTGACGCAGCGCTCCAGCAGCGCCGGTTCGGCGGAGCGGTCGAGCAGCGAATAGCGTCCGGCCAGCAGGATGCAGTCGAGTGGGAAGTGGTCCATGAGTTCGAGGCACACCTGCACCTCGTTGACGCCGATGCCGATTGCCCGGATGGCGCCACGGCTCTTCAACTCGTCGAGCGCCCTGAAGCCACCGTCCAGCAGGGCGCGGACATGCCGTTCGTTGTCCTCCTTGCCATGCGTGAGTACGCCGATGTCATGGACGTAGACGATGTCCACGCGGTTGAGGCCGAGGCGCGTCAGGCTCTGGTCGAAGGAGCGGAGAATGCCATCGTAGCTGTAGTCGTAATCGGCCGCGAAGGGCAGGGGATCTGCGAAGCCGTAGTCGGGCACGGCATCCTCCGCCACGGGCCTGAGCACTCGCCCCACCTTGGTCGAGATCACATAGCTGTCCCGCGGCCGGCCATAGAGGAAATCGCCCAGTCGCAGCTCCGAAAGGCCGTGGCCGTAGCGCGGCGCGGTGTCGAAATAGCGGATGCCCGCATCCCAAGCGATCTGCAGGGTAGCGGCGGCGTCGTTGCGGTTCACGGCTTTGTAGAGGTTGCCGATGCCGGTGCAGCCGAAGGAAATCTCGGTTACCTCGACGCTCGTGCGGCCGACCTTGCGTGTCTTCATGGCGTTTCCTGACGTTTCTGGCTGTGGCCCTATTGAGCGCGCCCACGCGATCCGATCAAGGGCGGTGCGCATGATTCCGTTCGCTTAAGATCACTTTTGCATAGTCCATGCAATATTCTTGACGGCGTTGGGAGGCGGGGCGTATCCCTGAGCGAAAGACTGCCCGTCGAGCGACGGCAACAGGTGTGTTCGGGAAGGGACGGCTCATGGCCAGGATCGTGCGTGTCGAGCTCTCGATGGTGGTGCTTGAGCCCAAGGTGAAGCGGGTCGATGCGATCCAGTCCTTCGTGGCGCAGGAAACCCCGATCGTCCGCATCATCGACGCCGATGGCGCGGTTGGCACCGGCTACAGCTACACCATCGGAACGGGTGGCCATTCTGTGCTGGAACTACTCGCCCGCACCTTCGCTCCGGTCCTGATCGGGCGCGAAGCCGCCATGGTCGAGCAGATCTGGCGGGATCTTCTCTTCCTCACCCACGCGACCTCGGTCGGCGCCATCACTTCGCTGGCGCTGGCGGCCGTGGATTCCGCGCTCTGGGACCTGCGCTGCCGCAGGGCCGGGTTGCCCCTGCATGTGATGGCGGGCGGAGCCCAGGATAAGGTGCGGCTCTACACCACAGAAGGCGGCTGGCTGCAGCTCGAGACAAAGGCCATCGTCGAGGATTCGCTCAAGGCGAAGGCGGATGGGTTCGGGGGATGCAAGGTCAAGGTCGGCCGGCCTGTGCGGGATGATGTCGGCCGGCTCCTCGCCGTGCGCGAGGCGGTGGGCGAGGCATTCGAGATCTTCACGGATGCCAACCAGGCCTTCGCGGTGGACGAGGCGATCCGGCGCGCCCATCATTATCGGGAGGCCGATATCGGCTGGTTCGAGGAGCCGCTCCCGGCTGATGACGTCGACGGGCATGTACGCCTCGCCGCCTCGACCTCCATTCCCATCGCCGTCGGCGAGAGCATCTACGGCGCCTCCCATTTCCGCGATTATCTCCAGCGCCGTGCCTGTTCCGTCGTGCAGGTGGACGTGGCGCGTATCGGTGGCATCACGCCCTGGCTCAAGGTCGCCCACATGGCCGAGAGCTTCAACGTGGCGGTCTGCCCGCATTTCCTCATGGAACTGCACGTCGGGCTGTGCTGCGCCGTGCCCAATGCGCGCTGGGTGGAATACATCCCGCAGCTCGACGGCGTGACGAAGACCGGCATGCGCATCGAGGCCGGTCATGCCATCCCGTCCACGGAGCCCGGCCTTGGTATCGACTGGGATTGGGAGGCGCTTGGGCGCCACCAGGCCGAGGGATCGGCGCGCGTGATTTCCTGAGGAGCGGCAGATGAACCCTTCCGAAGCCTCCAGGCGATTGAAGCTCCTGTTCATCGCCGTGACCTGCGACGAGGATTTCTTCGGCCCTGTCCGGCGAGGCATGGCCGATGCCGCGGCCTTGATGGATGTCGAGGTGGAATTCACGGGTACGGTCGGCGTCGACGCGTCCGGCATGGCCGCCATCGCAAGGCGGGGGCTCGAACAGGGTGTCGACGGCCTTGCCATCGTGGTGTTCGACGTCGAGGCCTTTGCGCCGGTGATCGCCGAGGCCAGGAGCCGGGGGGTACCGGTCGTCGCCTTCAACATCGACGCCGGACGTGGCCGGAGCGGTGTGCTCAGCGGCATCGCGCAGGATTTCCCCGCCGCGGGCCGGGCGCTCGCACGCCGCGTTGCCCCCGATGTCAGGCCCGGCAGCACCGTCCTGCTCACCATGCACGATCCCGGCATCTCCGCGCTGGAAGAGAGGCGAGACGGCATCAAGGCGGGCCTCAGCGGCCATGGCATCGAGTGGGTAGAGACCGTCACCGGCCACTATGCGGAGGAAGCAGCCCGGCACATCCTGGCTATTCTCGACCAGCGGCCGGAGATCTCCATCGTGCTCGCCACCGGCCAGGCCGACACCGAGGGAGCGGCGCTTGCGGCGGAACGGGCCGCCCGTCCGATCTATGCCGCCGGCTTCGATCTCTCCCCGACGATCCTGCGCCTGATCCAGACGGGCCATCTGGTCTTTACAACCGATCAGCAGCCCTACACGCAGGGCTTCTATCCCGTGATCCAGCTCGTTCTGAACATCCGCTATGGCCTGCTGCCCGTCGACATGGATGCCGGCGCCGCCATAGTCGACCTCAGCAATGTCGCGCGTATCGGCATCCTGTCGGAGGCGGGCTATCGGTGAGCGGACGGCGGGGAGCCAAGCCATGAACGGACGCCTGCGGGAGGGGAGGGAGGAGCTTGCCGGCCCTGCCGGAGGCGGGCGGCGCAGGATGAACGCGATCGTTTGGGAGATCCTGGCCGGCCATATCCACTCGGGCGCCCTGCCGGAGGGGTTCGTCATTCGGGAGAAGGCGGTGACCGATCTCTTCGGTATCGGTCGCATGCCGGCCGTGAACACCATGACGCGGCTTGAGGCCGAAGGCCTGGTGCACCGCCGCCCGCCCATGCGCGGCGTGGTGGTCGGAACGCGACCGACCGACGCGCCGATCTTCGGTGATCTCGCCGCCCATGTCGCCCTGCCGGCGGAAGCGGAGGCCGAGCTGAAGGTGCGCAACTGGCGCGACCTGATCTACTCGTCCGTCGAGAAGGACGTCGCGTCCTGTCTCCTGTTCGGGCGTTTCCAGATCCGTTCCCAGGCTCTGGCCGAGCATTTCGGCGTCAGCCGCACCATCGCCCATGAACTGCTGCTTCGGCTGGAGCGGGTCGGGCTGGTCCGGCAGGAGGCCAATGCGCGCTGGTATGCGGGGCCGCTGAGGCCCGCGCGCATTGGAGAACTCTATGAGATGCGGATCCTGCTGGAGCCCGCGGCGCTCCGGCAGGCCATGGTCCATATGGACGAACACATGATCCTGGAGAGGCTGGAGCGCGTTCTGGCGGCGGAGACGCTCGAGGCACGCTCCGATCCGAGCCTGCTGCACCGGCTCGAGGTCGACCTGCACCACGATATCGTGCTCGGCTGCTCCAACGAGGAATTGCGCGAGACGCTCTACCGTTGCCAGCTGCCGCTGATCACGGCGCATCTATCCTTCGGCTCCTACAAGGAACAACCTGACATCCCGCAGATGATCATCATGCACAAGGCCGTGCTGGGCCATCTTGCCGGGGGGCGCATCGAGGAGGCGGCAGAGGCGCTCGAGCGCCATCTGAGGGAATCTGCGGATGGCAATCCCGCCCGCCTCGCCGGTCTGCCGCCGCTCAGCCTGGCACAGCTCAGCCCCTATCTTGACCCCGCGTGACCGTGAAAACAGGCGGAAAAACAGGGAGCTGCAGGTACAAAATCGAAAGCCGGCCACCGGCGCCCTTGCAATTGTGCGTCATTCCTAGCATAAAATCGCCATCGAACTCGGCCGGACGTTTTGGCCGCGCGGTCTTTTGGCCGTGCACGCTGATGACCTTCCTACCAATTTCGACCAACAGCGCCTTTGCCGCCAGTCGGCTGCAGGGGCATGATCGTGCCCACAGGAAAGGTTCATCATGAGCACTGGCACCGTGAAGTGGTTCAACACCCAGAAGGGTTATGGTTTCATTCAGCCGGATGACGGCTCCAAGGACGTCTTCGTCCACATCAGCGCTGTCGAGCGCGCCGGCCTGCGTGACCTGCAGGAAGGCCAGAAGATCAGCTATGAGCTGGTCGAGGACCGTCGTTCCGGCAAGGTTGCCGCCGACCGTCTTTCGGCTGCCTGAGATCTGGAGGCCGCTGCGGCGGCGTCGACACTCAAGGTATTCGGGCCAGGCGCAAGCCTGGCCCTTTTTGTTGATTCACGGCCGAGCCAATTCGCGGGGTGGCTGGTTTTGTCATGACTGGGCTTGTCCCGCGCATCCGCGCGCGACATCTCCGGCGTTTGCGCTTTCGTGGACGGGTCAGGGTTCCGGCTCGTTGGCTGGAGCAGTCCTCCGGCGTCGCCGGATCATCCTGTGGTCAGGCCGCTCCCTGCACTTTCCGCCAGGCGCGCGTGATCGCCTCGGCCGAACACACCGCATCCGCTTCCGTCGTTTCGCCGCCGATGATCGAGAGCCGCATCACCCAGCGTCCCTTCCATTGCGCTCCTCCCGCAAAGCAGGCTCCGTCCTGCTGGAGGGCGGCGATGGTGCGACGCGTCAGTTCGTCGCCCGTCTCCGGCTCTTCCCTCGAACCGAAGCGGACGACGACCTGGTTGAGCACGACGTCGTTGACGATGGCGACGCCGGGTTCCTGGCGCAGCGCATCCGCCATCAGGCGGGCCAGGCGGCAATGTCGCTCGACCATGGCGGCGATGCCCTCGCACCCGTAGTGGCGCAGCATCGCCCAGGTCGCGAAGCCCCGGGCCCGCCGCGAGAGCTCCGGTACGTAGTGGGAGGGATCGCGCTCGCCCGCGCCCACCGAGGGCAGGTAGCTCGCCGCGATCATCATCGCACGGCGATGGGCATCGGAATGGCGCACGATGGCATAGCCGCTGTCATAGGGCGTCTGCAGCCATTTGTGCCCGTCCGTCGCCCAGGAGTCAGCCATCTCGACGCCATCCGCCAGCGATGCGCGGTCGGGACAGGCCCTGGCCCAGAGGCCGAAGGCCCCGTCGACATGGATCCAGCAATTGGGATGCGCCCGGACGGCTCGGACGATGGTTGGATGAGGATCGAAGGCGCCGGTATTGATCTGGCCCGCCTGGGTGATCACGATGAGCGGAGCATCCCACGAAACGTTCCGCATCGCCCGCACGAACGCGTCCGGCAGCATCGCCCCTTCGCCGTCGGTGGCAATGCGGGTGACGCGCCTATGGCCGAAGCCCAGATATTGCAGGACGGAGAATACCGTGGAATGGGCGTCTTCGCCGATCAGGACCTGGATGGGCGGCGCATCGAACAGGCCCTTGGCCTCCACATCCCAGCCGAGTCGATGCAGGACCTCGCTGCGGGCTGCAGCCAGCGCGACGAAATTGGCAACGGTCGCGCCTGAAACGAAGCCGACGGAGGCTTCGCGAGGCAGGTCGAGCATGTCCAGCAGCCAGCGCGCGGCGATCGTTTCACACGCTGCGGCCGCTGGAGAGGCGGTATGATTGCCGGCATTCTGGCCCCAGGCCGAGGCCATCCAGTCCGCGGCGACGCCGGCGGGGTGGGAGGCGCCGATCACCCAGCCGAAGAAGCGCCTGCCCGTGCAGGCATGCAGTCCCGGCGTCGCCCGCTCGACCAGATCCTCCAAGACGACCTCCGCCGCTTCGCCGGTGGCCGGGGTGGGCATGTCGAAGGCTGTGAGTGCGTCGGCATAGCTGTGCTGAGGATGTTGCGGGCGTTCGTCGAGGCCGGCGCGGAATGCAAACGCATGTTTGGCGGCCTGGGCGAAAAGATGCGCCAGGTTACCTTGGGATTCCGACATCTCTCACCCTCCCGACCGGTGTTCTTCTTGATGCGCCCGCCTGCGACAGGGATTTCGGTCCCGGTCGAATGATCGAACGGCGTAGCGATACGCGCAGCCTAGCCACCCGAACGTGACACGAAGGTTGCGGGCGCCTCCGCACGGAGCATTCTACTTTCAGATTGAATCGCCATGAATCGCAAAATGCTCATATTTTCTGCATCTCAGGTTGGACGGGCTGTCCAGCCTGAACGCATTTGCTTGAGAATATTGCGTGAGATCAGTCCTGAGGCGGGGCATCCGCGGAGAGCGCGACGCCGTCTCCGCGCGGATCGTGCGCACCGCGCATCGTTCCGTGCTCGTCTATGCTGATCAGCCCCGCGAGGCCGGCCAGCGGACTCTGCGCCTCGATGGGGGCGATCGCATGTCCGCGTGCCTCAAGCCCGGCGAAGACATCCTGTCCCGCATCGCGCTCCAGTTTGAGGCTGTCGCGGCTGTCCGAAAACGTCTTGCCGAGCAGGAACCGCGGACCCGCGAGGGCTTTGGCGGGCTCCTGCCCAAAGTCGATATGCCGGCTGAGGATCATGGAAAGGGTCTGGGGCTGGCCGTCCGCGCCCTGGGTGCCGTAGAGCAGGGCTGGCCTGCCCTCTCTCAAGCCGAGGCCCGGGTTGAGCGTATAGAAGGGGCGCTTGCCCGGCTGGAAGGCGTTCGGATGCGTGGGGTCCAGCGAGAAGGCGGCGCCGCGGTTCTGCCAGAGAATGCCGGTATCCCCGACGACGGTGCCGCTTCCCCAATCGAAATAGGTGCTTTGAAGCACGCTGACGCAACCACCCTCGGCGTCGGCCGCCGCGAAGAACACCGTGTCGCCTGTGCGCAGCGGCGCTGGCCATTCGAGCGCGCTGTCCATTGCGATCGACCCGGCGGCATCCCGCAGGTGATCCGGAGCCAGCCAGTCGGCCACCGGCTGGGGAGCGAAATCCGGATCGGCGATGCCGCTTCGGTCGAGAAAGGCACGCTTGACCGCCTCGACGCACAGATGGATATGGTCCGTCCCGCCTGGCGAAAGGGACGCCATGTCGAAATGCGCCAGGATGCCCATGATCGCCAGGGTGGAGATGCCTTGCGTCGGCGGTGGCGGGGCGAGAAGCTCGAAACCGCGATACGCAAGGCTTTCGGGAGCCACCTCGCGCGTATGGGTCGCCGCGAGGTCGGCAGCGGTGAGGGGAGAGCCGGCTGCGTGCAGCCCGGCTGCGACGCGGGCCCCCAGTTCCCCTTCGTAGAAGGATCGCGGGCCGTCCCGGGCGATCAGGTCCAGCGATCGAGCCAGATGCTCCTGCCGGAAGAGTTCGCCTATGGCCGGCGACCTGCCACCGGGCATGAAGATATCGGCGAAACCCGGCCAGTCACCGGCCTCGGTCTTCCGGAAATCCAGCCAGAAGGACTGCGATCGCGTTACGGGGAAGCCGTCATGCGCATATCGAATCGCGGAGGCGAGCAGGTCCGCAAAGGGAATCGTACCGCCCCAATGCCTGGCGGAATAGGCGTGGGCGTGACGCCAGCTATCGACGGCGCAGGCAGTCGTCAGCATCGACATCGGCCCCCTGACGGGGATCGCGCCCTTAAACTCGGGCGGTTCGCCGGCGGCCTGCCCGATGCCAAGGAAGCAGCTTCGGCGCCCACTGCGATCGGCAACCATCCAGATCGCATCTCCGCCGAGGCCGCAGAAATGTGGATAGACGACAGCAATCGTGCTGCCGATGGCTATTGCGGCTTCGAGCGCATTGCCACCCGCCCGCAAAACGGCGGCGCCGGCTTCGCTTGCGAGGGCATGGGGGCTCGTGACCATGCCGCCGCACCCAGTCGCCTCCCTGGCTCCCGTGTTCCCGGTCAAGGCAGGAGGTGCTCCTCCCGCCCGACGCGGACCTCCACGCCGGCCGTGGCCAGGGCGTCGGCGAGATCGGCAGGCGGCTCGTTGTCCGTGATCAGCATGTCGAAATCCTGCAGCGGACCGACATGCACCAGCGACATGCGACGGAACTTGGTGGAGTCGCACAGGACGATCTTGCGCGTGGCACGCCTTAGATAGACCCGCTTCATGTCGGCGTCCTCGAAGGAATAGTCGTAGATGCCCTGCGTCGTGATGCCGGATACGCCGACGAAGGCGATATCGAACCACAGTTCCTCGAACTGGGAAACGGCCGACTGGCTGCTGATGGACATTTCCTCGCCGCGCATGCGCCCGCCGGGCAGGTAGACCTCCGCCGAACCTGCAGAAAGCTGCATGGCATTCCGCACGCTGTTGGTGAAGATCTTGGTGTGGGGCCGGTCGAGCAGCAGCCCGGAGAGGATATAGGTCGTGGTGCCGACATCGAGGGCCAGGGTGCGGGCACCGGTGGCCAGGCCAGCCGCCGCCACGGCGATCATGCGCTTGGATGTCGCGTTCCGTCCGAGCCGCGATTCGAAGGTCGGCTCCTCGCGATCGACCGGCTCCGCAGGCAGGGCTTCGAGGGGGCGGCTGGCGCGCACGGCCCCGCCATGGGTCCGCACCAGCCTGCCTTCCCGTTCGAGTTCGATCAGGTCGCGGCGCACGGTCATTTCCGACACGGCAAGCTGCGCGGCGACATCGCTCACCGACACCGAACCGTTCCTGGCAAGCGTCGCCAGGATGCGCGCGTGGCGCACCTGCGCCAGCACCTTGGGCCGTTCGGGCGCGGCTGTGATGGGCTGACCGGCGTTCATGCTGCTGTCCTGGCTCCTCCATGCCCTGTCGACCAATTGCCGCAAGGCCAATATTTGCTCATCCCTGTCTATCAAACAGACGAACAATTTCAAACATTAACTTCTTTTGTTCTGTAAGGATTTGTTGAAGTATGATCGCCGATGTTCTCGCCTGGACGGCTTCGCACGCCGGATGCGGGCGGGCGGCGTGGAGACAAGGGAAGACCATGGCGGAGATCGTTTTCGATCAGATCGGCAAGACCTACGCCGGCGGATATGCCGCTATCCGCAATCTCAACATGACCATCCGCGACGGCGAATTCCTGATCCTCGTCGGCCCGAGCGGCTGCGGCAAGTCGACCGCGCTCCGCATGATCGCCGGCCTTGAGGACATCAGCGAGGGGCGGCTCATGATCAATGGAGCCGTGGTGAACGATCTCGCTCCGCGAGATCGCGACATCGCCATGGTGTTCCAGTCCTATGCGCTCTATCCGCATCTCACCGTGGCCGAGAATATCGGGTTTGGCCTGCGCGTGCGGGGCATGGACAAGGCCGAGATAGCGCGGAAGGTGGACGAGACGGCGCGGCTCCTGGAACTGGAGGATTATCTCGCGCGCAAGCCGGCCCAGCTCTCGGGCGGACAGCGCCAGCGTGTCGCGATGGGCCGGGCCCTCGCGCGCAGCCCGCAGGCCTTCCTGATGGATGAGCCGCTTTCCAATCTCGATGCCCGCCTGCGCGGCCAGATGCGGGCCGAGATCGCCCGCATGCAGAAGCTCTCGGGCATCACGACCGTGTACGTCACCCACGACCAGGTCGAGGCGATGACGATGGGGGACCGTGTGGCGGTGATGAAGGGAGGCGTCCTGCAACAACTCGGCACGCCGCGCAGCCTTTACGACCGGCCGGCCAATCTCTTCGTCGCCAGCTTCATGGGCGCGCCCGCGATGAACCTTCTGGAAGGCGAACTCGTCGCGGGTCATGGCGGTATCGAGGCCCGTTTCGGCGGGGTGGCTATTCCCTTTTCAGCCGGCGTGCTGGCGGAGCGCCCGGGAGTCGGCCGTGCGGCGGGCAGGGCGGTCGTGCTCGGCGTCCGCCCGGATGTGTTCCAGCCGGTCGACGGGGTGAATGCACCCTCGTCCGCCATACCGGGCACTGTCGCCTTCATCGAGGATCTTGGGGCGGACTTGCTGGCCCATGTCGACGTCGAGATGGCCGATCATCTCAAGGCCCTGGCCACCGAGCAGGACGAGGTCGCCCTGTCGGCACCGCGGCTGAGAGTCATGATCGACAGCACGCGGCGGGTGTCGCGGGGCGAACGCCTGTCGCTCGTCGCCGATGCCGCCCGCATCCACCTCTTCGATGCGGCGACGGAGGCCGCGATACGGGATTGAGGCTAGGAGAGGAAGTGGATGAGGGGCGGCTGCCGCGTCGAGCTCAGTGGATGCCCTTGGTCAGTCCCTGCACGAAATAGCGGTTCAGGAACAGCACGATCAGGACGATCGGGATGGTCGAGAAATGCGCCAGCGCGCCGAGTGTCCCCCAGGTGATGTCCTTGGTGCCATAGGCCGAGAGCAGAGCCACCGAGAGCGGCTTGGAATCGAGCCTGGTCAGGAACATGGGGTAGAGGAAGTCGTTCCAGGAGAACATCACGCAGAACAGGACCGAGGCGATGACGCCTGAGCGGACGGCCGGCAGCGCCACGCGCCAGAAAGCCCCGAACAGCGTGCAGCCATCGGTGAGGGCCGCTTCCTCCAACTCCTTCGGCAACCCCCTGAAATAGGAAAACATCATCCAGGTCACGAAGGCCGAGTTGAGCATCGCGTTGATCAGCACCACGCTCACCCAGCTGCCGAGCAGCCCGACGTCGCGCATCATCAGATAGAAGGGAATGAGGGCGGCCACCGCCGGCACCATGCGGATGGCCATGAAGAAGTACGCGACGG
The DNA here is from genome assembly GCF_059699065.1 of Labrys sp. ALF-8. Lineage (NCBI taxonomy): Bacteria > Pseudomonadati > Pseudomonadota > Alphaproteobacteria > Hyphomicrobiales > Xanthobacteraceae > Labrys > Labrys sp. ALF-8. The sequence goes on from NZ_AP048537.1 coordinate 3,479,291, forward strand.
CGACGGCTGCCCGGCTGGTGGAGCGGGCGAGTGCGTAGCCCGCGGGCACGCCGAGCAGCAGTGACAGCACCACCGATCCCCCCGCAATCAGGAGACTGGAGGAAAGCAGGCTCCAGACGTCGAACAGGCGGAACACGGAGCCGAACTGTTCCAGGGTCGGTACGAAGGTGAAGGTCGGCGGTACCGAAAAGATGTCGCGGGAGGGTTTGTAGGCGGTGGAAGCCAGCCACAGGAAGGGCAGGAGGAAGAATGCCAGCATCACCAGGATGAAGGTGCGCTCGCCGATGCGCCGCAGGCTGCGTGCCTTCATCGTCCGTTGGCCTTTCTGTCGGCCCGGCGTATCAGCCCGATGAAGCAGATGGCGATCAGGGCGATGCAGAGCAGCGTGAGGTTGGCGATGGCCGAGGCCCTGCCGATATTGAAAAATTCGAGACCCTGCTTCACCGCATGCAGCATCAGCGTATTGGTGGCGTTCCCCGGTCCTCCCCCCGTGGTCACGTAGATGCTGTCGAAGACGCGGAAGGCGTCGATGGTTCGCAGGGTCAGCGCCAGGAGGATCGAGGGCAGCATCAGCGGGATCACGACGATGCGCAGGCGCTGCAGGGCCGTCGCCCCGTCCACCTCCGCCGCCTCGAGGATGTCGCCCGGCAGCGCCTTGAGCCCTGCGAGCAGGATGAGGGCGACCAGCGGCGTCCATTCCCATATGTCGATGAAGATCAGCGTGGCGAGCGCCGAGCCGGGATTCGCGAACAGGCCGCGCGGATCGGACAGGCCGAACTCGGCGAGGTAATAGCCCACGAGCCCGTAGTCGGCCATCAGCAGTCCTCTGAAGATGAGGCCGACGACGAGGGGCGTGATCGTGACCGGGATGAGGATAAGTGCGAGGCAGATGCGATTGAAGCGGTCGTCCCGCCACAGCGCCAGAGCGATCGCAAATCCCAGCAGCAGCTCGACGCTCACCGCACCCACCGTGAAGATCACCGTGTTGAGGAAAGCCTGAAGCGAGACGCTGTCGCCGAGAACGTCGATGTAGTTGCCGAGCCCCACGAAGTGGGTGCGTGCCGGCCTCAGGAGATTGAAGTCGTAGAGGCTGAACCACATGCCCCGGGCGAGTGGCCAGACCCCGATCGCCAGCACGTAGAGCACTGCCGGTAGGGTCATGGCGACGAGGAACAGGCGCCGGCGCTGCTGGTAGGCGACGCTCGATCTCTGAGCGGGCTTCAACGCGGAAACGAGGGAAAGGGCCACGCGACGTCCATCAACTGCCATGATCGGATCGGGCCGCAACGAGCGTCATTCCAGCTCTCCGGCCGGAATGACGTTCGGCGACCCACCTTTTTCATCCCGCGCTAGAAAAGCTTCGAGGCGCTTTCCTGGGCTGCGTCGAGAGCCGATTTGGGATCCGCATTGCCGACCAGCACGGCATTCACGGCAGTACCGAGAAGATCCTGGATCTCGGGATACTGCGGAATGCGCGGACGGTATTCGCCATCGCCATGCTCGAAGGTTTCGGCAATCACCGGCAGGAAGGGGAACTTCGCCTTGAGGTCGGCATCCGTCATCTCGCTCTTGCGCAGGAAGCTGCCGGCTCCCATCAGGTTGAACTCCTTGTGCACGGGCGGGCTGACCAGCCATTTGATGTAGGCCCAGGCAGCTTCCTTTTGCTTGTCGGAGATGCCGGCGTTGATGGCCATGCCCCAGCCGCCGATGCCGTAGAGCTTGGGCAGGCCCTCGCCGCGCGGTGCCGTGGTGATCGCGACTTTGTCGACGATCTTCGAGATCGAGGGGTCGTAGTAGCCGGGTGCGCCGACGGACCATGTCTGCATCGTGGCGGCGAGGCCCTGGCGGAAGCTCTCCTCGCGGCCCCCCCAGTCATAGTCGACGGCGCCGGGAGGAGCGGCCTTGTCGAAGAGCTGCTTGTAGACGGTGAGGCTCTTGATGTTCGCTTCCGAATTGAGGGCCGGCTTGCCGTTCGCATCGAGGATGGAGCCGCCCATCTCGGTGTTGTACTGCATCCAGTCCTGCGCGACGGCGGGTCCTTTCTGGCCGTTGGCGACGAAGCCGTAGATCTTCTTGGCAGGATCGGTGAGCTTGTAGGCGGCAGCCGTCATCTCCTCCATCGTGGTCGGCGGCTTGATGCCGGCCGCCTCGAACAGGTCCTTGCGATAGGCGAGTACGTTCGCATAGCCCGCGAACGGGAAGGCGACCTGCTTGTCGCCATAATGACCGAGGGCGTTCAGCAGGGTGGGGTAGATGTCGTCCAGCTTCAGTTCGGAGGCGTCGCGCTTCATCCAGTCGGTGAGGTCGACGGAGTAGCCGTTCTCCGCATATTGCCCGGCCCAGACGATGTCCATGGTGACGAGGTCGTAGCCACCCGTCTTGCCCACGAAGTCGGCCGTGGTCTTGGTGAGCAGGGAGCCGTAGTCGAGGATGTCCACCTTGACGATGGCACCCGTCTCCTCGGTGAACTTGGGCGAGAGCGCCGCGAGAACGGCGGCGAACTGGTCGTTCTGTGAGGCGAGCGTCAGCGTGACGCCGGCGAACTTCTTGTCTGCAGCGATGGCGGAGCCCGCAAAGGCGAGCGTCACCAGGCCCAGAACTGCCACCTTCCTTGTGAAATCCCGTAGCAAATTCACGCCAAGTCCCCTGTTCTGGTTGGTTAAAGGCACTATACAACAAACAAAATCGCACTCAAGCGCACTTGACAAAAAACCGCAAACAATAGAAATCACAAAAGAAAACATATTCGCGCACAAATGACTATATTTTGTGCGGGGTGCTCAAAATTTGGCGCGAGTGAATTCTCAGTCGCGCCTATGGTAATTGCCTGGATGATGTGAGCGACCCGACATGACGGCCTCGCCGGATGACCGCCTCGCAGTTTTGGAAGACCGCGCCCGCGAGGAGATGGCGCGTATCGAGGCATTCTGCGCCGGGTGGCCGGACGAGGGCGACGGCTCGCAGGAGAATCCTGCCATCGTGATCTGCGGCGCCGGCCTGTCGGGCCTGTCGATCGCGTTCGCGCTGAAACGCAAGGGCATCAGGTCCGTCCTGGTCGTCGATCAGGCCGAGGAAGGACGCGAAGGACCATGGGTCACCTGCGCACGCATGCGTACCCTGCGCTCGCCCAAATACCTGTCGGGCCCCGACCTCGGGATCCCCAGCCTCACGGTGCGCTCGTGGTACGAAGCGCTCCACGGTGCCGAGGCGTGGGAGCGCGTCGAGAGAATTGGTCGCACGGACTGGATGGACTACCTCGCCTGGTTCAGGAAGATCGCCGGTATCGAGGTCGAGAACGGCGTCCGCCTCGCTGCGATCGAGCCGGCCGGGAAGGGCCTGGCGCTCACGCTCGAACGGGCCGGCGGCGGCATGCGGAAGGTGACCTGCCGGCATCTGGTACTGGCGACGGGCATCGACGGCTGTGGAGGCCCTCATATTCCCGCCATGGTCCGGGCGCTGCCGAAAACCGCCTGGACACACAGCAGCGAACCCGGGGACATCGACTTCCTGTCCGGGCGGAATGTCGCCATTCTGGGCGGCGGCACTGCCAGTTTCGACTGGGCGGTCGCTGCCCTGGAGGCCGGGGCGCGCAATGTCACCATGTTTGCCCGCAGCCGGGATTTTCCGCGCACGGAAGTGCTGGCCTGGACGAATTTCCCCGGTTTCCTCGGGCATTTCGCCGATCTGCCGGACATCGAGCGCTGGCGCTTTGGGCGGCTCTACTTCGGCTTCAAGGTGCCGCCGACGCAGGACCAGTACGATCGCGCGAGGGGCTATCCGAATTTCAGCATGCGGCTGGGTTGCCGGGTGGACGCCCTGACGATGGAGGATGCCAAGGTCAGGCTCGCCACCAGCGAAGGGTCGTTCGAAGCCGATCACCTGCTGGTAGGCACCGGCTACGAGCTGAGTTTCGCCCTTCGCCCCGAACTCGCCCGCCTCGCCGATGCCACGGCCTTCTGGCGGGACCGTTTCCGGCCGCCGCCCGGCGAGGAGCAGGCATTCCTTGCCAGCCACCCCTATCTTGGGCCCGGATTTGAGCTCATGCCGAAGCATCCCGGCCTCGACGGCTGGGTCTCCCGGGTCCATATGTTCAATGCAGGAGCGCTGGCGAGCCTCGGCCCGATCAGCAACGGCGTCACAGGCCTGAAATATGGCGTGCCCCGTGTCGTCGCGGCATTGGTGAAGGCGCTCTTCACGGAGGACTCCGCACGCTACCTGGCGGCGCTCGCCACCTATCGGGAGGCGCATTTCGATCCGCGCGGCAAGGCGGAGGAGAGCACGAACATGGAGGCACTGGCATGACCCAAGCTGCCGCAATCCTGCATAATGGCCTGGAGGAAGTGCTGTCGCGGGCTCGCGGCGACAGTGTGGAATTCCCTTATCTCCTCGCCAACCACGTGCCGATGGTGTTGATCGCACTGGATCGGCTCGGAGCGCCGCCACAACGCCTGGAGGAGTGGTACGAGCAGTATCGCGCCGCCAACGGACTGGTGCCCATGCCGCCGCCCGTCGCGCCGATCCGGCGTGCGAACTGGCAGGAGGCGCTGGGCGACCGCAGCAGGGAGGCGGACTACCGGGCCTTCTTCGTCGGTGAGGTGGGGCGCCTGGGCATCGCCACCGCCATCCGGACCTATCTGCCGCGTCTCACCGACGGCGTCGCGGCAAGCGCCACGCACCCCCTGATGCGGCTGGCCTACGGCGTGCTCGCACAGAACGGACAGGAAGTCGGCACGGCGCTGGGCTATTGGGCCACCTGCTATCTGCCGCTTCCCGCTGCCACGGGGGCAACGCCGGATACGGACGATCCTGCCGCCATCCTCGCCGATATCGGCACCATCGAGGGCGTCCGCGACTACAAGACGGAAACGGACCTTCTCTGGCACAACATCCGCGCGGTGGCGTCACTGCCGGGGTTCCGTCCGGTGGTGGATCGACTGGCCTTCGATGAGCATCGCACACCGTCCCGCATGGTGGGAACGGCCCTCGCCCTTTTCGCGGCGACCATGGATTTCTCCGCCCTGCATGCCGTGACCGGGTTGCACTGGTTGCGCCTGGTTTCTCCCCATCTCGAACGCAAGGACCCGCTCTACCGCGCCTTCTGGCAGGTCATCGCCTCGCTGGTTCCGAAGATCGGCTTCCCTGTGCTGCCCACGGCGGTGGAACTGGAGGAGATGCGTCGGCGCAAGGCGCCGGGGTGGGATGCCATCAAGCAGGCGGCAATCGCCTCCAATGACGAGCATGACGTCAGCCTCGTATTCTCCTCCCTTCAGGAAGAAACGGTATGGCACGATCCGCTCTATCGCGTCGTCGCCGCCCGGCGGGTGTCGCTGATCCCCTGATCCCCTCATGCGAGAAAATGGAACGCAGATGACGGCTCGTCTGATCGTGGAGAACGCCAGGACCACCGAGGGGCTGGCCGTCGATCTCATTATCGAGGGAGACCGGATCGCTGCGATCGGGCCGGGCATCGCCATCGGTGCAACGGACGAGCAGTCTCGTTTCGATGCCGCGGGCGGCATGCTATGCCCGCCTTTCGTCGATGGCCATGTCCATCTGGACAAGACGCTGATAGGCCTGCCGTTCATTCCCCATATTCCCGGAAACAGCGTTGCAGCCCGCATCGAGGCGGAGAAGACGCTGCGGCGCTCGCTGACGATGCCCGTGCAAGAGCGGGGCGGTCGCCTGATCGAGCAGATTGCCGCATATGGCACGCTGGCCGTGCGCAGCCATGTCGACATCGACACGGAGATCGGTCTCCGCGGCCTCGAAGCCGTGCTGTCGCTGAAGCAGAGCCACGGCCATCTGATCGATATCGAAACGGTCGCCTTTCCCCAATCCGGCGTCCTGCGCGATCCCGGAACGGCCGATTTGCTTGACGCCGCCATTGCCGCCGGCGCCGATCTGGTCGGGGGCCTCGATCCCGCGGGCATCGACGATGACGTGACCGGGCACCTCGACGCGATCTTCGCCGTTGCGCAGAGGCATGGCGTGGGGCTCGACATCCATCTCCATGACGGTGGATCGCTCGGGGCCTTCGAACTGCGCCAGATCGCCGGGCGGACCGTGGCGCTCGGCCTCCAAGGCAAGGTCGCCGTGAGCCACGCCTTCTGCCTGGGCGAGCTTGACGAGGCTGATTTCGGCAGGACGGCCGCCGCGCTGGCCGAGGCGGGCATCTCGATCATGACGACAGCACCGGGTTCCGTTGCCATGCCGCCGGTGAAGCGGTTGCAGGCAGCGGGGGTGCGTGTCTTCTGCGGCTCCGACAATATCCGCGATGCGTGGTCGCCCCACGGCAATGGCGACATGCTGGAGCGCGCCGGCATCGTCTGCGACCGCCAGGACTTCCGCGCCGACGAGGACCTGGCACTTGCCTATGGCCTGGTGACCGAAGTGCCTGCCGCCGTGCTGGGTCGCCGTGATCCTCGGCTCGAGGCCGGGTCGCCGGCAGATTTCGTCATCCTGCCGGCCCGCTCGGTGGCGGAGGCCGTTGCGGGCCGCCCTCTCGACCGTGCCGTGTTTCGGGGCGGGCGACTGGTCGCCGAGAGCGGAAAGCTGCTGGAGGCCTTCGCCTAGATGGAGAGCCGGCTCTGGATCCGGTCGCCTCTGGCGATCCTGGCCGAAGGCGCGGATGGCGGCATCGTCGTCGAGGGGAGCCGCATCGTCGAACTCGTGCCGGCTGGCGGGCAACCGGCTGCTCCGGTGGACGAGCGCTTCGAAGCGGGCGGTCATGTCGTCGTTCCCGGCCTGGTCAACGCCCATCACCACATGTTCCAGAATCTCACGAGGAGCCATCCGGCGGCGATCAACAAATCGCTCTGGCCGTGGATCCGTTCGCTCTATCCGGTATGGGCCAGGCATATGACACCGGAGGCCTTCCGGCTCGCCGTGCGCGTCGCCTTGACGGAATTGATCCTCTCAGGCTGCACCACCACCTCCGACCACCACTACCTCTACGCAGCCGGGCTGGAAGATGCGATGGACGTCGAAGCCGAAGAGGCTGGTCGGCTGGGCATGCGGATCACGCTGACGCGAGGCAGCCTCGACATCAAGGACCAGCAGGGCGTCATCTCGCCCCCCAACGTCGTGCAGAATACCGACGTCATCCTGGCCGACAGCCAGCGTGTGATCGAGCGCTATCACCGGCGCGGAGACGGGGCGATGACTCAGGTTGCCCTCGCCCCCTGCGCCCCTTTCGATGTGAGCCTGGAACTCATGAGGCAGACCGCGGCCCTCGCCGAGCGCCATGACTGCCGCCTGCATACCCATCTGGTCGAGACCCGTGCCGAGGCGGATTTTTGCCGCAACCGCTTCGCCTGCACGCCGGTCGACTATCTGGAGCAGTGCGGCTGGCTGAATTCGCGTGTCTGGCTCGCGCACGGCATCCACTTCGAGGAAGATGAGATCGCGAAGCTGGCGAGACACGGCGTCGGCATCTGCCATTGCCCGACCTCGAACATGGTCCTTGCCGCCGGTCAGTGCCGTACCTGCGAACTGGAAGCCGCCGGGGTGGCGATCGGCCTCGGCGTCGATGGGTCGGCCTCCAACGACAGCTCCAACCTCATGGAGGGCGTCCGCCATGCCCTGATGCTGAACCGGCTGCGCTACGGTTCGGAGGCGGTGACCCATCTCGACGCATTGCGCTGGGCCACGGTGGGCTCGGCCAGGCTCCTGGGACGATCCGACATTGGCGTCATTGCGCCGGGCCGCCAGGCCGATCTCGCCTTCTACCGTCTGAACGAACTGCGCTTCTCCGGAGCCGGGGACCCCCTTGCCGCCCTGGTCCTCTGCGGAGCCACGCAGGCGGACAGGGTGATGGTCGCCGGGCGGTGGCGCGTGCGCGACGGCGCGCCGCTGGGTGTCGATGTCGAGCGGCTGATGGCCGAGCACGGCCGCGCCGCGCGCGCCTTCCTCCAGGCCGTCTGATGGGGCGACCGATGCTGCCGTTCGCTATTGTTCCGGCACAAGGGCCGGAGTCCATGAACATGGCCTTGCGAGGATGCTGTTCATGGGGTCCGCAACGGTCTTTGACCGCCCGGAACGGTGACCATCGTGACCCGATTCGATGCTGCGATCCCCACTAACGCCACGGAGACTTCATGGCCGTCGACTTCGTCATCCGGAACGTGCGCCTGCCCGGATCGCAGGACATGACGGACATCGTCGTGGAGGGCGGGCGGATCGCGGCGATCGCGCCAGGCTTTGTCTGCGATGCGCCGGTCCATGATGCGGCCGGGAGGTTGGCCTGCGCGGGTCTCGTGGAGACGCACATCCATCTCGACAAGGCCGGCATCATCGGCCGCTGCATGCTCTGCAGCGGCACCCTCGCCGAGGCGATCGCCGAGACGGCGAAGGCGAAGGCCGCCTTCACCGAAGAGGATGTCCATGCCAGGGGCGCCGCCGTCATCGAGCAAGCCATTCTCAACGGCACCAATCGGCTCCGGACCTTTGTCGAGATCGATCCGCGGGCGGGGTTTCGCTCCTTCGAGGCGGTCAAGCGGTTGAAGAGGGCCTATGCCGCCGCCCTCGACATCGAGATCTGCGCTTTTGCACAGGAAGGCCTGACCAACGATCCCGAGACGGAAGGAATGCTGGAGGAGGCTTTGAAGTCGGGCGCGGATCTGGTGGGCGGTTGTCCCTATACCGATCCCGAGCCTGTCGAGCATATCCGCCGGATCTTCGACCTCGCCGTGCGCCACGACGTTCCGGTCGACTTCCATCTCGACTTCGACCTCGATCCGCACGGCTCTAACCTGCCGGCGGTGATCGCGGAAACGTCGGCCCGCAACTATGGCGGCCGGGTCTCGGTCGGCCATGTCACCAAACTCTCGGCGCTGCCGCCCGAGGCCTTCGAGCCCATCGGCCGGCGGCTGGCGGAGGTTGGGATTGCGGTCACCGTCCTGCCGGCCACGGATCTCTATCTCATGGGGCGTGGAAAATCTCATCTCGTGCCGCGCGGAGTCACGTCCGCTCACGGGCTGGCGGCGCTCGGCGTGGTGACGAGCATCGCCACCAACAATGTCCTCAATCCCTTCACGCCCTATGGCGACGCCAGTCTTGTCCGGATGGCGAATCTCTACGCCAACATCGCCCAGCTCGGCACGTCGGAGGGGTTGGCGGTCGTGTTCGGCATGGTCACTGGCGAGGCGGCGCGGCTCCTCGGCGATCCCTCCTACGGGCTGGGAACCGGCAGCCCGGCCGATATCGTCCTGCTGGATGCCTCCTCGCCCGCCGATGCCATAGCCCGTGTTGCGCCGGCCGTCGCCGGCTGGAAGGCCGGCCGGCAGACCTTCGTCAGGCCTGGCCCGCGGCTCCTCGCCGGCCCGGGCATCGCTGGATAGCGGCGCCGAAGCGGCCGCTATCCGACCAGGCCGCTCAGGATGACATCCGGCGCCACGCCGTGACGGGCGAATTCGGCGACGAGCTCGGCCTCCTCGAAATCGGCATGGATACCGGTGCGCACCAGCGCGGCCCTGGCACCGAAGCGGTGCGCGCCGACGATATCGTGTTCGACGCTGTCGCCGACGCATAGGATGTTTCCGGGCGTCTGCCCCGCGAGCAGGGCGGCGGCGGCGTATATGGCCGGATGCGGCTTGCCGATCCAAGTGACGGGGCCGCCCAGCGTCTCGTAGCGCTCGGCGATGGCGCCGGCCCCTGGGAACGTGCCCTTCAGCCCCAGTGCGAGGCGGTCTGGATTGGTGCAGAGGCAAGGTATGCCGCGCCGGGCGGCGGGAGCCAGGCTTGCCGCGTAGCTGTCGAGGCTGATCGTCTCGCCCTGGCTGCCGCCGATGATGACGAGGTCCGCTTCCTCGGCCCTGTCGGTCGACGCGAGGCCGACGCTGTCGGCAAGTTCGTGCTCGTCGGAGGAGGCGATGGTCAGGCAGCGTATCGACGGGCCGGGGATCACAGGCAACTCTCCGTCGAGGAGCATGGACCTCGCGACGTCGCCGGAAGTGAGGAAGTGGTCGTAGAGGTCACGCGGGAAGCCGAGCCTCGTCATGCGCTGCGCGTTGGCCTCTCCCGGTTTGCCCGAATTGGAGATGATGACGGTCCGGGTGCCCCGGCTCTTGAGGAGGCGCAGGGCGTCCACTGCGCCTGGATAAGGACGATGACCGTCATGGAGGACGCCGAACTGGTCGAGGAAGACCGTATCGAAGGCGGCGCTCACCGCAGCGAACAGAGGCAGTCCCTTCATGTCACGCCGCCTTCGGCCGAAGCAGGAGGCGGGCGGCGCCGACGCAGGCTTCCTGCGAGAGCGCCGGCTCGAAGGGCACGCCGAGCAGCGACTGGCGTATGCGAGCCCAGGCTTGATTGGCGGCTCCGCCCCCGACGCTGCGAACACTGGCGAGGGCGGGGGCGCCGAGCTCCGTCAGGCGCCGATAGGCAAGGGCCTCGATCTCCGCGATGCCTTCGAGCACGGCCTGGAAGAAGCGGCCCTCGTCGTCCGGACGTGGAGCGAGGCACGGTTCCAGGGCTGGGTCGTTGATCGGGAAACGCTCTCCCGGCCTGCTCAGCGGATAGAAATGCAGGCTTGTCGGCTCGTCCGGATGCAGCTTTTCGGTAAGTTCGGCCAGTTTCTCGCGCGGGAAGAGACCCTCGATCACCTTGCCGCCCGTGTTGGAGGCACCGCCGACGAGCCATTGCTCCCCCAGCCGGTGGCTGTAGATGCCGTAGGCGGGGGCGAAAACGGGCCTGTCCGACAGGAGCTTGAGCACCAGCGTCGAACCGAGGGCCGTCACGCCCTCGCCGATGTGGCTCGCGCCGGTGGCGAGGAAGGAGGCGCAGCCATCGGTGGTGCCGGCATGGACGGCGGCGGCGCCCGGTAGGCCGAGGGCCTGGCCTGTTGCGCCGACCGGGGCGATGGCAGCCCCCGGTTCGAGGACGCGGGGGAGCTTGGCGATGTCGGCGCCCGTGGCGGCAATCCAGTCCGGCCAGCGGCGGGCAATGGGATCATAGCCGGTTTTCAGGGCGTTGTTCTCGTCGGATCGATCGAAGCGCCCGGAAAGTCGGCCGGCGATCCAGTCCGCCTGATGCAGGCAGCGGCGCACGCCCGGGCGATCCTGCATCAGCAGCACCCGGGCGAGGCCCGAGGTGCGTCCGAGCGCCGCGCTCTCTGGCGATGCATGGGCGGCGACGCGCTCGATGATGGAATCATCGTCGCACGGCTCGTTGTACATGCGGGCCGGCCCGACGGGGCTGCCTTCTTCATCGACAGCAACCATCGACCCGGACGTACCGTCGACGGCGAGCGCCCGCAGTGCGGAAAGATCGTGATCGGCAGCGAGCCTGCGCAATGTGCTCTCCACCGCCCGCCACCAAGTCTGCGGCGCGGCTGGATCGTCGTCGAGGGAGGCGAAGTTCGTCGCTGCCATCCCCTCGACCTCGCCCTCGGCGGTGAGGAGGGCCGCGCGCACGCCGGACGTGCCGATGTCGATGCCGAGAACCGTTGCCTTCATGACGCCTTTGCCTTGGCGTCCAGAGCCTGCCGGTATTTTTCGGCCTCCCAATGCGTCAACTGGTAGTCCTGCTCGGGGGACAGACGCCGGACGGCGGCGCCGGCGGGGATACGCGAGGTGACGTCCCACAGGCAGAGCGCCAAGGCGTCCGCCGCGGTGGTAGTCGAGCGATGCAGCACGACGCCGAGACCTGGCAGGACGAGCATGGGCGGCGGGCCGTCCTTGGCCTCGGGTTTGCGCACGGCTTCGCCCGCCGCGATGTCGTCGGTCTCGATGATGCCGGGACCGAGGAAGATGACATGGTCCGGATAGAGCGACCCGCCACGGGCATGGCCGGCGCTGACGGGATCGAGGGCGACGCCGTGGGCTGCCTCGTTGGCCGGCAGGCGATAGTCGGTGCCGGAGACGACGGTTTCGAGCTTTGCGACGTCCGCCTTCGGTGCGGGACGGTGGGGCAGGGCAAGCGCTCGGCAGACGCGATTCAGCCGATCCTCGACCTCGGCAACCGTCGCGCCGGAGACCACGAGCCCGTGATTGCCGAGAACGAGGACATTGGTCGCTGGCGTCGAGCGCGCAACGATCTCCTCGGACAGGGGGACGCCGGGTCGGCAATAGGGCACGAACGCCCAGGCTACGTCGACGAGCACTGCGAACCTGCGGGCGATCTCCGTCTCGCTCCCCGGTTGCGCCGCATGGGCGAGCGTCTCGACGCAGTGGATGTGGGCAACGACCGCATGAGGAATGACGGCATGCACGCTCGTCTCGATCGAAGGGCGCAGGTTGAGGGTGTTGCGCGCCTGGTCGACGAAGTCGACCGCCGTTTCGGCGCGCGGATCTCCGTCCGCCAGAGCGGTGGCGAGGTCCGCGAGCACAACCGGCACCATGATGTCGCGTTCCAGCGCATGGGCGAGCCAGGTGCCGGAGGCCTTGATCCACATCACACCGTCGCGCTTGAGCGAGGTGTTGCCGCCCGCCGCCTGCGTGCGATTGGAGTCGCGCCCGAGTGCGGCCGAGAAGGCATTCAGGGCCCGGAACTCGCTGTCGGCGGCCATGGGATGGGTCATTGGAATGGTCTCCGCTGAAGCGTTGGAGTCTCTTGAGGGATGGTTCCGGGCGTGAGGCCAATCGCTTCCGGCTGCCTTGCGGGGAGGGTCACGCTCGCCCGATAGCCTAGCCTCAACACGGGTTCAGTGGCGGTTTGCCGGCTATATATCGACTTACTTCCTCCGCTGTGGCCTCGGCAGCGAACTTTACCGTCTTCACGGACGCGCCGGCGATATGCGGCGTCAACGTCACATTGTCGAGTTGCAGCAATTCCCAGTCCGGCGGGACGGGTTCGATGCCGAAGGTTTCGATCGCGGCGCCACGCAGATGCCGGCTCTTCAGCGCTTCGGTGAGGGCGGGATAGTCGACCATCGGTCCGCGCGCGGTGTTCACGAAGAAGGCTCCCTTCTTCATGGCCGCAAACTGCTCGGCGGCGATGAAACCCTTGGTTTCTTCGGTGACGCGGGCATGAAGGGTGACGACGTCGGATTTCTCCAGGATGGTCTCGAGCGAAACCTGTTCGACGCCGTCATTGAGATCGCCCACCGAAAGCTGGACATAGGGATCGCAGACCAGGATCTTGCAGCCGAAGGCCTTGAGAATCCGCACCACCTTGGTGCCGACATGGCCGTAGCCGATCACGCCGACGGTCATTTCCGACAGTTCCTCGCCGGTGAGGTCGGCGCGGTAGAGATCGCCGCGCCATTCGCCCCTGCGCAGGGACTCATGGCCGCGCATGATCAGGCGCGTCTCGGCGAGGATGGCGCCGATCGTGAATTCCGCCACGGCGCTGGCATTGCGGCCGGGCGTGTTGACGACGAGGATCTTCCGATCGCGCGCGGCCTTCATGTCGATGTTGACGGGGCCGCCGCGCGAGACCGCGATCATCTTCAGATTGGGCAGGCGATCCATGATCCCCGCCGAGAAGGGGGCAAGCTGGGTCACGGCGATTTCGGCATCGCCGAGCATCGAGACGATCTGGTCGGCCGTGCCCTGATATTCTTTCAGGCCGTCCATGCCGGCTTCGGCGTAGCCATGCTGCATGGGTTCGTCGGGCCAGGGCATTTCGAAGGACTGGATCTCCAGCCCGTTGCCGCATTTGTCGCGGATTGCCTTCTCGAACATGGAAGGCAGCATGAAACGGTCGCCGATAATGGTGATCTTGCGTCCTGTCGATGATGTCACGCGGTAAGCTCCCTTGTGCGGGCGAGGCTCTCCCAGGAGGGTGCCATGGCCTTGCGGATGGCGAGGTATGAGGGATAGAGCTCGCTGTAGAGTTGGTTGAGGGCGGGGTCCGGCGGTGTGGTCTCGCTGAGGGCGGGGGTGACCCAGGCATCCACGGAGGTGGGAATGTCCGGGTAGATGCCGAGTTGCACGGCCGCCATCATCGCCGCCCCGGCGGCACCGCTTTCCTCGCGGTTGACGGTGCGAACCTCCGCTCCGAGCATCGAGGCGAGGATGACCCGCAGCGCCCGTGAACGCGCGGCGCCGCCGCCGAGACGAACTTCCTGGGGGATCATGCCTGTCGCGAGGTAGCAATCGCGCGAGGCGAAGGCGAGCCCCTCATAGACCGCCCGGACCATGCCGGCATAGCTCGTCCGGTTGGTGAGGCCGCTGAACTGGGCGCGCGCATAGGGATCGAGGAACGGGCCACGCTCGCCCGCTTCCAGGATGTAGGGATGGTAGAGCGCGGACGCCGGCGGTGCGTCGAGGACACGCTTGTCCATGGCGGACAGCATGGCGGCACGGCTGGTTTCCGCACCGGCGGCCGCCGCCGCCTCGCGCCCCGCATCGAGGATCCAGTCGATATTGACGGTCGCCGCCATGTTCGACTGCAGCGCGAGAGAGGCGCCGAAGATGGGGAAGCACATCGTATAGCCCGAAAGCGATGCGTTGAGCTTCACCGCGTCCAGCGTGGCGGTGTAGCGCATATGCATGCCGGTGGTGCCGATGATGGTCAGACCCACCTGGCCGGAGCGGTCGAAGGCGCCACCCCCAAGGCCCGTGCAGGCGACGTCGAGATAGGCCAGGATAACCGGCAGGCCCTCAGGAAGGCCGGTCGCGGATGCGGCGGTGGCACTCAGGCCATGCGAGATCTCCGTGCCCTCCACGATCGGCGGCAGCAGCCTTGAGCAGTCGGCGATGCCCATCTGTTCGAGAATGACGGGCTCATAGGCGCGCGTACGGAAGTTGCCGAAGGTGAAGCTCGCTTCGGCCGGGCAGGTGGCGCGCTCGCCCGTCAGCTTGAAGTAGAGCCAGTCCTTGCAATGGAATGCCGTGCTGGCGCGCGCGATTCGCTCGGGCTGATTTTCCAGCAGCCAGGCGAGCTGACTCGAACTCATGCAGGCGCTAAGCCCGCACCCCGTCAATTCGAAGTGCCTTCGGTAGGCGTCCGAGCGCATGTAGGGCGCTATCAGGCCGGCGGCGCGTGAATCGAGCCAGAGAAGGGCTCCCCCAACCGGCTCGCCCTCCCGGTCGACCAGCCAGGTCCCGTCGCCCTGGCCAGTCACCGCCACCGCCGCGACGCGCGCGGCGAGGTCAGGAATGGCATCGTGGAGCTCGCGCAGGGTGGTGGCGCAATCGCTCCAGGTTCGATGCATGTCCTGCTCCACCTGGCCAGGGCCCGGTGTGGCATAGGAATTGGGCCGCGAAGCCATGGCAAGCTGCTTGCCGGCCAGCGTGAACACGACGGATTTGATTACGGAGGTCCCGGCATCGATGCCGATGAGCAGGTCACGCTCCATGGCTGATCCTCGAGACCTGCCGGTAACGGCAGGCAGTATCGACCGACTTCCGACCCATGGTTACGCCGCCTCGGTGCCGTGGCTGAGGGCAACGCCCGTTTCCACGTCGAACACGTGGAGACTCGGCAGGTTCACCTGGTAGTTCAGCGTATCGCCCGCCTTGGCAGCAATCGGGTTGTGAGAGACCGCCACCAGCAGTTTCCCGGCGACATCCATGGCCAGATGGCTCTGGTCGCCCAGCCATTGGTTCGAGACGACGCGCGCCTGGTTGGGCCCCGTGCCAAGCCTGACCGAATGAGGACGGATGCCGACGACGCACCGGCCGCGATTGCCGATGGCCGAGCGCACCGCCTGCGGCACTTCGGAGGCCGCGAAATCGAACACCGGCCCGTTGGCGACGGTGAAGACAAGCCGTTCTCCGTTGGAGATCGAGGCGTCGAAGACGTTCATCGGGGGTTCGCCGATGAAGGTAGCCACGAAAAGGTTTGCAGGCCGCTCCTTGAGGTCCTTCTGGTTGGCGAACTGCTGCAGGACGCCGCCCTCCATCACCGCGATGCGATCCGCGAGCGCGTTTGCTTCGGTCTGATCGTGCGTGACGAAGATCGAGGTCATGCCGCGCTCGACCAGAAGGCTCTTCAGGCGCCCGCGCAATACGGCGCGCAATTGCGGTTCGAGCTGGCCCATCGGCTCGTCGAGGAGGTAGAGATCGGCCCGACGCACCAGGGCGCGAGCAAGAGAGGCGCGCTGCTGCTGCCCGCCTGAAATCGAGGAGGGGTAGCGGTCGAGGATCGGCTCGATCTCCACCAGCGCCGCGACCTCGGCGACGCGCTTGGCGATCTCAGCCTGCTGCATGTTGGAGCTCTTGAGCGCGAAGGCGATGTTGTCGCGCACCGTCAGCGGCGGATAGAGCGAATATCCCTCGAAGGCCATCGCCACGTTGCGTTTGGCCGGAGGCAGATGCTCGACCCGGCGGCCGGCCAGCGAGATGCTTCCCTTGGATACTTCCTCGAAGCCCGCGATCATGCGCAGGGTCGAGGTTTTGCCGCAGCCCGAGGATCCGAGAAGGGCGACGATCTCACCCTTCTCGATCGCCATGTCGAGGGACTTGACGGCGTGGACCGGCGGCTTGCCGCGGCGCTGATAGATCTTGTCGACTTTGTCGATGACGAGCGCGATGTCAGCCATGTCGGAACTCAGTTCGAAGTAGGGGAGATGCGGCGCCCACTCGCGGCGTCGAACACCAGTACGGCGTCGCGGTCGAAACGTGCGAAGGCCGGGCCGTGGCGGCGCGAGACTTCCTCGTTGCCAGGCTCGGCGGCGAGGAGTTCGTGGCCGTCGGCGGTGCGCAGCAGGAGCACGCTCTTTTCGTTGAGCGGGGTGATCGCCACGAGTTCGACCGGGAAGCTCTCGGCCGACGGGGTTTCGTCGACGGCCAGTGCTTCCGGCCGGATGCCGAGCTTGCAGGCCTTGCCGGCGACATGGGCATAGCGCGCCGGCAGCGAGAGCGAGACACCGCCGAGGTTGAAGACGGGCTGCCCCTCGCGAAGCGATGGCTCCGCGTCGATGACGTTCAGCGTGGGATCGCCGAACAGGCGGGCGACGCCCAGGGTGGCAGGCTGGAGATAGACCTCTGCCGGTGTCGCGACCTGCACGAAATCGCCATCCAGCAGCACGGCGATGCGATCGCCCAGAGCCATGGCCTCCTTGTAGTCCTGCGTGACGTAGAGCACCGTGGACCCGGCATTCTTCAGGAGCGAGGGTAGTTCCAGGCGCATCTCGTAGCGCAGTTTGGCATCGACGTTTCGCAGGGGATCGTCGAGCAGGAGGATGCGCGGATCGGAGACCAACGCACGCGCCAGCGCCGTACGTTGCTTCTGGCCGTTGGACAACTCGCGCGGGGCGTGCTGCAGCACGTGGCTGATCTTGAGGAGCTTGCCGACGCCTTCGACCTTGCTGCGGATCTTGTCGGCCGCGGATTCACGCGCGGTGAGGGCGCTAGCGATGTTGTCATAGGCCGACATGTGCGGAAAAAGCGCGAAGTTCTGGAACGCCATGCCGACACCCCGCGTCTCCGGCGCCGCATCCGTGACATCGCGCCCCATGAGGCTGATGCTGCCCGAGTCCACTTCCTCGACGCCGGCGACGAGGCGTAGCAACACGGTCTTGCCGGTGCCGGAAGGGCCGAAGATCACCACGATCTCGCCCTCGCCGGCCGTCAGCGACACGCCCTTGAGCACGTCTCCGGTCTTGAAGCTCTTGCTGACCTTGCGGATTTCGACTTGCGCCATGGGATCAGCCCTTCACCGCGCCGAGGGAGAGCCCTTCGACCAGATAGCGTTGTGCCCATAGGGCGATGGCCAGAGTGGGCGTGATCGACAGCACGATGGCTGCGGCGATCTGGCCGTACTGGATGCCGGATGCCGTGACGAAGGCGAGCGATCCCACCGTCACCGGCTGCTTGGAGGCCGAGGCGAGCACCAGCGCGAAGACGAAATTGTTCCAGCAGAAGATGAAGGCGAGCAGGCCCGCCGCCGCGATGCCGGGGCCGGCAAGCGGTACGGCGATGCGCGTGAAGGTCTTCAGCCAGGAATGGCCGCCGATGCGATAAGCCGATTCGATGTCGGGCGAGATGTCCTCGAAATAGCCGCGCACGATCCAAAGGATGAGCGGCAGCGAGATGAGCTGGTAGACCCAGATCAGTCCCACATAGGTGTCGGTGAGGCCGATCTGCTGGTAGTAGAGCGACAGCGGCAGCAGCACGAGGAGCGGCGGCGCGAAGCGGAAGGACAGCAGCGTGAAGGCGATATCCTCGCTGAGCGGGAATTTGAAGCGTGCGAAGGCGTAGGCCGCGGGCACGCCGAGCAGCAGAGAGATCAGCACCGAGACGCCCGAAAGCAGCACGCTGTTCCACAGATTGTTCATGAAGGCGATGTCGAGCGTGCCGGCGGCCGATACCAGCTTGCCGGTGATCAGCGCCGTGTAGTTGCTCAGGGTTGGCGTGAAGAACAGGCTGGGCGGGATGCGCAGGATGTCCTCGTTCGTCTGGAACGACATCAGGAAGATCCAGAAGATCGGGAACAGGAAGAAGATCAGGATCAGCGAGATGAGTGTCCCGCGCAGGATGCGTTCGAGGAGGGATGTATGTTCCATGATATCCTCCTCAGGCCAGACCGCGCGCGCGTTCGCGCAGCTTGAGGTGCTGTTTCACGAAGATGTTGGAGAGGGTGTAGGTGATCGCCCACAGGATGATGAGCAGCGCCGCCGACTTGGCGACGTTGGTATACTGGTAGAAGTCGAGATAGGAGCGCACCTGGAAGACGAGCAGCGTGTTGCCGGGACCGCCCTGTGTCATCGAATAGATGATGTCGAACTGCTGGATGGAATCGAGCAGGCGGAACAGCATGGCTGTCATCAGATAGGGCGCCAGCATCGGCAGGGTGATGCGGAAGAAGACGAAGTGGCGGGGCACGCCGTCGAGCGCGGCCGCCTCGAAAGGCTGCCGCGGCAGCGAGCGCAGGCCGGCCAGCAGCAGGATCATGATGAAGGGCGTGTAGACCCAGACATCGACCAGCACGACCGTGAATAGGGCGGAGCTGGGGTCCGAAGCCCATTTGAAGTTGCTGATGCCGATGCACTGCAGGAAATAGGACAGGATGCCGAAGCCGGGATTGGTCATCAGCTTCCACATCAGTGCGGCGAGCGCGGGCGCCGTCATGAGGGGCAGCAGCAGGAGCACCGATACCGTGTTGTTGAAGCGGGTCTGGCGCTGCAGCAGCACGGCTATGGCCAGGCCTAGCAAGACCTCCACGCCGACGGTAAGCCCCGTATAGAGCAGCGATACTCTCACCGTATTCCAGAACTCGGGATCGGAGAGAAACCCGATATAGTTCTGGAACCAGATGAAGCCTTTCATGGCCGGCATGTTCAGGCGATAGCGCAGCAGCGAGTAATACACTGCCGTCACGAACGGAATGAGGATGCCGATGCAGACGATCAGCGCCGGAAGACTGAGGATATAAGGCAGGAACTTGATCCTGCGGCGGCGCGAGGCCGGTACGGCGACGGCATCGTCGGTCATATCGGGACACCCTTGGTGCGATGTGGCATTGAACGGGGCAAGGTCGCCCCTCTCCACGCCGGGGCATGGAGCATTCGGTTTCCCGGTGCGGGAGTTGGCCGGGATCGGCGGCGCGGAGGGAGGAGATCCGCGCCGCCGAACCGCCGGCTGCAGGTTCCGGGACGAGCCGTCCCGGAACCTGGTGTGTCGTGGCTGCCTCAGCCGAGGCCGGCGTCGGAGAGCTGCTTGTTGATCGCGGCCGCGAGCTGGTCCAGGCCCTCGTCGACAGGTACTTCCTTGGCGACCATCTTCTGCAGCGTCTCGGCCCAGAGGGTGGTGACGTCGAAGAAGAGGGGCTGCGGCGTGAAGTAGATCTGCGCGCCGGGCGAGGAGGCCGTCAGCTGGTCGAAATAGCCGCTGTAGGACTTCTCGAGCTTGGCCTTGAAGTCTGCGTTGGTGGCGACTGACTGGCGGACCGGGTTGACGAAGTCCATCTTGATGGCGCCGAACATGTCATGCTCGGTCGAGGAGGCCCACTGCATGAAGTACCAGGCGGCATCCTTCTGGGTGCCGAAGGCGTTCATGGCCAGCGCCCAGATCCACACGTTGGGCGTGGGTGCCTTGGCGTCGGGATTGGCGGCAAAGGCGTGGAAGCCGAGATTGCCCTTCTCCTTGTTGTCGCCGCCATTCATGAAGTAGCCGAGAATGTCGGCATCGAAGATGGTGGCGGAGGCGCCGGCGCCCAGATCCGTGCCGACCTGATACCAGGTGTAGGTCGACCAGTTCTTCGGTCCGGAATTCTGCACCATCTCGACGAAGAGCTTGTGGTAGGCCTTGGACTCGGGCGTATCCATCGCAGCCTTCAGCTTGCCGTCGGCGCTGACCGTAAGGTCCTTCTGGCCGTAGTTGGCGTAGCCGGACAGGAAGCCGGGATGGATGGTTGCCCAGGAACGCGAGCCGCGCACGCCGATACCATAGGGGCCGCCGAGGTCCTTGGTGAGCTTCGCCGCCTTTTCGACGAGGTCCGGCATGTTCTTCGGCGGTTCGACGCCGGCCTTCTCGTACATCTTGCGGTTGTAGCTGATGGAGTTCAGCTCATAGCCCCAGGGAATGCACCACTGCTTGGCATCGCTGGAACCCAGCGCCGCGCCGGGCACGCCGTTCCAGGCCGTCGAAGCGCGCAGGCCCGGCAGCACGTCGTTCCAGTTGTAGGTGGGGTTCGTCTTGGTCGCGTCGCTGATATAGGGGTTGAGATCCTCCACCCAGCCGGCCGGACCGTAGGTCCAGGTCATGTAGGCGCCGCTCATGAAGGCGTCGTATTGCGTGGACTTGGTCGACAGGGCGGCCGTCACCTTGTCGAAATAGACGTCCTCCGGGAAGATGTCGTAGGTGACGTCGATGCCGGTCAGCGTCTTGAAGTTGGCAAGATCGGCGATCATCGCGTCCGCGTAGGGATGCTTGTTCAAGAGCAGATGCAGCTTGCTGCCGTTGAACTTCTTCCAGTCGAAGTCGGAGGCGGCCATGGCACGAGTGGCCGCGGCGTTGAGCATGAAGTTCGCGAGCGCGGCGGAGATGCCGAGCTTGGCGGCGCCGGACATCAGCTCGCGCCGGCTGATCTTGCCGGCCTTGTATTGATCAAAGAAGTCTTCGCCCTTCTGGGACATCGTTTCATCTCCTCTATCAGACCATTTTTCGTTGTTCTTAGTGGGTCCAGGTTCTTTTGCCTGGCTTTTCAAGCGGTCAGCGTTCTGGCTGTCCTCTCGTCCATGATGATGCCGTAAAGCAGGCCGCTGGCCAGCACGGCGCGAATGGCGTCTATCTTCGAGCGTCCCCCTGCGAGCGCTATGGTCTTGTGCCGGCCGATCTCCGCTACCGGCATGGACAAGGTGCGGGCCGAAAGGCCGTTTTCGATGACACGGCCATCGATGCCGAAGATGTGACCAAGCACCTCGCCCATGCCGCCGGCCGCACGAGCGGCGTCGAATTCCTCGCGCTCGATCATGCCGGTCGCTACCGAGGACGCATCATATTCCATCGTGCCGATGCCGACGATGCGCAACGAGGCCTGGATGCCGAGTTCCACCACCTCCCGCACTCCCCGCTGGGCGAGGAAGACCGCGCGGTCCTCGACGGAATTGGCATAGAAGGGCAAGGGGAGGACGTAGGTCTCGGCACCCGTGCGCGCGGCGAGACGGTGGATCACGTCATAGGGCGTGGCCGAGTTGCGGCGGGTGAGGCCGCCGAGCAGGGACACCAGCTTTCGCTTGCCGATGCTCATGTTGGGCAGGCGGGCCACCGACGTCGAGAGCGTGCGGCCGTGGCCGAACCCGATGATCTGGTCCTCGCCCGTCTCGAGCGACCGTCGCAGGAAGCGACTGCCGGCGATGCTGAGCGTCAGCAAGGGCAGAGGTTCGTCGTCGAGATCCGGACAGACCTCGCAGAACTTCACGCCGAAACGCTGGCGCAGCTTTTCCTCCAGCCGCAGGCAGTCCGAAATGTCGCCGTCGATGGTGAAATGAATGAGGCCGTCGCGATGGGCGCGGGCGATGAGACGATGAGCCTTCAGGCTCGGCACGCCCAGCCGCTTGGCGACCTCGCCCTGTGTCAGCCCGGCGCCATAATGCAGCCAGGCGGCACGGACGCTCAGGTCGAACTCCTCCTCGGAATATTTTGGCGCCTCGGTCAGCATTCCCTCAGACCTGATATTTTTTTCTTATGCTGAAGTTTATTTCAAACCTCTTGCCATCTGTCAAGGAGGGCTGCCGCTGAGAGGCCTATTGTCCGGAAGGGGGCGGCGAGGCCGGGTCGATGCCGATTTCCAGGCGCATACGGGAGGCCCGGCAGCCGGAAACGGGCGGCTGCTTCCGGAACTCATGGGCAGGCCCAGGCAACCGGCGAGCGGCGTTTCAGACCGTCATTCCGGCCGCATTCATCAGCAGGCGAAAGAGGATGGCGACAAGGGCGAGGACGGCGACGCTCGCCGTCCAGAGCAGCGCCAGCCAGCCGAGGCGGCGCGCCCAGATCGCCGGCCGGGAGCGGGTTGCCAGGGCCATCAGTGATAGCCCTCCCCGGTTCGGACCTTGCCGCGGAAGACGTAGTAGGACCATGCGGTGTAGGCGAGGATGAAGGGGATGATGAAGAGCGCGCCGACCAGCGCGAACCCCATGCTCTGGGGCGGAGCCGCCGCATCCCAGATCGAAAGCGCGGGTGGCACGATGTTGGGCCACAGGCTGATGGCAAGGCCGCTGTAGCCGAGGAACAGCAGCAGCAAGGCCAGGACGAATGGTGCGGCATCGCTTCCGCTGCCGACCGTGCGCAGGAGAGCCCAGCTTGCCAGCAGCACGAGCACGGGAACCGGGGCGAAGAACAGGAGGTTGGGCAGCGAGAACCAGCGGAGGGCGACCTCCGGATGGGCATAGGGCGTCCAGATGCTGACGATGGCGATGGCCGCTAGCAGGGCGAGCATCACCGGCCGCGCGAGTTCGCGCATCCGTGCCTGCAGCAGGCCTTCGGTCTTCATGACCAGCCAAGTTGCACCCAGCAGCGCATAGGCGGCGAGCAGGCCGACGCCTGTGAAGAGGCTGAAAGGCGTGAGCCAATCGAGCAGGCCGCCCGCATAGGCGCCGTCCGCGACGTTGAAGCCGTTCACGAAGGCGCCCAGCGCCACGCCCTGCGAGGCGGTGGCGATGTAGGAGCCCCAGGCGAAGGCATTGTCCCAGAATGGCTTGTGGGCTTCGTCGGCCTTGAAGCGGAACTCGAATGCCACGCCCCGCCATATCAGCCCCGCGAGCATCGCGACGAGTGGCAGGTAGAGCGCGCTAAGGACGATCGAATAGGCGAGGGGGAAAGCGGCGAGGAGGGCCGCGCCGCCGAGCACCAGCCAGGTCTCGTTGCCGTCCCAGACCGGCGCGACCGTATTCACCATCGTATCGCGGTCCTCGCGATCGGGGACGAAAGGAAAGAGCAGGCCGATCCCAAGATCGAATCCGTCCATGATGACGTACATCATCAGGCCGAAGCCGATGATGATGGCCCAGAGCAGCGGAAGATCGATACCCATGGTCATTCCTCCTCAGCCGATCGCGGGGTCGATGTCGTCGGGCGCGGCAGACAGGGGGCGCGCCGGGCGGGCAGCCTGTCCGTGCCCGTCGGCGGTTCCGGACGCCGATCCTCCCTGCGGCCCCTTGGCGATGAGTTTCAGCATGTAGCTGATCCCCGTCCCGAAGACGGCGCAATACATCACGATGAACAGGATCAGCGTTGCAGAGAGGGCGAGGGCCGAATGATTGGAGACGGCATGATCGGTCCGCATCAGGCCGTAGACCACCCAGGGCTGGCGTCCGATTTCCGTCGTGAACCAGCCGGCCAGGATCGCGATCAGGCCGGTCGGTCCCATCAGCGTGGCAAATCCAAGGAACGGGGCTGAGCCGTAAAGGCGTCCGCGCCAGCGTAGCCAGGCACCCCACAGGCCGAGAGCCAGCATCAGGAAACCGAGGCCGACCATCACCCGGAAGGACCAGAACACCACTGTCGAGTTGGGGCGATCCTCCGGCCTGAACTCCGAAAGGCCGGGAAACTGGCCGTCGAGGCTATGTGTGAGGATGAGGCTGCCGAGCCGCGGGATTTCGATCGCGTAGCGGGTGGTCTGTGCCGCCATGTCGGGCCAGCCGAACAGGATCAGGGGCACGCTTACCCCCGGCTCGTTGTGCCAATGCCCCTCCATAGCCGCGATCTTGGCCGGCTGGTGCTCGAGTGTGTTCAGGCCGTGGGCATCGCCGACCGCGATCTGGATCGGCGCCACGATCAGCACCATCCACAGCGCCATGGAGAACATGGTCCGTATGGCCGGCGTCGCACGCCCCCGCAACAGATGCCAAGCGGCCGAGGCTCCGACAAACAGGGCCGTGGCGAGATAGGCCGCGATGGTCATGTGCGCAAGCCGGTAGGGGAAGGAAGGGTTGAAGATGACCTTGAGCCAGTCGACGGGTACGACGCGGCCGCCGACGATCTCGAAACCCTGCGGTGTCTGCATCCAGCTGTTCGAGGCGAGGATCCACGTGGCGGAGATGAGAGTTCCGATCGCCACCATCACGGTTGCGAAGAAATGAAGTCCTGGCCCGACCTTGTTCCAGCCGAACAGCATCACGCCGAGAAAGCCGGCTTCGAGGAAGAACGCAGTCAGCACTTCATAGGCGAGCAGGGGGCCGGTGATGCTGCCTGCGAACGCGGAGAAATAGCTCCAGTTCGTGCCGAACTGATAGGCCATGACCAGGCCGGAAACCACGCCCATGGCGAAGTTCACGGCGAAGATCTTCGACCAGAAATGATAGAGATCGCGGTAGACTGCGTCCCCCCTCCAGAGCCAGAGAGCCTCGAGCACGGCGAGGTAGCTGGCGAGACCGATCGTA
The DNA here is from genome assembly GCF_059699065.1 of Labrys sp. ALF-8. Taxonomy (NCBI): domain Bacteria; kingdom Pseudomonadati; phylum Pseudomonadota; class Alphaproteobacteria; order Hyphomicrobiales; family Xanthobacteraceae; genus Labrys; species Labrys sp. ALF-8. The sequence continues at coordinate 3,503,997 of NZ_AP048537.1, forward strand.
ATCGCCGGGAAGATGATGTGAAACGAGACCGTGAAGCCGAACTGGATGCGAGCCAACTCGAGTGCCGTCAGGCCGACCATGATGCCTCCTCCTGCAGGCCTCCTCGAAACATCTGGTTGCGGGGTGCTGCGGAAAGTGTGCCGCCGAACCCTGAATGGTTCGGTGGCGATTTGTCATAATGTATGGTTTGTATGCATACATTATGAATAGCACGTCATCTTCGTCGAGGGAAGCGTATTTGGCGATTGTTGGAAAAGGCCGCTTGTTGCAGGCGCTGCTAGCGCGAGTGTGTTCTGCAGCAAAGAAAGCGGGCCGCACGCGCGCAGTCGTTTGTCCGGCTCGTGTGGACGCCCGGATTCAACTAAATGTATGGATTTATATCCATACAAAATTCAAGGAAATGGGAGAAGGAGTCTTCGGGCGAGTCGGGGCGTTTGCCTTGCCGGGCGAAAGCTTTCGGTTCTCAGCTTCCCAATGCCCGCAGCCAGCTTTCGAACGAGGAGGTCTCGACGATCTTGGCCTTGTCGTGATGAAGGGCCCCATGCGTCGGCGCTATGAGATTGCGGGCTTCCGTCGGGCTGTAACCGAATTCCCGGCTGAACGCGCGGCTGAAGTCGGCCGAGGAATTGAATCCGAAGGTATGGGCGATGGTGGAGACCTGCCGCCGGTCCTGAGGATCGCTCAGGGCGGCGTGCGCCGCCAACAGGCGCTGTCTTTGAATGTAGCGGACAACCCCGCCGCTTGGCTCGAACAATTGATAGAGATGGGTCCGGGAGAGCCCCAGTTCCCGGCACAGGACGTCCGGCGTGATCTGCGTCGAGCTCAGATTTTCTCGAATATATTTCCGTGCGCGTTCGATGAGGGAGACTGCGCCGATGCGGTTTTCTCCCTTCGGGCTGGTCTCGGATGCCGACAGGCACGCAATGATCATGTCACGCGTGGCGCTGATCACGCCCGGCAGTTCTTCCTCGGTGAACTCGGCAAGCCTCGCCTCGATCGCATTGATATACTTTGCCAGCACATCCGCCAGGTTGCTTGACAGTACGGCATTGTTGTTGGCGTCGAGAAGCCAGACGCTGTCCCCGAAGAGGGTGCGGGGCATGTAGATGGTCAGGAATTCGGATTCCAGCAAGCGGCCGCGGAAAGGCCTCCCCAGAGACCGGATCTCGATGGTCCCGGGCAGGCTTTCCGCTACGCGTCCGCCGACTTCCGTCCATGAGCGTCCGGTGCGGCGCAGCGTGATGGACCAGTGATCGAGCAGGCTCGAGCGCAGCTTCGCCTCGGAGCGCTGATAGCGATAGGCGTCTCCGCGCTGCTGAACGAGCAGCATGTTGCGGAAATTCCACGCGACATGGCTGATGGCAAATCCCTGCTCCTCCGCTACGCCGTCGGGCAGTTGCACATCCATCAAGGGTGCGACATAGCTTCTCCAGGCATCGAATTGTTCGCCCGGAGTCAGGTCGAGTGTCGAAAAAGCCAGAGGCTTCAGAGCGGAGGGAGAGCGCGGCTTGGAATCGTCATTGGATTTCTGCTGCCTGGGCCAGCGACGGCGCTCCTGCGTCGGGGTATTCGCTCTCTTCCCTGCACTGCCCTCGCCGTCGCGAGGGGTATCGTCACTCATAAGGACCTCCAAATCCCCTGCCCGGTGTCAACGTGGCTCCAAAGGCCGGAGAGCTACTAATCATTATACTGAATATAATCGTAAATCGTAGGGGCGCGGCTATGTTCTGGAAACCTGCGAACCTGCAATAAGTTACTTCGGTACATCTAAAATTTCATTCCCATTCTCAGTCCAATTCGAAGGTATCCCTCGCCTCGACTCATGGAGTTCCTCACTCCGATGCGCATTGCAGGGTTCGGATACAAAATCCAATTCAAGGCCCATCTGCGGCAGGGAAGCGGCAATTCAAAGTGTCGCACTTCTGTTAAACTCGACGATGGATCTCGGGTGGAACTAAACTACCGAATCTAATGCTTAATAGGTAGGTCGTGGATTGCAACAGAATGGTTGTGAATCGCGTTGGAAGCAAGACGATGCCGAAGGTAAACTTCTCTATGGTATTTTCGTACCATTATTGCCGATAAACTGGCGCCTTGCGGCCGTCTCGACGGTGGGCGCAGTCCCACGGATAGCCGAGCCGTTCTCTTCCTGTCCAATTATGGACTCTGCGTCAGAACTCCGGACGTGGCGCTAACGACGAAGCAGACCGGCATTTGTAGGCTCGATACCAGTACGAGGCATTTGCCGGTAGAGATCATGCACCCTGTTCTGACCGCGCCGTTTCACGCGGACACATCCCACGTCTCACACGAGTCCGATCAGTACGCCAAGGAGGATGTGCTGTTGCCGACCGAGACGCAGGCTGCTGCGCCGGCGAAAGGCGTCCTCAGTGTCATTACACGGAATGTTCTGTTTCTGACGGCTCTCAGTCGATGCCTGGGTTCACTGTTCGAGGAGTTCTCGATCGAGGCCTTCGACAGTGTGGAGGATTGGAGCCAGGCTCAGGATCGCGGTTCCACCGTTATCGTCCTTCTCTGCGCCACCGGGGCCGATGCCGCCGATTCGACGGTCTCGCAGAATCTCGATTTGGTGGCCGAGGTCGCGCCCCAGGCGCGTACCATCGTGATCTCGGACGTCGAGAGCCCGTCTGCCATGATTGCCGCCTTGAAACATGGTGCAAAGGGCTATGTTCCAATGAGTCTCGACCTGGAGGTTGCGATCGGGGCCATAAAGCTCGTGAATGTGGGCGGCACTTTCGTACCGGCAAGCGGTTTGCTGTCGTTTCGGTCAACCGCGATCTCCTCGCCGGAAGTCGGGGAGCCGGAGAGTGGCAGGGAAGTTCTTACGCGGCGCCAGATCACGGTGCTCGAATATCTGCGGCAGGGTGATCCCAACAAACTCATTGCCCACAAGCTCAATATGAGCGAAGCGACGGTCAAGATTCATGTTCGCAACATGATGAAGAAAATCCAAGCTCGGAATCGTACCGAACTGGTCAATCTCACCAAACATCTTTTCTGAATGTGGTCGCCGGGTCGGCCGGCCGCCGCAGGGCTTTGAGTTGATGAAAAACATAAGAGCTTGACTCACCTGCGGGTGAGCCGCCTTGGTGGTATTTTAGAATACGTCTTTATACTCCTGTCGCTAAAAAACCAGGCACATGAAGGCAGTCTGATACCTTCGCATAGGTATGAGTATCGGGACAGGAATTCACAGTTGCTCAACAGCGATCTCAAGACACTCGGCATCGGCCTGCGTGAAGCGATGGCAGGAGGCCAGTTGCAGTTGGGGTATCAGCCTCAGGTCAACCTCGCTGATAGATCCCTCCATGCGCTGGAGGCGCTGACGCGATGGGCGCACCCCACCGTCGGCGACGTTCCGGCCGATCGCTTCATCGCTGCGGCGGAGCAGGAAGGCCTTATCGAGGAAATCGGATTGTGGGCCCTGGGCGAGGCCTGCCGTCAATGGAGCGAATGGCGCAGCAGCGGATGGCTTGTACCCGCCATCGCCGTGAACGTATCCCCGCTCCAATTCCGTGACCCGGATCTGCTCGATCGCATCCTCGGCCTGCTGCGCAGGTTCGGCGTGCCGAACCAGAGCCTCGTCCTGGAAGTGACGGAAGGGGCGGCGCTGGATGATGACCCGGCGATCCTCACGACCATGACGGCGATCCGCGCCAAGGGCGTCGGTCTGTCGATGGATGATTTCGGCATCGGCTACTCCAGCTTGCGCCGTCTCCTGAACTTGCCGGTGTCGGAATTGAAGATCGACCAGTGCTTCACCAGTCGTATAGAGACGGACGAGCGCGCTCGCGCGATCATAGCGGCGACCACGCAGATGGGGCGCCGGCTCGGCATCACCGTCATCGCGGAAGGGGTTGAGACCGTGCGACAGAGCGAGTTGTTGCTGGAACTGGATTGCCATGTCGGGCAGGGCTATCTGTTCAGTCGGTCGCTTGCCCCTCAGGGGATCGAGCGTTGGCTCACCGGTGCCGATGCCTAGAGCAAAGCGCGTTTAGGTAGAAACGCCGCTTTTCCTAACTCTCTGTTTCTCGACGCGTCTTTGCGATTTGCCGATTCCGTCAAATACAAAACGCTCTAGCATCACCGTACGAAGGCTGTTTTCCAATGCGAATCCAGTCGAGAAAAGGATTCGCCGCAGCTTGTCAAAGTGTCGTACGAAGGCCGTGCAATGAAATCGCTCGCTGGCCAGGAATTTGTGAGTGCCTGCAGGCTCCATGCCGTTTCCCTCCGTTCGTTTGCCAGATTGAATTTATTGTTTTCTAGATGTTTCGACATACAATACGGATTAACTTATTTAATTCGGTATTTTTTAAGAATAAAATCCGCATGATATCTAATTTGTTTCATATGTGCAAATATGAAGTCTGAGGTAATTCTGTCTGTATGATCTTAGGTACGACTAAATGATCTGAATTACTATCATTACCAATAAAATACGGGAGGGAGTAGGGTGAGGGTGCGGAAGAGTGCTGAAATTACATCGGGGCAAAACGAAGAATAGCACTAAAGGATAACATATATGGAGGGGGTTAGGGCATTGCTGGGCTTACGCAGCGAAATGCCCTCATATTGGATGGCATGTCACGTCGGTGTCACGGCTCGGGTTGAAGTGATCTTCACCCAGAGGCATGCTATCGTGAATAGAATTCAGTCGACAATGGTCTCCATAGGAGGCGATATCCATAGGATCGACACCATTATGTTGGATGACTGCCTATGGTTGGTGCCGAACTGGATAGACAACTTCGAAGAGAAGTATTCTGTCCCCGAGAGAATTATTCGCCTGTCACCATTTGAATTGGAGGCTACGGCAGAGCGTGCAGCCGATTTCATTCTGCATCGTCCACTGCCTGTTTCGTTATTGTTTGGGCAGCCCACGAAGGCACAGCTGGAAGAGTATGAGATTCGCTTTAGGCCCGATATAAAGTTTATTATACCTTTGGATGAGCGCCATGGTGGCATTTAAACGTTCATTATTTTTAGACAATATTTGTTTTGTCAAAAATATTAGCTGTTACACAATATTTATGCTGGCAGGCGGCTCTGAGCGGTGTTTCGAAGGGAGCGTATGACGACTCTTCTGTGCTGTTGGCTCGATATGCCTTGTAGATCGATCAAGGGTTTGGTTTCGACATTAAGCGCTTTAAACATAATTTGAGCGCCGCACATTCATTATACGCGCGATATATGAGTTTCGATTCTCTCCACGTAAGAATATATGATAAAATAATATTCGTATTATATTTGGTAAAAGTGAATAATTATACCAAATGTGAGGTATTTATTCTAATTATATCGGTATAATTTATGCAATTGGGAATTTATGTCAGGTATATGCTGGTTCGGGGCGGTCTTGGGGCAGTATCGAAGCTAGGTATGCCGTGCGCAGAATATCGATGCGGGTCTGGAGTGCTATACTTTATATCGAGATGCCGAGGGCAATATCTGAAAGTTGAACAGGAAGAAATTGTCGGCTGGGGAAGTCGGTGAGACATCGTGGCCGGTGGAAGGAGGGGGGTGGTGCGATTGTGAGCGGCTGTGGCGGGCCCCATTGATGTGTAATATTTAACTTTCAAATTTTTCGTTTTATAGAATGCTCACAGGAAAGCATGCCGTCCACCGAGGCGGGGTGCGACTGTGGTTTGGGGTGTTCGATCGTACCGGCGGCCTCCACCAGCCATGACGGGGTTATGCGTAGCGGTCCGACCGAACGACAAGCTTAATCTTTTGCAGTGGCCGTAGTCTATCTGGAGTTGTCTTGCGTAGTTCTGGCTTGCGCGACGAGTTTTTATTGTCGCTGGCGCTTTGAGCGGGCGGGTAATTGGTCGTAGCCTAGAAGGGTTTTGAAGGAAGTGCGCGAGCTATTGTTCATTTCGAGCGTGGAGTGAGAGCTCTCAAGATCGTGCAGTGGAAGTTATGAATTTGCTCTGTTAGAGAGGCTAACTTTGGATTATATTGGAAAAGTATATATTCCGGGGCTCTCCGGCCTGGCAGTCAATACGCAAGCCATTCGAGTCTCGTCCAGGGGGGATAGTGATGAGTTGCACGTCGTGGAACGCACGAGGGCTTGGCGTGTCAGCGTAAGTTGCTGAGACAAAATGACAGTATACCGATATCAGTTAGTGGAACAACGCCATGGCCGATTACTACGTCAGTGGTCCCGAATTGGGACACGATACCCTGGATCGAGCGCGCGACTGCGAGAGCCAGCTTGAGCCTCTCTTCAAGATAATGATGGAGCTCGCGCAGTCCGCTGGTTGGGGCACGCAAGAGGTTTGCCACGCCTTCATCAATCTGGCCGATAACGAACTTCTTTTGAGTGCCGGTAGCACCGATGTCGCCGCACAGATCGCGGCCGCAATCAAACGTGTCAGCAAATCCCGCCCGAATGGCGATCGGGAATAGGGCAGGCCGACTGCGGATTGTTGCAAAGTCTCAAGGTGCGCGCAGTGGTGCGCTGACGTTTGCCAATAAATCCTGATTCCCAATGGCGCTTCCCCGGAGCTCTGGCCGCCCGGGTTCGCGGCTTTGGCGTGACTCGTTGCCGCACGGCCGAGGCACGGTACGCATTCTTGCCGACTGTCGATCCATGGCGCCAGGGGGCGCTATCGAAGCCGGACCATAATGGCAGTGTCCAGCGCGCGCCGTCGTCGCGAAGTCTACCGCTTCCCAGAATTTCTCCTGTTGCGACCCATTGAGGTAGCGGTTTCGCGTGGCCGAGGGTGCTGCCGCGGCAATGATTTGCCATTCCGAGATAGTGGGGAATGTGCCATTCTGGGTAGCGGATCGCTCGCCGCTTCCTGCAATCCCGCAAAGTTCTCTGGCGCCTTTGTGCTTCGAGTTGGCTGTCTAGCCTGAGATTTGCTGGAATCTCCTGATTTCGGTCATTTAAGTGTACATCTTTTGGCTAGGCTACTGGACAAAACAGCCTTATTATGTAGGATATTACGGCTAGCAAAGACGCTCGCAAGGTGGGTGCTAAACTATTGGGCGGAGCTTAACCTAGCTCCCAGATGTAGATTTCATTCGCTGAAATGGGCGTCATAGTTCTTCGGAATAGGGGAAAGGGGTATACTCTTTCCCCTTATTCTCCAGTAGACGATCTGTCGGTGATTGCGGATAGGCTCCATCCGTTTCGGCCAGCGAGTAGCTTTTTAGGCTGCCTGAAACAGCTGGCGTCTTCGTTCAAGCCAATAGTATCTCTGGAAATATGAGACAGGATTTTCCTTACCCGTCGGAAAGGTGAAGTCCGAACGTTAAGTTGTGGCAAGCGCTCCTTGGTCATATACGAGGCAGCGACGGCTTAAAAAAGGGCAATTGCATTGTTCGGCATTGGGCCGCCGCAATTTAATGTTACAGTGGTTCAAGGCGGCAATCTTCACAAGAGAATACAGTGATAAGATCGCCTGCAGCATGCTTATTTGGGCGAGGTAGCTATGAAGATTCCTGCGTTGTATACTTGCGGTGTTGAAGATCCCTATTCGCTTCTGACTTTCAAAGAAACGGCGAGTGAAATCCGGAATTCAGACGGATCGTTGGCATTCGACCTTGCCAGAGTTATAGCTCCGGAAGAGTGGAGCGAAATAGCTATTGATATTGCTGCCAAGAAGTACTTTCGGAAGGCAGGTGTTGCAGCTCGCCTGCGCCGTGTTCCCGAAAGTGACGTGCCCTTTTGGCTCTGGCGCTCGGTCCCTGATCTTGACGCGCTCGCGGAGCTGCCGAATGAGCAGCGCTATGGCGGAGAGTACGACCTGCGGCAGGTTTTCGACCGGATCGCGGGTGCGACGACCTACTGGGGCTGGAAGAATCGGTATTTCTCTACCGAATCCGACGCAGCGGCGTTCTTCAATGAATTGCGGTTCATGCTGGCTACTCAGAAAGTGGCGCCGAACTCTCCGCAATGGTTCAATACGGGCCTCCACTGGGCCTACGGTATCGAGGGGCCGAGCCAGGGACACTATTATTTCGATCCTCAGGCCAATGAGGTTCGCCGCTCGGCCAATGCCTATGAGCGCCCTCAGACGCATTCCTGCTTCATCCAGTCGGTCGGCGACGATCTGGTGAATGACGGCGGCGTGCTCCCGCATATCGTGGACGAGACGCGTATCGCCAAGTACGGATCCGGCACCGGCGCGAATTTCTCGAACATCCGTGGGGCAAGCGAACCTCTGTCGGGCGGCGGCAAGGCTTCCGGCCTGATTGCGGTTCTGCGCGCCAGCGACAGGGCTGCCGGCCTCGTCACGGCGGGCGGGTCGACCCGCAAGGCCTCGAAGATGGTGGTGGTCGATGTCGATCATCCCGATATCGAGGACTTCATCGACTGGAAGGTGAAGGAGGAGCAGAAGGTGGCCGCGCTGGTCACGGGCTCCAGGCTCTGCGCTTCGCACCTCAATGCGATCATGAAGGCGTGCACCGATTTCGAGGGGGAGAGCGCCTTCGATCCGCGTTCCAACACAGCCTTGCGCGCTGAGATGCGGGCGGCCCGGAAGGCCCAGATCCCGGAGAACTACATTCTCCGCGCCATCGAGTTCGCTCGCCAGGGCTATCTCTCGATGGAATTCCCCGTCTACAACACGGACTGGGACTCCGCCGCCTACGATACCGTCGCCGGGCAGAATTCGAACAACACCGTTTGCGTTCCGGACGCCTTCCTGAAGGCCGTCGAGGACGACGCCGCTTGGGATCTCACCGCGCGCCGGGATGGCCGTACGGTCAAGTCAGTCAGGGCCCGGGATCTCTGGGAGCAGATCGGATATGCGGCATGGGCTTCGGCCGATCCAGGCATTCACTATTCGACCGCGATCAACGAGTGGCACACCAGCCCGGCGGGCGGTCCCATTCGCGCGTCCAATTCGTGCTCCGAGTTCCTCTTCCTCGACAACACGGGTGCCACGCTCGCTTCGCTGAACCTGCTGCAGTTCCGTTCCGCCAATGGCCAGTTCGACGTGAACGCCTATGAGCATGTCTGCCGTGTCGCCACGCTCGTGCTCGAGATCTCCGTGGCCATGGCGCAGTATCCCTCGCGCGAGATCGCCATCCAGACCTACCGCTATCGTCCGCTCGGGTTGGGCTTTGCCAATATCGGCGGCCTGCTGATGACCTCCGGCATTCCCTATGATTCAGAGGAAGGCCGGGCGATCTGCGGTGCCCTGACGGCGATCATGACGGGCGTGTCCTACGCGACCTCGGCGGAGATCGCCAAGCAGATGGGGCCGTTCGAAGACTTCGCTGCCAATCGCGACAACATGCTGCGCGTCATTCGCAACCATCGCCGTGCGGCGCATGGCGAAATGGAGGGCTACGAGAGCTTGTCGACCAATCCCGTGCCGCTTGACCACCAGACGCTGCGGGCTCTGGGTGCCAACGGCCAGCGCCTTTCGGCGCGTGCGCGCCACGCCTGGGATCAGGCCCTGCAACTGGGCGAAATCCACGGCTACCGCAACGCGCAGGCGAGCTGCATCGCACCCACCGGCACCATCGGCCTGGTGATGGATTGCGATACCACCGGCATCGAGCCCGATTTCGCGCTCGTGAAGTACAAGAAGCTTGCCGGCGGCGGCTATCTGAAGATCATCAACCGGGCCGTTCCCGAGGCTCTTCGGACGCTGGGATACAGCCACGCCGAGATTTCGGAGGTCGAAGCCTATGCCCTCGGGCGCGGTTCGCTGGAAGGTGCTCCCGGCATCAACCCGGCCTCGCTCAAGGCGAAGGGCTTCACGGACGAGACGGTCGCGGCGATCGACAGGGCGCTGAAGACGGCCTTCGACATCAGGTTCGCCTTCAACAAGTGGACGATCGGCGAGGAGTTCCTCACCGGCACCATGAACATCCCGGCGAGCAATCTCGATGACCCGACCTTCAATCTCCTGAGGTTCCTCGGGTTCAGCGAAGACGTGATCGAGCAGGCCAACAACTATGTCTGCGGTACGATGACGCTTGAGGGTGCGCCCTACGTGAAGGAGGAGCACCTGTCGGTATTCGACTGCGCCAATGTGTGCGGCCGACTCGGCACGCGCTACCTGTCGGTGGAGAGCCATATCCGCATGATGGCCGCCGCGCAGCCCTTCCTCTCGGGAGCGATCTCCAAGACCATCAACATGCCGAACGAAGCGACGGTCGACGACTGCAAGCAGTCCTATCTGCTGTCCTGGCGCCTCGCGCTGAAGGCGAATGCACTGTACCGTGACGGTTCCAAGCTCTCGCAGCCTCTGAATGCCCAGATTCTGGAAGACGAGGTCGAGGAGGAGGATGCGGTCGAGGCCTTTGCCGTTCAGGCTCCCGCCGAACAGATCCGCGTCGTCGCGGAGACGGTGGCCAACCGGGTGGTCAAGGAAGCCAATGCCGCTCACGAAATCGAGGCGGGTGTGAAGCATACCGTGACGATCGGCGGCCATCGTGTTTCCCTGCGCACACGCGGCGACGACGAGCGGGCTGCCTTCATCTCGGTCGATACCGTCAAGGCGGAGGGCAATTCGCATCGGCTTGCCAATGAAGTGGCGGTGGCTGTTGCCGTGGGTTTGCAGCATGGGGTGCCGATCGAGGCTTTCATCTCGGCGTTTGCGTCGCGCTGGGGGCAGCAGTCGTCTCTCGACAGCCTTCAGAACAAGGCCGAGTTTGGTCCGGTCATCGAGGAGGCCCTCAGGGAAGTCTCCGTCGACTATCTGGGCCGGCACGAGTTCCAGCAGGATGCCACCACGTCCGCGTGAGGGTATCCTTCGGCGAAAGGGCATGTCGCGGGATGCGCCGGTCCGGTCCCTGCGGTATTTGCGGTCGACCGTCAGGCGACCCGCCGCGCCAGGACGTCATGAGCCGAATGCGGCGCTGCAAGTGCTCCGCGTTTGCGATAATCAGAGCCGCGGGGTGCCATCGGGCGCCCGGTGGTTCTTTTTTCGTTTCGCGACCGCTGTTCCCGAGGTTCGGCTCGGCGAGCATGGCACGAGGCGACAGGCAGACTTGTGACCTCTCAAGTATCGTGAGTGTGAATTGAGATGAATACGCTCTACGCCGCACACCAGTCAGGCAATAGCTTCAAGCCTTTCCTGGCCATGAAGCAGCTTGGTATTCCATTTCGTCTCGTTTTCGTCGATGTTCTTTCAGGAGAGACCAAGTCTTCGAAGTATCTGGACATAAACCCGGTCGGCACGGTTCCCTACATGGCGATTTCGGACGGCAGGCGTTTGGGCGAATCCAACGCGCTCGTCTGGTATCTCACGGAAGGCACGCACCTCGAACCAGCGTCGCATTATGATCGCGCCCAAGCGCTGCAGTGGATGTTCTTCGAGCAGACCCACCTCGAACCTTTTATATCCCCAGCGCGTTTCTTTATTTCGATCATCCCGGAAAAGAGGGAGGAGAAGGCCAAGGAGATCGCCGCCTGGCAGGCGCGTGCGCGGGCGGGACTTGCATTGTTCAACCGCCATCTGACGGGACGCGATTTTGTTACCGACTGCGGCTATTGCGCCGCTGACATTGCGGCCTTCGGATACATACATGTAGCGGCAGGGGCAGAAATTGACCTGGGAGACTTTCCAGCCGTGGAGCAATGGATAAAGCGGGTTAAGGAGACTCCCGCATACGCATCGCTGGCAGAGATGGATGAATACCCCTCGGTAAACCTGGCGGACGATGAAGGTCGTCATAATGCGGAGTAAGGCGATTTCAGACCCGACTATGACGGCCAGCGAGGCGGAAACGACACAGCTTACCATCGGCTTCGCCAATGAGCTGCCTTTGATGGATCGGCTCAGAACGCCCGCGTGGATCTTCGACATCGATCAGAGCCGCATCTTCTGGGCCAACAAGGCTGCTCTCAGCGTGTGGAGGGCGGATAGTCTTGCCGAATTGACCGCGCGCGACATGAAGGCCGACATGTCGGCCTCGGTTTCCCGGCGCCTGCGGCAGTATCAGGAAGATTTCGTTCGCAGCAACGCGTCGTTTTCCGAGCTTTGGACCATTTATCCAGCCGGCGAGCCGACCACGCTTCGGGTGAAATATACGGGCATCCGTCTGCCTGACGGGCGCATGGCGATGTTCTGCGAGGGACTTGCCAACGTTACGGAGACGCCCGAGGCCCTGCGAAGCGCGGAAGCGCTCCTGCACACGCAGATGATGATCTCGCTCTACAGCGAGGAAGGCGCCCTCCTCTATCAGAATCCGGCGGCCCGCAGCACTTGGGCCGTATCCGACAAGTCTCTTGAGACCCGCTTCGTGGATGCGAGCGACTACCGGATGCTGCGCAAGACCCTTGTGCAGAGAGGCGAGGCGCGCATCGTCATCCGAGCACGTACCTCACGCGGCATTCGCTGGCACGAAGTCACGGCGCGTGAATGCCGTGACGCGGTCACGGGTTCCCCCGCGATGCTGATGAGCGAAGTGGACATCACAGATCTCAAGGATACGGAAGAGAAGGCGAAGTTCCTCGCCTATCACGACGTGCTGACGGGACTTCCCAACCGCACCTCCGTTTTGAAGGACTACTCGGCCCGCCTTGAACTGGCGCGTGCCGAGAACAAGCGTCTTGCCGTCTTCTTCGTCGACCTTGATCGCTTCAAGACGATCAATGACTCCCTCGGTCATTCCGTCGGCGACGAGGTGCTCATCGAGGTCGCCCAGAGGTTGCGGTCCGTTGTCGGCAGGGATGGGCTGGTCGCCCGCCTCGGCGGTGACGAATTCCTCATCCTGATGCAGCAGGAGGATGATGGCGATCAGTTCAAGACGGTCGCGGCCACCATACTGACGGCGCTGTCGATCCCCCTGCGTATCGCGGGGCGGTCCCTGCTCGTCACGCCCAGTGTCGGCATCAGCATCTTCCCTGAGAGCGGCAACGACATCGACACCCTCATGAAGAGTGCCGACCTTGCCATGTACAAGGCGAAGGAAGACGGCAGGAACTGTTTCCGTTACTTCTCGCTGGGCATGCAGGAGCAGGTCCAGGACAGAATGGAACTGGAATCGGACATCCAGCGTGCCATCCGGGAAGGCGAGTTCCAGCTGTTCTTCCAGCCGCGCGTCTCCGACGACTTCCGCATCGTGGGCGCGGAAGCGCTCATCCGATGGAGGCATCCGCTGAGGGGGCTGATAGAGCCTTTGGATTTCATCCCGTTGTGCGAGGAAACCGGGCTGATCGAGCAGATCGGCGACTGGGTGCTGGCGGTAGCCCTCGAGGAGCAACTCCGCTGGCGCGAGAACGGTTTTCCCATCGTGGTCTCGGTGAACCTGTCTCCCCGGCAGTTCAAGAACGAGGATATCGTTGCGCGAATTGCCCGGGCGATCGAGCGCGCAGGCTGCCGTCCCGGCGACCTCGAACTCGAGATCACGGAATCCATGATCATGGAGAAGGATCGCACGGTCACTCAGGTCATCTCTGAATTGACGAAGCTCGGCGTTCGCCTGTCGATCGACGATTTCGGCACCGGCTATTCCAACCTGGCCTCCCTCCAGAATTTTCCGGTCGATTGCGTGAAGATCGACCGATCCTTCATCGCCAACATGAAGGACAAGCAGGCCATCACCGAAATGGTCATCTCGATGTGCAAGCTGCTCGGCATGAATATCGTCGTAGAGGGCGTCGAGACGCTCGAGCAGCTGGAGTGGCTTTGCAAGAAAGGGTGCAGGGAATTCCAGGGCTTCTACTTCAGCCAGCCTGTTCCCGCGTCGGAGTTCCGGGATCTGCTGCGGCGCCAGTCGAGCCTTCGCGCGCAGTGGGAGGGGCCACTGTCCTTGGTGAGGTGAGGGGGCATCCCGGCGCTGGCACGTCGGGCGCGGCAGGCCCCAGAATCGAAAGCCGGCCCAGATGGCCGGCTTTTTGTTGTCGCATTGGCAAGATGGGCAAGGGCGGAGTGGCGCTCTTGGGAGCGCCGTGCCGTTGCCGTCTCAGCTGAGGCCGAGCAACTCGTTGCTCTTGAAGATCAGTTCGGTGCGGTTCCTCGCATTGAGCTTGCGCATCATGTTGCGGATATGAACCTTCACCGTCGCTTCGCTCATCGTGAGCTTGTAGGCGATGATCTTGTTGGGATCACCCTGGCGTGCAAGTTCGAGGACTTCGAGCTGACGCTCGGAGAAGCCCGCCGTCTTCGGTCCGGCAGCTGGTGCGGTCGCCTGGGCAGCGCGGGCGGAGATGAGGCCACTTGCGGGAATGAACGTGCCTCCGACGTCGACCAGACGGATGGCGCCCAAGGCGACGTCGAGATCGGTATTCATGGTCACGAAACCCTTGGCGCCTGCCGTCAGGGCTTCCATCATGTGGCTCGGCTGCTCCACATCCGAAACGATGATGATGCGGGCGTCGGCTGCATTCTGCTGGACCTCGTTGAGACCCTGCCGAATGGCTGCCTCGGTCGCTTTCTGGCCGGTCGCGCACAGCAGCACGATGCCGGTCGCATGCTCCTCGCCGCCGTCCAGCCACTCCTGCAGGGTGTCGTAGGACGAGACTTCGAAGTCCTTCGTCATCGTCTGCAGGCACCGGGCGAGACAGGTACGGAAGATCCTGTTCTCTGAAATGACGGCGATCGACGTCCTCTCGGTTTCCGTGCGCGGCGCCGGAACGGGCGGGATTGCGTCGGTTGCGGGAAGAGGGAAGCCTCCCATAAAGGTCGGCGAGGGGGTGTAAGCTTGGACGGACATATTCATAATCGACCTTGGCTTGGGATGCTTCTCGTAGGTCAATTGGTACATGAGGAGCGTGAGACGGTCGTTAGCTGTAATTCCTAAGATGTAACAATGCGTACAAAAATACGGCTGGAGCGCCTACCCGCGCCGGTTTGGCGCCCATGGCTGCGAGAAAGGTGCAGGAGGGCCCGGCTGCCTCCATAAGAGGAGGGCGCCGGCATGATTCTGCGCCGAAAGGAGTATCCTCCGTCGCTAGACAAAAGACTGCCGGGAGGTATGATCTCAATCAAGCGCGCGCGGCGGACGTTTAGGGTTTGTGGGCCTTTTTTACCGGTTATTGCTCCATTTTCGGGGTGGTTAGGCGTAGAGCTGGCTTGTGAACGCGCGTCCTGAAAAATAGATCACCATAGTATACTTCCGTTTAGGGGAGGAGACTCGCGTCTCCTCCCCTTTGCATTATGTTCTGGCCGGAGGGGCACTCCTTCATCCTGGTACCGTCCTCTGGCTTAGCGTCCGCGAGCATGGCGCGGATTTCCCGGTGAGCATGAGGCGCGATACGCATGGCGTATATTTGCCATCCTACCCTTGCCGTATCGACTTGCTGCCGTGACTTGGCCAAATTGCTGCCCGGCGCAAGCCTCCGGGCATAAAGCAAGCCTTCGGGCGACCCATACGCCCACTTTTTCCGAAAACCTGCCGGACAGGGGCTAGCCTGCATCCTTTTTTTGTATATCTTGCCACGCGGCAAGGAACCGTAAACCTCTCGACCCGTTTCATGGGATGGGAGAGTGAGACGATGACGATGCATCCTTTCAGGGGCGCGGTTCTATTTTCCCGTGGCACGGGCGTGGCCAGCCATGTCGGAAATACCGAAGCCGCCCTTTATTTCCTTGAGCATAAGTGGCCCGGAGTCGAAGGCGCCGAGCATGGTCAGGCTTGCCGCGTGTGCAAGCGGGCTCTCGCGGGGGATGCAACAACGCAGGAGGCACGGGAAGCATTCGTCCGTGCCTTGGAAGAAGCCCAGTTCGATTTGCTCGACGTCGATTCCACAACGGGCGGAGCTGTGCACTGGCGCCATTGAGCGCAGTCGCCGGCAGTTTCTCCTTCTAGCCCAGCTTCCAATTTCCCACCCTTAGCTCCGGAAGCAAGTTGGCAACGGTTCTCTTTTTCGTTTCCGGGCGCACGCAAGACTTCCAAATCTCATGCAACTTTCTTTGCTCGCCGAGATACTCGATCGAGAAAGGAGAGGCTATTTTATTCGCCAGTTGGTTAAGTGACGGGTCGTTCGAATTATTGAAATCGGTAAGTCAAGAATATAATTTTATTTTTTCATGTTGCCATGATGTCCGATAATAATATTAGATCTGTCGGGGGTCGGAATCGGAAGGGCTGGAAGCGCTCCTATGACACGAAATGCAGCTATCGGACTGATGATTATCACCATGGTGGTGGTTGGTGTTCTTGCCATCATGTATTTCAACGTGACTCGTCGGCCTATCGAAATAAAATCTAGTGAATACAGTGCTGAATTTTTGATATCTCCGGCAGCATAGATGGAATTTTATATATAATACATTGATAGTTTGTTCTTTTTGAAGTTCGCATTAAGAATTTTTGTTAGATTTCAAAAAATTTTTGTGATTATGTAATAGGCAATAAGCCGGCGTAATTCTGAATTTTAAAATGTGCTTTTTTGCACATCGGGTGATGAAGCTCTGTCCTACGCCTTAGTGTGGGGCCCTGGACCCCGCAGTGGAGCAATAATCATGACGCAGGCAAGTTCATTTTCGCTCTCCTCCAATCGCGTCACCTCGATGAAGCGTCCGGGCCTTTCACGCGCGCCGATGATGGAGGCGGAGCATCAGCTAATGTCCATGCTTGCGGCTGGGTCCCTTCCGCCGGCTGCCCGGGCGGAGATGGAGAAGGCACTGGGCTGGTATCAGCGCAACGGCCGCCTCCACCACGCCTCTCTTCACGCTTTCGCTTCTTGACGACACGGCCGCAGTGACGGGCCGGCAAAACGTATGCTCTTTGTCGCTGGCGGATCTGTGGGTGTCGCTTGACGCGACTTGCCTTTCCTCCTGACCGGCGGAACGCCGACCCCTCCGCGGGCATGCGTCATTCCGGGCTGTCGTCGCGGCAGAAGATCATTGGTGCGAGCCAGTACAAAGTGTAGATTTTCTCCGATGAATGCTGTGCAACGAGTCTGGTTTGTGCACAATGTTCCTGGCGGGGGAAATGCGCACAGGTATGACTAAGGGTAGATCTCGCACGGTTGAAGCCTTGGAATTGGCTCTTGAACGAGCACGCTTGGGCGTATGGGACTGGGACCTGCAGACCGGCGAATGCGTTTATTCCCCCACCTGGTCACGAATGCTCGGTTATGGAGACAATGAGCTTACCGAGACAGCGGATCTTTGGCTAAAACTGACGCATCCCGAGGACAAGGAGCATGCGCTGGTCAGCGGGGACCGCCACATTGCCGGACTGACCGATACGATCGAGACCGAACTTCGCTTGCGGCACAAGTCCGGCGGATGGGTATGGGTTCTGGACCGAGGCGGGATCGTCGAGCGTGACAGCGCCGGACGCCCCCTGCGGGTCATGGGTGTCCAGACCGACATCACCAGGCAGAAGGAAGCGGAGGCCGAGCTGGAGCGGGCCAATGTGCGGCTGAGGCTGGCGCTGGCGGCCACCGGCATCGGCATCTGGCATCATGATCTCAACAGTTCCAAGAGCTACTGGGATGCCCGCACGCGGGAGATCTACGGCATCGAATCCGACACGGACGAAGTGGCGGAGGATCTCTGGCAGTCCTTCCTTCATCCGGAGGACCGGGACGGCACCATGAAGGCCCATCTGGAGCCCTTGGAACATCGTCGTGTCGTGGCGGTGCAGTATCGTATCGTCCGAAGGGACGGAGAGATCCGTCATCTCGAATCGCTGGTGCGCTTTATCGGGGATGGGCCTACGGCAGGCCAGCTTCTCGGCACCGTGCGCGACATCACGGAAGAGAAGCAGCGCCAACAGGAGCTCGCATTCGCCGCTCGGCACGATGTGCTCACAGGGCTCCTGAACCGTGCGGCTTTCGAGAAACTCATCTCCGACCAGATTTCAAATCCCGCTGCGCTTCCGCTCGCGGTTCTCTATATGGATCTCGATTATTTCAAGGCACTCAACGACTATGCAGGCCACGCCGCCGGTGATCTTGCACTGAAGAACGTTACGTCGAGCTTCGTCGCCTGCCTGCCGCCGACTGCCTTTGCGGCCCGGCTGGGCGGAGACGAATTTGCGCTCATCGTGCCGAATTGCGATACGGATCAGGCTGAGACCCTCGCCGGAGCAATTCTTGCCGCCGTTCGCAGTGCGGATCTTGGACAGGCCCTGGCCTCGCGCAGCCTGGCGGCCAGCATCGGTATCGCCACGGTGGTTGATCAGGGCACCAGTGTTTCCGACGCGCTCACCAATGCAGACGATGCCTGCTATGCCGCGAAGGCTGCTGGCCGCAACCGTTTTGCCGTTTTCTCCGCAGAGCCCCCTCTCGGGTCTGGGAAGCTCAATTCGTCGCGGGTGGCCGCCGATACGGTCGATGCCATGGAAGAGGGCCGGCTGGAACTGTTCGGCCAGCAGGTGCACCTGCTCGGCAGGGCCTGGGAGGATTGCCGCCATGTCGAGGTCCTGGCCCGGCTGACCGGCAGCAATCGCATGTCCATTCCGCCGGGGGATT
Source organism: Labrys sp. ALF-8 (assembly GCF_059699065.1). Taxonomy (NCBI): domain Bacteria; kingdom Pseudomonadati; phylum Pseudomonadota; class Alphaproteobacteria; order Hyphomicrobiales; family Xanthobacteraceae; genus Labrys; species Labrys sp. ALF-8. The sequence goes on from NZ_AP048537.1 coordinate 3,522,355, forward strand.
TCGTCAAGGCGGCCGAACGGTTCGGATTGGCCTCCAAGATTGATCGCTGGATCATCAGGAAGGCGCTCTCCCAGTTTGGCGACGCAGTAAGCTCGAATGCGATAACGCTCGGCTTCAACCTGTCCGCCCAGACATTGAGCGATCCTCAACTTTGGGACTTCGTCGACAGCGTGGTGGAGGACACCGGCGCCTCCCATTCGGGAATCGGCTTCGAAATCACCGAGACCGCCGCCGTTACGAATTTCGGCGCGGCCGTGCAGTTCGTGCGGAAGGCGCGTGAAAGGCAGTGCCGCGTAAGCCTGGATGATTTCGGAACCGGCATGAGTTCGTTCGAATATCTGAGGCGTTTCCCCGTCGATGCCATCAAGATCGACGGTTCGTTCGTCGAGCATATCGTGGACAGCCGCTTCGATCAGGAGGTCGTCTCGGCCATTGCACGTATTGCCAAGAGTCTGAACTGCAGCGTGGTGGCGGAGAGAATCGAGAGGCGAGAGGTGCTCGACACTCTATGCGGCATGGGTATCGAATTCGGCCAGGGCTACCTGTTGCACCGGCCTGAACCCCTGGCTGCCATCGTGGCACGGGCGGTATCGTCCAAGGGGCCTTGAAATCGCGCGCCGTGGCTTCTGCAGCGGGGATGGGGGATGGTAGGCGTATCAGCCTGCAAGAAAGCCTATCGTCCGAAAGCGACCAGGCCGGCGTGGTGAAGGCCACCCTGGCGCTGATACCAGCTCATTCTCTTCTCGAGTTCCGCTCGCGCCTCGGGAGACATCGGACCCGAGGAGGCGAGCATGGACATCAGCTGATGTTCTGCTTCCATCGCTGGCATGCGACCCCTGTTGGACCGGGCAGCGCCAGGTGCGACACGGTTGGAAGAGAGCGAGAAGGAGGTTTCCTGCTTCATGGTTGGAAGGTCCGGGTTCGGTTCTATTGCATGTCTCGACGCGCGCGCGGGTGCGCGGTTCCGCGCGCCGCCAGATCGGTGTCGCGCAAGCCATGCGATTGCGTGTTCGTTGTTGAGGGTAGCGTATCTGACTTCGGCGCTCGGCAAACCCCGTTACGGCCGAGGCCTGAAAAAGGCTCTAGTATAGATCCAGGAGTTCATTGCTCTTGAAGATCAGCTCGGTCCTGTTCTTGGCCTTCAGCTTGCGCATCATGTTACGCAGATGCACCTTGACCGTCGCCTCGCTCAGATTCAGCTTGTACGCAATGACCTTGTTCGGATCGCCCTGGCGGGCGAGTTCGAGCACTTCGAGCTGGCGATCGGAGAATCCGCTCGACCGGGGCATCGGCGCTTCAGCGGTCGCCTGCGCATTTCGGCCCGACATGATGCCGCTCGCCGGAATGAAGCAGCCTCCGACGTCGACCAGCCTTATCGCTCCCAGGGCGACGTCGAGATCCATGTCCATCGTGACATAACCCTTCGCCCCGGCCGTCAGCGACGCCATCATCAGCGAGGGTTGCTCGACGTCGGAGACGATGATGACCCTGGTGCCATTCGCGACCTGCTGAATCTCGTGCAGATCCTGCGTGATGGCGGTGGCGGTTGCCTTCTGGCCGGTCGCGCAAAGCAGCACGATGCCGTGGGAGTTGGCGGCTGCACCGTCTAGCCACGCCCGGAGGTTGTCATGGGAGAGCACGTCGTAGTCGGACGCCATGGCCTGCAGGCACCGCGTAAGGCAGGTGCCGAAGATGCGGCTCTCGCAAATGACGGCAACCGATGTCTGCGCAGTCTTGGCATAGGGGGAAAGGGGCTGCTCCAGGGTCGAGGAGCCCGAGCCTTCCGGCTTAGGAGCTGAAAGAGGGATTGCTCCCAGGAAGGCGGATGCCGGTGTATGGACTTGGACGGGCATATTCATGGTCGGACCTGATGGACGGGTACACTTGCTATGCCAAATGAGGTACCCGGTTTATGGTCGGAGGTCGTTAGCTGCCAGTCCTAGGTCGTAACGGCGCGTACAAAATTCTAGAGTATTGGATAGGTTGTAAAGTGTATCAGGTGGCTTGGACAGGTTGCGACCGCCGTGCCGGCGCTTCCTGGGCCGGATGAATGCCCGCCGAAATCAGCCTTCCGTATATCGGCGGCTTCCGGGCTGCGATCATATGGCCGCGTTCCGAACGCTGGCCGTGCCGCGAAGTCGCCGCTCGCATTCGAGCGCCAGCGCCAGTGTGCTGTCGATGACTTGCATGCCTTCGGGAACGATGCCTTCCGCCGCGATCGGCAGCTCCGTGCAGGCGAGGATCGCGGCTCCCAATCCGTCGTCCACGCAGCTCTGGAAGGCTGCTGCACAGGCGGCTCTTGCTTCCGCGAGCCTGCCGATCTTCACCATATGGATCGCTTCGTCGACGGCAAGCTGGAAGGTCGGCCTGGAGGGATTCGCGCAGTGGAGGCCGGCTTCCCGCAAGCGGCTCTGGTAGAACCCCGAACTCAGCGTGCCGCGGGTCGCCAGGACGGCGACCCTGCCGCCATCGTATCGGCGCTGCAATTCGGCGATCGCAGCGTCCGCTATATGGACGATGTCCGCCTCGGAGCCACGCGCAAGCTCGTCATACCAGTGATGGGCGGTGTTGCAGGCGATCGCGATGATCTCGACGTTCAGGCCGTTGAGCATCGCCACCGCCTCTATCAGCCAGGGGAGGGGCCTGTCGCTACCCTCGCGGATGGCGCGCGAACGATCCGGTATTTGCGGCACGCTCAGGATGATGAGTGGGATGTGATCGGCATCGCTCGCCGCGGGGACTGCCTCGATCGTCTTGCGATAGAAATCGGCCGTTGCGAGAGGTCCGAGCCCTCCGATGACGCCAAGGCGCGGACGAAGCAGTCGCCCGTTCATCGGACTGCTTCCGGCTCGGGCACGTTGAGGGCGAATTCCTCGCTTTCGTCCACCGGGTGCTGCGCCTGGTCCCTGGGCGCGATCGCGGCCGTTGCGGCGGCGATCGTCGAGACGATCGTCAGCGTTCGAAGCGTGTCGGTGAGGGCATCGATGGTGAGGAACAGCACGAAGGGCGCCTCGAAGGGCAGCTTCAGATGGGCGCAGAGGATCGCCATCTGCGAAAGCGTCACCGCGCCGCTCATGCCGGCGGTGGTCATGCCGACCAAGATCGATGCGCCTGCGATATAGACGAAATCGCCGGCACTCAGGGATCGTCCGTAGAGCTGCGCGATGAACAGGGAGCCGCATACGAACAGCAGGATCGGGCCGGCACGCAGCATGGTGACATGGAGCGGCACGAGCATCTCGACGACGACCCGGTTGAAGCGAAGGCGCTCGCCGACGAGGCTGATGATCCAGGGAATGCTGGCGGTGCTCGACCGCGTCGCGATGGCGATCATGAAGAGGGGCTGGTGTGCCTTGAAGATGGCCCACAGGCTCTCGCCGCCGCGAAGCCACACCACCAGCAGTGACAGCGCCATGATGATGGCGGTCGCGGCGGAGAAGGTCAGGATGAAACCGACCATCAGCATCAGCGGCTCGATGCCGGTCGAGGCGGTCTGGCTGGCGATGATGGCGAAGGAAGCCAAGGGCAGCAGGACGTTGAACCAGCCGGTCATGATCAGGCAGGCGCGGTAGATCGTTTCCAGCGCGTTGGCGAAGCTGATCGAGGTCGCGGCCGGCACCCGGCCGATGCCGATGCCGAACAGCAGGCAGAAGACGAGTACCTGCATGGTGTTGCCGACCGACAGCGAATTGAAGATGTTGCTCGGGATCAGTTCCAGCAGGCCGGAGAACACGCCTTCGCTGGGCGCGGCCTGGCTGGGCGGTGCCAGCGTCATCTGGAGGTCCGTGCCGATGTTGCCCCGGCTGTTGAGGACGGTGCCCAGCTCTATACGGTCCTGCACGTTGTCGATCACGCCCGGCTTCAGCAGGAGCGTCGCCACGCCGGCGATCAAGACGGTTCCCACGGATACGACGACGATCGCGAGCACGACCCGGGAGAGATAGGCGGCCGTCTGCGGATCCCGCGTCATCGATTTGATCGAGAACACCGTTGCCGACACGATCAGCGGCAGGACGACCATCTTCAGGAGGTTGAGATAGGCATCGCTGATCGGCGTCAGCGATTTCGCAAAATCCGGCAGATAGGCGCCACAGAGGGCGCCGAGGACGACCGAGCCGATGACCGTCCAGGGCGATTGGGAAATCCGCCGCAGGGAGATGTTCCAGCCGGATTGCTTTTGTGTTTCGGAAACAGGCAGGGAGCTCATCGGGTCACGCCTTGCGCAGGTAGCGGTTCACGAGTTCGTCGGCAGTCATGGGCTTGTCGCGCCCGGACAGCTCAAGGAACAGGTTGATGAACTCCAGGAGGTGGGGTGAATCCCGTCGCACGCCGATCGCGATCGTATCGGTCAGGTCTGTAAGGGTGACGGAGCGTGCGACGATGGTGAGCGAGGGATCTTCGTGGAGCAGCCGCTTGATCTCCAGATCGTCGCGATAGGCGGCGTCGATATGGCCGTCACGCACGGCCGCGACCAGTTCCTGCCAGGAGAGGAAGGTCTTTACCCGGGCCTTGCTGAAATTGGCCCGTGCGTAATATTCGAACGAGGATCCGCCGATCACGCCCAATTCACCGTCGAAGCTTCGCACCACTTCCTCCGGCTGGCGGCCGTTCGAAAGGATGGCGAAGCGCACGCGATTGATGATCAGGGCGTGGCTGAGCTGCGCATAGGGACGCGAATAGCCGATGCTTCGCGCCCGGGCGAGGGTTCGGCTCAGCTTGGCGACGACGATGTCGGCCTTGCCCTGCTGGATCAGCGTGACGGCGCTGTCGAAGGTGGGCGCACTCCTGTCAAGCACCAGCTTTACGCCAAGCGCCTCCGCGAGCTTCTGGCTGGTCTCGGCATCGATGCCACGCAGCGTGCCGTCCACTGTTTCGAAGAAGGGTGGGGACTGGAACGCCGGTGTGGCGACCACGAGGGCCTGGCGCGCAAGGATCGCGTCGATATCGCCCTGGGCCGGCGGAGCCGCGGGGGAGTCTTCGACTTGCGCAGCCGCTGCCACGGGCTGCGCGGCAAGTATTGGAGCGGCCAGGAAAAGGGTTCGTCTGGTAATCATGAACGCGATAACTGCAATGAGAATTCTGAGACGGATGGCAGTTCCAGGCAGTCTTCATAACGGCGTCGTCCAGCCTCCGATTCGACGGCAGGGCAAAAACCCGCTGGAATCGAATTCCGCAACGCCCCCGTGGCCGGTATTGAGCCATTCCGGGCACGCCGAAACGGCCGCCGTATCGGTCGAGAATGAACCCTTAGTTGGCTACGTAACGGGCGCACCAGTATTGCGTGCGTCAGTCATGGCCTTCGATCCCGAATTCCCGGTGTGCCGCGATCAAGTCACGATAATATTGAGCTTGTGAAAAATCACCGACACCCGACAACCAGCGACTTTAGTTAGTACCGCAATTTTTACAAGGCTATGTGACGATGAAAACACTGCCCATCGTGTCTGGCGTGTCCATCTACTCGCGCTGACTGAGCAACACCCTGCCGCATCGCACAGCTATCGTGCACTTGCCCCCTGTTCCAGTCGAATAATGCCTATTTCCAGCGCGGCAGAAGCAGTTCGTTTCCACGCGACAGTATTTTCAATATCGAGTGTGTCCCTTGGCCGAGACCGCGCCGTCAATGGGATTTCGTCATATGTTCGGGTTTGTCCTTGCGTTTGGGCGAAGCCATATTTCAAGCTCTTCACTCATCGACTTCGCCATTTCCTTCGGAGCACCCTTGAGTTCCCTCGACTTCATATCGCCGCGTTTGGCGGCGAGTGCGGCACCCGCCGCCTATTGCTGAGCCTTGGACTTTGCAGGGATGACAAGACCTTCCTTCATCACAGTGCCATCCGAACCAAACCCGTGGGCCGCCCTGTCGTTCCGCGGTCAGGAAGGGGCGGGCTTTTGGCGTGAGACACAGGCGAGTTGCCGGCTCCTCCTGACCATCCCCGCGGCAGGAAAGTGAGACGCCGCGCGATCCAAAGGCTTGACCACACCGAAGTCATGTAACATTGTATGTTGCATGAGACGAGACAGCAGATTGTCGGGTGTGCTTCATGTCCTGCTGCACATGGCGGAGGAGGGCGGGCCCGTGACTTCCGAAGTGCTGGCGAAGGCGATCGACACCAATCCGGTTGTGGTTCGTCGCATCATGGCCGGCCTGCGCGACCAAGGGTATGTCCGGTCGGAAAAGGGACATGGCGGCGGGTGGGCGCTGGCTTGCGACCTTTCCAAGGTAACGATGTACGACATCTATGTTGCGCTTGGCCGCCCGGTGCTCCTGGCCATGGGCAACCGGGTGGAGACGCCCGGCTGCCTCGTCGAGCAGGCGGTCAATGCCGCCCTCGATCAGGCCTTCGAGGATGCCGAGGCGCTGCTGCTTCAGCGCCTTGGGCAAGTGACGCTCGCCATGCTGAGCACGGATTTCCACGAGCGCATTATTGCCCGTGGTGCAGTTCATCATCCTGGGAACTTTCATGCACCCTGAGGCAAACCCCATCGGTGACTGCGTCGGTTCGATGCCGGATCCCGCGCGCGGAGTCGCCTGGCATGTCGCGCAGCCGTTGCGGAGTGCCAATCGTGGACGGCCGGTCGCCCCATGCGGCGCGAAACGACTTGAGCCAGCGACGTGAACGAATCAATGGACCCCTTCTCCGATCCCCAGATGGTCGCCCGCTACGCCGATGGGCCGCCGCGTTTCGTGCCCGGCTATCACGCCATGCAAACGATGGCGACGCTTCTGCTCGCTGAGCGTGCTCCCGAAAATGCGCGGGTTCTGGTCCTCGGCGCCGGAGGCGGGCTGGAACTGAGGACATTCGCCCAGGCCCATTCGGGCTGGAGCTTCGATGGTATCGACCCGTCAGCCGAGATGCTCAAGCTGGCAGCGCAGACGCTCGGGGCGTTTGCGCCCCGCGTGCGCCTGCACCATGGCTATATCGACAGCGCGCCGCATGGACCCTTCGATGCAGCCGCCTGTCTCCTGACTTTGCATTTCCTGGCGCCGGAGGAGCGGCGACACGCGGCCCTCGAAGTCCGCCGCCGCCTCAAGCCCGGTGCACCCTATGTGATCGTCCACTTCAGTTTTCCGCAGGATGAAGGCGAGCGCCAGTTCTGGCTGTCACGACATGCCGCATTCCTGATCGCCTCCGGCCTCGACCCCGAAAAGGCGGCGAACGCTCGCTCGGCAATCGATACGCAAACGCATATTCTCACGCCAGAACAGGACGAAGCGATCCTGCGCGAGGCCGGCTTCTCGAAAGTCGGCCTGTTCTACGCCGCCTTCAGCTTCCGCGGCTGGATGGCCTATGCCTGACGCCTTTCGTTCTCACGAATGCCGGCTGGTCGACATGCGAAGCCTGGCGGACCATCAACTCGTCAGCATCACCGCCTGGACGTCCTTGTCGACATAGGGTTCGAACTTTCGGAAGTTCTCGACGAAGAGGCCGACCAGTTTCTTCGCCTGCGCCTCGTAGGCAGCCTTATCGGCCCAGGTCTTGAAGGGGTCCAGCACATGGGTCGGCACGCCTGCGACCGCCGTGGGCACCTTGAAACCGAAATGGCGATCCGTGCGGAAGCCGCCCCGCGCCAAGGTGCCGTCGAGAGCGGCAGAGAGGAGCGTGCGCGTCCACTGGATCGGCATGCGCCTGCCGGTGCCGAAGGCGCCGCCGGTCCAGCCGGTGTTGACGAGCCAGCAGGTGACGTCGTTCTCGCGGATCAACTCGCGCAGAAGCCGGGCATATTCGGAAGGATGGCGCGGAATGAACGGAGCTCCGAAACAGGTCGAGAAGGTCGGCTGCGGTTCCGTGACGCCCCGCTCCGTGCCAGCCACCTTGGCGGTGAACCCGGACAGGAAGTGATAGATCGCCTGATCGGGCGTCAGCTTGGCGATCGGCGGCATGACGCCGAAGGCATCCGCGGTCAGCATGACGATGGTCCCAGGCTGGCCGCCGCGGCCCGTGGGCGAAGCATTCTCGATGAAATGCAGGGGATAGGCCGCGCGCGTGTTCTCGGTCCTGGCAGCGCTGTCGAAATCGATCCGGCGCGTCACCGGATTCATGGCGACGTTCTCGAGTATCGTGCCGAAGCGCTGCGTGGCGGCGTAGATCTGTGGCTCGGCATCCGAATCGAGCTTGATGGTCTTGGCATAGCAGCCGCCCTCGAAATTGAAGACGCCGTCCGGGCCCCAGCCATGCTCATCGTCACCGATCAGAGCGCGTTCGGGAGAAGCCGAAAGCGTGGTCTTGCCGGTTCCGGAGAGTCCGAAAAAGACGGCCACGTCACCGTCCGCGCCGATATTGGCCGAACAGTGCATGGGCATCACGGCCCGCTCGGGAAGGGTGTAGTTGAGATAGGTGAAGACGGATTTCTTCATCTCGCCGGCATAGGCGGTGCCGCCGATCAGGATGATGCCGTTGACGAGGTCGCAGGCGATGACGGTCTCCGAGCGAATGCCATACTTGCCGGGATCGGCCTTGAAGGACGGCAGGTCGATGATCGTCAGGTCCGGCCAGAAACCGACGAGGTCGGCGGCGGGCGGGCGGATCAGGAGATTCCGGATGAAGAGGCTGTGCCAGGCGTATTCGGTGTAGACGCGGACATTCACGCTGTGCGCCGGGTCGGCCCCGCCGCGCAGGTCCTGCACGAAGAGTTCCTTGCCGGTCGCGTGCCACAGCATGTCGTCCAGCAACTTGTCGAAGGCTTCCCGGCTGATGGCGTTGTTGTTCTCCCACCAGACCTTGTCCTCAGTGGCCGCTTCACGGACCACGAACTTGTCCTTCGGCGACCTGCCGGTATGCGCACCCGTATCGACCACCACGGCACCACCGGGGGACAGCATGCCTTCGTTTCGTCGGATGATTTGCTCTGCGAGCGAGGGTTCGTCGAGATTAGCGAAGACGGCGGCCAAATTGTTGAATTGAATCGGCTCGGGCGTGGCCGGATTTCCACCTTCAATGATCTTGAAGTTCATTGCCCTCTCCTCAGCATTTCCTGTCGAGATCGACACGACAACGTCTGCGAGCATCATGCACATTCCCATCACGGCGTCCATGCGACCAAGCCCGCCATGGCTGGCGACGTCGCCGCACCTCAAAACGTCCGGCGGCACGGAACCGCCCGTCCGGCCCGGCGTTTGAAAAACATCACGCCAGCCGATCGGAGAGAGGAAGATGGATATTCAGGAGAATATGGAGGTCGTCGACGCCAATGACCAGCATGTCGGCTTCGTCGAGAGAATGGAGGGCGGCCGCATTCGCCTGAAAGCGGAAGAAGCTATCGATCCCGAGGAGCTCTTGCTCGACTTGAGCCAGGTCGCTGCCATCGAAGGAAACAAGGTCAGGCTGGCGCAGCGCGTGTCGGCCGTTACAACCCGCACCTTCCTGTCTCGGGAATAGCACCATCGGGTTCCAGGGGCCTCTAGGCCCGGAACTCGCCTGCAAGCCGGCTGCGACGAAACCATCAGCCGGCAAATCGACCGACCAGCTTGGAACTCTTCACCCTGGCGATCTGTGCGCTGGTGAGATCCCTGCCCGTGCTCAACCCCTTCGTCATGAGATTGCTGCGGAGCGCTGCCTGCTTCTCGTCGGCATAATCGACCTCGACATGATCCAGGCTCATCAGGTGGCCGAGCTCATGCGCCCAGGCCCTGCCATTGGCCGCGGTGTTGTAATACCACTGTACGAAACTGGCAGGCTCGGGATCGCCGTTGTCGTAGGAGCCCCCCCCGGCGACGAGGTTCTCTATCGGGTTCACGAGGTAGATGTGCACCAGATTGTCCGGCGCATGCCGGGAAGTGAGCACGTCGAGCAAGCGCTGATCGTTGTTGCGGACACTTTTTGCCATGTCGAGCGGCTTGTCCACTATGCACTCGTTCATCACGAAAGTGACGTTGGCCTTAGCCCAGATCGCATTGACCACATTCAGTGATTCCGTCGCCGCATCGCTGCTCCACTTCTCGTCCTCCCTGACGCTCTTCTCGGCAAAAGGCGTGATGTAAACCCTCAGCGGAATGGCAGGCATGATTTCCTCCAGCATTCGAAGCTTTTCAATTGTTACTTCTGTCCGTACTCGCAAAATCGACGTCGAATAGTCGAGTGCATTACTATCGTGACATTGCCGATTGCGACCCCGATTTCATAGTGAGGGGATTGCTCGCCCACGGGTGGCAAATAGGAGTAGAGTTCGCCGCAAATAAGTTCGGACGGGGAATTCGCTGCGAATGAAGACTTTTTTCCTTCGCCGCCTCGCGACCGACCGGTCGCTACTATCATCCTCATGAGAGCGGAAGAGCCTAAAGTCGGAATTAAATTCCATCAAAAGTACTAATGCCGGCCTCGATCTGTTGCTTTAACAACGTCGCTTTCCTTGCTATGATAAATCGATGGCTGGGGGAATAGTGACCGGCATATTGTCACGATTCCGACACTTACATTAAACAATCATAAGTATTGGTGTGAAAATGCAAGTTGTAGAATCGCCGGGCGAGGTTCGCCCCAATCCACTGGTCGTGGATCTGGATGGGACGTTGATTGCGTCGGACCTGCTCATAGAGTCGTTTTTCAGCTGTGTGGGCCGGAATCCGGCCAGCTTGCCTTCCCTGATTTCGTCGCTGTTGCGTGGCCGTTCGCATCTGAAGCAGGCCCTGGCGTCCCAGGTCGAGTTCGATGTGGCGACGCTTCCCTATAATCCCACGGTTCTGGCCTTGATCGAAGAGGCTCGCGGACAGGGACGCAAGGTCTACCTCGCCACGGCCGCCAACGAGCGGTTCGCCCATGCCATAGCCGAGCATCTCGGTGTCTTCGACGGCGTCTTCGCGAGCGACAAGAACCACAACCTGTCCGGTGCGAACAAGGCGCGCCTCCTCGTCGAGAAGTTCGGCGACGGCAGATTCGACTATATCGGCAACCATCGGAGCGACCTCGAGATCTGGCGGCATGCCGGGCACCGCTATGCCGTGGGCCTGGATGCGAAATCGCTGAAGGAGTTCAGGAGCCTCGGCGATGCGACCGAACTGGAAAGCTCGAAGCCAACGATAAAGGTCTGGCGGCGAGCCCTCAGGGTCCATCAGTATTCGAAGAACGTCCTTGTTTTCCTGCCCGTTTTTACGGCTCATGCGTTTCACGTCAGCACGATCGTGGAAAGCCTTCTGGCCTTTTTCGCTTTCTGCATGGCCGCGTCCGCCATCTATCTGCTGAACGACCTGGTCGATCTCAGCGACGACCGGCGCCATCCCACCAAGAAGGATCGTCCGCTTGCCAGCGGCAAGCTCTCCGCGCATGCGGCCCTGGCCGCAATTCCGATTCTCGGTCTCGGGGCCATCGCTGCCTGCCTTTTCCTGCCGCTTCTGTTCGCGGCCACGCTGGCGGGCTACATCGTCCTGACGACCGGCTACTCGTTCTGGCTGAAGCGCAAGAAACTCGGCGATGTCGTGGGCCTGTCGCTGCTCTACACCATACGAATGATCGGCGGGGCCGTCGCGACGGGGATCGTCCTGTCGGAGTGGATCCTGGCCTTTTCGCTGTTCACCTTTACCTCCCTCGCCTTGATCAAGAGGTATACGGAACTCCTCGTGCGGCTCGACAACAACCTGCCTGAATCGAGCAGCCGGGCCTATCGCAAGGACGATCTGTTCATCCTGGCGGCGCTTGCGGCAGCTTGCGGAACCAATGCCGTGACCGTTTTCACGCTGTACATCACCTCGGACACGGTCAAGGCGATGTACAGCCATCCCGCCGGCCTGTGGATCCTGTCGCCAATTCTTCTATTCCTGCTGGCCCGCGCCCTGATGGTCGCCCACAGGCGCGACATGCATGACGACCCGGTGATCTGGGCACTGCGCGACCGCACCAGCCGTATCGCGGTGGCATTTTCCGTCATCGTCGTCCTGGCATCGATCTGACCGACATGACTCAGTCTCTTGCGATGCCGGATGAGCGACCCCAGCCGACCCATGACGTCCTGAATGGCCTTTCCTACCTGGGAATTGCGCTATTCGGAACGATCGTCTCCCTTCTCATGTCCGGCTATATCGGAGGCTGGGGGAACAACTACTATCATCTCCCCATCCTCACGGGGCTCTATGACGAACCGCAGTTCTCGAATGACATGTTCATTCAGAGCCTGCGCTACTACTCATCCGGATTCTGGCAATTGCTTTCCGGCCGCCTGCATGGCGACGGGGTCTACTATCTTCTGTTCCTTTTCCAGATTGTCTCGCGCACGCTTCTCTTCGTCGGCATGCTCGAATGGGCCAAGCTGCTCGGGATCGGCCGTCGCAGGGAGCAACTGGCCTTCACGGTGCTCCTGGCATTGTCGGCGATCCTCCAGGGCGTTTCCAAGGCCGGCGGCGGCGGATTGCTGATCGACAATTTCACGCAGTCGGAACTCGCGAATGGGACGACCCTCCTGGCGCTTGCCTGGGCCGCCCGACGCAGGATTGCGCTGTCGTTCGCCATGAACGGCGTGACCTTCTTCATCAATGCCTTCATTGCGGTATGGACCGCCGTGCCGCTGCTCTTCATTCTCTGGCGCCAATGGCGCAACGGGGAGTGGAGTCCGCGCGCGCTCATGCGACAGGTGGTCATCGGGCTCGTCGTTGCAGCGATTCTGTCTTCTCCCATCATCTACAATATCGCGACCAATCCATATTCGAGCGGGGCATCGGCCTTCGACTACGTCTCCTTCCTTGAGGAGTTCTATCCGTTTCATTTTCTCGTGTGGTCGATTCCGCGCCAGGACATTCTTCAGCTTGCCATCATTTTTGGCTGCGGCATCGTCGCCACCGCGATGCTGCGGGTGCGCGGCGCGTTCCTGATGCCGGCCCTGCTGGGAGCCGCCACGGTCTGGATCCTGGGGGCCCTGCTTCCCTTCATCACCGACAGCCGAATGTTGCTGGACCTGCATCTCCTACGGTCGAGTTCCACCATCCATCTCTTGTCCGCAATCACGATCGCTGCGCTGGCCACGAGATGGATGTTTTCCGTGGATGAAGCCGACCGCCTCCTATGGGCGCCGGCACTCGTCGTGCTGTCCTGCACGTTCAAGACGATGCTGGTCCTCTTCGTCCCGTTGCTGCTCCTGCGCTGGATCTGGCCGGCCGCCGCCGCCTTCTCCTGGCGCCGTTGGATTGCATCCGGTCTTCTGCTGGCGGCCGGCCTGTTCGTCGCGGTACATGTCTACGGCGTCGCGGTCTGGGAGAAGCGGGCCCTGGCCGGGCGAGACCAATGGCAGGCCCTGGGGCAGTGGGCACAGGCGCAGACCCCCTCCCAGGCGGTCTTCCTCATGCCTCCTGGCATCTCACGCGGCACGAAACAGATTTCTTCCCGATCGGACGAGTATCAGGACAGGCTCTTCGAGGGTTCGGAGGTCTTTCAGTATTTCGCGCATCGACGGGCCTGGATCTTCACGCCCGGAGGAGCCGCGGTCATGTGGGCTCCCGCCTATTATTCGACCTGGAAGGACCGATTGACCGAGGTCAAGAAACTGCAAAGCCTGCCCGAGCGCCTGGACTACGCCTCCCGGGAGGGCATCGCCTATGTCGTCGATGGCTGTCCGCAGCCCGGCACCCAAGTCCCTGTCGCCCGGTTCGGCGAGCTTTGTGTCTTCGCAGCTTCAGAAAGCCCCGCCTCATGAAATTCACGACAATCATTTTCGTTCTCGTCAGCGTCCTGCTGTCGTCCACCGCCCAGATCCTGCTCAAGCTGGGGATGTCCGCGCGGCCGGTGCAGGCTGCCATGGCCAACCGGTCCGATCTGAGAGATGTGATTATGGCCATAGCCTTCAATCCGCTCGTCGTGCTGGGATTGGTGGCCTTTGGCCTGAGTGCAGTGGTCTGGCTTCTCGTTCTTGCGCGGATCGATGTGTCGCAGGCCTATCCTTGCGTTGCCCTGGGAATCGTCCTGACCGTTCTCGCCGGCATTCTGCTGCTGGGCGAGCAGATACATACCGGGCGCGTCGTGGGCCTCGTCGTGATCGTCTCGGGCGTGATCCTGATGGCGCGCGCGAGTTAGCGCCCCGATCCTCGCCTTTATGCAATGGCGCATGGCGTAAAGATTCGGGCTGATATTTGAATGACCCGGCGAGCTAAAGAGATCCTATAGATATTGAAATTTTGTAATATAATCTTTCCTCACGTGAGGATTAAGCATTAATTTATCGCAATACTTGTAGAAATATTTCGTGGTTTAGTTGTAATAATTGTGCTCTAATATAGAAGATATATTGTAGATAGGTTTTAACAAACATAATTGACAGGCGGCTGTGCGATGAAGAAGGCGATTATCTGGGCCTCAGGCTTGTCGGCGGCACTCGTGATGTTGGTGATCGCCGGCTATGCGGCTTTCCATCTCAGCCCCTGGCCCTCCGCCCTCATGCTCCGACGCGGCTGGGACAAAGGGGGTGTGGTGACCAATGGCGCCCTCGAGAAATATGTCCCGTCAGATGTGACCGCCCGCCTCGACATCAGCTACGATGCCAGCGACAGCGACGCCCGCCTCGACGTATACTATCCCTCGGGTGAGGAGAAAAACGGTCGTGGCCTGCCGACGGTGGTTTGGATACATGGCGGATCGTGGATTTCCGGCAGCAAGGACCACGTTTCGAACTATCTCAAGATCCTGGCATCAAAAGGGTTCACGACCATCGGCGTGGGCTACACGCTCGCGCCGGGGGCCATGTATCCCACGCCCGTCAGGCAGGTGAATACGGCGCTTGGCTTTCTCAGCAAGAACGCGGGGCAGTTGCACATAGATCCCTCGCGGCTGTTTCTGGCGGGCGATTCTGCGGGTGCCCAGATCGCCGCGCAGGTGGGTGTCGTCATCACTGCGCCGCCCTACGCGGCGGAGATGGGTATCGTGCCGTCCATTCTACCCTCCGAGTTGCGGGGCATGGTCCTGCATGGCGGCATGTATGACGTCAAACTGGCCCGATTCGGCCGGACGGGGGTGCTTTGGTCCTACTTTGGAACCAAGGACTTCATGACGGACCCGAGAGTCTATCAATTCTCGGTCCTCAACCATGTAACGGCAGCTTTTCCGCCGACATTCGTCTCGTCGGGCAACGACGATGCGCTCGCGCCCCAATCCTATGCCCTTGCCGAGAAGCTAGGCCGCCTCGGGGTGCCGGTCGATCGCCTCTTCTTCCCGGAGGACAGCCCGACCAAGGTCATGCATGGATTTCAGTTCGACCTTGGAGCGGAAGCCGGGCGCACCGCACTCCGGCGATCGGTCGAATTCATGACCGATCGCCTGCAGCCGGTGGCATCGGCGCAGTGACGAAGGCGCCAAGATAGGTCAGTCCCCGAATCGCAGGTGGTCGGTGTAGACGGGAGCACCGTCGGCGCCGGACAGCGAGATCTCGAAGCCGCTCCCCTTCGCGACGGGCACGACGATAAAATCCGCCGGCATCGGGAGGCCCAGCGAGCCGGTGAAGGCCAGCGGCATGACTTGCGTCGTCATGCGGGGGGCGAGGCTCGCGAAGCAGCGGTCTCGCCAGGCCGGGTCGCGACCGCCCATCGACAGGTCCCAACTCACGAAATCCACCGGAGTCCAACCGTGATCGTCGAGCCAGGCTTCCGCCCAGTAGTGATTGGCGGGGGCGAGGCGATAAAGCATGTAGCCGCCGGTGAGCCGGGCCGGAATATCGCGGGCGCGGCACAGGGCGACGAAAAGCGCGGCGGCAAGCTGGCAGTCGCACCAGCCGGTCTCCAATGCCCAATCGCCCGGCGCATCGACATCGACCTGATCGTAGTGGATCGAAGCGACGATGAAATTGTCGAGGATGTAGTCCCAGAAGGCATGGATGACATCGATCGGCTCGCGAGCGTCTGCCGCCAATGACCCTGCGAGCGCCTGGATGCGATCGGAAACGACGATGAGGCCCTCGCTGGGGCGGCTGTACAGCTCCAGTTCCTTCGCGCTCGGCCGTTCATTTGCGCCGTCTGGGCGGCGAAGGGCCGTGAATGACAATTCCGCGCCGATGGTGAGGTCTCCCGGGCGCAGTCCCGCGACGCGAGCTTCGAGACGGCCGGAGCTCACATCCAGGCGGATATCTCCGGCTGTCTCCGCAAATGGCGAAACCACGAGATCCTTGAGATGGCTGCTCTCGAGGGGGAGGGGCATGCGCAGCCGGGCCCGGTCGGCACCTTCGCGGATATGGAAACTGCGCTGGAAGCCGACCTTGAAGGTTTCATGATCTCCGGAGGATGCGAGATCCTCGAGCAGGCGTCGCTCGGTCGTGACATAGCGCTCGCGCCAAAAGTCGTCATGCCCGTTTACGCCTGCCCATTTCAGGAAGTTGATGACCTCGACCGGATCGAAGAAACGGGCTTTGCCTTGACTCCTGACACCAAGCCCCAGGCCGATCCAGCGCTCCAGCGCCTCGCGGGTCGCGGCTTCTGCCTGGGCGCTGCCTCTTTCGTAGGCCCAGCCTTTCAGCAGCAGCATGTCGATGATGCGCCGTTCCGGCACGTTGCGATACCCATCGTCAAAGCGAATGCCCTGCATCACGGCGTCTTGTTCCGATTGCCGCCGGCGTCTCGCGCCAGGCCCCATCTCAGAAGGAACTATGGACCTTCCAAGGCGTCAACCCCTCCGGCCAGGCGGAGGTGTTGACCGCGAGAACGAAACTCGGAGACTTGGCGTCCTTGGCCATCGCCATTCCGGCCGGGCGCGCCGCCGCCGGGGATTTAAGCAGCAGATTTTAGCGCGGAAAATGGTCGGAATAGGTATCCATCGCCGAGCTGATCCAATACGAAGGGCTAACCCCTACCCGACAGGGGAAGGGTATCTCCCCCGGAGGCTGATACATTCTGATTCTCCCTCTCCATTTTGGGTGGAGTTTTGAAGGTCGTTGGTGCGCTAACTAGATTTACAGGCCATTTATTTCCTTTATTGTTATTCTGTATAGTTTTCAAAGGATGCTTGAGGGATCTGTGGTGAGGCGCTTGACATTATTCGTCAAAGGCAATGTCGATGTGCATGATTCTCTGCATTCCTGCCGAATTGGTGGGCAATTGCTTTGGAATGGGATCAATGACGTGCTCCGGCAAGGCCATCCGGGAGTCACCGCGCGGGTCCGCCATGAAACGTGGACCCGCTCCGACGCTCTCGCGGGGAGTACGGGGGTCGTACCTGAGGCCATTGCTTCGCGAAACCTTCCTTTGGGCGTCTATCCCGCCGCCAGCCAGTTCAGCCGCGCCGTCTTCGACACTTCGGCGGACGCCGTCATTCTGTCGGTGCTTCCGGACATCGCCACAGGCCTGATGCGGCACAAGGACGACGGTTTCCTGTTCTATGCCGCAGATCTCAACGGCTGGACGGCGGATGACCGCGAATGGCTGAAGTCTGACTTCACGCCGACAGGCTTCCTCGATTTCGAGGCCTCGATGGCCAACCTCGAGGCGATCGTCGAGGAGATCCGTAGGGACAGGGACGTGCCGATCCTGATCTACAATGTCTCTCCCATCATCCCGGGCGAGACGATCCATTGCTATCTGGGCCTGGATGAGACGTTCTCCAATCGTATCCGGCGCTTCAATCTTGGATTGGTGGGCTTGTCTGAGCGTACCGGGGTTTCGATCGTCGATATCGATGCCCTGGTGGCGCGTCACGGCGCGGATACGCTGAAGCTGGATGCTTTCCACCTGACGCCACAGGCCTATCGCCTTGTCGCGGAAGAGGTCGTCCGCGTCCTGGACGACCTTGGCGTTCTTGAAGATGTTAACGAGGGGATGCGGGTCTGACCATGCGCATGAGTGTCGTCATCCGATCCAAGGACGAGGCCGACAGGCTGAGGCTGACGCTTTCGTCCCTGGCGAATCAGACTGAGAAGCCGGAGGTAATCGTCGTCAATGACGGCTCGACGGACCATACCGCCGATGTCGTTGCCTCGGCTTCGGGCGATCTCGATCTGATCGCCCTCCATCACGAGAAACCGGCGGGGCGATCCGGCGCAGCCAATGCCGGTGCGGCCAAAGCCAGCGGCGAAGTCGTCCTGTTCCTGGACGGCGATACCCTGGCCGCGCCCGATCTCGTGGCGAGCCATCTCGCCCTGCACCGCGAGCGGCCCAATCTGGTCGTCCGGGGCGAGACGTGGCATCTGCGCTGCACCCGGCCTTTCCTGGATCCCGAGGCGGGCACCCCGAAGCGCGGGGAGGAGGACAGGGTGGCGCGAATGTCGCCGGCGGAGCTGGCACGTTCCCTCGTCACCCGGCGGCAGATCGCCGAGGCTTTCGCCGAAATCGATAGCCGTGCCCAGCCAGGCGTATATCCCGGTTTCGGGCCACGCCGGCTATTCGAACTCGAGATGGAGGCGCTCGCCACTGCACCCGACTGCAAGGTATTGTGGGCGGCGGCGGCGGGCTCCAACCAGTCGCTCCGCCGCGATGCCTTCCTGGAGGTTGGCGGTTTCCATCCCGAGCTGAGCATCAACGAGCATCGCGAACTTGCCCTGCGTCTTACCGAGCAGGGCTCGCAGATGGCGGGGACGCCGGCGCGCACCTATCACATGATTCATCGCAGCGGCTGGCGCGATCCGCTGCAGGAGCGGGACTGGGAGGATATCTTCTATGCCGCCCATCCCACCGCCGAGGTCGCGCTCATGCCGATCCTGTGGGCGAGCCTGGGTGACAGCTCCGTCCCGGAAGCCGCGCGGATTCATTCCCTTCCGGAGCTGGAGGAGGCGGCGGCACGCTGGCATCCGCTGAATGGTCGCGACGCCGTCGTCAAGGCACACATGCAGTGGGCGGCAGGTGCACCATGACCGTCATTCCGATACAGGCCTTCCTGGCCCAGTCCGAACAGGCGGCAGCGCTGGCCGCGGCGCAGAATCTCGCGAATGCCTGCGGCGAGGCAACGGGTACTGCCGCCGTCTGTGATCCCGTATTCGTGCCGAGCCTCGATGCTCTGGCGCAGTGCCCGTCGGGCAGCCTTCGTCTCACTTCCCTGCTGCCGGAAGTCGATACTCTCGATGAGCCGTGGAACGAGACCGAGTCACGTCTCCAGGCGGCCTTCGAGACGCTGGTCGCCGCCGGCGACCCCGTGTTCATCTGCACGGTCCTGCGGCATGCCGGCGAAGACGAGGACGCCGAACTTCTCTATCGTCGGCGCGTGCGTATCCGCAGGCTCAACCTCCTGGCGGCGGAGCTCTCACGCCAGACCGGGGCCTTCGTCATCGATATCGACCGCGTGATCGCCGATATCGGCGGGCGCAACCTGCAGACGGACTATCGCCTGAACGGTGAGGCCGCCGCCGCCGTCGCCGGGCAGGCCATCGCGCTCGGCATCATCGTCAACGGTCTCGATGCACTGGTTTCCTTCGAGGCCCAGGAGCAGATGCGGGAGATCGTGGCACGAACTATCGTGAGGCCCAACGTGATCAAGGAACTGGTTCCCGCGAACGTGATGGCGCTGGGGAGGGGGCGGCGCAAGCAGACCGTGTCCACCATCGCGGAAACCGACGGCAGCAACCAGGCCGGACGCCTGCTCCGCCAGGTCCTGAAGCGGGAGGTTGCGGCCGGCGAGGCCCTAGACAGGCTGAGGCAGGCGGTGCAAAGGCGCGGCGCCATCGAGAGCGGAGCGCTCATCGCCTCCGCCGTTATCCGCATGGTCCGGGGTGAACGCCGATGAACATAACCGTGGATCCTCTGCGCAGGATGATGCTGATCCGGGCGTTCGAGACGGCCCTGGCAAAGCGTCGCGATCACGGCTTCCAGCTGCTTTCCACCGGCGAAGAGGCGGTTGCCGTGGGGCTCGCCTCCGCGCTGAATGACAAGGACCAGCTCCTGACGGGCGGCCGGTCGATCGGTCCCGCCCTGGCTCGCGGCGTCGATCCCAGGCGGGTCATGGCCGAACTGCTCGCGCGCAGCACGGGCGTCAATCGGGGGCGCGGCGGGCGCGGTCATCTTTCCGATCCCGCATCGGGCTTCTTCGGCGCTCATGCCGTGGTCGGCGGTAATATCAGCATTGCCGGCGGCGTGGCCCTGGCACGCAAGCTCGAGGGGCAGGGTGGCATCGTTGCCATCCTGTTCGGCGACGGTGCCGCCGGGGCAGGCGCGTTGCACGAAACGCTGAACATGGCCGCCTTGTGGAAGCTGCCGCTCCTGTTCGTGTGCAACAACAACCAGCTCTCCGTCTCAACTCCCCGTCAAGCCGCACTGGCTCCGGCCCGCATCTCCGACATCGCATTGTCCTTCGGTCTGCCGGCGCAAACCATCGACGGCATGGATCTCGCGGCGACCACCGCCGCCCTCGGACAGGCGGCCGCGCATGTACGCGCGGGCGAAGGGCCGGCCTTCGTCGAATGCATTTCCATTCGTCTGCGCTCTCACTCGACGACGGCGCGCGAAACGCGCAGCCGCGAGGAACTGGCGCGGCTGTGGCAGTTCTGTCCGATCGAGCACCAGATTTCGGCCCTGGGGCTCGACACCACACAAGCCGAGGCGCTTCGCGCCGAGGCGGAAGAGGCAGTGGCCGAGGCGCTGGCCTTTGCCGATGCTTCACCCTTCCCGGAAGCCAGCGAGGTACTCGATGATGTCGGCTGACGGTGCCACCCTGACCACCAAAATGTTCTTCCGTGAGGCCATCATCAGGGCCATGCGGGAGGAAATGCGCCTGGATCCGCGTGTGATCATCCTCGGCCAGGATGTCGGTTCCTTTGGCGGCTCCTATCGGGAGTTCGACGGGCTCTTCACAGAGTTCGGCCCGGAGCGCGTGCGGGACACGCCGGTGGCCGAAGCCGGCACGGTCGGCATCGGCGCGGGCGCCGCGGCGGCTGGATACCGGCCCCTGGTCAGCATCACCTACATGGACTTCACCATGCTGGGCTTCGATCCGCTGATAAACTATGCCGCCAAGCTGCGGTACAAAACAGGTGGTCTTCTCAGGGCACCGCTGGTCGTGAAGACCACGGCGGGTGCCCTCGGTCAGGGTGTCGCTCATTCCCAGTGCATCGAGGCCTGGCTGATGAGCGTGCCGGGACTCAAGGTCGTGGCGCCTTCGACGCCGGGCGATGCCTATGGCCTCATGAAAGCGGCCCTCCGGGCGGACGGTCCTGTCGTCTATATCGATCATAAGCGCCTGTTCCCGATACCGGGTGAGGTACCGGTGACGGAAACAGTGCTCCCCTTCGGCCAGGCCGTGGTTCGCCGCGCTGGATCGGATGTGACGATCGCTACCCATGGCTTCATGACGCGCATCGCGATGGAAGCGGCGCAGAAGCTGCAGGAGGAGGGGGTCTCCTGCGAAGTCATCGACCTACGCAGCCTGGCTCCGCTCGATGCCGAGACCGTGGCCTCTTCCGTTAAGCGCACGGGTGCGCTGCTCACCCTCGAGGAGGGGCAGTTGACCTGCGGCGTAGGTGTCGAAGTCGCCGCCCAGGTCACCGAGCGCGTCGGTTATCACAAGAGCATTCGTATCGGCGCCTTGCCGGCGCCGGTCTCCTCCAACCCTGTGCTCGAAGCTGCCTGCGTTCCCGACGCAGGGCGCGTCGTGGCGGGCGTGCGTCGCCTGCTTGACATCAAGGAGGGGTAGGGCTGGCCGTGTTTGGCCTGCCCTGTCTCCAGAACCGTTTTCCCGACCTTCAGAGAGTTCCTCGAATGATCTATCAACTGAGCGTGCCAGCGGCCGTGCCGGGCGTCGACGAAATCCGCATCCTGGAATGGCATGGGGAGGAAGGCAGCAGTTTCGGCAAGGGCGACCTGATCGTTGAGCTGGAGACCCACAAGGCTGTGGTGGAGGTCCGGGCGGGGCAGGCGGGCGTGCTGCGCCGGACGCTGGCCGAGGCGGGGGACTGGAAGGGCATCGGCCTGCCGCTGGCCGTGTTCAGCGACGGGGCGGACGAAGCCGTGCCTGCCGACGAGGCTGGCCTGTCCGAACTCACCGTCGAATTCGAAGTGACCTGACCGGGTCGCGTCGTCTGTCGAGACATGCTCGATCCTATGCGCCGTTTTACTCCGAGGGCAATGGTCGAGTTTTCCGCACTCTTCTGATCCGGAATGGTCATTCGGGATCAGAAGATACTTGATGTTGAATTAAGCATAAGTAAGATACAAAAAAATAAGACTCCTCTATATTGTCGAGTCGAGTTGTTTATTTTTACTCCCCGATTTTTGATAATTGGCAAAAAATGATACTCAAGATGATTTCCGAGGGTAGTTCGTTATTCTATGTCGAGAATTTGGAGGATGAGGGTAATTCCAGGGATTATTCGGCTCCCCTGCCTTTCCTCCCCATGGATCTCCTCTTTGCAGCCATTTTCGGTTGCCTTGCAATAGCAGTAGCAACCCTGGGCTTTTCTCTCACGAGCCAGGAACATGGCTTGCTTGAATATAAGAATATCTGGTTCCAGGCAGACATTGCACGCGTCATCGATAATATGACGAACCTGGGTGGCAGCCATTGGCGCACCTCCGTCCACCCCATTACATCCATTCTGCTCTATCCTGCGGGTTTTCTCCTTGCAGAGTCGGGCTTCTCGACCCTGCAGGTGGGCCGTGCGATCGTGATTGCCTTCTGTGCCCTGAACCCGGCCCTGTTGTTCCTTGTGCTGCGGCAACTCAAAATGCCTCGCGAGGTGGCCGCGGTCTTTACGGCCTTGTTCCTGGCCAGCGCCGCGGTGATCTTCTGGAGTTCGGTCGTCGAACTCTATCCGATTGCCTGTTTCTCGCTGTTGCCAGCCTTGTATCTCATGGCCTATGGCCGGACTTCCAATCGTATCTGGTGGGTACTGGCGAGCGCCTTGACCCTGTCGATAACGGTGACGAACTGGAGCATCGGTCTCATCGCAACGTTCTTGCGCTGGCGATTGCGGTCGTTCCTGTTCATTACCTTTATTTCTTTGGGAATAGTGCTGTTCTTGTCGCTCGTTCAGTTCTTCATATTCAAGGATGCCCGGATTTTTATCGATCCTCGCGGATTGAAATGGGACGCAGTGAGTTTTTCCGAGCCCGTGATGCAGCGAAGGGGACTGTTGAGTGAAGGCTGGCATCCCCTGACGAATCTGGAAGTACTCTATGTCAGCGCGGCGGTGGCACCACGGGCCAGGGTCGAGAAGCAGGGCCAGGAATATGTCGCAACCAACCAGGGCGATGGTTTTCCCTGCCGCACCTATTCGGGACCCGTTGCTTCCTTCGCCTGGGTCGCACTCCTGATGCTGGGAGCATGGGGCGCCGTCAGAAATCGCCGGTTCCGGTCCTTCTCGCTGGGACTTGCGCTCATGATCCTGGGCAATGGCGCTCTTCACAGCGTCTACGGCGAGGTCACTTTTCTCTATACGATGCACACCATCCCGTTGCTGACGATATTGGCCGCGATGTCTTGGTTCAGTCCGGGCAGATGGATCGGTATCGGCCTCGCGGCGGTCGTGATCACCGCCGGGGGCTGGAACAATTGGGACGAACTGCGCCGCTCCGCCGAACTTGCGGGGCAGATCGGGGACATGCCCGGGGTGTCGACGATACAGGCTTATCCGTGACCGTGTCGCCCGATCGGCGAATTGGTGCAGACTTGGACAAGTCCGGGCGTTAAGCGCATCCTGTCTTGCAGCTTCACGGAAGTTGCGAAAATGAGTGTGGTGCCTTTCCTTTGCGGGGAAGGTGCCCTTGAAACTTGAGACTGGAGAGCCTCATGCCGCGGCTGCGTAGAATTGCGTTTGTCTGTACGATTCTGGGCGTGGCACTGCTTGGTCTGGTTCTGGCAGCCGGTGGTGGCTGGCTGGTGGCGATCGGCGGTTCCGCCTATTACGCCATTGCCGGTTTGCTGCTGCTCGTGACGGCCGTCCTGCTGGCCCGCCGGGATGATCGGGCGCTTTGGGTGTATGCCATTCTCCTTCTCGGCACGCTGGTCTGGGCCGTCTGGGAGGTCGGGCTCGACTTCTGGGCCCTGGTACCGCGCGGAGATATCCTCGCTCCGCTGGGACTCTGGCTGCTGTTGCCGTTCATCACGAGGGAGCTCGAGGGACACGGCTTTCTTCCGGTGAGCCGCAACAGGAAGCTGCCTCTGGCTCTCGCCGTTCTCGCCTCCGCCGGCGTGCTGGTCGCTTCCCTCTTGCAAGATCCGCAGGACATCGCGGGCACGTTGCCCCAGGCCGATGCCTCCAACCCGAAGGCGGCGGACGCCGCCGACATGCCCGATGCGGACTGGCGTAGCTATGGCCGCACCCAATTCGGCAACCGCTACTCGCCGCTTGCCGCGATCACGCCGCAGAACGTGCAGAATCTCAAGGTTGCATGGACATTTCGCACGGGCGATCTCAAGGGACCCGACGATCCCACCGAAATCACCGACGAAGTCACGCCGATAAAGATCAACGACACTCTCTATCTGTGTTCGCCGCACCAGATGCTGTTCGCGCTCGATGCGGCCACGGGTGCGCTCAAATGGAAGTTCGATCCCAAGATCGTCTTCAATCGCGCCTTTCAGCACATGACCTGCCGCGGCGTATCCTATTTCGAGACGAAGGCGGACAGCAGGCTTCCCGACGGATCCGTACCTTCGCCCGAATGTCCCGCCCGCATCTTCCTGCCCACCAATGATGGACGCCTGTTCGCGCTGAATGCCAAGGACGGCACGCCTTGCCAGGATTTCGGCAAGGACGGGCAGATCGACCTCAAGGAAGGCATGAGCGTCACGACCAACGGGTTCTATGAAGCAACCTCTCCCCCGGTCGTCACCGCGAAGGCGGTCATCGTCGCCGGCGCCGTGATCGATAATTATTCGACCAAGGAACCCTCAGGTGTCATTCGTGCCTTCGACGTCCATGCCGGGAAGCTTCTCTGGGCATTCGATCCCGGCAACCCCAACCCCAACGAGCCCGCTTCGGAGACCCATCACTACGTCGCGAACTCTCCGAATTCCTGGACGATTTCCGCCTATGACGCGAAGCTTGGCTTGATCTACATTCCCACCGGCGTGCAGACCCCAGACACATGGGGCGGCAACCGGACGGTGGATGGCGAGCGTTACGCCTCGTCCTTGCTGGTGCTCAACGCGGATACCGGCAAGCTGGCGTGGTCCTATCAGACGGTGCACCACGACCTCTGGGACATGGACCTGCCGGCCCAGCCGAGTCTCGTCGACATCAAGCGGCCGGACGGCAGCGTGATCCCGGCCATCTACGCTCCGACGAAGACAGGGGACATTTTCGTCCTGGACCGCCGCGACGGCAAGCTGATCGTGCCCGCGCCGGAGAAGCCGGTGCCCCAGGGCGCCGCACCGGGAGATCGCACGTCGCCTACCCAGCCCTTTTCGGAACTCACTTTCCGCCCCAGCGACAGACTGACGGGCGCGGATATGTGGGGCGCAACCATGGTCGACCAGCTCGCATGCCGGATTATTTTCCACCGCCTTCGTTACGAGGGCATTTTCACGCCGCCCTCCGTCCAGGGTACGCTTGTCTTCCCCGGCAATCTCGGCATGTTCGAGTGGGGCGGGATCGCGGTCGATCCCACGCGCCAGATCGCCATTGCCAATCCGATCGCCGTTCCTTTCGTTTCGCGCCTCATCCCCCGCAGCGACAGCAACCCGGATACGCCCAAGGCCGATGACCTGCCCGGATCGGAAGTCGGGATCCAGCCGCAATATGGCGTGCCATTCGGCGTCAAGCTCGGACCGTTGCTGTCGCCGCTCGGGCTGCCCTGCAAACAGCCGCCTTGGGGGTATATCGCCGGAATCGACCTGAAGACTCACAAGATCGTTTGGATGCATCGCAACGGAACCGTCCGCGACAGCACTCGGATTCCGCTGCCCTTCAAGCTTGGCGTTCCCGCGCTTGGCGGACCCATCGTCACGGCAGGAGGCGTCGCCTTCATGACTGGCACGATGGATGCCTATATCCGCGCCTATGATGTGACGACCGGCCAGCAACTCTGGGAAGATCGCCTGCCTGCCGGAGGACAATCCACGCCCATGAGCTACGAGGCGAATGGCAAGCAGTTCATCGTAACGGCGGCCGGCGGGCACGGCTCCTTCGGTACCAAGCTGGGAGACTACGTGATCGCCTACACCCTGCCTTGAAAAGCAAGCAGCCGCGTGCGGTCGGAGTTTGGACCGGAATGGGCTGGAAGTGGAGGTTTTATCTTGGCAGGCTGCGCGACGGAGGGGCCCTGAGCGGCAATCGCCAACCCAGGCTCCGTCGGATCGTTCACGGACTCATTGAGATCCCGCTCGCCCTGGATTTGTCGGCCGGGATCAGGACGCGGCCTGAGCCTGGAGGGACTGTCGTATCGAATGCTGCGCAACGGTCGTCCGCATCTCCACAAGCATTATGACGACCAGCAGGAGCGTTCCCAGGAATACGTGGGACTGGACGAGGTTGAGCGACGCCATCGTCGGGTCGCTCGCCGGCACCAGGGGAAATCCCGTCAACAGCAACGAGACGGCCAGCAGCCCCAAGGCAATCCATGCCGGGGTGCCCTCCCATCGTTCGAGCGCGGCCTTGATAGCCACTACATAGATGGGCAAGAGAATGTTGTAGTGATGCACCCAGGCGATCGGCGAAGCCATCGTGAACAACAGCGACGCGGTGCAGAATTCGAGAAGCTTTGAAACACGGTCGTCGTCCCGCGCGCGCACGAAAAAGGGCGTGAGCAGCATCAGCAGGCTCGATATGAACGTCGGAAAGTAAACGGCGGCCATGTAGGGAGGGAACGCGGATTGCGGAATGGCGCCCAGGGGATCCCTGTCGAGAGAGGGGCCGTCGTAGAACCAGCGAACTAATATGCCGTTCACGGACTGGTTCAAGTGCTGGTATTCGCCACGCTTCGACAGAAATTCCAGGACGTTGACATAGTCGAGGTGCGTACGCCAGCCATAGAGCCCCACCGAGAGCACCAGTGATGCGGCCGTAACAGCCGCCAGCCCGATGACGAACCGCCAGTCCCTTCTCCATAGCGCCAGCAGTCCGAGCGGCAGGAATTGCGGCTTGACGGTCGCGGCCAAGGCAATGAGCGAACCGGCGAGGCCGCGTCGCTCATGCAGCACCGCCCAGCAGGCAAGCAGAAAGAGAAGACCCAGCAGGATCTGCATCTGCCCGATCTGGAATGCCAGATTGCTTGGATAGAAGCGGATGGCTGCGAGGAATGCGAGCGGTCCGACCGGCACCTGCACACCAAACCAGCGGATCGACCCTAGAACCTGGACGGTGAAGACGGCGAATACCAGGCCGGTCGCAATGAGGACCCCCGCATTGAGCAGGTTCAACTCCTCCGGCGCTTGAATTCCGATCGAGCGCAGCAAATCGATCAGCAGCAAACTCGCCGGCGGATATTGAAACTTGACGTGCTCGGAGAAGAAAAGCGTCTGATAGACCGATCCCGAATTGGCGCCATGCAGAAAGTCAAGCGCACGCCCCATGGGAAGCCATGAGTCCTGGCCGGAGTATCTGGCTCTCGTCAGCACATAAAAGCTCAGAGCCAGGCAGGCGGCGGCGCAGACCATCCAAAGAAGGATCGAAGGCCATCTTGCCCATCCCCCTGGCGGCGACTGCACTTCCATTGCGTCGTGGGGAGGGCGCTGCCTGTGGCGCTCCCCATCCCCTGCCCGGGTGGTGAAGCTCACGCTCATGGCTGCGGTCCACGATTCTGACTGTAAATCACCTTCACGCTGCGGCGCCCGCCACAATAGGTTGCCGCACTTCCCGCAATACCTGCTGGATCTCGGCGCGCAGGAGCGCCTGCATGATTCCGCTTTGATGGACCGAATCCGGGAGGTGTTCGGCGCCGCCGATGTCGGCCGCGATGGCATCGACATCGATGATCGCGATGTCGCGCGTCTCGGCGATATCGTGGAGCATCAGGTTCGTTTCCTTCGCGGCGATGTTGGTAAGCGTATTGCTCATCGGCGCGTCGAAGGGGGCGTAGCTTGAAATATCCTCGTGTCCCTGGGTCGACATGCGGTTGACGATGGCGAGCTTCGCCCCCGTGGTGCGGGCTACCGTGTCGATCAGGTTTTCAAAGTCGCGCTTTATGTCGTCGAGCGAGCGCTTGACGGGCTCGAAGGCGCTGCCCAGCCAGGCGCGGATGGCCGGGCCCGCCGCGGCCTGATAATGGCGCAGGATGTTGAGGTGATAGCCGAGTTTCTTGTGCCGGAGGATCGATTGGGGTTCCGCTATCAGCGACATCAGGATGACTTCCGCCGGCCTGAGTTGTGTCAAGCCGCCACCCGAGAAGACGGTATAAGTGTCCGTGATCGGGGACCGCTGCATCACCTGCAGGAAACTGCCGGCGAACATCCAGTCGTCGGCGGAGGGGGCCGTCGTCGTCTCGCCGAGGAAAGCACGCAAATCCGATGCTATCGCCTTTGCCTGGGCGGGCGTCCGGCTCAACTGGTCGAGCAGAAGCTGCGTGGTGAATGCGACCGGATGGTCCGGGACGTAGACCATCTGCGCCGCCTGCTGAACTGCCTCGAACGTCTCGAGAAAAGCGCCGTTCTCCCCGGTTACGATGCCGGCGGCATCGCATACACCAAGGCTCAGCAGGCTCACCGGGGTTTCGCCCTCCTCGCACCACCAGCCACGGCTGCGGCCGTGCCAACTCGGCAGGAGTCCGGCCTGCTGCAGATCGGCAAGTCCCGTCATCCTCCGCCCGGCCAGCATCATCAGGCGCACCCGGCCTGCCTCCGCGCTTTCATCCGCATCGGTTTCCAGATGGGCGACGACATCGTCCGGATTCCAGGTCTCCACGCTGTGCATGCTGAGATAGCCGCCGCGGACCATGCTCGCATTGATGGCGACACGCCCGGCGACGCGCGGCGCGAAGGCGACCTGCAATTCCTGTTCGTCCGCGAATGGCGGCGGCCCGCTCAGCCGCAGGCCAGCCGACTGCAACGAGATATTGCAGTACCCGATGATCTGGTTGGCGCGGACCTGTTCGCCCGGCGCGCAGAGCCATCGGACGCCGGATCGGAAGATCTTGTGGCCATCGACCTTCAGCGGGCCGAGATGCAGTGCGAGACTGCTCACTGGGCGCTCCTTGTCCACATGCCGGGGTAATGCATGATGCCGGCCACCGTCAGCCGCACGCCGCGGGCGGCGGCCTGGTCGAGACTTTCTTCGGGGGCGGTGCTGAACAACGCAACCAACTCGTCTACCGTGCAGTGCTGTCCGGGGACCACCTTGATCTCGCGCAGCCAGGCGGGCTCACGCATCACGAAGCGGTAGAACGACACAGGCGGACATTCCTGCGTGAAGGCGCTGCCGAGATCGACACTGACATCCAGCAGCTTTGCGCCTGCCTTCAAGGCGGCCGGTCCAGTATGAAGAAATTCTACGGTTGCACCGGACATATGCGGATTGATCTTTGGCAATCTAAATTCGAAAATCATTCTAAGAGCCCAAACAAACCTCAATATTAGAGTGCGATATTATTCAAAAATGGGCAAGTCACTAATAAGATCATTTTCTGTGCAATATTGTGAACAAAGGGTCATCCGAAGGCGTAAGTTGCCACAACGTAATGTTCTCCACTGGCGAGGGAGGCGGCCTTCGCCAAATGCAGTATCTAACATAACCAAAATAACTGTGGTTCGATAGAGTGGACACGCTACCGAAGGCGTGTCATCGCCATCATCTCCTCAATCAACAGTTTGAATTTGTATGACGGAGGGGTATATATTTATTGTAATAGGAACTGTGTGTTTGGATAAGATAAAATTTTAATAATTAATCAAAAATATCTTTTAATTTTGTTTATTTAAGTGAATATCTAAGTGATATTGAGTGTATGCGCGAAGAATTATTTGAGTAAATTCTTTAGTGGGAGATGGGAGCAATGCAGTTGCATGCTCTGGGCGTGCCTCGCCGCCTCCTCGTGCGCCATCGCGCTCGCCATCGGCCCAGGCACGCGTTCGCGGGCAAGCATTAGGCTTATCGGCGGGGAGGCCCTCCGAAGTATTCGGATCGCAGTTATCGGTTAACATCCTTCTGCCGCTTTAGGAGCATTGTTCCGGGGGACAGTGGCTTAGAGGACAATATGAAATCTAGTTCCCTCCAGTACCATAAAAGCCGTTCCGCTCGGCTGGAGCTTGGATCATGGCCCTGATTCTGCAGGCAGGGCGATGGGGCACCGGCGGTTGAGCGGCAGAGCCTGGACGCGCCGTAGTCGACAAGTCGACCTTTTCACCCTGGGGACCTCATGGTGCTGCATCCTGCCTTGCTGACTTTAGCTGCTTTCATCGTCGTCGTCGGGACAGCGCTGAATTTCGCCAATGCAGCATCGCGGCAGCGCGCGGTTGCGGGCACGCTGACGTGTCAGGCGCATGGGGGAATGGGTCTGTGCACCTATAAGCCGGCAGGCCTGGCGACTCAGCGATACAATGCCCAATTCCTTTATCTCGATCCTCAAGGCGCGATGGCGCGGCCGCAGGTCCTTGTATGGCGTGTCTTCGAAGCGGACGAACGCCCGCGCGATCTCAGCGGCACCTACCTCAGCACAACGAAGACGCCGACCTTCGCCGCCGGGCTGGGTGCGGACGTTCTGGTCGGTGGGGAAGGACAGTCCATTGCCCTCCAAACGCTGTCGGGATCGGGGTCGTCGCAACTTGGTGGAACCGGCCGGATGGGCCAGATGAGATTGGAGCGTCTGAAATAGAGCGAACGGCAGATCCGCTCGATCCTTGCGGGTTCGATCCCAATGCCGGGACCGAGCCCAGGAGGCCGATCTGGCGGCACGAGGCGGGTGGGGGCGCTCATTACAGAAAGTGCCCGCACTCCGGCGGCTATCGGTGTGATCACTGCAAGCGACTCGAAGCCGGAGGGGGCTTCAGAGCGCCAATCCTCGCCGAGGAGTGTCTGGACAGCCCCGGTGCAGGCCGGCGAGCCGTCATTTCAATGCGTTTGGTACTAAGGGGGCGCTTATGTCTCAATGGGTTGCACGGTCATTGTTGTCGAAGACTTGTCTACCGGCCCTGATCGCGGGTGCGATTTTCACGATCATGCACGCTGCAACGGCTTTCGGGCAAACACCCGCGCCGCCTCCGACGCCGCCGGCGGCACAACCCGCTGCCCCCGATGCCCAGCCGGCGACAGCTTCTCAGGCGGATTCTGTGTTCAGCACGGAAGAGCTGCGCAAGCTTCTGGCACCCTATGCGCTCTATCCGGATTCCCTGCTCGCACAGCTCCTCCCGGCCTCCGCCTATCCTGTCGACATCGTACAAGCTTCCCGATGGCTGGCGCGCAACACAGCCGCCGTGAGCAAGGGTGACTTCTCCGGGCTCGATGCGCTGGACCTCGATCCCACGGTGAAGGCATTGTCACGCTTCCCCAAGGTGATCGAACTGCTCAATTCGGATCTCAACGCAACGAGCGACCTCGGCGACGCCTTCGTCAATCAGCCGAATGACGTCGCCGCGATGATCCAGGATCTCAGGCAGGCAGCGCAGGCGGCCGGCTCGCTAAAGTCGGACAAGCACCAGCGGGTGCGGTCGGAGACCCAGAACGGCAAGTCCTACGTGGCGATCGATTCGGCTGATCCGGGCGTGGTTTATGTGCCGGAATATGATCCCTCGACGGCCTACACGATCGGTGCGGGCCTGCTTGGCTTCGGCCTCGGCGTCGCGGTCGGTGCCGGGATGTCCAATTATTGGGACTGGGGGCACGGCTGGGTCTACCCGCCGCGTTGGAGCGGCTATCCGCCCGGCTATGGCGGCTATCCGCCAGGGACCCGGCCTCCCGGTTACCGTCCACCCGGTCAGGGCAACTTTCCCTCTCAGTTGCCCGGCGGTGGCATCAATATCGGCAACAAGATCGACATCGGCAATGGATCCCGCCCCTGGAGGCCGGATTCGGGCCGCTATCGCCCGGGTCAAGGCACCAAGCCGGGCCTCGGGAGCCCACGGCCCGGCAGTGACAGGCCAGGCGTCTCGGACCGCATGAACAGGGGCGGCGACCGCGCCCAGGCCGGAAACGGCCTCGCGGGAAATCAGGTGAGCCCCCGTCCCGCCAATCGCCGCCAGGGCGGGCGCGCTCAACAGAAGGGCGCCGGCAAACGGCCGGCCGTCAATCGCAGGGCACGCGACTCGGCCTTCGGCGATGCCCGCATGGGGGGCCGCGCGTCCAACTTCGCGGCGCAGCGCGGCATGGCGAGCAGGCGGAGCCAGTTCGGAGGTGGTCCCTATGGCGGCGGTGGCTTCCAGAGAGGCGGCTTCAATGGCGGCGGCTTCCGCGGGGGCGGAGGGTTCCGGGGGGGCGGCGGCGGTGGCCGGCGCTTCGGTGGTGGCGGTGGCGGCAGGCGCGGTCGATAGGGAGGCGGCATATGGGCATTTTCATGCAGGCATTCAGCGGCTCGCTGCTTGGTGCGTTCCTCCTGATCGGCGGCACAGAGGCCGGATTGTGCCAACATCTCTTCGATACGCCGAAGGAGGCTTCCCAGGCCCTCGTCGACGCTGCGCGCCAACCTCAGGAAGGCAAGCTCGATGAGATGATGGGGGCGGGCGCCAAGGAACTGCTCAGCTCCGGTGATGAGGAAATAGACCACCAGCGTCTCGCCGATTTTCTCGCCCTTGCCGATCAGGCGCAGGGTGTCGTCGAGGAAAAGCCCGGCATGGCGATCCTTGTCTTCGGCGCCGACCCCTGGAGCTTTCCGATCCCCCTTCGCCAGAAGGACGGAAAATGGGCGTTCGACCTCAAGGCCGGAAAACAGGAGATTCGCGACAGGGCCGTCGGCCGCAACGAACTGACGGCCATCGCTGCCTGCGCCGATTATGTCCAGGCGCAGCGGGAGTACTACGACAGCCTTCACGATGATGAGCCGGTCCAGCAATATGCGCGTCGCTTCATCAGTTCGCCGGGACGCCACGATGGCCTCTGGTGGCAGCCCGAGACCCCGCGTGACCGCAGCCCGCTCGGTGACGTCATCGCGGCGGCCGCTGTCGAGAAGAGCAGCGGCAAGCAAGGCCCGACACCTTATTTCGGCTACATCTACCGCATCCTGACCAAACAGGGCCCGGATGCTCCCGGCGGCGCCTATGGCTATGTGGTGGGCGGCCGGATGCTGGCGGGCTTTGCACTCCTGGCCTACCCCGAACGCTGGGGCGAGACGGGGGTGATGACCTTCCTGTGCGATCAGCAGGGCAAGGTCTATCAGCGCAACCTCGGGCCCGGCACCGCCACGGAGGCGGCTCGCATCGAGAGCCTGAATCCCGGCAAGGGCTGGGAGGCGGT
This sequence comes from Labrys sp. ALF-8, assembly GCF_059699065.1. Classification (NCBI taxonomy): domain Bacteria; kingdom Pseudomonadati; phylum Pseudomonadota; class Alphaproteobacteria; order Hyphomicrobiales; family Xanthobacteraceae; genus Labrys; species Labrys sp. ALF-8. The sequence continues at coordinate 3,555,490 of NZ_AP048537.1, forward strand.
TCGTGAGTGAGACCGACGACCTTGTCCGCCCAGCGACGGATCCCGAGTAGCGCGCCGCGAAAGCGCAAGCTTCGATGAAGCCTCCATATGGCGATCGGAGAGGCGGAGTGGGACCCGTATCACGGGTCCCCATGACGCTAGAGGTCGCGCAGGCGCCATTGCGCGATCACGGAGGCTGAGGCGACCTGGCTTTCACGCAGATGCTCGGGAGCGTCCAGTTGTCGCAAACTCTCGGAAAGTTCGTTCCATGCTGACACATTTCCCGATCTTCGGCGGCCTCCGAGGCTTTAGATTGGCATGGTTGCGGACCGATTTCACGGCTGGCCTGGCCGTCGCCGCCGTCGCCATTCCAAGCGCCATCGCCTATCCAGCCATCGCTGGTCTGCCGGCCGAAGTCGGTGTCTATGCCAGCATCCTTCCGTTGGTCGGCTATGCCTTGTTTGGCCCTTCGCACAAACTCATGGTGGGGCCGGATGCTGCGACAATGACGGTTCTGGCGGCCGTTCTTGCCACCCTCCCTCTCGCGACGACAGAGGATCGCGTTACGGCCGCTGCCGCGCTTGCGATCACGGTGGGAGTCTTCTGCATCATTGCCGGGCTGCTTCGCCTTGGCGTCATTGCGGCTTTTCTGTCCAAGCCGATCCTGGTTGGATTCATCAGCGGCGTGTCGATCTCCATCATCGTGGGACAGATCCAGCGCCTGACCGGAGTGCGCATAGAGGCCGACGGGCTGTTCCCACCCATCTGGGAACTCATCCAAAAAGCCGGGCTCGTGCATCTGCCCTCCCTGATCCTTGGGGGCTCGCTCATCGCGCTCTTGCTGCTGCTCACGCACTGGCGCTCGCCGGTGCCTCCACCGCTGATCGTTGTCGCCGCCTCCATCGCAGCCTCTGCGCTTTTCGATTTCAGCGGCATGGGAATCGCGGTCGTCGGCGAACTCCCGCACGCATTTCCCAGCCTCTCCTTTCCGATCAACAGCAATCTGCCTGTCAAGGAGCTGTTGCTTGGCGCCGGTGCCGTCTGGCTTGTGAGTTTTGGCTCTGGCATCGTCGGGGCGCGCAGCTTCGGCGCTCGCGACAAGTTCGACGTCGACGCCAATGCCGAACTCGTTGGACTAGGGGCGGCGAATGTCGCCGCCGGGCTGTTCAGCGGCTTTCCGGTAACGATCTCCGATTCTCGCACCGCGGTGAACCTGTCGGTCGGCGGTCGATCGCAGATGTCGGGCCTGGTTGCAGCGCTGACGCTGACGGCCATGCTCCTCTTCATGCAGGGAGCCATACGCCTCCTTCCCATCCCGGCCCTGGGTGCCATCCTCGTGGCGGCAGCGTTAAGTCTTCTCGACGTGGCCGGCCTTCGCGCGATCTGGCGCGTGAGCCGAATGGAGTTCATCTTCGCGCTGATCGGCATGGCCGGGCCGATCAGCCTCGGGGTCCTGAACGGCGTGGTCATCGCGGTCGCGGCGACTCTCCTCTATGTGCTGCTCAAGGAGATGCGGCCGCGCGATGCCCTGCTGGGGCGCGTTCCCGGCCGCAAGGGCTTCTACAAGCTGCATCGAGCGCGTAACGCCGAACCGATCCCCGGGCTCGCTGTCTGCGTGGTGCAGGGAAGCCTCTTGTTCTTCAATGTCGACTATGTCCGCGCACGCCTGCTGGAGGTTGCGAAGGCTCTGCCGGCCAACACCAGGTGGTTTGTCCTAGATGCGAGCGCCGTCGCCCAGGTCGATTCGACCGCTGCGGGCATGCTCGAGGAACTGCGGTCCGATTTTGCCGAGCGAGGCCTTCGGTTCGCCATAGCCCAACTGCATCACGAGCCCATGGAGGTCCTCACACGGGCCGGAACCATCCACAGCATCGGGGAAGACATGATCTTCGAGGATCTGGAGGAGGCGGTGAGCGCCTTCCGGCACGCTCCGCGCAATCACGTCCAGAAAGCAGGCTGAAGACCGGGGCGGAAAGCCTGCCTGGTTCCGGAACGAAGAGACCAGCGGGACGCCTCCCGCCTCCCGGTTTCTGACGCACCCGAGGCGCGGGCGCTGATCGTCGGATCGCGCCCGGACCTGGCGAGCCCGGCTCATTTCATGGTGATGACGACACCATCCAGGCCGGTCGACAGCATGAGGCCTTTGCGTTTGGCCCGCAGGGCGATGTAGACGCCCTGCTCGTTCTTCAGCCAAATCTTGCCCAGACTCTTGTCCAGCACCACAAGTCCCGTTCGGGCTGCCACATAGCGGCCGGGAAAGTTGCGGAGGGAGCTCAGATTGTAGACCGTGCCGCTTGCCGTCAGCGAAGATGCACCCAGGCCCCCGATACCCACGCCGCCGATCTTGAACCCGTAGCTACGACCTCGGTAGCGCAACGTTCCTCCGCCATACTGGGCCGTCACGATGTAGCCGGCCTGTCCCTGGCTGATGGTGATCGTCCCGCTTGGAACGGGCTTCTTCTCCACGGCTGTCGCCGGCTGCGCAGCAGCCAGCATGAGGGTTGAAAGCAGGACCAACAGAGAATTTCGCGATTTCATGACCTATGCCTCCGACGGGGAGCCATGTTTCATCCTTCCCGGCGCTAGAAATGTGAATTGGGAACCCAGTGACGCGCGAAAACCGGCTCCTCGTAACCATCCGGCTTCTGGCGCTTGGGCAACTTGATCTTATCTCGCGGTACCTCCTCATAGGGGATGGAGCCGAGGATATGGGAGATTATGTTGAGGCGCGCCTGTTTCTTGTCGTCTGAATGGACGGCATACCAGGGAGCCCATTCGGTATCCGTCGCCAGGAACATCTCGTCCCGCGCGCGCGAATAGTCGAACCAGCGGCTGTAGGATTTCAGATCCATCGGCGAGAGCTTCCAGATCTTGCGCTGGTCCAGAATACGCGCCTGAATGCGGCGGGTCTGCTCTTCGGGACTCACCTCCAGCCAGTATTTGAGGAGGATGATGCCGGAGTCGACAATGGCTTTCTCGACTCCCGGAAGGATGTTCAGGAAATGCCGGGCCTGGTCTTCGGTGCAGAAGCCCATGACTCTTTCGACGCCGGCGCGGTTGTACCAGCTGCGGTCGAAGATGACGATCTCGCCCGCTGCAGGCAAATGCGGCAGGTAGCGCTGGACGTACATCTGAGACTTCTCGCGCTCGGTCGGCGGCGCAAGCGCGACCACGCGGAATGTGCGCGGGCTCACCCGCTCGGTGATCGCCTTGATCGTGCCGCCCTTGCCGGCGCCGTCGCGACCCTCGAACACGATGCAGACCTTGGTGCCGCTGTGCTTCACCCATTCCTGGAGCTTCACCAGTTCGATGTGGGCTGAACGCAGCGCGCTTTGATATGCTTTTTCCTTGAGCGGTTTATCGACCTTCTTATCCATCGGAACGATCCTCCCAGAGCAAAGCGCGTTTAGGTAGAAACGGCGCTTTGCTTTAACTCCTTGTTTTTCGACACGTCTTCGCGTTCTGCCGATTCCGTCAAAACACAAAACGCTCTAGGACCAGCTTAGGAAGAATCCGACATCACCGGGAAAGCCACCGGGGAATTCTATGATCATAGCCTTGAGTTTGTATTTCATCGGTTGAAGGTGGTCCCTCCAGAATTCGAAGGCTTGCTTGGGGCGCCCGGTCAGGGTCGAAGGCCAGTCGGGCTCGGTGTTGTTGATCGCGCGCCCGCTGTCGGTGCAAAGGGCGTTGGGGAAGCGCATCACCATCGCTTCCGTCTCGCCATTGGCGGCGGCCCGCCGGATCATGCCCTGCACCCGCTGCTTGATATCGGCGATCTTTGCCGGCGTAAGGTCGACATATTGCTGCAGCGACTCGACGAGCTCCTTGCGGGCTTTTTCGGCCTTGTCCATGGCGTTGAGCTCCTTGGACATCTGGGCCATCTTCATTTCGGCCATGTACTTTCGAAGATCGTCGGCCGACATGAAGCTATCGTCGCCGAGTGTGTCCAGGCTGGCCGTCGTCGACGAGGTTTGTGTATTCATATGTCAGACTCCCTCAGCATGCTTGGCGGTCAGGGTTTGCAGGCGTCGTATCGACTGCCGACCTGTGCGACGTCGTCATTGTAGCGATAGAGCTCCCCGTCCTTTCCAGCCGAGAGATAGGCTTTGACGGGGCTCGACGTAATGGTCGTGGTGCAACCCAGATTCAGGATCATCCGGTCTCCCTTGTAGGAGATGCCCTGGATGCTGCAACTCGCGCCAGGCGTCCTTATCCTCCGGCCGGAGATCATGAAGGCCGGTGCAAAGACACTCACGTCCTTTCGGAAGGCCATGCCGCGTTTGCCCGGGGAGTAGACCTGATCGCAGCTCATGCTTTGCTCGACCCAGGCACCCTGCAGCGACGTCAGGCCTTGCAGCTTATCGGCACTCGCACTGCCTGCCAGGACCAGCATGCCAGCGACGGCGATTGCCGATGTAAGTGCTGCTTTCATCATGGGTGTCCTCCTTTTTGGAGCGAAGCTAAGGGGGCGACGGCATCCTGGCCTCCTCCGGTCTCGGCAGGGCCGTGATCTGGCTGCTTCGGGCGCGCGCCGGGCCTCAGCTTTTCGCGCAGGGCCTGGAACTGGACGTAAAGGGGCGGGATGACGAAGATGCCGATGAACGACGCCAGTATCATGCCGCCGAACACGGGGGTGCCGACGTTGCGCCGGGCGATTTCCGAGGCGCCGTGGGCGACGACCAGCGGATAGAGGCCGAGGATGAAGGCGAGCGACGTCATCATCACCGGACGGAAGCGCAGGCGGGCGCCTTCCGTCGCTGCCGTCAGAAGCGGAATACCGCGTTCGCGCTGCTCCTTGGCGAATTCGACGATCAGAATGCCGTTCTTGGCCGCGAGGCCGATGAGGACGATCATGCCGATCTGGCCGTAGAGATCGAGCGTGAGGTGGGCGATGACGATAGCGGCGAAGGAACCGAGGATACCCACCGAGACCGACAGGAGCACCGGCACGGGGATCGTCCAGCTCTCGTAGAGGGCGACGAGGAAGAGGAAGGCGAAGAGCACGGCGAAGCCGAGAATGATCGCCGTCTTGCCTTCGGCCCGCTTCTCCTGGAAGGACGTGTCGGTCCAGGCGCCGCTATACCCGTCCGGCAAGGTCGCCGCGGCGATCTTCTCCATCGCCGCCAGGGCCTGGCCCGAGGAGACACCGGGGGCTGGATTGCCCTGTATCGTGACTGCCCGCTTGTTGTTGTAGCGGATGAGCGCCGGCGGACCGACCACCACGCGGGCCTCCAGAATGGAGCGCATGGGGATCATCTTGCCTTCGGCGTTGCGGACATTGATCCGGTAGATGTCGTCGATCGAGGTCCGATCCGTTGCCTCCGCCTGGACCTGGACCTGCCAGGTACGGCCGTAGAGATTCATGTCGTTGACATAGAATCCGCCGAGCGAGGTCTGCAGCGCCTGGAAGACATCCGAGAGCGACAGGCCGAGGATCTGTGCCTTGTCGCGGTCGATATCGAGAAAGACTGACGGATTGGTCGCCGAATAAGTGCTGAAGACGCGGGAAAGCTGCGGATCCTGGTTGGCTGCGACGAGCAGGCCGCGGAGCACCTGGTCAAGGGTCTTGGGATCGGAGCTGCGCAGATCCTGGAGGACATAGGCAAAACCTCCACCGGTGCCCAGGCCGACGATGGGGGGAGGGGCGATCGGTACGACAGTGCCACCCGAGAGCTGCCGCAGGCGAGGCCCGAGGCGCGCGAGCACTGCTGCCGCTCCCTGTCCCTCGCCGGAGCGTTCCTCGAACGGCTTGAGGGTGACGACGATGAAGGCGGCATTGGGCTGCGAGTAATTGTCGATGAAGTTCAGCCCGATCACCGATGTGAAGTCGGCTATGGTCTCTTCCTCGCGCAGGGTCTTTTCCGCCTCGCGGATGACGTCGGTCGTGCGACTCAGCGAGGCTCCTCCCGGCAATTGCACGACGACGAAGAAGGCGCCCTGGTCGTCTTCCGGCAGGAACCCGGTCGGGGTCGCCTTGCTCAGCGCGTAGACCCCGCCCATCGAAGCCGCGACGCAGACGAGTCCGATGGTGGCGAAGCGCACCAGGCGTGCGACGCCGGCGCCATAACCGTCGCGGACACGATCGATGGCGCGCATGACCATGCCGATCGGGCCGCGCTTGGGACCGTGCGAGCCGGATTTCAGCAGGACGGCGCATAGAGCCGGTGACAGCGTGAGGGCATTGATGGCCGAGAGGAACATGCCGACGGCCACCGTGACCGCGAACTGACGAAACAGTTCACCCGACAGACCAGGTATGAAGGCCACCGGCACGAAAACGGACAGCAGCACGAGGGTAATGGCAACGATCGGCGCCGTGATTTCGCTCATCGCCCGCTTGGTGGCGTCAGCCACCGACAGCGACGGGTTTTCCTCCATCACCCGTTCGACATTCTCGACCACGACGATGGCGTCATCGACGACGATGCCGATCGACAGCACGAGCGCGAGGAGGGAGACCGTGTTGGCCGAATAGCCGATCGCATTCAGCGCGATGAACGTGCCGATCAGGCTGACGGGAACGGCGAGGGTGGGTATCAGCGTCGCCCGGAAACTGCCCAGGAACAGATAGACGACGATCACGACCAGGACGAAGGCCTCGATGAGGGTCTTCTGCACTTCGTGAATGGTATCCTTCACGAAGACGGTCGGGTCGTAGGTGATCTTCCATTCCAGGTCGCTCGGGAAACGCGCTGCAAGCTCGTTCATCCGGCCCCGGATGGCATCGAGGGTGGAGATGGCGTTGGCACCCGGCGCCTGGTAGATGGCCAGCACCGAGGCCGGTCCACCGTTGAAGAGGGTTTCACGATCGAGGTTCGCTGCGCCCATTTCGACCCGGGCGACATCGCCGAGGCGGAGGAGCGAGCCGTCGGAATTGGTCCTCAACACGATGCGGTTGAATTCGTCGATGGAGGAAAGGCGTCCCTTGGTCTGCAGGTTCAGCTGCAGTTGCTGATCGTCGGAGATCGGCCGTGCGCCCACTCGGCCCACGGCAGCCTGGATATTCTGGGCCTGGATGGACTTGATGATGTCGTTCGTCGTTAGATTCAGGCCGGCGAGACGGTCGGTGCGAATCCAGGCCCTGACGGCGTAATCCTGCGGCCCCCAGAGCGTGGCGTCTCCCACCCCCGGGGTGCTCTTGATCTCGTCCAGGATATTGATGGTCACATAGTTCGAGATGAACAGCGGGTCGTAGCTATGTTTCGGCGAATAGACAGCAAGCACGCCGAGGAGGGCGGATGACTTCTTCTTGACCGTCACGCCCTGCTTTTGCACGTCCTGAGGAAGCTTGGAGATCGCGGTCTGGACGCGATTGTTCATGTTGACGGTGTTGATGTCGGGATCGGTGCCCAGTTCGAAGGAACCGGTGAGCGTGTAGCTGCCGTCATTGCCGCTCACGCTCTTCATGTACATCAGCTTGTCGACACCGACGACCTGCGCTTCGATCGGCTGGGCAATGGTGGAATCCACCACGTCTGCGGAAGCACCGGGATAGTTGGTGGTCACCGATACCTGCGGCGGCACGATGTCGGGATATTGCGCGATCGGAATGACCAGGAGCGAAAGCAGCCCGGCAATCACCGTGACGATAGCTATGACGATCGCGAGCCGCGGACGATCGACGAAGACCGAGGAGATCATGAGCCTAGCCTCCGGTATTCAGGGCAGGGGCTGGGCTCGGGCGCACGGCTACGCCGGGACGAAGGCTCTGGAACCCGTCCGTGATGACAAGCTCTCCACCCTCCAGGCCGCTCGACACCACTGAGTTGGCGCCGCTGTTGCCTTCTGTTTTCAGGCGTCGAACGGCAGCCTTGCCATCCTCCACGATGAAGACATAGACGCCCTGCTGGTCGGCAATGAGCGCCGACTGGGGCACGACGACGCGCTCCTCCGGCGCGCCGGCCTCGAGTTCGACCTTGACCAGTTGCCCATCGACCAACGACCGGCCGGGGTTCGCGATATTCCCGCGCACGATCAGGGTGTCGGTCGACCTGTCCACGCTCACGTCCAGGAAGCTGATCTGCCCGATCTGGTCGTAGAGGGTGCCGTCGGAAAAGCGGATGCGCAGCTTGATCGACTTCGGGTCCGAGGTCTTGCCAGCCTTCTGTGCGGCCGTGATATCCCGCTGGCTGACCGGGAAGGTCACGTACATCGGATCCTGGCTGACGATGGAAGTCAGCTCGCCCGTCTCCGGTCCGACCAGATTGCCCTTGGAAACCGCTGTCATGCCGATGCGGCCCGTGATCGGGGCGGTGATGTCGGTATAGCCGAGATTGATCTTGGCAGTATCGAGGCTGGCTGCCGCGGAAACCGTGGCCGCCTTGGCCTGGGCCTCCTGTGCAACGGCCTGGTCGAAGGCGACGGCCGTGCCGGCATTGCGCTTGAGAAGTTCTTCGGCGCGCTGGCGCTGGATGGTGGCAAGCGCCAGTTCGGCCTGTGTCCGTTCGAGCGTGCCCTCTGCCTGCTGGACATCGGCATCAAACAGGGATTTCTCGATGCGATAGAGCGGCGCGCCGGTTTGAACGGTGTCACCCTCCCGGAAGAGGACGCCTTCCAGAACTCCCTTGACGCGGGCGCGTATCACCACTTTCTCGGGAGCGTCGATGCGGCCGACGAATTCCATTGCCTTCGAGATCGGCTTGCGCTCGGCAGGTACCGCAATGACCGAAACCTGTCCTTCGTCCGCGGCAAAAGAAAATCGTAGCGGCAGAACCAGAAATGTCGACGCCAGCAGGGCAATGGCGATCGCTTTTCTCGAAGTGCCGTACGACTTTAGACTCGGAAGACCTATCACCTTATGCCCCTTCCGCATGGATACTCATGTGCGATCTAATGTAAATTAGATCGGAACAAGATAATTATATACTTACATATTGTATAATAATAACATTTTTTGTTTAAATATAATTTAATTAGTCATTCTGACCAAAGGTTGTTGACGCTTAAAATTATTAGAGTCTCTCAATTTTTGTTTTTCATGGCTCGACGGGAACACAATGAGGCTTCATATATTTTGTTTTTGGAATAATATTTTTTGAAGAATGGCTCGTTTATTATAAGTACATTTATATATGCTGTGTGTATAATTTCAATCATAGAGACATTAGTGATCCTTATTTTAAGATGGAATGTCGAGTCTTGCGGCGATTAGGCGGTTGGCCTCAGATCACGAGGCGCGGCTTTCCTATGTTCTGGTCGGCACCGAAGGAGGCTACAACGCCAAACAATTGCTCTCTATTGTCCGTATAGGCATTGTACTTTAGGCCAATATGGTGTGCGCCTCAGCTCATAGCTTTTCGGGAGATTATGCTCGCTTTTGCGTAGTTAGTTGCGCCTTGTTCGATCACGGAGACTGAATGGTGGTAATTAAATACCGTCTCTGGATCGGTGGGGGGCTATTCTGCCCATGAAGACCTATCGTGACATGGCAATGTGTCGTGCTACAACGAATTGCATATGGCTCTAATTCGCTGACTATCCGTGGCGGCAGGTAAAGTAGCTGTCAAATGCGCGTCTTGGATAAGTTAATTCTCTGCCTGATAGTATTTCTTGCTGCTGGACCGCCGGGGGCATGGGGGCAGCCCGCGCGTTCAATACTCGTGCTTGAGCAATCAGACGTTCGCGGTCCATTTTACGCCGAGATCTTCTCTGCGATGCGGGCGGCCGTCAACGAGGACGAGGCAGCGCCGGTTTCACTCTATGTCGAGAACCTGGATCTTACCCGCTTCAGCGGGGCTGCCTATGAAGAGAGCCTGCAGAACCACCTTCGCATAAAGTATCAGGGCAGGCCGATCACGGTGGTCGTTACGGTCGGTACGGCGGCGCTGGAGTTCGCTCAGCGGTGGCGTTCCAGCTTGTGGCCAGGGGTTCCCCTGGTTTTCGGGTTGGTGGACGCCCAGACAGCCGCGCAGTTCAAGGGTGTGCCAAACACGACCGGGCAGACCGTGAAGCTGTCCTTGGATGACATGGTGACGGTGGCGCGTTCGGTCGCCCCCGACTTGAAAAGCGTCGTCATCGTGGGGGATACCCTCGCGCGCCAACCCTTGTTCCGCCAGTTCGTGCCCCAGATTCCCCAGATAAACCCCAGTATCGAGGTCGTCGACCTCACGGGCCTTCCCATGCTCGATCTTCTCAATCGGGTGGCAAATCTTCCGTCCTCCAGTGTCATTCTCTATACGAGCATCTACTCGGACGGTGCCGGCACGTACTACACCCCGGCCGATGCCCTTGCCGCGATCGCGCAGAGTGCCAATCGTCCCATCGTCGTTACCGCGGAGACCTTCCTCGGACGCGGCGGTGTCGGCGGCTTTGTCATGAGACCAAGTTGCATCGGCGCCGGCATCGCCAAGACAGCCCTGCGAATTCTCCATGGCGAGAAGGCCGCGGACATTCCCGTGGAGGGCGAGGGCGTCAAAGCCGTCTTTGATTGGCGTCAATTACAACGCTGGAAAGTGCCTGCATCATCCCTGCCTGCCGGCAGCGAAATCCGCTTCCGACCCTTGAGCGCCTGGGAGCAATATAAATGGCAGATAATTGGTATTATACTGATTATCGTCACGCAGGGCCTTCTCATCCTGGGTATGTTGGCGGAACGGCAGCGTCGGCTGCGCGCGGAAGTGAATGCGCGGGAGCACTTGTCGGAGATTGCCCATATGAACCGCCGCACGACAGTTGGCGAGTTGTGCGCCTCCATTACCCACGAGCTCAACCAGCCGCTCGGTTCAATCCTGAGCAATACGGAGGCGGCTGAGATGATGATGGATTCGCGCACGCCCGATCTCGGAGAGGTCAGAGAGATCCTTGCAGACATCAAGCGGGATGACAGGCGAGCCAGCGAGATCATCTCCCGACTGCGCAATCTCCTGAAGGGTGCGGTAATCGAGACCGAGGAGTTCGATCTGAACGAGGCCGTCGACAAGGTCTTCGGGCTTCTTAGCCACCAGGCAAATGGCGCTAACACGGCCCTCAGCACCTCCTTCTCGAACCAGAAACTCAAGGTGAGCGGTGACCGCGTTCAATTGGAGCAGGTCATTCTCAATCTCGTGATGAACGCCCTGGAATCGATGGAGGACAAGAGATCCGGCGGGCGCCGCGAGATCGTAGGCCGCACCGCCAGGCTGGACCACAGGTTCGCGGAAATCTCGATCGCCGACAACGGGCCAGGGATCGACGCAAACAAGCTCGGCGCGGTGTTCAAGCCCTTCTTCACGACGAAGAAACACGGAATGGGGATGGGGTTGTCCATTTCTCGCAAGATCGTCGAGGCCCACGGAGGCGAGATCTGGGCAGAGAGCCGGCCCCAGGGAGGGGTCGTGTTCCGGATCAGGCTTCCGCTCATGCAGTAACAAAGGGGGTTGTTATGCGGACACTGGTACATTTGATCGATGACGACCTGTCGTTTCGGACGGCGCTGACGCGCCTGCTGCGGGCTTTCGGCTTCGATGTGGAAGGCTATCGGTCGGCGGGAGACTTCCTGAAGAACCGTCCCGACGGCAACATCCCCTCGTGTATCCTGCTCGACGCCCAGATGCCGGGCCTGAGCGGGCCGGAGCTGCAGGAGCGCCTGGCCAAGCTCGGCTCGACCCTGCCGATCGTCTTCCTCACCGGTCACGGCGACATTCCGATGAGCGTCCGGGCGATCAAGGCGGGCGCGGAGGATTTTCTCACCAAGCCGGTGTCCAAAGACACGCTGATCAGCGCGATCAATCGCGCGATGGGCACCTATTCGGTGATGCGGGAGCGCGACCTGCATCTTCGCTGCCTGCGGGTCCGGGTGGCCAGCTTGACCCCCCGGGAGCGGGAGGTCTTCGAACTCGTCGTCCAGGGCAAGCTCAACAAGCAGATCGCTTATGAGCTCGGCACCACGGAACGGACGATCAAGGCGCACCGGCACAAGGTTATGGAAAAGATGCAGGTCCGCTCGCTGGCGGAGCTCGTGTCGATCGCCGAGCGACTGGGGACCTTGTCCAGCGCCCGCATGAGTTCGGACGACGCCCTGCAGTCCTTGAAAAGACAAGCCTTGGAGATGGCCGCGGCCATGAAGAACAGCGTGCCGGACTGGTCCTAGCCAATCATTGTCACAAAGGACAACAGACATCGCTATCTGTCGGTGGCATCCTCCCTGGCAGCTAATATTGCTGGGGAGGGCGCAACTTCTCTCTTCGGCTTCCCTCGAACACTGTCCGTAGCGCCATCACCATCTAAGTGACCGGCCCATAGGTTTGAACTATTGGCTCGGCAGCATGCGAAGTGGCTTTCGCCTTCGCATCACTATCGAAGGGAACATTCCCCATCATGACCTTGACCAGCTCGAGTGCCACGAGTCCGAGGCATGGTGGATGGATCGCGCAGGGAACGGGAATATCCAATCTGCCCCCCGGGGGAGATTGACAGCAAAGGGAAGATGGCTGGGGGCCGAGCGTGACGTTTGCTTCCGCGTGCTGCCCCGACCGGGTGGTCACGCGACATCAATCAAACTCAATTCAACATAGGGAGGTCCTCCGTGCCGAAACGCATTGCCCTGACGTTGGCCTTATCGATCGCATTAGGCATGACAGCTTGTGCACCCGGGCCGCGAATAGAGAGCGAGACCGTGGTCGTGGCGGGGCTGGGAGCCGTGCAGATCGAGAGAATCGATGTAACGGTCGTGAGCGTCGATCCGCGCAGCCGGACAGTCGTCGTGCAGCAGGGGAACTACGCGTGGCTCGTTGACGTTCCGCCGATATTCGGCGATCTCCAGCACATCCAGGCGGGGGATCGGCTCCAAATCAGGCGGGCTGACGGTGCGGTTCTAGCCATGCGGCGTGCCAGGAAAGGCGAGAAGCCAAGCGTCGTATACACCGAAGCAGTGAGCGAGCCGAGGTTCCAGAACCTCCCTGACAAATACGTGCTGCATTCGGTGACGTTGACCGCGAAGTTCGACAGCTTCGATCCCTCCTCCGGGATTGTCCATTATATCGGCCCCGCAGGTCCCAACTCGCTCAGGGTGAAGGATCCCTCTGTCCAGGCCGATCTCGGCAGGTTGCGCAAGGGCGACATGGTGAGCCTGACATTCACTGAGGCCTTCCACATCTTGAAGGAATAGAATCCATTGCCCTCCGACTGGTGGGGAACGGATCTCGGATCACGCAAGCGCCAGACAGGCTTCATTCCCCTATCCGGGGTGCTTCGCTTGCTTCTTCCCCCGCCGGCCACTTGGCGCCCTTCCAATTCCTGGAGGGCGCCATTTTCGTGAACCATTGCTGCCTTGCCTCCGAGACGAGAGGGCGGAACCCGGCCGCCGCCTTTTGTCGGCAACTGGTCAGGCATTCAGATATGGTGGCAACTGTGCTCCCATACCCAGTGCCGATGATGATGGCTTCTCACCAGGACGCGATGGTTACGGCAGACGACATGTCCATCGTGTCCATAGTGATGGTAGGGCCCATAGTAATAAGGATGATCATAATAGAGATCATCATGGTAGTAGGGGCCATAGTAGGGATCGTAGTAGGGATATCCGGCGCCGATCCAAGGAAAACCCAAGCCCAGATAGATTCCGAAGCCTGCCTGCGCAGGTGATGATGCTGCAACCATGACGCACACGGTCACGAATACAGCGATGGCAATTGATGCAAGCTTGCGGGGCATTGTGGACCTCTCACTGGCCAGTGCAGTTCATTGGGATGTTCGCCCGGCCCGAGGACGGTGCCTGGGGCGGAATGCGCGAGATCGACACCTTCCGACGTAACCCTTTGTCAATCAGGGTATTTTTGCTTCTTGGCAATTTGTCCCGAAGGCGTGACACGCCAGGTCTCACCGGCGGGACGTTGGAAAGCTGGACCGATCCGGCAATTGGTCATCGGTCGGCTCATCAAGATCGCGAGGGGACATTGCTTCCCATCGCGCGTCATATTCGATCGTCGTAACGAGTAGCGTATTGATCTCGTCTGAACTCTCGTCAGTTAAGCAAATTCAGATGGAAAAATCTATTGTACTTAAGGGCATTGGTTACACCTGCATCAATTTTTATTCAATATAAACGCCATTTCGTAGAGAACTTCGTGCAATAAGATTTTTGAGAATATTTAATCATCCTCGTAGGAATTGCTGTACATGTTCCTGCTCTCGGCTTCTCCTAAGTGGGATCCGGATTGCGTTAGGCACCCCGATGGCCCATGGGCTGCCTCTCGCGCGACGGAGAACAATTTCTCGATTTCCCTGTCGAGCCCGGCAGTCGGTTCGCCGCGTACGAGAAAGACAGTCTGAGCCGTGTCGGCGCCGACCGAAAGGACATCGTCGACTTAACCGTCAGCTAGATCAATTCGGGCAATATTTTTTCCGAGTTCAGCTTTAATCAAATCGCTGGTTCCCAACGTGGCATTACATGCGAGCCCAGTTTGACGAGCCCGCGAGCAACAAGACTTCAGCGGAGACTGCCCGCGGCACCCAGCCAACTTCAATTCTTGAATTTTTTCCTGCTGCCCTTGGGTGTAATCTACCCCGAGAACGCCTCGATCAATAAGCTTCCTATACGTAAGTAATGATCGTTCATTTATTTGAACTGTTGCACCAAAGTTACAGTTTTTCCCGATCTCCTTGTTTATGAATCGAGGAAACACTGATTTAAATGCACCGTGGTTTTCCACTGGAGGCTTTGTGAAGATGAACCGTCGCGGTAGCCTTCTTAAGTGACCTCGGGAGATGCGGAATTGCGCCGCTTTTGGAGTAGGTTTGGGTTTCCGAAAGGCGGGGCGGCCGGGGCGGGCGAAACCGCGGCCGGCGGTATGATGCTGGAGGAGCTGCTCGACAACACCAGCGAGTTGATCTCCATCTATGATCGCGATCTGAGACTCGTCCAGTGCGCGGCGCGGCTCAGGATATTGCGCGGCGATGCAATATCGGTTGGTGCAAGCCTTTTCGACCTTTATCCTGGCCTCGCTTCCGGTGATGCGCGGGAGGCACTTGACCGGTTGCTCACCAATGGAGCTCCCGTGGTCGTCAACGTTGCCATCGCGCCCAATCGAGAGTTGCGGCTGCGGGCGTTTCCGACCGGCGCCGGGCTTGGCTTGATCGAAGTGGCGGAGAGCGCGGCGGCGGCAGCGATCGCCGAACATGGCAAGCTGCTGCACCAGGCCACGCATGACGTGTTGACCGGCCTGCAAAACCGGCAGCGCCTCAGCGAGCGGCTCCACGAGATCTTGGCCCCGCGCAACGGCGTACTGGCCCCTTCGGCTCTGATGCAGATCGATCTCGACGACTTCAAGTCGGTAAACGATACGTTGGGCCACGGCACCGGTGACG
Organism: Labrys sp. ALF-8; assembly: GCF_059699065.1. NCBI lineage: Bacteria > Pseudomonadati > Pseudomonadota > Alphaproteobacteria > Hyphomicrobiales > Xanthobacteraceae > Labrys > Labrys sp. ALF-8. Next base: position 3,570,754 of record NZ_AP048537.1, read on the forward strand.
AATTGCTCAAGCTCGCCGCCAACCGGATTCGAAGCGTGCTGCAGGAGGGCGACTCTGCGTTTCGCTACGCTGGCGACGAGTTCGCGATCATTCAGTACGACAAGGATCCGAGCGAGGCGGAAGGCGTCGCGTTGGCCCTTGTCGACGCATTCAAGGCTCCCTTCATCATCAACGACATGCCGCTCTTCGTCGGCGCCAGCGTCGGCATTGCCTTCGGCCCCCAGCATGGGACCGAAAGCGAAGAACTCATGAAGGCGGCCGATATCGCGCTTTACGCCGCCAAGCGCGACGGCCGCGGCTGTATGAGGGTCTTCAATCGATCAATGATGCTCTTGATCGAGCAAAGGGAGAACCTGCGGCGCAGCCTGCGCATGGCGCTGGAACGGCAGGAACTCCTGCTGGAATATCAGCCGCTGCTTCGTTCGTCGGGGAAGGTCGTCGGTTTTGAGGCGCTGCTCCGCTGGAACCATCCGGAGATCGGGCGAATTCCGCCCAATGTTTTCATTCCGATCGCCGAATCCGATGGGCTCATGGAGGATATCGGCCGCTGGGTACTGAGCGAGGCCTGCCGGCAGGCAATGACCTGGCCGGACTCCCTCAACATCGCCGTCAACCTGTCGCCGGCGCAGTTCCTCGGCGGGTCGCTCACCGACACCGTGGCCCAGGTCATCGACAGCACCGGCATCAGGGCCGACAGGCTGGAATTGGAAATCACCGAATCTGTGTTGCTGGAACAGACGGTGGACAACCTGGATACTCTGAACACGCTCAATGTGCTCGGAATCCGCATTTCCCTGGATGATTTCGGCACGCACTATTCGTCACTCAGCTACCTCAAGAATTTTCCTTTCGACTCTTTGAAGATAGACCAATACTTCGTCCACGATCTCGAGAGCGACGGGAAAAGCCAGACGATCGTACGGGCGATCATCGCCCTGGCCCACGGCCTCGACATGATGGCCATAGCCGAAGGCGTCGAGACCGCCGCGCAGGCTCAGTGGCTGATCGACGAAGGCTGCGACTTGCTCCAGGGTTACCACCTCGGCCTAGTCATGAGTGCGGAGGTGGCACGGGTTTTTGCATCCAAGGGTGGGGCCTCGCGCAGGCGCCGCGAGCGCATCAATTGAAGTCAACACCTACACGCCGGGCATCGCAACAGTAGAGAGTGATATGTCGCCGCAATCCACGCACGACACTAAAGCGGATCATGATTTCCGCATGATGGTACAGATCGACATGGAAATGGCGGCGTTCCACTCCAACTGGACGCATTGCGATTATATTGCCACCTACCTGGCGCGCACCATAAGCCACAACCGGCCGGATTCCGTGTTGTTCGCCAACCTGTTTTCGTCCGCGCTGAACGAGTTGCTGGAAATCACATTCAGAAGCCGTCACGCTGGCGGCACCTTCGTCTGCAGGATATCGCGCCAGGGCAGCATCGACAGGGTTGAGCTCACCTTCACCTCCACGAAGGAGGAGCAGCGCTTTTTTGAACATGCCGTGGCCCGCATCCGGGGCGGTGACGCCGAAGCCGACTACATGAGCTCGTTGTCCGGCGATCCCGGGCCCAGCCGCGACATACTGCTTGTCGAACTCGCCGTGAGCTACAATGCGACAGTCAGCATCAACGCGCATGACAATGACACCATCACGCTGGTCGTCGACCTCCCACTCGGGGGCCTGACACATTGACCGCGGTAACCTTTGCCAACAAAGCGCGCTTCAAGGCGCAATTCGACCTGAACAATCAGGAGTTTTCGCTTTCCGGCACGCTGCGCCCGCAGTCCGTCGACGAGATCGCGCCAAGCCTGGCGCTGTTCAAGGACTCGATCGATCGCGTAAGCGGCGTGCTGTACGTGAATGTCCGGCGCCTCGGACAGATGAACAACACCGCCTTCCATGCCTTCGCGCGAGTGATGCTGGACGCCAGCCGTATCAGGCCGGACCTGCGGTTCGTCGTCGTGACATCAAGCGTTGTAGGCTGGACGACGGAGAAATTCGGCCGGCTGAGCGTGATCGAGCCGGCGATCAAGGTCGAGGAGTACGACGCCGACTTCTACCCCTTCCAGAGCATTCTCGAAGAAAGCCGCTTCTTCCCGGTTCTGCGCACTCAGACCAAGATGACATGGCGCCATGAACGCAACATCCTGCCGCGGCACGGCCTGAAGGAGAACATGGCGGTCGCGGATATCTGCTGCGGCATCGGCGATTTCGCGGCGCTCGTATACAAGGACTTCAAGCCCTCGCGCCTCGTCGCGCTCGACCATTCCAGGCCGAGCTTGACGTATGCGCGCCAGGTGGCCGCCGATTTTGACCTGCATGGCATCGAATATGTCTATGGCGATGCCGCGGAACTGCTGCTGGAAGACAATCAGTTCGACTTTGTCACCTGCCGGCACGCCCTGCAGGTTTTCCCCAAGCCCCAAATGATCCTCAAGGAACTCTTCCGGATCTGCAAGCCGGGCGGACGCGTCTACGTCACCAATGAAAAGGTCTCCCATTGCGTCGGCGAGCCGCGTAGCGAGACGATCAAATGGACCTATGAACAGGCAGCCAAGGTCTGGGCATATTTCGACATGGACATCGAATGCGGGCCCAAGAGCCGGCGCTACATGGTCGATTGCGGCTTCGAAAACATCAAGTTGGAGACCTTCATGGTCAGCAATCTCGATGGAGATCCGCAGGATTTCGCCGATATCGTGCAAGCCTGGGAAGACGCTTTCGTTGGCCAGATGTCGATCCGCCGAGGCGATACCCAGGAGTTCATGGACCGCTTCCGTCGCGGCTTCCAGGATCACATCTTCGCCGCGCTGCATCCCAGAGGCTATGCGGGCTGGCCAATCTGGGTGGCGTCCGGGACCAAGCCGCAATGACCGACGGCGCTGTCTCCCCACCCTGGCGCCGACGCCTTTCTCCCACGAGCTTTCGCGGCAAGTTCATTCTCGTGGTCGGCGCGGCAGTCCTGTTCGACATGCTGCTCGGCGGCGGTATCGCGCTGTGGAACGTGCAGCGCCTGTCTCGTGATGCAGCGGAACAGGTGGGCACCGGCCTGACCAAGGCCAGCCGCGAATATCTGCAGACCTATATCGACGCTACGGCGCTGCGGGCGAATCTTCTGTTCGAACGCGTGCATTCCGAAGTCGGCGTGCTGTCCGGATCGATGCAGGCTATGATCGATCATCCGGAGACCGCGAAGGCAATCGGAGACGCCATCGCCAAGGACCCCACCCTGTCGACACCCCTGGTCTACAATGCGGCGGGCGATTGGGTGCAGAACCTCCCGGGTGCCCCGGGCACGACCAGCGTCTGGAGCTATCTGCTCGACTCCAATCATCAGCCGACACCGGCCGCCCGGGATCGTGTGCGTGAAAGCGCGCTGTTCGATATTCTCGGCCCGACGCTGATGCAGACCGGATCCAAGAAGCTCCAGGTCTACTATGTTGGTCCGAAGGCTCTGCCCGTGATGCGTGCCACACCGGCCTCCGAACTCGCCCAGACCTTCGACAAGCTCTATCCCGGCCATAACAAGGCAAATTTCTGGGATTTCTTTTTTCCCGGCATCTACGAGGACTGGCAGACCTGGCTGGACAACCCGTCGAACCGGCCGCTCGATGACGTTACCACCATCACCGCGCCCTATATCGACGCGAATTCCGGTAAGCAGATCGTCTCGTTCTTTCGTCCGCTCTGGACAGCGGATCGAAAATCGGTTGCCGGCATGGCTGCGGCCGACGTCACCCTCGACCAGCTGACCGACCTTGTGCAGAGCGTGAAAGTCGCCGAAACCGGCTTCGGTTTCCTGGCCATGTCAAACGGTAATGTAATCGCCGTTAATCCAGCCGGCGAGCAGACGCTCGGCGTCGTCACCGCCAGCGGTGCCGGGGGACAGGGCGTCACGGGCCTGGACCGTTCGTTGAAGAAGAGCGACCAGCCGGCGATCGTCGCCTTGAGCATGCCCAGGGACAGCAAGCCGGATATCCAGCACATCCTCCTTAAGCAGAATGGCGAGGACGTCCCCTACATCGCCGTGCTCAAGCAACTCGAACCCACTAATTTGTGGAACAACGGGCCGATCGTGAAGGAGACGATGACGCTCGGCTTCCTGGTACCGGAACGGGAGATCTACGCCTCGCTGATCGCGGCGCAGTCCGACATCTCGGACGCGACCAACCGCATCCTGAAATATCAGATCCTGGCGGTGCTGTTCAGTTTGTTCGTGGTGTTCGTTGCGATCTTCGGCATTTCGAAGCGGATCACGGCGGGCCTCAGCGCCCTGGCCGCAGCGGCACGCCAGCTGCAGTCCAAGGACTACTCGGTCCGCGTTGACATCCCCACCAAGGATGAGGTCGGCGAAGTCGGCGTTGCCTTCAACCGCATGGCGGAGGAAATCTCCTACCATACCGAGAACCTCGAGCAGCTCGTCGAGGATCGCACCCGCGACCTCGAGAGCGCCAACACGGAGATTTCGTTGCTCAACGAAAAGCTCCGCAGCGAGAATATTCGCATGGGCGCGGAACTCGACGTAGCCCGTCAGATCCAGATGATGGTTCTGCCGAAGGACCGCGAGTTGTCGAAGATCTCGGGGGTGGAGATCGCAGCATATATGCGGCCGGCAGACGAGGTCGGCGGCGACTATTACGATGTGCTGCGCCAAGGGCGCAAATTCAAGGTCGGGATCGGCGACGTCACAGGCCACGGCCTGGAAAGCGGGGTTCTGATGCTGATGGTGCAGTCGGTTGCGCGAGCCCTACAGGAAACGGGCGAGGGCGACCCCTTGCAGTTCCTTGACCGGCTCAACCGGGCAATCTTCAAGAACCTGGAGCGAACCAATTCAGACAAGCATCTGTCTCTCGCCTTCCTCGACTATGAAGACGACAAGCTGACGCTTTCGGGCCAGCACGAGGAAGTCGTCGTCCTGCGCGCCGACGGCGGAGTCGAACGCATCGATACGATCGACCTGGGATTGCCGATCGGACTCGAAAAGGACATCCGGCCTTTCGTGGCGACTGTCAGCATACCCTTCGGGAGCGGCGACGTCGTCGTGCTGCATACGGATGGCGTGACCGAGGCAGAGGGCGCGAAAGGCGAGTTGTTCGGCTTGGATCGTCTTATCGAGAGCGCGCGTGAGCGTTACGGCTCGAGCGCCGAGGAAATAAAGGACGGGATCGTCAAGGACCTGATGACGCATATCGGCAGCACCAAGATTCACGACGACATCACGCTCCTTGTCATGAGGCATAGGTAACGTTATGACCACACTTTACGGACCGGCAGAGATCGTAATCGGCATGAACGAAAGCGTCAGCCGCGTCAGGCTGTTCGACGGCCCCCTTGACTTGAGATGGCATCATTGTGCGACGACGTCGGACTTCATAGCCGACCTGTTCGCACTGCCGTTTCATGCCTCGCGCCACGACTACCGCGAGGTCCGGCACAATATCGGCTACGTCGTCAACGAGTTGATCGAGAACTCGGTAAAGTTCCGCGAGCCCGGCGAGATCAGGGTCGAGGCGGCGATGGACGTCGACAGCTTCAAGGTGAAGGTTTCAAACGTCGTCAGCACCGAGGTGGCCACATCGTTCCAGGCCCTGCTGGCAGAGATCACCGTCGGTGATCCCGGCGACCTCCTGATCGAACGCATCGAGGCCAATGCAGCCGATCCGGAGGCTTCGACTTCCGGCCTTGGGCTGCTGACGCTGATGAGCGACTATGGCGCCCGGCTTGCTTGGATATTCAATCCCGTCGACGACGGCCGGCGCGTTCATGTCGAAACCTTCGCCGCCATTCCCCTCATCCAGTCGCAGCAGTGAAAGCATGACGCCTAATTTAGAGATCAAGTCGGACGAATACCGGGTCTGGGCCGAAGACAGCATCATCCACTTCGAAGGCATGATGCGGCTGTCGGGAACGGATGCCTATGCTCCGATCATGAGCCTGATGACCGAGATCCTGGCGACTGCGCCGCAGACGATCACGCTCGACCTGACGGGTCTTGAATTCCTCAATTCCTCGGGCATCAACCTGCTGGCAAAATTCACCATCGAGGTGCGGAAGCAGCCGGGGGTGGCGCTGGTCGTGCGCGGCAGTTCCGAGATTCCGTGGCAGCACAAGTCCCTGCCCAATCTCAAGAAGCTGCATCCGGCGGTTTCACTGGAAATCGACTGACACGGTTCTTTAGAGCGCTTTGCATTTTTACGGAATCGGCAGAACGCAAAAGGACGCGTCGAAAAACAAAGAGTTAGAGAACAGCGGCGTTTCTACCTAAACGCGCTTTGCTCTTGGCTCATGTGGGAGCAACTGCGCTCGCAGAAGCTCCAGGCCAGACTGGCCCTACGGTGGCGCTGCCGGCCTGCCACCGTGAAGCAGGTCGAAATCTGCATCTTGCGGCGATCCAACAAATGATACCGGATCAGGACGGCAGAGGCTCGATCGCCGCGGGATGAAACCCCGGTGGCAGGTCGGTGCTGCGGGCCTGCCGGGGAAGATGAGCTCTTGGCAAATCATTCGGCGAAGAAATCGAGCGCCGAGACATTTCTGTGAAACCTGAGCATGGGCTACAGATCTGTGGCACAGAAAACAAAGCAATATCAATGCTTTGTGATGGTACAGTTGGGTGGACTCGAACCACCGACCTTCGGAGCCACAATCCGACGCTCTAACCAACTGAGCTACAACTGCATCTGGGGATGCGTTTAGCGGGATCGTTCCGCATTTTCAAGTGCGGAGTTGCTCGAAATTTCGAGCTGTCCCACGATAAAAAGGCCCGGGGCGAACCCCGGGCCTCGCCTAAATATCAAGACGTGCTGAAAAACTCAGGCGACGCTCTTGAAAGTCTTCTCGACCTGGGCCTTGACCGGGGCGGCGGTCTCGTTGGCAACCTTCTGGGCGAGCTCGCCGAATTCCTTGGTCTGGGCCGTAACGGTTTCGGCCTGCTTGCGCAGGAAGGCGGTGTTGAGTTCGATCGCGTCGGAGAAGGTCTTCACGCCGAACAGGGCGATGGCATGGTCGAAGGTAGCATTGGTGTTGGCGCGCGCATTCTCCAGCACCTTGAGGCCGAGGGTCGAAACGCCCTTGGTGGCCGTGCTGTAGGTGGTCTCGAACGCGTTGGAAGCTTCGTCGGTCGCAGCCTTGATCTTGGTGTAGGTCTCCTTCGCCTGGGCAGCGCCCTTTTCGGCGAAGTCACGCACGGAAGCGGGGACTTCCAGCTTGGACAGATTCTCGAAGGCCAGTTCGGTTTCAGACTTGTTCTTGGCGGCAACCATGGGAAGCTCCTTGGGACAACGGGAAATATGGGCCTGTAGGCCTGGCGATACTTGGAGGGGCCTGCGGCTCAACGCGCTGCAACAAAGGCAACCTCAGCTGCCTCCTTTTATAGCAAATGCACTTGTGCGACGCAATATCATTGTTGCACTGCACAATCGTCGGATAATAGCTCGTTTTCCCCGGATTTTGGCCGTGAAGAGCCGTCCAAAGCGATCACTAAGCAGGAACTGAACCGGCATGTTTCAGCCGTGAACCGGTGGAATATTGCGCCGCAAAAGGTATGGACGTACAGTCCCGATGGAAACACGGGCCGTTTCGGCGATTTCGTGCGATAGGGTTTCCGCTACGGAAAATAAACTTGGCCAAAATCGGGCGAGATATGCTCTCGCTGCAAGACAGGGCTGCGCTTCAGCCATGTCTTGCAAGCTTTGCGAATGCCTTTACTTCTGAGGCTTGGCAACGTCCGAGGCAAGCTTGCTCGCCGAGGCGCCGATATCCTTGGCCTGCTCTCCGAAGGCCTGGAGCTGGCTCTTGATGAAGTCGCTCTGCAACTGCAGCACCTGCTGCGGGTCCTTGGCCTTCACGAGGCTGGACGCGAATTCGAGGGCGGCCGCCACATTCTGCTCGGCATAGGTCAGGGCCTTGCGCCCGATGTCCTTGCCTCCGGCCTGCAGCGTGTCCGTAGCGCCCTCGATGGTGCCGGCTGCCTTGTAGGCCGCGCCCATGAAGCCGTCGAAAGCCTTCCGAGCCTGGTCGACGCTTTTCTCGGCCATTTCGCGCATTTCGGAGGGAATCTCGAAATTGGGCGGTTTGGTTGTCATGTCATCATCCTCCACGGACCCGGCGGGTCGAGCGGACGATAGCGCAGCCTCGCGCTTTTAACCATGCCCCAGATCAGCGGGGGATGGAGGATGGCTGGTGATTTACCGTTTTGTTTTCCATCTGTATTCATACTTTGTTAGTCATTTCCGCAGGTTTCAGGGTTCGGCATGATCGAGGCAATGTTGCGTACCGCACTGCTTGCCGATCGGCGTCTTCAGGCGCTGATGGACGATCCTCGTCCGGCCTTCGTCTGGCATCTCGACGGGCGCTCGCTTGTGTGGGCGAATCGCTCCGGTGCCGAGAGCCTGGGCCTTTCGCCCGCGGACGTTACCCGCCAGCAGTCCAACGCCGCGCTGGTGGCCTTGGCGCCGCAGATCGCGGCCATCGCCCGCAAGCTGCCGCGCCCGGGAGCGATGCGGCTCGAACGCCTGCGCCCGCCGGGCATGGGCGCTCTCGATGCGCTTTCCTGCGCCTGCCGCTCCTTCGACGGTCCCGAGGGGTTTCTCGGCCTTCTCGTGCAATCTCTCGATCTCCCGCGTCGCGGCCGCCGGCAACAAGGTTGGGCACCACCTTCCGTGCCCGAAACCCTGCCGCCGCTTCCTGCGGCGGAGGATGCCGGGCTGACCAAGCCCTATGAGCAGAGCGGGGCCTGGAGCTGGGTCGATCTCGATGGAGAAAAGCCTGCCGCTGCGATCGAGGATGCACCGGCGCCCGCGATCGCCGAGCTCGTGAGGCCTGGTCCACGCCAAGTGGAATCCGCGCGACCGGCACCGGCGGCATCGATCCCGGTCCGCAGCAAGGCTGTCCGCTTCACTTTCCAGACCGATGCCGGCGGGCGCTTCCTTGCGGTTTCGCCGGAGCTTGCAGGGGTATTGGGCCACGCAGCCGCCGATTGGGCTGGCCGGCGCTTCGAGGAGATCGCGGCTGCCGCAGGTCTCGCGGAAAGCACCGCGATATCGGAAGCCCTGGCCGGTCGTCGCACCTGGACGGGCCTTACGCTGCTTTGGCCGGATCGAGCCAATGGCCAGGAGATTCCGCTCACGCTGAGCGCGTCACCCACGACCGGGGTCGAGGGGCGCTTCCAGGGCTTCAAGGGGTTCGGCGTCGCAGGACTTCCCAGGCCGATATCCGTCTCCATCGAGCCGGCGCCTCGGCCGGCCGCCTCGATCGTCTGGCAGGAAGCGGATCCCGCCGACGAGGACGAGGCAGGAATTGCCGCCGCCGCAACGCCGGCCGAGCCAGTTGCGCCGCCGCCTGTCCAGCCTGCTCGCCCGGTGCAGCGGGCCGCCGAGAGCAATGTGGTGCGCCTGCCGAGCAAGGCGGGTGGCGAGCGAGGCGGGCAGGATCGTCAGAACCAGGATCGCCAGAACCAGGATCGTCACGGCCCGGACCGGCACAGCTTGACGCCGACCGAGCGCATTGCCTTCCACGAGATCGCCAAGGCCCTCGGCGCGCGGATCGAAGGAGAGCCGCGCTCCCCCAAGGCCGAGCCCGCCAGATCCGAGATTTCCAGGCCGCGCGATGCCGAGGCTCCCAGGGCCGAGACGCCCAAGGCCGAAACAATCAAGGCCGAGGCAATCAAGGCCGAGGCGCCGAAGGCCGATGGGCCTGCGCGGGCCGGCCTGCCCGAGCGGGAGCCCTTGCTGCCGCTCGACATGGACGACGAGGTCCGCTGGCGCGAGGAGGCGGCTGCTTCCGATGCGGCGGAAGCGGATACGGAGCGCTCGATCAGGCTGGGCCGCCTCGACAAGGTGCCCGTGGCGCTGATCGATCGCCTGCCGATCGGCATCTTCATCGCCCGTGGCGAGGAGTTGCAATTCGCCAACCGCACCATGCTCGAACTGCTCGGCTATCCCGATGTCGACGCAATCCGCCACGATGGTGGGCTGGACCGCGTCTTCGCCGGCGCCGCTCCTGTCGCCAATGGCGAGGAGGCTGGTTCCGGCGTGCTGCTGAAGACGGCTTCCGGCGAAACCATCACCGTGGACGGCCGCGTGCAGACCACGCATTGGGACGGCGAGAGTGCGCTGCTGATCTCGGTGCGTCGCCCGCTCGGAGAGGCCAGCACCGAGAAGCTGCGCTTTGCCGAGCGCCGCGCCGAGGAGCTCCAGGCCGTGCTCGATACCGCGACCGACGGGGTGGTGATCCTGGACCGGGAAGGGCGCATCGTCAGCATCAACCGCAGCGCGGAAGCTCTGTTCGGTTATGAACAGCGCGAGATCGTGGGCAAGGATCTGCTCCTGCTTTTTGCGCCGGAGAGCCATCGGGCTGCCTATGACTATCTGGACAGCCTGCGATCGAACGGCGTGGCGAGTCTCCTCAACGATGGCCGCGAGGTTGTCGGGCGCGTTCGGCAGGGCGGTTCCGTGCCGCTGTTCATGACGATCGGGCGGCTCGGCGACGACGGCAGGCGTTTCTGCGCCGTGCTCCGCGACGTTACCTCCTTCAAGAAGGCGGAAGGAGAACTGACGGCGGCCAAGCGGCAGGCGGAGGAGGCTTCCTCGCAGAAGTCCGACTTCCTTGCGAAGATCTCCCATGAGGTGCGCACGCCCCTCAATGCCATCATCGGCTTCGCGGAGGTGATGATGGAGGAGCGTTTCGGCCCCATGGGCAACGAGCGCTATCGTTCCTACGCCCGCGACATCCACACCTCGGGCGAGCACGTCATCAGCCTGGTCAACGATCTCCTGGATCTCTCCAAGATCGAGGCCGGCAAGCTCGACCTCACCTTTTCGAGCGTGAACCTCAACGAGGTCGTGCAGCAATCGGTGAGCCTGATGCAGCCGCAGGCAGCGCGAGATCGCATCATCATACGCATGGCCCTCACCAGCGGCCTGCCCAATGTCGTGGCCGATGGGCGCAGCATGCGCCAGATCGTGCTGAACCTCCTGTCGAACTCGATCAAGTTCACCCAGGCCGGCGGCCAGGCGATCATTTCGACCACGCTTTCCGAACGGGGGGAAGCGGTGCTGCGGGTGCGCGACACCGGTGTCGGCATGACCGAACGCGAACTTGCCATCGCCATGGAGCCGTTCCGCCAGGTGGCCTCCACGACGCTGGGAGGCACCGGCCTCGGCCTGCCGCTTACCAAGGCGCTGGTGGAAGCCAATCGTGCCACCTTCGCCATACAGTCGACGAAGAATGCGGGAACCCTGGTGGAAGTGATCTTCCCCTCGACACGCGTGCTGGCCGAGTAGGCCGGCACTTTCCGCTCTCGCTGCTCCATGCTACATCCCCGTGACCTTCGGTGCCCGCCTGGCGGGAGAATCGGGAACGCGGTTCCAAGCCGCGACGTGCCCAACGCTGTGAGGGGGACCGGTCGGGCAGATGCCACTCGCCATCGCGGGGAAGGCGTCCGGGCGGGATGATCCCGAGTCAGAAGACCGGCCGGAGGCGATAGGTTCCCGTGCGCGGACGGCGCGGGGATTGCCATCGTCAGGGGACACTCGATGGACAACAGCCAGGCCCTTGCGGCTTGCGGGCCGTTCTCTTCGGCCGAACGGGACGCCGTCTACCGTGCCATCTATACGCGGCGCGACACGCGCAGCCAGTTCAGCCCCGAGCCGGTGCCGGACGAGGTGCTCGCACGCATCCTGCTCGCGGGACACCATGCGCCGTCGGTCGGCTTCATGCAGCCCTGGAATTTCGTGGTGCTGCGCAGCCTCGCGACCCGGCGCAAGGTGCAGGCGCTGTTCCGGGAGGCCAATGAGGAAGCGGCGGCCATGTTCCCGGCGGAGCGGCAGGCGTCTTATCGCGCGCTCAAGCTGGAGGGCATCGTCGAGGCACCGGTCAATCTGTGCATCACCTGCGATCCGGATCGTGCCGGGCCGGTCGTGCTGGGGCGCACCCACGACAAGGCCATGGACAGCTATTCCACCGTCTGCGCCGTCCAGAACATCTGGCTGGCGGCGCGGGCCGAGGGGATCGGCGTAGGCTGGGTCAGTATCATCGACCCCGCCAAGCTGCGTGCCATGCTGGGTATTCCCGACCGGGTGATTCCCATTGCCTATCTCTGCCTTGGCTATGTGCATGAGGCCTATGTCCGCCCCGAACTCGAAGTGAAGGGGTGGCGCAGGCGGCTCCCGCCTGAAGATGTACTGAACTTCGAGGGCTGGGGGCAGGCTGGGGCAAATGAGCCCTTGCTCGCTTTGATGCGGCAGGGCATGGAAGACGGGCCTGTACGGCCTTCCCCCCGCGGAATGTCCTGAAAGGGCGAGTCGGGGCTGAAGGCGGCATCATGGACTTCGTGCGTAAATGGGCGGGCTGGATCGCTGCCCTTGTGCTGATGAGCCTTCTGCTGCTGCAGGTTCCGCGTGGTGTCTTCTTCCTGGCCATAGCCGCAGGCGCCGGTGGTCTTTATTGGCTCATCCGGCGCAATGGGAAGATACAGGCGCGCGATGCCGCGGGCCGGCGTGACGCTCCCGCTCGCCCCCTGAACAAGGACCCCGATTCGCCTGATCCGGGCGCGCTCGCCCGTCGGTCACTGCACCAGATCCAGGACGTACGTCTTGCCGGCGTGGTGCTGATGATCCAGCTCGTGCGCACGGGCGCTCCGCTGACGGCCGCCGAGAAGAACGTCATCTATGATCTGATGGCCGATCCCCTGGGCATCGAGGATCGCCAGGCGATGTTCGAGGCGGCTTGGCAATTGACTGATCGCGGACGTGTTTTCTCGCCCGTTGCCGACGACCTCGCACCGCTGCTCGCAAGCCATCTCACGATGGACGAGCGGCTGGAGTTCATCGGCATGCTCTCGAAGGTCGCCAACGCCGAGGGCATGGCGAGCGATTTGCAGAAGGAAGCCATCGTGCGCCTCAAGCGCCGGCTGACCACCGTACGGGCCGACGACCCACGGCCGTGATGACGAGGCTGCGCCGCCGCGTCACTCGAACACGTTCGACAGCATCCGCCGCGACATCGCGCCATCCTTGAGAGCTCGCAGGCGGTGAGCAGCAATCACGAACAGGCCGATTACCCAGCCGCCCAGCAGCGGATAGATCAGCGCCACGAAGACGAGCAGGATCGTCCGGCCGAAGGCCGCAGGGGCGAGAGCATAGTCGAGACCGAGAACGATGCCCTGGTAAACGGCCATGATCAGGAGCGCCACGAAGGTCAGTCCCAGAAGCGGCCAGCGATAGCCGTCGGTCAGGTATTTGCTGCGGCTGAGGGATTCGATGGGGCCGAGTTCCTCCGTGATGCAGACGATGCCCGACAGGACATAGGGAAAGATCAGGTAGAGGCAGAGGAGCGCCACGCCGAGCGCCGCGATGGGGGCGAGGATGCCGATCACGGCCTGCAGGAAGGCTGCAATCAGGACGAGCACGAAGGCGATGACGACATAGGCGAACACGAAGATGAGGAGCAATCCGATGGCAGGCAGCGCCCTCTTCGCGCCGGTTACGGCGGCTTCCCTGTCGGAGACAGGGGCACCGACATAGCGATCAAGGAGGATGCGGATCATTGCACAGGAACAGACGATGGAGATGACGAAGATCACGACCTCCAGCGCGATGAAGCGACCCGTGTTCTCACGGATCATCTGTTCCATGGCGGCGCCGTCCTCGGAAAATATCGATTGGGAGCCCGAGCCGAAGGCGGCGACGGCGGCGATCAGAATAGGCAGGTTGAGAAAGAAGAGCGCGAGATAGCTCTTGACGCCGGTGTTGAAGGCGTCACTCACGATCTGTCCCACGCCGAGGGAGGCGTCGCCGCTGTAATGGGGATTGGGCGATGACATCGACATGGGTGCTCCGCGCAAGGACAGTCGGGTCGGCTGATTCCTGTCCATTTGCGGGGAGTTTGGCTGGAACGCCGGATGGCGCAAGCGAAATGTCGGCGGAGGGGCGTCGCTCGGGCGGCGGATCGGCACTGGTGCTTCGAACAGAAGGCCGATGCACTGCGGCCGCTGCCTGCGTCGTCGCAGGCAGCGGACGAGCAATCCGGTCACACGATCATCTGGTAGGCGGGCAGGGTGAGGAAGTCGGCGAATTCGGGTGCCAGCGAGAGCTGTTTGAACAGCTTCACGGCATCGGGGAAACGGCCACCCGAGAAGGCGGCATCGCCGACCTCGCCGCGCACGCGCTGCATCTCTTCCTCGAACACGCCTTCGAACCATGCCGGCGTCACCGCGATGCCACCTTCCAGCGTCACGCCATATTTGACGAACTGCCAGATCTGGGCTCGCGAGATCTCGGCCGTGGCCGCATCCTCCATCAGGTTGTAGATAGGCACCGCGCCGCGCCCGCGCAGCCAAGCCTCCATATACTGGACGCCGACGCGGACATTGTCGCGCAGGCCCTCGGCGGTGCGGGTCCCCTGGTGCACTTCCAAGAGCTCGGCCTTGCCGACCTGAACGTCCTCGCGCTTCTTGTCGAGCTGGTTGGCCTGCGGCATCAGGCGGTCGAACACTTCCATCGCCACCGGCACGAGATCGGGATGGGCGACCCAGGTGCCGTCATGTCCATCGCCGGCCTCGCGCTCCTTGTCGGCCTTGACCTTGGCGAAGGCGGCCTCGTTGGCGGCCGGATTGTTCTTGATCGGGATCTGCGCCGCCATGCCGCCCATGGCGAAGGCGCCGCGCCGATGGCAGGTCTTGATCAGCAACAGGCTGTAGGCCCGCAGAAAGGCCTTGCCCATCACCACCTGGCTGCGATCCGGCAGGATATAGGCCTGGTTCTTGGCGAGCTTCTTGATGAAGGAGAAGATGTAGTCCCAGCGCCCGCAGTTGAGGCCGGCGATGTGGTCGCGCAGTTCGTAGAGGATCTCGTCCATCTCGAAGGCGGCGGGCAAGGTCTCGATCAAGATGGTCGCCTTGATGGTGCCCTTCGACACGCCGAGGCTCTCCTGGGCCAGGAGGAAGACGTCGTTCCACAGCCTTGCCTCAAGATGGCTCTCGAGCTTGGGAATATAGAAATAAGGCCCGGAACCCTGTGCGAGCTGCGCCTTTGCATTGTGGAAGAAATAGAGGCCGAAATCGAAGAGCGACCCGGACAGCGGCTCCCCGTCCAGCGTCACATGGGCTTCTTCGAGATGCCAGCCGCGAGGGCGCACGATCAGCACGGCCGGATTGGGCTTGAGCGCATAGGCCTTGCCCGTGGTGGCATCGGTGAAATCGATCTTCCCGGCCCAGCGATCCCTGAGATTGATCTGGCCGTCGAGACAGTTCGACCAGGTGGGCGAGTTTGCGTCCTCGAAGTCGGCCATGAAGACCTTGGCGCCGGAATTCAGCGCATTGACGATCATCTTGCGATCGACAGGGCCCGTGATCTCGACGCGGCGATCGAGCAGGTCGGTGGGAAGGGCGGCGACCTGCCAGTCGCTCTCGCGGATATTCGTCGTTTCGGGCAGGAAGTCGGGGATTTCGCCGGCATCGAAGCGCTTCTGCCTCTCCGCCCGCTTGGCGAGCAGTTCCTTGCGGCGCCCGTTGAAGCGGCGCTGCAGCGTGGCGACGAATTCCAGGGCCTGCGGCGTCAGGATTTCATCATAGCGCGGGCCCATCGCGCCTGTGATGGCGAGACCGGTCGGGACAGAGTCAGGCATGGAAGGCTCCATATGGCGGAAATCGTCGGGGAGATGGATAGACCAATAAGCAGCCCCCTTGAAACCCATTATCCGCTTTTTTGCGGAAAACTTCCCGCTGACGAGGGAAGTATCGAAACGCGCGGCCCTCCGATTGCGGCCCGATGCCGGCACTCGCGCGAATTGACCTTTCGGCCGTCATCCGTCACAAGGTCCGGCACTTCCTTCCCATCCGCCCCTGCCTGGATGCAAAGACATGGCCGCCGACGCAAAACTGAAAAAAGCCATCGAACATCATGAGGCGGGTCGTCTCGACGTCGCGGAGGCCGCCTATCGCGAGATCCTCGCCGGGAATGCCAACGATTTCAATGCGTTGAACCTGCTCGGCACGCTGCTGATCCAGCGTGAGGCCTATGGCGATGCGGAAAGCGCCTTGCGAAGGGCCGTGCAGCTCAACCCGCGGAGCGCTGATGCCCAGATGCGGCTCGGCCTCGCCAATCGCGGTCTCGGCAACGCCAGCCGCGCCGAATTCTGCTTCCGCTCGGCCCTCGACATCGATCCGAAGTTCGCCGACGCGCATTTCAACTATGGCGGCCTGCTGGCCTCGCAGGGGCGCGGAGACGAGGCCCTGCGCGCCTTTCTCGCCTGCATCGGGGCCGATCCGCGCCATGCCGAGGCCCATCTCAACCTTGGCTACCTCCTGCTGCAGCATGAGCGCTTCGAGCCAGCCGCCGCACATTTCCAGCAGGCGCTTCAGCTGCGTCCCTCCGAGCCGGCCCTGATGGGCCTCGGCCACGCCGCGCGCGCCGGCGGCCAGCTGGACGAGGCGAGGAAGATCTTCGCCAAGGCCGTCGAACTCAATCCGGCGAACGAGGTCGCAAGGAAGAACCTGGCGGAACTGTCATCGTAACCTTTGGAGGGACGGCAGGCGTGCCAGCCTCGATGGGGTAGCCTCGGTCTGCCGTCACTTCTGCTTTTCGATTTGTGCCTGGACAGTCGCACCGAGATTCGTGCGATGGCATTCCTCGTAGAAGCCCACCAACTCGGCGGGCAGACTCGTCGGAACGGACACGAAGTCCTGAAGCCGGTATCCCTTGGCATGACAGAGATCCGGGTCGGTAAGCTGGCCCGGAGCAAGGCTTTCGACCCGTTCGGCCAAGGTATCGAAGTAGGCCAGGTTTTCACGGACGGTCAAAGGAGAAGACGTATTCCCGTGTGCGGGAATGACAATGTCGGCATCCAGGCTGCATATCTTCCCCAGCGACTCGCGCAATAGACGCAGATCCTTCGAACTCCTGCTCCAAACCTCCGGAATTGGATGCTCCACGGCATCGACCGCGAGGCAGGTGCGTAGCTCGCGGATCCAAATGGCGAGATGGTCGGGCGTATGGCCTGGGGTATGGAAGAGTTCCAGCGTCATGTCGCCGCCATCAAGCACTGCCGGTCCGGCGAATGTCACGGTCGGACTCACGAGTTCGACGTCCCGGAATCTTGGATCCTGACTGGCTTTTTCCCGTAAGGTCCTCTGCGCGGCAGGGTCACGCAAGCGTTCCAGAGCGGACGCATGAGCAAGGATGGGGGCACGGCCTGCAATGGCGGCATTGCCCCAGAAATGATCCCAGTCCATATGCGAGTTGACCACGATCAGGGGAAGGGAGGACGCCTCGATCCCAAGAAGATCCAAGGCCATGCGGCATTGCTCGGGCGTTCCCAACGTGTCCACCAGGACGTTGAACCTGCGTGTTCGGACAAACACGGCATCGACTTCGTTCTCGACGCGAACGATGCTGATTCGATCATCCAGGCCCGGGTAGGAGCATAATTCGACCGGTCTATTCAAGCTGAGCCTCATGCACCGTCGATGCGCCGGGGCTCCTCGGCTCTTGCCGGAAGGCCGCTCGGCCTCGGGCCGCCCGTCGCCCAGTCCAGCAGCTCCACCGTGTGGACGATCGGCGTCGCGGTGCCCTGCGCGAGCTGCGTCATGCAGCCTATATTGCCGGCTGCGATGATCTCGGGCCTGGTCGCGGCGATGTTGCCGAGCTTGCGCTCGCGCAGCCGTGCGGAAATCTCCGGCTGCAGCATGTTGTAGGTACCGGCGGAGCCGCAGCAAAGATGAGCTTCCGCCGCTTCCTTCACCACGAAGCCTGCCTGCTTCAGGAGGTTCTTGGGCGCCGTCTTGATCTGCTGGCCGTGCTGGAGCGAGCAGGCGGCATGATAGGTCACGCTCTGGCCGGTCTCCCTGGTCACCGGAAGAGGCGGGAGCGTCTCGAGATACTCGCTGATGTCCCTGGCTATGGCCGAGACGGCGGCTGCCTTCTGCGCATAGACCGGATCATCGCGCAGCATGAAGCCATAATCCTTGATCGTCGTGCCGCAGCCCGACGTGGTGATCAGGATGGCATCGAGCCCCGCAGCCATCTCCGTGATCCAGACATCGATATTGGTCTTGGCATATGCGAGGGCCGAGGCCTCCTTGCCCATGTGGTGAACCAGTGCTCCGCAGCAGCCTTCGCCCCTGGGCAGTACCACCTCGATGCCATGACGGTTGAGCAGGCGGATCGCCGCTTCGTTGATGCCGGGGGCGAGCTCGGCCTGCGCGCAGCCGGTAAGGAGAGCCACGCGGCCCTTTCGCTCGCCCCTGGGAACGAAATGGCCCGGCTGCGTCGCCGCGGACGCGGCGGGCAGGGAGGAGGGAGCCAGGGCGAGCATCGCCGCCAGCCGGCGGCCTTCGGGCAGTTTCGCGGCGAGACCGGCGAAGGGGCGGCCGAGGCGCGCCAGGGCCATGGCCCAGCGAAAGGCCTTGCGGTTGGGCAGTATCCTGGCCAGCACCGTGCGCAGAAGCTTCTCGCTGGCCGGCCGCTCGTAGGTCTTCTCGATATGAGCCCGCGCGTGATCGACCAGATGCATGTAGTGCACGCCCGAAGGACATGTCGTCATGCACGAGAGACAGGAGAGGCAGCGATCGACGTGCTTGACCACCTCGGCCGTGGCGGCCTTGCCGCCTTCGAGCATGTCCTTGATCAGGTAGATGCGTCCGCGCGGTGAATCGAGTTCGTCGCCGAGCAGCACATATGTAGGACAGGTAGCCGTGCAGAAGCCGCAATGCACGCAGGTGCGAAGAATCTGCTCGGATTCCTTCATATGCGGGTCGGCCAATTGCGCCAGGGAGAAATTCGTCTGCACTATCAAGCTCCCAGGCGGCCGGTGTTGAGGATGTCGGCGGGATCGAAGGCCTGCTTCACGCGCGCGCCGAGGGCCGAGAGAGCGCCCGTCTGTGCGCCGAAACTGAAGGTCTCTGCCCGATAGTCGGCGCTGGCGCGGGTCAGCATCGCGTGGCCGCCATGCGATCTCGCCACATTCGAGATCACCTCGGCGATCTCCGGTGTCTCGGAAGCGAGGAGCCAGACCAGACCGCCGCCCCAGTCGTAGAAGAGCTGGAGGTCGCCGTCCTTCCGCAAGGCTTGCGCGAGTGCGACGGCCTTGGAGGGCGCGACCGAGATGCGCCAGACAGCGCCATCCATCTGCGCGAAGGGAGCGACATCGGCGACCTGCCACCAGAAGCCTTGGCAAGCCTGGCTGTCGAGATGGTCCGGCGCGCCGAAGCGTTTCAGCAGGGCCGCGAGCTTCTCGCGCCGATAGGCGATCGAGCTTTCGAAATTCTCGAGCCGGAGCACGGTCTGCGCTGTTCCGGATGCAAGGGCGGCCGGCACATGCGCGGCCGCCGAAACCTCGAAGGGACTCGCGAGGGCGGCCGACATCAGCTCGACGGCCTTACCGTCGTCGAGCCCCTGCCAGACGAGTCCTGCGCTGGCTTCCGGCTTCGGCAGTACCTTGAACGTGACTTCGGTGAGGACGCCGAGCGTACCCCAGGAGCCTGCCATCAGCTTGGTGAGGTCGTAGCCGGTGACGTTCTTCATGACCCGTCCGCCGCTCTTGATCGTCTCGCCTTTGCCGTTGACCAGGCGTACGCCGATCAGGCTGTCGCGGCAGGCCCCCGCCGTGATGCGCCTCGGGCCTGAGATATTGGCGGCCACGAGCCCGCCAAGCGTCGGCTCGGCCGGGCCGCTGCCCAGCAGACCGCGCCAGTCCGCCGGTTCGAAGGGCAGCATCTGCCCCCTGTCGTCGAGCGCGGCCGTGAGCTCGGATAGGGGCGTCCCGGCCCGGGCCGAGATCACCATCTCGGCGGGCTCGTAGAGCGTGATGCCCGTCAGGGGTTTCGTGCTGAGCGGGACCGCGTTCACCGGCCGTCCGATCGCGTCCTTCGAGCCGCCGCCGCTGATGGCGAGGGGACGCTTCGAACGAAAGGAATCGGCGACGACCTCGGCGAGCTCGGCTTCGGTGACAGGGGTGTAGGTCATGACAGCGCTTCCCGGTGTGCAGAGGCCGAGAAGCCTCCCCCGCGCGGCAGGGGTGGGCAGCCGGAGGTGTGGTCGGGATAGGGCCCGGCGGACGTGATGCTCCTGCGGTCCGGGGAGCGACGGTTCATGCCGCGCCCCATGCGGTCCCCGTGCCCCTGCAAAATCTGCCCCAGCTGCGTGAGAGAGGCTCGTCGCGCCTCGCTTGGCCGGCGGTTCATTTCCACCCTCCCGGCCGCATGTCGAGCGGGAACACCTTGGCGGGATTGAGCAGCCATTTTGGATCGAAGGCGAGCTTCAGGTCGCGCTGCTGATCGAGATCGACCTGGTTGAACTGTTCGCGCATCAGATCCCGCTTTTCGATCCCCACGCCATGCTCGCCGGTCAGGCAGCCACCGGCTTCCACGCACAGGCGGAGGATATCGAAGCCGCAGGCCTCAGCCTTCTCGCGCTGGTTGGCGTCGTTGACGTTGTAGAGCACCAGTGGATGCAGGTTTCCGTCACCGGCATGGAAGACATTGGCGACGCGCAGGCCGTAACCCTGTGTGATCTCGTCGATGCGCTGCAGCACCCTTGGAAGCTGGCCGGTCGGGATGGTGCCGTCCATGCAGATATAGTCGGCGATGCGGCCCGTGGCGCCGAAGGCGGATTTGCGTCCCTTCCAGATCGCCGCGCTTTCAGCCTCCGACTTCGAAATCTTGATGGTGCTTGCCCCATGTTCCTGGGCCATTGCGGATATCAGGCCAAGCAAGCGGTCGATCTCCGCATTGGAACCCTCCACTTCGATGATCAACATGGCGCCGGCATCGAGTGGATAGCCGGCATGGGCAAATCCTTCGGTGATCTCGATGGCAAGCCTGTCCATATATTCGATCGCCACGGGGATGATACCCGAGGCGATGATGGCGGCAACACAGCGCCCTGCATCCTCGGGCGTCGGAAAGCCCACGAGCATGGGCCGAGCCCCCTCGGCCATCGGCAGGATGCGGACGATTGCCTCGGTCACGATGCCGAACTGGCCCTCCGAGCCGATGACGATGCCAAGCAGGTCGTAGCCGTCGGCATCCATGGTGTCACCGCCGATGTCGAGGATGTCGCCCTCCATCGTCACCAGGCGAACGCCGAGGATATTGTTGGTGGTTACACCATATTTCAGGCAATGCGCGCCGCCGGAGTTCATCGCGATATTGCCGGCGATGGTACAGGCGAGCTGGCTGGACGGATCGGGCGCGTAGAAGAAGCTCTCATGGGCCACGGCGCCGGAAATGCCGAGATTGGTGATGCCCGCCTGAACGCGGGCGAGCCGATCCTCGAAACGCAGCTCAAGCACCTTGTTCATCTTGGACAGGCCTACGACCACGGCATCGGCCTGGGGCAGGGCTCCGCCGGCGAGCGAGGTGCCGGCGCCGCGGGGGATGACGGGAACTCCCTGGGCATTGAGGAATTTCAGGACCGCGGCAACTTCCTCCGTGGTCTCGGGAAGAACGACTGCGAGGGGAATGGCGCGATAGGCGGTGAAGGCGTCCGTCTCGTAGGCACGGCGTTCGTCCTCGCTGCTGATGAGGTTCTCGGCCGGCACGAGTTTCGCCAATCCGTCCACGATCGCCTGACGGCGCGCGAGGATAGCCGGGTCTGGCGACGGCATGGGAATGCCTGTCGTGTTTTGCGCCGTTCCTTCGGGCATGGTTCGTTCCTCCAGGGGGCAGCCAGATTCTCCATCCCGCACTCTTTCGTCGGGCTATGTGAGAAGCTGGCGATCCCGCACGCTATTCTCGCGCGAGCTGCATGAAATTGCGATAGAGAATGGCGGCATTGGCTTCAAATGCCGCAGCATGGGCAGCAATCTCGGCCAGAAGCCTTTCCATGGCGCCTTCGCCGTTCGTCCGCTCCAGGGCGGCCCGGTAATCGGGAACGCAAGCCCACTCCCGGATGGCCTCGAGCTGGGCCTCGACGTGGTACTGCATGCCCCAGGCGCGCGGCGCGGCCCGGAAGGCCTGGGCCGGGCAAAGCGGGGAGGAGGCCAGCACTTCGGCGCCGTCCGGCGGCTGGGCTACCCGCACCGAATGCCATTGCAACGCCGGGAAACGTGGTGCGAGGCCCTCGAACAACGGATCGAGCCGGCCGTGTGTCGTCAGCTCGACGTCGAAAACGCCCACTTCCGGCGGCTTCTGGGGCCCGCAGGTTCCCCCAAGCGCATCGGCAAGCAGTTGGTGGCCGAGGCAGATACCGAGGAATGGACGCTGCAATTCACGGACCCAGCGCCGGATGACGCGCTTCTCCTCGATCAGCCAGGGAAAATCCTCGACATCCCAGACATCCATTGCTCCACCCATCACCCAGAGGGCATCGTAGGGTTCGAGCGGCGGGATGGTACCACCCTCGTCGAGTTCTATCGCGTCCCAGGACACGTCATCCCGCGCGAAGAAGGAACGGAAGATGCCGGGATGCTCGGAAGCCAGGTGCTGGAGGACGAGGATGCGCATGGAGATTCGGCCAATTTGTCAGTGCACGGGCATCGGACAGGATTGGACCGGTTTGATCAAGTCCCAGCACACGCTTCGCGAGGCAGGCAGGAAAGCCACCCATCCCTGACGTCTCGCTTCAGCACTGCACGGCCTGCATGAAGTTGCGATAGAACAGGGCGGCGTTGCCCCCGAGTTCGCCGGAGCGGCTCTTCACCTCCGCCTCCAGGCGTCCCATCGCGCCCTCGCCGTGAACGTGCTCGAAGGAGACCCGGGAGTCGCCCTGGGTGCTCCAGTCCCGCACGGACTGGTCATCTGCCTCGGCGTGGAATTGCACGCCCCAGGCGCGTGGCGCGGCCTGCATGGCTTCCACCCCGCAATTGGAGCTTCGTGCCAGCACATGTCCGCTCTCGGGCGGTTGGGCAACGCGCACGCCGTGCCACTCCAGCGCATGGAAGCGCGGGGTGATCCCGGCGAACAGCGGATCCTCCATGCCGGCGGCCGTCATCTCCATCTCGACCAGTCCGATCTCGGACCGGCGCATGGGGCCGCATGTGCCGCCCAGCGCGTCCGCCAGCAGCTGATGGCCGAGGCAGAAGCCGAGGAAGGGCCGCTGCAGTTCACGTACCCAGCGGCGGATGGCACGCTTCTCCTCGACCAGCCAGGGATGGTCGTCGACATCCCAGACGTTCATCTCGCCGCCCATCACCCACAGGGCGTCATAGGTCTCCATCGCGGGAATCGGCTCTCCCCGGTCGAGGCGAACCGTGTCGCAGTCGACACCGTCCTTGGCGAACAATGCGCGGAAAATACCGGGGTGGCCGTCGGCAAGATGTTGGAAGACGAGGAGGCGCATGGGCACTCAGACTTTCAGTTCCGGGAGATCCCTGTAGAGCGCCAGCGCCTCGGGGTTCGCGAGAGCCTCCTGGTTCTTCACCTCCCTTCCGGCCACGATGTCGCGCACGGCGAGTTCCGTGATCTTGCCGGACTTGGTGCGCGGGATATCCGTCACCTGGATGATTCTGGCCGGTACGTGGCGGGGCGAGGCGCCGGTGCGGATCTGGCGCTTGATCCTGTCGACCAGGCCGTCATCGAGTGCCAGGCCATCGCGCAGGCGAACGAACAGCACGATCCGCACGTCGCCGTCCCAGTCCTGGCCGATGGCGATCGCCTCCAGCACGTCGGGAATTTTCTCGACCTGCGCATAGAGTTCCGCGGTGCCGATCCGCACGCCGCCCGGATTGAGCGTGGCGTCGGAACGGCCGTGAATGATCAGGCCGCCATGGCGAGTCCATTCGGCGAAATCGCCGTGATGCCAGACATTATCGAAGCGCTCGAAATAGGCGGCGGTGTATTTCCTGCCGTCGGGATCGTTCCAGAACATCACCGGCATGGAGGGGAAAGGTCGGACGCAGACGAGTTCGCCCTTCTCCTCGCGCACCGACTTGCCGTCATCGTTCCATACGTCCACCGCCATGCCGAGGCCGGCAGCCTGGATCTCGCCTGACCAGACCGGACTGGTGGGGTCGCCGAGGACGAAGCAGGAGACGATGTCGGTGCCTCCGGAGATGGAAGCGAGGTGGAGATCGCTCTTCACCTCCTCGTAAACCCAGCGGAATCCCTCCGGCGACAGGGGGGAACCGGTGGAAGTCATCAGCTTGAGGGCCGAAAGGTCGTGCGTGGTGCGCGGCGCAAGGCCGGCCTTGTGGGCCGCGTCGATATATTTGGCGGAGGTGCCGAACAGCACGCCCTTCTCGCGGCTGACGAAGTCGAAGAGCACGCTCGAAACCGGATGAAAGGGCGAGCCGTCGAAGAGGAGCAGAGTCTCCCCGTTCGCAAGACCTGCCACCAGCCAGTTCCACATCATCCAGCCGCAGGTCGTGAAATAGAAGCTCCGGTCACCCGGGCGCAGGTCGCACTGGTAGCGATGTTCCTTGACGAGCTGCAGCAAGGTTCCCCCGGCGCCATGCACGATGCATTTCGGTACGCCGGTGGTGCCGGAGGAATAGAGGATGAAGAGAGGGTGGTTGAAGGGCAGGCGTTCGAATGCCACGGGCTTGGTCGCGAAGGGGTCGATGAAGCCCTCGAACGAGACGGCGCTCGTGATGCGTTCCGCGAGCGCCTCCGCGTCGCCGATATAGGGCACGATAACGGTTCTCGCGCGCAGCTGTGGGGCGATGGCCGACACCTTCTCGGCGTTGTCGATACGTTTGCCGGCATACCAGTAGCCGTCGATGGCGAAGAACAGCTTGGGTTCGATCTGGCCGAAACGATCGAGAACGCCGCGCTCGCCGAAATCCGGCGAGCAGGAGGAGAAGATCGCGCCGATCGAAGCCGCCGCGAGCATGATCGCGATGGTCTCGGGACGATTCGGCATCATGGCGGCGACGCGATCTCCCACCCCGACGCCTTCCGCGCGCATTGCCTGCTGCAGGCGCGACACGAGGGCATGGAGCTCGCGCCAGCTCACCGTGAAGCCGACCTTGTCCTCGCCCTGGAAGATTAGGGCCGGCCGATCGTCTTCGCGGACCAGGAGGTTCTCGGCGAAGTTCAGGCGGGCATCCGGAAAAAAGCGGGCCTTCTGGATGTCGTCGAGGTCGATGGCGGAGCGCTCGCCCTTCTCGCCCTTGATGCCGCCGTCATCCCAGACGAGGCTCCAGAAGTCCCCTTGCTTCTCGATCGACCAGCGATGCAGGTCGGCATAAGTCCCGAGCGACAGCTGGTGGCGGGCATTGGCCGCGGCGATGAGAGCCATGACCTGCGTCCCCGCGATGCGTTCGGGCGAGGGGGTCCAAAGCGGTTTATCGGCAGTCGACATGAAGGGATCCTGGCAGGCGAGGCTTCGCGGGCGCGGACATCTTGTCCGCATCTTCCTTTGCCGCAAGCGCAATATTTCCGAAAGCGGAGAAGATCTCCGTGGCGGCATTGCAGCGGCGATCTTGGGCCGCCACTCCGGTTGCGATCATCATTCGCGCAGTGCGCCATAAGTAGCCGGCAACACGAAGCCGTGGCCGAGCGGATCGTCCGGGTCGATCCGGAAAGTGGCCGTCCCGCTAAAGGCCGACTGGCCGGCGACGCGAACCCGGACGGTGCCGTCCTTCACTTGCGTGATGCGAGCGTGGAAAGGCAGTCCCGTCGGCCCCATGAAGCGACGCTCCGCTCCCTCGCCGACCAGACCGCGGGCGTGGTCCCGCACCATGCGCGCGGTGACGCCGCTGCCAGTGGGGCTGCGGTCGATCTGCCCTTCGGCGAAGATGCACAGATTGTAGCTGGGCTCGGTCCCCGCGGCATCGTCGGTGAGGATCGTGCCATAGAGAAAGCCAAGATCGTCTTCCTCCGGATGGGCGATGCCGAGGTTCCGGCGGCCCGCGGCGGTGATGGCCGTGCCGGCTGCGACCAACCGTTCCAGAGGCGTCGAGAAGAAATCCAGGCCAAGCCGGGAAGCAGGCAGGATCGCATAGAAGGCTCCGCCGAAGCTGATGTCGCAGGTGATGCGGCCAAAACCCGGCACATCCAGCTCGGCGTCCTTCTGGCTGAGAAAGGCGGGCACGCTCTCGAACGCCGTCTCCACTACCCGGCCCGCTTCGACGCGGCAGCTGACGTCGACCACCCCGCACGGCAGTTCAAGGGCAAAGCGCGTTTCCGGTTCCTGCGCCGCCACCTGCCCGCTTTCCACCAGCCATTTGCCGATGGCGATGGTGGCGTGGCCGCACATGGTGCTGTAGCCCTCGTTATGGGTGAACAGCGCGGCAAAGGCCGCTTCCGGTGCATGCGGCTTGACAGGAATGACGCCGTACATGCCGGCGTGGCCGCGCGGCTCCAGCATCATGGCCTTTCGCAGCGCATCGTGCTCGGCCAATGCCTCGCGCCGCTTGTCGAGTATGGTGGTGCCGGTGAGTTCGGGATAGCCCTCGGTGACGATGCGTACGGGTTCGCCGGCCGTATGCATGTCGACAATGCCCAGCGTGCGCATTTGCGACTTTCCCATTATGGTTTCCAGCCTTATTAACCAAGTCTGTGCAAGGGTATCGCCATGCATGGGCTTGCAATACCCCAGGACGGTCACATATTTCGTCGGTTCGGCCATGGATTGCAGCGCATGGCGGGCATCATAAGCCGGCCTCGCTTTTACCACGATGGCCTGCCATCTATAGTGAATTGCGTTTGTGAGTCAGGCCCGCCCGTCAGGCGCGCGCGATTGATAATCAAACATGTTTTGATCGAGTGAGGCGCGGATCCCGCATGAAGCGTATTGGGCTGTCACTAGCCGCCATCGCTGCCGCGCTCGTCGCCTTGGTTCTCATCGTACCCTCGCTGGCGCCTGAGAGCGCGCTTCGCGACGCGCTCACGCGACAGATCGTGGCTCTCACGGGACGCACGCCGCAGGTCGACGGACCGGTGCACCTGTCCTGGGCGCCGATGCCCACGCTGCTGGTCGAGAAGGTGACGATTCCGGGCGGCGAGGGCATGCCGCCGCTGCTTGCCGCTGACAAATTGCAGGGGTCTCTGAACCTCATACCGCTCCTCGTCGGCCGCATCGAGGTCTCCGGCCTGATGTTGAAGAGGGCGCGCATCGGGCTCACCGCCACCAAGGCCAACAATCATTCATGGGATTTCAAGACCGGCGTGCTGGCGGATGCGGCCGATGGCCATTTCGACAAGGCGATGCCGATTTCCTCGCTGCGCCTGATCGACAGCTCCATTCAATATGCCGATGCGGGCTCGGGCCAGTCGACCTCGGTGTCGATAGAGGACGCGACGCTGGCGTGGTCGGGCCTCACCAACGCCATGTCGGCGACCGGTGTCATCAACTGGCGCGACCGCAATGCGGAGATCGCGATATCGCTGGCCGAGCCCGCGAGCCTGATCTCGGGCGGCAAGTCCGACGCGCGGGCTCGAATCAAGGGCGAGATGCTCAATCTGAATGCCAGCGGCACCGTGGATGGCGACGGTAAGCTGGACGGGCAGCTCTCCGCCGGCGGCACGTCATTGCGTGAAACCCTGCGCTGGCTGGGGCTGCCCCTGCCGGACGGCAGCAGCCTCGCCGCCTTCGAGGTGCAGTCGCCGCTCACGGTGGACAGCACCGGGATTTCCCTGAACGACGTCCAGCTCTCGCTCGACGGGAATGAGGCCGAGGGCTCGCTGCTCGTGCAGTTGGCCGGCGATCGCCCCAAGATCAGCGGGACGCTGGCGGCTGATACGATCGATCTGACCGCCTATTCCGACGAAGCCCAGCGCGCCGGCAGCATACCCAAGCAGTGGCGGGAGGATCGCATCAACATCAAGGGCCTGTTGGTCAGCGATCTGGACCTGCGCATTTCCGCCGGCGAGACGGTGATCGACAAGGTGAAACTCGGTCGCACGGCGGCGACGATTTCCACGCATGACGGCCTGTTCGAGTTCGCGCTCGGTGAGGCGGCCGCCTATGGCGGCACGGTGAACGGCAATCTTACCCTCAAGAATGTCGGCAAAGGCGTCGAGTTCACGGCCTCCGGCAATTTCAGTTCGGTCGAGATGGGGAAATCCCTGGTCGATCTCTTCGGCTTCCACCGCATCGAGGGCGCTGGAGAAGGAACCATCGAGGTGACCGGCACCGGCGCCACGGTGGCCGATCTGCTGCGGTCTCTGGAAGGGCGCGCCGATATCAGCGTCGCCAATGGCGCGCTTGTCGGCATCGATCTGGCCGACCTCATGCAGAAGATCGAGAAGCGTCCGCTCTCGGCGCGCTTCGAGTCCGGCTATGGCGGCCGCACCACGTTCGACACCGCCAAGGCGAGCTTCAAGATTGCGCAGGGCATGGCCAAGACCACCGACTGCCGCATGGAAAACGGATCGCTTTCGGTCACACTGGCCGGGCAGACGAATATCGCCCTGCGCAGCCTCGACATGGCAGGCATGGCCAACTGGAGCGATGGCGACGGAGCCGACCCCTTCCACCTGCCGTTCCGCGTGTATGGCGGGTGGGAAGTGCCGGTGGTCGAGCCTGACACCGAAGCGCTCATCCGTCGTTCAGGCGCTGCCGCCCCGCTTCTGCGCAGCTTCGCCAAGCCGGGCCAGGACGTGACGCAGGATTCGGCAACGAGCTTGCCGGCCTCCTCGGCACAATGACCGGGGAGGGCGGGTCCTCCTGCTCCTTGAAGCATCCTCCATAAAACAGGAAAGGCGCAGACGGGGTTTCCCGTCAGCGCCTTCGTCGCGTTTGTCCTCGATATCCTGGGGCGATAGAGGCTTGGCGGGCGCACTACCCGGCGGCTGCCAGCCTCTCGGCCCTCTCACGCTCTGCCTCGGCGCGCCGCGTGTAGATGGAGGCGATGACGACGCCGATGGCGACGACGGTCAGCATCAGCGTGCATGCGGCATTGATCTCGGGCGTCACGCCGCGCCGGACCTGCGAGTAGATCATCATCGGAAGCGTATTGGCGCCTGGCCCGGTGGTGAAGCTGGCAATGACGAGATCGTCGAGCGACAGCGTGAACGCCAGCATCCAGCCGGAGATCACGGCCGGGGCTATGATAGGCAGGGTGATTAGGAAGAAGGCCTTGAACGGGCGGCAGCCGAGATCAAGCGCTGCCTCTTCCAGCGAGCGATCGAATGTGACCAGGCGGGACTGAACCACCACGGCGACGAAGCACATGGTGAGGGTCACATGGGCAAGGGTCACCGTCCAGAAGCCACGATCGACGCCAACCGCCACGAAGAGCAGCAGGAGTGACACGCCGATGATGATTTCCGGCATCACCAGCGGGGCATAGACCATGGCCGAGAAGGCCATGCGGCCGTGAAAGCGTCCCATGCGCACCAGCACGATGGCGGCCATCGTGCCGAGGATCGTGGCGATCGTCGCCGAGAGGGCGCCGACGCGCACGGTGATCCAGGCCGCGTCGAGGAAGGCCTGGTCGTGGAAGAGCGTGCCGTACCAGCGCGTCGACCAGCCGCCCCAGACCGTCACCAGGCGCGAATCGTTGAAGGAGTAGACCACCAGGATCAGGATCGGCAGATAGAGGAAGGCCAGGCCGAACGTGACCGAGACCACATTGAACAGGGAGGCCTGGTTTTTCATCGATCGACCTCCAGCTGCTTGGCCTGGACGTGCTGGTAATAGGTGATCGGACCCACCAGCACGATGAGGAGGATGATCGCGAGCGCCGAGGCGCCGGGCCAGTCGCGGTTCAGGAGGAAGAGGTCGTAGAGCGACTTGCCGATCATCAGGGTGGTCGAGCCGCCGAGAAGATCCGGGATGACGAACTCGCCCACCGCCGGGATGAAGCAGAGCATGAAGCCGGCGATCACCCCGGGCAGGGAGAGCGGGAACGTCACCAGCCAGAAGGCCTTTATCGGCTTGCAGCCGAGGTCGGCGGCCGCCTCCAGGAGGGTATGGTCCATCTTCTCCAGCGACGAGTAGAGCGGCAGGATCATGAAGGGCAGGTAGGAATAGACGATGCCGATGAAGATCGCATAGTTGGTGTTGAGGATCTGCAGCGGGTGATCCATGTCGACCAGGCCGATCTTGGACAGCGCCAGGTTGAGCAGCCCCTCGGGCTTCAGGATGCCGATCCAGGCATAGACCCGGATCAGGAACGAGGTCCAGAACGGCAGGATCACCAGCATCAGCAGCGTTGCGCGCAGGTTCTTCGGCGCGCGGGCCATGCCGTAGGCGATGGGATAGCCGATCACGAGAAGCAGGATCGTGGAAATGAAGGCAATGACGACGCTTGAAAGATAGGACTTGATGTAGAGCGAGTCGCCGTCCTCGCCCCATATGTTGAAGATGCTGTAGTAATTGTCGAAATTGAGCTGGGAAAAGAAGTCGCTGACACTGTGCCAGGTGCCATCGAAGCTGAAGACGGGCGTATAGGGCGGGTTGCCGTCCGCGACCGTGCTGAGGGAGATCTTCAGAACGATCAGGAAGGGAATGGCGAAGAAGACAAGCGACCACAGATAGGGCGTCGCGATCACAAGAAACCGGCCCCAGGTCGAGGACTTCGAGGAAGCGGAAGCCATGTCTGCCTCCTACTTGGTCAGCAGCAGGCCGGCATCCGGCGCAAAGCTGACATGGACCTTGTCTTCCCAGGTGATCGGCCGCTCGACGAAGCGGCTCATATTGGCCGAACTCACGCGCAGGTGCTGGCTGAAGCCGGGAACCTCCACGACGTAGTTCGTCCAGTCGCCGAGATAGCCGATATCGAAGACTTCACCCGGCAGGCTGTTGGTCCCGGCAGGCGGCGCATCGAGGGAAATGCGCATCTTCTCCGGGCGGATGGCGAGGAAGACGCTCTGGCCCACGCTGAGCGGCTCGCTGCTTTCGACCTTGAAGGCATTGTTGCCGGGGGAGGACAGGGTGACCGTGCTGCCCTGGATACCGGTGACCTTGCCATCAAAGATGTTGATGTTTCCGATGAAGTCGGCGACGTAACGCGAATTCGGCTGCTCGTAGATCTCGCCCGGCGTAGCCACCTGCACCAGCTTGCCGTGGTCCATCACGGCGATGCGGTCGGACATCGTCATCGCTTCTTCCTGGTCATGCGTGACGATGATGAAGGTAATTCCGAGCTCGACCTGGATATCCATCAGTTCGAACTGGGTTTCCTCGCGCAGCTTCTTGTCCAGCGCGCCGAGAGGCTCATCCAGCAAGAGCACTTTCGGCTGCTTGGCGACAGCGCGGGCGAGAGCGACGCGCTGGCGCTGCCCTCCCGAAAGCTGGTGCGGCTTGCGCCCCGCGAATTTCTCCAGCTTCACCAGCTTCAGCATCTGGTTGACGCGTTCCTGGATCTGCGACTTCGGCATCTTGTCCATCTTGAGGCCGAAGGCGATGTTGTCGGCCACCGTCATATGCGGGAACAAGGCGTAGGACTGGAACATCATGTTGGCCGGCCGCTCGTAGGGCGGCACGCCGGCGAGATCCTTGCCGGCCAGGGTGATGCGCCCCGAGGTCGGTTCCTCGAAGCCGGCGAGCATGCGCATCAGCGTGGTCTTGCCGCAGCCGGACGGGCCGAGGAGGGAGAAGAATTCACGCTGGTGAATGTCGATCGAGACCTCGTTGACGGCGACGAAATCGCCGAAGCGCTTGGTGACATTCTCGAAGCGGATGAGTGGAACAGCGGACGGATCGTTCCAGGGCTGGAATTTTCGGCGAACACCCCCGATCGCCGTTTGCGATTTTATCGGCGCCTCGGCGCCGCCCCCGTCTGTAACACTCATGATATCCCGTCTGGCTGTTGTCGTTGGGCGCAGCCTAAACCGGGAAGTCGATGGCGGTCTACTGAAGAAATTGGGGTTTGATTCTATTTTGTGATCACATTTTCGCTGGGGCATAATTGACTTTTGCAGTCCGCTGAAGGCAGTGTGTCGTCAGCGTCGGTCCACCGATGCCTCTTTTGCGCGTCATCCTCGATGCGCGGCGCGTGCGCCTCCGCCCTCCTAAACCAAGGGCCCGAACCGGAGGTTAGTCGCGTGATGATCCCGGGTAGGCTTTCCCAGCCTGTCCTTCCGGATCGTCAAACAGGTCGCCGGCGCTTGTTTCGGGTCGCCTCTCCGCATTCGCGGGGTGGAAGCCGCATGTGTGCGACGATGAGCAAGAAGAAAAAATCAGACAAGCTGGATGCCACCGGCGTGGCGGATATCGATTCCGCCCGAGGCATTTCCGGCGTGGAGAGTGCGAAGGACTGGTTCCGCGCTCGCGACATCGAGGAAATCGAGTGCCTCGTGCCCGACCAGGGCGGCGTCGCCCGCGGCAAGATCATGCCGGTGTCCAAGTTCCTGAACGCCCCCGTGATGAACCTGCCCCTCTCGATCTTCTATCAGTGCATCACGGGCGAATATCCCGCCTATGAAGGCCTGGTCGATGCGGTCGAGGCTGACACCGACATGTTCATGCAGCCGGACTGGTCCACGCTGACCTCGGTGCCCTGGGCGATGGACCCGACGGCCCAGGTCATCCACGACGCCGTCACCCGCGACGGTCGCCCCGTCGAGCAGGCTCCGCGCCAGGTGCTCCGGCGCATCCGCGAGCTCTACCGCAAGAAGGGCTGGCAGCCTGTGGTGGCGCCTGAAATCGAGTTCTATCTTGTCGAGCCCAACACCGATCCCGACTATCCCCTGAAGCCCCCCGTCGGCCGTTCCGGTCGACCGGAGATCGGCCGCCAGGGCTATTCGATCTCGGCCGTCAACGAGTTCGATGCCGTCTTCGAGGACATCTACAAATATTCCGAGCTCCAGGGGCTGGAGATCGACACGCTGATCCACGAGGACGGCGCCGCGCAGATGGAAATCAATCTGCGTCACGGCGATCCCCTCGAACTCGCCGACCAGGTCTTCCTGTTCAAGCGCACGATCCGCGAGGCGTCGCTGCAGCACAAGATCTATGCGACCTTCATGGCCAAGCCCATCGCGGGCGAGCCGGGTTCGGCGCTGCACATCCATCAGTCGATCGTGGATTCCGACTCCGGGCATAACATCTTCTCGGACCCGGACACGGGTGGCCCGACGCCGCTGTTCTTCTCCTTCATCGCGGGGCAGCAGAAATATTTGCCGGCTATCATGTGCATGCTCGCGCCTTATGTGAACTCCTACCGGCGCCTCGCCCGCGACTCCATGGCTCCGATCAACGTGCAGTGGGGCTATGACAACCGGACTGCCGGCCTGCGCGTGCCGCCATCCGGCCCGGCTGCCCGGCGCGTCGAGAACCGGGTACCGTCCTCCGACGCAAACCCCTATCTCGCCATCGCCGCGGTGCTCGCGGCCGGCTATCTCGGCATGACCGAGGAACTGGAAGCGACGTCGCCCATCGAGTCCGACGCCAAGAACCGCGACTTCGAGCTGCCCCGCGGCCTTCTGGAGGCGGTGGCCGAGCTCGAGGAATGCGAGCCCATCAAGCAGGTCATGGGAGCGTCCTTCGTCACGGCCTATACGGCCATCAAGAAGCAGGAATACGAGACGTTCATGAGGGTGATCAGCCCGTGGGAACGCGAGCACCTGTTGCTGAACGTATGATCCTGTTCCTCCATCTGCAGGCGGGATGAAGCAAAAGGAAGTGCCGGCCAGCAGGCCGGCATCTCCCTCGCCGGCACGGTACCGTTACCCAGTAGGTCGACCGCAAGGTCGACCTCCATTCCCGAATCGCCATCATGACCGAGAACACCGGCCATCCGGCCACTTCCTACTACACCGCCACGGCCCATAAGCTCGATCCCCAGCCTGCGCTCGCGGGCGATCAGCGGGCCGACGTCTGCATCGTCGGCGCGGGCTATACCGGCCTTGGTGCCGCGCTTGCCCTGGTCGAGCGCGGCCTTTCGGTGATCATCCTGGAGGCAGCCCAGATCGGGTCCGGTGCCTCGGGGCGCAATGGCGGCCAGATCCACTCCGGCCAGCGGCGCGACCAGGACTACCTCGAAGGCCTCGTGGGGCTGGACGGGGCCAAGGCCCTGTGGAACATGGCGGAGGACGCCAAGGCCCATCTCAAGGATCTGGTCGCAAGATACCGGATCGATTGCGACTACAGGAGCGGCATCCTGATCGCAGACCACAAGCCCCACTATGTCGAGATGTCCAGGGCCTATGCCGAGAAGCTGCGCACGGTCTACGGCTACGACAAGGTGGAAGCCGTCGACAAGCAGCAGCTTGACGCGCTGCTCGGCGCGACCGGCTACTATGGCGGCTTCATCGACCATGATGGCGGTCACCTGCACCCGCTCAATCTCGCGCTCGGTCTCGGCCGGGCCGCGCTCGAGGCCGGGGTCAGGATCTACGAGCAGTCCAAGGCGACGGTCTACGAAGCCCAGGGCGGCAAGGCAGTGGTACGGACGGACGGGGGCAGCGTATCGGCCGACTGGCTGATCCTGGCGGGAGACGGCTATCTCTCGGGCCTCGACGCCTACACCGAGGCTCGGGTGATGCCGATCAACAATTTCATCCTGGCCACGCAGCCCTTCTCCGACAACGAGGCGAAGGCGCTGATCGCCAACAATTATGCGGTGGCCGACAGCCGCTTCGTCGTGAACTACTACCGCCTGTCCGCGGACCGGCGTCTCATTTTCGGCGGTGGCGAGAATTACAGCTCGGGCTTTCCTTCCGACATGAAGGCCTTCGTGCGCAAGCGCATGCTGAAGGTCTTTCCGCAACTCGCCGACAAGCCCATCGACTATGCCTGGGGCGGCACGCTCGGCATCACCGCCACCCGGCTGCCTTTCGTGCGTCGCCTCGCGCCGAATGTCCTGACGGCTTCGGGCTATTCGGGGCAGGGGGTGATGCTGGCGCCTTATTTCGGCAAGATCCTCGCCGATGTCACGGCGTCCACGCTCGGTGAGTTCGATCGCCTCTCCGCCCTGCCGACGCCGCCCTTCCCGGGCGGTCGCCTCTTGCGTTGGCCGACCCTGGTGGCCGGCATGAGCTATTACGCGCTGAGGGACAGGCTCTAAGCGCCGGGTGCACGGGCTTCCTACCCGTTCTTCCCCATCATCAGGTGCACGAGCGCAAGAATGGGCAGGATACCCGTGCACCCGGAAATCACTCCGCCAGCGATTTCATCCTCTCCAGCCGCCGCCCGAAGAGCGTGTGATCGCCGAGGGCCCGGGCCGCCACCAGTGCGCCCTGGATACCGGCTACGATTTCCTCGGCAAGGTCCTCCGCCGACGCCTCGTCCCGGCCCGCTCGCCGCAGTGCATCGGCCAGTGCGTCCTGCCAGGCGCTGAAATAGGCATTGATCCTTGCCGCGAAGCGATCGCGAACGTCGCTCAGCGCGAAGACGCCGACGATGCAGACCCGTTCCCCGGAATGGAAGTAGCGGTCGGTGGCTTCGAACATCGCCCGGATTCCGGCGCGCGGATCCTCATGGCTGCGCAGGGGATCGAACACATGGATACGGAACCAGCGGTCGATGCCGTCCAGCACGGCCGCCGCCATCTCCTCCTTGCCGCCGGGAAAGAAGTTGTAGAGGCTGCCCTTTCCAAGTCCCGTATGCTGGCTGATGAGAGCGAGGCTCGTACCCTCATAACCGTGGGTGCGGAACACCTCGGTCAGAAGAGGCAGGACGTCGCTGCGCTCGCGAATGAGCTTCATCAGGCGCATGACCTCCTGATTGCGTCGCCGGGTTTCACAGGCCGAGGTCTGAGAGGCCGGGGTGATCGGTGGGCCGGGGCATCGAGCGGTCCCAATGGAACTTGCGCTCGCTTTCCTTGATCGGCACGTCGTTGATGCTGGCGTGGCGCACGGCCATCAGCCCGTTTTCGTCGAATTCCCAGTTTTCATTGCCGTAGGAGCGAAACCACTCGCCCTTGTCGTCATGCCATTCATAGGCAAAACGCACGGCGATACGATTGTCGCCGAAGGCCCAGAGCTCCTTGATCAGGCGATAGTCGAGTTCCTTCTGCCATTTACGGGTCAGGAACCCGACGATCTGCGTGCGCCCGCACGGAAACTCGGAGCGGTTCCGCCAGCGGCTGTCGGGCGTATAGGCAAGCGACACGCGCTCGGGATTGCAACTGTTCCAGCCGTCTTCGGCGGCCCGGATCTTCCGGATGGCCGTCTCGCGGGTGAATGGAGGAAGGGGAGGGCGTTGTTCAGACATGCAGCAGCCTCATTTGTACCGATAGGTACATGGTGAACCGATCGGTACAAAAGTCAAGATGCCGGAGCTTCACGGGCTAGGCCGCCCGGGCTTATGCCTTCTGAGGCAGCGTCAGTGCGTATTTCTCCGCCA
Organism: Labrys sp. ALF-8; assembly: GCF_059699065.1. Lineage (NCBI taxonomy): Bacteria > Pseudomonadati > Pseudomonadota > Alphaproteobacteria > Hyphomicrobiales > Xanthobacteraceae > Labrys > Labrys sp. ALF-8. The sequence continues at coordinate 3,606,870 of NZ_AP048537.1, forward strand.
GTTCGGCGAACGCTTTCTCACTGTCGGGGTCGACGGGCACGCCCTTTACCTTGCGCTCGTCCTCGACCTTCCATTCGCGGTCGCCGGGCGCCATCGGCTTTCCCGTTGCGCCCTCCGCCGGCACGGCTCCGCGCACGTTTGCGAGGTAGCGCGTGATGATGGCGCCATAGACCTCGGTGCTTATGAAGGAGGCGGGATTGATGGCGAGCGCAAAGCCGCCCATATCGCGCGGGGCGCCGGTGGAGGCCTTCCCGTACATCGGCACCAGCTCGGTGGAGAGCGACATGCCGGTGAGAGGCGAGGAGAGGATCTCAACGAGGCCCGCGAGCGCCGCACCCTTGTAGCCCTGCTCGCCGCCGACCGGCGAAAGCGTGCGCGCGGCATGCGGGTCGGTGGTATTGATGCCCTTTTCGTCGACCGCCACGCCCTGCGGCAGAGTGATTCCGAGCGAACGGTACAAAAGGACGCGATTCTGTGGGATCGCGCTCGTCGCCATGTCCATCAGCCAGGGGCGCTGGTCGGGCACGGGGGCGCCTATGGCGATCGGGCTTGTACCGTGGAAAGCATCGCGTCCGTCGAACAGGCGCACAGCGGCATCCGAATTGGCGACGAGCATGCCGATGAAACCCTGGTCGGCCGCCCATTTCGCGTAGGCGCCTGCGGCACCCATATGCGACATGTGCTTGATCGTCACCGCGCCGACACCCTGCGTCCTGGCGATGTCGACGGCCTCCTCCATGGCGCGATAGCAGGCATAGTGGCCGATCGCGCCATCGGCATCGAGGACCGCGGTGGAACCTTCACCGCGGATGACCTCGATCTGGGGATGTCCGTTGACCTCGCCGCTGGCGAGCACGCCGAGATAATAGGGCAGCAGCCGCACGCCATGGCTGTCCACGCCGATGGCGGACGCATGCATCATCGCTCGGGTCGCGGCGTTGGCGGATGGAACGTCAGCCCCGCCGGCCAGGAGGGCGGATTCAAGGAAGGCCTGGAGGCTGGCAATCGTGTAACGCTGCGGTTCGGTCATTGGTCACGCTCTGCATTGAAGGGATCGTCCTGGTCGGTCGGATCGGCCTCGTCGTTCTCGCTGCCGGGAATGGCGTAGACGCCCTTCAGCCAGCGCGACAGGTCGATGTCGGCACAACGTTTGGAGCAGAACGGCTTGGTCGCCTCGACGCTTGGCTTGCCGCAGATCGGGCATTTGCGCTTGAGCATGGGAGTGGCAACCGGTTCGCTCACAGATTTTCCCTCCAGGTGCCGCGCACCGGGAAGCCGGCACCTTCGAGCAGGCTCACGGTTTCGTAAAGCGGCAGACCGACGACGTTGGTGTAGGAGCCGATCAGGCGCAGGGCGAACACCCCGGCGAAGCCCTGAATGGCATAGCCGCCCGCCTTGCCGCGCCACTCGCCGGATTCGAGGTAGGCATTGATCTCGTCGAGCGACAAGTGCTTGAAGCGCACCCGCGTCTCGACGAGGCGCGTGCGGACGATGCCCTGCGGATTGGCGACGGCGACGCCTGTCATCACGATGTGGCTGCGACCCGAGAGGAGCCGAAGGCAGGCCTCCGCATCCTCCGGCGTCTCGGCCTTGGGCAGGACGCGGCCGGTGCAGGCCACGACCGTATCGGCCGACACCGTGTAGGCCCCGACCAGATCTGGCCGGGTCTTCAGCGTCACCAGCGCGGTCTCGATCTTCTCCTTCGCCAGGCGCTGCACGAGGGTGCGCGCGGCCTCGCCACGCTTGGGCGTTTCGTCGATATCGGTGGGTAGCAGCGCATCGGGCGCGCAGCCGGCTTGTTCGAGCAAGGCATGGCGGCGGGGGCTGGCGGAGGCGAGGACGAGTTTGGGACGTTCGGTCATGACAAGCTGGCAACGGGATTCGCCCCTGTGTGGACCAGCGAGGCACGCTTTGCAATCTTCATGACATTGGTGTGCCGGCAATCGGCGTGGCGTGCCCGCAGCCCGACCGTGGAATCGCCAAGGCGCGGTTTCCAGTTACTGCCGGGCGCGTCCCGGTGATTCCGGCGGGCACAAACACTGCGGGATGCCCGGGACAAGCCCGGGCACGGCAAAATAGACCTCTTTCCCCAACGTCGCGTCTCTCACACCGGCCTCTCCAGATCGGCACGTCCGCAGGGGCCTCGGATCACTGGCCTTCGGGGTAGTCCGCGCTTTCGGTGACGTCGGCCCAGGCATCGAAATCAGCGGCGAGCTGGCCCAGCTTGATCCGGGCGCCCTCGAGCGCGACCTTGCCGAGCAGCAGGCGCAGCGGGGGCTTCTCGGCCTCCACCGCCTTGACGATCGCCTTGGCTGCACGCACGGGATCGCCGGCCTGCCTCCCGCTGTAGCCGCGGATCTGGGCCTGCCGGGCACCGGCGGTTTCCTGATAGTCGGCAATGGTCTGCGGCGCCTGGTTGGCGGAACGGCCGGCCCAGTCGGTGCGGAACGGCCCCGGTTCGATGATCAGCACGTTGATGCCGAGCGGAGCGAGTTCCTGGGAAAGCGCTTCCGACAAGGCCTCCACCGCAAATTTGGTGGCGTTGTAGAAACTCACCGACGGGAAGGCACGCAGGCCACCGATGGAGGAGACGTTGACGATTGTGCCCGACCGCTGCTTGCGCAGGGTCGGTAGGATCGCCCGCGTCATATGAGTGAGGCCCCAGACGTTGATGTCGAACATCTTGTGGACTTCGGCCATGTCGCTCTCCTCGAAGGAGCCGAAATAACCGATGCCGGCATTGTTCACGAGCACGTCGATGCGGCCGAGACGCTCCAGCGCGATTCCCACCGCCGTATCGATGTCCTCCTGCCTGGTGACGTCGAGCTTCAGCACCAGGGCGAGATCGCCATACTCCATGGTGAATTCTTCGAGCTGCGCCGGATTGCGGGCGGTCACCACGGTAGGATAGCCGAGCGAAAGCGTGTGATGCGCCAGGTCCCGGCCGAAGCCGGTCGAACAGCCGGTGATGAACCAGACGGGCTTTGCACTATCGGACATGACAAATCTCTGAGATGAAAAGGGAGGGGCCGCCACCATAGAACCTGGCTTCTCGCGCGATAACCGGCATAATCCCGCACACCCCTTTAAGTGAAACTGTCAAATGAGCGGTGCGAGCCGCGAGAGGACGGAATGCGGCAGGATCAACTGGACGGTCTGGTGACCTTCGCGACCGTGGCCGAGCTTTCGAGTTTCTCGGCCGCGGCCGTGCGCCTGGGCGTATCTCCCTCGGCGGTGAGCCAGGCCATACGGACGCTCGAATTGCGCCTAAATGCCACTCTGTTCAACCGCACGACGCGCAGCGTCAGTCTTACTGAGGCAGGCGGGCGCTATCTCCAGCGCGTGCTGCCGGCCATCCGGGAACTCGCAGAGGCCTCCGAGGAACTCAGCGACGACAGCGGGCGGCCTTCCGGCCTGTTGCGGCTCAACGTCCCCCGTGCCGCCTATATGATCGTCCTGCAGCCGATCCTCCGGCGTTTCCTGGCTGCCTGTCCCGAGATCGACCTGGAGATCGCTATCGAGAGCTCGCTCGTCGACATATTCGGCCTTGGTTTCGATGCCGGCATCCGCTTTGGCGACCTGGTCGAGCCGGACATGGTGGGCGTCAAGATCGGGCCGCCCATCGAAGCCTATATCGTGGCGTCGCCCGACTACCTTGCACGGTGCGGCATGCCGAGGGTACCGCGAGACCTGTTCGACCATGACTGCATAGGCTTTCGCCATTCCTCCACGGGGCAGGTGGAACGCTGGTCCTTCGCACGGGATGGCGAGGAGATGGAACTCGCAGTCGGCAAGCGCCTGATCCTCAACGATTCGGCCGCCCTGGTGCAGGCGGCGCTCGACGGCATCGGCATCACCTACATGATCAACGGCTATATCGAGCGCTTCCTCGACGAGGGCCGGCTCGTGCGGATTCTTGCGGACTGGAGTCCGCCGCTGGCCGGCCTCATGCTCTACTATGCAGATCGCCGCCGTGTACCGCTGAAGCTGCGCGCCCTGATCGATTTTCTGCGCGCGGAGAACGGACAGTCGGCGCCGTTGACGGATGGGGTGATCGCCTAGAGCCGAATGCGTGGAGCGCTGTAATTTTCTCTAGAGCAAAGTATTGATAACAAAGGAATTTTACGATTCCGGGCGCCTCGGTATGAAAGGGGACCGCGCCTGCCATGCGTCGGCGGAAAATGGCGGGTGGATCGAAGTGGCGGTCTCTGGCCGCCAGTCCTGGAAGCGGTGCATCTGCCGGGCAGGAGGATCGCCGCCGGAGACGGCGGCTCCGAGCCCGGCGCGCGCTATCCGAGCTTCTTCTCCAGTTCACCGTAGAGCACGTTGTGAGGCTCGAAGACGAAGTCGAGATTGGTCACCGCGATCGCGGCCGCGCCCTGGTCGGTCAGCCAGGCCGCGAAGTCGAACATCTGGCCGGCCGGCACGTGGAAGGTCAGGGGCTGGCCCTGGGCCGGCAGGCCAAAGGGAGCGCCGGCGCCGAATTGGCGGGCAGCATCCTGGAGATGTTGCTGGTTGGCGCCGCGCAGGACGCAGCGAACCTCGCGCTGGGCGCTGCCCTTGGCCTTTGCGGCGAGGCGCCCGAGGATGGCGGCTGCGCCGGCGCGGGCGCGCGGGTTCCAGTCCGCCCCCAGCGAGGCAACCAGATTGGCCTGGCTGCGCAGCATCACGCCGTCCTCGACCACCTTGAGCGCATTCGCCGTAAGCGTGCCGCCCGTCGTGGTGATGTCGACGATCAGGTCCGCCGCTCCGGAGGTCGGGGCCCCCTCGGTGGCACCGAGGCTTTCTACGATGAGATAGTCGGCAACGCCGTGCGTGGAGAAGAAGGTCCGCGTGAGGTTGACATATTTGGTGGCGACCTTGAGGCGGCGGCCATGGCGCTGGCGAAAGCCGGCGGCGACGTCCTCGATGTCGGCCATGGTGCGCACATCGATCCAGGCCTGCGGCACGGCGACCACGACATTGGCCTGTCCGAAGCCGAGGGGCTGGAGCAGGGTCACGCGCTCGTCAGCACGCGGAATATTCTCGCGCACCAGGTCCTCGCCGGTGACGCCGAAATGGATCGCGCCGGAGGCAAGCTGGCCGGCGATCTCGGAGGCCGAGAGGAACAGCACTTCCACATCGTCCATGCCGGGAACGGCGCCGCGATAGTCGCGCGCGCCGCGTTCCTGGACGAAGCGGATGCCTGCGCGTTCGAAGAAGGCGGTGCAGTTCTCCTGCAGGCGGCCCTTGGAAGGAATGCCGAGTAGGAGGGGCGTCATCATGCTTCTCCCCCGAACCGGTCGAGCCAGATCGAGCAGCCCACCGCCGGCACCGATTGCGCCGATCCGAGCTGGCCCATCAGGTGGTCGTAGCGTCCGCCGCCGACCCGGGCCTGGGCGTCAGGCTCGGCAGGGTCATGCAGCTCGAAGACGAAGCCGGTATAATAGTCGAGGCGCCGGCCAAAACCGGTGGCGAACTTCACGGCGCCGATATCGATGCCCCGCGCGGCGAAGAAGCCGGTGCGTTCGTCGAAGGCGTCGAGCACGGCGCTGAGATCCAGCCGGGCTTCCCCCGCTATGGTACGCAGTTCCGCCGAGGCCGTATCGGGATCGCCGCTGACGGCAAAGATCCTGCGCGTGATCGCAACCTTCTCCCCGTCGACACCGGCGCCGGAGGAGAGTGCGGCCTGTTCGAGGAAGCGGTCGGCTATCTCGTCGACGCTGCGTCCGCCGACCGGCTGGATGCCGGCGATGGACAGGAGATCGGCCACGGCCGCGCGCGCCGAGCCGGGATCGGAGCCTTCCAGTGCAGCGAGAAAGCCGGCATAGGCGGCAGCGCCGTTCTTGGGAGCGGCATTGCCGAGACGGGCAAGGTCCTCGTCGAGATTCTTGGAGCGGCGCAGATCGCTGACGAGGCGCCGGCGCCAGACCGGCGGCAGGTCGAGCGCATCAAGCATGGCGGTGACGATGCCGGCATCGCCCATGCGGATCTCGGGTCGTGTCAGGCCGAGCCCGCCGGCTGCCTCGATGGCGATGGCGAGCATTTCGGCATCGGCGGCGGGCTTGTCGCTGCGGCCGAAATTCTCGAATCCCGCCTGTAGGAATTCACTCGGCCCGTCGGAGCGGAAACGGAATACCGGCCCGCGATAGGCATAGGCACCCACCGTCCCGGCCTTCGCATTTCCCAGATGATGCAGGGAAACCGGAATGGTGAAATCGGGTCGAAGGCAGAATTCGCGGCCCTCGGCATCGGCCGTTAGAAAGGCACGGCGCCGCATGTCCTCGCCGAGCAGGTCGAGGAAAAGCCCTGCCGGCTGCAGGATGGGAGGATCGATCAGCGCATAGCCCGAGCGCTGGGCAAGCGCATCGAAGGCTTCATAGGCTGGGTGGGGCATATGCGCGGTCCATTGAATACGTCCGAGGGTTTCTAACAAGGGCCGCTGCGGAAGGCGACCGGAAAGAGGAAATGGGCTTAACAGGCGAAAGCCGGCATGTTTGATGCCATCTTCAATGATGTGTGGTGGCCATGCCCCTGGATTCCCTTCCCCTCGCTGCGCTCGGCCGGGGATGACGGAGAGCCCGCTACCCCAGCATCTCCTTCACCGTCTTCACCAGGTCCGCGCGCGCCACCACCCGTTGGGCTACGCGGGCCTCCCGCCATTCGGCATTGTCCGCGATCGCCTTCGCCATCTCCGCGCCGAGGGCTAGGTCCTTGAGCTGCACCTCACCCCTCTCGGCTTCGTCCGAGCCCTGGATCACGGCGATGGGCGACTTGCGACGGTCGGCATATTTGAGCTGGGCCTTCATGCCCGAGCCGCCGAGATAGACTTCCGCCCTGATGCCGGCCTGGCGCAGTTCGCCCGCCATGGCCTGGTAGTCGGCAAGGCGGCTCTGGTCCATCACGCAGACCACTACCGGCCCCTTGTCGCCCTTGGTGTCGACGCGGCCGAGGGCGGTCAGCGCGGAAAGCAGGCGGGAGACGCCGATGGAAAAGCCCGTGGCGGGCACCGGTTCGCCGCGGAACCGTGCGACGAGACCGTCATAGCGCCCACCCCCGGCCACCGAGCCGAAGCGCACCGGACGACCCTGTTCGTCCTTGACTTCGAAGGTGAGCTCCACCTCGTAGACCGGGCCCGTATAGTATTCGAGGCCGCGCACGATCGAGGTGTCGATGACGATGCGATCCGTGCCGTAGCCGGATTTTTCCACGAGGTCGGCAATCCGCGCCAATTCCTCGACGCCTTCGCTCCCGCCGGCGGAACTCGCCACGAGCGGGCGCACGCGTGCGAGCGTGTCCGCGTTACCACCGCTCTGCCCCGTGACGTAGTCGAGTATCGTCTGGGCCTGGGCGTCCTCGAGCCCGGCGCCCTTGGTGAAATCGCCGGACTCGTCCTTCCGCCCGGCGCCGAGCAGGTCACGCACCCCCGCGGAGCCGAGGCGGTCGAACTTGTCGATGGCGCGCAGCACGGTGAGGCGGCGCCCGGCGTTCTCATCGCCCGCGAGGCCGATGACCTCCATGATGCCGTCGAGCACCTTGCGGTTGTTGACGCGCACCAGATAGGAGCCGCGTGGAATGCCGAGCTTCTCCATGGTGTCGGCGGCCATCATGCAGATCTCCGCATCGGCGGCGACCGACGGCGCGCCCACCGTGTCGGCATCGAACTGCATGAACTGGCGGAAACGCCCGGGTCCCGGCTTCTCGTTGCGGAAGACATAGCCAGCGCGATAGCTGCGATAGGGCTTGGGCAGGGCGTCGAAATTTTCCGCGACATAGCGGGCGAGGGGCGCCGTCAGGTCGTAGCGCAGCGACAGCCACTGCTCGTCGTCGTCCTGGAAGGAGAAGACGCCTTCGTTTGGGCGGTCCTGGTCGGGGAGGAACTTGCCCAGCGCATCGGTATACTCGACGAAGGGAGTCTCCACCGGCTCGAAGCCGTAGAGCTCATAGACGTCCTGGATCACCGAGACCATGGCGCGGGTCGCTGCGATCTCGCCGGCGCTGCGGTCGACGAAACCGCGCGCCTGCCTTGCCTTCAATTTCTGCTTCTTGTCGCCGGCCATTGCTGCAAACTTTCCAAAATCCTGGCGCTCTTTAGGGCAGCAATGGCCGGTGGGGCAAGGAGTTTGGAATGTCGGCCCCCGTCGACATTCCGCAAACGAGGCATTCCGGGCAGGAGCGAGGTCGGCCACGAGGTCGGCACCGCGAAAATTCTGCCGCGACGTCAGCATTGAAAGCTGACTGAAAGCTTGATGCGCTAGGCACGGCAGCAAGCGCCCTCGCACCATCGCGCCGATGGAAGAAGAGCGGGCATCTGGAAACGCCTTTTGGAGAAGACCATGTTCGTCAAACCGAAACTCCTGCACAGCCTCCTGCTCGCCGGCACGTTTACAGCCCTGAGCCTGGCGACCGGCGCCATGGCGCGTGCCGACGAGAAGATCACCATCGTCGTGGGCGGCTACGAAAAGCAGATTTACCTGCCCGCCAAGCTTGCCGAGAGCCTCGGCTATTTCAAGGACGAAGGCCTCGACGTCGAGTTGCTGAACGATACCGCCGGTGTCGATGCCGAGACCGAGATGCTCGCCGGGACGGTTCAGGGCGTCGTCGGTTTCTATGATCACTGCGTCGACCTGCAGGGCAAGGGCAAGTTCGTCGAGAGCGTCGTTCAGTTCAGCCAGGCCCCGGGCGAGGTCATCCTGGTGTCGAGCAAGCACCCGGAAATCAAGTCCGCCGCGGACTTCAAGGGCATGGATGTCGGCGTGACCGGTCTCGGTTCCTCCACCAACTTTCTCACGCTCTATCTTGCTCAGAAGGCCGGTGTGAAGCCGAACGAGTTCACGACGCTGCCTGTCGGCGCCGGAGCCACCTTCATCGCTGCCATGCAGCACGACCAGATCCAGGCCGGCATGACCACCGAGCCCACGATCGGGCGCATGGTGAAATCCGGCGATGCCAGCGTGCTGATCGACATGCGCACGGTGAAGGGATCCGAGGACGCCCTCGGCGGCACCTATCCGGCTGCGTCGCTCTACATGCCGACGGCTTGGGTCGAGGCCCACAAGGATGAGGTGCAGAAGCTCGCCAACGCCTTCGTGAAGACGCTGAAATTCATCAACACGCACAGCGCCGCCGAGATCACGGATAAAATGCCGAAGGAGTTCTATGGCGACGACAAGGACGGCTACATCAAGGGCCTCGATGCCGGCAAGGGCATGTTCACCGTCGACGGCGTGATGCCCGAGGACGGCCCCAAGACGGTGCTGGCCGTGCTGCAGAGCTTCAAGAAGGAGCTGCAGGACAAGCAGATCGATCTGTCCAAGACCTACACCACCGAGTTCGTGAAGAACGCGAAGTGAAGCCAGATGGGCGGGTCTCCGGATCCGTCCTGGCGGCAGTCTGCCAATCGACGGGTGAAAGGCGGGTCCGAAGGCCCGCTCCCCCAATGTGCGGCTCCGGCCTCTTTCAGGAGGAACCCATGACCCAGTCCCAGGCGCAGGCTTCCTCGCCCGCCATCGAGCTCATCAACGTCACGCGCCGATTCGTGACACCCACGGGCAAGTCGCTCACGGCGATCCACGATTTCTCCATGACAGTCAACCGGGGCGAGTTCGTCGCCGTGGTAGGGCCGACCGGGTGCGGCAAGTCGACCACGCTGAACCTCGTCACCGGACTGGCCAGGCCGAGCGCCGGCGAGGTGCGGGTGATGGGCGGCCCGATGAACGGCATCGATCCCAGCGTCGGCTTCGTCTTCCAGGCCGATGCGGTCTTTCCCTGGCGCAACGTCATCGACAATGTCGCTGCCGGGCCGATGTTCAGGGGCGTACCCAAGGCGGAAGCCTATGCCCGGGCCCGTGAATGGCTGAAGCGCGTCGGCCTGCCACGCTTCGAGAACCACTATCCGCACCAGCTTTCCGGCGGTATGCGCAAGCGCGTTTCGCTCGCTCAGACCTTCATCAACCAGCCGAAGATCCTGCTCATGGACGAGCCGTTCTCGGCGCTCGACGTGCAGACCCGCGTGGTGATGCACAACGTGCTCCTGGACCTGTGGGATGAATCGAAGGCTTCCGTCGTCTTCGTCACGCACGATCTCGATGAGGCGATCGCGCTGGCAGACAAGATCTACGTGCTCACCGCCGGGCCCGCCACGGTGAAGTCCGTCTACACGGTCGATCTGCCTCGCCCGCGTGTCGTGGAGGAGATCCGCTACGACCAGAAGTTCATCGATTATTCCAAGATGATCTGGAACGATTTGCGCGAGGAGGTCCAGACCAGCAACCGCCGCGCCACCGAAGCCGCGTGAGAGGAGACAGAAGATGAGCGATGTCGCGATGTCCCCCAAGACGCCGGCGTTTCGACCCGGGACCTCCGATACCGAGATCGAGGCCGCCGCCGCGAAAGCGGCCAGGACCCGGCGCGTGATGGTCCTGATCTGGCAGTTCGTGATCCTCGCCGCAGTGCTGGGCCTGTGGGAAGTCTCCGTCCGCCTCGGCTGGATGACGGATCTTGCCCTCGGCATGCCCAGCACCGTTGTCGAGCGCCTGTGGCAGTGGATCACCGAGGGCGCGAACGGTACGCCCCTCTGGTACCATCTCTGGGTCACCGTGGAGGAGGCTACGATCGGCTTCGTGTTCGGCTCCATTGCCGGCGTTCTCGTCGGCGTGGCGCTGGGGCGCAATGCCTTCCTGGCCGATATCTTCTCGGTCTATATCAAGGTCTTCAACTCGATCCCCCGCGTGGTGCTGGCTCCCGTCTTCATCATCATGTTCGGCCTGGGGCTCGGATCGAAGATCGCCCTGTCCTTCGTCATGGTGTTCTTTCTGGTGTTCCAGAACGCCTTCCAGGGCGTGCGCGAGGCAGATCGCTCCCTGATCGCGAATGCGCAGATCCTGGGGGCCAAGCCCTGGCAGCTCACCCGCTCGGTGATCATCCCTTCGGCCATGAGCTGGATCTTCGCCAGCCTCCATGTCAGCTATTCCTTCGCCATCACCGGCGCGATCGTCGGCGAGTTCGTCGGCGCCCGCTATGGCATCGGGCAGTTGATCGCCATCGCGCGCGGCTCCTTCGACGGGCCGGGCGTGGCCGCCGCGATCATCATCATCATGCTGGTTGTGCTGGCAGCCGGCTGGATCATGACACGCGTGGAGAACAGTCTCGCCAAATGGCGGCCCAAGCCTTTGTCTGATCACTGACGAACGAGGTGTAGCGGCTTCAAGGATAACAGAAGAGGGTCAGAAGATCCTTCCTCCAGCCAAACTCATGCCCGGGTTCTCTCCCCGGGCATTCGTTTTTGTGGGCGAGCCTTGGCAGGCGGATGCCCGAGGGGCTCGCACCGCAAGCTTCACACGAGGCGGCAGCATGTGTTAAACAGCAATAATCACGCCCGCCGGAGTTGCCGGGGGCGGTATTCATTGCCTGTTGCCTCGGGCGCATTAGCCCGGATCTTTTTCGAAGGTATATTTAGTTGGCTTTTGTGACGTCTGTATTTCAAAGGAATCCGGTTTCGCATTCGCAGGGCATATTGCGGTCGATCGCAGGCGCCGCTGTCGAGATCGTGGTAGTCTTCCTGCTGCTGAGCGCTCCCGACCTGTTCCTCCACTACAAGGGATTTGCCATCCATCCCTTCGTGAAGAAGGAATATTTCCTGACGATCGGCATTTTCTCGGTTCTGTTCGCCTTGTCGGCGGGAACCTGGTTCCGCATGGCCGTCATCGTCCTGATCCTCCTCAACCAGACGATCTGGCTGTGCTCGCTGGTTTATTTCGGCGCGCCACTGACACCGGAGCAGGTACAGCTCTTCTTCAGCGACACGGCCGACTCCGTCACGACGGGCGCTCACATCGAGAGCCAGTTCGTGATGCCGCTGCTGACGGCCCTGGCACCAGCCGTTCTTCTTGGCCTGATCTCGATCTTCCGGCCGTTCCGGGGTAGCAGGTCGGCTGTGTTCTCCGTGGTCCTGGCGCTCGCCCTGGTTGGCGTGGTCGCGCGCTGGAGCGTCCATGGCCTTCCCGCCGCCATCCAGGCCGGCAGCTATTCGGCGTCAGCCACGGCTGCGACGAATGTCGGGGTGCTGGCGATGCGCGAGACCGAGGTAGCCGCGCCGCCCAGCAGCCTCAACCCGCTTGCCGATCATACCATTGCGCCTGTTCCCGTTCCCGAGGGCAAGGCGACGGTGGTGATGGTGATGGGGGAATCGATCAACCCCGCGCGGCTTTCCATCTTCGGCTGGAAGCGAGCCACTACGCCGGGCCTCGCCCATTTCCTGAACGCCCCTCCGCCCGGTTGGCACATGATGGCGAAGATCGGATTTTCGGGGGGTGTCGCCACGTTGGCGAGCGTTCCCTCGGCACTCCGGCTGGTCTATTTTCCCAATCTGCCCGATCGCCAGCCCATGAACATCTTTGATGTCGCCAATACCGGCGATTTCAAGAGCTACTACTACTCGGCCCAGGCGATCACCACGATGCAGATCGCGGGCGGTGCGCGCCACGTGCTCGAGGAGAAGACGGTCGAGACCTATGACGAAAAGGCCGAGATGTCGCCGGAGGAATCGCTCGCCGAGGATGTGAAGGGCGTGCCTCCTGCGCCGCGCCGGTTCATCTATGTGCACCAGCGCGCCGATCACGAGCCCTATCTGGATAACTGCAAGAAATATGTCGGCGATTTCAGGACCTTCGAGGCGCCGGACGACAGCGATGATGAAGCGAGGCGCGCGCGCTACGACACCGGCCTGCAATGCTGGGATCGCAGCACGAGCGACATCATCCAGGCCTTTCTGGGCGAAAAGGATCCCGTCTATGTCTTCGTTACGTCCGACCACAATGAGTTGATGGGAGAGGGAGGCTATTGGGGCCACCTCATCCGTCATCTGCCGACCGCCGTGGTGCCGGTCATCCTGATGACGAACCGTCCGGACTCCGCCATAGCCGCTGAATTCCAGCGGATGGATCGGCCCACGCAGTTCCAGCTCATGCAACTCGTGGCCGAGGCCATGGGCTCCGGCGTCAACGTCAAGCAGTACGATCCCTCGATCTTCTATGTGAACGGCACCATGCCCTTCGGGCGGGCCAAATATATGGAGGTCGAGAAGCTGCCGGGCGACCGGTACCGGGTTTCGCACTTTTCGAGCGACGCGACGCCAGCGGAACCTTCGGAGACGGTCTCTCTCGAGAGCATGCCCAAGGACGCCGTGGTACCCGTTGTCCAGAGCGCGATGCTTCACCCGGGCGGCAGTCTGGCCCATTGAGGATGCGGTAGCGAGAGATCGTCTTCGGGGCTGATTTGAATACAAGGAAGGGGCGCTTACCTGGCAAGGTAACGCCCCTTCTTTGTCTCTGTGGATCGAATTACCACCTGTATCTGAGGCCTGCGGTACCCTTGACGGCATAGTTGTCGCCGGAGCCGGAGGAGAGGGCGGCGGCATAGTCGGCCTCGCCATAGAGGCTCCACTCGTCGTTCCAGGCATAGCTGCCGCCCAGGCCGACCTCGCCCCACAGGCGCTTGTTCTGCTGGGTGAAGGAGGAGCCGGCCACCTCGACCGAGGTGCCGTCCAGGAACTGGTAGCTCAGATTGGCGACGGCGTAGAGCTGCAGGCGGTCGGTCCTGCCCTGCTGGTTCTTCCAGCTGGCCAGGTTCTCGACCCGCAGGCCGAGCCGGCCCTTCAGGCTGTCGCCGTCGCCGAGGGCGACGCGGGCGCCGTTGAGGTCGGTGAAGCTGTCGAAGTCGACATGGGCCCAGGCGAGCTGGGCCTGGGGCACCAGCGCCCAGCCCGAGCCGAGCTCGAAGCGCCTGCCCGCCTCCAGGCTCAGCACCGAGGACCAGCCCGAATTGCCGCCGCCCGCCTTGTTGGACAGGTCCGACTCATACCAGGTGAACTGGCCGACCGCATCGGCATAGAAGCCGTCCTGGCCGAGCCAGGTCAGGTTGCCGCCGAGCCCGTAGCCGGTCGAGGTGATCTTGCCGCTGCGCGCCGCCTTGGTCACCGGGTCGGGCGAGACGTCGATCTCGGCGCGCGAGGTGCCGATGGTGGCGAAGGCGCCGAGCGTCAGTTCGCCCGAGCCGTTCTCATGGGCCACGCCCTCATAGCCGGCCTGCAGGAAGCCGAGGGACTGGGTGTAGGCCGAGCCTGTCCTGGGATCGTAGGAGGCATACTGGCCGCCGATGCGCCCCCAGGCGCCCTGGCCGTAGATCACCGGCCTGCCGTCGGCATAGGAGGCGTTCTGCTCGCCGGTCGGGGTGCAGCGGAAGTTGCGGGACGGGTCCTTGCACCAGATCGCCTCGGGCGGCGTGCCGTTCGGCCAGACGCGGTTGCCGGTCCTCTGCTGCAGCGTGCCCAGCGTCGCCTCGGCGTAGTTCACCAGCGTGTCCGCATAGGGCAGCGCCGTCTGCGTCGAGGCGGACGCGCCGACCGAGCGCAGGTACCAGTCCTGGTCGCCCGGGTCGGTGACGCCGCCATAGAACAGGTTGTAGTCATAGGCGCCGGCCGTCAGGGTCCGGGCGAGGCGGAAGGCGTCCGAGGTGGAGTTCCCATCGACCTGCACCACCTTGATGCCGTCCTTGGTGGTCAGGGCGCCGGGGCCGCCGGCATTGGCGATCGACAGCGTGGTCGAGCCCGAGGCGTTGCCGTTCACAACCATCATGTCCGTCGGCGAAGCATCATCGCCCAGATAGGTATTCAGCGCGAGTGTGCCGCCCTGCCCGACGTAATTGCCGGTGACCGTCAGCGTCGTTCCCGGACCGGTGCCGTTGGTCGCAACGAGACCTGCATTGTTCATGCCGGCGACGGTCTGGTCGAAACCCTGCAGGTCGAGCGTGCCGGCGGGACCGACATCATGGATCGAACTGGCGCTGAACACGCTGCCTGCGCCTGCTCGCAGGGTGCCGGCGCTCACCGTTGTGAGGCCACTATAGGTATTGGAGCCGAACAGGGTGGTCGTGCCGCTGTTCATCTGGTTGACGGCGGTCGTTCCGCTGATCGGTACGGTAAAATCGATATCGTCGACGTGATTGAAATTGACGACCGCGGTCCCCGCTCCCCCAATGATCGAAGAAGCCGCGACGATGCCGGCCCGGCCGCCCGCGCCCACGTTCAACGTGCCGCTACTCCCCTGTGCGAGGCCAAGCAGCACGGATCCGGACACCTGCAACGTGCCGTCGTTGCTGACGTCCACGACGCCTGTACCGAGATTGCCTATGGTCAGCGAAGTCCCGGCGTTCCACAGAGAGGACGCGCCATCGATCACGGCATGCCCGGCTGCACCAGTGCTGTAGCCCACGGCGCCGCCGGCGCTGGTGACCTGTCCGCCCTCGAGAATGTTGAGCGTGCCGGTCCCCTGCCAGCCGACATACATGCCGCTCGTGCTCTGCCACTCCGAGTGATAGCCCGATGCTGCATCGATGCCGCTTACCGTCACGATGCCCGTGGCACCGGGCTGTGCACCGATAAATCCGCCTGCGCTCTTCATCAGGCCGCCGTCCTCGATCGTCAGGACGCCGGTGCCCTGCTCGGCCGGCACCTGGTAGATCGTCGAAGGATGGCCGCCACCGACGGACTGAAACTGATTGCCATTGCGATCCCAGGTCGAACGGGTGAAGGTGCCGTCGCCATTGTCGTGGACACCCGTGATCAGCACCTCGCCATAGCTCGCATGGCCGATATACCCGTTATTGGTTTGCAGATGGCCACCATCCTGAATGGTGAGATATCCGTCGCCCCAAAAGCCCACATTGAAGGTGCCGTTCGCCTTCCACAGTGAGCCAGGGCCGCTGATGAGGCCTACTCCGGTCGTCCCGGCTTCGTAACCAAGCCAGCCGCGGGCCGTGGTGACGACACCGCCATTGGTGATTTCGATCCGTCCGTTCGCCGTCGGGCCGCTGTTGCTGTCCGTCCTATTGGTGCCGACGACCAGATCACGTGCCGTATTCGTATAGGTCGCGCCGTTCGTTGGATTGGCGATCGACGTGATCACCAGTCCGCAAGCCGGATTCATGGAAATGGTCACCACGTCGCACGTGGTGTGGTTGTAGGCGATCGCCGAGTTGCTTCCCGTCATCGAGACGCTCTGCGCCGCAGCCGGCGAAGCGGCGATGACAGTCGGCGCGATGGTTGCAGGAAGAAGTATCGCGGTGCTGCAGAGCATGTACAGTTTCAGATTGATCTTCGCCATTCCGCGATTCTCCTGACATTCGAGTTGCGGAACTATAATTTTTAAAAAGCCAGGAGTATTTTATAAATTGATCACGATTGGCACAAAATGCTTATACTGATGGATTTTTTGCTATCATAGGTGGAATAATTCAACCTAAAGTGGCAAAATTGCAACATACATGAGATATTTACAATAAATTACTCTAGGAAATACCGAGAGCAAGCGTAGTATCGCCTTGATGAACACTCACGATGCAAGCGCCGGCAGCGTAACGATGACCACCAGGCCGGGCAGGGGCAAGCGGTCGGCCAGTTCGATCTGGCCTTCGTGGGAGGACACGATCTCCTTCACCACGGCGAGGCCGAGGCCTGTGCCTTCAATGCCGCTGCCGAGGCGGCGATAGAAGCGCTCGAAGACCTTTTCGCGCTCATCGGCCGGTATGCCCGGGCCATTGTCCTCAACGCGCAGGATGACAGTGGAGCCGCCGGTCGCTCGCATGCGTACGGTGACCGTACCTCCCGCGGATGTGTAGCGCAGGGCATTTTCGACCAGGTTCGTCACCATCTCGCGCAGCAGGGTGGGGTGGCCGTTGACGGGCAGGGGTGCGGGGGCTTCGTCAAAGCCCAGGTCGATGCCACGCTCCACCGCCATGATGGCGAGATCCCCCACCGCTTCTCGGCTGAGGCCGTTGAAATCGACCCTTTCCCTATGGAGGAGCGCGCTGCCCTGCTCGGCGCGGGCGAGGCTCAGGAGCTGGTTGGAAAGACGGGTCATGCCTTCCACCGTCGCACCGGCCGCCGAGAGGGATTCCCTCGCTGCCGAAGCGCTGGGTGCCCGCAGGCCTACGCCGACCTGCGCCTTCAAGAGGGCGAGGGGGGTACGCAACTGATGGGCGGCATTGGCCACGAAGCGCCTTTGCGCCGCGACCTGGCGCTGCACCTGGGCGAGCGCTTCGTTGAGGGCGAGCACGAGGGGCTTCAGTTCGACCTGGACACCGCGGCTGTCGAGCGGTTCCAGAGAATCCGGGCCGCGCTGCCGTACCTCGTCACGAAGGCGCAGCAGCGGCGTGAGGCCGCGCTGGAGGCCCAGCACGGCGAGGATGCCCGCCACTGCGACGAGCAGCACTTCGTCGCGCAGGGCCTTGATCCACAGGCTCTTCACCAGCCTGTCATGGCTACGCAGGGTCTGCCCGACGATGACGAGCGCTTCGCCATTCTTGCCGGTACTCGAAACCACGGGCTGGGCCAGGACGACCGCCCGCACGGCCTCGCCGCGATAGGTTGCCTCGTAGTAGATATGCCGGAAATTAGTCGGCGTCTGCGGAGGCGGCAGCGTATCCGGGTATCCGGCGACGAGTTCGCCACGCGGCCCGTTGACGCGGTAGATCACGTGGTCGCGGTCGTCCGTGGCGAACATCTCCAGCGCGGAAGGCGGTATCGGCGCCTGAATGACGCCGTCGCTCTCGTGGATGTTCTCGGCGATGGAGCGCGCGGAGGAGATCAGCGTGCGATCGGTCAGGAGGTCGGCGGTGTCGCGGGCATCCGAGTAGGTGTTCCAGACATTGAAGCTGACCACCGCCAGGAGCGGCAGAACCAGCCAGGCGAGGAGCTCGCGGCGCAGGCTACGCGACATCGGCGCGCCGCAGCATGTAGCCGAGACCCCGCAGCGTGATGATGCCGACGTCGCTGCCCTCGAGCTTCTTGCGCACGCGGTGGACGTAGACCTCCACGGCGCTCGGCCCCGCATCGTCGTCGAAGCCGAAGACATTTTCCACCAGCCGTTCCTTGGGCACGGGACGACCGGCATTGAGGATCAGCGTTTCCAGCACGGCATGTTCGCGCGGGGTGAAGGCGAGGGGAGCCTCGTGCAGCGAGAAGCTGCGCGACTGGCTATCGAAGGCCAGGGCGCCATAGGCGACCACCTGCTCGAAGCGCCCCCGGCCGCGCCGAAGCTGGGCCCGGATGCGCGCCTCCAGCTCTTCCACTTCGAAGGGCTTGACCAGGTAGTCGTCGGCGCCGCTGTCGAGCCCGCGTACCCGGCTGGAAACGGCGTCATTGGCGGTGAGGACGAGAACGGGCGTATGGTCGCCGCGCGCCCGCAGGCGTCGGAGCACCTCGATGCCGTCGATGTCGGGAAGACCGAGATCCAGGATGAGGAGGGCGTAGTCCTGCGATTGCAGGGCGACGTCGGCTTCATCGCCGCGATGCACGCAATCCACGACATAGTTGCTCTGGCGCAGCAGGCGGCTCACCCACTCGGACAGATCGCGGTTGTCTTCGGCCAGAAGGATACGCATGAGCCTGTCGTATGGCGGGAACGGTTCGTCTCGTGATTTTACGGGGATGAAGCACCAGGAAGCAAATGGCTGCTTTCCGCACCCGCAGCCGGATCTTTCACGCATCATGTCTCAGCGATGCGGCTTCCACCGGATGACCAGAACAAGCAGGCCCACGGGGACGGCCAGGATTACCAGCAGGACCAGCAGGTGAACGATGGATGGTTCGCCCATGAATAGCCTCCTCGCATCCCGGTCGAATCTCGATTGGGCGCTGACCATAGCGCAAGAACGCTTCGAGGATACGTGAATTTGGCAGCAACGTTCGGACCTTCATTCTAGCCCGGCAGTCGAGAGGGTCAGGGATCATGTAACGACGAAGTCATAGACAAATATTGCCGTATTGATTTCTGTTCCATGTTATAGATGTGAGAATAAGGCAGGGATTGCTCAGCGGGGACTCTCGATGACACGAGAAGAAGCCGAGGATTTCGTGCGGCGGCTGCTCCGGCGCAATCCGGATCTGGCCAGTCATTATGCTCTGTTGCTCGGAGCGCCTGCCCGGCTAGGCTTCGAAAGCCTTGGCGCAGGTCCCGCACCCGCCCGTCCGGATGCCGGGGGACCTGACATCACCGATGTGATCCGCCGAACGAACAGAGGCGCGCTGGAGGCGATCGTCGACCGGGAGCGGCCGGTCTTCTTCGCCTTGCCGCCCAAGGACACCGCGCCGATGTCCTTCGACCTCGACGATGCCGCCATTCTCGGGCCGGAGGCTGCGAAGCTTCGCGAGAGTCTTGCCGCCTGCCGGGCCAGGATGGAGCCGCTTCTGACGCGCATCGGCCGCATCGACGTCGACGGCTTCGCCAGCATGCCCTTCGTCGGGACCGGCTGGATCATCGACGACGGCATCGTCGCCACCAATCGTCACGTCGCCGAACTCTTCGCGCGGCGGAGCGGGGCAGGCTTCAGCTTCCGCATCGGTTCCAATGGCGAACCCTTGTCGGTGAATCTCGATACCGGCCATTTCCGGGACCGGGCGGATGGCGGCGTCAGCCTTCCCATCGAGAGCGTGCTCTTCATCGAGCCGGAGGAAAGCGCCGTCGATATCGCCTTTCTGAGACTTTCGGCCGGGGCGCCGATCGGCACCCTGTCGCCCCTGCCGATCGCGGAAGGAGCGACAGATCCCGCCTGGCCTCTATGCGCCATCGGCTATCCCGCGCGTGCGCCCGCCTCGATCATCCCCGACCAGGGATTGATGCAGCAGCTCTATCGCGGTTTCTATGACGTCAAGCGCCTGGCGCCTGGCTATCTCATCGCCGAAGGCCCGGCGCGCATGACGCATGACTGCACCACTCTCGGCGGTTCGTCGGGCAGTTGCGTGGTGGCGATGGCGACCGGGGAAGTGGTCGGCCTTCATTTCGCCGGGGTCTATATGAAGGAGAACCAGGCCGTGCCGGCCCGCGTCCTGCGTGATTATGTGAAGGGCCGGCTATGGCTGCGGCCGCCGAGCGTGGAGACCACCGGGCCGGCACCCGCTGCCCCGCCTGCTTCCCCTCCCTCCCAGGACGTACCCTTCCAGGTCGAGCCGGCCGCCGTGACCGTTACCATCAGGATTTCCGGCGCCGGGAAGGTGAGTGTCGACGGCCCTGCAGCCGAGAATAGGGATATCGAGGCCGCCGTGACCGCCTTCATCGATTCCTGTTCCGATGGGGGTATCCTCGCCGCCCGGGTCGGATTCCTCGATGACGGCGCGCGCATTGGCGACACGCCCTGCATCGCCGTGTCGGTGCGGCCGTCGCGGCTGGAGGAGGCGAGGAGGAGCAGGCCTGCCGCCTTCCTGGGGCATCCGGTCCGCTATGAAGCGGCGGATGTCGGCGAGCAGCTCGACGCCCGCGGTGCCCTCGAGGCGGCAGGCGGGATCGCCTATGACGACGACGCCCGCCAGGGGGCGGATTTCGTCCTCGCCCAGATCGTCGAGCCCATGACGGTGCGCGCTCACGTCAGCCCGGAATATGGCTTCGAGGAGTTGTCGGCCTTCCTCAAGGCCGGTGCGCGCAGGAAGCTCGTTTCCGCCATGTACGAATTCAAGGGCGCCGCCATCGCCGATCTCGTGGGAGAAGCGCTGGAAAGCGAGGCTTCCATGGCGCTAGCGCTCGACAACGTGACCCTGCCCGAGCCGAAGGCAGGGGAGCCCGGCGCGGGGTCGGAGCCTGCCGGGACGCTGGAGTTCGAAGCCCGGCCCCGCTTCGAGGCCTGGCGCGCGCGCTATGGCGAGCGTTTCGATGTCGTCACCGTTCCCGAGGGGCCCAGGGGCCTGATCATGATGGCCTACCACATCAAGGTCACGGTTCGTGACGACGACTGGCTCTGGCTGTCTTCCGGCAACTGGAAGAACACGTCGAGCCAGCCCATCGTGAGCCGGGAGCAACTGGAGAATGCAGAAACCAGGGATCTGCCCGGCAATCGCGACTGGCATGTGGTGATGCATAGCCCGGGGTTGGCCGCGCGCTTCCGCAACCACATCCTCCAGGACATCAGGCGTTCACGCGAACTTTCGGCGCGCGAGGAAACGGTGGCCGCGCCCGAGCCGATGGTACTCGTGCCGCTCTCTGGCCTGGAAGCAGCCGTGGAGGAGCGTCGCCCGCCCTCACGCGTTCTCGCCCCGCTGGTGGTGACGGGCACGGTCAGGGCGACGCCGCTTCTGACGCCTGACCTGGAAGGGCGCGTCTACACCGATGCCGTGCTCCGCCTGATCCGTTCGGCACGCCGGAGCCTGTGGTTCCAGATTCCCTATATCGGCATGCGTCGCGATCCTAGGGTGCATCGCGGCAACATCGACGAACTGATCGATGCGCTGGCCGATAAGCTGAGGACACTGGAGGATGCCCGGGTGCTGCTGCGCACCGGCAACAGGGAGTTCTCCGACAACCGTCATGTCGCGTGGTATTTCAAGTCGAAGGGTATCGACGTGGACAACCGCCTGCGTGCCGTCGAGAACCATCACACCAAGGGCATGGTCGTCGATGGCGAGCGCGTGCTCATCGGCAGCCACAACTGGAGCAGTCAGGGCGTGAGCGTCAATCGCGACGCCTCGATCATCTTCGAGAACCCCGATCTCGCGCGCTACTACGGCGATGCCCTCGACATTGACTGGCAGCGCGCCAATCCGGTGAGGGCGGTCGAGTTCGTGCGAAGGAAGCCGCAACTCGTGCCCCCGGGCCAGCCGCTCACGGAAAGCTCCGGCAGCAGGGTGATGCGCCTCAGCGAGTATCTCGCCGAGATGGACGATTGAGGCGGCATATCCCTGCTCCCTGTCGGGGCGTCGTCTACCCCCGTCTCTCCCGGAAGAAACCCTGTAGCAGGTCGCGGGCTTCCGTCGCGTCGATGCCCGAATAGACCTCCGGCCGGTGATGGCAAGTGGGCGAGGCATAGAACTGCACGCCGTTTTCGACCGCTCCGCCCTTCGGATCGTCGCAACCGAAATAAAGGCGGCGGATGCGGGCGAAGGAGATCGCCGCCGCGCACATCGGGCAGGGCTCCAGGGTCACATAGAGGTCGGCTCCGACGAGTCTTTCGCTCCCCAGCGACCGGGCAGCGGCGCGGATGGCGAGCATTTCGGCATGGGCGGTGGGGTCTGCGAGCTCCAAGGTGCGATTTCCTTCACGCGCCAGCACCATTCCGTCCTTGACGACGACCGCGCCGACAGGTACCTCCCCGCGACCTGCGGCGGCACGTGCTTCTTCCAGCGCCAGTTCCATGATCGAGCGCTTCATCTCGTGACATGCCGCCTTTTCTGCCAAAGCGTTTGCGATTTGATGGAATCACCTCTAATCGCAAAGACGCTCCAAAACAAAGAGCTAGAGCAAGGAGCGCCGCTACCGACCGCGCTTTGCTCTGGGAGCCATTGATGTCCGACGATAAACGATCTGGCGGCGATGACCGCAAGCCCCCGCGCGGCGGCAAGAAGCCTTCCGGGACCGGCGAGGGCCGCCGCCGCGGCATAGGCGGCGATGCGCCACCGCGCCGCTCCTTCCGCGACCGCCCGGAAGGGGAAGGGCGCGAGGCGGGGGCGAAGCGCCCCGCGCGTTCCTTTGCCGAGCGCAATGACGGCGAACGCCACCCCAGCCGCTTCAAGCCGCGGGAGGGTGACGATGCCGAAGCCCGCCCGGCGCGCCGCCCCTTCCGCGACCGCGATGCCGGGGGCGACCGTCCCCACAAGCCGCGCGCCTCGTTCAGGGATCGCGACGAGAGCGGAGAGGCTCCGCGCCGCTCCTACCGCCCGCGTGAGGACCGCGAGGGCGGCGAGCGCGGCGATCGGCCCTTCCGTCCCCGCACCGATGCCCAGCGCGGCGAAGGTGGAGACCGTCCGTTCCGGGCGAACCGCGAGGATCGCGAGGATCGCCCCTTCCGCACGCGTCGCTTCGAAACTTCGTTCGAGCCGCGCGAGGGCCGTTCTGCCTTTGAGCCACGTTTCGACGAACGCCGCGAGAAGCGTCCTGAGAGGCCGGCGCCCCGCCGACCCGAAAAGGCCGCCGAGCCGCGCCAGGCAGTCGCCAAGCCGGCGGAGGCCGAGGGCGAGTTCGCCGGTGACCGCATCGCCAAGGTGATCGCACGGGCAGGGCTCGGCTCGCGCCGCGATGCCGAGGGCTGGATCGAGGAAGGCCGCGTCGTGGTGAACGGCGAGGTCCTGACCAGCGCTGCCCGCAACGTGCTGCCCACCGACAAGGTCACGGTGGATGGCAAGCTGCTGCCCAAACGCGAACGCACCCGCCTCTGGCTCTACCACAAGCCGCGGGGGCTTGTGACGACCGAGAAGGATCCGGAAGGCCGTCCCACGGTGTTCGAGAACCTCGATCCCTCGCTGCCGCGCGTGATGTCCGTGGGCCGCCTCGACATCAACACCGAAGGCCTGCTGCTGCTGACCAATGACGGTGGCCTCGCCCGCCAGCTCGAACTGCCCAAGACCGGCTGGCTGCGGCGTTACCGTGTTCGCGCTTTCGGCGAGACCGATCAGGTCAAGCTGGATAAACTGTTCGAGGGGCTCACCATCGATGGTGTCGACTACGGCCGCATCGAAGCCAAGCTCGACAAGGAGCAAGGCTCCAATTCCTGGCTCACGCTTGGCCTGCGCGAAGGCAAGAACCGCGAAGTCAAGAATGTGCTCGGTTCCATTGGGCTCGAGGTGAACCGCCTGATCCGTGTCTCCTACGGCCCCTTCCAGCTCGGCGACCTCGCCGAGGGAGCGGTGGAGGAAGTGAAGACGCGGGTGCTGATCGAGCAGCTTGGGCCGGACCTGATTTCCGAGGCCGAATGCGAGTTCGAGGCTCCGGCTTTCGAGCGTGGCGAACTGGCGGCCAAGCCTGTCGAGAAGCCCGCCAAATCCGGCCGTGGCCTTCGCGTCAAGGCGCAGGAAGGTGGCAAGGAACGCGTGATCCGTGGCGCACTCGTCGAGGATCGCAAGGGTCGCCGCGTGCTGGTGCAGCGCGTCTCCGACGTCGAGGAAGAGAAGCCGGCCAAGCGCAGCAAGCGTCCTGCGTTCCGCGACCGTGATGAAGGCGGCGAGCGCTCCTTCAAGCCGCGCCCTTCGTTCCGTGATCGGGATGATGGTGGCGAGCGTCCGCGCAAGCCGTTCCGTGCGCGCGAAGGCGCCGAGGAACGTCCCTTCAAGCCGCGTCCCTCCTTCCGCGATCGCGACGAAGGCGGCGAGCGTCCGCGCAAGCCGTTCGGTGCGCGTGAAGGTGCCGAGGAGCGTCCGTTCAAGCCTCGTCCGAGTTTCCGCGACCGCAATGAGGGCGGCGGCGACCGTCCGTTCAAGCCGCGTCCTTCCTTCCGCGATCGCGACGAAGGCGGCGAGCGTCCCCGCAAGCCGTTCCGCGACCGCGAGGGAGGTGATCGGCCGTTCAAGCCGCGCTCCGGCGGCAAGCCGGGCGCCGGCGGGCCGCGCGGTCCGCGCCGGGGAGGCTGATCGGGGCTGCGATGCGCATCATCGGCGGGCAGTTCCGCGGCAAGCATCTGGCGACTCCGAAGTCGGACGTGATCCGTCCGACTTCGGATCGCCTGCGCGAGACCCTCTTCAACATTCTCGCTCACGGCTATGACGATCCCGTGCGCGATGCACGGGTGATCGATCTGTTCGCCGGCACGGGCGCGCTTGGATTCGAGGCGCTTTCGCGCGGCGCCCGTTTCGTCACGTTCGTCGATGAAGGCACGGAGGCCCGCGGTCTCATCCGGACGAATATCGAGGCGATGTCGCTTGGCGGCCGCACGCGCCTGTTCCGTCGCGATGCGACGCGGCTGGGTGCCATCGGGCCTGGCGAGCCGTTCTCGCTCGCCTTTCTCGACCCACCCTATGGCAGGAACCTCGCTTCGCTGGCCCTTGCGAGCCTGGCCGATGGCGGCTGGCTTACGAAGGGTGCGCTCTGCGTGGTCGAGGAAGCGGTCGACGCGCCGCTCGAAGCGCCGCCCGCCTTCGCACTCGCAGATCAGCGCGACTACGCGGGAACGCGGCTGAGCTTCCTCGTCCATGAACGCGGGTGAGACAGCAGGCCGGCGTGAGCCTGCCGGCCTGTCACAAGCCGAAATCCTGCAGCCGATATTGTGACTTCGGGCACTGCCGGCATGTCGTGACCGTCGATATTGTCAGGCTGGATGGGTTGTTCCTATCATGGTTCGATGGCTCGGGGGTGCGGGATGGTATCGGGGATCAGATGGCTGGTCGGCGTGATCATGCTGGTTGCGGCGGCCTCTCCCGCCTGGGCTGACAAGCGGGTGGCGCTGATCGTTGCCAATGCCGCCTATCGAAATGCCCCGCTCGCCAATCCCCTTGCCGATGCGGGGCTCGTCGCCGCCAGCCTCAGGAAGATCGGCTTCGACACCAGTGTCGTTGAGAATGCCGATCTGGCCGCGTTCGACCGCGCGCTCGGTGACTTTGCCGAGCGGGCGCGGTCTGCGGATATCGCCCTGTTCTATTTTGCAGGCCATGGCTTTGCCGTGAGTGACGGCCTGCGGCCCGTTAGCGTCCTGATGTCGACATCGGCCGATGTCACCTCCGCCTCGGAACGCGTGCTGCGCTCGGGCGGAATCCCGCTCGACGATGTCGTGCAATCCTTGTCCGGCCGTGCCCGCGCCACGCTGATCTTCGTGGATGCCTGTCGGAACGATCCGCGAGTCACCCGCGCCGCCGGCGGAACCGGGCGCGGCTTCGCCCGCATCGAGACCCCCGACAATGCGAGCCTCTTCATCGGCTTGTCGACGCGTCTCGGCGAGACGGCGAGCGATGGCGAGGATGGCGCGGGCAGCCCGTTCGCTCGCGCTTTCGCGGCCGGCATCACAGTCACGGGCCAGCGCATCGACGATGTCTTTCGCGGCCTGCGCGACAAGGTGCGCACGGAGACCAGCGGACGGCAAGTCCCCGACGTGGTGCAGGACGATCTTCCCCAGGGAGCCATGGTGCTGGTGCGGGAGGAGCCATCCCCGGTCGCGGTTACGCAGGCGCCTCAGCCCGTCGCGAACACAGGCCCCCCGGCCGGCGCGGTAGCCGGACCAGTTCCCGCGACGATAGCGCCCGACGGCAGCAAGCTTGCGCTCTCGATCACGCCTCCTCCGCCTCCGGCTGGCGCGGGGACGATCACGGCCTGCGATCGGCTGGCCGGGTCGGCGACGGATCTGGACAAAGTGGCGCCGGGGATCGAGTTCCGCGCCATCGAGCCGGACAAGGCTCGTCCTGCCTGTGAGCAGGCAACGGCCGCTGATCCGCAAAGCCGCCGGCTGATGTTCAACTATGGTCGCGCGCTCGATGCTGCGGAGGATTATGCGCAGGCGCTGGTCTGGTATCGCAAGGCAGCCGACGCGGGCAGCGCGGCTGGAATGGCCAATATCGGCCGGCTCTATGAGGATGGCACCGGCGTCAAGAAGGATATCGGGGAGGCGGTCGGCTGGTATCGCAAGTCCGCCGTCGCGGGCAACAGTGTGGGCATGAACGACCTGGGAGCGATGTACGAATCCGGCATAGGCGTCAGGAAGGATGTCCGGGAGGCCATGGGCTGGTATCGGAAGGCCGCTGACGCCGGCAATGCAATCGCGATGCGGAACATCGGCCTGCTGTATCGGGACGGCAAGGGTGTCAAGCGGGACTATGGAGAGGCGATGACCTGGTATCTCAAGTCCGTTGCGGCGGGGGATGCTACTGCAATGACCGAAATCGGCTGGGCGCATGAACGGGGCCTGGGCGTGCCGCAGGATGCCCGCAAGGCCAACGACTGGTACCGCAAGGGAGCCCTGGCCGGTGATGGGTTGGGGATGAACAACCTGGCGAGCAGCTACGCCCATGGCACCGGCGTCGAACGTGACACGCAGCAGGCTGTGGAATGGGAGATCAAGGCACTCCAGGCGGGCAACGACTTTGCGTTTGGCCAGATGGCCGACAAGAAGGCCGCCGCCTGGCCTGTGGAATTTCGCCGCGCCATGCAGGCCGAATTGAAGGCCCGGGGACTCATCGACGGACCGGTGACCGGCCGTTTCGATGCCGCCACCGTCGACGCAATCCACAGGCTCGCCAACCGCTGACGGCGAGAATAGGGGCTCTTCGCTCTTCACGTGATCCATGAATGTCGCTTGCAGCCCCATTGCCCTAGAGCTAAGGGGACTTCACAAAGGTATTTTACTGCCCATATTGGGTTCACTCTCCTTCCCCACCCGATCGGATCTTCTATGACGATTGCGCTTATCCCCGGTCTCGGCGGTGCGTCACATGCACAGGGCCCGGCGATCTCCGATTTTTATCTCGACAACGGCCTGCATGTCGTCGTCATTCCCGATCACCGCGCGCCGGTCGTCACGCACATGATCTGGTACAAGGTCGGCGGGGCCGACGAGCCCAAGGGCAAGTCCGGTATCGCGCATTTCCTCGAGCATCTGATGTTCAAGGGCACGGAGAAGAATCCGGGCGGCTTCTCGAAGCAGGTTGCCGAACTCGGCGGCCAGGAGAACGCCTTCACCTCCTATGACTACACCGCCTATTTCCAGCGCGTGGCCAAGGAGCATCTGGGCGCGATGATGGCCTTCGAGGCCGACCGGATGACGGGCCTGGCCCTCACTGACGAGGTCGTCAATCCCGAGCGGAACGTCGTGCTTGAGGAGCGCAAGATGCGCGTCGACAACGATCCCGGCTCCCAGCTTGCCGAGGAGATCGCCTCGACCCTCTTCACGCACCATCCCTACGGCACGCCGATCATCGGCTGGGAGGACGAGATAGAGGGCCTGACGCGCCAGGACGCCATCGAATTCCACAGCCGCTTCTACACGCCCAACAACGCCACCCTGGTCGTGGCGGGCGATATCTCGGCGGCGGAGGTCCGGGAACTGGCCGAGGCTACCTATGGCCAGGTGGCGCGCCGCGCCGAGCCGCCGCCCCGCCTGCGCCCGCAGGAGCCCCTGCAGAGGGCCGACCGTCGCGTGCGCCTCGCCGACAAGCGCGTGGAGCAGCCTATATACCAGCGCCATTGGCGCGCGCCATCCTATATCCGCGCCCGCAATGGCGAAGGCGAGGTGCTGGACCTGCTCTCGCAGATCCTCGGTGGGGGGCAGACTTCGCGCCTCTATCGCTCGCTTGTGGTCGAGAGGAAGGTGGCTTCGGCCGCCGGCGCCTTCTATGGCGGCTCGGCCGTCGACGAGACCCGTTTCGGCGTCTGGGCAATTCCGATGCCGGACGTGAATTTCGAGACGCTGGAAGCGGCGATCGACGAGGAAGTCTCGCGCATCGTGAGCGACGGCGTCACGCCCGAGGAACTGGAGCGCGCCAAGACCCGGCTGGTGGCAGACGCCATCTATGCGCAGGACAGCCAGTCGACACTGGCACGCTACTACGGTGCCATGCTCTCCGTCGGCGGCAAGGTCGAGGATCTGCAGCTCTGGCCCAAGCGCATCGCAGAGGTTCCAGCCGAGCGCCTGCCCGAAGTCGGACGCGCGGTCCTGGCCGAAGGAAAGTCCGTGGTGGGCCTGCTCGAAGGGCAGGCCTGACGGCCTTTCCCGCACCGTCGTCAACGAAGAACGTTTGGCTCATTTCCCTGTATGATCGGCGGAATTCGCCGGTCTCACCGAGTAATTCAATGATACAGAAGATCGTCTCGCCCCTCGGCATCGAAGCCTGGCTGGTCGAGGATTATGCCGTGCCGCTGGTGGCAGTCGACTTCGCCTTCAAGGGCGGTGCGGCGCAGGATCCGGCTGACCGGGCGGGCCTGGCGCATATGATGTCCGCCTTGTTCGACGAAGGCGCGGGTCCCTATGACGACGAGGCTTTCCAGCGTGCGCTGGAGGAGAACGCCGTTGAGCTGTCGTTCCAGGCGGGAAGGGACCAGATCAATGGTTCTCTGCGTACCCTCGCCGACCGCAAGGGCTTCGGCTTCGATCTCCTGCATCACGCCATCACGGAACCCCGTTTCGAGGAAAGCGCCGTCGAGCGTATCCGGCAGAGCCTGCTGGCGAGCCTGCGGCGGGAGGCGAGCGATCCGAACTCGATCGCGTCCCTGTCCTTTTTCGCGGGGCTCTTCCCGGACCATCCCTATGGCCGCCCCCCGCGCGGCACATTGGAGAGCATCGGCGCCATCAGCCGCGACGATGTGGCGGCCCAGCATCGCCGCCTGATCGCCAAGGACGGGCTGACCGTCTCCATCGTCGGCGCGATAGACGCGCATGACGCGGAGGAGATGCTCGACAAGGTGTTCGGTTCCCTGCCGACCACCGCGCTGCTGCAGGTCGTACCGGAAGCCGGCCTTGCCGGTCTGGGAGAACACAAGATCATCGAACTCGACGTCCCTCAAACCGTGCTGCAGTTCGCCACGCCCGGCGTGAAGCGTGACGATCCCGACTACATGGCCGCCTTCGTGCTCAACCACATCTATGGCGGTGGCAGTTTCTCGTCGCGGCTGTTCCAGAAGGTCCGGGAGGAAAAAGGCCTGGCCTACTCGGTTTCGACCCAGCTCGGCGCGCTCGCCCGCAGCGCCTTCGTCGGTGGCGGTGTCGCGACGCGCAATGATCGAGCGGCCGAGAGCCTCGCCATCATCGAGGCGGAGATGGCTGAGATCGCCCGCTCCGGGCCGACGCAGGCGGAACTTGATAGCGCCAAGAAGTACATTACCGGCTCCTATGCGCTTCGCTTCGATGCCTCGACCAAGATCGCCAACCAGCTCACCATGATCCAGACCGAGCAGCTTGGCATCGACTTCATCGATCGCCGCAACGGCCTGGTGGAAGCGGTGACGATCGAGGATACCGGGCGCGTGGCCCAGCGCCTGTTCGGCAAGGGAAAGCCCTTCGTCGTTGCGGTCGGCAAGCCCGAAGGTCTCGCCTGAAACGCAGCGAGCCCTGAGCGGCCCAGTCTTGGGAGCGAGGCGTTCCGCGGGAATGGCAGATCGGCGGTCGGTGACCGTCGCCCCGGACACCGCCTCCTCTCCCCAGGCCGGGGCAGGATGCCCGTGCACCCGGACCGGCGCGGGTGTATCGTTTGGGGCCGGTGGGACCGTCTTCGGTGCCGTCGGCCTAACCCCTTGTTCTTGCGTATGATAATTCCCGATCGAGACCCCAAGCGCCGCTGGACGATTCGCCTATGGCCATCCGAGCCCTCCCCCAGATCCTGATCGATCGCATCGCCGCCGGCGAGGTGGTCGAGCGGCCGGCGAGCGCGGTAAAGGAACTGGTGGAAAACGCCATCGACGCCGGTGCGAGCCGTATCGAGGTGGTCACCGAAGGCGGCGGCCAGAGGCTCATCCGTATCGTGGACGATGGCAGCGGCATGTCGCCGGAGGACCTGGCCCTGGCGGTGCAACGCCATGCCACCTCGAAATTGCCGACCGAGGATCTGCTCGCCATCACCACCCTGGGTTTTCGCGGCGAGGCGCTGCCCTCCATCGCTTCAGTCTCGCGCCTCGCCATTTCCACGCGTGCGCGGGGTGCCGATACGGCTTCGATGATCGCCATCGAGGCGGGCGAGCGGCAGCCGGTCAAGCCGGCTGCCTTGAGCGAGGGCACGCGCATCGAGGTGCGGGATCTCTTCTATGCCACGCCCGCGCGGCTGAAGTTCCTCAAGACGCAGCGCACCGAGGCAGCGGCGATCGGCGACATCGTCAAGCGCCTCGCCATGGCCAATCCGCAGATCAGCTTTACGCTGGCGGGCGAGGATCATGCGCCGTCGACCTGGCCGACCGGCGACGAGGCCACGCGTCTCGGTGCCATTCTCGGACAGGACTTCACCGACAACGCCATCGAGATCGATGTTTCGCGCGGTTCCGTCCGTCTCCATGGACAGATCGGTTTGCCGACTTACAACCGTGGGACGGGCCAGCATCAGTATCTTTTCGTCAACGGCCGTCCGGTACGTGACAAGCTATTGCTTGGCGCCGTGCGGGGCGCCTATGCGGACCACGTGCCGAAGGACCGTTTTCCCGTTCTGGCGCTCTTCCTCGATATTCCCTCGCATGACGTTGACGTCAACGTCCATCCCGCAAAGGCTGAAGTCCGCTTCCGCGATGGCGGCCTCGTGAGGGGCCTGATTGTTTCGGCCATTCGCAGCGCGCTGGAACGAGAGTCGGGCCGGACCTCGACGGGCAATGCCGATGCGGCGCTCGGCATGCTCGCCCGCAGTGCCGGGCGCCCTGCCAACCTCGATTGGGACTGGCGCGTCTCCCCCGCGGCCCCGCGCCTGACGTCGGAAGGGCTCGCCGGTTTCGCAGAGCCCGCGCAGGCAGGGTTCGATACGCTGGTCCTGCCGTCTGCCGATGCGCGTGCCGGCGCGGCACCTGTCATTCCAGACAGTCTCGACAGGCCGCTCGGCGCCGCCCGGGCTCAACTGCACGAAACCTACATCGTGGCGCAGACGCGCGAAGGGGTCGTGATCGTCGATCAGCATGCCGCCCATGAACGCCTCGTCTACGAGCGCCTGAAGCGCGAGCGGTCGGCCGCCGGCGTCAAGAGCCAACTCCTGCTGATACCCGAGGTCGTGGATCTCGATCCGGCCGATGTCGAGCGCTTGACGGCCGCCGGCGAGGATCTCGCAGCCCTGGGGCTCGTGGTCGAGCCCTTCGGACCGGGTGCGCTGCTGGTGCGCGCGACCCCTGCGGCCCTGGGCACGACGAACCCGGCTTCCCTGATACGGGATCTCGCCGACGGCTTCGCGGAATGGGGCTCGGAGATCGTTCTGGAGCGGCGCCTCGATCATGTCGCCGCTACCATGGCGTGCCATGGCTCCGTGCGTGCCGGCCGCCGTCTCCTGCCGGCGGAGATGGACGCATTGCTGCGCGAGATGGAGATCACGCCCAACTCGGGCCAGTGCAATCACGGCCGGCCGACCTACGTCACCCTGAAGCTGACGGACATCGAGGCGCTGTTCGGGCGGCGATAGTGGCTGGCGCGCCGATGCGCGTCCCGCGTCACAATTCGTTCCAAAGCGGATAGAGCTTGG
Source organism: Labrys sp. ALF-8 (assembly GCF_059699065.1). Classification (NCBI taxonomy): domain Bacteria; kingdom Pseudomonadati; phylum Pseudomonadota; class Alphaproteobacteria; order Hyphomicrobiales; family Xanthobacteraceae; genus Labrys; species Labrys sp. ALF-8. The sequence goes on from NZ_AP048537.1 coordinate 3,638,719, forward strand.
GTTCGTCCTCCTCGATCTCGGCGAAGCGGCCGAGGCCGCCGAGGAAAATATTGTCGGTAAGGTCATCGTTGACCTGCGAAACCTCGCCCACGAAGACCGTTCCCTTGCCTTTCTCGCCGTAGAAGCGGTGCCAGAGATTGCGGGTGACCGTGACGCTCTGGCCGGGGGAGAGGCGCAGCGGCTCTCCGGGCGCCAAGGCCTTGCGTGTGCCGTCCACTCGCACCTCCACCGGCGTATCGGCAAGGCCGCCATCGTCGGTCATGTTGTAGAACTCGATCACCAGATTGCCGCCACCCCGCACGATGATGTCTTCCATCTTGATGCGATGGGCGTGGGTGGGCGTCTCCTGCTCCTCGGCCACAACCAGCAGCTTTTCGGCATAGGGCTTGCTGTGGGCCTGGGACTGCAGGCCGTTGCGCACGCAGAACACGACGAGGCCCCGGCTCAGGAAATCCCCGGAGCCGAAATCGGTGACATCCCATCCCATCTGATGAACCCGGCAGTAATGCGCCGTCTCGGGATCGTCCCGCCAGCGTGCCTCGTCCCACATCGCGAACGGCGGCAGCGCGAAGCGATACTCCGCGAAGAGCGCCTGGGCCGATCTCAGCTGTCGGTTGATCTCGGAACGTTTCATGGCATCCCCCTCAGAATGAAGCCAGCAGACCGCCATCGACGAGATGGTGGGAGCCGGTGATGAAGCTCGATTCATCGGAGAGCAGGAAAGCCGCCAGCCTGGCGACTTCGATGGGTTGTCCGATGCGGTTCAGGGCATGCTTGGCGCCCCATTCCGCGAGCACCGCCCCTGGATCTTGCGGATTCCAGTGGCGTGCGTTGGCGTGGGCGAGAGGCGTCTCGATCGTTCCCGGACAGATGGCGGTCACGCGGATATTATCCCGGCCATGATCCAGCGCCATCACGCGCGTGAGCGCCAGCACGCCGCCCTTGGTGGCGGCATAGGCGGCGACTCCGGCCTGCGTGGCAATTCCCTGGATCGACGACATGTTGACCACAGAGCCACCTCCGGCGGCGACCATGTACGGGATGACGTGTTTCGACAGCAGGAAGATCGCCTTGAGATTGACGTTCATCACGCGGTCCCAATCGTCCTCCGGCATTTCGATCACGGAACCATGGAGTTCGATGCCGGCCGAGTTGAGGAGGCCCGAAATCCGTCCGAGGGTAGCAGCCTTGTCGGCGACCGCTCGGCATTCCGCAGTTTTGGTGATGTCGGCCGGAAAAGGGTGGATTCGCTCAGAGGCAAGGGTGGCCAGTCCCTCGGCATTGATGTCGACAGCCACGACCGTCGCTCCGCAATCCGCGAAATGACGGGCCGCTTCCCGGCCAAGACCTGAAGCGGCCCCGGTGACGATCACGACACCCGACAATTGCGCCATGGCCTGCCTGCCTCCCCCTATGCGCTTCTCCGGCAAGCTGCAAACTGCCCGGCACGCGTCCTGTTGTGTCCAGTCTGGGGTGCGCTGGCCCCGAGGTCAATGCAGCAGCGAAGCCGAGCTTTCGGCCTGCCTGCGGATACGGGTAGGTCCAACCGAGCGGCCCGGTCTTCATGCGCCGGCCAAAACGAAAAATGCCCGGAACCGGTCCGGGCATTTCTGGAAATCGCTGGAAGGCGCTCAGTGCATCTTCGGGTTCTTGAAGATGCGCTCGTACCATGGCGTGTTTTGATTGCCTTCGGAGGGGAGCGGCTCGTTGCCGCTGATCGGAGCGGAGGCGAGTGGCTTGCGATAACCGTCCGGCGGATCGGTGAGCGAACGGCGCGGCGGCTCCTGGCCGGCGACCAGCGGCGTGTCGTCGTCGTTGCCCGTCTTGATGCGCTTGCCCAGCAATTCGCTCGGCTTCAACGGAACTGAGCTGGACTTGGCGGCATCGAAGGGTTCGGGAGCATCCGGAGAACCGGCGCCAGGCACACGGCCGGCAGCCATCTCGTCGGGCGAAAGGCGGCCATCGCCGTTCTTCGGCTTTTCCTTCGGGAAGAGGCCGGAGGCCTTGCGCTTCTTCTCGTCCGGATCGTTCGGCCAGTTGGGATCCGATTCATTGGTGGTCGCGCTGCCGGGCGGCGGCAGGTCGAGCTTGCCCGGCTTCACCAGGGGGGCGCGGTCCGAATAGTTGATCGCCGGAGCGTCGTCGCCCGTGCCAAGCATCTTCTGGAAGAAACCCTGAACGGACTGCGCGTTGGCAGCACCGGCCGGGGCAATGACAATGAGCGCAGTGGCCGCAGCCAGACCGAGCCAATTCTTTGTCTGCATCCTAAATCCCAATCGCTGCTCGAACCCCGGAGCATTTTCCAGGAAAGTCACCGGACCTTCTGCAGAGAAAATGCGTCAAAACAAAGAAAATCCTGATCAAACCGATCTTCCAGGGCCGAGATATCCACTAGGATATGTGCGCCCGCGTTTCCTTGTTCAGCACCACGTCATACAGCAGGAGGGCCACGCCTGCAACGATCGCGACGTCCGCGATGTTGAAGACGTACCAGCTGAAGCTGCCGACATGGAACAGGAAGAAGTCGGCGACGCCCTCGCGCCGAAGCCATTCGGGTGCAAAAGCGCCCTCGATTGCCAGCAGTCCGTCGACGGCGTTGCCGATGGCTCCGCCGATGATCAGCCCGATCGCGACCGCCCCCGAGCGGCTGGGGATACGCGCCAGCCAGGCGAGCAGGAAGATCGTCGCCAGCAGCCGGAAGGTGACCAGCAGGATCATGCCGGCCTGGCTTTCCTGCTGGAACAGCCCATAGGAAACGCCGCGGTTCCAAACCAGGGTGAACTGGAGGAAGGACGTCCAATCCACCGGGCCTTCGAAGGCAATCTGATCGGCGATGCCGAACAGATGCAGAGCCCAGAACTTGAAGCCCTGGTCGAGGATGATGGCGAGTAGCGCGACCACCACCCCCAGGCCCGTGAAGCGCCCGATGAAGCGTGACAGCATCGATCAGGCCCCAGCCCCGGCCTGCGCCTGCCATTCCCTCATGGCCGCCGCGTCGCGCGGCGTGATGTCGGGAAACGCAGGATCGGCCGTCTTCGGGTCGAAATAGCGCCAGGAGCGGGCGCATTTCACACCGGACGCCTTGCCCGGCACCACGGCGACGCCGGGAACGCCATCGAGGCGGAATGCGTCCGCCGGTCCCTCGCCGGCCGCGAGCGTCAGGCCGGAGACGATGCAGACGTCATCGAAATCCACGCTGCCGACCAGGGCCAGGGTGGCGGCATCGGCGATATGGACGGTGGGCGCGGCTTCCAGCGAAGAGCCGATGTGCTTGGCGGCCCGTTCCTGCTCCAGCGCGCCCGTGACGACGCGGCGCACCTCGCGGACCACTTCCCACTTCCGGGCAAGCGCGGGATCGATCCATGCGGGATCGGCCGAAGCTAGCGGGTCAAGATGAACCGAACCCTCCTCGCCGAAGCGCGAGGTCCAGGCCTCCTCCATGGTGAAGCAGAGCACCGGCGCCAGCCAGGTGGCGAGGCTGGTGAAGAGCGTGTTCACCACGCTGAGCGCCGCGCGGCGGCGCAGCGACGATTTCGGATCGCAATAGAGCGCGTCCTTGCGCACGTCGAAATAGAAGGCCGAGAGGTCCGACGTCATGAAGGTGGCGAGCAGCGCGATTACGCGCTTGTAGTCGTAGCCCTCATAGGCCGCGCGCACTTGCGGGCCGAGTTCCGCCAGCCGGTGCAGCATCAGCCGCTCCAGTTCGGGCATCTCGGCCGCCGGCATGTCGTCGCTCGCTTCGTAGTGGGCGAGGGTGCCGAGCATCCAGCGCATGGTGTTTCGCAGCTTGCGATAGCTGTCTTCCACCGTCTTCAGGATTTCCGGGCCGATGCGCTGGTCGTCCGCATAGTCCGACGTGGCAACCCACAGGCGCAGGATATCGGCGCCGGAACGCTTGATCACGTCCTGGGGAGCCACCGTGTTGCCGATGGACTTCGACATCTTGCGGCCCTGCTCGTCGAGCGTGAAGCCATGCGTGAGCACCACGTCGTAGGGCGCCCGGCCGCGCGTGCCGCAGCTCTCCAGCAAGGACGAGTGGAACCAGCCGCGATGCTGATCGGAGCCTTCGAGATACATGACGGTGTCGCGGCCGCCGTCGACCTTGCGCACAATGCCGGCCAGGCCGGGGAAGTGCACCGGGTCTTCCAGCGTGAAGGCGTGGGTGGAGCCGGAATCGAACCAGACGTCGAGGATGTCGTTGACCTTCGTCCAGCCTTCGGACGCACGCGCACCGAGGAAGCGCTCGGCGGCGCCTTCCTGGTACCAGGCATCGGCGCCCTCGACCTCGAATGCCGCCGCGATCGCCGCATTGACGGCTTCGTCCTTGAGGACCTCGACACCGCCACCTGCCTTGTCGCGCACGAACACCGCGATCGGCACGCCCCAGGCGCGCTGGCGGGAGACGACCCAGTCCGGCCGGTTGGCGATCATGCCCGTGATGCGGTTCTCGCCGGCCGCAGGCACCCATTCGGTGACGCTGATGGCATGGAGCGCGAGTTCGCGCAGCGACGAGCCGTCACCGAGTATCGGCCCGGTATCGTTGCGCAAGGCGCCGCCTTCGGTAGGCTTCGGCGAGGCAGCGGCGACGCTGCCCGGCGGCACCTGGTCGATCGGCATGTCCATCGCGATGAACCACTGCGGCGTGTTGCGGAAGATCACCGGCTTCTTCGAGCGCCAGGAATGCGGATACTGATGCTTCAGCCGTCCGCGCGCCACCAGGTTGCCCTGGCCGACCAGCGCCTTGATCACGGCGTCGTTGGCGCCGCCCTTCTCGCCCTTGTCGTTGAACACACGCGCGCCGTCGAAGCCGGGGGCCTCGGCGGTGTAGGCGCTGTCGCCATCCACCGTGTAGGGGATGTGGGTGGAGATGCCGCGCGCATGGATCTCGCGGCCCTTGGCCATCCAGATGTCGAAGTCCTCGCGGCCGTGGCCGGGCGCGGTGTGCACGAAGCCGGTACCCGCATCGTCGGTGACGTGATCGCCGTCGAGCAGCGGCACCCTGAAGCCGTAGAAGTCGTTGTAGCCGGCGAGCGGATGGGCCGCCGCGAGCCCGGCGAGTTCACCGGCGCCGACGTCCGACAGGCGCTCATAGGCTTCCACCTTCGCGGCCTTGAAGACATCAGCCGCAAGATTGTCGGCGAGCACGAAGGTGTCGCCAGCCCTGGCCCAATTGTTCTCGGGAGCGGCGATGACGCGATAGAGGCCGTAGGCGACGCGGCTGGAGAAGGCGATTGCCCGGTTTCCGGGGATCGTCCAGGGCGTTGTGGTCCAGATCACGATGGCCGCCTTGGCAAGCTCGTCGCGGCGCGCGCCCTCGATGATCGGGAACTTTACCCACACCATGTCGGAGGTGTGGTCCTCGTACTCGATCTCCGCCTCGGCGAGCGAGGTCTTCTCAACCACGCTCCACATCACGGGCTTGGAGCCGCGGTAGAGCTGGCCGGTCACGGCGAACTTCATGATCTCGCGGGCGATCTGCGCCTCGGCCGGATAGGCCATTGTCAGATAGGGATTGCTCCAGTCGCCCTCGACGCCCAGGCGCTTGAACTCCTCGCGCTGCACGTTCACCCAATGCTCGGCGAAGGCGCGGCACTCGCGGCGGAATTCGACGAGCGGCACGTCGTCCTTGTTGCGCCCCTTGGCCCTGTACTGCTCCTCGATCTTCCATTCGATCGGCAGGCCGTGGCAGTCCCAGCCCGGAACGTAGTTGGAGTCGAAGCCCAGCATCTGCTGCGAGCGCGTCACCATGTCCTTGAGGATCTTGTTGAGCGCGTGACCGATATGGATGTTGCCGTTGGCGTAGGGCGGGCCGTCATGCAGTACGAATTTGGGCCGGCCGGCGGAGGTTTCGCGCAGGCGCCTGTAGAGGTCGTCCCTCTGCCAGCGGGCCAGGATCTCCGGTTCCTTCTGCGGCAGGCCGCCGCGCATGGGGAAGGCGGTCTGCGGCAGGAACAGGGTCTGCGAGTAGTCGAAGCTCTCGGCTTCGGGATGGGACACAGCGTCGGTCATGAAGAAAGGTCCGTCGATACGGATGAAAGAGACAGGCAGCGCAAACCCGGACCTTCCGCGGAGCTCAGGGGAGCCCGCACGCGGAAGCCGGGTCGATAATTCGTATGAAGCGCTGCGCGTATGTCATGCGGGCGTGAATAGCAGGCTATCGCGGCGGGATAAAGCACGGCGGTGAGGTTGAAGGGATTTTTCCGGGTGCCCGTGCACGCCGGACATTCGGTCTCCTCGCCAGGATTTGACCGGGCTGGCGTCGCAAGACGCCCCGGCTGCCTTGCCCTCCGGCGGCTTTTCGCTCCATCGTGGCGCAACGCGGATTGCCTTGCGCGATCGCCCATCCGATTCCTGGAGTTCGAGAATGACCGACACGTCCGAATACCTGCCCCCGAAAGTCTGGACCTGGAACAAGGCGAGCGGCGGCCAGTTCGCCAGCATCAACCGGCCCATCGCTGGCCCCACCCACGAGAAGGAACTGCCCGTCGGGCGCCATCCCCTGCAGCTTTATTCGCTGGGCACGCCCAACGGCGTGAAGGTCACGGTGATGCTGGAGGAACTGGTGGCCCTCGGGCACAAAGGGGCCGAATACGATGCCTGGCTGATCAATATCGGACAGGGAGACCAGTTCGGCAGCGGCTTCGTCGATGTGAACCCGAACTCGAAGATTCCTGCCTTGCTCGACCGCAGCGGCCCCAAGCCGATCCGGGTGTTTGAATCCGGCTCGATCCTGTTCTACCTCGCCGAAAAATTCGGCGAGTTCCTGCCCAGCGACATCGCGACCCGCGCCGAATGCATGTCCTGGCTGTTCTGGCAGATGGGCAGCGCACCCTATCTCGGCGGCGGGTTCGGCCACTTCTATGCCTATGCGCCCACCAAGATCGAATATGCCATCGACCGGTTCGCCATGGAGACCAAGCGCCAGCTCGACGTGCTCGACCGTCGCCTCGCGGAGGCGGAATATCTGGCCGGCGCCGACTACACCATCGCCGACATGGCGGTCTGGCCCTGGTATGGCGGCCTGGCGAAGGGCTGGCAGTACGGGGCGGCCGAGTTCCTGTCGGTGCAGGACTACAAGAACGTCCAGCGCTGGGCCGAGCAGATCTTCCAGCGTCCGGCGGTGAGGCGGGGCCGCATGGTCAACCGCACCTCAGGCGAACCGTCGAGCCAGTTGCGCGAACGTCACGACGCCGGCGACTTCGACACGAAGACGCAGGACAAGCTGGAAGCGGCAGGCTGACGACCGACATCTCCGGGTGCACGGCGATTCCGAGAACGGGCAGGATGCCCGTGCACCCGGAGAAAGCTTTCGCTTACTGGAGTTGCGGCCTGCGCAGGAAGCTGTTGCGGTCTGCCGATTTTATGCGCAGCCAGGATTCCCGGCCCTCGCGCAGCACCCTCAACGGCACTTCCGACCCGGCCGGGCCCGTGTCCCACACCTTGCGGTAGAAGTCGGCGAGACCCTGGACTTCCTCGTTCCGGACATCCGAAATGACATCGCCCGGCCGCAGGCCCGCCTTGGCCGCTGGACTGCCGCCGGCAATGCTGACCACGACCACCTTGCCGTCGCTCTCCGCCGAAAAGGCGCCGAGCCAGGGGCGAGGCGGCTTGTTGACCTGCCCGCGTGTCAGGAGGTCGTCCAGGATGGGCGGCAGGAGATCGATGGGGACGACCATGTTGATGTCGAAGCTCTGGTCCGCCCGCTCCATCTGCAGCAGGAGCGAACCGATGCCGAGCAATCGGCCGTCGGCGCCGATGAGCGCCGCGCCGCCCCAGGACGGATGGGCCGGCGCGATGAAGATCGCCTCGTCGAGCAGATATTCCCAGTAGCCGGCGAATTCCTGCTTGGCCACGATGTTGGCGTCGACATAGTGGCCGGCGCCGTCGGCGAACACGGCTTCATCGCCGATCGCGACTTTGCCGGAATCGCCGAGATTGATCGCGGGCAGGCCGAGCTGGCCGAGCGCCTGCACGAGGCCGAAGCCGGTCGTCTGGTCATAGGCGAGGGCGTGGGCGGGAACGACGCGCCCGTCCTGCGCCGTAAGCCAGACTTCCTCGGCTTCCGTTATGAGATAGCCGATGGTGAGCACGAGGCCGTCCTCTCGGATGACGACGCCGCTTCCCTCGCGTGTCGTCCCCAGCGTGTCGGCGGTGAACGCTTCCTGCGGAATGATGGCGCGCACGGTCACGACCGAACGCATGATCGAATGAATATTCATGGCTTTCATCTTGGTAGAGCGCGGCTTTCGGGGCAGAGCGCCGCTCCCGGCGGCAAAAGCCGAATGCACGATATCGACTGAAGGTATGAAAGCATGCGGCCCTGCGCAAGGCGTCGAAGCTCAAAACCGCGATGCGTGGCGTAGCGCGCGGGATCACGGCGACAGCCCCGGCCAGGATTCCCTTCGGATCTGCCTCACCCGCTCCGCGGCCGGGCACCGAGGCGGGCCAGCACCTCGCGCGGGATGCCGAGGTCGCGGATAACGGCGCCATGCGCTGACTGGCCCATCAGTTCGCGCTGGATGAAATAACCCCAGACTGCCTCCGCGGCTTCGGCGACGAGGCGGTCGCGCCCGGGATCGTCCACCGGCAGGGCATTGAGGGCCGCGACGGCCTTCGCCACGGCCTCGCCGGTGCGTTCGAGCGAAATTGCCTTCTCCACGCGGATCTCGGCGGCAAGGACGTCGACGGCGGCGCGCGAGGAAGGGCCGGACAGGTTCTGCGGTGGACGCACGGTCATGCCGCCATAGTGCCCCGCGCCTTTCGCCTTTTCAAGCAAGCGGCAGGGCCGATGGGACCGACATGGATCGCAGCGGCTCCTTGTGAAATGCGAGGATCGCCTCGCAAATGACCGATCGAAGTCGCCAGGTGCACGAAACCCGACAGTGCGTCCCGAGTGCCCTCGTATGGAATCAGGACGGGGTTGCCAGAACACCCGAGAACATATGGACCGCTTCTCATGATCAAATATATTTATCTGTAATCACTGAACAATTTGCAGACAGAACATTCATGTTGCTCGGCGGCGCATGATTGAGTTCGGGTGTCTTCCTGTTCCTGCATGGGGTTCTTGCCTTGGGACGTCTTCTGCACTAGCAAGAACATATTCACATGGACCCGGTGAGAATCCGGGTGGCTATTCCGGCCGCCTATCCGCCGGACCTCATCACACATGATCATCGACAGCGCCAAGAACCGGCGCCATGTGCCTTGTTGAATATCTTCCTCATGATAAATCGATTTACTGACTATCGCCGCCAGTGGGTGGGCGATTTTCCGCAAGTTCGGCGCGACTTGTTGGCCGGTATCGTCGTTGCGCTCGCGCTCATTCCCGAGGCGATCGGCTTTGCCATCATCGCCGGCGTCGACCCGCGCGTCGGGCTTTATGCCTCGGTGGCGATTGCCGTGGTCATCGCCTTCACCGGCGGCCGGCCCGGCATGATATCGGCGGCGACCGCCGCCGTCGCGGTCGTCGTCGGCCCCCTGGTGCGCGATCACGGCGTCGACTATCTTTTCGCCGCAACCATCCTGATGGGCCTCATCCAGATCCTGGCCGGGCTGCTGCGCCTCGATCTCGTCATGCAATTCGTGTCGCGATCGGTGATCACGGGTTTCGTCAATGCGCTCGCGATCCTGATCTTCATGGCGCAGTTGCCGCAGCTGACGGGCGTTAGCTGGCAAACCTATGTGATGGTCGCCGCTGGGCTTGCCATCATCTATCTTTTTCCTCGTCTCACGAAGGCCGTGCCTTCGCCGCTGGTGGCAATTCTCGTGCTCTCCGCCGTGAGCATGTATTGGCAATTGCCGGTCAATACCGTTTCCGACATGGGCAAGTTGCCCGAGGGGCTGCCGCATTTCGCGTTGCCGCAGGTTCCACTGACTCTGGAAACGCTTCGCATTATCTTCCCCTATTCGTTGACCATGGCCGCCGTGGGGCTGCTCGAATCCCTGCTGACGGCGCAGATCGTCGACGACATGACGGAGACATCCGGAGACAAGCGCCAGGAATGCATGGGGCAGGGGAGCGCCAACATCGTGGCCGCGCTTTTCGGCGGCATGGGAGGTTGCGCGATGATCGGCCAGTCGGTGATCAACGTGACCTCCGGGGGCAGGGGGCGCCTGTCCACCTTCGTCGCCGGTTCCTTCCTGCTTTTCCTTCTTGCCGCGCTCGGCCCCTATGTCGGCCGGATCCCGATGCCCGCTCTCGTCGCGGTCATGATCATGGTCTCGATCGGCACGTTCAGCTGGAACTCCATCCCTAACCTGAGGCGCCATCCGGTGCCGTCCTCCATCGTGATGGTGCTGACGGTGGTAGTCGTGGTGGCGACGCGAGACCTTTCGCTCGGCGTGCTGACGGGCGTGCTTCTCTCGGGGATATTCTTCGCCGGCAAGGTGCGCCGCATGCTTTCCATCCAGGAGGAAATCGCGCTTGATGGATCCCGCGCCACCTATCGCGTGACAGGACAGGTATTCTTTGCCTCCGTCGATGTGTTTTCGCGCGCTATCCAGCCCCCCGGGTCGATACGCCAGGTCGTGATCGACGTGAGCGGCGCTCATTTGTGGGACATTTCCGCGGTAGCGGCACTGGACAAGCTCGTGCTGCGCCTGCGGCGCGACGATCGCAACGTCCTGGTGACCGGCTACAACGAGGCAAGCGCCGATCTTGTCGATCGCTTCGCCCTCCACGACAAGACCAGCGTCGAGATGGGAGCCATCCCGCACTGACGCTCACCCCTTGGGTCTGCCGGTTCCCGCAGGCAGACCCGCCGTCTCCAAGGCTCCTGTCGACGGCGGCACTGGCATTGAATGCCTCGGATGGCGAAGACGAGCCGCATGATAGAACTGGTTTCCGGAGTATTTTGCGCTGCGTAGCTCGCGGCTCGTCTATCCAGTTCTTTCGGTGCACTCTATCGCACGAAGGAGGAATGGTTGTTATCCTTGCGTGCGGTTGCAACCTCCTCGCGCCCGTGCATGATGACGCCGGTTGTACTGGGGGCGCAATGTGAAGGCTGCTGTACCTGTCCTTGTGGTTGGAGGTGGTCCCACCGGCCTTCTGTTGGCCGCCGAACTCAATCGGCACGGAACCGAGTGCCTTCTCATCGATGCACATGAGCGCCCCATGGAATGGGACCGGGCGACCGTCGTCCATCCCCGTTCGCTCGAAATCTTCGAGACACTCGGTATCGTGGATACTCTCCTGGCGGTTGGCGTGAAGCAACGGCGGGCGCGCATTCATGCGGGTGGTGCGGTGCTCGGCGAAATCGACCTCGAGCTGTGCGGCAGCCGCTATCCCTACAATATCGGGATTTCCGAAGAGGTCACGGAGGCCGTTCTCACCGACTATCTCATTCGCCAGGGGGGCGAAGTCACGCGGGCTGCGATGCTGGTGGCCTTGGAGGAACAGGAGCAGGGGATCCTCGCCACGGTCGAACACGAGGGCGTGGCGAGCCACGTCCTCGCCCAGTGGGTTGTGGGGTGCGACGGGCATCACAGCGCGGTCCGGACGCTCATGAATATCGGGCAGGAGGGGCACGATATCGCGGAGCCCTGGGCCGTCTTCGATGCTGGTGTGAGCGGCTGGCCGCATTCCTTCGAGGCGAACTACGCCTATCTGGATCCGACCCCCGTCATCCTCACGGCTTTGCCGAACGAGCGCTGGCGCGTCTACTTGCGGCCTGGCGGCCCCGAGTCCGATCTCGTCACCGATGCCCTGTCCACGCTGCGCGACTATCTGCCTGACGCCAGCTTCGAAGGTGTCGCGAATCCGACGCGCTTCCAGTGCCATACCAAGGTCGCGAGCCGCTTCCGTTCCGGGCGCATCCTGCTCGCGGGCGATGCCGCCCATACCTGCAGCCCGGCGCAGGGCCACGGCATGAATTCCGGCCTTCAGGATGCGTTCAACCTCGCCTGGAAGCTCGCCCTTGTCTGCCGAAAGCATGGGTCCGAAGCGCTCCTCGACAGCTATCATGCGGAACGCCGCCCTGTCGCGGACCGGATCATGGCGTCGGGAGATGCCGCCGAGAGCGCCCAGATGGTGAAGGATGACGAGGAACGCCGCCAGCGCGACGTCGCCATCCGCAGTGCTTTCGCGGATGCCGAGACCCGGCATCACGAAGCGGTCGCCGAAGCGGAGCTCGATATCGACTATGCAGGGTCTCCCATCGTCCTGGGCCATCGGAGCGACACCTCCTGGCCCGGCCAGCGGCTGCCGGACCGCATCGGGGTCACGATTGCCGGCGGTGGCACGGGCAAACTCCATGACTTCGCCAATCGCCGAGGGCACACGGCCCTTCTCATCGGCGGCACGGCCGCGAACCGGGAGGATCTCGCCCGCGTCCTGCGTGACCTGGAACCGGCATCCGGGGGGACTCTCCTCGAGGCGACGATCGCTCTCGCGTCCAATACCGGCTTCTCGGATGTCGATGCCCATGTCGAGCCTACAGCGGCGGACCGGCTGGGCGGCGGCATCACCCTGCTCGTAGTCCGCCCCGATGGCCATGTCGGCCTCCGCGCGGAAGAAGACCATGCTCGGCTCCTGGCCGATTATGTCGAATTGCTGCAGGGGCCGGCCGCGAAGGCGATGCCGGAGGCATAGACCTTCGATACGCGCTGAAGGAGCGCGGTCACGGAGGTGCTACGGGACGTCTGCAAAGTGATGTGTGAGTTCGCCGGAATTTTTGCCGCCGGGCATGGTTTCAGGATGCTACGGCCCCATCGAGGAACAAGCAGTGACCGATCACGAGCGCGCTCTGCGGGAAATCGGCGCCATTCGCAGCCTTCTCACCTCCCGTCCGCGGCCGGTCGGATGGGCGGAGCGTCGTGAACGGCTGGACGAGGTGGGAGCAACCTGGCCCGTCGCCGAAGACATCGAATGCGAGAGCGTCGATTGCGACGGGGTCGGGGGCGAATGGTCGATCGCCCCTGGTAGCAACGCGGACAGGGTGCTGCTCTTTTTCCATGGCGGCGGTTATTGCTCGGGCTCGATCAGGAGCCATCGCCGCCTGGTCACCGAAGCCGGTCGTGCTGCGCGCATGCGCACGCTCATCATCGACTATCGGCGTGCACCCGAGCATCCTTTCCCCGCCCAGCACGAGGATGCGCTCGCTGCCTGGCATTTCCTGCGCCGCATGGGCATTGCGGCGGGCTGCATTGCGCTCGGCGGCGACAGCGCCGGCGGCAATCTCGCGCTCTCGCTCATCGGCCGTCTTCGTGCGGTGGGAGAGCCCTTGCCCAGCTGTGCCTGGCTGATCTCGCCCTGGACCGATCTCACGATGTCCGGCGCGACGCTTGCCAGCAAGGACGCGGTCGATCCCATCATTCACAAGGGCTATCTCGATGAACTCGCCGACGCCTATGTGCCGGCCGGGATCGGGCGTCTCGATCCCCTGGTTTCGCCGCTGTTCGCCGAACTCGCGAACTTCCCGCCCCTGCTGATCCAGGTCGGCTCGGCCGAGACGTTGCTGTCCGACGCGACGCGGCTTGCCGAAGCGGCGGGCGCTGCCGATGTCGATGTCCGCCTCGAAATCTGGCCGCACATGATCCACGCATGGCCCGTCTGGAATGCTGCTCTCGAGGACGGGCGCCGCGCGCTCTCGCATGCCGGCGCGTTCATTCGCGGCGCAATGGACAAGGCCTCGGATGCAGCCGGGGCACCGGCGTGATGCCCGCGGCAAGCCCTCGGCCTCCGGCCGGCACGTCATGCCAGCGAACTTGTCATAGCGTAGAAATATCCGGATCAGGGCGGAGCAAGCCATGGCTGTCGTCGATCTAATTCTCCCTGTCTTCGCCGTGATCGTGACGGGGTGGCTCGCCGGCTATCTCGGCTATGTGCAGCGCGGACTTGCCGAAGGCCTCATCCATTTCGCCTACAACATCGCCATGCCCGCGCTGCTCATCGGCACGATTGCACAGGAGAAGCCGGAATCGCTTCTGGCGTGGCGGTTCTTGCTGGCATTCGGGGGAGGATCTCTCATCTGCTTTGCCGCGATATTCCTGCTGAGCGCACGTCATGCCGGGCAAGATGCCCGCAGGCAGACCATGTATGGGCTGTCAGCCTCGATGACGAACACAGGCTTCGTGGCGCTGCCGGTACTGCAGGCGCTCTACGGCTCCCGTGCGGTGCTGCCGGCTGCCATCGCGACCGTGTTCGTGGCGGTGGTCATGTTCCCCCTGGCGATGGTGCTGCTGGAACTGAAGGGCGCGCGGCAGGGTTCGCGGCGTTGGGCAATGGTTCGGCACGTCGTGATCAATCCGCTGGTATTGTCGACTGTCATCGGCATGGCGTGGGCGATCACCGGCGTCCCGGTTCCATCGCCGGTCGCCGCCTTCCTGAAGATCTTTGCCGATGCGCTGACGGCAAGCGCGCTCTTCGCGATAGGGCTTGGCCTGTCGCTCGACGCCGTACGCGCCAACCTTGGCCCTTCCCTTTCGCTCGCCGCCGTGAAACTGATCGTCATGCCCTCGCTTACTTGCGTTCTCGCGCTGCTGCTGGGTCTCGATCCCCTTTACACCATTGCCGCCGTCATATGCGCCGCGGTGCCCACGGCCAAGACCGTCTACATTCTTGCGGGAGAGCAGAAATGCGAGGAATCCCTCGTGGCCTCGACGGTTTCGATCACGACGCTGCTCTCGATCGTCACCTTGATCGCCTGGCTCTATCTCCTGCCACAACTCGTGCGGGGCTAACTTGCCGGCTCCTTGTGCTATCGGCTTGCGTGGAAGGTGTGAGAGGCAGTCATGATTGCAGGACGTAGATCTTTCAGCGCGATTTGGGCGGCCATTTTCATGGCGGCGAACATGCTCGCAGTGCCCGCAACCGAGGCCTGCACCCGGCTCGTCTATGTGGGCGCCGACCACCAGGTGATCACCGCGCGCTCCATGGACTGGAAGACCGATGTCGGCACGAACCTGTGGGTCTTCCCCCGTGGGATGCGGCGTTCGGGGGAGGCCGGGCCGAATTCGATCCGGTGGATCTCGAAATATGGCAGCGTCATCGCCTCGGGCTACGACGTCTCGACCACCGACGGCATGAACGAGGCGGGGTTGGTCGCCAACGTGCTCTGGCTGGTCGAGTCCTCCTATCCGAAATATGACGGCACTGGCCCGGGCCTGTCGATCGCGGCGTGGGCGCAATATGTTCTCGACAATTTCGGCACGGTGCAGGAAGCGGTCGACGCGCTGTCGAAAGAGCCCTTCACCATCGTCACCGACAGCGTGCCCGGTGAGGACAGGCTGGCGACCCTGCACCTCTCGCTCTCCGACGCGACCGGCGACAGTGCGATCGTCGAGTATATTCAGGGCAGGCAGGTCATTCACCACAGCCGTTCCTATCAGGTGATGACCAATTCTCCCATCTTCGAAGAGCAACTCGCCCTGAACGAATACTGGAAGCAGATCGGTGGCACCGTGATGCTGCCCGGGACGAACCGGGCGGCCGACCGCTTCGCGAGAGCCTCCTTCTACGTGAATGCGATTCCGAAAGGCGAGGATGCGGTGGAGACCATCGCCAGCGTGTTCAGCGTGATCAGGAACGTCTCCGTCCCGTTCGGAATTACCACGCCGGACCAGCCGAATATCTCGTCGACGCGCTGGCGCACGGTGTCCGACCAGAAGCGCAAGCTCTATTTCTTCGAGTCCGCGCTGACGCCGAATATCTTCTGGGTGGACTTCGCTCGCATCGATTTTTCGGAGGAAACCGGGAAGGTCCTCAAGCTCGATCTGGGACCGAACCAGATCCACATCTACTCCGGCATGGCCAACGACCAGTTCAAGCCAGCGGTCCCGTTCAAGTTTCTCGGTCTTTGAACCCCGGGGCCGACGCATCCTGCTTTCAGGCCCAATCGCAAAATGCCCGTGATTTCCGGACGTAAAGCCGGACGTGCGGTTCGAGCCGACGCCACCCTGTTCTAGGTCTCCATCGGCCCGTCCGCGTTCTTCCAGGCAGCGATGCCTCCCTGGAGATGCATCGCTGCCGTCATCCCGGCGTCCTGCGCGGCCTGTACCGCCATCGCCGACCTCTCGCCATAGGCGCAGAAGAACACCAGGCGACGGTTGCGGGCGATCTCGCGCAGAAAGCCGCCACGTGCGAGTTCGGCGCCGAGCGTGGGGTAGGGACAGTGGATCGCGCCGGGGATGCAACCGTGCCGCTCGCGTTCGCGCTGCTCCCTGAGATCGACGAGCACGGCTTCCTCCCGGCCCACCAGGGCCATGCCCTGTTCGGTGGAGAGGGCCCAGCCTCGTGCCGCGACGGCTTCCTGGTGCAGGCCGATATGCATGTTGGCGGGCACCGCGACGTCCATCATCTTCGGGTTGGGCAGGTTCAGATTATTCATGAGCTGCACATATTCCTCGACGTTCTTCACCTGCAGCCGGGGATTGTTGCGTTTCTCCTCGCCTATCGTGCTGACCGTATCGCCCTTGTAGTCGTGGGCAGGGTAGAGGAGCATGCCGTCGGGCAGGCGCAGCAGCCGGCCGAAGATGCTCTCATATTGCCGGCGAGGGTCGCCGTTCTGGAAATCGGTACGGCCGGTGCCGCGGATCAGCAGCGTATCGCCGCTGAAAACCCTGTCCTCCATGACGAAGGAGTAGCTGTCGTCGGTATGGCCGGGCGTGTAGATCACGTCGAGGCCGATGCCTTCTATCTCCAGCCGATCCCCGTCGGAGAGGCGCATCGACACCACGTCCGCCTTGCTCTGCTCTCCCATCACGGTGATGCAGCGGGTGCGGTCGCGCAGGGCGCCGAGGCCCGTCACGTGATCGGCGTGGAGATGCGTGTCCACCGCCTTCACCAGCCTGAGGTCGAGTTCCTGCAGGAGCTTCACATAGCGATCCACCTTTTCGAGGACAGGATCGATGATCAGGGCCTCCGCGCCGGGCCGGCTGGCGATGATGTAGCTGTAGGTTCCTGAAACGCTGTCGAAGAGCTGTCGAAAGATCATCTGGCCTGTCCTCCTGGTTCCCTTGGCGGGTCGTCGGGGGCCGTCCGGGCCGACTACCTTATGCCTGTCGTGGAGAGCGGAAAAGCCGGCTCTCTGCGGCCTGCCGGCCCGGCCGCGGGATCGCAGGAGAAACGGCTTTCCCGTCGACGCGTCGGTGTCGGATGCAGCCGTCATCCCCGGCGATTACCCCGGCTGCGGAAGGCTCGCAGCCTCCCCGCCAAGTGCTCTGCCGGGGACGATGATTTCGCTCAGGCAGGCTGTGCGGTCGTGCGCAGATAGGGCTTCACGCGGGTGAAGTCGGGGAACAGCTTTTCGGCCTCCTCGTCGCTCACGGCCGTGGTGATGATGACATCCTCGCCGTTCTTCCAGTTGACGGGCGTCGCCACCTTGTAGCGAGCCGTAAGCTGCATTGAATCGATGACGCGGAGGATCTCGTCGAAATTGCGGCCCGTGGTCATCGGGTAGACGAAGACGAGTTTCACCTTCTTGTCGGGACCGATGACATAGACGTTGCGTACCGTTTGGTTGTCGGCGGCGGTTCGTCCTTCCGCGGTGTCGCCCGCCGAAGCCGGCAGCATGTCGTAGAGCTTGGAGATCTCGAGGCTGGGATCGCCGATCATGGGGTAGTTCGGCGCCGTGCCCTGGGTCTCCTCGATGTCCTTCGCCCAGATCGAATGCTTGCTGACCGGATCGACGCTCAGGCCGATCACCTTGACGTTGCGCATATCGAATTCGGGCTTCAGCTTCGCCATGTAGCCGAGTTCCGTAGTGCAGACGGGGGTGAAGTCTTTCGGATGTGAGAAAAGTATTCCCCAAGCATCGCCGAGCCAACCATGAAAACTGATCGGGCCGTGCGTGGTTTCGGCCTGAAAGTCTGGTGCAAGATCGCCAATTCGGAGTGACATTTTTCGTCTCCTGTTGTGTGATGACGATGCTAACTTAGAGCAGTCCCGTTCCTCCGCCGTTCCTCGCAACAGCACGCTGTGAGACGGTCGGCGGCTTCATCGGCAAGCAGCTATTCCGGACCCATTTCATGCGCATCGATATTCAGCTCCTCGGCCGCTTCCGCGTCACGGTCGACGGAAGGGAGACGGCGGAAACGGACTGGCGGCGATCGAGAAGCGTCACGCTCGTCAAGCTGCTCGCCCTCGCGCCAAGGCATCGTCTCCACCGTGAACAGGCGATGGAAGCGCTGTGGCCGGACCTTCCGCCGGAGGCGGCAGCCGCCAATCTCCGCAAGGCCGTTCATTTCGCGCGGCAGACCCTGCAGGCGAACGAGGTGATCGGACTGAACGGTGAGGTCCTGTCGCTCGCGCCCGATGCGGAGCTGGCCATCGATCTCGAACGCTACGAGGCGGCCGCGAAGGCCGCCTTGAAGGACCGGGACTCCGCGGCTTGTGCCCTGCTTGCGCCTGCCTATGGCGGCGAACTCCTGCCGGATGACCGCTATGCGGAGTGGACGCAGCAGCCGCGCGAGAGACTGCAGGCGCTGCATGTCCAGGTCCTCAAATGCGCCGGCCTCTGGCAGGAGGTGCTGAAGGTCGATCCCGTCGACCAGGAGGCAGTGCGTGCCCTGATGCAGGCGGCGCTCGATACAGGCAATCGCGGCGAGGCCATTCGCCTGTTCCAGGGGCTGCGCGAACGGTTGCGCATCGACATGGGCCTTGGCCCGGATCGGGCCACCGTCTCGCTCTACGAGAAGGCGATCACAGCCGCCGATGCCGCGACGAAGGGCATCGACGAGCATGTGCGCGGTTTGATGGCCTGGGGCATCATCCATCTCCATAGCGGGGATTTCGGGGAGGCGGAGCGCAAGGCGCAGGAGGCGCGTTCTCTCGCATTGGCCGGTGGCCTCGGCCGCGAGATCGGCGAAGCCAGCGCGCTGGTTGGCCTCGTTGCCCACATGCAGGGGCAGTGGCAGGACCTTTTCCGCTCCGAATTCGTGAAGTGGGTGCGCCAGCCGGTTCCCGCCGCCAGCAATGTCTTCGACGGCCATCTCTGCCTGGCCGAGTTTTGCCTTTGCAACGCCCGTGGCCATGCGGACATGGCCAGTCTTTCGCGTGAACTGCTTACGATAGCCGAGGACATGGGCTCGACCCATGGCCAGGCTCTCGCGACCCTGATCCTCGGCAAGGCCGCCCTCTTTTCCGGGCGTCTCGAAGACGCCGAGGCCCTGCTCACCCGAGCCGACGAACTCCATGCACAGGCGGGAGCGCTGGTCGGCCGAGCCCTGGCGCTCCATCGTCTCGCCGAAGTCGCTCTTGCCCGCGGCCAGAGATGGAAGGCGGGCCGCCTGCTGCAGAGGGGGCTGAATATCGCTGAGCAGACATGGCTGACGCCGCATCTCCTCATCCGCTACACGGCCCTGGCCGTGGAAGCCGCGACGGATATCGAGCAGGTCGCCGAGGCCATCAGGCACGGTGATCGGCTCATCGCGGAGGAAAGCACCTGCCAACCCTGCTCGATGGGATTTCGCGTCGCCTCTGCGATCGCATTGGCCGAGGCAGGTGAAGTCGACCAGGCCGGGCGGCGCATCGACGAGGCGGAGCGCATTGCGGGCATGTGGCAGGGCGGGCCGTGGGTCGCCTCCGTATGGGAGGCACGCGGCGTCCTGAGACGCGCCCAGGGCAACGGAGCGCAGGCCACGGCGTTGTTCCAGGAAGCGGCGGCGCGCTTTTCCGATCTGGCCAGGGCGCGCGATCGCGAGCGCTGCCTGGCGCGTGCAAAGTCAACCTGAATTCCTCCCCGGCGAGGGCCGGGAAGGAATGTGTATCTCAAGCCGATGCTGGGGTGAGGCGTCAGATCCCTGAAGCGGGATACTCACCGAGCGCGCGACCGCCCGGTGTCTTGTAATAGTCGTCGATGACCCGTGTGCGATCGGGATCGTTCCAGTCCCACTCGTCCTCTTCCGTATAACTCGGAGCACGGGTCAGTTCGTCTTCCGTGACGCCGATCTGGTAGCCGCCAAGGTCGATATTGTATTTGAGCGTGTTCCACGACAGCGGATAGTGGTCGTTCCCGATGCCCAGGAAGCCGCCGAAGGCCAGCACCGCATAGGAAACCTGGCCGCTGCGCTTGTCGAGCATCACGCGCTCGATGGAGCCAATACGCTCCCCGTCTGCGCCATAGACCGCGGTGCCTTCCACCTTGTCGCTGCCGATGAGATTGCCGAATTCTGCACTTTCGATTGCCATGGGAAATCCTCCTGCCCTTTCATGTTGAACAGGAGACAGGGCCAATTGTTCCGGGCTGTCCGACTTGTCGCTCCGGCTTCTGGGGCGGAGCGGTTCTCAGCCTTTCACCATCTCCCGTGCGACGCGCACATCCTCGTGCATTCGTGCCACCAGGGCTTCGATCGAGTCGAATTTCTCCTCGCCCCTGATCCGTCCGACGAACGCGATCTCGATTACCTTGCCGTAGAGGTCGCCCGCGAAGTCGAAGACATAGGTCTCCAGGAGCGGCGGGCCGTTGTCGAAGGTCGGCCGGCGCCCGAAGCTGGCGACGCCCGGACGCGTCACGCCGTCGATGACGGCGCGCACGGCGTAGATGCCGTGGAGCAGGCTGCATTGCGGATCGAGCGCCATGTTGGCCGTGGGGAAGCCGAGGTCGCGCCCGCGCTTCTCGCCATGGATGACGGAGCCGAGCACCGACCATTCATGGCCGAGCAGGCGATTGGCGCGTTCCACCTCGCCGGCCGCCAGTGCCTTGCGGATGCCGGACGAGGAGACGGCCTCCCCGGTCTGGCGCGTCGGCGCCACGATGGCGATGTCGAGACCGAGCGCCCGTCCGTGCTGGACCAGGAATTCGGGCGTGCCGCGCCTGTCCTTGCCGAAATGGAAATCATAGCCGACGGCCACGGCGCTGGCACCCAGGCGGCGCACCACCAGTTCCTCCAGGAATTCCTCTGCCGTCATGCCCGCCAGTGCTCGGTCGAAGGTGAGCGTGATGAGGGCATCGAGCCCCGAACGCTCCAGCAGCAGCGCCTTCAGGGCTGGCGGGGTAAGGCGGAAAAGCGGTTCGTTCGGGCGGAACAGAGCCCGTGGATGGGGCTCGAAGCTGAGTGCGATCGCAGGGCGCGGTGGGTTGTGCGGCGCGGTGTGCGTACCTCGGGCCAGGGCCTCCGCGGCGTCGATCACCGCCTTGTGGCCACGATGGACGCCGTCGAAATTGCCGATCGCCACTGCCGCATTGTGGAGATGCGCGGGCAGTGAAACGGGATCCAGGAACTGCTCGAAAGGCATGATGCTCTCACCAGATCAATCGCGGCATCACGGCATCGGGTACGACGCCCTTGTCGTGCAGGAAGGCGGCCAGCGCTTCGGCGTCGATCTCGCCGTCGCCATGGCCGGCCTCCAGGGCATGAATGCCGCCGGAGATGAACAAGGCGCCGCAGCCGATGGCAGCCGCGCCGGCGAGGTCGGTACGCACGGAATCGCCGATGGCGAGCGTTCGCCCATGCGGTATCGGGCCGCCGCGCCGGCCGGCTGCCGTCTCGAAGGCGGCGTCGTAGATCGGCTTGAAGGGCTTGCCGCAGATCGACGCCTCGCCGCCGATCGCGCGGTAGGCTTCGGCGATGGCGCCGGCGCAATAGATCATGATGCCGCCCCGGTCGACCACGAGGTCCGGATTGGCGCAGATCATGGGTACATTGCGCGCAAGGAAGGCCTCGAGCATCGGGGCATAGGTTTCCGGCGTCTCGGTAGTGTCGTCGAACAGGCCGGTACACACAACGACCTCTGCCTCGTCGGCGCCGGCGAAACGAATGTCGAGACCGCCATAGAGCGGCAGGTCCCGCTCGGGGCCGAGATGGAAGACCTTCTTGTCGGCGACGGCGGCGATATGCGAGCGCGTGACGTCGCCCGAGGTGACGATGGCATCCCAGGCCTCGCGCGGCAGGCCGAGCCTGTCGAGTTGCGGCGCCACCGCGCTGTTGGGACGAGGCGCATTGGACACCAGCACCACCGTGCCGCCGTTCCCGCGGAAGGTCGTCAGTGCCTCGGCGACACCGGGAAAGAGAGCGTGGCCGTTATGGATGACGCCCCAGATGTCGCAAAACAGAAGGTCGTAGGCATCGGCAATCTCGCGAAAGCCATGGATGAGACGGGGCGAGGAAGCCAAGGCGGGGCCTTTCGGATGGTGGACGGAATCCCGCGGAGGCGGGCATGCCTCTGACATAAGCCGGGAAGACGCAGGTGGGAAGGGGCGGAACGTCTCACGGCAGGTTGCGGCGTGCCGGCAGGCGAAGCCTCCCTATTGTCCCTCGAGCAATTCCGCCAGCCTGTGCTTCAACTCCTCCTTCGCGGGCTTCGCCAGCCTGAAGATCACGCTTGAGCTGCCGAAATCCAGTGCCCGGATGCTGCCGACATTCGGGCGGACGAGGATGTCGGGCTTGTATTGCGCTGCCTTCGCGTCGACGATGGCGCCCTGCATGATCTGCAGCGCGCCGAACATCGCTTCCCATGCGCCGGGCATGTCCGCCTCGCCAGGCACCACCGGCGCGCCGCTGACGTCGACGCCCACGATGATGTCGGCCTTGCCGGCCAGATGGTCGATCGGCAGCGGGTTGACGGTGGCGCCGTCGACCAGCACCTGGCCGCCGATGCGCACGGGACGGATGGCGCCGGGAATCGCCATGGAAGCGGCGATGGCCGGGCGAAGCGGGCCTTCGGTGAAGACCTTCTCCCGGCGGGCGTAATAGTCGGCGGCAATCACGGTGAGCGGGATGCGGCACTGGTCGAAGTTCTGCGGCACGACCTCCGGCAGGAAGGCCTCGCAGAAGGCCTCGCCGTCGATCATCACGGGGTTGCCGAGGGGTGAAAAGAGGTCGGCGAGTCGGCCGACACGGGCGGAGAACAGCTTGCTGCGCGTGCCGCGGCGATCGGCCAGGGTTGCGAGCGTGTAGTCGTGAAGTTCGCGGGCTGAGAGGCCGCTGGCAAAGGAGGCGGCGTAGATCGCGCCCATCGAGGTTCCGGCCAGCGCCACGGGCTGGACGCCGAGTTCGTCGAAGACTTCCAGCATGGCGATATGGGCGAGGCCACGCGCGCCGCCTCCGCCAAGCGCCAGGGCCACCGTCTTCGCCATGGCTCAGCCTTTCCTGATGGCCCGCCAGCCGATGTCGCGGCGGCAGAAGCCCTCCGGCCAGTCGACGAGATCCACGGCCTCGTAGGCGCGCGCCTGGGCTTCCTTCACCGTCTTGCCGGTAGCGGTGACGCCCAGCACGCGCCCGCCATTGGCGAGAATACGGTCGCCCGAGCGCCGCGTGCCGGCATGGAAGACGAGCACGTCGTCGAGAGAGGCCGCCTTGGCGAGGTCGCGGATCTCCGAACCCCGCTCGAAATTTCCGGGATAGCCCATCGTCGCCATAACGACGCAGAGCGCCGCATCGGGCTTCCAGCGCAGCGAAATGGTGGAGAGCAGGCCGTCCGCGGAAGCCAGCAGGGCGGGAAGCAGATCCGAGCGCAGGCGCGGCATGATCACCTGCGTTTCCGGGTCGCCGAACCGCACATTGTACTCGATCAGTTGCGGGCCCTTGCCGGTGATCATCAAGCCGGCAAACAAAACGCCCTTGAATGGAGTGCCGCGGGCGGCCATGGCGCGAACGGTAGGGCGGATGATGGTCTCCATCACCTGCTCTTCCATTGCCGGCGTCATGATCGGGGCCGGCGAATAGGCGCCCATGCCGCCGGTATTCGGTCCCTTGTCGCCGTCGAAGGCGCGCTTGTGGTCTTGTGCGGAGATCAGCGGTATGGCCGTGGTGCCATCGCACAGGGCGAAGAAGCTGGCCTCCTCGCCGTCGAGATAATCCTCCACCACGACCTCATGGCCGGCCGCGCCGACGCTGCCCGCAAAGATGGCATCCACGGCGGCGAGGGCCTCGTCGAGGGTCATGGCTACCACAACGCCCTTGCCGGCGGCGAGGCCGTCGGCTTTCACCACGATCGGCGCGCCGCGCTCGGTTATATAGGCCCGCGCCGAGGTGGCGTCGGTGAAGCGCCGATACTCGGCGGTGGGAATGTCGAACTCGCGGCACAGGTCCTTGGTATAGCCCTTGGAACCTTCCAGCGCGGCCGCTGCCTTCGTGGGTCCGAACGCCTTGATGCCCGCCTTGGAGAGATCGTCGATGAGGCCCGCCACCAGAGGCGCCTCAGGCCCGACGACGACGAAATCGATATCGTTCTGCCGGCAGAAAGCGACCACGGCCGCATGGTCGGCCGGATCAACGGCAGCGCAGACTGCACATTCTTCCATGCCGGGATTGCCGGGTGCGGCGTAGAGCCTGTCGCATTCCGCGCTCGCCGATATCGCCCAGGCCAGGGCGTGCTCGCGCCCACCCGATCCGATCAGAAGAATGTTCATCGTCACCGCCTGAAGAGATTGTCAGGGCCGGACCTTTGCCCGATCAGGGGCAAGGATGCAATGCTGCCTGTGTCGACGGCCCGTCTACGCTTCGAAATGGCGCCTCTGCTCGACCCGCTATCCGATCGACGTTTCGACGATCCACCACGCTGGCTTGAACTGCCTCAAGGCCTGAGCGGCAACCCGCACCGCCTCCGGGGTCTCGAACAGGCCGAACACCGTCGCGCCGGAACCGGACATGCGGGCAAGGCGACAGCAGGACTGGCCCCGTACCGCGTCGAGCGCTTCGCCGATCACCGGGCGAAGGGCAATGGCGGGTGATTCGAGATCATTGCGTCCGCCGGCGATCAGGTCGATCAGGGCCGATGGCTTGCTCGCAAGCCCGATCTGCCGCGCCAGCATCGCATCATGAGGTGCCATGGCGCCCGGCTGAAGGGCCAGGGCCCGGAACACGTCGGCAGTGGGGGTGGCTACGCCGGGATTGACGAGCAGGGCGGGCAGGACCGGCAGCGCCACCGGCTCGGAAAGGGCCTCGCCGGCACCTCGCATCCAGCGACCCCGCCCCTCCAGGCAGACCGGCACGTCCGATCCGGTGGCGCGGGCAGTTTCCAGTACGGCGTCATGCGTCAGGGCGAGCTTGTTGGCGCGGGCGAGCAGGCGCAGGGCCGCCGCGGCGTCCGAGGAACCGCCGCCGATGCCGGCTGCCGCCGGCAGCGTCTTCACGAGGTGGAAATGTCCGAGCGCCAGTCCCGGTAAGCGTGCCGCCAGCGCCCTCGCAGCCTTGAGGACGAGATTGTCCTCATCCGGCCCGGCGCCTTCGGCCCGGGGGCCGCTGACTTCGATCGTCAGTTCGGGGCCGGGCTCCAGGCTGAGGCTGTCGGCGATATCGGCGAAGGCAACGAGGCTGTCGAGCACATGGTAGCCATCGGCGCGACGCCCCAGCACCGCCAGGGTCAGATTGACCTTGGCGCGCGCGAGTTCGTTGAGGCGCATGGGTCGCTATCCAGCAGCCGGCCTCAGCCGCCGTTGCCGGGAGTCGCCGGCTTGGGCGCGTCCGCCGGCTTGGGGACATCCACGGGCTTGGGCGTATCGGCCGGCTTGGGAGCGTTGACGGGTGTAGGCGTTTCCACTGCGGGCTTGGGCTGCTCCGCGGGCTTGGCCGCCTCGACCGGCTTGCTGGCATCCGCGGAGGCCGTGTCCTTCATGCCCTGCTTGAGCTTCTGCTCGAGTTCCGCCTTCTCGTCGGGCTCGGGCTTGGCATCCAGGGCATGGCGCCACTGGAAGGTCGCTTCCAGCTTGCGGCCCGCCTTCCAGTAGGCATCGCCGAGATGGTCGTTGATCGTGGGATCGCTCGGCTTCAGCGAGACGGCCCGCTCGAGTTGCTCCACCGCCTCGTCATACTGGCCGAGCTTGTAGTTGGCCCAGCCGAGGCTGTCGACGATGTAGCCGTCGTCAGGGCGCTGATCGACGGCCTTCTTGATCATGTCCATGCCTTCTTGGAGGTGGACGCCCTGGTCGATCCAGGAATAGCCGAGATAGTTCAGCACCGACGGCTGGTCGGGGAACAGTTCCAGAGCCTTCTTGAAATCCGCTTCCGCCTTGGGCCACTGCTTGGTGCGTTCATAGGCTATGCCGCGATAGTAGAAGGTCGACCAATCGTTGCGGGAGGGCGTGCCGATTACGTCGATGGCCTGCGAGAAGGCGGCTGCGGCCTCATCCCAGCGCTTGCGGGTCTGATAGATGCCGCCGAGGGAGATGATGGCGTCGAGATCCTTGGGATTGGCGGCGATGATCTTCTTGAGATGCGTCACGCCTTCGTCGGTCTTGTCGAGCTCGTCCAGCGTCGAGGCGAGTTCGATCTCCGCATTGCGCTTGAGGGGGGAGGAAGGAGGAACCGCCTGGAAAAGCTGCTGGGCGACCTCGGGTTGCTTGAGATCGCTGTAGAGCTCGGCGAGGCCGATCAGGGCATTGGCATTGTTCGGGTCGAGATAGAGCGCGAGGCGATAGAACACCACGGCATAGTCGGCTCCGCCCTGCTTGGCGATGCCGGCGGCAACCGAGATCAGGATGTCGGCGGCGCCCTGCTGGGCCGAATTCACCGCCGGGCCGATGCGCTTGCCGCTCTGGATGTCCGCGATCAGGCCGGCTACGATGGGCTGGCGCGGCACCTTGGCGGCATAGTCGTTGAGAACGGTGAGCGCCTCGTCCTTCTTGCCGCCACGCACCAGGGCGCGCGCATAGGCATCCACGATCGAGACGGCATTGGAGTCGCGCTCATGCGCATCCTTGAGGCGGGCGATCGCCTCCTCGCGCTGGCCGGCGAGATCCAGCATCATGCCGGCGGAAAAGTTCTTGAAGGTGGAGAAGCCGTCATTGGACGAGATGTCGTCCGTGGCCGACACGCCCTTCTTGGTCTGGCCTGCCCCTGCATAGGTCCAGGTCGAGATCAGGGGGGTGGCGAGTTGGAGGATCGGCTTGTCCAACGTGAAGGCAAGCTCGGTCCGGGCGGTGTTGTAGCTGCGCGCCTTCAGCGCCCGGATGCCGAGCACGAGATGGGCGATCGGGTTCTTCTTGTCGATTTCGATGACGCGCTTGGCGAACATCACCGCCTTGTCCATCTCGCCGGAGGTGAGAAGGGCGATGAAGGTGCGGTTGGTCAGTTCCTGCTGGGCCTCGCCGTCCCGGAACAGCCGGCTCTTCAACGCTAGGGCATAGAAGGCGGCGGCATTGTCGTCATCGCGCAGATTGGCCGCGAGACGTCCGGCCAGGAGGCTCCCGGAGGCCGTCGTCGGCCGGAAGCTCGCAGCCTCGGCGGATTTGGCTGCGAAGGCCGGGGCGATGGCCGCAGTCGAGACCATGAACGCCACGAGGGCGGCGGAAAGAGGCGCGCGAGAAGACAAGGCCACTGTTGGGAAAACTCCGAATCATCCGTTCGCCTTCGCGAGGCGACGCAGTCGCAAATCATTCCCTGTCACCATGGCCGCTTTGAGGCGAGGGAACAACCCATAGTGTGCGGGCGAAAATCGATTTTGTCCTTGTTCCGATGTCGCAGTTTCGTGATAGCGACCTGCGGAAGGGGCCACGGTCACCAAGGGGATGGCCTTTCCGGGACGCCCGCGACCGCACGCCCGATTGACAGCGCGCGGCGATCGTCCGAGGCCTGCCGCATGACGTCCGTTCCCGCATCCGCCGACCCCGTGCCTTACGTGACGAGGGGCACCGCAGCCTACCGCAAGATCAGCCTGGCGCTGTTCCTCGCGGGTTTTGCCACCTTCTCGCTGATCTACTGCGTGCAGCCCCTGCTGCCGCTGCTGGCCGAGCATTTCAATATCGGCGCCGCCCAGAGCTCCCTCGCCCTGTCGCTGACGACGGGCCTGCTCGCCCTCGCAATCTTCGCGGCGGCGGCCATCTCCGAGAGCTTCGGCAGGCGGGAGCTGATGTTTGCTTCCATCAGTCTCGCGAGCCTCCTCAATATCGCCGCTGCCGCGACGCCGGGCTGGCACGCCATCCTGGTCATCCGCGCCGCGGAGGGGCTGGCGCTCGGCGGCGTTCCGGCTGTCGCCATCGCCTATCTGGCCGAGGAGATCGAGCCGCGAGGCCTTGGCTTCGCCATGGGCCTCTACATCGCGGGCACGGCCTTCGGCGGAATGGCCGGCCGTGTGGTGACCGGATTTCTGGCCGAGTTCCTTTCCTGGCGCAGCGCACTCGGCGGCATCGGCGCCATGGGGCTGGTGTTGGCGCTGGGCTTCATCGCCCTGCTGCCCCCTTCGCGCCACTTCACGCCGAAAAAGGGCTTCGACCTCGCCTATCACGCCCGGGCCTGGGCTTCCCATTTCAGCGGTGCCGAGGGCCTGGCCCTGGCCAAGCCGATGCTCTTCATCATCGCCTTCTGCGCCATGGGCAGCTTCGTGACCATCTACAACTATGCCGGCTTTCGGCTGATGGCGCCGCCCTTCGATCTCGGCCCGACCCAGACCGGGCTGATCTTCACGGTCTATCTCTTCGGCATCGCCGCATCGTCGCTCGGCGGGGCGGCGGCAGACCGTTTCGGCCGGGCACCAGTGCTGATCTTCAGCCTCATCCTGATGGCGGCGGGCGTGGGACTGACCCTGGTGCCCCAACTGACCGGCGTTGTTGCCGGCATCGCCGTCCTGACGAGCGGCTTCTTCGCCGCTCACGCGGTGGCGAGCGGCTGGGTCGGACGGCTCGGCGGCATGAGCAAGGGACACGCGGCCTCGCTCTACATGCTCGCCTATTATCTCGGCTCCAGCATCGCCGGCTCTTGCGGGGGCTGGTTCTGGAGCGAGGGCGCCTGGCCGGCGGTGGCCGGCTTCACGCTGGTGCTGATTACGCTCGCGGTGGCATGCGCGGCGAGGCTCGGCCTGGCGAGAAGCTAGCGCGTCGGCGGGATCGGCAATCTTGGAAACGACACGGTTTGCGGGCGTGGAGTGGGGATCACCGATCGCCACTCCACGCGCCTCGTCCCGCGAGGCTGGCGCCCGTGAACCGGGACGCCTTATCCCTTCACGGCCGCGGCAATCGTTTCGGCAAAGGGCGTCGTCGGGCGGCCGGTGAGCCTGCTCAGCGCCTTGCCGTCGTCGAACAGCGCGTCCTTGGCCGCACCGGCATCCGAATCGGCCAGCAGGCCCGCGAATCCCTCGGGCAACCCGGCGCCCACCAGCGCTGCCTTGAACTCCGGCTCGCTGAGGTTCTTGTAGGCCACCGGCTTGCCGGAAGCCTTGGCGATCGCGGCGGCGAATTCGGTGAGGGTGAAGGCCTGGTCGCCCGCGAGTTCGTAGATGTGGCCTGCCTGGCTCTCGTCGGACGCCAGCACCGCTGCCGCCGCGCGAGCATAGTCGGCGCGGGCGGCGCCGGAGATGCGTCCATCGCCGGCCGCTCCGAGGAAGACGCCATGGGCGAGGGCGGGGGGAATGGAGGCGGCATAGTTCTCGGTGTACCAGCCGTTGCGCAGCAGCGCGAAGGGAACGCCCGACTGGCGCAGCGCGGCCTCGGTCAGCTTGTGTTCCTCGGCAAGGCCGAGCGGCGTGGTGTCGGCATGAAGGATACTCGTATAGGCGATCAGCTTGATGCCTGCCTGCCTGGCTGCCGAGATCGCGTTGTTATGCTGGACGGCGCGCGCGCCGACCGCGTTGGAGGAGATCAGCAGCAGCCGGTCGATGCCGGCGAAGGCCGCGGCGAGGCCGGCCGGATCCGCATAGTCGACCTTGCGTACCTCGACGCCCTTCGCGGCGAAAGCCTTGGCGGCATCGCCGTCGGGATTGCGTACGCCGGCGACGATCCGCGCGGCGGGCACGCTTTCGAGCAGGGCATCGACGGTGAGGCGGCCGAGCTGGCCGCTGGCCGCGGCGACGAGGAGGCGGGGCTGGGTCATGGAGGAACTCCCTTCAAAGTCTATGATCGGGAGTTGGTATATATTCGGAACCTTCGGCCTGCGTAAGAAGGCAGTTTGGGGGAAGGTAGTTACTTCGATGTGCCTGGGGATCCATCGGGACCGCGGGCATCCTTGCTTGCTCTACCTCTCGAAGAACGCGACTCCTCCGGGAAGCAGGCAGGCCCGCCTGCGATCGGAGGAGCGCCGCGCTCGCGGCCTACATGTTCGGATAGTTCGGCCCGCCGCCGCCCTCGGGCGTCACCCAGTTGATGTTCTGGGCGGGATCCTTGATGTCGCAGGTCTTGCAGTGCACGCAGTTCTGCGCGTTGATCACGAAGCGCGGATCCTTCTTCGCCGCCTCATCCCCATAAACCACTTCGTAGACGCCAGCCGGGCAATAGAGCCGGGCCGGCTCGCCATAGATGGGCAGGTTCTTCTCGACCGGGACCTTCGGGTCCTTCAGGGTGAGGTGAATCGGCTGGTCTTCCTCGTGATTGGTCGAGGACAGGAAGACGGAGGAGAGCTTGTCGAAGGAGAGCTTGCCGTCGGGCTTGGGATAGTCGATCGGCCGGGACTCCGCGATCGGCTTCAGCGTGGCATAGTCGGCCTTGCCGTGCTTCAGCGTCCCGAAGAGGGAGAGGCCGAGCTTCTCGTTCAGATGCATGTCGATGCCGCCGAGGACGACGCCAGCGATGGTGCCGAGCTTGGACCACAGAGGCTTGACGTTGCGCACCTTGAAGAGGTCGCGGCCGATCTCGCTGTGGCGCCAAGCCTGCTCGTAGGCGAGCGGTTCGTCATGCGCGCGGCCCTCGGCCAGGGCGTTGGAGATGTGCTCCGCCGCCAGCATGCCGGAGAGCACGGCATTGTGGCTGCCCTTGATGCGGGGCACGTTAACGAAGCCGGCAGAGCAGCCGATCAGCGCCCCGCCGGGGAAGGAGAGCTTGGGCACCGACTGGTAGCCGCCCTCGGTGATCGCGCGCGCGCCATAGGCGATGCGCTTGCCGCCCTCGAAGGTCGGCGCGATCAGCGGATGATGCTTGAAGCGCTGGAATTCGTCGAAGGGCGAGAGATAGGGGTTGGTGTAGTTGAGGTGGATGACGAAGCCCACCACGACCTGGTTGTTCTCCAGATGGTAGAGGAAGGAGCCGCCGCCGGTCTTCGAATCCAGCGGCCAGCCGAAGGAGTGCTGCACGCGGCCCGGCACGTGCTTCTTGGGGGCGATCTGCCACAGTTCCTTGATGCCGATGCCGAATTTCTGCGGTTCGCGGCCTTCGTCCAGCTTGTAGCGGGCAATCAGCATCTTGGAGAGGCTGCCGCGTGCGCCCTCGGCGAACAGCGTGTATTTGCCGTGGAGTTCCATGCCGCGCGTGAAGCCGGCCTTGGGCTTGCCGTCCCGGCCGATGCCCATGTCGCCGGTGGCGATGCCCATCACGGCGCCATTGTCGTCGTAGAGCACCTCGGCGGCGGCGAAGCCCGGATAGATCTCGACGCCCAGGGCCTCGGCCTGAACGGCCAGCCAACGGCAGACATTGCCGAGCGAACCGACGAAATTGCCATGGTTCGACATCAGCTTCGGCATGCCGAAATTGGGAAGGCGGAGGGCGCCTGAAGGACCCAGATAGTAGAACTGGTCCTCGGTGACCTCGGTCACCAGCGGCCTATCGGGTGCTTCACGCCACTCCGGCAGGAGACTGTCGAGGCCGATGGGATCGATCACCGCGCCGGAAAGGATATGGGCACCGACTTCCGACCCCTTTTCCACCACCACGACGCTGGTTTCCGGGTTGATCTGCTTCAGGCGGATGGCGGCTGCCAGCCCGGCAGGCCCGGCACCCACCACGACGACATCGTATTCCATCGCCTCGCGGGGGCCGAGATCGGCGCTGTCGGTCATTCCTGGAGTCTCCACGCATGGGGGCAGTTGATCACGCGTGCTTTTTTCATGTTTTTGGAAAGGGTGCAAACCGCGTTGCGACGGAATCTTGACTGGGAGGGCTGCGGGGCCAATCGGAAAGGCATTCGCCGTAAAGTGCTTCGAAGCCGCGTGGCCCCGGAAATGCATCGATTTCCGCCTGCAAAGGCTCGTGATTCTGCCGCCGCGTGGCCAGAAATCTCAATCGGATGGGCAATGCGCTGCCGGGCCTCCCGAATTTCCAAGGGTCGAGTTCCGAGGATATATTTCGGTTTTCTCTAATTCAACGCCGATCAAGTTGTATCACAATTTATTTAAGGTATAAAATTACATAAACATCCTTAAATTATAATATTAGATACAATGATAAATTCCAAGACATTGGAGTTTTAATTGTTAATTTTACGTAACTTTAGCTCAAACTGACGCAAATGATCGTTTCATAAAAGTCGAGATCGTTTCATGGAATACGACTTTATTCTTTTTATATAGCTTCGTAGATGGAAGGCTCAGCACGGAGATTCTTGGGGGATTTGCTGCCGTTGGGCTGGAGAAAGTCTTGCGAGAAGCTTGAAGGGGAATATCGTGCCGTTCCATTCCGTCCCAACCTCCGAAACGAAGTCGCAGCTGGCAAAGGTCGGCCCGCGCCTGCTCGGATCGAGCGCCCTTGCCGGCGGTGCGCTGGCCGCGACGCTGACGATCGCAGCCTCGGGCATCTTCATGGCAGCGACGCCGGCGCAGGCTCTTCCCGTTTCCATCTGGGGACTTGCCATCGGCGCCAACGCCGTCGCGATCGGCCAGGGCAGTGTGGCAAACGGTGGCTTCGCTACCGCCACGGGGGCATATTCCAACGCCAATGGCGCAGGCGCTTCTGCTACGGGGTACAATGCTCAAGCTAACGGCGCGACCGCCACGGCAACGGGCGCCAACACCGTGGCGAATGGCGAGAGTGCCACCGCAACGGGTGTTGGTTCCATAGCGAATGGCAAAGACGCTACGGCGACCGGATTGAGTTCCAACGCCAATGGTTGGGGCGCCACGGCGACAGGCGGATACACCAGCGCGAACGGCACTCAGGCGACGGCGACCGGCTATTGGGCGAATGCGAATGGCGGCTTCGCTACAGCGACGGGCTCGCACTCAGTCGCGAACGGCACCAACGCCACCGCCACGGGCACGGCGGCCAATGCGAATGGCTCTGCTGCGTCGGCTTATGGCTATGATGCGCAGGCGAATGGCACGTACGCCACAGCGACTGGTGCCTACGCCAATGCGAATGGCAACCTTGCGTCGGCTTATGGTTATAATTCGCAGGCGAATGGCATCTTCGCTACGGCGACGGGCTTCAACTCCAATGCAAACGGCCAAAGTGCCACCGCCACGGGCGCTCAGGCAAACGCCACTGGAACTTGGGCGACGGCGACGGGTTATCAGGCTAACGCGAACGGCAATAACGCGACGGCGACGGGCAAGTTGGCAGTAGCCAATGGCCCGGCAGCCACGGCGACGGGGGCCAACTCGAACGCAAGCGGTACTTACGCTACCGCGGCTGGTTTCTTGTCCAAGGCATCCGGGGCCAACGCAACCGCCGTTGGTGCTTCTGCCAACGCTGCCGGCGACCACGCCACGGCTACCGGCTCATATGCCTGGGCGGACGGCGATGCGGCGACGGCCACCGGCGACAGTGCCTTCGCGAGCGGCAGCAATGCTACCGCGACGGGTAATCAGGCTCTTGCTCTTGGAGACTTCGCGACGGCCTCGGGCTCCCTCTCCAAGGCCACTGGCGACGGTGCAACGGCTACGGGCTCCTACGCAATGGCCAACGGTGCTGGAGCAACGGCGACGGGCCTCAACGCGAACGCAACCGGCCAGAGCGCCACGGCGACCGGCCAGGATTCGATCGCGAACGGCACTTATGCTGCGGCGTCCGGCTATCTCGCCAACGCTAACGGTGGTGCCGCAACGGCGACCGGCTCCTTTGCTACGGCAAATGGCCAAGCTGCGACGGCAACGGGCTCCGGCGCCAACGCGATCGGCGCGCAAGCCACAGCGACGGGCGAAGGTAGCAATGCTAATGGCGCGAGCGCTACGGCAACGGGCGCCAGCGCCAAGGCAAACGGTGACTTTGCCACTGCTGCGGGTGCTTCAGCTAACGCAAATGGCCTGATGGCGACAGCCACGGGTAATAACTCCAACGCAACCGGTACCACTGCGACCGCGACGGGTGCGAGTTCCAAAGCTAATGGTAATTATGCTGCGGCGACCGGCTCCGGCTCCAACGCGAACGGTCTGTTCGCGACGGCGACAGGTTCCTTGGCCAAGGCGAACGGCACAAATGCGACAGCGACGGGAGCCATGGCCAATGCTACCGGCGCTAACGCGACAGCGGCAGGCTATTTGTCCACCGCGAATGGCGCCGGGGCGACCGCGACGGGTTCCGGCTCCAACGCTACCGGTGCCAGCGCCACGGCGACAGGCTATCTGGCCACCGCGAACGGTGCCACGGCGACTGCCGTCGGCAGCAGTGCCTTTGCGGGTGCGGACCAGGCCACCGCTCTCGGACAGGGCGCCTCGGCCGCGACCGTTAGTGCCACGGCCATCGGCCAGGGCGCCAGTGCCACCATGGAG
The DNA here is from genome assembly GCF_059699065.1 of Labrys sp. ALF-8. Taxonomy (NCBI): domain Bacteria; kingdom Pseudomonadati; phylum Pseudomonadota; class Alphaproteobacteria; order Hyphomicrobiales; family Xanthobacteraceae; genus Labrys; species Labrys sp. ALF-8. The sequence goes on from NZ_AP048537.1 coordinate 3,672,941, forward strand.
TACTCCGTGGCTCTCGGCCAGGGATCGACGACCACCGCTGCCAGCGATACCTCCGGCAATGCGGCGGCCGGCATCACCAACAATGCGGGTGCCGTCGCGGCGGGTTCGGGCAGGGTGGTTTCGGTCGGCAGCGCCGGTTCCGAGCGCCAGATCCAGAACGTCGCGGCCGGCGCCGTGACGGCGACGTCGACCGATGCCGTCAACGGCTCGCAGCTCTACAGCGTCCAGTCCAACGTCAACACGCTCGGCTCCGACACGGCCTCGGCGCTTGGCGGCGGTTCCACCTACACGCCGGGTGTCGGGCTCTCGGCCCCCACCTATACCGTGCAGGGCGGCACCTATCACGATGTCGGCTCGGCGCTGGGAGCAATCGATTCCAGCATCACCAACATCAACAACAGCCTGACCAACCTGCAGGGCCAGGTCTCGACCAACTACAAGAAGGCAAACGCCGGCATCGCCAGCGCGCTCGCCGCCTCGGCGCTGCGCTACGACGACCGCGCGGGCAAGATCTCCACGGCCGTCGCCGTGGGTGCCTATCACAGCCAGATGGGCATTGCCGCCGGCGTGGGCTGGACGTCGGAAGACCAGCGCTGGCGCACCAGCCTGGGCGTGACCTACTCGCCTACCCAGCACAAGCCGGACTTCGGCGTCATGGGTGGCGTGAGCTACACCTGGAACTGACCTCGAGCAACGGTGCGGAGGTTGTCCCAGGGCCAATCTCCGTACTCTTTTCGGGCGATGGGGCCTGCCGTTCAGGCGCCCCCGCCTGGCACCCGGGCCAGGGTGGAACCTTGGCCCCGACCTCCCGACCTTGCCATGAAACCTCTTCGCGGCGGTTTCATGGCTTGTTTTCGTCCAGCCAACCAAGCAGGAAGAGATGCTTCCCGACAACGCGCTCCGCTCGATGAAGGTGATGTTCGCAACGCCCTGCTACATCTCCGCCGTCAGCATGAACTATGTGACGAGCCTGTTCTCCCTGACGCTGGACTCCGCCCATTTCGGGCTGAACTGCATGCTCCACATGCACTCGGAAAGTCTCATCACGAGGGGGCGCAACAACATCGTCATGCGCTTCCTGCAGGACGAGAGCCTGACCCATCTCTTCTGGATCGATTCCGATATCGCCTTCACGTCGCAGGCCGCATTCCGGCTGTTGCTTTCGGACAAGGACGTGGCCGCCGGCATCTATCCGATCAAGAACATGAACTGGCCCCAGCAGGGGCCGCCCGCCGGACTGTCGCAGGACGAATACCACCGGCGCTATGCGACCTATGCCTTCAACTCCGTCGATCACGGCAAGACGCCGCTCAGCCAGCATATCGACGAGGATGGCTTCATCGAAGTCTCCGAGGCTCCAACCGGCTTCATGGTGATCAAGCGCGATGTCTTCCTCAAGATGATGCGCCACTATCCCCAGCTCCGATACACGCCGGACGGACCGCCGAACCATCCGCTTGCCCATCTGCACTGGCTGTTCTTCGATTGCATGGTCGATCCGGACAGCGGCCGCTACCTCTCCGAGGACTACGCCTTCTGCCGGCGCTGGCGCGACATGGGCGGCAAGGTCTGGGCCGATTCCACTTCCAAGCTGATGCATCTGGGGCAGTACAACTATCAGGGCGATCTCGAGGCCGGCATGAAGGCGCAGGGGCATTGGTAGAAGAAGCGATCTCCCGGAACGACCGGCGCGATGGGCGGAGCCAGATGGTGAGCGTCAGGGCGGGATCCCGCCTCGGGCCCCTGCTGTGTTGCGCGGCTCTGGGGCTGGCCCCCCTCCTGCCGTGGGCGGCCCAGGCCCAGGAAGCGCCCGCCGCATCGTCGGCTCCACAGGCCAAGCCGGCCGTCAAGCCCAAAAAGCCGCCGGCCAGAAAGAAGCCGCCCGCTACCCCGGCCGCCGCTGTAACGCCCCAGCCGCCACCGCCGTTGGTGCTGCCGGATCCGCCACTCCCGGTCCAGCAGGCCAGCCAGATCGGCATGACGTCCTGCGTGCCGCTGCTGGGGCAGATGTCGAAGTCCGTCCTGACGGCGAACTACAACATCCAGGCCGGCTGGAACCGGCAGGATCCGGCGAACCATATCTTCCAGTCCGTCGCGATCCTCAATTCGCCGGCGAACGTGCCGCCCGATGGGCTCGCGGCGATCGTCGCAGCTCCGATGCCCAGGGGATGCGAGGGCGTGACCCTGCAGGTCTTTCCGCTCGCGGGCAGTTGCGCCCTTGCCGAGAAGAACATCCTGGCCTCGGGCAAGAAGCTCGGCACCCTGCTGAAGGGCAGCATCCTGCTGGATGCGCAAGGCCACCGGCTCTTCCTGGTGCCCGGCTTCTCCAATACCTGCATCGCCGTGGCGGTCGATACCGTCTTCGGTACCCCATGACCCTTCAGCGCCCCATGAACGCACACGGCGGGCTGCCGCCTGCAAGCTCCTTCAACCCATCGAGTCGAACGTGACATCAAGCCTGCGTCTCATCTCCAAGTTTCTTCTCGTCTGCTGCCTGGTCGCGGTTGGCGCCGCTGGCGCCTTCTATCTGCTTAAGACCTATCAGACGGAGGCGGCGTCGCCCTCCGAACCACCGCGCGCCGCCAACGTGCCCGAGGTACCGCAGACGCCCTTTACCGGCCAGCTCAGGCAGGCGGGGGCGAAGGCATGCCTGCATTCGGTGGACAGGTTGGCGCCCCAGTTGATCGAGGGCACCACCGAAACCAATTTTGCGTCGAGCTGGTTCGCCAAGGCAGCCGACGCGCATGTGACCTCGACATTCATCGGCCAGAAATTCGGCAACAATCCCAACCTGCCCTTCGGCGTCGCCGCCATCATCGCGGCTCCGCAGGGGGCTGAACGCTGCGACGCGGCGTCCATCCGGGTGCTGCCCAGCCCCCTGGCCTGCGACGATCTTCAGAAGGTCATCACCCAGAACGGCAAGCTTCTCGTGAACCTGAGCGGCGTACCGCTCTTCCAGACGGATGGAAGCCAGATCCTTCTGGTGCCTACGGCAGGCAGGGGCTGCGTCATGGTCGAAACGCGAGTCAGCTACGACGAGTAAGGGCCGTCGTCGCCGAGGGTACCGACGCTGCAAGCGGAATGACGCAAGCGACGGGGAACCGTCGCCCGCGTTTCCGTGGTCTCACTCCGCCGCGTCCTTGACCGGCTCCGGCTGCGTCCAGCGCAGCACGGGCTGCCTCGCCGCTCGCGTCTCGTCGAGGCGGCGGCGCGGGGCATGGTAGGGGGCGCCGGAGAAACGTTCCGTCTCGCCCCGCTTCGCCGCCAGGGCGAGGTCGCGCAGGGTGGCGATGAACAGGTCCAGGGAGGCCTTGGACTCGCTCTCGGTCGGCTCGATCAGCATGGCCCCGTGCACGACAAGGGGGAAATACATCGTCATCGGATGATAACCCTCGTCGATCATGGCCTTGGCGAAATCGAGCGTGGTGACGCCGGTCTCCTTCAGCCAGCTGTCGTCGAACAGCGCCTCGTGCATGCAGGGCTGGTCGCCGAAGGGGGCGGACATCAGGTCGTGCAGGCTGACGCGGATGTAGTTCGCCGAGAGCACGGCGTCCTCCGAGGCCTGGCGCATGCCATCGGCGCCATGCGAGAGCATGTAGGTCAGGGCCCGTGTGAACATGCCCATCTGGCCGTGGAAAGCCGTGAGGCGGCCGAAGGGCGTCTCGCCGTTCATCACCTCTTCCTGCCGCTCGATCAGCACGCGCGCGTTCACCACATAGGGGAAGGGTGCGAACGGCGCGAGCTTCTCGGAGAGCACCACCGGTCCCGCCCCTGGCCCGCCACCGCCATGCGGCGTGGAGAAGGTCTTGTGGAGGTTGATATGCATGGCATCGACGCCGAGATCACCCGGCCGGACCTTGCCGACGATGGCATTGAAGTTCGCGCCGTCGCAGTAGAAATAGGCGCCCGCCTCATGCACGGCGTCGGCGATGCCGATGATGTCCTTCTCGAACAGGCCGCAGGTGTTGGGGTTGGTCAGCATGATCGCTGCCACATGCGGGCCGAGCGCCTTGCGCACGTCGGCCGAATCCACCGTGCCGTCGGGCCGCGCCGGAATGGACTCGACCTGGAAGCCGATCAGCGCAGCCGTGGCCGGATTGGTGCCATGCGCGGAGTCGGGCACCAGCACCACCTTGCGCGTCTCGCCTTCGCCGCGCGCCGCAATGGCGGCCTTGATCGCCATCATGCCGCAGAGCTCGCCATGCGCGCCGGCCTTGGGGCTCATCGCCACGGCGGGCATGCCGGTGAGGGTCTTGAGGTAATGGGCGAGGTGGTCGATCACCGCCAGCGCGCCGGGCACGGTCGAGACCGGCTGCAGGGGGTGGATGTCGGAGAAACCCGGCAGCCGCGCGATCTTCTCGTTGAGACGCGGATTATGCTTCATCGTGCAGGAGCCGAGCGGGAAGAGCCCGGTGTCGATGCCGAAGTTCTTCTGGCTGAGGCGCACGAAATGGCGCATCGTCTCAGGCTCGGACAGGCCGGGCAGGCCGATCTCCGGGCTGCGTTCGAGGCCCCCGAGGCGGGGTGTGAAAGCCTCCGGTTCCTCGATGTCGACGCCCGTCACCTCGAGGCGGCCGGATTCGAACAGCAGCGCCTCCTCGATGATGAGCGCGCGGTTGCCGGTGAAAGTGCCGTGGCTGGTGCCGGCATTCTCGCCGGCGGAGGTGGGACGTCCCTGGTTGTTCAACATCACACAAGCTCCTTCAGGGCGCTCACGAGGGCGACGCGATCCTCATCAGTATTCACCTCGCTGGAGGCGATGATGATGAGGTCCTTCAGTTCCGCGTTGGGCGACAGGCGTGAATAGGGCACGCCGCCGAGAATGCCGCGTGCCGCAAGCTTTTCCACGAGAGCCGCAGCCGAGCCGGGAACGCGGATGGTGAACTCGTTGAAGAAGTTCTGCTGTAGGATCTCGATGCCCTTCACGGAGTCGAGCATGCCGGCGAGCTTCACGGCGTTCGCATGGTTCACCAGGGCCAGTCTGCGCAGGCCGGTCTGGCCGAGCAGCGCCATGTGGATGGTGAAGGCGAGCACGCACAGACCCGAATTGGTGCAGATATTGGACGTGGCCTTGTCACGGCGAATATGCTGCTCGCGCGTCGAAAGCGTCAGCACATAGCCGCGGTTGCCGTCTGCGTCGACGGTCTGGCCACAGAGACGGCCGGGCATCTGCCGCACATATTTCTGCCTGGTGGCGAACAGGCCGATATAGGGGCCACCATAGTTCAGCGCATTGCCGATGGACTGGCCCTCGCCCACCACGATGTCGGCGCCCATCTCGCCCGGCGACTTCAGCAGCCCGAGTGAGACCGCCTCGGTGAAGACGGCGATCAGCAGGGCGCCGGCCTTCTGGGCAGCCGCCGCGATGGCGGTGAGGTCGCGCAGGTTGCCGAAGACGTCGGGGGTCTGCACCACCACGCAGGAGGTCTCGCCGTCAATCTCGGCGATGAGGTCTTCGGTGGCTTGCACGTCGCAAGACATTGCCTTCACGTTGTGCCCGGCCATCAGCGAGACCGTCTTGATCACGTCGGTATAATGCGGGTGCAGTCCGCCCGAGAGCACGGCCTTGCCGCGGCGGGTGACGCGATGGGCCATCAGCACGGCCTCGGCCGCGCCCGTGGAGCCGTCATACATTGAGGCGTTGGCGACCTCCATTCCCGTCAGCAGGGCTACCTGCGTCTGGAACTCGTAGAGATATTGCAGCGTGCCCTGCGCGATCTCCGGCTGGTAGGGCGTATAGGAGGTCAGGAACTCCGAACGCTGGATGAGATGGTCGACGGTCGCGGGCACATGGTGCTTGTAGGCGCCGGCACCGACGAAGAAGGGCACGGAGGAGGCGGCCAGATTACGGGCCGCGAAGGCGCCCATGATCTTCTCGACCGCCATTTCGCCCTTGCCGTTCGGCAGGACGGGTGAGGATTTCAGGAGCTTGTCAGCCGGAACATTGGCAAAAAGGGCGTCGATATCGCGGACGCCGATCTTCGCCAGCATGGTGCTGCGATCGTCGGGGGTCAGGGGCAGGTAGCGCATTCTATCAGGCTCCGATATGGGCCTTGTAGGCCGCATCATCCATGAGGGCGTCGAGCTCGGCGGGGTTGGAGAGTTTGACCTTGATGAACCAGCCCTTGCCGAGCGGATCCTCGTTCACGTTGGAGGGCGTGTCGGGGAGGCCCTCGTTGATCTCGATCACCGTGCCGGATACGGGTGCATAGACCTCGCTGGCCGCCTTCACGGACTCGACGACGGCCGCTTCGTCGCCCTGCTTGAGCACCTTGCCGTTCGCCGGCAACTCCACGAACACCACGTCGCCGAGCTGGGACTGGGCGTAGTCGGTGATGCCGATGGTGGCGACATCGCCCTCGACGGAGACATATTCGTGATCGGTGGTGAACTTGATGGTGGCCATGGGTGGGGTCCTGTGGAGGGTGGGTTGACGTGGCTCAGGCGAGAGGGTGGGCAATGGTCATGAGCGCTGCCGCGGCGGGTTTGGCGCCGGGGCGGAGTGGCGGTCTCCGACCGCCATTTCCGGAAACGGAGCGTTGGCTGGAAAGGGGCCGCCGGCGGACTGCCACGCCAGACCGGCGTCCCGTCCTGGATGGTCGGCTCCGATCTGCGTGACTCTTGCCATCGGGTTCTTCCTAAGAACGATGAAACCGGTGCGGCGCGAAGGGCATCGCAGCGACCTTGATGGACACGTCCTTGCCGCGAAGCTCGACGAGTAGGGCCGTGCCCGGGGCCGAAAGGGCAGGGGGCACGTAGCCGATGGCAACCGGGCCGCCGACCGTGGGGCCGAAACCCCCGGAGGTGACGGTGCCGATGGTCTCGCCGTCGGTGTTCTTCAGCGGCGCGCCATCGCGTACGGGTGAACGCCCCTCCGGGACGAGGCCGACACGGGTGCGCCCGACGCCGTCGGCGATTTCCCTCTGGATGCGCGAGGCACCGGGAAAGCCGCCCTGCTCGCGGCGGCGCTTCTGGATCGACCAGACCAGGCCGGCTTCGACGGGTGAGATCGTCTCGTTCAACTCGTGGCCGTAGAGGCAGAGCCCGGCTTCGAGGCGCAGGCTGTCGCGGGCGCCGAGGCCGATCGGCCGGACGCGCTCGTCGGCGACGAGGGCACGCCAGACGGCCACGGCCTTGTCGGCCTTGACCGAGATCTCGTAGCCGTCCTCGCCGGTGTAGCCCGAACGGGAGATCCCGATCTCGATGCCGTCGAACGTGGAGCGCTGCCACGCCATGAAGGGCATGGCGGCGGCATCGGGGCAGTGATCCGCCATCACGGCCGCGGCCAGCGGCCCCTGGATGGCGAGGAGGGCGCGGTCCTCGGCGACGAGAAGCTTCGTCCTGTCGCCGATCTTCTCGCGCAGGAGGGCGAAATCGGCTTCCTTGCAAGCTGCGTTCACCACCAGCACCAGGGAGCCATCCTCGGCCGGATCGGGTGAGCGGGCGACCATCAGGTCGTCGAGCGTGCCGCCCGCATCATTGAGGAATTGCGAATAACGCTGCCTGCCGCGGCCGAGATTGAGGATGTCGGCCGGCAGCAGCGTTTCCAGGGCTGCCGCGACGGACTCGTGGCTCTCGGCCACGAGGAGAGCCTGGCCCATATGGGAGACGTCGAACAGCCCGGCAGCGTTGCGGGTGTGGTTGTGCTCGGCGATGATGCCCGTCGGGTACTGCACCGGCATGTCATAGCCCGCAAAGGGCACCATGCGGGCGCCGAGCGCAACATGCTCCGCGTGAAGGGGGGTGGTGAGAAGCGGTCCGGCTGAGGCTTCGGCCATAGGCACTCCGACAAAAAGGTTGCACGCCGGACGAATGTCCGGTTGTGCCCCCTCTGTCGCGGTACCTGAGAGATTTCACGACCCCGCACCCGAATGAGGTGCCGAAGTTGGGAGCCGCTTACGCCCGTCGGTGAGCCCGGACGTCTCGACGCCCGTGCCGCTTTCCAGAGTTTCGTTCCCCCGCGGTCCGGATGCCTGAGAGTTTCCGGGGCGGTTGCTCCTTCGGCGCCGACCATCGATTCAACCCGAATCGGGCCAGTCTCTTCCGCGGGGATCGACCGAATGGCCGGACCCTATCGCCGCCCCTCCCTGTCGTCAACCGGTCAAAAGAGGGCGTAACCGGAAAAGTGCGTTGGGAGCGTTACCCACGCCGTTTCTTCTTGTGCGGTGCGTTGGCCATGCCCTTGCCGTCGAAGCCGAGCACGATGTCGTAGGAACTCAGCGGCTGCTGGAGGCCGATGGTGATCGGCGCGGAGGTATCGACCACCCTGAACTTGCCCTGGGCCGCGCCGGGATCCACCGAAGCCGCGACGCGGATGACCTTGGTGTAGACCGGCTTTTCGTCGCGGTCGCGGATGGTGATGCGCAGCGGCGCGGAATAGCTGCCGCTGCCCGAGCCCGCGAGGATGACGTGGCCCTCGGCCCCGATCTTGATGGTCACGGTGTCGCCGCTCGCAAGGTTGCACTCGCGCGCAAAGTTCGAGATCGAGAACTGCGAGCCATTGGGGGTGCCGTAGGAAGAGGCGCCGGTAGGAACATTGATGACCGGGCACTCCGTGTCCGGATCGAAATCGACGCGAGTGGGGCCTGCATTGGCGTTCTGGGCTTCGGTCGGTGCGGGGGGCGTCCCGTAGACGCCCGATATGAAGGTGTTGGCGCCGGAACATCCAGCAAGGGCGAAGACGCCCGCCAACAGGGCACCACGAGCCGCCCAAACGCCAAACTGACTGCCAACCATCGAAACACTCCCTGGGCGCATAGTTACCGGCGCCCTTATAACACGCCCGCCAGCTTCGGCCAGTGTACCCGAACGCGGCTTGCACAGGGTAGGGGACGAACCGGTCGAGACCGCCGCATCCCGTCCAGAGCGCCCGAAACGGCGTCCTCCTACAGCGTCCAGTCGGCTCTCGTCAGGAAACGGCGCAGGATGTGATGGGAGTAGTAGCTCGCCACCGCCCTGAGAAAGGCCGGGAAATCCACATGGGCATTGTCGTCGGCACTGTCGGAGATGATGCGCAGCACGGCGCAGGGTATGCCGTAGTCGTGGCAGACCTGCCCGATGGCGCCGCTTTCCATCTCGATCGCCAGCGCGTCGGGAAGGTCGTGGCGCAAGGCGGCTACGGCGTCGTGGCCGTTGACGAACTGGTCTCCGCTGATGATCAGGCCCTGGTGGAGCCTGGGTGAGGCCAGCGCGAACTGGTCGCGAATCTCGGCTGGGAGCGCCGGCAGGTCCTCGGTGAGAAAGTCGAGGACGGCCTGGGACAGGTTCTCGCTGATGGCGGCATCAGCGGAGAAGCGCGACACGCCGGTCAGCGGCACCTCGTAGCGCGGGAAGATCGGCCGGGCGTCGAGGTCGTGCTGGAGCATGGTTTCGCCCACCACGATGTCGCCGACCTTCACCGAGGTGGCCGCGCCGCCGGCAACGCCGACATTCAGGATCGCGCCCACTGCATATTCGTGGATCAGCCCCACGGCGGCCGTGGCCGCAGCCACCTTGCCGACGCGCGAGAGCGTGAGCACGCAGGGTCGCCCGAAGAGGTGCCCGGTGTGGTAGTCCCGCCCGCCGATCCGGTGGGTCTTGGTGGCGCCGTCCTCCTGCATGAGCGCGAAGAGCGCCTCGGCCTCCTCGGCGAGAGGAACGAGGATGCCGAAAGGACGGGTGGAGGTCATGGGGGGTTCCGAGGAGTGCGGTGGGAGTATTCCCGGGATCGCAGGCATCTCGCCTGCTCTTGGAAATGACGGCTGTTCAAGAGCACGCGAGATGCCTGCGATCCCAGGGAGGTTGCGGCTGAAACTCGAGTCGAAACATATAACTATCCGGAAAGACACGCGGCTCGGAGCAGTCTCCGATCGCGCTGTCTTCCATCGTGTTCGATCCTACCGTTGCTGCTCCAAAAAGAAAGGCCGGGACGACGCCCGGCCTGCTCAGGGGTTCGATGGCACGCGGCTCACACCGCGATGCGTTCTTCCAGCTCGTTGGGCTCGCGCAGCACATAGCCGCGGCCCCAGACGGTCTCGATGTAATTGGTGCCGCTGGTGGCGTTGGCGAGCTTCTTGCGCAGCTTGCAGATGAAGACGTCGATGATCTTCAGTTCCGGCTCGTCCATGCCGCCATAGAGGTGGTTGAGGAACATTTCCTTCGTGAGCGTCGTGCCCTTGCGCAGCGAGAGCAGCTCCAGCATCTGGTATTCCTTGCCCGTCAGATGGACGCGCGAGCCGTGGACTTCCACCGTCTTGGTGTCGAGATTGACGATGAGGTCCCCGGTGGCGATCACCGACTGGGCATGCCCCTTCGAGCGGCGCACAATGGCGTGGATGCGGGCCACCAGCTCATCCTTGTGGAAGGGCTTGGTGAGGTAGTCGTCGGCGCCGAAGCCGAGGCCCTTCACCTTGTCCTCGATGCCGGCGAGGCCCGACAGGATGAGGATGGGCGTCTTGACCTTGGCAACGCGCAGCGAGCGCAATACTTCGTAACCCGACATATCGGGCAAGTTCAGGTCAAGCAGAATGATGTCATAGTCATAAAGCTTGCCCAGGTCGACGCCCTCTTCGCCGAGGTCCGTCGTATAGACATTGAAGCTTTCTGACTTGAGCATCAGCTCAATGCTCTGCGCCGTGGCGCTATCGTCTTCGACAAGAAGTACGCGCATCTCAATCCCCCACTGCGGCCTCGGAGGGTCGACCGCCGTCGCGAATGCGCAGACGACACGGTAAATTCACCTCGTCGATGATCAACCGCGACGCTACGCAGGAATGGTTAACAAATTGTGATTCTCTCATGCAAGCGAAACCTGAAAAAAGGATGTGAAACTTCCCGTAACACATTGCCTGAAAGACGAATTTGGCGAATGGAAGGCGTCAACATTCACATGAAGAAACCCACCTAAGCGATTCATCGGACTCAACCATTCCGCCGCAAAGATTGACAAACTTGGTTGCGGGACCGTTGATCCGCATTAGGGATCATTAACGAGCCAGGTAAATTAAAGGTTACCGTGGCGGCAGGCTCTTAGCGATTTCGGCCGAATCAGTCAGCCGTGCTGCCCCGTTTTTGACGGGACTGCCGGCGTTCTCCGGACGCCGTTTCAGGTCCCCTTGCCCACAGGTCGAGGGGGATGGGCAATACGATAAAAAATCGTTAAATACCAATATGTTATGAACATCTTTCAGTGACCTTCGACAGAGCGGGACGAGGGTTCCGGCGAACCGTGCATGACGCAAGGACATGGAGCTTGCGCTCGCCGTGTCGGCACCTCGAAAAAATCTTAAGAAAATTTGCCCGCATGGGGAGGGGAGACGATTCATCTTTGTGAACGGCGCCTTTGCTCGCCCTGCACTTGCCGTGTCCCGCGTTGGTTCGCGGCTTTTTTGCGGCCAGTAAGGAAGAATTCACGTCCATGCTGGAAGGTGAAGCCCTCGCCGGGCCTGTTGCCGGGCGGCCAAGTTATGCGGTCCGTTCCGCGCCAGCGGGTCACGGACCGATGCGGCTGATGGAGTATGAGTAATGAAGTCGCGCAATAGTCTCATTCGTCTCAAGCGCTTCCAGGTGGAAGAGAAGCGCCGCCAGGTCATGCAGATCGAAACCATGGTTGCCGAATTCGAGCGCATGGCGGCCGACCTCGACCGGGAAATCAAGGTCGAGGAAACCAAGGCCGGCATCACCGATCCCAGCCATTTCGCCTATCCGACCTATGCCCGCGCGGCGACTTCCCGCCGCGACAATCTCCGGGGCTCGGCGGACGATCTCAAGATCAAGCTCGAGGATGCCAAGGTTGCCCTCGCCGACGCCGTCGAGGACCTCAAGATGGTCGAGACGCTGGAGGATCGCGAGAAGGCCACAGAACGCAGCCTGGCGGTACCGGGCTGAAGGGAATGCTGGCCTTCCGCCACCGCACTCGGGATGGCGGGCCTCTATAGTGAAGCAAGCGGCGGTCACAGGCCGCCGCTGCGGTTTCGTGCTCAACGCGGGCGCCCCCGGCGCCGCCGGATGCTCAGCCCGGCCTCTCCTCCTCCCACAGCGTGGAATACAGTCTCGCAAAGCCGCTGGGCGCGAGTTCGATCAGTCCCTCGAAGGCTGCGGTGGGTGATTCATACCAATAGGTCGTCTCGCTCTCCCGGCGATAGAATTGCGGCAGCTCCGTCAACGTGCCGGCATCAACGTCGAACCACACCGCCGGCAGATGGACTCCTTGCCCGATGTCGATGGGCACTCGGCGCAGTTGCTGCATGTTGGTTGCCGGCGTGAAACCGAAGTCGAGGTCAACGAGATGGCCGAGGTGCGGTACTAGGCTTCCATCCAGCGACCAGCCTTCGTCGTGGCGCCGGATCACATGGTCGAAGCCGCGAGACCCCACGAAACCCTGGACCCGCCCCGCGCGGCTATGCCAGCGGGTGTCCAGTTCGACCTCGTAGCGAAGGCCTGTTGGGACACCCGCCTCGCTGAACACCGCGTGCCCTTGCAGGAGCCAGCCGCCCGTCGCCGTCGCACTCAGCACGGCCATGTCGTGACCCGGCACGTCCAGCCGTCGCCAGAACACGAATTCGTTCATCATCGCCCCCAAGCCGCGTCTCGGCCGGGCCGCACCCTATCACTGTTTGGGGGTAGGGGGCTTGGTGCTCGTGCAACGCACCGCCTTGCGCACGCATGAGATGCCCGGCGTGGAGCACATCGGGTTGCCGTTGACGACGGCGCAGATGATGCATTCGTCCGTCAGTTCGCTGCAGTCCGGATTGGCGGCGACGAAGGAGAGGATCGTGTTGTCGGGCGCTACCGGCTGCGAGGGGGCAGGAGTCTCTGGCTTGGCCGGCGCATCCTCAGCCCTCGCGGAGCCGCCGGCGAGGCACGCCGCAACAGCGGCGAACAGACAGAGACGGAGAAATGCATTGCGCATGGTGATGGGTCCTTCCGGTCGGCCGAGCCTTGGCCCCGCCGGGCATGCTACCCGCGAAATGCGGTGACTTCGATCTCGACCTTCATTTCGGGCTTGAGGAGATCGCAGACCAGGAGGGTTGCCGCAGGCCGGATGTCCCCGAAGATGCGGCCGGTCACGGCAAAGACGGCATCGGCATGCTCGGCCTGAGTGACGTAGTAGGTGGCGCGCACCACTTCGCTCATGGCAAATCCGCCCTCGGCCAGGGCTTTCTCGATCGTGGCAAGCGCATTCTCCGCCTGGGACGAGACATCCTCCGGCATCACCATGCGGGCATAGTCATAGCCGGTGGTGCCCGCGACGAAGCACCAGTCGCCTTGCACCACGGCGCGCGAATAGCCTGCGGTGCGTTCGAAGGGCGAACCGCTGGAAATGAGCTTGCGGGGCATCACGAACCTCAGTCAGGTGTTGCGACGATGCGCACGCCGCCGTCGATCGCCTCGACCTTGACGCCCATGCCGGCGGCTCGGGCGATGAGGCCGGTGTAGTAGGGCTGGATCACATGGCTGTCGAGCGATCCGTTCTCGGGCTCGCCCGCAAGCAGGCCCATCAGCCCCTGCGGAATGCGCGAATTGCCGCCTTGCGTCACGATCTCGAAGCGCGGTGCCTCGGCATCTCCCGTGACACTGGCGTTGATGGTGCCGCCGCGCGGGATGGTGGAGCCGGCGACCACAAGGAGGTTGAGCAGCAGCTTCACCTTGTTCTTTGGCATGAACAGGCGTGGGGCCGTCCAGTGCAGGGTCACCTTCTCGTCCTGGATGAAGCCGCGGGCGACGTTCTCGGCATCGCCGAGATCGATCGAGGCGCCGGCCGAACCGGCAGCTCCGAAGGCGATGCGGGCGAATTGCAGACGGGCCGAGGCCGTGCGGGAGCTCTTCTTGATGAGTTCCAGGGCGAAGGCCTTCATCGAGGCGTCGTCCTCGTCCTCGAGAACTTCCAGCCCGTTGACGATGGCGCCGACGGGGTTGATCACGTCATGGCAAACGCGCGAGCAGAGCAGGGCGGCAAGATCAAGCGCATCGAGTTGAAAACCGGCGGTCATCGCAGCACCCGGGACAGAAGAAGAGAGAATCACGTCACATCGAACGCGTTTCCAGATAGACTCTGCCGCTGCGGATGTGAAGGCAGCCTTCCGGACTTCCCGAATGAGCCTGACCGGAAAGGCAGGCGACCAGGCGTGCCGGTCCCTGGTTTTCGCCGGTCAGATGCGCCCGGGGAGCGGGGCGCAATCGGCTCCGGTCATCCCTATATGCTTGTCAGTTGCGGCCTGTGTGACTAAACAGGCCGGGATCAACAGAGGGTCGACAGTGTCCCATTCCCTGCAAGCAGCGCCGCAGGTTCCTTCGCATGACGCGATGGCGCGCGCCTTTGCCGATATCGCCCGCGAGGCGGGTGTAGCCATCATGCAGGTCTACGCCAAGGGCTGCGCCGCCCGCATGAAGGATGACCGGTCCCCGGTGACCGAGGCCGACGAACTGGCAGAGGCCATCATCCTGGAACGCCTCGCCGCGCTGGTGCCCGATGTGCCCGTGGTCGCGGAGGAATGCGCCGCCAAGGGCGTGCTGCCCGACAATGTCGGCTCGCGCTTCATCCTGGTCGACCCGCTCGACGGCACCAAGGAGTTCCTGAACCGCAACGGCGAGTTTACCGTGAACATCGCCCTGATCGAGGACGGCAAGCCCGTGGCGGGCTGCGTCTTTGCACCGGCGGTCGACACGCTCTACGCTGGCGGCGATACCGCCTGGCGCGTGCGCGACGGTGTCGAGAGCGGGATCGCCACGCGCGAATATCCCGCCGAGGGCCTCACCGCCCTGTGCAGCCGTTCCCATCCCGACCCGAAAAGCGAGGCCTTCCTCGCAAATTTCACGATTGCCGATCGCCGCGAGGCCGGCTCTTCGTTGAAGTTCTGCCGCGTGGCGGAAGGGGCGGCGGATGTCTATCCGCGTTTCGGGCCGACGATGGAGTGGGACGTGGCCGCGGGGCACGCCGTGCTGGCGGCAGCCGGCGGCAAGGTGCTGATGCCCGACGGGGCGCCCTTCACCTATGGCAAGACCGAGAGCGGCTTCAAGAATGTCGCCTTCGTCGCTTGGGGCCAGAACGAACCGAAGTAACGGAGCGGCGACGGGCGCTCGATCACCGGTCGCCTTCGGCGTCCGGTGCTTTTCTGCGCGCATCGACGCTCGAGCAAAATGCGATCAGGTCGACTCGATCATCCAGCCTGACCCGCGTGGATCACGAACATTTTTGCGATTCAGGGTGATTCCGTCCGAAAGCGAAATGCGCCGGCCGTCGAGATCTCTTCGGCCATTCGCTTGCGCCCTGAAGGTCAGTCGATGCAGCCTCGGCATGCTCGAGAGCTTGCATGCCTGCCGAAAGGCCGGATCTACTGGAAATTCTTGCGGATTCTGCCGCAATTCAGCGCGAGTCGAGCCACAGTTCCGTGCCGTTTGCTTGGCCAAATCGACAAATTGGTGGCTGATGGAAGCAATTTGTTAACCCTGATGGGGCACAAATTGGGATCGAAAGGCCTAAGCAAACGAGGTTTGACATGAGCGACCTTCTCCCTCGCCGCAAGGCTCTGACGGTCATGGCCGGTATGACCCTCTCGGCGACCGGTTTCGTTACTTCTTCCCTGGCGGTGGCGCAGGCCGAGCGCCCCGAGCAGATCTCTTCCAATGAACTCATCAATTCCGGCCACCGCTTCTTCGGCACGGTTTCCCGCGACCTTGCACTGGCGATCCAGAAGGCGGTCTCGCGCTGGGGCGAGCCGAACGGCTATGTCCTCGGCCAGGAAGGCTCCGGCGCCTTCATCGGGGGCCTGCGTTATGGCGAAGGCACGCTGTTCACCCGCAATGTGGGTGACCGCAAGGTGTATTGGCAGGGGCCGTCCGTGGGCTGGGATTTCGGCGGCGACGGCGCCCGCACGATGATGCTTGTCTACAACATGTCGCGGGTCGATGAGATTTACAGCCGCTTCCCCGGCATCGCCGGCTCGGCCTACATCGTCGGCGGCTTCGGCATGACGGCTCTGGGCGATGGAAGCATGATGGTGGTGCCGATCAAGTCGGGCGTGGGTGCCCGGCTCGGCATCAATCTGGGCTATCTGAAGTTCACGCCCTCCGCTACCTGGAACCCCTTCTGACCCTGGCCCCATTCTTTGGGATCACGGGAAGATGACGATACGTCTTAAGCACATTGTGCGTTTTGTTCCTTCATTCCGGGGGCATTGACGTATAGTGTGGCGGAATTCATCGCCGCACTGAGGTTTTACGGTGCTCGACTACGCGATCGCCTTTTTCCTGGGGGGAACCCTCGCCGGCCTGGTCGCCCTGGCCCTGGTGCCGGCGATCTGGGCGCGTGCGCGCCGGCTGATCCGCCGGGAGATGGAGAATGCGCTACCCTTGTCGATGGCGCAGGTCCAGGCGGCGCAGGATCATGTCCGCGCCCAGGCCGCGATGACCCATCGGCGCCTCGAACAGAAGCTGGATCGCGAACGCGGCCTGCGCCACGACCTCATGGCCGAACATGGACGGCAGAGCGAGCGGCTGCGCCGTGCCGAGGCCCTGCTCGGCGTCGATGCCAATCGCCTGGGGAATATCGAGGAGGGAGCCGCCTCCGCGCAGCGCGACGTGCTCACGGCCCACCAGGATCTCTCGGCTCTCAAGGCGGAACTCGCCGCCGCCCGCGTCACCATAGCCCTTCGCGACGACAAGGCCACGGAGCATGAGCGGGAACTCAATGCCGCGCGCATCAGCAATGACAGCCTGCGCGTCGAGCTGGTTGCCTTGCGCACCAAGCTGAGCGCAGCGGAGGACGGTGCCGTGCTGGGCCAGCGCGAGCTTCTGCTCGCGCTCGACGCGGTGACGGACAAGGACGACCGCCTCGCCGTCCAGGCGGTCGAACTCATGCGGCGCGAGACCGCCATCGCCGCGCTCGAAGCCCGGGCGGCTTCGCTCCACCACGAATTCCAGGTGATGGCCGATCGTCGCCAGAGTTCGGAGATCGAGCGCGCGGATCTGGAGACGCGTCTGGCCAACCTCACCGGCGACATGCGGCGCCGCGATGCCGCGCTGGCGGAACGCGACGTCCGCCTTGCCATCGCGGCCGGCCGCGAAGCGGAATTGGTGGCGGAGGTGACGCGCCTGCGCCGGGGCAACGAGCCGGGTGCCGCCGATGAGGAGATCGCGGCGCTTCGCCTGGAGCGCGCCCGCCTGCAGGCCGAGTTGGCGGCTCTTCGCGAGGAAGCACACGACTCCTGGCTGCGCATTGAGGCCGACAACCGCATGCTTCGCCGCGAAATGGCACAAATCGCTGCCGAGATCGCCCGGGATGTGGCGAGTCGTCCGGCCGTTGGCGTGGGGCCTGCCGAGCGGGTGGCGGCCAACGATCAGGACAATGCGGGCACGGGCGCTACGACCATTTCCGACAGGCATTGAGCCCGCCTTCCTGCCTCGACGGGGCGTTCGAACGCCCGGCGCGAACAATCGATCGACACAGCCAGACCCAAGGTTCCGGATACGACCATGACCACTCTGAGCCGCCCGGACCTGAGCGACATTCACCGGGGCGATTGGGTGGATCGCCGGCTGCCGACGGCATGGCGGCCCTATACGCGCCTGGCACGACTCGACCGCCCGGTGGGCATATGGCTTACGCTTTTTCCTTGCTGGGCGGCGCTCGTCCAGGCATCGCGCGGTGTGCCGGATCTTCGGGAACTGGCCCTCTTCACGCTCGGCGCCCTGCTGATGAGAAGCGCCGGTTCCACCATCAACGACATTGCGGACTGCAGGTTTGACGGTCATGTCGAGCGTACGCGCTTCCGACCCCTGGCGAGCGGACAGATCGGCGTGCCGCGAGCTCTCGTCTTTCTGGCGGTCCAGCTTGCCCTGGCTGCTTCTCTTCTCTTCTTCCTGACGCCCTACGCGCGCCTGGCCGCGCTCTGCGTTCTGCCTCTCGTCTTCGTCTACCCGTTCTGCAAGCGCTTCACATACTGGCCCCAGGCCGTTCTCGGAGCCGCCTTCAACTGGGGCATGCTGATGGCGTGGGCGGAGGTTGCCGGCCACATCCCGGTCGGCGCCGTTCTGATGTGGTGCGGGGCCGTGGCATGGCAGATCGGCTACGACACGGTGTACGCCTATGTCGACGTGAAGGACGATGCGCAACTCGGCCTGAAGTCCACGGCGCTTCTGTTCGGCCGGCACGGCAGGGCCTGCATCGGCCTGTTCTATCTCCTTGCAGTCACGGCGTGGTCGATCGGGGGCTGGATGCAGGGCATGTCGTTGCCCTACGCCATGGGAATGCTGGTGATCGCCGCGCACCTCGCCTGGCAGACCTTGCGGATCGACCTTGGCCGTCCCGAAGTGAATTTCCGTCTTTTCCTGGCGAACATTCTTACCGGAATATTGCTCACGGGCGCAGCCTTCATCGGCACGATGTGAGCGCCGGGCTGTGGGGCGACGAACGCGGACGTCTGATCCCGAGGAGATCGTCCGCCCCTTCTGCGTACGATCAGCCATGCGCTCCTGAACCCCGAAAATCGCCATCGGTGAGGGCGAGGATTGCCGGCCCCGCCGCCCTTCGCGCACCTTTGCCAAATCTCCCGGCGAAAATTTTTACGCCTGCGGGAATAAATCCGGCAGGCGTCCAGTCTGGACACTCATCGAAGGCACGCAAGCAAGTGCAGCCGCACGGCCCATGCCGCTTCGAAAGAGGAGTGAACAGGATGTTGAATGTAACGCGCCGCACGGTGCTCGGCTCTACTCTGGCAGCCGCTGCCTTCGGTCTCGCGGGAAAGCTGGAGTTCGTGGCCCCCGCCCTGGCCGACACGCCGGTCGAGCCCAGCGTCGGCTTCTACAAGTACAAGGTCGGCGATATCGAGGTGACCGCCATCTATGACGGTATCTGGCGCAAGCCGCACGACCCGGCCTTCATCAAGAACGCGTCGGTGGAAGACACCAAGGATGCGCTGGCCAAGGCCGGCCTGACGACGGATTTCATGCCCATTCCACTTACCGTGGTGGTGCTGAAGGTCAATGGCCGGCTGATCATGATGGATGCCGGTTCGGGCGTGGGCCAATGGCAGGCCAATGCGACCCACCTGCCGGCCAACATGGCTGCGGCCGGGATCGACTACAAGGCGATCGACACCATCATGATCTCGCATTTCCATCCGGACCATGTCTGGGGCCTGATGGAGAAGGGTACCAATACGCCGGTGTTCCCCAATGCCGAACTGATCGTCAACGCCACCGAATACAATTGGTGGACCGACCCCTCACGCGTCGAGAAGCTCGCCGAGGGCCGCCGCCCGGCCGGCAAGCGCATCGTCGAGAACTTCCCGAAATGGAAAAACTGGAAGCTCGTCCAGGATGGCGCCGAGGTCGCGCCGGGCATCCATATCCTGGCTGCTCCCGGCCACACGCCCGGGCACTCCGTCTATCTCATGGGCTCCGGCAATGAGCAGTTCATGGTCTCGGCGGACATCATGTATGTCCCAGCCCTGCTGGCGCCTCATCCGGAATGGCAGGGCACCTACGATCAGGACGGCCCCATGGCTATCACCACGCGGCGCAAGCTCATCGACAGGGTGATCGCCGACAACATCAGGATCTGCGGCTCGCATTTCCCCTTCCCGGGCACCGGCACCTTCGTGAAGGACGGCAACGCCTATGGGTTCACGCCGACTTCGCAGACCTGAAGGGCCATGTAGGGAGGCGCGAGAGCCTCGACGCCAGTCATCACCGGGCATGTTCCGGTGGTCCCCCAATCGCGGGCGTTTCAAGCATCCAGGCCGGATGCCCGGGCTGGACCCGGACATGACAACGCCGAAGCCTCGATGACTTTAACCATTTGAAATAATGAGAGAAAAACCATGTTGAAATATGCCATGGCGACTGCGCTCGGCTCGCTCGCCGTCTTTACCGTCGCTACGACGGTGCTTTCGATCCCCGCCTACGCCGTCGACAATATCGAATCCGCAGACGCTCCGGACCTGACCTCCGTCAAGGCCAAGATCGACGCCAAGAACTACACCGGCGCCCTCGAGGAGCTTCGCGGCCTTGCCGAGGACACCCAGCAGGCCGATGTCTACAATCTTCTCGGCTTCACGCTGCGCAAGACCGGCGACTACAAGACGGCCCTGACCTACTACACCAAGGCGCTGGAAATGCAGCCCGACCACAAGGCGGCGCATGAATATCTCGGCGAACTCTATGTCGAGACCGGCGACATGGCCAAGGCCAACGAGCAGCTGGCGACACTCGGCAAGCTGTGCCCGCAAGGGTGCGAGGAACTCGAGGACCTGCAGAAGGCCATCGCAACCAAGGTGACGAAGTGACGACTGGCGTCGCGCTTCCAAGATGAGGCGAGCGGCCGGCGAAGTGGCGATCCGCGGCCGTCATCTCCTCTCCCCCTGCGCGTCGCTTCCAGGAGCGGCGGTCCACGATCGCCGCTCCCGCCCGCGCTCCCACCTCTCATCCGGAGTTCGCCAAGATGATCGACACCATGAAGGCCTGCCTTTCCGACGCCGTTCTGCTGGCGGGCCGGCTGCTGCTCGCCCTGATATTCGTTCACGAGGGAACGACCCTGGCGACGCATTTCACCGGCACCGTGACCGCCATGGCGGCCGTAGGCATCAGCGCTCCCCTCGTCGTCTGCGTCATTGCCCTGCAGCTCGGGGCGGGCCTTGCCATCGCCTCGGGCATTCTGGCCCGCATCGGCGCCGTCCTGCTCGGCCTGTTCTGCCTCGCGACGGCGACGATGTTCCATATGGATTTCGCGAACCAGAACGAATTGCTGCACTTCGAGAAGGACCTCGCCATAGCCGGCGGCATGTTCCTGCTCGCCGTTTCAGGGCCGGGCCGGCTCTCCCTGGATCGACTGCTGCCCCTTCCTACCTATATGGCGGCCTCACGGAACAGGCCGTCCTGATGGGAGCAAGCCCTGCGGCTTCACAGCGCCGCGGCGATCCGGGCGGCCAGACGGGCATTGTTCTCCACCAGGGCGATGTTGGCGATCAGGCTGCGGCCCTCGGTGAGGGTCAGCATGCGGGAGAGCAGGAAAGGCGTCAGCGCCTTGCCCGAGACGCCTGTGGCGTCCGCCTCGTCGATGGCAGCCTCGATGGCCGGATTGATCTCGCTGGCGGCGATTTCGTCGTCGAGCGGGATGGGATTGCCCACCAGCACGCCGCCGTCGAGCTTCAGCTCGGCGCGCGCGCGGATCAGGGCGGCGATCTCCTCCGGCCTGTCGAGGCGGAGAGGGGCCGGCAGGCCGCTCTTGCGGCTCCAGAACGCCGGGAATTCGTCGGAGCCGTTGACGACCACCGGAACGCCCAGCGTCTCCAGGGTCTCCAGCGTCTTGGGCAGGTCGAGGATGGCCTTGGCGCCGGCGCAGACGACACAGACCGGTGTGCGCGCCAGTTCCTGCAAGTCCGCCGAAACGTCATAGGTCTTCTCGGCGCCGCGATGCACGCCGCCGATGCCGCCGGTAGCGAAGACGCGGATGCCGGCGCGGTCTGCGGCGATCATGGTCGCGGCCACCGTCGTCGACCCGTTCTTCTTGGTGGCGACGGCGTAGCCCAGATCGGCGCGGCTGAGCTTGAGGAACCCCTTGGCCTGCCCCATCGCCTCGAGCTGGGCATCGTCGAGCCCTGCGTGGATGACACCGTCCAGCACCGCGATGGTCGCGGGCTCCGCGCCTTCGGCCCGAACGGCGGCCTCCACCTGTCGGGCCGTCTCGACATTCTGCGGGAAGGGCATGCCGTGGGTGATGATGGTCGATTCGAGGGCAACCACCGGCTTTCCGGCCTTGAGGGCGGCGGCGACGGCGGGGGAGTGGGTGACAGCGCTCATGGGATGATCGTTTCGTTGCGTGGGGGAAGGGGCTGATATGCGCGTCCCGGCAAGGCAGGGAAGATGCGGATTGTCGTCATGTCCAGGCTGCCGCTCGCGTTTGCGCCATAGAGGATCAGCGGGGCAAGCCCCGTGATGACGACAAGTCGAGATACCACGGCCTTCTTCATCGAGCGTTGGCCAGGTCGTAGCGGGCCAGCAGGGCCTGCATGGTCAGATCGGCGCGCACGGTGTGGGGCGATTCCACCGTGAGCGCAGCGGCTGCCATGGCACGGCGCGCCGCCAGAATGAAATCGTCGCCTGCAGCGAGACGCGCCAGTGTCGCGCCCGCAAGGGCATCGCCCGCACCATTGACGTTGATGGGGCGGGAAGCAAGCGCGGGTATTTCCGTCACTGCCCCCTTGGCCCAGGCGAGCGCCCCGCGCGGGCCGAGCGTGAGCAATCCCCGGGGGACGGGACCGCGTGCCAGACGCGTGGCCAGTACCTCGGCGCTCTCCTCGCTGCCGAGCAGGGCGCGTGCTTCATAGAGATTGAGGAAGAGGATGTCGATCTTGCCAAGCAACGGCGCAAGGCGCGCAAGCTTTTGAATCGAAACAGGCACGCAGGCGAGGATCCGGTCGTTCTTGGCTCCTGCGATTGCCTCCAGGGTCGGAGGCTGGAGATTGGCATCCGCGAAGAGGAAGCCGTCACGCGCGAAAGCGGCAATGCCCTCCGTCGCGTTTCGGGGCGTGATCGTCTCGAAGATCGCCATGTCGGCGAGGCCTATGACGAGTTCGCCCTCGCCGTTGAAGATGGCTGTGTACGAGGCCGTCGCCGCCTCCGGACGCCGGCCGACAAGGCCCATGTCAATGCCGGCCTCCCGGCTGCCGGAGATGACCCGCTCGCCTTCGGCATCGTCGCCGACCTGGGAGACCAGTCCGACGGCTATGCCGAGCCGCGCCAGATTCTCCGCAACATTTCGGGCGACGCCGCCGAGGCTGGACCGCATCCGGCCGATGTTGGAGGTGTGCAGGCGCTCCTTCGCATCGACGGTCTCGCCGACACGGTCGATCACGCAGCCTCCCAGGCAGAGAACGGAACGCTCCTTCATGACTCCTCGCGGCCGACAATCCGCGCTCCCCGTGCCACAGATTCGCATTTCCAACAATGCGAGCAGAAGTAGCGCCGGATTCTTCTTGTTTTGGTGGCGGTTTGCCGCCAATAGAGGCGCAGTTTTCGGGCCATAACTGCCTCCAGCCAATCCTTTCACCCACCATCGCCACATTTTGTGCATTCTTGTCTGCCTTGTGTGGCCATCCTTCCCTTCGAGATGAGTTCATGCGCACCGCCACGCTCTATGCTGCCCTGATGATGTTCGCCGCAACCCCGGTCCTGGCCCAGAGCCAGAGCTGCGCCACCAATCCCGACGGGTTTCCGCAGTGGCTGGAAGGTGTGAAGAAGGACGCGGCCGCCCAGGGTATCGGCGCGCGCGGATTGGCGGCTCTCGACGGTGTGACCTTCGACCAGAACGTCATCTCGCACGATCGTGGCCAGAAGGTCTTCAAGCAGAGCTTCGAGGAATTTTCGGGACGCATGGTCAACGCTTTCCGCATCAGGCGCGGCCAGCAGGTCATCAAGAAATATCAGGCGGTGTTTGCCCGGGCGGAAGAGCAATATGGCGTCCAGGCGCCGATCATCGCTTCGCTCTGGGCTCTCGAAACGGATTTCGGTGCCAATATCGGCAAGTTCGACTCCATCCGTTCGCTCGCCACGCTCGCCTATGATTGCCGCCGCGCCGACAAGTTCCGTCCCGAACTCATCGACGCGCTCAAGATCGTCGATGAGGGCGATGTGCCGCTTTCGGAGATGAAGGGCGCCTGGGCTGGCGAGATCGGCCAGGTGCAGTTCCTGCCCTCCAGCTATCTGAAGCATGCGGTCGACTTCGACGGCGACGGCCGTAAGGATCTGGTGAAGAGCCAGGCAGACGTCATCGGCTCGGTCGCCAAGTTCCTCGCCGACGGCGGCTGGCAGCGCGGCGCCGGCTGGGAGCCGGGCGAGCCCAACTTCGATGCGCTGAAGTCCTGGAATGGCAGCGAGATCTACCGCAAGACCGTGGCGCTGCTCGCGACGAAGATCGCTGCGGGTCAGTAACGGTCGGTCACGTCCTCCTCGGCAGGCGCGCCCCGCCCCAGGAAGTCGCCCGGCGTCAGGGCACCCGGCGCTTTTCCACGGGAGAAGCGCCAGATCCCCCTGTTCCATGGGGAAACTGCGTGGCAAGGTTGTAAAACA
Organism: Labrys sp. ALF-8; assembly: GCF_059699065.1. Lineage (NCBI taxonomy): Bacteria > Pseudomonadati > Pseudomonadota > Alphaproteobacteria > Hyphomicrobiales > Xanthobacteraceae > Labrys > Labrys sp. ALF-8. Next base: position 3,696,986 of record NZ_AP048537.1, read on the forward strand.
ATCCTGCTTCACCGGAGTTTCCCGATGCTTCGCCGCATACTTCTTGGGTTTGGTGCCGCCATTGCCTTGGCGTTCACTGTCGGATCCGCCGCGGCCGACCCGCTGCCCGATCTCAAGGGCCGCACCATCGTCGCCGTGACCGAGAACGCCTATTTTCCGCTGAACTTCACCGACCCGAAGAGCGGCAACGGCATCGGTTGGGAATATGATGCCGTCAACGAGATCGGCAAGCGCCTCAACGCCAAAATCGACTGGAAGACCTCGTCCTGGGACGCGATGATCCAGGCCGTGCAGGGCGGTCAGTTCGATATCGGCATGGATGGCATCTCCATCACCGACGAGCGCAAGAAGCAGGTGGCCTTCTCCGATCCCTACATGGTGTCCGAGCAGTTCATGCTGGTGCGCAAGGACGAAAGCCGCTTTACCGACGCCAAGAGCTTTGCGGCCGACGACAAGCTGCTGGTGGGCGCCCAATCCGGCACCACCAACTACTTCGTCTCGGTGTCGGACCTGCTCGGCGGCAACGACAAGAGCCCGCGCATGAAGCTGTTCGAAACCTTCGGCGCGTCGGTTCAGGCCTTGAAGGCGGGTGACGTCGATACGGTCCTGATGGACAAGGCCGGCGCCGAGGGCAACATCGCGGCCTCGCCCGACAGCTTCAAGATCATCGGCAACGGCCTCGGCCATGACGAGTTCGGTTTCATCTTCAAGCAGGGCTCGGATCTCGTGGCGCCCGTCAACGCCGCCTTGGCGGCGATGAAGGCCGACGGCATGCTCGATGCACTCAGCAAGAAGTGGTTCTACGAATATCAAGCCGCGAAGTGATTGGAGGGGCCGTCTCCGACCGCCATCTTCTCGCTGGCAAGCGCATCGTTCCAAGAATGGCGGTCGGAGATCGCCACTCCGTTCCCTGCGCCGGTGCATTCGATGTCGGCGTCTTGGACGGGACATCCAGTTTTCCGGGATATCCCGCTCATCATGAACGCATCGTCTCCCCCCGCGAGCCAACATAGCCCCCCGCCGCCGCCGTCCCGGTTCAGCCGCATTCCATGGTGGCTGGTGATCCTCTGCCTGCTCGGCCTCGCGTTGGTCGCGCTCGGGCTCGCAGACGAACAGTACCGCACCATCTTCACGGTGGTGGGTTCGGGACTCACCGTCACCATCCGTGTGACGATCATCGCCTTCGCGGCCTCGCTCCTGCTGGGCACCGTTCTCGCGCTCGGGCTGGTTTCCACCTCTCGCTGGGTCGCGGAGGGCCTGAAGGCCTATGTCGAGATCATGCGCGGCGTGCCGATGATCGTGCTGCTCTACTACATTGCCTTCGCCATCGGTCCGGCGCTGATAGACGGCTATGCCTCGCTGTTTCGCGCCGCCATCGCGGCCGGCCTCATGCCGCAGATCACCATTCGCGACTTCAGCTTCGAGTGGCGGGCCATCTTCGCGCTGACGCTCGCCTATTCGGCCTTCATCGCCGAGATCATGCGCGGCGGCATCCAGTCGATCCACATCGGCCAGTGGGAGGCGGCGCAGGCACTGGGCCTCAGCCGTTTCAAGACGTTGCGCCTGGTCATCCTGCCCCAGGCCTTCAAGACGATGACGCCGCCGCTCGGCAACGACCTCGTCTCGATGCTGAAGGATTCGTCGCTGGTTTCGGTGCTGGGCATCGCGGACATCACCCAGAACGGCAAGACCTACACTGCCTCGACCTTCCTCTTCTTCCAGACCTACACGGTAGTGGCCTTCTTCTATCTCGTCATGACCATCGGCCTCACGCTGCTGGTGCGACGGCTGGAGAGACGGATGAAGCGGAACGAGGAGAGAAGGGACTAGCCTCAGGGCGGAGCCCTCCCGGGACCGCAGGCGTCCCGCCGGCGGTCCCAGGGCGCGTTCGACCTTTGGGCTTGGGGACTACTCCAGCACCGGCCGCATGAAGCTGCGCTCGTAGCTCAGGATGCTGCGGTTGCGCTTTTCCATCTCCAATGCGGCCTGGCATTCGGCATCCTCCGGGATGCGCTTGCGATAAGCTTCGTAATCCGTGAGGCTCGGAAAACTGAAAAGGGCGTAGGCGATGTTGCTTGCGCCTTCATGGGGCAGGAAATAGCCGTGATGGGTGCCGCCCATGCGGTTTACGAGGGGGATCCAGATGCGCGCATGCTCCTCGAACTCGGCGAGCTTGTAGGGGTCGATGACATATTTCAGGTAGCAGGTGATCACGGGCGAATCCTTCTCGCTGAAAGCCTGGACGGCGGCTCATCGCATGCCTCGGCCTTGCCCGCCAATGGCGGAAATGGCATGCTGCATCAAGATCATGCCAAATCCTGTTCCTCCCGGTGGCCCGCTGGTGGCCGTGCTCGTCTATGACGGCCTCTGCACTTTCGAGTTCGGAGTTGCCTATGAGGTGTTCGGCCTGCCGCGTCCGGAGATCGGCGAAGGCTGGTATCGCTATGTCACCGCCGCCATAGAGCCGGGGCCGCTCTGCGCCGCCGGTGGGCTGATGGTCGGCGCGAGTGCGGGCCTCGAAGTACTGGCGCAGGCCGATCTCATCGTCGTGCCCGGCTGGCGTGGCATCGATGCGCCGGTGCCGGCGGAACTCTTAGCCCATCTCCAGGCCGCGCACGCGCGGGGTGCCCGCGTCATGTCGCTGTGCTCGGGCATCGCCGTGCTGGCCGCCTGCGGCTTCCTCGACGGCCGCGCCGCGACCACGCATTGGCGCTATGCCGAGGCGATCGGCGCCCGCTATCCTGCCATCCGGCTCGATCCCGACCGGCTCTATGTCGATCTTGGCGACGTCCTGACCGCGGCGGGCAGCGCGGCCGGCATCGATCTCTGCCTTCATGTCGTGCGGCGCGACTTCGGCCCCGACATCGCCAATGCCGTGGCGCGCCGGCTCGTGGTGCCACCCCATCGCGACGGCGGCCAGGCCCAGTTCATCGAACGCCCGATGCCGAGGGAGCGCGAGGCGGCTCGCCTCGGCCCGCTGATCGACTGGATGCGGCAGAATCTGGGACAGCCGCATCGTATCGAGACCATAGCGGCCCGCTCGGGCATGAGCCAGCGCACCTTCCAGCGCCGTTTCGAGGAGACGACGGGCCTGCCCCCCGGCGAGTGGCTGGTGGTCGAGCGCCTGCGCCTCGCCAGGGAACAGCTGGAGCGCAATCGCGACGTTACGCTGGACGACGTCGCCGCGGAGTGCGGCTTCGGTTCGCTTGAAACCATGCGCCATCATTTCCGCAAGCGCATGGGGGTGAGCCCGGCGGCATACCGGGCACGCTTCCTGGGACCGCAGGCCTCTCGCCCGCTGTCGAGCCGCGCGGTGGCGTAGGCCGCCCCGGAAGAGCAGGCAAGGATGCCAGCGGTCCCTGGGACGTCGTGCTGCCGGCGTTATATCCTCAATCCCGTCTCGCCATCATAGAGGTGGATCGCCTCCGGCTGGATCGCCACGCCGATCGCGTCGCCGGGATTGAGCGGACGCTTGTCGCTGACCGAGATCGCAAACGGCGTGCCCTTGAGGTCGGCCTGCACGATGCGGCCTGAACCGAGTTCCTCCACGAAGTCGACCGTCGCGGCGAGCGCACCCGGCGTGCCCGTCTCCACGATTGCGGTCTCCTCCGGGCGCACGCCCAGCGTCACCTTGCGGCCGACCTTCTCCGCCACGCCGAGGATCGGCACCGGGATGCGTGCGTGGCTGCCCTGCGAGAAGACACCGCCGCTTTCGATCGTGCCGTCGAGGAGATTCATCGGCGGGGAACCGATGAAGCCGGCGACGAAGCGGGTGGCCGGCTTCGAATAGACCTCGGCCGGCGTGCCGACCTGTTCGATATGGCCCTTGTTGATGACCACCAGGCGGTCCGCCAGCGTCATCGCCTCCACCTGGTCGTGTGTAACGAAGATCGAGGTGGTCTTCAGGCGCTGGTGCAGCCGGCGAAGTTCGGCGCGCATCTGCACTCGCAGGCGCGCATCGAGATTGGAGAGCGGCTCGTCGAACAGGAAGACCTTGGGCTCGCGTATCATGGCGCGGCCCATGGCGACGCGCTGGCGCTGGCCGCCCGAGAGAGCGGCGGGACGGCGGTCGAGATAGTCGCTGAGGCCCAGGGGTTCCGCGATCTTGCGGATGCGCTCCATGCGCTCGGCCTTCCTGATGCCGGCGACCTTGAGGCTGTAGCCGATATTCTCGGCCACGCTCATATGCGGGTAGAGCGCGTAGTTCTGGAATACCATGGCGCAGCCGCGTTCGCGCGGCTCCAGCTTGTTCACCACCTTGCCGGAGATCGAGATCTCGCCGGAGGTGATCGCCTCCAGTCCCGCCACCATGCGCAGCAAAGTCGACTTGCCGCAGCCCGAGGGACCCAGGATCACGATGAACTCGCCGTCATGGATGTCGAGGTCGACGCCATGCACGATCTCATTGCGGCCATAGCTCTTGCGGACCTTGCGGATGGTAATTTCGGCCATTGCCGTTGTCTCTCCGGATTACTTCTCGGTGGCGACCAGGCCACGCACGAAGAAGCGCTGCATGAGGATCACGAGGATGAGGGGCGGCAGCATCACGATCAGGGTGCCCGCCATGGCCAGGTGCCATTCGGGGATGCCGTTCTGGCCCGGTATCAGCGCATGCAGGCCCACGGCCGAGACCATGTGCGAAGGGTCGGTCGTGACGAGCAAGGGCCACAGATACTGGTTCCAGCCCCAGACGAACATGATGGTGAACAGCGCCGCCATGTTGTTGCGGGAGAGCGGCAGCAGCACGTCCCAGAAGAAGCGCAGTGCGCCGGCGCCGTCCATCTTGGCGGCCTCCACCAGTTCCTCGGGTAGCGTCATGAAGTGCTGGCGGTACAGGAACGTGCCGGTGGCGGTGGCGACAAAGGGCAGGATCAGGCCGGGATAGGAGTTGAGCAGGTTCCACTGCAGGTCCACCGTCGTGCCGGTCAGCATCGCTATCGCGGAAGTGATGCCGAGGCCGTCGAGGATGGCCTGGTAGGGCGAGAGCGCATTTGTGGCGACCGCATAGGTCGGCACGATGCGCACTTCGAGCGGCAGCATCAAAGTGATGAAGATTGCCCAGAAGATAACCGTGCGCCCGCGATAGCCGAAATAGACCAGCGAGTAGGCGGAGATCGCCGAGATGATCACCTTGCCGAAGGCCAGGCCCGCGGCGAAGATCGTGCTGTTGATGAGGAGTGTGCCGAGATCAGCACGGTTCCAGGCCTCCTGCACATTGGCGATGAAGTCCCGGCCGGGCCAGAGCGGCATCGGCACCAGGTTGACTTCCCGCAGCGAATGGGTAGCGGCGATCGTCACGATGAAGAAGGGCAGCAGCGTGATGACGGCGCCGATCAGAAGCAGCACATGCGTGATGATGTCGAGGATCGGGGTGCGTTCGACCATGGCGTCCTCCTATCGGTAGTGCACGCGCCGTTCCAGGAAGCGGAACTGCACGATTGTGAGGCCGATGACGAGCAGCATGAGCACGATGGACTGCGCGGCGGCGCCGGAATAGTCGAGGCCCTTGAAGCCGTCGAAATAGATCTTGTAGACCATCAGTTCGGTGGCGCGGGCCGGCCCACCCGAGGTCATGATGTCGACGATGCCGAAGCTGTCCTGGAAACTGTCGGTGATGTTGATGACCAGCAGGAAGAAGAGCGTGGGCGTCAGCAGCGGGATCTGGATGTCGAAGGCCCGGCGCAGCCAGCCGGCACCGTCCATGGCCGCTGCCTCGATCTGCGAGCGCGGGATCGCCTGCAGCGCCGAGAGCATGAAGATGAAGTTGTAGCCCACATATTTCCAGGAGAAGGCGAAGATCACCGCGGCCATGGCATCATAGCCGTTGATGGTGGGGTTCCAGATACCGGGCCAGATCTGGTTGACGAAGGCGATCATGCCGGCGTCGGAGCCGAGCATGAACCGGAAGGCGAGGCCGATCGCGGGCGCGGAGATGGCGTAGGGCCACACGAACATGGAGCGATAGAGGCGGTTGCCGGAGAGTTCGCGGTCCACCAGGAGCGCGAGGCCGAGCGCCGAACCCATGGCGAGCCCGGTCGAGATGAAGGCGAAGGCCAGGCTGCGTACCACCGACTGCCAGTAGACGGCGTCGGAGAAGAGGGCCTGGAAATTTGCAAAGCCCACCCATTCATTGCCGCCGCCCCAAGGGCGCTGCAGGGTGAAGGCCCAGTAGAGGGCCTGGCTCGCGGGCCAGTAGAAGAAGGTGAAGATCAGGAAGAGCTGCGGCAGGATGAAGGCGATGCCGAGCCATTTGTTCGTGAAGATCGCGCGCTTTTCCATGCATCCACCCCAGGGAATGGCTGGCGGTCTTCAGACCGGCACACCGAAGGCCCCGCCTACTGACAAAGGCCGGGGACTGATCCCCGGCCTCATGTTCGTCAATCGTGCTGCGAAAGGATCAGGGTAGTTCCTTGCCCTTGTAGGTCGCTTGGAAGCGGCGCAGCACGGTATTGCCGCGGGAGGCAGCATCATCGAGGGCCTGCTGGACCTCGGCCTGGTTGGAGAAGATCGCCTGCAGGGCGTTGGCCACTTCCGCGCGGATCTGCGGCATGCCGCCGAGGCGCAGGCCGCGCGTGATCGGCGTCGGCTCCGAGGCTGTCAGCGAGGCGATGGCGACTTCGCGGCCCTTGTAGGGCGCCTTGTCGTAGAAACCGTTCTTGACCATGAAGTCGTAGCCGGTCTTGGTCACCGGGATATAGCCGGTGTTGGAGGACCACCAGAGCGCCTGCTCGGGCTGGGCGATGAAGTTCAGGAAGGCCGCGGCGCCCTTGTATTCGGCGGGCGACTTACCCTGCAGGACCCAGAGCGAGGCACCGCCGACCAGCGAATTCTTGCGGTCGGTACCGGCATAGACCGGCAGTTCCGCCACCGACCAGTGCATGTCGGGCGAAGCGGTGCGGGAGATGGTGCCGTGGTCGCCGACCGAGGTCAGCGTCATCTGGCACTTGCCGTTGGCGAAAGCGGTGATGTAGTCCTCGCCGGCCTGCTTGGACTTGAGCTTCACCAGGCCCTGATCATACCACTTCTTCAGGTCGGTCACGTACTGGACGAACTTGCCCTTGTTGAAGACCAGCTCCGCGTCGAGGCCGTCATAGCCGTTGTTCTCGCTGGCGATGGGCTGGTTGTGGATGGCGGAGAACTGCTCGAGGAGCTGCCAGACCTCGTCGGCGCTGATGTCGATGCCCAGCGGGCAGTCGTAGCCCGCTTTCTTCAGGGCGTCCATGTCAGCGGCGACTTCTTCCCAGGTCTTGGGAGCGGCATCCTTGCCGATCTTCTTGAAGGCATCCTGGTTCCAGTAGAGCAGGGCGGTCGAGGAGTTGAAGGGCATCGAGTACATGTCACCCTTCGAGGTGGCATAATAGGCCCGGATGCCGGCAAAATAGTTGCTCCAGTCGACCTTGTAGCCGTTCTCGTCCATCAGCTTGTTGACGGGGTAGTAAGCGCCGGAGAGCATCAGGTCGAGCGTACCGATGTCGAAGACCTGGACGATGGTCGGCTGCTTGTTGGCACGGAAGGCGGCGATGGTGTTCTGCAGCGCGTTCGCGTAGCCGTTCTGGCTGGTGCAGACCACCTCATAGTCCGACTGGGAGTCGTTGAAGTGCTGGCAGACGTCCTGGACGCGCTTGGCGATGTCGCCGGAGTTGCCGAACCAGAAATCGAACTTCGTCTTGTCCGCCAGGGCGCCGCCGGCAGTCGCCGCCAGCATCATCACGCCGCCGGCGACGCTCGCCAGATTTCGCAGGTTCGCCAGTTTGCCAAGAATAGACATCGCTCGTCCTCTCCGAGCAGCACGAATGTGCCGCAATCAGAAGGACGCTCGTAGTCAGACTCTATGACAGTTTATAAACAAAGCTGGAAAAGACTTCGGCCAGCAAGGTTCTGCCAAAATATTGATTAGCCGGCGAACTTGAGCACCGATTCGAGGAGGCCCGGGAATTTCCTTTCGATTTCAGGCCGCAATGCCACGAAGCAGCGCGTTCCTTCCTTGCGATGGACCACGACGCCCGCCTCGCGCAGCTGCTTGATGTGGTGGCTGAGCGTGGAATTGGCGACGTCGCAGGCAAAATCCGTCGAGCCCTTTTCGCCCTCCGCCACCAGCGCCGAAACGATGCTCAGCCGTACCGGGTCGCCCAGCGCGGCCAGCACGCCGATCAGGCTGATCTCATTCACATCGGGGTGAGGGTGTTGCTTCACGCGCCTGCTCGCCTATATTCGATGATTATCGAACTTTGAAACTCTAATGCCGGGCCGCTCCGATTGCCAGTCAGGTCTGTGTGAGCCGGGTGTACGGATTTCGTGTCGATCAACACTCGATAAGGTTTATTGACGATGCCGACTTTGCTTGATCCGCTCCGCGTCGGAGCTCTCGACCTGCCCAACCGCGTCATCATGGCGCCCCTCACGCGCACGCGTGCCAGCGAGGGCCGCGTGCCCAACGGTCTGATGCGCGATTACTATGTGCAGCGCGCTTCCGCGGGCCTGATCCTTACCGAGGCGACATCCGTCACGCCCATGGGCGTCGGCTATCCCGACACCCCCGGGATCTGGTCGAAGGAGCAGGTCGCGGGCTGGAAGGAAATCACAAAGGCCGTGCATGCCGCCGGCGGCCGGATCGTCCTGCAGCTCTGGCATGTGGGCCGCATCTCTGATCCGGTCTATCTCGACGGCGCGCTCCCCGTCGCTCCCAGCGCCATCGCCCCCAAGGGCCATGTGAGCCTCGTCCGCCCCGAGAAGGCCTATGTCACGCCGCGGGCTCTCGAAACCAGCGAGATTCCCGGTATCGTCGAGGCCTATCGCCTGGGCGCGCTCAACGCCAAGGAAGCCGGCTTCGATGCCGTCGAGATCCACGGCGCCAACGGCTACCTTCTCGACCAGTTCCTGCAGGATTCCACCAACAAGCGCGAGGACGCCTATGGCGGCTCGATCGAGCACCGCGCCCGCCTGATGCTCGAAGTCACCGATGCGGTGATCTCGGTCTGGGGCGCTGACCGCGTCGGCATGCATCTCGCCCCGCGCGGCGATTCCCATTCCATGGGCGACAGCGATGCGCCGGCCCTGTTCGGTTATGTGGCGAAGGAACTCGACAAGCGCGGCGTCGCCTTCATCTGCACCCGCGAATATCTCGACGGCACCAGCATCGCCCCAACGATCCGCAAGAACTTCAAGGGCGTCTTCATCGCCAATGAGAAGCATACGCCCGAGAGCGCCGAGGCGCTGGTGGAGCAGGGCGGTGCCGACGCGGTTGCCTTCGGCAAGCTCTTCATTGCCAATCCAGACCTGCCGGCCCGCATCGCGGCCAAGGCCGAACTGAATGCCTGGAATGCCGCCACCTTCTACGCGAAGGGCGCGGAGGGCTACACGGACTATCCGGCCCTGGAAAATGAGCCGGCGTAAGCTTCCCGGGTAGGCGGGCTTCCGCTCAGCCCGGCGAAACGACGAAGTCGAGGAGAAAGGGTGCAGCCATATCGGCCGCACCTTTTTTCTGTTCGGGGCCGCCGCAGGGGTTGAAAAGGCGCGGACGCTGGGACCGCGGACGTCCGCGCTCCTCGCCTACTTCGCCCTCTTGACATCCTTGATGTCGGCGAAGGCGATGGCCGGCGCCCGTTCGCTCTGGTAGCGCAGGTCGAAGGCCGACTTCGCCATGAACACGGGATCGCCGTCGAGATCGTCGGCGATCGAGAAGTTGTGCGAGGAGACGAAGCCGTCGAGTTCCTGCCTCGTCGGCGCCGAGATCCAGCGGGCGAGCGCGAATTCGGAAGGCTCGAACCGGATCTCCAGGCCGTATTCGGCATCGAGCCGGTTCTGCAGCACATCGAGCTGCAGCGCGCCGACCACGCCGACCAGGGCCGGCGAGCCGTCGCGCGGGCGGAACACCTGCACCACGCCTTCCTCCGCGAGGTCCTGGAGGGCGTCCTTGAGCTTCTTGGCCTTCATGGCGTCGGGCAGGCGTACGCGGCGCAGGATTTCCGGCGCGAAGCTCGGCACGCCCAGGAAGGCGATGTCCTCGCGTTCGGTGAGCGTGTCCCCTATGCGCAGCGCGCCGTGGTTGGGGATGCCCACCACGTCGCCCGCATAAGCCTCCTCGGCGAGGGCTCTGTCCTGCGCGAAGAAGAACTGCGGCGCGTTGAGGCTCATGGACTTGCCCGTGCGCACCTGCTTCACCTTCATGCCGCGGGTGAGCTTGCCCGAGCACAGGCGCACGAAGGCGATGCGGTCGCGATGGTTCGGATCCATGTTGGCCTGGATCTTGAAGACGAAGGCCGAGAGATTGTTCTCGGTGGCTTCCACCATGCGGGTGGCGGCCTCCTGGTCGCGCGGCTGGGGCGCGTAGTCGCCGAGGCCCTGGAGCAGGTCTCCCACGCCGAAATTCTTGATGGCCGAGCCGAAGAACACGGGCGTCATATGGCCTTCGCGGAAAGCCTTGAGATCGAAGCTGCCGCAGGCTTCCTGCACCAGCGCGATCTCCTCGGAGGCCGCCTCGGCATCGATGGCGGGCACCGCCTTGGCCAGCGCCTCGGCATCGCCGGCTTCCACCGGAATCGGCGCGATGTCCTTGTCGAGCAGGCGGACATGGCTGGCGGCGAGGTCGTAGGTGCCGGCGAAATCACGCCCGCGCCCGAGCGGCCAGGTCATCGGCACGGTCGAAAGGGCAAGCGTCTTCTCGATCTCGTCGAGCAGCTCGAAGGGATCGCGGCCCTCGCGGTCCATCTTGTTGATGAAGGTGACGATGGGAATGTCGCGCAGGCGGCAGACCTCGAACAGCTTCCTGGTGCGCGCCTCGATGCCCTTGGCCGCGTCGATCACCATCACGGCCGAATCGACCGCGGTGAGCGTGCGGTAGGTGTCTTCCGAGAAGTCCTCGTGGCCCGGCGTGTCGAGCAGGTTGAAGACCAGTCCCTGATATTCGAAGGTCATCACGGAGGTGACGACCGAGATGCCGCGCTCGCGCTCGATCGACATCCAGTCGGAGCGCGTGTTGCGTTTCTCGGCCTTGGCCTTGACCTGCCCCGCGAGCTGAATCGCTCCGCCGAACAGCAGGAGCTTTTCGGTGAGCGTGGTCTTGCCGGCGTCCGGGTGGGAAATGATGGCGAAGGTGCGCCGCCGCTCGACTTCACGTTCCAGCGGGGTGAGGTTGGAGGTATGCGACAGATCGTTCAAGGCGAAACCGTTCAAAAAGGCACAAAGGCCTGGAGAGTTTTAGGATTTGGCGCGCTTTTGACACGAAACGCCGCGCGCGTCACCCAGGGATTTGGGGTTGGCCCTGTGGATGAAAAAGAGGAAATGAAATTTTCTGGTATTTGCCTGTTGCAATCCTCACCGGGCTTTGGCATAGAGCGGCCTCGCCGACGGCACTGACGTCAGCGGCCCACGGATGCGGGTGTAGCTCAGGGGTAGAGCACAACCTTGCCAAGGTTGGGGTCGAGGGTTCGAATCCCTTCGCCCGCTCCATTCTCCCTCGCAGGAGAATTTAGGGTTTATGAGAAGGCCGCCGCAAGGCGGCTTTTCTCGTTTGTGGCATAGGTCATCGACAGGTATCTGCGGCGGTCGAGCCTTCCGATGCCCAGCGTCGAATCGGGACCGAGGCGGAATGCGTGGGCCGGGATCGAGCTTCAAGGGAGCCGGGTCTGCCTGCGCTTCCGGGGCCGCAGATTTGTAAGCGGGTCATGAAAAGTCCGTGGACCCCTCAGCCTTGCGCGAGGATGTCGGACGACGCGGCCCACACGGGTCCCCAGGGCAGGCAGGTACAGTCAGGCGCGGCACGCCATGCGGATCTGCTCAATCCATTGCGAAATCGCACCGCGTCGGCCGCGGTGCGATCGGGAAACGCCGATGGGGGCCGGCGCCTGCTTTCCAGGCACCGACCCCCGGTGAGGTGCACCAGAAAACCGCTCGTCACCACCGATAGCGCAGGCCGGCCGTGCCCTTGACGGTATAGTTGTCGCTGCCGCTATGGGATGACAGCGCCATGGCGTAGGTTGCCTCTCCATAGGCGCTCCACTTGTCGTTCCAGGCGTAGGTGCCCCCGGCCCCAACCTCGCCCCACAGCTTCTTTTCCTGCTGCGTGAAGGATACGCCCGCGACGTCCACCTTCGTGCCGTTCAGGAATTCGTAGGACAGGTTGGCGATGCCGTAGAGCTGCAGGTGGCGAGACTGCCCATCCTCGCTCTTCCAGCTTGCGAGCTTCTCGAGGCGCAGGCCGGCCCGACCCTTGAGGCTGTCGCCGTCGCCCAGTGAGACGCGGCTGCCGTAGATATCGTTGAAGCTCTGGAAATCCACATGTGTCCAGGCAAGCTGAGCCTGCGGCACGACGGCCCAGCCGGAACCGAGATCGAAGCGCTTGCCGACTTCCAGGCTGAGGACCGACGACCAGCCCTGGCTGTCGCCCCCCGCCTTGTTGGACAGGCTGCTCTGGTACCAGGTGAACTGGCCGATGGCATCGGCATAGAAGCCGTTGTTGCCCAGCCAGGTCGTATTCAGGCCGAGACCATAGCCGTCCGTGGTGATCTTGCCCCTGCGCCTGGCGCCTGAGACGAGATCCGGCGTGAGATCGACGTCGGCAACTGAGCGGCCGAACGTGGCGTAGGCGCCCAGGGTTGCCAGGCCATAGGCGTTCTCGAAGACAGCACCTTCATAGCCGGCTTGCATGAAGCCGAGTTTCTGGGTGTAGGACGTGCCTTTCTGCGGCTCGAAGGAGGAATACTGGCCGCCGACGCGCCCCCAGGCGCCCGCGCCGTAGAGGAACGGCCCGCCGTTGACATAGACACTGGACTGACCGGCATCGACCGCGCAGCGAAAGTTCCGGGATGGGTCCTTGCACCAGATCGTCTCGGGCGTCGCCCCGTTCGGCCAGATGCGGTTTCCCGTGCGCTGCTGCAGCGTGCCCAGGGTCGCCTCGGCGTAGTTGCTGAGGATCTCGGCATAGGGGAGGACCGTCTGAGTCGACGAGTTCGGCGCCGGCCCCCTTGTCCCGGACTGGTCGGAGCGGAGATACCAGTCCTGGTTGCCGGCATTGGCGCCCACCCCACCGTAGAACAGGCCGTATTCATAGGGACCGACGACGACCGCCTGGTTCAGGTGGAAGGCCGTGGCCGACGAGGTTCCGTCCACTTCGATGATCCGGATGCCGCTTTCCGTCGTGTAGGCGCCGGTGCCGCCGGCGTTGATCACCGTGACTGCCGTGCTGCCCGTGGCGTCACCGGTGATATGCAGCACATCCGTAGGCGAATCGTCGGCGCCCAGCTGGGTCCTGATCACGAGATTGCCGATACCGTCGTAGTTGCCGTTGATGGTCAGCGTGCCCATCGGGTCCCCGCTGAAGGCGGGCAGGGCATTGGCGACGGCAATCGTGCCATTGTTGGTGACATTGCCGTTGACCGTGCCGTAGCCGGCCAGGACACCGGCTTGCTCGATGGAGACATTGCCCACGATGTTGGCATCGGCATTGGCGGCGTCGCCGACGGCGAGAGTGCCTTGCTGGATATCGACGGCAATCGGCGTATTGCCAGTCGCGCCGCTGTTGGCCATCGTGCCGGTCAGCGTCCACATGCCGCTGTCTTCCTTGGTCAGCGTACTGAAGTTCCTGACCGGTCCCTGAAGCGTCGCGGTACCGCTACCGCGGAGCACCATGCTGTTCGTGCCGCCGCCGCCGTCGATCGAGCCGGTGACCGTAGACCCCGTGTAGAGGGTCATGCTGTCATCGCCGCCAGAAAAGCTGATATTGCCGATGACCGTCGCGCCGCTCTGGTTGATGAAATGGACGGCTCCGTTGCCGCTGTTGCCGATGACGGAGGAATTGCCGCCGTTGACCCCCGTCTCGATGGTGCCGTAGTTGTCGACAGTGTTTGCTGCGCCGATCGTAGAATCCTGGAACCAGATCGCTGCCGAGCCTGCCGAGTAGATCGTGCCGTAGTTGGTGATCGTATTACCGGCCCCCTCGACGTTGACGGCCTCCGCCGTGCCGGCGGAAGGACCGTTCTGGCGAATGGAGGCGCCAGCGTTTACCAGCAGCGTACCGTTGTTATTGAATTCAACGGTATCATAGCCCGTTTGATATAGTCCGCCATTGGTGCTGGCAGTTGGAGCGTTGCTTATCGAAGCCCCGTTTTGCAGCGTGATGCTGGCATTGTCTCCCAGAGAAACAGCATTTTGATTGCCGGAAACGTTGATCGAGGCATTCCCGTCGAGATTGACGGTGGTTCCCGATGGCGTGGCCGGCCCCGAGCCGATTGGGGCAACCTGGTCCGTGCCAGTGCAGTTGTACGTGTTCCCCGTTTGTATGCAGGCTGCCAGTACAGTTGTAGGTCCCAGGATACAACTCGACAAAACTGCCGTTGAAATCAGATATTTGGAAGCAACGCCTTTCATAGAGTTTCACCACCATATTAATTCAATGGCGTAAGTCTTATCGTTCAACAAAAAATTCTTATATCACGAAATGATCAAAATTTATGAGAGGTATAGCTCGAAAGTATTAGATTTTTATACGACCATTTTTGTTGCTACTTGCGCCGAACGGCTTATCCTAACGGCAGGTTATCGCAATTTCGGCGCTTCCACCGCGTCGCCAGCGTGTCTATCCATGCCCGTTCCAAGAAAAGGGTCGGGCCGATGGGCAGGATACGAAGGGCGGCAGCGCCTCAACGGCAAGAGAAGGGGCAGGAACGTTCCTTCGATTGTCGCAGCAGTCGTAAAAGAATATGCCGTTACGTTTTGTTCCGAACAGTTGGGGTCGCAAAGTCGACTCCAGACTTGGCGCGATGTCGCTTACGCAGGCCGAAGCGGGCGAAATCAATATTTCTCCCATCGATAACTACTACAGCCTTCTTCTTCTGACGCCACAACCTCGAAGGGTCACTTCGATCGCGAGCAGTCGGAAAGAAGAATTCTCCGCGCCTGCCGGAACTCTTGAAATAATACCGCCAAACGTCGATTATTTTGCGCAATGGAATGTAGCGAAGGCGAATATAATACTCGGAGCTCCAAGGAAAGAGATCGAAATTCTTGCGGAGCATGAGTTTAATAAAACGAAGATAGAGCTTCGTCCGCCGCATCCGGGTCGTCGTGATGAGGTTGCAAATCAGATTGGGCAACTCCTGATCTCTGCAATAACGGTGAGGGATGAATTCAGCGATCTATTTGTTGACAGCGTAGAGAATATATACTGGATACATCTAATAAGAACTTATTCCTCCATTCCCAATGTGCTCGAGACACCACCTGTCAGTTTGCCTCCGTACATCTGGAATAGAGTGATCGAATACATGCATGCAAACTTGGCTAACCGTGTCACTCTGCAGGAACTCGCCTCCATCTCGTCTCTGTCCCAGAGTCATTTCCGTCGGGCCTTCCAGAAGATCGCGGGCATGCCGCCGCACCAGTATCTTCTGAAGCTGCGGATCGAGGCGGCGGAGCGGCTTCTGGTCGAGACAAATCTTCCGCTTTCGTTGATCGCTCAAATGTCTGGTTTCGCCAGCCAGAGTCATGTCACCAGGGCGATGAAGCAATGGCGAGGCATTACACCCGGTCATATTCGGAAGCTGCGCCCCTAGGACCTCGTATGCCGAAGGTGCGATCGCAGGCAGGCATCGCGAGGAGGCATAGACCTATGGCTCGCGAGCGGAGGGCTGTGTCGGCAGCAAAAGCTTGCCCCTGGGACTTTGGATCGTCAGACGAAGCTCGACGGCGCTGCCTTTGGAAAGCTCGGCCCCTTCGAGGCCCAAATCGGCATAGAGCCGCCTGACGCGATCGATCCGGGGGTGCCTGATGCCGAACCCGGCGAGGCGGCAATCGCCGGGATTGTCCTGTGAAGGGTGGGCATCCGTCTTCCAGCGCATCACATGGGGAAGGGCACTGCCGAAATCGGGATCGCCCCCGACGAGGCAGTCCCATGCGATCAACCGCCCCGACGGGGTGCGGCGCTCGCCGGAGGCGACCTGCGTCGTTACTCCGTGGTCGGCCAGAATCCGCTGCGCGCCCTCCAGATCGTCTGTCGCGACAGCGAAGAGGAAAAGCAGGTAGCCATCGAGTTTCGACATCCAGGCGCCATTGTTGTCAACGAGCGGCTGGGCCGGATCCGGTCCATCGAGAGCCAGATAGAGCCCCTGTCCGAGGGAGAGAACGGCATTGCGCGTGCCCTTGCCCGGATGGCTGCCTCCGGCCTGGGCGCGGGCGCCAGTCCAGGATTCGAGATCGGCAACCGCGCGTTCGAGGGACGCGGATGCCCAGGCAAAATGATCGAGTCTCATCTAACTATTCCATGTTCGCTGGAAGGGCGGCGTGGCGCGCGTGGCTTTCGGCGCCGGAGCTGGCACGGCCAAGCCGCGGCGTCCGGCCCCTATTGGACGGGGCTGTCCTGTCCGTTGGCGCGGTTGCGCTGGCGAAAACGAAGCCCGTGCACGCGATTGCCGCATCCGGCGGGATCGCAGAAGATCTTTGAAAGGTTGCGGGTCGTGTCGAGGAAGACGTTGTTGCAGTCCTCCGCGGCACAGATCCGGAGGCGCCGGGCTTCGCCGCGCTGGACGACGTCCATCGCGGCCATCGCCGTGGAACCGCGTATCCGATCGACAAGCGGTGTATCCGGCTCGAAATAGTGGATGTGCCAGCCCAAGCCGTCATGCGTCACAATCTGCGGATAGATCCGCAGATCCCGGACCGTCCCATTTGCCCATTGGGCGAGCTGGGCTTCCTTCATTTCGAAAAGCGGTCGAAATTGCGCTCCGAGCTGGCGCAGGGCGTGGCGAATGGGGGCGTCGAGAGGGCCGGCGTAGGACATCTTGTACCGGCGGATCATCGACTTCGCCCATTCGAGCGTAACCGCCTCGCTTTGCGGTGCATCCGCGTAGTTCACGAGATCGGCGCATACGCCCAGGGAGCGGACTGTATCGGGAATCAGCATCGAGTCTTTTTGCGGTCATGGCATCAAGGCACGAATATCTGCCTGGGAACGGACGATGTATAGCGGCTTTTGGCAATGGCGAAGGGGGAGAGGTCGAAGTTGGACTTCGCACCCGTCACCAGATCCGCGGCGACCTCGCCGAGGGCCGGCGCCATCTTGAAGCCATGGCCTGAGAAACCGTACATGCTGAAAGTGTTGGGCAATTCCGGCTGTGGCCCGATGAAGGGATCCCCCGAGGCGGTCCACCCGTCCATATAGGCGCCGATGCGCACGGGGTGGGGGTGCAGGTCCGGCAGGTAGCGTTCGATCATGCGCCTCCAGCGCACCATCCACGAGGCGTCGACCGATCGATCGAGCAGGTCCGCGTCGGCGACGATGCCGTGGGAGCCGTTGCGGCCGATCTTGACCGACGTGCCGTTGACCATCGGCCAGCCGCAGAAGTCGATCTCGTCCTTTTCCCGGATGAAGATCGGAAACGCCTCGGGAGAAAACAGCTCCGGTCGCTTCGGCACGTACCAGGCCAGGACGATGCGGACGACCTGATGATCGTCGGCGCTGTTGACGAGGAGGTTGCGCGTCCAAGCTCCGGCGGTGACGAGCAGCTTGCCCACCCTCCAGGAAGCATTGTCGGAATGAAGCGTGACGCCATTGGCGTCCGGCTCGATGTCGCGGATCTTGGTGTAGCGCATGAGGCGGGCGCCGAGCCGTTCGGCTTGTGCCGCAGCCGTCAGCACCGCCAGTTCCGGCTTGAGGAAGCCCGCGGCCTTGTCGAGTATGGCGATTTCCCCTGGGTCGAGCCTGTGCACGGGATAGCGGTCGGCAACCTGCCGGGGTGTCAGGATTTCGTGGTCCAGATTGAAGCTCTCGGCCGTCGCCAGGACATTGACCATTCCCGGCGTCGTGTCCCTGCCCATCATGAGGCCGCCGTTCAGGGTCAGGAGCGGTATGCCCGTCTCGGCTTCCAGTTCGCGCCAGAGTTCGCGGGCCCGCAGCAGGAGCGGCACATATTTGGCGCCTTCCTTATAGGCGGTCCTGAAGATGCGGCTCTCGCCGCCCGCCCCGCTCTGGTCGTGGCCGGGGGCGAACTGGTCGAACCCGAGCACCGATACGCCGCGCTTGGCAAGACGCCAGGCGGCCATGCTGCCCATCGTGCCGGTTCCTAGAATTGCTACATCTGCGTCCATGGGTGTTTCTCGCTTGCCGGGCCTAATGGCGCCGGTTGTTTCCAGAAGGAGAAGTCGGTCAGAGCACCTGGTCCAGGAAGGTTCTGAGCCGTTGCGTGGCGGGCTGCCGGAAGAGGAGGTCAGGCTCACCCTGTTCCACGATCCTCCCCTCGTCCATGAAGATGACGCGGTTCGATACGCTGCGGGCGAAACCCATCTCGTGTGTCACGATCACCATCGTCATGCCATGGCCGGCGAGCCCGGCGATCAGGGAAAGCACGCCCTTGACGAGTTCGGGATCCAGCGCCGAGGTGGCCTCGTCGAAGAGCATGACCTTCGGCTGCATGGCGAGCGCCCGGGCGATGGCGACTCTCTGCTGCTGCCCGCCCGAGAGCCAAGACGGCCGCGCGTCGAACTTGGCGGCGAGCCCCACCTCGGTGAGGCGCTCCGCTGCAATCTTGCGGGCCTCGGCGGCAGGCAGGCGCTTGACCTTCCGCAGGGCGAAGACGACGTTCTGCATCACGGTCATATGCGCGAACAGATTGAAGTGCTGGAACACCATGCCGACATCCGTGCGCAGGGCATTCTGGCGCTGGTCCGGGCATGGCAGCCGATGCCCCACGATATCGATCGAGCCCTTGTCGACGCCTTGCAGGCCATTCATGCAGCGCAGCAGGGTCGACTTGCCCGAGCCGGATGGGCCGATGATGCAGACCACCTCGCCGGCCTCGATGTCGAGGCTCACGCCGCGCAGGGCAGGCTGGCCATGGAACGCGACGCGGATGTCGCGCAGGCTGATCGCAAGCGTGCTCATGCCGTCTCTCCCGTCCGGTCCGGCGCGGGACGCCGGCCTTCTCTCAGGTGACGATCCAGGTAGTTGACGAGATAGGTCAGCGGCACGGTGAAGGTCAGATAGGCCAGGCCCACGACGGTCAGCGGCGAGAGGTTGCCGGTGCGTTGGGCGATATCCTGCCCGATGCGGTAGATCTCGCGCTGGTCCACACTGAGCCCGAGCACGAAAATCAGGCTCGAATCCTTGATCGTGTTGATGAACTGGTTGGTCAGGGCCGGCAGCACGCGGCGCACGCCCTGTGGGAAGACGATCTGTATCATCGAGCGCCTGTAGCTGAGCCCGAGCGCGCGGCCTGCCTCGAACTGTCCCCGATCGACGCTCTGAATTCCGGCTCGAAGGATCTCGGCGACATAGGCGCCCGTGACGATGCCGATGGCCAGGATGCCGTAGGGATAAGGATTTTGCCCGAAGGGTCGGAAGCCGGAAAAGGGCAGGCCTTGCCCGACCAGGAAGATGGTGACGATCACGGGCAAGCCCCGGAAGACGTCGATATAGGCCCTCGCCAGCACCCGGACGACGACGATGCGGGACAAGGCGAGGAGCGACATCGGCGCACCGATCAGAATGCCGATCATCGTGGCGAAGATGGAGATGCTCAGCGTGTTCCAGATGCCGACCCTGATGAGGTCAGGCAAGACCGCCAGCATGTAGCTGGGGGTGAAGAAGGTATTCCAGAAGCCGCCCATGACCGACCTTATCGTTGGTTTTGGCATTGAAAGGGCCGTGGCGGCGACGGCGCACCACGGCCCTGTGTCGATCCAAGATGCGCTAGCGCGCCGGCTTGAAGTCGGCGCCCGGCAGTTCGGGAACGTCGCCGCCGATCGTGTCCTTGTAGATCTTGGCGTAGGTGCCATCGGCGATGATGTCGCCGGCGGCCTTGTTGACGGCCTTGAGCAGTTCAGGACGATCCTTGGCAATGCCGAGGCCGGCCGGCTGGTCGGTATTGGGAATGGAGACGACGATATGGAGGGGCGTGGTCGCCTCCTTCATATAGATCGCGGCCAATCCCCCGTCATAGAAGGCGGCATCGAGCTGGCCTGACAGGAGCGCGATCTGCATGGCCGCCGAGTCGGGAAACGGCACGATGGTCGTGCTCTTGTAGGTCTCGTTGGCATAGGTCTCCTGGATCGAGGCGGCTACCACGCCGAGGCGCTTGCCGGCAAGGTCGTCCGCGGTCTTAACCGCGCTGTCGGCCTTGCTCAGGATCGTGTAGGAGCCAACGAAATGCGGTCTCGAGAAGTTGATGATCTCGAGGCGCTTGAGGGTGATGGAGTGCGACCCGGCCGACATGTCGCAGACATGGTTCGCGACGGCGGCGAAGATCCCCTCGAACACGGTGAACTTGAAGTCGGGCGTGAGGCCGAGCCGCTTGGCGACCTCTTCCGAAAAGGACACCTCGTATCCCACGAGCTTGCCGTTGACCACCGACGACATCGGCGCATTGGCATCGACGATGCAAACGGTGAGCTTGCCCGGCTCGTTGAGTTCGAGGGCCGTCTGGGCCATGGCGGCCTGAGCGCCGACGAAGCCGAGGATGGATGCTGCAAGGAGGGTGACGATTTTTTTACGGAGGTTGATTGGCATGGACTGCTCCCATGGAAGGCACCTCCACGCTATGCACAGAAAATGAGCTAGTCAAGTTTAGCTCATTTGTTTTTGTTGGTTGCTTCGCGTGCCTTCCCGTCGGTGCCAGTTCCCTCTTCGGGGCGGAACGCGTTTCGGAAAGGACGGGGCAGCAAGGCGACATCGCTCTCACCATCCCGCCGGGATGGTGACGCGGGCGAACGGCGTCAATGGGAGCGGAGCGTGGATGGAGAGCGGGCCATCGGGGACGCCGGGTCGTCGGCTCCGGCGGCAGATCTTTTATGCGAACGCCTCCCAACGCCGGCCTGTGGGGCGGCCAGCGCGCGCGTCCAGGTTCGAAACGGGAATGGTGGAAGAGTTCATCGACGGGCGATCTCAGTGCATTTTACTTTTCAGACGGAATCGTCCGAATCGGAAATTGCTCGTGATAGCCGAGGGTCAAGCCGGAGAGGGATTCAGCCTGACCGCATTTTGCTCCGGTACCAGGCTTGAGGAATCCGACTGCGGCCGCATTCCCTGTTGCTGTCAGGCGGCCAGCGGCCGGGAAGCATCGCGGATCGCCTTGTGGACGTTGCGCTGCAGTTCCATGAAGGCAGGGGTCTCCATGACTTCTTCGCGCCGGGGGCGGGGAATGTCGACGTCGAACGAGCGGGTGATGCGCCCGGGGCCGATGCCCATCACGACGATGCGGTCGGACAGGTAGACGGCTTCCTCGACATCGTGGGTGACGAAGAGGACGGTCAGCCGATGCTCCTCCCAGATCTGGGTCAGGAGTTCCTGCATCTGGTGGCGCGTGAGGGCATCGAGCGCGCCGAAGGGCTCGTCCATCAGCAGCATCTTGGGCCGGTAGGAGAGGGCCCGCGCTATGGCGACGCGCTGCTTCATGCCGCCGGACAGTTCGGAGGGATAGCGATCCGCGCTCTGGGACAGCTTGACCAGCGCGAGATGTTCTCGCGCCAGTTGCCGGCAGCTCGCACGGTCATAGCCGGCGGCCTTGAGCGCGAATTCGATGTTCTGCTGTGCCGTCAGCCAGGGCAGCAGGGTGTAGGACTGAAAGACGACGCCCCTGTCGAGCCCCGGCTGGAGGATGGGCGCGCCGTCGATGGAGAGTTCGCCGGCATCGAAGGGCTGCAGGCCGGCGACGATGGACAGGAGCGTGCTCTTGCCGCAGCCGGACGTGCCGACGAGCGAGACGAATTCGTTGTCGGCCAGATCGAGATCGATGTCTCTCAGAACCTCCGTGCGCCGCTCCGCGACGCCGAAGCTCTTGTGCAGGCCGCCTATCCGAAGTTTTTGAATGCTCATGCGATTTGCCTCATGCCCGGCTGTCCTGCCGGAACAGGACCTTGCCGAGCCCCTTCATGACCTGGTCGGTGATCAGTCCCAGCACGCCGAGTAGAAGGATGTAGCCGATGATGGTGTTGGTCTGGAAATAGCGCTGGGACACGGTGATCCGGTAGCCGAGCCCCGACGTGGCGGCGACCAGCTCGGCCAGCACCAGCCATGTCCAGGCCCAGCCGAGGCTGATGCGCAGCGTGTCCCAGATCCCGGGGAGGGCGCTGGGAACCACGATGCGCGTCAGGATCCTGGTGTCGGACAGGCCGAGGGTACGCCCGAGCCCGATGAAGTCCTTCGGAACGCGCTTCACATTGTCCATGAACATCAGCACCTGCTGGAAGAAGGTGCCGATGAAGATGATCAGGAACTTCTGGGCGTCTCCCGTCCCGACCCAGAGGATCGACAGGGGAACGAAGGCGACGACCGGCATGTAGCGGATGAAGTCGACCAGGGGTTCGATGGCGGCTTCCCAACCGGCAAAGCTGCCGATCAGCACGCCGATCGGGATCGCGAGCGCCGAAGCGATGAGAAAGCCGACCGATATCCGATAGATCGACGCCTTCAGATCGATCCACAGCGTGCCGTCGCCGGCAAGCTTGACGAGTTGGCCGGCGACGCCGGACGGCGAGGGCAGGAAGATCGGAGTGACCAGCCCCAATGCCGTCGCTGCCCACCAGATCGCACCGAGGGTGAGGAACACGACGACCGCAATCGTCAGGAAGCGCGACCGCGAGATGGGCACGCCGATGCGAAAGGGCCGCCGGCGCCCCGCCATGCGCTGGGTAGCCGGTCCTCCGGCCGTACGAGGCGCAGTCATAGGCTCTTCCTCAACCCTCGTGCCGCCTCATTCCGCCGCCTTGACGAAGGAAGGATCGATCATCTGCTCGGGCGTCACGTCGGACTGGAGCAGCTTGGCATTCTTGGCGGCAGCCTCGACATCAGCGAAAGTCTTGGTCGAGAAGTCGCCGGTGAGGGCCGTCTTGTTTTCCGCCAGCGAATAGTAGCGCACGCCGTCGAAGGCGGTGTTGAGATCGTCCACGCTGGAACCAACCGCCTTGGCGATGATCGAGCGGCCATCCGGCGTATTGGTGTTGTAGGCCTTCAGGGCGGCATCCCAGCTCTTGATCATGGCCAGCACCTGGCCGGGCTTGGACTTGATCACCTCGTCGCGCACCACCAGTACGTCGCTGATCAGGCCCGGATCCTCGCCCGCCGTGAAGAGGAGCTTGACGTCCTTGTTCTGTGCCCGGGCCGTGGTGAGATAGGGCTCGTAGGTCACCGCGACGGGGACGCGGCCGGCGATCAGGGCACTTCCGGCATCGGCGGCAGGCATCGGCACGGGCTCGATGTCGGCCACGGTCATGCCGTTCTTGGAAAGCGCGTATTTGAGCAGAATGTCGCTGGTGGTGCCTTCCTCGAAGGCGACCTGCTTGCCCTTGAGATCCTTCACGGAGGCGATGTCCTTGCCGGCGATCATGGCGTCGGCGGTCATGCTGACGTCGAGCAGCAGGACGATCTTGACCGGCAGGCCGGCCGCGACCATGCCCATCGCGGTGTGGGTCGCGATGTTGGCAGCATCGAGCTGGCCGCTCGCGAGAGCCGCGTTGATGTCCTTGTCCTCGCTGAAATTGACGATCTGCACGTCCGACAGCCCGTTGGCCTTGAACAGGCCCTTGGCTTCGGCGACATGCCATTGCCCGTAGCCCAGCCAGGGCTCGATGCCGATCTTGAACGAACCGGCTTCCGGCGTGGCCGGAATGGTGGCATCCGCCGCATACACCGTGGCGGGCGAAGCGGTGACGATGGCCGCTGCCATGACGAACGCGCGGAAACGTCCAGTGAAATTGCGCATCTCTCTCGGTCCCCTTGGTGGATCAAGCCGCTTCTTTGGCTATGCGGCCTTTTGACGGCGGACATGAAAATCGGGGCATGTCGCCGCGACTATCCGGCCCTGAACTTTCATGAACGACAGGCATCATCTCATCGTCGCGATCGATGGCTGTCAAGATCAAAATATATACATGACTATACAACTTACGAGCTCCGCAAACCGCCTCGGCCGCCCGCGCGCCGGAGACGGGCTGCGGCCGCATCAGGGAGCCCTCAAGGCTGAACGGCCGAGGGATTTCAACTCCTCGACGGAGGCGATCCCCATCAGCGCGAGCGAGATGTCGATCTCCTGCGCGATGGCCTGGATCATGGCCGCGACACCCTCCGTCCCCCCGGCGGCCAGTCCGAACGCATAGGCGCGCCCGAGCAGGACGCCGTCGGCGCCGAGGGCAAGGCCCTTGATCACGTCCGCGCCTCTCCGGAAGCCGCCGTCGATCAGGACTTCGAGCTTGCCGTCGACCGCGGCGACGATCTCGGGCAGCATGGCGATGGTCGAGCTGGCGCAATCCAGCTGTCGCCCGCCGTGATTGGAGACGACGATGGCGTCGGCGCCTTCGGCCTGCGCCCGCTCCGCATCGTCGGCCGAGAGGATGCCCTTGATGACGAGGCGCCCACGCCAGCGTTGGCGCAGCCAGGCGACGTCGCGCCACGAAAGGGTCTGGTCGATGGACCGCGACAGGTTGGACGCCTGTTCGAGGATGCCCTTCCCGAATTCGGGCTTGTTCGCCAGGGCGCCGACCTGCGGAGCGCCCGCCTGCATGATGTCGGCGAACCAGCGGGGGCTCATCAGCATCTGCAGCACAAGGGCCGGGCCGACCCGGGTGAGCGAGCGAAAGCCGTTGCGGACGTCCTTCTCGCGCACAGAGGTGATGGCCGTGTCGACCGTGAGGAACAGGGTGTCGACACCAGCCTTCTCCGCCTCCTGCAAAAGCTCGTCACAGAAGGCCTTGTCCTTGAGAATATAGAGCTGGAAGTGGAGTGGACCGGTCGTGTCGCGGCGCAGCTCCGCGAGCGATGCGATGGAGAAACTCGACAGGCAGAGCGGAATGCCGGCTGCATGGGCAGCCCGGGCGGCCTTCTGCTCGCCCTTTCCGGCATAGAGGCCGAGGAAGCCGACCGGGCCGAGCATGAAGGGCAGGGGATGGCGCACGCCGAGGAAAGTGGTGGACAGGTCACGCCTCTCGGGATTCACCAGCACTTTCTGGACGAGGCGCCAGCGCTCGAAGTCCACCTGGTTCGCCCGCAGCGTCGTCTCGCCGAAGGAGCCGCCGTCGATATAGTCGAAGAAGATGCGTGGCAGGCGCCGTCTGGCCGCCTCTCGGGCATCGTCCACATTGATCAGCTTCATCGGCCTGTCCCTGCTGCATCCGCTGCCATCACCGGCAGCGCGCCGGCGATCACGAAATCTTGGAGGTGAGGTATCGGCTGCCCAGCGAGTACCGGCTTCCCACATAGGTGAGCCGGCTGATGGTCGCGACGACGGCGCCCGTCCAGGTGCGGCGGTACAGGAGGAGGCAGCAGGTGCCGACCGCAATATCGAGATGGGCAGCCGTCACCTGATCCGCCGGGACCGCCGAGATGATGTGCTCGACTTCGGTAGCCGGTGTCTTCTGCATCAGATAGTCGTACGTGGCCATCCTGACGAAGTCCTGCTTGTCGTAGTCGGGCACCAGCGCCGGATTGACGAAGCGCTCCTCGATCTGCACCGGCAGGTCGTTCTCGAAATGCACCACGATGGAATGATGGAGGTGCTGCCCACGGGCGATCTCGAACGATGCCGCGAGATCGGCCGTTGCTGCCAGCGTTTCCAGAACCAGCACTTCGGAGCGATGGCGATTGCCGCGTGCCAGGATCTCGGCTGCTATGTTGTTGATTTCGATCAGCGCCGACTGTGGACGCGGCGGAGCAACGAAGGTGCCGACACCCTGGATCCTGATCAGCAGGCCGGCAGTCGTCAGTTCCCGCAGGGCGCGGTTGATCGTCATCCGCGAAACACCCAAGGCGGTGACCAGCTCATTCTCCGACGGCAGTTTGCTGTCCTTGCTCCAATGTCCCGTCCCGATATTGGTGAGAATGTAGTCCTTCACCTTCTCGTAGAGCGGGCTGGCCGTATCCGGCAGGGAAGCCATGGTCCAGAGATCCTTTCCGACATGCCGCTTGAGGTGAATTTGCGTCAGACGCTCCGGTCCAGACGGATAATCGTCTTCAGCCCTTCCGCCTGGCCCGAAAGCAACCTTTCATAGGCTGCAGGTACGTCGTCGAGGCCGATCTGACGGTCGATCATCGCAGTCAGTTCCGCGCTCAACACGCCGAGCATGGAAACCGCCTCGGGCAATTCGTCCGCGAAAGCGTGCGAACCAAGCAGCGCGATCTCCCGCTCGATCAACAGGTTCGGATCGATGTCGAGGCGGCCGTGGAATATGCCCACCATGGCGATGGCACCGCCCGGTTCGAGGAGATCCAGAACCTTTCCGAGCACCGTGGTGCTGCCCGTTGCCTCCACCGCCGCCAGCAATGGGGCGCCGGCGGCCGCGGCAACGGACGCGTGGTCGAGATCGACCACCGTGGCTCCGGTGAGGCGAGCCACCAGGGAAGCCCGAGCTTCGTTTCGGTCCACCACAAGGACCTTGCTTCTGCCGGTCTTCGAGAGAAGCAGGGCCACGAGACCGCCGATCGGCCCGCAACCGGCGACGAGGACTGCACCATCGGGTTTCGGCAGGCGGCGGACGGCGTGGAGCGCCACGGCGAGCGGTTCCGCCATCGCGGCAACGGCATAACCAATCTCAGGGGCGACGCGATGGAGGAGACGGGCCGGCAGGGAGACACGCTCGGCAAAGCCACCGTCGCAGACTTCGCCGATGAAGCCGAGCGAGACGCAAAGGTGCCTCCGCCCCGCGCGGCACCGTGCACACTCGCCGCACCAGAACCGCGAATCCGCGACCACGCGATCCCCGACGGCCATGCCCTCGACGCCGTCGCCGAGGGCGATCACCTCGCCCGTCAGTTCGTGTCCCGCCACGGACGGTGACCGGCTGATCCACTGTCCGGTGCGAAAATTGTGCAGGTCGGATCCGCAGATGCCCGCGGCACGTACTCTCAGCATTGCCCATCCGGGCGCGGGCGCATCCGGCGTCGCCATATCCTCGACCCTGAGGTCGCCAGGCCCGTAGAGACGCACCGCCCTCATGCAGGGTCGCTCCGGTGGGCGTCCAGGTAGGGCTGGCGGAGCTCGGAGACGGCATTCTCGTGGGAGCTGAAGCCCTCGTAGCGCGCGAGGCGCCGGGCATGCATGGCGAGTTCGGGGTAGGCCGTCGAGGTGACATAGCCGACCGAGGAGCGCTTGACGAAATCGTGGACCGAGAGAGGGCCGTAGGTTCTCGCCCAGCGGCTGGTAGGCAGGACGGCGTTGGGGCCGAGAACGAAATTGGCGATGGTCACCGGCGTATGCGGACCCATCAGGATTTCGGCAGCCTCGGTGATGTGGCCCAGATGGGCCATGGGCTCGCGGGACAGGATCTCGAGGTGTTCGGGCGCATAGTCGTTGATGAAGCGATAGCTTTCTTCGAGCGAGCGCGTGAGCACGATGCCGCCGCGCTTGCCCGTCAGCACCGCGCGGGAGAATTCGACGCGCTGCTCGGTCATCTTCGACCAGTAGCCTGGAATGGCGGCCAGCGCGGCTTCGGCGACCTTGCGGCTATGGGTGACGATATAGGCGGACGAATCGGGGCCGTGTTCCGCTTCGATCAGCACGTCGAGGGCGGCCAGGGCCCCGTCGACGCTTTCGTCGGCGAAGATGATGGCCTCGGAGGGGCCGGCGGGCAGGCCCGTATCGATCACCGAGGAGAGAAGGCTCTTGGCTGCCACCACGAAGGGGCTGCCGGGGCCGACGATCTTGACGGCCGGCTTCACCGTCTCGGTGCCGTAGGCCACGGCCGCGACGGCCTGGGCTCCGCCGCATTTGTACACCGTCTCGACGCCGGCGATCCTCGCGGCCACAAGCGTTGCCGCGTCCACGGAGCCGTCCGGCGTCGGCGGCGTCACGATGGCGATCTGCGGTACGCCCGCGATGACGGCGGGAACCGACGTCATCATGGTGACGGAAGGGAAAGCACCCTTGCCGCGCGGCACATAGAGGGCGACCGACGAGATCGGCGTGTAGCGGTCGCCGGCATAGACACCGGGGCGCACCTCCTTCAGCCACATCGTCTCGGGGCGCTGCTCCTCATGGAACTTGCGAATATTGGAGATGCCGAACTCGATGCTCTCGATGACATCCTGGTCGACCGAAGCGAAGGCAGCCTCGAACTCCGCCGGCGAAACCTTCAGGTTGTCCTTCGAGACTTCGGCCTTGTCGAACTCCCGGGCGAACCGGACGAGGGCGACATCGCCTTCCTCCTTCACGGCATCGATGATCGGGCGTACCTTTTCGCGAAAGACGGACAGGTCCGCTTCGGCCCGCTTCAGGAGGCCGGCGCGTTGGGAGGAGTCGAGACGTGAAAGATCGTGAAAGCTGATTTCTGACATCGAGGTTCTCAATATCGGGCAGGGGAAATCCGGCGGCGCAGCTCAAAAGTATATACAAGCACATACAAGAAAGGGCCAAGCTGATTTTTATCGCGCCACGCCCAAACTTTGCGCTGTTTATCAGGCGGCCGGAATCCGCTGGATTCCGATCTAGCCGCCGGCTGCCACGGCCGCCGAAGGGCAAGGAAGGGGCCGGGCCAGGGCGCCTCCCATCGGAGTTCAGATCGAAGCGAGGTAGCCGCCGTCCACCGGGATCGCCTGGCCGGTGACGTAGTCCGAGGCCTGCGAGCACAGGAAGATGGCCACGCCGTGCAGGTCGGAGAGATCACCGAAGCGGCGCTGCGGGATCTTCGCGAGCATGGCCTGCTGCCACGCCTCGTCGGCATAGAACCCCTCGGTCATCGCCGTGCGGAAATAGCCGGGAACGATGGCGTTCACGCGGATGCCGCGCGCTGCCCATTCCGTGGCCAGGGCTCTCGTCATGCCCAGCAGGCCCGACTTCGAGGAACCATAGGGAACCGCAGTGGGAATGCCGACATGGGAGGTCAGGGAGCACAGGTTGACGATGGAACCGTTCTTTCCGGCGCTGGTCATCCAGCGCGCCGCCGCCTGAGCGCAGAAGAAGGCACCCTTGAGGTTGGTGTCGAGGATCCTGTCCCAAAGGGCCTCGTCGACCTCGAGCGAGGGGCGCACTTCCTCAATGCCGGCATTGTTCACGAGTATGTCGAGACCGCCGAGCCTGTCGATCGCCTGTCCGACACCTTCACGGCAACTCTCGACGGAAGAGACATCCATGGCCACCGCGTGGACCGCGCCGCCTTCGGACCGGATGGCGGCGACGGTTTCGTCGAGGGCGGCAAGGCTCCTGGCCGCCACCGCGACCTCGGCTCCGGCTGCGCCCAAGGCTTCGGCGAGACTGCGCCCGATGCCACGGCTGGCGCCCGTCACGAGGGCTTTCTTCCCGGAAAGATCGAAGATGGATGTATTGCGCATTGGGCGGGCCTGGAGGCTGGTAGATACCGAACAGCTCGGAGCTTAGCTATACTTCCATATACATCCTGCAGTGGCGCGTTCAATCACCATCCACCGTGCCCCGGTGGCAACCAGGAGCGCACGATCAGGCGATGGCAGCGCGCTGGTCGCTGCGGGCGAGGCGGGCGAGCAGATACTCGACCTCGGCCCGGGCCGTCAGCGAAAGGCCGCCGGCGGGCGCCCGCTGGGCGTCCGAAGCAATGAGGCCGCGCCGCGCCATCACATATTTGCGCACGGCCAATCCCACGCCCTGCTGCTGTTCATAGCGCAGCAGCGGCAGATGGGCGTCGAAGAGATCATGCGCCGCATCGCGCTCCCCAGCTTGGGCGCGGCGCACCACGTCCACGAGCATGTCGGGGAAGGCATAGCCCGTCATGGCGCCGTCGGCGCCCCGCTCCGTTTCGAAATCCAGGAACAGGCCGCCATTGCCGCAGAGGATGGAGACATGGCGAAGGCTTCCCTCCGCCTCCCATCTGCGGAGCATGGAGATCTTTTCGAGGCCCGGCCAATCCTCGTGCTTGACCATCACGCAGGAGGGATTGTCGGTGATGATGCGGCGCAGGACGCCCGGCGTCATCACCACGGTGAAATTGAGCGGATAATCCTGGACGACGAAGGGAATGTCCGCGCCGATCGCCTCCACGGCCTGGCGGTAGTAGCCGACGATCTGGTCGTCCGTGCGCAGCGTGTTGGGCGGGGCGATCATGACGCCGGCCGCGCCCGCTTCCATCGCGGCGTGGGCGAGGGTCCGCATGGCGGCAAATCCGGGTGCTGACACGCCGACGATCACCGGCAGCGAGGGGGCGCGCCTGATGAAGCGCGTCGCGATTTCCAATGCCTCGCGGCCGTCGAGCTTGGGCGCCTCGCCCATCACGCCCAGCACCGTCATCCCGGTACTGCCGCAGCCGACATAGAAATCGGTGAGCCTGTCGATCGAGTCGAAGTCGATGCGCCCATCCGCATGGAAGGGCGTCGGCGCGATGGGGTAGACACCTTTGGCGGAAGGCTGCAGCAGCATGCGTTTTCTCCGAACGTGGTCATTGCCTATGGCACATGGAAATCCCCGGATAAACCATGATAAGACCATCATCAGAAGACGGATTTTCCTTCGTTATTCATCGGTCTGGCCCGGGCGGTGCCATGAATATCAGGTTCCTGCGCACCTTCTGCGCTGTTGCGGACAAGGGCTCCCTCGCGGCGGCGGCCCGCGCGCTCGGCCTCGCCAATGCCTCGGTTGCCGAGCAGATCCGTGCGCTCGAGCGCAGCCTAGGGGCTTCGCTGACGATCAGGCGTGGGCAGACGGTGACGCTGACTGAGGCAGGACAGGCCGTGCTTGGTTCGGCGCGGGCGATCGTCGCGCAGGCCGACGAACTGGCGCAGATCGCCCAGGCGGGTGCTTTGCGGGGGCGCCTGCGGGTCGGCGCCATCTCGACGGAGCTGACGGCCCTCCTGCCGGGCACGCTGCGCCAGCTCGCCGCCTGTCATCCGGAGATCGACCTCAAGGTCGTGCCGGGCACCTCGATGGGCCTTCTGGCGATGATCGAGACCGGTGACATCGATTGCGCCCTCATGGTCAGGGCGCCCTTTGCACTTCCGAAGAGCCTTTCCTGGCAGGCCGTACGGCTGGAGCCGCTCATCCTCGCCGTGCCGGCCGCGATGCGGGAGGATTCGGTTGCCGCGGCCATCAAGGGCGCGCCTTTCATCCGCATGGATCGCAACGCCTGGACGGGCCAGATCGTCACCCGCTACCTCGCAAGCCGGCAGATCCTGGTGCGCGAACTGTTCGAGCTGGATGCGCCGGAAACCATCGTTGCCCTGGTTTCTGAGGGGCTCGGCGTGTCGCTGTTGCCTGATTGGGGCATCACGCCGCCTGTCGGCAGGGATCTGCGCATCATCCCGACCGAAGACATCCGCTACAGCCGCGAGATCGGCCTTCTGGGCCGCCGCGGCCCAGCTTCTTCGCTGATCGACGCTTTCTGGCGCATTCTATGCGATGAGGCCGCCCGCTGACTCGTGCCTGGTGGCTGCTACGCGGCGATGCCCTTGGGAAGCGGCAGGGCGAGGTCGCCTGGCAGATCGGGAACGCCGAACAGGGCCTCGTGAAGCTGGCTCAGGGCCGCCGCCAGCGCGCCGACGACGCCGGCCCGATTCCTGAGGGCGCTCGCGCGCACTTCGATGGGACGCGGCGCGCAGCCCTTGAGATCCTCCTGCACGAGTTGGAGGATCTCGGGCCGACCGCCGATGGAACCGCCGAGGACGAGCAGCTTCGGGTCGAGCACGACGCAGACGCTGGCGATGGCGAGGGCGATCATGCGCGAGGTCTCGCCGATGACCCGGCGCGCGATCTCGTCGCCCTGCTCGAAATGTTCGAAGATCTGGCGCACGTCTGCCGCGGCCCTGCCGCCGGCGGCATGGTATCGCGCGACGATGCCGACGGCGCCGACCTCCAGTTCCAGACTGCCGTGGATGCGGGCATCGGCACTGAAGGGATCGCGTCCGAGCGGCAGGAAGCCGATTTCTCCCGCGGCCCCCGTCGCGCCGCGCACCAACTGGCCGTTGGAAAAGATGCCCAGGCCGATGCCCGTTCCCAGGGCGATGAAGGCGACGTTGGAGACGTCGCGAGCGCAGCCCTGCCAGATCTCCCCCAGCAAGGCGAGGTTGACGTCGTTCTCTATCCGCAACAGCCCCTTGAACTTCCTGCTGAAGAAGCCGAAGGCGTCGATCTCGGCGAGATCGGCGATGTTGGGTGCAAGGTCGATGCTGCCGGTTTCCGGAATGGCGACGCCGGGCGTTCCGATCACCACTGAACGCACCTGCTTCAGGCTCGTGCGCACGTTCCGGGTCAATTGCGAGGCCAGCGCCACCACCTGCTCCAGCACGGCCTGGCCTCCGCGTGGATCGGTGGGCTCCGTAATCTCGGAGAGGATCTCGCCGGCGATGTCGGCGATCGCCGCCGAAACCTTGGTTCCTCCGAGATCAACGCCGACGACGAAGCCTGTATCCCTGGCAATCTCGTAGAGCAGGGCCGTACGGCCCACATTGCCGCTCGTCCGGCCCGTCTGGCGCACCCAGCCCTGCTGGTCGAAGCTGTCGACGATCTCGGAGATGGTCTGTTTCGAGAGACCTGTCTCCTTCGAAAGGTCGGCTCGGGAGATCGGCCCCTTGTGCAGGAGGGATTCGAACACAACACGCCTGGAAATCAGCCGGGAAACGCGATGCTGGGCCATTCTTGCACCATTCCTCGTCTCCAGCCGGAGATCGCAGAGTTAGTTCGGTATCTTGCCTAATGAAAGGAGTCTTGCAGCGGGGTCTTGTCAAGGGGCTCCGCGACCCTGCATCGGATCGACCACAGATCCCTTGACGCCCATCCGCAATGATCCTATTAGTTCGGTATGTGAATGAATTAATAGGCCCCGTCGGTGAAAGCAGGTCATTCCTCCTTGGTGGATCGCATCTCCCAGCGCCTTGTCGTCGAGGCCCTGCTGCGTGGTCCGCTTTCGGACGAAGCCCTGGCTCGCGAGACCGGGCTGCCGAAGCGGGTATTGCGCACCGCCGTCGGAGGTCTGGAGACGGCCGGCCTGATCGAGCGTTCAGGCGGGCAGGGGCAGGTGCTCCACGGCCTGCGCGGCGGATTCGCCTACTGCGTCGGCGTGGATCTCGGCGGCACCAAGGTTACGGCCGCCGTCGCCGACCACTCGGGTACCGTCCTGGCGGAGGCTACCGAGGTCACCGATCCGCGTGGCGGACACCATGTCCTCGAACAGATTCGCGGCCTGGCTGCGCGGTTGTCCGAGGGCGAGGGGATCGAGCCGCACCAGATCGGAGGCATCACCGTCGGCATGCCGGGTGTCATTCATCCGCACACCGGCGCCGTGAGTCTCGGGCCGAACATTGCGGGCCTGTCCGATCTCGACGTACCCGGAACGCTCGGCCTGCTCTTCGACCAGGCGGTACAGGTGGAGAACGATGTCAATCTTGCCGTGCTCGGCGAGGCCTGGAGAGGGCACGCCGAGGGATGCCAGGACGTGGGCTTCATGGCGCTCGGCACCGGAACAGGTCTCGGGCTGATCGTCAATGGCAGGCTCGTACGGGGCGCGGCCGGCGCCGCGGGCGAAATTTCCTACCTGCCCTTCGGCAACAACCTGCACTCCATCGCCGCGCTCGATGTCGGTGCCTTCGAGCTCGAGATCGGCTCGGCAGGGATCGTGGACCGCTACAAGGCGAGCGGAGGCGTGCAGGCGAGGACAGTGCGCGACATCTTCGCCCTTCTCGAAAGGGACGACAGCCTGGCTGCGAGGGTGATCGACGACGTCGCTGCCATGGTGGCGTTGGCGATCGTTGCTTTGCAGTCGACGCTCGACCTCGAGAAGATCGTCCTGGGCGGCAGTATCGGTGTACGCTCCGAGCTGGTGGAGAGAGTGCAACGGGCGCTGCCGCGTCTCTTCGCCCGCCCCGTGGATGTTGCCGCGAGCGCACTCGGCAATCGCGCGGGACTGATCGGCGCGGTCGCGGCGGCCGTGCAGGGACTGCAGCAGCGCCGGGCGAGCCTCTTCGGTCTCGCGAACGGCAGCATCTTTCTGGAACCTGATTTGGTGGGAGCTGCCGAATGAGCATCGATGTCGGCCTCATCCAGACCCTCAAGGCTTCGCTCGACGGTGACGCTGCGCTCGACCTCCTGCGCCGGGCCGTCGGCACGCCAAGCGTGACGGGGACCGAGGCCGCCTTCGCGAACATGCTCGCCGAAGAACTGGGGGCCCTTGGTGCGCAAGCCGTCACCGTGGCGGATTTCGCACCGGGACGCCCGAATGTCCGGGGGCTTCTCAAGGGCGCCGGCAACGGAGGCACGCTCCTCCTGACCGGGCATACGGACACGGTGCATGTGCGCGGCTGGGCCGAGCGCTGGGCCGGCACGGAGCGCGAGAACCCCTTCGGGGCTCCTGTGATCGCAGGGCAGATGTGGGGCAGGGGGGTCGGAGACCTGAAGGCAGGCATCTGCACGACGATCATGGCTGCCCGCCTGCTATCGTCCGCCGGAATTACGCCTCCGGCCGATCTGCTGTTCGCCTTCATCGGCGACGAGGAGAGCGGCGAGCCGGGTTCGGGCGTCAGCGCCGGCTTTCGGAAGCTGGTCGGGGAGATCGAGGCGGGCATCGTGCCCAGGCCTGACTTCGCCGTCTATGTCGAGCCGACGCAGCTCAACGTCTATGCCGCCCAGCTCGGTTTCCTGATCTGCGACATCACCGTCACCGGACGCTCGGCCTATTTCGGCGTTCCGGAACTCGGCGTCGATGCGCTGAAGGCCTCTCATGCCGTACTGTCGGCGCTGTTCAGCCATTCGGCCGAGCTCGAAAGACGTGCGCCGCACGATCTCGTCGGGAGCCCGTTTCTTCTGGTGACGACCATCCAGGGCGGCGGCTACATCGCCGTGCCCGGCGAATGCCGCATCAGCCTGATCCTCAAGCTCATACCAGGCGAGAGCCTGGATCGGGCGGTAGCCGATCTCGAAGCGGCGGTACGGGCTGTGCCGGTGGATGCGGCCATTTCGATCGCCTTCGACTATCCGGCCGGCCGCGACCACGCCTATGGCGGCACGCCGAGCGAGATCCAGGCCGACCTTCCGGCCGTTCGTCTCCTGACGGAGGCGGTGAAGGCGGTTCGACCGGATCGCGGCGCCATCGAGGGGGCGCCTTACTGGTCCGAGGCGCCCTTCCTGATCAACCGTCTGGGTATTCCCGCCGCCTACTGCGCGCCGGGAGACATCCGCGTATGCCACACCCTGGAAGAGCGCATCGACGTCCAGGAGTACCTGGACGGGATCGTTGCCCTGGCCGCCTTCCTGGCGCGGTACGGCGAGGGCGAACAACATTGAACGGGCCGGTCGGGCCGCAGCAGAGGAGAGGTCGGAGCATGTTGAGGAAAAGTCTTTCGGTATTTGCCGTCGCCGCCTTCCTGGCGGCTTTGCCGCCGGCTTTCGCGGGCGAAACCGTGGGGCCGGGCGGCGAGAAGGCCACGCCCTCGTCCGAACTGGTTCTCTCGGATGCCGAGGCCGCCAAGCTGAAGGAGGGCAAATACACCGCGGCCCTGCTCTGGCATACCTCGTCGGATTTCGTGAATGCGGTGACCGCGGGGGCGAAGGATGAGTTCGCCCGCCTCGGCATCGAGGTCGTGGCCCAGACCGATGCCGGCTTCGATGCCGCCAAGCAGAAAAGCGATGTCGAGACCATCCTGGCGAAGAAGCCCAATGCCATCCTGGCGCTGCCGCTCGACCCCGTCACCTCGGCCGAAGCGTTCAAGCCCGCCGTCGCCGCCGGCGTGAAGATCGTACTGCTCTCGAACAAGCCCAAGGACTTCGTCCAGGGCAAGGACTATGTCACCATCGTCACCGACGATCTTTTCCAGATGGGCAAGCACGCTGCCGATGCGCTGGCAGCAGCCATCGGCAAGAAGGGCAAGGTCGCCTGGATCTATCACGACGCGTCCTACTACGTGACCAACCAGCGTGACAACGCCTTCAAGGCGACCATCGAGTCCGACTATCCCGATATCAAGATCGTCGCGAGTCAGGGCATTTCCGATCCCGCCCGCGCCGAGGACATCGCGCAGGCGCTGATCCTGCAGCATCCCGATCTCGACGGCATCTATGTGACCTGGTCCGAACCGGCCGAGGGCGTGCTCTCGGCCCTGCGCGCGGCCGGCAATACCAAGACGAAGGTCGTGACGCTCGATCTTTCCGAGCCGGTCGGCCTCGACATGGTCAAGAGCGGCAACGTCGCGGCCATCGCCGCAGACAAGGCCTACGAACTCGGCCGCAGCATGGCGGATGCCGCGGGCTACGGCCTGCTGAACAAGCCGGCGCCGGCCTTCGTCGTGGCCCCGGTCCTCACGGTGACGAAGGAGAACGTCGCGCAGGGCTGGCAGGACTCGCTGCACCGCGCGGCGCCTCAGAGCGTTCTCGACGCGGCGAAATGACGGCCTGCCTCGCCGCATCCGGGGGGCGTGCGACGATGAACTTTCCAGGTGCGGCAACGAGCGCTGCCGCACGCAACCTTGCCATCGGCGCCAAATGGCCGGGAACAACAAGGCGAACAAACCACCGGAGATCTGAATATGCTTAGCCGACGCAGTTTCCTGATTTCAACGAGTATCGTGGCCGCCCTTGCCTTCAGCGGCCCTGTTCATGCCGAACTCAAGCCGAGCACCGGCCCCAATGGCGAGCCCATCACGCTCGCAAAGTCGCTGACGCTTGCCCCCGAGCAGGAAGCCAAGATCAAGGCCGGTACTTTCACGGTGGCCATCGTCTGGCATGAATCGTCCGACTGGTCGAAGGCGGTGATCCAGGGCGCAAGCGACGAGTTCACGCGCCTGGGCATCAAGGTCGTAGCCCAGACGGACGCGAACTTCGACGCGGCCAAGCAGAAGAGCGACGTCGAGACCGTCATGGCGAAGAAGCCGAGCGCCATCTTCTCCGAACTGGTCGATCCCGACACGGCGCCCGAGGCGTTCAAATCGGCCAAGGAAGCCGGCACCGTGCTCGTCTTCGTCGACCAGCCGCCGAAGGACTTCAAGGCAGGCAAGGACTATGTCTGCGTCGTCTCGGATGATTTCGCCCAGATGGGCAAGCACGCTGGCGATGCCATGGGCGCGGCCCTCGATGGCAAGGGCAAGATCGCCTATGTCTACCACGATGCCAACTTCTTCGTGACCAACCAGCGCGACAGCGCCTTCAAGCAGACGGTCCTGGACGACTACAAGGGAATCCAGATCGTCGCGGAACAGGGCCTGGCGGATCCGACCCGCGCGGAGGACGTGCTCAACGCGCTTGTGACGAAGCATCCCGATCTCGACGGCATCTACGCCACATGGTCGACGCCGGCCGAGAGCGTTCTCGCCGCACTGCGCAATGCCGGCAATACGCACACGAAGATCGTGACTTTCGACCTGTCCGAGCCGCTGGCGCTCGACATGGTCAAGGGCGGCAACGTCGCCGGCATCGTCGTCGATCAAGCCTATCAGATCGGCCAGACCGGCGCGCGCGCCACCGCCCTCGGCCTGATCGGCGAGAAGACGGCGCCGTATTATGCCGTCGATGCCCTGACGGTCACCAAGGCCACGGTCAAACAGGGCTATCAGGATTCCCTGCACCGCGACCTGCCGGCCTCGATGACCGGCCAGTAAGCGAGGCGGCGCAGACGGCCTGCGCCCGCCATCTTCCACCGGCCTATACCGTGCCGCCGAGGTCCGCTCATGCTCGCCTATCTGCGCAACACCAATCCCAGCCGATACGTCATCTATGTCGGCTTCCTGGTGATCTTCGTGGCCTTCTCCATCATCCTGCGTGACGATGGCTTCCTGACCACGTTCAACCTCTTCAACATCGTGCAACAGGCGGCGCCGATCACCATCATGGCGGTCGGCATGGTCTTCGTGCTGACATCGGGCGAAATCGATCTTTCGATCGGTTCGATCGTCGCGGTCAGCGCCCTCCTCGCCGCCGTCGTGCTGCGAGACTGGCCCTGGCCCCTCGGCGTTGCCGCCGGGCTGGCTGTGGGCGTCGCGATTGGAGCACTCAACGGCGCTCTCGTCGCCTATGCGCGCCTGCCTTCCTTCCTGGTGACGCTGGCGACCATGGGGGTATTCGCCGGCGTAGCCCGCCGCCTGACCGCGCTGCAGTCCGTGCCGATCGAGAACGATGTCTTCAACAGCCTTTTCGGATCGGGCAACCTCTTCGGCATTCCTTCCCTGATCCTCTGGACGATAGGCGCTGTCGCCATCGGCTACTTCCTCTTCAGGCAGACCCGGTACGGCGCCCACATCCATGCCACCGGCGACAGCGCAAGGGCGGCGCGCGCCGTCGGCATCAAGGTGCTGCGCGTGCGCTTCAGCGTGCTCGTCCTCAGCGGCGCCCTCGCGGCCCTTGCCGGCCTCCTCTATGCGGGCCGCCTGCACGGCGCCCGCTACACGCTGGGCGAGACGGATCTGCTCACGGTGATCGCTGCGGTCATCGTCGGCGGCACCCGGTTGAACGGCGGTGCGGGCTCGATCGTCGGAGCATTGATCGGCTCGCTCCTGATGAGCATGCTGAACAATGGCCTGATCCTCATGGGCTACCAGCCGTCCGACCAGATGATCGCGCGCGGCCTGATCATCCTCATCGCCGTGGCGCTCACCCTGCGCGAACCCAATCGCTAGGATAATCTCCATGTTTCTCGATCTCATCCGCAGGCGAAATCCGGCGCTCATCGAACAGGCGATCGCACTGCATCAAGCCGGCAGGCTCCCCGCCAATGCCTATGTCATCGACCTCGATGCGGTAGAGGCGAATGCAAGGCACATCGCGCAAGTCGCCGCCCGGCACGGCCTCAAGGCCTTTGCCATGACCAAGCAGATGGGGCGCAACGGCTCCTTCTGCCGAGCTGTAGCCAGGGGCGGCATCGCCAAGGCAGTGGCGGTCGACATGGAATGTGCGCGGGCCACGAGCAAGGCAGGCATGGGGCTCGGCCATCTCGGGCATCTCGTGCAAGTGCCGCGCGCCGAGATCGATGCCGCCGCGTCGCTCTCGCCCGACAACTGGACAGTGCTCAGCCTGGAACAGGCGGCGATGGCCGGCGCGGCGGCGCGAAAGCTCGGGCGCGTGCAGGACATTCTCGTTCGCCTGGTCGCCGAGGGCGATACCTTCTATCGCTGCCAGGAAGGCGGCTTTCCCGCCGATGACGTCGTGGCGCTGGCGGAAAAGATCGACGCCATTGACGGTGGGCGCTTTGCCGGCATCACCACCTTCCCGTCCCAGCTGTTCGATCACGCCACCGGCACAGTGAAGCGGACCCCCAATCTCGCCACGCTCGAGCGCGCCGCCGAGGCCCTGGCCAAGGCCGGGCGCAGGGACATCGAGATCAATACGCCCGGCACCACTTCAGCCGAGATTCTTTCCATGCTCGCGGCGGCGGGCGCGACGCAGGTTGAGCCGGGCCACGGGCTCACCGGCACGACGCCGCTTCACGCGGTGCGGGACCTGCCCGAGATACCGGCGGTCGTCTATCTCAGCGAAGTCTCCCATCATATCGGTTCGGAATCCTTCTGCTTCGGCGGCGGGCTCTATATCGATCCAGTCTTTCCTGCTTATCCGGTGAAGGCGGTCGTTTCGTCCGAGCCGACGGTCTCCGACGAGGCGCTCTTCGGCGTCGATATTCCGGTTCCGGCTTCCATCGATTATTACGGCATGATCGACGCCGGCACCCGCAGGCCTGCGATCGGCGACAGCGTCATATTCGGCTTCCGCCCCCAGGCCTTCGTCACGCGAGCCTACACGGTCGGCGTTTCCGGCCTGTCGAGCGGCGCGCCGCAAGTCGAAACCATCTACGATGCCTTCGGCCGCCCGGCCGACTGGCCCCTGTGAGGATTGGCCATGAGCACATCGGCAGCAGTCGCTGAAAACAGGGCCGAGCCGGTCCTTTCTCTGCGGGACATCCACATGGCCTTCGGCGGTGTGGTCGCCATCGAGAAATTCGACCTCGACATCGAGGCGGGCGAGGTGGTGGCGCTGGTCGGAGACAACGGCGCGGGCAAGTCCACGCTGATCAAGATCATCGCGGGCGTACAGCCGCCGACCAGCGGCCAGATCCTGGTTGATGGCCGGGAGGTCGTGATGCGCGATCCTTCCGACAGCCAGGCTCTCGGCATCCAGGTCGTCTACCAGGACCTGGCGCTCGCCGACAGCCAGCCGGTCTACATGAACATGTTCCTCGGCAAGGAGCTGGTGACCGGCCCGTTGCGTCGCCTCGACCGCAAGCGCATGATCGCCGAGACCGAAGCGCTCGTGAAGGAACTCGACGTCCGCATCCCCTCGGCCAAGGCTACAATTCGCGAGATGTCGGGCGGCCAGCGCCAGGGTGTCGCCATAGCGAGGGCCACGCA
Source organism: Labrys sp. ALF-8 (assembly GCF_059699065.1). NCBI lineage: Bacteria > Pseudomonadati > Pseudomonadota > Alphaproteobacteria > Hyphomicrobiales > Xanthobacteraceae > Labrys > Labrys sp. ALF-8. Next base: position 3,737,175 of record NZ_AP048537.1, read on the forward strand.
TTGGGCGACCAAGCTGGTTCTCATGGACGAGCCGACGGCCGCGCTCGGCGTGGCGGAGACCGCGAAGGTTGAGAAGATCATCGAGGGGCTCAAGGCCCGCAACCTGCCGATCCTGATCATCAGCCACAGCCTCGACCAGGTGTTCCGCCTGTCTGACCGCATCTGCGTGCTCCGGCGCGGCAAGCAGATCGGCGTGCGCAGGACCAGCGAGACCGACAAGAACGAGATCGTCTCGATGATCACGGGACTTGCGACCTGAACCCGGACGACGCTCACCGGCCTTGACGGGCAATGAATAGTGGAAAGCGAGGCATCCCCAACCCGTCATTCTCGCGGCAACAATCGCCCGTGCGATTGACTTGACGGACGCCGGCAAGGCGGTCCGCAGAGTGGCTGGAGGAAAGCAATGGGCCGGGTTACGGAAGATCTCGTCAATCTCTATGCGGACACCGATGCTCTCGGGATGGCCGGTCTCATCAGGCGCAAGCAGGTCTCGTCGCAGGAGATGGTCGAAACGGCCATCGAATTGATCGAGCGCTTTGATCCCCGTCTCAATACCGTCGTCATACGAACCTTCGAACTCGCCCGCGAGACGGCCCAGGATCCCGGTGACGGGCCATTCGCCGGTGTTCCCTTCCTTTTGAAGAACCTGGGTTCGATGTGGAAGGGCACGCCGATGACCTTCGGTCTGGGCTATACTAGGGATTTCGTCTGTTCCGTGGATTCCGAGATGTCGAAACGCATGTGCGCTTCGGGCCTGGCTGTGCTCGGCCGCAGCAACACCCCGGAATATGGCTGGTGCATCACGACCGAGCCACGGCTCTACGGACCGACGGTCAACCCCTGGAATCCCGCCGTTACCGCAGGCGGATCGAGCGGGGGATCGGCGGCGGCCGTGGCCGCCCGCCTCGTGCCGATCGCAGAGGCGTCTGATGGTGGCGGATCCATCCGGGTGCCTGCCTCCTGCTGCGGTGTCGTGGGCCTCAAACCCTCGCGCGGGCGCATCAGCTACGGGCCGCACGACGTCGACATCTGGTTCGGCAGCATCTATGCGCTTTGCAACACCCGCACGGTGCGGGATGCGGCCGCCTTCCTCGATGCAACGGCCGGAACCCTGCCGGGCGATCCCTACAACCCGCCCCGTGGAGAGTGCAGCTGGTCGTCGGTGCTCGCGGACAAGCCGAGGAAGCAGCGCATCGGCTTCACGTTGACCGCGCCCTGGGGCGAGCCCTTCGCGCCTGATGTCAGGGCCGCTGTCCTGGATGCCGTGAAGCTGTTCGAAAGCCTCGGGCACGAGGTCGAGGAATATACGTTCAAGGTCGACCTCGAAGCAGCGTGGTGGCGCTATAACGACATCATCGCTGTCGAGACTGCGGGGGAGTTCGCGCAACTCGCAAAGGCTGTAGGGCGCCCGGTGACGGAAGCGGATCTTGCTCCCTTCAACTGGTCGATGCTGGTTCACTCGGCGAGCCTGTCGGCGGAGCAGTATTCGGCAAGCTTCGCGGCGATCCGAAAGGCCGGTCAGCAGATCGCCATGGAGCTCTCGCCTTATGACGTTTTCATCACCCCGACACTGACGCAGACACCCCGGCCGGTAGGCTACTGGTCGATGGAGGACGGAGATCGCGAGCGCTATCTGGCGCGCTGGTCCGATGCCGCCTTCATGTTCAGCTTCAACATTTCAGGCCTGCCGGCCATGTCGGTACCGATGGCGATGAGCGGCGACGGAGTGCCGATCGGCATCCAGTTCGTCGGGCGCTATGGCGACGAGGCGGCGATCCTCGCCCTTGCCGGCCAAGTGGAGGAGGCCAGCCCGTGGATCGGGCGCCGTCCTGCTATCTGCGTGGCCTGAACATGTGGAGGAGCGGCCTGCTCCGCGAAGGTCGCGCCGTCAGGCCCCGCCTGCTCAGGCGTGCAGTTCGCGCAGGACGGTATCGGTCAACTCGACGACCATATCGGCATGCTCGCGCGAGAAGCACAGCGGCGGTCGGATCTTCAACACATTGCCGTAGGCCCCGGCGGCGCCGATCAGCACGCCGTGCTCACGCAGCCCGTTGATGACGCCGCTTGCGATTTCAGGGGCGGGCGTCTTGGCAGCGCGGTCCGAAACGAATTCGAGGCCGATGAACAGGCCGGCGCCGCGCACGTCGCCGATGGCCTCGTGGCGGTTGGCGATTTCCCTGAGGCCCTGGCGAAAATAGGCGCCCACCGCCCGCGCATTTTCGACCAGTCCCTCGTCCCGGATGACATCGAGCACCGCCAGGCCCGCCGCCGCTGCCACCGGATTGCCGCCGAACGTATTGAAATACTTGTCCTGTGCGCTGAAGGCTTCCAGCAATTCTCGCCGCAGGGCCATGCCCCCCATCGGGAAGCCATTGCCCATCGGCTTGCCCATGGTGACGATGTCCGGCAGTATTCCGTGGCGCTCGAAGCCCCAGAGCGCATCTCCCGTGCGTCCGAAACCGGGCTGCACCTCGTCGGCGATGAACAGGCCGCCGTGGGCGCGTATGGTCGCGATCACGGGTTTCAGGAAGCCGGCGGGATCCGCGTACACGCCGTCGCTCGAGAAGATGGAATCGGCGATCATGCCGGCCAGCCGAATGCCCCTGGAGGCGAAGTCCGCGATGGCGTGTTCCACGGCCGCGGCGAGCCTGCCGCCGGCGTCGCCATCCGCCGTCCGGTAGATATCCGGCGCCGGCACGGCAGCGACGTGGGACGCGAGAGGACGCCCAGGCCGCGACGACGGTGAAACGTCGGTCACCGCGGCGGTGTTGCCGTGATAGGCGGTTTCCGTAACGATGAAGCCAGTGCCTCCGGTCGCGGCTTGCGCGACGCGCAGCGCAAGGTCGTTGGCCTCGCTGCCCGTGCAGGTCAGGACGAGATTGTCGATCTCGGTGGGCAGGCTTGCGAGCAGACGCTCGGCATAGGTGTCGACCACGTCGTTGAGATAGCGGGTATGGACGTTGAGCTGGCCGACCTGCCGGCTTATGGCGTCGACCACGCGAGGGTGGCAATGGCCCACCGACGGCACGTTGTTGTAGACGTCGAGATAGCGCCGCCCTTGTGCATCCTGCATCCAGACCCCTTCGGCCCGCACCATCTCGATCGGATCACGATAGAACAGCACCGAACTTGTGCCGAAGGATCGAAGGCGCCGGTCCACGGCGGGGCGATGCGTGCCGCCCGAGCCATCGAGGGAGCGAGGATCAAAGGCGTTGAGAGCCAGGATCTCCTTTTCCTGCCGCATTGGTCACATTCCTCCCAAACCGCCTGCTCCCGCATCCAGACAGGTTGCGGCGTCAAATTCAAGTAATGTGTAGGTTTCCACAGCGACGGTGCATCAATGGAAACATTTTTGGGGAATCCCAGCATCTTCGCCACAAGGGCGAGTTCCGCAACGGAATATGATTATCCGGTTATTTGCCTATTTCATATTCAATAAGCCAGAAGAACGACAATGAATGCCGAAAATTGAGGAGCCTGACAGCGAGGAAGATTCCACGTTTTGTGTGGACATTCCACATTTCGTGAGAGAGGATGTGGTGTGGCGGCCCACAGAAGGCGCGCCATTCCGACAGCGGGAATGGTTTTCGATGGAGCGTGACGCATCATCTCCGGCCCGGGACGGCCACCTGCCGCGGCAAGCCCAGCAGGGCCACGAGCGCGACCGGCTCTCCAAGGTGGTGCGCCATCAGCGCATCATCGCCCAGCTCGCGGCCTCGCCGACCTTGAGGGCATCGGAGCTGGCCGTTGCCCTCAGCGTTTCGGGCGAGACCATCCGGAGAGACCTTCTCGAGCTGCATGAGCAGGGACTGATAAACCGGACCTACGGCGGCGCCTCCCGTCCCTTCGCCCTCGAGGCGGCGCGCAGCGATCGTCGCCAGGTGATGATCGCCGAGCGTGAGGCGATCGCCTCCGTCGTCTCCAGCATGATCCTACCCAAGGAAGTCCTGATGCTGGGGGGAGGCGCCACGACCTACCATGTCGCCCGCTTCCTCGCAGCGAGGAACCGGGACATCACGGTCATCACCCACGATTTCGCCAGTGCCTCGGCGCTCGGGACCAATCCGACGATCAAGGTCTTGTTCTGCGCCGGACGGCTGCATCCCGGCGAGGGCTACCTTCTCGGCTCGCAGACGATTGCCAGCATCAACGGCTACGAGGCCAATCGCGCCATCGTCGGCGCGACCGGTATCGGAGCGCGCGGCATCTACGATGCGGATGAGGAAGCCGGCGCGGTCTACGCCGCCATGATCCAGCGCTCCGCAGAGGCCATCGTCGTGGCCGATCACGGCAAGTTCGACCAGCTGGCCGTGGCGATCTGCACCCGATGGGACGCCATCGACCGGCTCGTGACCGACAGACAACCCGTGGGAGCGCTGGCCGGCGCCTTGCGGGAGGCGGGGACGGACGTCGTCGTCGCCAACGCATAACACCGACCAAACAAGAAGATCTTTCACCATCAACTGAGACGGGACAGGACTTACCCATGCACAATCCTGGTATCCGAACCAGACTGGCGACACACAAGCGGATCCATATCGGTCGGCTCGCGCTCGATGTCGCCGTGGCAGAACAGCGGCTGGTCTGCAGCCGCGAGAGGGTGGCGAGCATCGCCGACACCTCCTACATGCTGGTCATTCCTCTCGATGAGCGGCTCCACTATGCCCAAGGCGGGCGGACCGGTACGGTCGAGGCGGGCGCATATGTCCTCCTCAGCCAGATGGAGTTCTACGAGTTCTCCTCACGGGCCGGAGCCCTGCTGCTGATGCTGCGCATTCCGGCAATCGAGCTGCGCGGGCGCCTGACTTCGGTCGACGACCATATCGGTCGTCGCTTCGGGGCCAACGAGCAGATGACCCGCCTGCTCGTGGACCTGCTGCGTGGTGTCGCCGAGGTCTTCGCGGATTGCCCGCCGCCCAATCCCGAGGCGCTGGCCACCGAGATCTTCAGTTTCGTCGCGCTCGCAATCGGTTCGGAGGACCGGGGCTCCACCGTCGACGTGCGCAACGCGCGCTACCATCTCCGCCGCCGCATCTTCGATTTCATCGACCGGAATCTCGGAGATCAGGATCTCACGCCCCGCAAGATCGCGGCCAGCAACCGCATCTCGCTGAGCTACCTCTACAGCCTGTTCAACGACGACGACACCACGGTAAGCCAGTTCATGCAGGTCAAGCGCCTGCAGCGCGCCTATGAGCTGCTGGTGGCGGATCCGAAGGGCCACGTCACCATCGCCGAAATCGCGTATCAGGTTGGCTTCAAGAACGTTTCGCACTTTTCGCGCAGCTTCAGCCGGCATTTCCGGATGGCACCGCGCGACGCCCGCCGAACCACGCTGCCGGCGGTTCCGCACGAGACGCCGCAAGGCAGCGGCGCGGGACAGCGCTACGTGGGGGCGGCATTGGAGGCTACGGCCTGAGGCCCATCGGTCCGGCGATTGCGGTCCGGCCGGACTTCCGTCCCTGCCCGCGCGGCCAACCGATCCGGGAGCGAAGGGCATCGACCCTTGCTCCCTGACTCCTTCGCGGCACTCGTAACGGCGCCTTGCGCCTGCGGGCTGGAATTTCCAGCCCGGCCCTTCAGATCGTCCTCAGCCAGCTCTCCCAGCGGGGGTCGTACATGATCTGGCGGGCCCGCATATATTTCCAGATACCGTATTTCTGGTAGTCGAAGTCCCAACTGCTCAGCTTGCGGTTCACGATCGCCCAGCTTGCCCATTTGACATCGGCGAGGGCGCGGTTGAGCATGACGCGCGCCACCATCTCGGGCCGGACGGACCCCGCATATTGCTCGATGAGGCCGAGCGTCACCTGCTCGTCGTAGAACATCTCGGCGAACAATACGCCGAGCTCGTAGGCCCTCTCGTTGTTGGAGGCGAATTCGTAATCGATCAGCTTCATGGGGCGTGCGACCGCCCCGTCGTGGCCGATCAGGAAATTGCCCGGCATGGGATCGTTGAAGCATGGCACCAGATCCAGTCCCGATGCCACGAAGGCAGCCTTCGCCTGGCGGTAGCGGTGCTCGATCCATGGCATGGAGGGCGGGAAATGGGCGCCGAGCTGCCGGCCCTGGTCGATATGCTCCTCGATCATGTCGAAGATGGTCTTGGTCAGCGAGAGCGGCTGGCTCGCATGCAGCCGGCGATATATGCCGAGCACGTCGCTCTGGATCGCGGCGTCGGAGAAGTCCGCATTGGTGCACGCCCGGTAGCCGTCCAGGAATTCGCTGATTTCCAGCCCGTCGCTCGCGTCGAAGAAAACCACTTCGGGCGCTACCCCGATGGCATGGGCGTTTCGGGCCGCCTCGTTGGCCGCGATCCTGTCGATGAACATTTCCGAGCCTGCGCCCGGAACCTTGACGAAGTAGCGCCGGGTATCGCCGGCGATGTCGACGACCCAGTTCTGGTTCATCAGGCCGCCGACCAGGGCGGTGTAACGGATCTCATGGCCGTTCCAGGCCCCGACGCGGGCGACCGCCCGCTCCAATGTGCGTTCGGCCTCGGTGATGGCCTCGCCCACGCGCTTGGTAACCGGCATCAGAGCCTCCTCAGCGCTTCGCCGAAGCGCGGCGATTGCACGGCCATGCGGCAGCGCACGAAGCGCCAGCTCGCGAATTTGTGGAACTCGAACGTGGTTCGGGGCGATCGCGCAGCAACCAGCGTCCCGATCAGCCCCCAGCGCAGGTCGTCCGCCACGCCGTAGAGCCATGCGCGGTTATAAGCCTTCTCCTCGAAACCTCCGTTGAGGCGGGTGAAGGCGTCCCTGGCCTCGGGCTCCTCGTCATAGGCCTCGACCAAGAGGCTGCCGAGATCCTCCAGCGGATCGGCATTGCCCGCACGATCCCAGTCGAGGAGGCGAACGTCTCCCTCATCGCTGATCATGATGTTGGAAACATTGCCATCGCCGTGAACGGGAACGGGCTGGCCGGCCACGTTCCCGATGGCTTCGGCGGCAAAGCCGATCTCTTCAACGAGCCACGCGGCGTCTGCCGGCAACTGCGCACCAGCCGCCTTCGCATCTGCGTGGAAACGATCGATCTCCTCGAACACACCGGCTGAACGAGGCAGGGGAGGGCCGTCCTGGAAGCGCTTCCGGGCCGCGGCGATGCGATCGACAAGATCGGCATCGAGCAGCCGCTCCAGCGTTCCCGTGCTCCACCCCTTGTCGAGATCCTCCATCACGAGCAGACCCGTCTCGACATCCGCGAGGAGCACCTTGGGGCCGATGCCGAGATCAGAGGCTCGGCGAGCGGCTTCGAACGCGCAGCCCACGTCGATGTAGAAGGCGGCATCCGGATCCATCAGCTTGGCGAACAGGCTGTCTCCTCCCGAACCCTCGCGGACCCTCCAGGGCGATCCGTCCACGCCCCGCCAACTGGGCGAGGCCAGGACGGGTATGGCCGGTTCGGCGACGACGCTTCCAGCTTCCCATCCCGCCACTTGCCGAACGCGTTCTTCGACAAATCGACGATCCTCATCGAACCTGCCCATTCCAGTTCAGTTCCCCGTTTTGATTGTCGTTTTGCAACCGAGACCACAGCCTCGGCGCCCGATTCTATCTTCCCTTCTAAGCGTCGAACTGAGGATGCCTGATGCTCCATGATTTCTTGCCCGGCAGACTGCCCCCCTACCGGGAGAGCCGCGAAATCCGCTACTGCCAAGGGTGTGGTCGGCATCCTTGCCCATGCCGGATTTCCGGGAGTTATCCATGTCTATCGTAAGCCTGGTTGACATGAGCGTCGGTGAACTCATCGGCGCCTATGCAGCAGGAGACCTCTCGCCCGTCGAGGTCACCCGTCAGATCATCGAGCATTCGGAAGCGACGAACACCGCCGTCAATGCCCTGTTCAGCTTCCGGCCGGAGGAGGCGCTGGAGACAGCGCGCGCTTCCGAGGCGCGCTACCGCAGGGGCGAGCCGATGGGTTTGCTGGACGGGGTACCCGTCACGGTGAAAGACAGCGTTTCCATCAAGGGATGGCCCAACACGCACGGCATCGCCGCCAACCGGGTCCTGCCGATGTCGAACTACAACGCTCCCCCAGCGCAGGCCCTGATGGATTCAGGGGCTCCCATCTTCGCCAAGACGACCATGCCCGATTGCGGACTGTTGGCGTCGGGCATCAGTTCCTTCCACGGCATCACCCGCAACCCATGGGGCCTGTCGTGGAATACCGGCGGCTCCTCGTCGGGGGCCGGGGCGTCCGTCGCGGCCGGTATGGGTTTCCTGTCGGTCGGAACCGATATCGCGGGCTCCGTGCGCCTGCCGGCGGCCCATTGCGGCCTTGCCTCCCTGAAGCCCACGCATGGTCGCGTGCCTCACCTGCCGGCGGACAGCATGCGGATGGCGGGACCGATGGGGCGAAGGGTCGAGGATATCGCGCGCATGCTGACTGTCCTGGCGAGCCCGGACGAGCGCGACACCTGGAGCTTTCCGGGCGATGCGATCCGGTATCACGAGCATCTGGGCCGGGATCTCAAGGGCATCCGCATCGGCGTGCTCATGGACATGGGTTTCGGCCCCAAGCCGGAGCCTGCGGTTCGCGAAGCGGTCGAGGCCGCAGGCCACCTCCTGGAGAGCGCAGGCGCCATCGTGGAGCCCTTCGTCTCGCCGTTGAGCTATGATGCCTACGCCCCGATCGACCGCTACCTGCAGGTGCGCGGCTTCGTCGAATACAGCGATCTGCCGCCTCATGGCGACAATGGCATCAACGCCTATGTCCGCGAGTGGGCCTTGCACGGGCAGCAGCATTCCGGCGTGGACGTCTACCGCACGCTCGGGGAGATCGCCAGGATGAAGGCTGCGCTGCTGGCCGCCTTCGATGGCTGGGACTACGTCATCGCTCCGACCTTGCCGGTAGTGAATTTCCCGGCGGAAGAGCCGGGACTTTCCCGCGAAGTGCCGCTAGCCCACACGGTCTTCACGGCGATGTTCAACCAGACCGGACAACCGGCGTCGACCGTCTGCACCGCATTCGATGATCGCCACCTGCCGATCGGCATCCAGGTCATCGGCCACCGTTGCGACGATCTCGGCGTGCTGCAGGTCACCAAGGCCCTGGAAGACCTTCGCGAAGTCTCGATGGACTGGCCCTTGCAGCCGCGTGCATGAGGCGGCCATGTCTGCGCAACTGCATGAATTGATCGCGACTTTCGCCAGCTTTGGCGCAACGTCCGACGGCGGCGTATGCCGCCTGACCGGCAGCGCCGAGGACGCCGCCGCCCGTAATCTGCTCGGCCTCGAGATCGGGCGCCGCAGGCTTCGGCTCCACGTGGATCCGATCGGCAACATGTTCGGGATTGCAGATCTCGCTCCCCATACGCGGGAGACGGTGCTGGTGGGCTCCCATCTCGACAGCCAGCCGACCGGTGGGCGTTTCGACGGTTCCTACGGCGTATTGGCCGGACTTCTCGCGGTGGAGGCAGCGATGTCCCGCGCGGCAGCACGGCAGATCCGGCCGAAATGCAATCTCGCTCTGGTCAACTGGACGAATGAGGAGGGCGCGCGCTTCCAGCCCAGCCTGACGGGAAGCTCCGTATTTGCCGGCAATCTGGCCCTGGATGACGCCCTGGCGCTTGCTGACGGGAACGGCGTCGGTCTCGGACAGGCCCTCGACGCCATCGGCCATCGCGGAGTGAGCCCGCCCGCGATCGATCCGGTCCGCTATGTCGAACTCCACGTCGAGCAGGGCGCCCGCCTGGAGCAGAGCGGCGATGAGATCGGGGCGGTGACGGCCGCCTGGGCGGCGTGCAAGCTCTCGCTCGTCTTCCAAGGCCAGCCTTCCCATACCGGGCCGATGCCGATGGCCTCGCGGCGGGACGCCCTGCGCGCTGCGGCGCGGGCCATAGAGCTGCACTACCGCCTGATCGAAGCGAGTGCGACGGGCGCTCATGCTTCGGCTGCCCGCATCACGAGCTTTCCCAATTCACCCAATGTCACGCCGAGCCGGGTGCAGGTGTGGTTCGAGTTCCGCCATGAGGTCGAGGCGACGGCCGTGCAGCTTGCCGAGAACTTTCTTATCGAGGCACAGGCGGCCGTGCGGCCGCTCGGTGTCTCCATGGAGATCGCGACCGACGAGCGGCGGGGGACGGCGCTGCTCGATCCGGAGGGGGTGGCCTTGACCCTCTCCGTGGCGCGCGATCTCGGTTATTCGGCTATCGAAATGAAGACGGTTGCCGGTCACGATGCCCTGGCGTTGCAGAAGCGCATGCCGGCCTCCCTCATCTTCGTGCCGAGCCGGGACGGGCTCAGCCACAACGCCGCCGAGTTCACCGAAGCGGCGGCCCTGGACAAGGGGCTCGCCGTCCTCACCGAAACGCTGTGGCGCCTCGTCACCCGGTGAGGCGGTTCAAGCGGCGGCCGACTGGCCGTTCTGGTCGCTGTCAAGGAGGTGACATGCGGCGAAGCTGCCCGGGCGATGTTCCCTGAGCCGTGGCGTTTCCGTCCTGCAGCGGCCGAATGCGCTGGGGCAGCGCGAAGCGAAGCTGCAGCCCGAGGGTATGTCGATCGGGCTTGGAGGTTCACCTTCGAGCAGATAGTCCTGCGGGTCGAAAGGCTTTTCCTCGAGCGTCGGGGCAGCCGAGAGCAGCGCCTTGGTGTAGGGATGCTGCGGCTTGAAGAAGAGATCGTGATTGTCGGCGATCTCGACCATTTCGCCCAGATACATCACCGCGATGCGCGTGCAGACCTTCCGCACCATGGCGAGATCGTGCGAGATGAAGACATAGGTGAGATCGTTCTTCTCCTGCAGGCTGGAGAAAAGCTCGATCAGCTTGGCCTGTTCGCGCTGGTCGAGCGCCGAGAGCGTCTCGTCGAGGATCAGGAGCTTGGGCGAAAGAATGAGGGCGCGCGCGATCGAAATGCGCTGGCGCTCGCCGGTCGACAGGGCGTTGGGAAGCTCGTCATAGAGCCGTCCCGCCAGGCCGACCTCTTGCATGGCGGCGAGCACGCGCTCGCGCAGGGCCTTGCTTGAAACGCCGCCGCGTATCCGCAGGCTTTCCTCGATCATGCGGCCGACCGTGGTGCGCGGCGGCAATGCATTGTAGGGATCCTGCAGCAGGAGTTGGAATTCGCCCCGCTTGTCGATGAGCTGGCGCGAGGACAGCGTGCGCAGCGATACGCCGCCGAGCACGATGTCGCCCTTGTCCGGCGCCTCCAGCCACGCAAGGAGGCGGGTCAGTGTTGACTTGCCGCAGCCGGATTCACCGACGATGCCGAAATTCTCACGCGGCAGGATGTCGAAGGTGACGCCGCGCACGGCCTGGATGTTGCGGTAGGTGTTAAAGGTGCCGCGCTTGCGCGCGAGATAGGTGCGATGGGCATCCTTGATGCGCATCAGCGGTTCGTCCGAGGCGTTGCGCCGGGAGACCGGTCGTTCCTGGGTCGACCAGATGCGCGGAACGCTGGCGATGGCGCGGCTGGTATATTCGCTGCGCGGCGAGCGCATCAAATCGTTGAAAGGCTGTTCCTCCACGAGCCTGCCGTCGTGCAGCACGCCCGTGCGGCCACCGAACTGGCCGAGCGTGGCCAGCGAGGACGACAGGTAGATGGTGGCCATCTTGTGCCGCAGGCAGAGATCGTGGAGCAGGGCGACGATCTGGGCCGCGATGGTGACATCGAGGGGCTGGGTGATGTTGTCGGCGATCAGCACGGCAGGCTCGGCGCAGATCGCATCGACGATCATGGCGCGCTGCATCATGCCGCCGGAGAACTTGGACGGATATTCCCAGTAGCGCTCCTTCGGCGAAGGAATGCGGACCTCGCTGAGGAGCTGGATGACGCGATCGTGGCACTCGCTTCGGGTCCACTCGGGGCGAACGCTGCGCAGCTTTTCGGAGATCTGGGTGCCGACGGGCTGGGTGGGATCGAGCGAGCTCTGGGGCTTTGAGCCGATATAGGCGATGTCGCGTCCGATCCTGAAGCTGCCGGCGCCTTTTCCCTTCGTGATGTCCCTGCCTGCAAAGAGCACGGAACCGCTCCGGTACGAGAGGCTCTCCGGCAGCCAGTTGGCCAGGGCGCGGCTCAGGACGGTCTTGCCTGCTCCGCTTTCGCCATAGATGCCGAGGATTTCGGAAGAATGGAGCTCGATGTCGATGTTGTCGAGGACGGTCCCGCCCTGGAGCGTCCCCACGGTGAGGCCGCGCGTTTGCAGGATCAGGGAATTGTCCATCTCATGCGCCTCCGAAGATCTTGTTGCGGGCCTTTTCGAGCGCCGAGCCCATGAGGTTGATGCTGGTGAGGGCCACGGCGAGGAATACGCCGGGGCTGGTGGCGATCCACCAGGCGTTGATGAGATATTTCCGGCTATCCGAGATGATGCTGCCGAAGCTCGGGGTCGGCGGCTGGATGCCGAGCCCCAGGAAGCCGAGGATCGCTTCGAAGATCATCATGCGTGCCACGTCGAGCACAGCGACGAAGGCGATGGGCGGCAGGATGTTGGGTGCGGCGTAGAGCAGAAGGATGCGCCAGTCTCCGGCTCCGAGCACGCGCAGACCCCGGACATATTCCTTGCCTCGCTCGGTCACGGCCGCGCTGCGCGCCACGCGCGCGTAGAGCGGCCATCCCGAGAGGGCGAGGACGATGATGATCGTCGGCACCTCCGGCTTGGTGACGCCGAGGATGGTGATGGCGAGGATGATCATCGGGATCGAGAGCTGGGCATCGGTGATGCGCATGATCACCGTATCCCACCAGCCGCCCTTGAAGCCGGCGAGCAGACCGAGGCCACAGCCAATCAGGAAGACCAGTGCCACCGTGACGATGCCGATCAGGAGGGAATAGCGCAGGCCGATGAGGCAGCGCATCAGCATGTCGCGCCCGAGTTGGTCGGTGCCGAGCGGATGGTCCCAGCTCCATTTGTCGCCGAGGAAGGCGGGCGCCATGAACTTGTCCTTCACCACCATCTTGGTCGCGGTGATGGTGGACAACTCCGGATAGATGGCCGAGGCCAGCAGGAGCACCAGGAAGATGAGAAGGCCGACGCGGAAGCTCGGCATGGCCCAGGCGGCGGCCAGGATGCGCCGGTTGATCGACTGTGTGCGGGTGGGTTCGGGCGTGGCGGTGTCCGTGGTGATCGTGGTCATGCTCAGATCTCCACGCGCGGGTCGACGAGGTAGGCGACGAGGTCGACTAGAATGTTGATGAAGACGAAGACCGCGCTGGTCGTGATGGCGATGCCCTGGATCACGGGAAAGTCGCGGCCGAGCACCGAGACGACGGTCAGGTTGCCCAGGCCCGGATAGTCGAAGATGTATTCGATGACGAGCACGCCGCCGATCAGGGTGGAGAGCTGGATGCCGAGGAGGTTGATCAGCGGCACCGAGGCGTTGCGCAGCGCGTGCGAGTAGACGATGCGCTGCCGCGACAGGCCGCGCACGCGCGCCTCGTCGATGAAGGGCGCCTGCATGACCTCGCCGAGGGAGGTCGTGAGCGTGCGGATGATGAAGGGCGATATCTCCACCGCCAGGACGAAGGCCGGCAGCAGGACGTAGCTGAAGCCCTTGTAGCCGAGCGCCGGCAGCCATTCGAGCTTGACCGAGAGAAACAGGATCAGGACGATGGCGAGCCAGAAGTTGGGTATCGAGACGAACAGGGACTGCACGCCGAAGGCCAGCGAATTCTGCCAGCCGTTCTGGTGAAGCCCGCCTGCCAGTCCGATCGGCATCGAGATGAGAAGCGCGAAGACCAGTGCCATGCCGCCCAGTTGCAGGGTGAGGGGCAGGCGCTCCAGGATCAGATCGGCGACGGGGGCCATCTCGGCCTTGGTCGGGTCGACATATTGACCGCCCGCCGCAACGCCGCCGCTGCGCGGGCGGATGTACGATTGGCCGAGATCGCCGCGGGCGAGGCCGGCCATGTAGCGGGCATATTGCACGATGATGGGATCGCGCAGCCCCATCTTGGTGGCCACCTCCTCCACCACGTTGTCCGGCGCCATGCCGCCCACGATCAGGCGTACGGGATCGCCCGGCACGACGCGCAGGAGCGTGAAGATGATAAGCGAGGTCAGTGCGACGATCAGGACGCCCTGCGCGATCCGCTTTACCAGAAATTCGAGGATCAGCATCGGCTATTCCGTGAGCAATCCGGATGAAGGAGGAGCCGGCCGGGGGAAAACCGGCTCCTCGCTCTCGCGACCGGCACGGCGCCGGGCAAAGCCGCAAGGGCTCGCCTCGGCATTCCGCGCCGGGAATGGAACGTCTGGCGTGATGCGGCGGGATCGGATCGCATCGCGTATCAGACGAGCGTTGCCTTGCTCATGTCCTGCATGCCGTTCGGGTAGATATAAAGTCCGTCGAGTTTCTTGCTGTAGGCGTGGATGAAGACCGACGTGAAGAGGGCGAGGGCCGGCGCCTTGCGGGCAATGGTCGGCAGCGTCTCTTCCTGCAGGATCTTCTTGCGCTCGTCGATCGAGGCGGCGTTGCGCTCCTTGTCGAGCACGGCATCGATCTCGGGATCGACGATGCCGGTGATGCGCTTGGACGAGGAGTGGAAGTGCGTGCGGATGACGAGATCGGGCTCCGGCGAGCCGGTGCACCAGCCGCAGTCGATCATGTTGCCTTCGCCGCCGCCCGGCTTGTCGTAGAGCAGGTTGCCCCAGGCGGCCACTTCCAGCGTCTGCAGGTTCACCTTGAAGCCCTGCTCCTGGAGCATGCCGGTGATCAGCTCGGCATATTCCTTGGTCTTGGGATAGAAGCCGACGGAGCTGTAGTAGGTCAGTTCCGGCAGGCCTTCGCCCTTCGGGAAGCCCGCTTCGGCAAGCAGCGCCTGGGCCTTGTCCGGATCATATTCGGGATAGTCGGCGACTTCGGTGTAGCCGAACTTCACGGGTGAGATGTGGGCCTTGGAGAAGGTGCCCGAGACGCCGAGAATGTCGAGCACCTGCTTGCGGTCGATCGAATGGCAGGCGGCGAGGCGGATGCGCGGATCGTCGAAAGGCTTCTTCGAGCAGCGGAAGAACAGGTACTTGTTCTCCACCGACACGGCCTTGTGGATGCTGAACCGATCGTCCTTCGAAATCGTGTCGACCTGCTCCTGCTCCAGGCGCTCGATGATGTCGGCCTCGCCGTTGAGGAGCGAAAGGGTCCGCGTGGTGGTGTCGCCGACGAAATGATACTCGACGCCCGGGAGCTTCGGCGCGCCGAGGAAGAACTCGGTGTTGGCGGCGAGGATGGTGGTGTCGCCCTTCTGGTCCACATATTTGAAGGGACCGGTCCCGTTCATGCGGGCCGAAAGCTGCGCCTTGTTGGCGACGTCCTTGGCCGCCATGATTGGAAGGAAGGACGACAGATAGTAGTAGAGGCTGGCCGGGTAGCCGAATTCCTTGGTGTTGATGTGGCAGGTATGGTCGTCGATGATGTCGACGGTAACCTTGCCGGGATACCATTGCGCGGGGCGATCGGGCTGCGAGCCGTATTCATAGGTCGCTTTGACGTCCGCCGAGGTGAACGGGGTGCCGTCATGGAACTTGACGCCCTGCCGCAGCTTCACCTCGAGGGTGTAGGTATCGAGCGGCTTGAGGGATTCGGCGAGCTCGAACACCAGTTCGCCTGGATTGTCCGGCTTCATCGGTGCACGGGTCAGGTAGCCGAACACGAAGCCTTCGACTATGAGCTGGCCGAGATTGGTGTGCGTGGTCGGATCCCAATTGCCGGTCAGGGCCTCCGCGCCGAGAAAGCGCAGGGTCTTTCCTTCCGCGGCGAAGGCGGAGCTCATGAGGAAATCGGGGTTCACCCGGCCAAAGCCGAATGCTCCGGCTCCGGCCAGTGCGCCCAGCATGAGATCTCTACGGTTGATCATCTGTCGTTCCTTTGAATGGGTGCGCCGAAGATTGTCTGGGCTCGCCATTCGGATACCGTCCTGGGTGCCGAGCCATCCCACGTTCTTGTCGGTGGGTGGCAAAACTCTAGACCAGATGCGCCGTGATCCTGATGCCTGCTGCTCCACGATTCCATTGCTGACGCTTCTCGCGCCATGCCGCCGGATTGGGCATCGCCATCCCCCATGGCGGTGGTCGGAACAGAAATTCCGGAGCCAAGGAAATGGCCCGCGCCGTGCCTCGGCCCCTATGATTGCACGAGCAGGACGGCAACAGGCGGGGCGGGCATCGGATGCTGCGGTACAATGGGATCATTTCGGACCTGGACGGAGTCGTCTATCGCGGGGACAAGGGTATTCCCGAGGCTATCGAGGCGTTTCGCCGCTGGCATGCGCGCGGAATCCCCTACGCGTTCGTGACCAACAATGCGACGAAGTCGGCAGCCGATTTCGCGGCCAAGCTCAACCGGCTCGGGGTCGCCGTCGAGCCTGCCCAGGTCTTCAGCTCGATCTCGGCGACGGCAAGCCTGATGCAGCGGCTGTACCCGGCCGGCACCCGCGTGTTTGCGATCGGCGAGGCGCCGCTCTTCGAGGCCCTGGCGGACGGTTCCTTCCAGCTCGCGGGAGAGGACGCCGAGGTGGTCGTGCTCGGTTTCGACTACGACCTCACCTATGCCAAGCTCCGCAAGGCCGTGCGCGCGGCGCTGGGCGGGGCGCGCGTCATCGTCACCAATCCAGACATTCTCACCCCGGCCGACGAGGGCTACGAACCGTGCGTCGGCGCCGTCGCCGCCTTCGTCAAGGCTGCCGTGCCTGCGCTCGAACCGATCGTCGTCGGCAAGCCCGAGCCGCTCATGGTCGAGGAAGCCCTGACCTATATCGGCACCTCGCCAGCGGAAACGATCATGATAGGAGACCAGATCGCGACGGATATCATCGCTGGCCAGAGGGCGGGACTGCGCTCGGTGCTGGTGACCACGGGTGTACCAGCTGACAGCAAGGCTGCGATCAAGCCCGACCTCGTCGTTCCCGATCTCCTCGCCCTGTAGAAGGCGGGGGCGAGCGTCATGCCGGCAGGTTGGGGGGCGATCCGAAGGTGAAACGCGACGGAGCAAAATGTGCTCAGACGGTATCGTTTCTCCAGATCAAAGTGCAGGTAACAAGAGCATTCTGCGATGCTGGGTGACCCGCACCGAAAGGAAACCACGCTAGCGTTTCTTGAACGCCTCCGCCAGCGCGGTGCCGAAAGCCCCCTGGCCGGAGGGCTTGTCGGGCTGGCCGCGCCCGGATCGAGCCGTGTTCTGCCTGGCGCCGTCGTCGCGCCTGGGCGGCTTCGGTGAGACTGGGGCCGCATCGCGGCGCATCGACAAGGCGATGCGCTTGCGCTGGATGTCGATTTCGACCACGCGCACCTTCACCACATCTCCCGCCTTCACGATCTCATGGGCGTCCTTCACGAACCGGTCCGCCAGTTGTGAGACATGCACGAGGCCGTCCTGGTGCACGCCGATGTCGACGAAGGCACCGAATGCGGCGACATTGGTGACGGTACCCTCCAGCAGCATGCCGGGCTTCAGGTCCTTGATGTCGTCGACCCCCTCGGCGAATGTCGCAGTCCTGAATTCGGGGCGAGGATCGCGGCCGGGCTTTTCGAGTTCCGCGATGATGTCGCGCACGGTGGGCAGGCCGAAGCGCTCGTCGACGAAGAAACGCGGATCGAGAGCCCTGAGGGCGGCGCTGTCCCCCATGAGCGATCGCACATCGCGCCCGCAGGCGGCGACGATCTTCTTGGCCACGCCATAGGCTTCCGGATGCACGGCGGAGGCATCCAGGGGCTCGCCGCCTCCGGGAATGCGCAGGAAGCCGGCGCATTGCTCGAAGGCGCGCGGGCCGAGCCGGCTCACCTTCAGCAGGTCCTTCCGGCTCGAGAACGGCCCACTGGCGTTGCGATGGGCCACGATGCCTTCCGCGAGAGAGGGACCCAGGCCTGAAACGCGGGCAAGGAGCGAGGCGGATGCCGTGTTGAGGTCGACGCCGACCGCATTGACCGCATCCTCCACGACGGCATCCAGCGACCTCGCGAGCCGGTATTGGTCGACGTCGTGCTGGTACTGCCCCACGCCGATGGATTTCGGCTCGATCTTGACCAGTTCCGCCAGCGGATCCTGGAGCCTCCGCGCGATCGAAACGGCACCGCGCAACGAGACATCGAGATCCGGAAACTCGGCCGCCGCCGCCTCCGAGGCGGAGTAGACCGAGGCGCCCGCCTCGCTCACGATCACCTTGAGCGGCTTCGGGGCGGGCATGGCAGCGAGCATTTCCGTCACCAGTTTCTCCGTCTCGCGGCTCCCGGTGCCGTTGCCGATGGCGATCAGTTCGATGCCGTGCTTGCGGACGAGGCCGGCGAGCTCGGCCTGGGCGCCGCGCACGTCGTTCTTCGGCGGGAAGGGGTAGACGGTGGTCGTCGCCACAAGCTTCCCCGTACCATCCACGACGGCGACCTTGACCCCTGTCCGAATTCCGGGGTCGAGCCCCATCGTGGCGCGGGAGCCGGCCGGAGCAGCAAGGAGAAGATCCTTGAGGTTGCGCGCGAAAACATGGATCGCCTCTTCCTCGGCCCGCCCGCGCAGATCACCCATCAGGTCGAGATAGAGGTGCAGGGAAAGCTTGACCCGCCAGGTCCAGGCGACGACTTCCATCAGCCAGCGGTCGCCCGGCAGGGCGTTCCCGATGGCCCGGGCCTGTGCGATCATGCGTTCCGCCGGCTTCACCGGCGAGGTGTCGTCGGCATCCACCTCGATGTCCAGGGACAAGACGTCCTCGTTGCGGCCGCGCAGCATGGCCAGCGCCCTGTGGCTCGGTACGCCGGACCACTTCTCGACATGGTCGAAATAATCGGAGAATTTGGCGCCGACCTCCTGTTTGCCGTCGACGACGCGCGAACGCAGGAACGACCGCTCCTTCATATGCGCCCTCAGCCGGCCGACGAGATCGGCGTCCTCGGCTAATTGCTCGGCCAGGATGTCGCGCGCACCTTCGAGCGCAGCCCTGGCGTCAGGTACCTCATCGTTGAGATAGGCTGCGGCGAGGTCGGCCGGCACGGCCGTCCTGTCGGCCAGGATCGCCTCCGCGAGGGCGCCGAGCCCTCGCTCGCGCGCGATCTCGGCCTTGGTCCGGCGCTTGGGCTTGTAGGGAAGATAGATGTCCTCCAGTTCCGTCTTGGTGGAAGAGGCGAGGATCTTGGCTTCGAGCTCGTCCGTGAGCTTGCCCTGTTCGCGAATGGAGGAAAGGATCGTCTCTCGCCGGGCGTCGAGCTCGCGGAGATAGGTGAGCCGTTCCGCCAGCAGACGCAGCTGCGTATCGTCGAGGCCGCCGGTGGCCTCCTTGCGGTAGCGTGCCACGAAGGGAACCGTCGCGCCTTCGTCGAGCAGCGCGATGGCAGCCGCCACCTGCTGGGGCCTGGCATTGACGTCAGATGCGATGATCGAGGCTATGCGTCCGATTTCCCTGGTGCCGGTCATGCGTTCCTCGTTCGTGATGGCGGGCCGGGCACCTTATTGAAGAGCTAGCCGGATCGCCACGATTCCGGCTGGGCAGCCATGTTTCTCCACAGCATGTCACCGTTTCGGTTTTGAATTGAAATTTCCTTGCTTGTTATAAAGAAAGAAAGTTACTTTCACAAAAGTCCTCACGGAAGAGGCTGACTGAGAATCGCCGGGAGACAAGGGTGCAAGCCGCGCAAGCTGAAATCACGAGACGCATCAATGCTCTGCGCGGGGGACTCAATCCGACCCTGCAGCGCGTCGCGGACTTCGTCCTCGGCAGGACGCTGGATGCCAAGGCCATGAGCATCCGGGAACTGGCGGGGGAAGCCGGCGTCTCCCAGGCATCCGTGAGCCGTTTCGTTCGTCTCGTGGGGGCGGAGTCCTACCAGGATTTTCGCATCATGCTGGCCGAGGGGCTGACGCGGCGTGCCGCTGGCGCGCGCTCGGGCGAACACGAGGTCTATGAGGGAATCGCCCCCGGCGACGATGCCGCGGCCATCATCGCCAAGGTCTCCCGTCGACAGACCGAGATCATCGCCGGCGCGGCCTTGACGCTCGATCCGGGGGAACTCCAGAAGGCAGCCGATCTGGTCTCCGCGCACCATACGCTGATCTTCTTTGCGGTCGGCTCGTCCCTGCTCGCGGCCGAGAACGGCGTGATGCGCTTCCTGCGGATCGGCAAGGCCTGCATCTTCAATCGCGACGCCAACATCCAGATGTTCTCGGTGGCCGGTCTCGCAGGGCGCGCCGTCGCCATCGGCATCAGCGACAGCGGTCGTACCAGAAGCACCGTCGAGGCCCTGCGCGAAGCCAGGGCGCTGGGCATGCCGACCATCGCCGTCACCTCCGCGGCCGGTTCGCCGCTGACCCGGCACGCCGATGCGGTGCTGAACCTGCCGGGCGCCGCTCCGGAGCCGACGGGTGGAGAAGGCATGTATGAGTCGATGGTGTCCAAGATGGCGCAGTTGACGGCCATGGACGCGCTCTATGCCCTCGTGGCCGTGCAGGATCACGACAAGGCCCTCGAACGCCTCGATTACACCGATGCCGTCATTGCCCGAAGCCGACTGAAATGAGACAGACATCCATGGACTTCACCACCCGGCCTTCGACGGATCGGTCCACAGTGACGCCGGCCGTCAATCGCACCTGGCCCTTTGCGGGCGGCGGCATACGTGATGTCGGCATAGAGGGCCGCTACGTGGAGGAGCCCCAGGGTCCCGCCCGCGCCGACGAGGTGATTGCGCGCATCGATGCCGTCTGCATCTGTTCGTCGGATCTCAAGATCATCCGCATGGGCAAGGCCCATCCGCTTTTCGCCGACCGCGACCTCGCCGACAGCCCGGCGGTGCTCGGGCATGAGATGGCCCTGACGGTCTGCGACGTCGGCGAGCGCTGGCGCGACCGCTTCCGCGCCGGCGACCGGCTCGGTCTGCAGCCGGCCATCATGGTGGAGGGCAGGCGGCGCACCGTCGGGATGGACCTGCCGGGTGCCTTTGCCGAGTTCATCCGCCTGGACGGGCGGGTGCTGGCAGGCGAGGGGCCTTATGTCTTCCCCGTCCCGGCCGATGTCAGCGCTGCGACGATCGCGATGCTCGAGCCCTATGCCTGCGTGGAGGCGGCCTACCGGCGAAACTGCCGGACCAGTCTCAAGCAGGGTGGCCGGTTGCTTGTAGTGGAGATGAGCCACGGCACGATTTTCGACATCGAGGCTCCTGCCGCGGACGTGACGCTCGTCAACCCCGGTGATGCCGTCATGAACTGGACGAGCAAAGCGGAAAGGATGGCCGTCTTCCCGACATTGGAGGCCTTCGCCGCTTCCGGTACGAGCGAGGTGCCATATGACGACATCCTCGTGCTCGGGCCAGCGGATGCCGTCTGCACCGAGCAACTGGCACAGCGCCTTGCAAAGGGCGGGCTGATGGTCATGGTGGGCAGCGGCCTTGGTCGCGAGGAGCTCGTGCTCGATGCCGCCCGTATCCACTACCATGAGCTGTCTTTCCTGGGAGCACCCGGGCCGTCCCTGGCCACGGCCTTCGCCTCCGAGCGCAGCCGTTTCGAGCTGCGGGCGGGCGGTACAGCACTGATACTCGGCGCGGGCGGCGCGATGGGGCGGATCCATACCCACCGTGCTCTCGAGCTGAGGAACGGTCCGGCTACCATCATCGCAACCTCGCGCAAGGGCGAGCGCCTGAGAGCGCTCGAGGCCGACTTTGCTCCGCTGGCTAGCCAGCATGGAAAGAGACTCGTCGTCATCGAGGACGGGGAAGCGGAGGCTTGCGTCGCCGAACTTGCGCCCGACGGTTGCGACGATGTGGTCGTCGTCGCGCCGGAAATTACCCTGATCGAACGCGGTGCCCGGATCATGAAGGCCGATGGCATGCTGGTGCTTTTCGCCGGAATGCCCTTCGGCCAGCCTTGTCGCCTGCCGCTCGGGCTCGTTTCGAGCGGCAATGCCCGCATCACCGGGTCCACGGGGTCGAACGTCGCCGATCAGCTGGCGGTTCTCGCACGTGTGGTCGAAGGTTCGCTGGAACTCTCCGGCAATCTGGAGGTGGTTGCCGGGCTCGGTGCCCTGCCTGACGCCCTGGAAGCCGTCAATGCAGGCAGGGTATCGGGCAAGATCGCGATCTATCCCTCCCTGCTCGACCTCCCGCTGACTTCCGTCGATGCCTTGCGCGCGCCTGGTCAGGCGGTGCGCTGGTCGCTGGCAGACGAGCGGCGTCTGTTGGACGCGGGCGAGGCGGAGAAGCCGCGGGGCTGAGCCGGCGCACAGCTCCATATTTCTCGGCGTCTGCGCGAGGCGACGGGACGCGACGGCAGGGCGGGATCAACCCGCCCGCTTCAATCCGGGGAGGAACGCGATGGCAAGGGTCGTCATAGGCATCGACATCGGTACGACGGGCACCAAGACCGGCATCTATGACGAGAACGGCAGGCTGCTGGGCTCGGCCTTCGAAGAATCCGTCCTGGTATATCCTCGGCCCGGATGGGTGGAGCAGAAGCCCGACGATATCGAGGGCTCCGTGCATCGCACCATTCGCGCCGCCCTCGCCGCAGGGAATGTCCGGCCTGCGGACGTGGTGGCGATCGCCCTGGATGGCCAGATGGGAGGCGTGTGCACGGTCGATGCCGACTGGAACGCGCCAACGCATTACGATTCATGGCTCGACAATCGCTGTGCCGCCTACCTGCCTCGCCTGAAGGAGCGCGGCATGGAGATCCTGCAGGCCTCCGGCTGCACGCCATCCTATAATCATGGGCCCAAGATCCTCTACTGGAAGCATGAGTTCCCCGAAGTCTGGTCCCGTATCCGCGCCTTCGTGCAGCCGGCGGCCTATGTCGCGGGTCGGCTGGCCGGCCTCAGGGGCGGGGACGCGTTCATCGACCGCACCTATCTGAACTTCACCACCTTCGCCGATACGGCCGCGTGTCGCTGGAACGAGGACCTGCTGGCCGATTTCGACCTTGATACGGCCAGGCTGCCCCGCATCGTGGAGCCTTGGGAAGTCATCGGCACACTGACGCACGCTGCCGCGCAGGCGACCGGCCTCATGCAGGGGACGCCGATCGCCGCCGGATGCGGTGACCAGGCCGCCAATGTGCTTGGCGGCGGCATTGTCGAGCCCGGGATGATCTACGATGCAGCCGGCACGGCCTCGGTCTTCTCAATCGTGCTGGACAGGTTCGCCACCGACACCAGCTATCAGGCTCTGATGACCTGCCCCCATGTCGTGCCCGGCCTGTACTACGCCATGGCCTATGTGGCGGGCGGCGGCCTCAACCTGCGCTGGTTCCGCGATGCGATCTGCGATGCCGAGAAGCCGCAGTGGGAAATGGATGGGCGCAATCCCTACGATGAGCTCGGCCGCCTGGCCCAGACCGTCCCCCCCGGTGCGGACAAGCTGGTCTTCCTGCCGCATCTCGGCGGCCGCAACACGCCCAACAATACCGATATGCGTGGTGCCTTCATCGGCCTCACGTGGCGCCATGGCAAGGCGCACATGGTCCGCGCCATCATGGAAAGCATCGGCTACGAATACCTGCTCTATCTGCGATCGGTGAAGGAGCTGGCGCCCGGCCTCGTGCCGACCCATGTCACAGGCATCGGCGGCGGTGCCCGCAGCCAGCCGTTCCGCCAGATCAAGGCCGATATACTGGGCCTGGCCTATGGCCGTCTCGATCGCGAGGAATTCGGGACCCTCGGCAGCGCGATCGTGGCCGGCAAGGCCGTCGGCCTGTTCGACGACGTCGCCGACACCGCCCGCCGCTTCGTGCGGACGGAGGGCGAGCCTACCCAGCCCGATAGGGAGAGGACCGAGCTTTATCGCGGCTATGCGAATTTCTATGTGGACATGCTCGACGATTCCGCCGGCTTCTTCCGCAAGCTCGCCGCGATCTGAGGTCGCAATCCCGGGGCAGCGGGGATGCCGGCTCTTCCGTCCCAGCGACGTCTCGCATCGCGAAATGATCGTTCCCGTTTGAGCTTCGTCAAAGCAGCTTCCCTGCGCCGGGTCGATATTGCGCCTGTCTCTTGCAGAAACGGAGATTGCGCGCATGAACACATCCGGAACCGAACTGAGGCAGTGCCTGGGCGATGTCGCCGACATCATCCAGCAGGACAGCGAACCGGCGGTCGCCGAGATGATGCGCTTCGCCTCGGAACAGGTGGACGCGAATTTCGAGCTGTTCCGGCGGCTGGCCACTGCCAGGACCCCTTGGGAATATGCCCTCATCCAGGCATTCTTCATCAACTCCAGCCTGACGAAGCTGACGGAGGCTACCGAAATCGCGATGGACTGCTGGGTCGACGCATTCCGCCAATGCGGCGACACCCTCTCGGGAGAGGTGACGCCGTCGAAAGGGGACGCTACACAGGATGAAGCGCTGCCGTCGGCCGCACGCCGCCCTGCCGCCGGGACACGGAACTAGCGCATGCTGCCTTGGTGCGAAATCACCAGGAATCGCAAAATACGTGTGATTTCCGCATGTAAGCCGGATGAGTGGTTCGGCCTGACGGCATTTGCTGCCGCAGTCTTCCAGTCGACCGGAAATCAGCCCGCCTTGAGGACTGTCCGCGCGGCGATATCCTGGCTGCCTCCGATGAGGTCCCGCAATCCGGCTTCCTCCGGGCTCATCGTCGACGAGGCGATGGCGCCGAAGGCAGCGGCTGCGGTGATCGTGCGGGCAGCAGCGTCGGGCAGGCTGTCGGGACCTTCCAGCCGGAATGAAATCGGCGAGAGCGGTCCGAAGAGCAGCGCGCGCTCAAGTCCCGGCCAGTGGCTCCTGTCCGGCTCGACATGGGCGTTACGTGCGAACAGCACCGCCATGTCGTGCATCGCGACGCTACCGGGACGGCTGCGCCCGGCGCGGCTCCGCGCGAGGCCTGCTTGCAGCTCGCTCGCAGAAGGTGCCGGCACGGTGCCCGCCCAGGCATAAGCGATCCAGCGCGCCTGCAGCTCCAGGACAGGAAAGGCCGGCCCGACAAGGTCGTAGAGACCTGCGAAGGCGAGGCCCGGAAGATCCGGGTGAAAGGTGTGGTCGCACAGGTCGGCATGACCGTCGTCCAGACCGAGGCAGTCTGCAATCTCGCTCGAGAGGAAGGGCAGCGACAATCGGAAGCCGGTGCCGAAGAGGATGGCGTCGACGTCGCGGCTGCTTCCGTCGGCGAAGAACACCCGTCTTCCCTCGATGCGATCGGGCCACGGCCGAGCCGCGATCCGCGCCTCGGCGACCAGCGGCAGGAAATGCTGCGACTGGGTGAGACCGGCGGCGAAGATGTCTTCGTCGGGAATCATGGCGCCATATTGAGCGGGATTGCCGGCGGTACTCACGACTTTCCTCTTGAGACCTTCGGCAAGCATGTCCGGTGGTAGTGTCTCGCCCGCCAGGGCAGCTGCGCGCGTAAACATCACATGGTCGGTGGGGACGCCGGCGATGAGCTTCGGCAGGACATATCTCTGCCTGCGATAGCAGGCCGTGACACTGTTCGCGCCGGACAGGGCGAGATCGGATGCTATTTCGAGCGCACTGATGGAACAGCCGGCGACCAGTACGTCCTTTCCCCGGTAAAGGGATGCCCCCGGATAGCGGGCCGTATGCATGGCACCGAGCGCGCCGGTGAAGCTCTCCTGTCCGCGGATGACGGGCAGGTGGGGAGCGACGTATCGACCGCTCGCGACGACGACCCGCGCAAATCTCTCCGTACGGGTCGAGCCCGCAGACGTGGAGACGACCAGGTAGCCGGCCCCATCCTTGCGCAATTGCTCGACGCGGCTGTGCCAGCGGGTATGGCCGGCTAGGCCAAAGAGTGCCGCATATCGCTCCAGATAGGCTTTCACCCCTTCCCTGGGCGGGTAGACCGCACTCTCCACGGGGTGATCCAGATCGGAGAAGCTCGTCAGGATGCGACTGGTGTTGGTACGCATGCCGGGCCAGGTGGCGCTGAGGGCTGAAGCGGCGTTCCACTGGCCTCCGAGGCTGCCGGAGGCCTCGAACAGCACGGGCTCGAAGCCGCGAGCCGCGAGCCAGCGCGCCGTCACGAGGCCGGCCGGCCCTGCGCCGATCACGGCGACGGCCTGGGGATGGATATCGTCTATGTACGGAGAGTTCATGGCGAAGTCCTTCTTGGGGGAGGACTGCGGCCTACACGTTCAGGCCCGGTGTCTGTTCCTAAATCCTTCCTAAACGACGTGCCGCGCTTCTTAAAATATTGCTATTCTCCTCTTCCCGCAGGCGGAAAAACTCGATGCGCTTCGATCCCGAGATTGCTGCTTTCATGACAAGTCCGGTGATGATCATCACGGGAACCTGCAGCGATGCCCGCGTGCCGGAAATCGGGCGGGCGGTTGGTGCCATGGTCGATGCCGAGGAGGGGTGGGTCGACCTGCTCATCTCCGCCTGGCAGTGGCCGGGGACTGTCACGAACATACGG
This sequence comes from Labrys sp. ALF-8, assembly GCF_059699065.1. Classification (NCBI taxonomy): domain Bacteria; kingdom Pseudomonadati; phylum Pseudomonadota; class Alphaproteobacteria; order Hyphomicrobiales; family Xanthobacteraceae; genus Labrys; species Labrys sp. ALF-8. The sequence continues at coordinate 3,763,469 of NZ_AP048537.1, forward strand.
CAGAACGGCCGCCTCGCGGTCACATTCGCCCGCCCGGCCGACTACGTGTCCTATCAGGTAAAGGGCCGGGCAGGCGCCATACCGGTCGACGAAGGGCATCTCGTTCGTTCCAGATGGTATGTCGGAGCCACCGCCGAGGTTCTTACCGCCCTGGGCGTCGCTCCAGCTTTGGCGGCGGAATGGCTCATAGAACGCGATCCGACGGCCTTTCGCCTTCATGTCGATGCGATCTTCTGGCAGACACCGGGTGCCAAGGCCGGCCAGCGACTCGGAGAGCTGGGGTGACACCGCGTCTTCGTGATTTGCAGGCCTGCTTCGAGGGCGTCATTCCATCGATTATCGCCACGGCCGCAGCCGATGGCACACCCAACATTTCCTATCTCTCCCACGTGGCTTTCGTCGACGACGACCATGTCGCGCTCTCCAACCAGTTCTTTTCCAAGACGGCGGAGAACATCAGGACCAATCCCGTCGTCGCCATCCTGGTAGTCGATGCCCGCGACGGACGGCAATTCCGCTTCGGGGCGGTCTTTGAGCGCTCTCTCGACGGTGGTCCCCTTTTCGAGGAGATGGCTTCCCACCTCCGGGCGGCGAGCGCCCAGCTCGGCATGGCGGATGTCATGCGGCTGCGCGGCGTCGATATTTTCCGGGTTACCTCCACGCGGCGGATACCATCGCCCGATCATCGTCCCGACCCAGCGCCGGCCACCGGCTCACCGCTGGCGGCCACTGCGGACCTCGTGCAGAGATTGTCGGCCGAGACGGAAGTGGACGCTGTCATCGACACGATCCTGGATGGACTGCGCGACAGCCTTGGCCATGCCAACGCAATGATCCTGCTGAAGGATCCGCTCGCGGAACGTCTCGTGGCGATAGGCAGCCGCGGCTACGAGACGACCGGCGTTGGTGCCGAAGTGGCGATCGGGGAAGGGGCGATCGGCATTGCTGCCGCGGAACGGCGCCCCATCCGCGTCAGCGACATGAGTCGGCTTCGCCGTTTCGGTGCGGCGATCCGCGCCTCCGAGGCAGAAGAGAACAGGACCCGATCCATATCGCTGCCGGGTCTGCCGAATGCGATGAGCCAGCTCGCCTTGCCGATGATGGCGCAAGGGCGCCTGCGGGGCGTCCTGCTGGCGGAGAGCACGGCGCGCCTGGCTTTTTCGAGGGAGGACCAGGCCGCCCTGGCCATCGTCGCGGCCCAGGGGGGAGCGGCGCTGGCATTGGCGGAAGAAGAGGCATCCGAGCCGCCGCCTCCCCAGACGGCTGGGGCGGGCAACCACCTTCCCGCCGGACCCGCCTTCAGGGTGGTGCATCATGCCTATGACGACAGCGTGTTCATCGACAGCCAATACCTGATCAAGGGGGGGGCGGGACGGCTGCTGCTGCACCTGCTCAAGCTCCATCGACAGGAGGGGCGAACCGATTTCAACAACCGGGAAATTCGGTTGTGGAGCGGCCTGCGCCTGCCGGATTTCAAGGATAATCTGGAAACCCGTCTCCTCCTCCTGCGACGGCGCCTCGATGACAAGAACGCGCCGGTGCGCATCGCCCGCATCGGGCGGGGACGCATAAGACTGCTCCTGTCGGGGCCGCCGATGCTGGATGACGCGATTTCGTGATCGCCCCGGAAGGGCGATGAAGACGTCCCATGCCGTCGGGCAGTCCGTCACTCTCCCGGCAGAGGGAACAGGGAGCTGGCTTGGCCAAGGGCCTGCCGCCTTGCCTCGGCTGGCGGCATGCGGAGCGGCAGATGTTTAGCCGGAACGTCGCGGCTGGTTGCAAGCGAATACATCTGGTCGAGCCAGGGCCGCACGACGGCCGCCCCGGCGCTCATGGCCGGACAATAGTCGCGCCGAAATCTCTCCGCGGCTTCGGCGATTTCGTCCCGAATGGCATCCTCGTCGACCAGGGTGAGGCGACGGTCCCGCATGGCGACGCGTCCTGCGACGATCGAGGTGCGGACAGCTTCCGAGTTGACGCTGAAGGCGATCTGGTTCCGGATATCGTGCAGCGGCAGGAAGCCCCAGTCGCGGCGGTCGAGGAGGATGATGTCCGCCTTCTTGCCGACCTCGATGGAGCCGACCTCATCCTGCATAAGGCCGGAGCGCGCGGCATTCATCGTCGCCATCTCGTAGACCTCGTGGGCGGAAACCCATTCGCGGTAATCATGGGTGCCGATCTTGTGGATGCCGGCGGCGGCCTTGATCGCCTGGAAGATATCGGCGGAATCGGCGGACGCCACCCCGTCGCAACCAAGCGCCACGTTGACGCCGGCTTGCTTCAGCATGCGCACCGGGGCGACGCCCGAACCGAGCTTCAGATTGGCGAGGGGGTTATGAGTGATCGAAGCGCGTGCGTCTCCCATCATCTCGATATCCTCGTCGGTGAGCCAGATCGCGTGATTCATCGTCAGCCGGTGGGTCATGCAGCCGACCGCCCGCAGATAGGCGGGCAGCGTCATGCCGTATTTGAGCTCGCCGGTCACGGCTTGCGTCTTCGTCTCGAGGACATGGCAGTGCATGGGCAGGTCCATGCTCTCCGACAGGCCGGCGACGTCCTCCAGGAGCGCGGCCGAGCAGCGCTGCGGGCCGCAGGGACCGAGGATGATGCGCATGCCGTCCCTGCCGTGCCAGCGGCCGTGAAGCTCATGGAACAGCGCGATCTGCTCGGCCCGGCCGGGAAGAGGCAGGGCGGCGAGCCTGGTCTTCAGGTCCTCCGGCATGATCTCGGCCACGAATGGCAGGCTCTGCAGAAATCCTTCGTCCCACATGGAAACGGTCAACCAGCCTTTGAGGCCGAGGTCGCGATAGGCGCTGGCGGTCGCATCGACTGCGTCCGGGGTGAAGGCCATGTTGATCACGTCGTCCTGGAGCGACGTGACGCCCGAGCGGATCGAGACGATGCCGACCAGCATGGCGCGCAGATAATGTTCCCGCCATGACAGAGTGGGAGCGCCGAAGGGTGGATAGACCTCGGACAGCCAGATTTCGAGGGGAAGATTGTCGTACCGCCCCATCTCGAACCCCTCGTTCGAGTGCATGTGTGCGTCGATGAAGCCCGGCAGGACGATGCCGTCCCGGGCGTCGATGGTTTCGAGGCCGGGGTAAGTTGCAGCCTTTTCGGAAAGATCGCCGCCGATCGCCACGATCGTCTCGCCATCCACGAGAATGTCGCCCGCCTCCAGAAGCGTGCCGGCGGCATCGTTGGTCCGGACCAGGCCCTGTCGGATAAGAAGCGGCATTTGAACTTGTCCTTGATGCTGGGGCCGGACACCGGGACTTGGCCCGGGCCGATGGGCCGTGGGATGGGAAGGGGTGAGCCGAGGTGGCCGCCAGCCTACCTGGTGCTCGTCTCCAGACCGGACAGGATCGAGGCCGAACCGGCCACGAAGCCGAAGCACTGGCGCACATTGTAGAGCGTCGCCGCCATGCAGAAATCCGGGGACGTGGTGGCGGCGCAGTCCTCGACGAGCAGGCAGTCGTAACCGCGGAAATTGGCGTCCTGAAGTGTGCACAGCACGCACTGGTCAGCGTTGACGCCGCCGAAGAGCAGCGTGGTGACGCCCAGGTTGCGCAGGATGCTGTCGAGAGCCGTGTCCTGGAAGCCGGACATCCGGTACTTGGCGACGTGGACATCCTGCGGTGCGGTAGCCAGTTCGTCGACGATGGCCGCCGCCCAGCTGCCGGCTTCAAGCACCCGGGCGCCGGAAACGGGCAGGGGATCGCCCAGTCCGATTCCCTCGCCCGTGGGCTTGTAGACATGCAGCAGGGCCGGGCTCAGGTTGAGCCGATCCGGGCGGTTCCCCCAATTGACCCAGATGATGGGAACGTCGGCAAGACGCAGCCGCGGCAGCAGGGACGCCAGCGGGCCGATCGGCGAACGAGCGGGTGCGACGTCGACGCCCTGGTGCGCCAGCCATCCCTGGGGGTGGCAGAAGTCGTTCTGCATGTCGATGACGATCATCGCCGTGCGTGCAAGGTCCAGCGTCAGTCGCTTGGTTCCCGCATCGACCTCGATGGGTCGGGGAGGGAGCGGGGAACGAACCAGGACGGCGCTGTCAGAGGAGACCTGCCACTGGTTTCGGGGGCTGGAGCCGAGGGCATGAAGGGGCGGTCTTGTATCCATGTCGATGCCGTGTCGTCAGAGGCCGGCGAGGACGCGATAGTCCTCTTCGTCGAGCTCGACCGGCTGGCCGCTGCGGATCAGTTCGGCAAATCCCTCGTTGGGGGTCATCACCGTCAAGGTGTAGAGCTTGCCCTCGCCGGTATTCTGGATGACGTGCTCGCTGCCGGGACGCAGCAGGAGCGCGTCGCCCTTGCGGATCGGCATCGTCTTGTCCTCGCAGCGGGCGATGCCCTCGCCGTGAAGCACGTAGAAGAATTCGTGGGCGCCGGCATGCTCGTTCGGCGGCGTCGCGCCACCCTTGGTGAAGATCTCCACAACGAAGATATTCTCGATCCGGTCTTTCGCCTCATCGAACAGGAGCGCGAAATAGTTGGTGTCGTTTGGTCCGATGCGGAAGGCCTTCGCCGTCCGGGCGTTCTCGAAGCTATATTTCTGCATGGCGGGCGTCTCCCGATGGGGTTCGGTCATTCTTTCTGGTAGGCGATGGTGAGGGCGCCGGGCTGCACCGCCTTTCCGACGAGGCCGGACATGGCCAGGATGGTCAGGAGGTAGGGCAGGGCCAGCAGGAGCTGGGCCGGCACGGCGCTCTGGAAGAGTTGGAGGGAAAGCTGCAGCGCGTCGGCCGCGCCGAAGATGAAGGCGGCCATCATCGCCTTGAGCGGATTCCATCGCCCGAAAATGACGATGGCGAGCGCGATGAAGCCCTGGCCGCTGACGATATTGTCCCGGAAGAGGCCGATCTGCGCCGTTACCAGATAGCTGCCAGCGAGCCCTGCCGCCGAGCAGGACAGCAGCACTCCGATCGTGCGCATCAGCGGAACGCGGATGCCGGCCGCATGGGCCGCGCGCGGGTTCTCGCCGACGGCCCGAAGCGACAGACCGAAATGCGTCCTGAAAAGCACGATCTGCGCGATCACAACGAGAAGCAGGGTCAGGTAGAGCGGTAGGGGTTGCTGGAACAGCACCGGCCCGATGCCCGGCAGAGTCGAGAGGACTGGTACCTGTATCGGTTCGAGCATTGCTATCGTTGGGGAAGAGGCATGCCCGAGGACGAGTTCATAGACATAGCTGGCTATGCCGCCCGCGAGGATGTTGAAGACGATACCCACCACGACCTGGCTCGCGCGAGCGCGGATATAGAGAAAGGCGAGCGGCAGGCCGACAAGAAGGCCCGTCACGCCTCCCGCGAGAAAGCCCAGGCCGGTCGAGCCCGTGTAGACTGCCGTCAGGTAGCTTCCGAGGGCACCGAGCAGCACCGCGCCTTCGATGCCGATGTTGAGGACACCGGATCGCTCCGCGAATATCTCCCCCAGGGCAGCCAGCAGAACGGGGCCGGCCAGCCGCACCGCCGCAGCGAGCCAGGTGATGAAGAAGGCGGCGTCGAGGCTCGAGATAGCCGTCATCTCGTCACCTTCACCGTGGGCGCGACACCTTCCTCGCCACGTCGTCCGGGCAGTACGAGGCGATAGTGTCGCAGCAGTTCGCTCGCCAGCACCAGGAGCACGACGAGGCTTTCCAGGATGAGCACGGCCGAGGTGGGAAGGCCGGATTCGCGCTGCATGGCATTCCCTCCCACTTCGAGCCCGCCATAGAGAATGGCCGTGGGAATGACGGCAAGCGGGTTGAGCCGGGCCAGCAGCGCGACGACGACCCCGATGAAGCCGACGCCGCCTGCCAGGCCGTCCATCAATCGGTGCTGTACGCCGAGAACCGCGCACAGGCCGGCGAGGGCGGCCAGCCCGCCGCCGAGCCCGGCTGCGAGCATCTGGCGTCGGGCTACCTCCACGCCGCCATAGCGGGCGGCGCGGGGATTGAGGCCGCTGACGATGATCTCAAAACCGAGGGGGGTCGCTCGCATGAGCACCCAGACGACGAACGAGAGCGCCACGGCGATCAGAATACCCGCATGCGTCCTCCCCTCGGTGAGGAGATAGGGCAGCCATGTTTCCGCAGGCAGGCGCTGCGTCTGCGGCAGGTCACCCACCGCACGCATGGGGCCGGAAACGAGATATTGCACCAGCAGGGCGGCGACGAAATTCGCCATCAGCGAAATCAGGACGTCGTTGCCGCCGAAGCGCACGCGAAGATAGGCGACGGCGCCCGCCCAGACGGCGCCGGCCGCGAAAGCTGCCGCAAGCACGAGGGGCCAGAAGAGGAGGGACGACAACGCCCATGGGAAGCCTCCGGGCAATCCGCCGAGGGCAACCCATGCAGCGGCTGCGGCTCCTACCAGGAAGCAGCCCTCGAAACCGATATAGCCGAGGCCGCTGCGCCAGGTGACGATGGTCGCCTGCGCGACCAGGATCAGGGGCGTCGCCTGCACGAGGCTTTGCCCCAGCCCGCGCGGGGATCCAAACCCCTCGCCCAGCAGATGGCCGTAGGCTTCGAGCGGGTTGGCGCCATAGGGCAGGAAGAGGAGACTTGCGAGGGCGAAGGCGCAGGCCACGGCCAGCAGCGTGGTGAAGGCGATGGTCTGCCGGGAATCGGTGGGAGCCAGCCGGCGTTCGAGCAGTCTAGGCATGGAGGCGCCCCGGTTCGATCATGCCGGGTTCGAGCGAGGCAGGGGGCTGCGCCGCGAGGCTGCCCGCCATCAGCAGACTGAGCCGTTCCATCGTCGCGGTCTCGGCGTCGAGAATGCCGGCAACCCTGCCTTCGAACAGGACCGCGATGCGATCGGACAGGTTGACGATCTCCTCCAGTTCGGCCGAGATCATCAGGATCGCGCACCCGTTGTCCCTTGCCTGGAGGAGGGCCTGCCATACGGCCTCCACAGCGCCGACGTCGAGACCACGGGTAGGCTGTTCGACCACGAGCAGGCGCGGCTCTCTCAGAACCTCACGGCCCAGGATGAGTTTCTGCAGATTGCCGCCGGAGAGCTTGCCGGCCTCGAAGGAGAGGCCAGGCGTCCGGACATCGAAATGGCCGATGATACGCCTGGCCCTTTCGGCGATGGCGCCGCGATCGAGGAACATGCCGCCCCAGGCCGTGTAATTTCCATGGTCGCCTAGAATGGCGTTGTCGGCTATCGGCAGCGCGGTCAACGAGCCGGTGCCGCGTCGGTCCGCCGGAATGAAGCCGATGCCGGCGTTGCGGCGGGCGGCGGGCGCGGCGTCAGTGATGTCTCGGCCTTCGACGGCGATGCGGCCGGCTCCGACGGCGCGCAGGCCGAGCAGCGTCTCCGCGAGCTCGGACTGTCCGTTGCCTTCGACGCCAGCTATGCCGAGAATCTCGCCGGCCCGCACCTCCAGGCTCACGTCCGAGAGCTTGGGCCGCCCCATCCCGTCGCGCAGGCTGATCGCGTCCACGTCGAGCACGACAGGACCGGGCCGGGCGGGTTGCCGGGTGACGCGCAGCACGACGTCGCGCCCGACCATGCGGCGGGCGAGGTCTCTTTCCGAGGTCTGGCCGACGGCCAGCGTATCGGCGACCCTGCCGCTGCGCATGACGGTGACGCGATCGGCAATCGCCATGATTTCATGCAGCTTGTGGGTCACGATGATGATGGAGCGGCCTTCGGCGCGCAGTGAACGCAGGGTCCCGAACAGCGTCTCCTTCTCAAGCGGCGTCAGCACGGCCGTGGGCTCGTCGAGGATCAGCAGGCGGGCATCGCGATAGAGGAGCTTCAGGATTTCCACACGCTGCTGCACGCCGATCGGGATATCCTCTATGCGTGCCTGGGGATCGACGGCGAGGCCGTGAGCCCTGGAGATCGCGGACAGCTTCTCGGCAGCTCCGGCCAGATCGACGAGACCGCCTCGCCCCTGCTTCAGGCCGAGGACGACGTTTTCCACCACGCTCATGGGACGGACCAGCATGAATTCCTGATGGACCATGCCGATGCCGAGCCGGATCGCATCGCCCGGCTCGCGGATGGCGACAGGCTTGCCGTCGACCCGGATCTCTCCTTCGTCGGCGTCGTACAGACCATAGAGGATCTGCATGAGCGTGCTCTTGCCGGCGCCATTCTCCCCCAGCAGGGCGTGGATCTCGCCGGGCTGCACGGTCATGTCGACATGATCGTTGGCGAGAACCCCGGCAAAACGCTTGACGATGCCGCGAAGCTCCACGAAGGGACGCGTAGTGGTCATATCCGCTGGGCCGTCAGGACTTGATGACGGTCTTCACATCGATCTTGCCGCTGTCGATATCCGCCCAGATCGCCTGGAACTTCGACCAGCTGCCCGCGTCGATGAGCTTGGGATTGTAGGGCTGGGAGCCGCAGACGGGGGTCCAGCCTTCGGTGAGCTTGAGCTGCCATTCCTCGCCCCCGAGGAACTTGTCGCCCGCCACCGAGTGGCCGACCTCCCGGACCAGCCAGTCCAGGTTTTGCTTCAGATTGGTCGCGATGAAGTCGGGAGCCACGTCCGTCTGGTCCGCGAAGGAGCCGATGGCCTTGACCTTCGCGGCGGCCGCGCCCTGCAGGGCGCCCAGGCCGGTGACGTCGGCGGTATGCCAGATGACGTCGGCACCGTTGCCGATCATGGTGGTCGCGGCTTCACGGCCCTTCGCGGCATTGTTGTAGTCGCCGGTCACGATGCCGAGGCCCTTGAGGCCGGAACGTGTCGCTTCCGCGCCGGCGATGAAGGCGTGCATCATGGCCTGCTGGGTCGGATTGTCGCCGCCGCCCACGACGCCGACGGCCTTGCCCTTCTCAGAGATCAGCGCGGCGAGCGCTCCGGCCGAGTAGGCCGCCTGGAGATAGGCCATGTTGACGAATTCGACGTTCTTGGGAGCGTTCTCGCCGGGCTTGAAGGTGGAGGCGAAGAATTTCGACTTGGGGTAGTCCGCGCCGATCTCGGTGAAGGCGCTGCCATATTCGAAGCTGTGGCCGATGATGAGGTCGTAGCCGTCGTCGCCGTACCCGCGGATGATCTGTTCCATCTGCGCCTGCGGCACCTTCTCGCTATAGGCGACCTTGTAGCCTTCGGCCTTGAGGTCCTGCAGTCCCTTGAAGGCGAGGGTGTTCCAGCCGCCGTCGGCGACGGAACCGGGCAGCAGCAGCGCCACGCTCGCCTTGGCGTCCGCAGCGAGCGCCGAGCGGCCGGGCAGAAGTCCTGCGAGAGGCGCGAGGGCAGCCCCGGCCATGAATTGCATGAGATGACGACGCGACAGAGCGCTCATGATTACGTTCCCCGGTTTCTTTTGAAATTCTCGGGATATTGAATGCCGCTTTGTGCCGCCTTAAAAGCATTTTGATTCGCACTTATTGATGCCTTTTCGGCATCGGTCGGAATTGCCATGCTCCATGCTCGATTATTGACCTATCTGGATGAAGTCGTGCGGGCCGGATCCATAAGAAAGGCGTCTGCTCGCCTCAATGTGGCATCCTCGGCGATCAATCGGCAGATTTTGGCCCTTGAGACGCAACTGGGGACGCCGCTGTTCCAGCGCCTGCCCAGAAAGCTGGTCCTCACGGCGGCGGGCGAGGTCCTCATCCGGCATGTTCGCCAGACGCTCAAGGAGATGGAGCGCACGCAGGGCAAGATTGAAGAGTTGAAGGGCCTCAGGCGGGGCGAGATAACTCTTGCACTGATGAGCGGTCTCGCCGCCAACCTCGTACCGCGGGGCATCGCGGAGTTCCGGCGCAGCAATCCGCGCGTGAAGATCGTGCTGCGTCTGCTTACGACGGGCGAGGAAATCCTGGCGGCCGTTGCCGGCGGCGAAGCCGATCTAGGCCTCGGTTTCGACTTCATGCTCAACGCCAATCTCCGGCTGCTGGCGAGCGCGGTCAGCAAGCTGGGAGCGGTGGTCGCACCCGGCCACCCGCTCGCCGATCGCCAGATGCTGCGGATGAGCGATTGTGTCGGCTATCCACTGGTCATTGCCGATCGCAGCATGGTGATCCGGCCGCACCTGGATGCGATCTTCGCCAAGACGCTCGTGGAGGTGCAGCCCGTCATCGAGACCAACTCCATCGAGGTGATGCGGCATGCGGCGATGCTCGACCAGGGCATCACCTTCCTCACCCCCTTCGATATTGAGTTCGATCGCAGGAGCGGCCGCCTCGTCTACATTCCCATCCACGAGTTCGCGCGCGAGGCGCAGACGCTCATGCTGGTAGGCCACGATCGCGGCACGAGCGCGATCGCGAGCGTGTTGGCCGAAATGATGAAGGCCATGATGAAGGAACTGGGCTGACGCGCCGTCGATCAGGGGGCGGGGCAGCGGAATGCCGCCTGCTCGCCGAGGGCTGCGAGCGGGTATTTCGCGACGTCCTCCACCAATCGGACCAGAGCCCGCGCCGCCCGCTCGACCTCTTCCTTCCCGCGCTCCGCGTCGGCGGCGGCCGCATTGCCCATCACGCCGGCGGGGTTGAGATCCTGGGCCTGCCAGCCGAAGCTGACACCGCCTTCCGGTGTGAGCATGCCGCCCTGCCGCTCCATGTCCATGGAGCGGGACTTGAAATCCTCGGCATGCTCCATCCGGACCAGTTGCGGATGGAGATGGAGCATGACGCCGGTCTCCGATTCGCCGCCGTGGATGCCATGCCGCCGTTCCGCGGCACTGAACAGATCCGAAGTGTCGATGGTGCGGAACCAGGAGGCGCCGACCGCGAACATGCCGAGCTCGACGCGCAACTCGCGGCAGACGATTTCCATCAACTGAGGCTGGCCGCCATGCGAGTTCCAGAAGATGATCCGGCGGACGCCCGCCCGCCAGGCACATTTGGCGACCTCGAACCAGACACGTCCAAGAAGATCATAGGGCAGGCTCAGGGTGCCCGGATACTGCAGATGCTCGTTCGACTTGCCGATGGGCAGCGCCGGCATGACCAGCGCCGGCAGGCCGGCGGGCATCAGTTCAACAGCACGTTCGACGATGCCGGCATTGATGGCCGCGTCTACCCTGACCGGCAGATGCGGCCCGTGCTGCTCGACGGCCCCCACCGGAAGGATCGCAACGACCTTCTCCATGTCGTGTTCCGAGAATTCGCGGGTCGAGAGATCCCACCACCAGCGGGAAGAGAACATGGCAGACATTCCTTGCAGCGTGGAGACGCATCGATGCCGGCATGCCGGGGGCGGACGCGTCGATCGGAGAGGAGCACACCACAGAGACCACGCCAGAGGAAGCACATGTTTGCGTGCCTGGTGATGCCTTTTTGAGGTCGCTCGGCATGCAGCGAGGCGAGGCAATCGGAGCTTTGATGCCAGGCCGGCAAATCTTTCGCTATCAGGCAGCCCTGCTGACCTAGAAAACACCAAAATCAGGCCATACTGCTATGTCCTCTACCCCAACGTCCGAGGCTGGGATCGTGTCGAGCAGGGTGGGCTTAGGAATTTGGCCATTGGCACGATGGGTCCTCGAACCATGAACAGACTTTCGATTCTCCTTTGCGGCGTCGCCCTCGGGGCAATGGCCGCCGTTGCGGCGACGCAGCCCCAGATGCTGCTCATCGGGCATGCCCGCGCAGCCGGCTCGGATGCCTACAAGCAGCTCAACCTGTTCGGCGACGTGTTCGAGCATGTACGCGCCGACTATGTCGACAAGCCCGATGACGGCAAGCTGATCGAGGCGGCTCTCGACGGCATGCTTACGTCACTCGACCCGCATTCGAACTACATGGATGCCAAGAACTTCCAGGACATGCAGGAACAGACGTCGGGCCAGTTTGGTGGAATCGGCGCAGAGGTCTCGGCCGAAAACGGCGTGATCAAGGTTGTTTCCCCCATCGATGATTCGCCGGCGGCCAAGGCGGGCATCCTCGCCGGGGACAGCATCATTGCCATCGACGGAGCCTCGCTTCAGGGCATGACGCTGGAGCAGGCCGTCGACAAGCTGCGTGGGCCGATCCACACTCCCGTCACTTTGAAGATCCTGCGCACGGGCAAGCCTGCCTTCGACGTCAAGCTGACGCGAGACATCGTGAAGGTGGCGTCGGTGAATTCCAGAAAGCTCGGCGACGACATCGGCTACATCCGGATCAGCCAGTTCACCGAGCAGACCTTCGATGGTTTGAAGAAGAGCCTGGAGCAGCTCAACAAGGATATCGGCCGGGACAGGATCAAAGGCTATGTGATCGACCTGCGCGACGATCCCGGCGGCCTGCTCGACCAGGCCATTTCGGTGGCCGGCGCCTTCCTCGGGCGCGGAGAGGTGGTTACCACCCGCGGACGCGAGCCGGACGACGTGCAGCGCTTCACGGCGAGCGGGTCCGATCTTACCGGCGGCAAGCCGGTCATCGTGCTTGTCAACGGCGGCTCGGCCTCGGCTTCGGAGATCGTGGCCGGCGCCCTGCAGGATCACAAGCGCGCCACCATCCTGGGCACGCGCTCCTTCGGCAAGGGTTCGGTGCAGACCATCATCCCGCTGCCGGGCAACGGCGCGCTGCGCCTGACCACGGCACGCTACTACACGCCGTCGGGCCGCTCGATCCAGGCCAAGGGCATCGAGCCGGAAGTCGTGGTGAACGAGAACGTGCCGGCGGACCTCAAGGGGCAGGATGAAACGCATGGCGAGGCGGGCCTGAAGGGTCATCTCGCCAATCCCGGCGACGACAAGTCGGAGGAGGGCGGCTCCTCGGCCTATGTCCCCGCCGAAGAGAAGGACGATACCCAGCTCCAGCAGGCAATCAAGTTGCTGGAAGGAACGCAGAAGAGCGCCTACTTCCCGCCGGATCCCAAGACCGGCATACCGAACTGACGAGCCTGGAGGAAGGCCCGCATGGGCATGCCCCTCTCGCCATTGCCGGGTTCATTCCGGCAATCCAGGGTGGGACTTGAGGAGATGGCCCAAGCAGGATCTGTGCCATCTTCTGTCTCCCAACCCCTCCTGCTCGACGCTCCGCAACGACCGATCAGGCCTCGGTATTGATGACCAGCGTTACGGCACCGTCACTGTCGAGGCTGACCGCGATCACCTGATTGCTGCTGACGCCGCGCCGCCGCAATTCGGAAGAGAGCTGCGGCATCTCCTCGATTGAGCGGCGCAGCACCCGCAATTCCTGCTGGGAGGTATGCTGCACCTGATCCTCGACCTGCTGCTGGACGGGCGGAGGAAGCTCCTCCAGATCGACAATCGTCACATCCGTCACCTTGGGAGGAATGTCCGGCATCCCCTGCGTCTCAAAATCCTGCACCTTCTGAAGGTCTGGATCCGGCGCTCCGTTCGCGATCACCGGGTAGGGGCTGGCCACGGCAAGCGCAGCGGCAATCGTTGCGATGTAAATCAGTCTGGGCATGATCGTTCCTTTCGAAGAAGGATCAGCGTTGAAGAACTGTAGCCGTAGAAAAGTCCGTTCTCCGGAGCGGAGCGGCCATTCGATGAGGATATCGATGGGCAACGTGCCGATTGGCGGGGAGGGCCCTGCCGGGACGTCGGCAAGCATGGCCGTGGCGGTCAGGGCGCCTTCTGTTCCAGCGTGGCGACCCAGGCGCTGTCGGGACCGCGGGCGAAATGAATCGTAACGACTTGTTCGGGCGCCGCCGGGGCCTTCCTCACACTGGCGGTGCAGATCACGCCTGGCTCCCCCTTCGCGGCCTTGCAGGACTTGATGGCGGCGGTCTGCTGCTGTGACTGGGGGTTGTCCTGCGCCACGGCAGGAATGGCACGATAGGCGGCCGTGGCTTCAGCGTCGCTGGGCTGGTCGAGAAAGATGCCGGCCATGGCATATCCCGCCGGGGTCGCGGCCAGCATGAGAGTGAAGATGATGAAGCGAAGTGGCACAGCCAACTCTCCTCTCTTCGTCGAACCGGAGAGGAGCGGAATAGTTCCGGCCAAACTCCGGTACTGCGAAGTCCGCCGGTGAAGTCGGCGGCAGTTGAAGTTGGGGGCGTCTCGTCGTCCCGCGAAGCGGAGCAACACCGACGCACTCCGAGAGTCTGCCATTTCGGTGTGGTGATAGTTGGGCGCCGACGCGAGGGGCCGGCAATGTTCATGGCCCGACCTGGCGCGCTCGACTGAACGCTTTAGCCTGCCGCTCCGCCTCCTCCTTTTCCTCGGCCTCCCGCCGGGCATTTCTCTCGCGGCGGCCTGCAAGAAGGCTCTGGATGGTGAGAGCCGCGAAGACGAGGACATAGACGCCTGTCACCACCGCGCTGACCCAGGCGTTGTAGTCGCCCGTGCGCAAGGCGCGCTGCACCTCCATGTAGGTGATGGCGCCGAAGATCAGGACCACCAGGGCGATGAAGTTCCGGCACGGCAGGCCGAATGCGCGCAGGAGGAAATGCAGGCAGAGATAGAGGAAGGGCAGGATCATTGCATTGGCGACGATGCGCCCGACCGGCTGGAGGACCAGAGGCAGCACTTCTCCCATCCAGCGGGCGGCAAGGAAGGGAATGACGACCAGGAGGACATAGAGAATGGCGTCGCCCATCCAATCCAGCACGCGCGCGGAAAAGACGGGTTTGATCGGTTCTGCCGCCATCGGTGCCTGCCCAGCGAGACGTCTCTCCAGAAGGTAGTGTCCCCTCGGTCGGGCTGCAATCGTTCAGAGTGCCTCGCTTATCACTCTCCCCAACCGCTTGATGCCCTCATCGATCGCTTCGTCGCTGGCGAGCGAGAAGCTGAGGCGAAGCGTATTTCCGCCGGTGCCGTCGGCATGGAAGGCGCGCCCGGGCACGAAGGCGATCCGCGCCGTCTCGATTGCCCGCGCCAGCAGTTCGGCGCCATCGAGATGGTCTGGCAGCGTGACCCAGATGAACATGCCGCCCTCCGGGCGTGTCCAGCTCACGCCCTCTGGCATGTGGCGCTGGAGTGCGGCCAGCATATGGTCGCGGCGATGGCGATAGGCGGAACGGACCTTCTCCACCTGCTGCGCGAAGGCGTGTTCGGCGACATGGTGCATCGCCATCTGGTTGATGGTGGGGCTGTGCAGGTCGGAGGCCTGTTTCATCAGCACGAGCTTGCGGATCACATGGGAGGCGGCGCAGATCCAGCCCATGCGCAGGCCTGGCGCCAGCGTCTTGGAAAAACTGCCGCAGGAGATGGTACGCGTCGCATCGATGTCGCCGCGTCTCGCGACGTCCAGCGCCAGCATCGAAGGGACGCCCTTGCCGTCATAGCGCAGCGATTGATAGGCGGTGTCCTCGATCACCGCGATATCGAGATCGCCGGCGAGATCGAGCAAGCGCTCTCGAGCTTCCTGATCGAGTGTTTCTCCGGTTGGGTTGGCAAAATCCGGCGTGAGATAGGCGAATTTCACGCGTCCGCCGGCCTTGGCGGCCGCTTCCCGGTAGGCAGCGGGCGTGCGGTTGCCATGCACAGGCGTCAGCCGGTCGTAGCGCGGTTCATAGGCATTGAACGCCTGCAGCGCTCCCAGGTAGGTCGGCCAGGTGACGAGCGCCGTGTCGCCTGGAGACAGCAGCAGCTTGCCTAGATAATCGAGCGCCTGCTGGGATCCCGAGGTGATCAGGATGTTGTCGGGCTTGCAGGGAACACCGAGCGCCTGCATCTGCCGCATGATCCAATCGCGCAGGGGCGGGAAACCCTCGCTGGTCGAATATTGCAGCGCGGCTCCGGCGCTGCCATTGGCGAGCACGCTGGCATAGGCTTCTCGAAACGCCTCCTTGGGGAAGAGCGCGGGATCGGGGATACCGCCGGCAAAGGAGATGATGTCAGGCTGTTCGAGCAGCTTGAGCAGTTCGCGGATTTCCGACGCCCGCATCCGTCCCGCCCGTGTGGCGAAGATCGCTTCCCAGTCCAAGGCCATGTCCTCCTTGAAGGCTTGTTGCCGGCACCATGCGCCTGAGGAAAAAATATGTCAATATTACTGACATATTTTTAGGAATATTGCGTGGAGCCATTGTTCAGTTCCTCTTCATGGCCCTTGTCGCTTCCCTGGCTTTTCCCCGGCGTCCGGCGCCCTTACAGTCCCCCCGTCCCGGCCGAGCCCCGCTCCGGCGGAAATCCTTGGCCCTGCAGAACAAGGAACAATGCCATGTCAGATTTGAATGCCGCAAAGTCCGGCAGCTTCACGATTGGCGGTGACCTTCCCGTTCATCGCCTGGGCTTCGGCGCCATGCGCATCACGGGTAGGGGAATCTGGGGCCCGCCGGCAGATCGTGCGGAATCCATCCGCACGCTCAAGCGCCTTCCCGAAATCGGCGTCGACTTCATCGACACCGCCAACTCCTATGGCCCGGATGTTTCCGAGGAACTCATCCATGAGGCCCTCCACCCATATAAGGGCCTTGTCATCGCCACCAAGGCCGGCCTGACCCGCTCCGGCCCCGACATCTGGACACCGAACGGGCGGCCCGACTATCTCAAGGCCGAGGCCAAGCGGAGCCTGAAGAAGCTCGGCGTCGAGCGGATAGACCTGTGGCAGCTTCACCGCATCGATCCGAAGGTGCCGCGCGACGAGCAGTTTGGCGCAGTCAAGGAACTGCTCGACGAAGGCCTGATCCGCCATGCCGGCCTGAGCGAGGTTTCCGTTGCCGAGATCGAAGCTGCGGGCAGGGTCTTCAAGGTCGTCACTGTGCAGAACCGCTACAATCTCGTCGATCGCGGCAGCGAGGACGTATTGGACTATTGCGAGAAGCAGGGCATCGGCTTCATCCCCTGGTTTCCGCTTGCCGCGGGAGATCTCGCCAAGCCGGGGTCGCTGCTCGACCGCATCGCCAAGGCGCAGGGCGCGGCACCGAGCCAGGTCGCGCTCGCCTGGGTGCTGAAACGCAGCCCGGTGATGCTGCCCATCCCCGGCACTTCGAAGGTGGCGCACCTGGAGGAGAACGTCGCCGCGGTGAACATCGCCCTCTCCGATGACGATTTCGCCGCCCTCGACCGGGAGGGCAGGAAGGCATCGGCTGCCTGAGTTTCCGTCGGCGTAGCAAGGGGACGGGTCTGGCCAGCCCGTCCTCCCGCGCGAGAAAAAAGACCGAGCCCGCGGAATAAAACGCCGCCGCCCCTGTCCATCGATGTGTCAACCTCGAAGGGGCATCAACATGGGCTTAGCCAAACCGGTCCTGCTCTCCGTCTGTCTCGCGGCCATTGCGTCGCCGGTCCTTGCCGGGCCGGCGACGGATCTCGCTAGAACCCGTATCCAGGCCATCGCCGACGGCGACGTCGCGGCTATCATGTCGGGCTATGCCGATGGCGCGATACTGCGCTGGATCGGCGGACCGCTCGATGGCGATTATTCCGCAGGCGCCAGCAAGGACATCTGGACCAGATATGCTGCGGCGCAGGGCGCGCAGAAAGCCGGCATCACGGAAATATCCGAGGCCGGAAACCCCAAGGGCGCGACTGTGACGGCAGACGTCGCCTTTGCAGGCAAGAGCACCGTCCGGGTCCGCTACATCCTCGTCTATCGCGGTGGAAAAGTCAGCGACGAGATCTGGCAGGTCAATCCCGGCCCGAAATGACGGATAGCCGCTTCGATACCCGCGATCGGGCACGTGCCGCCCTGCTCGCCGGTTTCCCCGCCATCGTCCTAAACAGCCTGGCGCTCGCAGCGGCTGATCTCGTGCCGCTGGCGACGGCGCATGGCGGCTTGCTGCGCCTGCTCATGTCCTGGCTGGGCGGATTCTTCACGGCTACGGGCTTGCCGAACCTGTGGGCCGCAGGTGGCCTGCCGACGCCTGACCGTCCTCTCTTTCAGGCCGGCTTTCACATCGTGGTCGGCCTGGCGATGGCGTTTTTCTACGGATTCGCGGCGGAACCCGTCTTGCGGGGAAGACCGTGGCACAAGGGCCTTCACTTTGCCGCCGGCATCTGGCTGCTCAACGCGACCGTCATCCTGCCGCTGACAGGAGAGGGCTTCGCTGGACGGGTGCATCTCACGCTCGCTGGCATGGCCTGGTTTGCCGCTGCCCACACGCTATTCTTCGTGCTGCTCGCAGTTCTCTACGCCCGTTTGCGCGAGCCAAAAAAATGCACGGGCCAGGTGGAATAAAGCGCGCCGGGGTTTGTCTACACCTTCGACGGCGCTTTTCGCCTAGGAGTTCACATGATCAGAATCCTTTCCTCGCCGCGGCGCCGCCTGTCGGCCGGCCTCGCCGCCGCTGCATTCTTCCTTGGCCTTGTCTCCGCCCTCCAGGCCGGGACGGAGGAAAAGCCCTTCCTCGATGCCAACGATGCCGCCATGGCCAGGATGATGACCGGGATGGCCGCCAAGCCGACCGGCGATGTCGACCGCGATTTCGTGGCGATGATGGTGCCGCACCACCAGGGGGCCATCGACATGGCCCAGGCGGAACTGCGCTACGGCACGAACGAGCAGCTTCGGCGCATCGCACAGGAAATCATCGTGGAACAGCAGCAGGAGATCGCGGCCATGCAACTGGCGATCGGCGCACCCTTGCCGCCCTCCCAATCCTCTCCCGACCAATCGACGCCCCACCAGCACTGACAGGAGCTACCCCGTTGAAGAAGTCATTGTTCATCCTCGCCTTTCTGGCCACCACCGCCCTGGGCGGCCTCCATGCCGCCTACGCCGGCCAGGCGCCCGGCGCGGCTTCTGCCCCGGACGTTCCCGTCAGCCATCGCGATCGCGTCTATGCCGCCGAGCAGTTCTCCAACACGGTCTCGGTGACCGATCCGGCCGACAACAAGCTTCTCGGCGTCATCCGCCTCGGCGATCCCCAGCCGGGCAATCTCAGTCCGCTCTATCGCGGGCAGGTCCTGGTGCATGGCATGGGCTTCTCGCCGGATCACCACACGCTGGCGGTGGTGTCCATCGGCACCAATTCCGTGACCTTCATCGATACCGCCACCAACACGGTGAAGCACACCACCTATGTCGGCCGGGCGCCGCATGAGGCCTTCTTCACGCCGGACGGCAAGGAAGTCTGGGTCACAGTGCGGGGCGAGGACTATGTCTCTGTGATCGACGGCCAGACCTATGAGGAGAAGGCGCGGATCAAGCTCCCGGCCGGGCCGGGCATGACGATCTTCTCGCCCGACGGCAAATACGGCTACGTCTGCTCCTCCTTCAATCCGGAGACCGACGTGGTTTCCGTCGCCGATCACCAGATCGTCGGAAAGGTTAAGCAGGACAGCCCGTTCTGCCCGAACATCGCCGCGTCCGCCGATGGCGAGCAGGTCTGGTTCACGCTGAAGGATGTCGGCAAGACCATGGTGTTCAACGCCCGGCCGCCCTTCAACGTGCTGAAATCGATCGACACCGGCCCGATCACCAACCACGTCAATCTCATCCGCACGCCCAAGGGCAGCTTCGCCTATGTCTCGATCGGCGGCCGCAATGAGGTGAAGGTGTTCGACACCACCGATTTCAACCTGGTGGCAACCATCCCCGTCGGCAAGCTGCCGCACGGCGTCTGGCCCTCCGGCGACGGCACGCGCGTCTATGTCGGCCTGGAGAATGCCGACGCGCTCGCCGCCATCGATACCGCCACCAACAAGGTGATCGCCACCATCCCGATCGGCCAGGCGCCCCAGGCGGTAAACTATGTGCCGGATGCCGTGCCCGAGGGCGATGGCAGGCAGAACCTCCAGCCGCTCGGCATTGCCGGCCAGACCGCGCATCTCCAGCTCAATGCCGTCAAGGGTGGCAAGGCGAGCGCTCCCACCAGCGTGTCGCTGTTCGACCAAGGCCTCGCGCAGGTGCTGCAGGCCTCCGTTACCGGCCTCGAGCCGAAGCAGTCCTATGTGCTCGCCCTGGCCGACAAGGCCGACGGCACGGGCAACGTCCAGCCGCTGGCGAGTTTCATGACCAATCCGGCCGGGGCTGCTATCGTGAACGCCGTGGGGCCGATCCGCCAGATCGTGCAGGGCGAGGACAAGACGCCGCGGCGCTATCTGGTGATCCTGGCGGGCAATGATGCGAGGACCGGCACGCCGGTCCAGGTTCAGGCGGACTAGCGTGATGCGGCTCGATCGGAATACGCCCATGGACGAAATGAAGCGTCTGGTCGAGCCGCTAATCCCGGCCCTGCGCCGCTATGCGCGGGCACTGATGCGCGATCTCACGGCAGCCGACGATCTCGTGCAGGACTGCCTCGAACGGGCCGTCGCCCATTGGGAACAACGCCGGCAGGATGGTGACGTACGCAGCTGGCTCTTCTCCATCCTGCACAATCTGGCGGTCAACCAGATGAGGCAGGCGGCCCGGCGCGGCCGCCACGACAGCATCGATTCTGCCGACGAGGTCACGCTGGCACATCCGCCCACACAGGAAGCACCGCTCTTGCAGCGCGACATCATCAAGGCGCTCGCCACCTTGCCGGAGGAGCAGCGCAGCGTACTTCTGCTGGTTTCGGTCGAGGAGCTCAGCTATGCCGAGGTGGCCCGCATTCTCGACATTCCCATGGGTACGGTCATGTCCCGGCTGGCGCGCGCCCGCGAAAAACTGCGCGAGGCGATGAACGGCGGCAACGTCGTCCGCCTTGATCCAACTGCCTTCCGGAGGTCGAAATGAATAGCGAGCGCCCGACGGAAGACGAACTCCAGGCCTTTATCGATGGAGTGCTCGATGAGGCCGCCCACGCCCGCGTGGAAGACTATCTCATCCGCCATCCCGAGGAGGCGGAGCGTATAGCCGACTATCTTTCGCAGCGCGACGAACTGCGGCAGGTCCTGCGGCCGATCGCGGAGGAGCCCGTGCCGTCAAGGCTCGATCTCCAGCGCATGATCGAGGTGCAGGCCGGAGCACGGCGCCGATCGTTCTTCGCAGGCTGGCGGTCGATGGCGGCCGGACTTGCCTTGCTGCTCGTCGGTGGAGGTTCCGGCTGGTTCCTGCACGGCGCCGCACCCTCCGAAAGCGGCGGCATCGCTGCGCTCGCGCGCGAGGCCGCGGACAATTACGCCGTCTACGGCGCGGACCATGTGCGCCCGGTGGAGCTCAAGGCCGATGCGCGGGATGAATTGGTCAAATGGGTTTCCAACCGCCTGCGGCGCTCCATCGCCGTACCGGATCTCGGCACCTCCGGCTATCGTTTCATGGGAGGGCGCCTCGTGGCGACTGCGCACGGTCCTGCCGGGCTGTTCTTCTATGACGATGATCGCGGCACCCGCCTCGCCATGCTGGTGCGGCCGATGGAGGTCGACAAGAATGCTGCGATGTCCGAGCATGACCTTGGCGGAACCGGGGGCGTCGCCTGGTCCAAGGACGGGCTCGGCTACAGCCTGGTTGGGCCGGAACCGCCGGCTTTCCTGCATCCGCTGGCGGATGAGGTTCGCCGCCAGATCAACGCGGCGATCTGACGGGTTCATGTCTCCAGGAGAATTGCGGCAATGAAATGGCCGAGGAGTCCGATGCCGAGAGCAGGACGGCGTCCGCAGGGGCGTGGCGCCCGTCATATTGCGGGCAGGGGCATCCGCGCCCTTGCGGTCGAGCCGTGAGCGGTTTCGAATGGGCCTCAGCCGCCGCCAGGTTCGGGCTCTACGCGGCTCTCGTGTTCCTGTTCGGCACGCTCGCATTCCGTACTTTCTTTGCGCGCGACCGGCTCGGCACGCTCGTGGCCGGGCGGCTGCGGCTGCTGGTTCTGCCTGCCGCCATCCTCGTTGTCCTCACGGTCGCCGTGTCGTTGCCGCTGCTGGCTGCCACGATAGAGGGGGATTGGAACAGCGCGCTCGACGGCACGACGCTGACGGCCTTGCTCGTCATTCCGAATATCGGCCTGGTCTGGCTCGTGCGGATCAATCTGGCCGGGCTGCTGCTGATCTGGCTCTTCTTCAGGCCGGCGCGACCAGCCGGACCGCTGGTGGTCGCGACGCTGCTCATCGCCAGTCTCGCCTTGACCGGCCACGCCGTTATGCAGGAAGGCCTCACCGGGTGGCTTCACGTTGCGAACCATGCGGTCCATGTCCTCGCCGCAGGACTTTGGCTCGGCTCGCTGCCGCCTTTGCTGGTCACCCTGGGAGCGCTGAAGGACAAGGCTTTGCGGACTGAAGCAATGAACGCCCTGAAGCATTTCTCCCGCTGGGGCCATTTCGCCGTGGCCGGGGTGCTGGCAAGCGGGGCGGTGAATGTCTGGCTGATCCTCGGACAATGGCCTCTCGATTGGAGCTCGCTCTACCAATGCCTGCTTGCGGCCAAGATTGCGCTGGTCGGCATGATGGCGGCGACGGCACTCGTCAACCGCTATGTATTCACTCCGCGCATCGGCGGCGATGAGGAGGCAGCGCTGCGGAAGATAGCGCGCGGCACCCTGGTCGAGATCCTGTTGGGGGCAGGGATTCTTGCCTTGGTGGCGGTGTTCGGCCTGCTGGAGCCGGTTTAGCACCGGCGGCCCCTTGACCAGGCCGCCGGTGTCGATTCAGGCGGATTTCATCCCTTCACGGTCACGACGAAATCGGTATCGGGCCAAGGTTCGCCGATACCGGCCAGCCGGAAACGGATCGCGGTGCCGGCCGGCAGGTCGGCGGTCGGAAGGTCGACATAGTGCAGGGCAAGACCCGGATCGGAGGTACGATTCTCGCCGGTGCTGGCCCAGCCGTCGAAGCTCCAGCGGACGGAGGACAGGTCCATCAGTTCGATCCGCAGCACCTGCCCGGGCGTGATGGTCCGGCGCTGATGGTTCAGCCGCCAGAAGCGCCTGTTGCTTTCGACCTTCTGCCTGCAGTAGCGCTCGAAGGTCTGGGGCGGCGTATCGAACACCTTGCCGTCGCGCAGCGAACGCAGCAGCTTGATGTGCTCGCCATGCGCCCAGACCAGCGGCATGGCGCTACCCGAGGGCTTGCCGAGGAAGAGTTCATCCTCGGGCTGGTCCTCGCTGTCCCAGATCTGCTCAGGCAGCATGCCGCCGGGGCCGGCGGAAAGTTCGAGCGCCCTCAACAGCCGTTTGGCCTCGTCCGGCCGTCCGGCCGCCAGCTCATAATGGGCGCGCTCGCCGGTCAGGAGCGGCCAGAGCCGGCCCACGCCAGTTCCATCGAAAGCCGAGCCGTCCTCATGCTCGCCATAGCCGTCATTATTGTAGCGGTACCAGTAGGGTCCGTTCGGCAATTCGCGCCTGAGCTGATCATCGATCGCCTTCACGGTTGCAACCATGCGCGGGTCGTTCGCCTCGCGCAGACCGAAGCGCACCAGCGCGAGCGCATCGGGGCTCAGCAGCATCTTGGCGCTGAGGACGGCTTCCTGCGCGGAACGGTTCTTGATCGGCACATTGGCGCTGAGCCCTGCGCTGTCCTCGACATCGCCAGGGCCGATGCGGACATAATAGCCCTCGATGCCCAGCTTCTGCGAGAGTTCCGAGCCGGTGGCGAACGTCCAGTCGTCGATCTCGCTGTACCAGCCATCGGCGGTCTCGCGCAGGAAGCTGGCGGCCGAAGGCTTGCCGGCCACGTCCATTGCATCGGCGCCCGCGAGAAGCGCCGCGATTTCCACCGCCAGGGTGAAAGGCGAGTAGCCGGCATCCTCCTCCCAGCGATCTTCATCGGTGACGGGGCCATTGCGCAGCACGAAGCTCGCGGCCCTCTCCAGCATGGGCTGGAAGCGGACGCGGTCGCGCTCGCTGATGCAGCCGTTTCGCTCGAGCATGTCGTAGAGCAGGATGGGGAAGGCGGTCTCGTCCATCTGGATACCGTCCCAATAGGGATGCCCGTCGATCCAGTTGTTCTGCGACCAGTGTCCGTCATCCTCCTGGATGGCGGCGAGATAGTCGAGGATGCCTCGCGCATCCGCAGGGCTACCTGCCGCCAGGAAGCCTCCGGCCGTCTCGACAAGGTCTCGCGGCCACACGAGGTGGTAGCCACCGAGGTCGTTGTCGCCCTTGTTAAAGCCCCAGGGCGTCGACAGGCTGGCGATGGCGCCTCCCGTGAATGCGCCGGTGCGATGAGTTGCGAGTACGGCTGTCGAGGTGCGATAGCTAGTGGCCTGGGAGAGACCCTGGGCCTCGAGCGCCTCCAGTTCCGCCTGCCAGCCCTGCCAGATCTCGCGAGTGCGACTGCGCGCGGGCTCGACGCCCTGCTGCAGGCTGGCGATGGCGTTGAGCGCTGCCTCCTCCGGCCCGAGGCCGAAGCCGAGCGTCATGAGGGCATGGCCCTCGCTTTCCGAAAGATCGAGCGTGCCGGCCAGCGCGACATTGCCGTCTTCCGCTCGCTGCCAATCCGCGATCAGGCCATGGCCGCGATGCAAGGTCTGCCAGCCGTCGGAAGTGCCGACGAAGCCGGCCGAACGCCCGCTCCATGGCACGGAGGCGGCGAGCGCGAGGGAAACCTTGTTGGTGCCGCTGGCGAACAGCAGGCCATAGCCCTTGTAGTCGTCGACCCAGGCGTTGTTGTGCGTGCCCTGGTTGAAGATGTGGGGGGCGAGCAGGACATGAAGTTGATAGTCCGCCTGCTCACCTTGCAGGGCTTCGAAACGGATATCCTGCAGGACGCTGTCGCGGAAGGGATCGGCCAGGATGGTCTTGGAAATACGATAGCGGCCGTCGCGTGCGGTGTTGGCCAGCCGGAAAACGGGCACGCCGTCCATTTCCGTACGAATATCGGAGACGGCGTCGCGCTTCTCTTCGGAAAAATAGTCCTGAGCGGTGACGAGAAAGCCGCAGTCACGCGTACAGGCGCGATCGATGCGGGGATAGTAGACCTCGTTCAGAATGCCATGACTGAGGGCGAACCAGAGCCGGCTGGCCGAGGAACCCGCGGTGCCGATGCCGCTCTTGGCCGCAGAGGTCCAGCGAGGAGCGAGGCCCGGAGCGCCGGGCGGCACGTCGCCCGCGCTCATGCCTTGGCTCCCGGGCGCGGCGGTGCCTCCTCGGACGACCAGAAGTTCTTCAGCCGCCACAGGGCCGCGCCGCCGTCGAGGCCGGCGTCATTGGAGCCGACGGTTATGTTCGGGGGAAAGTCAGCCTTGAGATGCTTGGTGTTGCCGCCGCCGAGATAGAGGTGATCGAAGTGGAAAAGGGTGAAGAGGATGTCGGTTATGAAACTCACCCTCTTGTTCCAGCGCTTGTTGCCGATCTTCGCGCGCGCCGCCTCGCCGATATAATCGTCATAGGTCTTGTTCTTGGTGACGGGGTGGTGCGCCAGCTCCATATGCGGCATCAGTTCTCCATCGCGGAAAACCGCCGTGCCGGCGCCCGTGCCGAGCGTCAGGGCGAGTTCGATTCCCTTGCCCTTGATCAGGCCAAGACCTTGCACTTCGGCATCGTTGATCACCCTTACCGGCTTTCCCAGCTTGGCCGATAGGCTCGCACCCAGGGGGAATTCGTCCCAGCCTTCGGGGCTGAGATGGGGGGCGGTGAGGATCTTGCCATGGCGTACCACGCCGGGGAACCCCACCGAAACGCGGCTGTAGGCGGGCAGCGGGGCTACCAGCTGGGCGAGCGTGTCCACCAGGAGATCAGGAGGGCAGGGATGGGGGGTGGGCACCCGCACGCGGTCACCCTTCATCTTGCCGGAGGCATCGATGATCGCGGCCTTGAGGCCGGTGCCCCCTATGTCGATGGCCAGAATATCCGTATTCGCGCTCGCCAACTCCGCACTCCCTTGTCTGCACTTCCACTACGTAACAGTTCTGTGACGATGGGACTGTCCAATTGTGGCTGACTTGTGTTGAAGAGCAAGGCCCTACCTGAATTCGGCGGACCGCGGCGCGCACGGCGCCCCTGCCGTAACCTATGGTTGTTAACCATAGTGTCTGCACTCAATTGAGGCGGATTGTTGCCCTTTTATTAAGCGGCATGCACGAAATCCATGCAGGCGCCGCATAGCCGGCATACGCGCTTATGCATACGATTTTTTACCGTTCGGTTCGCGCTTGAGGTATAAACCCTCCCAACAAATCAATCGGACTTGGAAAGTAAAAGTTATGGTTCTCTTCGGCTTTATCTCCGCTATCACTTCGCGCGTTGCCGCTTATCGCAACTATCGTCGCACGCTGCAGGCTCTTTCGGCCCTCGATGACCGTGAGCTGTCGGACCTCGGTATTTTCCGCGGCCGCATCGAAGAAATTGCTCGTGGCGCTGCTCGCTAAGAATTCGCTCTCAGGAGCATCATAAAGCATGGCCGTTGGGGGAAACCTCAGCGGCCTTTTCTTTTATTCCCCTTGGGAATCATTGCGGGCAATCTCCGCCACGCTATGAAGGCACTGAGAAAGCTCAGGAGAGCCGCTGCCGCCGCAACCGCGAGAAAGGCAGAAGTCAGCGCCGAGGCGCGCATGACCTCGGCCTCCATGTTTCCAAGTGCCATCGGTTCGCCGTACCCCCCCGGCACGAGGGAAGGATCGATGGCGTGCCGATAGACGAACGATGCCACCACGCCCAGGCTGGCCACGGCGAACAGACCCGCAATGCGGGAGACCCCGTTGTTGACGCCGGAGGCCGTGCCTGCGAGCGCGTCGTCGGTTGCGGTCATGACCGTGGTGGTGAGCGGGGAAATCACCAGGCCCATGCCGATTCCCATCAATGCCATCGCCGGCAGGATGCCCAGCCAGAATGCCTGGAGGACCGCCGCGATGCCGAGTGCGGCGAATGACAGGCCGGTGACGGCAGCGCCCGCGGTCAACGGCAGGCGGGGACCGATCCTGTCCGTCAGTCCGCCGGCATAGGCGCCCATGACCGACATCGCTGCGGTGAAGGGCAGAAATACCGAGCCGGCATAGGCTTCCGGCAGCCGAAAGGCTTCGATCAGCGTGGTGGGCAGGAAGAACAGCGCGCCGGCCAGGGAGAAATAGAGAAAGAAGGTAAGGAGATTGGCGCCATTGAAGACGGGAAGCGAGAACAGGAAGCGCGGCAGCATCGGCGCTCTCGCTCGACCCTCCCAGATCCAGAACAATATCAGTGCCGTGACGCCGACGAGCAGGGCAACCAGCATGCGCAAGAGACCAGGCTGGGCCTCCCCGGCGTAGGTCAAGCCCAGCGCGAGGGCGCCGAGGCCGATCGTCACCAACAGGGCACCGATGAGATCGAGGCCTCCGCCTTGCCCCGCGGCACTGCGGGGGATGCACAGGAAAAGCAGCGCGAGGGCTGCCAACCCCACCGGCAGGTTGAGCCAGAAGATCCAGCGCCAGGCCTCGGCACCTCCTTTTTCGATCAGGAAACCACCGAGAATCGGCCCGAAGGCGGAGGCTATGCCCGAGGCCATGGACCAGATGCCGATCGCCCGCCCCCGCTCCTGCGCGTCATAGGTCCGGGCAATGAGGGCAAGGCTACCGGGAATCATGAAGGCGGCGCCGGCTCCCTGGACGGCCCGCCATGCGATGAGCGAAGTGGGAGAGTCAGCGAGCGCGCAGCCGATGGAAGCAAGGCAGAAGGCTCCGATCCCAACAGCGAAGGTCTCCCGCTGCCCAAAGAGATCGCCGGCAGCCCCGCCCACCAGGATCAGCGCCGACAGCAGCAGCATATAGGCATTGACGAACCATTGCGTCTCGCCGAAGTCCGCACCGAGGCTGGTCCGGATAGCCGGGATCGCCACCGGCAGCACTGTCCCGTCGATGAAGCCGAGCGAGGATGCCAGGACGGCTGCAGCCAGGACGGCGATACGGCTGAACCGGGGCGGGGGAACATCGGGCATGATCGTGGGGCGATGCGGCGTCAGGCGCTCTCGTGGCGCTCGAACCAAGCCAGGGCTTCGTCGAGGTCCATAAACTTCGCCTCCTCGTCGAGCTTGACCCGCTCCGTGCCTTTCCGCTCGAAGCGTCTGCCGCGATAGAAGGTGCTTACGCCGCGGCCGTCAGGGTTGGGCTTGTCGAGTTTCCACAATTCGGCAGCCTCGCCCTGGCGGATCTTCTCCCATCGCAGCGTCACAGGCCGTTGATCCGCATGAGCGCGTCGAAATGGAGCTTGGCCTGATGATCGAGCACGGCCATCCATTCGCGAGCGGTGCTCTCCACGACCTG
The DNA here is from genome assembly GCF_059699065.1 of Labrys sp. ALF-8. Taxonomy (NCBI): domain Bacteria; kingdom Pseudomonadati; phylum Pseudomonadota; class Alphaproteobacteria; order Hyphomicrobiales; family Xanthobacteraceae; genus Labrys; species Labrys sp. ALF-8. Next base: position 3,791,274 of record NZ_AP048537.1, read on the forward strand.
CTGGGGGATCAGCTTCAGCGGCTTGCCGGTGGACATCGCCAGAACCTGCTGGCGGCAGGCGCGATCCAGGTAATAGAGATCGTCGAAGGCGGTGGCGACCGAGGGGCCGCCGACGATGACGCCGTGATGGGCGAGGAAGACGATATCGGCCTTCTGGTCGGACTTCGCCGTGGAGGCGATTCGCTCGCCCTCCTGGCTGCCAGAGGCGAAGCCGCCGAATTCGTCGTTATAGGCCGTGCGGCCATAGAAGCGCGCCGCCGTCTGGTGCGCCATCTCGAGCCGGCCGCCCTCTACCATGGTGAGGCTGGTGGCCCACGGCATATGCGTATGCAGCAGGCACAGATGTCGCGGATTGGCGCGGTGGCCGGCGATATGGATGTTCCGCGCCGTCGCTTCGAGTTCACCCTCTCCCTCGAGAATCGCGCCCGAACCGTCGACAAGCAACAGATCGGAGGGGCTCATCTCGGACCAGTGCACGCCGTAAGGGTTGAAGAGGTAGCGCTCCTGCTCGCCCGGCACCTGCACCGAGAAATGATTGCAGATGCCCTCGTTGTAGTCGTACTTGGCGGCGAGGCGGAAGGCGGCTGCGAGTTCGCGGCGAAAGACATCGATGTCGGGCATTTCGGTCGGTCCGGTTCGGGAGGAGGCCGCGAGCCTATCGGCGGCCGTCCCAAAGGACAAGGCCTGCCTTTACTGGCTTCCGATCAGGATGCCGGTAAAGAGCACGAGGATGCCGCCCAGCACGACCTGGACGATGGCCGAGGTGAACGGGGTTTGCATGTAGCGGGTCCGGATCCAGGAAATGGCGATCAGTTCGAGCACGACGACGCAGGCGGCGACGCCGGTTGCAAGCCAGAAATCGGGAATGAGATAGGGCAGGGTGTGACCGAGCCCGCCCACCGCAGTCATGATGCCGCAGGCAGCTCCGCGCACCCAGGGCAGGCCCCGGCCCGTGATCTCGCCGTCGTCGGAAAGCGCCTCGGTGAGGCCCATGCTGATACCGGCGCCGATCGAGGCGGCGAGGCCGACCAGGAAGGCGTCCCAGGATTTCTCCGTGGCGAAGGCGGCGGCGAAGATGGGGGCGAGGGTGGAGATCGAGCCGTCGATCAGGCCGGCCAGCGCCGGCTGCACGATCTGGAGGACGAAGAGCTTGCGTGCCGTCTCCTCCTCGGTCAGCTTCTGGTCCTGGGGCAGGTCTGCTTCGAGCTTGCTTGCCAGGTTTTCGTGGCGCTTCTCTTCCTCGGCAAGGTCGGCCAGAAGGGCGCGGATTTCGAGGTCGCGGGCCTGTTCTGCCGCCCTGGCATAGTACTTCGCCGCTTCGAGTTCCATCGTCTCGGCCTGATCGCGCACTGCGTCGATTCGCAGATTGTCGAGCAGCCAGATCGGATTGCGCCTGAGAAAACCGCTCACGTCCTGGCGGGTGATGTAGGGCAGGGTCTCTCCGAATTTCTTGGCATAGAGTTCGGCAAGGCGATGGCGGTGACCGTGTTCCTCTTCCGCCATCGTTTCGAAGATCTTGGCCGACGCCGGAAAGTCCGTGCGCATGCGGTTGGCGAACTGCAGGTAGATGCGTGCGTCCTCCTCCTCGTTGGAGATGGCGAGCGCGAGGATTTCGGCCTCATTCAGGTCGGCGAAGCGTTTCATGGGGATACACAGTTTTTAATTAGAATAATTCTAAGTTGTGTATATCCATAGCCTGCTTGTAGCGGGGAGTCGAGCACCTTCTCCGGGGCCTCGGCACAAGGCGCGTTCGAGCGTGCGCGACCCTCTCAATGGGGTTCCTGCAACGCTTGTTTGCGATTTGAGGCGATGCCGCCAGGTCACCGGTTGCCCGCGCATTTTCGCGCTCGAATAGAATCGCAGGACCGCACTCCGGCTCCCCACTGCCGCCGGAATGACACCGCGGTTCGATCAAGACATGGACTCAGGCCGCGGGCAGGTAGGGGGCGCTGAAAAGGCGCGACAGGATGGCGCTGACCACGAAATTGATGACGATGCCGATCAGGATGATGGCGATGGTGTAGATCAGGGCCTTGTCCTGTGGAGCACGCATCAGGACCGGCACGCCCGTAAAGAGCAGGTAGATGCTGTAAAGGCCGAGTAGGCCGAAGATCGCCAGAGGCGGAATGACGGCGAAGATTCCCGCCAGCCAGGCGGCCGTCATCGAGTAGGCGACCAGCTTGAACGCATTGAGGAAGTCCGAGGTACCATCGAAGCTCGGCGCGAGGCGGTTCACCACGAGCGCCACGACATAGACGATCACCAGCGAGGCCGCATAACTCAGGATCGCGAATAGCAGGCCGCTGAAAAGGCCGATCCGGACGCCGCCGAACCCCACGAGGGAGGTGCCGAAGAAGGTCGCGACAGGCCCGATCGCGGCAAGCCAGGCGACATAGCCGCGATAGATCGTTTCGACGCTCGTCGCTTCCGCCGCGATGACCGGCCATTCCATCTTCGGAGCCAGTAGGAGGTTTCTAGCCCGTGCAACCACGTCCATGACGACCTCCCGACTCCTGCAACGGCCTCAAAATACCACAGAGCGTTTCCGCTTGTACGGCATTAGGCAGCCAGCCGGCGATTATCCAATGCCGTTGAGCTGGCAGAGCAGCCGCATGCGGTGCGCGGCTCGATCGGGGTCGACCAGCAACTGCGCCTTGTCTGCGAGGCGGAAGATATCGGCGTAGTGGGCGATGCCGCGAGCCGACTCGGCGCCACCCACCATGCGAAAATGATCCTGGAAGCCGTTGAGCCAGGCCATGAAAACCACGCCGCTCTTGTAGAACTGGGTAGGAGCCTCGAAAAGGCGGCGCGACAAGGCGACGGTGGGGTCGAGTATCGCGCGGAACCCCTCCGCATTGCCGGCCATGAGGCGATCCATGGCGGCGGCCGCCGCGGGGGCGATCGGATCGAAGATGCCGAGCAGTCCATGGGAGAAGCCGAGGCTGTCACCCTGGATCAACTCGGCATAGTTGAAATCGTCGCCGGTATACATCACCACGCCCTCCGGCAGGAGGCGCCGCATGGTGATCTCCTTCTGGGCATCGAGAAGCGAGATCTTGATGCCGTCGATCTTGGAAGCATGGCTGCGGATGAGCTGGAGGACCGTCTGCATGGCGGGTTCGAAGCTCTTGGAGCCCCAGTACCCCTCCAGCGCCGGATCGAAGGCTTCCCCGAGCCAATGCAGGATCACCTTGTCCTTTGTCTGCTCGATCAGCCGGCCATAGACGGACAGATAGTCTTCCGCTCCGCCCGCCACGCGACAAAGCGCGCGGCTGGCCATGAGAATGATGCGCCCTCCGTGCTTCTCCACATGAGCGATCTGTTCTTCATAGGCCTTGATGACGTCGTCCAGCGTGCCGGCTGCGTCCGGCTCGAGCTGATCCGTACCGGCACCGCAGGCCAGATCCGCGCCCTCCACCGTGCGAGCCTCCGCGAGAGAGCGCTCGATCAGTTCGGCCGCGCCCGGCCAGTCCAGCCCGAGGCCGCGCTGGGAGGTGTCCATCGCCTCCGCGATCTTGAAGCCGAGCCCCCACAGATGGTGGCGGAAACGGAGGGTCGCATCCCAGTCGATGGCAGGCTTGCGCCAGGGATCGGTAAGGCTCCTGGGATCGGCCACCACGTGCGCCGCGGCATAGAGCGTGCGGGGAAATTCGCCGGAATGAAGCAGGGAATAGGGCGAGGCCGGGCCGTGTTCGTAAGGCTCCAATCCACCGTCCAGCGTAGGCAGAACCAGCGCGTTCATCGCACTCTCCTCGATCGTCTCCCATTCCTGCTTCTTGGTCGCCGGCGCTTTTTCCGAGCCGACGCGGTTTGCCGCTCGTATCGAAGAAATGCAGCCGGACAGAAGCCTCTTGCACCCTCCGATACCATTCGTTCGGATGGCGCGCTAGGCGCAATGCAGGGTAGCCGCACAAGACAATTAGAACGTTCCAAAGTCAAGGAGTTTTCGATCTTTCTCAATTTTTATCAGAAAAAACAATGATATATCTATAATTCTTTGGGATAGTTGACATTGAAATCAGAACGTTCCAAAAATAGCGCCGTCGGCCCGAGGGAAGAAGGCCGAACAGGAGAGAGCGCGAATGGACGGGGCGAAGCGCGGCGCTGGCCGGGCGACGACAATCGTTGACATCGCAAGGGCGGCAGGCGTGTCGAAGTCGACCGTGTCGCTTGTCCTCAAGGATTCTCCTCTCGTCAAACCCGCCACGCGCGAACGCATCATGCGGGCGATCGACCAACTCGGCTATGTCTACAACCGCTCGGCGGCGAGCCTGCGCACGGCGCGTTCCAGCTTCGTCGGCATGGTCATCTCCGACCTGATGAATCCCTTCTTCACCGAGCTTGCCGTCGGGATCGAGGACGGTCTCCAGAACATGGGTTTCGTGCCGATCCTCGCCAATACAAATGAGGATGTCGGGCGGCAGACCAGGGTGCTGCAGTCCCTGCGGGAGCATGGGGTCGCCGGCATCATCATGAGCCCGGCGCGCGGCACGGATGTCTGGTCCCTGGCGGAAACTCTGCCCCGTTCCCTGCCGATGGTGCTCACCATGCGACGGGTCGACGGCTCGACGCTTCCCTATATCGGCCCGGATAACCGTACCGGCGCCCGCGTGGCCGTTTCCCATCTCATCAGTCTCGGTCACCGCTCCATCGCCTTCTTCGGCGGGTACAGCACGATGACGACGCAGCGCGAACGCATTTCCGGTTATCGCGACGCCCTGATCGCCGCGGGCCTGCCGCTGCGCGACGAACTGATCTTCGAGAGCATGCCCACTCGTGCCGGCGGCGCGGAAGCGATCGCTGCGGCGCTCGCCAGTCCGCTGAAGCCCACGGCGGCCCTCTGCTACAACGACATTGTCGCAATGGGCGCCACCCGCGCGCTTGGCATCAAGGGCATTCGTGTCGGTATCGACTTTGCGGTGATCGGCTTCGACGACATCGTCGAGGCGGAGCACAACGCGCCGCCGCTCACGACGGTGAACGCCGACACCAGGATCATGGGCACGCGCGCGGCCCGCAGCCTGCTCGGGCTGATCGATGGGGCCGATCCGGAGGCGATGTCCTACACGGGCTCGACGCGCCTGGTGGTACGGGAATCCTGCGGCGCCCATCGACGTGAAACTTTCAAGGAGACGGCATGATGGCCAGAGGTTTGCGCTGGGGGATCGTCGGAGCGACGACGATTGCTCGCGAGTGGATGATCGGCGCGATACGCGAGTCCGGCGGCGAGGTCGTGTCGGTGATGTCCTCCGATGCCGAGCGCGGCAAGGCCTATGCCAAGCAGAACGGCATTCCGCATTCGACCAAGAGCCTGTCGACCCTGCTCGGCAAGGACATCGATGCCGTCTACATCGCCACCACCAACGAGAAGCACAAGGCGCAGACCCTCGCTGCAGCGAAGGCTGGCATCCACGTCCTGTGCGAGAAGCCGCTGGCGCTGAAACTGTCCGACGCCCGCCAGATGGTCGCGGCCTGCAAGGCGGCCGGCGTGGTGATGGGCACGAACCATCATCTGCGCAACGCTGCCACCATACGCGCCCTTCGCGACGCGGTGGCATCGGGCAAGGTCGGCAAGGCACTGTATGCGCGTGTCTTCCACGCCGTCTACCTGCCGCCGCATCTGCAGGGCTGGCGCATCAAGGATGCCAGGGCCGGCTCAGGCGTCGTCATGGACATTACGGTGCATGATGCGGATACCTTGCGCTTCGTCCTCGGCGAGGAGCCGGTTTCCGTCACCGCCTATACCCAGCAGGGCGGTATGGGCGGCGCAGGCATCGAGGACGGCGTGATGGGCGTCGTGCGCTTCGAAAGCGGATTGCTGGCGCAGTTCCACGATGCGTTCACGACCCAGTACGCCACCACCGGCTTCGAGGTGCACGGCACCGAGGGTTCGCTCATCGGCACCAATTGCATGACCCAGAAACCCGTGGGCGAGGTGGTTCTGCGCAATGCCTCCGGGGAGCACAAGCTCGATGTCACCCCCGAGAACCTCTATCTGCGCAGCGTCACAGCTTTCCAGAACGCGGTGCGCGGCAAGGGGCAGCCCGCGGCCACGGGCGAGGACGGCATCCGCTCCATGGCACTGGCGCTCGCGGCGCTGAGGTCGGCGAGAACGGGCCGCGAGGCTCTCGTCGAGACGGGACTCTGAACCATGGCGTTCCCCAAGGTTCTCACGGCCGATCAGGCCGCAGACTTGATCCCGGATGGCGCCGTCGTCACGGTATCCTCCTCGTCGGGACTCGGCTGTCCCGATGCGGTTCTTGCCGCCGTCGGCCGGCGTTTCGACACGTCTGGCGCGCCGCGCGACATCACCACGCTGCATCCGATCGCAGCGGGCGACATGTGGGGCATCAAGGGCATCGATCATATCGCCAAGCCCGGCCTGCTCGCGAAGGTGCTTGCCGGCTCCTATCCGTCCGGTCCTTCTTCAGCTGAGCCGCCGGCGATCTGGAAAATGATCACCGCCAACGAGATTCCCGCCTACAACATCCCGTCCGGCATCCTCTTCGACATGCATCGCGAGGCGGCGGCCAAGCGTCCCGGCGTGCTGACGAAGATCGGCATGGGTACTTTCGCGGATCCGGCGCGCGAGGGATGCGCCATGAACGCCAAGGCCGCCGGCGAGCCCGTGGTGAGCCGCGTTGCCTTCGACGGCGACGACTGGCTCTATTTCAAGGCCATCGTGCCCGATGTCGCGATCATTCGCGCCACCACGGCTGATGAGCGCGGCAATCTCTCCTATGAGCATGAGGGCGGGTACCTCGGCCCGCTCGACCAGGCCCTGTCGGTGCGCAACAATGGCGGCATCGTCATCGCGCAGGTGAAGCGCCTGGCCAAGAGCGGCACGATCAAACCGCAGCAGGTGCTGGTGCCGGGGGTGCTCGTCGATGCCATCGTGGTGGCGCCCGACCAGATGCAGACGACCCACACGGTCTACGAGCCGGCGATCTCCGGCGAGATATTCCGTCCGCTTTCCAGCTTCGAGGTACCGGAATTCGGCGTTCCCAAGGTGATCGCCCGGCGCGTTGCGCAGGAACTGCGCTACGGCGATGCGGTCAATATCGGTTTCGGCATTTCCGCCAACGTGCCGCGCATCCTCATCGAGGAAGGACGGCATGGCGACGTGACCTGGGTGATCGAACAGGGCGCCGTCGGCGGCGTGCCGCTGCTCGATTTCCAGTTCGGCTGTGCCTCCAATGCCGAGGCGATCATGTCCTCGCCCTATCAGTTCACCTACTTCCAGGGGGCGGGCTTCGATGCTTCGCTCCTGTCCTTCCTGCAGATCGACAGGCAGGGCAGCGTGAACGTCTCCAAGCTTGGCGTCCGGCCTCACGTTACGGCGGGAGCCGGGGGCTTCATCGACATCACGGCGCGGGCCAAGCGCATCATCTTCTCCGGCTTCTTCACGGCAGCCGCCGGCCTCGGCATCGAGAACGGCGCACTGGCGATCACCAGGGAGGGCAAGGTGCGCAAGCTGGTGAACGAGGTGGAGCACGTCTCCTTCTCGGGCAGCCGCGCGGTGGCCCAGGGCCAGGACATCACCTACATCTCGGAGCGCTGTGTCATGAAGCTGACGGAGAAGGGCATCCTCGTTACCGAGATCGCGCCGGGCGTCAATCTCGAGCGCGACGTGCTGGCGCAGGCCGAGTTCCCGCTTCTTGTCGCCGGCGACCTCAAGGTGATGGATGCCGCCCTGTTCCAGCCCGGGCCGATCGGCCTGGATATCGGGGGAGGGCGGGCATGATGGCGCTTCGCTCGACGGGCTTGCGAGCCCGCTCACTTCTCTCCTTTCCCGGCGGATGGAGCGGGGGGACTTCAGCGGCTCGCTTTCCTCTCCAGGTTCCCTCCCTTTACACGGGAGGCGCCCATGTCTGAGCCCGTTCGCCTCGAAATCGACGGCCATGTCGCCGTCATCACGCTGGCGCGCCCGGAAAAGCTGAACGCTCTCGATGAGGCGATGATCGCCGGCCTTGCCGCGGCCGTCGACGCCATCGATGCCAATGTCACGGTCCGGGCGGCCATCCTCACAGGCGAGGGCAAGGGCTTTTGTGCCGGCGGCGACATCGCGGCCTGGGGCAAGCTTTCGCCGTTGGAGATGGGCCAGCATTGGGTGCGCAACGGCCATCGGGTCTTCGATCGCCTCACGCGCCTGCGCGTGCCGCTGGTGGCCGCGCTCAACGGCCACACGCTGGGTGGCGGTCTCGAACTCGCCGCCACGGCCGACATCCGCATCGCCGAAGAGCAGGCCAAGTTCGGACTGCCCGAAACCGGCATCGGCATGGTGCCGGGATGGTCGGGCACGCAGCGTCTCGTCACCCGGTTCGGTGCTGCCGCCGTGCGGCGCCTCGCCTTGGCTGGCGAGATCGTCACGGCCGAACGCGCCCTGCAACTGGGCCTCGTCGACGAGATCGCGCCCAGGGGGGAAGGGCTGCAGCAGGCCCGGGCGCTTTGCGAGAGGATCGCCGCCCGCGGGCCGATCGCCAACATCGTTGCAAAGCAGATGATCAACGCCGCCGAGGGCGAGGATGCCGCGGCGGCGATGGAAATACTCGCCGGGTCGCTGGTCTCCTACACCAGCGATCTCAAGGAGGGCGTCGCCAGCTTCGTGGAGAAGCGTCCGCCCGTATTCAAGGGATTTTGACCGTGACGATTGCCGTACGCCTCGACAAGGCTCGCCTCTCCGCCGCGCTGGACAGCGTGCCGCAGACGCATGAACTCTTCATCGACGGACGTTTTTCTGCTTCTGCCAGCGGAAAGACCATCGAGCGCCTCAGCCCAGGTCATGGCGTCAGGGTGGCGACCTATGCCGAGGCCGGCGCCGCCGATCTCGAAAGGGCGCTTGCGGCCGCCCGCAAGGCGTTCGACCACGGTCCTTGGCCGACGATGACGGGCGCAGAGCGCTCGCGTCTCCTGCACAAGGTGGCCGACCTCGTGGAGGAGAAACTCGACGTCTTCGCGACTCTTGACACGCTCGAGTCCGGCAAGCCGATCAGCCAGGCTCGTGGGGAGATGGCGGGCGCCATCGACATCTGGCGCTACGCGGCAGGCCTCGCGCGGGACGTGCACGGCGAAAGCTACAACACCATCGGCGCCAACAAGCTCGGCCTTGTGGTGCGTGACCCGATCGGCGTCGTCTCGATCATCACGCCCTGGAATTTTCCCTTCCTGATCGTCAGCCAGAAGCTGCCCTTCGCGCTCGCGGCGGGCTGCACCGCCGTGGTCAAGCCCAGCGAGATGACATCCGGCTCGACGCTGCTGCTCGGCCGGCTCCTGGCAGAGGCTGGCCTGCCCGAGGGCGTGGTGAACATCCTCTCCGGGTATGGCCCGGAGATCGGTGCTCCAATGACGACGGACACGCGCGTGGACATGGTTTCCTTCACCGGATCCACCCGCGTCGGCAAGGCAGCGATGGCGGCGGCTTCGGGTAGCCTCAAGAAGATGTCGATGGAGCTCGGCGGCAAGAATCCGCAGCTTATCTTCCCGGATGCCGATCTGGACGCGGCGCTCGACGCGGCGGTTTTCGGCTCCTACTTCAATGCCGGGGAGTGCTGCAACGCCGGCAGCCGCCTGCTGGTGCATCGGGAGATCGCCGATGACTTCCAGGCCGAGTTCGTCAAGCGATCCAGCCAGGTGGTCGTTGGCGATCCGCTCGATCCCGCGACGCTGGTCGGCGCATTGATTTCGCCGCAGCATCTCGCGCTGGTCGAGGGACATGTCGCCAATGCGCGCACGGAAGGAGCCGACATCGCGCTCGGCGGCAGCAGGCTCGACAGTGATGGGGGGCAGTTCATGGCGGCGACGGTGGTCGCCGGCGCAAGGCCGTCCATGGCGATCGCCCGCGACGAAGTGTTCGGCCCCGTGGCGACGCTGATGACCTTCGCCACGGCGGACGAGGCGGTCGGCATCGCCAATGGAGTCGACTACGGCCTCTCCGCCAGCGTGTGGAGCCGCGACTTCGACACGGCGGTCGGCGTCTCCCGGCGCCTGCGGGCTGGGACGGTATGGACCAACACCTTCATGGACGGGGCGGCCGAACTGCCTTTCGGGGGATTCCGCCAGTCCGGCATCGGGCGGGAGCTTGGCCGTAATGCCGTAACCGATTACACGGAAGAAAAGACACTGCATCTTCATTGCGGACCCCGGACGGCCTGGTGGCTGCCCCGGTAAGCGAATGAGACGTCGCCGGAACGTGTCCGGCATCAAAGGTCATGGGAGGAATATATGACCGTTCGCATGAAACTGATCGCTGGCGTGGCCCTTGCCGCTGCCAGCCTGGGCTTCGCCGGCGCGGCGCAGGCGCAGACCAAGGAAGTGCAGATGCTGCACTGGTGGACGTCCGGCGGTGAAGCTGCGGCCCTCAGCGTCCTCAAGAAGGACCTTGCCGACGAAGGCTATGCCTGGAAGGACGTTCCGGTGGCCGGCGGCGGCGGCGATGCCGCCATGACCGCCCTGAAGGCCATGGTCGCCGCAGGCAACAACCCCACCGCCTCGCAGATGCTGGGCTATACGGTTCTCGACTACGCCGAGGCCGGCAAGATGGGGGACCTTACCGACCTTGCCAAGTCCGAGGGCTGGGATAAGGTGGTGCCGGCGCCCCTGCAGAAGTTCGCCGTCTATGACGGCAAGTGGGTTGCCGTGCCCGTCAACGTCCACTCGGTCAACTGGCTGTGGATCAACAAGGCCGTGTTCGACAAGATCGGCGGCACCGAGCCCAAGACCTTCGACGACTTCATCGCCCTGCTCGACAAGGCCAAGGCGGCCGGCGTGACGCCGCTCGCCCTCGGCGGCCAGGACTGGCAGGAAGCCACCATGTTCGACTCGGTCGTGCTCTCCACGGGCGGTCCCGAGTTCTACAAAAAGGCCTTCAACGAGCTCGACGAGGCCTCGCTGAAGTCCGACACCATGAAGAAGGCCTTCGACAACCTGGCCAAGCTGAAGGCCTATGTCGATCCGAACTTCTCGGGCCGTGACTGGAACCTCACCACCGCTCTCGTGATCAAGGGCGACGCTCTCGTGCAGGTGATGGGTGACTGGGCCAAGGGCGAGTTCAAGGCTGCCAGCAAGACGCCGGGCACCGACTATATCTGCATGCGCTTCCCCGGCACCGACGGCAGCGTCGTCTACAATTCCGACATGTTCGGCATGTTCGACGTTCCCGCCGACCGCAAGGAAGCCCAGATCGCTCTCGCCAAGGCGACGCTGTCGAAGTCCTTCCAGTCGTCCTTCAACGTGGTCAAGGGTTCGGTTCCCGCCCGCACGGACGTGCCGGACACCGATTTCGACGCTTGCGGCAAGAAGGGCATCGCGGATCTGAAGAAGGCCAATGAAGGCGGTACGCTGTTCGGCTCGCTCGCCCAGGGCTATGGCGCGCCGCCGGCCGTCGCCACCGCCTACAAGGATGTCGTGGACAAATTCTTCAACGGCCAGATCAAGACCTCGGACGAAGCTGTGACCCAGCTCGTCAAGGCCATCGACGAAGCCAAGTAAGACGTCGCGATCGATCGGCAGCAGCCTAAGGAGGCACGATTTTTGTCATGCCGCGACAAGCCCGGCAGTAACAAAGCCGAGGCTCTGCCGATTTATCGATCGGGCTCCAAGACCCATGGCAGCCGGGCGCGTCGAGTGGCGCCCGGCTGCCAGGCGATCGGATCATTATCGGGAGCGGAGATGGCAATCTCGCTCCGCTCCCCATGACGATCGGGATCGACCGGGGACTGAGAAACACAAGAACAACCCAGCGGGGGACCTCCATGGCTCTAGCTTCGACAACAACGGACGTATCCGCGCCGCCCAGGCCCGGACTGCGTGAAAAATTGCAGGACGCCCTTCCGAAGATCGTGCTGGCGCCGAGCTTCGCCGCGATCCTGGTATTCGTCTACGGCTTCATCCTGTGGACGATCTACCTGTCCTTCACCAACTCCAAGACCTTCCCGAGCTACGATCTGACGGGTGGCATCGCCTATCAGCGTCTCTGGGGCTGGACCTTCGAGAGCGATCCGCCGTCGAGCTGGTACTACTCGATCACCAATATGGCGATCTTCGGCGTGCTGTATGTCGGCATCTGCATGGCGCTCGGCCTCTTCATCGCCATCCTTCTCGACCAGCGCATCCGCGGCGAGGGTGTCCTGCGCCCAATCTATCTCTACCCCATGGCGCTCTCCTTCATCGTCACGGGCGTGGCCTGGAAGTGGTTCCTCGATCCCGGCCTGGGGCTGGAGGCGACGCTGCACAATCTCGGCTGGACGAGCTTCCATTTCGACTGGATCAAGAACAAGGACCGCGTGATCTACACGGTGGTGATCGCGGGCGTCTGGCAGGCATCGGGGTTCGTGATGGCGATGTTCCTGGCAGGCCTGCGCGGCGTCGACGGCGAGATTCTGAAGGCGGCCCAGATCGACGGTGCCTCGACCTTCCAAGTCTATCGGCGCATCGTGATTCCGATCCTGCGCCCGGTATTCCTCTCCGCCTTCATCGTGCTCGCGCACATGGCCATCAAGTCCTACGACCTCGTGGTGGCGCTGACCTCGGGCGGTCCCGGCGGCTCGGCCTGGCTGCCGTCCAACTTCATGTACGAATACACCTTCAAGAGAAACCAGATGGCCATCGGCTCGGCGAGCGCGGTGATCATGCTGGCGACGATCAGCGCGATCATCGTGCCCTATCTCTATTCCGAATTGCGGGAGAAGAAATGATGAGCGCCGCAACCCGTGAAGCCTCGGGGCCTGTCGGCTCCAGTGTCGTCAGCCGCATCGTCATCTATGGCCTGCTGCTGTTCTTCGCCCTGGTCTATCTCGTACCGCTCTTCGTCATGCTGACGACCTCGTTCAAGACCATGGACGAGATCCAGGGCGGCAACATGCTCGCTCTCCCGAGCGCGCCCACGGTCCAGCCCTGGATCAAGGCGTGGAACGAAACCTGCGTCGGGCTGACCTGCGCCGGCATCAAGGGCTACTTCTGGAACTCGATCAAGATGGTGGTGCCGGCGGTGGCGATCTCCACCATCCTCGGTGCGCTGAATGGCTACGTGCTGACGAAATGGCGCTTCCGAGGCCACAAGATCGTGTTCGCGATGATGCTGTTCGCCTGTTTCATCCCCTTCCAGTCGGTGCTGCTGCCGATGGCGACGGTGCTCGGCAAGTTCGGCAACGTCGGTGGATTTCTGCAGTCGATCGTCGGTACGAGCTTTGGCTTCGGCTCTTCGACCTTCAACCTCGTCTTCGTGCACGTCGTCTACGGACTGGGATTCACCACCCTGTTCTTCCGCAACTACTACGAGGCGTTTCCGAACGAGCTCGTGCGGGCAGCCATGGTGGATGGGGCGAGTTTCTTCCAGATATTCCGCCGCATCCTCCTGCCGAATTCGATCCCAATCTTCGTGGTGACGATCATCTACCAGTTCACCAACATCTGGAACGACTTCCTCTTCGCCTCCTCCTTCGCCGGCACCGGCGACGTGATGCCGATGACGGCGGCGCTGAACAATGTGGTGAACACCACGACGGGCGCCGTCGAATACAATGTCAACATGGCGGCTGCGATGATCGCGGCGCTTCCCACCCTCTTCGTCTACATCGTCGCCGGCCGCTACTTCGTGCGTGGCCTGATGGCGGGCGCTGTGAAAGGCTGACCCAATGGCATTTCTCGAAATCGACAATCTCAAGAAGCGCTACGGCGCCGTGGAAATCCTCAAGGGCATCAATCTCGACCTCGACCAGGGCGGCTTCCTCGTCCTCGTCGGTCCCTCGGGCTGCGGCAAGTCCACCCTGCTCAACACCATCGCTGGCCTGGAAAACATCTCCGAGGGCCAGATCCGTGTTGCCGGCAACCCGATCAACGACCTGCACCCCTCCAAGCGCGATATCGCCATGGTGTTCCAGAGCTACGCGCTCTATCCGAACATGACTGTGGCGGGGAACATCGCCTTCGGCATGGAGATGCGCGGCGTCGCCAAGGCGGAGAGGGAAAAGGCCATCGAGCAGGTGGCCAAGACCCTGCAGATCAGCCATCTCCTCAGTCGCAAACCCTCGCAGCTTTCGGGCGGCCAGCGCCAGCGTGTCGCCATGGGCCGCGCGCTGGTGCGCGACCCCAAGCTCTTCCTCTTCGACGAGCCCCTGTCGAACCTCGATGCAAAGCTGCGCGTCGACATGCGCGTGGAGATCAAGCGCCTGCATGCGACCACCGGCAAGACCATCGTCTATGTCACGCACGACCAGATCGAGGCGATGACGCTCGCCACCAAGATCGCCGTGCTGAAGGATGGCGAACTGCAGCAGGTGGGCACGCCGGCCGAGATCTATAACACGCCGGCCAACCTGTTCGTGGCCGATTTCATGGGCTCGCCCGCCATGAACCTGATCCAGGCCAAGGCGGCGCAGGAGAACGGCAGGATCGTCCTCAAGATCCTCAACAAGGCCGGCGGTGGCATCACCCTACCGGTTCCGGGCGACATCACCGGGCAGCCTCTCTCGGACGGACGCGAAGTGATCTTCGGCATCCGGCCCGAGGCGATCACCGATCACGACGGGGCCGACCGCAATGCCCGCTCGATCGAGATGGTGAACGCCACTGTGGATGTGGTGGAGCCGGCCGGTGCCGATACCTTCGTGGTCACGCATCTGGGCGGCAAGGAAGTCACCGCACGCATGCGCTCCGATGCCGTCGTGCAGCCGGGCCAGGAACTTCCCTTCGCCTTCAACCTCGACAAGGCCGTGGTGTTCGACCCGAGCACCGGCAAGCGGCTCTAAGCAAAAGTGCTTCCCCTTACCCGGCTACCGGGAAGGGGATCCTCTACAGGAGACCCCATGTCTTCTCCCGATATCGTCGTCATCGGCGCCGGCATGGGCGGGGCGACCATCGCGCACGCCCTCGCACCGACCGGCGCGGACATCCTTATCCTGGACAAGGGCGGGCAACTGCCCGACAGGCCGGAAAACCGCGATGCCCGCGCCATTTTCCAGCGGGGCTTCTTTCGTCCGGACGAGTTCTGGTACGACAGCCAGGGCAATCCGTTCAATCCGGGGAACTACTACTTCAACGGCGGCAACTCGAAGTTCTATGGTGCCGTGCTGCTGCGCTACCGGGCCGAAGACTTCGACGGCGTCGCCCATGCGGATGGCTTCGCACCCGCATGGCCATTCCGCTACGGCGAAATCGCGCCCTACTATGACGAAGCGGAGAGGCTCTACAAGGTGCGCGGCAAGGCCGGCGAAGACCCGACCGAGCCCCCCCGCGGCGGCGACTTCGACTTTCCGCCCGTGCCCGACGAGCGCGCCATCGCGGAGGTGCGGGAGCGGCTGCGCAAGGTCGGGCTGAAGCCCTTCTCCCTGCCGCTGGGTGTCGACATCGATGCCTGGCTTTCCCATGGCAGGACGCCGTGGGACGCCTTTCCAGATGCCCGTACCGGCAAGATGGATGCCGAGACCTGCGCCCTGTTGCCTGCGCTGGCTCACGCCAATGTGCGGCTGCAGAACGAGGCGGAGGTCAAGCGCCTGATCCTGGCCCCCGACGGCAAGCGCATCGAGGCGGTGGAGTATCTGCAAGGGGGGGAAATACGACGCGTCGCACCGAAATGGGTGGTGCTCGCGGCGGGTGCCGTGCGCTCGGCAGTGATCCTGCTCGCATCTTCGCCGGAGGGGGTCGCCAATCGCTCCGGCATGGTCGGCCGGCACTTCATGAACCACAATCTCTCGGCGATGATCGGCGTGGATCCGCGTTTCAACAACGACTCGATCTATCAGAAGACCTTCGCCGTCAACGATTTCTATCTGAGCGACGGGAAGGGCGGCCCCCCGCTCGGCAACGTTCAACTGCTCGGCCGTGTCTCCGGCCCGATCCTCAAGTCGGACCTGAAGAACGTGCCGGAATTCGTTCTCAACGCCGTAGCGCGCAAGACCATCGACTTCCTCATCATGACGGAGGATCTGCCAGATCCGGCCAGCCGGGTGCGGCTCGACGGAGACAAGATCGTCCTCGAATGGCGCCGCAGCAACATGACGGCGCATGAGCGGCTGAAGGTGGCGATGCGCCAGAAATTGAAGCAGGCGGGTTTTCCGATCGTGCTGACCCATCTGTTCGATCGCAAGACGCCTTCCCATCAGTGCGGCACCATCCGGATCGGTGCCAACCCGGCGACGGCGCCTCTCGATCCCTTCGGGCGGGCGCACGATCATCCCAATCTCTTCGTGGCCGATGCATCCACGCTGGTCACGTCCGCAGCCGTCAACCCTTCGCTGACGGTCGCGGCCCTGTCCCTCAGGACAGCCAGGCACATTCGCGAAACGGAGCTCAAGGCATGACCCGTCCCGTCGTTCTCGTTACCGGCGCCCGCCGCGGCATCGGGCTCGCCATCGCCGTTGCCTTCGCCGAGGGCGGCTATGACATCGCCTTTACCGACATCGTCGACGATGACGCTGTCGACGACGCCGAGCTCGCTATCGGCGAAGCCGGCGGTGCCGCCATGTTCTTCCAGAACGACGTCGCCGATCTCGCCACCCACCAGTCCCTCGTGGACGACGTGCTCAAGACCTATGGCCGGCTCGACTGCTTCGTCTCCAATGCCGGCATCGCCTCGCCGGTGCGCGGCGACCTGCTCCAGCTCGAACCCGGCAATTACGACCGGGTGATGGACGTGAATGTGCGCGGAGCGATGTTCCTGAGCCAGGTGGTGGCGCGCACCATGCTGGGCCTGCCGCCGCCGCAGAAGCCCGTGCGCAACCGCTCGATCCTGTTCATCACGTCGGTGAGCGCGGAGATGGCCTCGCCCGAGCGTGCCGATTACTGCGTCTCCAAGGCCGCGCTTTCCATGTGGGTCAAGAACCTGGCGGTCCGCCTGGCACCGGACAAGATTCCAGTCTTCGAGATCCGTCCGGGCGTGATCCGCACCGACATGACGGCCGCCGTCGCGGAGAAGTACCAGGCCCGCATCGATGACGGGTTGGTGCCGGCCCGACGCTGGGGGGAGGGGGCCGACGTTGCCCAGATGGCCCTGGCGCTCGCCGGCAGTTCCTTCGGCTTTGCCACCGGCAGTGCCATCGCCTGCGACGGCGCCCTTTCGATTTCGAGGCTGTGATGTCCGGGTGCGTGGGCAGCATGCCCATATCTTCTTCTACCGCAGACGCACTGTTTCCAATGGGCGGGCAGAATACCCGTGCACCCGCGAGGGCACCGACATGACAGACTACATCATCACCGGCGCCGGCCCGGCCGGCTGCGCTCTCGCTGCCCGCCTCAGCGAGGATCCTTCCGTCAAGGTCCTGCTCATCGAGGCGGGCGGCCGCGACAGCCATCCCTACTTCCATATGCCGGCTGGCTTCGCCAAGATGACCAAGGGCATCGCTAGCTGGGGCTGGTCGACCGTCCCGCAGAAGCATCTCGACAATCGCGTTCTCTGGTACACCCAGGCCAAGGTTCTGGGCGGTGGCTCGTCGATCAATGCGCAGCTTTATACGCGTGGCAATCCCCGCGACTACGACATCTGGGCCTATGTGCATCGCTGCGCCGGCTGGAGCTACGCGCAGGTGCTGCCCTATTTCAAGCGCGCCGAGGACAACCAGCGCTTCGCCGACACCTATCATGCCTCGGGCGGACCGATAGGCGTCTCGGTGCCGGTCAATCCGCTGCCGATCAACGAAGCCTTCATCCGTGCCGGCCAGGAGTTCGGTCTGCCCTACAATCCCGACTTCAACGGCGCACGCCAGGAGGGGGTCGGGCACTATCAGGTCACGGTGCGCGACGCCCGGCGTTCCTCCGCCTCCTCGGCCTACCTGAGACCCCTCAGGGGCAAGCGGCCGAACCTCACCATCCGCACCGGAGCGATGGCGACGCGAATCCTGGTCGAGAATGGCCGGGCGGTCGGCGTCGAAATCGTCGAGAACGGGCAGAAGAGCGAGATCCGCTGCGAGCGTGAAGTGATCGTCTCCTCCGGCGCCATCGGCTCGCCCCGGCTGCTCCTGCTTTCGGGTATCGGTCCGGCGGCGCATCTGGGCGAGGTCGGCGTCAGGGTGTTGCATGACCTGCCTGGCGTCGGCGAGAACCTGCAGGACCATCTCGACGTCTACGTCATCGCCGAATGCAAGGGTGACTACACCTATGACAATGTGGTCAAGCCGCACCGCACAGCCTGGGCAGGCCTGCAATATCTCCTCTTCAAGAAGGGCCCGGTGGCTTCGACCCTGTTCGAGAGCGGCGGCTTCGCCTACGCCGACAAGGCGGCGCGCTCGCCCGACATCCAGTTCCATCTCGGCTCGGGCTCGGGGATCGAGGCTGGGGTCGCCAAGTTGAAGAACGCCGGCGTGACCCTCAATTCCGCCTTCCTGCATCCGCGCTCGCGCGGGACGGTGCGGCTGAAGTCCGGTGATCCGAACGATCATCCGCTGATCGATCCCAACTACTGGTCCGATCCCTACGACAAGGCGATGTCCCTGGAAGGCCTGCGCATGGCGCGCGAGATCTTCCGCCAGAAGGCGCTGGAGCCCTTCATCCTGGCAGAACGCATGCCGGGGCCGCAAATGCAGAGCGAGCAGGAACTCGCCGACTATGTCTTCCGCACCTGCAAGACCGACCATCACCCGGCCGGCACCTGCAAGATGGGCGTGGATGACATGGCGGTGGTAACGCCGGACCTGAAGGTGAGGGGGCTGGAAGGCCTGCGCGTGTGCGACTCCTCCATTATGCCGATTGTCAATTCCTCCAACACCAACGCACCCACCATCATGATCGGCGAGAAGGGTGCGGATCTAATAGCCGGCAAAGAACCGCTTCCGGCCCTGAATCTCCAGCCGGTAGGGGAGGTTCTCCAGTGAAGCGGTCCGAGATCGAGGCCATCATCGGGAAGTCCCTCGCGATGATGGCAAGCCAGCGCTTCTACCTGCCGCCCTTTGCCGGCTGGACACCCGAGCAGTGGCGCGAACAGGCGGAGCCGACGCGGGCCATGCGCGCCGCCGGGGTGGGCTGGAACATCGTCGAGTTCGAGAAGGATGCCTTCTTCAGGAGCGGTATCGCCGTCTTCACCCTTCGCATGGGAGACTACCGCGACCTGCCGAAAGGCGTCGGACGGCTCTATGCCGAGAAGGCTTTCGTCCTGTTCGAAGGCCAGCGCGTGCCGCATCACTATCACCGCGTGAAGACGGAAGACCTGATTAATCGGGGCGGCGGCATCCTCGGCGTTGACCTCGTCCGGGTCGACGAGCAGGGCATGGAACTGGACGACGACATCACGCTGGAACGCAACGGGGTCGAAATCACCGTGCCGGCCCACACGGTCTTGCAACTGGAGCCGGGCGAAAGCATCGTGCTGTTGCCGGGGCTCGCCCATGCCTTCATCGGAGTGAGCGAGGTGCTGTGCGGCGAGATTTCGCTCGCCAATGACGACGCGACCGACAATTATTTCCTGCAGCCGCTTCCCACGTCCTCCCCGATCGTCGAAGACAGTCCGGCCCGCCATTTGGTGCTGGCCGATTACAGGAGCCTCCGTTGATGATCCGTCACATCGTTCTCGCGAATCTGCGCAGCAACCTTTCGAAGGCCGAGGCGGACAGCCTGTTCGCTGCCCTTGCGGGCATGAAGGCGGAGATCCCCGGCATAATTGCGTTCAGCGCCGGTGCCAACAACAGCCCTGAGGGCATCGACCGGGGCCATACCCATGGCTTCACGGTGGACTTCGTCGACGCCGCAGCGAGGGACGCCTACTTGCCGCACCCTCATCATGTGAAAGTAGCCCAGCAGTTGGTCGCCGCAACGCAGGGCGGTGTCGACGGCATCCTGGTGCTCGACTACGAGATCTGATCGTTCGGCTGACGTGGCGCTGACGCCGTCACGCCGGCTCCATGCTTCACCGCGTGAAGCCCGCCCCACGCGCTCGCGTGTATACCTCCGACAGGCCTTTGATGAGAGACAGTGCAACGTCCACCGCCTATGTCATCGGGACGTTCGCGCTGCTGTCGGCAGGTTTCGTGCTCAACAGTCTCTATCATGTGGGCCTGTATTCCGATGGGGCCTATTATTTTCTCAGCGAGCTGTCCGAACGCTTCTACTTCGTCGGCTCGTGGTATCGGTTCGGTGCAACCCTCCTCACGCAGACCTTCTTCCTGCTCGCGCTGCATCTGGGCGTGACGGCGATCAATGTCCTGGCGGTATTGCATTCGGCAAACCTCACTCTCGTGCCGACCCTGTGTCTTGCCGCCGCCACCTGGATCGTGCGGAAAAACCCATTGGCCATGGTCGCCAACACGGTCGTCATCGCCTGCTGCTATTTTCCCGTCAGCTTCTACGCGGTGGGCGAGTTCAACGTTCTCTACACCCTGTTCTGGATGACGCTGTCCCTGCTCCTCTTCGTGGAGAGGCGCGACCCGGCCTATTTTCGCCTCCTGATCGGCCTTGGGCTTTTCATGGTGGCAAGCTATGAACTGAGCTTCGTGACGGGCCTTGTTCTGGCTTCCCTCTGCGCTTTCTACCGGAGGCAGACGACCCAGGCCGAGACACGCCACTATTGGAAGATCGCGATCGTCGTCTTCCTGCTTGGCAGTCTCTACGGCCTTGCCGGCATCGTCTTCCCGAGAGACCCCGCCAACGCTTCGGGCTTCAGCCGCGCCCTGTTCGAAATGGCCGACAATCGCAGCCTGCTCTGGCTCTGCGTCGTCACTCTCGTGAGCGCGATGGCGGCCTACGCCAGACGGCCAGCTTTCCTTGCCCTGCTCGCCGTCGTAGCCGGCCTTTGGCTCTTCCAAGTCAGGCTTCATGCGCTGGTGACGACGACGGAGCTCAATCTCGGAGACCAGAGCGAGCAGCGCGCCCAGGTCTTTCCGATTCTGCTCGTGGCGGCGGTGGGACTCGTCATCGCCAGGTTCAGGCCGTACTGGCTCGCCTTCCGCGGGCACGGGCAGGGGTGGCCGCTGTTGATTCCCCTGGCGACCGTCTTCCTCATCTATGCCAGCGACCTCGCGGCCTGGCGCGGCTTTACCGGCGATGTGTGCCGGGAGCTGCAGAAGCCGGTGGCGGACGACGCCGATACGGCAGCCTTCTTCGGCCAGAACCGCATCGTTAGGTATGGCTGGTACTGGACGTGGCCGGTCGTGAGCGTACTCTACCGGCCGCCGACGTCGGAACGCATCCTGCTCGATCCGCACTACCAGGGATGGTTTCCCTTCATCCGGGCCGAGGATGCCCCGGACATAGGGAGATACAAGGCCAGGTCGAGCCTTTGCAGGTCCTGACATCCTTTTGGACATCGCCACCCCCGAGAGGCGTTGCTTGCTCATCGAGAGCCGGTGCCACCCTCAACCTTGAGGTGGAGTTGAAAATAGCGTAGCAACCGCCTGTCCTTCCGCTGGCTGAGTGGGGTCCAGTGCAGAGCAGCCCGGTATTCTCGGTCGTTGTACCCTGCTTCAACGAAGCCGAAGTTCTCGATGAGTTCCACCGGCGTCTCTGCCGTGTCATGGAGGCGCTGGAGAGCTGGGAAGTCGTCTATGTCAACGACGGCAGCACCGATGCCACCCTGGCTTGCCAGGCTGCCTTGCATCGGAGCGATCCGCGCGTGGTCGTCGTCAACCTCTCTCGCAATTTCGGCAAGGAGATCGCCACCACGGCAGGACTCGACCAAGCCCGCGGCGAAGCCGTGATCCTGATCGACGCGGACCTTCAGGATCCTCCCGAACTCATACCCGAACTGGTCGAGGGCTGGCGCGAGGGGTTCGACACGGTCTATGCGCAGCGCCGGACGCGGGCCGGCGAGAGCTGGTTCAAGATATTCACAGCGCGCATGTTCTATCGCGTGATGCAGACTTTCACCGGCGTCGCGCTGCCGGCGAACACGGGAGATTTCCGTCTGATGAGCCGCCGCGTGCTCACGGCGCTGCAGGAACTGCCCGAGCATCATCGTTTCATGAAGGGGTTGTTCGCCTGGGTCGGCTATCCCAGCAGGGCCGTGCTCTACGACCGGGCTCCACGCTTCGCGGGCAAGACCAGCTGGAGCTACTGGAAACTGTGGAGTCTTGCGCTCGAGGGAATAACCAGCTTCACCACGACCCCACTGAAGCTGGCGACGTATATCGGCCTGATCATCTCCACACTCGCCGGCCTTTACGGACTGTGGATCATCGGCAAGACCATGGTCTTCGGCAGCGACTTTCCCGGTTATCCCAGCCTGATGGTTGTGGTGCTCTTCATGGGCGGAGCGCAACTCGTCTTCCTCGGCATCATCGGGGAATACCTCGGCCGCATCTTCAACGAGACCAAGCGGCGCCCGCTCTATTTCGTCGAACGCGTCCTGCGGCGAGACGACGAAGAGCGCTGATCGAGAGGGCGGAGCCTTCGTTCCGGCTGGTGGCCGGCCGCCTGGATACCCCTCCCGGTTGCGCGCGAACTTCTCCATTTTGTTGCCGCATCGGCCGGGTATGGAGTGGATGCCGGCCCATCGACGCCCTTGGGCGTCATCTCCAACTGTCTCTTGGCGAGGCCCGCAACTTCTGGTAATGAGAATGAACGTTCATTCTCATTTTGGAGTTTGTGGTGGGTATTGTCGGCGTGTCAGCAGATGAGGACGCGAGCCATTCCGCGCCGGAGCCGAAGGGCCTCGACGCGCGCCGCACCCGTATTCTCGACGCCTTCGAGATCTGCATCCAGCGCGCCGGATTCCATCGCACCACCATGCAGGACGTGGCGAAGGAGGCCGGCATGAGCGCCGGCAATCTCTATCGCTATTTCCGATCCAAGGAGGCCCTGGTCTCCGGCGTGATCGGCCGTGATCGCGAGCGTTTCAGTGCCGATTTTCGTGAAGTCGCCCAGTCCGAGGATGTGATGGGCTCCTTCATCGCCCTTGGCCGCAGGCATTTCACCGAAACACCGCGGGCTCGCTGTATCCAGTTCATGGAAATCTGGGCGGAGGCGAGCCGCAATCCGATCGTCGCGGACATGTGCAGCGCGGTCGATCGAGAGATCAACGACTACATGATCGCCATCATCGACGCGGCCAAGGCCTCGGGACAGATACCCCCCTCGGTCGACAGCGTCGCCACGATCACCGTGCTCTCGGCTATGGGCGACGGTTTCTTTACACGCCGTGCGCTGGAACCTGATTTCGACGTCTGGGAGGGTTTTCGCCTCCTGGTGAACGTCATGGACGCTCTCTTGTCGGGAAAGGTCGAACTCGATCGTCCTTTATCCGACACCACGAATTCTCTGGGCGCCGCGCCCGCTTCTGAAGGAAAATCCGATGTCCGCTCTTGAAAAGCAGAACCGGTCGGACCGCGACGCCGTCGAGCGCCGCCATGGTCCCGCTTTCGAGGGAACTTCCGGCATGTCATCGGTGCGGCACGGTGGACATGGGATGGAGAGCCACGCCCATGAAGCGCCGGCCGAATATCGCCGCACGCCCTGGTACACCACGCTGGCGGTGTGGCTGCTGATCATCGTCGTCGCGGCCGGCGTGCTCTACGCCTATCGCGAGCCGATCGTGGCCATGGTGAATCCTCCCGTGCCGGTGCCTGTGGTGGCGAAGCCGCCTTCCATCACCGTGACCAAAGCGATCAGCGGCGCGATCACTGAAAAGGTCGTGGTCACCGGCAATCTGGTGGCACGCGAGGAGGTGCTGGTCTCTCCCCAGATAGACGGCTACGCCGTCGACAAGATCATGGTGGAGGAAGGCGACCGGGTTGCCGAAGGGCAGGTGCTGGCGGAACTCTCGCGCACGACCATCGACACGTCGCTCGCCCAGAACGAGGCGCAGGCCGCGCGTGCGGATGCCGCCATCGCGCAGGCGCAGGCCTCCATCGCCGAAGCCAAGGCGAACAAGGATCAGGCCGCCAGTGCCTTTGCGCGCTCCCAGGCACTGGTCCGGAGCGGCAACACCACAGCGGAGACGCTCGACCAGCGTGAAGCGGCCGCCAAGATGGCCGATGCGCGTGTCGATGCGGCACAGCATGCCCTGACGGTGGCGCAGGCCGACAAGAAGCTCGCGGATGCCCAGCGTGATGAACTCATGGTACGCCTCGAACATACCAAGATCCGTGCGCCGGCCACCGGCATCGTCAGCCGTCGCACCGCGCGCATCGGCGCCATCGCATCGGCGGCAGGCGATCCGCTGTTCCGCATCATCCGGGACGGGGATGTCGAGCTTGAAGCGGATGTGCCGGAGACGACGCTTGCCCGCATGCGGCCGGAGATGAAGGCGCAGGTCATGACGACGGCGCGCAAGGAGCCCTTCACCGCGCATGTCCGCCTGGTATCGCCGGAGGTCAGCCCCGCCACGCGCCTTGGTCGCGTCCGCATCGCCATCGACCAGGCGCCGGGGCTGACGATCGGCACGTTCGGCCGTGCAAGCGTCGAGATCGCCAACCATGAAGGCGTGCTGGTTCCGCAGTCGGCCGTGCTCTATTCGGAGAGTGGCGCCACCGTCCAGGTCGTCAAGGACGACACGGTCTCCACCCGGACCGTCACGCTGGGCTTGAGGACCGAAAGCCAGGCCGAGATCGTCAAGGGCGTCGAGGCCGACGACTCCATCGTTGCCACCGCCGGCACCTTCGTACGCGACGGCGACAAGGTCAGCCCGGTCGACGCCGCCTCGGTGTCGGCACAGGCGAAGTGAGGCCACGATGTCCTTCAACATCTCCGCCTGGTCCATCCGCTATCCCGTACCCTCGATCGTGCTGTTCGTGGTGCTGATGGCGCTCGGCTGGGTGTCCTTCGAAAGCCTGCCGATTACCAAGTTTCCGAACATCGATGTGCCTGTCATCTCGGTGACGATCACGCAACAGGGGGCCGCTCCCTCGGAACTCGAGACGCAGGTGGCCCGCAAGGTCGAGGACGCCGTTTCCGGTGTGGCCGGGGTCAAGCACATCCAGTCGACCATCACGGATTCCAGCTCCCTCGCGGCAATCGAGTTCTGGCTCGGCACGGATACGGATCGTGCGCTCAATGACGTGAAGGATGCAATCACCAAGATCAGGACCGCTCTGCCGCGGGACATCGACGAGCCGGTGATCAGCCGCGTGGATGTCGAGGGCCAGTCGATCCTGACCTATTCCGCTTCCGCACCGGGCATGACGCTGGAGCAGCTGTCCTGGCATGTTGACGATGTCGTCACCCGCGAGCTGCAGGGCCTGCGGGGCGTGGGCCGTATCGACCGCCTCGGTGGCGTGACGCGCGAGATCCGTGTGGCGCTCAATCCGGACCGCCTGCTCTCCCTCGGCGTCACGGCGGCCGACGTCAATCGCCAGCTCAAGGCGACCACTGTGGATCTGTCGGGTGGCAAGGGCGATGTCGGCAACCAGGAACAGTCCATCCGCACGCTCGCCGGTGCCCACACCATCGACGAACTCAAGGAGACCAAGGTCACGTTGCCCGGCGGACGCCAGGTGCGCCTCAACGAGATCGCCGACGTCACCGATGCCTACCAGGACCAGAAGTCCTTCGCGCGCGTCGACGGCCATGTGCCGATCGTCGCCTTCTCGGTATTCCGCGCCAAGGGGGCGAGCGACACGGTGGTTGCCGATGCCGTCGCCAAGAAGATCGCGCAACTGCATGAGGCCCATCCCAACGTCAGCTATGCGCTGGTGGACGACGGGGTGAAGAATACCTACGGCAACTTCAAGTCGGCGATGCAGACGCTGATCGAAGGCGCCATCCTCGCCGTGATCGTGGTGCTGATCTTCCTGAAGGACTGGCGCGCCACCATCATAGCCGCGGTCGCGCTGCCGCTCTCGGCCATCCCCACCTTTTGGGCGATGAGCGCCATGGGCTTCTCGCTCAACCTCGTCAGCCTGCTCGCGATCACCCTTGTGACGGGCATCCTGGTGGACGATGCGATCGTCGAGATCGAGAACATCGTCCGGCACATGAAGATGGGCAAATCGCCCTACAGGGCCTCGATCGAGGCGGCCGACGAGATCGGTCTCGCCGTGATGGCGATCACCATGACGATCATCGCCATCTTCACGCCGGTGAGCTTCATGGGCGGCGTGGCCGGCCAGTATTTCAAGCAGTTCGGCCTGGTCGTGGCCGCGGCGGTTTTCTTCTCCCTACTGGTCGCGCGATTGATCACGCCGATGATGACGGCCTACTTCCTGCGGCCACATCACCATGTCGAACCCCGCGACGGCTTCGTCATGCGTGGATACACGCGCTTCCTGGAGTTGACGCTGGCGCGCTGGTATTCGCCCTACCTGACGGTGATCGCCGGCTTTGCGATCTTCATGTTCTCGATGAGCCTGATGAAATACCTGCCGCAAGGCTTCATCCCGCCGGATGATTCCGGCCGTATCGTCTATGCCGCCGAGGTTCCTCCCGGAGCCAAGCTCGACGACACGCAGGCCAAGACCGACGAACTCGCCACCGCGATCCGCAAGATCCCCGAGGTGCAGCGCGTGTTCGTCATCGGCGGCTCCTCGCCCACCGGACAGCTGGAGCTTCGCAAGGCCTCGATCTATGTCGAGCTTTCCAACAAGGCCGATCGCACTCGCCATCAGTCGGAAGTCCAGAACGACATCACGACGCTGATCGCCAACGTGGCCGATGTGCGCGCCTGGCGCGTCAACGACCGCGGTGACCGCGACGTCAATCTTGCGCTTCAGGGCACCAACCCCGTCGAACTGGATGAGGCCGTCGCGAAACTCGAAGGCGCCATGCGGCACATCGAGGGCTTCAACAACGTCGCGGCCTCCACCGGCCTCGACCGGCCGGAAGTGCGTATAATCCCGCGCACCGACGACGCGGCCCGCTACGGCATCACCACCGAGCAGATCTCGGAAGCCGTACGCGTGGCGACCATCGGCGACATCGACGCCAACCTGGCCAAGTTCAATGCGGGCGACCGGCTGATCCCGATCCGGGTGCAGCTGACGGAGTCCTCGCGCGCGAACCTCAACCTGATCGAGGCACTGAACCTCACCACCAGCACGGGCGGCACCGTTCCTCTCTCAGCCGTGGCGGATGTGAAGTTCGGGCAGGGCCCTTCCTCCATCGATCGCTATGATCGCGCCCGCCAGGTCAAGATTGGCGCGGACCTCAGGCCCGGCCTCGAAATCGGCGAGGCGCTTGAGAGGGCGAAGGCGCTGCCCGAAGCCAGGAATCTGCCGTCTTCGGTAAAGTTCGCCTCCACGGGCGATGCCGAAATCATGGAGGAGGTCTTCTCGGGCTTCGCCATGGCGATGGGTGCCGGCCTCCTGATGGTCGCGGGCGTGCTGGTGCTGCTGCTCGGCAGCGTCTTCCATCCGATCACCATCCTGATGTCGTTGCCGCTCTCGCTGCTGGGTGTCGTGCTGGCGCTGCTGGCGACCCATCATTCCATCTCAATGCCGGTGGTCATCGGTATCCTGATGCTGATGGGTATCGTTACGAAAAATGCCATTATGTTGGTCGACTTTGCCGTGGAACGCGTCAAGCACGGCATGCACCGTCATGATGCGATCATCGATGCCGGACGAAAGCGCGCGCGGCCCATCGTGATGACGACCATCGCCATGGTGGCGGGCATGGCCCCCACCGCTCTCGGACACGGCGACGGTGGCGAGTTTCGCGCACCGATGGCGATCGCGGTGATCGGCGGCCTGATCGTCTCGACGGTTCTGTCGCTCGTCTTCGTGCCGTCATTCTATTCGGTGATGGACGACATCACCCGCGGTGTTTCCTTCATCTTCGGTCCGCTCGTCGGGCCGAAGGATGAGCCGAAGGAAGCAAGGCCGGTGCATGAAGCTTATGAGGGTCACGCCGGCAGGGGAACCGCCGCCGCGGCCGAATGAGGTTAGACATGAACTTCATGCCCCTACCCGAACGTGATCCCACGCCTCGCGAAAAGGCTTATCTGAGCGCTTTGGAGGCGGGGGAACTGCGCCCGTCGATAAGTGGCCAGGCCGGGCATATGTGCCGCAAATTCGGCTGGTGCGAGGCCGTCTACCGTCTGCCGGACGGCACGCAGCTCGCGCGTTCGGAACTGCCGGTGCAAATGGACTCCATCGCCATCGTCAAGGCAGGCT
This sequence comes from Labrys sp. ALF-8, assembly GCF_059699065.1. Lineage (NCBI taxonomy): Bacteria > Pseudomonadati > Pseudomonadota > Alphaproteobacteria > Hyphomicrobiales > Xanthobacteraceae > Labrys > Labrys sp. ALF-8. The sequence goes on from NZ_AP048537.1 coordinate 3,819,236, forward strand.
ATCGGGCCATCGGCTACTCCCTCACGGCAAGGGGCCGCACGGCGCTGGCGAGGGGATAGGAGCGTTTCCGAGGCCGTGGGTGGCGCGATCCGGTGTACCGATCCGGAGAGCTTGCGTCCAAAGCCGCGACACGACGGAAAGAAGCTCCCTTTTTGTCATGCCTCGGCTTCGTCCCGGGCATCCAGGCACACTTTCCGCCGTATTGGCGCTTCTCGATTGCCGGGGCAGGCCCGGCGATGACAGAAGTCGAGGCCCCGGGAGAGCCTGGCCGGGCCCCTTCGGATCATCCTTACTTCGTCGTCTCGCCGTATAGCACCACGTCCTGGGTGGGGCCGAGAATGAAGTTCTTTACGTTGCCGCGCTCGGCGGTCTGCTTGATCTCCTGGAACATGATGATGAAGGGCCCTTCGTTCATCACCGTCTTCTGGAGATCCTTGTAGTCCTGCTCGCGCTTGGCGAGATCGGGTTCCTCGACCGCCGCTTCCGTCATCTTGCTGATCTCGGGGATGAGCCAGGAGTTGCGCCAGGCCAATGGTTTGGTCGGCGGATTGTCGGAGTTGTCGGTGTTGCGGGCGAAACTGTCGGCGTTAGTGTGGGGATCCATGTAGTCCGGTCCCCAATAGACCAGCAGCATCTGGTGCTGCCGGGCGCGATATTTGGTGAGCAAGGTCTTCTGTTCGGCCGGAAGGATCGTCACCTTCACGCCGCCCTGGGCCATGCTTGCCTGGATCGACTGTGCGATGTTGATATAGGGCGACGAATTGGCCGCGTCGAGGGTCAGCTCCAGGCCGTTGGGATAGCCGGCTTCGGTGAGGAGCGCCTTCGCCTTGGCGGGATCGAAGGTGTACTGCTTCTCGTCGAGCGAGGCCCAGAAGCCGGAGGGCCAGAAGGTCTGGTGCACCTGGTCCTGGCCCTTCAGGAAGGAATTGACCATGCCGTCATAGTCGACGAGGTAGTGCAGCGCCTGGCGCACGCGCACGTCGTCAAGCGGTTTGTGGGCGACGTTCAGCCCGACATAGTGCAGCGTCGCCTGCGGCGATATCGAAATGGTGACGTCCTTGTTGCCGGAAAGGCCGGCGACCTGGTCCGGCGTGAGGTCGCGGACGATATCCGCATCGCCCTTCTCGATCATCAGGCGCTGGGAGGCCGGCTCCGGCACGTGGCGGATGACCACGCGCTTCAGGGGTGGCGCGCCCTCCCGGTAATTCGGATTGGCATCGAGGACGACGCTCTCGTTGGCTTGCCAGGAGCGCAGGGAGAAGGCGCCCCCGCCGGCGGAATGCGCCTTCAGCCAGCCATTGCCGAGATCTCCGCCCTGGTCGTGCTGCATCACCGTCTGCTTCTCCACCACCGACCCCACGATGGAGGAGAGCAGCGAGAGCACCAGTGAAGGCGAATATTTCGGCACGATCGTGATCTGGAGGGTCGAGGCGTCGACCGCCTTCACCATCTGGTCGACATTGTCCTTGGTCCAGCCGAGCTGGGAGATCAGGAAGGCAGGCGTCTTGTCGAGCTTGATGACGCGCTGGAGCGAAAAGGCCGCATCATCGGCCGTGATCGGATCGCCCGAGGCGAATTTCGCGCCCGCACGGAGCTTGAAGGTGAAAGTCTTGCCGTCGTCGTTGACCGTCCAGCTCTCGGCGACGCCGGGCACGATCTTGGTGGGATCCTTCGCGTCGATGCGCACGATGCGGTCGTAGATGTTGGCGTCGACCTCGATACCCGACAATTCATAGGCCTCCGCCGGATCGAGGCTGATCATGTCGTCGATGTTCTTGGCCATCACGAGCGTGTTGGCCGGCGTGGCCGCGAAGGCTGAGGTGGCCATGAGCATGGTCGTCATGGCAGCAACGGCGAGTCCTGGTCTGAAGTGCAGCATGCTCGGTTCCCCTTAGGTGACGTTCTTGTCCGATGATTGCATCACAGTGCGTTTTCCTGTGGAATGCAAGGCGCAGCATCGGAGCGCCCCTCAGCGATCGGCATTCCCGGAGACTGCCCCGACCCGCCTTCGCATCAGGCTGCGCTGGTCCTCCGATATCCCTTGCTGAGGGCGATCAGGTCGCGTGTGTAAGTTTCGCGCGCCTGGCCTTTTCTCAGGGCCTCCACATCGAGAATTTCCAGGAGACGGCCGCCTCGCATGACACCGACGCGTGCGCACAGATGGGCCACCACGGCGAGATCGTGACTGACCAGGATGGAGGTCAGGCCCCGTTCGGCCCGCAGCCGCGACAGGAGATTGAGGATCTCGGCCTGGACCGAGACGTCGAGGGCGGAGGTGGGCTCGTCCAGCAGCAGGATGGCCGGTGACAGGATGAGGGCGCGGGCGATGGCAACGCGCTGGCGCTGTCCGCCGGAGAGCTGATGCGGGAAACGGTAGCGGTATTGCGGGGAGAGGTCGACGGCGGCCAGAGCCTCCGCGATGCGACGTTCCGGCCGGTCGAGCCCCTGGATCTCCAGTGGTTCGCGCAACTGCCTGTCCACTGTCTGGCGCGGATGCAGCGACGCGTAGGGATCCTGGAAGACGAGTTGCTGCATGCGGCGGTCGGCGGGACTGCGCCGGAGCGGCAAGATCCGGTCCTCGATGGCGATGCTGCCGGCCGAGGCGGCCACCAGTCCGGCGATCGCGCGCAGCACCGTGGACTTGCCCGAGCCGGATTCGCCGACGATGCCGAAGCTCTCGCCCGCCGCGACGGTGAAGGTTACGTCACGCACCGCGGTCGTCACGCCGCCCGCGACGCGGAAAGCCACGGAGAGGCCGGCGACCTCGATCATGCCGCGCGCCTGCGTCATGCGAGCCACGCCGGATCGCGCTGGACGACGCTCAACTGTGCCCGGGGACGGGCGAGGTCGGGCACGGAAGCGAGGAGGGCCTGCGTGTAGGGATGCCTCGCGGAAGCCAGGTCCTTGGCATCGAGCGTTTCCAGCACCCTGCCGCCATACATCACCAGCACCCTGTCGCAGAAGCTTGAGACGACGGCGAGGTTGTGACTGATGAAGATGAGGCCCATGCCTCGCTCGGACACCAGGCGGTCGAGAATGGCGAGGACGCTGTTCTGCACGCTGACGTCGAGGGCCGAGGTCGCCTCGTCTGCGATGAGGATTTCGGGCTCGGCGACCAGCATCATGGCGATCATGACCCGCTGACCCATTCCGCCCGAAAGCTGGTGGGGATAGAGGTCGAGCACGCGCTCGGGATCCCGGATCTGCACGGCCTCCAGCATGTCGAGCGCCCGCCGACGCGCCTCGCCCGCGGAGGAGCGCCGATGCAGGCGATAGGCCTCCGCGATCTGCCGGCCGACGCGCATGATCGGATTGAGCGAATATTTGGGATCCTGCATGATCATGGCCATCCGGCTGCCGCGAATGTCCCGCCAGCCGCTGCGCGAGAGATTCCGCAGGTCCTGCCCCTGCAGGGCGATACGGTCGGCGGTGACGACGGCTGGCGGCCCAAGGAGGCCGAGGAGGGCGCGCCCGGTGGTCGACTTGCCCGAACCCGATTCACCGACGATGCCGAGGCGTTCCCGGCCGAGCACGAAGTCGACGCCGCGCACGGCCGGGACAATCCGGCCGTGCGCAGGAAAGCTGACGGAGAGGTTCCGTACCTCCAGGAGGGGCGCGCCAGTCATGGTGCTCATGCTAGGTGCTCCTGGGATCGAAGACATCGCGCAGTCCGTCCCCGAGCAGGTTGAAGCCGAGGCTGACGACGAAGATCGCGAGGCCGGGAATGGTCGCGACCCACCACTGATCGAGCACGAGGCTGCGGCCGGAGGCTACCATGGCTCCCCATTCGGCGGCCGGTGGCTGGGCGCCGAGGCCCAGGAAGCCGAGGCCTGCGGCGATGATGATGATGCCGGCCATATCGAGGGTGAGCCGGACGATCACGGACGACAGGCAGAGCGGAACGACATGGCGGAGGAGGATGCGGGCTGTCGAACCGCCTTGCAGCCGGATTGCGGCAATGAAATCCGAGCGGGCGATGGAGGCGGTTTCCGCGCGGGCGAGCCGCGCATAGGGAGGCCAGGCCGTCAACGAGATGGCGATGACCGCATTGACGATGCCCGGCCCGAGCGCCGCCGCGAAGGCAAGCGCGAGCACGAGGCTCGGAAAGGCGAGGAAGATATCGGTGATGCGCATCAGCACGGTGTCGACGATACCGCCCATGAAGCCCGAGACGGTCCCGACCAGGAGCCCGAGGGGTACGACGATGACGGCCACCAGCGCCACGATGGTCAATGTCACGCGCGCGCCGTAGACGGTGCGTGCGAAGATGTCGCGTCCAAGTTCGTCCGTGCCGAACCAGTGCGCTGCGCCGGGTGGGGCAAGGCGGCCGGCAAGGTTCTGCGCGATGGGCGAAACGTCCCAGGCGATGAGTGGGGCGAACAGCGCCACCAGGACCAGCACCACGACGACGGCGAGGCCGGTGCAGGCGAGGGGATTGCGGACCAGAGCGGCGAGCACGCGCCAAAGTCCGCCAAGCCGGGCCTGCAGGGGGGAGGCCGGGGATTCTGCGGTGAGCCAGGCATGCCAGCCCGGCCGCGCCTGGTTTGCGGACAGGTTGTTCATGTTCCCCTCAGGCGCGGGTCGACCAGTTTGTAGAGGAAATCGCAGGTCAGGTTGATAGCGATGAACATCGTGCCGACCACGATGGTACCGCCAAGGACTGCGTTCATGTCGGCGTTGAAGAGAGACTGGGTGATATAGAGGCCGAGTCCCGGCCAGGCGAACACGGTCTCTGTCAGCACCGCGCCTTCGAGCAGCGTGGCGTAGCTGAGGCCGACCACGGTGATGAGAGGCACGAGGATGTTGGGGAAGGCATGGCGCCAGACGGCACCCCAATAGGAGCGGCCCTTCACCTGGGCGACCGTGACATATTCCTGGCTGATCTGCGAGATCATGAAGCTACGTGTCATGCGGGCGATATAGGCCAGCGATAGGTAGCCGAGGATGGCGCCTGGCAGCACGAGATGCTGGGCGGCGCTCCAGAACGTGTCCCACTCGCCTGCGAGCGCGCTGTCGACGAGTACGAAGCCGGTGACCGGCTCGACCATCCCTTCAAAAGCGACGTCGATCCGGCCCGGTCCGGCCACCCAGCCGAGCTTGCCGTAGAACAGGCCAAGCCCGACCAGGCCGAGCCAGAATACCGGCATCGAATAGCCGAACAGCCCGACGATGCGCACGATGTGGTCGGGCCAGCGTCCGCGTGTCGCTCCTGCGATCACGCCGGCCGGCACGCCGAGGAGGACACCGATCGCGGTGGCGACGGTCGCGAGCTCGATGGTGGCCGGAAAGAAGTGCAGAAGGTCCGAGAGCACGGGGTTGGAAGTGATCACGGAGGTGCCGAGGTCACCGTGGAGGACCTTGTCCAGATAGATCAGAAACTGTTCGGGAATGGGTTTGTCGAGACCCATGGCAAGGCGCGTCCTGTCGTAGATGTCGCGTGTTGCGTGGTCGCCGACCACGGCGAGCACCGGATCGGTAGGGATGAAGCGACCGATGCAGAAGGTGACGAGGCTGAGGCCGAGCAGGCTCAGCACCACCGAGGAGACGAAGGACAGGAAGGAGCGAAGGAGGCGGTAGGCCAGGCTGTGCGCGACGAAGGACTGGTCGCCGGGCGGCGTATCCACGGTGCCGGAAGTCGTCTGGCTCATGCCTGCTGAACGTCCCTCGGGCTGGAGGTTTCCGACATGTCCGATCGCCTTCCGATCACACCGCGGGTGTGGAGCGCATCTTCGAATGCTGCGCCGGCAAACTCAAGGGGAGATGCAGGGGCAAGGCCGCATCACAGCCAGTTCTTCCAACGAAAGATGAAATAGGGCGCGATCGCGACAACGATCATCAGGACGAGTGCCATCGGGTAGCCATGCGCCCATTTGAGTTCGGGCATGTACTCGAAATTCATGCCGTAGACCGAGGCCACGAGGGTTGGCGGCATGAAGATCACCGCCATGACCGAGAACAGCTTGATGATGTTGTTCTGCTCGAGATTGACGAGACCCAGCGTCGCGTCGAGCAGGAACTGGATCTTGTTGGTCTGGAAAGTGGCATGTTCCTCGAGCGACTGCAGGTCGCGCAAGGTGCTCTTCACCTCTTCGCGCAATTCCGCCGGGACATGCGCCGCCTTGAGGCTGGCGGACAGGGACAGGAGGACCCGCTCGATGGAGACGAGGCTCTCGCGGGATTTCGAGATGAGATCGCCATGCCGCCCGAGGGCCCGGAGGGTGTTCTGCAACGTCGACGTCCGGTCGCTGCCCTTGGCCTGTTCCTTGAACACGGCCCGCGAAACCTTGTCGAGTTCTTCGCCCGAGGCCTGCAGCACTTCCGCCGCCCGGTCGATGATGGTGTCGATCAGTCCGGCCATGATCCCTTCGGCATTGTTGCCGCAGCCGCCGGGCTTCGATGCATGGCCGATATAGGTTGTGAACGCCTTGAGGTCGTCGTAGCGCACGGTCACCAGGGTAGAGTTGGTGAGGATGAAGGTCACCGCCGTGATCTCCGGCTCCGGCCCGCTCACCCGCAGCAGGCGCGCCGTCATGTAGCGTGCGCCGTTCTCCGACCACAGCAGTTCGGAGGGCTCGATATCGTCCATGTCCTCGCGCGTGGGCACGGAAATGCCGAGGAGGGCCTCCACCTGCTCATCCTCCTCCCTGGTCGGGTCGAGCAGGTCGATCCACTGCACACCCGCGGGCAATGTCTCGCCTGGCCGCACGTCGTGGGAGACCAGCTTGTCGTTGCTGTCGGGGCAGAGGCGGTGGTGGAGAATCATGACGTCGGTTCCGTCGGGCGGCGCGGGAATGGATAATCGAGCATCTAGCGCTTCACCAAGACATTGTCATTGCCGTGGGCGGGAACCTCTGGAAGACCGCGGGCCTGCCCGGACGGCTACCCCTCCAGCTCTTCCCGCAGCATTTCCAGCGTCAGCCATTCCTCCTCCGTCCTGGCCTTGTCGGCCTCGACGGCGGCGAGTTCCTGGCTGAGCTGCGCGAATTTCTTCGAATCCTTGGCGAACAGGGTCGGATCGGCCAGGCGCTCATGCAGGGCAGCGGCCTTGGCGGCGAGCTGGTCGATCTTGGCCGGCAACGTTTCGAGGGCGTGCTTCTCCTTGAAGGAGAGCTTGCGCCTGGCGGCCCGCTCCTGCGAGACAGGAGCCGGCGTAGTCTCCTTCGGCGTATCCGTCTTTTCCGCCGTCCTGCGGGCGACGCCGCTGCCGCGCTGGGCCGTCATGTCGGAATAGCCGCCGGCATATTCGGTCCACCGCCCGTCTCCCTCGCTCATCAGCACCGATGTGGCGACGCGGTCGAGGAAGTCGCGGTCATGGCTGATGACGATGACGGTGCCCCGGTAGTCGCCGATCATCTCCTGCAGGAGATCGAGGGTTTCGAGGTCGAGGTCGTTGGTGGGTTCGTCCAGCACCAGCAGGTTCGAAGGCTTGGCCAGCGCGCGGGCAAGCATCAGCCGACCGCGCTCGCCACCCGACAAAACAGAGACGGGAGTGCGGGCCTGTTCCGGGGAGAACAGGAAGTCGCGCATGTAACCCACGACATGCTTGCGCTCGCCGCCGACCTCGACATAGTCGGATCCGCCGCCGGTCAGGGTTTCGGAAAGGGTGGCACCCGGATCGAGGCTTTCGCGGCGCTGGTCCAGGGTGACCATCTGAAGACTGGCGCCGAGCTTCACCGTGCCGCTGTCGGGCGGGATCAGGCCCGTGAGCACGTTGAGCAGGGTGGTCTTTCCAGCCCCGTTCGGGCCGACGATGCCGACACGGTCCCCGCGGGCGATGCGGATCGAGAAATCCTTGACGATGGGCGGACCGCCCCAGCTCTTGTTGACGCCGGCCGCCTCGATGACGAGCTTGCCGCTCTCCTCGCCCTCCGTAAGCGTCATCTTCACCGTGCCGGTGACGCGGCGGGCATCGCGCCGCTCCTGGCGGAGCGCGGCGAGGTTGGCCATGCGGCGGACATTGCGCTTGCGCCGCGCGGTCACGCCGTAGCGCACCCAATGCTCCTCGGCGACGATCTTGCGGTCGAGCTTCTGGCGGTCGCGTTCTTCCTCCTCCAGCACCTGGTCGCGCCACTCCTCGAAAAAGGCGAAGCCGCGATCCATGCGCCTGGTCTTGCCCCGGTCTAGCCAGACGGTGGCGCGCGAGAGGTTCTCGAGGAAGCGCCGGTCATGGCTGATCAGCACCAGGGCGGAGCGTAATGTCCCGATCTCCTTTTCGAGCCATTCGATCACCGGAAGATCGAGATGGTTAGTGGGCTCGTCGAGGAGTAGAATATCAGGCTCCGGCGCCAAGACGCGGGCGAGGGCGGCGCGGCGGCCTTCGCCGCCCGAAAGGGTGGCCGGATCTTCCTGGCCGGTAAGGCCGAGTTCGTCGAGAAGGTAGGCGGCTCGATAGGGATCGTCTCCCGGGCCGAGACCCGCCTCGACATAGGCGAGGGTCGTGGCGAATCCGGTGAAGTCGGGCTCCTGCGGCAGGTAGCGTACCGTGGCACCGGGATGCACGAAGCGCTCGCCCTTGTCGGCTTCGATCAGGCCGGCAGCGATCTTCAGCAGGGTAGACTTGCCCGAGCCGTTGCGGCCGACCAGGCAGAGACGTTCGCCGGGAGCGATGGAAAGGTCTGCGCCCTCGAGTGTGGGAGTGCCGCCGAAGGTCAGGTGGATGTCGCGCAGGAACAGCAGGGGAGGAGCCATGGGCGCCTTGTGACCGGGGGCGAGGGGCGGGTCAAGTCTTCCGTGAGCCCCATCTGTGTTTCAGCGCACGGTCCCGCGCAGCTGCAGGGAGTAGATGAAGCCATCATGAACGAAGTCGCGTTCACGGGAACGCGATATAAAGAAATTCGGAACGTTGCAGCAAAGGCACAGCCGAATACGTCGGTCTTGCTTATTGTATGCGTCGGTTTTTCCGATCCCAGTAGGATGTGTAATGTCATCTCTTTCTCGCCGCGCCTTCCTCATGGGCGCTTCGCTTACCGGCCTTGGCCTGAGCTTGGCCAGCTGCGTGACCGATTCCGCCTCCATCAAGCCGGTCGTGGTGGCTTCGAGCGATCCGGCGACCCTGCCGGCGATGCCTGCGGAGGGGCGGCCAACGGACGACGTCAGGCAGCCGGATCAGCCACTGAATCCCGATGGCACCTTTGACTACAAGGTGATCTACGGACAGACGACCGACGGCAAATTCGTCGTGCCGGCCGTCGACACCAAGCGGATCGGCGCCGCCTTCCTGCGCGCCGAGGTGGATTACGACACGGATCAGCCGGCGGGCACGGTCATCGTCGATCCCAAGGCCCACTATCTCTACTACGTCATGGGTGGTGGCCGGGCGATGCGCTACGGCGTCGGCGTGGGCAAGCAGGGCTTCGGCTGGTCCGGCACCGCCGAGGTCCATTTCAAGCGCGAATGGCCCGATTGGTATCCGCCCAAGGAGATGATTGCCCGCCGGCCCGATCTGCGGCCCACCCTCACCAAGCTCCAGAGCGGCATTGGCATGCAGGGCGGTCCGCGCAACCCGATCACCGGACGCGCGATGTATCTGTGGCAGGACAACAAGGATACGCTTTTCCGTATCCACGGCACCAACGAGCCCTACAGCATCGGGCACAACGCCTCCTCGGGCTGCATCCGCATGATCGTCCAGGATGTCATCGATCTTTATCAGCGCGTCCCGCTGGGTGGCCGCGTGATCGTCCTCGGGCCCGGTCAGGCCTCGGCGTAAGGCCGCAACGCAAGAGTTTGAACAGGAAGGCCGGGCGGAAGTCCGGCCTTTCTTGCTTGTGGGGCCTGCCCGTAACGGGCGGGCGCGACCATCTTGTGGTACGTACATCATAACGGCGTTGCGCTGCCTCCAAGGATTTGACATGGTGAGGCAAGCCAGGGAACGGATCGGATAAATGTTCCCGGGCTGGAGATCGTGTGTCGCCCGTGCGCGACGGCAGGTCCTGGCCTTGAGGCATTATCGCAGGAGACGCAGCCATGGCGGCCACCATCAAGGGACCGGCGATCTTTCTCGCCCAGTTTGCGGGCGACGCGGCCCCCTTCAATTCACTGGATTCCATTTGCGGCTGGGCCGCTTCCCTCGGCTACAAGGGTGTGCAGATCCCGACCTGGGACGGGCGCCTGTTCGACCTGAAGAAGGCCGCCGAATCCCAGACCTATTGCGACGAAGTGGCCGGCATCGCCCGCAAGCACGGTCTTGCCATCACCGAATTGTCGACCCATCTGCAGGGCCAGCTCGTAGCCGTGCATCCGGCCTATGACTCGGCCTTCGATGCCTTCGCCCCCGCGGAACTGCACGGCAAGCCCAGGGAGAGGCAGGCTTGGGCGGTGCAGCAGCTCACATATGCCGCCACCGCCTCGCGCCATCTCGGCCTCGATGCCCACGTCACCTTTTCCGGCGCGCTTGCGTGGCCCTTCACCTATCCCTGGCCGCAGCGCCCGGCGGGATTGATCGAGGAGGCCTTTGCCGAACTCGCCAAACGCTGGAAGCCGATCCTGGATGCCTATGACGCGGTGGGCGTCGATGTTTGCTACGAGATCCATCCGGGCGAGGATCTGTTCGACGGAGCCACGTTCGAGCTCTTCGTCGACCGCCTGAAAGGCCACAAGCGAGCCAATATCAACTACGACCCTTCGCACTTCGTGCTTCAGCAGCTCGATTATCTCGCCTTCATCGATATCTATCACGAGCGGATCAAGGCCTTTCACGTGAAGGATGCCGAGTTCAATCCCACCGGCCGACAGGGGGTCTATTCCGGTTACGCTTCCTGGACGGAGCGGGCAGGGCGTTTCCGCTCGCTCGGTGATGGTCAGGTGGATTTCTCCGGCATCTTCTCCAAGCTCGCCCAGTACGATTACGATTCCTGGGCCGTGCTCGAATGGGAATGCTGCCTTAAGCATCCGGAAGATGGTGCCGCCGAAGGCGCTCCCTTCATCGAGAGCCACATTATCCGGGTCACGGAAAAGGCGTTCGATGATTTCGCCGGTGGCAGTACGGATCGCAAGGCGGTGCGCCGGCTCTTGGGGCTGCGGTAATCGAAGCCCAGCGGCGACCTGACCTTTGTCATCATCGGCCTTGTTCCGGCGATCCAGGGCAGCGGCGGGATGGCCGGGACAGGGCCGGGCATGACATAGTCCGTGCCGCTGCCGGGATACCGCCGCTCGCGGGCAGGCCGTCAACACGGACCGATAAAAAGAGGAAACATTCAAATGTCGATCGAAGGCCGTTCGGATAGCAAGACAGGTGGGCGTGTGCGCTACGGCATGGTCGGCGGCGGGGAAGGCGCCTTCATCGGCGCCGTGCACCGGCTTGCTGCCCGCATGGACGACGACTACGTCTTCGTGGCGGGTGCGCTCTCCTCCACGCCTGAAAAGGCGCTGCGCTCGGGCGAGGCACTCGGGCTCGATCCCGCCCGCATCTATCCCGATTTCCAGACCATGGCGCAAAAGGAGAAACGGCGGAAGGACGGCATCGAGGCCGTTTCCATCGTTACGCCCAACCATATGCACGCGCCGGCGGCCGAAGCCTTCATCAGGGCGGGCATCCATATCATCTGCGACAAGCCGGTCACCACAACGCTCAAGGATGCGCTGAAGCTCAAGAAACTCGCGGAGGAGAAGGGCGTCATCTTCGCCGTGACGCACAACTACACCGGCTACCCGCTCATCCGCGCTGCGCGCGAGATGGTGAAGGCGGGTGACCTAGGCGAGATCCGGCTGATCCAGGTGGAATATCCGCAGGACTGGCTCACCACCAATATCGAGCAGACCGGCCAGAAGCAGGCCGACTGGCGCACCGATCCCACGCGCTCGGGCGCGGGCGGCTCGATCGGCGACATCGGCACCCATGCCTTCAACCTGGCCCAGTTCGTCGGGGGGCTGGAGGTTTCCCAGCTCCTGGCCGAACTCACAACCTTCGTGCCCGGACGCGCGCTCGACGATAACGTACAGGTGCTCCTGCGCTACGCGAACGGTGCCCGTGGCGCGCTCTGGGCCAGCCAGGTGGCACCCGGCAACGAGAACGGCCTGATGCTGCGCGTCTACGGCTCGAAGGCCGGCCTCTCCTGGCGTCAGGACAATCCGAACTATCTCTATTTCAGCCCGCATGGCGAGCCGACCCGTATCCTCACGCGCGGGTCGGGCGCTGCCGGCGAGGCGGCCGGGCGGGTGACGCGCATACCGCCGGGCCATCCGGAGGGCTATCTCGAAGGTTTCGCCAACATCTACACTGAGATCGCCCGGGCGATTAAGGCCGCTCGCAATGGCGGCAAACCCGGTCCCGAGGTGACCTTCCCCGGCATCGACGACGGTATCGCGGGCATGGCCTTCATCGAGGCGGCGGTGAAATCGTCGAAGAAGGGCGGAGTGTGGGTGAACTGGTGAGCGCTTCCTGGGACGGCGGGCGTCTCGCCTGCTCTTGAATGCGCCTTGCCTGCAAGCAAGGGAGAAGCAGGCGAGACGCCTGCCGCCCCGGGAGCGACTCACCGCTCCATCAGCAGCTTCACCTTGCCCGCGATCCCCTCGCGGAATGCGAGCACGCAGATGACGAACACGGCACCCTGGGCCACCGTGACCCAGGAGCCGAGACCGGCGAGATAGGTTTCCATCGCCACCACCAGCAGGGCGCCGAGCATGGGGCCGAAGAGCGTGCCGGTGCCGCCGACGAGCGCCATCAGCACCACTTCGCCGGACATGGTCCAGTGCACGTCGGTGAGCGAGGCGAGCTGGAAGACGATGGTCTTGGTGGCGCCGGCAAGGCCGGCGAGCGTCGCCGACAGGGTGAACATCAAGAGCTTGAAGCGCTCGGCGTCGTAGCCCAGCGAAAGCGCGCGGGGCTCGTTATCGCGGATCGCCTTCATCACCTGGCCGAAGGGCGAATGCACGACGCGGTGGATGACGAAGAGGCCGAGCAGCACGATCACCGCAACCACGACATAGAGCGTCATGTCGTCTGAAAGATCGAACAGGCCGAACAGCTTGCCGCGGGGCACGGCCTGGATGCCGTCCTCGCCGCCCGTGAAGGATGCCTGGAGGGCGTAGAAATAGACCATCTGCGCCATGGCGAGTGTGATCATGGCGAAGTAGATGCCCTGGCGGCGGATAGCCAGGGCGCCGATGACGAGGCCCAGCAGGCCCGATATCGCAGCGCCGCAGAGAATGGCGACTTCGGGCGTCAGTCCCCACTCCTTGGCGGCATGGGCGCACACATAGCTCGCCATGCCGAAGAAGGCGGCGTGCCCGAAGGACAGGAGCCCGCCATAGCCGAGCAGCAGGTTGAAGGCACAAGCGAACAGGCCGAAGCAGAGCACCTTCATCACGAAGATGGGATAGGCCACGAAGGGCGCCACCACGATCAGGCCGACCAGCAGGAGGGTCGCCATCCTTTCGGTCGTCAGGATCCGGCCCGGGGCGGGGGAGGAGGCCTGGTTGCGATCCGACATCAGGAAGCCCTCCCGAACAGGCCGGCCGGCCGCACCAGCAGCACGATCGCCATGACGACGAATACCACCGTCGAGGAGGCGGGCTGATAATAGGTCTTGGTGATGCCCTCGATAACGCCGAGGCCGAAGCCGGTGACGACGGAACCGAGAATCGATCCCATGCCGCCGATCACCACGACCGCGAAGACGACGATAATGATGTCGGCCCCCATGTTGGGATTGACGTTGTTGATCGGCGCAGACAGCACGCCGGCGAGGGCCGCGAGCCCGACGCCGAACGCGTAGGTCAGCATCATCAGGCGGGGGACGTTGATGCCGAAGGCTTCCACGAGCTTGGGGTTCTCGGTGGCGGCGCGCAGATAGGCGCCCAGTCTGGTCTTCTCGATCACCAGCCAGGTGGCAAGGCAGATGGCGAGCGAAAACACGATGACGAAGACCCGGTATTTCGGGAGGATCATGAAGCCGAGGCTGACCGGTCCGGCAAGCGCCTGGGGGATGGCGTAGGGCAACCCCGAGACGCCGTAGTAGTTGCGGAACAGGCCCTGGATGATCAGGGCCAGCCCGAAGGTGAGCAGCAAGCCGTAGAGATGGTCGAGCTGGTAGAGCCGGGCGATGAAGGCGCGTTCGATGAGGATGCCGAACAGGCCGACGATGACGGGGGCCAGGATCAGGGCCGGCCAATAGCCGATGCCGGCATAGTTCAACAGCATCCAGGCCGCGAAGGCGCCCATCATGTAGAGGGCGCCATGCGCGAAGTTGATGATGTTGAGCAGGCCGAAGATGATGGCCAGGCCGAGACTCAGCATCGCGTAGAAGGAGCCGTTGATCAGGCCCAGCACGAGTTGGCCGAGCAAGGCCTGCAGAGGAACGCCGAATATCATCGTCACGGTGGGATCTGCCTGCTGCTGGATTTGTCCTGACTCGATCTGAAAGGCCTTAGGCCGCCCCTCACTTCAGCGCGCAGCCGGACTCGGCGACGGTCTGAAAGGCTTCCGCGGCAGGAATGGTGGCGAGGAGGTTGTAGTAGTCCCACGCCCCCTTCGATTCCTCCGGTTTCTTGACCTGGAAGAGATACATGTCGTGGGTCACACGCCCGTTGGGCAGCACCTGGCCCTTGCCGAAGAGCGGATCGTCGGTCGGCGTCGCCTTCATCTGCGCCATAACCTTGCCGGCGTCCTTGCCCTTGGCTGCCTCGATGGCCTTCAGGTAGTGCAGCACGCCGGCATAGACGCCCGCATGAACCATGGTCGGCATCTTGCCGCCGCTCTTCTCGGCGAAACGCTTGGCGAAGGCACGGGTGCCGTCGTTGAGGTCCCAGTAGAAGGCTTCCGTCAGCACGAGGCCCTGGGCTGCCTGAAGGCCGAGGGCATTCACGTCGCTGATGAAGATAAGCAGGCCGGCAAGGTTCTGTCCGCCCTGGGTGATCCCGAATTCGGAGGCCTGCTTGATGGCGTTGACGGTATCGCCACCGGCATTGGCGAGGCCGATCACCTTGGCTCCCGAAGACTGCGCCTGGAGCAGGAAGGAGGAGAAGTCGGAATTGGGGAAGGGCGCCTTGATCGAGCCGACCACCTTGCCCCCGGCGGCCTTGACGATGGCGGATGCATTGTCCTCGAGCGACTTGCCGAAGGCATAATCGGCGGTGATGAAGAACCAGCTGTCGCCGCCGCGCTTGACCATGGCGCCGGCAGTGCCTTTGGCGAGGGCGTAGGTGTCGTAGGTCCACAGGAGCGTATTGGGCGAGCACTGCTTGCCGACCAGGTCGGTCGAGCCCGCGCCGGAATCGATGAAGATCTTGTTCTTTTCCTTGGTCACCTGGCTCACGGCGAGCGCCACCGAGGATGTCGGCACGTCAAAAATGGCGTCGACGCCATCCTGGTCGTACCACTGCCTGGCAATGCCGGCGCCTACGTCGGGCTTGTTCTGATGGTCGGCCGAGACGATCTCGACCTTGATGCCCTTGTCGGCGGCTTTGAAGTCTTCGACCGCCATCCGCGCAGCGATCACTGAGCCCTCGCCGGAAAGGTCGGCGTAGACGCCCGATCGGTCGTTCAGTACACCGATCTTGACGGAGATGTCGTCGGCCTGGGCGCCGCCGAAGCACGCGCCGACCATTACGGCCGCCAGCAGTAACTGCCTGAATTTCATCGAATATCCTCCCATTCCCTCGTCCCGGAAAGTTACACGCCGAGGTAGGCGTGCAGCTTGTCGATATTGGCCTCCAGCGTGGCATTGGGGATCATGTCGATCACCTTGCCCTGTTCGACCACGTAGTGGCGGTCGGCCACGGTGGAAGCGAAACGGAAATTCTGCTCGACCAGGACGATGGTGAAGCCGCGTTCCTTGAGCTTCACGATAGTATGGCCGATCTGTTCGACGATGACCGGGGCGAGGCCTTCCGTGGGCTCGTCGAGCAGGAGAAGGTCGGCGCCCGTGCGCAGGATGCGACCGATCGCCAGCATCTGCTGTTCGCCACCCGAAAGCTTGGTGCCCTGGCTGGTCAGGCGCTGCTTGAGATTGGGGAAGAGGCTGTAGATCTCCGCCACCGGCAATCCGCCCGGCTTCACCACCGGCGGCAGCATCAGGTTCTCCTCCACCGAAAGGCTGGCGAAGATGCCGCGCTCCTCCGGACAGTAGCCGATGCCGAGCCGCGCGATCTGGCGCGAGGGCAGGCGGATGGTCTCCTGGCCACCGAAGCGGATGGACCCCTGGCGCTTGGCCATCACGCCGATGATCGACTTCATCGTGGTGGTCTTGCCGGCGCCGTTGCGCCCGAGCAGCGTGACGACCTCTCCCTGGTTCACGTCGAAGTCGATGCCGTGCAGGACATGGGATTCGCCGTACCAGGCTTCGAGGCCCCGCACGCTGAGAAAGGGATCAGGCATGGCCGCTCCCGATATAGGCCTCGACCACGCGCGGATCGCTGGACACGGTGTCGTAGTCTCCCTCCGCCAGCACCTTTCCTCGCGCCAGCACCGTGATCCTGTCGGACAAAGTGGCGACGACCGAGAGATTGTGCTCCACCATCAGGATGGTGCGGCTGCTGGCGATGCGCCGGATGAGTTCGGTGGTGCGCTCCACATCCTCATGCCCCATGCCGGCCATCGGTTCGTCCAGCAGCAGCATCTCAGGATCGAGCGCCAGGGTGGTGGCAAGCTCGAGCGCACGCTTGCGACCGTAGGAAAGCTCGCGGGCCGGGACGCCCAGGAAGGCCGGGAGACCCACGCTCTCCGCAAGCGCGGCTGCTTCCTCGTTGAGCGAATCGAGCGTGCGCTGGGAACGCCAGAAATCATAGGAGTGGCCGCGCCTGCGCTGGAGCGCGATACGGATGTTGTCCCGCACGCTCATCTGGCCGAACACGGCCGAGATCTGGAACGAGCGCACCAGGCCGAGCCTCGCCACGGCCGCGGGCTTCATGCCCGTGATGTCCTGTCCCTTGTAGGTGATGCGCCCGCCCGAGGGCGTGAGGAAGCTGGTGAGAAGATTGAAGCAGGTCGTCTTGCCGGCGCCGTTCGGCCCGATCAGCGCATGGACTGTACCGCGCTTGACGGTAAGGGCGACATCGTCGACCGCGCGAAAGCCCCTAAAATCCTTCGTCAGGCCTTCGGTTTGCAGGATTGCATCTGCCGCCATGAACCGAACCGTCTTTCCTGCCCGCGTAATTCATTGTTTTGCTTTAGCTTGTCGTTCCCCGCAGGGTTCGTCAATGGCGATGTCGCGTCAAATGTGACGCAAAGTTAGGCAGCTCATTAGGGCCTGTAGGGCACCAAAATATGACAGGCCATGCTGCCGGAGAAGCGCGCACGCCGGGCCGACCCCCGATGTCCTGAACACCTGCCCACACCCCGTGCCGTACCGCTTTCTCTTGCATTGTTTAGCGATAGGTGGAAAGCTAAACAAATCGTGCGCGGGGCAATGGCATGACCCTGTCACCGGGAGTCGCGGAATGGGCCGGGCGATGGATCAGCAGGCGAAAGAACAGCTTATTCACGCCGTCGCCACCGCAATATTCGACCACGCCGAGGAACTCACGGCCCTCGACCAGGCAATCGGCGATGGCGATCACGGCATCAACCTCAAGCGCGGGTTCGAAGCCGTGGTGGCAGAACTGCCGGGTCTTGCGACCAAGCCATGGCCGGATCTGTTCAAGGCGGCTGGCATGGCGATGGTCATGAAGGTGGGCGGCGCCTCCGGGCCGCTCTTCGGCACATTCTTCCTGGAGTTCGGCAAGACCATCGGCGCCGAGCCCGATCACGCCGCCGTCGTCTCCGCCTTTTCCCGGGCGATCGAAGCGGTGAAGTCCCGTGGGCGGTCCGAAGCCGGGCAGAAGACGCTGCTCGACGTGCTTGTTCCCGTCGGGATCGTGATGTCGGATGGCGGCGATGCACAGGCCATCAAGGCCGAGGCGATCGCCTCGGCGGAGCGAACCGTTCCCCTCAAGGCAATTCGCGGCCGAGCATCCTTCCTGGGGGAGCGGTCGATCGGACATATGGATCCGGGAGCGCGTTCCTCCTCGCTTATCATCGTCGCCGCCGTCGATGCGCTCAAGAACCAGGGTCTCCTGCAATGACTGTGAGTATCGTGATCGTTTCCCACTCGCCCAAGGTCGCCGAGGGTGCAGCAGACATGGTGCGCCAGATGGTCGGCGAGACGGTCGGGCTCGCCTGGACGGGCGGGGATCCGGGTGGGGGCCTCGGCACCGACGTCGCCAAAATCGTTGCCGCGATCGATAGCGTCTGGTCGGCGGAGGGCGTTGCCGTCCTCGTGGATCTCGGAGGTGCGGAGACCAATGCGGAGATGGCGATCGAACAGCTCGACGAACACAAGCGTGACCTCGTGGTCATCTGCAATGCACCGGTCGTGGAGGGAGCCGTGATTGCGGCCACCGAAGCTTCCGGCGGCTCCTCCCTCGCCGCAGTTCGCGACGCGGCCGAAGATCTCTACGGTTAAGGCCCGACCCATGCTCGACCTGAACAGAACTTTGACAGGCAAGGCCTTGCTGACCAATGCGATAGGCCTCCATGCGCGCCCCAGCGTGAAACTCACCCAACTCGCCAAGCGTTTCCAGTCCAGGATCGAGCTTGCTCTCGTGGAGGCGGGACCGTGGATCGACGCGAAGAGCCCGGTGAAGGTGATGCGGGCGCGAGCGCCGAAGGGCACTACTCTCTACTTCAGCGTCTGCGGGCCGGATGACGAGGAAGCTCTCGCCGCAATGCTGGCACTGGTCGAAGATAAGTTCGGGGAGGAGTGAGATGCTGGTCGGGGGGCTCGGCAGATGATCGAAAGGCGGCTCACGGGACGTTCCGCTTCGCCCGGGCTTGCCGCAGGCCCCGTCTTCGTGATCGGCCGACCGGTGCCGCAGCGCGCACCCGCCTTGCTCGACGAGGACGGCGAGGCAGCCCTGCGGCAGGCCATCGATGCAGCCCTCACGGATCTTGTCGCTCTGGTGGAAAAGGTGGACGGGGAGGGGGCCGACATCATCGGCTTCCAGATCGCCATGCTCGAGGACGAGGCCCTCTCGGAGGGTGCCTTCGACGCCATAGCCGCAGGCGTGCCGCCAACACACGCCTGGCGTTCGGCGCTCGATGCGGAGATCCTCGATTACGAACACAGCGAGGACCCCTATTTCCAGGCCCGAGGCGTCGACCTGGCCGATATCAGGGACCGAGTGCTCGCCCATCTCACCGGTGCTGCCGGCCCGGGCCAGGTGCCGCCGGGCTCGATTCTCATCGGGGAGGATATTGCCCCATCCCTTTTCCTGTCGACCGACTGGAGCAAGGGAGGCGGTGTCGCGCTCGCCAGCGGCTCCCCCTCGTCGCACGTCGCCATGCTCGCCCGCAGCCGCGGAATTCCCATGGTGACAGGGCTCGGCACGCTGGGAACGGCGGAGCAGGCGATCGTGGACGGCGAGGCGGGAGCGGTGACCTTCGACCCCAAACCGCAGACACTGGCGGCCCTCGCCCCGACCCTGGCGGCGAAGGGCCAAGCCGACGCGCATGCCGAGACCTTGCAGGCCAAGCCTGTCTTTCTTGCCGACGGCACGCCCATCGAGGTCATGATCAACGTTGCCTCGCCCGCCGATCTCAAGGGGCATGCTCCCGAGATCTGCGACGGCATCGGCCTGGTCCGCACCGAATTCCTGTTCGAGCCCGGCCATCCCCTGCCCGACGAGGAAGCTCAATACGCCGCCTACACGGCCATCGCCGCCTGGGCGGACGGGCGTCCGGTGACCTTCCGCACCCTCGATGCCGGGGGAGACAAGCCGGTGGAGGGGCTGACGGAGGCCAGCGAGTCCAATCCCTTCCTGGGGCTGCGGGGGTTGAGGCTCTCCCTTGCCCGGCCGGAGACCTTCCGTGTCCAGCTCAGGGCGCTCGTCCGCGTGGCGCTCCATCACGACATCCGCATCATGTTGCCGATGGTCACGGTTCCGGCCGAATTCGCCGAGGCGTCCGCTCTGCTGGACGAGGTGGTGGCCGGCCTCATCGGCGAAGGCACGCCCTGCCGCCGCCCGCTCCTGGGCATGATGGTGGAGGTTCCCGCCGCCGCTCTCGGTGCGTTGCGTTTTGCCGCGGACTTCTACTCCATCGGGTCCAATGACCTCACCCAGTATACGATGGCGGCCGCGCGGGACATTTCGGCGGTGGCCGCCCTCAACGATGCCGGCGATCCCGCCGTGCTCGAACTGATGGGGCGTGCGGTCGGCGCCGGCCGGATACGCAAGGTGCCGGTCTCGATCTGCGGCGACGCGGCGGCCGAGATTCGGCTTGTTCCCCAGCTTCTCGGCCTTGGACTGACCTGCCTATCGGTCCCCCCGGCCTTCGTCGGCCGGGTGAAGGCGGCAATCGAGAGTTTTGCGAATGTCTGACGCGAAGGAAAACAGCGCCCGCTCCATCGCCGCCTACAAGCTGATGCTGAGGCGCGCGCTCGACAACCGTCCATCGGGAACACGCCTGAAGCTGGCGGCGGCGCTCGGCACCAACCGCTCCTTCATCTCGCAGATCACCAATCCCGGCTATCCGATCCCGATCCCGGCGCAGCATCTCGACGTGATCTGCGAGGTCTGCCGCCTGGCGCCGGCCGAGAAGGCGGAGTTCCTCGAAGCCTATCGCGCAGCCCATCCCGGACGGGCCGCGGGGCAGAACCGCCAGGCACAGAGCCGCAACCTGACGCTGACATTGCCCGACCTCGGCGACGAGCGCCGCAACCAGGCGATGGAGAGAGCCATCCTCGATTTCGCGGCGAGCCTGGTCCACTATACCCGCGAGCTGGACCGCAGGTCCAAGAGCGATGGCGGCGCGGCGGCCGCCGACCTCGAAACACCCCAGGCCAATCAATAAGCAGGCGGCGCGACGGCGACTAGGCCGGCTGGAACCGCGAAGGGAAGGAATGCTCGATGAAGAAGCTCATCAATGCCGTCGACGACGTGCTTGCCCAGAGTCTTGACGGTTTTGCCGCGGTGCATGCCGACATCGTCACGCTCGGCGAGGAGCGCAAGTTCGTGCGCAGGCGGCAAATCCGGCCCGGCAAGGTCAGCCTGATTTCCGGCGGCGGCTCGGGGCATGAACCGCTGCATGCCGGTTTTGTCGGCGTGGGCATGCTCGACGCCGCGTGCCCGGGGCAGGTTTTCACCTCGCCGACGCCCGACCAGATGCTGGCGGCGGCCGAGGCCGCCGACGGTGGGGCCGGCATCCTCTATATCGTCAAGAACTACGAGGGCGACGTGATGAACTTCGCCATGGCGGCGGAGATGGCGTCCGGGGCAGTGGAGAGCCTCGTCCTCGACGACGACGTGGCGGTGGAGAACTCCACCTGGACGACGGGCCGCCGCGGCGTGGCTGGTACGCTGCTCGTCGAGAAGATGCTGGGCGCGGCAGCCGAACGCGGCGATTCACTCGCCGATCTCAAGGCTCTCGGCGAGCGCATCAACGGGCACACGCGTTCGATGGGCGTGGCGTTGACGTCCTGCACCGTGCCAGCTGCCGGCAAGCCGACCTTCACGCTCGGCGAGGACGAGATGGAGATGGGCGTGGGGATTCATGGCGAGCCTGGCCGGCGCCGCGTGAAGCTTGCCTCGGCCGATGCCATCGTCGACGAGATGTTGGGAGCGATCGTCGGCGACCTTTCCCTCGGAGGTCCAGCCGAGGTGCTGCTGTTCGTCAACGGCTTCGGCGGCACGCCGCTGATGGAACTCTATCTGATGCAGGATCGAGCCCGCAAATGGCTTGATGCCAGGGGCATCAAGACGGCACGTTCGCTGACGGGATCCTTCGTGACATCGCTGGACATGGCCGGTTGCTCGCTGACGGTGTCCATCCTGGACGACCAGGCGAAGGCCCTCTGGGATGCGCCGGTGCACACGCCTGCGCTGCGGTGGGGGATGTGAGGCCGCAAATCCCGTCGCTGGAATGACGCCCCGGTTCGAACCGAGAATGAAATGCGCTAGAGCAAAGCGCGTCTAGGTAGAAACGCCGCTTTTCTCTAACTCTTTGTTTTTCGACGCGTCTTTGCGTTTTGCCGATTCCGTCAAAACACAAAACGCTCTAGCGGCCCAGGTTCACGCTCGCTGCGATCAGCATGTCGGCGACATCGGCCACCGAGCCAGCCGGGCCTGCTTCGTGGAAGATCTGGCCGCTGATGAAGGCGCCCTCGATCAGAAGCAGCAGGCCATCCGCCAACAGGCCGGGATCCCGCGCTTCCATCTGCCGCGCCATCCCCTCCAGGCGGTTGCGGAGCGCCTGCTTGCCACTCTCGGCAACCAGCCGGGCGGGGTTGTCCTTTTCCGGATATTCGACGGCCGCGTTGCTCAGGCCGCAGCCGCGATAGCCGGCGTTCGTCGCCCGTTCGCCCAGGCCAGTGAGATAATTGCGCAAATGCCGGCGTGGATCGTTCTCGAAGCCGATACCGGCTTCCTCGAAGCGCTCCCAGAACTCGTCGTCGTAGTCTTTCGCGTAGGCGGCGGCGAGATCGTCCTTGGACCCGAAGCAGCGATAGAGCGTCGGCTTTGTAACGCCGGCCTTGGACACGATGGTATCCACACCTACCGCTCGGATGCCTTCCTTGTAGAAGAGCTCGCGCGCGGTCCGGCGGATACGTTCCCGAGCCCGCACCGGCGGTGCTGACTCCAGATTTGCGGAATCGACCATAAGCCTCTTTCCTTTTACGAGGCGCAATGTTACAGACCGGTACGTACCTAGTCAAACATTTCTCGCATCCCAGGCCATCTCATGCAGACAGCAAGCCGCAGGCCTTTCGGCCAGAACTATGCCTTCGTGGTCATCGGGGTGATCTTCCTCTCCCTGCTCGTCGCCGCCGGCGTGCGTGCGGCTCCCGGCCTGCTGATACAGCCGCTGCACCGGGACTTCGGCTGGAGCGTCGACATCATATCCTTGTCGGGCGCCATCGGCATACTCCTCTACGGCCTGGTCGGTCCTTTCGGCGCCGCCCTGATGAACAGGCTAGGGGTGCGCCAGGTGCTCGTGGCGGCGCTCATCCTCATGGCGGCGTCGATCGGGGTCAGCCTGCTGATGACACAATCCTGGCACCTTGTGGCGACCTGGGGCGTTCTGTCCGGCCTTGGGTCAGGCTGCGTCGCGATGGTGCTTGGCGCCACGGTGGTCAATCGCTGGTTCACGACCAATCGCGGTTTGATGATGGGCCTGCTGTCGGCCAGCGCCGCCACCGGCACGCTGATCTTCCAGCCCGGCCTTGCCAAGCTTGGCGAGATCGGCGGCTGGCCATGGATGGTCGCCGCTGTGGCGCTCGGCTGCGCGGCGCTGGTTCCGCTTGCACTCTTCCTGGTTCCCAACCAGCCCAGCGACATCGGCCAGCGGCCCTACGGCGCCGATTCGGCCACGCCCATCGCCCCGGTTCCCGTGCGCGAAGGCCTGATCGACGCCTCCCTCGGCGCGCTGGCCCGCGCCTCCAGGACCCGCACCTTCTGGTATCTCTTCGCCACCTTCTTCATCTGCGGCTTCACCACAAACGGGCTGGTGGGC
The DNA here is from genome assembly GCF_059699065.1 of Labrys sp. ALF-8. Taxonomy (NCBI): domain Bacteria; kingdom Pseudomonadati; phylum Pseudomonadota; class Alphaproteobacteria; order Hyphomicrobiales; family Xanthobacteraceae; genus Labrys; species Labrys sp. ALF-8. The sequence continues at coordinate 3,842,661 of NZ_AP048537.1, forward strand.
ATGCACCTCGTCTCCTTCTGTGCCGACATGGGGATCCCCGAAGTGCAGGCGGCCAGCCTCATGGCAATGATGGGAATCTTCGACCTGTTCGGCACCACCTTCTCCGGCTGGCTGACCGACCGCTTCGATCCGCGCAAGCTTCTCTTCTTCTATTACGGCCTGCGCGGCCTTGCCCTCATCTATCTGCCCTTCAGCGGCTTCAACCTCTACACGCTTACGATCTTCGGCGTCTTCTACGGTCTTGACTGGATCGCCACCGTGCCGCCGACCCTGAGGCTCACGAACGAGGCTTTCGGGGATCGGGACGCCCCGGTGGTGTTCGGCTGGATCGCGGCGGGCCACCAGATCGGCGCCGCCAGCGCCGCAGCCCTGGCCGGCTATCTGCGCGTGATGCAGGGAAGCTATGTGGAGGCTTTCGTGATCTCCGGTCTCACCGGCATCGTGGCCGCCCTGATCGCGCTGCTGATCGCGCGCCGCCGGGTGGAACCGGAACCGGCCATCGCCTAATCGAGAAGCGCCTCGACGAAAAGGTTGCGCCGGGCATTTGTTGGACTAATGTCCGGCCGACTCCTTCCAGCCTCAGGAAAACTGCCATGACACTTCATGCCCGTAACTTCATCGCCGGTGAATGGGTTGCCGCCACCGACCTCGCGCCGGACGTCAATCCCTCGAATACCGCTGAGATCGTCGGGCACTTCCCGCGGGCCAGCAAGGCGGATGCCGAGCGTGCCATCGCCGCCGCTAGAGCCGCTTTCCCGGGCTGGAGCCGCTCGACGCTGCAGGAACGCCATGACGTGCTCAAGCGCATCGGTGACGAGATCATCGCCCGCAAGGAAGAACTCGGCGCCATCCTGTCGCGCGAGGAAGGCAAGACCCTGCCTGAGGGCATCGGCGAGGTCGTGCGCGCCGGCCAGATCTTCGGCTTCTTCGCAGGCGAGGCCCTGCGCCTGGCGGGAGAGATCATCGGCTCGGTGCGCCCCGGTGTCGGCGTGGAGGTCACCCGCGAGGGACTAGGCGTCATCGGCCTGATCACTCCGTGGAATTTCCCAGCCGCCATTCCCGCCTGGAAGATCGCGCCGGCGCTCTGCTACGGCAATTGCGTGGTGCTGAAACCTGCCGACCTCGTGCCTGCGACCGCTCACGCGCTCGGCGAGATCATTGCCAAGTCCGGCGTGCCGGCCGGCGTGTTCAACCTGGTGATGGGCCGCGGTTCCGTCGTCGGCGAGGCGCTGCTCGGTTCGCCTGACGTCGATGCCATCTCCTTCACCGGCTCGGTGGGCACCGGACGCAAGATTGCGGCGACTTGCATCGCCTCATCGCCGATGAAGAAGGTCCAGCTCGAGATGGGCGGCAAGAACCCCTTCGTGGTGCTCGACGATGCCGACATCAAGGTCGCCGTGGAAGCGAGCGTCAACGGCGCCTTTTTCTCCACGGGCCAGCGCTGCACCGCCTCCTCGCGCCTGATCGTGACGGAAGGCATCCATGATGCCTTCGTGGCGGCCCTCGTCGAGCGCCTCAAGGGCCTGAACGTCGATGATGCCATGAAGAGCGGCACGCATATCGGCCCCGTGGTCGATCAGAGCCAGCTCGAGCAGGACCTCAACTACATCAAGATCGGTAAGGAAGAGGGCGCCGAGCTCGCCTTCGGCGGCGAACTGGTGAAGCGCGAGGCACCGGGCTTCTACCTGACGCCAGCCCTGTTCACGGGCGCCAGCAACGGGATGCGGATTTCCCGCGAAGAGATCTTCGGGCCCGTGGCCGCCGTGGTCCGCGTGAAGAATTACGAGGAAGCCCTCGAGGCTGCCAACGATACGGAATTCGGTCTTTCCGCGGGCATCGCCACCACCAGCCTGAAGCATGCGACCCACTTCAAGCGCAACGCCCAGGCCGGGATGGTGATGGTGAACCTGCCGACGGCGGGCGTCGACTACCACGTTCCGTTCGGAGGCCGGAAGGGATCGAGCTACGGCCCGCGCGAACAGGGGCGCTATGCAGCGGAGTTCTATACCACGGTGAAGACGGCCTATACGCTGGCGTAAGCACTTGCGATCATATCAGGCGGGCGCCGCATGATTGGCGCTCGCCAGAATGTCATCCGAGCAGTTCCTTGCGAGCCTGTTCGGCGATCAGACCGGAGCCGTCGCGCGCCGCCGCTCCCGACTTCAGTTTCTTCAGCAGGGTCTGGCTGAAGGCTGTCTCGCCGATCTCCGCGACCAGCCGGAGAATGACGACCTGCGCTTCGTCCTGATTGGCCCAGACTTCCGTCAGCGAGTTGCCGCTCCACAGATAGCCCTTGTCGTTGTAGCCAGCGGCGCCCTCGAGGTGCTGTACGAGGCGCTCCTTGGCGCTGACCGTCATCATGGGACTCACCATTCTTCCAGAGCGTTTTGTGTTTTGACGGAATCGGCAAAACGCAAAGACGCTTCGAAAAACAAAGAGCTGGAGAAAGCGGCGTTTCTACCTAAACGCGCCTTGCTCCGAGTATCGCCGATCCCGATCCGGCAGCCTATCAATTGCGATGCAGGGTGGTGAGTTCCCTACGTAACGCTGCTTGCGCGCAAATGAGGCTTCAAGAGCCCTTGAGGACCTCCACCGCGCGAAGCTCCTCGACATAGGCCGCAGGCAGCAGGTCGCTACCGGCTAGAAGATGGGCCAGATAGGCGGCACGCGGCCTCAGAGTGCCATCCAGGAAGTTGCGGGCGATATAGGTGATGGCTGCGACGTCGTCGCTCGTGTCCGGGCTGTGCACCGTCACGCTCATGCGCTCGTAATGGCCTGCCGCCACGTTTTCGTACCGGTCCAGCACCTCCAGGCCGGCTTCCGGCATCAGGTTTAGCGTGCCCAGCACGTGGGCGCCGGAGGCAATCGCTATATTCGCGGCCGAGGCTCCGGGGAAATAGACGGAAGGCTTGTCGAAGACGAGTGTCCACCCCTCCAGCCGGCCGAGGATGCGCCGGGAGCAGGCGATGCCGGCGGGCTGCAGGCGTGCCGTGATCAGGCGTGCCGGGTCCATGTTGGAGCCGTAGGCGAAGTACCAGATTGTGTTCATCTCGGGACCCTGCCGAATTTCATTGCCTTTGTAGGGCACAGCTGGAATTTGGGGGAAGAATGAATTCTGCGAACGGTGCCCCATGCCTCCAGTGTCCTCCGCATCCTCCTCCTGGGATTTCTGGATCGATCGCGGCGGCACCTTCACCGATATCGTGGGGCGGGATCCGCAGGGGCGCCTGCATCCTCACAAGCTCCTCTCCGAGAATCCGGGCGCCTATCGCGATGCCGCCTGCCAGGGCATTCGGGAACTGCTCGGGATCGATGCCGGCGAGCCGATCCCGTCCGGCTTGATCGGCTCCGTGAAGATGGGGACGACGGTCGCCACCAATGCGCTTCTGGAGCGCAAGGGCGAACGGCTGGCGCTGATCGCCACGCGCGGGTTCCGCGATGCGCTCGCCATCGGGTACCAGGCGCGGCCGAAGATCTTCGCCAGGAACATCATCAAGCCCGAGCAACTCTACGCCGAGGTGGTCGAACTCGACGAGCGCGTATTGGCGGACGGCACCGTGGAGAAGACCATCGATCTGCAGGAGGCCGAGCGGACCCTACGCTCCATCAAGGCGACGGGGATAGAGGCGGTCGCCATCGTCTTCATGCATGCCTACCGCTATCCTGAACATGAGCGAGCCGTCGCGCGTATCGCTCGTGGTCTCGGCTTTGCCCAGGTTTCGGTCAGCCATGAGGTGTCGCCTCTCATCAAGCTGGTTGGCCGGGGCGACACCACGGTGGTGGATGCCTATCTGACCCCCATTCTGCGACGCTATGTCAATCAGGTCGCCGAGGAACTCGATACCGCGCGCACGGACGCGCGGTTGATGTTCATGATGTCCTCGGGGGGCCTCACGGCCGCCGATCTCTTCCGTGGCAAGGACGCTATCCTGTCGGGCCCCGCCGGCGGCGTGGTCGGGTTCGCCCAGACCGGCGCCCAGGCTGGTTTCCGCCATCTCATCGGCTTCGACATGGGAGGCACCTCCACAGACGTATCGCACTATGACGGCGCCTATGAGCACGCCTTCGAGACGGAGGTCGCGGGCGTGCGCATGCGCGCGCCCATGATGCAGATCCATACGGTCGCGGCAGGCGGCGGCTCGGTCCTCCACTTCGACGGATCCCGTTTCCGTGTCGGCCCCGATTCCGCCGGTGCCAATCCCGGTCCCGCCTCCTATGGCCGCGGCGGTCCGTTGACGGTTACCGACGCCAACGTCATGGTGGGCAAGCTCCATCCCGGCTTCTTCCCGAAGATCTTCGGGCCCGGCCGCGACGCGCCGCTCGACGCCGTCGCGGTGCGCGCGAGGTTCGAGGCCTTGGCGGCGGAGGTGGGCGATGGCCGCAGCCCGGAGGCGATCGCGGACGGCTTCCTCGCCATCGCCGTCGCCAACATGGCCAATGCCATCAAGAAGGTCTCGGTGGCACGCGGCTATGACGTGACACGCTATGTGCTGCAGTGCTTCGGCGGTGCTGGCGGCCAGCATGCCTGCCTCGTGGCCGATGCGCTCGGCATGACGAAGATCCTGATCCACCCGCTTTCCGGTCTGCTCTCCGCCTACGGGATGGGCCTTGCGGACATCCGCGCCACGCGCCAGCGCGCCATCGAGGTGAGGCTCGACGAGGCCCTGTTGCCGCTGCTCGCGGCACAAGCCGAGGAAATCACGGACGAGGCGCGCAGCGAGGTGGAGGGCCAGGGCATCGCGCCGGAAGGCATCACCACCTTTTCGCGCGTGCATCTGCGCTATGCCGGCACTGATGCACCGCTGGTGGTCGAAGCAGCCGGCATCGCGGCGATGCGCGAGGCTTTCGAGAACGCCCATCGCAGCCGGTTCGGCTTCATCGACCCGGCCAAGGCGCTGATCGCCGAGGCGATTTCCGTCGAGGCGGTCGGCGGCGGCTCACCCTTTAACGAGGCGGAACTGCCGCTTGACGACAGCATGCCGGAACCGGCTCAGGCGTTGCGCTTCTTCAGCGAAGGCGCCTGGCGCAGCGGCCACATCTATCGCCGCGAGACGCTCACGCCCGGCCGTCATGTCGATGGCCCCGCTCTCGTGATCGAGCCTCACCAGACCATCGTGGTCGAGCATGGCTGGCGAGCCGGTGTCACCGCGAAGAATCATCTGCTGCTCGAGCGCGTCGAGGCGCTGCCTGACCGTGTCGCCATCGGCACCTCCGCCGATCCGGTCATGCTGGAGATCTTCAACAATCTCTTTATGTCGATCGCCGAGCAGATGGGCGTGACGCTGCAGAACACGGCCTCCTCGGTCAATATCAAGGAAAGACTCGACTTTTCCTGCGCGGTGTTCGCCGCCGACGGCTCTCTCGTCGCCAATGCCCCTCACATGCCGGTGCACCTGGGTTCCATGGACTCGTCCGTGGAGACGGTGCTGCGCCTCAACAGGCACGAGATGCGGCCGGGCGATGTCTATTGCCTCAATGCGCCCTACAACGGCGGCACGCATTTGCCCGACATCACCGTCGTCACGCCGGTCTTCGACGAGAAAGGCGAGGGTATCCTCTTCTTTGCGGCTTCCCGCGGGCACCATGCCGATGTAGGCGGCGTCTCGCCCGGCTCGATGTCGCCCCGCGCCACCTCGATCGAGGAGGAAGGGGTCTACATCGACAATTTCAAGCTTGTCGACCAGGGGCGCTTTCGCGAGACGGAACTGGAAGCCTTGCTCACCGGTGCGCGCTATCCCGTGCGCAACCTCCTGCAGAACGTCAACGACCTCAAGGCGCAGATCGCCGCCAACGAGAAGGGAGTGCGCGAACTGCGCCGGATGGTCGAGATGTTCGGGCTCGAAACCGTCGCCGCCTACATGGGGCACGTCCAGGACAACGCGGCGGAAAGCGTGGCCCGTGTGATCGACCGGCTGGAGGACACCGAGTTCACCTATGCGATGGACCAGGGCACGCAGATCAAGGTAGCCATCACCGTCGACAAGGAGAGGCGGCGGGCGAAGGTGGACTTCACCGGCACATCGCCCCAGCAGCCCAGTAATTTCAATGCTCCGGCGCCGGTCGCCAGAGCGGCCGTCCTCTATGTCTTCCGGGTCATGGTGGATGACGAGATCCCGATGAATGCCGGCTGCCTGCGTAATGTCGACATCGTCATTCCCGCGAAGTCGATGCTGTCGCCCGAATATCCGGCCGCGGTCGTGGCCGGCAATGTCGAAACCAGCCAGGCCGTGACCAATTGCCTCTTCGCCGCGCTCGGCTCGCTTGGAATGGCGCAGGGGACGATGAATAACCTGACCTTCGGCAATGCGCGCCACCAATATTACGAGACGCTCTGCTCCGGCGCTCCCGCCGGCCCCGGGTTCGACGGCGCGCCGGCGGTACACACCCACATGACCAATTCGCGCCTGACCGATCCGGAGATCCTAGAGTTGCGCTTTCCCGTGGTGCTCGAGGATTTCCACATACGCCCCGGCTCGGGCGGGAAGGGACGATGGCATGCCGGCGAGGGTACCTCGCGGACGCTGCGCTTCCTGCAGAAGATGGACTGTGCCATTCTCTCCGGGCATCGCCGGATCGCTCCGCCCGGCATGGCCGGCGGCGGGCCGGGAGAACTCGGGCGCAACGCCGTGCGGCGGCTCGACGGCTCGGTCGAGACACTGGAAGGCTGCGACCAGACGGTGCTTGAAGCAGGGGAGGCGATCACCGTGGTGACGCCGACGGGCGGAGGCTACGGCAAGGCGCCATAAGGCAAATCCGGGCGCATAGGCACAGCACCCGATCCTGAACCGGCCTCGTCGTGAAGGAAAGACGCGTCGGGGCCGTCGCATGCGGCCTATTCGTCCTGGTCGCCAGTCGGATCCTGGATCGAGCCGGTGAAGTCCGGTTCGGGCTGGGCCATGCCGCGGCGCTGTGCGGTGGCGACCCAGCCGGCAGGCACGCGGGGACGGCAGATGTGGACGTTGCGCGTCGCGCTGTGGCGGGCCAGGTCGAGATGGAGGTGGTTCTCGTGCAGGCCGTCCGAAGTGCCGGGACCGAGCACGGTGGTGAACTTGCGGCAGCCGCCATAGGCTATATCGCGCCAGAACGCCTGCTCCTGTGGCGAGCCACGCCAGCCGGTTAGGATGCGGGTTTCCCGGCCGTCCGCGAGCTTGAAGCCCTTGACATCGACGGCGTTGGCGAAGGCGTGCTCCGACAGCTTGCCGACCATGCGATTGTCACGGCGGCGGCAGGAATAGCTGCCGAAGGTGGTCATCTCCACGATCGGCGAGCCGAAATTGGCGAGCGCGGCCGGCTGGACGTCCTGCGTCAGCCAGCGGGTCAGTGTCGGCACCATCGAGCAGGACATCACGAGGCTGCGGTCGAGCGAGACCGAAAACGGACCGCCGTCGCGCAACTGGACCGGGCCGGCAGACTGCATCGGCTCGGGCTGATAGGGCAGCGGAGCGGAGCCTCCACCATCGCCGATCGAGCCGGTGGTGTCGCCGACGGCAGCGGGGGGCAGCAGGCCATCCGGCTGGGCGACCGGTGCCGGCATATATTGAGGCTGTGGCTGCGGCTGGTATTGCGGCTCGACGGGCCGGGGAGCGCGAGGTTGCAGGGCGGCATAGACGGGAGCCGATCCCCGGCCGGTATCCAAGGCCGAGACGCGGAAGGGGTGATCGACGCCGCAGGGCCCCGGACCTTCGATCGCCTTGGCGATGCGGATGCCCGCCGTTTCATGGACCTCGCCGGAGGCCAGGCATTGAGCCTCGGCCTGCGCACGCCAGGGCTCGCGCTCTTCGAGATCGAAGAGCGACCCGCAGCCAGCCAGGCTGTACAGAAGAGAGCCCAGCACAACGGAAAACGCAACGCGACGCAACATGGCTCCACTCTACGAGCCATTTTCAAAAAGAAGAGTTAAGACAGGGGAGGGCTCTGGTTTACCTCGGGTACTCCGATGTGGCCAAAACGTCGGAATGCGTGTAGTCGCGTTGGCTGCGTCGACGACAAGTCGCAGAGAATGCCATGTTTGATGAAGACGACCTGCCCCTGGGGGATTACATCGCGGTGGTGCTTGCCGGCGGCGAGGGTGGTCGCATGGGGCGCAACAAGCTGCTCATGGAGATTTCGGCGCGGCCCATGATCCGGCATGTCGTCGAGACGGTCCGCGGCGTTTTCCAGGACATCGTCGTCGTCACGGGGCATCAGCGGGACCGAGTCGAGGAAGCCCTCGCGCGCTCCCCGGTGGAATTCGTGGATTCGCCTGCAGCCGATGGAGCGGCGGCGGCCATCAGCGTCGGTATCGGCCGCGCGAGGGAACTGGCATCCTACGGCGCCTGCAAGGGAATCGTGTTGTGTATCGGAGATCAGCCGCGCCTGACGGAACGTGAAATCGTCGGTTTGATCGAAGGCTACGAGGGCGGCGACAGAAGCAAGCCCCTCGTTCCCGTTCGGGAGGAACGCCGTGGCTACCCCGTGGTGATCCCGCGGGACTTCGACATAGGAGACATTGATCTTTCCAGCGAAAGTGTCGTCACGGATTTTTCCGGCCAGCTCGCAGTCTTTGCCACGAAGAATCCTGTCTATGATTCAAGCGTCGACACACCGGAAGATTATCGGACCTTTTTCGCGATATGAAAAATTCATTATACATGCCCCAGTGCCTGGAGAACGTGCCCTAGCGGTGCGATTGCCGCACTAGCGCCGGGAGGACCATCGGGGGACTTGGAGCGTGCGCCGATTTCTGCCTGTATTCAGCTTCCTTTTTTGTCGGCTTTACGTAAATATTCCTTTGATATTTTTAGGTGCCATTTTGTAGACATTTGAATTATTGATCCATCCGAAGGTTATTCAAAAATAACCCGTTAAACGATGTTAATTGTCGGCTGTGTAGGGTCAACTCAGATGTTGGCCCGATGAGGACACTTTTTACCTACCGCTTTTGCAAGACTTGCTCTGATCGGGGTAGGGCGTTAAGGGGCAACAGAAAATGTGTCCATGATCGCCAAGAGGTTTGCAATGTCCCTTTCGCTCAGGCCAGAGACCACTCTTCCCGCGGATGGTGTGGCCGGAACACTGGTCGGACGGGTCTGGCTGCCCGAGGTCGACGGCCCCGCCGTCGTCATGGCGAAGGGCGAGGGGCTGCATGACATCACCAGCAGCTTTCCGACCGTGAGAGACCTCTGCGAGGCGCGCAACCCCGCCCAGGCTGCGGGCGCTGCTCCCTCCGTGGAGGTCGGCTCCATCGCGGAGATCCTGGCGAATACGCCGCTCGCCAATCGCGATCCGCGCAAGCCGTGGCTGCTTGCTCCCATTGATCTGCAGGCCATCAAGGCGGCGGGCGTGACCTTCGTCGTTTCCATGCTGGAGCGCGTCATCGAGGAGCGGGCACGGGGCAACCCGACGGCAGCGGCTTCGCTGCGCACCGAGATCGTCAAGCTGGTGGGCGACGATCTCGCCAAGCTGCGGCCGGGCTCGGTCGAGGCGGCGCGGCTCAAGGACGTATTGATCGCGCAGGGCGTGTGGTCGCAATACCTGGAAGTCGGCATCGGCCCCGATGCCGAGATCTTCTCCAAGGCGCAGCCCATGGCAGCCGTCGGCACCGGCGCGGATGCGGGACTGCACCCCAACTCCACCTGGAACAACCCCGAGCCGGAAGTGGTCCTCGTGGTTTCCTCGGCCGGCAAGATCGTCGGCGCCACGCTCGGCAACGACGTCAACCTGCGTGACTTCGAGGGGCGGTCGGCGCTGCTGCTCTCCAAGGCCAAGGACAACAACGCCTCGGCTGCGGTCGGACCCTTCGTGCGCCTGTTCGATTCCACCTTCTCGCTGGATCATGTCCGCCGCGCCGACGTCAAGCTGGAGGTGCGCGGCCCCGAGGGCTATGTGCTGACCGGCGCCAGCTCGATTGCGAAGATCAGTCGCGATCCAGGTGATCTGGTGTCCCAGATGATCGGCCCGAATCATCAATATCCGGACGGGGCGGTGCTTTTTCTCGGCACCATGTTCGCCCCCATCGACGACCGCGACGAGAAGGGCAAAGGCTTCACGCACAAGATTGGCGACATCGTCACCATCTCGACGCCCGGTCTCGGATCGCTCACCAACCGCATGGTGCGCACCTCGGATGCCCCGCCCTGGACCTTCGGTGCCAGCCACCTGATGCGCAACCTCGCCAAGCGCGGACTGCTGTAACGGCCGGCCGGCCATTGGCATGGGGCGGGGCGGCCGCCGACGGCCGCTCCGTCTCCCTCGCATTTTACCGCAAAGGGCTGCGATGCCGCTCTCGGATGCTTGCAGTCAGCACAGTTCCTGCGAGCGCAGTTCCTCCGGCGGGTAGCCGGCGGAAACGAAGCCGCGCACGGTGAGGCCGATCTGCCACGCCTTCGGTTTTCCCGAGATCGAGAAGAGGTTGTAGGAGGCCGGCCAGCGCGCCCGTTCCGGGGCCGCGGAGGCTGAGGGGGTGCACACCACCGGAATGGTGCCCTTCGGTCCCTTGATGCGATGGACCAGGCCGGTGTGGATATGTCCGTGCAGCACCAGTTCGGCGCCGGTCTGGCGCAGCACCGCCCTGAACCTGTCCGAATCGATGAGCATGGCTGTCGGGCCTGCGTCCTGCCGGCGGACGGGATGATGCAGCATCACCACCCGGCAGTAACCCTCATGTCCCAGATGTTCGAGGATCGGCCCCAGCCTGGCGATCTGGCGCGGGCCGAGCTTGCCGGTCGCCATGAAGGGCGCGGTCGGGATCGCGCTGGAAAGGCCGATAAGGGCAACCTTGCCCCGGATGCGCACATAGGGAAAACGCTCGTCCTCGTTGAGCGGATGGGCGCCCGCATTGTCGCCGCGCATCCAGGGGTCGAAGGCCGAGAGCAGATGCAGGGCGCCCCCCTTGGTATAGGCATCGTGGTTGCCCGGAACCAGCGAGACGTAGTCCGGCGCGCCGACCGTCTCCAGGAAGGCGCGGGCGGCGGGATATTCCCCGGGCAGGGAGAGGTTCACGACATCGCCGGTGAGGGCGATGTGATCCGGCGACTGCGCCCTGAGGTCATCGAGCAGTTGCGCCAGCACGTCCATGCGATGGGTGTCGCGTCGGCCCCTATTCCAGTTGATCCAGCCCAACACCCTCTTGCCCGCCAGCTCCTTGGCCCTCGCTCGCGGCAGCGGCCCGATATGGGGGTCTGAGAAATGCGCGAGCTTGAACATAGGGCAATCGGTACTTCGCAAGGGATTCGGTCTACCGTGACCTCGCCGGCGGCCTTATGTCAACGCAAAACGCCTGCACATTCTCGCGAATGGGCAGGCGTTCGAAAAGCAGAGTGGTGATCATCGACAGCCGCCTTGCGGCGGGACAATCATCAGTTCTTGGTGAAGGTCAAAAGCGCGACGGCATCGCGCGCGGGACGGGTCTTGGTGCGGATAAGAGCGGCGCTTGCAAGCAGCCGGAAGTAGGTCAACATCGAACTATACCGGGGCAACGGCCCCTTGGTCTCCTCTATTTGGATGGTCGTCATATACCCGACGAAAGGATTTTTTGCTACCCTCCGCAGACTGCTTGCTCCGCTGGACAGCTATGCGCGGGATGGATGGCACCCGGATAAGCTTAGTTTGGAAAGCTATTTTTCAGACACTCATCCTATGATTTTTCATTCACTGGTCGGCCGGTCATGTCTTCTTCCGCAATAACCACGCGCCAAAGGATTGGGCGTCTCATGACGCCACTCTTTTTTGGCTATTTCCATCTCATGCGCGGCATGACTTTAGGGGTACGGGCTGCCGTGCTCGACGACGAGAACAGGGTATTCCTGGTCCGGCACACATACGTGCCTGGCTGGTACCTGCCCGGCGGCGGCATCGAGACGGGAGAGACTTCCCTGGAGGCACTGGCGCGGGAGCTGGAGGAAGAGGGGCATATCCGCCTCGACGGCCCGGCTGAGCTGCATGGCCTCTATTGGAACCGGGAGGCGAGCCGGCGCGATCATGTCGCCTTCTTCGTGGTACGCCGCTTCACGCAGCTCCGGCACCGCCTGCCAGATCGCGAGATCGCGGAAGCCGGATTCTTCCCGCTCGATGCATTGCCGCAGGAGACGACCAGGGCAACGCACCGGCGATTGGACGAATTGGTGGGAAAACGCACGCCTGATGGATTCTGGTAAGCATGACGGCTGAAATCCGGTTGTATCGCGGAGGATTTTGCTGTACCCGCGCCGGCATGATGACGATGGCCCTCCAACTGCGACGACGAACCGTGGATCTCTGCCACGTGTCTTCGTGCGCCTGAGCGGCTGAGCCGGCAGGCCGAACTTGCCTGCCGGATGTGAATCAATGCCTGAAATCGCCATCGATCTTACCCCCGAAACGCCGGACGACTGGCCGGTCATCGACAAGCTGCATGAACGTGCCTTCGGGCCGGGCCGCTTTGCCCGCACGGCCTTCCGGCTGCGCGAGGGCGTCTTGCCCGATCCGAAGCTCTCCTTCGTCGCCCGTATCGGCTCGATGATCGTAGGCTCGATCCGCCTGACGCCGATCCATGTCGGGGAACACCCGGCCCTTCTCCTCGGTCCTCTCACGGTCGAGCCCGCCTTCCGCTCACGCGGCATCGGCCTCGCCCTCATGCAGGCGAGCCTGGCCGCCTCGACGAAGGCCGGCCACAAGCTCGTCGTGCTGGTGGGCGACGAGCCCTATTATGGCCGGGTCGGCTTCAAGCGCGTCATTCCAGGCCGCGTCGTGCTCCCGGGACCCGTGGATCCACTGCGCCTGCTGGTGAAAGAACTCGCCGAGGGAGCTTTCGAGGGCGTTTCCGGTGCCGCGCGGGGCGGCTGATTCGGCAGCTCAAGAGCGTTCCCCGGGTCTTGCGGTTCGGGTCCGAAGGCGAGCCCTAAGGTGTCACCCTGACGGCATCGGCCAGGATCGCCTGGCGCAGTTCGCGGTTCTCCGGAAAACCCTCGTCGATCCATGCCTGTTCGGCGCGGGCCAGGATGCGCCCCACGCGCGGGCCCGGCTCCACGCCGAGCCGCGCGACGTCCTTGCCCCCAAACGGAGGGTTCGGCGCCTTCCAGGCGGCGGGCAGGGCGAAAACCTTCCCGAAATCGTCTTCGGGCCGCTGGGCGGCCAAGGCTAGCATGCCGTCCTCGAAAGCAGCCAGGCCTAGGCGGTAGAGCAGTTCCCTGGCCCGGCTCGGCGCCGGCATCCGGCGTTCGCTCTCGATCAGCATGGCGATGGCCAGGAACCGCTTGGCCTCGGCATTGGACAGCCGCAATCTCCTGGTGAGCCGCTCCGCGTCGAGCCGCGTGAAGAGGCTCAGCACCGCGAGCCGGCGCACGGGATCGGCCGAGATGCCGAAACGCGCTTCCAGAGCCGTCAGCCGGCGAAACTCGCCCACGCGCGCGACGCCACCGAGAACGATGCCCAGGAAGCCTGCCCCATCGACCTGCTCGATGACCTCGCCGGCCCGGCTTGCCGCCACCAGCTTGAGAAGTTCGGCATGGACGCGCTCGGCCGAGAGCCGGCGCAAGCCCTCACGCCCGCGGATGGCCGCGGCGAAGCTCTCCGGATCGATCGGACCGCTGCCGTAGCGGGCATGGAATCGGAACAGGCGCAGGATGCGCAGGTAATCCTCGGCGATGCGCCTGTCGGGCTGGCCGATGAAGCGGACCCGTCTCGCCGCGAGATCCCGGAGGCCGTCGGCGTAGTCGTGCAGCGTCCCATCCCGCGACAGGCTGAGCGCATTGATGGTGAAGTCTCGCCGGAAGGCATCCGCCCGGAAATCGCGTCCGAAACGTACCACCGCGTGCCGTCCGTCCGTCTCGACGTCCTCCCGCAGCGTCGTTACCTCGAAAGGGTGGCTGTCGATGATCACGGTGACTGTCCCGTGTTCGATGCCCGTCGGGACGGCTTTCCACTTCCTGGCCGTGGCGCGCGCGATCACCTCCTCCGGCAGGGCGGTGGTCGTGATGTCCCAGTCGATGACGTCCTCGCCGAGCAGGGCGTTGCGCACCGAGCCGCCCACCACGCGCGCCTCCTCGCCATCGCCGTCGAGGGCCGAGAGGAGAGAGGCGAGGGGCGGTTCGTTCAGCCAGGGAAAACGCGTCCCCGTCAATTGTGTATTCATCGCGTCTCGGGCTGGACCAACTTGCCGTCTTCCATATGGGCAGGAATATACGCACTGCCGGCAGGTGCGCCACCATAATGCGCAAACAGGGCAAGGCCGGCCGCCACACAGATCACGGAGGCAGCCAGCAGGGAAAGAAGCGGCGCGGCCTCCCATGCCCGCAGGCTGAAGCCCTTCCTGCCGCGGAACGTCAGATAGAGGCCGTAGACCAGGAAAGGCAGGACGAAGAGAACGGCTTCGAACAGGAAAGGCCTCAACATCAGCCGTACACCCTTTCGTACAGGGCATGAATGATACCTGCCGTGACGCCCCAGATATAATGCCCCTCCCAGGGCATGGCATAGTAGTGCCGCATGATGCCGCGCCATTCCCGGCGCTCCGCGACGTGATTGGCCGGGTCCATCAGAAAGGCGAGGGGACATTCGAAGACGCTGGAGACCTCGTCCGGATTGAGATGCAGCACCATGCCGGGATCGGCCAGCGCCACGACCGGCGCTATGCGGTAGCCCGAGCCGGTGAGGTAGAGGTCGAGATAGCCTATCGGCTGGACGAGGGAGCGCGACAGGCCTACTTCCTCCTCCGCCTCGCGCAGCGCGGCTTCCAGCGGCCCGCGATCTTCGGGGTCGATCCGGCCGCCGGGGAAGGCAACCTGGCCCGAATGGCTGCGCAGGGCGCTGGAGCGATGCGTCAGCAGCACGGTCGGCCCCTCACGCCGGTCGACGATGGGAATCAGCACTGCGGCAGGCTTGGCCGGAACGCCGGGCATTTCGTTGAGCAACTCGGGCGAGAAGCGGTGATCCCCATGGGCCGGGATGTCGTCGCGGTAGAGTGCTTCGGGCGGCTGTAGGGCCAGCCTCCGGCCTGCGCGTTCCAGGAAGGCCGCGAGAGAGGGATGGATGGGAGGGGCGCCAGCCGGGGACAGCATCTTCAGGACAACGCGCCGATTTCGTCGGCCGGCGCCATGGCGAAGAAGCGGCCACCGGAGGAAAGGCCGAACATGGCCCTGCCGTCGACGTCGCGGATCTCGCCGAGATCGGCAAGGTCGTAGAACAGTGCGCGGTTGACGCGTGCCCACAGGCCGGCCCGCACATGGACATAGGGCTTGAGCCCCTCAGAGGCGCCGATCTCGAACCGCATGGGGTGCTCGGGGCCGGCGATGGTCCAGTCGTCGACATTGGTGCGGAAGGACAGGGTCCGCCCATCCCCCTCGCCCTCGACGCGCAATTCGACCGCGACGAAAGGCACGTCGTCGACCTGGATGCCCACGCGCTCCACAGGGGTAACCAGTACGTAGCGATCGGGGTCGCGGCGCAGGATCGAGGCGAAGAGCTTCACGAGCTCGATGCGGCCGATCGGGCTCTTCATGTAGTGCCAGGAGCCATCGCCGGCGATGCGCATGTCGATATCGCCGCAGAACGGCGGATTCCACAGATGGACGGGGCGCTCCCCCGCCTGCTTGGCTGCCTTGGTCAATCCGGCCAGATCGGTTTGCGCCATGGCGCTGCTACTCGTTATAAAACGGACGTGAAAACGACATGGAAGCTCTCGCTCCTGCCTTAGTTGGTCTCTAATATCCGGCGATGCAAGGGAATCGCGCAAGCGTTCCTGCTCCCTCAAACGCCGCTTGGGCGCGATAAAAGCGAGGCATGATGACCGCCGACACTGCCACCAATCTCGACGAAGCCATCATCCGATCGGCGGAAAGTACGGCAGAACTCATCAAAAAGGCTCGTGATGCCGTTCACTCCGTCATTTTTGGCCAGAATGCCGTGGTGGACGGCGCCTTGATAACGCTTCTCTCCGGTGGGCATGGCCTGCTCGTCGGCGTGCCCGGCCTCGCCAAGACCAAGCTTGTGGAAACTCTTGGCATCGTACTGGGTCTCGATGCCAAGCGCGTGCAGTTCACCCCCGACCTAATGCCCTCCGATATCCTGGGCACCGAGGTTCTCGACGAGAACTATGGCGGCACCCGTACCTTCCGTTTCATCCGCGGGCCGGTCTTCGCACAGCTCCTGATGGCCGACGAAATCAACCGCGCCTCACCCCGCACGCAGTCGGCGCTGCTGCAGTCCATGCAGGAATATCACATCACCGTGGCGGGCGAGCGGCACGATCTTCCCAAGCCTTTTCATGTTCTGGCCACCCAGAACCCGCTCGAGCAGGAGGGAACCTATCCCCTTCCGGAAGCCCAGCTCGACCGTTTCCTGATGCAGATCGACGTGCCCTATCCCGAACGCGAGGATGAAAAGCGCATCCTCCTGTTCACCACCGGCGCGGAGGAAACACCGGCGCGACAGGCGATGACCGTGGACGATCTCCTCGCCGCCCAACGCCTGGTTCGCCATCTGCCTGTCGGGGAATCGGTTGTCGAGGCGATTCTCACCCTGGTGCGCTCGGCGCGACCGGGTGAATCCCCCGAACTCGCGGGCAAGATCGCCTGGGGACCGGGTCCGCGCGCCAGCCAGGCCCTGATGCTGGCCGTCCGCTCCCGCGCGCTGCTCCAGGGCCGTTTCTCGCCCTCGATCGACGACGTGGCGGCCCTTGCCGAACCGATTCTCAAGCATCGCATGGCCTTGAGCTTCGCCGCGCGCGCCGACGGTGAGACCATCGAGAACGTGATCGGGCGCCTCGCGCGCAAACTGGGCTGAGCCGCATGGCAGTTTCCACCCGGCTGGTGAGTGAGCAGGCGGTCATCAGGTCGACCGCTGCGCAGCAGGCTGCGCTCGATCTCGCCGAGGCCATGCCGCGGCTCGCGCTGGAGGCACGGCAGGTCGCCGCCACTGCGATGCATGGACTGCATGGCCGCCGGCGTGCCGGGCAGGGTGAGAACTTCTGGCAGTTCCGCCACTTCGCGTCCGGCGAGGCCGCCGCCAATGTCGACTGGCGCCGTTCGGCTCGCGGCGACGATCTCTATGTTCGCGAGCACGAATGGGATGCCGCGCAGACGATCTGGCTGTGGGTGGACCGTTCGGCCTCGATGAATCTTGCCTCGAACCTGGCCCAGACGTCCAAGATCGAGCGGGCGCTGGTGCTTTGCCTCGCTCTCGCTGACCTCCTCGTGCACGGCGGCGAACGCGTCGGCCTCATCGGCGTGGCCCGCCCCTCATCGCAGCGTGCCATCATCCAGAAGCTGGCCCTCGCCTTGATGACCGCCAAGGAGGAGCCCGCGGGGCTGCCGGGCGGCATCGCCCTGGCGCCGCGCAGCGAAGCCATTCTCATCGGTGATTTTCTCGGCGAGCCCGAGGCGCTGGCGGCCACGCTCGGGGCCTTGGCCAGCCGGGGCGCGCGTGGCCATCTGCTTGTGATCGCCGATCCCGTCGAGGAGACCTTTCCCTTCGATGGCCGCACGGAGCTGGTCGATCCCGAGACAGGGGACAAGTTCCTGGCGGCGCGCGCGCAGGACATCCGCAAGGCCTACGAGGCGCGCCTGGCCGCCCATCGCGAGGCGCTGCGTGCCACCGCCCGCCGCTTCGGCTGGAGCGTGACGCTGCATCGGACGGACAAGCCGGCTTCGCAGGCTGTGCTCGCCCTGCACCCTCTCCTGCAGCAGGGAGGCGGCTGATGTTCGGTTCACTGGCCCTTGCCTCCCCATGGATGCTGGCGGCCCTCCTTCTCCTGCCCGCGATCTGGCTCCTGCTGCGCCTCATTCCGCCGCGCCCGCAGCGGGTCGACTTTCCGCCTCTTCGCCTCCTGTCGGACCTGGTGCCGCGCCAGCGGGTCGCTGCGCGCTCGCCCTGGTGGCTCACGGCGTTGCGCCTCCTTCTGGCGGCCTGTGTGATCGCCATGCTGGCGGTACCGATCCTTCGGCCGTCGGCACATACCGGCCTACCGCGTTCAGGCCCCCTGCTTCTCCTCTTCGACAATGGCTGGGCGTCGGCCTCGAACTGGGAACTGCGCCGGAATGTCGTCCAGGCTGCCCTAGAGACGGCCGAGCAGGAACGCCGGCCGGTGGCGCTGACGGCGCTGGCCGAACCCGTGAGCGATCTTTCGCTGAGCCCGGCCGCAGCCGTCGTCGAGAAGCTGGCGGCACTCAATCCCGAGCCCTGGCAGGCCAATCGAGGCGCCTTTGCCGGAACGATCGGCGATTTCTTGCGGGCGGAGCCGGATGCGGAGGTCGTCTGGTTCTCGGACGGACTGGCAGGGGAGGGGGATGACACCTTCCTCAGGGCGCTTGCGCCGGCGGTCGAGCGCGGGCACGTGACCGTTTATCGCGACGATGCGAGTGGGGTACTGGCCCTGGCTGGCGCCAACAACGCGCCTTCCGGCATCACCGTGCGCGTCCTTCGATCCGGAGCTCTCGGCTCGCCCTTGCGCGGCAGCGTTAGGGCGCTCGACCTGAAGAGCCTGCCGGTCGGCCAGGCGGACTTCACTTTCCTGCCGGGCGTGAGCGAGACCACGGCGACCCTCGACCTGCCCGTCGACATCCGCAACGACATCGCGCGCATCGAACTGGCCGGGGACAATTCGGCAGGGTCGGTGCAACTGCTCGATCGCAATTGGCGCCGCCGCGTGGTGGGCGTCGTCTCCGGCCAGGACAAGGACGTCAGCCAGCCCCTGCTCTCGGCCAATTATTATCTCAGCCGGGCGCTCCAGCCCTTCGCCGATGTGCGCGCCGCCGAAGGCACCTCGCCGAGCGAAGCCATCGGACGCTTCATCGACGACAAGCTGCCGGTCCTGATGCTTGCCGATGTCGGCAATCTCGGCGATGCCGAGGGTAAATTGTCGGACTGGATCGAGAACGGCGGCGTGCTGGTGCGTTTCGCCGGTTCGCGTCTCGCCGCTGCGGAGAACACGCTGCTCCCCGTCAAGTTGCGGGAGGGCGGCCGGACGCTCGGCGGGGCTCTGTCGTGGGAGAAGCCGCAGAAGCTTGGAAGTTTCGACGCCGGCGGTCCCTTCGCCAGCCTTGCCGTTCCTGACGACGTCAGCGTCAAGCGCCAGTTGCTCGCCGAGCCCGACATCGACCTGCCCGGCAAGACCTGGGCGACTCTCACCGACGGCACGCCGCTGGTGACGGCGGAGAAGCGGGGCAGGGGGCTGCTCGTGCTCTTCCATGTCACCGCCGACACCACCTGGTCCGACCTCGTGCTCTCCGGCACCTTCCCCGAGATGCTCCGCAAGGTGGTGGGGCTGGCGACGGCCGGGCCGGCGAACGATGCCAGGCCCGACGGCTCGGCGGCTTCGAACGCCTCTCCGATCTATGCTTCCCCGAGCCGGACGCTCGACGGCCTCGGAGCCTTCCAGGTGCCCCCGGCAACGGCGCAGCCGGTGCGCGCGGACCGGCCCGGAGTGGGCCGCCCGGACCATCCGCCGGGGTTCTACGGACCGCCCGACGGCCTCGTGGCAGTCAATGCCCTGGCACCCAACGCAACCTTGAAGGCACTCGATTTCGCTCCCTTGAATGCCACATTCGCGGCCTATTCCGTCGCCAAGCCGGTGATGCTCGGCCCCGCGCTGCTCGTATTTGCCCTGGTTCTGTTGATGACGGATGCCATGATCGTGTTCTTCATGTCGGGTGGCCTGTCGCGCCTCACACGCGCCGGGGCGGGTTCGGCGGCGCTCGTCTTCCTCGCGCTGGCGCTGGTGATGCCGCATGATGCCCAGGCCCAGGCGCGCGCCTTCGATCCGGCGCTGAGAACGAGGCTGGCGTATATCGTCACTGGCGACAAGGAAACGGACGATACCAGCCTCGCCGGCCTCAAGGGGCTGACGGCCTACATCACGGAGCGGACGGCGCTGGAGCCGGGGCCGCCTGACGGCATCGATCCCGCGAAGGACGAGCTTTCCTTCTACCCCCTGATCTATTGGCCGATCGTGGCGGGCCAGGCGCCGCCGCCTGCGGCGACGATGGCGCGCATCGATGCCTTCATGAAATCGGGCGGCATGGTCATCTTCGATACGCGGGATGCTCTCCAGCGCGATGCGGGACAGGCCGACACGCCGGCCGCCGATACCCTGAAACGCCTGCTTGCGGGCCTCGACATTCCCGAGTTGGAGCCCGTGCCGTCCAAGCACGTGCTGACCAAGACCTTCTACCTGCTCGACAAGTTCATGGGTCGCTACGACACGGGAGAGACCTGGGTGCAGGCGACGCCGCAGACGGCCGATGATGCCGACAAGCCGGTGCTCGGGGGCGACGGCGTTTCGCCGATCATCATCACCTCCAACGACCTGGCCGGGGCCTGGGCGGTGGACGACAGCATGAATCCCATGTTTCCGGTCTCCACGGGCCTGGAGCGCCAGCGGGAGCTCGCCTACCGGGCCGGCGTCAACATGGTGATGTATGCGTTGACGGGCAACTACAAGGCCGATCAGGTCCATGTGCAGGATCTGCTTGAAAGGCTCGGACGCTGATGGGCGATTTTTCTCTCCAGTTCGCTCCGCTGCTGCCCTGGCCCGTCATCATCGCGCTGACCTGCGCGGCCGCGGTCGTCGCCCTGCTTGGATTGTTCGCACGCCTGCGTGCGGCGTGGCTGCGGACGGTGGTGCTCGGTCTTTTCCTGCTGGCGTTGTGCGGCCCCATCCTCTCGCGCCAGGACCGCGAGCCGCTGCCGAACGTCGTGGCGCTCGTGGTTGATCGCTCGGCCTCCCAGGGCATCGGAGACCGCACCAGGCAAACCAACGAAGCGCGCGATGCCATTGCCCGGCAGATCCAGGGGCTGGGCAACACGGACCTGCGGGTGGTCGAGGCCGGCGGCGACAGTTCCGGGGCGGACGGCACGCAGCTCTTCGGCGCGCTTTCCAATGCCCTGTCCGACGTCCCGCCCGATCGGGTGGGAGGAGCCATTCTGCTGACCGACGGCGTCGTTCACGACGTGCCGGCCCGTGCGGCCGAACTCGGATTCAAGGCCCCGGTGCACGGTTTGATCACCGGTACCGCCGATGAGCGCGATCGCCAGATCTCGCTGGTCGAGGCTCCGCGCTTCGGCCTGGTCAAGCAATCGACGACCGTCCGTTTCCGTGTCACCGATCGCGGGCCGAACATGCCTTCGACCGCGACCGTCGTCCTGCGCAGGGACGGCGAGGAGATTGCGCGCACCAGCGTGCCCGTGGGCGAGTTGTCCTCGCTGGAGGTGCCGATCGACCATGCGGGCCTCAATGTCGTCGAGCTCGAAGCCGAGACCGTGCCGGGCGAGTTGTCGCCGGTGAACAATCATGCGGTGCTCCAGATCGAGGGCATTCGCGAGAAGATGCGCGTGCTTCTCGTTTCCGGCGAGCCCAATGCCGGCGAGCGCACCTGGCGCAACCTGCTCAAGGCTGACGCCAATGTCGATCTCGTGCATTTCACCATCCTCCGCCCCCCGCAGAAGGGCGACGGAACGCCGATCAACGAATTATCGCTGATCCAGTTTCCCACCCACCGCCTGTTTGACGAAGAGATCCATCGCTTCGACCTGATCATCTTCGATCGTTATGCCCAGGAGGGCCTGCTGCCCTCGGCCTATTTCGACAACATGACGGAGTTCGTGCGCAACGGCGGTGCGATCCTGCTCGCATCGGGCGCCGACTATGCCTCCGAGAACAGCCTGTGGGGCACTGCGCTTGCCGATATCCTGCCCGCCGCACCGACGGGCAACGTGCTCTATCAGCCCTATCGACCGGGGATCACCGACCTCGGCAAGCGCCATCCCGTGACGCGCGACCTGCCGGGCGGCGAGGCCAATCCGCCGGCCTGGGGGCAATGGTTCACCACGGTGGAGACCAATCTGCGCGAAGGTACGGCGGTGATGTCGGGCGCCCAGGGTGCGCCCCTTCTCGTGCTGGCCCATCAGGACAAGGGGCGCGTCGCCCTCCTGCTTTCCGACCACGCTTGGCTCTGGGCACGCGGCTATGAGGGAGGCGGGCCTTACGTTGACCTGCTGCGCCGCCTCTCGCACTGGCTGATGAAGGAGCCCGACCTCGACGAGGAGGCGCTGCGCGCCCGCGCCAACGGCCGCGAGATCACCGTCGAGCGCCAGACCATGGCCGACAGCGCCGCGCCTGTGGATCTTACGGGACCTAATGGCGAGAAAGCGCGGCTCACGCTCACGCAGGAAAAGCCGGGTCTTTGGAGCGGGAGCTATGCGGCCGACGCGATGGGTATCTGGCATGCCCAGGACGGCACGCTGCAGGCCATCACCAATGTCGGTCCCGCCAATCCGCGCGAATACCAGGATCTGCTTTCCACCACCGACCGCCTGAAGGGGATAGCCGGTGAGACCGGCGGAACCGTACAGAGGCTGGTCACGGATTCCGGCTTCTCGGTTCCGGCTGTGCGGGCCGTCGGCGACGGCTCGCCCATGGGCGGCGATGGCTGGGTCGGTCTCAGGCGCAGTGAAGCCACGGTGGTACGCGGCATCGCCTCCATCCCGCTTTTCGCTGGTCTCCTCGGCCTCGCCCTGCTGCTGGGCGGCCTGTCCATGATGTGGGCAAGGGAAGGAAGGTAGGACCGGAGCACGGATGTCCTGCCCGCTGCCGGAAGCGGAATGGCGGGATAAAAGTGCCCCGGCCATGTCGCTGGCCGGAGCCTTTTTCGAGGCTCGATGTGCTGGAGCGGACGAGATGTCCGCGCCCTCACCTGCTGGGCGCGTGCCCCGCTACGCCGTCTTGTGGATCCAGGCAGCGAAGGCGACGCCGAAGCCGGCCAGGTAGTCCTTGGTGGCATCATTGGCCACCTCGCCGTCCTCGCCCACCACCTGCGCGGAATTGCCGACATACATCTCGGGCTGGGCGAGCTGGGGCATGTTGAGGAAGGTGAGCGACTGGCGTAGATGGTGATTCGAGCCGAAGCCGCCTATGGCGCCGATCGATGTCGAGACGATCGCCGCCGGCTTGCCGTTGAACACGCTCTGCCCGTAGGGGCGGGAAGCCACGTCGATGGCGTTCTTCAGGACACCCGGCACCGAACGGTTATATTCCGGCGTGACGAACAGGATGGCATCGCACGCCTTGATCTTCTCACGCAGCGAGACCCAGTCCGCCGGCGGCGTCGCCTCCAGGTCCTGGTTGAAGAAGGATACGCCGCCGATCTCGATGACTTCGAAGGACAGGCTGTCCGGGGCGAGCGCGATCACCGCCCGTGCAATTTTGCGGCTGAACGAATCCTTGCGAAGGCTGCCGATCAGCACGCCGACTTTCTTGACCGATGACATGAAGTCTCCCCCTTTCAATGTCCTGGGCACTGTGTTTTTGCCAAAAGCCAGAGATCGAATTATCCGGCGGCGCCAACTGAGCACGACGGGGTTGGATTGCCAACAGGCGGCAAAAAAAGCGGTGTTTGCATCGATGCAGGCGCCGGTGGCGGCAAGGCTCCGCAAGACCTTGGAAAGAGGTTTCGTCCATGAGGACGTCCGGATCGGGATTTGCAGGCGGTCGATTCGACTCTTGCCTCTCCACGCACTACGCTACGATCCCAGGTTCTGGTACGCCTCTTCCTTAAGGGAAGAGGTCGAGGATGCGACGATGCGCAGCGACGAGATCCGGCCGAAAACGCTTGCCAAGCGCCATGCTGAGCGGCGGACCCAATTGTCTTCGGGTTTTCGGCGCGAAAGTTTCACCTTGCCGCGTGAGGAAGCGCGCGCGAAGGCCCGTGATTTCTTTTCGCGTTACCCCAAGGCCGCCTACATGACGGAAATCGAATATTGGGAGGAGCTGCCTGACGGCCAGATCTTCGTGACGATGCGCCACCTTCCCACGGCCGACTAGGCGCGTCCCCGGGAAGGGAATGAGCAAGCGCGTCCTGATCACCGCAGGCGGAAGCGGCATCGGTCGGGCAATGGCCGAGGCGTTCGAGGCAGCCGGCGCGCGCATCTGGGTAGTCGATGCCGACGGAACCGCCTTGATCGCCTGCCCCGCCGCGTGGCGAAAGAGCCGACTCGATGTCACCGACGAGGCCGCCATAAGTCATATGTTCGAGCAGTTGCAGGCCGAGTGGGGCGGCCTCGACACGCTCTGCGCCAATGCCGGCATTGCAGGCCCGACCGCCCTCGTCGAAGACATCGAACTCGAGGCATGGCGCCGCTGCCTATCCGTCAATCTCGAGGGTGCGTTTCTCTTCGCCAAATATGCCGTGCCCCTTATGAAGGCTCAGCGCGCCGGCTCCATCGTCCTTACCTCGTCGACCGCGGGCATCTATGGCTACCCCAATCGTGCGCCCTATGCCGCCAGCAAATGGGCCGTGAACGGCCTGATGAAGACGCTGGCCATGGAACTCGGCCCATTCGGCATTCGCGCCAATTCGATCTGCCCCGGGGCCGTGGAGGGCCCTCGCATGGAACGCGTGCTTGCCCGGGAGGCTGCCGTCAAGGGCACCACGCGCGATGCGATCTACGAGGGCTATGCGAAGGGCACGTCGATGCGCTCCTTCGTCACGGCAGGGGACATCGGCGCCATGGCAGTCTTCCTCGCCTCCGACGCCGCCCGCTTCGTCTCGGGCCAGATCATTGCCGTGGACGGCCATACGGAGAATCCGGACCCGAAGGTGTAGGCCTTGCCTGCTGTGCGGACTTTAGCCGCACGAATTCGCAGCCCTGCAAACCGTGGCGGGGCGCCTGCCGAATTGGCGAGGGATGATACCGTCTGTCAACCGCGGGATTGAGGTTGAATTCCCAGGACGAAGGGGCAAGTCTCGCCGCATTCGCAGAAAGGAAATTCACGATGGATGTCGGTTTGCAGGGGCGGCGTGCCCTGGTTTGCGCGGCCAGCAAGGGGTTGGGCCTGGCCTGTGCGACGGCTCTGGCGCGCGAAGGAGTCGCCGTGACCATCACGGGGCGCAACGTCGCGACTCTGGAGGCCGCGGCGCGGTCCATTCATGAGCGGTCGGGGATGGCCGTGACCGTCGCCCCCGGCGACATTGCCACGCCGGAGGGACGTTCGGCGGCATTGGCCGCCTGCCCCGAGCCGGACATCCTCGTCAATAACGCCGGCGGACCGCCGCCCGGCGATTTCCGGGACTGGCAGCGCGAAGACTGGATCAAGGCCCTCGATGCCAACATGCTCACGCCGATCGAGCTGATCAAGGCCGTGGTCGACGGCATGATCGCCCGCCGCTTCGGGCGCATCGTCAACATCACCTCTTCGGCCGTGAAGTCGCCCATTCCCACGCTTGGCCTCAGCAATGGCGCGCGCTCCGGACTCACCGGCTTTCTCGGCGGCCTGGCCCGGCAGGTCGCCCCTCACAACGTCACGATCAACAACCTGCTGCCCGGTCCCTTCCTCACAGACAGGCTGCGCGACAACAGCGCGGCGGCAGCACGCAAGAACGGGCGCCCGGTCGAAGAGGAAATGGCCGAACGCACCCGGGCCGTCCCCGCAGGACGCTTTGGCGATCCGGCTGAGTTCGGGGATGCCTGCGTCTTCCTCTGCGCGTCGTCGTCGGGCTTCATCGTCGGCCAGAACCTGCTGCTCGACGGCGGATCTTTCAACGCGTCTTTCGGGTGAGGCGCAGGACCGCCGCGCCGACCCTGCCCATGCTTCGAGCTACGGCCATTTCACGGAAGGCGGCATGGAAGACAGGATCGAGTCGACATTGCCGCCGGTCCTGAGGCCGAACAGGGTGCCGCGATCGTACAAGAGGTTGAACTCCACATACCGCCCGCGCCGGACCAACTGCTCCTCGCGGTCGGCATCGGTCCAGCGCGTCGTGAAGTTGCGGGCCACCAGCGCCGGATAGATGGCAGCGAAGGCGCTGCCTACCGTCTGCGTGAAGGCGAAGTCCGCATTCCAGTCGCCCGAGGAAAGGCCATCATAGAAGATGCCGCCGATACCGCGCGGTTCGTTGCGATGCTTGAGGAAGAAATAGTCGTCGCACCATTTCTTGTAATGCGCATAGTCCGCGACGGGATGGGCCTCGCAGGCCTCCCGCATCGCGTCGTGAAAAGCCCTGGTGTCGGGATCTTCCTGCGTCCGGCGGCGGTCCAGGACGGGCGTCAGGTCAGCTCCGCCGCCGAACCAGGCCTTGGTGGTGGCCACGAACCGGGTGTTCATGTGCACCGCGGGAACATTGGGGTTCCAGGGATGGGCGATCAGCGAGATGCCGGAAGCCCAGAAGCGGGGATCCTCCGCCGCGCCTGGAATATCCTTTCGGAATTCGGGGGAGAACTCGCCGTGCACGGTCGAGCAGTGCACGCCCACTTTCTCGAAGACGCGACCATGCATCAACGCCATGATGCCGCCACCGCCGACCGCGCCGGTGTGGTCCGTCCGCTGCCAGGGCGTGCGGACGAAGCGCCCCGGCCGGGCGCCTGCCGGTGCCAGTGAATCGGGCAGTTCATCTTCCAGCCGCTCGAAGGACTGGCAGATGCGGTTGCGCAATTCCTCGAACCAGGCACGCGCCTCGCTTTTGCGCGTTTCGAGATCGGCGGGATGGTCAAGTAGTTGTGTCGTCATGGCGCTTCTATAAATCCTTTCGCCGAGGAGGCAATTGCGCCAGATCAAGGCCGGAGGAGGGAGCATATCCCATTCAGACCGATCCTTCGCCCGTTTTCGTCTCGAAGCCGCCCGTCTGCCGGATCGCTTCCCCCAGCACCATGGCGGCGGAGATCGCGACGTTCAGGGAGCGGAAGCCCTGCCGCATGGGCACGATGATGCGCGCATCCGCCGCCTCGTGGACGGTCTCCGGAACGCCGGCCGATTCCCGGCCTACCAGCATGATGTCGTCGGGGGCGAAGGCAAACTGCGTGTAGGCCGTGGCCCCTCGCGTCGTCAGCAGGACCAGGCGGCGGCCATTGGCGGCGCGCCAGGCCTCGAAGGCGGCGAAGGAGGCATGGCGCTCGATCTCGATGCGGTCGAGATAATCCATGCCCGCCCTGCGGAAGGCGCGATCGGAAACCGGGAAGGCGGCGGGCTCGATGATGGCTGCGCTCGTGCCCAGGCACGCGCACAGGCGCAGCATCGTGCCCGTGTTCTGCGGGATGTCGGGTTGGAAGAGGGCGAGGGTGAGGGGCATTTCGACTTTCGCTTGTCTCGGGTGCCGAACATGGTTGCCGGATCGTCAACACGGAGCCGGATTCGGCACGAATGGCGTTGATGTCATGCGACATAGCGCCATTTGCAGGCTGCACGATCTAGACAACTTCGCAACAGAGTGGCATGAGCCCGTGATGAGGTTTGCCCCAGTTTCGCCGTGATCCTCACGCGCGCGTCTGGGTGGCCGAAGTTTGGCAGAGTTTGGTAGGCACTGGGCGGCCCCGTCCCGTTCCTCCATCATCCCGGCGTGAGCCGGGGTGCGACGTATGAGAAGGATCGATCCGTGGCAGCCACGAACGAACACGCCGCAGAGCCCACTCGTCGCGATTTCATTTACATTGCCACCGGCGCTGTCGGTGCTGTGGGTGTCGCAAGCGCGGTCTGGCCTTTCATCAGCCAGATGAACCCGGACAAGGCGACAATCGCGGCGGGCGTGCCCGTCGAAGTCGATCTGACGCCGATTCCCGAGGGGCAGTCGATCAAGGTCTTCTGGCGTGGCAAGCCGATCTTCATCCGTCATCGCACCAAGGAAGAGATCTCGGCGGCCGAGAACGTCGATGTCGATACCCTGAAGGATCCGCAGCCCGACTCCGCCCGCGTGAAGAAAGGCGACGAGCAGTGGCTGGTCGTCATCGGCATCTGCACGCATCTGGGCTGCATCCCGCTCGTCAATGAAGGGCCGTATCACGGCTGGTTCTGCCCCTGCCACGGTTCGGTCTACGACACGTCGGGCCGTATTCGCCAGGGACCCGCTCCGCTTAATCTTGTCGTGCCGCCTTACAGCTTCGAGAGCGCGAGCAAGATCATCATCGGCGCCGAATCCGATTCGACCCCCAAAGCCTAAAGGTCACATTTCATGAGCGGATCCTCGACCTGGACCCCGAAAAGCGCCCTCGGGCGGTGGTTCGAAAGCCGTCTGCCGATCGGCGGGCTGGTTCATTCCTCCTTCATCGCCTATCCGACGCCGCGCAACCTCAACTACATGTGGACCTTCGGCGCCATCCTGTCCTTCATGCTGGGCGCGCAGATCCTCACGGGTGTCGTGCTCGCGATGCACTACATCCCGGATTCCAAGCTGGCCTTCACCTCGGTGGACCTGATTCGCCGTGACGTGAACTGGGGCTGGCTGATCCAGAAGCTGCACGCCAACGGCGCCTCGATGTTCTTCATCGCGGTATACCTGCACATCGCCCGCGGCATGTATTACGGCTCCTACAAGGGTCCGCGCGAGGTGCTCTGGCTGCTCGGTGTGGTGATCTTCCTCCTGATGATGGCCACCGGCTTCATGGGTTATGTGCTTCCCTGGGGGCAGATGTCCGGCTGGGGCGCCACCGTGATCACCAACCTGTTCTCTGCCATCCCGGTGGTGGGCGACACGGTCGTGACATGGCTGTGGGGCGGCTACGCCGTCGGCCAGCCGACGCTGAACCGCTTCTTCTCGCTGCACTACCTGCTGCCCTTCATGATCGCCGGCGTTGTGATCCTGCATGTCTGGGCGCTGCATGTCGTGGGCCAGAACAATCCGACCGGCGTCGACATCAAGACCGAGAAGGATTCGGTGCCCTTCACGCCCTATGCGACGCTGAAGGACGCCACCGGTATCGCCTTCTTCCTCATCCTCTACATGTATTTCGTGTTCTACATTCCCGATTATCTCGGTGACCCTGTGAACTACGTGCCGTTCAACCCGGCGCAAACCCCGGCCGAGATCGTGCCCGAATGGTACTTCCTGCCGTTCTACGCCATCCTGCGCTCGATCCCGAACAAGCTGCTGGGTGTCATCATGATGTTCGGCGCGATCGCCATGCTGGCGCTGCTGCCCTGGCTCGATACCTCCAAGGTGCGCTCGGCGGTCTATCGCCCGGTCTTCCGCCTGGTGTTCTTCATCTTCGTCGCCGTTTGCCTCGGCCTCGGCTGGGTCGGTTCGCAGCCCCCGCAGGGTACGCTGCTGGTGGTTGGCCGTGTGCTGACGGCGCTTTATTTTGCCTATTTCGTCATCGTTCTGCCGCTCCTAGGGCTGTTCGAGCAGACCAAGCCGGTGCCAGCGTCCATCGCGGACGCGATCCTGGCTAAGAATCCGGGCGAAGAACCCGCTCCGCAAGTCAATGGTTGAGGGTGGAACTGCAATGATTCGGATGTTCAAACCCTCTCAGCGCCTTGTTCGCTTTGGTCTAGCCCTCGCTGCCCTCGCGGTGGTTGCGGGCGTGGCGATGCCGGCTTCCGCGCAGGACGACACCAATATTCCGGAAACGCCGCCGATCATGCATCCGCCGAAACAGAGCTGGTCCTTTGCCGGCCCGTTCGGCAAGTTCGATCCGGAGCAGCTCCAGCGCGGCTTCAAGGTGTACAAGGAAGTCTGCTCGGCCTGTCACAGCCTGCATCGCGTGGCATTCCGGAATTTGTCGGAGCCTGGCGGTCCCGAATTCACCGAAGGCCAGGTCAAGGCGCTCGCCGCGACCTATCAGATCGCTGATTTCGATGACAAGGGGCAGCCCGTCGACCGTCCCGGCCGCCCGTCGGATTATTTCCCGCTGGTCTTCCCGAACGATGATGCAGCCCGCGCCGCCAACAACGGTGCCGTCCCGCCGGACATGTCGCTGCTCGCCAAGGCGCGTGGCGCGAAGTCGGGCTTCCCCGGCTTCGTGTTCGACGTCGTGACGCAGTACCAGGAACAGGGGCCGGACTACATCCACGCCCTGATCACCGATGGATACCTCAACGAGGGCGAGAAGCCGCCGTTGATCGCCACCGACGATCCGAACAATCCGGGCAAGAAGATTGTCTCGGAATTCAAGGTTCCTGACGGGTTGCACTATAACAAAGTCTTCGAGGCCCACTCGCTCGCGATGGCCAAGCCGATTGCGGATGGCCAGGTCGAATATACCGATGGCGCGCCGCAGACGGTCGACCAGTACACCAAGGACGTCGCTGCGTTCCTGGCCTGGGCAGGCGATCCGTCGTTGGTCGAGCGTAAGCAGAACGGCTTCAAGGTCCTGATCTTCCTGATCGTCCTTTCGGGCCTGCTCTGGTACACGAAGAAGAAAGTCTGGGCCGACGCGCACTGAGCGCTGCAGGGGGAGAGTGCCGACGACGAGGCGCCTCTCTTCCCCTGGCTGGCACGTGATCGCTGTATTCGCCGACACCACATCTGCAGAACGGCCGGAGTTCGACACTCCGGCCGTTTCCTTTTGCGCCGTGCAGGATTCCTCAGTTGGCGGTGTGATGTATTGGGGCTACATTTTTCCTTGAGAAACGTCGGTATTATTGCCATTCTTGTGGTTTTAATGGTAGTAACAATACAAAAATGGCCGCCAACCCTTGGAGGAAGCCTTGCCCCGCGCTCCAGCCGCCGCGCATCCGGTCGCTCTCAGTAGCAGCGATCTGGCTGCTCTCATCGACATCAGCACGGTGCAGGCCTTTCATACCGAGCACGACGTTCGGGCCCTGGCCGCTGTGGCGAGCGCCAATGATTTCATTGCGGCGCATGTGCTGCCGAATTTCGTGCCGCTGCTGCGTTCGCTGTTGCCGAGGGAAGGGCGCACGCTGGCGGCGGGCCCGGTGGGCTTCCCATCGGGTGGACATGTCACGGCGATCAAGGTGGCGGAAGCTCGCCAACTCGTCGCAGATGGCGCCCAGGAACTCGACATGATGATCAATGTCGGTCGCCTGAAATCCGCCGACTATGCCTATGTTGGCGACGATATCAGGGCTGTCGTCGAAGCGATCGCGCCTCTTCCTCTCAAGGTGATTCTCGAGATCGGCCATCTCAGCGATGACGAAATCAAACGTGGCTGCGAGATCGTGGCCGGCAGTGGCGCGGCCTTCGTCAAGACCGGGACAGGCTGGACGCCGCATGCCACCACGATCGAGAAGATCCGCCTGATCACGGGCTTCGTCGGTGGCGCGGTCGAAGTGAAGGCATCCGGTGGCATCAGGACGCTCGACACCGTCGCCACCATGGTCGGCCTCGGCGTCACGCGCTTCGGCATCAATGCGCAGGTGGCGGCCGATCTGGTCAGGCAGTGCGCGGCCCTGCCGGGCGGAACCCTGCGTATCGAGCCGCAAGCCGCATAGACGCAGCCGTCAAGGAAGCGAGAAGGGGAGATCATGCCCAGTTCCGTCATCGCCTGTGATCTCGGCACGGGCGGCGTCAAGTCGGCGATCTACGACCTGCAGGGACACTGCATTGCCGACTGTGTCAGCGACATCAAGACCCACTATCCCCAGCCTTCGCGCCATGAACAAAGGCCGGTCGACTGGTGGGTTGCCGTGGTGGACAGCATCCGCCGGCTTCTGCGGGAACCTGGAGTCCAGGCAGAGGGGGTCGGTGCGATCGCGCTGTCCGGGCATAGCCTGGGGTGCATTCCGCTCTCGGCCCACGGCGAGTTGCTGCAGGATCTGGTGCCGATCTGGTCCGATGGGCGTGCCGAAGCCGAGGCCGAGCGCTTCTTCCAGGCCTATGACCGGCGCCAGTGGTATTTCACCACCGGCAATGGCTTCCCTGCGCCTCTTTACACCCTGTTCAAGATACTCTGGCTGAGGAACCACGCGCCCGAAATCTTCAACGCCACGACCACGATCATCGGCACCAAGGATTACATCAATTTCCGCCTGACCGGTCGTATCGCCACCGATCATTCCTACGCCTCCGGCTCGGGCTTCTATGACCTCAGGGCCGGACGCTACGCGCCGGAACTGCTGGCTGCCGCTGACTTGGCGCCGTCTCTCTTTCCGGAGATCCTGCCGTCGACGGCGATTCTCGGGACGATCCTGCCCGACATCGCCGGGGAACTTGGCCTGCCGTCCGACGTGAAGATCGTCGCAGGCGGCGTCGACAACAGCTGCATGGCACTAGGCGCCCGGACTTTCAGGGAAGGCGACATCTTCAGTTCCATGGGCTCCTCTAGCTGGCTGACCATCTCTTCCGCGGAGCCGCTGCTGGACGACGCCGTCAAGCCCTATGTCTTCGCGCATGTGGTGCCGGGCCAATTCATCTCCGCCACCTCGATCTTCTCGTCCGGTACCAGCCTTGCTTGGGTCCGAGACACGCTGCTGCCCGATCTGGCCACTTCTGCCAGGCAGGCGGGCGTGGACGTGCACGAGGCGCTGACTGCGCTGGCCGCGACCGCGCCGCGCGGCGCCCACGGACTGATTTTCGTGCCCACGCTCGGCGGAGGCACCTCCTTCGAAGGCGGAACGGCCGTGCGTGGCGGCTTCGTCGGGCTCGATCTCACCCATGGCCGCGCCGACATCGTACGTGCGACGCTCGAAGGCATTGCGCTGGGGCTGCGTTCGGCGCTGGACGAACTCCGGCGCATGACGAAGGTGAGCGGGGAGATGATCATGGTCGGCGGCGGCGCGCGCAGCACCCTCTGGCGCCAGATCTTCGCCGACGTCTTCGAATGCTCCATTCTGAAGACCGGCATCGACCAGCAGGCGGCATCGCTCGGCGCGGCCGCCCTCGCCCTGGTCGGAACAGGTGCCTGGGACGGATTTGCGCCACTCGACGCCCTGCATGAGACGGAGGCCCTCACGCTGCCGCGCGAGGAAGCTGCCCCGGTCTATGCCAAGGCTCTGGAAGCCTACCGCAAGGCTGCGGCTCAGCAGCGCGACAGCGCTCCGGAATTGTCGGCGCTACGGGCCTTATCGGTTTGAGATGCGGGTTGCCTGTTAAAGGCAATATGTTGCAACGCTACTTCGTTCTCTTCGCATTTGGCCCGAGGTGGCTCAGGTGGCAACGACCGGCTATGATTGATTGGGGAAATTAGTAATATATGTAGTGAAATTACAAAATCTCTTGCATGTCAGTGCCGGTGAGCTACGATCCGCAATTAGTTTGTTGCGTTAAGCAACGAATTCGCTTAACTGTGAGGGGAAGGGCCGAAGTGCTCTTTTCCGTCACGGGCGGAGTGGTGAAAGGCTGTGGCCGTCCGCCTGTCGAGGCGCAGCCCAACCCAAGAAGATCAGTCCAAAGGACGGTCGAATAAATCAAGGAGGA
Source organism: Labrys sp. ALF-8 (assembly GCF_059699065.1). Lineage (NCBI taxonomy): Bacteria > Pseudomonadati > Pseudomonadota > Alphaproteobacteria > Hyphomicrobiales > Xanthobacteraceae > Labrys > Labrys sp. ALF-8. The sequence goes on from NZ_AP048537.1 coordinate 3,875,690, forward strand.
GACAAATGAGCAGATTCCTGCATGGAGTTCTTGCGACCGGCCGCAATGCGGCGGTCGTGTTGGCGTCGGTCGCGACTCTTGTGGCCGCCAATGCGGCGCTTGCCGCGGATGTCGCCCCGATTGCGGGCCGGCCCGAGCCCGTCGCCAATCCCAACGGCGTCAAGGCCAAGATCGCGATGATCGGCTTTGCCAACAATCCCTATTGGGTCGCCGTCCAGAAGGGCGCTGAAACGGCCAATGACGTGCTGAAGTCGCGCGGCGGTGAAGTGCGCTGGATCGTCGCCGGTGCCAATATCGACGTGCCGACCGTGAACCAGGCCATCAATGCCGCCGCCTTGCAGGGCTATAACGGCATCGGCTTCTTCATTGCCGGCGAGGGCAATTGCACCACGATCAAGACACTGATCGCCAGCAAGAAGATCGCCTTCGGGGCCTACAACACGTTGCTGCCTTGCGTCGAGGAAGCCGGCGGCGTGATCGATTATGCGCAGGACCAGGTCACGGCCGGCAAGAATGCGGCGGCCGAACTGGTCAAGGCGACCGGGGACAAGTCCGGCAAGGTCGGCGTCATCGTCAGCCAGTTCACCGCGCCCGGCTCGGAGCAGCGTCGCAAGGGCTTCCTGGAAGGCCTTCAGGGCAGCAAGCTCACCGTCGTGAATGACGGCGTGGAAGCCAAGGATTCCGCCGGCACCACCTTTGCCGCCGCCAAGGACTATCTCACCTCCACGCCCGATCTCGTCGCCATCTATGCCACCGCAGGCGGACCCTTCGGCGCGGCACAGGCCGTGAAGGCCGCTGGCAAGCAGGATGCGGTGAAGGTCATCGGTTACGATTTCACCACCGAGAACATCGCGGCGATCCGCGACGGCTCCATGTATGCGACCACCGGCCAGGACGAGTTCGGACAGGGCTACAACGTCGCCGTCACCCTGTTCAACAACATCGTAGCCCAGCAGAAGGTCACGCCTGTGCTGCAGCCTGCCGTCAGCATCCTGATGACCAAGGAGAACGTCGACAAGCTCGACCCTGCCAAGCAGCCGCTCGGCGCCGTGCCGAAGCTCTAGTCTTACCGATGCAGGGCGGATCCTCGATATGAAGCAGCAGCGGGAAGGTGCGATGGATGGCGGTTCCATGCCGGCGCAAGGCGGCAAGGCGCTCGAGGTCGAGACTGTCAGCAAGAGCTTCGGATCCGTACAGGCGCTGGGCGAAGTAAGCGTGCTCTTCCGGGCGGGGCTGGTGACAGCCCTGCTCGGGGAAAACGGCGCCGGCAAGTCCACCCTCATCCGCATCTGTTCGGGCGAGCATCAGCCCGACACCGGACGGGTGCTCGTCTCCGGCAAACCAGTCGCCATGGCAACGCCTTTCGCTGCCACGCAGCTCGGCATCGCCGTGGTTCACCAGGAGCCCCAGCTCGTCTCGGGCATGACGGTGGCCGAGAATATCTTCCTCGGCCGGCTGGGCTCCGGAGGCGCCCTGTCGACGCATCGGCGCGGCCGGCTGGTCCAGGAGGCGCGCGCGCTCCTGGCTCGCCTCGGTCTGGAGAACGACCTGCCGGATCTCGATGCGCCTTCAATGAAACTGTCGGCGGCAGAACGGCAGCTCGTGGAGATCGCAAGGGCACAGTCGCTGGATCCGCGCGTCCTCTTTCTCGACGAACCCAATTCCTCGCTGACAAGGCGCGAGACGGACCGGCTCTTCGCCATCGTGCGCCGACTGCGCGATCAGGGCACGGCGATCGTGCTGGTCAGCCACCGGCTGGGTGAGGTCTACGAGATCGCCGACCACGTCATCGTGATGAGGGATGGCCGCAAGGTGGGAGAGGGTGATCCCGCCACCCTGCCGATGCAGAAGGCAATCCAGCTCATGGCCGGCGAGCGCCTCTCTGCAGCCGTCGGCCTGAACGAAGGCGAATTGACCGCCAGCAAGGCCGACCTTGCGGGTACGCCCGTGCTCTCGGTGCGCGGGGCGGCGGGCGAGGCCTTTGCCGACGTGGGCTTCGACATCCATGGCGGGGAGATCGTCGGCATGGCGGGGCTGGTCGGCGCGGGACGCACCGAGATCATACGCGCCATCATCGGGGCCGACCCTCTCCTGGCGGGAGACATCCTCCTCAGGGGCCGTCCCGTGCGTTTCCGCTCCCCACGCGAGGCGCTGGCCGCCGGCATCGCCTTCATCAGCGAGGAACGCCGAACATCCGTCTTCTATGGCCACGATATCTGCTTCAATCTCACCTCGAACGTGCTGGGCAGGTTCGGGCGGCTAGGCCTGTTCAGCCGCAGCAGGCAGGCCCGTTTCGCTCAGGAGAGAGCCAATGCGATCGGCGTGAAGGCGGAGAGCGTGGATACGCCGATCCGCCAGCTTTCAGGCGGCAACCAGCAGAAGGTGCTCATCGCAAGGGCGCTGGCCTCCAATCCCTCGCTGGTGATCCTGGACGAGCCGACCCGGGGCGTCGACGTCCGCACCAAGGCCGAGATCTATCGTCTCATCCGCAATCTCGCTCACGTGCAGGGGCTCGCCGTCTGGTTCGTGTCCTCCGAACTCGACGAGATCCTGCAACTGGCGGATCGCATCGTCGTGGTCCGCCAGGGGCGCATTGCCGATAACCTGACCCGCGGCCCGCAGGCTTCGCGCGTGGTGGCATCGGCACTCGGCGAATCGATCGAGGATGCGGCGGTGACCTCGCTCGTGTCGGGATTGTCGTAAGGGCCGGAATGCCTGCGCCCAGAGAGAGAATGCCGATCTGACGACCGGCGCGCCTTGTATTGAAAGGATCGTACCATGAACTTTGCCGGCCTCAGGCGTTTGCCTTTCATCCGCGGGCAGGAAGCGGGGCTGGCGGCCGTCATCGTGCTGCTTTCGATCGCCTTCTCGTTCTTCAACCCCAGCTTCCTCACGACCGAGAATTTCCGCAACGTGCTGGTGGCGGTGGCCGTGGTCGGCATCATGTCGATCGGCCAGTGCTTCGTTATCATCGCGCGTGAAATCGACCTCTCGGTGGGCTCGGTCATGGGGCTTTCGGGCCTGTGCGGCGCGTCGTTGATGGCGATGGGCGTCAATCCTCTGCTCGGGCTCGTCCTGGGCATCGCGGTCGGCGCCGTCGCGGGCCTGATCAACGGGCTCGTCGTCGTCTACGGCAAGGTCAACTCCTTCATCGTCACCCTCGGCATGCTGTCGGTTGCCCGCGGACTCACCCAGATCATCAGCGGCGGCCTTCCGATCATGGTGGATCCGAGCGTGATGTTTCTCGGCCAGGGCGAGTTCCTCGGCATGCCGGTACAGGTGCTGATCTTCCTGGGCCTGGTGGTCGTCGGCCAGTATCTCCTTACGCGCAGCGTTCTGGGCCAGCGTATCCTGGCGGTGGGCGACAATGCCGAGGCCGCCAGGCTCAGCGGTATTCCGCTGGATGCCACGCGAGTGGCCGTATTCGTCGCCTGCGGTGCCCTGGCGGGCGTCGCCGGCATGGTCTACACGGCGCAGGTCAGCGTCGCCGAGGCGCAGGCCGGCACGGGCCTCGAGCTGGACGTGATAGCCGCGGTGGTGATCGGCGGGGCCAGCCTTTCGGGCGGGCGCGGCTCCATCATGGGTGCCATGCTCGGCGCCTACCTCCTCGGCGCCCTGCGCAACGCCTTCATCCTGCTGGAGCTTTCGCCCTTCCTGCAGCAGATGAGCGTCGGCCTCGTCATCGTGCTTGCCGCGGTGTTCGATCAGATCCGGCAGGGTTCCTTCCGGCGCGTCGGTGTCGCGAAGGCATTCGGCGGGCTGTTGCAGCGCGGGCGCTAGCCGGGCAGCTCTTTCCCGCAACACGGGCCGTGATCCTCTGGCCTTCCGAAGCGGATGAACGCGCTCGACCGCCTTGCAACCGGACGGGAATCGTGCATCGAAGAAGAACGCTTCAGGAATGAGCCATGACCGCCACAATATCCCGCATCCTCAAGGATGCCATCCGCACGATCCCGGATTATCCCAAGCCGGGCGTCGAGTTCAGGGACATTACCACCCTGCTGGGTGATGCCTGGGCCTTCCGGCGCGCCATTGACGAACTGGTGCAGCCCTGGGCCGGAGCCAAGATCGACAAGGTGGCGGGAATCGAGGCGCGCGGATTCATCCTCGGCGGCGCGCTGGCCCACCAGCTCTCCTCCGGCTTCGTGCCCGTGCGCAAGAAGGGCAAGCTGCCGCATGATACGGTGCGCATCGCCTATTCGCTCGAATACGGCCTCGACGAGATGGAAATACACAAGGATGCGGTGAAGCCGGGGGAAAAGGTCATCGTCGTAGACGACCTCATCGCGACCGGGGGCACGGCGGAGGCCGCCGTGAAGCTCCTGCGCGAGATCGGGGCGGACGTGCTGGCGGCCGTTTTCGTGATCGACCTGCCGGCCCTGAAGGGCGCCGACAAGATCAGGGCGCTCGGCGTGCCCGTGCACACGCTGGTGTCCTTCGACGGGCATTGACCGGCGCGCGGACATCCGTCCGCTTTTTCCTTCCAGCATCCGCAGCGCTTCTGGAAGGGGGACAGGGCGTCCGCGAACCCGGATATATTCGTTGCAAATCCGCCCTTATCCGGGTATGAGACCCCCGTTCCGCGACCAGACACCCCTGGAGGCAATGCGGGACAGCCAAACCGGCCGCCTGGGCGGCCTTTTTATTTGATCCTGTCAAGGAATACATCAATGTCCGTGAAGCAGATTTCCGCCACGGCGCGCACGAAGGTGGGCAAGGGGGCCGCACGTGCCGTTCGTCGTGAAGGAAACGTGCCGGCCGTAATCTACGGCGCCGGCAAGCCCCCCGTCGCGATCGCGCTGAATGCCAAGGAAACCAACCAGCTCATCTATGCCGGTCACTTCCTCACTACCGTGTTCGAGGTCGACATCGAAGGCAAGAAGAGCCGCGTCATTCCGCGCGACTATGCGCTCGATCCGGTCAAGGACACCGTCGAGCATGTCGACTTCCTGCGTGTCGATGCTTCTTCGCGCCTGCGCGTCGAAATTCCGGTCCATGCCGTCAACGCTGCGAACTCGGTCGGCGTGAAGCGCGGTGGCGCGGTCAACATCGTGACCCATTCGCTTTCGGTGCTGGCTCCGGCCGACAAGATTCCGGAGTCGATCGACGTCGACGTCTCCGCGCTCGACATCAACGATTCGATCCACGTTTCGCAGGTCAAGCTGCCCGAGGGCATTTCCTACGCCGGCCAGGACGACGCCACCCTCGTCTCCATCGTGCCGCCCGTCGGAGAAGAGGTGGCTCCCGCCGCTGAAGCCACTGCCGAAGCTGCTGCAGGAACCGCTGCTCCGGCTGCCAAGAAGTAAGGGCGGCCCCGCTGCCGTTTCTGAATGGCCGGGTTCGTCCCGGCCATTTCCGTTTCAGGAGCCTGACCAGCTAACCGATGGACCGCGACTTCTGTCATTGCCGGGCGAGTGCCGGCAATCCAGGGTCAAGCATTGTCGGAAGGGGAGGGCTGGCTGCCCGGGACGATCCCGGGTGCTACAGGTTTGTGCTTCTTTCGGCTCCCGGGTGACTTTTCCTGCCGGGGCTTCGAGGACTTGGATCTCCCGCCATGCGTCTGTTCGTCGGGCTCGGCAATCCGGGCGCCAAATACGCCGGCAACCGGCACAATATAGGCTTTCTCGCCATCGACGAGATTGCACGGCGCCATCGTTTTGCGCCCTGGCGCTCGCGTTTCCAGGGCCAGGTAAGCGAAGGCACCATCGGCGGCGAGCGGGTGATGCTGCTCAAGCCCCAGACCTATATGAACGAAAGCGGCCAGTCCGTGGGCGAGGCCATGCGCTTCTACAAGATGGGCCTCTCCGATATCTCCGTCTTCCATGACGAACTTGATCTCGCCCCGGCCAAGATGCGGGTGAAGGTAGGCGGCGGCAACGCAGGCCACAACGGGCTTCGTTCCATCACGGCCCATTGCGGCAACGACTATCGGCGCGTGCGGCTGGGCATCGGCCATCCCGGCGACAAGTCGCTGGTGCTCCATTTCGTGCTGGCCGACTTCGCCAAGGCGGAGTGGCCGTGGGTGGAGGATCTTTGTACGGCCTGTGCCGATGCCGCCCAGCTCCTGGCGGACGGGGAGGATGCGAGCTTCCAGAACAAGGTTCACCTGTTCATGGAGGCGCGAGGCCACGGCGCGGCGAAGCTGGCGGGAGCGTGAGGGCGGGGCAGCCGCGAGGTTGGCCTGCTCCCTGAAAAGCGTCTGCTTCCAGGATTGACGCCGCGCTCCTTCCTATCTACCCAGCGCATGACGATTTCACCGGCGGCCAAGGCGCCCCGGCACCTGATGAACGAGCGAGAGCCATGGGTTTCAAATGCGGTATCGTCGGCCTGCCCAATGTCGGCAAGTCGACTCTCTTCAACGCGCTGACGCAGACGGCGGCGGCGCAGGCGGCGAACTATCCCTTCTGCACCATCGAGCCGAATGTCGGTGACGTTGCCGTGCCCGACGAGAGGCTTGAGAAGCTGGCGGCGATCGCCGGCTCCGCCACCATCATTCCGACCCGCCTGACCTTCGTGGACATCGCGGGCCTCGTGCGCGGCGCTTCGAAGGGGGAGGGGCTCGGCAACCAGTTCCTCGGCAATATCCGCGAATGCGACGCCATCGCCCACGTCGTGCGCTGCTTCGAGGACGGCGACGTCACGCATGTGGAAGGCAAGATCGATCCGGTCGCCGACATCGAGACGATCGAGACGGAGCTGATGCTCGCCGATCTCGATAGCCTCGAACGCCGCGTGGTGGCGCTGGAGAAGAAGGCCCGCGGGGGCGACAAGGAATCCAAGGAGACGCTCGACCTCGTCAACCGCGCTCTCGTGCTGCTGCGTGAAGGCAAGCCGGCGCGCCTGGTGGATGTGAAGCCCGATGAGCGTCGCGCCTTCGAGATGCTGCAGTTGCTGACGGCCAAGCCCGTGCTTTATGTCTGCAATGTCGAGGAAGCCTCGGCCGACAAGGGCAACGCCTTCTCCGAGAGGGTCAAGGCTCGTGCTGCGGAAGAGGGCGCCAAGGCGGTCGTCGTCTCGGCCAAGATCGAGAGCGAAATCGCGGTGCTGCCGCCCGAGGAGCAGGAGGAATATCTGAAGGCCATCGGACTGGCGGAGCCCGGGCTCAACCGCGTGATCCGTACCGGCTACGAGCTTCTCAGCCTGGTGACCTACTTCACCGTCGGTCCCAAGGAAGCTCGCGCCTGGACCATTACCAAGGGCATGCGCGCCCCCCAGGCGGCGGGTGTCATCCATTCCGACTTCGAGAAGGGCTTCATCCGTTCCGAAACCATCGCCTATGGCGACTATGTCAACCTCAATGGCGAGAGTGGCGCCAAGGAAGCCGGCAAATTCCGCCTCGAGGGCAAGGATTACGTCGTGGCCGATGGCGACGTGCTGCATTTCCGCTTCGCCAACTGACGGCATGCCGACCTGCTGATGTGACGAGCCGGTCGCGTGGCGCCATGGACAGCCTGCGGCCGGTCCGGGTTTTCCCGGCCGCATTTTGTTTTGAGTGGGCGAAAAACCGATTTACCTGTGCTATCATCTTGAAAAGGATGTTCGTGACAGAGGCAGGAAGCAATGGCCGCCGACGAACCGCAGCGTAAATCGCCCGGCGAGCGCCCTACCATCCATGACGTGGCCAGGCTCGCCAATGTGTCGCCTGCGACGGTATCGAAAGTGCTGCGCGGCCTGGGAGCGGTGAAGGCCGAGAGTGTCGCCCGCATCCATGCCGCCGTGCGTGAGCTCGGATTCCGGGTCGATCCGCTTGCCGCCAATCTGCGCCGTTCGCGCCGCTCCATCATCGGCCTCGTGGTGCCCGATTTCCGCAATCCCTTCTTCGGTTCCATGGTCGCTTCCTTCGAGCGTCTGGCGGAGGGCAGCGGCTACCGCCTGGTGGCCGTGAGCAGTGCCGAGAATATCGAGCGTGAGGCATCGCAGATCGAGGCCTTGCTGGATTGGCGGGTCGCAGGCCTGCTCGTCGTGCCGACAGAAGGTCGGCCGGCCGCGGAGACTTCTATCCTCGACCAGAAGGTCGCCACCGTCCTGCTCGACCGTGTGCCGGACGAGACGGTCTTCGACAAGGTCAACGTCAACAATGCCGAGGCGAGCGCCGGCGTCGTGCGGGAACTCGTCGCCAAGGGCCACCGGCATATCCTGGTCGCCATCGCCTCGCTCGAGCGCACCAACATGCGCGACCGCCTGGCCGGCATAATGGCGGCCGCGAGCGAGGCCGGCATCGAGGAGACGGTCGAGGTCGTGGTCTGCGGGCCTGATGTCACGACCGCGACCGAGGCGATCGCCGCGCGTTTCGACAAGGGCAGGCTGCCGAGCGCCGCTTTCGCCCTCTTCGGGCCGGCAACCATGGCGATTCTGCGGGAAGTCGAGCGTCGCGGCCTTGTGGTGCCGACGGATCTTTCGGTGGTGGGGTTCGACGATGTAGAGTGGATGCAGGTGACCCACCCGCCCATTGCCGCCGTCATCCAGCCCATCGATCAGATCGCACAGGCGGCCTGGCAGCAAATGATGGGCCGCCTCGCCGAACCGTCCGATCCGCCGAAATCGCTGATCGTGCAATGCCAGCTCGACTTTCGGGGATCGATTGCGACGCTACAGCGGTGACGCGGCGGATCTGGACTGTGCCGCATTACTGCGGCCGGTTCCCGAGACTGGCGCGCCGAACGCCGGTGTCTATTCCGCCGCCTGCCGTCCGCCGCTGGACAACTCCGCTTTCAGATAGGCGAGCAGCCGGTCGACGGCAGCCTCGACCGGTCCGTCATTGGTGATGATCAGGTCCGGATGGAGCGCATCCTCGCGGTCCACCTTGCGGGCGAGACGGGCGCGGATCGAGTCCATGCTTTCGCGGCCGCGCGCGGCAAGGCGCTGTGCGATGATTTCTGCCGGTGCGGTGACGAGTACCACGCTCACCTTGGCAAAGCGTTCGCGCGCCTCGGCGAGGCTGGAGCGCGACAGGTTGCACACGGCGTGGATCCCGCGCTCCGTCGCAGAACGCACTTCGAGGGGCAGGGCGTAGCTGAGACCGTGCGCTCGCCAGGACAACGAGAAGCCTCCCACCGCCTCGAGCCGGGCGAATTCGGCTTCGGACAGGGTATCGTGCTCCTCCGCGGAGGAACTCTCGCGCGTGATGACCCGCCGGGGAAATACGAGGCCGGGGTCGTCGGCGAACTCCGCCCGTGCCGCGTCGATCAGCGTGTCCTTGCCCGCGCCGCTCGGTCCCACGATGGCAATCAGCTTGCCGAGGCGCGGGGCAGGGGCGAAAGGCGCCCTTTCTGCCGTGCTCATGCCGCGATCCGCCCCTGACGCCAGACGCGCCGGATGATCGGGGTGCCCCCTGTCTGGGTGACACGCAGGATATCGGCCCGGCGCCCCTTCTCCAGCCGGCCGCGATCGTCGAGTCCCGTGGCCCTCGCGGGGGTGTCGGATACCATCCGCACGGCGGCAGGCAAGTCGATGCCGGGCGCACGCTCGGGCAGCTGGAAGGCCGCGAGCAGGAGCGAGGCAGGTACATAGTCGGAAGAGAGAATGTCCAGAACGCCTTCCTGGGCAAGGTTCGCGGCGGCGATGTTGCCGGAATGCGAGCCGCCGCGCACGACGTTCGGCGCACCCATCATGACTCTGATGCCGGCCTGATGGGAGGCGAGCGCTGCTTCCAGCGTGGTGGGAAACTCGGCGATGGCGACGCCGTCGCCTACGGCTTCCTCGACATGACCGGTGGTGGCGTCATCGTGGCTGGCGATCACGATGCCATGCGTACGGGCCGACTGGACCAGGCTGGTGCGGCTATGGGCGGCGTATTGATGATGCTTCTCCAGCTTGTTCTGGATGAAGGTCTCGACATCGGCATCGCCTCTCACGCGGCGCGGCATGTAGAACTTCATCCACTGATCGAGGTTCTGGAACTGGCGCTGTCCCGGCGTGTGATCCATCAGCGAGATCATGTGGATCGGATAGGTCGCGCGGAAATACTCGAAATCAGTGACGACGTCGTGGGTGGCCAGTTCGCAGCGCAGGTGGGTGCGGTGCTCGACACGCAGATGGCCGGCCTGACGCGCCTCCTCGATCGCCTCGGCGAGCAGCCTGCTCTCGCTTGCAACGCTGCTCTCCAGCGCGGCGGTGCCGAGCCGGATCGAATCGAACACCGTTGTGATGCCGGCGCTGGCGATCTGGGCGTCATAGGCCATCACGGCACTGAGAGTGTGCCAGCGGACCGACGGGCGGGGGGTGAAATGGGCTTCGAGGTGGTCGGTGTGCAGTTCGACCAGCCCTGGCAGGAGATAGTCGCCCGCCATGTCGAGACCTTTTTCGGGCGCCTCGCCTTCGCCGAGATCGGTGATTTCCCCTTTGTCGACGGCCAGCCAGCCCTGCTCGATCACCCGGTCGGCCAGGACGAGGCGTGCGTTGGTGAGAATGAATTGGTCGAGATCAGGCATGGTCCGGTCCAGTCAGGCTGCTTGTGCAGGTGAGAAGCGAGTGATGTCGACGATTCGGTCCGCGACCTTCTCGCGGACATCCTCATCATGAAATATGCCCACAATTGCGACGCCGGCCGCTTTTTTCTCCTCGATCAGACGGACGACGACGGCCCGGTTGGCGGCATCGAGCGATGCGGTCGGTTCGTCCAGCAGGAGGAGCGGTCGGTCCGGCGCAAGGCCGCGGGCGATATTGACGCGCTGCTGTTCGCCGCCCGAGAAGGTCGCCGGGGGCAGCCCCCAAAGACGCTCAGGCACGTTGAGCAGGCTTAGGAGGCGCTTGGCCCGGGCGATCGCGTCCGGCTCGGAAAGGCCCGTTTCGCGCGCGGCGTCGACGACGATCGCCAGCGCCGGCACGCGGGGAATGACGCGCAGGAACTGGCTGACATAGCCCATGGTGTGCTTGCGCAATGCAAGGATACGCCGCGGCTCGGCACTGGCCACATTCACTTCGTTCAAGCCGTCCCACAGAAGGATGGAGCCGCCGTCGCAGCGGTAATTGCCGTAGATCATCTTGAGGATCGAGGATTTGCCGGCGCCTGAGGGACCGCCCAGCACCACGCATTCGCCTGGCGAGACGGAGAAGTCCACGTCCCGCATCACGGAAATGCTCTGGCCGCCCTGCAGGTGCAGCGTGAAGCTCTTGGAGACGCCACGAAGGGTAAGGATGGGAGAGGTCATGCCGCAAGCACCGAAGAAACCAGAAGCTGTGTATAGGCCTCGTGCGGATCGTCGAGGACCTGGTCGGTCAGGCCGGTCTCGATCACCCGGCCTTGCTTCATCACCATGATCCGATGGGATAACAGCCGTGCGACAGACAGGTCGTGAGTGACGATCACGACTGCGATACCGAGGTCTGCGACCAGCCCCCTCAGGAGGTCGAGCAGGCGGGCCTGCACGGAGACGTCTAGCCCCGAGGTGGGTTCGTCCATGAAGACGAGGCGTGGCCTGGTCACGAGATTGCGGGCGATCTGCAGGCGCTGGCGCATACCCCCGGAAAAGCTGCTGGGCCGGTCGTCGACGCGGCTCGCCTCGATCTCGACGCGGCCGAGCCAGTCGAGAGCCGAGGCACGGATCTCCCCGTAGTGCCGGGCGCCGATCGCCATCAGGCGCTCGCCCACATTGGCACCGGCCGAGACGCCCATGCGCAGGCCTTCGCGCGCATCCTGGCGCACGAAGCCCCAGTCGGTACGCAAGAGGAAGCGTCTCTCCGCCTCGCTGAGCGAGAAGAGGTCGCGCGTCTGGCCGTCACGCATGCGGTAGAAGACGTGGCCGGAGGAGGGTTCGAGTTCGCTGGAGAGCAGGCTCAGCAGGGTGGACTTGCCGGAGCCCGACTCGCCCACGACCGCGAGCACCTCGCCCTCGTGGAGATCGAAGGAGACTTCCTTGCAGCCGAGGCGCGGGCCGTAATGCTTGGTGAGGCCGCGTGCGTGGAGGAGAGGTCCGGGATGCACGGACGCTTTCCCGGAATCGCCGGCCTCTTGCCGGTCTCTCGAAACGGCGCCGCTGGCAGAGGAGGTCGGTGCGCCGTCCCCGCGAAACACTTCATCCTGCATCGTTGGTGTCTCCAATAGCCGAAGGGATGCCCGTGGTTCCCGGGGAGGAGAGCGGCGCTCCCAGCGGTGGCTGCCCGAGCATTTCGCCCCGATGGCCTTCGGCCCGCCTCTTCTCGCAATAGTCGGTGTCGGAGCACACGAACATGCGTCCGCCGCGATCGTCGAGGACGACCTCGTCTAGATAGACGCCCTCGGCCGCGCAGAGCGCACATGGGTGCCTGAACGTCTGCACCGTGAAGGGATGATCCTCGAAATCCAGGCTCTTCACCCGCGTATGGGGCGGCACGGCATAGATGCGCTTCTCGCGGCCGGCGCCGAAGAGTTGCAGAGCTTCGCAGTCGTCGAGCTTGGGATTGTCGAATTTGGGCGTCGGCGAAGGGTCCATGACATAGCGCCCGGCGACCTCGACGGGATAGGCGTAAGTGGTGGCGATATGGCCGTGGCGCGCGATGTCCTCATAGAGCTTGACGTGCATGAGGCCGTAGTCGGCGAGCGCGTGTAGCTTGCGCGTCTCCGTCTCGCGCGGCTCCAGGAAGCGCAGGGGTTCGGGGATGGGCACCTGGTAGACCAGGACCTGGTCTGCGTTGAGTGGCGCCTCCGGCACGCGGTGACGGGTCTGGATGATGGTCGCCTCCTGCGTTGACGTCGTGGTGGCGACGCCTGCCGTCTTGGCAAAGAAACGCCGGATGGAGACGGCATTCGTGGTGTCGTCGGCACCTTGGTCGATCACCTTGAGGACGTCGTCGGGGCCGATCACCGCCGCGGTCACCTGTACGCCGCCGGTGCCCCAGCCATAGGGCATCGGCATCTCGCGCGAGGCGAAGGGGACCTGGTAGCCGGGAATGGCGATCGCCTTCAGGATCGCCCGGCGGATCATGCGCTTGGTCTGCTCGTCGAGATAGGCGAAGTTGTAGCCGTTGGAATTTTCAGTCGCGCTCATGCCGCATCCTCCGTCCTATGCGCGGCATGCTCGGCCCGCAGACGCCGCACCAGGTCGAGCTCGGCCTGGAAGTCCACGTAGTGCGGCAGCTTGAGGTGTTCGACGAAGCCCGTGGCCTGCACATTGTCGCAATGCGACATCACGAATTCCTCGTCCTGGGCGGGGGCCTTCGCTTCCTCGCCGAACTCGCGGGCACGCAAGGAGCGGTCGACCAATGCCATCGACATGGCCTTGCGCTCCGCCTGGCCGAAGACCAGTCCATAGCCGCGGGTGAACTGGGGCGGGGCCTCGGCCGATCCGGCGAACTGGTTGACCATCTGGCATTCGGTCACGGTGATCGAGCCCATCGGCACGGCAAAGCCGAGTTCCTCGGGTATGAACTCCACGTCCACCTCGCCGAGACGGATCTCGCCGACGAAGGGATGGGTGCGGCCGTAGCCGCGCTGGGTGGAGTAGGCGAGCGCGAGCAGGAAACCCTCGTCGCCGCGCGCCAGGGATTGCAGGCGAAGATCGCGGTCTGCGGGGAACTCCAACGGCTCGCGCGTCATGTCGCCGGCCGGTGTGCCCGGTTCGGGGGCAAGACTGCGTTCGATCAGATCCTCGCCGCCGAGGAGATCGCTCACGCGCGGCGTCCTCTCGCCGCTGGCGGGCTTCTCGCCCGGCGCTTCGACGTCGCCGCCCGCCGCCAGCAAGAAATCGATGAGGCGATGCGTATAGTCGAAGGTCGGCCCAAGGATCTGCCCGCCGGGGAGATCCTTGAAGGTCGCGGAGATGCGGCGGCGGATTGTCATCGCATCGGTGTCCAGCGTCACGCCATGGCCGAAGCGCGGCAGCGTGGTTCGATAGGCGCGCACCAGGAAGATCGCCTCGACGAGATCACCGCGAGCCTGCTTGATGGCGAGTGCGGCGAGGTCCCGGTCATAGAGCGAGCCTTCGGCCATGACACGATCGACGCCGAGGGCGAGTTGCTCGCGGATCTGTTCGGGCGCGAGTTCCGCGATCTCGGTGTCGCCCCGCCGGACATGCGCGAGCAGGCGATGGGCGTTGTCGATGGCCTCCTCGCCACCTTTCACCGCGACATACATTCAGGCCTCCCCACTCAGACGGGACGAACGCGGCAGAGCGGCAATGCGCCCCGGCGCGGCGAAGATGAGATCGACCCCTCGGGGGAAGAGTGCGGCATTGGCCTGCAGCTGCTGCCGGAAATCCGGCGGCAGGGGAGCAAGGTCGAGGCCGATGCGATCCTTGATGCCGGGACCCGTGAAGACGTAGGCGTCTCCCGGCGCCAGCCGGTCGACGGCGACGAGCAGCGTGGTCGAACGATCCGGATATTCATCGCTACCGGACGCGAACGCCTGGAATGAAGGGCAGGCGCCTGGGTCGCTCACAAGCGCGAAAGCCGCTTCGTCCGGCGTTTCGGCGAAGTGCGCCCCGGTGTGGAAGCCGAGATAGCGCCGCACGGCAGGCTCGGCCGCGAGCCGCTGATCGAGCCACAGCGGCGCTTCGTGGTCCGCCAACGCAAGGGCCAGCGCCGCGATCTCCGAGGAAAGCGGAGCAGGAGGTGTCAACTGCGTGGCCAGGGGCCGTGGGCATGCCGGACGGGCGAGGGCGTTCATGCAGGCGCGGAAGACGGCCTGGGATTCGAGGGCGGCGTCGGCGAAGCCGGGAGCGAGATCGATCATCAATCCTCTCCACGAACCATTGTGAAGAAGTTCACCTTCGTTGCCGCCGTCCGGCGGGCTGTCCGGGCTGCTTCTGCCGAAAGACGTTCGGCGACCGGCCGGAGCGCATCGTTCACCGCCTCGCGACGGTTCTCGTCCTGCCACAGCGCGTCGAGCAAGGCCGCGGCATTGGCCTTGGCCTGGTCTCGGCCGAGGTGATAGGCAAACCCGATCTCGCCGCTGGCGAGGCGAATGGTGGCACGCGAGGCGCTTGCCTCGCCGAGGTTGAAGGCGGCGCCGTCGCCGCCGATACGTCCCTGGAGCATCACCAGGCCTGTCTGGGTCGGGCGCAACGCTGCATGGACCGGCAGCGGGGCGAGGGCGGCAAGCACCTTGTCGAGCTCCGGCCGCGTGGCGTGGGCACACAGACGCATGGAGGCCTGCCGGGCCTTCAGGTCCGCCGCTATCTGGCGGTTCATCTCGGGAGAGGTCTCATTCATGACGAAATCGGATTCGAGCTTTGCGGCGATGTTGTCTAATGATATAGACAACTATATGAGCAACTGTGCAACGAAGCCATGACAAAACCCGCTCCGGCCCAGGAATTTTTTTCAAGTCGCGGCGACGGCATCGCCGCGTGGCGCAAGATCGCCGATCTTCTGGAAGCGGAGATCGCCGGCGGTCTGCTGCAGCCCGGCAGCCAGTTGCCCACCGAGGCGTCGCTTGCGGCCCGCTTCTCCGTGAACAGGCACACTGTGCGCCGCTCCCTGGCTGAACTCGCCGGCAAGGGATTGGTGCATACGTCGCAGGGGAGGGGGACCTTCGTGGAAGCGACGCGTCTCGCCTATCCCATCGGCGAACGCACCCGCTTCAGCCAGAATATGGCACAGGAGGGTCGCGAGCCCGGCGGCACGGTTCTCGATGCGGCGGAGATCGAGGCGGACCCGCGGCTCGCCGCACTGCTGGCCGTGCCGGTTGGCAGTGCCGTGTTGAGGCTGCATACCGCACGCCTCGCCGACGGGGTGCCGATCGCGGTCGGCCATTCCTATTTCCCGCTGCCGCGATTTGCAGGCTTCGATGCGGCCTATCGGCGGCATGGTGCCGTGACGCCCTCCTTTGCCGCCTGTGGCGTGTCGGACTACAAGCGCAGGGAAACGCGGGTCAGCGCTCGCTTCGCCTCGGCGGAGGAGGCCGCTCGGCTGGATATCGCACCGGGACGACCCGTCATGGTGGTCGACAGCGTCAATGTCGATCTCGACGGCGTGCCGATCCAGGCGACCCGGGGTGTTTTTGCGGCCGATCGCGCGGAGATCGTCCTGCAGAGCTAGACGCACTAGCCGCGATAGC
Source organism: Labrys sp. ALF-8 (assembly GCF_059699065.1). NCBI lineage: Bacteria > Pseudomonadati > Pseudomonadota > Alphaproteobacteria > Hyphomicrobiales > Xanthobacteraceae > Labrys > Labrys sp. ALF-8. Next base: position 3,891,663 of record NZ_AP048537.1, read on the forward strand.
TGTGCCTGCCGCCACGCGGGTCGGTCACGACCGACCCGTCCTCCGCATCCTCCAGATAGCCGGGTCCGATCGGCACCTTGCCGTGCCCGCCGGGAATGTCGAGCACATAGGTGGGTTGTCCCAGGCCGGTGAGAGTGCCGCGCAGGACCTTCATGAGGGCCTGTCCCTCGGCGATGGTGGTGCGGAAATGCCCCGTCCCCTTCGCAAGATCGCCATGGTGAAGGTAGTAGGGCTTGATGCGCAGGGTCAGCAGTGCCCGAAAGAGGTCGGTGAGGGCCTCCGGCGTATCGTTGATGCCTCGCAGGAGCACGCTCTGGCTCACCATCGCGATGCCCGCCTTCACCAGAAGCGAGCATGCCTCGCGGGCGGCGGGCGTCAGTTCGCGCACATGATTGGTGTGCAGCGCCACGAACACGGCCTTATCGCTGGCGAGGCTGTCCACCAGTTCCGACGTGATGCGTTCGGGAGCAACGACCGGCACACGGGTGTGGAAACGGATCACGCCGACATGCTCGATGGCGGAGAGCGCTTCGACGATATGTGCGATCCTGCGGGGAGACAGCGCAAAGGGATCGCCGCCCGTGAGGATGACTTCGAAGATGGCCGGATTGCCGGCGATATAGGCGAGCGCAGCCTTGAGCTCCGTGCTGGTGAGTGCATCGCCTCCCGGCCCGACCATTTCGCGCCGGAAGCAAAAGCGGCAATAGACCGGGCAGATATGCAGGGGTTTCAGCAGCACGCGGTCGGGGTAGCGGTGCACGATCCCTGGAACGGTCGAAAAGGCCTCGTCTCCGATCGGATCCGCGAGTTCGTCGGCGCTGAAGACCAACTCCTCAGCGGTCGGTACGAATTGTGCGGCAATCGGATCCTGCCGCGGCGCGTCTTCGATGAGATCGGCCATGGCGGGCGTGATCGAGACCGAGAACCGGCGGGCCACCTCCTCGATGGCGATGCGTTCCGCCAGCGCGATGAGGCCCTTGGCTTCCAGATCGGAAGCGCTCCGAAGGCTGGAATGCTTGTTCATGACCGATGTCCGAGATTGAGGGCATGCTCTTAGACGATCGCCGCCATCGACAAAAGCACAAATGGCGTATCGACCTCGACCGTCCGGCACAAAGCGCGCATCATGATACCGGGGGCACAAGGAGAATCACATGATCCGTCTGATTTCGGTTGCGCTCATATCGTCTTGCCTCGCCGTCGGCGCTGTCTCCGCCGCCCTGGCCGATGCAAGCTGTAAGGTGCAGGCAACGGACAAGAAGCTGGCAGGGGCCGCCCTGACCAGTTTCTCCAAGAAATGCGCGAAGGATGCCGCGAGTGCCTGCGAGGCGCAGGCTGCCGGCAAGAAGCTCGCCGGCGCCGCCAAGACCAGTTTCGTGAAGAAGTGCACGTCGGACGCAGTGGGTGGCTGAGGCGACGGCAGGCGGGCTTAGCGCCCGCCTGCGCTCGTTCGGCCGATGCGCTCGCCTCGCCTAGGCGTGCGGCGTGGATGCCAGGCGCAGGAAGATGCGGTCCTCCCGGCGGATGAAGTCCTCGCGTTTGGCGAAGGCGTAGTTGGCCTGGCCTTCCGGTGTGCTGCGCAGGCGTGAGCGATAGGTTTCGTAGGCCGCAAGATCCTCGATATTGTAGATGCCGAAGGCCGTCGTCGCCGATCCCTCGTGAGGAGCGTAGTAGCCGATCAGGTCTGCGCCGCAGCGCGGAATGATCTGTCCCCAGTTGCGGGCATAGGTTTCGAAGGCCTCGGTCTTGAACGGATCGATCTCGTAGCGGATGAAGCAGGTGATCATGTGGGGCTCCCGATTGACGTTGAACGGGGGCAGATCTAGCCAATTGCGATACATCGATGGTTCGGCTATGGTCGTAGTATGAAGGATGGACCTGTGATCGCGTCGGTCGCTGCCCTCATCGGCGACCCTGCCCGCGCCAACATGCTGACGGCGCTGATGGATGGTCGCGCCCTTACGGTAAGCGAACTGGCGGAGGCCGCGGGCGTGGCGCTGCAGACCGCCAGCGGTCATCTCGCCAAGCTGGATGCGGCGGGCCTGCTGACGGCCGAGAAGCAGGGAAGGCATCGTTATTTTCGCCTTTCGGGACCTGATGTCGCTCAGGTGCTCGAAGGCCTCATGGGGCTCGCGCAGCGCACGGGGGCCATACGCGTTCGGACCGGTCCGCGCGATGCGGCAATGCGGACAGCCAGGATCTGCTACGATCATCTCGCAGGAGAGCGCGGGGTGGCGCTGATGGATGGCTTCATCTGCCAGGGACTGGTGACGGACGAGGCCGACCCCGCAGTAACGCCGCAGGGCGAGCACTTCTTCTCAAGCCTTGGTCTCGACATCGCGGGGATGGCGAGGGGGCGCCGGCCGATGTGCCGCCGCTGCCTCGACTGGAGCGAACGGCGCAGTCATCTCGGCGGCGCTCTCGGTGCCGGCTTGCTCGACTGGGTGATCGGCCGGAAATGGGCGCGACGGGAGACGGGACGGGTGATCGCCTTCAGCGTCGACGGAGGAAGAGCCTTCGACGAGAAGTTCGGCCTGGCGTCCCTGGATGCAACGCCGTTCAGGGCTTTTGCGGCCGGCCGATGATGGCCAGCCTCAGACGCGAGGAAATCACGTCGATGATCGCCACCGTGACCAGGATCATGAAGATGAGCACGCCGAGCGGAGGCAGGTCGAGCACGCGCACCATCTCGGCGAGATATTGGCCGACGCCACCGGCTCCGACGATACCGATGATCGTAGCGGAACGGACGTTGGACTCGAAGAAATAGAGCACCTGGCTCGCCATCACCGGCAGCACCTGTGGGATGAGGGCGAAGCGCACCCGGTGCAGGCCGTTGCCGCCGGTGGAAATGACGCCCTCGCTCGCCTTGTCGTCGGCCGCCTCGACGGCTTCGGAAAAGAGCTTGCCCAGGGCGCCGAAATCGACGCAAACCACGGCGAGCACACCGGCGAAGGGACCGAGGCCGACGACGCCGACCCATACGAGCGCCCAGATCAGCGCATCGACCGAGCGGATGATGTCGAGGCCGCGCCGGACGGTGAAATGCACGAAGATATTGGGAATGACGTTGCGAGCCGCGAGGAACGCCACCGGCGCCGCCAGCATGGCGGCGGTGAGCGTGCCGGCAAACGCGATGGCCAGCGTTTCGACGAGGGCGCTGACAAAGAACCAGAACTTGCCCTCGGCGTTGGGCGGGAACATCTCGATCACGAAATAACCGAGCCGCGACAGGCCGCTGAAGAAGCGATCCGGCGTCACTTCGAGCCTGATCATGCCGAAGACCGCCAGCGACAGGAGGACGAGGATGACGGCGCCGACCTTGCCCCTGGTCTGCCAGGACGTCTGGAACTGCGCAGGATGACGCGCCATCACGGCCGCGAGGTCTTGGTCGAGCTGCGGCTTGCGGGGCGCCGGCCGGTTCATCTCGTGGCCTCGCTGCCGATCAGGCGATGGCGCAGTCGTTCGGTGAGCATGTCGATGGCAAAGACCGTCACGATGATCATGAGCAGGATGGCGCTGACGTCGGAATAGGCGAAGGTCCGAATGGCCACCAGCAATTCCTGGCCGATGCCGCCCATGCCGATGAAGCCCATCACGCCGGCCTCGCGTACGTTGATCTCGAAGCGGAGCAGGGAGTAGGAGGCGAAGTTGGGCAGGGTCTGCGGCAGCACCGCGAAACGGATCGTCTCGAGCCAGGAGCCCCCCGTCGCGGTCGTTCCTTCCACCGGCTTCATGTCGGCGTTCTCGACGACCTCGGAGAACAGCTTGCCCAGCGTGCCCATGGTGTGGACCGTAAGGGCCAGCACGCCGGCCATCGGACCGGACTTGAAGGCGATCAGGAAGATCATCGCGAAGACGATGGTGGGTACCGTGCGGCAGAATTCCAGCCAGCGCCGGACGATGCCGCGCGCGAGCCAATTGGCGGTGAGATTGGACGATGCCGTGAAGCAGAGCAGGAAAGCCCCCAGCGTGCCCAGCAGCGTGCCGAGATAGGCCACCAGCAGGGTGTCGGCGAGCAGGTAGAGCCATTTGCCGAAGCCCCAGTACCAGTCCTTGACGTCGGCGACGAAATTGCCGGGCGTCAGCGTGGGTGCGATGCGGCTGAAGAAGGAGGTGAAATTGCCGATATGGGCCCAGAGGAAGGCAGGCTTGGCCCCGGCTATGTAGGCGGCGAGGAAATAGAGGGCGATGCCGACGAGAAAGCCGAGCCAGACCTTGCGCCGCTTGACCGCAATGGCTGCCTGATAAGTGGCCAGCAGGGCCTTCGACTGGCCTTCGGGCAAATGGTTGATAGCCGGCAAAACGTAGTCCCCGGGTACGCGAATTAACGATCCGCTGTTGGACTCTCGATCCTACGATTGTCGGAGCGGGACTGGATCAGCCCCGCTCCGACAATCACGTGGATCCTTACTGCGTCTTGCGCAGGCTGTCGTTGAACTTCACCATTTCGACGATCGGCTCATATTCCTTGGCGGAGATCGGCGCGAGCTCGAGATCCTTGCCGTCGGAAAGCTTGTCGAAGTTGGGCTTGTCGTTCTTCGCGTAGTCGGTCAATGCAGTGGCGATCTTCTTCTTCAGATCGTCGGGCAGCGAGGACAGCACGGCATACGGGCCTTCCGGGAGGAAGGGGGTTTTGTAGATGACGCGGAAGTCGGCCTTGGTCATCAGGGTGCCGTCATCCTTCTTGAGGATGCCGCGGCTCAGCATGCGGGTGAGATTGGAGTCGTCCTCGGAATTCCAGCTGTTGGCGGCGGCGTCGGCCGTGCCCTGGGCGAGCGCGAGGACGGCATTGTCGTGGCTGCCGGCATAGAAGCTGGAGCCGAAGAAGCTGTCGATGTCGATGCCTTCGCTGTGCAGACCGTAGCGCGGGGCGTTGTTCCCTGAGGTGGAGTTGGGATCGACCAGAGCGAGTTTCTTGCCCTTGAGGTCCGCGACCGTCTTGTACGGGCTCTCAGCCTTCACGTAGATGACCGAATAGTAGCCGGTCAGGCCGTTGTTGTGGCGGGAAACGGCGACCGGCTCGGCGGCGACGCCCGTGATCACGGCGCGGGCATAGGAGGCAGGTCCGTAGAAGGCGATCTGCGCGAAGCCGGCGCGCTGGGCTTCGATGACGGCGGCGTAGTCGTTCGCGATGTTGAGCTTTACGGGCACGCCCACCTGCTTGGCCAGGTAATCGGCGAGCGGCTGATAGCGGTCGGCGGTGGTAGAGGCGTTCTCGGCCGGAATGACCGCAAGCGTCAGTTCCGGATACTGGGCCTTCCAGTCCTGGGCATAGGAGGCGGTGGCGGTGAAGCTGATGGCTGCGGCGGCAAGGCCGAGCAGCTTACGGCGCGAAAGCATGGTTCTCTCCTGTCGAGATCTGTCGTCTTTTCGGTAACGCTCTGGTTACTTCGGTTGGCGGCCCGCCTCAGGCGGCAGCGCCCGCTGGGCTGGCTTGTCCGGCCCAATTCGCATCTGTTTCGGCATCCATGACCTCGCCGGCTTCGAGGCCGTAGAGGTTGCGCGCGGCATCGGCGGTAAGCGCGGCCGGGACGTCGTCGAACACCACCTGACCCGCCGACATGCCGATCAGGCGGTCGCAGTAGGACCGTGCGAGATCGAGCGAATGCAGGTTGCAGATCACGGTGATGCCGAAATGCCTGTTGATGCGCAGCAGGGCATCCATCACCACCTTGGTATTGCGGGGATCCAGCGAGGCGATCGGCTCGTCGGCGAGGATGATCGCGGGCTCTTGGACGAGGGCGCGCGCGATGGCCACGCGTTGCTGCTGGCCGCCCGAGAGACTGTCGGCACGCTGGGCGGCGAGGTTGGCAATGTCGAACTGCTCGAGCGCGGACAGGGCCAGTGCCTTGTCCGCCTTACTCCAGAGTTGCAGAACGGCGTTCGCGGTCGAGACCTTGTTGAGGCGGCCCATCAGCACGTTGGTCAGCACGTCCAGGCGACCGATGAGGTTGAATTGCTGGAAGATCATGGCGCAGCGCGCCCGCCAGTCGCGCAGGGCCTGCCCGCGAAGGGCGGTGACCTCGATGCCATCGAAGGCGATCTTGCCTTCGGAGGGATCGACGAGGCGGTTCAGCATGCGCAGGAGAGTCGATTTGCCGGCTCCGGAACGGCCGATCACACCGATGAAGGCACCCGGCGCGATCTCCAGATTCACGTTTGAAACGGCGGTCTTGCCGCCGAAACGGCGAGATACGCCCTCGATTGCCAGCATGGAAATGCCCCCTTCGCATTTGCAGCGTGCCAGCGGTAACCCCGCCCGGTTACAGCGGGATGGCGTTTGAATGACGCTTCGATGACCTTGCCCACGTGGGATGTGTCGCAATCATGAATTGTGGGCCGTTCTTCAGCCTGTGCCGGCGGCGTTGAGCCCGGGCACCTCGTCTCCCGTCATCGAAACGTCGTCCGGCGATGGGAAGGGGACATTTTTCGAGGAGAGCACAGCCCATGGCCAAACTCGGCATCACGCCATACGTCGCCCCGACGGCCGTCGTCACGGCGAGCCGCCTCGGTCGCTATACGGAGGTCGGGGCCCGCAGCAGTCTCCTCGAAGTGGACCTCGGCGATTATTCCTATGTCGTCAACGACGCCAACATCGCCTATGCGCAGATCGGCCGTTTCGTTTCGATCGCCGCCCAGACCGGCATCAATCCGGGCAACCATCCGATGCAGCGGGCGAGCCAGGCGCACTTCACCTACCGCTCCTCGGCCTATTTCGAAGGTGAGAGCGACGAGGATGCGTTCTTCGCCTGGCGCCGCTCCCGCCTGGTGCGAATCGGCCATGATGTCTGGATCGGTCACGGCGCGGTGGTCCTCCCCGGGCGCAGCATCGGGACGGGTGCCGTGATCGGAGCCGGCGCGGTCGTCACGAAGGACGTCGAGGCCTACACCATCGTCGCGGGCAATCCAGCCAGGCCGATTCGCCGACGCTTCAGCGAAGACGTCGCCACGCGCCTCGAAGCGCTGGCCTGGTGGGATTGGCCGCACGGGACCCTGCGCATGGCCCTGCCCGATTTCCGCTCGCTCGAAGTTGAAGCGTTCCTCGACAGATATGAGGGTCTTGCCGTGGACGGGGCAATCGGTTCAATCTGAGGACATGGCCGATGCACTGCTCCATTACGAAGATTTTCCAGTCGGTGAAGTCGTCACCTACGGTTCCTACAAGCTCACGCGCGAGGCCGTCCTGGCCTTCGCCCGCGAATACGATCCACAGCCCTTCCATCTCGACGAGGAGGCGGCAAGGGATACGATCCTTGGCGGGCTGGCTGCTTCCGGGTGGCATGCCTGCTCCATCATGATGCGCCTCAACTGCGACGGTTTCCTGCTGAACTCCACATCTATGGGAGCGCCGGGGATCGACGAAGTGAAGTGGCTGGCGCCGCTCCGGCCCGACGTCACGCTGAGCGTCCGCCGAACGACGCTTGAAGCACGAACCTCGAAGAGCCGGCCCGATCTCGGTTTCGTGAAGTTCCTGTTCGAACTGATCGCGGACGAACAATCGGTGGTCACCACGCAGCTCTGCTCCATCATGTTCGGACGGAGGCAGGCGCCATGAAGTATTTCGACGATCTGGCCATCGGGGATACCGACGAGATCGGATCCTTCACCTTCTCCTCCGACAACATCAAGCGTTTCGCGCGGGAATATGATCCCCAGCGCTTTCATGTCGACGAGGCCGCCGCGGAAGCGAGCATGTATGGCGGCCTCATCGCCTCAGGCTGGCAGGTCGCTTCGATCTGGATGAAGCTCCTGGTGGTACATCAGCAGACCGAGGTCGCGCGGGCGCAGCAACTCGGCAAGCCCGTCGTCCAGCTTGGCCCTTCGCCGGGCTTCAGCAATATGGTCTGGGCCAGGCCCGTGCGCCCGGGCGACACGTTGCGTTACACCGTGCAGATCACGGCCAAGAAGGAGAGCGCTTCGCGGCCGGATTGGGGTATCGTTTCCATGCTCAGTTCAGCCATGAACCAACATGGCGAGCAGGCCTTCAGGTTTGACGGCGTGGTGTTCTGGGAGAGACGCAGATAATCGACCGCGCCGTCCGAGGCCCGGTCAGGGAGGTATTATGCTTTTGGGAGCTGTAGCCGACGATTTCACCGGCGCGAGCGACCTGGCGAACACGCTCGCCAGGGGTGGCATGCAGACGATCCAGTTCGTCGGCACGCCTGCGGGCGCTGCGCCGGCGGATTGCGAGGCGGGCGTGGTCGCCCTGAAGACGCGGTCGATCGCGGTTGCGGATGCCGTGCGCCAGTCGGTCGAGGCGGCGCGCTGGCTGCTCGATCAGGGCTGCCGGCAGTTGATCTTCAAATATTGCTCCACCTTCGATTCCACCCGCGAGGGAAATATCGGCCCTGTCGCGGAAGCCCTGCTCGATCTCACCGGCGCGGAGGTGGCGGTGGTCTGCCCGGCCTTTCCGAAGACAGGCCGCCGGCTGTTCATGGGTCATCTCTTCGTCGGTGACCGGCTTTTGAATGAATCCGGCATGGAAAGACATCCGCTCACGCCGATGACCGATCCGGACATTCGCCGCTGGCTCGGCTATCAGGCGAAAGGGGCGGTTGGTCATGTTCCCCTCGCGGCTGTGCACGAGGGGAGCGATGCGGTCGCAAGGGCTTTCGCCGCGGCGGCAGAGGCGGGCCGGCGCCTCGTCGTTGCCGATGCCGTCGAGGACGATGATCTCCTGGTCCTCGGCAAGGCCATCGCCGGCCACGGGCTGATTACCGGCGGTTCGGGCATCGCCCTGGGCCTGCCCGCCAATTTCCGCGCCCAGGGCCTGCTGGCCGACCGCGCGGCGGAACTGCCCGTCGCCCAGGGACCGGGCGTGGTACTCTGCGGATCCTGCTCGACTGCGTCGCAGCAGCAGGTGCAGGCCTATCTCGATGGCGGACCAGGGCTGAAGATCGATCCCTCGGATCTTCTTTCAGGCCGCATGTCGGCCGAGGCGGCGGCGGGCTGGGTGCGGGAACGCCAGCAATCCGGCGTGACCCCGATCGTCTATTCGACTGCGGACGCCGCGACCGTCGCCGGATCTCAGAAGGCGCATGGCAAGGCCGAGACGGCCGGGGCCATCGAGCATTTCTTCGGCGATGTCGCGCGCCGGCTGGCGGATGCGGGAACGCATCGCATCGTGGTCGGCGGCGGCGAGACGTCGGGGGCCGTGGTGGAGGCGCTCGGCGTCGGCGATCTGCACATCGGCGCCGAGATCGATCCGGGCGTGCCGGCGCTCGTCACCGAGAGGGGCGGGCCGCTCGGCCTGGCGCTCAAGAGCGGCAATTTTGGCAGCCGCGATTTCTTTGCCAAGGCATTGCGTCAGGTGGGGACGGCATGAGCGAGCAGGCACTTCGGGAGGCCATCGTGCGCTGGGGCAGGTCGCTTTTCGAGCGCGGCCTCACGGCGGGATCTTCCGGCAATCTCTCGGCGCGGACGGAGAACGGCTTCATTGCCACGCCGACCAATTCCTGCCTCGGCTTCCTCGATGCCGACAGGCTCTCGACTCTCGACGGAGAGGGACGGCACGTCGACGGGGACCTGCCCACCAAGGAATTGCCGCTGCATTTCGCCTTCTATCGCAATCGGCCGACCGCCAGGGCGGTGGTTCATCTGCACTCGACCCATGCCACGGCCCTGTCCTGCCTCGCGGACGTCGATCCCACCGATGCGATCCCGCCTATCACCCCCTATGTAGTGATGCGTGTCGGCAAGGTGCCGGTGGTGCCGTATACGCGCCCCGGCTCCCCCGAGGTCGCACCGCTCATCGACGCGGTGGCGCCGAACCACGCAGCGGTGCTCCTGCAGAACCACGGCCCCGTCGTCTCCGGGCCCTCGCTGGAGGGCGCCGTCTTCGCGATGGAGGAACTGGAGGAGACCGCCAGGCTCGTCCTTCTCACGCGGGGCATGAAGGTGCGCCTGCTCGACGCCAGCCAGATCGCCGATCTCGAACGCAACTTCAAATTGAAATGATCATGCAGAAATTCTCAGCCAATCTTGGTTTCCTCTGGCCGGACCGGCCTTTGCTTGCCCGTATCGAGGCTGCCGCGGCTGCCGGCTTCAAGGCAATCGAACTGCACTGGCCCTACGACATCCCCGCTGCCGAACTGCGCGCCACCTATGAGCGGCACGGCCTCGAAATGCTCGGCATCAATACGCCCATCGATGCCGCACGGGGAGAATTCGGCCTCGCCGCCGTGCCGGGACGCCAGCATGACTTCCGCGCGGGATTCGGCCTTGCGCTCGCTTATGCCCGCGCCATCGGCGCCGTGTCGATCCATGTCATGGCCGGGGACGTTCCTCCCGAGAAGAAGGCCGAGGCAACCCGGCAATTCCTCGACAATCTGGCCTGGGCCTGCGAGCAGGCGCCGGAACTCACGCTGCTGCTCGAGCCGCTGAACAGATATGATCGGCCAGGCTATTTCTATTCGACCAGCGGTGAGGGGGCCGCGATCATTGCGGAGGCCGGCGCGCCCAATCTGAAGCTGATGTTCGACGCCTATCACGTCGGCCGCACCGAGGGACATGTGGTGGGGAACCTGGAGCGGCATTTCGACGTGATCGGCCATGTGCAGATCGCCGCCGTTCCCACCCGAACGGAACCCGACGACGGCGAGGTTGACTACCGGGCGTTTTTCGCGGCGCTGGACCGGGTGGGCTATGCCGGCTGGGTCGGCTGCGAATACAAGCCGCGCGGCGATACCGACGCGGGGCTGAAATGGACGAAGGCGCTCGGGGTGGCGCTCTGATCGCAGCGTCTTCCCCGCCGGAGCGGATCTTCATCCATTCACGGCCATGGCCTGGAGGGGATGCGGGGAATGACGACCTCGCGGCTCGATCCAGTTCAAGGACGTTCCAGGAGGATCAGGCCGGCCGCTCCAACTCGGCGTAGAAGGCGTAACCCCGGCGGATCTTCGCCGTCTTCAACCGCAAATGCTTGCGCTGAGCGAGTTCGGCTAGCGCCTCGCCCATTTCAGCGATCGGGTGAACCTGATAGCGGGCCAGCCAAGCAAAGAGCAGGCGCTTGAACCATGCCGGCAGGTCGTCCTGCTGGCCGAAATCGACGATCAGCAGGCGCCCGCCCGGCTTGAGGCCGGCAGTGGCGCGCTCAAGCACGGCGCGCCAATCCGGGATCATGGAGAGCGTGTAGGAGATGTAGATGCGCTCGAAGCCCTGTCGCCCGAACAGCATGGGCTCGAAGCGCGTGGCATCCGCCTGGGCCACGGTAACGCGGCCGAGATCGTGGCGAGCGAGCGAATGCCTCGCCGTTTCCAGCATGGCGGTGGAGATATCGAAGCCGTAGAGCGGCGTTGCCGGATATCGCTTCGCCACGGCAACGAGATTGCGTCCCGTGCCGCAGCCGATCTCCAGGATCGCATCGCCTGCGCCCGGCTTGATCGAGGCGATCAGCCTGTCGCGGCCAAGCAGGTAATATTTACGGGTGAGATCATAGATGTAGCGCTGATAGCGATAAATCCGGTTCATCGCCTCCGCGGCCTGCGCGGAAGCCTTGATCTCCTGCTGCGCGCTCAATGGACTGTCCTGAGCTCATAGAGATGGAAGCCGCCATAGATGGCGGAACGGTCTCGCGCGGTCAACTCGCGGCACCGTTCGCGGTCGTAGGACCAGCGGGCGAGCAGATCGTCGGGAATGCGCCCCGGCAGCAGGCTGTCTTCCGCGGCCGTGCGGAAGATGACGCGGGCACCGGGCCGTGCCGTGCGGGTGATTTCGCTCCAGAGCTTGGTGAGGATCGTGTCCGTCATCCAATCCTGCGCGTCGAGCAGCACATAGGCATCGAGGCTTGCCGCGGGCTGGGCCTTGAGATGGTCGATCAGATTGACGTGGCGCACGTCGATACGGCCGGCACGGTTGCGGACGGCCTCGAAGGATGAGGCTGCGAGATAGGGCGGCACCGGACCGTCGCCCTCGGGCTTGTAGCCGCGGCCGAAGGCCTGCCAGGCGAAATAATTGTTCTTTAGGTCGAAGTCACAGGCGAGGCGTTCCAGCCTTTCGCGCAGCACGTCGGCGATCTCGCCGCCCTCCGCGGCGGCGTCGGCGAGCGCATCATATTGCGCCGGCGGAATGCCGAGGCCGTAGAGCGAGGCGCGGCGGCGGGTCAGCCACTTGATGTGGGGCCGCTCGAACAGCGGCGCGATGCGCTCGTCGAAAACGCGGCGCTGCTCGGCCAGGTCGCGCGCGGCCAGGAGATCGCCCGGATTGATGCGATGCAGCTTGCCGAGGAAATGGCCGAGGCCGATGAAGCGTCCGAGCAGGCCGTGGCGATAGAGGTTCTTCGCGAAATATCCGATGCGCCTGCGTCCGAGCGTATCGCGCCCGTCCCAGTAGGTGCGCGTCTCCTCATCCAGAAGCGGGCGCAGATGGGTCTCGTAGGCTGCGACATTGTTGCGCCGGCCGGCCCGCGCGAAGAAATCGTAGAACGCCTCGTGGCTCGGCAAATGCCGTGCCGCGGCGACCTTGAGCCTGTTCAGCGCGATATGGTGGCGGTTGAGATCGACGGCGGTGATCGAGGCGGGATTGGCGGTGAGGTAGCTCATCACATTGCAGCCGCCGGAGGCGATGGCGACGAGCCTGTCGTCCGGCTTGAGGGCGAGGGCCTCCATGTCGATCTCGGGATCCTCCCAGATCTGCGCATAGACCAGGCCGCTGAAGGCGAGGGTGAAGAGCCGGTCCTGGATGCCGCGCAACGACAGCAATTTGTGGTGTTCGACTGCCTGCTTCACATGCCCCTTCGCCGGGGCGCGTGCTTCAACCGTGCTCACATCCGCCATCCCTTGTTTCGCCGTTCGGGAAATCCGAGTTACGACGCAGGTTGTCGCGGATACGACGCGGAGGTGACGGACGGATGACAGGGCGCGCGCACCTCTCCCGTTTTCGTGGAAGCCGCCGGAAATGGGCGCCGGGATGATGCGGTACAGCGATTTCCGGACCTTCCCAGCTCGCAAACTCTGGAAGCGCCCTGGAAACCTGGTGCGTTGGGCATCACGCCGAAGCTGCCAGAGGCTCTGTTCCCAGTGCGGCGGCCATCAAGGCCCGAGTATAGGCCTCGCGGGGTGAGTCGAAGATCTGCCGGGTGGAGCCTTCCTCCACGATACGTCCCTCGCGCATGACGATGACATAGTCGGAGAGTGCGCGCACCACGGCCAGATCATGGCTGATGAAGAGGTAGGAGAGATCGTGCCTGGCCTGCAGGTCGCGCAGCAACTCCACGATCTGCTTCTGCACCGAGCGATCGAGGGCGGAGGTCGGCTCGTCCAGGATCACGACCCTGGGTTTCAGGATCATGGCCCGTGCGATGGCGATACGCTGGCGCTGGCCGCCTGAGAATTCGTGAGGATAGCGGTTGCGGGCGACGGGATCGAGGCCGACCTCCGTCAGCGCCTGGACCGCGCGCCTGTCGCGCTCGGCCGCCGACAGGTCCGGTTCATGAACCTTCAGCCCTTCGGTGACGATGGCGCCCACCGTCATGCGCGGCGACAGGGAACCGTACGGGTCCTGGAACACGAGCTGCAGGGCGCGGCGCAGAGGCCGCATGGCCGATTTGTCCGCCTGGGAGATGTCCCGGCCGTCGAAAAGGATATGCCCCTGGGCGGCATTCAGCCGGAGCAGGGCGCGTCCGAGGGTGGATTTGCCCGAACCCGATTCGCCGACGATACCGATGGTCTGCCCTCGCTGGAGGCGCAGCGAGACGCCATCCACTGCCTTGAGCTCGATGGCCGGATGGCGGCTGAACAGGCCGCCTCCGGGAAGACGGAAACTGACCCTGACGTCCCGGCCCTCCAGCAGCACCGGCGCGCCCGCCGCCGGCGGGGCCTTGCTGCCCGATGGCTCGGACGCGAGCAGCATCCGCGTGTAGGGATTGCGAGGGTGACCGAAGACATCCTCGATCGGCCCTTCCTCCACCACCTCCCCATGGCGCATGACATAAACGCGGTCGGCGAAGCGGCGCACGACGTTGAGGTCGTGGCTGATGAAGACGATCGCCATGCCCAGGCGTTCGCGCAGTTCGGCCAGCAAGGCCAGGATCTGTGCCTGTACGGTCACGTCGAGTGCCGTCGTCGGTTCGTCTGCGATCAGCACGTCCGGCTGGTTGGCGAGCGCCATGGCGATCATCACGCGCTGGCGCTGCCCGCCCGACATCTCGTGCGGAAAGGCGTCGACGCGGCGTTCCGGGTGGGGAATGCCCACCAGCCGAAGGAGATCGATCACCTTCGTGCGGGCCTGCGCGTAGCTGATCCCCTGATGGTGGACGATCGGCTCGGCGACCTGGCGGCCGATGCGATAGAGCGGATCGAGCGAAGTCATCGGCTCCTGGAAGATCATGGTGATCTTGGCGCCGCGCACCTGGTTGAGGGCTTTCGGCTTGAGCCCCAGCAATTCGCGACCGCGATACAGGGCGGACCCCGTGGCCCGTCCGTTGCCGGCGAGCAGTCCCATGGTCGCCATCATGGTCTGGCTCTTGCCGGAGCCGGACTCGCCGACGATGGCGACCGTCTCGCCCCGCCTCACCTTGATGTCGACTCCCCGGACGGCGTGGAGTTCTCCATCCGGGGTCGAGAAGCGGACGTCGAGCCCCGAAATGGCGAGTACGGTTCCGTTGTTTTCCGGCGTGCTCACGTCAGCGGTCCTTCGGATCGAGGGCGTCGCGCAGGCCGTCGCCGATGAAGTTGAGGCAGAACAGCGTGGTGACGAAAAAGGCGGCCGGACAGATCAGCAGCCAGGGCGCCGCCTGCATGGAGCCCGCCCCGATCGCGATCAGCGCTCCCCAGCTCGTCAGCGGCTCCTGCACGCCCAGGCCGAGGAAGGAGAGGAAACTCTCCAGCAGGATGACGCGCGGGATGCGCACGGTGAGGAAGATCACGACCTGGCCGATCGTGTTGGGAATGATGTGCTGACGGATCACCGCCCAGTCGCTGAGGCCCATGGCATGCGCGGCGGCGACGAATTCCCTGCGCTTCAGCGACAGGGTCTGTCCCCGCACGATCCGCGCCATGTCGAGCCACTCGATGGCGCCGATGGCGACGAAGATGAGGACGAAGTTGCGCCCGAAATACACCACCAGCAGGATGACGAAGAAGGTGAAGGGCAGCGAATAGAGGATTTCGACGAAACGCATCATCACATTGTCGGTGCGTCCGCCGGCAAAGCCCGATACCGCGCCATAGGTGACGCCCAGCAGCAGGCTGACGAGGCTGGACAGCACGCCCACGAGCAGCGAGATCTGCCCGCCCAGCATGATACGCGAGAGCAGGTCGCGCCCGTTCGCGTCGGTGCCAAGCAGGAAATACTGCCCGTTGATGTCGCCCTTGACCACCAATGTGCGACCCTCGTCGCGCGTCTCGGCGACGGCGGCATGGTCGAACTCGTTGACGCGGTCCACATAGCGGGTGACGCGTGGATCGATCTTCCTGTCGGAGGAGAAGGTGGCGGTGAAACCGGAGCCGGAAGTCTCGAAAGACTCGAGCTTCACCCGAGCCTGTTCGGCGACATGGCTCATGACGTCGGTCAGCGTCGATGGCTGCGGGTAGGGGGACAGGCTCGGCGGAACGTTGACATAGGACTCGAAGACCTGATCGTAATGATGTGGCGCGAACAGGGGGCCGAAGACGCAGAACAGGGCAATGGCGGCGAACACCACCAGGCTCGCCATGGCGGCCGTGTTGCGGCGCAGGCGCAGCATCGCAAGCTGGAACAGGCTGCGGCTCCTGCCGCTCGCGGTCCGGGGCGTAAGGGCTGCATCAGTCATAGCGCACCCTCGGATCGAGCAAGGCGTAGATGAGATCCACGGCGAGGTTGAAGACGATGATGAACACGGAGACGAGCACCACGGTCGCCATCACCAGCGTGTAGTCGCGGTTGAGCGCGCCGGTCACGAAATAGCGTCCGACGCCGGGAATGCCGAAGATGGTCTCGACCACCGCAGACCCGGTGAGAAGCTGCGCCGCGGCGGGGGCGAGATAGGTTACGCAGGGCAGCAGGCCAGCTCGCATGGCGTGGGCGAAGACGAGCACCCGTGCCGGCAGGCCATAGGCACGCGCCGTGCGGATGTGGTCCATCCTGAGAGCCTCCAGCATGGAGCCGCGCATCAGGCGGGCGAACACGGCCATTTCCGGCAGTGCCAGGGCGATCATGGGCAGGATGAGAAAGCGCGGCGAGCCGTCGCCCCAGCCTCCGCCTGGCAGCCAGCCCAGTATGACCGCGAAGATCAAGGCCAGGACCGGGCCGACCACGAAGTTGGGCACCGTGATGCCGATATTCGCAATGCTCATCACGAGGACGTCGATGTAGGAGTTCTGGCGGAGCGCCGCGATGGTGCCGAGTGTCAGGCCGCCTCCGACCGCGATCAGCAGGGCAAGCGAGCCGAGCGTCAGCGAATAAGGCAGGCTCTGCTTCATCAGTTCAAGGATGGTGAAGTCCCGGTAGACGTAGCTCGGGCCGAAATCCCCCTGCACGACATTGCCCATGTAGCGCAGATATTGCCGCCACAGCGGCTCATCGAGATGATAGGCCCGGCTCATGTTCTCCAGGATCTGCGGCGGTAGCGGGCGCTCCATGTTGAAGGGGCCGCCGGGAGCGAACCGCATCAGGAAAAACGAGATGGTGATGACCAGGAACAGGGTCGGCACCGCGCTGGCGAACCGGCGCAGGATGAAACGAAGCATGGGGCCTCCTCAGGGAGCGAGGGTGCGGGTAGACGACGGCATGCCGGAAGCGAACCCGACTTCGGAAAACGCCAGCCTTGTCATGCCCGGGCATTCAGTCGAGGCCGCGACCCGGACGGGTGTCCGGGTCAGGCTCGCGATGGCAGAGCGAAGCGGGCTTTCGGTTTGCCCTCATCGGATCGGATGTGACCGGCGTCACTCCTTGCTGAGGAAGCGCGTCAGGTGGTTGTTGGCGGCATTGTCGTGCCAGCCCTTGATCTTGCTGGAGACCAGCCAGAAATCGGCATAGGTCATCAGCGGGGCCATGGCGCCGTCCTTGAGGCCGAGGGCCTCGGCGTCGTGGAGGATCTGCATGCGCTTGGCCGAATCGCGCTCGGCGTAGGACTTGGCCATCAGCGCGTCGAAGTCCGGGTTGGAGTAGTGCGTCCAGTTCAGGCTCTTGGTGTTGCTGGCGAGCAGGAACAGGAAGTTCTCCGGATCCGCATAGTCGGCCACCCAGCCGGTGCGGGCGACATCATAGGAGCCGCCATCCTGGATGTAGGCATAGTGGGTCTTGACGTCGGAGTTGAGGATGGTGACCTCGGCGCCGAGGCCCTTCCACATGTCGGCGATGGCCGTGGCGACCTTCTTGTGGTTCTCCTGCGTGTTGTAGCGGATCTCGATCTTCAGCGGCTTGCCGCCGGGACCGTAGCCGGCTTCCTTCAGGAGCTCGGCCGCCTTGTCCTCGCGGTCGAGCTGCGCCATGTCGGCGAAATCGAGCTTGGCCGGCGTGTAGCCCTCGATGCCCTCGGGCACCAGGCTGTAGAAGGGCAACTGGGCTCCGTTGTAGATCTTCTCCGACAGGAAATCGCGATCAACGGCCATCGAGAGCGCCTGGCGCACGCGCACATCGTTGAAGGGCGGCTTTCTCACGTCGAAGACATAGTAGTAGGTCGAGAGGGATTGGGAGACGTGTACCTGGTCGCCCAGCTTGTCGCGCAGGAACTTGAGCTGGTCGGCCTGGAAATTGTAGTTGACGTCGAACTCGCCGGCGAGGAAGCGGCGCACCTGGGCGGCGTTGTCCTCGGTGGGGTAGGAGACGACCTTGTCTATCTTCACATTGGCCGCATCCCAGTAATAGGGATTCTTGACCATGGTGATGTGATCGTTGGCGACGTTCTCGGTGAGCATGTAGGCGCCGTTCGAGACCATGACGCCGGGCTTGACGAAATCGGCCTTGTTCTTCTCCACCGACTTCTTGTTGACGGCCAGCGCCGTCTGATGCGCCAGCAACTGGAGGAAATAGGGCGTGGGGCGTTCCAGCGTGATTTCCAGCGTCTTGGCGTCCACTGCCTTCAGGCCGAGCTGGTCTAATCCCATCTTGCCGGTATTGATCGCCTCGGCGTTCTTTATCGGGTAGAGGATGTTGGCGTAGCCGGAGGCTTCCTTGGGATCGACCACGCGGCTGAGCGTGAACACGAAGTCCTCGGCCGTCACCGGCTCCCCGTTCGACCATTTTGCGTTGTCGCGGATCTTGAAGGTGTAGACGGTGCCGTCCGGCGAGATCGTCCAGCTTTCCGCAGCACCGGGAATGATCTTGCCATAGGGATCATAGACGGTGAGACCTTCGTTGAGATCCTTCAGCACGAATTCCTCGACATTGATCGAGGTGTGGGCGGAATCGAGAGTCTGAGGCTCGCCGCCATTGCCCTTGTAGAGGACGGTTTCCGCAAGGGCGGGCAGGGTGATGCCCCCCAGCAGGCTTGCTGCAAGGCTGAGCGCTAACACGCCGGTCTTGAATTGCTTGATCATGTGGAACACCCCTCTGAAACCGGTTCCATCCGGTTCTTGGTTGATGTTTGCCAATAATGGCGCTCTCAGCTCCAACGGCAACCCGCGATTTTCGACGGGCAGAGCAGATGCTCAATTCGGCCATTTCGAGAGGGCGGGAGGAGCGGGGCTGCCGGCCGGGGGTGTCAGGAAATTGCGGGTGGCGGATAGGCGACGCAATTTTTGCCATGCCCGGCCATTCCTCGCGGGCAAAGGATTGCGGAGGCGGCAAATGCCGGCTTCATCCCAAAAGATGGGGATAAGCGGGGATAACTGGAGGCGGAGGCTGATATCGGCGCCCCAAGCCGGGCTGCTTCCCGGCATTCGCCGGGCATCTGCGCATGAGCGGCAAGACGTCAACTGCCGCCGCATCGCCCTGCCTGCGGTGGCGGTGCGGTCACCCTTTCAGGCCTGCGGCCAGTGCTTCAGTTGAACAGGCTCGAGACGCTTTCTTCCGAAGCGGTACGGCCGATGGCCTCCCCGATCAGCGGGGCGATCGAGATGACGCGAATGTTCTGAGCCACGCGGACGGCCTCCGTCGGCATGATCGAATCCGTGATCACCAGCTCACGCAGCTTGGAGGAGGCGATGCGGGCCACGGCGCCGCCCGAGAGAACCCCGTGGCTGATATAGGCCAGCACGTCCTTGGCGCCACGCTCCAAAAGTGCCTCTGCGGCATTCACCAGCGTGCCGCCCGAGTCGATGATGTCGTCGATCAGGATACAGGTACGGCCGGAGACATCGCCGATCACGTTCATCACCTCGCTCTCGCCGGCGCGCTCGCGGCGCTTGTCCACGATGGCGAGAGGAGCGTCGATGCGCTTCGCCAGCGCACGGGCGCGGACCACGCCGCCGACGTCGGGCGAGACCACCATGAGCTTCGACAGCTCCATGCGCGCCTTGATGTCGCGCTCCATCACCGGAGCCGCGAAGAGGTTGTCGGTCGGGATGTCGAAGAAGCCCTGGATCTGGCCGGCATGGAGATCGAGGGTGAGCACACGGTCGGCGCCGGCATTGGTGATGATATTGGCGACGAGCTTGGCCGAGATCGGCGTCCGGCCGGAGGCCCGGCGGTCCTGCCTGGCATATCCGAAATACGGAATCACTGCCGTGATGCGCCTTGCCGAGGATCGGCGAAGCGCATCCATGATGATCAGCAATTCCATCAGATGGTCATTGGTGGGAAAGGAGGTCGACTGGATGACGAAGACATCCGCGCCGCGCACGTTTTCCTGGATCTCGACGAAGATTTCCATGTCGGCGAAGCGGCGCACCGAGCATTTCGTCAGGGGTGTCTTCAGATAGGCGGCAATCGATTCGGCCAGCGCACGATTGGAATTGCCGCAGACGAGTTTGATCTCGCCCGAGCCGCGGCCCCTGTCACCTGCCGCCATGAAGCCGGCTCCTGCTTTGTGAAAGTCAGAACGGCTCTTAGCAAGTGCCCGCGCGCGGGACAATGGGGCGTCACAAGGAGTTCACACTTGCATGGCTGCAATGCACAAAATTGAGCCTTTCCATGTCGCTTCCGAGGGGGCGCGGGAGTGGCCCTTCCTCCCGGCGCTATTTCATCACCAGTCCGGCATCCCGTCCGTTCAGCACCTCGCTGCCCGCCGTCGTCGTCAGGCTGGTGCGGCCGAGGCACATCGCGGTGCCGCTCTCCGAGTCCATCAGGATCATATGGGCGAACATCACCATGCCTGGTTCGAGCACCCAGTCGTTGCCCTCGTAGAACATGGGCCAGTCCATCCAGGATGGCGTGAATTTGGCGCCGAGGGAGTAGCCGCAGGCGGCGAGTCGATGGCTTTCGAGACCGTGGGCATCCATGACGCGGGCATGGGCGGCGAAGACGTCGCCCGCCGTACGGCCCGGACGGATCTCGGCCTCGCAGGCGAGCAGCGCCTCGTGGGCGGCCGTGTAGAGTTCGCTGTGCCGGGGCGAGACATCGCCGATCGTGATCGTGCGCATCAGGGCCGCATGGTAGTGCCGATAGACGCCGGCGAATTCGAGGGTGATCTGGTCCCGCTCGTCGAGCCTGCGGCGGCCGGCCTTGTAGCGGCAGAGCAGTGCGTCCCGGCCCGAGCCGATGATGAATTCATTGGCCGGGTAGTCGCCGCCCGCCGCGAAGATGGCGTTGTGCTGGGCGGCGAGGATGTCGCCTTCGTCTGCGCCCGCATGCACCGCGGCGATGGCAGCAGCATCGGCCGCGTCCGACAGGCGCGCGGCCTCGCGCACATAGGCGATCTCGGCGGCGGACTTCACGGCGCGCAGGCGCGTGACGATCTCGGACGCGTCGATCAGCTCGTAATCGCCGGCAAAGGCTGCCTCGAGTTTCCGGCCATTGGCGTGGGTGAGGCCGTGGGAGTCGAACTCGACGCCGATGCGCCCACCACCGACGCCAAGATCCGTGGCCATGGCGCGCAACTGATCGGCCGGCGTCGCATCCTTTCGATCGGTCCAGACGCGGATATCCGTGATGATGGACGTGTGCTGCGCCTGTCTGAGGTCCGCCGAGCGCGTCAGCAGCGCCATGCGTCCGTCGGCCCTCACCAGCAGGGACTGGAAGAAGCAGAAGCCGAACGTGTCGTAGCCGGTGAGCCAGTACATGCTCTCCTGCGCGAAGAGCAGCATGGCATCGAGCTTACGCACCTCCATTTCGGCTTGGAGGCGCTGCAGGCGCGCGGAAAATTCGTCTGTCGCAAAGTGAAGCATGGGAAAACCGTGATCAGGCGTGAACCGCCGCCTTCAGGACTGGAATGTCGGCGGTCTTGAGATAGCGCGGGATATTGCCCCAGACGGCATGATAGCCGAACTCGCCGCCGCGCATTTCCGCGAGGGCATCGCTCTTGCTCCAGCCCTGGAAGATGACGCGGTAGAGTGCCGAGATCAGGCCCGTACGGTCGGCGCCATGCTGGCAGTGCAGCAGGACGGGGCCGTGCTTCTGGGCCTGGACCAGGGCGCGCAGGGCCCCGATCACCTCGTCATCCTCGATGTTCCAGGTGTGGATGGGGATGCGGGTCAGAATGAGATGATTGCCGCCGGCCAGCACGTCGTCGGCATGGAAGGCGCGCTGGCTGACGACACTCTTCACGCCGAGGTTGTGGAGATTGGCGAAGCCTTCCTCCGTCGGCTGGGCGGACCGGTAGAAGCGGGGCGTGACCCGGTGCAGGTTGGGCACCCCCTCCAGCTCCATGGTCTCGGCCCATTGTGCCGGTCTCGGCGCGGCGGCCGCGATCTGGGGTGTGGATGTCATCGCCATTCCGATCGTAACGGATGAGAGGCCGAACCGCAGCACTCCCCTTCGGGTAAGGCCGGTACCTGACGTCTTCGGGCTCATGCATCCACCAGGGCTATGCCGTGCAGGAGGCGGCCATAGTCGGGCTCGCTGCGATGCGTGACGCGCCGATAGGAATAGAAGCGTTCCTCGTCTCCGTAGGTGCACAGGCCCATGTCCTCGAAACGGCCGATGCCGGCGCCGTTCAAGCGTGCGCCGATATAAGCCGGCAGGTCGAACATGGCGTGGCCGGCCTTCGGGCTCGGCGCGAAGAAGCGCGAGTTCCCCGCATCCGCCGCGAGGAAGCGTTCCACAAATTCCGGGCCGACCTCATAGGCCTCCCGCGAAATCATCGGGCCGAGGACGGCCGCGATGTTGGCACGACGGGCGCCCAGGCCTTCCATGGCAGCGATCGTGGATTCGAGGACCCCGGTGAAGGCTCCCTTCCATCCGGCATGGGCAGCCCCCACCACGCCGGCCTCGCTGTCCGCGAACAGCACCGGGCCGCAATCGGCCGTGGCGACGGCGAGGGCGAGATTCTTTTCCTTCGTCACCATGGCATCGACCTTGGGCGCATTCTCGCGCGTCCAGGGGGTGGTGACGATCACCACATCGGGCGAATGCACCTGATAGCATGTGACGAAACGCTCCCGCGGAACCCCGAGCGCATCCGCCATGCGGCCGCGGTTCTCACGCACGTTGTCGGGATTGTCGTCGGAGCCGGAGCCGCCGTTGAGCGAAGCGTAGATGCCGTCTGAAACTCCGCCTTGGCGGGTAAAGAAGCCATGGCTGACGCCGGGCAGCTCCAGAGAAGGGTGACGAAGGGCGCGGGCTGGCGAATCGGACATGGGGGCAAGATCGCGACGATGGGAGCGGATGTCAAACCGAGGCTTGGGAAGAGAGGCCAGAGAATCCGGGCGAAACAGGGGCGGGCGCGAAATGTTGCGACATCCTGAAACAGACCCGAGCCACACGGGGATGTTAGCCATGTTCGGGAAATGGCGTATATCGATGGGAGCGAACCCGCGACGGCCATCGACCAACGCACGTAACCGTGCTTAGAGGCGGCAGGTTCGCGACGCCAGCCTCGCTGACGCCGGATCGAGACAATAGGTGATGCCATGAAGATAACGAAACTATTGCCAGCGCTTGCTCTCACTGCCCTGCTCGTTCCAGCCGCCGCCGGCTCCGCGCAGGCGGCGGTCCGCACGGGAACGCTCACCTGCGACATCGGAGGCGGCATCGGCGTGATCCTGGGATCGAGCAAGCCCGTAGCCTGCCGCTTCGCCTCCTCGGACGGCACGACCGAGCTCTACAACGGTACCGTACGCAAGCTCGGTGTCGATGTGGGCTTTACCTGGGCCGGCCGCATCGTCTGGGCCGTGTTCGAACCGGGCAGCCACGGCTCGCTTGCCGGTAACTATGGCGGCGTCTCCGCCGAGGCGACCGTGGGCGCCGGCGTGGGAGCCAATGTCCTGCTGGGCGGCGGAAATGGCGGTGTGACGCTGCAGCCCATATCCGTGCAGGGCCAGACGGGCTTGAATGCGGCGGCCGGCATCGGCACCCTCACGATCGAACCCGTGGCCGCCGCCGAAATCGTAAGGCCGGCGCGGGTCTATCGCCACCATCGCAAGCACCGCTGCACCTGCTCGATCAAGCACAAGCGCTATCATCACCACCATAAGGGCAAGCACGCTCCTCACAAGGCGTGAAGGAAAGCGGACGATGTGCCGGTCTCCGGGACCGGCACATTGCCCCTTGTCCCTATGAGCCGGGTGCGGAAACCGCCAGGACCTTGAAGAGCGAGCCCATGGCTCTCGGGGCGTCGTCGGTCAGTCTTGCCAGCGCCCTGTCGATGGCGTCGGCCTGTTCGGGCGTGGCGCGGTGCTTAAGATTGGCGGCCATCGGCCGGATGCCGAGTTCGTTGAGGAACTGGGCCTGCGTCGTGAGGATGTCGACGGCGAGGTGCCGGTTCATGGCCAGGCGTGCCAGGGTCTCGAAACAGACATGGGTGGTGAGATCGGCCTCTCCCGGCTGGGCGAGCGGGTCGACGAAGGCATGTCCGGCCATGGCCTGGAGTGTGTCGCCGACGCCAAGCTCGATATGGCCGTAGTCGATGATCAGGGCCGCGCCGCCGAAGCGGGCAATTCGAGCCGATAGCTCCTCCATCACCAGCGACCCCGCTTCGTGATATTCGAGGATGGTGCCGTCCAGCGCCTCGCCCCGTGGTGCGAGCGTTGCCGGACTTGGCTCGGGCGCGAGGCCGAAAGCGAGTTCTCCGTCGCGGAGGCCGACGAGGCGCTCATGCCAGCTGCCACCCTGGTATACGAGCTGGTGCACCGGCAGCGCATCGAAGAACTCGTTGGCGATGACGATGAGGGGTTGGTCCGGCAGGCTCGCGGTGTCGTCGTGCCAGACAGGCTTGAAACGGGACAGGCTCTTCGCCTGGGCCTGGCGCAGGACCGGGCTCGTCTCCACCAGATGCACCTCGAGCGCCTGGGCAAAGGCCGGCATCACCTTGCCGATGGCCCGCAGCGCATCCGCCATCAGCGTGCCGCGGCCGGGACCGAGCTCGACCACGCTCACGCGTGCGGGCGAACCGAGGATCATCCAGCGATGCGTGGCCCACAGGCCGATGATCTCGCCGAACATCTGGCTGATCTCGGGGGAGGTGGTGAAGTCACCCGACAAGCCGAGGGGATCGCGGGTCATGTAGTAGCCATGGCGCGGATGGCCGAGCGCGAGCGCCATGTATCGCGCCACGCTGATGGGTCCCTCCTGGCGGATGAGATCCTTGATCTCGATGGCGAGGGGAGTGTCGCTCATGCCGGCTGCGGCCTGCGCATGAGCGCATGCACGACAAGGCCGAGACCTATGAGGGCCATGGGCAGCGAATAGGCCTGGCCGACCGTAAGCACCCCGTCGATCGCCCAGCCGTCCGGCTCGCGATACTGCTCGCAGAAGGAGCGTGCGGCTGCGTACCCCAGCGCGAAGATGCCCGTGACAAGTCCCGGGCGCCTGAGCGCGCCGAGACGCGTCATCATGAACAGGATAAAGAACAGCAGCAGCCCTTCCGTCGCCGCCTCGTAGAGCTGGCTGGGATGGCGCGGTACGCCGCCTGCCTCGGGATCGGCGAAAACCATGGCCCATGGCACATCGGTCGGCCGGCCCCACAGTTCGCCATTGAGCAGATTGGCGATGCGTACGAGAAAGAGGCCGGGCGGCGCGGCGGCCGAGACGACATCCAGGTAGGACAGGATTGGAATCTTGTTCAGCCACGCAAACAGGATGACGGCGAGCGTCGCGCCGATCAGGCCGCCGTGGAAAGCCATGCCGCCATGCCAGATCAGGGGGATTTCCCAGGGATTGGCGAAATAATAGCTAGGCTCATAGAGGAACACCTGTCCGAGCCTGCCGCCGGCGACGACGCCGATCATCACCCAGATCAGGAGATCGTCGAGCTGGACCGGGATACCTGGCTGCACCGTCCACAGCGCCTTGTTTGCGATCAGGCGGCGACCGTACCACCAGCCACCCAACAGGCCGAGTATATAGCCCATCGCGTACCATCTCAGCGGCGGCAGACCGTCGATCTGCAGCGCGTAGACAAGCAGTGCGACGGGACCGACGCGGAACAGCTCGGTGGTGGGTGCAGGCCAGTGGATGAATTGCTCGTACATGCCCGCCTTGTGTCGGCAAGATGTGACAGCGTCAAGGCAGATGCTTATATGGAAGCAATGACCGTGCTACGACGCGTGCGAAGGAGTTCTACCCATGCCCCAGCAGACCGGCCGTATCTATGATGAGTTCGCCAAGCTGATGACCGATGCTGCCGGCGTCGCCCAGGGCGTGCGCCGCGAAGTCGACAATGTCGTACGCGGCCAGGCGGAGAGAATCATGCGCGACCTCGACTATGTCCGCCGCGACGAGTTCGACGCCGTGCGCGAAATGGCCATCAGGGCCCGCGATGAAAACGAGCGCCTCGCGGCCCGCATCGCCGAACTGGAAGCAAAACTTTCCGCCCGATAATCGTGCGACAATATAGCCGTGGCGACCTTGTGGACGGCGGGAACGAATCCTTGCCGATTCAGCCTGAATGGCTGAACTCTCGCTGACAGGCTGCGCATTGATTGGTATTCGCGGCGGAAATGCGCGCCCTAGAGGTGCCGGGAGTTGTAATGTCCGTTATCGAGCTCCAGAGCGAGCGGGCCGGTCACCCGGTTGATCTCGTCGAACACTTGGCGAGTCTCCATGACTGGGCCTTCGACAGGCTAGGCGAAGACGAGATCTCCATCGTCGTGAAGGGGCATGGCTGCGACTATGCCGTGTCCTTCACCTGGATGGACGATATCGAATCGCTGCATCTGGCCTGTTCCTTCGATGCCAAGATCCCGAAGCGCCGCCACGCCGACCTCCTGCAAACCATCGCGCTCGTCAACGAGCAGCTCTGGATCGGCCATTTCGACGTCTGGAATGCCGATCAGGTGATCATGTACCGCCATGCCCTGTTCCTGGCCGGCGGCGCCGAGGTCAATACGCGCCAGTGCGAAGCGCTGATCGAAATCGCGGTCGAAACCTGCGAGCGTTATTTCCAGGCCTTCCAGTTCGTGATCTGGGCGGGAAAAACACCGAAAGAGGCACTGGAAGCAGTGATGTTCGAGACGGTGGGCGAGGCCTGAGCGCCCCGCATCGTCCCAGGCTGGCTGCTTCGCCGCGATCGAAGGCACACCGACATCCGACCGACCTCCGGAGTATGTTCCATGGCTGAGAAATTAGACATCGGCGGCAAATTGTTGCTCCTCGGCGCCGGCAAGATGGGCGGAGCCATGCTCGAAGGCTGGCTGAAGCTCGGCCTCGATCCGGCGCTCGTCGGTGCGGTCGATCCGCATCTTCCCCCCGAGGCAGCCACCGCGCTGGCCACAACGGGCATAGCCGTCAATCCCGATCTTTCGTCCTTCGGCACCCCGGCCGTCGTGCTGCTGGCGATCAAGCCGCAGATGATGGCGCAGGCCATGAAGACCGTGGCGCCGCTGTTCGGCCCCGGCACCCTTGCCATCTCGATCATGGCCGGCAAGACCATCGACGGCATTGCCTCGCAGTTGCCGTCCCGCACGGCCATCGTGCGTGCCATGCCAAACACCCCGGCAGCCGTGGGGCGGGGCATCACGGGCGCCGTCCCGAATGCCTTCGTCACGCCGGCGCAGAAGGCAGCCGCCGATGCGCTGCTGCGTGCCACCGGCGCCGTCGAGTGGGTTGCGGAGGAGGGCCTCATCGATGCCGTGACGGCGGTATCGGGCTCGGGACCCGCCTATGTCTTCCATCTGGTCGAGGCCCTTGCCGCGGCCGGCGCCGCAGCCGGCCTTCCGGCGGATCTCGCCATGCGGCTTGCCCGTGCCACCGTCACCGGATCGGGTGAATTGCTGCACCAGTCGGACCTGCCAGCCGCCACATTGCGCCAGAACGTCACCAGTCCGGGCGGCACGACGGCGGCTGCCTTGGCCGTGCTGATGGCCGAGGATGGCCTGACGCCGCTGGTGGAGAAGGCCGTCGCGGCGGCAAAGCAGAGGGCGGGGGAGCTGGCTTCCTGAAGGGGCGGCGGTCACTCCGTCCGTAGGAGCCTCGCCACCCGTTCCCCGAATTCCGCCAGGCCGAAGGGCTTGGTCATGAGATTCACACCGTCATCGACCACGCCGTTGTGCACCACGGCGTTTCGCGTGAAGCCGGTCATGTAGAGCACCTTCACGCCCGGACGCCGGCGCTGGATTTCATCAGCGAGCTGCCGTCCGTTCATTTCCGGCATGATGATGTCGGTGACCAGCAGGTCGATGCGCGGGTGATTCGCGAGGAGTGCGATGGCATCCTTGCCGCTCTCGGCGTGGATGACCGAATAGCCGAGTTCGCGCAGGGCATCCACGCTGAAGCGGCGCATGCTGCTCTCGTCCTCCACCAGCAGGATGATCTGCTCGCGCTTGCCGAGGGGGATCTCACCCGTCCGGGCCTTGGCCGGTCCCGGAGCCGTCTCGGGTTCCACGGTGCGCGGGAGGTAGATCTTCACCGCCGTGCCGTGCCCGATTTCCGAATAGAGGCGGATGTGCCCGCCGGTCTGTTTGACGAAACCATAGACCTGCGACAGGCCGAGGCCGGTCCCCTTGTCGACGGCCTTGGTGGTGAAGAAGGGGTCGAAGACCCGCGCCAGGACGTCGGGCGGCATGCCGGTGCCGTTGTCCGTCACGGAAATCAGCACATACTGGCCGGGCGGCACATCGTCGAGCGGGCGCGTGTAGGTCTCGTCCAGAAAGGCGTTGGCGGTCTCGATGGTCAGCTTGCCGCCCTGGGGCATCGCGTCGCGCGCATTGACGGCGAGATTGAGGATGGCGCTCTCCAGCTGCGCGTGATCCGCCTTAGTGCGCCAGTTGCCGGCGCCCAGCACCGTCTCGACCTGGATGTTTTCCCCGATGGTGCGCTGCAGCAGGTCGTTCATGCCGCTGACCAGCTTGTTGCAGTCGAGCACGCGCGGAACCAGGGGCTGCTGGCGCGAGAAGGCGAGCAGGCGATGCGTCAGCGTCTCGGCCCGGCGGGCGCCTGCCAGGGCGTTCTCGACATATTGGACGGCCTTCGGTTCCTCGGGCCGCCAGCGACGCAGCAGCAGGCTGAGATTGCCGATGATCACGGCGAGCATGTTGTTGAAGTCGTGTGCGACTCCGCCCGTAAGCTGTCCGATGGCCTCCATCTTCTGGGACTGGCGCAACTGCGCCTCCACCTTGGCCCGCTCCTCGATCTCCTCCTGCAGGGAGGCATAGGCGGAAGCAAGCTGCAGGTTGCTGCCGACGAGTTCCTCGTTGGCGGCCTTCACACTGAAAAAGGTCCCGATGCCCAGCCCCATGGCCGCGAGCGCCGCCAGCACGATGGATACGTCGAGCCAGAAGGTGGTCGATTTGACCGCTTCCGAACGCTTTTCGAGCAGAACCTGTTCGGTCTGCACCATCTCGTCCGCGATGAGGCGGGCCTTGCTCATGTAAGCTTGCTTCTGGCTATCGATGAGCAGGTTGACCGCCTCGCCGCGATCCCCGGAATTATAGGCCTGTATGATGGCGTCGAAGGCATCCCGGGTCTTCAGGGCCAGCTCGCGGTAGCGCTGAACGCGTTCGACCTGATTTGGGTTGTCGGCGACGAGACCGGCGATGCGATCGATCGTCTCCGGTATCTTCGGCGCTGCGCTTGTATAGGGGGCGAGCGTCGACAGGTCGTTCTCGATCAACAGGCCGCGCACGCCGATCTGGGCATCCTGCAAGTTCGAAAAGGAGGTCACCACCGCCGACTGCACCTGCAAGGTATGCGACAGCCAGTGCTCGTTCTCGGTCTGGGCGCTGGAAAGCCAGGCGGCGCATCCCACGATGACGGCAAGGAGGCCGAAACCCGCAGCCAGAGTCACCGGGCTGAAAGGCGCCTTCCTGAACGACTGCTCCAACATTCCCCGGCCAATTGTCTCTGTCGTTGCCCCCTCGTGCGGAAACAGTAGAGGGCGGCAGCGCTAACATCAAGCGGCGACAGGGGAATTCTCCTCCAGGCGAGGGCATGCCAACGCGCCGCATTGATCCGCCCCGTAGACGGCTTATCTTTCCCTTGGACAGGCAACCCAACAGCGAGGATTTCGCCATGGCCAGGAAGCCGCAGGAAGAAGGCGCCGCCGATCCGCGCCGCGCAGCGATCGATGCCTTGATGGCACTCAGCGCGGAGGGTCCGTGGAAGGATATCGGCCTCTCCGACATTGCCGGGAGGGCCGGGCTCAAGCTGTCGCAATTGCGCGGACTTTTCCCCTCGAAAGGCGCGATTCTCGCGGCCTATTCGCGGCAGATAGATCAGGCCGTGCTCGACGGTATCGACGAAGGCATGTCCGGAGAGCCTGCACGCGAGAGACTCTTCGACGTCCTGATGCGCCGCATCGACGCGCTGGCCCCCCAGAAGGCCGCGATCGAGAACATCAGCAAGGCCTTCGCCGTCGATCCTCTTTCGCTGGCGGCCTGGAACCGCGTCGTCACCAATTCGATGCAGTGGATGCTGGTTGCCGCCGACATCGACGCCGAAGGGCCTTTGGGCGCGGTGAGGGCCCAGGGGCTGGCGCTGGCATGGTCCCGTATCCTGAAGGTCTGGCTCAAGGACGACGACGAGGGCCTCGCCGCCACGATGAAGGAGGTCGATCGGCAATTGCGCTCGGGCGAACGCTGGATGGAGCGGGCGGACGACCTGTTCCAGATCTTCAAACCATTCTGCCGCATTGCGGAGCGCTCGCACGAGCGGCGCGCCCGCATGCGTGAGCGCCTGCGCGCGAGGTTCCGGGATTTCGCCGACACGCGCCGTCGCAGGGCAGGCGGGCAGGACGATGCGGAGGCCGTGTGAGCAGTAGTGAAGCAGCTGACGTGATCAGCTTCGACGACTTCCTGAAAGTGGACATCCGCATCGGTACGGTCCTGGAGGCGGCGCCGCTGGAAGGTGCCCGCAAGCCTGCCTATCGCATGCGGATCGATTTCGGCGAGGAGATCGGCATCAAGGTCTCCTCTGCCCAGATCACGGCGCATTACCAGCCCGACAGCCTGGTGGGGCGCCAGGTGCTGGCGGTGGTGAACTTTCCTCCGAGGCAGATCGGCAAGTTCATGTCGCAGGTGCTGACGCTAGGCTTTGCGGACAAGGACGGGGCGATCGTGCTGGCCTCCCCGGAACGGGCCGCACCGAACGGAGCCAGGCTCGTCTAGGCGTCACGCGGATGGCCTGCCGGTTCAACATTCGTGTGTCTTTTTGTGCATGACGCGGCTCTCGTCACACTCCTGCCCAATATCGTGATTTTGTTAACCATCATGATGCTCAGGCCAACAACCTGGAGGCAGCGCCGGCTGGCCTCCTGCCGTGACGGGATTTGCGCGCCGTGAGCCCGCATGTTTCGCGCGTGCAGGGCTATCGCGCGGCAAGACTTGCCGACTCCCCGCCCTTGAACGTTTCCTCGCCGAAGGACCCGCGGCTGAACCGGCGCGCCATCAACCGCCGTTGGCTTACGGCGACGGTCATGATGGGGGGCGCCGCCTGTTTCCTGATGCTCGGCGCGCTCGATGTCGCCTTTCATGGCAAATGGCATTTCAAGGCGGCGGCGGCCGTCTTCGCCCATACGGCCGTGGCCGAGATCAGCCAGTCCCTCGATGGCCGTGGCGATCGTCTCGACCCGCTGAAGACCACGATGCAGATCGCACCGTCGCAAGTGCATCTCGGCCAGGTCTCCGTGCCGGGCCTCGGACCCAAGCCGCAGCAACGCTTGGAAGCACATCTCGGGCCCGGTGCCCTGGTCGCGGTGGTCTCGGCCGTCGCGAGGCGCACGACTCCCGAGGACGAGGACATGTCGGCGCAGTTCGCCAGCGACCCCATGCCGCCGGAAATCCAGTACGGCACCTCGATCCGGCGACGTCGGGCCGTGCATCCCGCGACGCTTGCCGCGCTCGGCTATGCCGATGGCGAGCAGACCCTGTCGCGCACCGAGGCCGTCAACATGACGGTGGTGCCGGAGGCCCTCAACCGCCAGGACAGCGTCGAGAAGATCATCATGGCCAAGCCGAAGGATACGCTGGCCCTGATTCTCACATCGTTCGGCGCCGGCCAGCAGGACGCGGATGCGATCACCGCCAAGATGCCGGATTGGCCGGACGGAAAAGCCGGCAGCTTTCTCGGCGGCGAGATGATCACCGTGGTCCTGCCAGAGGTGCCGGGCGACAAGGCGCCTCTGCGTCCTTCCCGCGTGGTCGTGCAGCGTTCGGGCGAGGACCCAGTCGCCGTCGCCCTGACGGACGAGGGCAGCTACGACGTGATGATGGCCCCGCCGCCGGCCGGCGCCGATATGCCCCAGCCTCAGCCCGGAGCCGGCGCCGCACCGGGGACGGACGCGAGCGCGAGCGTGCGCGACAATCTCTATGCCCTGGCGCAGGCCAACAACATCGACCGCTCCGTGATCGACCAGGCCTTGCGCCTGGCGAGCCGCGATGTCGATCTGGACGAACCGGCTTCCCCGGACGACGATGTCGACATCCTCTATGCCGTCGACGACGACGGCCAGCAGGAGCTGACTTTTGCCGGCCTGACCATCGAGGGCAAGACGCACCGCTATTATCGCTTCGCCTCACCGGACGATCACAGCGTCGACTATTACGACCAGGACGGCCATTCCCAGACGCTCATGCTGCTGCGCAAGCCTGTCGCCAACGGGCGCCTCGGCGACGGCTTCGGCTGGCGCGTCCATCCCGTGCTTCACGACAGGCGTTTCCACGAAGGCGTCGACTACGCCGCGCCGTTCGGTTCGCCGATTGCCGCGGCCGGATCCGGCGTGGTGGAGAAGATCGATTGGGAATCCGGATACGGTAAATATATCCGCGTGCTGCATGACCAGGGCTATGAAACGACCTATGCCCATGTTTCCGGCTTTCCCAAGAACATGAGGGTCGGCACCCGCGTACGGCAGGGCGAGACCATCGCCTATATAGGCTCGACCGGCCTGTCGACCGGCCCCCACCTCTACTACGAGGTCCGCATCAACGGCCGCAATGTCGACCCGCTGCGCATCAAGCTGGAAGCCGGACGCGTACTCGGCGGCACCGCGCTTGCGGCATTCAGGCAGCAGCGCGAGAAGCTGGAAGCGGCATTGACGCAGTAGCTTGGCATCGCACAAGGAATGAGTGTCGATCTCAAGTCACTCGGCATGCCCGAGTAATGGGATCACCATCTTCCTTTCCGTCAAAGCGCGTCGTCTCAACGATTGCCGAGCGGTGATCGACATTCCAGTCTTCGCCTCAAACCGCATGGTTCGCGCGTTTGGCAGCCAGGACGCCTGTGGAGCCAGTGGCAGGCTGTTCTCGCTATACCGGCACACGCACGGTCGCCCTCAGGCCGCCGAGCGGGCTCTTGCCGAGCGTGATGTCGCCGCCGTGGAAGCGGGCAATGTCGCGGGCGATGGCCAAGCCCAGGCCCGTGCCGCCATAGTCCTGGTTGCGCGCCTCGTCGAGGCGGAAGAAGGGCTTGAAGACATCCTCGCGGCTGTCCTCGGGAATGCCGGGGCCGTCGTCGTCCACCGTAACGGTGAGGTAGCGGCTCTCGCTCTGGCCGGTAATGACGACGGCCCGGCCGAACCGCTGGGCGTTGGATACCAGATTGGTGAGGCAGCGCTTGAAGGCGTCCGGGCGCACGACCACAATGGGATTGCCCTGGAAGCTGGCCTTGGTGTCATTCCCCTGGCGCACCGAATCCGAGCGTAGTTCCTCGAGGAGTGCCTCGATGTCGGTAGGGGCAGCCTGTTCTGCCGCGTCGCCACGGGCGAAGGCAAGATAGGCCTCCAGCATGCGGCTCATCTCGTCGACGTCCTTCTGCAGGTCCTCGAACTCGGGATTGTTCTCGTCGAGAAGGGCGAGCGAGAGCTTGAAGCGCGTCAGGATGGTGCGCATGTCGTGCGACACGCCGTTGAGCATGGTGGTGCGCTGCTCGAAGGAGCGTTCCACGCGCCTGCGCATCTCGATGAAGGCGCTCGCCGCCTGCCGGACCTCGCGCGCGCCACGCGGGCGAAAATTCTGCACGTCGCGGCCCTTGCCGAAATCCTGGGCGGCCACGGCAAGTTGCTGGATCGGCCGGATCTGGTTGCGCAGGAAGAGGATCGCCACCGTCATCAGGATCAGAGATGAGCCGAGCATCCACACCAGGAAGATGTAGGAATTGGAGGCATAGGTCTGGCTGCGGCGCGCGAAGACGCGCAGCACGGTGTCCTCGAGCTTGACCCGGATCTCGACGAGATCGGAGCGACCGACCGTGTCGATCCAGAAAGGCTTGCCGATCCGGCCCCGGATCTCGTCTGACAGGGCCTGGTCGAGAATGTCGAAGAACGGGCGGGCGCCGCGCGGCGGCAGGTCCTCGAGCGGCCGGAACTCGATCGTCAAGGCAAGCTGCTTGAGGGCGATGTCCTGCAGCTTCTCCTTGGTGTCCTTGTCGTGCGGGAAATCCTCGTAGAGTTCGATGATCGCCGCGATGTCCTTGGTGGTTGCCGCGGAGAGCCGGGACGTCACGCTCTGCCAGTGCTTTTCCATGAAGACATAGGCGACCACGGCCTGCAGGATGACGATCGGCGTGATGATGATCAGCAGTGAGCGGGCGTAAAGCCCCTTGGGCATGGTGTCGCCGAGGGTCTGGAGCGCGCGCGCCGGCCCGGCCGTCCATTCGCGCCAAAGGCGCACGGCGCGGGTCCAGATCGGGCCGGCCTGGGCGAGGCGTCCCTGGAGAAGGCGTGCGGGCTGCCAGGTGCGCATCACATGTCAACCATCAGCCGGTAGCCGGTGCCGCGCACCGTCTGCAGAAAAACGGGATTGCCGGGATCCCTCTCGATCTTCCGGCGCAGGCGGTTGATCTGCACGTCGACGGTGCGTTCATTGGCGATGTCGGCGGAGGGCCCCGCCAGCGCGAGACGGTCGACGGTCTCGCGCGGGGTTTCCACAAGGAGGCGCAGCATGTCGCGCTCCCGCTCGGTTATGCGGATGGTCTCCCCACCCTGCTGTAATTCTCCGCGCGTCACATGGAAGACGAAATCGCCGAAGGTGACGGTGTCACGCGCCGGCTCGGCCGGTGCCTGCGGGGCGGAACGCTTGAGGATATTGTTGATGCGCAACAACAGTTCCCGCGGCTCGAAGGGCTTGGCGAGATAGTCGTCGGCTCCGATTTCCAGGCCCTTTATGCGGTCGTTGGGATCGCCTCGCGCGGTCAGCATCAGGATCGGAACGCCGGAATTCACGCGAATCCACCGGGTGAGGTCGAGCCCGTTCTCGCCCGGCATCATCACATCGACGATCAGGAGATCGAAGGCGAGCGCCTCGATGCGCTGGCGGGCGCTCGCGGCATGTTCGGCCGTGGTGACGCGATAGCCGTGCTCGCTGAGATAGCGCGAAAGCAGGGCCCGGATGCGGTTGTCGTCGTCGACCAGCAGGATATGGGGAGCGTCGTCGGGCAATACGGCGACTTTGTTCATCGGTCTTCGCCCCTGGTTGCATTGCCGCGGATGAGGCGCGCCACGGCCGCCCGTTCCTCCGGGTTGACCATGGCGAACAGGAAGCGCTCGGCCACTTCATGGCTGCCGGCACCGGCTTCCGCCAGGGCGTTCGCGATGCGCTGTGATTGTGTCCGTGCCAATTCCGCCGCCAGCTGCTTGCCCTTGGATGTCGTAGCCAGCAGGCGCTGCCGGCGGTCCTCGCGGCCCTCGCGCTGCAGGATGAAGCCCTGGTCGACCAGTTCCTTCAATACCCGCGCGAGAGACTGCTTCGTGATTTTCAGGATATCGAGCAATTCGGCGACAGTAAGGTCCGGGTTGCGATCGACGAAATGAAGCACGCGATGATGCGCGCGCCCGAAGCCGTAGATCTCCAGGGCATGGTCCGGGTCGGCGACGAAATCACGATAGGCGAAGAACAGCAGCTCGATGAGCTCATAGAGCGGCGGCTCGGCCGGGACAAGCTCCGCACGAGGTTTCGCGGCCAGGGGGGGCGAGAAATTTACGTCAGTCATATTGACATATTTTCGTCAGATCGTTACGCAAACGGGGCTTTCAGCGAAAGGATGTTCCGCGAGACGGAACCGGAAGCTCTTCCCATCTGAATCATAAGGGGATTTGCCCCCCGACGCAAAAGCAGCGGTTGAATATTGTCATTTCCGGTCCGCAGGGACCGGTGGTTTTCGATCCGGTGTAGGCCTATTCTGTGGGCAACCGGAACAGTTCCCGCGCCGGGAGTGCGTGGGCACAACAAAGCGCAAAGCGCTGGAGGATCTACCATGTCGATCTTGCCCTTCGATCAACGGGAAGGCTTCATCTGGATGGACGGCCAGATGTTGGCCTGGGGCGATGCCAAGCTGCATGTCCTGTCGCACGGCCTTCACTATGGCGGCGCGGTCTTCGAGGGCGAGCGGGCCTATGGCGGCAAGATCTTCAAGTCATCCGAGCATTCCGCCCGCTTTCTGCGTTCGGCCGAATATCTCGACTTCAAGATTCCCTATTCGGTGGCGGAGCTCGATGCCGCCAAGCACCTCGTCCTCGAAAAGAATGGACTGAAGGACGCCTATGTCCGTCCCGTCGCCTGGCGCGGATCGGAGATGATGGCGGTCGCGGCCCAGCATGCCACCATCCACACCGCCATCGCGGTGTGGGAATGGCCCAGCATGTTCGACATGGCCACGAAGATGAAGGGCATCCGCCTCGACATTGCCGAGTATCGCCGCCCCGATCCGAAGACGGCACCGTCTCTGTCGAAGGCCGCCGGCCTCTACATGATCTGCACGATCTCCAAGCACCGCGCCGAGCGGCGCGGCTATGCCGATGCGCTGATGTTCGACTGGCAGGGCCGCGTGGCTGAATGCACGGGCGCCAATGTCTTCTTCGTCAAGGACGGCAAGATCCATACGCCGATCGCCGATTGCTTCCTGGACGGCATCACGCGCCAGACCGTCATCGGCCTCGCCAAGGCACGCGGCCTCGAGGTGATCGAAAGGCGCATCATGCCGGAGGAACTCGGCAGCTTCAGCGAATGCTTCCTCACCGGTACTGCCGCGGAAGTGACGCCGGTTGCCGAGATCCTCGAGCATCGCTTCACGCCGGACGCCATCACCCGTTCGCTGATCGAGGACTTCAACCAGGCCGTGCGCCCGGAAAGCCAGTCGGCCGCGGCCTGATCTGTCAATCGAGCGTGCGGGGCCTCCTCGTCAGCGGCGTCAACGATAGGTTGAGGCCGCCGGGGAGGCCCGCGAGCCTTCAGGCATCCACCAGCGCCATGGCTTCCGCGCTGTAGCGGGCGCCGCTCACCGCCGAGGCCGGCATGGCGCGCCCGATGGCGTCGAGATCGTCGAGGCTGAGTTCGACCTCGGCCGCCGCCACGTTGTCCTCCAGATGCGCAAGCTTGCGGGCGCCTGGAATCGGCACGATGAAATCGCCCTGGTGCAATACCCAGGCGAGCGCGAGCTGCGCCGGGGTCACCCCCTTCGACCGGGCGATGCTCGTGAAGTCGGCGAGGAGGCGTTCATTGGCCGCCATGGCTTGTGCCTGGAAGCGCGGCAGGGTCTTGCGCCAGTCGTCATTGGCGAGGCCGGCATGGTCCTTTATGGCTCTGGTGAGCAGGCCGCGGCCAAGCGGACTGTAGGGCACGAAGCCGATGCCGAGTTCGCGGCACACCGGCAGCACGCTGTCCTCGACATCGCGGCTCCACAGCGAATATTCCGACTGCACGGCTGCAATGGGATGCACCGTGTGGGCGCGGCGGATGGTGGCGGCACTGGCCTCAGACAGGCCGATTGCCTTGACCTTGCCCTCGCGCACCAGTTCCGCCATGGCGCCTGTCGTGTCCTCGATCGGCACGGTGGGATCGACGCGGTGCTGGTAGAAGAGGTCGATGGCCTCGACGCCCAGTCGGCGCAACGAAGCTTCCGCGACAGCGCGCACATGCTCGGGCCGGCTGTCGACGCCGATGATCCGCTCCGGCCCATGGCCGTGCTCGGCGATGCGGAAGCCGAACTTGGTGGCGATCGTCACCTTGTCGCGTAGCGGCCTCAAGGCCTTGCCGACCAGTTCCTCATTGTTGAAGGGACCATAGACCTCGGCGGTGTCGAAGAAGCTGACGCCGAGCTCGACGGCCCGGTGAAGGGTGCGGATGGCATCTTTTTCGTCCTGGCCGCCATAGGCGAAGGTCATGCCCATGCAGCCGAGGCCGACGGCGGAAACGGCGAGGCTTGAACCGAGTTTGCGGGACATCATCTGTTCGCTCCATAATTTTGGTCGCGACACTCTGACTCCAGATCGTGTGTTCGATAATCCGTGTCTTTATGGAAAGCTTGTTCTATCAGATAGGACAATGAAACGGTCCGATCTGCCTTCGCTAACCATTTTCGCCACAGTCGCGGAACAGCGCAGCTTTCGCGGCGCGGCCCGGCTGCTCGGCCTTTCGGTTTCCGCCGTCAGCCATGCCGTGAGCACGCTGGAGGAGAGTCTGGCAGTTCGCCTGCTCAGTCGGACCACCCGCGCCGTGGCGCCTACCGAGGCTGGCCAGCGCCTGCTGACCCAGCTCAAGCCGGCTCTGTCTTCGATCCAGGAGGCGCTCGATCAGGCGAGTGCGTCCCAGCAGGGCATCGCAGGGGCCTTGCGCTTCTCGGCCCCACGCTCGGCCGCACAGCATCTCCTGCTGCCTCTGGCGCTGCGCTTCATGCGGCGCCATCCAGCGGTGACGGTGGAGATCGCAGCCCAGGACGCCTTCATCGATGTCGTCGCGGCGGGATTCGACGCCGGCGTGCGCTTCGGCGAGAGCCTGCAGCAGGACATGATCGCCGTGCCGCTCGGCGGATCGCTGCGTTTCGCCATCGTGGCCGCTCCATCCTACCTGGAAGGGCGCGCCCGGCCGGAGCAGCCCGAGGATCTTCTTTTCCATCGCTGCATCCAGCGCCGGTTCACCAATGGCGCTCTCTATCGCTGGGAGTTGGAGCGCGACGGCAAGGCGATCGAACTGGCGGTCGAGGGGCCTCTCATCCTCAACGACGACGGCCTTGCCCGCGACGCCGCGCTGGCGGGGGAAGGGGTCGCGCTGTTCATCGAGGGCATCGTGACCGATGACATTGCCGGGGGGCGGCTCGTCCGCCTGTTGGAATCCTGGTGCCCGCCGTTTCCCGGTCTCTATCTCTACTATCCCAGCCGTGTGCTGATGCGGCCAGCCCTGCGCGCCTTCATCGACTTCGTGAAGGCGGAGCGAGGCTAGCCTCGTGCGTAGTGCAGGACTGCAACGCCGCGGGGGAAGGCATGGGCGTCGAGAAGCCTGAGCCGCACCGTGTTCCGCAGGGCGCCGAGTATTGGCCGTCCCCGGCCCACAACCGCGGGATTGACGATGAAATGGTAGTCGTCGATCAGCCCGGCCTCGGTGAGGGCGGCGGCGAAGGTCGGTCCTCCATAGGCGATCAGGTCCTTGCCGTCCTGTCGCTTCAGCCGGTCGACCTCGTCCGCAAGGTCGCCGGTGGCAAGATCCGTATTGGGCCAGCGGTTAACAGCGAGCGTCTTGCTGAACACCACCTTGCGCATGTCCATAACGGCCCTGGCAAAATCGGCCTGCGGGTTTCCGGCGTTGCCCGCGACCCCTCGCCAATGCTCGTAGAAGCCTTCCTCGGCCATCACGCGACTGAGGAGTATGCAATCGGAGGAGCGGTTGAGGGCGAGATGATAGTGCCGGAGTTCCGCGTCCCAACCCCAATCCTGTGCCCAATTCCAGATCATCCAGTCGGTGCCGCCATCGGCCTCGGCGGCGAAGCCGTCGGCGGATACCTGCATTTCGAGCTTCAGCCTGCGCATCGCGAGCCTCCCGGGTCGTGAGGATGAAAGCCCTTCATGACTGGACCTCCGCGAGCCATGCCTCCAGCCGGTCGAAACTCTCTCCCCAGCCGCCTTCATGGCCGTCGCGCGAGGCGCGGCTTTCGAACACGGCCTGGTGGAAATGCATGAGGGTCCGGCCGGCCTCTTCCTTCAGGGTGACGGTGACGATGGTCTGAGGCCCGGGTCGGCCACTGCCATCCTCCCAGGCGTGGGTGAAGACGAGTCTCTCCGGCGGCGTGACTTCGAGATAGCGGCCCCGTACCCAGTGATCGCTGCCGTCGGGAGCATGCAGGCATGTGCGGAAAGAACCGCCTGGCCTGCAATCGAATGTATGGGCGGTTGCGGTGAAGCCCTTGGGGCCTGGCCAATGCGCAAGATGCTGCGGCTCCGTCCAGGCGCGGAAGACCAGGTCGCGCGGAGCGTCGAGACGGCGTTCGATGACGAGTTCGCGCTCGCCCGTGACGGTTCCGGCTTCACTTGTCGATGCCATTGTCCCTCTCCTTGCTTTGAAGCGCGACGAGATAGTCGTCCAACTGGTCGAAGCTCGCCTCCCAGAAACGACGGTAGTGCCCGACCCAGTCGAAGGCGCCCTTGAGCGGCGCGACCTCAAGGCGGCAGGGGCGCCATTGCGCCGATCGCCCGCGCGTGATCAGGCCGGCCCGCTCCAGCACCTTGAGGTGCTTGGAGATCGCCGGCTGCGTCAGTGAGAAGGGCTCCGCCAATTCGGTAACCGTGGCCTCCCCACGGGCCAGCCTGGCGAGGATGGCGCGGCGTGTGGGGTCGGCGAGTGCTGCGAAGGTTTCGCTGAGGGGATCGGACATCGTATATAGC
This sequence comes from Labrys sp. ALF-8, assembly GCF_059699065.1. Taxonomy (NCBI): domain Bacteria; kingdom Pseudomonadati; phylum Pseudomonadota; class Alphaproteobacteria; order Hyphomicrobiales; family Xanthobacteraceae; genus Labrys; species Labrys sp. ALF-8. The sequence goes on from NZ_AP048537.1 coordinate 3,931,639, forward strand.
CAATAAGTTAAATAACTAATTGGCTATATACGATGTAGGAGAAGGGGATGTCAAGGAGGGGGAACCTCCGAGGTGACTATACCTTCAGCTTGAGCAGGCGCAGGGCATTCATCGTAACCAGCACTGTTGCGCCGGTATCGGCCAGGATGGCGGGCCACAGGCCGGTGATCCCGGCAATGGTGGTGACGAGGAACACCGCCTTCAGGCCCAGCGCGATCGTGATGTTCTGGCGGATGTTCGCCATGGTGCGCCTGGACAGGGCAACCATGCCGGCGACGTCCGCGACCCGGCCGTGCAGCACTGCCGCATCCGCCGTTTCCAGCGCGACGTCTGTGCCGCCGCCCATGGCGATGCCGACATCGGCCGCTGCCAGGGCAGGGGCGTCGTTGATGCCGTCTCCGACCTTGGCCACCGTCTGCCCCTGCTGGCGCAACTCGTTCACGATGCGCTGCTTGTCCTCCGGCAGCAATTCGGCATGGACCTCCAGGCCCAGGCTCCTGCCGATGGCGGTGGCCGTGCGGGCGTTGTCGCCGGTGAGCATGAGCGTTCGCACGCCTGCCTGGCGCAGGGCTTCCAAGCCGGCCAACGCGTCGGCGCGAGGCTCATCGCGCATGGCTATGAGGCCGGCGGGAGCACCGTCGACGAGCAGCACGGAAACGGTCTTGCCGTCATCGTTCAACGCTTCGATGCGAGCCAGCGCCCCGTCGGACAGGGATGCCTGTTCCGCCGCCGCCTTGGCCGAGCCGAGGAACACCGTTCGCCCCTCGACGGTGCCGCTCACGCCCTTTCCGCCAAGAGCCCTGGCATCGGTGACGAGGGAAGGGGCGATGCCTTCCTCATTCGCGCGGGCCAGGATCGCGGCCGCGAGGGGATGGCTGGACCCGGTCTCAAGCGCGGCGGCAAACCGCAGGACCTCCCGCTCCGCCTGGCCGAGGGCGACGATGTCCGTCACTTTCGGCCTACCTTCCGTGAGCGTCCCCGTCTTGTCGAAGGCCGCGGCGGTAGTCTTGCCGACGGTCTCCAGCACGGCGCCCCCCTTCAGCAGGAGGCCCTTGCGCGCGCCCGCCGAAAGGGATGCGGCAATGGCGGCCGGCGTGGAGATCACCAGGGCGCAGGGGCATCCGATCAAAAGGATCGCCAGGCCCTTGTAGATCCATTCGTTCCAGCCCGCGCCGGCAAGCAGGGGCGGCAGGCTGGCGACCAGGGCCGCGACCACCACCACGCCGGGGGTATAGTAGCGGGAGAAACGATCGATGAAGCGCTCGGTCGGCGCCTTCTTCTCCTGTGCCTCCTCCACCAGCTTGACCACCCGCGCGATGGTGTTGTCGGCAGCCGCGGCGGTAACGCGAATGCGCAAGGCGCCATCGCCGTTCATGGTGCCGGCGAAGACGGAGGCTTCAGGCCCCTTGCGCACCGGCGTGCTTTCGCCGGTGACGGGCGCCTCGTCGATGGCGCTGTCGCCGGAGAGGATGACGCCGTCGGCTGGAATGCGATCGCCCGGACGGACCAGGATCGTAGCGCCGACGGCGAGCGCCTCGGCCTCCACTTCGCGGGTCTTGCCGTCCTCTTCCAGGAGAGCCGTCTTCGGCACCAGCGTGGTCAGCGACTGGATGCTTGCACGCGCTCGGCTCGCGGCAACGCCTTCCAGCAATTCGCCGATCAGGAACAGCAAAACGACGGTCGCCGCTTCCTCGCTGGCGCCGATGATCACGGCGCCCACGGCGGCGATGGTCATCAGCATCTCGATGGAAAATGGCGTGCCGTAGCGAGCTGCCATGAAGGCGCGGCGGGCAATGGGCACGAGACCCACGAGCATGGCGGCATCGAAGGCCCAGCGTCCGACGGCGGGGAATAGATGGCCGATGCCGTAGGCTGCGACGAGGGCAAGTGCCGCCGCGATGGTCAGGCGTCCCTTGCCGGAGCGCCACCACGGGCCCGAACTCGGGCCATGGTCGTGCCCGTGCAGGCCGGCGAGGGCCTCTTCCTTACCCTCGTCCCCATGGCCGTGGTCGTGCCCGGCATGATCGTGGGCCGCGTGATCATGGCCGCCATGGTCGTGATGCTCGTGGTCGTGATGTTCGTGCTCATCGGCCGTGCGGCGAGCTGCCGGTGCTGTGGCCGCGCCGATGGGAGCGAGGCCGTAGCCCAGGCTGCGGACCCGGTCCTCGATCAGCACGAGATCCTGCCCTTCGTCATGCCGGACCGTCATCGTGCCGGCGGAAACGGAAACGGCGACGTCCTCGACCCCAGCCACCCGCCGGACCGCCGTATCGATCTTGGCGGCGCAGGAGGCGCAATCCATCCCTTCGACGCGGTATCGTGTTTCCTTCGCGGCGGTTGCCATCGGCGAAATCCCCGTGTTGCCAAGGTGCTTGAAAGTTTCGCCCGATTCTCTACATCCTCTAGCGACTAGAGGAGCAAGCGAAATGAGCACGGCAGGCGTGGCCATCGGCGAAGCAGCCCGGCGCAGCGGCGTCAAGGTGCCTACAATTCGTTATTACGAGCAGGTCGGCCTGCTGCCCGAGCCCCCGCGCACCGACGGAAATCGCCGCCTGTATCAGAAGGGCGATGTCCGGCGGCTCGCCTTCATCCGGCATGCGAGGGAACTCGGTTTCGATGTCGAGGCCATCCGCGCTCTGCTGGACCTGCAGGACAACCCGGCCCGGTCCTGCGCCGCCGCGGATGCGATCGCCAGGACACGCCTTGTCGAAGTGGAACAGCGCATCGCCAGCCTGCTCGCGCTCAAGACTGAACTGGAGCGCATGGTGACGGGCTGCGAACATGGCCGCGTGGACGAATGCCGCGTCATCGAGATCCTCGCCGATCACGGCAAGTGCCTGCACGATCACCACTGAAGCGTGTCATTTCCGGGCGCTACAGCCAGGAAGCGTACATTGCCTGATGTCGATAGTTGGGCGGTAAGGCGTTCTGGCGTGAACGCGTGCTGCCCCGAGCAATGACTGCCTTGGCGCCGGCAGTGACGGGCTTCTCTCCATCTGCCCCTGGCAAATGCGCTAGCCGCCAGCCATGCGCAGGCGCTCCCGGGCCTTGGCGGGGGTGGGACCTCCTCCCAATTGGGTCGAGATCCGATCAGCGCTTATGGTCACGCGTCCGATGCAATCCAGCTTTCCTGCCCCGGGAACGGACTTGCTGCAGGAGACGAGGGCCGTAATGGAGTCCGCGCTCTTGTGCGCACTGATGATCTCCCCATTGATCGATGTCATGACGGGTGAGGCGGCAGCCGAGACCTCCAGCGCAGCAAGTAGTTTTGCATCGGTTATCTGTCGATTGGCCATCAGCAATCGATAGCCTGTCGCAAGATTGGCCGTCAGAGGCCTGTAGCCTGTCACGACAAAGCCCGGCCCGCCGCAGCTTGCGCTCTTGCAGACCAGCGATTTGTCCAAATGCGTTCCTGCAGCCGCGAGCGGGAGAGAGACGTGCGCTTCGAGCCATCCTTGTGAGGCCAGTTTCGGATTGGTGGCCGGCGAGAATGTCGCTCGTCCCGGTGCGCAAGCGGCCACTGCGAGACAAACAGCTGAGACTGCGAGCATTCGTTGCACCAAGACCCCCTGTGCAATATTAACTTTACGTAATCATAGGAAGGCTCTCTTGAGCGGGCAATCGATTCGGCAGCCGTTTCTCGCGTCTTTTTCAGATTATTCCGGCCCGGTGCGCGGATCGCGGCTCCTGACGCAACGCGCCTGCGGGAACCGCTTTCGGCCGCCCGAATGCCTACTCGGCCGCGATGGGGATGCTCACGCCCGGTTCCTCGTCGAAGGGCGTCTCCAGTTCGACGAACTTGTCGGGATAGAAGCCGTTGAACCGGGTGCGCAGGCCGAGCGAGTAGGCCCCGATATGGCCGATCTCGATCCAGTCGCCGGTGTCGATGGTCTCCGGCAGGTAGAAGGGGCGGGTGAGGATGTCCACGGAATCGCAGGTCGCGCCGCAGATCCGGAAGGGCAGCAGCTTGTCCGGCGAGCCGTTACGGCGCTTACGGGCTGGGTCGGGGATGAAGCGTGTAGGCAACAGGAGCTTTCCGGTCCATGAATCGGAGAGCGAGGCCCATACGCCGTCATTGATGTAGAGGCGCTGCCCCTTCTTGAGCATCACGCGCACCATTACCGATAGGCAGCGTGCAACGATCACGCGGCCCGGTTCGGCGACGAGCGGCAAGTCGTCGAGCTTCCATTCGGCGATGTCGCTGGTGATCTGACGCATCAGCGCCTGCGTAGTCGGCGTGGTGGAATTGGTGCCTTTCCTCTTCGGATCCATGCCGTACTGCGCGGGGAAGCCACCGCCGATATCGAGCTCGACGATGTCCTCCTTGATGCGCGAGCGCACCCAGGCCACCGAAGCCAGTCCCCGTTCGTAGGTCTCGGGATCTTCGACCTGCGAACCGACATGGAAGGCGATGCCCGTCTTGAAGCCGATACCGGCGATGCGATCGAGCAGTTCCACGGCGTGGGTGGGAGTCGCACCGAACTTTTTCGACAGCTCGTAGGCCGCGGCTCCCTTGGTGGCGAGGCGCACGAACAGCGTGATCTCTTCGGGCGGAATGTCGAGGGCACGAACGATGCGCAGGATCTTGGCGACCTCGTCCTCGTGGTCCAGAGAGAGGTCGCGGATGCCGTAGGTCTCCAGCGCAAGGCGGATATGAGACTGCGCCTTCACCGGGTGCATGTACAGAAGTTCGCATCCCGGCGCCGCGGCGCGGGCCGCCTCGAACTCCGCGGGGCTTGCGACGTCGAAGCTCTTGATGCCGGCCTCCGCGAGCACCCTGAGGATCATCGGCTCGCCGTTGGTCTTGACCGCATAGGCGGTCTTGCCCGGAAAGAGCGCCATGAACTCGCGCGCATCGGCGGCGAGCACATGCGGACGGAAGCCGTAGACCGGCTCGTCCGGACGCAACGCCAGGGCAGCCTCGCGAGCGGTTGGAAATTTCTGCATCGTCGAATCGGCGCCGTTCTTCATGGAATGCACATAGACCTGATCGCAGCCTCCGCAAAACACCCCCGTCTCCTGACGAAAATGTGACGGATCGGCCGACAATGACAAAAAGGCGGTACATAAGTCATGGGCATCTGCCTGCGTGCCGGCCTTCGGCTTCAGATCGGAGCACGCGCTCCGTGCTTGGTATATTCGGCAATGAGGGCAGGATATTCATCGAAGGCGGGTTCCGCCGTGTAGCTGTGCACCGCCGATGTCATCGCCCAGGTGATCTTCTCCTGCGTGTTCAGCTCGATATAGGGCCAGAACCAGCTGTGGTCATCGAGCAGCGTAGGGCGAACATTGACGAAATCCTCCAGTCCGTCCGGACGGGTGAACATCCAGCTCAGGCAATGGGGACAGAAATAATGCTGCGTCGCGCCGTGCAAGCCGCCGATCACCGGCTCGCCGGCCGTGATGGCGAAGCCCTTGCTCGGGACGGTCAGCGTCAGGGAGTAGGCGCTCGCTGTCATGCGCTGGCAGCCGCGGCAGTGGCAGGCGGAAGCCATCAGCGGCTGGGCGCTCACCTCGAACCGGGTCTGGCCGCAGCGGCATTGACCTCTCATGGATAGTCTCGACATAGTTCCCTCCCGACAAGAACAAGTGACGATAGGCCAGTTCGCCCGACCGCTTCACGCGAAATCGAAGGGTCCCGGAAAGGTTCCGATCGGCATGAGATGGGTGACGAGTCCGGCGTCTTCCTTCCAGTGGTGCAGCAGGAAGGCAGGCGGTTCGAGATAGGAAGCCGGCTCGGCGTCCGGATGGAGGCGCAGCGCGATGGCGGTCGTCGTGCTCGGCGCAGTGCAGAGCAAGGTGCCGCCGAAACGCACCTGCATGAAGCGATGGACATGCCCGCAGGCGATGCGCTCGACGCGGGGATAGCGGGCGATCAGCGCCGCGAGTTTCTCGCCGCTGCGGCACCAATACTCATCGAGATAGGGGACGCCGCTGGCGAAGGGCGGCTGGTGCATCATCACGATGGTCGGCCGGTCGGGCGCGGCGGCGAGTTGACCCTCCAGCCACGAGGCAGCGGCGTCGTCGAAGTCGCCATGATGCAGGGTCGGTACGGTGATATCGAGCCCGAGAATACGGACTGGGCCGTATCCATCGGCCGCGAAATGCAGCGGTCCGGATCGCGCCGTGGTGGCGAGGTCGGCGAAGCTCTGCCGGAAGGCCTCGCGTTCGTCATGGTTGCCGGGGATGACGAGCAGGGGTTGGCGGATGGCGGAGAGCAGTTCGCGGGCCAGCCTGTATTCCTCGGGCCGGCCCTCGTCCACGATGTCACCGCTGACGAGAACGAGATCCGGCTGCGGGCGGATCTGGTTCAGCTTTTCGATGGCCGCTTCGAACATGGCATTGGAATCGACAGCACCCTGGTAGAGGACGCCCCTGGGGCGCAGATGCGGGTCGGAGAGCTGGGCGATGAGCATCTAGCAGGCCTTGCACGGGAACGAGGCCGGAGGCTTTCACGGGGCGGATGATTTTGCCAGCGAAAATAGTATCCACGGCCTGCGGGACTTGCAGGCGCGGGCATGATATTCGCCTCTGTCCAAACACGGCAATTCCATGGCAAGATCATGCCGGATGCCGCTTGACGGCCGGCCCCGCCGCGCACAGATTCCGTCAGTTGTTCAATCGAGGATTCTCATCATGCGTATTGCCGGTTTTGTCGCCGCCGCTTTGCTGGCTGCTTCCTGCGTGCCGGCGCTTGCCGCCTCGGCTCTGGAGAAGAATTTCTGGCTCTCTGGGCCGAACTATGACGGTGTCCTGCCGCATTGCGACGATCCTGCCGTGACCGGCAAGATCACCTCCCGCTTTGCCGAGAAGGAAGCCAATTACTGGAACTCCTCGCTGACGATCCAGCAGATCGACCGTTATCGCCAGGTCGCCTACTCGCCTTGGGGTACGGACTACATACCGCGCCGCTTCTGCGTGGCTCGCGCCCTGACCTCCGACGGACACTATCGCCGCGTCTCCTATTCGATCGCCGAGGATACCGGCTGGATCGGCCTGGGCTGGGGCGTGGAATGGTGCGTGGACGGCACCGACCACAATCTCGCTTATGCGCCGGCCTGCAAGATGGCGCGTCCGTGATCCGCATTCTGCTCGCTGTTGCCTTGTTCGTGGCGGCGGGCGGAAGCCTCGCCGCGCGTGAGATCAGGGGCGCCGCCCCTGGTGATTTCGATCTCTATCTCCTGTCACTGACCTGGTCGCCGGGCTTCTGCGCTTCCGGCGGTGCGTCCAGGCAGCCGGATCAATGCGATGCCGGCTCGCGCCTTGGCTTCCTCGTCCACGGCTTGTGGCCGCAGGGCGAGCGCGACTATCCCGTCGATTGCAACCCTGGTGGTTTCGTGCAGCGTCGGGACCTCGCCGTCGTCGAGGGCGTGATGCCTTCCGAAGCGCTGGCCCGTCATGAATGGCGCAAGCACGGCACATGTTCCGGCCTGTCGCCGTCGCGCTATTTCGGCGCTATCGCGGCGCTGCATCGCCGGGTGGCGCTGCCCCAGGCGTATCAGGTCCCCACGCAGGCCGCACGGACCGCGCCGATCGAGATCGAGCGCGCCTTTTCCGAAGCCAATCCGGGGCTGAGGCCCGACATGATGGCCGTGGCCTGCGGACGCGGAGACCGCGGCGCGGTTCTGACCGAAGTGCGCCTCTGCCTCAGCAGGGATCTGCGCAATTTCCGTTCCTGTCCAGATGTGGTGAAGCGGCAGACCTGCCGCGCACGTTCCATTCTCGTACCCGCGGTGAACTGACATGGCTCTTTGGCTGAAATTTTCCGGCACAGGCGAGGGGGAGGCGGAAGCCGGGGCACCCAAGCCCGAAAGGCTGGAGGCAGGAACGCCCGCGTTCCGCACCTGGAACAGCTATGAGAGTGCCGACGGCAGGACCTTCGGCGGCATCTGGGAGGCGACGCCCGGCCGCTGGCGCATCGTCTACGAGGAGTGGGAGAGCTGCACGCTGCTCGAAGGCCGGTCCGTCGTCACCCCCGATGGCGGGCCGCCGGTGCCGCTCGGGCCGGGCGATACCATGATCCTGGAGCCCGGCTTCACCGGAAGCTGGGAGGTGATCGAGACCACGCGCAAGAGTTACGTCATCCGGATCTGAGGCGGCGTTCCGTCCCTGCCGCCCTGTTGCTTGTGGGCCTTTCTCGGGATGACGATGCTTGTCTCTTGCCTGCCGCCGCCATTCCCGGCGATATGGCTCGGGGCAAGGGGAATCCGGGATGATGACGGCAGGGACCGAAAAGACGAACATATTGCGCGAGCGCGATGGTCACGAGGCGCGTGTTTCCTACGCGGAACTCTTCTTCGACCTCGTCTATGTCTTCGCGGTGACGCAGCTTTCGCATTCCCTGCTGCATCACTTGACCTTGGGCGGTGCCGTCGAAACCCTGATCCTGTGGTTCGCCGTCTGGCTGGTCTGGCAATATACCTGCTGGTTCACCAACTGGTTCGATCCGGAGAAGACGCCGATCCGGATCTGCCTGTTCGTCCTGATGGCGATCGGACTCGTGATGGCTGCGGCCATTCCCGAGGCATTCAAGGAGCGCGGCCTCATCTTCGCCTGCTGCGTCGCGGCGATGCAGGTCGGCCGTTCGGCCTTCGGTCTATTCCAACTTGGGGCAAACAGCCCGCTTACACGCAATACCCAGCGCCTGCTGATCTGGAGCGCCATCGCGGGCTGCTTCTGGATCGCCGGCGGGCTGGCGGAAGGACATACCCGTATCATCCTCTGGGTGATCGCCGTCGGTTGCGAATATTTCGCGCCGATGTTCGGACTTTGGCTCCCTGTGCTCGGCCGCTCCGATTCGGGCAGCGAGTGGACGATCGAGGGCGGACATCTGGTCGAGCGCTGCGCGCTCTTCGTCATCGTGGCGCTGGGCGAGACGATCCTGGTGACGGGCGCGACCCTGTCCGGAGCCGAGGCCTGGGAAATACCCAGCCTGATCGCTTTCGTGGTGGCCTTCGTGGGCAGCATCGCGATGTGGTGGGTCTATTTCGATACCAGCACGCACGCCGCCGCCGAGGTAATCGTCGAGGCGCGGGATCCGGGGCAACTCGGCGCGTATATCCACTATCTCCATGTGCTGCTCGTGGCGGGTGTGATCGTCACCGCCGTCGGCAACGACCTGTCGATCGCGCACCCGGACAAACCAGTGGACGTCGCGGGCGTGGCCGTGATCTATGGCGGACCGGCGATCTATCTGATCGGAAACGCCATGTACAAGCGCCTGATCTATGGCCGCATCCCGGTCTCGCACCTTGCGGGGCTGCTGGCGCTGGTCGTCGCTGCGCCCTTCGCCTTCAGCACCGATCTCCTGATGATCAGCGGCATCACCACGATCATCATGCTGGCCGTCGCGCTCTGGGAGGGACGCGTCAGCCGGCAGAGCCGTCTTTCCGGAGCGCGTCACGTCTCATGAACTACCGCCACGCCTTCCATGCCGGGAATTTCGCCGATGTGCTCAAGCACATCGTGCTCGCACGCATCCTCATTCATCTCAAGGCGAAGGAAGCGCCCTTTCGCGTCATCGATACCCATGCCGGCACAGGCCTGTACAATCTCGAGGGAGACGAGGCGCAGCGCACCGGAGAGTGGCAGGAGGGCGTGGCTCTCGTCGGCCGGCAGCCGCCCCCGCCGCAGGTTGGAGAACTCATCGCTCCCTGGCTGCAGCTCTGCGGCAATCTGATGGCGCAGAAACCGCCGCTCTACCCTGGCTCCCCCTGGATCTCCTCCGATCTCACGCGCGCGCAGGACCATCTCGTCTTCTGTGAAAAGCACCCGGAGGATGCTGGCCGGCTCCGTCGCAACTTCGAGCGCAGCAAGCGCGTGAAGGTGATGGAGGGCGATGCCTGGAAACTCCTGCCGGGCCTACTGCCCCCACCCGAGCGCCGGGGCCTGGTGCTCGTCGATCCGCCCTATGAACAGGACAATGAGTTCAAGGTCATCGCCGATGCCCTCGCCGGCGCGTTGAAGCGGTGGTCGACGGGCATTTATGCGGTCTGGTATCCGATCAAGGGCATGCGCGAAGTCGAGAACTTCGCCAACCGGCTCGCCGCGCTCCCGGCCGGGCGAACCCTGCGCTTCGAGATCAGTCGCTACAAGGTGCAGCGCGTCGATCGTCTCAACGGCTGCGGCATGATCATCCTCAATCCGCCCTGGAAGCTCGAAGACGAATTGAGAGCCATAGGGGACTATCTCGCGCCCCTCTTCGCCAAGGAGGGTGCGGGCTTCCTGCGCCTCGACTGGCTGAAGGAGGAGGAGAAACGATAGCCCTTGCTCTTTGCCTCATTTCCCGCTTCTGTTGACGGGATGCCGTCCCCCTTTGCCAGGCCCAGTCAGCGCGCTAAGAGGGAGGGTCCTTATCGTTCTGGAGATTGAGATGAGCGCAGCGCAATCCACGACTTCCACTCTGGCAGGTGCCTTGTGGCCGGCCAAGGCCAATCCGGTGGCACGCAACGTCCTGCTGGTGTTGGCGGGCGTGGCTCTCCTGACCATCTCGGCCAAGGTGCAGGTGCCGTTCTGGCCGGTTCCGGTGACGTTGCAGACGCTGGCCGTGCCCCTCATCGCCGCTGCCCTCGGCGCCCGCCTCGGCGCCACGGCGGTCCTGGCCTATCTCGCCACGGGCCTGGTGCTGCCGGTCTTCGCGGGAGCCGGCTACGGTCCCCTCTATTTCCTCGGCACCACCGGCGGCTATCTCCTCGCCTATCCGATCGCGGCCTGGATCGTCGGTTTAGTCGCCGAGCGTGTCGGTAACCGCGTGCTCCCGCTGTTCGGCGCCATGCTGGCCGCGGACATCCTGGTTCTTGCACTGGGCTTCGCCTGGCTCGCCTTCATCGCCCAGCTCGCCAGCGGGGCCTGGGGCGGCATCGGTTATGAGCGCGCCTGGCTCGGCGGCGTCGCGCCCTTCCTCCTGGCGGACCTCGTGAAGGTCGCGCTCGCTGCCGCTCTCGTCGGTGCGAGCTGGGCCGGTCTCAGGAAGCTGCGCGGCTGAGGTCTCTTGAAGCATCGGCAGGCCGGCTGGCCCGCCGATCGGAACGGCCGGCCCATGGGTCGGCCGTTTTCTTTTGCGGACTCAGGTTCTCGTCTCGCCCAGCGTCGCGATCGGCCGGGCGCTGGCCGAAACGGTCGCCCGCGGTGCGAAGTCGATGAACAGCGGCAGGCTGGCCGCTCCGAGGGCGTGGGCGGTCGAGCCGAAGGTACCCAGGCGCAGCGCGGGTGCGCTGCGCGCTTCCGGTATGGCGCCCACGAGGGCGGTCTCGAGGCGCGCGATAATCTCTTTCATGATGGGTGCGCCAAGATCCCCGTCCAGGACGACATTGGGAACGTCGAGCAGTGCCTGCGCCGAGAGGACCGGTCCCACCAGTGCCTCCACGCAATCGGCGATCCATTCCTCCAGGGCTTGGGGGCAGGCGTCGATGGCCGCGGGAAGGTCGTTCGGGCCGGAAACCTTGCGGCCGTGCCAGTCGAGGTGCCTCATCAGGGCCGCGACGGAGGCCCGAGCCAGCAGGATATCGAAAGGGCCCCTGGGTGGCGGCGTGGACGGCAGGCGGGACGGCGGTACCGGGAGCATCGCCACATCGCCGGCGTTGCCGGTGGCGCCGCGGCGATAATCGCCGGCCAGCACTACGCCGCCGCCGATGGCCGGGCCGATGAAGAAATAGACGAAATCGTCCGATTCCCGCCCGAAGCCATAGAAGAGTTCGGCGATCGCGGCTGCGGTGCCGTCATTCTCGGCGTGTACGTCGAGGCCGGTGGCATCCTGCAGCGCGGCGGCGAAGTCGAAGCCGTCCCATTGCGCCAGCGCTGGGATGTCGAGATTGAGCCGGTCGAGCCACGCACCGAGATTATAGGGTTGGGCAAGCCCGATGCCCAGCACCCGCCCGGGCGAGGACCTTTCGGCGATGGCGTGCAGCGCCGCCACGTCGGCGGAGATCAGTTCGAGTGCCTCGCCGGGCGGGGGCAGGGGATGGTCGTGCGATCGCTTGTCCACGAGATTCCCGCCGAGATCGACCAGCGCGGTTTCGATCCGGTTGCGATCGATGCGGACACCGATGCCGTAGGCTCCCGTCGGCTCCAGGCGCAGCAAGGTCGCCGGCTGGCCGCGCTGGCCATGATAGCGTTTGCCGACCACGGAAATCAGCCCGTAGGATTGCAGGTCGGAGACGATCTCGCCGATGGCCGTATTGGTGAGGTTGGCGGCACGTGCAAGGTCGGCCTTGGAGGCCTCTCGCAACCGGCGCAAGCGCTGCAGCACGATTCGATGATGGTAGTGACGGATGCGCGCGGATGTCAGTCCACGCTCCGCCGATGACGCGGGCGCCATGGCTTCCTCCACATTTCTCCCCAGGCGCAAGGAGAGAATGCCTGGGGTTATTATTTATTACCGTTGAGTAAATGCAAGTTGGGGATACAAGTCAAGCATCATGGGGGTGGAAGGAGTTGCCGGAATTTTGGAGTAATCACAGTATTTTGTTGGGATGCGCTCGAAATTCTGCTTCACGGGTCCGAGGCGGGCGAGGCGGCCGCCTGATGTCGGATTGACGCCCGCCTCCTGGTATTGTCTGATCTTTGCAGGCGCTTCGTTCGCCGCAAGACCCTGTTGGAAGCCTCGCATGCCATTCGATTTCAAGCACAAGTCCGTCCTCGTGAGCGGCGGCACGAGCGGTATCGGGGCGGCGATCGCAGCGGCCTTCGCACAGGCGGGAGCGAAGGTCCTCGCGGCAGGACTGCCGGGGCAGGCGGCGCCTGGGATCGAGACGGCCGATCTCGACGTACGCGATGCAGCGGCCGTCGCCGCACTGGCTCGCGGGCTGGATCGGCTCGATATCCTCGTCAACGCCGCCGGGGTGATCCGCCGCGGCGCCGAGCATGATCCGGAAGTCTTCGACGACGTCGTCGATATCAACCTCAACGGCACGATGCGTCTATGCGCGGCCTGCCGCCCGCTGCTCGCCGCGTCCGGTGCCGGATCGGTGGTCAATCTCGCCTCCATGCTGTCCTTCTTCGGCGGCGGCCTCGTGCCGGCCTACAGCGCCAGCAAGGGCGGCATCGCGCAATTGACGAAATCGCTCGCCATTGCCTGGGCCGGGGAGGGGATTCGCGTCAACGCCATCGCACCCGGCTGGATCGAGACGCCACTCACCCGAGCCCTCGTGGAAGACCCCGCTCGCAGCGGTCCGATCGTGGGGCGCACGCCTCTCGGCCGCTGGGGCCGGCCCGACGACCTCACCGGTCCCGTGATGTTCCTGTGTTCCCCCGCCGCCGCCTTCATGACAGGGGTGATTCTGCCCGTCGACGGCGGCTACCTCATCGGATAGCGCCATGAACCAAGCTGAACGCAAGCTCGACCAGAGCAAAATGCCATACCAGTTGCCGATGCCGGCCGATGCCGCTCCCGAGATCGTGGTGCCGCAGGTGCTGCCAGATGACGAGCGTGTGTGGGTGCCGCAGATGGAGAACGTCTGGTTCCGCCCCCTCTGCCTGCATGCGGGACAGGGCTACTGGGTCAACCTTCTGCGCGTGCGCAAATCCGGCGTGCTGTCCCGACATCGCCATCCCGCGCCCGTGCATGGCCATGTGCTGCGGGGGCGCTGGCACTACCTTGAGCATGACTGGGTGGCCGAGACGGGCTCCTATGTCTTCGAGCCGCCGGGCGAGACACACACGCTGGTGGTGCCGGACGATTGCCCGGAGATGATCACGCTCTTCCACATCACGGGAGCGATGATCTATGTCGATCCCTGGGGGAAGGTGACCGGTTTCGAGGACGTCTTCTCGAAGATCGACATGTGCCGCGCCCACTATGCCGCCAACGGCCTGGGCGCGGATTACGTCGAGCGCTTCATCCGGCGCTGATCCTCGGGATCGGATTACTTGGCCGTGGGTGCCGCGGTCGGGTGCTGCGGGGAGGGCGTGGCCTGATGCTGGGCCGGTGCCTCGGTCGGATGAGCGGCGGCGTGCGGTATCATGGCCAGTGCCGCTGCCTCGATCGACCGCTCCCGGTACTTCAGGCAATAGCCGCGAATATGCGTGCGCAGCACGGTGGGGTCGGTTAGCTCGGCCACGCGGGCATTGCTGAGGCGTTCGGGGTTGGCTTTGGCATAGCCCTCGATGAAACCGCTCGCCCAGGCGATGATCTGACCGTCCAGGACGTCGCGATGGCGCACGGCGAATGCGCAGCGCATGTCGCCGTAGTCCACCGGCTTGTTGACGGGAGCACGGGTCACGGGCTTGGCGGACTCGGGCTTGACGGGCGTGGTCTTGTCCGTCGCCGGCTTGGTATCGGCAGGGGGCTTCTCAGTGGCCAGCGCCGGCATGCAAAGCAGAGCCCCCGTCAGGAATGCTGCCACCATCACGCGCATGATAACCTCCAAGGTTCGGATACCGCCAACCCGGCTGCCCATATAGCAGGCGGGCAGGCGAGGGACAGGGGCATCGGCACAAATATCAGTCTAGCTGCGCAAATAATAAAGGCGTCCACATGGCGTCCCTCTCCCGGGGATTCCACAACGACCCCGCCGCCGGCGCGGCGGTCACCGCAGACTGGGGCCCAGCGATGGCATGACGGCCGGAAGGTCCTGCCGCATCCCGCCGTCTACCCGGCAGTTCCATCTTCGAACCTGTCCGCCTTCCGGGTTTTCGTCGGCATGGGAAACCATAGGTGAGGCCGGGGGGGGCATGTTGCCGTACGGCCGAATTCTCGTCTTCTTTCGGACGATCAATTCGGGAGTGTGAGCACATGGAGCGTCCGGCATGGTTTTATTCCGCCTTTTCGCGCGATGTGCCCTGCTTCTTTACATAAAGAGATCTATATTTTCATAATCTGATCTTATAGTTTAGGCAACTATCTTGAAAACATAAATATTGCCTCTATTACAAACCGATGTGGCTGTAGAGGCATTTTGAAATTGATATATAAAACTCATGAAATAATATGTGGTGTATGCAACTCACGTAGCCTTGATATAATTGAAAAACGTGAGCGTGTTCCCGTATTTGCAAATCGACTTCCGGAATCAAGGTCTATGTCCTTCGATATTCCGCTTGAAAATCTTCATATAGTAGGTTGCAAGCAATGTGGTTTCGTATGGAACGAGGCTCACGCCAGGAATAGCGTGAGTTTCGATGTAGAATACGAGCAGGATGGTACTTATTCAGAATTGTACAGGGGGCACCTGGATTTTATTGCGGCAAAGGTAATCAGCAGTGTTCCAGCGGTCGAGGAATTGCGAATTCTCGAAATCGGCTGCGCTCAGGGGCAGTTTTTTCGACATCTGGCAGTGGCCGACCAGGCAATGCGTATCACGCAGTTTGATGGGTTTGATCCCGCCTACAGGCAAACGAGTACGCCTCTCGGAGATAATGCGACCATTCATCCCTGCTATTTCGACCGCTCCACGGTCAATCGGCTGTCCTGCCGGCCAAACCTGATTATTCTAAGACATGTGCTTGGCTATCTGCAGGATCCCGTAGGTTTCTTCTCCCTGCTGCGGGAGGTGATCGCCGACGGCGAGGCGACGATATTCGTCGAGTCTCCCGATATCGCTTGGGTTCTGGGTAGAAGATCCACGCAGGACATATTCTACGAGACTGCCTCGTACTATACGCCCTCCAGTCTGGGCACGGCGTTGCGGCTTGCCGGCTTCGAGATGTTTTCATCCGAACCCGTATTCGAGGGGCAGTACTTCATTGCCGCCGCAAGGGCGTCGGCGAGCTACAGCACTCGCGAATTTCCGGATCTGATGACGGCGCGACTGGACTATGCCGCCTATTGGCGGACCGCCGTCGCGGAGGCCAGGAGCCGGGGGCCGGTAGCGGTATGGGGAGCTGCCGCGAAAGGCATCGGATTTGCGCAGCTGGTGGATCCCGGTGCGAATTGGATCGAGCTTCTGGTCGACATCAACCCAGCCAAGCAAGGCCGGTTCGTTCCCATGACGGGCCACCGCATCGTATCGGCGGAGGAAGCCGTCGGGGCAGGAGTCAAGACCATTCTCGTCGCCAACCCGGTCTATCGGGATGAGGTCGACGCGCTTTATCGCGCACTTGGCGGCTCCGCCGAGGTCATCGGTCTGGAAGGGATGCGGCTCCATCCATTCCCTGACAGCAAGCCGCTCGCATCCGTCGCGTAGTTTTCCCGCATCGCCAGGCATCCAATCTTCTCATCGAAACGTCGTGTTGCGATCGGCGAGTCGCATAAGGATGGCCGCTCTCCTCTGCTGGACTTGAAAAACAGGAAGCGGATCAACGCCCTTTCATTGCCCGCTGCCCTTCGGGGTGGGGGGCTTTTCCCCGTCTGGACCGGCCTAGTAGCGATAATACCGGCGAGGATAGTCATTCCAGCGACCGTAACCATGTCTGCCATAGCCATAATAGCGATCGCGGACGCAGCCATAAGGGGAGCGGTGCATTCCATACGGACACACACGACGGGCTTGCTGAACAAGCCCAGTGTCAGCCTGCGATTGCGCGGATGGTGCTATCGGCATTGCCGAGGCGATCTGCGGAGCGATCGTCAAACTTCCGGCCACCAGACAAGCAGCGATAAGCAGATTTCGGGTGAATTTCATGGATACCTCCCTGAGTTTTCGCGATCACTATCTAGCAAGATGATCTGAACGTGTGGTGAATATCACCCATCGGGGCTGCCAGCCGCTCTGGCCTTCGGGCTGGAGAGGGGCTTTTTGCACTTTTTTCGCAAAGGAACATTCCGGCCCATCACTCGTTTTCCGGCATTGTCAATGATCGTCTAACTTGCCGGTCGCGGCTCCGAAACGCGGCCGGCTTCTTCATGGCTCCCACGGCTTCCGGAGCAGCCTCGTCCGACTGATCTTCGGGATTGTCCTTCATGTTCTCCATTGTATGGCTTAGACTCGACGCATGGGACTATTGACCTTCAGCATCAACGTTACCCTGGACGGCTGCGTCGACCACCAGGAGGGAATTGCCGACGACGAGACGCACGCCTTCTTCACCCACCTTATGGACGAGGGCGGAGCAATGCTGTGGGGTCGCGTCACCTACGAGATGATGGAGAGCTACTGGCCGGCAGTCGCCCGCGGCGAGGAGGCGGCGCCGCCGGCGATGCGCGAGTGGGCGGTCAAGCTGGAGGCCAAGCCGAAGTACGTAGTGTCATCGACGCGAAAGGCCTTCCCGTGGACCAACAGCCACCACATTGGCGGCGAACTGCGCACGGGCGTGCAGAGGCTCAAGGATGCGACCCCCGCCGGCGTGCTCCTTGGTAGTGGCAAACTCGCGACCGAGCTGGACCGGCTGGATCTGATCGACGAGTACAAGTTCCTCGTGCACCCCAGGATCGCGGGCCACGGACCGACCCTCTACCAGAGCGGGCTGCCCAGCACGCGACGGCTCGAGCTGATCTCGGCCAAGCCGCTCCGCAGCGGCGCGGTCGCCATGCATTACCGGCGTGCGCGCTGATCGAGCGCAGCCTCTTCCAACCCAACTCGCGGGCCTGCGGATCATAGGAAGTCTTCTCGCCGCGCAATACGGCATATCCACTGCTTCCGCCATGCGCGCCGCATGGTGTTTCGGCTGCTCCCAGCGCGCCGGATCGGGCGTCTGGTTGCGGCTGCGAAGTTGTCCGAGGGCTTTGTCGTAGGCCAGGCCGGTGGCGTAGCGCGGAAGGGGCGACTCCTTCGGGCCGCGGCCTTGCGATCGATGACGATCAACGCATCATCCGCCAACGACCGCTGCAATCCGGACTACCACCGATAGCGCAGGCCGACCGTTCCCTTCACGGCGTAGTTGCCGCCGGATGCGAACGCAGCCGCATAGCTGGCCTCGCCATTGACGCACCACTTGTCGTTCCATGCGTAGGTGCCGCCAGCGCCGACTTCGCCCCAGAGTTCCCTTCCCTTCTGATCGAGCCTGGTGCCCGCGACCTCGACCGAGGTGCCATCAAGGAACTCGCAGCTGAGGTTGGCGGTGCCATAGACCTGCAACTGCTGGGCCACGCCAGCCGCGTCCTTCCAGCTGTCGAGCTTTTCAAGGCGGACGCCGCCGCCACCAGTAGAGCATTTGCGCCAGCACCGCCGTGACTGAGCCGGATCCACTAACCGTAACATCTGCCGTGGCGGAGACGCCCACGCCGCCACCCCACCAGGGGTGTTGACGTTGTTGACAGCGGTCTCTCCCGCCCCGCCGGTACCACCTGCAATCGCGGTGCTGATCGTCTCCTCGCTGCCGATCGTTGCACCGGCCGCGCCAGTGGCGCCCGCATTGCCGGGCCTTGCACCTGCACCTGTTCCGATGCCGCCGATGCCACGCGCGCCACCTGCTCCGCCGTTGCCGGTCGTCAGGTCAACGCCGCCGCCGCCGGATCCGGCGTTGCCAGCTGCAACCTCATTACCGGGCTGACCGGTAGCTTGCGAGGTTGTTCCATTTGTGCCGCCTGCGCCTCCGAGGGTGAGGCCTATATAAGCGCCACGACCACCACCGGCCCAGGGGGTCAAAAATGGTGAGCTTCCCAGGATCAGGGCGGCAATACAGACACTTAACTAAAGCCTCGAGATGCCGATTGTGAGGAAACTTAAGTGTAGTTCCTACTTTATTCTCCGGCGCAACAATGTGGAAACAAACGAGAAGGGGCCTGCTTCGGTCAGGGCGCGGAGGGTGCCTCTTAGTCTTAACTCGCCACAACGACGATCGCTGGGGCGAATTCCGTCAAATCTCGGCAAAGGGCCTGGTTAGCTCCTGAACCGACCCTTCTCGCACCAGAACTTCGTGGTCACGCCCGGTTGCGCGAGGAATAGTTGAGCCGCCGCCTGACAGTTGCCCTGGTTATAAGCCTCGCCCTCGACGGCGTCGAAGGTCGCGACATGGACGCGTCCAACTTCAGATTGCGCGACTGATCGATAGAGGGTGTAGATCGCCCCATCGTCGGCGCCATGCCACTTCGCTCCCGCGATAACGCCGGCGACCGCCGCCGCCAGGAGGAGAACTGCCAAGAGTTTTAGCCTCACCTTGAATGGCCCCCGCGCTGGCTATCAAATGCATCATCTGTCAACGGCCGCTGCCGTGCCGTTGCCTCGCTCAATTTTCCAAATGACATCTGCCATGGTACAGAGAGAGCCTCCGGGTCGGGTAGTCAAATTCAGATGTCTTGACGGCCCTCCGAGAGAAACTCCTAAGCCGACACACTTATGCAAAGAGCGCTCCCTTCAGGCCGAAGGCTGGAAGGGGCCTTTTGGGGGCCGAAGGAAACGTTCCGCCCCATTACTAAGTTTTGCAGCGTGGTCAATGATCGTCTGACTTGCCGGTCGCGGCTCCGAAACGCGGCCGCTTTCTTCTTCTTCGCATATTGAAGTATGACATGTACCCAAAGGTACACTGTTGCCGTGGCAACTAAAGCCATATCGCAGCTTGGTGGGATGGGTGGCCCTGGCGGCGTGGCTTCGAGACAATGACCAGGCAAAGGTGGGCTTTTGTCGTTACTCTCGGTTGGACTTTCATACTGGTAGGATATTTCTTCGGTTGCGGAGACTATCGGTTTCTGGGGATCGCCGCCAAAAGCTGGGAGTTCGGCCGCGACGAACTTGGCAGGGAAATGCGGACCTGGGCGGCTTTCACTGTCGCCGGCTTTGCATGCCTGTTGTTCCATTACATGTCCGGGAACTGATCGGCCGCGCTCGGCATTTCGCAGACCAAGTAGGTGCTTGGCTGGGTACGTCATGTCCATCTGGCGCCCAACTCACCACGTTCTAATTCTCCGCTAATTCTAAAGGGCCATATGTAACTATTGCCTCTGCGCATTCCGTAGGGGCAGACATAAAAGGTACGCAGGCGCCTCATCGACGTCACCCCTCATCTGGGCCGCCACTTGGGCAATCAATGAAGCGGTACCAGTAACGCGTTGGGGGCGGGATAGCGAGGAGAGGATGGCCGGCCGGGTCATATGGACCCTGGGGAGCGATAGGTCATGAACATGCGCAAGCTGGGCACGCCTTTTCGTTATCACTTTCACTGGTCGACAGCGGTCGTAGTCATTCTGTTGGGGCTGTATGCTGTTTACGTCATTGTATAGGCGGAACGTAGCCCATAGGTCGCCTCATGGCGTGGCGAGGAGCCATAATTCACTGTGTCCCAGCGACGAGTGATCTTGGCTAAGAAGCTGTCTCCTCGAGAAATGTTTTCATTTCGGCGACCTCTCAGCCTCTTTCTCCTGCCAGTTCAGGAGATCCGCTAGATGTTGGGCGTCTTCCAACGCCATCACATCGCAGACCACACCAGCCACCTCAACAACCTCGCCCGTGCGGGTATCGTAAACCAACCACCAAAGACTGCTCTGGCACGGCCGCACGTCGTAAGGCATCATTCTATCCCCTCGACATCGTCCGGCGTCTCGCCGTATCTCGCTAGGATCGCCGCGTCGCCGAAGTCGCCCAACTGCGGGTCCCCCGTTCGCGAAAACACGATAGTGCCGACGATCTGATTTGCTCCAATCGTATGGCCAACCATATCACGCCCTCGGAACTCGGCCTGACCGTGGGTTGGCGCCTCTTCGGCCTCGATGCCGAGCAGTTCGCCATCTTCGGTGCGGATGAAAGGAAGGACGACGTAGTAGGTGATGCGGGGCATGGCAGGGCACTGCCTATCGATCACTTCAGCGCTTGAAGGAAAGTATCGTAGCAACCCTTCCGTTCGGATGCGATGGGTATCATCTGCCGAAGCCCTTCAGGCTGGGGAGGGATCTTCAATTTTTTTGTGAGAGAGGCGCCTTTGCGAGAAGGCCCCGCCGCAATTGTGCTGGATTTTGTGCGGCGGATATCCACCATCTGTTCTCATCTGTCGCCTTTGTCCGCGACAAAATATATAAGAAATCAATAGGTTGGTGGCTGGGGCGGGAGGGTTCGAACCTCCGAATGGCGGAATCAAAATCCGCTGCCTTACCACTTGGCTACGCCCCAATCGGTGCGGCTCATAACCGGTTCGCCGGAACGCTGCAAGGCGGGAGCGTAAAAATCACCTCCCTAAATTCATTCCGCAAAAACGTCATAACCTGCTTGCGGCTCGCCTATGATCCCGCTATAGACCCGCCCACGACTGGAATACGGAGTGTGGCTCAGCCTGGTAGAGCACTACGTTCGGGACGTAGGGGTCGCAGGTTCAAATCCTGCCACTCCGACCAGTTGGATCCCGAAAGACCTGCAGCTTTCTTTTTTAGCCGCCGCTGCAATGGCGTGGGCGTGTGGACGGTGCGATAACGCACCGCCCGAGGGTCTTCCTGACGTCTCCTTCAGATCTGGTACATAAGGGCGAGGTCGTCGACGTCGCTCAGGGCCCGCATCTCGGCCAGGGTGCGATTGTCCAGGACAGTGGAGATTGCCTGGCGAACCTCGAGCATCATCATCCGCACGGCGCATTGCTTCTCGTCGGTACAGTCGTCGCAGCGCTGATAGGCCGTCTTGCTGGCACAGGCGATCGGCGCGAGCGGGCCGTCGAGCACGCGAATGATGTGGCCGACGCGAATTTCACTGGCGGGGCGCCCCAGTGTATAGCCCCCGCCCTTGCCCTTCTTGGAATGAAGCAGCCCGGCGTTGCGCAGTTCGCCAAGAATCGTGTCGAGGAACTTCTTCGGTATGCCGTTCCGTTCGGCGATCTCGGTGACCAGTACTGGCCGGCCCGGCTCGGCTCCGGAGAGATGAACCATGGCCTTCAGGCCATACTTTCCTTTCTTGGTGAGCATGAAACCCTCGAGCCCCTCACGGGGCGCTACAATTGATTTTGTCTATAATATAGGAGGGTTTGTGGAAATTTACATCACCTCGTAAGCTGCTTGTTCCATTTCCCCCCGCGGCGGGCGTCCTTTGCCCCAAGGCCGGGATCGAGCGTCCTCGGGGGAATCTCCGGTTCTAGACACCGCGCGCGCCCGAAAAAAACCGGTGCAGGCCGGAATTGACTTCTGCCGAAATTCCTTATTATCTACTATTTCTATAGATATTAAGGAATTAGATGCCCAAGCCGGATTTCTGCGTGAAAACCCTGCATTTGCGCAAGATGCTGCGTGAGGGGCGCATCGTTGCGGCGAGGCAGCAAGCCGCCGACTGGCTGCGCGACGGAAACGTGTCGCCTCAACTGCTCGCGCTGGTGGCGGAGCTGATCGATCCCTCCCGGCAGAAACGCTCGCGCCGCCGCCTGCCGCCGCCGCAATGGTCCGATATCGGCGAGGCTTTCCTGGCGCTGCGCGCCGATGGCTTCATCCGGCAGCAGGCAATCCTGATCCTGGCCGATCGCTTCCATCGTTCCGTCCGGACGATCGAGAAGGCGCTGGCGCATCACAGGTCGATGGAGAGTGACAGGACGTCGACTCCCCTCCCGGCCACGAGAGCTTCAGGAACTGCTTCGACATGAAGGCCAGCGCGGCACTGCACCCGAATTTTCACAGCTTTTCGATGGAGATAGGCCGACCAACAGGACGCGCCGGTACATAGCGTATTTGCCCGGCCTTTTGGGGCCGGCCACTTAACCAGCACAAGTCGAATCATTTTCCGGAACGGATCAGACAAGGAGCTCCGCATGACTGACGAACCCGCCGTTCGCCGAACGCTCGATGAGGCGGCGGCCCGGCAATTAGCCAACGCCACCAAGACGAGGGCGCAGTGGTCCGGCATTTCGCCACGCTGGCTGGTCTCCTTCCTGCCCTGGACGCCGGTGGAAGCCGGCATCTATCGCCTCAATCGCGTGAAGGAAGACCAGGGCGACATCAGCGCCGAGGTCGAATGCTCCCCGCGCCGGGACCAGGATCCCGATCTGCCGGAGACCTTCGTGCAGTATGAGGCGGCTCCGCGCGAATATTCGCTCAATGCGGTGACCACGGTACTCGACGTGCAGACCCGCGTCTCCGACCTCTACAGCCATCCCTACGACCAGATCCAGGAACAGCTCCGTCTCCTCATCGAGAAGGTGAAGGAGAAACAGGAATACGAGCTGATCAACAACCGGGAATATGGCCTCCTACCCAATACGGCTGCTTCCCAGCGGATCAAGCCGCGTACCGGCGCCCCGACGCCGGACGATCTCGATGAGCTCATCACCAAGGTCTGGAAGGAACCGGCATTCTTCCTCGCCCACCCGCGCGCCATCGCGGCATTCGGGCGCGAATGCACCCGCCGAGGCGTGCCGCCGCCAACGGTCACCTTGTTCGGCTCGCCCTTCCTCACCTGGCGCGGCCTTCCCCTGGTGCCGAGCGACAAGCTCGACATCGACAAGAACGGCAAGTCGAACATCCTGCTGCTGCGCACGGGCGAGAAGAAGCAAGGCGTCATCGGCCTGTTCCAGCCGGGCGTGCCGGGCGAGGTCCAGCCGAGCCTGTCGGTGCGCTTCATGGGCATCAACCGCAAGGCGATCGCCTCCTACCTGATCTCGCTATACTGCTCGGCAGCCGTGCTCACGCATGATGCGCTCGCCGTGCTCGAAGGCGTGGATGTGGGCAAGTATCACGAATATCCGGACAAGTACGTCTGATCCTCCAGCCTGAGGCTGACCGGCGCGGCGGCCCTGTTCGCCGCGCCTCCTTCCTTCTCTTGAAGACGTCGGGCCCTCTTCGGGATGGAGGGCTATCCGCGGGAGTTCCTGGCCATGTCATCCACCCCTTTGCCGCAGACCCCGATCCCTCCGGCCGCCGCGACGCCGAGTTGGCCGGATCCTTCCACCCTGGCGCAACTCGCCAACGCCCTGTTCCAGGCGCCGCCCAACCAGGGCACCGTGCCGCTTGCTCCGACCCTGCCGGCTGTCCCGCCGAGTCCGACCCTGGCTCCCGCGCCCTCCGTGGTCACCAGTGCCGCGCCGCATGTTCCCGCGCGGCCTCCTGTCGGCCCTCCGGACCTGCCGCCGGTGACCATACCCTCGATCGTGCCGACGCCCAGCATCCCGATCGCTCCCGCGACGGCGCCGTTGCCGCTCTCCGGTGCCTCGGCCATCCCTTCCGACGTACCGCAACCCGGCGGCACGGCCGGCCTTTTCATTCCGAGCGTGCCGACCCAGGCGGATTTCAGCGCCCTGCCGCCCGGTATTGCCGAATTTCTTGGATTCGTGCGCCCGGATGCCGCCGCGGCCGCGCCGTTGAACACTCCGTCGACGGCTTCCATTCCCGGTGCCGCTGCGCAGCCTGCACAGGGCGATCTCTATTTCCTCAGGGAGGCTCCCGCAGTTGTCCCGGCCGCGGGGCTGACCGTACCCGCGACACCGGCCATACCAGCCGTTCCCTCGCCAGCGGCCGTGCCGGCTCCGTCCTCCACGCCCATCTCCCCGGGCCGGCTGACCCCAGATTTCAGCGTGCTGTCACTCGAACTGCGCCCCGATGCCGTGCCCGATCTCGGCCGATCCAACCGGCCCTTCGACGCCAGCGCGGTCAAGCGCGATTTTCCCATCCTGCAGGAGCAAGTCCACGGCAAGCCCCTGATCTGGCTCGACAATGCCGCGACGACGCAGAAGCCGCAAAGCGTGATCGACCGCCTGAGCTATTTCTACGAGCACGAGAATTCCAACATCCACCGCGCCGCCCACCAGCTCGCCGCGCGCGCCACCGATGCCTATGAAAGTGCCCGCGAAAAGACGCGGCGTTTTCTCAATGCCGGTTCCACCCGCGACATCATCTTCGTGCGCGGCACCACCGAGGGCATCAACCTGATCGCCCAGGCCTTCGGGCGCCGCAATGTCCGCGAGGGCGACGAGATCGTCGTCACCTGGCTGGAGCACCACGCCAATATCGTGCCCTGGCAGATGCTTTGCGCGGAAACGGGCGCGAAGCTGCGCGTCGCGCCCGTCGACGACAGCGGCCAGGTCATCCTGGAAGAATATGAGAGGCTGCTGAACCCGCGCACCCGCATTGTCTCGATCACGCAGGTCTCCAATGCCTTGGGCACCGTGACGCCGGCGCGCGAGATGGTCGCCATCGCGAGGCGCCACGGCGCCACCACCATCGTCGACGGTGCCCAGTCCGTCTCGCACATGCGTACAGACGTCCAGGCGCTCGACTGCGATTTCTTCGTCTTCTCCGGCCACAAGGTGTTCGGACCGACGGGCATCGGCGTGGTCTACGGCAAGCCGGACGTGCTTGCCCATATGGCGCCATGGCAGGGCGGCGGCAACATGATCGCCGACGTAACCTTCGAGAAGACCGTCTACCAGGGACCGCCGGAGCGGTTCGAGGCCGGCACCGGCAACATCGCCGATGCCGTCGGGCTTGGCGCCGCCCTCGATTATGTCGAAACCATCGGCATGGATGTGATCGGGCGCTACGAGCACGAACTGCTGGTCTATGCCACGGAGAAGATGCTCACGATTCCCGGCCTCAAGCTGATCGGCACGGCGAAGGAGAAGGCGAGCGTGCTCTCCTTCGTGCTCGATGGCTGCCGCACCCAGGATGTCGGCGTGGCGCTGGACCGCGAAGGCATCGCGGTGCGTGCCGGCCATCATTGTGCCCAGCCCATCCTGCGGCGCTTCGGCCTGGAGAGCACGGTGCGCCCGTCGCTCGCCTTCTACAACACCTATGAGGACGTGGACGCGCTGATCGCGGCGCTCCAGCGGATCCAGAGCGGCCGGGGCTACCGCTGAGGGCGCGGCCGCCCAGGACTTGGTCGCGGACCGTGGAGTCATTCCGGCCGCGGCGATGCCGGGAGCCTGCATCCGGGCACCCGGCCTTTACAGGGCGGTTTCCAGGGCGCCGCGCAGTCCGCCCGGAAGGACGGCCTCTCGTCCTCGGCATCTTCAGGCGGTGACCGGGCCTCACGCCATTTTGCGGTGGCGCGACGTTCATCCTCTTCTTGAGGTAGGGGAGGAACGTCGCGCCCGTCCCCAAAGTTGGCTCCTGCGCCTCAATTTCTCGCCCGCGACGCGCCCCCCCGGGTTGCGAAGCTTGCCGCGAGCACGAGGAAGATCAGCACGCCCGTCCCCACCTGCTGCCAGTAATAGCTGAGACCGACCAGCAGCAGGCCGTTCGCCACGATGCCGAGCAGCAGCACGCCGAGGACGGTGCCTGGGACGTTCGGCCGGCTCTCGGCGCTGAGCGTGGTGCCGATGAAGGTGGCCCCGATGGCGTTGAGCAGGAAGGCATTGCCGGAATAGGGGACGTAGACGCTGACGGTCGCCGAGAGCAGGATGCCCGCCATCGCACTTACCAGCGCAGCCAATATGTAGATGGAGGCCGTGGCGCGCGGCACGTCGAGGCCGGAATAGCGCGCGACCCCCGGCTGGACGCCGATGGCAAGCACGATGCGCCCGAAGCGGGTGCGCGTGAGCACGACGGCCACGATCGCCGCGAGCAGGCCAACCACCACCAGAGGCACGGGGATGCCGAGGATCGCGCCGTGCCCGATGGCCCGGAAGCTCTCGGGCGTCGCAGAGGCCGGCAGATAGATGGGATTACCGCCACCCGTGATCAACTGCTGGGCGCTTCGTCCGATGAAGAGCGTCCCGAGCGTTGCCAGGAAGGGGGCGATGCCCAACCCCACGATCAGGACGGCGTTGAAGAGGCCGACCAACGCGCCGGCCGCAAGGCCAGCCAACGTCGCCAGCCACACCGGCTCCCCCCCGAGCACCAGGGTGACGAAGGTGAGGCTGGCGAAATCGATCGCCGTTCCAACGGACAGATCGATGCCGCCGGCCGCCACCACCAGGGTCATGCCGATGGAGACGATGGCGAGCAGGGCGACATTGTTGACGAGGATGCTGAGGAGATTGGCGGGCGCGAGGAAGGAGGGCGCCAGCACCGAGAACAGCGCGAAGACGCCGATCAGGGCGACCAGCACCGCGTAGCGCAGCAGGAGTGCGGTGACGATACGGGCGTTGAGGGGGCGTCTGTCCGCCAGATCGAGGTTGCTCATGGGCGCGTTCCTTCCCGCCGCAGGATCGAAGTGGCCGCCACCACGGCCAGGATCAGGACACCCTGCACGCCGCTGACCCAATAGCTGGAGACGTTGAGGAGCTGGAAGCCGTTGATGAGAAAGCCGACGAACAGCGTCGACAGGAAGGCCCCGCCGATGGTCGGCACCAGCCGGCGCGAGAAGACGACGCCGAGCAGTGCCGTCACCACCACGGGCAGCAGCATGTCGCCCGAGCCGGTGGTGCTGCCGCTGAGATAGGCGACGGATAGGATGCCAGCGATGCCGCCGCAGAGGCCGCTTGCCACATAGGTCCCGGCGACGACGCGATCGACGGACAGGCCGCTTGCCCGTGCCGCTTCCGGGAACTCGCCGACGGCGTAGAGCCGCAGTCCAAGCGGCGTGTACTGGACGATCACGATGGCGACCAGCGTGAAGGCGACGAGCACGAAGGCGAGGATGGGAATGGAGAGGGGTCCGTAGCCGGACAGCAGCGAGAGGAAGTCGGTGGAGGCGGGCACGACGGTATTCTGCGTCACCACCAGTTCCAGCCCGGCCACGATGTTCATGACCGCGAGGGTCGCCAGCAGAGGAACGATGTGGAGCCGGGTGACGGCGACCGCGTTGACGAGGCCGATCGCGAGGCCCGTGACGAGGGCGCCGCCGGCGGCCGTCCAGTCCGGGAAACCGGCCGCGATCAGCGTGGCGTAGATGGCGGCGCTCAAGCCCATATTGGCGGCGAGCGATAGATCGATGCCGCCGGTCACGACATTGGACCCGCCGCCGATCACCACGACGGTCATGCCGATGGCGAGGACGCCGAGAATGGCCGACTGGCCGAGCACGCCGCCCACATTGCCGATCGACAGGAAGAAGGGCACGTGCCAGGCGAAGAAGGCGAGGATGGCTGCGAAGGCGAGATAGGAGCCTGCACGCAGGGATGCGGCGGCGAAGTTCCGGCCGGCCCTCGCCGCGAAATGCGAGGATGGCCTCGCATTGAAGCCGTCCCCGAGACTGTCCGCGTTAGCCGACATGGCGTACCTCCCAGCTGCCGGTCGCTGCCGCGAGCACACCGTCGACGCTGGTCGCCGAGGCGGCGCCGTCGCGAATGATCTCGCCGCGATACATGACGATGATGCGGTCGGCGATCCCCACCAGCTCGGGCAGATCGGTGGACAGGATGAGGATACCGGCGCCGCGGGCGGCAAGATCGCCGATGAGGCGATAGATCTCGACCTTTGAACCGATGTCGATGCCCACCGTAGGCTCATCGAGGATATAGAGATCGGCTTGCCGGCTGAGCCATTTCGCGAGCACGACCTTCTGCTGGTTGCCGCCCGAGAGGGTGCGCACGGCGGCCTCGCGCGAGGGCGTGCGGATGGCCAGCGCCTTGATCAGGCGGTCGACCTCGCCGCGCTCGGCCAGGCGCCCCAGGAAGCCCGCCTTCGAAAAGCGGCTCAGACTTGCCAGCGTGGTGTTCTCCTCCACGCTGAGGCCGAGCGCCACGCCGTGGCCTCGCCTGTCCTCCGGTACCAGGGCCGTGCCGCGGCCCACTGCCTCGACGGTGTTGCGCACCGCCACCACCTTCCCGTCATGGCGGATCTCGCCCGATTGCGGCCGTTCCAGGCCGAACAGAGTGCGGATGACTTCCTTGGCGCCGGAACCGAGCAGGCCGGTGATGCCGACGATCTCGCCGCGCCGGACCGTGAAGCCGATGTCGCTGTAGGCGCTGCGATGGCGCAGATCCGTGACGGTGAGGACAGGCTCGCCGAGGGGGACGACCTGTTTGGGAAACATGTCGCCGATGTCGCGTTCCACCATCAGCGAGGCGATGGCGCCCGCCGAGATCTCGGCCTTGTCGAGGCTGGCGACATCCTTGCCGTTGCGCAGCACGGTCACCCGGTCGCACAGCGCCTCGATCTCGTTGAGATAGTGCGAGATGTAGACGATGGTGATGCCCTCGTCCCGCAGGCGCCGGATCAGCGCGAAGAGAATGTCGGCCTCCCTGCGCACCAGCGCCGCGGTAGGCTCGTCGAAGACGATGACGGAAGGCTTGCGCAGCAGCGCGCGGGTGATCTGCACGATCTGCTTCTGCGCCGTGGTGAGCGAGGAGATGAGAGCTCCGGGCGGCAGCGTCAGGTCGAAATAGTTCTTCAGGATCTCGGCCGCGTGACGCTGCATGGCGCGCCGGTTCAAAAGCGGGATGACGCGGCCGACCGTGCGGGGAGCCAGCGTGATCTCCTGGCCGAGCAGCAGCGCCTCGCCCACGGTGAAGCTCGGCACCAGCAGGCGGTCCTGGTGGATGAAATGAATGCCAAGTCGCTCGACGTGATGGGGCGTGAGGTTTTGCTCGGTCTTGCCGTCGATGAGGATCTCACCGCCGTCGGGCTTGTGCAGGCCGGCCAGGATCTTGATCAGGGTCGACTTGCCGGCGCCGTTCTGGCCGACCAGCCCGTGCACCGAGCCGCGCCGCACCTCGAAGGTGGCGTCGTCGAGCGCACGCACGCCGCCGAATTGCTTGACGATATGGCGAAGCGAAAGGGCGAGACCGGTGTCCGGCATGATGATGATCCTTGGTATCCTGTCCAACATCGCGATACCGAGAGGAAGGCTGGACGTTCGTCAGGCCCGCCCTCGTCGCCGGCATTCGGTTTCAGCCTTGCCGATGCCGGCCCCGGGATTGTCGGGACGAGGCCGGCAATGATGAAAGTCGAACCTCGGTACGGCGCCGGGCAGGTTCTCGAGGGAAATTGCCAGCCCTTCCAAAAAACGCTCCGGGAGAGGCCTGGTGGGCCTCTCCCGTGCGTCAACGCCCGGCCAGGGGAGTAACCGGGTGAAGGGGATCAGACCTGCCCGAGGGTCTTCTGAACCTCGGCCGCATTGGCCTTGGTGGCGATGATCGAGGAGATGTAGGTTTCCTTCGGCAGGTTTGTCTGGCCGGCGAGGTAGCGCGCCACGTTCTGCACGGCTGTCTTGCCGATGATGGCGGGCTGCTGTGCCGCGACGGCTGCAGCTGGCGACTTCGGATCCTTGACGAGTTCGACCACCTCGGGGCTGCCGTCGACGCCATAGGTGAGGATCTCGGTACGGCCGGCGGCGACCAGCGCCTGGGTGGCGCCGAGTTGCGGCACGTCCCAGGCGGACCAGATTGCCTTGATCGAGCCCTTCTCCGGATATTTGCTCAGGATGGCGGTGATCTGTGCGAAGGCATCCTGCACGGTATTGGGGATGACGTCGCGCAGTTCGGGCTCGAGGATCTTCACCTTGGGATAGTATTTCAGGACGTGCTTGAGCTCGTCATAGCGGATCGCGCAAACCGGCACGCCGTAGAAGCCGTTGAACACGACGATATTGCCTTCGCCGCCGATGTCGGACACCAGCTTCAGGGCGAGGCTCGAACCCAGACCGAAATTGTCCGACGTGGTGTTGTTGATGCTGTTGGTGGTCGGTACGTCGGCTGTGAAGACGGGGATGCCGGCATCCTTGATCTTCTTCAGCCAGGGGTCGATCACGGTGAGCGTGCCGAGGGTCTGGATCACGGCGTCCGGACGTTGTGCGATCAGCGTCTGCAACTGTGCCACCAGCTTCTTGTCGTCCCGGCCGGCATCGAGGCCGATGGGCTCGCCGCCCAGGCGCTTCACTTCCTCGATCTGGGCCTGATAGGCCTTGAGATCCCAGTAGTGATCGGTGCCGGTGGCGCTGATGGCGATGCGCTTGCCCTTCAGCGAGGGAACATCGGCGTCATCGGCTTGCGCGGGGGAGGCGTCCAGCGCCAGCTTGCCGGCGGCGAGCACGGCGCCGGCAGCAATCCCCGCCTTGAGAAGGCCGCGCCTGCCGAGTTGAGGCTGAGTGGCCGGGGGGAGGGGGGTGTTCGGGTCGGACATGCTGCTGGACCTGCATCGTGAGGAGTGATGTGACTCTAGTAGTATATAAAAATTATAGTGTAAATAAACTTTATGCGTTGGTGAACAGCATGATCGTCGTGCGCCTCGTCAGGCCCGAGCGCCGGCAGGAATGGGGAGGGGTAGCCCCTGGCGCGCTGGGCGTGGCTACCCCGCCGGTCCTCTATTCGATGTGGCCATTGCTGCGGGTCTGTGCCTGGGTAATCTGGCTGCCGGGCGGTACGCTGCGCGTCAGCCACACATTACCGCCGATGGTGGAACCCTTGCCGATGGTGACGCGGCCGAGAATGGTGGCGCCGGCATAGACCACGACATCGTCTTCGAGAATGGGGTGGCGCGGATTGCCCTTGATGAGGGTACCGCTGTCGTCGGTGGGAAAGTTCTTCGCCCCCAGGGTCACGGCCTGGTAGAGGCGCACGCGCTCGCCGATGACCGCGGTTTCGCCGATCACCACGCCGGTGCCGTGGTCGATGAAAAAGCTGGGCCCGATCTGGGCGGCGGGATGAATGTCGATTCCGGTTCGCGAATGGGCGATGTCGGAAACGAGCCGGGCCAGCAGCCTGGCGCCCAGGCCGTGCAGCGCGTTGGCGAGGCGGTAGTGCACGATCGCCGTCATGCCCGGATATCCCAGCAGGATCTCCGGAAAGTTGGTGGCCGCCGGATCGCCCTGGAAGGCAGCCCGCAGGTCGCTCACCAGCAGGCCGCGGATGGAGGGCAGGCGAGCTGCGAAGTCCCGGGCGATCGACCGTGCGTGCCGCTGGATATCGGCCTCCGGCTGCTCTTTTTCCTGCTCGAAGACGAGGCTTCGTCCGACCTGCTCGGCCAGGAGCTGCAGCGCATCGTTGAGGGTGTGGCCGACGAAATAGTCGATGTTCTCGACGCCGACGGCCGATTGCCCGTAGTGACTTGGAAACAGCGCCGCCGACAGGCCATCCAGGATGGTGGCAAGGACCTCGCGCGACGGCGTGCGCCGGATGCGGCCATGGTGGCGGATATTGTGCGTGACCTCGCGCGAAAGGCGGAGCTGGGCGACGAGCGCGTCCAGGTTCCAGCTCGGGAGCCTGCCGCCGGCCTCCAGGGTATCGTCTCTGCTCGGCTCGAAAGACTGCCGGGACGTATCCATGGCTGGCAACTCCTCTTGAGGCGGCCGGCTTCGGTTAGCCGGCTCCTTGGTTCAACGGTTGACGCGGGCGATCTTGAAGGCGGCCTGTCCGTGCAGGGTGTTGCTCACCGTGCAGATGTGCTCGGCGGCAACCACGATCGCGTCCTTTGCGGCATCGTCGAGATCGGCATCGATGAGGATCTCGATCTCGAAGCGCTCGATCCGCGATGGGCCTTCCGAAGCCTTGCTGCCCTTTACCCTCGCCTCCACCGTCCGGAGCCTGTCGAGTAGGCCTTGTTCGCTGGCGGCGATGCGCGCGCTCAGCACCAGGCAGGCGGACAGCGAGGCATAGAGCAGGTCCAGCGGGTTGAAACCCGCCTCGCTCGGCCGGGTCACCACGGCGATTTCCCCACCTGTGACGGACGTCACCAGGGGATGGCCATGGCGCGACAATATGGCGGTGGCGCCGGTCTTGCGGGGCGTGATGGTGCCGATCGTCATGACAGGGTATCCTCCTGAGCGGCGTCGACCTCGATAAGATCTCGCGGCAGCGGCGACAGCAGTTCGAGCCCGTTTCCCGTGACCAGGAACTGGTCTTCGACGATGAAGCCGCCGACGCCGCGTACGTAGTAGGGAGCCTCCACGGCGATCACCATGTCCGGTTCCAGGAGGGTGTCGCCGTCCTCGGCGATGAAGGGCCATTCCTCGCTGAAGACGCTGGCGCCGACCCCATGGCCGAAATGGCCGCGGCTGAAACTCGTGAAGCCGGCGGCATGCATGGTCCGCGTCGCCGCCCTATGCGCCTCGCGGAGCGGCCGGCCCGGCTCGAGCGCCGCCAGGGCAGCATCGAGCGCGCCACGCAGGGCGTCGTGAATTCGGCGCTGGGCCGGACTGGCCTTGCCGATCACGGCCGTGCGGGCGACGTCGGCGCTGTAGCCGCCGACCACGGCGCCGACATCGATCTTCACGACGTCGCCGCGCCGGGCCGGGCCACCGGGTGAGAATCCATCGGGGCCGACGGCGATATAGGCCCAACTCGACAGCGATTGCCGTAGCTGGCGCCGCCTCGCTTCCTCCTCGACCCTGCCGCGCCAGAGTGCGCCGATCGCCTGTGCGTCGATACCTTCGTGCAGGGAGGCGAGCGCGTGGCGGAGCCCGCTCGTCGTGAGTTCGGCGGCGATCCTGAGGGCTTCGATCTCGGCGGGTCGCTTGATCATGCGCAGGTGCGCCACCAGGGGAGAGGCATCCGCCCACCGCACGTTCGGCAGTGCCGCCTCGAAGAACTGCATGTCGGCCACGGCGACGAAGCCCAGTTCAAGTCCGAGCCGTGCCTTGTCGAGGCTCCGCTCGGCGAGGACGTCGCCGAGCCGCGCGAGCATCAGGGCCGGGTCGAAGGTCGCCGGCCGCTCGAAGCCGGGCAGGCGTGTCCGATCATAAGCGAGGATATCCTCTACTATCGGAGCATCGCCACTGGCCGCCACGGTGGTCTCGACCCATATGGGATGGCTGCGCGTATCCTCGATGCCCGAGGCCTCGCGAAAGCTCGCCGCCTGCAGGTCACCCACGACGGCGGCAAGTGGCGCGGCCGGATCGGCGGGGACCAGGACCGCTGCGGCACCTGCCCGGCGCCAAAGCGTAGCCACGCCGGCGAATGCTCCCGTCGCATAGAGAATGCTCTCCGGCTGCACGAGAACGACGGCCTCGATGCCGAGCGCTTCCATCAGCCTGGCTGCGCGCTGCCTGTCGAGATGACCACCCGCCATCCGCGTCTGCTCCTTCGAACTCATGTCCCCTTCCTCTCGATCACATTTAATACATAAAGTCTATAGACTTTAAAAATGCCGCTCCCTATGGTTGCGCCGAAAGGTACCGGAATCGGGGCGGGAACGACGCCTCCTATCGTAGCGGCCTTCTTGAGAAACTTCAGGGAATGAACGGAGAAATAGAATGTCGGGTCTTGCAAGACGGATGGCCAGCCTCGGCGTCCTGGGTGTGGCGGTAAGCACCCTCACGCTGCTGGCGGCGCTAAGGCCCGTTCATGCCGAGACGCCGCCCGGCGTTCTGGTGGTGGCCCAGTCGATAGACGATGCGGTGAGCTTCGATCCGGCGGAAGGATTCGAGCTGACCACGGTGCAGTCCTTCAACAATCTCTACCAGCGCCTCGTGCAGACCGATCGGGCCGATGCCAACAAGATCGTGCCGGGCCTGGCTGCCAGCTGGGAAGCTGGATCGGATGGCAAGAGCCTGATCTTCGCGTTGCAGAAGGACGCCAAATTCGCCTCCGGCAATCCCCTGCGCCCGGAAGACGTCATCTTCTCCCTGTCCCGCGTGGTGAAGCTCAACAAGTCTCCCGCCTTCATCCTCAACGAACTCGGCTGGACCGCCGACAATGTGGACAAGTCCATCCAGAAGATCGACGACGCCCATGTGAAGCTGAGCTGGCAGGCGGATGTCGGCCCGGCCTTCGCCCTGGCGATCCTCACCGCGCCGGTCTCCTCCATCGTCGATGCGGCCACGGTGGCGCCGCAGGCGAGCGGGGACGATCTCGGCAATGGCTGGTTGAAGACGCATTCGGCCGGCAGCGGCCCCTTCAAGATCACCAACTACACGCCCCATGAGGCGCTGGTGCTGGACGCCAACGACAGTTCCCCCGGCGGTGCGCCGAAGCTGAAGAGCGTGATCCTGCGCAATGTGCCGGATGCCGCCGCCCGCCGCCTGGTGATCGAGCAGGGCGACGCGGACATCGCCAGGGGCCTCGCATCGGACCAGATCGAAGCTCTCAAGGGTAAGTCCGGCGTGAAGGTGCTGGCGGTACCCTCGGCCCGCAGCGACTATCTGCTCATCAACACCAAGGCGAACGCCACCCTCGGCAACCCCGCCTTCTGGGAGGCTGCCCGCTACCTCGTGGACTATGACGGCA
This sequence comes from Labrys sp. ALF-8, assembly GCF_059699065.1. Taxonomy (NCBI): domain Bacteria; kingdom Pseudomonadati; phylum Pseudomonadota; class Alphaproteobacteria; order Hyphomicrobiales; family Xanthobacteraceae; genus Labrys; species Labrys sp. ALF-8. Next base: position 3,966,391 of record NZ_AP048537.1, read on the forward strand.
TCGCGAACAACCTGCTGCGCGGCCAATCCCAGGTTCACCAGTCCTTCCTGCCGGTGGGCTTCCCCGGCGCCCTGACCGACAATCCCTATAAGCTGGACGTCGCAAAGGCCAAGAAGATCCTCGCCGATGCAGGGATCGGTCCTGCCACCATCGCCTTTCCCGTCTTCAACGAGGCACCGTTCCTGCAGATCGCCCAGTCGTTGCAATCCACCTTCGCGCAGGCCGGAATCACGCTCGACATCCAGCCGGGCGTGACCAGCGAGATCTACGCCAAGGCCCGCGCCGGCCAATACCAGTTCACCCTGCGCTACTGGATTCCCGATTATTTCGACGCCAATTCCAATGCCAGCGCCTTCGCCGTCAATCGCGACAACACCCACAATACCGTGGCCAAGCAGGCGGGCTGGGTCATTCCCGAACTGAGCGACAGAACTGCAGCGGCGGTGAAGGAGCAGGATCCGGCCCGGCGTGCCGCGCTTTACGAGGAGTTGCAGCGCGATCTCCAGAAGAGCTCGCCCTTCGTCTTCATCCTGCAGGGCAGCGACCAGGTCGTGCTGCGAGACGGAATCAAGGGTTACGCGCAGGGCCTCAACGCGGACCAGGTTTATTACGACCAGGTCGACAAGTAGGCCTGCCTTGGCAGAGGCCGACATCCGCACCAACGCGATCCTCGCAGCTCTTTCGCGACCGGCGCCTCCGTGGCGCCGGCGCCCTGCCGTCCGGGTCGTGCTGGGCCTCGCGCGCTGGCTGGCCAGGCTCGCCGTCACCCTGTTCGGCCTGGTGCTGGTGACCTTCGCCATGACGCGGATGGCCCCGATCGATCCGGCCTTTCAGTTGGTTGGCGACCATGCCAGCCAATCGTCCTACCAGGCGGCCCGCACGGCTCTCGGCCTGGACCTGCCGCTGCCCTTGCAGTTCTGGCGCTATCTCGTCACCCTCGCGCATGGGGACCTGGGCTTGGCCCAGTCGACCGGCCAGCCGGTGGCGAGCGATATCGCTCGCACCTTCACCGCCACGCTGGAACTGGCGACTGCCGCCATCGTCCTGGGCGCGTCCATCGGGCTTGCGCTCGGCATTGTCGCGGCGATGCGCGCCGGAGGCATCGTCGACGGCGTCATCCGCGTGATTTCGCTGCTCGGCTACTCCGTGCCGATCTTCTGGCTCGGTCTCCTCATGCTGCTTCTGTTCTATGCCCGGCTGCACTGGCTGCCGGGAACGGGGCGCATGGACATCCTCTACCAATACACGATGAAGCCGGTGACGGGCTTCGCTCTTGTCGACAGCTGGCTGGCCGGAACCCCGGGCGCCTTTCGCAGCGCGGTGAGCCATCTCGTCCTGCCGACCCTGGTGCTGGCGGTCTACGCCCTGGCGGGCATCTGCCGGCTGACGCGTTCGGCCGTATTGGGAGAACTTGCGCAGGAATACGCGCTGACCGCCCGGGCGAAGGGTGCCAGATCCGCCCGCGTCGTCTTCGTCCATGTCCTGCCCAACATCGCCGGCACGCTCCTCACCATCGTGGCTCTCTCCTATGCCAGCCTGCTCGAAGGCGCGGTGCTCACCGAGACCGTCTTCGCTTGGCCCGGCATCGGGCGCTACCTTACCGTGGCGATGTTCGCGGGCGACACGGCGGCGATCCTCGGCGCCACGCTGGTCATTGGCACCGCCTTCATCCTCCTCAACAGCCTTACCGATTTTGCGGTCGGACGGCTCGACCCGCGAAGGGCGCGCTGAACATGGCCGCAATTTCTTCAATGGCCCTTCGGCGTCTTGCCTGGCGGCACCAGTCCCTCTCCGTCGGGGCCATCGTTCTCGCCTTGGTGATCGGCTGTGCCGCCCTGGCTCCCTTGATCGCGCCATACGATCCCAATCTCCAGGAAACGGCCAATCGGCTCGCCGCGCCTTCCGCGCTGCATTGGCTCGGCACGGACGGCTTCGGACGCGACCTCCTCTCCCGCCTGATTTACGGCGCCCGGCCGACATTGCTGATCGTCGTCCTGGTGGGCGCTCTGATGGCGCCGTTCGGTGTCGCCGTCGGCATCCTCGCCGGCTTCTTCGGCGGCGTGGTCGAACGCGTGCTGATGATCGCGACCGACATCGTGATGTCCTTCCCGCGCCTCCTGCTCGCCTTTGCCTTCGTGGCCATCCTCGGAGCCGGGTTGGTGAACGGCGTGCTGGCTCTCGCCCTGACGAGCTGGCCGGCCTATGCGCGTCAGGCGCGGGTCGAGACGCAGCTCCTGCGACGCACCGACTATCTCGCCGCCGCCGAGATGGTCGGGATACGGGGGCCGCGCCTGCTGTTCGGCCATGTCCTGCCGCTCGTGCTTCCCTCCACCCTGATCCGCTTGGCGCTCGACCTCGGAGGCATCATCCTGGCGGCGGCCGGGCTCGGCTTTCTCGGCCTCGGCGTGCGCCCGCCCACTGCCGAATGGGGGTCGATGGTGGCGGAGGGCACGCAGGTCATCTTCGATCAATGGTGGATCGCCGCAGCACCGGGCCTGTGCATCCTGGTCACCTGCCTTGCCTTCAACCTCATCGCCGACGGCCTGCGCGACGTCCTGGATCCGCGCCATGGCTGATATCCTCCTGAGCGTCGATGATCTCCGGGTCGAGGCGCAAGCCATCGACGCGCCCGTGCCGATCCTGAACGGCATTTCCTTTGCCGTGGGAAGGGAAAGAGTGGCGCTGCTCGGCGAATCGGGGTCTGGAAAGTCGATGACGGCCCGGGCCGTCCTGGGGTTGTTGCCGCGAGGCGTCCGGCGGAGCGGCGGGCGCGTCGTGCTCGACGGCAAGGATATTTCCGGGCTCGGCGAAGGTGGCTTGAGCCATGTTCGCGGCAGGATCGCGGGGCTGGTGCTCCAGGATCCGCGCTATTCCCTCAACCCCGTGCATCGGGTCGGACGCCAGGTCGAGGAAACCCTGCTGCTCCATACTCGGCTTTCGCGCCGCGAAAGGCGGGAGAAGGCGCTGGAAATGCTGGCCGGGGTCGGTCTCGAAAATCCCCGGCTCGTCTATGACCTCTATCCTCCCGAACTGTCCGGCGGGATGGGCCAGCGTGTCATGATCGCCGCCATGCTGGTTGCCGGGCCGAAGCTGCTCATCGCGGATGAGCCGACATCGGCGCTCGACCACGCGGTACGCAGCCAGATCCTCGGCATGCTTCGCCGGCTCACCGAGGAGCGGGGCATGGGCCTTCTGCTGATCAGCCACGACCTGCAGCAGGTCGCGGAGTTCGCGGACCGGGCGCTGGTGATGTATCGCGGGGCCATCGTCGATCGCCTGCCGGCGAGCGATCTCGCCCACGCCGGCCATCCCTATACGAGGGCGCTCTGGGGTGCTCGCCCCTCCGCCGCCACGCATGGCACGCGCCTGCCGTCCGCCGAGTGGATGGCAGGGGAGGAGAGGCCATGACAGCAGTCGTCGTATCGGGGCTTGGCGTGGAGTTCGGGCGCTACGAAAGCCGTCGCTCGGTGGTCCGCGACGTCGCCTTCTCGATCGAGGCCGGCGAGATCTTCGGCCTGGTCGGGCCGTCCGGGTGCGGCAAGACGACTGTCCTGCGGGTACTGGCCGGCCTCAACCTCGACTGGGCCGGGCGGATCGAGGTGCTCGGCGCGACGCTGGCCCCCCACCACCGCATCGTGGGGCCGCTCCGGCGTGACATCCAGATGGTCTTCCAGGATCCCTACGCCTCGCTGCATCCCAGGCATCGCATCCGACGCATCCTCGCCGAACCCCTCCAGGTACGCCGCGAGGCGGATGTGGAGGGCAAGGTCGCGCGCATCCTTGGCGAGGTCGGGCTGCCGCCCGGGCTGGCCGCGCGCTACCCGCACCAGCTTTCCGGGGGTCAGCGCCAGCGCGTCGCCATCGCCCGCGCGCTGCTCCAGCAGCCGAAGCTGCTGCTCCTGGATGAGCCGACCTCAGCCCTCGATGTCTCGGTGCAGGCCGGCATCCTGAACCTTCTCGCCGACCTTCGCGAACGCCACCGCATGACCATGATACTGGTCAGCCACGATCCCGGCGTGGTTGCCCATCTGTGCGACCGCGTTGCGAGGATGGAGCGCGGCGAAATCGTCTCGCGGGAGGGCGGCTGACCTCGGACGGAGATTTTGCGGCGGCGATGGGAAATTCGATCAGCCTTCGTCCGCGAGTTCCGCGATCAGTGCCGATACGGACCTTCCCTCGGTGCGCCGCCTCATGTTCTCGTCCGTCATCAGCGAACGCGGCAGCGCCGTGTCGGTGTAGAGGATGCCGTCGAGGTGATCCATCTCGTGCTGGATGATTCGCGCCGGCCAGCCGTGGACCGGCGTCCAGTCGTGGAAGATGCCGCGCCGGTCGAGATAGGTGATCTCGATGTCGAGCGGACGCTCAACCAGGCCGGCATAGCCGGGTATGCTCAGGCAGCCTTCCGGAAAGATCGTGCGGCCCGTGCCCGCGAGCGGCCTGATACGGGGATTGATGAAGACCTGCAGGGGAAAGGCGTCGGTTCGCTGGCGCTCCTCGCGTTGTGCCTCGCCGAGCCGCTCGATCGCTGCCGGGGGATCCTCGACGACGATGATGCGCCTTGCCTCGCCGACCTGCGGCGCGGCGAGGCCGACGCCGGGCGCAGCCCGCATCGTCTCGATCATCCGGTCGATCAGGGTCTGGAGTTCGCTGGAGGCGATGGTCTCGGGCAGCACCTCGGCTGCGCGCCGGCGCAGGACCGGGTCCCCGATCTGGACGATGGGCAGTGTCGTCAAGGGCTCACCTCCCCGGAGATCGCGCCAAGCGCCGCTTCGACGTCGTCGATGAGATCCTCGGTGTTTTCGAGGCCGACCGACATGCGGATGAGGCTGTCCGAGATGCCGTGGCGCGCGCGCTCCTCCGCGCCATAGGTCGCATGCGTCATGCTGGCGGGATGCTGGACGAGCGTCTCCGCATCGCCGAGGCTGACGGCGCGGCTGGCGATGCCCAGCGCGTTCATGAAGGCGACGCCGGCCGCGTAGCCGCCCTTCAGCTCGAAGGCGACCAGGCCTCCGCCGGCGGACATCTGGCCCATGGCGACGGCATGATCGGGAGAACCGGGGAGGCCGGGATAGGCGAGCGAGGCAATGCCGGGATGCTCGGCCAGCAGCTGGGCGATGGCCAGTGCCGAATGAGAATGCTGCCGGACACGCAGTTCCAGCGTCTTGAGGCCGCGCAGCACCAGAAAGGCGGTGAGGGGCGCGACGACCGCGCCGGTGAGATAGCGCAGCCCATTCATGCGGATCTCATGGATGACGTCGGCCTTGCCGACGGCGACGCCGGCGAGAAGGTCGCCGTGCCCACTGAGATACTTGGTGGCCGAATGCACCACGAGATCGGCTCCGAGTTCGATGGGACGCTGCAGGATGGGAGTGGCGAAAGTGTTGTCGACGATGGAGACCGCACCGGCCCGCCGGGCGATTCCGGTGACGGTGGCGATGTCGATGACGCGCAGGTTGGGATTGGCTGGGGTCTCGAAATAGAGCACCCGCGCCCCTGGAGCCGCCCTGGCCACTGCGTCGTGGTCCTTGAAGTCGACGAGATCGACGCTCACGCCGAACTTGGAGAGACCCTTGGTGAGCAGGGCAAAGGTGTTGCCGTAGAGGATCTTGTCGGCAACGATGCGATCACCTGCTTTGAGCAGCGTCCACAGGGTGGCGCTGATGGCGCCCATGCCCGAGGAGACGACGAGGCCGGCTTCGGCGCCTTCGAGATCGGCGATCCGTTCCTCCAGCAGGCCCTGCGTGGGATTCTTGGTGCGCCCGTAGATATATCCCTCGCGCTTGCCTTCGAATATTTCGGCGCCCTGCTCCACGCTCTCGAAGGCGTAGGTGGAGGTCATGTAGACCGGCGGGGTCAGGGCGCCGTTCTCGCTGGCAGGATCATAGCCGAGGTGGATTGCGCGGGTGGAGGGACCCTGCCTTTTGTTGGATCTGGGTTTCATCATCGACCGGAGCTGACTGCGGGTGGGGCGGGGGAACCGCCCATCGTGGCTCGAAGATCGTCCGGCCGAAACGGAGTCGTCAACCTCGCAGGGCCAAATGCGCTGGTCCGATTCCCCCTCATGCCGCCTTCGAGACCAGGATCTTGTCGATGCGCCTGCCGTCGAGGTCCACCACCTCGAACTTCCAGCCGTCGCGCACGAAGCTCTCGCCGGTCTGCGGCAGATGGTTGAGCTCGGCAAGGATGAAGCCAGCCGCCGTCTCGTAGCCGCCGCGCTCGATGGGCATCGCCAGCGTCTCGGCAAGCTCGTCGGCCTGCATCCAGCCCGCCACGAGATAGGAGCCGTCCGAGCGCATGGTGATGGCCGGCTCGTCCTCGTCGTCATCCTGGAAGGCTCCTGTAATCGCCTCCAGCACGTCGTTGGCGGTGATGATGCCTTCGAAATGACCGTACTCGTCGAAGACGAGCGACATGTGGGCCTTGGAGGAACGCAGGGCCTGCAGCACTGCAAGGGCCTCGGTGGTATCCATCACGATGGGCGCCGCCTGGACGTGGTCGCGCACGTTCAGCGCCCTGCCGTCGAGCTGGGTCTGGAACAGGTCCTTCACGGTAATGACGCCGATGATGTTGTCGTCCTCACCGTCCTGGACGGGCAGGCGGGTGTTCCGGGTGGCTCGCAACTGCGCCATGATCGCCTTGGAGGAGTCGGAGAGGTCGATGACCTCGACCTCTCGCCGTGGCGTCATCAGTGAGCGCGCGGTTCGGTCGCCCAGCCGCATGACGCCGGAGATCATGTCCTTTTCGGCCCGCTCCAGCACGCCGGCGCTTTCGGCTTCGGCCAGGATGGTGCGTACTTCCTCTTCCGTAACGGTCTCCTCGGATTTGCCACGGTGGCCGAGCAAGGCGAGGACCAGGCGACCGGAGGCGTCGAGCAGCCAGACGAGGGGTGCCGAGCAACGCGACAGGAGCTTCATCGCGGGAGAGACGCGCGCAGCGACCCGTTCGGGATCGCGCAGGGCGATCTGCTTGGGCACCAGTTCGCCGATGATCAGCGACAGGTAGGTGATCAGCACCACGACGATGCCGACGCCGAGCGTGTCGGCGGCGCTGGCGGAAACGCCCTGGTCACGCAGCCAGGCTGCCAGGCGGGTACCGAGCGTGGCGCCGGAGAAGGCGCCGGAAAGCACGCCGACCAGCGTAATGCCGATCTGTACCGTGGAAAGAAAGCGGCCGGGGTTCTCGAGGAGCTGCAGGGCGGTTGCCGCGCCGCGCTTGCCACGATCCGCCATGATGCGAAGCCGGGCCGGGCGGGAGGAAACGATGGCGAGTTCCGACATGGCGAGGACGCCGTTGAGAAGCGTCAGAAGGACGATGATGGCGATGTCGAGGAACAAGGTGCCTTGCAGGGGTTGCAAGCCCGCGACGACGTGTCGGGCCGCTTCACGAGCGGCAAGCATAGGGGCAGCGCAAGTCCAAGGATAGAGGGTGTCGAAATTTGATCGTGCATGCCGTGCAAGTTGCCGCGGCGCTGGCGCGTTCTATAGTGGCGCTTTCCTGCATTGCGCCTGTGAGTCCGATGTCGCCTCCCGTTGATTCCGTCACTTCCTCTCCCTCCCTTCCCGTTCGTGCTGACGTCGTCGTGATTGGCGGCGGCATCGTCGGCGTCAGCACGGCGTTGGCGCTGATCCGCAAGGGGCATTCCGTCGTGCTGTGCGAGAAGGGGCGTATCGGCGGGGAGCAGTCCAGCCGCAACTGGGGCTGGTGCCGCGCCATGGGCCGCGACAGCAGGGAGATTCCGCTGATTCAGGAAAGCCTGCGCATCTGGAGCGGCCTCGATCAGGTCGCAGGGCAGGATCTCGGTTTCCGCAAATGCGGCATTCTCTACCTGTGCGAGAACGAGGCGGAGATGCAGGGCTACGAGCCCTGGCTCGAACATGCCAGGCAGCATCAGATCGGCTCGCGCCTGATCACGGCGAAGGAAGTGCAGGACGTGCTGCCGGGCCTCCAGCGAAAGGTCGCCGGCGCGCTCTACACAAAGACCGACGCGCGCGCCGAGCCTGCGGTCGCCGCGCCCGCCATCGCCCGGGCGCTGCAGTCGCTCGGCGGCACCGTGATGACCGGATGCGCCGTTCGCAGCGTCGAAACGACGGCGGGAAAGGTGAGCGGCGTCGTCACCGAAAAAGGGCCGATTGCCTGCGATGCCGTGGTGCTGGCGGGCGGCTCATGGTCGCGGCTGTTTGCCGGCAATCTCGGCTTCGACCTGCCGCAGCTCAAGGTGCTCGGCTCCGTGCTGCGCACCCAGCCGCTGGAGGGCGGGCCGGACAGCTCGGCCGCCGGTTCGGACTTCGCCTTCCGAAAGCGCGCGGACGGGGGCTATACGGTGGCCCATGGCGGCCTTTCCACCGCCGAGATCACGCCGGACAGTTTCCGCCTGTTCGGCGCTTTCCTGCCGGCGCTGCGCAAGGAGTGGAAGGGCATACGCCTGCATCTGGGCCGGCAGTTCGTCACCGAGATGGGCTGGAAGCGCCGCTGGAAGCCTGACGAGACGACGCCCTTCGAAAGCATCCGGGTGCTCGATCCGGAGCCGGACAACCGCCTCCTCGACCAGGCGCTCGCCAATCTGCGCAAGGCGCATCCTGTCTTCCAGGGCGTGGCGGAGGCCCAGCGCTGGGGCGGGCTGATCGACGTGACCCCGGATGCGGTGCCCGTCATTTCCGGGGTCGCGGCACTCCCCGGCTTCTTCATCGGCACCGGTTTCTCAGGCCACGGTTTCGGGTTGGGGCCGGGTGCGGGACGGCTGATGGCCGATCTGGTGGCAGGCGACGACCCGATCGTCGACCCCGCTCCGTTCCGGTTTTCGCGCTTCAGCGACGGTTCGAAGGTGACGCTCGAGGCGGGATTCTGAGCGACCGTAGGGATCGGTGGGGTCAAGTCGAGTACAGTCTTCGCTTTCCCTTTTGAAAGATGAAACTATTCGGCCGCTGCATGAAACGAAGATGGCATTAAGCCGTTGTGTCTTTGCCAATTTCGGCATGGCCTGTTCAGGGATTGAACTCATGCGCAAGTCCGCTATCGCGATCATCGCTCTCGTTATTTGCTCCCTTGCCTTGACCTCTTGCGCCAACACGGTCCGCGGTGTGGGCCAGGACGTTAAATCGACGGGTCGCGCCGTAAAGCAGGCAGTCCAGTAAGATCGGGAATGGACTGCATCCATGGGAGGATGCACCGGCGACAGGGGCCGTCGGCGCGTCGCGTCGCCGTGATCGCTCAGCCCTTCACGGCGCCGGCCGTCAGCGAGCGGCCTATATAGCGATAGGCGAACAGGCTCAGCACAAGCGGCGGCAGGATGCTCAGCATCATCACGGCCGCGGCCGTGCCCCATTGGACCCCGCCGCCGCTCGCCGCGAAGAAGAACGAAGCCCCAACCGTGATCGGCACCGCGCTCTGCGTGGTGAGCATCAGCCCGAACAGGAACTCGTTCCAGGAATAGATGAAGGCGAGGATCAGGGAGGACGCGATCACCGGCGTCGACAGCGGCAGCACGATGTAGCGCAGCAGCGGGATAGTGCCGGCACCGTCAACGCGGGCCGCCTCCTCGATCTCGAGGGGCAGGTCGCGCACGGCATTGGCCAGCAGCACCAGTACCAGCGGCAGGTTGACCAGGCAGAGGATCAGCGACAGGCCGAAACGAGTATCCAGCAGGGAAAGCCGCTGATAGATCAGGTAGATGGGGATTGCGAAGATGATAAGCGGGATGGCCCGCAGGTTCGTGACGGCGGGCAGCAGCCAGCGTCGTCCCACGCCATGGCGGATGATGGCGTAGGCCGCCGGGAAGGCCAGGGCAATGGCGAGGACCGAGCCGAGCGTGGCCGCTATCACGCTGTTGACGAGGTAATGGACGATATCGAAGCGGTCGGCGATGGCGAAGACCTTGCGGAAATTCTCCAAGGTCGGCGCCTCGATCATCAGCGAGGGATTCTCGGCGATCTCGGCGTCGCTCTTGAACGATGTGATCAGGGTCGAGATCAGAGGGAAATTCAGGGCGATGGCGGCGATGACGAACACCGCCCAGCGCAGGGCCGCGAGAAGGATCCTCATGTGCGCCGCTCCGCCAGCTTGAGAAGCCCGAGCAGGACCAAGAAGGAAATCAGCAGAAGCAGGAGGGACGCTGCGACGGCCACGCCGATATTGTTGCCGCGAAAGAAGGCTTCGTAGATGTAGATGCTGATCGTCGTCGTGCTGCCGCCGGAACCGCTGCCCGTGAGCACGTAGATGTTGTCGAAGACGCGGAAACTGTCGATGAAACGGAAGAAGAAGGTAATGACGATGGTCGGTGCCATGAAGGGCAGGTCGATCTGTTGCAGACGCCGGAAGGGGCCGGCCCCGTCGATCGCGGCCGCCTCGCGGATATCGAGCGGGATGGCCTGATAGGCCGAATAGAGGATGAGCAGCGCGAAGGGCGTCCATTGCAGGACCTCGATGGTCACCAGCGTGGCGAAGGCGTTGCCCGGTGCGAGGAAGGCAGGACTGTCGCCGGTGAACAGTTCGAAATAATAGGGCAGGACGCCGACGAATTCCTGCAGCACCAGCCGGTACATCAGGCCGACGAGCGCCGGCGCCAGCATCATCGGCAGCATCAGGACCGCCATCAGCCAGGGACGCTTGGCCAGGAGCGGCGCGAGGAAGATCGCCAGGAAAAGGCCGAGCAGGATCTGCGCCAGGGAGGCGAAGACGGCGAATTTCAAGGAGAAGCCGAGTGCCCCCCAGAAGGCGCCGTCCTGGAGCACGGCGAGGAAGTTGCCGAAGCCCTGCAGCGTCGGCGCCCTGAGGTTCTCGAAGCTGACCTGCGAAACGGAATAGACGAGGTCGATGACGAGTGGGACGCCGACAAGCAGCACCAGGAAGGCCGTCATCGGCGTGATCAGGATATAGGGGGTGCTCGATCGGCCTGGGGCCATGGGCGAGGGATCCGAGGTGGTGGGTGGAACGATCCTGCGGGTGCCAGGAGACGATGAACGCCCCCGTGGTTGACGCGCCGATGAAAGGAAGAAGCCCATCGCCGGCAGGACCGGCGGTGCAGGGGAAGATTCAGGTTCCGGAGGGCACGCCTCCCGGCCCCTGGATCTCCCTTTCCTCGGATGACGACGCCCCTACTTCAACAACTCCTGCATCTTCGTCGTGGTATCCTTCAATGCACTGTCGAGATCGGTGGTTCCGGCCCAGTAGCCCGTGAAGAACTTGGCCTGCGCCTCGTAGACCTGCAGGGCGTTGGCCGAGGTGCCGCCCGTCATCACGAAGCCGTACTGGCCGGCAAAGTCGCCGAGCTTCACGAGATCGGGGCGCTTGGGAAGCTGCGCCGTCAGGCTCTTGTCGATGGCGGGCGAACCGCCCGCGTCGGCATAGGCCTTGATGGCGTCCGGGCTCGCCAGCCAGGTCAGGAACTTGAGGGCGCCTTCCTTGTGGGCCGAGGCCTTGTTGAGGCCGAAGCCCAGGCCGTGGATGTGGGTGGTGCGGCCTTGCGGTCCCTTGGGCGGAGCGAGCGTGTCGAACTTGCCGGCCACGGCGGGTGTCTTGTCGGCATTGTCGAGGTCGGCCGCAGCGGCGTTCCATTGCAGCATGGTCGCTGCCTGGCCGGCGCCGAAGGCGGCGTTGGCCTCCGCGAATTCATAGGAGAGCGAGTCCTTGGGTGTGGCGCCGGCGTCGTAGAGCTTCTTGTAGAGTTCGAGGCTGGTCCTGTAGGCGGGAGAATCCACCGTGACCTTGCCGGAGGAAGCCTCCCAGTCGGCGCCATAGGAGCGCGCCACGCTGCCGAACACCATCATGTTGAAGAGCAGGTTCTTCATCTGCAGCACGGTGCCGTAGCGCGTCGGACTGGCCTTGTTGATACTCTTGGTGAAGAACAGGGCCGTCGCAGCATAGTCGTCCCAGGTCCAGTCGTCGGCTGCGACGGGCTGCATGGCCTTGCCCAGGTATTTCTGCGAAATCTCGGCATAGGCCTTCTTCCAGTCGTCGTCGCTGAGAAGCTTGGCCATCAGGTCCTTGCGGACATACATGAAATGCAGAGAGAGGTCCGTCGGCACGCCATACTGCTTGCCGTCGTACTGCATGGTCTTCAATACCTTTTCGCCAAAGGTCTTGGCGGCGTCGGCGGGCAGGTCGACGGGCTGCAGGAAGGGGGCGTATTTGCCCAGCGAATAGGTGGCGATGAGGTTGAGGTCGAATTCGCTCGAGCCGGCGGCAAGGTCGGCCTGGAGCTTGTCCCAGAAGCCTTCGCGGTTGAAGAAGATCAGCTTGACCTTGTCGTCGTCCTTGATGCCTGCCTGGTCGTTGTAGATCTTGGCCACGGCGCGCAGCGCCGTTTCCTCGGGGCCTCCCGGCCAGCCGAGCACCGTGACCTCGGCGAGGGCCTGCGTAGTCCCGAGAGCCAGAAGCGCCACTGCGCCGGCGAACGCTGCCTTCAGTCTGTTCATCGTTTCACCTCTGATGCGCTTTTTTCTTGGGTTCTGGCGAGATCGGCGATGCCGATCAGCCCCGCATCAGCGCCGAGCGCGGCGGCGCGGATGTCGGGGCGATAGTCGGGTTCGATGTCGTGGGCGAGGGCGCGCAGCCTTGCGATGAAACCGTCCGCGAGGCCTATGCCTCCGCCGATCACGAAGCAGTCGGGATCGAGCAGCAACTGCATCGAGCGCATTGCGCGGAAAACGGGCACGGCCATTTCCTGGATCCGGGCATCGGCCCGGGCATCCCCCTTGGCGGCCGCGGCGAAGAGGTTGCGGGGATCTGCGGTACGGCCCAGGGCCGAGCCCGAAGCGATGTCCTCCAGCCGTCGATTGCCTTCAAGGGGGTCGACGAGGATCTGGCCGACATGGCCCGCGAGCCCGCCGCGCCCCGTGAGCAGCCGCCCGCCCATGACGAGACCGCCGCCCACGCCCGTCGAAACCGTCATGAAGACGAGATCGCAGCGCTGCCCGGCGCCGAAGCGGTATTCGCCCCAGGCGGCCGCCTGGGCATCGTTCGCCGCCACCACCGGGACGGCGAGACGGGATCGGAGGCTTTCGATGAGGGGATAGCGGTCGGGCACCGGCAGCACGGCGGGATTGAGGGCGGACCAGTGCCCGTCTTTGATCCTGCCGGTGACGGCGGCTCCGGCCAGGTCGAAGCGGCCTTCCCATTCGCCGGCCACCGCCGCGAGGGCGTCGAGCCAGGCCTCGGCACCGCCGGCTCTGTCGGTTTCGATGCGGCGGCTTCCGAGTACCCTTGCGCCCTCTACCAATGCGATCAGCGTCTTGGTGCCGCCGATATCGATTGCGAGGACGGGCAGGTCGGGCACGGCGATCCCCTCAAGCCCGTTGCGCAGTGGGGCCGGCCGGGGTGCGAACGGCATCGGCGAACCAGCCGGTGATGTGTTCGGGCCGCGTGATGGCCGAGCCGACGACGACGGCATCGGCGCCGGCGAGCCGGGCAGCCTTCACGTCCTCCACCGTATGATAGCGCCCCTCCGCGAAAACCGGCAGCCCGAGTGTCGCGCTTTGCCGGACGAGGTCGAGGTCGGGCCCCTTGGGGACAGGCCCTCCGGTGTAGCCCGACAAGGTCGTGCCGATCACATCGACCCCGACGGCAGCCGCTGCCCTGGCGTCGGCGAAGCTCGCGCAATCCGCCATGGACTGCCGGCCCGCCTGGCGGACGGCTGCAAGGAGTTCCATGGTGGACGCCGGCCGCGTGCGGTCCGTGGCGTCGAAGGCGATGATGTCGGCTCCGGCTTCGGCCAAGGCGTGCACGTCCTCCGGCCGCGACGTGATGATGACGGGCGTGCCTGGTTCGGCCCGCTTTACGATGCCGATTATCGGCAGCCGGGTCACCGCCCGGACGCCGCGCACATTGGCAACCCCTTCAATGCGCAAGCCCGCCGCTCCGCCCGCCTCCGCCGCAAGCGCGAAGCCGACAATCATGTCGAGCCGGTCCATTGGGCCGCCGACCACGGGCTGGCAGGAGACGATCAGGCCGCCGAGAGTTCGTTCAACAGGGGAGGGCACGCAAGACTCCTGCGCTTTGACGTGCGAAGCCTGCCACGCGCGTAACCTGGATGCAACCAGTTTAATACCACTTTGTTCAGGGGGACAGCCGAACCAACTCGATCATGAAATCATAGGCGTCGCCGCGATAGCGGCTGCATGTGTGCTCGACCACCCTGCCATTCTCCAGGCTGCACCGCCGCTCGATCTCGAGCACGGGAGCGCCGACGGGAACTTGGAGCAGCGGCGCCTCCGCCTCGGTGGCGATATCCGAGCGCAGGCGCTGCAGGGCGCGCGTCGGCATGCATCCCCTGACCCTCAGGGTTTCGTAGAGCGAGTTGCCGACGAGGTCGGGGCTGGGGAGGAACTCGGTGGGAATGATCGTGTATTCGATGGCCATCGGCACTGCATCCGCGGTGCGCAAACGATGCAGCCGGCAGACCTGCGTTCCGGGCGCGATACCAAGCGCCACGGTCTCGGCGGCGCTGGCGAGACCGACTTCGGCGAGCAGCCATTTCGCGCCGGGTTCGCGCCCGCGAGCGCCCATGTCCTCGGAAAAGCTGGTGAAGACGGCTATCGGCTTTTCAAGGCGCTCGGCCACGCTGGTGCGCGCGCCGTGGCGCTGCACCATCAGCCTCTCGTCGACCAGCCCCTTGAGGGCGTTGCGGACGGTGACGCGCGAGAGGTTCAGGCGCTGGGCAAGCTCCCTCTCCCCAGGGATCATGGCGCCCGCGGAAACCACGCCCTCGTGGATGGCGCTGCGCAGGGCGTCCTGCAGCCGCCGGTAGAGAGCCGTGGGGCTCTCGGCATCCAGGCGGCCCTTGAGCAGCAGATAGTCGATCAGCCGGTCGACCTCGGCCGGCTGCGCCGCGCCGATTCCCCTCGGCTGCTCGTCAGCGCTGGTTACTGTCATTCAACATACCGGACATGTCACCGGCCGCCATGCGGGACGGCCTCTCGTGATCTTTAAGGCATATGCTTCAATCGCGCGATCAATACCTTGTGTGTTCCGGAGATGGCGCCCCGCGCCTCGAAAAGGACGACGTCCCCGAAAGCCATCTCCACGCTGGCGCCCTCGGCCATGATCGTGCCGCGTCCGAGCGACAGAAGCACGGTGAGTTCTTCATCCGCCGCGGCGATCCGTTCATCGCGAAGATCGTGCCTTGCAACGGCGTGGCTGATGCGCCCGCGGCGCGTCATCACGTTGAAGTCGCGGATAGGCCCATCCACGAGCTTCGCCTTGACTGGGACGTCGCCGGGAAAGGAAAGGGGCGCGGAGGCCGGGGTCACGGTCTGCGGAGCGAGCCCCTCGATCGTCATGGCAAGACCGACGCCCGCGATCAGGGTGAGCGTACGGTCGATCTCGGGGAATAGCGAGAAGGGGCCGTCGCTGGCTACGTCCGCGATGGAAAGGCGCCAGTCAAAATCATCGAAACCCGCGCCGGCGGGCGACACGGCGATCTCTGTGGTGGTGCCTCCACCGTTCTTCCAGGGCTTGGGCGTGAGGTCGGCGAAGCGGATGAGCTTCATCAGGGGCTCCGAAGCGATGGCCCGGTCTGCTTGTGCCGACAGGGCAAGTAGGCACAAGAAGGGATGACGGATTCGATCCGCCTACCGTGTCGCCCTCGCGAAGATCAGGCAGGCGTTGAGAATGCTGCCCAGCGTTTCGCGGATCGGCCGTGCATAGGCGGCATCGAAGGCCACGGGCCAGCTGGATTCCAAAACCGGGCCGAGGGGCTCGTCGATATAGCCGCGGCAGGCGAGTTCCATCTGGACGGCGTGGACGCCCTTGTCGGGCTGGCCGAGACTGCGGGTGATGTAGCCGCCCTTGAAACGCCCGTTCATCACCGTCTCGCGGCCGGTGGCTGTGCACAGAGCCTCGATGGTTCCGGCGAGCGCGGGATGGCAGCTCCTGCCGCTGTTCGTGCCGATGTTGAACTGCGGCAGCGTGCCTTCGAAAAGGCGCGGAATGACCGAGCGGATCGAATGGCAGTCGTAGACGGCGATGGTGGGATGGCGCTTCCTGAGCCGCTCGATTTCACTCGCCAGGGCCAGATGGTAGGGATCGAACCACCGGGCACGGCGCGCCGCGACCTCATCCACGCCCGGGGCGTCGCCGTCCTTGTAGAGCGGCTCGCCATCGAAGCTCGTGGTGGGACAGAGTTCGGTCGTGGCCTGGCCGGGGTAAAGCGAAACCCCGCTGGGATCACGGTTGACGTCGATCACGGTACGCGAGATCGCCGTGCGCACGATGGTGGCATCCAGCTCGGCAGCGAAATCGTAGAGCGTCTCGATCCACCAGTCGGTATCCTTGCGGGCGAGCCAGGGCGATACGAGCTTCTCCTCGATCTCGGCCGGAATCTCCGTGCCGGTATGGGGAATGCTGACGACCAGGGGCGCCTGGCCCTGCCGGATCTCGAGCCAGCTGGGCCTGCTCATGCTGCGTCCTCCACCACGCGGGCCAGCGTTTCGAGGCCAGCGGCCGCCTGGGCGAAGCCGTTCCAGACGAGGGCGGTGGCCGCCTCGATGTCGGGAGCGAAATGCCGGTCGTCGGACAGGTGCGGCACCTTGGCCCGCAGCGTGGCGCGGGCACGCTCCAGGGAGGGGCTGGAAACGAGCGGTGCGTGAAAGTCGCACCCCTGCGCGGCGGCGAGATACTCGATGCCGATCACGCCGGCGGTGTTGCGGGCCATTTCCAGGAGCCGGCGGGCGCCATGGGCGGCCATGGAAACATGGTCCTCCTGGTTCGCCGAAGTCGGGATGGAATCGACGCTGGCGGGAAAGGCGCGCTGCTTGTTCTCGGAGACGAGGGCGGCGGCGGTGACCTGCGGGATCATGAAGCCGGAGTTGAGGCCCGGTTTCGGCGTGAGGAAGGCCGGTATGCCGGAAAGCGCGGGATCGACCAGCATGGCGATGCGCCGCTCGCTGATGGAGCCGATCTCGCACAGCGCCATGGCGATCATGTCGGCGGCGAAGGCCACGGGTTCGGCGTGGAAGTTCCCGCCCGAGATGACCTCGCCCGTATCGGTGAAGACGAGAGGGTTGTCGGTGACCCCATTCGCCTCGATCGCCAGCGTCGCCGCGGCCTGGCGCAGCAGGTCGAGGCAGGCGCCCATCACCTGGGGCTGGCAGCGCAGGCAATAGGGGTCCTGCACGCGCTCGTCGCCCACCAGATGCGAGGCGCGAATGGTGCTGCCTGCCATCAGTTCGCGGAGGGTGTGTGCCACTTCCGCCTGGCCGCGATGGCCGCGCACCGCATGGATGCGCCGGTCGAAGGGGCCGTCGGATCCTTTGGCGGCATCGGTCGACAGGGCGCCGGTGACCAGCGCTCCCTGGAAGACGCGCTCGGCCAAGAACAACCCTGCAAGGGCAAGGCCGGTCGAGACCTGCGTGCCGTTGAGGAGGGCGAGGCCTTCCTTCGGGCCGAGCACGAGCGGCGGCAGGCCGGCCGCGGCAAGCGCTTCGGCGGCGGGAACGCGCTTGCCGGAGACGAAGAACTCGCCGACGCCCATCAGCGCCGCCGTCATGTGCGAGAGCGGCGCGAGGTCACCGGATGCACCGACCGAGCCCTGGCCGGGAATGACCGGCACGAGATCCTTGGCGAGGCAGTCGCGCAGGGCCGTTACCGTAGACCACTGCACGCCGGAGGCGCCCTGCGTCAGGCTGCCGAGCTTCAGCGCCATGATGAGGCGCACGACCTCGGCCGGCAGAGGATCGCCCACGCCGGCGGCATGCGAGAGCACGATGTTGCGCTGGAGAACGGCGAGATCCGCATTCTCGATGCGCACGCTGGCAAGCTTTCCGAAGCCTGTGTTGATGCCGTAGACTGGCTCGCCTTTCGCGATGATGGCGGCGACGGCCTCGGCGCTGGCCTTGACCTGCGTGTGGCAGTCCTCGTCCAGGGTGACGGGGGCGCCGTGATAGATCGCCCGCCAGGTCGCGAGCGAGACCTTGCCGGGACGCAGCAGAACGGGGTTGGTCACTGGCCTCTCCAGATGCGTTGATGAAGGGGATTGAAGCCGAGGCGGTAGACGAGCTCGGCGGGGCGCTCGATGTCCCAGATGGCGAGGTCGCAATATTTGCCGGCCTCGAGCGTTCCGATTTCTCCGAGCTTGCCGAGCGCCTTTGCGGCGTTGCGGGTGAAGCCGGCGATGCATTCGTCCACCGTCATGCGAAAGAGCGTCGCCGCCATGTTCATGGTGAGCAGCGGCGACGTCAGCGGCGACGTTCCGGGATTGCAGTCCGTGGCGACGGCCATCGGCACCTTGTGGGCCCGGAAGGCGGCGATCGGAGGCTGCTTCGTCTCGCGGATGAAATAATAGGCGCCCGGCAGGATCACGGCCACGGTTCCCGCGGCGCTCATGGCCGCTGCGCCGTCGTCGTCCGTATATTCGAGGTGATCCACCGACAGGGCCCCATAGCCTGCGGCGAGCCTGGCGCCGTGCAGGTTGGAAAGCTGGTCGGCATGCAGTTTAATGGGCAGTCCCGCTGCCTGGGCCGCATCGAAGACGCGGCGGATATGTTCGGGCGAGAAGGCGATGCCCTCGCAGAATCCGTCTACCGCGTCAGCGAGATTCTCGGCGGTCACCGCGGGCAGCATCTCGTTGCAGACGAGATCAATATAGGCGTCCTTGTCGCCCTTGGCCTCCACCGGGAGGGCATGGGCGCCCAGGAATGTGGTACTGACGCTCACACTGCGAGCCTGCCCGAGCCTGCGGGCGGCCCGCAGCATGGCGCACTCGGTCCTGGTGTCGAGGCCGTAGCCCGACTTGACCTCAATCGTGGTGACGCCCTCGCCGATCATGCGGTCGAGGCGAGGCAGGGCGGTCGCGACCAGTTCGTCCTCGCTTGCTGCACGCGTGGCGCTGACGGTGGAGACGATGCCGCCGCCTGCCCGGGCGATCTCCTCATAGCTTGCGCCTTCGAGGCGAAGCTCGAACTCGCGGGCGCGGTCGCCCCCGAAGACGAGATGCGTGTGGCAGTCGATGAGGCCCGGCGTGACCCAGCGCCCCTCGCAATCGGTGGTTGGTGCCTGGCTGCGGATATCGGCCGGAAGCTCGCTCTCGGGGCCGGCATACAGGATGCGGCCGCCCCTGGCCGCAATGGCCCCGTTTTCAACGACGCCGAGACCCGCCGTGCCCTCGGCCAGGGTGGCGAGGCGTGCATTGCGCCACAGATGAAGCCTTTCGCTGCCTTCCGACATCGTCCTCTCCGCCCCGATGAAAGTGAGGATCATGTATAGACATATTTATTGACGCGCAAGCCCGAAGATGGGAGTTTACCTCGTGTCGAGGGGAGGCAACACCATGAGCGCCACGGAAGATGCACCTCGCCGGACCATGCACCAGCGCATCCTCGGCGAACTGGAGCACCGCATCGTCTCCGGTGAATGGCCGCCGGGACATCGCATCCCGTTCGAAACCGAGTTGACCGAGATTTACGGCTGCTCGCGCATGACCGTGAACAAGGTTCTGACGCAGCTTGCCGGCGCGGGCCTGATCGAGAGACGGCGCAAGGCCGGCAGCTTCGTGGTGCAGCCCCGCAGCGAGGCGGCCGTGCTCGCCATCCATGGCATCGAGGCGGAGGTCGCGGCGCTCGGCCTGCCCTACCGCTATGAATTGCTGGAGTGTCGCCGCCGCAAGGCAAAATCCGTGGAAATGCTGCGGCTGGACCTCGGCGGCAACACGCCGTTTCTCGCCTTGACCTGCCGCCATTTCGCCGGTGACGCGCCCTTCTGCCTGGAGGAGCGTCTCATCAATCTGGAGGTGGTGCCGCAGGCCGGGGAGGCCGACTTTTCCGTCGAGCCGCCGGGAGTGTGGTTGCTCAAGCATGTTCCCTGGACAGTGGCAGAGCATCACATCAAGGCCGTGGGCGCGCGCGGCGAGGCGGCATCGCTGCTGTCGCTCGATGCGGGGACGGCCTGCCTGGTGGTGGAGCGCCAGACCTGGCGGGGCGAGCCGCTGGTCACGGCGGTGCGCTTCACCTATCCCGGCGAGCGGCACCAGCTGGTGGCGCGCTTCTCGCCCTCATAAGAGGCAGCCGAGGCCACATAGTCTCGGGGGCGACCATGTGGAAATGAAGCCTCCGGTACGATCGTCGCGGCGTGGGAAGGACCCCGCTCGGGAAGTGCTCCTGGGATCGCAGGCGTCCCGCCTGCTCCTGTAAACGACACGCTTCGAGATGCAGGCGAGAGTGCATTCGTCCTAGAGCTTTGCGCTAACTCTTTGTTTTTCGAAGCGTCTTTGCGTTCTGCCGATTTCGTCAGAACACACAAGGCTCTAAGCCTCGACGTTCACGAGCCCCATCATGCCGAGATCCTCGTGCTCGAGGATATGGCAGTGATACATGCGCGGGCCAGGCAGATCCTGGCGAACCAGAATGCGCACCGTCTCCCGGCGTGGGACATTGACGGTATCCTTGAGAGCCCGATAGGGCGGCCTTGCCACCTTGCCCGCGCTCTCGCGCTCGACGATTTGGAATTGTGTTCCGTGCAGGTGGAAGGGGTGGTCCATGTCCGCCTGGTTCTCGATCTCCCAGAGTTCGACCTGTCCGACCTTGGAGACGATATCCACCCGGTTCATGTCGAAGGCCGCGCCGTTGATGAGGAAGCCCATCGCCATGCCGCCCGACACCATCGACATGGTTTCCGTGAACACGAAGCGCCGATTGAGGGCCGGTGCGCCGAATTCGGCGATCGGCCGCAGCATTTGGGGCAGGGGCGGCTGAGCAGGCGCGCGCTCCTGTGAAACCCTGACCGTAAGCAGATCCAGGCCTGCTTCCTGTGGACGGTTCGGGCCCATCCAGCCGCGATCATAGTCCTGTGTCCGCAGGCTGGTCGTACCCGGCTCGTCGAAACGGGCAATGATTTCAAGCCGCTCGGCCGGCGCAAGGAACAATTCCTTTACTCCGGCAATGGGCTCTTCCAGCAATCCGCCGTCACTGCCGATCAAGGTGATGCCGGCGCCGGCCAGGGAAAGGCGCAGGAAGCGGGCATTCGTCGCGTTCAGCAGGCGAAAGCGACGGGCGGTGCCGGCCGGCACGTTGAGAACCGGATTCTTCTGCCCGTTGACCAGCACATGGTCGCCGATTCGCCCGTTCATCACGTCCGCCATGCCATTGGGCGGCATCGTTCCGTCGGCGGACAGACGAAGGTCCGTGAAGACGAGCAGGCTATCGCCATAGGCTGCGGGAATGGGGTCGTCCCGGTCCTTGACGAGGAAGGCGCCTGCTAGGCCGCGATAGACCTGCTCCGCCGTCCTGCCATGCGGATGAGGATGGTACCAGTAGGATCCGGCGCTGCCTTTCCGCAGATCGAAGGCGTAGGTCCGGTCCTCGCCCGGCATCACGGGATTCATGGGATTGCCGTCCTGCTCGGCTGGGATCGGCAGTCCGTGCCAGTGGATGGTGCTTTCCTGGTCCGGCAACTCGTTGCGGAAGGCGAGGCTGACGCTATCGCCCTCGAAGACCTCGATGACGGGCCCAGGGCTGAGACCGTTATAGGCGAAGATCGGTGTCTCCAGGCCGGTGGCGAAGCTGGTGCGGGCCGGCGCTGCGACGAGTTCGGCCTCGAACCGGCCAGGCTCCCGGGACCGGTTCTCCAGGCGCGGCAACTCGCGCAGGGGCGCACCCTCGGGAAGCGAGGGGGAATCCGATGGAGCTGACGTATCGCCGCCCATGCCCATCCCCGGCATGCCGTGCATGGAATGGTCGTGCTGCTGCCCTATGGCCGCATGGGGCAGCGACAGAATCGCGGCTCCCGCGAGAAGAAAGCTGCGTCGGTTCATCACTGGCCTGCTCCTTCATGATCGTGCGCAGTCCATCGTGGGTCGGCAAGCCGGTCTCATCGGAATGGAAGCGCTCCGCCTTTCGATTCGGACCCTGCACCTTCCCACTGTGGGAAGGTCAAGCGGTCGATGCGGAGAGGCGATCCGTTGCGGCGTGAGGCACAGCCGAACCGGCCGATGGAGGCAAGTCCTTGCTGCGAATGTAATAATCCCTCTGGACACGGCTACTGACGAGGGGAATAACAACTTCGTCCACGCTTCTCGACAAGCGGGATTCGGCTGTGGCCGTGTCCAAGCATTCCGGGGGAAATGCCATGAAATATATTCTCTTGCTGGTGCCATGCGTGCTGGCACTGCTGACGCCGCTCTACAACAGCGTCGAGCCTGTGCTGTTCGGCCTGCCTTTTTTCTACTGGTATCTGCTGCTGCTGGTTCCAGTCTCATCGCTGTTCGTCTACCTCGCCTGGAAGGTTGAACGCTGATGCTGGACAATCTCAACTGGACAGCCGCCGCCGTCTTCGCCTTCTTCTTCGCCGTTGTGACCATCATCGGTTTCGTGGCCGCGCGCTGGAAGTCAGCCGACCTCGACCACTTGCATGAATGGGGCCTTGGCGGGCGGCGCTTCGGCGCCTGGATCACCTGGTTCCTGCTCGGTGGTGACCTCTACACCGCCTACACCGTGATCGCCGTTCCCGGCGTGATGTATGCATTGGGGGCCTACGGCTTCTTTGCCGTGCCCTACACGATCCTGATCTATCCGCTGGTGTTCCTGATCATGCCGCGGCTGTGGAACGTCACCCATCGCCACGGGCACCTGACCGGTGCCGATTTCATTGCCGGACGCTACGGCAATCGCTGGCTGGAGCTGGCGGTCGCCTTCACGGGTATCCTTGCCACCATGCCTTACATCGCCCTCCAGCTCGTCGGCATGGAGAAGGTGATCCAGGCGCTGGGCTTCCAGGCGCAGGGCTGGGCCTCGCATATCCCACTTACGGTAGCCTTCGTCATCCTGGCGCTCTACACCTACAAGAGCGGCCTGCGGGCGCCTGCCATGATCGCCTTCGTCAAGGATATCATGATCTATATCTTCGTGATCGCGGCGGTCATTATCATTCCGGCCAAGCTCGGCGGGTACGCCGCGGTCTTCGATGCCGCGAAGACTGCCTACGAGGCGAAGGTCGCGGCCACGACGGCGGCCGGCAAGCCCGTCGCGGCCGGCCTGACCCTGGCGCCCTCGCAGATCTGGATGTTCATCTCGCTCTCGATCGGCTCGGCGATGGCGCTGTTCATGTATCCCCATGCCATGACGGGCACGCTCTCGGCCTCCAGCCCGGACGCCATCCGCCGCAATGCCGTGACCTTGCCGGCCTATTCGCTGGTGCTCGGGCTTATCGCCCTGCTGGGCGTGATGGCACTGGCGGCGGGAATCAAGACGACGGACAGTTCGCAGGCCGTGCCGCTGCTCGTCCTGCAGATGTTCCCGGACTGGTTCGCCGGCTTCTGCTTCGCCGCCATCGCCATAGGCGCCCTGGTGCCCGCGGCGGTGATGTCGATCGGCGCGGCGAACACCTTCACCCGGAACATCTGGAAGCCCTTCGTCAACCCGGCTATGTCGCCGCGCGAGGAATCCTACCTCGCCAAGCTGATGTCGCTGGTGGTCAAGGTCGGCGCCCTGGTGGTGATCATCTTCCTGCCGACGCAATTCGCCCTGGACCTGCAGTTGCTGGGCGGCATCTGGATGATCCAGATCTTCCCTGCCGTCGTCGCGGGCCTGTTTACCCGCTGGTTCAACGGCTGGGCCCTGCTGGTGGGCTGGGCCGTCGGCATGCTGGTGGGCAGCTACCTTGCCTGGGGACCGACGGCGCTGACGCCTGCCGTGTCGATCTACGGCACCACCTTCTACATCGGCCTCGTCGCGGTGGCGCTCAACTTCGTCGTCTCGGTCGTGCTGACCATGGTCCTCGGATCCACCGCGGAAGACGTGACCAGGGCTTCCGACTACGAGGATGCCGCCGCGGTTCGCTGAGACGCGGATCGACCACGGACGGGCCCGGTCCTTGCGCCGGGCCCTCCATCATGGACGGCGACGGTTCCTGGACGTAATTTCGGGGCTGGTGTCGGCAATGTGAACACGCGGCGGGTTGAAGGAGCGCCTGGGGCGGCGCTAGTTTGCCGCGCATTCTCCTTTCTCCTCCCCACACTTCATCGATCGGAGCGCCTATGACTTACGTCGCCGATGCCGCACGCTACACCACCATGCAATATCGTCGAACGGGCCGCTCCGGTCTCGAGCTGCCGGCGCTTTCGCTCGGCCTATGGCACAATTTCGGCGGCGACCTGCCTTTCGAGAAGGCTCGTTCCCTTTGCCGCAAGGCGTTCGATCTCGGCATCACGCATTTCGATCTCGCCAACAATTACGGCCCGCCTCCCGGCTCGGCCGAGGAGACCTTCGGGCGTATCCTGAAGACGGATTTCGCCCATCACCGCGACGAACTCGTCATCTCCACCAAGGCAGGCTATCGCATGTGGCCCGGCCCCTACGGTGAATGGGGCAGCCGCAAATACCTGCTCTCCAGCCTCGATCGCAGCCTCCGGCGCATGGGCATCGAGACGGTCGATATCTTCTATTCGCATCGCTTCGATCCGAAGACGCCGCTGGAAGAGACCATGACGGCGCTGCACGACGCGGTGAAGCAGGGCAAGGCGCACTATGCCGGCATCTCCTCCTACAGCGCGGCGCGCACCAGGGAGGCGGCGGCCATCCTCAAGCGCCTGGGTACGCCGCTTTTGATCCACCAGCCGAGCTATTCGATGATCAATCGCTGGGTCGAGGAGGACAAGCTGCTGGACCAGCTCGAAGCGGACGGTGCCGGCTGCATTGCCTTCACGCCGTTGGCGCAGGGGCTGCTCAGCGACAAATATCTGAAGGGCATTCCCACAGACAGCCGGGCTGCTGCCGGCAAATCCCTCTCGCCCACGCAACTCACCGAAGAGAATCTTGCCCGCTTGCGGGGCCTCAACGGGATTGCCGCCAAGCGCGGCCAGTCGCTCGCGCAGATGGCGATCGCCTGGGTACTGCGCGACCCGCGCATGACCTCCGCGCTGATCGGCGCCAGCCGGCCCGACCAGATCGAGGATTGCGTCGCTGCCTTGAAGAATGCCTCCTTCGACGCGGCCGAACTCGCGGAGATCGACAGTTTCGCCCAGGAGGGCGGCGTCAACCTCTGGGCGGCTTCCAGCAGCAACTGAGCGGTAAGGGCGCGGGTGCCACAAACGCGGAGCGGCGCACTCGGGCTACTTCGGGCAAACGCCTCGTTAAAGGAAAGGGCGAACGTCGATTGGTTGTCGACACTCCCTTTCGTTTCCTGCGGCGGCAGCTAAGCTCTCCGCCGGAAGCTGTTGCCGGGATTCAATTTTCCATGAAGTCCATACTGTTCTACTGCCTGGCGGCAGTCGGGGAGATCGCCGGCTGCTATGCCTTCTGGGGCTGGCTTCGGCTCGGCAAGCCCGCTTGGTGGCTCATTCCCGGCATCGCCTCCCTGATCGTCTTCGCCGTGCTCCTCACGCGTGTCGACAGCGATGCCGCCGGCCGGGCCTATGCGGCCTACGGCGGTATCTACATCGCCGCTTCGCTTCTCTGGCTGTGGCGGGTGGAGGATGTCAGGCCGGACCTGTGGGATCTTGCGGGCGCGGCTCTCTGCTTGGCCGGCATGGCGGTGATCCTGTTTGCGCCGCACCGGGCATAGGCGGGAGGAGCGCCGGCCTGAAGCCGGCGCTTGCGGATTCAGGTCCTCAGCCGCGCGGATCTTCCATAGAGCAGCAGCATCGCGATGATCGTCCCGCCATAGATCACCTGGCGCCCGGCTTCCGGCATCTGGACGATGGCGAGAATCGACTGCAGGAGCGTGATCAGGATCACCCCGGCCACCGTGCCCAGATAGGTACCGCGGCCACCCAGGATCGAGGTGCCGCCGAGCACCACGGCCGCAATGGCAGGCAGGAGATAGGGGTCGCCCATGCCCTGGTAGGCTTTGGTGGAATAGCCCGCCAGCAGCACGCCGCCGAAGGCGGACAGCGCTCCGCAGATCACGAAGGCCAGCACGACGATGCGGCGCGTGTGGACCCCGGAGAGATAGGCGGCCCGCTCGCGGTTGCCGATGGCGTAGAGGGCGCGCCCGAACGTGGTGCGCTTTAGCACGAAGACCGTCGCCGCACCGACCAGCACCCAGATCCAGACCGGATTGGGGATGCCCGCGATCAGGCGGCCGGTGGCAAGGTCATGCATGGACTCCGTCGACATGTCCTGGGGTGCCGCGCCGCCCGTCCGCACGACCATGAGGCCCTGCATCACGGCGTTCGTGCCGAGGGTGAAGATCATCGAAGGCACGCGCAGATAGGCGACGCCGATCCCGTTGATCAAGCCGAACACCATGCCGCTGACGATGCCGACCGGAATGGCCAGGGCCGGGCCCCATTCGCCCCAGCCTGCGGCCGCCGTCGACATCATGGCGCCGATGGTGATCAGCCAGGGAATGGAAAGGTCGATCTGGCCAAGCAGGATCACCAGCATCATGCCCGTCGCGGCCATGGCCAGGAACGAGCCTACCTGCAGCTGCTGAAGCAGATATTCGGGGGACAGGAAGCTGGATGAGTAGAGGCTGCCGACGAGGAGCAGCACGACGATGCAGGCAAACGCCGTGACCACCGCCGTGTCGATCCCCTGTAGGAAGGCGGGAAGGCGGGAGCGGAGCTGGGGGGTATCCTGCTGGCTCATGCCGGCACTCCCGATAGGTGGGATGTCATCTCCTGGATCCCCTTCCCGAAGCGTTCGGCTTCGCCGGAAATGGCAGGGCCGCTCTCCTCGAACGGGCAAGGCATGAATGTCGATCGTTCCATCGCATCACCCGAAGAGATCGAGACGGTTCTTGATCTGCAGGAGCCGGAAGGAACCCATGCAGACGGCAATGAGCAGTACGACGCCGAGGAACAGCGGCTGCCAGAGGGGATCGAGGTCGAAGACGAAAAGCAGGTCGTTGATGGTGCGGAAGATCAGCGCACCGAAGATCGCGCCCACCGCGCTGCCCGTGCCGCCGAACAGCGAGACGCCTCCCAGCACCACGGCAGCGATGGAGTTAAGGGTGTAGGTCGAGGCATTGGTGGAGGACGCCTCGCCCGAATAGGTGAAGAAGGTCAGCATCAGCCCGCCCATCGCCGCGAACAGGCCGGAGAGCACATAGGCCATGAACTTGGCCCGGTCGGTCGAGACACCCGACATGTAGGCCGCGACCTCCGACGAGCCGACGGCATAGACCGACCGGCCCAGCATCGAGCGCCGGAAAGGCACCCAGATCAGCAGCATCACGACGATCAGGACGAGCAGGCTCGCCGGAAAGCCGCCCCAGAGCTGGCTCGTGAGGGCATCCGCGAGATCGCCGTTCACGTCGCCCCCGGGATCGGGACGCAGCCAGAGAGCAAGTCCGAAATAGACAGCGCCCGTTGCGATGGTGGTGACGATGGGCTGCAGGCGGCCGAAGATCACGATGGCGCCGTTGACGGCGCCGCAGACGAGGCCGGTGGCAAGCACGCCGAGGACGCCGAGCGCCGTCATACCGGGCGAGCCGACCACGATCCAGGAGGCCAGGCAGTTGGTCAGGATGAAGATGGTGCCGACGGAAAGGTCGATACCGGCCGTCAGCACCACGAAGGTCTGCGCCACGGCGAGGAGCGCCAGCAGCACGCCCTTGTTGGCCGCGGTCTGCACCACATTGGCGGAGAAGCCCGCCTCGTGGTTGGCGGTGTAGATGGCGAACATCGCCACGAAGACGAGGGCCGCCAGCAGCGTGCTGCGGTGTTCCGCAAATTTGTAGCGCCAGTCGCTCACGCGTTCACTGCCGGCTTGCGGCCGGCCTCCCCATTCTCCGAGGTGATGTTGAGGGCGCTGGAGATCAGCGCGTTCTCGGTGATCTCGGCCCCCGCCAATTCGCGTCTGACCGCGCCCTCGTAGAGCACGAGCACACGGTCGCAGCAGCCGATAAGTTCGTCATAGTCGGTAGAATAGAGCAGGATCGCCGCACCCTTGTCGGCGAGGTGGCGCAGCAGTTGATAGATCTCCTGCTTGGTGCCGACGTCGATGCCCCTGGTGGGATCGTTAAGCAGGATGATCCGCGGAGAGACCATCAGCCATTTGGCGATCACCACCTTCTGCTGGTTGCCGCCCGACAGCGCGCCGACAGGAATGTCGACACCGGCGGTCTTGATCGCAAGCAGCTTGACCATCTCCGCGATCGCCTGCTTTTCCGCGGCGCGATCGATCAGTCCGGCCCTGGAGATGCGGCCGAGCGAGGCGAAGGAGAGATTGTCGCGCACCGACATCGGCAGCATCAATCCTTCCGTCTTGCGATCCTCGGGGATGAGAGCCATGCCGATGGCCGGCTGCTTGGCGGCGCCGGGGCTGGCGATCGACACCGGCCGGCCCTCCACGCGGATCTCGCCCGTGGTGCCGCGCAGCACGCCGAACAGGGCGAGCAGCAGTTCCCGCTGGCCCTGGCCGTCGAGCCCGCCGAGGCCGACGACCTCGCCGGGCCGGATGGCGAGCGAGACGTTCCTCAGCCGATCCGTCCAGGATAGGTTCGCCACTTCGAGAAGAGGCTTGACGGTGGGTGGGGGCGGAGGCGGCTTGAGCGGGAAGACGTGGCTGTATTCACGCCCGATCATCATCTCGATGACCTCGTTGTCGGTCCTTGTGCCCGCCTTGAAGGTGGCGATGTTGCGCCCATTGCGGAACACCGTGCACTCATCGGCGAGTTCCTCGATCTCGGCCATGCGGTGCGAGATGTAGAGAAGGGCCAGCCCTTCCGAACGCAGGCGTTTCAGGACGGCGACGATGCGGGTGACGTCGGCGGCCGTGAGCGCGGAGGTCGCCTCGTCGAGGATGAGGATGCGCGGCTTGCGCGCGAGCGCCTTGGCGATCTCCACCATCTGCCGTCGTGACAGCGGCAGGTCCTTGACCAGGGCGAGGGGATGGATGTCCTCGGCGCCGGCGCGTGCCAGCCATTCGGTTGCCATCCGCCTCTGGGCCCGGCGGTCGATCAGGCCGAGGCGACGAGGAGGCGCGTCGATGAAGATGTTGTCGGCCACCGACAGGTCGGGAACCAGCGAAAGTTCCTGGAAGATGCAGACGATGCCGTTCTGCTTCGCGGCAGCGGGGCCTGAAAAGCGTATGTCCTGCCCCTCGAGCTGCAGCACCCCCTCGTCAGGCTGCACGACGCCGGAAAGGATTTTGATGAGCGTCGATTTTCCCGCTCCGTTCTCGCCGAGAATGGCATGGATGCGGCCGGCCTCGATGGTAAGGGAAGCCTTCTCGAGCGCGGATACACCGCCATAGCGTTTGAAAATGCCTTCCATCCGAAAGAGCGGTACCGCATCGACCATGAGGTGAACTCCGAATTTCCTGGGATCGCAGGCGCCTCGCCTGCTTCTTCCCATCCGACAGGCGTCGCGGTTTCAAGAGCAGGCGAGATGCCTGCGGTCCCAGGATGGCGTGCCGACCTTCAGGTCGGCACTTTTCTCATCGGTCTGCAGGAAGCAATCGAGATCCTCACTGCTCGGACTGACCCATGATCTCCTGGGCGGTGAAGTTGATGCCGCAGGTCGGGAAGGCGTTGCCGACGAAGAAGTTGTCGGTCTCCTTGGAGTAGTAGTTCTCGCCGTCCTTGAAATCGGGATCTTCGACATGGGCGAGCGGCAGCTTGATGGCCTGCGGGATCACGTCGCCCTGCAGTGCCGTTATCGCGGTCTTGATGGCCACCGCCACCTGGGCCGGCCCTGTGCCGCCGGAGGCGCATTTCAGGCCCTTATCCGCATTGGCGGCGCACAGCTTGCGATAGCCGTTCTCGGCTTCGGCGCCCGAGGGTATGAAGGGATGCTTGGCGTCGATGAAGGCGCGCACCATGCCGGTGGACCCGCCCTGCGCCGTCATGCCGTCGAAGTGCTTGTGGACCGCGATGGCGTCGGCGGTGACCTTCTGGGCCGTGCCGTCATCCCACTTTCCGACGACTTCCACCGTGTTGAACGGCTTGCCGGAGGCCTTCAGGGCTTCCTGGATGGCCTCATGGCGATCGGTATCGACCGAAGTGCCCGCCACGCCGCGCACTTCGAGGATGGTGCCGCCATTGGGGATGTTCTTGACCAGCCAGTCGCCCCAGTATTTGCCGAGGCCGCGCTGGTCGACGTTGACGTTGACGATGTCTTCGCTGTCGACCGTGTTGTCGAAGGCCACGAGCACGACGCCGGCATTCTGGGCGCGGCGGATGACCGACTTGAAGGCGGTGGGATTCTGGGCGTCGATCACCACGGCGTCATAGCCGGAATCGATGAAGTTGTTCACGGCGGCGATCTGGGCGGCGATGTCCTCGCCGGTCGACACGACCTTGAATTCCTTCAGGTTGGCCTTCACGTCGGGCTGATCGGCGTAGGCCTTGGCCGTCTTGATCATCTGGATGCGCCAGGTGTTGCCGATGAAGCCGTTTGCAAGCGCGATGCGATAAGGCCCCTTCTTTGCGGGAAACTTGAAGAACTTTGTCTTGTCGGTCCACGGCACGAAGCAGCTCGGATCCTTGCTCGGACCGGAGACGACCTCGGGTCCTGCGGCACTGGCTGCAGCCGTGCCGAGCAACAGGCCGGCCAGGGCGGCACAGGCGGTTGCCAGTGTGACGATAGGACGTTTCATAGACAGCTCCCTCGGGTTCTGCTCGGACTCTTGTCCGGCTGTTCGGGTGTTTCCTGGTCCACCTTCCGGAGCTTTTTGACGCTCTGCGGCGATACCGCGTCGGGCGCTGTCGTCCGGTTCGGGTGGAAGTCGGCAAGCTGGATTGCGACGAGCAAGTTCGCCGCTCATTTCGCTGGCTTGTCAATTGTCCGACTAATAAATGAAGAGTGTTTACATTTCAACGGGCATGAAAGCCCGTGCGGTCATGGCGTGGCACCGTCGATATCGGGCCTGCGCTGCTTCATTGCGCCGGTCACACGCGGACAGGGGGGTGGGGCAGGCCGGCACGCTGGGCCGCATTCCGGGCAGAAATGAGCCGTTCGGAGCGAAGGCGCCGCGGGTTGATCCGCAATAGCGATGTTTCGGCTGGGACGGGTTCACCCGGCATCCGCGCCGGAGGGCTCGTCACGCGCGGCGGCGAGCCCGTCGGGAGGGGCCTCACCAGATCGTGTAGCCGCAGTCCACTACCACCAGCGCGCCGGTCATGGCGCTGGAGGCATCGCTCGCAAGGAACAGGATGGCGGAGGCGACCTCGTCGGGACGCGCGACACGCTTCATCGGCGTCATCTCCATCCAGATCGGAAAACGGGTGGGATCATCGAAGCTGCGATTCGACATTACCGTGTCCACATAGGTCGGCGCGACGGTGTTGACGCGCACGCCACGCTCGGCCCATTCGCCCGCCAGCGACTTGGTGAGGTGATGCACGCCGGCCTTGGCGGCGTTGTAGTGGGCCTGGCGCTGCGGCTTGTTCGAGATGATACCGGACATCGAGCCCGTGGTCACGATCGAACCCCGGCCGCGTTCCAGCATGGCGCGTCCGAATTCTCGGCAGGACCAGTAGACGCCATTGAGATCGACGTCGATGACCTTGCGCCAGACCTCATCGCTCATCAGTTCGCCGGCTGTATCGGGCCAGGCGATGCCGGCATTGGCGATCAGGATATCCACGCCGCCGTGGCGTTCATTGGCTTCGCGCGCGGCCTTGCCGACCGCATCGGCATCGGTGACATCGAGTTGGACAGCATCCACCTCCCAACCCTTCGCGCCGAGTTCCTTGCGCCCGTTCTCCAGCACGGTCGGATCGAGATCCGAGATCACGACCTTGGCGCCGCACTCCAGGAGTGCTTCGGCGGTGGACAATCCAATACCGCGGCCGCCGCCGGTGATGAAGGCGGTCTGTCCGTTCAAATCGAACTTCTTCAAATACATATTCACGTCTTTCCCTGGTTCAGGTCTTTCTCAGGTTCTTCGGAGGGGAGCGCCGTCATTTCACGGCGCCGAAGGTCAGTCCTCTTACCAGCTGGCGCTGGGTGAGCCAGCCGAAGATCAGGATGGGGCCGATCGCCATCAGCGAGGCGGCGGAGAGCTTGGCCCAGAACAGCCCTTCGGGGCTCGAGAAGCGCGCGATGAAGGCCGTCAGCGGCGTCGCCTGCGTCACCGTGAGGTTGATGCTCCAGAAAGCCTCGTTCCAGGACAGGATGATGGCGAGCAGGGCGGTAGAGGCGATGCCGGGCAGCGTCATCGGCAGCAGCATCCAGACGAACTGCTTCAGGGGTCCGGCGCCGTCCATGCGGGCGGCGTCGAGAATCTCCTTGGGCACATCCTTGAAGAAAGTGAACAGCATCCAGACGATGATCGGCAGGTTGACCAGCGTATAGAGCGCTGTCAGGCCGAAGCGCGTATCCATCAGCCCGACCCATTGGAAGATGAGATACATCGGGACCAGCACGCCTACCGCCGGCATCATCTTGGTGGAAAGCATCCACACCAGGAGATCCTTGCTGCGCTTGCCGGGATAGAAAGCGAGGGCATAGGCGGCGGGCAGTCCGATGAGCGTGCCGAGCAGGGTGGAACCCACCGAGATGATTACGCTGTTGGCGAAGAAATGCAGATAGTCCGCACTCTCCAGGATCTCCTCGAAATTGTGCAGGCTCGGCTGGAAGAACAGGACGGGCGGGCTAGCGATGGCCTGCTGCTCCGTCTTGAAGGCGGTCACGATCATCCACAGGATTGGGAAGAACAGGATGAAGGTCAGCAGCCAGCATAGTATCGTGACGATGAACCTGTAGC
This sequence comes from Labrys sp. ALF-8, assembly GCF_059699065.1. Taxonomy (NCBI): domain Bacteria; kingdom Pseudomonadati; phylum Pseudomonadota; class Alphaproteobacteria; order Hyphomicrobiales; family Xanthobacteraceae; genus Labrys; species Labrys sp. ALF-8. Next base: position 3,998,967 of record NZ_AP048537.1, read on the forward strand.
GCAGGGACGGCCGCATCGTTCAATCCTCCAGCGTGTGCGAGATGGTCCGCACCAGGAAGATCGCGACAATATTGGCCAGTACCACCGCCAGCATGCCGCCGGCGGAAGCACCGCCTATGTCGTTGTCGAGCAGCGCTGTCTTGTAGATCAGGTAGGGCAGGGTGGTCGAGGCATCGCCCGGCCCGCCCACCGTCGTCACCAGAATCTCCGCGAAGATCGACAAGAGGAAGATCGTCTCGATCATGATCACGATGGTGATGGCGCGATAGAGATGCGGCAGGGTGATGTAGACGAAGAGGCGCAGGCCATTGGCGCCGTCCATGCGCGCGGCCTCGATCTGGTCGCGGTCCAGCGACTGCAGGGACGTGAGCAGGATCAGCAGGGCGAAGGGGATCCACTGCCAGGCGACGATGATGACGATGGACAGGAGAGGCCAGTCGCTCATCCAGTCCACGACCGGCAGGCCGAGGGAACGGGAGACCCAGGCAAACAGCCCGTTGACGGGGTGCATCAACAGGTTCTTCCAGATGAGGGCCCCGACCGTGGGCATGATGAAGAACGGCGCGATGCAGAAGAGCCTGGCAAGACCGCGTCCCCAGACGGGCTGGTCCAGCAGGACAGCGCCGATGACCCCTACGACGACCGTGATCGCCAGAACGCTCACCACCAGGGTGATGGTGTGGAGGATGGCGTTGGTGAGACCGGGGTCCTCGAGGAGGTACTGGTAGTTGTCGAAGCCGGCAAAGCCGGTCTGGTCGAGATAGTTGAGGTTGTAGCGCTGGAAGGAGAGCCAGATCGTCATCGCCAGCGGGACGATCATCCAGATGAACAGCAGCACGACGGAGGGGGCCAGCAACGGGCGGGCATCGACGCCGGCTCCCTTATGTCGCGCGAGCAGGGCAAGCGCCATGGGACTCTTCCTTCAGCAGGATCGAACTCGAACGGAATGGCGCGACCCCGATCCTGGGCGATCGGGGCCGCACCATCGAGGATGCGCATGGGGAGGAGCACGCGCATCCGGTGACGCCAAGGCGGGCCTATTTCTGATAGCCTGCCTGCTTGATGGCTCGCTGGGTCAGCGCCTGCGCGGCGGCGAGGCCCTCGTCGATGCTCTTCTTGCCCGCGATCACGGCTGCGAATTCCTGGCCGACGGCGGTGCCGATGCTCTGGAATTCGGGGATGCCGACGAAGGAGATGCCGCGATAGGGAACCTTCTCCTGGGTCGCGTCCGTCATGTTGGCGGTCTCGATGGTATCGAGCGTCAGCTTGGCGAAGGGCGCGGCCTTGATGTAGTCCGCATTGTCATAGGTCGACTGGCGCGTGCCCGGCGGCACCGTCACGATGCCGGAATAGTCGGCCACCAGCTTGATGTAGTCGGGTGAGGTCGCCCAATAGATGAACTTCTTGGCGGCATCGGGTGCCTTGGAGGACGTCGGTATCGCCAGCGCCCAGGACCACAGATAGTGGTTGCCCTTGTTGAACTTGCCGTAAGGGGGATGGGCATAGCCGAGCTTGCCCACGACGCTGCTCTGCTTGGGGTCGTTGAGGAAGCCGGCGGAAACGGTGGCGTCCACCCACATGCCGCACTTGCCGCTGGCGAAGAGAGCGAGGTTCTCGTTGTAGCCGTTGGAGGCGGCCCCGGGCGGGCCGTATTTCTTCAGAAGGTCGACATAGGTGGTCAGGCCTTCCTTCCACTGGGGAGTGTCGAATTGCGGCTTCCACTGCATGTCGAACCAGCGAGCGCCGAAGGAATTGGCCACCGGGGTGATCTGGCCGATATTCTCGCCCCAGCCGGGCTTGCCGCGCAGGCAGATGCCGTAGACGCCGTGGTCGGGGTCGTGGATCTTGGCGGCGGCCGCGTCGATGTCCTGCCACGTCGGCTGGTCGGGCATGGTGATGCCCGCCTTGTCGAACAGATCCTTGCGATAGAAGGTCATCTGGCTCTCGGCGTAGAAGGGCAGGGCAAAGAGCTTGCCGTCATAGGAGAGACCGTCGCGGACCGATTTGAGCACGTCGTCGAGCTTGTAGTCGGCGGGCACGTTGTCAAAAGGTACCAACCAGCTTCTCTGGCCCCACATGGGCGCTTCGAAGAGCCCGATGGTGAGGACGTCGTACTGGCCGCCATGGGTGGCGATGTCGGTGGTCAGGCGCTGGCGGAGAACGTTCTCCTCCAGGATCACCCAGTTCAGCTTGATGTCGGGATTCTTCGTCTCGAAGTCCTTCGACAGTTTCTGCATCACAACCATGTCGTTGTTGTTGACGGTGGCGATGGTGAGCGTGGTCTCGGCGAGCGCCTGGAATGCCGTTAAACCTAGTGCAAGCGCTGCGGTGGCACCGACGCAGAGCTCTTTCAGATATCGCATGTTTTCCTCCTTGCTGCGTGTCGTTTTCGACATCTTGTCGCCAGCGGCGAACGTGACTGAACGATGTGGGGCGCCTGTCAGCCGGCAGGTCTGCCGCGGGCATGCGCTATCCGTCTTCGCTTTGCCGGGAAGTTGGCAAAGTCGATCAATTCCAATCAATGACCGAAAGTCTCAATGGTGTGATTGATGCGAATTGATACCTATCGCCTGCATTGTGAACCTCCCCGGTTTCGTGATTTGGCATATTTTTTCATATTATTTCAAAAGCTATCATACGGCCTTGTCGAGTCAACAAAAAAGCCGGTCTCGCGACCGGCTGTATCGTTGCCCGTTCGATGGAAGGTTGGATCAGCCTACGAGTTTGTGCCCTGCGATCCACACGCCCCTGGTTGCGAGGGTTTCGTCGAGGTGGACGAGATCCGCGCGGAAGCCCGGCGCGAGGCGGCCCCGACGGCGATCGAGCTTGAGGAATTGCGCGGGATAGAGGCTGGCCATGCGCAGTGCTTCGCCGAGGTCGATGCCGAGATTGTCGACGCTGTAGCGCACGGCGCCGTCCATGGTGAGATCGGAGCCGGCCAGCGTACCATCCTCCAGGGTCAAGGCACCGTTGCGGCGGGTCACCTTGCGTCCGTTGAGGAAGAAGACGTCATTGGGGTCGCCGGCCGTCGGCATGGCGTCGCTCACCAGGAAGAGCCGGCCGGGCGCGCGCTTGGCCCGCAGGGCAACGCTGAGCGAGCCGCGATGCACGTGGTGGCCGTCGGCGATCACGCCTGCCCAGAGGCCGCCGTGGTCGAGCGCGGCGCCGGCGACACCCGGCGCGCGGCCCTGAAGCGGCGACATGGCATTGAAGAGGTGGGTGATGCCTGTCGCGCCCGCATCGGCCGCCGCCATGGCGGTATCGTAGTCGGTATCCGTGTGGCCGAGGCTGACGATGACGCCGCCTTCGGCAAGCCGGCGGATGAGGCGGTTGGACGCGTTCTCCGGCGCGACGGTGAGCAGGATCGTCTCGATGCCGCTGCCGAGAATGAGGTCGACGTCCTCGTCTGTCAGCGGCCGGATCAGGGCGGGATCGTGGGCGCCCTTGCGCGCCACGGACAGGTAGGGGCCTTCGAGATGGATGCCGGCGACACCGGGGACGCTCGCGGCGATCGCGGCCCGCGCGGCTTCCAGCGCCCGCTTCATGCCGTCGATCCTGTCGGTGATATAGGTCGGCAGAAGGGCGGTGGAGCCGTGCCTGCGGTGCGCGGCGCTGATGCCGTCGAGCGTGGCTACCTCCGGGGCTTCGTTGAAGAGGAATCCGCCGCCGCCATTGACCTGGGCGTCGATGAAGCCTGGAACGAGAAGGCCGGAGGGCAGGGAGGTGACCACCGCGTGGGAAGGGATTTCCGAGCGTTGCACCACCGCTGCGATCTTTTCGCCTTCGACGAGCAGCGCGTGGTGGTCGAGGAAGGTTTCGCCGTTGAACAGGCGCGGTGCCGTGAGAGCATCGAGACTCATCAGATCGTCTCCGTCACCTTGCGCAGCCGGCTTGGCCGGTCGGGGTCGTGTCCGCGTCCGCGCGCCACCTTCTCGGCGAGGCCGTAGAAGGAGACCAGCATGGCGAGCGGGTCGAGCAAGGCGTGGCCCGAACTGCGGAACGGCAGGCCGCCGCCGCCGGCGACGAAGACGTTCGCGCCGGCACCACGCATGCGATCGATCGCCTCGCCCATGGCCGCGAATGCGGCATCCTCCGGCCGGAAGGCCAGCACGGGAAAACCGCTGTCGACGAGTTGCAGGGGGCCGTGCATCACCTCGGCGCCGCTATAGGCCTCGGCGTGGAGAACGGCCGTCTCCTTCAGCTTCAGCGCAGCCTCCTGCGCGATGGGGAAAGCCGGGCCACGGCCGATCACATAGGCCGACTGCGCCTTCTCGAAGATGGGAAGGGCGGGGCTCCAGTCGGCGGACAGGGCCGCCTCGAAGGCGGCCGGGAGGGCCCGCACGCCTTGCTGAAGGGCCTTGTCCTGATGCCATTCGGCGATGAGCGCCGCCAGGACCGCGGCCGAACTCAGGCAGGTCTTCGTGGCCGCCACGCTCCGCTCGGGGCCGGCATGGAGCGGGAGGACTGCATCCGCCTCGGTCGCGAGGGGAGAGGAGGCATCGTTCACGATGGCCACCGAGAAGGCGCCGGCTTCCTTCGCGCGGGCCTGTAGGGCAACGATGTCGGGGCTCTTGCCGGACTGGGAGACCGATACGACGACGGCGCCCTGCAAGCGCAGGGAGGCCTTGTAGATCGAGGCGACCGAGGGACCCACCGACGCCACTGGCACGCCCGACAGGATCTCGCTGAGATATTTGAAGTACCCAGCCGTGTTGTCAGAGGAGCCGCGAGCGCAGGTCACTGCATAAGCCGGCGAAAGATCGCGCAGCTTCGCGCCGATCCTCGCCAGATTGGCGCCTTCGGCATCGAAGAAGCGGGCGAGGGCCGCAGGCGCCTCGGCGATTTCCGCAGCCATCAGGGTTGAGGATGCGTCGGAAGGCGAGGTCATGGGGCCACCTTGGAGTGATTGGCAGGAGAAGGTTTCAGATCGACGGGCATTCCTAAGCGGATTCTCTCTGGCCGGCCACAGACTCCGCGGTGGAGAATTCGCCGGTCTTCCAACATATGCGGTGGGTGCGAGGATCAGACATCCACCGGGATCCCTTGGACAGGCCGCCTGGCCAGCGTCAGCGCGCCATCGAGCGCATCCCCTCGGGGCTCGACCAGCACGTCGTCATAGCGCGTCGGCAGGAAGGGACGGTAGGGCGCGGCAAGCCCGCCCATCAGGGCAATCCGGGGGGCGCCGAGATGAATGAGCCGGTCGAGCATCGTCACGATCGAGCCGACGGCGCCGGCGATCAGATGGTCCGCCACGCCGTCGCCGCGGGCTGCGCGGAAGACCATCGGGGCGAAGCTGCCATAGTCGCGCGGGGTCGCCGTCTTGCTCCACAGCACGGCCTCGCTGGGATCGTCATGGAAGCGCGCCATGATGAGGCGCGTGAGGTCGGAGGAGGGGGCGAGGGCGTCGATGCTGAGGATCGAGGCCCGGATGGCGGCACGCCCGAGGATCGCGCCCGAGGCCTCGTCGGACAGCGCAAAACCCCAGCCGCCGACCGCCGTCTCCTTGCCGCCGGCCAAGGCCAGCCCCTGCGAGCCCGTGCCGAGGATGAGGATGCCGCCATCCTCGCCGGCATGGGCGCCCAGGCAGGCCGTCACGGCATCGGAAGCCAGGGCGATCGACTGATAGCCGAACGGAAAGCCGCGGATGCCTTCTGCGAGGGCGGGGACGTTCGCGCCCGAAAGGCCCATCCCGGCGTGCACCCGCGCCCTGGCCTCCGGCGGGAGGCCCGCCGCTGCCAGCGCCTTGTCGCCCGCATCCGCGATGGCCGGTCCCGTTATCTCGGTGCCGAGCGTCAGATTGGAGGAACCCGAGAGGCCTTCGCCCAGAATGCGCCCGCTTTCGTCGCTAAGACGGGCGCGGGTATTTGTGCCGCCGCCATCGATCGCCAGAAAGTAGGGGCCCGACATTCATTTCTCCGTGCGGCGGAACAGTTCTTGCAATCACCGATAAAGGCCTGAAACGGCCGTGTAAACTGACCGTGTTTGCGGCGTTCCAATATCGTGCTGCCTCTTAAAAAGGCAAATTACCCACCAGGCGTTCCAAGCCGCATTTTATGCGCTTTGAGCACTCGCATGTGAGGGGGAGTTGCGTTAAGGAGCACGGTGCGAAGATCAACATCGAGACGATGCTCATGAAGTCACCGTTGCAGAACAAGCTCTATTCGGCCGAGACAGCCCTGGCGGTGGCGGACGATACGGCAAAGCTCCCGGAAGCGACGGGAGATGCGCGTGCTTTCCGTGATCTTATCCTGGCAAAGCTGACCTACGCCGTCGGCAAGGATCCGATCGTCGCCCGCGACCACGATTGGCTCCGAGCGGTGAGCCTGGCCCTGCGGGACCACATCGTCGACCGCTGGATGGCGACGACGCGCGGCGTGTACCGCATGGGCGGCAAGCGCGTCTATTATCTTTCGCTCGAATTCCTCATCGGCCGCCTGCTCAAGGACGGCCTGAACAATCTCAGCCTCCTGAACACGGCCCGCGAGGCGCTCGCTTCCGTGGGCGTCGATCTCGACATGATCGCCGAGATGGAGCCCGACGCGGCTCTCGGCAATGGCGGCCTGGGACGGCTCGCCGCCTGCTTCATGGAGAGCATGGCTACCGTCGGCGTCGCCGCCTATGGCTATGGCATTCGTTACGAGAACGGCCTGTTCCGGCAGAATATCGTCGACGGCTGGCAGACCGAGTCACCCGAGAACTGGCTGCAGAACGGCAATCCCTGGGAGTTCCCGCGGCGCGAAGTAGCCTATGAGGTCGGCTTCGGCGGCGCAGTCGAGGCGAGCGACGGCTGGGACGGCTCGGCCGTGCACAGCTGGAAGCCGGCGGAGACGATCCTGGCAGTCGCCCACGATACCCCGGCGGTCGGCTGGCGCGGCAATCGCGTCAACACGCTCCGCCTGTGGTCGGCCCGCTCGCTGGATCCGATCTCGCTCGACGCCTTCAATGCCGGCGACCATATCGGCGCGCTCGCCGATCGTACGAAGGTGGAGTCGATCTCGCGCGTGCTCTATCCGGCCGACTCCACGCCGGCCGGCCAGGAACTGCGCCTGCGCCAGGAGTACTTCTTCACCTCCTCGTCGCTCCAGGACATCGTTCGCCGTCACCTCCAGCAGCATCGCGACATCAAGACGCTGCCTTCCAAGGCGGCGATCCAGCTCAACGATACCCATCCGGCCATCGCGGTCGCTGAACTGATGCGTATCCTCATCGACATCCACTCGCTGAGCTGGGCCGATGCCTTCGCGATCACGCGCGAAACTATTTCCTACACGAACCACACGCTGCTGCCCGAAGCACTGGAGACCTGGCCGGTGCCGCTGATCGAGCGTCTCCTGCCCCGCCACATGCAGATCATCTACGCCATCAACGCCCGGGTGCTGACGGAAGCACGCGGAACCGGCGCCTCGGATGCGATGATCGCCGCCGTTTCGATCATCGACGAGACGCATGGACGCCGCGTCCGCATGGGCAACCTCGCCTTCGTGGGCTCCCACAAGGTCAATGGCGTCTCGGCCCTGCATTCGGACCTGATGAAGGAAACCGTCTTCCGGGACCTGAACGCGCTGTTCCCGGGACGGATCACCAACAAGACCAACGGCATCACGCCGCGCCGCTGGCTGATGACGGCCAATCCCGGCCTCACCACGCTGCTGCGCGAGGCCATCGGCGACGCCTATCTCGACGACGCCGAGAAGTTGAAGGCGCTCGAGCCCTATGCCAAGGACGCTTCTTTCCAGGAGGCCTTCGCCGCGGTCAAGCACGCCAACAAGGCACGGCTGGCGAAGGTCATCCAGCAGACGATCGGCCAGCGCGTCGATCCCGCATCGATGTTCGATGTCCAGATCAAGCGCATCCACGAATACAAGCGCCAGCTCCTGAACATCCTCGAGACGATCGCGCTCTACAACGCGATCCGCGCCCATCCCGAGAAGGACTGGGTGCCGCGGGTCAAGATTTTTGCCGGCAAAGCAGCGGCGAGCTACACAGCGGCGAAGTATGTGATCAAGCTGATCAACGATGTCGCCAAGGTGGTGAATTCCGATCCGGCCGTGCGCAACCTCCTCAAGGTGGTGTTCATGCCGAACTACAATGTCAGCCTTGCCGAGGTGATCATCCCGGCCGCCGATCTTTCCGAGCAGATCTCCACGGCGGGCCTGGAGGCCTCCGGTACCGGCAACATGAAGTTCGGTCTTAATGGCGCGCTGACCATCGGTACGCTCGACGGCGCCAATGTCGAGATGAAGGAGCATGTCGGCGACGACAATATCTTCATCTTCGGCTTGAAGGCCAACGAGGTGGAGGATCGCAAGCGTGCGGGCCGAAATCCGTCGGACAACATCGCGGCTTCCCCGGCCCTTGCCGAGGTGCTGGATGCCGTGGAATCCGGCGTGTTCTCCCCCACCGATCGCGAGCGCCATCGCGGCACGGTGCAATCGCTGCGTTCCAGCGACTGGTTCCTCGTGACCGACGATTTCGACGCCTACGCGGCCATGCAGCGCAATGTCGATGCCCTCTGGACCGACAAGACTGCCTGGCGCGAGAAGGCCATCCTGAATGTGGCGCGCATGGGCTGGTTCTCCTCCGACCGCACCATCCGCGAATATGCGGACGAGATCTGGGGCGTTCCGACCGTTCCGGTCGAGTAAGACGGAACTGCCGCGCAAACCGGACAAGGCCTTCTCCCGCCTGGGAGGAGGCCTTTTTCTTTAGCTGGCTTCGGACCGGTCGGGGCCGCGCGCTGCCGTCGGAATCACGAGGGAATCACGAACTCTCCGCTAGAGCAAAATGCGGGCAGCAGCTGCCTTGAAGAATTTCGCGTGAGACCAGGGGGATTTCATGCATCGGTTCTTTCAGCGCAGGGAGGAACCCTCTCATGTCCCGCCCCGTGTCTATGCCCGCTTGATCGATGGCGAGGAAGGCGATGGGTACGTCCTCTTCGATGCCGTCGAGGCGGAGGCTTTCGATCGCTTCGTGCGATCCGTGGAGGAAGAACCTACTCCCGCAGCCTGGCGCGGTGCCATCGGGGATGCGCCGATCTATGCGGTCCAGGTCAATGGACTGACCCAGTTCCGTGCCCGCGACTGGCTTGGGAGGAATCCCGTCGCGGACCTGCCGGAATGGTCGGAGATCTTCCTCTCGCCGGACCCGATGGGGGAGGCCGAGGTCTACGACAACATCGCAGCCTTGCCCCAGCTTGCAGCCATTTCGATCAAGCGCGTTTCGGCGCTGAGGGAACTGCAGCTGAAGAAGGCGACCGATCTCTCTCCCGAGATCAGGACCGAGCAGGAAATCCAGGGTAAATTGCCCTCACTGCCCATCGAGGAGGTTTTCGCGCTCGATGTGGGACAGGGGGCCGCCAATGCCCTGGTCACCACGGGGGGGGATGTCGCCGCCTATGTCGACCTGGGTGCAGGCGTGCTCAAGGACGCGCGCACCTGGCCTTCGGCGATGGGCGGGATCTGTCTTCAGCAGTCGCCCGTCGTCATCCTGACCCATTGGCACTACGATCATTTCGAGGCTGCGAACATCTACCCCAACGCGCAGGGCCTGACCTGGATCGCCCCGTTCCAGACGCTCGGTCCCGGGCCCCAGTCCGCCATGGCGAGTGCGATCACCGGTCACCCGACGGGCGTCCTCATGGTGTGGAGCACGACGGGCGGGAGCGTGCTCTCGGCCGGGGCCATCGAACTTGAGCTTTGCAACGGCCCGGCCGGCAACCAGAACCGAACCGGGATCGCGGTATGGGTTCACGGCCCGTCCGGCGAGGAACCCATCCTCCTGCCGGGCGATGCCGGCTATTCCGATATCCTGCTTCTCAAGAATGGTCGCTCGATAGCGGCCTTTGCCGTCGCCCATCACGGTGGCCAATCAGCGGGCCAGCCCCCCGCCAGGCCAGCCGGTCCGCAGGCGCGTGCTGCGTTCTCCTACGGCATCAACAATCAGTATACCCACCCGCTCGCCACCCCGTTGAACAGGCTGAGGAACGCGAGCTGGAATATCGGCCATCCCGGGCCTCCCATTGACGAGAGGCGAACCGAGGACAGGGCCGCCAACGGGCTTGGCCACATCAAGCTCGACTGGAGCGGGGGAGCGATCAGGACGCGGTCGTGCTCCTGCGGCTGCACCATCACACCGACGCAATAGGCCGATGCTTCGAGGGGGGACCACATGAAATGCGTGCTGTTCGTACCGGGAACCATGGGGACGATCCTTTCCACGCCAGCGGGCGAGGAGGTCTGGCCGCCGACGCCGCTCGAAGCGACGCTCGGCTATGGGCGCAAGGACAAGCTGATGCAGGACGACCTCAAGGTCGGCGACATCGTGCGCAGAGTATCGTGCTTTGACGTCTATCAGCCGCTGATCGATACTTTTTCGGCCATCGGTTTCAAGGAGAGCGGCGCGGGAGACCGCCTCTTCCTCTTCCCCTACGACTGGCGCCGCGACCTCGAGATGCTTGCCGATCAACTGGCCGCCAGGCTCGATACCCTTCCGGCAGGGACGAGTTCGATCGCCATCGTTGCCCACAGCATGGGCGGCCTCGTCGCCCGCCTTGCCATCGAGGCCGGAAAGTTCAAGGCGAAGCCGTGGCTCAAGAAGATCGACGCCTTCATCACGCTGGCGACGCCACACCTGGGCGCGCCGCTGGCTCTCGCCCGCATCATGGGCCTCGACAGCGCCATGGGCATCAGCGCCGCCGACTTCAAGGCCCTCGCCGCCGACAGGCGCTATCCTTCCGGTTACCAGCTCCTGCCTGCACCTGCGGAAGCCGCATGCTGGGATGTCAGGCCTTCGAGCACGCTCGGCCAGCTCGACATCTACGACCCCGCCGTCGCGAAGACGCTGGGCCTCGATCCGGACCTGGTGGCGCGAGCCGCCTGGGTCCACGCCACCCTTGCCAAGGGAGAGGCACCCGCGCATGCCCGCTATTTCTACTTTGCCGCCACCGGCCACAAGACGGCGACCCGCGTGAACATAGACGCGGCGGAGCAAGTCGTGACCCGCTCGGAGGATGCGGGCGATGGTACGGTGCCGCTATGGAGTGCCCTGCCCAAATCGGGACAGAAGCAACTCGTGGTCGGCGAACACTCGAACTTTTTCACCGCAACACCATTCAAGGCCGTGTTCTTCCGCCTCTTCGGCAAGGATTTTCCCACTGCGCCCGTCGGTCTGGCGGGCCTCCCATCCACCCTGTCGGTCCAGTCCATCGTCATCGGCACAGGCGACGAAGTCGAGGTCGTGATTGTGCCGCCGACCCCGGCAGGCATCGTCAAGGGCAAGCTCGTGCTTCAGAGGACCGATGATCCCGCGCATCCCTTCACCGCCTTCGGGGAGCCGGTCGAGCTGAGCTATGCCGGCCCGCCCGTGCCGGTGCTGAAGCCGAGACTGCCAGCCCTGAAACAGCCGGGCTTCTACAGGATAAGCTTCGTCGGCGAGCCTGCCGCTGCGCAGCCCGTGCAGTTCACGGTCAGTGCCGGATAGACGGTAGGTCTCCAGGAGCAGGTGCCGTTGAATAAATGCCGCCGGCTAAGTGTATTTTTCTTGCTTGCATCCTATAGTGCCGATAGCCTCTAGGGAAATACGGACCGGATGACAGCTCCACGGGCGCTTCGTCTTGCGGGCGACCCTTCGCCGGGGCTTATCCTGCCGTACGGCGAAGGGGCTAATTCATGACTCGCAAGCGTGTCGGGACTTATCTGTCCGCGGCTATATTCATGTGCGGCAGCTTGCCGGCTCTTGCCGCTGCGCCGGGGTGCTACCCTATCAATGATCTGGCGGTCGACGGCGCCGTGCCGCAACTCGCGGTGGTTGCGCAGGGGCCGACCCGGCTGCATTTCCTGAAAAGCGACGATGCACAGCGAGGTTGCCCCGGAGCCGGCCCCAACTGTGCCTTGGCTGCTTTCGTGGTGCCGGGCGATCCGGTGGTGGTGACGTCCGTGCAGGGCAACTACGCCTGCACGACCTACACGGGCGGCGCTCCGAAATTCTCGACGACAGGGGGATGGCTTCCGCTTTCCGCACTCACCAACAGCCCGGCTGAGCCGCCCGTCGATTCGGCCGAGTGGCTGGGGGACTGGAAGGTCGGCTTCGATCGGGAGATCAGGATCACGCCTGCGCGCAGCGGAGCCTTTCGTTTCAATGTGACGTCGACCTTTGCGGGGCAGCCGATCGGCACTGACGGCGTGCACCTGCCCGGCTACCAGGCGACGGCATTGCCGCGGGGCGCTGCCGCGGCATTCTCCGTCGACCTCGACAAGGGCATAACAAGGAACTTCAACGCCGATCCGGGAAACCATGATCTGTGCCGGGCCCGCTTCTGGCTGATGGGTCCTTATCTGGTCTCCTCCGACAATGGCTGCGGCATTCCGGAGAACGGCACCGCGACAGGTATATACCGGCTGGCATCCCAGCCTCGTCCTCCCGCGCAACCGGCGCCTCCACCGCAGACGATCGTCGTGCAGCCGCCTCCGGCGTCCCATGTCGTCGTGGTTCAGCCTCCGCCCCAGCCGCCGCAGGTGGTGGTGCTTCCGGGCGCCCAGCCTCGCCTGTCTCGGGCTGCGGCCATTCGTGCCTGCTCGAACGAAGTCATCCGCCAGAACAATATAGCCGGCACAGCATCGAACAGTGTCGACAATATCGCCGATGTCTACGCCAATGGTCCCGCTCTCATGGTGGAAGGTATCTGGTCCGCCACACGCAACATCGGCTATCAGCATGGTAATTTCACCTGCCGCTGGGATGGTCAGTTCGCCAATGTGCGGTTGAACGTGATCGCAATGGCGCCACCCCCGCCGCCTTCGATCCAACCGCATTTCATCGATCGTCGGCCGAGGCAGCAGGAAATCGATACGCCGCCCTTCGTGGACGAGCGCCCGAGGCGGCCCGCGGCTCCTCCCGAACCGAGTACCGGAACGCCGTCCTTCGTCGATCAGCGCCCGAGGCGAACCGAAGATCCTCCGGAACCCAGCGTCGGCACCCCTTCCTTCGTGGACGAACGTTCGAGGCGAACCGAGGATCCTCCCGAACCGACCGATACGCCGGCCTTCCGGAGGGATGGTGGTGACGCCGAAGACAATGGTAGCGATGGTGATTCCAACTGAGTCTGTAGTGTGAAACGAACGCCAACGTCTTGGGAACCTTCCCCAGAGCCGCGTGTTTAACCCCGACGTAGGTCTGTCCCACGGCAGATACACTTGTGGCTTAACTGTGTTTTGCTTGCATGCGTTTAATCATTGACCGCTCCGGCAAAACCCCTAGCTTATCCCTTCAAGAGGCCCGGCGTAGAACGTTTGGCCCGTGGTAAGAGCGGCGTCAGCCGTCAAGTGCGAGAGGTGGCAGCGGCGTGGCAAAGGATACGAAGACGAGCGCCTCACCGTCCAAGGCCCAGAAGCCGGCGCCCTTGGCCAAGAAACCTGTTGCCCGCAAATTGGAAGGCTGGCGCCTGCCCGAGGTCGAGATAGCGGCGCTGGCTGCCGGCCGCCACCATGATCCATTCGCCGTGCTAGGCCCTCACGACACCGCCGACGGCGAGGTCATCAGGGCCTTCGTTCCCAATGCCGAGAGCGTCTTCGTGGTGTCGCCGCAGCTCAAGGAGCCGGTGGCCCTGCAGCGGCGGCATGACGACGGCGTGTTCGAGGGGCTCGCCGCCGGGGCGGGCCGCGTCTACAGCCTGCACGCCGCCAATGCCGGCGGGGAGTGGGATGTCGAGGATCCCTATCGCTTCGGGCCCATTCTGGGGCAGATGGACGACTACCTCTATGTCGAGGGCACCCATCTCAGGCTCTGGGACAAGATGGGTGCTCATCCGACCCACCATGAGGGTACGGACGGCGTGCATTTCGCCGTCTGGGCGCCGCATGCCCGTCGCGTTTCCATCGTGGGCGATTTCAACAACTGGGACGGTCGCCGCCACCCTATGCGCAAGCGCATCGATACCGGCGTGTGGGAGATCTTCCTGCCCGGTGTCGTTCCCGGGGCCTATTACAAATATGAGATCATCGGCCCAAACGGCGCCTTGCTGCCTTTGAAGAGCGATCCTTTCGCCTTCGCCTCCGAGATGCGGCCCGGCACGGCCTCGCGCGTGCTGTCGTCCGAGCCTTTTGCCTGGACCGACCAGAAATGGCTGGAGGACCGGGCCCGCCAGGACCCCCGCAAGGCACCGATGTCGATCTACGAGGTGCATTTAGGATCCTGGAAGCGGGGCGATCACCAGCGCTTCCTCAACTATGACGAGTTTGCCGACCAACTCGTCAGCTATGCGCTGCACTTGGGCTACACGCATATCGAGCTGCTGCCGGTGAGCGAGCATCCGCTCGACGCCTCCTGGGGCTACCAGCCGACAGGCCTGTTCGCGCCCACCAGCCGCTTCGGCTCGCCGGATGGCTTCGCGCGCTTCGTCAACAAGGCGCACGAGGCCGGCATCGGCGTTATCCTCGATTGGGTTCCGGCGCATTTCCCCACTGATTCCCATGGCCTTGCCTGGTTCGACGGCGGAGCGCTCTACGAGCATCCGGATCCGCGCCGGGGCTTCCATCCCGATTGGAACACCGCGATCTACGATTTCGGTCGGCGCGAGGTGGCGAACTTCCTCATCGCGAACGCGCTGTTCTGGCTGGAGCGTTTCCACATCGACGGGCTGCGCGTCGATGCCGTCGCTTCCATGCTCTATCTCGATTATTCCCGGCGGGCAGGGGAGTGGATTCCGAACATCCATGGCGGGCGCGAGAACCTGGACGCCATCGCCTTCCTCCAGCACATGAACAAGGAAGTCTACGCCGCCCATCCCGGGGTGGTGACCATCGCCGAGGAATCCACGGCCTGGCCGGGCGTGTCGAAGCCCGTGCATGAAGGCGGCCTCGGCTTCGGCTTCAAATGGAACATGGGTTTCATGCATGACACCCTGGACTATATGGAGCGCGAGCCGATCTATCGCCAGTATCATCACGACGACCTGACCTTCGGACTGATCTATGCCTTTGCCGAGAATTTTGTGCTGCCGCTTTCCCATGACGAGGTCGTGCACGGCAAGAATTCGATCGTGAACAAGATGTCGGGTCTCGAGGGCGACAAATTCGCGACCTTGCGGGCATATTACACCATGATGTGGGCCTATCCGGGCAAGAAGCTCCTCTTCATGGGGCAGGATTTCGGCCAGCGCCGTGAGTGGAACGAGAATGTCGGGCTCGACTGGGACCTGATGCAGTATGGTCCGCACAGGGGGCTCAGCGATCTGGTGCGGGATCTCAACCATCTCTATCGCGGGCGCCCGGCCCTGCATGAGCGCGACTGCGAAGGCGATGGCTTCGAGTGGATGGTGGTGGACGACAACGCCAATTCCATCTTCGCCTGGGCGCGCTATGCCTCCGATGTCGCTCCCATCGTCGTGGTCGCCAACCTGACGCCCGTCGCACGAGACGACTATGTGCTGCCGCTGCCGTTGAAGGGGAACTGGAAGGAGCTGCTCAACTCCGATTCCGAGCGCTATTTCGGCCTCAATCGCGGCAACCTCGGCGGCATCTACGCGCATGAGGGAAATTGGAAGGGCAAGCCGGCCATGGCCAGGATCAACTTGCCGCCATTGACCGCCATACTGCTGGAATGGGCGGGAAATTAACAAGAATGTGGCGCGTGGAAGGCTGGATTTCCACGCACCACCTCATAGAAAACCAAGGAACGCGGGCGGGTGAGGGATGAGGCACCCCCGAGCGGTACAGCCAGTATGGGAGGAGTTTATATGACGGGACCGAGACATTCGACGGGTGGTCCGCTTGCACGTTCGGCCATGGCGTATGTGCTGGCCGGCGGCCGCGGAAGCCGATTGATGGAATTGACCGATCGCCGCGCCAAGCCGGCGGTCTATTTCGGCGGCAAGAGCCGCATCATCGATTTCGCCCTTTCGAATGCGATCAATTCCGGCATCCGCCGCATCGGCGTCGCAACCCAGTACAAGGCGCATTCGCTGATCCGGCATCTGAATCGCGGCTGGAACTTCCTGCGTCCTGAACGTAACGAGAGTTTCGACATTCTTCCTGCGAGCCAGCGCATTTCGGAAGACATGTGGTATCGCGGCACGGCCGACGCGGTTTATCAGAACCTTGACATCATCGACGGCACCGGCGTCGAATACATGGTCATTCTCGCCGGAGACCACATCTACAAGATGGACTATGAGCTGATGCTCCAGCAGCATGTGGAGCAGAAGGCCGATGTCACCATCGGCTGCCTCGAAGTGCCGCGCATGGAGGCGACCGGCTTCGGCGTCATGCATGTCGACGAGAAGGACCGCATAGTCGCCTTCGTCGAGAAGCCCAAGGATCCGCCCGGCATTCCCAGCCAGCCCGACATGGCACTCGCCTCGATGGGCATCTATGTCTTCTCGATGAAGTTCCTCAAGGAGGAACTGATCCGTGACGCCAACGACCCCAACTCCAGCCGCGATTTCGGCAAGGACATCATTCCCAACATCGTCAAGAACGGCAAGGCGATCGCCCATCGCTTCACGGCGAGCTGCGTGCGATCCGAGCACGAGAAGGAATCCTACTGGCGCGACGTCGGTACGGTCGACGCCTACTGGGAGGCGAACATCGACCTGACGGATGTGGTGCCGGCTCTCGATCTCTACGATCAGGAATGGCCGATCTGGACCTTCGCTGAGATCACGCCGCCCGCCAAATTCGTGCACGACACCGAGGGACGCCGCGGCGTCGCCGTCTCCTCTCTCGTTTCGGGCGGCTGCGTCGTGTCGGGTGCCACCGCCAAGCGGTCCTTGCTCTATACGGGCGTGCGCATCAACTCCTATTCCACTGTCGAGAATGCCGTGATCCTGCCCTATGTGGAGATAGGCCGCTCGGCCCGCCTGCGGAACGTGGTCATCGACCGCGGCGTGGAGATTCCCGAAGGCCTGGTGGTGGGCGAGGATCCCGTTCTCGACGCCCAGCGCTTCCGGCGGACCGACAAGGGTATCTGCCTCATTACCCAGCCCATGATCGACAAGCTGAAGCTCTGAGCCGAGGCAACCGGATCGGGAGTATGGTCGTTTCCGCCAGGAATGCTCCCACCTTCCCGATCCCCTGTCGAAATGCGGAAATTCCGATGATCAAAGTCCTCGCCGTCGCCTCAGAAATCCATCCGCTGATCAAGACCGGGGGGCTCGCCGACGTCGTCGGTGCGCTGCCCGGCGCCTTGAAGCGCTATGATGTCGAGGTGACGACGGTCATCCCCGGCTACCCGGCCGTGCTGGCCGCCAGCGACAAATGGGAGACTGTCGCCAAGCTGCCCAGCTTCTTTGGCGGGCGCACGACCGTGAAGCGCGGCACGGCGAAGGGGCTCGATCTTTTCGTCGTCGATGCGCCGCATCTGTTTAATAGGCCGGGCAATCCCTACACGGACAAGGATGGGCGCGACTGGCTCGACAATCCCCAGCGCTACGGCGCTCTGTCCAGCGCCGCCGCCGAGATCTGTCATGGGCTGGTGGCCGGTTACCGGCCTGATATCGTGCATGTCCACGACTGGCAGGCGGCCCTGACGTTGGCCTATCTCAATTATGCCGAGGCTCCCAGGCCGAAATCGGTGATCACCGTGCACAACCTCGCCTTCCAGGGGCAGTTTCCGCGCTCGATACTGGGCAGCCTCGCACTGCCGCAGCGCTCCTTCGCGGTGGACGGCATTGAATACTACGGCATGATCGGTTTCCTGAAGGCCGGGCTTCATTTTGCCGATCGCATCACGACCGTCTCGCCCCGCTATGCCGTGGAAATCCAGACGGCGGAAGCGGGTATGGGCCTGGAGGGCCTCCTGTCAGGCCGTGCGGACGTGCTGTCCGGCATCGTCAACGGCATTGACGATACGGAGTGGAATCCGACGACGGACACCAAGCTCGCCGTGAATTACGATGCCAAGTCGCTCGGCCGGCGAGCCGCCAATCGCGAGGCGCTGGAAAAGCGCTTCGGCCTGGACCACGACAACTCGCCCCTGTTCTGCCTTGTCAGCCGGCTCACCTGGCAGAAGGGCATCGACATCATGGCCGAGGCCGTGCCGCATCTGGTGGCCCATGGGGCAAGGCTCGCCCTGCTCGGCTCCGGCGACAAGGAGCTGGAGGGCATCTTCCGCCAGGCGACCTATCAGTATTCCGGCCGCGTGGGAGCCGTCTTCGGCTTCGACGAGGCGCTCTCTCATCTGATGTTCGGGGGCGCGGACATGACGCTGGTACCCTCGCGCTTCGAGCCCTGTGGTCTCACCCAGCTGTATGGCCTGCGCTATGGATGCACGCCCGTGGTGGCCCGCGTCGGCGGACTGTCCGACACGATCGTCGATGCAAACGATGCCGCGCTCACCCTGAAGGCCGCCACCGGCGTGCAGTTCCAGCCGATCAGCGGCGCCATGCTGCAGGATGCGATCTCCCGCGCCATAGCCCTCTACCGCGACAGAACGGTCTGGCAGTCGATGCAGAGACGTGGCATGGGGCTGGACCTGTCCTGGAACTCCCGCGCCAGTGCCTATGCAAGGCTCTACCAGGACTTGCTGGCCTAGGGCTCACTCGCGCTTCTTCCCTCTCCTCGACCAACCGGAACCCTGACATGATCCGTACCGTCCCCACCAAGCCCATCGATGGTCAGAAGCCCGGCACATCCGGTCTGCGCAAGAAAGTGCCGGTGTACCAGGAGCCCCACTTCGTCGAGAATTTCGTGCAGTCGATCTTCGACACGCTCGAGAGTTTTGCCGGCAAAACGCTCATCGTCGGCGGTGACGGCCGCTACTACAATCGCGAAGTGGTGCAGAAAATCCTCAAGATGGCCGCCGCCGCCGGGTTCGGCCGCATCAAGGTAGGGCAGGGCGGCCTGATGTCGACGCCGGCCGTCTCCGCCGTGATCCGCAAATATGGTGCCTTCGGCGGCATCGTGCTCTCCGCCTCGCACAATCCCGGCGGCCCGCACGGCGATTTCGGCATCAAGTACAATATCGGCAATGGCGGTCCTGCGCCGGAGAAGATCACCGACGCCATTTACGCGCACACCAAGACGATCAGCCAATTCAGGATCGCCGACGTGCCGGACGTCGATATCGATCAACTCGGAGAGCTGAAGATCCTCGACACGGTCGTAGAGGTCATAGATCCCGTCGCCGACTATGCCGAGTTGATGCAGAATCTCTTCGACTTCGACGCCCTGCGCGACCTGTTCAAGAGCGGCTTCGCCATGCGTTTCGACGCGATGTCCGCCATCACCGGTCCCTATGCCAAGCGCATCATCGAGGGACAGCTTGGCGCCGCGCACGGCACGGTGGTGAACGATACGCCGCTGCCCGATTTCGGCGGCCACCATCCGGATCCGAATCCCGTCAATGCCAAGGAACTCTATGACCTGATGATGGGGCCGGATGCCCCCGATTTCGGCGCCGCTTCCGACGGCGACGGCGACCGCAACCTGATCATCGGCCGGGGCATCTTCGTGACACCCTCCGACAGTCTCGCTATCCTCGCCGCGCATGCGGACCTTGCTCCCGGTTATGCCAAGGGCATCGCCGGCATCGCCCGCTCGATGCCGACCAGCCTTGCCGCCGACCAGGTCGCCAAGGCGATGGGCATCAAGATCTACGAGACGCCGACGGGATGGAAGTTCTTCGGCAACCTGCTCGATGCGGGCCTCGCCACCATTTGCGGGGAGGAGAGCGCCGGAACGGGCTCCAACCATATCCGCGAGAAAGACGGCCTTTGGGCCGTGCTGCTCTGGCTGACCCTGCTGGCCAAGCGGCGCCAGCCCGTCATCGACATCGTGCGAGAGCATTGGGTGAAATATGGCCGTAACTACTATTCGCGCCACGACTATGAGGCTGTGCCCACCGAAGCGGCGAATGCGGTGATGGAGGCGATCCGCTCGCAGATCTCCAGCCTGCCCGGGCAGACTTTCGGCAAGCTCAAGGTCCATTCGGCCGATGATTTCTCCTACCATGATCCCGTCGACGGTTCGGACTCCAAGAACCAGGGACTGCGCATCATGTTCGAGGGCGGCTCCCGCGCGGTGTTCCGCCTCTCCGGCACGGGGACGGAGGGGGCCACGCTGCGCGTCTACCTGGAACGCTACGAACCAGATAGCGCCCATCAGGGCATCGAGACTCAGACGGCGCTGGCCGATGTCATCGCCGTGGCGCGCAAGGTCAGCGGCATCGCCGACAAGACGGGCATGGCCGAACCGACGGTCGTGACCTGAGGCAGATCGGAGAGAAGCCCGACCGACCCTTGGCATTGCTGGGCCTGTCCCGGCAATCGGGGGATGCGCGAAGATCGCAGAGCCTGCGTTCGGATGCCCGGGAGACGCCCGGGCACGACGAATATTGAGCCTGTCTTTACGCTGTTGCGACTTTTGGCCTGAGTTCCGAGGACGCGGCTGCGATCGTGCGCGCGCACGTCTTGCCAGGTTCGGCGCCTTACTTCTATCGTAGGTTTCATACCCCTCTTGAGGGCATGTCATGCCTGCGCTGGCCTCCTTCCGCCGCTTCCTGCGATCGGTCTCGGTCCCGGCTTTCCTTGCCGCCTGCATTTCCAGCGGCGTCGCTGCTGCGCCCGCGGCCGAACAGGCCCAGGATGCCTGTGCCACGCGCGACTGGCACTGCCTCCTGAAGAAGGCGGCGGAGGATGTGCGCAAGGACAAGCAGGAAAGTGGCGGCAGCCATGGCCGCTATCTCGTCGACATCGTCAAGGGTTATCCCGAGGCCGAGCGAGTGGAGGTCGCGCAGCAGTTTCTCGCTTCCGCCGGCCGGGACGATGATTTGCAGACGAGGATCGAGAATTTCCTGGTGCCGGCGCGGCTTCGCCAGAAGCCGGATGTGGAGGCGCTGAAGAAGGCCCTGGCAACCGGCATCTCGCCTGAGCCGGATTTCGCGCTCACCGAATACGCCCGGCTGGCGTTTCAGGGCCTGATCGCGCGCAACGACAGGGACACCATCCTCAAGCTCTGGCGCGAGGAGGGCAAGCAGCTCTGGCGCAATGCGCCGCAGGCGGAACTCGCCATCGACGCCTGGCTCGCCGAGACGGCGCCCGACATCCTGCGGGACAGCATCAGGACAAGAGGGCTGGCGGAGGGCGGCTGGGCGGCGATTTCCGGTGTGGCGGAACGCCTCTGCCGCCAGGGTGCGCGAGACAAGGGCGACAGCCTGCTGGCGCTTCTGGAAGAGGAGCGCACGGCCTGGAACACCAATAGGAGCCATGACGCGACCAATCTCGCGAGTTCTGTGATGGCGGTTGCGTCCTGCGACGGCTTCGCGGCGGCGGAAAAGCGGCTCGATGCCGCCGAGAGCCAGATGCAGGGCGACGTCGCCGCCATCCGGACGCATATCGCCGACAAGGACGATGCGCAGGCTACCGTCGACCTCCTGCAACAGGCGGTCGCCGAAACCGGTGTGCGGCCGCTGATCCGAGCCTATCTCGATGCCGGCCGCACGGACGACGCCGAGCGGATATTCGCCCGTCTACCGGCGCAGGATAGCTCGGACAGCGTCACTCTCGGTTCGGATGGCTCACCGGGGGACCCCGATGCCCAGAACGGCGAAGGTGGTTGGCAGGCAGAGTACAGGAGTTGGGCCGAGGCGCGTTCCCTGAGCAGCGATGCCCGGCTGGTCCTTGCCGATGTCGATCGGTGGGAGAAGGAGGACGACGATAATGTCGGCGTCGACGCCATGTCCCAGATGTTGCGAACGGCGGAGGCTCTTCCGGGGTACAAGGAGGCCAAGCGCCCCTTCGTGGTCAGGCTGAAAGCCCTTGGCGAGCGTATTGCCGCCCTGCCAGGAGCGGAGGGGTTGCCGCGGGAACTGACGGAGGTGATGCTCGCGGATGCCGAGTTGCAGATCGCCGGCTGCATGCCGGGCGACGCGCAGTTTCTGGCCTGGGAGCAGGCATTCGCCAAGGCCGCCGACTTGCAAGCGAGAGTCGAGGGGCGAGTGGCCGTCGCCAGGCTTCTGCGCCATGTCGAGAACGGCGCCGCCAAGACGGCGCACGATCCGGCCTACGGCGCCTGCGTGATCGCGCGGGAGTAGCCGGGAACCGCGATCCTATCCTCTCGGAGCGCTCACCCGCGGCTGGTCGAGGACCACCGGTTCCACCTTGCCGGCCGAGATGCGCCTAGCCGTCTTGTCGCCGGGCAGGTTGCGGGCCAGGGCGTAGGTACGCTCCATCAAGCGCAACGCCGCGGCCTTTCGATCGGTGACGTCGGCGAAGTCCTTGCCGTCGATGGGATCGCCGATGGCGATCGGCAGTACCGTGCCGATGCGGTCGCGCACTTCCTTGAAGATCAGCGACAGGCGAAGCGTCTGGTTCAGGTGGCTCGCGATCTGGAAGAGGCGGCTGTTCTGGCCGCCGAAGAAGATCGGCACGACCACGGCGCCCGAGCGCTGGATCAACTGGATGGTGAAGGGCTGCCAGGGCGCATCCATCGCTGGGCGACGCCCAAGCTTGTCGGGCGAGGTGGAGACGCCGCCCGCGGGGAAGACGATGACGCAGCCACCCGCGTCCAGCCGGCGCCGGGCCTCGGCGCGCGTGCGCAAATTCGTCTTCATCGCCTCCTCGGTTTCCGAGAAGTCGACGGGGAGCAGATGCTTGTGCGTTTCGGGTGCACGCAGCAACAAGGCGTGGGTGAGAATGACGTAGTCCTGGCGCACCAGGCCGATCAGCCAGGCTATGGTGACGCCGTCCAGCACGCCGTAGGGGTGGTTCGCCACGATGACGCAGGGGCCCGTCGGCGGGATCTTGGCGAGTTGCGAATAGTCGAACTGGACGTCGAGCTTGAGCTTGCGCACGGCAGCGGCGAAGAACGTCTCGCCTTCGACGGGATTGCGTTGGTTCTCGAGGTAGAGCTTCTTCAGCCTGGGCTGACCTGTCACCTTCTCGATGACCTTGATCAGGGCCTGTTTCGGTTTGGAAAAGGTCGGATCCGCATAGGTGAACTGGACCTCGTTGCCCTTTGCGCCATGCCCTGTCTTGCCAGCCATGTGTTGCCTTCAGCTGCCGGTTTTCCCTTGGCGGGATATCACTATATCGCGGCATCGGTAGCGAAGCACGTGCCACAACCTGTAGATTGGCAATTCCTTGTGGGCGCGCCTGATATTTGTCAAACGCAGAGCATCTGGTCTTTGCCTTTTGACCGTTCAGAGTGTCAGGAAAGTACGACGGTAATTCGACAATCGAGGCATGGACGGCATGGCAAATGTTTCAACGGCAGATCCCGGCGCAGCTTTACCCCTTGGAGCAAGCTGGACTGCACAGGGTGTCAACTTTGCCGTCTATTCAGCCGATGCGGAACATGTCGAGGTCTGCCTTTTCGATCCGGACGGCAGCGAAACCGCTCGTTTCGTCCTGTCGGGGCGGGAGGGCGCGGTGCACCATGGCGTCATTCCGGGGCTTGGCGCAGGACAGCTCTACGGCTTGCGTGCATATGGCTCGTGGGCGCCAGAGCAGGGACTGCGCTTCAATCCCGCCCGCCTGCTGATCGATCCCTATGCCACGCGACTCGTCCTGCCGGCCGGCCTGACCTCGGCCCTGCCGGTGAAGGGGGCGGGCGGCGTGGACGATCTCGTCCTCGAGGGAACCGATACGGCGCCCATCATGCCCAAGGCGGTGCTGGAGCGGCCGCCGGCGGATACCGGAAGGCCGTCCAGGCCCAAGCCGGAAACGAGGATCGTCTACGAACTTCATGTGAAGGGCTTCAGCCAGAAGCACCCTGAGATCCCGGCGGAGCTGCGGGGCACCTTCGCGGCATTGGCGCATCCGGCCGCCATCAGCCACTTCCAGGCGCTTGGCGTGACCACCCTGGAGATCATGCCGCTGGCCGCCTGGATCGATGAGCGCCATCTCGAGCCGCTCGGCCTCAGCAATTACTGGGGCTACAATCCTGCCTGTTTCCTGGCTCCGGACCCGCGGCTCGCGCCGGGTGGCATGGCCGAAATTGCACGGACCATCGACACGCTGCATGAAACGGGCCTGGAGGTCATCCTCGACGTCGTCTACAACCACACCTCCGAAAGCGATGAACGAGGCGGCACCCATTCGTTGCGCGGTCTCGACAACCGCACCTACTATCGCCTTGCGGGCAATCCCCGTTTCTACGCCAACGACACGGGCTGCGGAAATACGCTGGCGCTCGATCGCGAGCCTGCCATGGGCCTTGCGCTCGACGCCTTGCGCCACTGGGCCGGCGTGGGCGGCTTCGACGGTTTCCGCTTCGATCTCGCCCCGGTTCTCGGTCGCACGCAGCAGGGCTTCGATGCCAGGGCGCCTCTCTTCGCGGCGATCGCCACCGATCCGCTGCTGAGCGGCAGGCTGATGGTCGCCGAACCGTGGGACGTCGGTCCCGGCGGCTACCAGCTTGGTCATTTTCCCGCGGGGTGGGGCGAGTGGAACGACCGCTATCGTGACGATATCAGGCGCTTCTGGCGCGGAGACGGTGGCATCGGCGCGCTGGCAACACGGCTCGCCGGTTCTTCGGATTTGTTCGATGCGGGCACGCGTCATCCGACCGACAGCGTCAACTTCATCGCCGCGCATGACGGTTTCACGCTCGACGACACGGTGAGTTTCGCGACGAAGCACAACGAGGCCAACGGCGAGGACAACCGCGACGGGCATTCGGGCGAGATCAGCTGGAACAATGGGGCGGAGGGACCGAGCACGGCTCCCGAGATCGTGGCGCTGCGCCGCTCCTACGTGCGGGCCATGCTGACGACGCTGCTGCTCTCGCGCGGCACACCGATGATCGGCATGGGCGACGAGCTCGGCCGGAGCCAGCGCGGCAACAACAATGCCTATGCGCAGGACAACGACACGACCTGGATCGATTGGGACGACGCCGACCAATCGCTGATCGCCTTCGTCGGCGGGCTCACGCGGCTGCGCAAGTCGCTGCCGGTGGTAGCCGCCGCGAGCTTCCTGACCGGCCGGACCGGTCCTGCGGGAAGGCCCGACGTGATCTGGCTTGGGGCCAGCGGCCAGCCGTTGCAGGGTGCCGAATGGAGCAATCCCGCGCGGCGTACGCTGGGCATGCTGTTGAGTGGAGCGGACGGCGGCGAAGTGCTGATCTGGTTCCATGCCGGCAATGAGCCCTTCTATGCCCGGCTTCCCGACCTGCCGCCACGCAGGATCTGGCGTCTGGCGCATGCCAGCGACGAATATCAGGCATTGGCGCTGCCGACCTTGTATGGCGCCTTCGACATCATGGAACTCGCGCCCCGATCCGTCGGGGTCTTCATCGCCGAGCCGGGACAGGCGCCCCGCCGCGATGGGGATGCACCGCCAGAAATGCTGGATCTGCTCGCGACCGCCGCCGGAATTGCCCCGGAATGGTGGGAGGTCTCGGGCAAGCACACTCTTGTCTCGGCGGATACGAAGCGAACGCTGCTTGCGGCCATGGGTCTTCCGCACCACACGCTGGCGCAGGCCCGCGAGAGTCTCGACCGGCTTCGCCTGCTGGCCCCCACGGCTGGCATGGCGGTGGCCGGAAAATGCTATCAGCCGTCCGTCCTTGCCGATGGCGGCCAGCGTTTCGGCCTTTCGGCGCAGCTCTATACCCTGCGGCGCCAGGGCGATCAGGGCGTCGGTGATTTCCGTACGCTCGAACAGCTCGGCAGGGCTGCTGCGGCGAAGGGCGCGAGCCTTCTGGCTCTCAATCCGTTCCATGCCATGTTCCCGTCGGACCGGGAGCGGGCGAGCCCCTACCAGCCCTCGGACCGCCGTTTTCTCGATCCGGCCATGATAGCCCTGGATGCCGTGCCGGAGATCGCCGATCCCGGCCGTTTCACGCTGCCCGAGGGACGCCTGATCGACTGGCCGGCCGTGTGGCGGCTCAAGCGTTCCGCCCTGGCGGAGGCCTTCGCGACGCTTGCATCGAGGCCGGCGCGCGTGGCCGCCTTCGAGGCCTTCAAGACGGCCGGAGGTGAAGCGCTGGCCCGTTTTGCCTTGTTCCAGGCCTTGGAGGAGCAGGCAGGTTCGGCGGCGATCATGCCGCTGGAAGAGGCGGTCGATCTCGGCGGCGAGGTCCACAAGGCCGCCGACTTCGCCTGCTACCTGCAGTTCCTCGCCGAAGAGCAGCTTGCGGCCGCCAGCCGGAACGGACTCGCCATCGGCTTCTGCCGCGATCTTGCGGTCGGCGCCGCGGCGGATGGCGCGGAAGTCTGGACTTCGCCCGAGTCCTTCCTGAAAGGCGTCTCGGTCGGCGCGCCGCCCGACCCCTTCTCGGCGGACGGGCAGATCTGGCACATCCCCCCGCTCGATCCCGTGGCCCTGCAGAACAGCAGCTTCAGCCACTATCGCGATTTGCTGGCGGCGAACATGCGCCACGCCGGTGCGTTGAGGATCGACCACGTGATGGGACTGACGCGGCTTTTCGTCATCCCCGACGGTGCGCCTGCAAAGGAAGGCGCCTATCTGCGCTATCCGATCGAGGCGATGCTGAAAGTGCTGGCGGAAGAAAGCGCGCGTGCCGATTGCCTCGTCGTGGGCGAGGATCTCGGCACCGTCCCGGAAGGGTTCCGCGAGCGTCTCGCCGAAGCCGATCTCTACTCCTACCGTGTGTTGTTCTTCGAGCGCGACGGGGAGGTGTTCCGCCAGCCAGATGTCTATCCCGCACAATCGCTCGCCTGCGTTGCCACGCATGATCTCGCGACCCTGCGCGGCTGGTGGAGCGGCGCCGATATCGAGCTCAACCGCTCGCTCGGCCGCACGGTCAGCGAGGAGGCTGAGGAGGAGCGCGACCGGGACAAGGCCGCTCTGCTGGAGGCAGTCGGCGAGGAGGGAGCGAAGGTGCTGACGCCTGGACTCGTCGGCGCCATCCATGGCTTCCTTGCCTCCGCTCCTTCCGGGCTCGTGGTGGCGCAGGTCGAGGATCTTGCGGGCGAGACCGACCCCGTCAACCTGCCCGGTACGAACCGCGAATATCCGAACTGGCGCCGCCGGCTCGATCTCGACGTCGAGGCCATTCTGGAGACCGAGGCTGCAGACGCCGTGTTCGCGGCGATGAAGAAACAGGGGCGGTCGAATGGGTAGCGGGTTGGCGTCCGCCGGCCTGCGAAAGCGGCGAGTGCTCTATCTGGTGCTGCTAGCTATTCAGACCGCCTGCGCGACGATCCTCGTCCTGGAACTCATGCCGTTCTTCTGGCGTCTCGTCGACGAACTCGGCGAAGTGCAGGACATCTCCGCTCCGCGGCAGGCCCTGGCCTTCACCTGCGTGGCGATCTTCCAGGCCTGCTACTGGTGGCGGCTTGCAAATCTCGGTGTGCCGTTCGCCACCAGGAGCCAGGTGATTTCCCATCTGTTCCTGTTCGTCGGCCGGCTGAGCTTCCTGTTCGCCGCCACCCTGGCCTCGCTCATCTTCTTCCGCCATGTGCCGCTCCTGGCACCATCGAACCTGACGTCAGCCAGCGTGCTCCGGATGGTCCTCTTCTTCGCCGTGCTGTTCTCGTGGTTCTGCTTTTCGCTGGAACTTGAACGGCTCGGAAAACGCCCCGCCCGCACATAGGGCGCGCGAACATCCGACACCAGTTGAGCAGAGAGCCGGAATGACCGTCGTGCGATCGATCGGGATATAGAATGCGCTATCCGCGCTTGCGAAGCCCGTCGACGAAGACATCCACGAGGCGCAGGGCCGTCGGCTGCCATTCGCTGGTGCCCTGCGAGTAGAAGATGCCGACGAGGGTGCGCAGAAGGTCGTCCGCCGTTATGTCGGAGCGAATCTCGCCCGCGGCGATCGCACGTTCGAGAAGCAGGCCGATCGCGGTCGTCAGCCGCTCGTAGGAATAGGCCTTCAGTTCCGAAGAGCCGTGGGCGGCGGGTTGGAGTGCTTCCATCATCCCCTTCTTGGCGGCGACCAGGCGCACATTGGCGTGCAGCCATTTCCGCAGCGCCTCCGTTGGGCTGCCATCCCCGACGAGTTGCCCGGCGAGGTCTCCGAGATGGTCGACCTCATGACGATAGACCGCCTCGAACAACGCCTCGCGCGTCGGAAAATGCCGATAGAGCGTGCCGATTCCGACCCCCGCCCGTTTTGCGACGGCCTCCAGGGTCGCCAGCGGCCCGCCGGCGCTGAAGACATGCGTCGCGGCCTCGAGGAGGAGTTCGCGGTTGCGGATCGAATCGGCGCGCAGCTTGCGCTGTGGTTTGGGGGTCGCGGAATCCATTCTTTTTCCGACGGCGTTGATTGCCTCTTGATAAACGGAGGATGCCTCCGTATAAATAGTGATGCAGCGGGGCAACGCAATCAGCGACGCCATGCCGATGAGATCCGATGACCTTTCGTCGGTCTGCCCGCCAGCCTTCCTCGCCGCCGCCTCGCGGTGTCACTCATACATCACAAATACTGAATGGAGTACCCACCCCATGTCACTCTCCATCAGCCTCACCGTCAATGGGCTCCCGCGCACGGTCGAGCTCGACGATCCGCGCGTGATGCTGCTCGACCTGTTGCGCGAGCGCCTCGATCTCCCCGGCAGCAAGAAGGGGTGCGATCGGGGGCAATGCGGCGCCTGCACAGTCCTCGTGGACGGCCGGCGCATCAATTCCTGCCTTGCACTGGCGGCCAGCCTCGATGGTTCCGAGATCACGACCATCGAGGGGCTGGCGGAAGGCGATGAACTCCATCCGGTCCAGCAGGCCTTCATCGCCCATGACGCCTTCCAGTGCGGCTACTGCACTCCCGGCCAGATCATGAGTGCCGTGGGCCTCATCCTGGAGGGCCACGCGGGAGACGATCCGGAGCGGATCCGCGAACTCATGAGCGGCAATATCTGCCGCTGCGGCGCCTACCAGGGCATCACCGAAGCTGTGCTCGAAGCACAGAAGATCCTTGCAGAACGCAACCGGAGGAACGCGGCATGAACCGTTTCGACTATATTCGCCCCTCCAGCATTCCGGAGGCCGTGGCTTCGGCGGCCGAGCCAGGTTCCGCCTATCTGGCCGGCGGCACGAACCTGCTCGACCTGATGAAGGTGGGCGTTGCACGCCCAGAGCGGGTCATAGACATTTCGCGGCTGCCCGGCCTCGACAGGGTCGAGTGGCTCGCCGACGGCAGTGTTCGCGTGGGTTCGCTCGTGCGAAATGCCGATCTCGCTTATGACGCCCGCTTCGCGCGGACTTTTCCGGCCATTGCCGAAGCGCTGCTTTCCGGGGCATCGGCGCAGCTGCGCAACGCGGCAACCGTGGGCGGCAACCTGCTGCAGCAGACGCGCTGCCCTTATTTCCATGACCGCGCCGGTGCCTGCAACCGCCGCTCTCCCGGCTCGGGCTGCGATGCGCGCGAAGGCGAGAACCGGCTCCACGCCGTGCTCGGCTGGAGTGAGCACTGCATCGCCACCCATCCGTCCGACTTCTGCGTGCCGCTGGTGGCGCTCGACGCCGTGGCCGAAGTCCAGGGGCCGAGCGGTGCCCGCGAAATCGCCGTCTCGGCCTTGCACAGGCTGCCCGGCACGTCTCCGGAACGGGAGACGGAACTGGAGGCGGGCGAACTCATCGTGGCGCTCCGGATTCCCGCACAGGCGGCCGTCTTTGCGCGCCATGCTCGTTATCTCAAGCTGCGCGAGCGGACATCCTACGCCTTCGCGGTGGTTTCGGCCGTGGCGGCCCTGGATATCGAGGGGGGCGTGGTCCGCGAGGCGCGCCTCGCGCTCGGCGGTGTCGCCCCCAAGCCGTGGCGAGCCTACGAGGCGGAGGCTTCCCTGATGGGGGTGCGGCCATCGACACGGGCTTTCGCGAACGCCGCCGTGCTGGCGCTGGCCCAGGCACGGCCGTCGGGCGACAATGCCTTCAAGATCGAACTGGCGCGCGGCATTCTCGCACGCGCGCTCAATCTGGCGCTGGAAGGCACCCCTACGGTCATGCCAGCGCTGCCAGCCTCGCTTTTCTCGACAAACACCGGAGCGAATCATGCCGCATGAGAGCGCTACCCTGTCCGTGCCCCACCGCCGGCATGGCTCCAACGCGGGCCAGCCCCTGACGCGCCGCGACGGCAGACTCAAGGTAACGGGCCGGGCGACCTTCGCCGCCGACAACCACCCCGAGGGCATGCTCTATGCCGTCTCGGCCGTGAGCACCATCGCGCGCGGGCGGGTCACCCATCTCGACATCGAGGTTGCCAAGGGCCATCCCGGGGTCGTGGAAATCATGACGCCGGCCAACAGGCCGCCGCTGTCGCATGACCCGGATGTGAAAATGGCGCCCTTCGGCTTCCGCGTGGAGGTGCTGCAGGACGACACCGTTCGCTATGTCAACCAGCCGATTGCGTTGGTGATCGCCGAAACGCTGGAGGCTGCAACCGAGGGTGCCTTGCTGCTCAATCCCCGCTATGCGGTCGAGGAGGCTCGCACGACGCTCGAGAACGGCCAGCACTATGAGCTCAGCGCCGTCGGCATCGGTTCCCCCGCAAGAACCGCCCATGGCGATCTCGACGCCGGATTCCAGGCTGCCAGCATCGTCACCGAGGCCGAATACGTCACCCCGCCGCAGTATCACAATGCCATGGAGCCGCACGCCGTGGTAGCCCAGTGGGATGGCGACCACCTGACCCTCGACATGCCCAATCAGGCGATGGCGCTGAGTTGCATTTCCTACGGGGCCTATTTCGGCATTCCTGCCGAGAACGTGCTCATTCGTTCGCCCTTCCTCGGTGGCGGCTTCGGCTCCAAGGCGATCCTCAACGGGCCGCAACTCCTGGGAATTCTGGCGGCTCGCATGCTGAAGCGACCTGTCAAGCTGGTGCTGACGCGGGCACAGATGTACGGCCCCGTCGGGCACCGCGGCAAGACCTGGCAGACCTTGCGTCTCGGCATGGACGGGGAGGGACACCTCACCGCGCTTCATCATCACGCCCTCTGCGCCACTTCCAGCTTCGACGATTTCATCGAGCCGGCGGCAAACGCCTCGCTGCCTCTCTATGCAAGCCCGGCCATTCTTGCCGAGCACACGGGTCTGCGGCTCGATATCGGCACGCCTGGACCGATGCGCGCGCCCGGCGAGGCCTCCGGATCGGCTGCACTCGAGATCGCGATGGACGAGGCGGCAGACGCCTGCGGCATGGATCCGCTCGATTTCAGGCTCGCCAACTACGCCGAGACCGAGCCCGGCAGCGGCAAGCCCTTCTCCTCCAAGGCGCTCCGCGAATGCTATGCGGAAGGGGCCAAGCGCTTCGGCTGGTCCGGGCGTCCGCTCCGGCCACGGCAGATGCGCGACGAGAATGGCCTTCTCGTCGGCTGGGGCATGGGTACGGCGGTCTTCCATTGTCCGCATTTTCCGGCCGAGGCGCGCGCGACCTTGCGGGACGACGGCACCGCACTCGTCGAGACGTCGGGCGCCGACATGGGGCAAGGGGCCTGGACTGCTCTCGCCCAGATCGCCGCCGAGACGCTCGGCCTCGATCCCGATCAGGTCGAGTTTCATTCCGGCGTCTCAAGCCTGCCCGATGGCGGTATAGCCGGTGGCTCCGGCCACACTGCCAGCGCCGGCCTGGCGCTGAACAATGCCGGCGAGGACGCCATCGCCCGGCTGGCCGAACTGGCGACCGCCGATCCACAGTCGCCGCTGTTCGGCGCCGGCAATATCGGCGTGGTCGCCCGTGGCGGGCGGCTGCATCGCCGCGACGATGAAGGCCAGGGTGAAAGCTATGCCGATATCCTCAGGCGCGCCGGCCGCGCCGAGGTCGTCGGCACGGCAAGGGCCATGAGGGACCCAGCCGTCGGCTCGGCGCATGCGCTTTATTCGCATGGCGCGGTCTTCGCGGAGGTGAAGGTCGATCCCGATCTCGGCCAGGTTCGCGCCACCCGTCTGGTCGGCGCCTTCGCGGCCGGGCGCATCATCAATCCCCGTCTGGTGCGCAGCCAGTATTTCGGCGGCATGATCTGGGGGATCTCCTTTGCCCTGCACGAGGAGGCGATCACCGACCACAGGACGGGGCGGATCATGAACGCCGACCTCGCCGAGTACCACGTGCCCGTCAACGCGGACGTACCCGCGCTGGATGCGATCCTGATTCCGGAGGACGACCCCTACATCAATCCGCTCGGCGTGAAGGGTGTTGGCGAGATCGGGATCACGGGAACTGTCGGCGCGATCGCAAATGCCATCTGGCACGCCACCGGCAAGCGCGTCCGCCGGTTCCCGATCCGTATCGAGGATCTCCTGGCACCGGCCGAGGAATGAACGAAGAGTAGGGGAAACGCTACCTTCCAGGACTGCCCGGGCTTGTCCCGGGCAGTCCTCGTTCCACACCCGCCGGCGCTGAGGGAGGATCGCAGCTTAGAGGCACTCTTCACAGGCAAGAGGAGCCATGCGGTTGCAATTGCCGTGCATTGAACGAGTATGACGGCTTTGTGTCGCAGGACTCGTTCATGAGCCTCTATGCCCTCAAGCCGAGATTCCAGGCCCTGTTGCGCCCGCAGGCGACGCGGCTCGCCGCGGCTGGCCGTACGGCCAACCAGGTCACGCTGGCCGCGGCCGCAGGGTCGCTTCTCGTCGGCCTCGGCGTCGCCGCGCTGTCGGATCTGCGCATCCTCTTTCTCCTGCTGCCGGCCTGGCTGTTCATTCGTATGGCGCTGAACGCGATCGACGGGATGCTCGCGCGCGAATTCGGCCAGAAGAGCCTGCTCGGGGCCTATCTCAACGAGATCGCCGACGTCGTCTCCGATGCGGCACTGATTCTGCCCTTCGCCACCCTTCCGGTCTTTGGAGCGTTCTGGACCGGTGCCGTGATCATGCTGGCCGTCATCGCCGAATTCGCCGGCGTGATGGGGCCGATGGTGGGGGCCTCGCGCCGCTATGACGGTCCTCTCGGCAAGAGCGACCGGGCCTTCATATTCGGAGCGCTGGGACTGTGGATTGGCCTCGGCCTGCCGCTGCCGGCCTGGCTGTTCTGGCTCATGCCGCTCGCCGTGCTTTTCCTCACACTGACCATCGCCAATCGCGTGCATAAGGGCCTGCGCGAAGCGCGAGAGCACCAGGACGTCTTGTGACCCGATTTCACGCCGGGAATCGCAAAGACGCTTCGA
The DNA here is from genome assembly GCF_059699065.1 of Labrys sp. ALF-8. Classification (NCBI taxonomy): domain Bacteria; kingdom Pseudomonadati; phylum Pseudomonadota; class Alphaproteobacteria; order Hyphomicrobiales; family Xanthobacteraceae; genus Labrys; species Labrys sp. ALF-8. Next base: position 4,031,970 of record NZ_AP048537.1, read on the forward strand.
AATGCGCCTTGAAGGAGACGTAATGCGTTCCGTTCGGACAGACCACTTCACCACGCACGATGGCGAGGCGCTTTTCTATCGACACTGGCCTGCCGTGAGCGGCCATCGCAAGGGCGCGGTGGTGTTGTTCCATCGGGGCCACGAGCACTCCGGGCGCATGGCGCATATTCCGGACGAACTCGACATGCCCGACTACGATTTCTTCGCCTGGGACGCACGCGGCCATGGCGAGTCCCCTGGCAGTCGGGGCGACGCGCCAAGCTTTGCCGCCCTGGTGCGCGATGTACAGAGTTTCATCGACCACATTGGCCATGTGCACGGCATCGAGCCCGCCGATATCGCCGTGGTGGCCCAGAGCGTGGGTGCGGTAGTCGCCGCGACCTGGGTGCACGATTATGCGCCGAAGATCAGGGCACTTGTCGTGGCGTCGCCGGCCTTCAAGGTGAAGCTCTATGTGCCCTTCGCCCGGCCCGGCCTGCGGTTCATGCAGGCCGTCCAGGGCAATTTCTTCGTGCAGTCCTATGTGAAGTCGACCTTCCTGACGCACGACAAGGCGCGCCAGCGGTCCTTCGACGAGGACAAGCTGATCACGCGCGCGATTTCGGTGCGCATCCTGCTCGGTCTCTACGAAGCGGCGAAGCGCGTCGTCGAGGATGCCCGCGCCATCGTCGTGCCGACGCAGCTGCTTGTCTCGGGCTCGGATTGGGTGGTGCACCATGGACCGCAGCACCGTTTCTACGTCAATCTGGGCTCGGCCATCAAGGAACGCCGCATCCTGCCGGGCTTCTATCACGATACGCTGGGGGAGAAGGACCGAGCGCTGGCCATCGGCCATATCCGCCGCTTCCTCACCGAGCGTTTCGCCGCTCCGCTCGAACGCCCGGATCTCCTGGACGCCGATCGCACGGGGGCCACGCGCGACGAGGCGGACCGTCTCGCATCCCCGCTGCCCCTGTCCTCGCCCCGGGGGCTCTACTGGGCCGGAACGAGGCTGGGCCTCAAGGCAGCGGGGTTGATCTCCGACGGCATAAGGCTGGGCCACAGGACGGGCTTCGATTCCGGGTCGACGTTAGACTATGTCTACCGCAATACCCCCTCGGGACGTTCGGCCCTGGGGCGTCTGGCCGACGGGAACTATCTCGATGCGATCGGCTGGCGCGGCATCCGCCAGCGCAAGATCCACGTCGAGGAACTCCTCCGCGCGGCCATTGCCCGTCTGGGGGAAGAGGGCAGGCAGATCGACATCGTCGATATTGCCGCAGGCCACGGCCGCTATGTGCTCGAGGCACTGGAGGCGGAAGGCGTGGCGCGGCCCAACTCCATTCTCCTGCGCGACTACAGCGACATCAATGTCGAAGCCGGCAACAGGCTGATTGCCGAAAAAGGCCTCGCGGACATCGCCCGCTTCGTGAAGGGCGACGCCTTCGATGCCGCCAGCCTCGCCGGTATCGAGCCCGCACCGACGCTGGGTCTGGTCTCCGGCCTCTACGAGCTCTTTGCGGACAACGACCTGGTCAAATGGTCGCTTGGCGGCCTTGCTGCCGCAATCCGGCCCGGCGGCTACCTCATCTACACCGGACAGCCCTGGCACCCCCAGCTCGAATTCATCGCCCGGGCCCTGACCAGCCATCGCCAAGGCCAGGCCTGGGTCATGCGCCGCCGCACACAGGCCGAAATGGACCAACTCGTTGAAAATGCTGGTTTCGAAAAGCTGGAGCAGCGCATCGACGAATGGGGCATCTTCACCGTGTCGCTCGCCCGCCGCAGGGTCGTTTCGTGACCGTCGCCGTTCCCCCCACGCCGCCGCAGGACCTGCCTTCTCGCCGGCCGTGGCTGCGCGCGCTCATCTGGCTCGCGGGCCTCGGCGTGTTCTTCTACACCAGCTATCCGCTCGCCAACTATCTGGCCGACCGTCGCGCCTCCGTGCCCTCCGTCGTTTTCGGCTGGGAGCAGGGCATGCCGTTTCTGCCCTGGACGATCATCCCCTACTGGTCGATCAATCTCTTCTATGCCGCCTCGCTGTTCTTCTGCACCACGAAGGCAGAGCTCGATACGCTCGGCCGGCGGCTGCTGACGGCGCAACTCATCGCCGTCGCCTGCTTCATCCTGTTTCCGCTGCGCTTCAGCTTCGCTAGGCCGGAAATCGGTGACGGCCTGCCTCGCCTCCTGTTCGATGCGTTGCTGAGCTTCGACAAGCCGTACAACCAGGCGCCATCGCTGCATATCGCACTGCTCGTGATCCTGTGGACCCACTATCACCGCCACGTACCGGTCTGGGCGCGTGGAGCGCTGAGTGTCTGGTGTGTGCTGATAGGGGCCTCCGTGCTCACGACTTATCAGCATCACTTCCTCGACATTCCCACCGGCGCCCTGCTGGGTCTGTTCTGCCTCTGGCTCTGGCCGGATGTCGAGAGACCGGAGGGTCAGCGTGCTGGGGATCCCTCAGCGGTTGCCGGCCATCGGGAGGAAGTGACCGAGAACCACAGGTCCTCGCTTCGTGCCGGATCCACGAAGCGCCTGAAGCTAGCGGGCCTCTATGCCCTCGGCGCGGTTTTGCTGGCGCTGTCCGGTATCGCCCTTGGAGGCTGGTATCTGTGGCTGTGCTATCCGGCAGCTTCGCTGGCGCTGGTGGCGGCGGCATACCGTTGGCGGGGCGCCGTCGGTTTTCACAAGCGGCCGGACGGCAGCATGCCGCTCGCGGAGAGACTGCTGTTCGCCCCCTATCAGCTTGGTGCCTTCCTCAATTCCCGCTGGTGGACGCGCTCGGCGCCGCGGCCGGTCGAGATCGGCCATGGCCTGTTCCTCGGCCGCATTCCCTCCCGCTTCGATCGCCCGGCCGAAGCGTTCGACGTGATCATCGACCTCTGCGCCGAATTGCCGGCCTGGCGGGGGAGGGGCGTTGTCCGAGCCTTTCCGCTGCTCGACCTCGTCGCTCCGTCGCCCGCCGCTCTCAGGGATGTCGCCAAATCGATTGAAGCCGCTCGCGGTGAAGGTAGAGTGCTCGCGTGCTGCGCTCTCGGCTATTCGCGCAGCGCCGCCGCCGTCGCAACCTGGCTGCTGTACAGCGGGCGCGCGAGGACGGTGGAGGAAGCAGTTGCAATCATACGCGCCGTCCGGCCCGGCATCGTTCTCGGTCCGGATGCGCGCGCCGCCATAGCGGCGGCGGGGAAGGCGGGGCAGATCGATGGCTGAGGCGCAAGAGAATCCGGCAGTCATCGCGGCAATCGCCGCTTCCTATCTCCGCCAGGGCAAACTGCTCGACAAGATCTCGCGAGGCCTGACGATCGTCGGCTGCGTGACCGTGATCGTGGGGGCCTTTGCCTCTGCCCCCCTGCTGGTAACCGGTGTGGCCGCTCTTTCGGTATTGTTTGGTATGCTGCAGGTCTATTTCGCGCTGCGAGCCGGATTCGATGCCGAGATCTTCGGGCATCTCGCGACCGGTTCCTTCAGCGCCACGACCTTCGACGGTTCCATGAAGATCCTCAGGCTGATCGACGCGGAGCGCACGCCGCGTCCCATGTCGGACAGGGCACGGGGCGCGATGGTCCTCGTACGTCGCCAGGCCACCGTCGTCGGGCTGCAGGTCCTGTCAATCCTGACGCTTCCCGTGCTCGGTATCCTTCTGTGACCTCCTCCTTTCGTATGGCTGACCGGTCGGTTGCCGGGCGGGCCGTGAGCTTTGCCACCATAGGCCTTGCTCGCCTCGTCACCGGCGTGCGAGGCAATTGGCTGGGTTGCCTGCCGTCGACAGCGCCTCGCATCTATTTCGCAAACCATAACAGCCATGGCGACTTCATCCTGGTCTGGACCGTGTTCCCGGCCGGCTTGCGCGCCTCAGCCAGGCCCGTCGCCGCGCGTGATTATTGGGAAGCCGGAACGCTGAGGCGTTTCATCGCCCGCAGCGTCTTCGATGCCGTGCTGATCGACCGCGAGGCCATCACGCGCAGCGTCGATCCGATCGGGCAGATGAGCGATGCACTCGAAGCCGGTTCCTCGCTGATTCTCTTCCCGGAGGGCACGCGCAATACCGGGGACCGCCCGCTGCTGCCTTTCAAGTCGGGACTCTACTGGCTCGCCAGGCGCCAGCCGGGAATCGACCTCGTGCCGGTGTGGATCGACAACCTCAACCGCGTCATGCCCAAGGGTGAGTTCCTGCCCGTGCCCTTCCTGTGCACGGTCACCTTTGGCGCGCCGCTGCGCCTGGCTGTCGGCGAGGAGCGGCAGGCCTTCCTCGACCGGAGCCGTGACGCCCTGCTCGCCCTGCGGCCGAAGGAAGGGGAGGAGGCATGATCGTCGACGGCCACGCCCTCATGCTCTTCGGCGGCATCGTCGCCTTCCTCTTCCTGGCATCGGCCGTCGGCTGGCTTCTCGGCCGCAAGGCCGGTCCGGAAGGCAATCCCGGCATCGACAATCTCAATGCCCGCATCCGCGCCTGGTGGGTGATGGTGGCGCTGATGGCCGCGGCCTTCCTGCTCGGCAAGCCAGGCGTGATCCTTCTCTTCGCCTTCGCCTCCTTCGCGGCGCTGCGGGAATTCCTGACGCTCACGCCCACGCGCCGGGCCGATCACCGCACGCTCTTCGCCATGTTCTTCGTGGTGCTGCCGCTCCAGTACTATCTGATCTGGATCGAGTGGTACGGGCTCTATTCGATCTTCATCCCCGTCTATGTCTTCCTGCTGATGCCGATCCTGATCGCGCTGCGGGGCGACACGGCGAAGTTCATGACGCGGGTGGCCGAGATGCAGTGGGGCGTGATGATCGCGATCTTCTGCATTTCCCACGTGCCCGCGCTGCTGACGCTGGACATCCCTGGCTTCGAGTCGCGCAAGCTCCTGCTCATCGCTTTCCTCGTCATCGTCGTGCAGATGAGCGACGTCCTGCAATATGTCTGGGGCAAGCTGTTCGGCCGCCACAAGGTGGCGCCCAGGCTCTCGCCCTCGAAGACCTGGGAAGGCCTTGTAGGCGGGGTCGCCAGCGCCACGCTGCTGGGCGCATGCCTGTGGTGGATTACGCCCTTCACCGTCATGCAGGCGGGGGTCGTCGCGTTCGTGCTTACATTGATGGGCTTTTTCGGCGGGCTCGTGATGTCGGCCATCAAGCGCGACCGCGGCGTCAAGGATTGGGGCCATCTGATCGAGGGGCACGGGGGCATGCTCGACCGTCTCGATTCCGTCATCTTTGCCGCGCCGATATTCTTTCACTTGGTTCGGTATTGGTGGACGGTATAAATGCCAGTCATCGCTCCCGCGGTGGCGCCATGCGCCGCCTGGTGCGACATCCCGTCGAACAAAAGTCCCCCACCGTAAGGAAATCCCATGTCCAATTCCGTTCTGTTCGGCACGTTCAAGGGCGCCGACGTGTTCGAGGTCACCCTGCGTTCGGATGCCGGGGCAGAAGCCAGGATCATCTCCTACGGCGGTGTCGTGCGCGATCTCCTGGTGCCATCCAAGGCCGGTCCGCAGCGCGTGGTGCTGGGCTTCGAGAAGTTCGACGACTATCCCGAACACTCTCCGCATTTCGGCGCCGTGCCGGGCCGTGTCGCCAACCGCATCGGCCTCGGCCAGTTCACGCTGGATGGCGTGACCTATGATCTTTCCAAGAGCCATGGGGGGCCGCATACGCTGCATGGCGGCGCGACCGGCTTCGGCAAGCGCGTATGGTCGCTGGTGCAGTCCGACGAGCGCTCCGCCACCTTCGTGCTGGTCTCCGAGGATGGCGACATGGGCTTCCCCGGCCGCGTGGTGACGACCTGCACCTACCGCCTGCTCGAACCCGCGACGCTCCAGGTCGTCTTTGCCGCCACCACCGACAAGGCGACGCCGGTCAATCTTGCGCAGCACTCCTATTTCAATCTCGACGGCTCGCCGGACGTGCTCGATCATCGCATTCAGATTGATGCCGATTTCTATACGCCGACCGATGCGGACCTCATCCCCACTGGCGAGATCCTCTCCGTGGCGGGCACGCCCTGGGATTTCCGCGAGGAACGTAGCTTGCGCCTCGACACGTCGGAGGGGCCGTTCAAATATGACGGCAACGTCGTTTTGCGCTCCTCGGGCGTACTGGCGCGTGCAGCGCGGGCATGGTCGCCCAAGAGCGGCGTGAGCCTTGAAACCTGGACGACGCAGCCCGGCGTCCAGCTCTACGACGCCGCGAAGCTGGACATTCCCGTACCGGGCCTTGGCGGCGCGACCTATGGCGCCTTCGGCGGCTTCTGCCTGGAGACCCAGAATTTTCCCGATGCGGTCAACAAGGCGCACTTCCCCTCGTCCATCCTGCGGCCGGGGCAGGTCTATCACCACGAGACGCAATATCGCTTCGGACAGGTGTAGCCCGAAGCGCCGGTTTTTTCTGGGGCAGACATCCTGTCCGCGCCAGGATCTCGCCCTGCCTGCAGGGATTCACGCCGGGGGAAACTGGAAGCCGGGGGTCGAGCGGGAGAGAGCCTCTTCCTCGGCGTCCATCTCCGCTTCGATCCCTTCGAACAGGGGCGTCGTCATGTAGCGCTCGCCGGTGTCCGGCAGCATGCACAGGATCACCGATCCCTCGGGCGCCCTCTCGGCTACCTGGCGGGCGACCGCGAAAGTGGCACCCGCCGAAATGCCCACGAAGATGCCCTCCTTCTGGGCAAGCGCCCGAGCCCATTTGACGCCTTCGCTTCCCGGTATGGGGACGAGTTCGTCATAGAGGCTCTTGTCGAGCGCCTCCTGCAGCACCTTGGGTATGAAATCGGGGGTCCACCCCTGGATCGGATGCGGTTCGAAGGCGGGATGGCTGACGGCGGGCGATCCATCGGCCTCTCGCTCCTGCTTCTTGCCGCTGCCGATCAGCTGGGCATTGGCGGGCTCGCACAGCACGATGCGGGTTTCCGGACGCTCTCGCCGAAGGACGCGCCCCACGCCTACGGCGGTGCCGCCGGTGCCGTAGCCCGTCACGAAGCAGTCGAGACGCTTGCCGGCGAAGTCGTTGATGATCTCCCGGGCGGTCGTCGCCTCGTGGATGGCGGCATTGGCCTCGGTTTCGAACTGATGGGCCAGGAACCAGCCATTGGCCTCGGCGAGTTCCACGGCTTTGCGGTACATGCCGAAACCCTTCTGCGCGCGCGGTGTCAGAACCACCTTGGCACCCAGCATGCGCATCAGCTTGCGCCGTTCCACGGAGAAGCTGTCCGCCATGGTGACGACGAGCGGGTAGCCCTTCTGGGCACAGACCATCGCCAGGCCGATGCCGGTATTGCCGCTGGTGGCCTCGACGACGGTCATGCCGGGCTTGAGCGCACCCGTGCGTTCGCCGTGCTCGATGATGCTGAGGGCGAGCCTGTCCTTCACCGATGCGGCGGGATTGAAGAATTCGGCCTTCACATAGATCGTCGCGTGGGAAGGCGCGAGATTGTTGATGCGGATGGCGGGCGTGTCGCCCACCGTCTCCAGAATACTCTCGAAAAGGCGGCCTCGGCCGGCTGTCGCCCTGGGTTCGCTTTGCTTGGTCATTTCAGCCTTTCCTTGTTGTCATGCAAACCGACACGGAAAAGTGGTAGCATCCAGCCGTGACGTGAGCGTCGGGCCCTTCGTTCGACGAGGAGCCGCTAGGCCAAGGCCCCCGCCAACTTCAGCCGCCCCACCTCCATCCCGTTCCAGTTTCTTTGGACGGGAGCGAGGTATGGCCCCAGGGCTCCGGCTTCGGAGTGCGACAAGGGCAGCAGTTTGGCGATGACGCCGGCCATCATGAGTTCCGATGCCCGGGTGCCGCCGTCGTCGCATTTGAGGGCGACGCCATAGCCGAGCTCGGGAAAGCTCGCGCAGAATACACCTTCCGCGCCGGTCTTCACGAACACGCGCTCGCCGAAAAGCGCCATGATGCCCGTGTCGAAACGCTTTGTTCCGGCCACGAGGAAGGGATCAGCGGCGACGGCCTTGCGGATGCGGGCCGCGGCCCGGGAGCGCTCGGGACCGAGATGCGCGCCCGTGCCGAAGCGGGCGAAGCCGCGGGCCACGCCCGCGAGCGGTGCGGCCTGGGTCGGAATCGAACAACCATCGATGCCCACGCCGTTGCCCGAGAGTGCCGCACCGCTCATCTCGTTCACCGCACCCATGATTTCCCGCATCACCGGGTGGCTCGCCTGGATATAGCCCCTGGGGTCGCGAGCCTCGGCGCAGGCGACGCAGATGAAGCCTGCGTGCTTGCCGGAACAGTTGTTGTGCAGCGCGGACGGCTTTTCCCCGGCCCGGATGAGGGCTTCGGCGGCTTTACGGTAGCTCGGCGGATGGATGCCGCATTCGAGGGTGCCGACGTCGCGACCCACCTTCGCCAGCATGCCGACGGCCGTTTCGACATGGCGCGCTTCGCCGCCATGCGAGGAGACGGCGAGGGCGATCTCGGCGTCCGTCAGCCCGAGCCTGTCGGCGGCTCCGGATTCAAGCAGCGGCAGGGCCTGGAAAGCCTTCACGGCCGAGCGCGGGAAGACGGGACGTTCGACGTCGCCGATCGCCAGCACGAGCCTGCCCTCGGCATCCGAGACGGCCACTGCCCCGGTATGACGGCTTTCGACCAGACCGCCACGCAACAACTCAGCCAGAACGGGGTTCGACATCGATACTCGCTTTCATGGCAGGCCGGTCGGAGGCCTGAAATACCGGTCTCTCCCGCAGCGCCGCATTGATCGACGCCTCGGGAAGCCTTATCTAAGCGCCATCATGCTTCGGAGGAAGGCTCATGTTGGACAAGACCGCGCAGAAACTCGAATTCAAACGTGAGGCCGCCTATGTGAACGGGCAATGGATCGCGGCCGACAGCGGCAAGACCTTGTCCGTAACGAATCCCGCCACCGGCGAGTTGATCGGTTCCGTTCCCGATTGCGGCAAGGCAGAGACGGCTCGCGCCATCGAGGCGGCGAACGCGGCCTTTCCCGCCTGGCGCGCCAAGACCGCCAAGGAGCGCGCCAAGATCCTGCACAAGCTGGCCGATCTCGTGGAAGCCAATGCCGATGCCCTCGGCGTGCTGCTTACGGTGGAACAGGGCAAGTCGCTTGCGGAGGCAAAGGGCGAGGTCAACTTCTCGGCCGCCTATGTGCGCTGGTTCGCCGAGGAGGCGCAGCGCATCTATGGCGACGTCATTCCTTCGCCTTGGCCGGGCCGCCGCATCCTCGTCACGAAGGAGCCTGTCGGCGTCGTCGGCGCCATCACGCCGTGGAACTTCCCGTCCTCGATGATCGCGCGCAAGCTCGGCCCGGCGCTCGCGGCCGGTTGCACCATCGTGATCAAGCCGGCGCTGCAGACGCCCTATTCCGGCCTTGCCTGGGGTGCGCTCGCCGAGATGGCCGGTATTCCCGCTGGTGTGGTGAATGTGCTCACGGGCTCTGCGTCCGCTATCGGCGGCGAGCTGACCTCCAATCCGCTGGTGCGCAAGATCACCTTCACCGGCTCGACGCCGATCGGCAAGCTCCTGGTCGAGCAGTCCGCCAAGACCTTGAAGAAGGTTTCGATGGAACTCGGCGGCAACGCTCCCTTCATCGTGTTCGACGACGCCGATGTCGACCGGGCCATCGAGGGTGCGATGATCGCCAAGTACCGCAATTCGGGCCAGACCTGCGTGTGCACCAACCGCTTCCTCGTGCAGGCCGGCATCCACGACAAGTTCGTTGAGAAGCTGATAGCCGCTTCCAACGCGCTCAAGGTCGGCAACGGCCTGGAAGCGGGCGTGCAGCAGGGCCCGCTGATCGACGAGAAGGCGGTTGCCAAGGTGGAAGAGCACCTCAGTGACGCTGTTTCCAAGGGCGCCAAGGTGGTGGCCGGTGGTAAGCGCCATGCGCTCGGCGGAAGCTTCTTCGAACCCACGGTGGTGACCGGCGTGACCCCGGACATGCTGGTGGCGCGGGACGAGACCTTTGGCCCGCTTGCTCCCGTGTTCAAGTTCGAGACCGAGGAAGAGGCCGTGCAGATGGCCAACGACACGGAGTTCGGGCTTGCTTCCTATTTCTACACCAAGGACCTTGCCCGCGCCTTCCGGGTCGCTGAGGCGCTGAAATACGGCATGGTCGGTGTGAATGAGGGCCTCATCACCACGGAAGTCGCCCCCTTCGGCGGCGTCAAGGAATCAGGCATGGGCAAGGAAGGCTCGAAATACGGCATCGAGGACTATATCGACGCCAAGTATGTCTGCTTGGGCGGACTGGGCTGAACCGGGCCACACAGTTTAGGAGGGGCCGGCAAGTCCGGCCCTTTTCCTATTGTATCGCGGAGCGCTCCCTGGGAAGCCAAAAGCTGCCGCTATGACGTGTTGTCTTGCCGGGGCCGTTTCATCGATCCCGGTCCAGCTGCCTGTGGTTGCTCCCGGGACGACGCCTGATTTGTTCCGCCTCAGCCAAACCGCCCGGTGACGTAGCGTTGTGTCTGCTCGTTTCGGGGGGTAGTGAATAACGTCTTGGTCCTGTCGAACTCGACGATTTCGCCCAGATACATGAATGCGGCATAGTCGGATATGCGGGCGGCCTGCTGCAGATTGTGGGTGACGATGACGATGGTGTGATCGACCTTCAGTTCTTCGATCGTCTGTTCGATCTTCGCCGTCGAAATCGGGTCCAAGGCCGAGCACGGTTCGTCGAAGAGCAGGATCTCGGGCTCCATGGCGATGGCACGCGCGATGCAGAGGCGCTGCTGCTGGCCACCGGACAATTCATAGGCGCTGGAGGCGAGGATGTCGCGGACTTCCTCCCACAGGGCAGCCCGTCGCAGCGCTGCTTCGACCTTGGCATCGAGATCAGCCTGCGGGAGTTCCCTGGCGAGGCGCACGCCAAGCGCGACATTGTCGTAGATCGACATCGGAAAAGGCGTTGGCTTCTGCGTAACCATGCCGATGCGGGTGCGAAGCGCGAGCACATCGCAGGACGGCGCCAGAATGTTCTCGCCATCGAGGAAAATCTCCCCCTCGACAAGCTGATCGGGATAGAGGTCATCCATGCGGTTGAACAGCCGCAGAAGTGTTGATTTGCCGCAGCCCGAAGGGCCGACCAGCGCCGTCACCTTATGGAGGTAGAACGGCATGCTGACATCGCTCAGCGCCTTCTTTGCCCCGTAGCGAAAGCTCACATGGCTGACAAGCAGCTTTGCGGCCGGCTGAGGCGCGCCGTCTCCTTCGTGGAAGTCCGGTTTTCCGGCCGGCGTTTCGTTGGAGAGAACCCTCTGCTTTCCGGGCCGGGAGGAGAGATCCGATGGCATGGTGTTGGACACCCTGTTTCGCTGCCGGGACAGCATGACGGACGGAGGAGAGGGCGCCTTGCGCCAGATCAGTCATGAAAATGTGACACTTGCCGTGCGGCTTCGGGACTTTTCAACCGACGCCCGAAACGAGTGACATTTTTGCCGACATCGCGGAAAAAGCGACGGCGATCGCCTGCTTTTTACTCGCGCACCGGCCCGTTGCCTCATTTTCGCCCGTTCACTGACTATTCACCCCTTTGGCTGCATTGAGTGCGGCGCAGTACAGGGATTGGGTATCGATGCGGGTCGCCTCGCTCTTCGTTTTGTTCGTTTCGGCTTTGACCCTGGCGGGTTGCGTCGGGATCGATGACGATTCCGGCGATACGACCGCGTCCCTCAAGCCGGTTCTCACCACCACCGCCAGCAACGACCGGTCGGCAGGGGCCACTCCTCTCGGCATCTGGCGCGGCGGCATGACCATGCTGGCGATGACCACGCGCAACCGCACCGGCAACGAAGAGCCCTGGTTCGGCACGGGCCGCGCCTCTGATCCCACGGCGGCGCGCGTGGTGATGTATCCTCCGTCCAAGACGCTTCTTGCCAGCGTCAATCCGATCTCGTCGTCCGGCTGGACAATCGCCGGCGTAAGCCCGCTGTCCGGCGATCAGCCGGCCACGGCTCTCGCCACGCAGGCCGAAGGGCGCGACGTGCTCGTCTATGTGCATGGCTATAACGAGACCTTCGACAGCGCCGCCACGAGCTACGCCCGACTGGTCGACGGTATAAAGTTCTCGGGCGTACCGGTGCTGTTCTCCTGGCCATCCCGTGCGGCTCTGCTCGATTACGTCACCGACAGGGACAGCGCGATGTGGTCCCGCGACGCGCTGGAGGACACGCTCACCGCCCTTGCCAACGACCCGAAAGTCGGCCGCATCAACCTGATCGCCCATTCCATGGGCGGCATGGTGGCGATGGAAGCGTTGCGCTCGATGTCCGACCGCATGGGCAGCACTGTCGGCGATCACTTCGGTGCGATCGTGCTCGCCAATCCCGATGTCGATACCGACCTCTTCAAGCGCCAGATGAAACGCCTGTCGTCGCTTTCCTCCAAGATGACGGTGATCGTATCCTCCAACGACCGCGCCCTCGAGGTCTCCACGAAGCTGGCCGGCGGTGTTCCCCGTGTCGGCTCGGGCGATAGCGACACGCTGCGCCAGACCGGGGTGAAGGTGGTGGATGCGTCCGATTTCGGTTCCGGCATCATCAACCATGACATCTTCATGAGTCGCGAGGAAGTCCGCGCCGTCGTCGCCCGCGCTATTGAGAACGCCGACGAGTAGCAACGAAAGCGGCGAGCGCCCTTCATCTTCGGGAGCAGGCCCCCGAGAGGCCCCTCGCGCCTATTCCGCAAGCTCTCCCCTCACCCGCGCCACCGTCGGGCTCTTTCGTGCGGCGTGCGCTCGGACCCGAGAGTCCCGCCTGCGGGATCAGCATACTGTCGCTCGCGCGATCGGGCTGCGAGCAGTGCCCATTACTCGATCCTTCTGAATTTCACGGCTCCACCGCGATCGCCACGATTCCAGCACCTGCCGTAACTGAGAGGTGGGTTGCTCTTTTGCAACACCAGAGAGGTATTGGTTATTAAGTTATCACATAATGATCTATTTTTATCATGAAATGATCAATTGTTTATTTTTTGTACTTGAGTTTGATTTTATGCTTCTCCAGCATGGAAATATCATACCTACTTGTGGCTTTTGGGTCGTATATATTCTTGAGAAAGATACGAAATAAGCTCGCAAGTCTTTGGTGGCTGGAGAGGTGGGCATTTCTATGCGCAAGGGGCGTTATTCTGATCTGGTCCATGTAAAGAGCAATATTTCGAGTTCATCCGGTCTGAAATCAAAGCTTCGAGCTCAGGGGCTCCTGTCGGTGGGCTCCATGCTGATTGTCGGCTTGGCAGGCCCCGCTTGGGGACAGACCGTCATCGACGGTGGGCAGACGGTCGATGTTCCTGGAACCTATTCCTCACCTTGGAATGTGCCGGCGGGCAATCTGGAGATAGGCGATACGGGACAGGGCACTCTCAATATTACCGACGGCGGGTTCGTAACCACTGTTAGCGGCTACGGTATGGTCGTCGGCCTGTTCGGCACCGGGCAGGGCACGGTCAATATTTCAGGCGTAAGCCCGAGTGGGGCGGCCTCGGAACTGCAAGTGCCGTGGTTGATAAGTGTCGGTACCTACGGCCAGGGAACGATCAACGTTACCGATGGCGGCCAGCTCGGCACTCTCGCCGCGATCATCGGTGAGTACCCCGGCGGGCTGGGTACCATCAACGTCAGTGGCATCAACACGGATGGCACCGTCACGAGCTGGCACGATTCGTCTCTGATCGAGGTCGGACGTGGTGGCACGGGAAATCTCAACGTTACGGATGGGGCCTCCGTCACAACTGACGGAAGCGTGCTTGCGGGGACGTTTTCCGAGACCGGTGTCGGGGTCATCAGTGTCGATGGGGTGAACGCCAACGGCCAGTCTTCCTCGATAACCAGCACGAGCGATGCCTATATCGGCTATATGGGCAGCGGTACGCTGAACCTCAGCAATGGAGGGGTGTTCAACGCTCCATCGATACAATTGGCGGTCGAGGAAGGCAGCACCGGTATCCTCAATATTGGTACGGGCGGGCTCTCCGGCCAGTTGAGCAGTGCGACGGTAAATGGCGGCGCCGGTGCCGCCACGGTCAATTTCAATCACACGGACGACATCGTATTCAGCCCCACTCTGACGGGCAGTCTGGCTGTGAACCAGGCGAACTCAGGCATGACGACCTTGACGGGAGCCAACAGCTATACGGGTGCGACGATGGTCTCAGCCGGTACGTTGCAGGCCGGAGCGGCGGGTGTCTTCAGCCCGAATTCGGATGTCGCCGTTACCGGCGGCACCCTCGATGCCAACGGCTTCGACCAGACCGTTGCCTCGCTCACCAATGCCGGTATCGTCGCTACCAACGCTGCGGGTACGTCGGCTGGCACGACGCTGACCGTCACGGGAGACTATGTCGGCCGGGGCGGTGTCGTCCGGCTCAATACCGTGCTGGGCGACGACAATTCCCTGACCGACAAGCTCGTGATCAATGGCGATGCCTCCGGCTCGACGACTCTGGCGATCCATAATGTCGGCGGCACCGGGGCGCAGACGACGAACGGCATCGAGGTGGTCGTGGTCGGGGGAAACTCGACCTCGGATGCCTTCCATCTCAACGGGGCGGTGGCGGTCGGCGCCTATGACTACGGCCTCTACTTCCAGGATCTCGCCAAGACCGACCAGAACTGGTACCTGCGCTCCACGGGGCAGGCCACCGCCTCGACGCAGACTGCGCTGCCCTATGCGGACACGCTGGTGAACTATGCCGAGGCGACGCTGGGCACGCTGCAGCAGAGGACCGGCAACCGCGTCTGGCCGAACGGCACGCCGCCCGAGGCGATCTGGTGCAAGGACCCGTCCCGCAACTTCCGCTGCACCCCGACCGGCGAGCAGAACGCCTCCTATGCCGACGGCAGGCCGGTGATCTACGGCCAGGGCGCCTGGGGGCGCATCGGCGGCCAGTATGCCTCCTACGATCCCAGGACAGGCTCGGCCTACACCCAGTCCCTCGGCTTCCTGCAGGCCGGCTATGAGGGCGTGGCCCATGAGAACGGCTCGGGCGAACTGACGCTCGGCGCCTTCGCCACCATCGGCACCTCGCGCGCCGAGATCGACGTCTCGCCCGACCCGGTGACCAAGGCGGCGCGCAGCGGCAAGATCACCTCGACCGGCTACGGGCTCGGCGGCAACCTGACCTGGCTCGGCCAGGACGGCTTCTATGCCGATGCGGTCGGCCAGTTCACCTGGTATGAGTCGGACCTGTCCAACAAGGCGGGCGGCGGCAATTCGGGCTGGTCCTCGGTGCTGAGCCTGGAGGCGGGCAGGCGCTTCGAGCTCGGCTCGGGCTGGGCGCTGGTGCCCCAGGCCCAGCTCGCCTGGGCCCATGTCGACTTCGACAGCTTCACCGACCTCAACGGCGCCCGCGTCGCCCTCGGCGACGGCGACAGCCTGAAGGGCCGGCTCGGCCTGCGGGTCGAGAACCTGGCCAGCTGGAAGAACCAGCAGGGCAGGACCGACCGCCTGCAGCTCTACGCCGTCGCCAATCTGAGCTACCAGTTCCTGGACGGCACCTCGGTCGAGGTGGCCGGCTCCTCCTTCACCCAGCAGAACAAGCGCCTGTGGGGCGAGGTCGGCCTGGGCGGCAGCTATGCCTGGAACGATGAGTGGAGCCTCTATGGCGAGGCCGACTATGCCGCCGCCCTCTCCTCCGGCTCCGGCGACAACTATGCCCTCAAGGGCACCGCAGGCCTCAGATACAGGTGGTGAGAACCTCGGGGGCTCTACAGCAAGACAGGTCGGGGCGGAAACGGTCCGGCCTTTTCCTGTGTCAGTGATCGACCAAGGGAAGGCAATCGACGTGTCGAACAGCATGCGAACCGGACATCTACGCATCGCCGGGGTGGTGGCCCTGATCGGTCTCGGCCTGGGGGGCTGCGGGACGAGCGCGGACCGGGCTCCCTCCACGCTGGAGGCATCGTCGCGCTTTTCGGGGGAGCGATTCCCGGTGCGCCTGATCAATCGCGCGCGCTTTCCCGCCGACTTCGCCATCACCGAGGTCGACTATCCGAGCCAGGAGCCCGCCGGCACCGTCATCGTGCAGACGCAGACCGGCAAGCTCTACCTCATCGAGAGCAACGGCAAGGCACGACGCTACACGGTGGCGGTCGGCAAGGCCGGCTATGGCTGGAAGGGTGTCGCCGCCATCCAGCGCAAGAGCGAATGGCCGGCCTGGTACCCCACCGACGACATGCTCTCCACCGCCCCCGGCATGCCGCGGCAGATCCCACCCGGCCCGGACAACCCACTCGGTGCCCGTGCCCTTTACCTCTATGCCGACGGCAAGGATACGCTCTACCGCATCCACGGCACTAGCGAGCCCTGGACCATCGGCACCCAGGCCTCCTCGGGCTGCATCCGCATGTTCAACGAGGATGTGATCGATCTCTACGCCCGCACCCGCCCCGGCGCCAGGGTCGTCGTCCAATGACGCCGCGCCTGATCCAAAACGGTTGCGCTCCAGGGGCGCGTCCCCGTTTCGTTTTCCCCATAGAAAGAAATCCATGTTGAAGATATCCCTGAGTTCCGCCCTGGTCCTGCTGCTGGCCGGTGCTGCCGCAGCGCAGACGTCCAAGCCCCAGGCACCGGCAGCCGCCGCGCCCGCTCCGGCTCCCTCGTCCCTGCCGGGCGGAGCCAGCTCGATTCAGGAAACATTCGACGACTGGCGTGTGATCTGCGCTTCGTCGAACGGGACCAGGCAGTGCATGATCCAGCAGTTGCAGTCAGACGCCAAGACGGGCCAACTGGTGCTGGCAGCCAAGCTGGCGCCTTCGAAAGGTGCCGCTTCCGGCGAGTTCGTGATGCCGTTCGGCCTGCTATTCGAGGTGGGGGTGGCCCTGTCCGTCGATGCCGGCCCGGCAGGCAAGCCGCTGGCGTTCAAGACCTGCCTTCCCGCCGGCTGCATCGTGCCGGCAACCCTCGATGCCAGCACGGTCGCTGCCCTGCGCAGCGCCCAGCAGTTGAAGCTCACCGCCAAGCCGGTTGTCTCCAATGCCAAGCCACTGGTGTTCTCCATCTCGCTCAAGGGCTTCGGTGCCGCCCTCGATCGGGCGGCCGCAATCCAGAAATGACCCTGACCGCGTTCGCCAGCCTCATCTGAGCTTTTGCGGCCACGTCGAAATCGGCCCGAGACCTGCAATCGCTGGAGACGTGATTCTTCACGCTCCTTGCGGACGGTTGTGATGGCGATGGCGCAGTTGCGAGAGCAACTCTGCCAGGAGGTTTTCCGCCGCCTCGGTGATCACCGTGCCGGGGGGGAAGATCGCCTGCGCTCCCGCGGCGTAGAGCGCTTCGAAGTCCTGCTCGGGCACCACGCCGCCCACCACGATCATGATGTCGGGACGTCCCTCCGCCACCAGGGCCTTGCGAAGGGCCGGCACCAGGGTCAGGTGCCCCGCCGTGAGCGAGGAGATGCCCACGATATGCACGTCGCCGTCGGCGGCCTGCTTCGCCACTTCCTCGGGCGTGGCGAAGAGGGGACCGATTACGACTTCGAAGCCGAGGTCGCCGAAGGCGGAAGCGATCACCTTCTGGCCACGGTCGTGCCCGTCCTGCCCCATCTTGGCGACCAGGATCCTGGGCGGCCGGCCTTCCTCTTCGCGGAAGGTCTCCGTCTGTTGCTGCACTCGCGCAACGCGCTCTTCGTCCATGCCGGCCTTGTAGACGCCAGCCATCGAGCGGATTTCCGCCTTGTGCCGGCTGAAGACCTTCTCCAGTGCCGCTGAAATCTCGCCCACCGTTGCCCTGGCCCTGGCAGCGTCGACGGCAAGGGCGAGGAGATTGCCGTCGCCGGCAGCTCCCTCGACAAGGGCGTCCAGCGCCTTGGCGAGGGCGTCGGGATCCCGCTCCGCCTTGAGGCGTTGGAGCTTGGCGATCTGGGCCGCTCGCACGGCCGAGTTGTCGACCTTGAGGAGTTCGAGCGGCGGTTCGGACCGGGGCTTGTAGACGTTGACCCCGATCACCGATTGTTCGCCCGAATCGATGCGCGCCTGCGTACGGCTGGCTGCTTCCTCGATGCGCAGTTTCGGCAGGCCGGCCTCGATGGCCTTCGCCATGCCACCCATCGCCTCGACTTCCTCGATATGGCTCCAGGCCTTGGCCGCGAGATCCTCCGTCAGACGCTCGATGGCGTGCGAGCCGCCCCAGGGATCGATGAGCCGCGTGGTGCCACTTTCCTGCTGCAGCACGAGTTGGGTGTTGCGCGCGATGCGGGCCGAAAAGTCCGTCGGCAGTGCCAAGGCCTCGTCAAGCGCGTTGGTATGGAGGGACTGGGTGCCGCCCTGCGTCGCCGCCATCGCCTCGATCATGGTGCGTGTGACGTTGTTGAAGACGTCCTGCGCGGTGAGGGACCAGCCCGACGTCTGGCAATGGGTGCGCAGCGCCAGGGACTTCGGCGACTTGGGATTGAACTGCCTCACGAGGCGCGTCCAGAGCAGCCGGGCAGCGCGCAGCTTCGCCACCTCCATGAAGAAGTTCATGCCGATGGCGAAGAAGAAGGATAGGCGCGGGGCAAAATGATCGATGTCGAGCCCCGCCTTGATCCCGGCGCGGATATATTCGACGCCGTCCGCCAGCGTATAGGCAAGCTCGAGGTCCTGCGTCGCACCCGCTTCCTGCATGTGGTAGCCGGAAATCGAAATGGCGTTGAACTTCGGCATCTTCTTGGCCGTATAGTTCAGGATGTCGCCGACGATGCGCATCGAGGGGCCGGGCGGGTAAATATAGGTGTTGCGGACCATGAACTCCTTCAGAATGTCGTTCTGAATGGTTCCGGCCAGCTTTTCCGGCGGCACGCCCTGTTCCTCTGCGGCGACGATATAGAGCGCGAGGATGGGCAGCACGGCGCCGTTCATCGTCATCGACACCGACATCTCGTCGAGGGGGATGCCGTCGAACAGCGTGCGCATGTCGATGATGGAATCGATGGCGACGCCGGCCATGCCGACATCGCCGGTCACACGCGGATGATCGGAATCGTAGCCGCGATGAGTAGCGAGGTCGAAGGCGATGGAGAGGCCCTTCTGGCCCGCCGCCAGGTTGCGCCGATAGAAGGCGTTGGAGTCCTCCGCCGTCGAGAAGCCCGCATATTGGCGGATGGTCCAGGGCTGCTGGACATACATGGTGGGATAGGGGCCACGCAGAAAGGGCGGCAGGCCCGGCCAGCCGTCGAGTTCGGAGGAGCCGAGAATGTCGGCCTCGCCGTTGACGGCCTTGACCTCGATGCTCTCGGGCGTGAGCCATGTCTCGTCGGAGAACATCAGGGGCGCCGCCGCCCGGCGAAAGGAGAGGCCGGAGAAATCAGGGATACGGCTCATGGCGCGGTCTCGAATTCGAGCGGATCACGGCGACGAAGCAAGGCCGGGGCCGATGGTTGCACGGTACTTTCGACGAGCGGTCGCAGCACGGAGACCGGCAACTCCTCGGCCAGGCGGTATTTGTTCGCGCCGATGATCGTGCCGATGGACGGCCGCAGTCGATCGATCTCGGCTTGGATCCAGCCTGACTGCAGGGCCTTGACGATGCCATGCTCCCGTTCGATGGCCTGCAACTGGGCCCAGGCCGCCTCGCAAAGGCCGTCCGTCATGGCCTCCAGCCCGCCCGAACCAGCGGCTGGATCGCTGATGCGATGGAGATTGGCCTCGCTGATCAGCACATGCTGGCAATTGCGGGCGATGCGGCGCGCATGCGCGTCCGGCAGGCCGTTGGCGCTGGTGAAGGGGAGGGTGGCGATGCTGTCGGCTCCCCCAAGGCCGGCTGCTGCCGTCGCGAGACCGTTGCGCAGGATATTCGTGGCTGGGTCCAGCCGGCTCATCATTCGCCAGGCCGTCTCCGCATGAATGTGGATGGGCGCGGGCGCGAGATCGCAGGCCTCTTCGATCTGTCGCCAGGCGAGACGAAGTGCTCTGAATTTGGCGATGGTGGCGAAGACGTTCTGGTCGGCCGCGAGCGTGAAGCCGATGCAGTGCCGCGCCTCCTCGAGCCGAAGACCCGTCGCCTCCAGCATGCGCAGATAGGCAAGGCCAGCCGCGAGTACGCAGGCAAGCTCGAGGCCCGGCGTCGCCCCGGCCTCGTTGAAGACACGGCCGTCGGCGCTCACGACCGTGCCGTTCTGGCGATGGCCGGCAAGTACGGAAACCGTCGAGGGCCAGGCCGGTGGGAGTGCGCCGGTGGCGGCGAGTTGGCCAACCGGGTCGTACCCGTAGTGAACCGTCCCTCCCGGAATTTCGCCGAGCAGGCGGGCGAGGTCGAGCGTATGCGCCCCTGCCTCCAGCCGTAGCACGATCGCCTTTCGCTCGATCTTGTCCAGCAGCCTGTCGAGATCGCCGGCAAGCGGCACGGAGACCCCGAACCCGCGGGAATACGGGCTGTGGCCGGTCACCAGAGCGAGGCCGCCGGCGCCGCCTTCGAGATCCTCCAGCGCGAGCACATTGGCATCGCTCGCCTGCGGATGGTCGATGCGCTGGACTATCGTCCAGGGCATTGCCGGGGCTCGGCCGGGAATGGGACCGGTACCGGTCCTGCGTGGATAGACGGGCTGGAGGCGTATGCCGTCCGGTGTGAACGTCGTCAGCGTGTCCTCAAGGGACGCGCCCTTCAATACGCCCGCGACAGCGTCCCGCCATCGCGCCTCACCAGCATCCAACTCGCTCATGATTCAGACGAATTGCCCCAACTCAGGGATTTCCGCAACGATCTTACCGACCACTTCGGGTCCCGCTTCTCTCTCTGCGAAGGCGAAAAGCTCCTTGCCGATGGCCTGGATCTGGTTGAGATCCAGACCGAGGGCCATCAACTGGCCGCCAAGCCCGGCAATGCCGCCGCCGACATGACCGACCATGCCGGCCAGCATGCCCATGAAGCCGCCGCTCTGCGCATTCATGGCCTCGTTGGTGACCTCGCGCGCACCCGGGATGGAATCGACCAGTTTTGCCACCGAGTCGGCCGGGCCCTCCCGTTCGAGGAAAGCCAGGACCGCACCGACGGCCTGCGTGGCAACATCGGGGGTTACGCCAACTTTCGCGGATAATTGGGCGACCAGCTCTTCCATATTCATTTCTCCCTGACGTTACGCCGATGCTACCAGAGATTCATGGTGCGCATACCGCCTTTCTCTGTTTCGTATTTTGACATGGAGATCAAGGCCGCGGGAACCCCCGATCCGGTACGCAAAAGGACGTATCGTACCGGCCTGGCCATGCAACCATGGCGATAGACGGCGCGCCTGTTTATGGTGCACCGGCAGACCTGACACTGTGGAACGGGAAGAAATGATCGATCAGAGCCGAATCTTCGTCGCCAAGGGTACCCAGCCCGAATACCTCTCCCTGGCTTTCGGCAATCGCCACGGCCTGATCACCGGTGCCACCGGCACCGGCAAGACGGTGACCCTGCAGGTGCTCGCCGAGGGGTTCTCTGCACGGGGCGTTCCGGTCTTTGCAGCCGACATCAAGGGCGACCTCTCCGGCGTATCCCAGCGGGGAGAAGCCAAGGACTTCATCGTCAAGCGCGCGGCGGAGGTGGGTATTGCCTACCAGCCCGACCAGTTTCCGGTGCAGTTCTGGGATATCTTCGGCGAGCAGGGCACGCCGATCCGCGCCACCGTTTCCGATATGGGGCCGCTGCTGCTCGCGCGGATGCTGCAGCTGAACGATGTTCAGGAGGGCGTGCTCAACGTCGCCTTCAAGCTTGCGGACGACCAGGGGTTTCTCCTGCTGGATCTCAAGGATCTCCGTGCCCTGCTGGCGGACATGGCCGACAATGCCGCCGAACTGATGAAGACCTATGGCAACGTTTCCAAGAGCAGCGTCGGCGCCATCCAGCGCCAGCTTCTCGTGCTGGAGCAGCAGGGGGGAGACAAGTTCTTCGGCGAGCCGGCACTTTCCCTCGTCGATATCGGTCTTGTCGATGCGCGGGGACGGGGAACCATAAACATTCTGGCGGCGGACAAGCTGATGACGGCGCCGCAGCTCTACGCCACCTTCCTTCTCTGGTTGATGTCGGAACTGTTCGAGCAGCTTCCCGAAGTGGGAGATCTCGAAAAGCCCAAGCTGGTCTTCTTCTTCGATGAAGCACATCTCCTCTTCGACGATGCGCCCCCCGCCTTGCTGCAGAAGATCGAACAGGTGGTTCGCCTCATCCGTTCCAAGGGGATCGGTATCTATTTCATCACGCAGAACCCGCTCGACGTGCCGGATACGGTGCTCGGGCAGCTCGGCAATCGCGTCCAGCATGCCTTGCGTGCCTTCACCCCGCGTGACCAGAAGGCTGTGAAGGCCGCCGCCGAGACGTTTCGGCAGAACCCGGATATCGACACGGCTCGCGCGATTTCGGAACTGGGCAAGGGAGAAGCCCTGGTCTCGTTCCTGGAAGGCAATGGCGTGCCGGCGATCGTTCAGCGAGCGCTGATCCTGCCACCCGCAGGGAGAGTAGGGGCCATCTCGCCCGCGGAGCGGCAGGCAATTCAGCAATCCTCCCCTCTCCGGGGCAAATATGAAACGGCCATCGATCGCGAGTCTGCCTTCGAAGTGCTCCAGCGCAGGGTCGAGCAGGGGAATGGCACTACGGAAGCCGGCCAGGAGAGCGGCGGCTTTCTTGGCGGCGTGCTCGGCAGCGTCTTTGGAGGAGCGGCCTCCGGAAAGGCGACTTCGGGCCGCATGTCGACCTCCGAAGCCGTCATCCGTTCAGTCACGCGCACCATTGCGACCACGGCCGGCCGTGAAATAACCCAGGCGATCCTTCGAGGCGTACTCGGTGGCCGATCCCGCAGATGAAGGCAGGCATTTTGTAGTCACGCAACTGATATACCAATATACTTCGTCAGGCTCGACGAGAGCCTGACGCAGCGCAATGTCGAATTTATCATATTGCATTTACCCGTGGGCTGGGGAAGTATTGCTGTCGCATATACGTTTGAACATTTGCAACGTATGAGCTTTTGTGGCGCGACAGCTAGGAGCTCGGGAACGATGGACGGTACAACGATACTGCACCAACGGGCGAACAAAAAAATAATACAGCTCGCCGATATAGTGCTGGTGAATTCCGACAGGGACGTCGCGGAATTTTGGCGTGCAAGTCTGCTCGACTTCGGCATGACGAAGGTTCGGATCGCGTGCAGTATCGTGGAAGCGCTTGAGCAGGTTCGCCTATCCCCGCCCTCAGGCATCGTCGTCGCCCTCCCGGTCCTCGCCGACGCCTTCGCCCTGATGGGGACGCTGAGCCAGGATGAAGGGAACGATCTGCGAGACGTTCCGATTCTCCTCGTGGCCAACCAGCCCAGCCGGGCCGTCCTGCTGACCGCTACGCATGCCGGTTTCGACGCGGTACTGAGCGAGCCGGTGTCGCCGCGGCAGATCTATCGCCGCGTGGCCTCGATGATTCAGCGGGCACGTCTTTCTGCCCGCACGCGCAGCCTGGCGAACTGACGGGGCATCCCGGCAGGGCGCTTCGGGAAGGATCGGCCTGCAGGTGTGCCGCGAACATCGCCCGATTTTGAACGAGTCGGCCCTACCCACCGCGTCAAATGCGCGATAGCCTGCTGCTTTCCTTCATCGCGTAGTTCAGATTCATGCCTCAAATTCTCAAAGCGCTCGATGCTGCCGACCAGGAACTCGATGCCAGCCTCGAGCGGCTGTACGAGTTTCTCCGTATCCCCTCGATTTCCGCCGACGGCGCCTATGAAGCCGATTGCCGCAAGGCTGCAGAATGGGCGGCGGCCACGCTGCGCGAGATCGGCTTCGACGCCTCTCCGCGCAAGACCATCGGCCATCCCATGGTCGTCGGCCATCGGCGCACCGGCCGCAAGGGCGTGCCCCATGTGCTCTTCTACGGGCACTACGACGTACAGCCGCCGGATCCGCTGGAGTTGTGGAATACCAAGCCCTTCGAGCCCGAGAGGGTGAAGGGGCCGCATGGCGACATGATCGTCGCCAGGGGCGCGTCCGACGACAAGGGCCAGGTGATGACCTTTATCGAGGCTTGCCGTGCAATCCTGAAGACGGAAGGCGAATTGCCCGTCGACGTCACCGTTTTCCTGGAGGGCGAGGAGGAGTCGTCCTCCCGCAGCCTCGTGCCTTTCCTCAAGGAAAACAAGGAAGAGCTGACCGCCGATTTCTGTCTGGTCTGCGATACCGACCTGTGGGACCGTGATACGCCCGCGATTACCACCATGCTGCGCGGCATCGTCTATGAGGAGGTCATCATCAAGGCGGCCAGCCGCGATCTGCATTCGGGCATGTATGGCGGGGCGGCGCAGAACCCGATTCGCGTGCTCTCCAAGATCCTGGCGGCCCTGCACGACGAAGACGGCCGCGTGACGCTGCCGGGCTTCTATGACGGCGTGAAGGACTTGCCGGCCCAAGTGAAGGCCGAATGGGAGGCGCTGGGTTTCGACGGCGAGGCCTTCCTCGGCGAGGTCGGCCTCAAGGTTCCGGCCGGCGAGAAGGGCCGCACGGTCCTTGAACAGATCACGGTGCGGCCGACCTGCGACGTCAACGGCATCACCGGCGGCTACCAGGGAGAGGGCGCGAAGACGGTGATCGCCGCGCAGGCCTCTGCCAAGGTGTCCTTCCGGCTGGTCGCGGGCCAGGAGCCAGCCAAGGTGCAGGCGGCTTTCCGCGACTTCGTCGCCCGGCGCTTGCCCGCCGACTGCAAGGCGGAATTCCTCTCCCATGGCGCCAGCCCCGCAATCGCGGTGCCCACGGACAGCCCGCCCCTTGCCAAGGCTCGCACGGCCCTGGCGGAGGAATGGGGCCGCACGGCGCCCGTCATCGGTTCGGGCGGCTCGATCCCGGTGGTCGGCGACATGCAGCGCATCCTCGGCATCGATTCGCTGCTGATCGGCTTTGCGCTGGAGGACGACCAGATCCACTCGCCGAATGAAAAATACGAGCTGCGCAGCTTCCATAAGGGCATCCGCTCCTGGGTGCGCATCCTGCACGCCCTGGCGAAGTGAGGGGGATGCGAAACAGCCTCACCCGACCTTGGGCGCGGCCGGCCAAGGCTGAGATCCTGTCACCATCGGGCTCCCCGGTGATGATGAGGAGACATGCTACAGGCGTGCTTCCGTCCGACCTTTCTCACCTTCGGAGCTTTCATGAAGGCTGTCGTTTTCGAGCAGTTCGGCCAGGCGCCGACGATCCAGACCGTGTACGACCCCACGCCGTCGGAGGAAGGCGTGGTCGTCAAGGTGGAAGCAACCGGCGTGTGCCGCAGCGACTGGCATGGCTGGATGGGACACGACCCCGACATCGTGCTGCCCCATGTTCCCGGCCACGAACTGGCCGGCACCGTGGCGGCGGTCGGGCGAGAGGTGAAGCGCTGGCGCGTGGGCGACCGCGTCACCGTGCCTTTCGTCGCCGGCTGTGGCCGATGCCCGCAATGCAATTCGGGTAATCACCAGGTCTGCGAGCGGCAGTTCCAGCCAGGCTTCACGGCATGGGGTTCCTTCGCCGAATATGTCGCGCTGGATTTCGCCGATACCAATCTCGTGGCGCTGCCCGAAAGCCTCGACTTCGCCACGGCGGCGAGCCTGGGCTGCCGCTTCGCCACCTCCTTCCGCGCCATCGTCGACCAGGGGCGCGTGCAGGCGGGCGATTGGGTGGCCGTGCATGGCTGCGGCGGCGTCGGGCTCTCGGCCATCATGATCGCCAACGCCATCGGCGCCAATGTGGTCGCCATCGACCTCACCGAGGAGAAGCTGGCTTTCGCCCGCGAACTCGGGGCGGTGGCGACCATCAACGCCACCGAGCCCAGGAGCGTGGTAAGTGCCGTGCGCGAACTGACGGGGGAGGGCGTGCACGTCTCGATCGATGCCCTCGGGCATCCCACCACCAGCTTCAACTCGATACGCAATCTACGCCGGCGAGGGCGCCACGTTCAGGTGGGCCTGATGCTGGGCGACCACGCGCGGCCGCCGGTCCCGATGGATCGCGTCATCGCTTATGAACTGGAGATCCTCGGCAGCCATGGCATGCAGGCCTATCGCTACAAGGCGATGCTCGACATGATCGAGACCGGCAAGCTCACGCCGCAGAAGCTGATCGGCAAGCGTATCGGCCTGGATGAGGCGCCCGAGGCGCTGATGCAGATGGACCGCTTCGACGGCCTCGGCATCAGCGTCGTAACGCGCTTCTGAAGTTGAGGCCGGCGAATCGGAAGGCGAGCAGCACCACCACGCCATAGGCGACGGCGCCCACGGTGCCCGTAAGGGCGAGGCGGGCAATCTCCTGGAAGCGCGGCAGCAGGGCCGTGTAGGGCTCCGCTTCCTCCGAGACCATGTACATCGCCTCGGCCATGACGACCGTGGCGGCGGCAATGCAGGCGAGCATGCGCCATAGCCGCCCGTCGAGTTCCATGTAGTTGCGCCGGCTGGCAAGCACGATGAGCAGGATAAGATTGATCCAAGCGCCGATCGAGGTGGCGAGGGCGAGGCCCGCCTGCTGCATCGTGCCGGTCAGGGCGATCTTGAGCAGGACGTTGACGGTGAGCGCGGTGAGCGAGGCCCAGAGCGGCGTCGCCGTGTCGCCTCGCGAGTAGAAGCTGGCGGTCGCCGAGCGGATCAGCACCACGGCTGGCAGGCCCACGCCGTAGGCGAGCAGCGCCTGGGCGGCCGAGCTCGCATTCTCGGCCGTGAACGCGCCGCGCATGAAGAGTGCGCGCATGATGAGATCGGGTACCGCGGCAAAGCCGGCCAGGAAAGGCGCGGCCATCAGCCATGTCAGAAAGATGGCTCGCCTCTGCGCGGCATGGGCCGCCTCGGGCTTGCCGGCTGCCAGCAGGCGGCTCATCTCCGGCAGCAGCACGGTGCCGGCGGCAATGCCGATGATGCCGAGCGGAAGCTGGTTGATGCGGTCGGCGTAATAGAGGGCCGCGACGGCGCCGGCGAGGAGCTGTGAAGCGATGATCGTGTCCGCGAATACGGCGATCTGGGTACCCATCGAGCCGATGGTCGCGGGGCCGAGCGCCCGGAAGAAGCCGCGAACCGGCTTGTCGAAGCTGATGGGTTCGGGCCGCGCCAGCACATGTGCACGCCAGGCGGCCCAGAGAATGAAGCCGAGCTGCAGGACCCCGGAAATCACGAACCCCCAAGTCGCGGCATAGGCGGGCGAGGGGAACAGGCGGTGGCATGCCAGCGCCAGGATCATCGGGATATTCAGGAGGATCGGCGCCGCCGCCGCCGCCGTGAAGCGTCCGATCGAATTCAGCACGCCGCTATAGAGCGCCGCCAGCGTAATCAGAAGGAGATAGGGAAAGGTGATGCGGGTGAAGACAACTGCTAGATCATAGCGCTCTCCCTCGAAGCCCGGCGCGGTCAGGCTGATGAACTGGGGCGTGAAGAGCAGCACGAGGCCGAGCAGAATCACCTGCGAGATCAGCAGGAGGGAGACGATGCGCCCCTGGAAAAGCCGTGCCGCCTCGTCGCCCTCCTGCTGGTGGACCTTGACATAGGCCGGCACGAAGGCGGTGTTGAAGGCGCCTTCGCCGAAGATGGCGCGAAAACTGTTGGGCAGCCGCGATGCGACGAAGAACGCCTCGGCTGCCGGGCCGCTGCCGAGGAGGGCGGCCGTCATTGCATCACGGGCAAAGCCCGTGATGCGCGACAGGATCGTCCAGGCACCGATATTCAGGATGTTTTTGAGCAAGGGCGAGCCCATATGAGATGAGTTCGCCCTGATACGCGGCTTTGCCGAGTCTGAACAGTGACAAGCACCGGCATGCCGCGACGGGCCGGAAAAGAAAGAGGCCGCAGCTTGCGCTGCGGCCCAAGTCTAGGGAGGAAACGCCCAAGGAGGGCTGCCAGACGGGGAACAAATCCGCGCCGTCTGACAAGGGTTAGTTTAGTGTGCGGCGCACAATAAACAAATGCTGAGTTTGCATGGCTGTTAGGCAAGCCATGCAGGTGCGCCGCAGGTGGTTTAACGCCGTTTATCGCGTAATTCGTTATATTTCAGTGACTTAAAGAGAAAGGCGGAGCCTTGCGACTCCGCCTTCTGTTTCGTTCTCCGATGGAAGAAAAATCCAAAGCGATTTGAGGAGGGTTCTTCTTCCTGCACCGAGGCTTACTTCACGGCCGCTTCATAGAGCTCGGCCACATATTCCCAGTTTACCAGGCTGTCGACGAAGGCCTTGAGATAGTCGGGGCGACGGTTGCGATAGTCGATGTAATAGGAATGTTCCCAAACATCGACGCCCAGGATCGGGGTCGCCCCGTGGACGAGCGGGCTCTCACCATTCGCGGTCTTGGAGACGATCACCTTGCCGTCCTTGACGGCGAGCCAGGCCCAGCCCGAGCCGAACTGGGTAACGCCGGCCTGGATGAAATCCTCCTTGGCCTTTTCGACCGAGCCGAGGCCGTCGACGATCGCCTTCTCGAGGTTGCCGGGAATGGCGCCGCCGCCATTGGGCTTCAGCCATTTCCAGAAATGGAGGTGGTTGTAGTGCTGGCCGGCATTGTTGAACAGGCCGGCATTCTTGCCGAAGGAGCCCTTGACGATCTCTTCCAGGCTCTTGCCTTCCCACTCCGTGCCCTTGAGCAGGTTGTTGCCATTGTTGACATAGGCAAGGTGATGCTTGTCGTGGTGAAACTCCAGCGTTTCACGCGACATGTAGGGCGCGAGGGCGTCGTAGGAGTAGGTCAATTCGGGAAGCGTGAAGGACATGGCGTTCCTCTTCATTTGGCATGTGATCAACGGGCATGACGGCAAAACGCCGCCTGTCGTTGCGTGTTCCCGAATCTCCGGGCCGAAATCGCAGATTTCGTGGAAATCCAGGATGGAACCGAGCGCCGAGACTGTCGGCAGGCGAACTTAAGCGGGATGACGGAGGAAGGGAACAGATTTGGTAGAATGACTGGCATGAAATTATGCAACTCATGCCGCCTTCATGGCCTTGAGGGCGAAGGCATGGACGAGCGCGACTTCCTTCAGGCGGTCGAAGCGTCCGGATGCTCCGCCATGGCCCGAATCCATGTTTACCCTGAGGATTGCGGGATTAGGCCCCGTGTTCTTCTCCCTCAGCCGCGCGACCCATTTGGCCGGCTCCCAATAGGTCACGCGAGGATCGGTAAGCCCGGCCAGCGCCAGGATCGGCGGGTATGCCTGAGCAGTGACATTTTCAACCGGGCTATAGGAGAGAATCGTCCTGAAGGCCTCCTCGTCCAAGATCGGATTGCCCCACTCGGGCCATTCCGGCGGCGTGAGGGGCAACGTGTCGTCGAGCATCGTGGTGAGCACGTCGACGAAGGCGACCTCCGCGACGATGGCGCCGAACAGGCCGGGAGCCAGGTTGGCGACCGCCCCCATCAGCATGCCGCCCGCCGAGCCGCCATGCGCCACGATGCGCCCCCTGCTGGTAAAGCCGTGATTGGCCAGATAGGTGCCGGCGGCAATGAAGTCGTGAAAGCTGTTCGTCTTCTTCGCCAGCTTGCCTTCGCGGTACCAGCGCCAGCCCTTCTCCGAGCCACCGCGAATGTGGGCGATCGCGTAGATGAAGCCGCGGTCGACCAAGGAGAGAATGTTGGTCGAAAACTGAGCAGGGATGGAGATGCCGTATGCGCCATAGCCGTAGAGCAGCAGCGGGGCAGATCCGTCGGTTGGCGTCGTCCTACGGTAAAGGAGGCTCACGGGCACGCTTTCGCCATCGGCGGTGGGCGCGAAGACGCGACGCGTCACATAGAGCGAGGGATCGTGGCCGGAAGGGACTTCCTGGCGCTTGCGCAGCACGCGCTCACGCGTGCGCATATCGTAGTCGTAAGTCTCCGCCGGTGTCGTCATCGAGGAATAGACGAAGCGAATCACGTCGGTCTTGAATTCTTCCCAGCCGCGCAGTTCCAGCGAATAGGCTTCCTCCTCGAAGGCGATGCTGTGTTCCGTGCCGGTGGCAAGTTCGCGAACGATAATTCTGGGCAGGCCGTCCTCGCGTTCGATCCGCACCAGCCAATCCGCCAGAACGACCATCGAGATGATGTAGCGGCCGGGTTTGTGCGGAACCACGTCCCGCCACGACCGCCGGTCGGCGGCGGCGAGCGGCACGCTCATGATGCGGAAATCCTCGGCGCCATCCAGATTGGTGAGAACCAGCAGTTGGTCCCGGCCGTCAGCCGCCGGCAGATGCTCGATCTCGTACTGTACGCCGGCCTCCCGCGCCGCGATCAGATGTGCCTTGCCCTCGGGATCGTCGAGGTAGACCACGTGCACCTCCGAGGTCTCGTGGTCATGGATCGAGATCACCGCCATCCGGCGCGATTGGGTCTGGCCGAGGCCGACGAACATGCCAGTGTCTTTTTCCTCGTAGACGAGGCGATCCTCGCCGGGCGACGTGCCCAAGCGATGCTCCCACACACTTGATGAACGGTGATTTTCGTCCATCCTCACATAGTAGAAGGCCGTGCCGTTCGCGCGCCAGACCACGCCGCCCGCAGTATCGGGCACTTCGTCTGCCAGCATCGCGCCCGTGGCGGTATCGAGTATTCGGGCCACGTAGAACTCGGAGCCGTTATCGTCGCTGCTCCAGGCGATCAGGCGGTGATCGGGCGAGGGATCGGAGCCGCCGAACGCGAAGAAGCTCTTGCCCTCGGCCAAAGCATCGCCATCGAGAAGAAGCGCCTCCTCCCCGCCGCCGCGAGGGCGGCGGCAATAGAGGCGATGCTGCCCGCCTTCCCGAAAGCGGGAATAGTATTCGAACGGCCCGTCCGGCGCGGGCACGGAGGAGTCGTCTGCCTTGATCCGGCCCTTCAGTTCCGCGAACAGGGTCGTCCGCAGGTCCTCGCCCTCGGCGAGCCGCTCCTGCGCGTAGGCGTTCTCGCGTTCGAGATGCGCCCGGATATCGGCCGGCAGGGCCGACCCGTCCCGGAGTACCTCCTGCCAGTTGTCGGCACGCAGCCAAGCATAGTCATCGTACAAGGTAACGCCATGGACAATACGTTCGCTCGGCCGCTTCTCGGCGGCCGGCGGAAGAATCGAGGCGGACATGGGGCGTTTATTCTTTCGAATCGGGTGTGAAGTTCATCGCGTGACCATTGATGCAATAACGCAATCCGGTCGGTTTGGGACCGTCCGGAAAGACGTGGCCCAGATGGGCGTCACAGGCGGCGCAGCGGATCTCAATTCTGCGCATGCCGTATGAACGATCCTCGAGTTCGGTTACGGCATCCGCCCGAACCGGCTCGAAATAGCTCGGCCACCCGCAGCCCGAATCGAACTTGGTGTCCGAGCGAAAGAGATCTTCTCCACAGCAGGCGCAGGAATAGGTGCCTTTTTCTTTGGAATTCCAGAACGGCCCCGTAAAAGCACGCTCTGTGCCGTGTTCGCGGGTGATGCGGTACTGTTCTGGAGAGAGAAGCGCCCGCCATTCTGCGTCGGTTTTTCTGACTTTCTTGTTCGGCACAATTGTCTCCCAATATTTTGCCGCAAATGGATGCTATTCAAGCAAAGAACATACTTGGCGACTGATTCGACGAACCCATCGCTAGGTAGTCGTCACTGAGCCGTAGATAGGGAGGAGACCGAGGGTCCGCAATTCTTGCACTGATCACGATGGAGTTAGGTCTTGCAAATTTGCAGGCGGTGTTTGTGGTGGCGCTGGTTGTCGCAGGGGAAGACGATTGGCGACATGGGCTTTATCGTGGCGGTATTTTGATACCGTTCAGGCTGATTCTGTTTAATACGCTGATTGTTCATGCCTTTTTTAGAAAATTGCTTTCTATCCGATGGGGTAGGTCGCTTTCATCCACAGTGAATCTCAGCTAGACCAATGGGGCATTTCAGTACCCAATTGTGGTAGGTGGTGGCCTTACGTAGGCGGTTGCATGTTTTAGCGGCAGTAAACAGCGCCACCTCAATGCAAATTTCAAGCTTGTCTTGCAAAAGAACTTGATTGATAAGAATTCCGAGTTTAAATCAAATTCCAATTCGAATTTCGCGATTCCAATGTTGCGAAGCGAATGTATGGCTGGCTCTGCTGTAATTGAATGGCGCGGCAGTGTAGCCTGTGGTGAACATTTAGTTGAATCAGACCAAAAGAAGAAAGTCGATTTTCCATGAGCGACGGATCAAACAACACCAACTTCATCGAGCTCGCAGCGGACATCGTCTCGGCCTATGTCAGCAACAATTCGGTCGCTGCATCGGACCTGCCGGGCTTGATCAATGAGGTCCATGGTGCTCTCCAGCGCATCACCAGCGGGGTCCAGGAGGTTCCGGCAGAAGCTCCCAAGCCCGCCGTTCCTGTGAAGAAGTCGGTGACCGCTGATTACATCATCTGCCTTGAAGACGGTAAGAAGTTCAAGTCGTTGAAGCGTCACCTGCGCACGCAATACAATATCTCGCCGGAAGAATATCGCGAGAAGTGGGCTCTGCCAGCAGATTATCCGATGGTTGCTCCGAACTATGCGCAGGCTCGTTCCAACCTTGCCAAGCAGATGGGCCTCGGCCAGCAGCGTCGCCGCAAGGGCCGGTAAACGTCGCAGCCCTTGTTGGATCTCTCCATGCAGCGAGAAAGCCGGGTGCCATGCGCCCGGCTTTTCTATTGCGTGCAGAAATGAAAGTGAAGAAAAGACGCTTCTAACTCAGGTCGCCGCAAGAACTTGCTGGGCATCGTGGCGGATGCGCTCGACGAACGACTTGAGCCCGTTGGAGCGCTGCGGCGTGAGATGCTCCTGCAGTTGCAGGTCACGGAAAATCTGCAGCGCGTCGATGGCAAGAATCTCCAGTGCGGTGTGTCCGCTGTAGACGGACACGAGGATTGCGAGCAGCCCGCGTACGATGAAGGCATCGCTGTCGCATATGAAAGAGGCATGCCCATCCTGCCAATGCGTCACCAGCCAGACCTGGCTGACGCAGCCCTGCACCTTGTTGGCGGCGGTGCGAGCCTCGTCCGGCAGAGGCTCAAGCGTCTTTCCCAACTCGATCAGGTAGCGATAGCGGTCTTCCCAATCGTCGAGGAGTTCGAAATTCTCGATGATCTCTGAAATCTGCGTCGTGCTCATGCCTCACCATATAGGTGAGATGCATCGAAAGACAAAGTCCTTCACGGAATGGCCGGCCGCGGCGGCGGCAGGGTCACGACACGCTGCGGCACCGAGGGCGCCGAACCGTCGGCCGGCTCGCTCTTGCCGGCAAGAAGTTCGCCAATCTTGCGGGCGCCTTCCAATCCGGCAGCGCATTTGTCCGGGCTCGCGGCGCAATAGGAGATCGCGGCGGAGACGGCCCTGTCCGTCAGCGACGTCGTGCTCGCGGAAGCGCTCTGCGTGCGCGGCCCCGGGGCGGCCGGCAGGAGCAGGGCGACAACAGCAATCCAGAACACCATGCGGAGAATGAAGAACATTCTCAGGAACTCCCGGTGAGAGGAGCTCACTTTATCATGAGGTTGCTGGATGCCGGCGTGATGAGCGACAGGACGGCCGCCAAAGTGAAGAAGTGGTTAACCTGAAAGGGCATCTCGTTGATACCTTGTTCACCATATTCATCGGTTCGTCGTCCTGGAGGCCGTTCAGGGGCGTCTGAGGCCGCCGCGGCACCGCCGTCTTAGGGTTCGCTTAAAGGACGCGCTGCCATGGTCGTGGGGTCATGGTAGGGAGCGCGGCCGGGGGCCGTGCCTGGGCGTTGCGTCAGTTCGATTGGTTCATATCAGCCAAGGCATCCGTGGACCGTCTGGTCCATGGTTCGGCTCGTCACGATCCCCTGACCGCGGCCCGGCATGGCACCTTCGTCGCCATGCTTCTCGGGGCCGCCCTGTTCGGCATGACCCTGGTGCCACCCATTCTGGCCTTCTCGCAAGGTCCCAGCCTCATCACCGCCGGCGTCCTGTTGCTCGGCGCTGCTCTCCTCGCCATCGTCTGGCGGCTGTCCACCACGGGACGCCTGGATATTGCAGCCCTGATGACGGTGCTGGTCATTTGCGGCTTCTCCGGACTTCTTGCCCGCCAGAGCGGCGGCCATAGCGCCGCCGCCTATGCCCTGCTCGCCATCGCGCCTGCGATCGCCATGCTCACCGGCGCCCGCAACATCGTCATTCGCGCCATGGTCCTGGCCGGCCTGACGGGCCTGGCCGCTGCGCTGGCAGGTTCCGGCACAGCCGTCCCTTTCACCCTGGCCGCGCGTTTCCTCGACGGACTCGGCGTCGTGCTCGCGGTCGGAGCCGTCAGCGGCATCATGCTGGCGGAGCTGCGCCTGCGTCGGTACGACCGCCAGCTCGTGAAGTCCGGCGAGGCGCGGTACACGCTGCTCGCCGAGAATATCAGCGACCTCGTGACCCGCCACGGCAAACGGGGACAGGTGGTCTATGCCTCTCCTGCCTCGCAGGCGCTGTTCGGCGTCGAGCCTTCCGATCTGCTTGGCCAGGGCCTGTTCGACTATGTCCACATCGCCGACCGCCCCGCCTACCTCTCTGCCCTCTCGGCCGCCGAGATGGACGGGCTCTCTTCCACCGTGGAGTTCCGCCTGCGCCGCAAGGGCGAGGGCGCTCCGGTGTTCCTCTGGGTCGAAATGCGCTGCCGGCCGCTCGGCGAGGACGAGGACCGCCAGACAGTCGCGGTGATGCAGGATATCACCGACCGCAAGGCCTATGAGCACCAGCTCATCGACGCCAAGATCGAGGCCGAAAAGGCCAACGCCGCCAAGAGCCGTTTCCTCGCCACCATGAGCCACGAGCTGCGCACGCCGCTCAACGCCATCATCGGCTTCTCCGAGCTGATGCTGAACGAGGAGATGATGAAGCTCTCCGCCGAGCGTCGCCACGAATATGCCGGCCTGATCCACGACAGCGGCCACCACCTCCTGTCGATGGTCAACGGCATCCTCGACATGTCGAAGATCGAGAGCGGCAGCTTCGAATTGGTGCCGGAATCCTTCCAGGTGCGCGACCTTGCGGAGAATTGCCGCAACCTCCTGCTCCTGAAGGCGCAGGAACTCGGCATCGCCCTGGAGACTTCGATCAGCGCCGATATGCCGCCTATCATCGCGGACAAGCGCGCCTGTCGGCAGATCTATCTCAACCTCATGTCGAATGCGCTGAAGTTCACCAAGCGGGGCGGCCATGTCACCATAGGCGCCCGCCAGGAAAAGCACGGCGTGGCCCTGTTCGTTGCCGATGACGGCGTGGGTGTGGCGCGCGAGGACGTGCCGCGCCTGGGAGAAGCTTTCTTCCAGTCCACGGCCGGCAAGCCTACGAAGGATTATGAGCGCACTTATGAAGGCACCGGCCTTGGCCTTTCCGTGGTGAAGGGTCTGGCGCAGCTTCATGGTGGCCGCATGGAAGTCGACAGCCTCGTCGGCCATGGCACAACGGTGACCGTGCTGCTGCCGAACGATTGCGAGAACGAAGCCTCCCGCCGCGCCTTTGCGGGCAGCG
The DNA here is from genome assembly GCF_059699065.1 of Labrys sp. ALF-8. Taxonomy (NCBI): domain Bacteria; kingdom Pseudomonadati; phylum Pseudomonadota; class Alphaproteobacteria; order Hyphomicrobiales; family Xanthobacteraceae; genus Labrys; species Labrys sp. ALF-8. The sequence continues at coordinate 4,067,219 of NZ_AP048537.1, forward strand.
CGGTGATCGAGACGCTGCCGGTCCGTCCGGCTCCGGCGGCGACAGAACATTTTATCGACGAAGAATTGGGGAAAAAACGTGCGTGAAGCGTTAGCCCGCTCCGACCGCGATTTCACGCTGTCGGATAAGATGGAAGAGTCGCCGTCGCGCTATGTCGGCGTGATGCGTGTCCTGTTGCAGCGTCCCATGGAGATTGCTGGTCTTGCCGCGATGGCAGGACTTGGCATGGCGATCCTCGTCAACGCGCTCAGCCTGCAGACCGGCATGCGGGCTTCTCCGTTTATCCGTGCCCAGGAAAGGGCAGGCTCCGTCGCGGCGCCGGCCTCCGCCTCCAGTGCGGCCGAACGTGGTTCTTCCGACCAGTCGGCCCAGGACACGGTGGCCGTGCTGCGCGACGTCCAGCTCGCTCTCGCCGAGCGTGGCCTTTACGACGGCCTCGCGGATGGCGTGAACGGCCCCAAGACGACTGCCGCCATCCGTTCCTTCCAGCAGCACAACGGACTGGCGGTCGACGGCTTGTCGAGCCCGGGCCTGCTGGCTAGGATCAATGCGGCCTCGGCGCCGGTGCTGACACCCGACAACAGCATTCCCGAAGCGCCGCAGCCCCAGCCCGTGGACCAGATCGCTGCGCTGATCAATGGCGGCAATCCTGCGCCGGCCTCCGGCCCGCAGCCCGACAAGCGCCTGCTCGGCGTGGAGAAGGCTCTTGCCAACCAGGGCTATGGGCCGCTCAAGGTCGATGGCTTCATGTCCAAGGAAACCCGCAACGCTATCGCCCGCTTCGAAAAGGATCGCGGTCTGCCGGTCACCGGCCAGGTTTCGGAGCGTCTGATCCAGGCGCTGACCCGTTCGGGCAGCAGGATCGAATAGGCGGCGGCACGGGAACAGCGATATGAGCTCGCGGATCAAGTCCAGCATATTCGTCGCGGCTTACATCAGGCGGGCCGAGATCGAGGGCGGCTTCGCCGTGCTTCGCCATCGCGGGGCGGAGGAAGCCGGCGCGATCTTCGTCAAGGTCGACAAGCTTGACGGCACGGCCGCGCTCTACGGCCCGGCGCCGCAGTCCCTGATCACGGAGGATGACGGGATGCGGCGCTTCGTTCGCCTCACCCCCGAGGGTGCCACCCCCCTCGATACCGAAAACAGGCTGCAGCGCGAATTCCGCTTCGACCCAGACCTCTGGGTGATCGAGGCGGAGGATCGGCAAGGACGCCATTTCCTGGACCTCGCTGCCGAATAGGGCGGGACGGGATCCCGTTGAATAATCGAAACTCCCCTGAAAACACGATTACGCGAAGGCTCGGCGACGTGTACGAAAGCTTTACGACTTTTGCGTAAGGTTCGTTTCGCCACAAAAAAGGGTAGTCCAGTATCAGTTCATGGGCTGATGTGCGAAAACGCACACGCGAGTCACGCTCAGACGACGGGTAGCGGCGTTTAGTGCGCACGTACACAAACTGTTAACCTTCCTTACCTGTATATGACCGAAAATCGAAAGCATTCGGAGTTCCACTTTCTGGTGCAATCTGCTGATAGGTCCTGCCATGAGCATCGTGCTGCAATTTCCGAAACAGCCTCGGCCTCCGTTACCGCCGGGTAGCTACGACCGTGAACACAACGCCGAGATCCTCTTCTTCACCGGCGTGCGGATCGAACGCCATACCGAAGACGATCATCAGGACAATCGTCCCCAGCGTCGCGGTTCCGCGGGCGGCAAGCGCCACCGCAAGGCGTGAGTGCCGTCTTCCTCGACCGAGCCGAAAGTGCACTGCTCGGTCTCGCCATCGGCGATGTACTTGGCACCAACTTGAATTCCCGGCGCGCGACAGCCGCCGCCTGTCACCAATATCATTGGCGGTGTCTCGCTCTTCCTGAAGGCTGGTGCCTCGCCGGACGACAGGTCCATGGCGCGCCACCTGGCAGGAATTCCGTTCGCTGCAAATCAGGTCGATCACATGAGCCGCCCGGCCTGTCCCGGCCCCTCGGGTCGATCGAGCGCGACCGAAAACCCTGCGAGATTACGCGGGGCCGCAGCGCGCGGCCGATAGTGCCCGCTCCGTCTCGGCCTTCTCGCCCGGTTCGGGAATGAGGGCACGAAGAGCGACCAGCCCTCTCTCCTGGGGAGCCTGCAGACGCAGCGCGCCGGGTTGATCGGGGCCCTCATTGGCACGCACCTGAGCCAATTGCGCCGGTGTGTAGAGGGTAAGGTCGATCGCGCCATTCGCCGCGGCGCGATCGGTGAGGGCATAGAAGTTGAGTCCCGCCGATGTATAGAAGGAAATCGACAGGAAGCCGCTGGTCAGCGGCACGTGCAGGCGCATGGCGCCATTGGCCAGATTGAAACGGCAGAACGCAGTGACGATGGCGGGATCCGGCCTCGGCAAAGGTGTCTTGTCTGCGGTCAGGAGCGTGAAGCTGTCCGCCCGGGCGACATTCGCAATACGCTGGAAACCTGTCTGGGCGCTGAGGCGCGGCAGCGCGATGATGGAGACGAGATGCGCGAGGACGCCGAGCAGCAAGCCGGCGAGGCTCCAGAGAAACCAGCGCATCATGGCCGCGACCCGTCCTGGCAGGCGCCACGTTCGATGGCCGGCATATCGATGGCCCGTCGCGCGCCGAGCTCCGTGGCCAAGCCGGTGGAGACCGGGCTGTCGTAAAGCCGCAGCACGAGCGCAACCGGGCCAGCGGCGCTCGGAAGCCAGTTGCCGGGCTGGATGGAAGGGCCCGTTTCGATGGTGGCTCCGCCCTTCTCGCCGCGGATCACGGCGGAGCTTGCAAAGCCGAAGCGCTCGCTCGGGTTTGAAACCGGCTTGCCGCGGGCGTCGTAGAGGCTGAGCGTCCACCAGCGGGCGGGCGGCAGGATCGGGGTGATGGTGTAGTGGCAGCCGCCGTCGAGCGCCCTGCCGTCGGAATCCTCCACGGCGGTGAAGGCAAGACCTTCGCCAGGTCCGAGCGGCAGGTCTCCCGAGCGGGCGATGCGGGCGCGGCCATACCTGTCGGCATTGACGGGATCGCTCAGGGGCCAGGCCTGCCAGGGTCCTATGCGCAACGCGCCGAACTGGAAGGCATTACCCGTGGTCCACCAGGTGAGGCCGAGCGCCACGGCGGCCCCGACGACCAGTGCATAAACCAGTCCAATCGTTGACGAAGGTGCTCTCATTCGATGGTGGACCGTCGGGGCAGTGCCGCTGATTTACCGGACGGGGGAGAGGAAGCCGCGCTGGCGCCGTCGATCATCGCGGCGATGTCGCGGAGCACCTGGGTGGCGTTGCGCGTGAGTGCCTGCGGTACCGGCGGAGCCGTAGGCGGGTCGCCTGCACCTTCAGGCGGAGCTTCGTCCTTCTTCGGCGACTGATCCGGCGGGAAGGGCGGCACGCCAGGAATGGGCCGGAGTTCGACACCCTCATGTGCGACGGTCATCACCTGCTGCCAGGTCATGGCGGGCAGGGAGCCGCCGGTCATCTTGTTGCTCGGCTGGAAATTGTCGTTGCCATACCACACGCCGCCCACGAAATTGCCGGTGAAGCCCATGAACCAGGCATCGCGATAGGAGTTGGTCGTACCCGTCTTGCCGGCCACCTTGATGCCCGGCAGTTGTGCCCGCTTGGCGGTGCCGTTCTCCACCACGCTGTTCAGCATGCCGTTCATGTCGGCGATGATCTTGGGATCGATCACGACCGGCGTCTCCTTGGCCTCATCGAAGCGGTAGAGCAGGTCGCCCCTGGCCGTGCGAATCTCGGAGGCCGCGTGAGGAGGGGCCTTGTGGCCGCCGGAAGCGAATACGCCATAGGCGCCCGTCATTTCCAGAAGGTCGACGGCCTCGACGCCGATCGGCAGCGCCCAGGATTCCTTCAGGTCCGATTCGATGCCCATCGTATGCGCGGTGTCGATGATCATGCGCCGGCCGTCGACTGCGTTCTTGCTGAGGGCCAGCGAGATCTTCACGGGGATGACGTTGATGGAACGGGTGATCGCCTGCGTGAGGGTGACCGGTCCCGAGAAGCTGTGCCCGAAATTCTGCGGGCACCAGTTCTTGATGCATACGGGCGAGTCCACCACGATTGATTTCGGTGTGAAGCCGTTCATCAGGGCCGTGGTGTAGACGAAAGGCTTGAAGGAGGAGCCGGGCTGGCGCAGCGCATCCGTGGCGCGGTTGAACTGGCTCTGGCTGTAGTCGCGCCCCCCCACCATGGCTCGAACGGATCCGTCGGTGTCCATGATCACGATGGCGCCCTGGTGCGCATTATAGTCGTTGCCATATTGGCGGAGCGTCGACTCGAGTGCGTTCTCCGCCGCGGATTGGATGGCGGGGTCGAGCGCCGTGCGCACGACGAAGACGGAATCGTCGCCCAGTTCCCCGTCGTCGGCCATATCGGCGATTTCGCCATAGGCCCAGTCGAGATAGTAGTCGGGTGCCTTCTCGCGAGCCCGATCCACGGGCGTTGCAGGATTGCGCCGCGCTCCCGAAACCTGGCCTTCGGTCATGAAGCCGGCATCCACGAGATTGCTGAGCACCTGGTTGGCGCGCCCGCGCGCGGCGGCGAGATTGTTGGTGGGCGCATATTTGGTGGGAGCCTTGAACAGACCCGCCAGCATGGCCGCTTCGGCCAGCGAGACGTCTCGCACCGATTTGCCGAAATAATACTGCGCGGCCGCTTCGATGCCGAAGGCGCCTCCGCCCATATAGGCCCTGTCGAGATAGAGCTTGAGGATCTCGTCCTTGCTCAGGTGGCCCTCGAGCCACAGGGCCAGATAGGCCTCGCGGATCTTGCGCTCCAGTGTGCGCTGGTTTGAGAGAAAGAGATTCTTGGCGAGTTGCTGGGTGATGGAAGAGCCGCCCTGCACCACGCCGTTGGACTGGCTGTTGACGGTGAGGGCGCGGATCGTGCCGATGATGTCGATGCCGAAATGGTCGTAGAAGCGCCGGTCCTCCGTCGCGAGAACGGCCTTGACGACGTAGTCGGGCATGTCGGCCAGGGCCACGCTGTCGTTGCTGCGGATGCCGCGCTGCCCGATTACGTCGCCATAGCGGTCCTGGAAGGTGACGGCGATATCGGCTCTGCGCAGCCAATCGTCGCCGATCTGCTTCATGATAGGCTGGGCGAGCATGAGCCCGACTATGAGACCGGCCGTGCCTACGGTCAGGGCTTCACATCCGAGTTCGACGAGGAGACGTCGCCAGCCGGCAACCTGGAAGCGATGCGAAAAATCCGAGCCCCATTCGATAGCCGCACGCAGCTTCTGGCCGGTGGCGTAGACGGCATTGTCGAGCCACGAGTCCAGGCGCAGAGCCCGCCGGCTCAGTCGCTTCAAGAAGGACGGTTCTGGCTTGTGTTCCGGCACTGTGAGAACCAACCGCTGCGCGAGCCATGTCGTATGCCGTCATTCTAGCGGTGGCCGCCGCTTCTCGAAAGGGTCGCGCGCCGCTTCGGCCGAATTTCCCCCGTCATGGCAAACGGAACGGCAGTTTCAGGGCGTGGGGGCCTTTGGTTCCGCCGGATCTGCGAAATATTTGGCTGACGAAGGCATTTCCGCTATCTCAGCGGCCATGACCCATGAGCCCGAACCTTTCTGGAAGACCAAGACGCTCGAGGAACTCTCCCCGGCAGAGTGGGAGAGCCTGTGCGACGGCTGCGGGCGCTGCTGCCTGGTCAAGCTCGAAGAGGAAGAGACGGGCGATACCTATTTCACGGATGTCGCCTGCTTCATGCTCGAGTGCCACAGCTGCCAATGCTCCGATTACGAGCATCGCAAGAGGCATGTCCCCGATTGCGTGACCCTGACGCCCGAACTCGTCCGCACCATCGACTGGCTCCCACCGACCTGCGCTTACCGTCTGGTCGCAGATGGCGAGGACCTCTACTGGTGGCATCCCCTGGTTTCCGGCGATCCTTCGACCGTGCATGAGGCCCAGATTTCGGTGCGGGGCAAGGTGAAGGCAGACGACCGGCAGGTGGCGGACGGCGAGTGGGAAGAGCATGTCGTGCGGTGGCCCATGCGCGTGCCCAAAAAAGCGAGAAGAAGATAGGGTGGTGGATCGGGCCGTTCCCCAGCCGGCCGCTTACTGGAACTTCACGGGCGAGCCTGCGGCATCGGCCATGCTCTCGATGAAGGAGCGATAGGCCGAGACGGCCGTCACCGCGGTGATCGCGCCGCAATCCCTGCCTTTGCCGCCCATCACGGCCGAGATCACGCCTACCAGCACATAGCCATTGGCCGTGCGCTGGAACACGGGTCCGCCGGAATCGCCCCTGCAGATGCCGTTGCTGTTGATCGTCCTGCGCGTCGCCTTGTGGTCGATCAGGAACAATTGGTGCGACTTGGAGTCGACCTGATCGAGCATGTCGAAATGGCGCTCGCGAAGCTTGCCCGCGCTGCTGAGCACGCGGTCACGGCTCATGCCGAACCCCGCGACCTGGACATCGACGAAGCTGCCGTCGTCCGCAACGCGCGAAGCGAGAGGAACGGGAACCAGCCAGTCGGGAAAATCCTGGTCCACGCGAATCAGGGCGATGTCGTTGATCGCCGCGCTCGTCCCGAGCGCGCGGACGTCGAACTGGGGATGGATCGCGACCTGCGTCGCCTCGGCGAAGCGAAAGCGGAACTGGACGTCGAGAGCACGTATTCGATATTCGCCATGGCCCGAGAGGAAGCAGTGGGCCGCCGTCAGCACCAGTTTCCTGGAAACGACGGTGCCGCTGCACTTCGTCCCGCCTGGACCCGTGATCTGGACGACGTGGCTACGCACCCCGCGCGGGTCCGTGGCGTCGCGGCCACCCTTGATCGCCAGGGCTGGGGAGGAAAGGGCCAAGGCAAGCAGGGCTGCTGCGGCAAAACGAATTATCATCATTGCGTAGCTGTAGAACATTTCCCCACAAAGCCAAATGACTACGGCAGCGACACGCCCATTTTTGCGGCATTGGCGCGAATCCAGGGGAGTGCGGTTCCCAAAAGCGCCACTCCCGTCATGCCGCCGCAGCCCCTTCGGCTGTTCTCGCCGACGGCCGAGGCGAGCACGCCGATGAGAGCGCCTTCGTGCAGCACCGGCCCGCCCGAATCACCTTGGCAGGCCCCTCCGGCACCGCTCTCCTCCCGCAGGCGCAACTGCACCTTCGAGACGGGCGGTGCGCCCTGCAGCGTGAGTTCCCGCAGTACCCCGCCGCTCTTGCCGGCATTCTGCGCGGTGAGGCCGAATCCCGCGACGCGATAGCTCTGCCCGGCGACGCCCGCCTCGGCCGACAGGGGAAGAGGCTCGTAGCCTGACAGCGGCTGCACCAGCTTCACCAATGCCAGGTCGATGGTGAAATGCCTGGTATTGTAAGCTTTGGCGTCGAACTGGGGATGAATGGCGACCTGATCGAGCGATGAGAGCACGGGCCGGCCGCCGCTATAGGTCAGCAGGCGGTAATTGGCGCCCTCGCGTACGCAATGGCCGGCCGTGAGCAGCAGGTCCGGCGCGATGACGCTGGCGGAGCAGAAGCTGCCGCGATCGCTGACGATCATGACGACATGGCGCGCCATGTCGGCGCCGGCCGGCGCGCCGCCGACGATGGCCCGCGCCGGGAGGGCCGCAAGGAACAGGGCCGCAAGGGCAAGCAGCGGAAGGGACACTCGGATCATTCTTCGGCTTTGTCGGTTCAGGAGGGAGGTGTCAATGGGCAACGCAAGGCCTTCCGGACCGGAGAACAGCGCAGCGTCCCCCAAGGGCACAGTTCTGGCGAATATCCGTATTCCACACTACGTTCATGCGATGTTCAGTGCTTTGCCTGAATGATAGCAGTTCGAATCGGGGAAATCGCCGCGAAACACAGCGGAAGGGCGATGATGGGTTGGAGATCATCCTGGGCCGTGGCGCTGATGTTCGGGCTGGCATCGGCGTCAGGCGTGCGAGCGGCCGATGCCGCTTGCGTCAGCCTTGCCGAGGCTCGTCCCTTGGTGCAGGCCGGCACGATCGTTCCGCTGGTATCGGTGCTCGGTGCCGCGCGGCGCGCCGTGAAGGGCGAAATGATCGACGGCGATTTGTGTGGAGGTCCCGGCAATTATCGCTATGTCGTCACATTTCTGGGGCCGGATGGCAAAGTGATACGCGCGACGATCAACGCCAAGACCGGCGAAGTCGTGGGCGTGAAGTAGGGAGCGACAATGCGGCTTCTCGTGGTGGAAGATGACCAGGATCTCAATCGTCAGCTCGTCAAGGCGCTCGAGGAAGCCGGCTATGCGGTTGACCGCGCCTTCGACGGCGAGGAGGGTCATTTCCTCGGCGACACCGAGCCTTATGACGCGGTGGTTCTCGATGTGGGCCTGCCCAAGCTCGACGGCATCACCATACTCGATCGCTGGCGGCGGGCGGGCAAGACCATGCCGGTCCTGATCCTCACCGCACGCGACCGCTGGTCGGACAAGGTGATGGGCTTCGATTCCGGAGCCGACGACTATGTCGCCAAGCCTTTCCACATGGAGGAAGTGCTGGCGCGCCTGCGTGCCCTGATCCGCCGCACGACCGGCCATGCCACCAACGAACTGGTCTGCGGTCCCGTGCGCCTCGACGCCCGCGCGGGCCGCGTGGTGGTCGACGGCAACCCGATCAAGCTCACCTCGCATGAATATCGCCTGCTCGCCTATCTCATGCACTACACCGGCCGGGTGGTCTCGCGCACCGAGTTGGTCGAGCACCTCTACGATCAGGATTTCGATCGCGATTCCAACACCATCGAGGTATTTGTCGGCCGCCTGCGCAAGAAGCTTGGCGTCGATGTGATCCAGACCGTGCGCGGCATGGGCTATATCCTCACGCCGCCGGACGCCATGCGCGTATGACCACGAGGTCCCTGGCCTTTCGCCTGTTCGTCGCCGCCGCGGCCTGGATCGTGGTGGTGCTGGTGGTGGCGGGCGTGGTGCTGCTGTCCTTCTACCAGCACGCCACCGAGCGCGCCTTCGACGAACGGCTGCATGTCTATCTCAAGACGCTGGTCGCCGATATCGCCGGTGCCGATGTCGGCGACAGGACGGCGCCGGGCGCCATGGGCGAGCCGCGGTTCGAACTGCCGTTGTCGGGCTGGTACTGGCAGATTACCCGTCTCGACAAACCCGAGTCCAACGGCTCGAAATCCTTGTTCGAGGCCACGCTGCCGAGTCTTGCCGATCTCGACATCCCCGATGAGCCCGGCGGCGTGCGCGAAGGCTATATCAAGGGGCCGGACGACAGGCGGCTGCGCGCCGTCGAACGCCTGATCGATCTGGGCGAGGACGGGCGCTACCGCGTCACCCTGGCGGGCGCCGCCGACGAGATCGACAGCGACATCGCCGATTTCCAATACGCTCTGCTGCTTACCTTCACCGCGCTCGGCGTCGGTCTGCTGGCGGCGATCTTCCTGCAGGTGCGTTTCGGCTTGCGGCCGCTCAACCGCATCAGCGGCGCGCTGGCCGCCATGCGCGCCGGCCAGGCCACCAAGCTGCCGCCGGACCTGCCCGACGAAATCGTTCCGCTTGCCCGCGAACTCGACGCTCTCGTCGACGCCAATCGCGAAGTGGTGGAGCGCGCTCGCACGCATGTGGGCAATCTCGCGCACGCCCTGAAGACGCCGCTTTCCGTCATCGCCAACGAAGCCGGCTCCGCGCCTGCGAGCCCGCTTGCCGAGCAGGTGCAGCGCCAGGTCGTGGTCATGCGCACCCAGATCGACCACCACCTTCAGCGGGCCCGCATCGCCGCCGCGGTGAGCGTGGTCGGCACCGTCACCGAGATCGCGCCGGTGGTGGATGGCCTGGTGAGGGCCATGGAGAAGATCCATGCCGCCAAGCGCCTGAAGATCAAGGCACAGATCGATCCCTCGCTGCGTTTCCGGGGCGAGAAGCAGGACATCGAGGAGATGACGGGCAACCTCATCGACAATGCCTGCAAATGGGCGATCTCCGAAGTAGCCGTTCGGGCCGATCCGATCCAGATCGACGGTGCGGTCTTTGCACGCATCACCATCGACGACGATGGTCCGGGCCTGTCGCCCGAGGAACGCGCTGCGGCTGGCCAGCGCGGCAAGCGCCTGGACGAGACCAAGCCGGGCACGGGGTTGGGCCTCGCCATCGTCCAGGACCTGGTCTCGCTCTATGGCGGGCGCTTTGCGCTGGACGAAGCCCCGATCGGCGGTTTGCGGGCGATGCTCGACATTCCCGCGCTCCAGGCCAGGATAGGGGCACACATAGGCTGAGCGGCACGGAAAACGAGACGGTTGCGCATCCGGGGCGGTGGCGCGCCGAAACCGCGGATCACAAGGCCGTCACCTTCGGAACAGTCGGGTTGCCACGAGCTCGACAAGGTTGGCGCGGCGTCGTTTTGCGTGTAAGGCTCGGCGCAATCGTCGATACGGCAGGGGTCCTATGACAAAATCAATCGTCAAATTGCTTGGTCTTGTTCTCCTGGGCATGCCGCTGGCTGGCTGCGGAATGACCAGCGGCTCCGCGCCGCAGCCCCAGATTGCCGCCGTTGCGCCGCCGCCGACCAGCAACAGCCCCATTCTCGATGCCCTGGATCCGGCAGACCGGACCCAGGCCGAGCAGGCGCGCGCCTCGGCTCTCAACGGCAAGGCCAAGGTCAGCGTCGACTGGAAGAGCGGAACCAATCCGCTGACCCACGGCACCGTGGTTGCCGGGCCGCTGACCGACCAGGGTGGCACGCAGTGCCGTCAATATTCGCAGACGGTCTATCTCAACGGCGTCCCGAGCATTTCCCGGATGACCGCGTGCCATCAGCCGGACGGGAGCTGGGCCAATGTCGCTCCGGCGGCGAACAGCTGAGGGGTGCGAATAGACACCGTTGCCCAAGTGTTCGTGCGGCATGACTGCCTTTAGAGCAAAACGCTTTGGGTCGACGGCCGGCACAAGAGATGTCTCATGTTTCTGTGGATAGCCCTGGCCGCGATGACCGGCCTCGCAGCTTTGGTTCTGCTTTGGCCGCTGGCGCGGCGCGGCAGTGGGTTGACGCCGCAGGCTTCCGACATCGCCATCTACAAGGACCAGCTCGCCGAGATCGAGCGTGACCTCGAACGCGGGCTGATCGCCAAGGCAGAGGCGCAGGCGGCCCGCATCGAAGTGTCTCGCCGCCTGATCGAGGCGGACGCGGCCCAGCAGGCCATGCAGGTGCCCGCCGCGTCGGCGCAGACGGGCAGGAGGCGGCTGGCATCGGTTATCATCCTTCTCGCCGTGCCCGCGATCAGCCTCTGCCTCTACTCCTACCTCGGTTCGCCCGCCAATCCGGACCAGCCCCTGCTGGCGCGGCTGGACGGGCCGATGCGCAATGCGACGGATGCCGAGCTGGTCGCCCGTGCAGAAGCCAAGCTTGCCGCCAATCCGAATGATGGCGCCGGCTGGGAACTGATGGCGCGCGTCTATGTCGGCCTCGGCCGTTTCGACGATGCCAGGCAGGCCTATGCCAATGCCATCCGTCTTCTGGGGGCGACGCCGGAGCGGCTGGCCAATTATGGTGTCTCCATGGTTGCTGTCGCCAACGGCATGGTGACGGCGGACGCCAAGGCCGCCTTCGAAAAGGCCGTGAGGCTCGATCCCAAGGAGTTCCGTGCCAACTATTTCCTGGGTGTCGCCAGGGAGCAGGATGGCGACAAGCCGGGAGCCATCGCAGCGTGGGAGGCCCTGATAGCCGACAATCCTGATGCGGCGGACTTCCTCGGCAAGGAGATCGCCCGGGTGGGAGGCACGCCACCTGTGCCTTCCGCGCCGACGCCGGGTCCAAGCCAGCAGGATATGGCCACGGCCCAGGGGCTGACCCCGGAGGAGCGCGGCAAAATGATCCAGGGCATGGTCTCGCGCCTGTCCGAGCGACTAAGATCGCAGGGCGGTTCTGTGGAAGAATGGATGCAACTGGTGAAGGCCTACACGGTGCTGAAGAAGGCGGATGAGGCAAGGCTGGCGCTGGCGGATGCCCGCAAGGCGATGGCCCCCTCGCCGGATGCCCTCAAGCAACTCGACGATCTCTCGAAGGCATTGGGACTATGACGCGCAAGGGCAGACGGCTGGCCATGATCGGTGCGGCGGGCGTGGTGCTGGCGGCTGCCGTGGGTCTCGTGCTGTTCAGCCTCGGTGGCACCATGTCGTATTTCGCGGCACCCAGCGATATCGTCGGCAAGGACTTCAAGCAAGGGCAGCGCTGGCGCCTCGGCGGGCTAGTCGAGCAGGGCTCGCTGACGCATGAGGGAGCGTCCGAGATCACGTTCAAGGTGACCGATACCAACAAATCGATCAAGGTGGTCTATTCGGGTATCGTGCCTGACCTCTTTCGCGAGGGGCAGGGCGTGGTAGCGGAAGGCGTGGTTGATGCCGAAGGTGTCTTCCAGGCCGATACGCTGCTCGCAAAGCATGACGAGAAATACATGCCCAAGGAAGTGGCCGATGCGCTGAAGGCGCAGGGTCATTGGGAAGAGGGCGGTGCTTACGGGAAGAAGCCATGATCGTCGAGGCCGGCCACTATGCCCTCATCCTGGCGCTGACTCTGGCGGCGATACAGTCGATCCTGCCGATTTGGGGCGCCCGCACCGGCGATCTCGGCCTGATGAGGATCGGCACTTCGGCCGCCCTGTTCCAGCTCTTCTTCATCACGATTTCCTTCGCGGCGCTGGTGCATGCTCATGTCACTTCGGATTTCTCGCTCCTCAACGTGTTCGAGAATTCCCATTCCGACAAACCGATGCTCTACAAGGTCACCGGCGTGTGGGGGAACCATGAGGGCTCCATGCTGCTGTGGGTCAGCATCCTCGCCTTGTTCGGGGCGCTGGTCGCGGCCTTCGGACGCAATCTGCCGCCGAGCATGAAAGCCACCGTGCTGTCCGTGCAAGCCTGGATCAGCGTCGCTTTCCTCACCTTCATCCTCTTCACCTCGAACCCCTTCGCCCGGCTCGACCCGGCGCCCATGCAGGGCCAGGATCTCAATCCGGTGCTGCAGGATGTCGGCCTCGCCATTCATCCTCCGCTCCTTTATCTCGGCTATGTCGGCTTCTCGATCGCGTTCGCGTTCGCCGCCGCCGCGTTGATCGAGGGCCGCATCGACGCGGCCTGGGCGCGCTGGGCCCGGCCGTGGATCCTGATCGCCTGGATCTTCCTCACCCTCGGCATCGCCATGGGCTCCTACTGGGCTTATTACGAGCTCGGCTGGGGGGGCTGGTGGTTCTGGGATCCGGTGGAAAACGCCTCGCTCATGCCCTGGCTCGCCGGCACGGCGCTCCTGCATTCCGCCCTCGTGATGGAAAAGCGTAACGCGCTCAAGGTCTGGACGATCCTGCTCGCCATCCTCACCTTCTCGCTCTCGCTGCTGGGCACCTTCCTCGTGCGCTCGGGCGTGCTCACCTCGGTGCATGCCTTCGCCACCGACCCCAAGCGCGGCGTCTTCATCCTTGCCATCCTGGTCCTCTTCATCGGCGGTGGACTGTCGCTGTTCGCCTGGCGGGCATCCGCGCTCCGACAGGGGGGCATCTTCGCGCCGATCTCCCGCGAGGGAGCGCTCATCCTGAACAACCTGCTCCTCACGGTGAGCTGCTCGGCGGTGTTCTTCGGCACGCTCTACCCGCTGGCGCTCGAGGCTCTTACCGGGGGCAAGATCTCCGTCGGTCCGCCCTTCTTCGATCTCACCTTCGGCCCGCTGATGCTGGCCGTGATGGTGGTGATGCCGTTCGGACCCTTCCTTGCCTGGAAGAGGGGCGACGTACAGGGAGCCATGCAGCGTCTCGGTGTGGCCATCGGCCTCGCCATCCTGGCTGGCCTGGTGACCCTCTGGGCCAAGCAGGGAGGGCCCGTGCTCGCGCCGATCGGAGCAGGGCTGGCCGCCTTCATCATGCTCGGGGCCCTCGTGGAGGTAGCCGAGCGCATCAGGCTCTTCCGCGAGGCTCCAGCCTCCAGCTTGCGCCGGGCGCTCGGCCTGCCGCGCTCGGCCTTCGGCACGGCGTTTGCCCATTTCGGCATAGGCGTCACCCTGCTCGGCATCGTCGCCGCGTCGGCGTGGCAGTCCGAGAAGATCGTGGCGATGAAGCCGGGCGACACCGTGCCGTTCGGCCGCTACGAGGCGACCTATGTCGGCTCTGTGCCTCGGCAGGGTTCCAATTTCACTGCGACCGTGTCCAGATTCGACATCTATCGCGGTGGCGCGAAGGTTGCGGAAATGGAGGCGTCCAAGCGCTTCTATCCGGCCCGTCAGACGCCAGCGACCGAGACCGGCATCAAGACATTCCTGTTCGACCAGGTCTATATCGGTCTCGGCGAGACTCAGCCCGACGGTACTATCGCCGCGCGCCTCTACGACAAGCCGCTGGTCACGCTGATCTGGCTCGGCTGCGTGATCATGGCGCTCGGTGGGGGCCTCTCGCTGTCCGACCGGCGCCTGCGCGTGGGTGCGCCCAAGCCCGCTCGGCGTGCCGCAGCCGGGCTGCAGCCGGCGGAATGACCATGCTGCGCCGCTTCCTGATCGCCTGCCTGTTTGGCCTCGCGGTGCTGCCGGCTCTTGCCGTGCAGCCGGACGAGATGCTGTCCGATCCGGCCCTGGAGGCCCGTGCCAGGGCCTTGTCGGCGGAACTGCGCTGCATGGTCTGCCAGAACGAATCGATCGACGATTCCGACGCGACTCTCGCCAAGGACCTGCGTATCCTCGTACGCGAACGTCTCAAGGCGGGCGACAGCGATGAGGCCGTGAAGGCATTCCTCGTAGCCCGCTATGGCGATTTCATCCTCCTCAAGCCACCTCTGGAACTACGCACGATCGTGCTGTGGTCCGCCCCCTTCGTGCTGCTGATCCTTGGTGCAGGCGGTATCTATGCCTTCTCGCGCCGGCAGCGCACCTCAAAGCCGGAGGCACTGAGTTCGGCTGAACAAGCCAGGATCGACGAGATCCTGAAGCGCGAGGGATAGCCTTCGCCAGGGCCTCTCGGATCTCTTCCGGGCACGTTCACGCGCCGCACCCTTCCCTTATGAAATCTCAATTCGAATTCATTACTCTCGGCGAAGAATATCCGTTATAATTGAGTAACTTGTGGTGATTGCATTCGACGTCTGGCAACTCATGGAGGGCGCTATGACCGGGTCAATCTTGCATGACAAAAAAATCCAGGACTGGATCGTGGCGGTGCTCGCCGCCCTTCTTTTTCTTTCCCCATGGTTGGTAGGTTATCAAAGCTCCATGGCGAACTGGTGCGCCTGGATCAGCGCGGCGCTGATTGCCTTCCTTGCCCTGACGGCGTCGTTCACGGAAGCCGAGCAGTGGGAAGAATGGGTGATGGCGGCGCTGGGCTTGTGGCTGTTTGTGGCGCCGTGGCTGCTGGGCTTCTCGTCCGATGGGCACGTCCGCATGGTCTTCTGGCCGATCGGTCTCCTGACCATACTGGTCTCGCTCTGGGCGGAATGGGCCTACAGGCATCCGCCGGCCGTTCACGGATGACGGAATCATGCCTCGCGCGCAGGTCTTTCCCGCCTTGCTGCGCGCCCGTTAGCAGGACCTTCCAGGTGCCGAACTGACGACCGGCACCTCCTTGGCCGCGCCGTCGCCGGCGGCGGGGTCAGCCCTTCTTTCGCCCCGTCTCGAACAGGAACCAACTGCGACGCTCCGCTTCGTCGATCCAGTTCTCGATCAGGCTGGCGGTGGCGACGTCGTTGTGTTCGTCGGCCAGTTCATGAGTCTCGCGCAGGAAGCCGGTCAGGCGCTTGTTGTCGTCATGAAGTTCGGCGAGCATGTCGTCGGGCGTGACGAAATCGGCGTCGTTGTCGGCAAGCCGCTGCAGCCTCGCGATATGGCCGATCGAATGGAGAGTCGTGCCGCCGATCTTGCGAACCCGCTCGGCGATGTCGTCCGTCATGGCGAAGATCTGCTCCGACTGCTCGTCCAGCAGCAGGTGGTAGTCGCGGAAATGCGGGCCGGACATGTGCCAGTGGAAGTTCTTGGTCTTCAGGTAAAGGGTGAAGACATCGGCGAGCAGCGTGGTCAGCGCTGCCGACAGATCCTTGGTTGCGTTTGAAGGCAGGTCGGTCGGAACGCGCAGATTCGATGTCTTCAGCGCTTTCTTGTCTTTTGACATTATATCACCCTTTTCATGCAGCCGCGGCGTCGAACCCAGCCGAGGCGCGAGTTTCGGGCGGTTCGGCCGCCCATGTCAATCGTTACCCTGAGTTCTCTGACGCAACCTAAGGTTGTTTATGAATTATTGTTCAATTATTTTGGATTACTTGTCGTTTTGGATATCGGGCAAATGCCGGCCTTCTTACCAAAGAGTAATCTCATGGAAAAAGAGCCGTAATGTTGATCGGGGCATTGTCATCTCCAACAGCGCGGCTTCGAGCGCTGAGTTGCAATCCGCCGGTCGTGCAAGAGCGAATGACCGAGCCACTATGGAGCCCACCACCATGACTTTCCATGACAACGATACCACGCAGAAGACCGGCATTCTCGCACGCCGCCGTACGCGTCTTCTGGCCGCGGTATTCGGCCTCGGCGTGGCCGGCGCGGTTGCCGGCAATCTCATCGTCGTTCCCTCCGTGACGCCCGCCTATGCCCAGTCGCAGAGCCAGACGGCTCCGGCACAGCAGCCCTTCGGTTTCGCCGATATCGTGCAGAAGGTGCGTCCGGCCGTGGTGTCGATCAAGGTCAAGACCGAGACGACCGCCAACGTCTCCGACGATGACGACAACAGCAACAACAACAACGGCATGCCTGCCAATCCGTTCGAGTTCTTCTTCAACGGCCCGGGCGGTGGCGGCATGCGGCCGGACCGGCCCCACAAGCAGTTCGGGATGGCACTCGGCTCCGGCTTCTTCATCTCGGCTGACGGCTATGTCGTGACCAACAACCATGTCGTCGACCACGCCAAGGAAGTGGACGTCGTCACTGACGGCGGCAAGACCTTCACGGCCAAGGTGATCGGCGTCGATCCCAAGACCGATCTCGCCCTGCTGAAGGTGTCCGACAAGGACGGCAAGTTCCCCTTCGTCGACCTCGAGCTGCAGAACGAGCCTCGCGTCGGTGACTGGGTGCTGGCTGTCGGCAACCCCTACGGTCTTGGCGGCACCGTCACGGCGGGCATCGTCTCGGCCCGCGGCCGTGACCTCAACAACTCGACCTACAACGACTTCCTCCAGATCGATGCGCCGGTGAACCGCGGCAATTCAGGCGGCCCGACCTTCGACCTTTCCGGCAAGGTGATCGGCGTGAATACCGCGATCTATTCGCCCTCGGGCGGCTCGATCGGCATCGGCTTCGCCATTCCGGCCGATACGGTCCAGCGCGTCGTCTCGCAGCTGAAGTCGGACGGACAGGTGACGCGCGGCTATATCGGTGTGCAGATCCAGCCCGTGACCCAGGACATCGCCGACTCGATCGGCCTGAAGAAGGCCTCGGGAGCCCTGATTGCCGACGTCACCCGCGACAGCCCCGCCGCCAAGGCCGGCCTGCAGTCCGGTGATGCCATCACGGCCGTGAACGGCAAGGAAGTGGCCGACAGCCGCGAACTGGCCCGCGCCATCGCCGACATCAAGCCGGGCGATACCGCCGACCTCACCGTCTGGCGCGACGGCAAGGAGCAGAGCGTCAAGGTCGAGACTTCCAAGCTGCCGGGCGACAAGCAGCTCGCGGATGCGAACGCAACCCAGGACGATAGCGGCGGCAAGAGCGCGCTGGCTGGTCTGGGTGTCGAGCTCGCCCCTGCAGCGAGCGTGGCTGGCGCAGGCAAGTCCGGCGTGGTGGTCACGGATATCGATCCGGGTAGCCCGGCCGCCGAGGCCCTCCGTCCGGGCGACGTGATCCTCGACGTGGCCGGCAAGCCGGTAAGCAATGTGCGCGAAGTCCGGGATGCTCTCTCGAACGCCCGCGCCGACTCCAAGCGCACCGTTCTGCTGCGGGTGAAGAACGGCGACGGCCTGCACTTCGTCGCTCTGCCCGTCGGCAAGGCCTGACAAGGGCTGAACGGTTGGGGCCCCTTTCCCTCCGGGGGAGGGGCCCATTCTTTATTGGCTGTAGGCGCGCCGTTTGGCGGTCGTACCCTATGAGGTGACCTTGAAATGTGGCAAAGCTCGTCGGATACCTCTGCAACGCAAAACGTGACTGAGTCTGAAACGAAAATGCGAATTCTGATCGTCGAGGATGACCGCGACGCCGCCGCCTATCTCGTCAAGGCTTTCGCGGAAGCCGGGCATGTCGCCGATCACGCCGCCGATGGCCTGAGCGGCTATGCGATGGCCAAGGATGGCCCCTATGACGTCTTGATCGTCGATCGCATGCTGCCAAAGCTCGACGGCCTGTCCGTGATTTCGCGCCTGCGCCTGGAAGGCACGCAGACGCCATCCCTCATCCTCTCGGCGCTCGGCGAAGTCGACGACAGGGTGAAAGGGTTGCGTGCCGGCGGTGACGACTACCTCCCCAAGCCTTATGCTTTCTCCGAATTGCTGGCCCGTGTGGAGGTGCTTTCCCGTCGGCATCCCGGCAAGGGCGAAGAGACCGTCTACCGTGTCGGGGATCTCGAGCTCGACCGCCTCTCTCATGTCGTCAAGCGGGCGGGCGAGGAGATCGACCTGCAGCCGCGCGAGTTCCGGCTGCTCGAATATCTGATGAAGAATGCCGGTCAGGTCGTCACGCGCACCATGCTTCTCGAGCATGTGTGGGACTATCATTTCGACCCCGGCACCAACGTCATCGACGTGCATGTCTCGCGGCTGCGCTCCAAGCTCGACAAGGGCTTCGAGAAGCCGCTACTGCATACGATCCGTGGTGCGGGCTACATGATCCGCGACAGCGCGAAATAGGGCCTGCCGGAGTGGCGGGAGTGCCGCTCCTGGAAGCGACGCGCTTGGTGGAACGGAAGATCTCGACCCGGAGGCGACACTCCGCGCTTGGCGTGTCCGCCTTCGCAAAGTCGCCACCTATGGGCGGCAGGCAGGATATTCATAGGTGACAGGCCTCGGTAAATTGATCCGTACAACGGCCTTCAAGCTGATGGCCGCCTACCTGCTGGTCTTCATTCTCTTCGCCGCTTCGCTGCTCGGTTATTTCTTCTGGAACGCGCAACGCCTGCTCGGTTCACAGATCAACACCTCTATCAACAGCGAGATCAACAGCCTGAGCGATGAATACGCGCAAGGCGGCATCGTGCGTCTGGCCTCGACCATCGAGGCGCGCACGCGGAGGCCCGGCTCGCTGCTCTATCTCGTCACCACGCCCGACGGGGAGGCATTGGCCGGCAATGTCACCGAGCTTCCCGACGGTGTGTTGGACAAGCCTGGATGGCGCAACATCCCCTACAGCCGCGACGATGGCACCACCAATGCGCGGCGCACGGCACTGGTGCGGGTGTTCGATCTTCAGGACGGCTACAAGCTGCTTGTCGGCATCGATCTGGAGGACCAGAGCCGCGTGCGGGCCATCATGTTCAACGCGGCGCTGTGGTCCGCCGGGCTGATCGTCCTGCTTGGCGTGGCCGGCGGCTGGTTCGTGGCGCGGCGGGTGCTGCACCGGCTCGACGATATCAACGCCACGAGTCGCTCGATCATGGCCGGCGATCTCACCCGCCGGCTGAAGGTCGCCGGCACGGATGACGAGATCGATCGCCTCGCCTCCACCACCAATGCCATGCTCGACCGCATCCAGGAATTGATGGCGGGCCTGAAGGAGGTCTCGGACAATATCGCGCACGATCTGAAGACGCCCCTGACCCGTTTGCGCAACCATGCCGAAGAGGCGCTGCGCACCGCCGACGATGTGCATGCCTACCGGGCGGCGCTCGATCGCACCATCGAGGAATCCGACAAGTTGATCGGAACCTTCAATGCCCTGCTGATGATCGCCCGCGCCGAAGGTGGCCGTATCGAGGGGGCGATGAACGAGTTCGACGTGGCCGAGGCGGCCCATGCGGTAGCCGAGCTCTACGAACCCCTGGCGGAGGAGAGCGGCGCGAGGATCGTCGTTGACGCCGTTTCGCCTCTGCCGTTGCGAGGCAATCGGGAGCTGATCAGCCAGGCGCTGGCCAATCTGATCGACAATGCCCTCAAGCATGGCCCGAACGAGGAGGGACAGCCGGCGGGCGACGTCACCATCGCAGCCCGCAGGGAGGAAGGACATGTCGTGCTCAGCGTGGCCGACCGCGGCGCGGGGATAGCGCCCGCCGACAGGCAGCGTGTCCTGGAGCGCTTCGTGCGCCTGGAGTCCAGCCGTACCCGCCCGGGTTCCGGCCTCGGCCTCGCGCTCGTCTCCGCGATGGTGAAGCTGCATGGCGGTGCCATCCGGCTCGAGGACAATGAACCGGGCTTGCGCGTGGTGCTCGAACTGCCGGACAGGCTGGAGCGGCCCGAGGGAGCCCAGCCCCGGCTTCCCCTGCGCCGGCCCGGGCTTCGCCTGAACGGATAGCGGGTAGTCCGAACGGCCCGCCGGTGTCTCGGACAGCCTGACACGAGGCCGCGGCAGTGCGCAGAGAGCCTCGGTTTTTGAGATCCCCGGCCCTGGCCCGGCCATCCTGCGTTTTCGAGCCGATGCTCCCCGGAAGCTGCCGAAATCCCTTTTTGAATGCGCGATTCCCGATCCGATGCTATCGCGGAGGCCAGGATCGAAGAAGACGCTTCAAAAAGACGAGGAGACGACATGATTCCCATCGAGGACGAGCGCCGAGCGAAGCCCCGCCTTGCCGATCTCGCAGCCCGTCTCGATGCTGCCGCGCAGC
The DNA here is from genome assembly GCF_059699065.1 of Labrys sp. ALF-8. NCBI lineage: Bacteria > Pseudomonadati > Pseudomonadota > Alphaproteobacteria > Hyphomicrobiales > Xanthobacteraceae > Labrys > Labrys sp. ALF-8. Next base: position 4,087,900 of record NZ_AP048537.1, read on the forward strand.
CGAATGTCGCCAAGGCCCTGGAGGGAGGCTCCGGGCATCGCGTGCTGGCTGGCGTCGCCTCCGGCTCGCCTTTCCTCTGGGGACTGTGCCTTGCCGATCCCGACCGGTTGGAGCGCGTTCTCGCGGGACAGCCGGAGCAAGTGCTCGCCGCTGCCATGAGGCAGGCCCAGTCCCGGTGTCGGACGGCAGGCGACACGGTGGAGGTGATGCATGTCTTGCGCCTTCTCAAGCAGGAGGCAGCGTTGGTGATCGGTTTTGCCGACCTCTCCTGCGACTGGCAGCTGGCCGAGGTTACCGGCGCTCTAACCCGTGTCGCGGACGAGAGCGTGCGCCTCGCCTTGTGCCATCTCCTGCGAGAGGCTGCCAATGCCGGCCGTTTCAACCCGCCCGATCTCGATCATCCGGATCGCGATTGCGGTCTTGTGGCGCTTGCCATGGGCAAGCAGGGCGCCTTCGAGCTCAACTACTCCTCCGATATCGATCTCATCGTGCTCTACGATCCCGAGGCTGCGCCCCTGCGCGAGGGACTGGAGCCGGCTCCCTTCTTCGTGCGCGTCACGCAGGGCCTGGTGAAGCTGCTGTCCGAACGCACCGCAGACGGTTATGTCTTTCGCGTCGACCTGCGCCTGCGCCCCGATCCCGGTGCCACGGCCGTGGCGATCTCGCTGCCGGCGGCCTATTCCTACTATGAGAGCGTCGGCCAGAACTGGGAACGCGCGGCGATGATCAAGGCGCGGCCCTGTGCGGGCGACATCCCATTGGGAGAACAATTCCTCGCCGGCCTCGCGCCCTTCATATGGCGCCGCCATCTCGACTACGCCGCCATCGCCGACGTCCATGCGATGAAACGCCAGATCCATGCCCATAAGGGCCATGAGGTCATCGCTGTGGCTGGGCATAACCTCAAGCTGGGGCGCGGGGGCATCCGCGAGATCGAGTTCTTCGTCCAGACGCAGCAGTTGATCGCCGGTGGCCGAAATCCCGATCTGCGCGGCCAGGGCACGGTCGAGATGCTGGCGGCGCTCCAGTCGGCCGGCTGGATCACGGCCGAGGCGCGCGACGAACTCACGGAAGCCTATGAGTTTCTGCGAGGCCTCGAACATCGCCTCCAGATGACGGCCGACGAGCAGACCCACAGCATGCCCGAGAGCAAGGCCGCACTGAAGGATTTTGCCCATTTTGCCGGCTATGCGGATGTCGCGGCATTGTCGAAAGCGCTGATCGCGCGGCTGGAAACCGTGCAGCGGCACTATGCCAGGCTCTTCGAGGCTTCCGCCCCGCTCGCGAGCGATATCGGCAGTCTCGTCTTCACCGGCAAGCAGGATGATCCTGAGACACTCAAGACCCTGGAGCGTCTGGGATTTTCCTCGCCCTCCCAGGTGACGGAGATGATCCGCAGCTGGCACTTCGGCCGGTATCCGGCCATGCGTTCCGCGAAGGCGCGCGAAGATCTGACGGAACTGACGCCGGCCCTGTTGCAGGCCCTTGCGCGCGAAGGAAGGCCCGACAAGGCTCTGATCGTCTTCGATGGCCTGCTGTCGCGCATGCCTTCCGGCTATCAGCTTTTTTCGATCCTGCGCAACAACGCCAGGCTGCTCGACGTGCTCGCCCGCATCCTCGGTGTGGCGCCGCGCCTTGCGGAGGTGCTGGTGCGGCGACCGCATGCCCTCGACGGCTTGCTGGACCACGGGAGCGAGAGCAGCCACGGCGAGGACTGGCTCCGCACGCGCTTGGCCTCGACCCTCGCCACCGGCGAGAACTACGAGGACAAGCTCGACCTTGCCCGCATCTTCGCCCGGGAGCGCATCTTCGTGCTCGGCGCCCGGCTGCTCTCGGGCGAGCTCGATCCGCTCGCCGCCGGCGGCCGGATATCCGATCTTGCGGAGACCACGGTACGGGCCCTGCTCGAGTTGGTCTGCATCGAGCTGAAGGAGGCTCATGGCATGCCGCGCGGTGCCCGCATCGGTATCCTGGGCATGGGCAAGCTCGGGGGGCGCGAGATGACTGCCTCCTCCGACCTCGATCTCATCGTGCTCTACGACCACGATCCCGAGGCGTACGAGACCGACGGGCGGCGGCCGATCGCTCCTTCGGTCTGGTTCGCACGGCTGACGCAACGCCTGATCGCGGCGCTTTCCGCGCCGACCGCGCAGGGCACGCTCTTCTCAGTCGACATGCGCCTGCGTCCGTCCGGGCAGAAGGGGCCGGTCGCCATTCACATCGACGGATTCCGGGAATACCAGCACAAGGAAGCCTGGACGTGGGAACACATGGCCATGACCCGAGCGCGGCCGATTGCTGGCGACCCCACGCTGGGCAAGGAGATCGACGAAACGATCGAGGGTGTCCTGACCTTGAAGCGCGATAGCGGGAAGATCCGCAAGGACGTCGCCGAGATGCGTGCGCTCCTCGAAACCGAAAAGGGCGGGCGAGGCAACTGGGATCTCAAGAATGCGCCGGGCGGCCTCGTCGACATCGAGTTCGTCGCCCAGACGCTGCAACTGCTCCATGCGGCGGACCATCCGCAGATGCTCGACACCAATACCGGCAGGGCGCTGGATAAGGCTGCGGCGGTGGGCGTTCTCGGAAAAACGGCACATGCCCGTCTATCCGAGGCCTGGCGGCTCTATACCGCACTGTCCCAGGTGATCCGCTTCTGCGTCGGCGGCAATCTTGATCCCGAGAAAACGTCGGAAGCCGGCAAGGCGCTGCTCTGCCGGGTCGCGGAATGTGGTGATTTCGACGAGTTGAACCAGCTTGTCGCTGTCACACAGACAAGAATACGTGAGATCTTCCGGCAGGTAATCGGCACCGAGTAGACGCGGCCGGGCAGTCGTGGGAAAATGATCTAAACGGAAAGTCAGGCACTGAGCCGCCATTGGGAGATAGCTTGCCAATGAGTGATACCGCTCTTCGTCCTCGCGTCAAAACCCGGACCAAGACCCAGCGTCCCCGTCTTCACAAGGTTATCCTGGTGAACGACGACTATACGCCGCGCGAATTCGTCGTCATGGTCCTGAAGGCCGAATTCCGCATGAACGAGTCGCAGGCCTACCGCGTCATGATCACGGCCCACCAGAAGGGCGTGTGCGTCGTGGCCGTATTCGCCAAGGATATCGCGGAGACCAAGGCGACCCGTGCAACCGAAATGGCGCGCAATCAAGGTTACCCCTTGCTGTTCACCACCGAACCTGAAGAATAGCTGTCCGGTCGTCGCATGAGCCAGACCGGCGCCTCCGCCCTGGAGGCGTCCAACGTGACAGGAGGAACCGATGGCCGAGCCGCGTACAGCCAGATCCTATGACGAGGAGATTGCGATCATCCGCGAGAACATCAGGCAGTTGATGGAACAGGCTGCCGCGTCCTCGGGCGCCGCGAACGAGGATCTGATCGCTGATCGCATCGCTGATCAGGAGGCGAGGCTGGCCGTGCTCCTGAAGCAGCAGGCGGCAACGGAGTAGATTTCCGGGTATGTGGGCATCCTGCTCGTTGCTGCCGGTTTCGCTGGTCGAGGCGTGGATCCGGAGTGGTGGCGCGTTCCCTCAGTGCAGCACGGCCACCCTCGCCAGCCGCTTCAGGCTTGCCTGCATGACTGCGGGGGCCGGCAGCTTGCGGGGCTCTTCCAGTCCCAGGATGCCCGGGAGCACCACCATCACCACCGTACCGATGTCGACAGCCGACCGGATGCGGATCGAGCCTCCGTGGAGTTCTGCCAGCGACTTGGCGATCGAAAGGCCCAGGCCCGAACCCTTGTGAGCCTTGGTGAACTGCGTCTGCACCTGTTCGAAGGGGCGCCCGAGCTTGCTGATGGCCTCGGGCGGGATGCCGATGCCGCTGTCCTCGACATAGATCACGACCTTCCCGTCGCGCTGGCGGATGCGCAGGCCGACCTTGCCGCCCTCGGGCGTGAACTTGATGGCATTCGAGATGAGATTGCGCATGATCAACCTCAGGGCGCGGCGGTCCGCGTTCAGGGTCACACCATTCTGCCAGGAGGGATGAAGGCTCAGTTTCTTGGCATCGGCCTCCGGCTTGATCGAGCGCAGCAGGTCGCTCATCAGGCGGTCGACGGCGAAGTGCTCGCGATGCAGGTCGACCTCGCCCGCCTCGATCTTCGACATTTCGAGGATGTCGTCGACGAAATCCAGGAGATAACGCCCACTTTCGTGAATGTCGCGGCAATAGCCGACATAGCGAGGGTGACTGAGGGCCCCAAAGGTGCCGCTTTCCATGAGTTCCGAGAAGCCGATGATCGCATTCAGCGGCGTGCGAAGCTCGTGACTCATATTGGCAAGGAACTCGGACTTGGCACGGTTGGCGGCCTCGGCCTTGATCTTCTCCTCGGCGTATTTTTCGGCCAGCTCGGCCAACTCCTGGGTCTGCCGTTCCAGGACCTGTCGGGACCGCTTGAGGTCGGCGATCATGCCGATCAGGCTGCGCTCGCTATCCATCAGCTTGGTCTGCTGGTCCTTGAGAGAGGTGATGTCGGTGCCGACGGAAACATAGCCGCCATCCTTGGTCCGCCGCTCGTTGATGGTGAGCCAGCGACCGTCCTGCAACTGCGCCTCGAAGGTGCGGGCGCCGCGCTCGATCAGCGTGTTGGTGGGCATGTTGGTCCGCACCACCGGCTGGGAGCCGGCTTCCACGATGGCGCTGTAGTGGGTACCGGAGCGCACCAGGGCATCGGGCAGGTTATGCAGGGCCTGGAATTTCGAATTGCAGATGACCAGCCGATTGTTCGGATCCCACAGGACAAAGGCTTCGGAGATCGTCTCGATGGCATCGCGCAGGCGTATGTCCGCCTTCTTGGTCTGCTCTGCGAATTTGCGTTCCTCGGTCTCGTCGACGACGATGCCGATCAGCCGCTTGCCTCCTTCCGGACCGAAGACGAGTTCGCCGCGCACGCGCACGAAGATCCATTCGCCATTGGCACAGCGCATGCGGAAGCGCCGGTCGATCAGCAGCGGAGGGTTCTTCGAGCGGAGCTCGGACGCGAGGGATTGCAGGCCGCGGTCCTCGTTGTGGATGAGGCGCTCGATATCGCTGTGCACCAGCAGGTCGTCCTGCGGCTCGTAGCCCAGCAGATGGAACATCGAATCCGACCAGAACACGCGTCCCGCTTCGAGATCCCAATCCCACAATCCCGATCGTCCGCGGCTGAGGGCCGTTTCGAGCCGCGTGCGAACGGCGTTGTAGATGTCGTCGGCGCGCCGCGCTCGGGAAGCCTGCCAGTAGTAGGCGAAGCCCAGGATCAGCAATACGCAGCCGGTCGTCGTGGTGAACAGCAGGAGCAAGCCGCTGAGCGTGTACCAGCGGTCCAGAATTTCGCTGACGGGCTTGGCGGCGATGATCCGGAAACCTTCGCTGGTGCGGATGGACGCCAGCACGGGCGCGCCGCCGACATCGATGGTCAGCCGGCCATTCTCGTGCGTGCCGACCGCCTGGATCAGGGAGGCGACGTCATCGCTGTCATTGAGAGGCTTGCCCAGGGGCGTGAGGATGGCGAGCCGCACATGATCCGGCGCCGAAATGGCGGCGCTGGAGGGAACCTTGCCAGTCTGTGCCATGATCGCGCTCAGCTTTGCGCTGGCGGCGGAAATCACAAGATCAAGGTTGCGGCCCGCTTCTGCCATCATGTGCTTGCGGGAGTCGCGCGCCTGCACGAAGGCCGCGAACGCCATCGCGCTGAGGAAAGCGATGATGAGGACAGGTACGGCTTTGCGCAGAAGGGGCTCGATACCGATCAAGCGCGTATAGGTTGGGCAGATCAGTGTCTTTGCCAGGCCCCGGATGCCCGGTGCACGCAAAAACGCATGTGTCGCGTTTGCACGCGCCATTGCACAGCCCTTCCAGCTTTTCCTGAATTTCCGATAGGGCAGGTGGTCAGCACCGCCCCCGAATCGATATGGCTATAAGAATCAATCTGCAGGTGATTTGTCTAGAGTCGCCGTGAACACTTTTTTAATTATTTGTGTCCGCCTGAGGCGGAAAAATGAGCGATTCCCGCCGGTTTTCAGGCGAAAACATGCCACCTTCTCAACATCTATGACGCTGCTCCTTCGGCATCACAAGATATTGTGTTAACGCTCTTCCTGGTCATCCCGCCACCTCAGGCCGTTTCCGTAGAGGCATGTGGACTCTCGATTGAAATGGAGCCGGGGTTACAGGACGCCCGAAGTTGTGTCCCCGCTCCCGGTGCAAGCAGCGGCGTCGCACTGCTCGAAAGGCGAAGTTCGGCAGGATCCGCTTGCTCGCCTGTCGCGATCGAAAGCGGTCCCGGCCGATGCTCCATTACAGCCATCAGGCCAGCGATCTTTGCACGATATCCGCAACGTCGCGCGACAGCACGGGACGTGTCGCGATATCGCGCAGGGCTGCGGCGGCGAGGCCTCGCCGGCCCGCCTCCAGCGAACGCCAGGTCTTGAAGGCAACCAGGAGCCGCGCTGCCAATTGGGGGTTTTTCGGATCGATGCTGAGGATGACATCGGCAACGAAACGGTAGCCTTCGCCGTCGGGGCGGTTGAACTGCGTCTGGTTGCTGGCGGAGAAGGCGCCGATCAAGGCTCTCACCCGGTTCGGGTTGTGCAGGGAGAAGGCCGAATCCCGCATGAGATCCTTGATGCGGTCGAGAGTCGATTGATGAGGGAGCATGGCCTGCACGCTCATCCATTTGTCGATTACCAGAGGATCGCCGGCATAGCGTTCGCGGAAATTGTGCAGGGCTCGGTCACCGGCGGCAGTGCCGGACAGGGCCAGCGTGGTGAGCGCCGCCATTTCGTCCGTCATGTTGTCGGCATCTTCGAACTGCGCGTGGGCCACGGCGAGGGCCGCCTTGCTGCCATTGGCACAGGCGAGATCCAGCGCGACGTTGCGCAGCGAGCGCCGGCCCGCATCCCGGGCCTGCGGCGAATAGGGACCCTCGACGGTCATGGCCTGGATGGTGCGCAGGAGCTGCGCTCCGAGGTGGCCCGCGAGCGTGTGACGCAGCAAGGTGCGCGCCTCATAGATCGCCTGCGGGTCGACGTCATTGCCGATCTCGCGGGCGATGTCCGCCTCGCTCGGCAAAGTCAGCGAAAGGGCGGCGAAAGCCGGATCGCCTTCTCCCTTGTCGAGAATGCTGCCGACGGCCTCGATGAAGCGGGGATCGATAGGGGTGGCGGGCGCTTTCACCAGGCGCAGCAGTAGCTTGAGCGCGTAGCTCTGTGCGGCCTGCCAACGGTTGAAGGGATCGCTGTCGGCCCGAAGCAGGGTGAGCAGGGCCTCCTCGTCGAGGTCGACCGCAAGCTTCACCGGCGCCGAGAAGCCGCGCAGCAGCGACGGTACGGGTTTCTCGGCGACATCGCTGAAGACATAGCGCTGTTCCGATTCCGCGAGCGCCACCAGCCCGTCAAACGGCCTGCCGTCCAGGCTTGCCGACAAGTCCCCCTGCGTACCGACGAGGCCAAGCCGGATGGGAAACAGCATCGGCTGCTTGTGCGCCTGGCCGGGTGTCGGCGGCAGGATCTGGCTGAGGGTGAGCGCGTAGGTCCGAGCCGCTTCGTCCCAGACACCTTCCGCCCTGACTTCGGGTGTGCCGGATTGACGGTACCAGAGCATGAACTGGCCTAGGTCCCGCCCGCTGACATCGGCGAAGCAGGCTATGAAGTCCTCGATGGTGACGGCTTGGCCGTCATGCCGCTCGAAATAGAGATCCATGCCCTTGAAAAAGGCTTCGTCACCAATCAGCGTCTTGAGCATGCGCACGACCTCGGCGCCCTTCTCATAGACGGTAGCAGTATAGAAGTTATTGATTTCATTGTATATTTCCGGTCGGACTGGATGAGCGAGCGGGCCGCCGTCCTCTGAGAACTGTTGGCTGCGCAGCGTCTTCACGTCGTTGATGCGCTTGACCGGGCGCGAACGCTGGTCCGACGAGAATTCCTGGTCGCGGAAGACCGTGAGGCCTTCCTTGAGGCAGAGCTGGAACCAGTCGCGGCAGGTGATGCGGTTGCCCGTCCAATTATGGAAATACTCGTGGGCGATGATCGCCTCGATATTGGCGTAGTCTTGGTCGGTGGCGGTTTCGGGAAGCGCCAGCACATATTTGTCGTTGAAGACGTTGAGGCCCTTGTTCTCCATGGCGCCCATGTTGAAGTCAGACACCGCCACGATCATGAAGATGTCGAGATCATATTCGCGGCCAAAGACTTGCTCGTCCCAGCGCATGGAACGCTTGAGCGCGTCCATGGCATAGGTGCAGCGGTTTTCCTTGCCGTGCTCGACATAGATCTCGAGGGTCACGCGCCGTCCCGAGGCCGTCTCGAAGTGATCGCGCACCACGGCGAGGTCGCCCGCGACCATGGCGAAGAGATAGGAGGGCTTGGGGAAGGGATCATGCCAGACGGCAAAATGCCGGCCATGGCCGAGCATGCCTTCCTCGATCTTGTTGCCGTTGGCGAGGAGCGCCGGGGCTTCCTGGTAGGAAGCCTCGATGCGGGTGGTGTAGACCGAAAGCACGTCGGGCCTGTCGAGGAAGTAGGTGATGCGGCGAAAGCCCTCCGCCTCGCACTGCGTGCAATAGGCGGAATTCGAGCGGTAGAGCCCCATGAGCTGGGTGTTGGCGGAGGGGTCGAGCCGGGTTTCGATGGTGAGGGTGAAGCTGCCCTTCGGCACATGGTGCAGCGTGAAGGACTGGGGAAGGGCCATGTAGGCCTTTGCCTGCAGCGGTACGCCGTCGAGCCAGGCTTCCACGAAGACGAGGCTATCGCCATCGAACTTGAGAGGGCCCGTATCCTGGCTCGCCGGATTGCGGCTTACCGCCAGCGTCGAGACGATGCGCGTCTGCGTCCGGTCGAGATTGATGTCGAGATGCACCGTCTCGATGAGGAAGGCGGGAACTCGGTAGTCGGCGAGGCGAACGGGTTCCAGCGCAGTTTCCGACATGGGAGTGTCATTCCGGTAAAACAGGCGCGGATTCGCGCCGGGAGGGCGCCTCTATCATGCCGGAGGCGGGGCGCAAACCGCAACCCCTCGGCACCTCGACCGTCATCCCCGTGTCAGACATCCGCCATCCCGCCGTTAGAGAGCCGCGCCATGAAAGGGGAGCGGGCTCGGGGGCCTTGCAGATATCTGGCTTCAGACGGCGGAGACACAGGATGACGACCGGATTAAACAGAATGCTTCACGGCCTGCTGGGCGCCACGGCGCTGGTGGCAGGCCTCGCCGGGCACGCGTTCGCGCAGGATGCCAAGCCTTTCCAGACGCTGGACGGCAAGCCACCCCTGGTGATCGGCCATCGCGGCCTGCCCGGCCTGATGCCGGAGGAAACACAGGCGTCCTACGAGATGGCTTCCGCCGTTGGCACCGACGCCTTCGAGGAGGATCTCCACCTCACCAAGGATTGCGTGCTGGTCGCCCGCCACAATCCCTGGCTCAGCGACAATACCAATGTGGCCGAGATCGCCCGTGCCAATCCCGAGGTCGCGGCCCGCAAGCGCACCGTGCCCGGCGTGATGGTCAAGGTGAAATGGGCCCAGACGCCGGCGAGCGGACCCTCTGAATACCTGTCCGACCTCACCAATCCCGATGATCCCAAATCGGTGTTGAAATCGCTGATTGTCGATGGTGAGGATCATACAAACGATTGGTCGATCACCGATTTCACCATGGCCGAGCTGAAGACGCTGATCGCCGGTACGACCTATGACGCCGCTGCGGAGAGGCCGAAGATCTTCAACGGCAAGTTTCCGATCCTGAGCTTCCAGGAGATCATCGATCTCGCCAAGGAGAAGTCGCGGGAAACGGGGCGCGCGATCGCGGTTTATCCCGAATCCAAGAATCCGACCTGGAACGACGAACAGGCCATCGCCAATGGCTGCGGCGTGCCGGGCAGCCATCCCCTCGAGGACGCGATGATCAGGATCATCGAGAAGAACGGCCTCAATTCGAAGGATGCGCCCATCTACGTGCAGAGCTTCGAGCCCGGCAGCCTCAAATACATGCGCGAGCATGGGCTGAAGACCAAGGTCGTGCAACTGATCGACGGCTACGACGTCGACTTCAAGACCGGCGCAACGGTTTACAACGAGATCACGGACAGCCGCCCCTATGACTGGACGGTGGCCGGTGACCCGCGCTGGTTCGATGCGATGCTCACGCCTGCCGGTCTGGCCGAAATCAAGACCTACGCCGATGGCATCGGCCCCTGGAAACCGCAGATCGTGCCGTTGCAGATTTCACCCTGGCCGGAAAAGAACGCCGACGGCACGCCATTCGCCGGCTCGACCACCAAGGCGAGCATCGATACGCCGACCAGCCTCGTGGCCGATGCCCACAAGGCCGGGCTCTTCGTGCACGTCTTCACTTTCCGCAACGAGCCGAAATACCTGGCCGCGAGCTACAAGGGTGATCCGACCCAGGAATACCTGACCTTCTTCCGCCTCGGCGTGGACGGCGTGTTCACCGACTTCAGCAACACGGGCTATATCGCGCGGCTGGCTTATCTGCGCGAGCTTGGGCGGTAAGAAGAGCGGGCGGCCAAGCTCCCATCGCATGCAGGGCGGCGCCGGGGAGACGGCGCCGCTCCCTGCAAAGACAGCAGGCGTGGGCACTCGCCCATCCGCATTCAAACCAAGGCGTTCTGGCCCGCCACCGCCTTCACCGCCCCTGCCAGATCGCGGGCACGCCGGGTGAGGGGACCCTGCAGGCGGCCGTAGATGGTGAAGACGGCCGGTTGCGCGACCGTGCCGAGGGCGATGGCGGCAAGCAGGTCGGGATCGCCCTTGGGGATGTCGCCGTGGGCCATGGCTTCCGCAAAGATGGAACGCACGGCTTCCACGACATTCTTCGCTGCCTCCGCTGGAACTTCAGCAAGATAGGCATGCTGGGAGAGCAGGAGAAACGAGAACAACGGGCGGTTCTCGTCGAAGAGACGACAGAAGATGCCGACCACCTCGTCGACCGTGGCGGCGAAGGCCAGGCGCTTGCCGCCCGCGGCGACCACGTCTGCGGCCAGCTGTGCATAGCCATCGAGGAAGAGGCTGCGCGATAGCGCATCCTTGGAAGGAAAGTGGCGATAGAGGGCGGCTTCAGCCACCCCCACCGCCGCGGCGATGTCCCTCACCGAAGTAGCGGCGACGCCCTTCTCGGCGAAGAGACGCAGAGCTTCGCTCTCGATCTTCGCGCGGGTCTTGGAACCGTCACGCATCGGGCTGCCCCTGAACCGCGCCCTGTGTGGCCGGCGTGTCCGTTGTGGCGGAAGCGGCCTGTTGTTGCTGGGCCTGCTCGTGGCTGGTGGCGTGGACCGGGCCGAGTTCCGGCGGACGGGCCTTGGGCAGTTCCGGGAGCGGGCTGGGCGTCGAAACCCTGGCTTCGCCGAGACGCTCCTTCAGCATGGTGCCGAGGTTGACATAGTCGGTCTTGCCGGTGCCCATCACCGGCATGGTTTCGATCACCATGATCTCCGACGGCGTCATCAGGTCGGCCGCGTGCTTGTATTTGAGATGGGCGATGACGTCGGACCGGTTGGCGTCCTTCTTGGTGGTGATCAGCACCAGCCGTTCGCCCTTGCGCGGATCGGGGGCGGCTAGCACGGCGATGGGCGTGTCGGGCCAGAGGTCGGCGAGCAGACCCTCCACCGCCGCCAGCGAGACCATCTCGCCGCCGATCTTGGCGAAGCGCTTGGCGCGGCCCTTGATGGTGACGAAACCCTGGGGATCGATGGTGACGATGTCGCCGGTATCATGCCAGCCGCCTTCGGGACGCCGAAGCTCGCCCGGCTGGTCGGCCATGAGGTAGCCCTGCATCACGTTCGGCCCGCGCACGAACAGGCGCCCGCCTTCTTCCACGCCCGGGACCGGCTCCAGGCGGGCATCCATGCCCGGCAGGATACGGCCTACTGTGCCGTTCTTGTTGAACATCGGCGTATTGAGGGCGAGGACGGGCGAGGTCTCGGTCACGCCATAACCTTCGAGGATGCGCAGGCCGAACTTCTCGTTGTAGAGGCGGCGTGTCTCTGCCTTCACCGGCTCCGCACCGGCCACGACATAGCGGAGCGAGCGGAAGTCATAGGGATTGGCCATCTTGGCATAGCCTGCCAGGAAGGTGTCGGTACCGAACACCGCCGTCGCATTGGTCGAGTAGATCAGTTCGGGGATGATGCGGTAATGCAGCGGCGAGGGATAGAGATAGAGCTTCACGCCGTTGACCAGCGGCAGGATCATGCCGCCCGTCAGGCCGAAGGAGTGGAACACCGGCAGCACGTTGAAGACGATGTCACCGGGACCGAAATCGATGCGGGCACCGATCTGGGCGATGTTCGAGAGAATGTTGCGGTGCGAGAGCACCACGCCCTTGGGCGTCCCTTCCGAGCCGGACGTGAAGAGCACGGCCGCAGTGGCATCGGGGGAAACCTTGCCGTGCTGGCGTCCTGCCGTCAGGAAGGCCTTCAGCTTGTCGGCGGTGGTCACCGTCTTGCGCAGGTCCTCCAGCCAGACGAATTTCACATGGTCTTCCAGCGCGGTAACGAGATCTTCCAGGCGTCCCTTCTCGATGAAGGTGCGTGAGGAAAGCACCGTCCTCACCTCGGCCGTCTTGCAGGCAGAGATCAGATTGGCCTTGCCCGCCGAGTAGTTCAGCATGGCGGGAATGCGGCCGATGGCCTGCAGGGCGAAGAAGGTGAGCGCGACGCCATTGGCGTTGGGCAGGAGCACGCCGACATGTTCGCCGGCATTGGTGAAGGCCTTGAACTTCCCGGCCAGCACCTCGATGGCGATCAGCATGCGCTTGTAGGTGAGCGTGCCGGTGACCGGGTCCTCGATGATGATGCGGCTCGGCCGGTATTTCCTGGATGCGTCCACCAGTGCCTGGAAGATCGTCTCGTCCGGTGCGCTCGTCTTGTAGATGAGGTCCGACATCACGTCGTAAAGGGCGGCGCCGGCGGCGAGGCGGCGCCTTTTGCCGCGTAGCGTCTCGTCGATCGTGAGGCGGGTCGACTCGGTGAAGGTCACCGTCACCTTCGGGAACAGCTTGCGTGAGACCTTGCTTGCGTCGAGCCGGGTGAACGGCGTGCGCTCCAGGCCGTCGATGCGCACGGGCACGATGTCGGCATGGGACTTGTCGGCAATCAGGCCGGCGCCGTCGTAGACCTTCATGAGGGCGCCGGTCACGGTCAGGCGGCCTTCCGGGAAGATCACCAGCGTCTCGCCTTCCTTCACCGCATTGATGAGGCCGCGCGTCGCCATCGGCTTGGTGGGATCGAGCGGATAGGCGCGGCAGATCTTGAGGAAAGGCTTCACCCACCAGGCCTTGGCGATGGTGTGGTCGATGGCGAAGACGGGGTCCTTGTCGAGCAGGGCGAGGATCAGGCCGGCATCGAGGAAACTGAGATGGTTGACGGCGATGATACGATGCGGCGTCGGCGTCTCCAGGTTCTCGATGCCGCGCACTTCCAGGCGGAAGAGCACGCGGTAGAGCAGCAGGATGAGATCGCGCACGAAGCTCATCGGCAGCACGAAGATGAAGACGAGGCCGGCAATGACGTTGAGCACGGCCATGCCGAGCAGCGCCAGCGGCGTGGTGAGGCCGAACTGGCTCTGCAGGAGCGAGAGGCCGCCGGAGCCGATCACCATGAAGAGGGCGGACAGGATATTACCCCCGGCGATCACGCGGGCGCGCTCATTCTTCGGAGCCCAGTGCTGGACGGCGGCGTAGATCGGCACGATGAACAGACCCGCGGCCACCGCGACCAAGGTGAGGGCAACCGTCATGTGGATGCCGCTGCCAGTCTTGAGATAATCCAGGAAATAGAGCGGGGTATCGGCAGGCGTTACGCCGAAGGCAAGCCAGGCGACGTCCAGGCCGAGCAGGCCCATCAAGATGCAGCCGATCGGGCTGAGGAGGACGATAATGCGTCCGGCGGCAAGCTGCGCCGCCAGCACCGAGCCAACTGCGATGCCGATGGAAAAGGCGGTTAAGAACAACGTATTCACGGTTTCGTCGCCACCGACCCCGCTGTGGGCAAGGGGAGGCGTAAGGTTCAGCATCACGGCGCCGCTCAGCCAGAACCAAGCCACCGCCATCGATCCAACCAAAAGGCGACGGTCCTCTGCCAGGAGCTTCAGCAGATCCCAGCTTGAACGCAGGATATTCCAGTCGACCTTCAGATCCGGCGCAGCCTGACCAGTGGGAGGAATCATTCGGGCGGAGAGCCAGCAGATCACGGCTATCGCCGCCATGAAGCCGGCGACGAGAATGCTGGGCAGATGTGGGGCCACGAGGCCGGCGCCTATGACGCCGATCAATATGGAGAGGAAGGTACCGGCCTCGATCAGGCCATTGCCTGCCGGCAGTTCATCGGTGGCGAGATGATCCGGCAGCATCCCGTACTTCACCGGCGTGAACAGCGTGCCCATGATGCCGAGGGTGAGCATGCTGCCGAGGAGGATCGAGGTCGAGTGGATGGCGAAGCCCACCGCCGCGACCGCAACGATGGCGATCTCGAAGAGCTTGATCATCTGCGCGACGCGTGCCTTGTCGAAACGGTCCGCGAGTTGACCGGCGAGACCCGAAAGAAACAAGCCGGGCAGAACGAGAAGCGCGGTAGCCAGGGAAACAAGGCTGTCTCCTCCCGCCATGGCCGGCGTTCCGGCAATGCCGTATACAGCCAGGATCGTCAGGGCTGTCTTGATGAAATTGTCGTTGAAGGCGCTGAAGAACTGGCTCCAGAACAGGGGAGCGAAACGGCGGGCAGACATCAGCGATGCGAACATCGGCTTGGTTCCTGGGTGCGAGGAAGCGCATGAGAGTTAGTGAACGAACGCTAACTTAACTTGCCGAGTCGGTCAATGCCGTGAATCCGGCTTCGTGCGAACGAGCACAGATGGACCGCAGGCCGGCAGACCGTGCTCGGGAAGGCTCAGCGATGGTGTGCCAAGGCCTCCAGAAACGCCTCGCCATAATGCAGCAACTTGGCCTGTCCGACACCCGGAAGCGCCAGGAATTCATCCGTGTTCGTTGGCTGCTGGGTCGCCATCGCCTTCAGCGTGGTGTCGGCGAACACCATGTAGGGCGGAATGCCCTGTTCCCGGGCCAACTGGCTGCGCAGGCGGCGAAGCGCCTCGAATAGCGCTGCCTGGTCGTCCGGAAGGTCTGCGATCCGCTCGGCGCGAAACTGGCGCGTGGCCTTGCGCGGACGGTCTCGCCGCAGGGTCACCGAGCGCTCCTTCCGGAACACCGCGCGCGCGTCCTCCGCCAGCGTCAGGGCGCCGTGGGCACCGTGGTCCACATTGATGAGGCCCGCAGCCGTGAGCTGGCGCAGCACGGATTGCCAGGTCTTGGCATCCACATCCTTGCCGACGCCGAATACCGGCTGGTTGTCGTGGCCGAAGCGCTGCACCTTCTCGGTTACCTTGCCGGTGAGGACATCGACGATATGGCCCGCACCGAACATCTGCCCGGTTCGGTAGACCGCGGCCATCGCCTTGATCGCCATCTCGGTGCCGTCGAAGCTCTCCACCGGAGAAAGGCAGGTATCGCAATTGCCGCAATGGCCGGGGTGGGCTTCTCCGAAATGGGCAAGGATGGCCTTGCGGCGGCAATCGGCGGTCTCGCAGATGCCGAGCAGGGCATTCAGCTTGCCGAGTTCCACGCGCTTCACCGCATCGGGCGCGCTGCCTTCCTGGATCATGCGGCGGCGCTGCACCACATCGGCCATGCCGTAGCTCATCCAGGCCTCGGAGGGCAGTCCGTCGCGGCCTGCACGCCCCGTTTCCTGATAGTAGGCCTCGACCGAGGAGGGAATGTCGAGATGGGCGATGTAGCGCACATCCGGCTTGTCGATGCCCATGCCGAAAGCGACGGTGGCCACGAGGCACAGTCCCTCTTCCTGCAGAAAGGCGTCCTGATTGGCGCTGCGCACGGCGGCATCGAGCCCGGCATGGTAAGGCAGGGCGCGGATGCCCTGGCCGTTCAGCCACTCGGCCGTGTCTTCCACCTTGGCACGGGAAAGGCAATATACGATCCCGCTTTCTCCCTTGTGCCGGGCAAGGCAGGCCAGCAGTTGCTGGCGGGCATTGTCGCGTTCGACGATCGCATAGGAGATGTTCGGGCGGTCAAAGCTCGTGGCGAAGACCCGCGCCTGGCCGAGGCCCAGCCGCTCGATGATGTCGGCGCGGGTGACCGGATCGGCCGTCGCCGTCAGCGCAACGCGCGGAATCCCGGGAAAAAGCTCGGCGAGCCGGTTGAGGTCGCGGTACTCGGGGCGGAAGTCGTGGCCCCATTGGCTGACGCAATGCGCCTCGTCGATAGCGAAGAGCGCGATGTCCGCATCGGCGATCAGCGTCTGGAAACCGGCCGTCGCCACGCGCTCGGGGGCGACGTAGAGGAGGTCGAGCTTGCCTTCCATCAGTGCCCTGCGCACCTGGTAGGCCTCCTCGCGCGACAGCGAGGAATTCAGTGCGGCCGCCTGGACACCGGCCTGCCGCAGCGCTTCCACCTGGTCGCGCATCAATGCGATCAGCGGCGAGACGACGATGCCCACGCCGGGCCGGCATAACGACGGAATCTGGTAGCACAGCGACTTGCCGGCGCCGGTCGGGAACAGCACCACAGCATCGCCGCCGCCCGCCACGTGGCGCACGACGTCCTCCTGCTCGCCGCGAAAGGCGGCATAGCCGAATACGTCGTTGAGGACGGCGAGCGGATCTTTGAAGGGGGCGGGGATGTCGGAGCTCCGCGGACGGCCTGATTCCAATCCATCTGGTTGAACCATTTGTGCCGGGCAGGGGCAAGGTATACGTTGAAATCGCCCTGCATCGTTGACATCTGAGGGTGAGAAGCCGTGCTGATCCGCGAGATGTGTATCCGCGGCGACACGCGCAATTTGGGATGACGCAGGCGTGGCGCATCGCTATTGTCCTGCGTCGAGCAAGGTCTACGAACAGGGATATCAAAATGGCTTCGAAACTCGAGCAATTGCGCGCCATGACGGTCGTGGTCGCCGATACGGGCGACATCGATTCGATCAAGGCGGTGAAACCGGTGGACTGCACCACCAATCCCAGCCTCCTGCTCAAGGCCGCCGAGATGCCGGCCTATGACCACATCATCGAAGAAGCCGTATCCTGGGGACGCAAGCAGTCGGGATCGGGCGACGCCGTCGTCGCCGCCATCGCTGATCGCCTGGCGGTTTCCTTCGGTTCCGAACTGACCAAGCTCGTGCCTGGCCGCGTTTCCACGGAAGTCGATGCCGACCTGTCCTTCGATACGCAGGCGACCATCGCCAAGGCCCATTCGATCATCGACGCCTACAAGGCGCGCGGCATCGAGAAGGATCGCATCCTCATCAAGATCGCCTCCACGTGGGAAGGCATTCGCGCTGCCGAGCACCTCCAGAAGGAGGGAATCGACTGCAACCTGACGCTGCTGTTCTCGCATGCCCAGGCCATTGCCTGCGGCGATGCCGGCGTCTTCCTGATCTCGCCCTTCGTCGGCCGCATCCTCGACTGGTACAAGAAGGCCGAGGGTCGCGACTTCACGCCTGAGGAGGATCCGGGCGTCATCTCCGTGCGCAACATCTATGCCGACTACAAGTCCCGCGGCGTCAAGACCGTGGTGATGGGTGCTTCCTTCCGCTCCACCGGCGAGATCGAGGCGCTGGCCGGCTGTGACCGCCTGACCATCGCTCCGAACCTCCTGCAGGCGCTGGAAGCCGACCAGGGCCCGCTGGAGCGCAAGCTCTCGCCGGAAGGCCACGCTTCCAAGCCGACCACCAGCAAGATCGACGAGCGGGCCTTCCGCTGGGCGATGAACGAGGACGCAATGGCGACCGAAAAGCTCGCCGAGGGCATCCGTGGCTTCGCCAAGGATCTCGGCAAGCTGCGCACGCTGATCGGCAAGCGCATCGACGGCGCCGCCAAGGCCGCCTGATCGCAACGCCTTGAGTCGCGCATTCACGCGCGATGGACAGGAAGGGGAGGACGCGCACGTCCTTCCCGAACGGCCCGTCAGCAGCGAACGCAATTTCGTCACTCCGCGCGGCCTGGCTCTGATCGAGGCGGATCTTCGCCAGGCCCGTAACGCCTTTGCCGCTGCCGAAGCCGCGGGCGATCGCATCGCCATGGGCAACGCCTCCCGCGACATTCGCTATTGGGCGGCGCGCCGCGCCTCCGCCGAACTGGTGGCACCGTCATCTTCCGGCAACGGCATTCGGTTCGGGATGGCCGTGACGCTGGCCTATGCCGATGGTCGGGAGAAGACCTGGCGCATCGTGGGCGAGGATGAGGCGGAAGCCGCCGTGGGCCGCATCAGTCATGTCTCGCCTCTCGCCAGGGCTCTGTTCGGCAAGGACGTCGGCGATGAGGTGAAGGTAGGCCCGCAGAGCGCCGAGATCGTCGCGATCGACCTGACTCCCGAGGCGTAGGAGCCGCACACAGCCCGACTGCAAACCCTTGGACGATAGAGCGGGCTGGCTATTTCCTTGCCCCGCGGCCCTGTTGCCGGCCTGAAGACAGGGGATGACCTCATTGGGGGCCCTGGGCGAGGGCAAGTCTCGCCGCGAAGCCGAGCAGCAGACTGGTGAACACCCAGCGCTGGGCGGTTTCAGCCTTGCGATGGCGGGCGAGGAGGCGGCCGAATGTCGAGCCGGCTAGGGCGTAGAAGCAGTCGAAGCCGATTCCCACCGACACCAGTACGGCGCCGAGCAGCAGGAACTGGCCGCCGACATTGCCCAGCGCGGGATGCACGAACTGCGGCAAGAGGACAGAGCAGAACAGCAGCGCTTTCGGATTGGAGATGTTGGTGACGAGTCCGCGCAGGATCGCATTTGCATAGCCACGTGATGCGGCATCCGTGGCTGCCCCGAAGCGCTCCGGTGCCAGGCTGGACGCACGGAAGATGCTTATGCCGATCCAGACGAGATAGACGACGCCGACGACCCGCACGATCTCGAAGGCCCAGGCCGCAGTCTGCAGCAGGGCGGCCAGGCCGAGTACGGCCAGCGTCACATGCGCGGCACGGGCGATCGCGAGGCCGATGACTGTGGCCAGTGCCTGGTTGCGGCCCTGGCGCGCGCCGGTGTCGAGCAGCAGGAGCATATCGGGTCCCGGAACGAGATAGGCGACGGTGAGAGCCCCGACGAAGATCCACAGATCAGCCATGCCATCCTCCAGCGCTTGATTTTCTGGAATGAATTCTAGGCCCTGGCGGCGGGGCATGTCCTTGCGTATTGTGCTACCTGAAGAGCCAATAGTGGTTGAACATGCCGAAATATATGGCCAGAAGATAGGAAGATGCCAAGATTGAAACTCGATGCCATCGACCGTCGGATCCTCGCCGCCCTGCAGCGGGATGCGCGCTTGACCAATGTTCAGCTTGCCGAGGAGGTGGGGCTGTCCCCCTCGCCGTGCCTTCGCCGCGTGCGTCTGCTTGAAGAATCGGGTGTCATCGACAGCTATCGCACGCTGCTGAGCCGCGAGAAGATCGGGCTGGGGCTCACCGTATTCGTCAGCGTCAAGGTCGAGCGCCATCGAGACGATACGGCCGCCATGTTCCGGGAGGCGGTACTGGCACTGCCGGAATTGATCTCGTGCCATCTGGTGTCGGGGGAGGCGGACTTCCTGCTGCAGGTCGCCGTTCCAGATCTTGCGGGCTATGAGCAACTCCTCATCGGGAAGCTGCTCAAGCTCCCTGGTGTTTCGGACATCAGGAGCAATTTCGCCATCCAGACCGTGAAGGCCTATGGGCCGCTGCCGCTGGCGCATCTGGAGGCGTGAAACCTGAATCGCGGCGCAGGGCTTCGAGAATGGCGGTCGGGGACCGCCATTCCGGTCAGCGTTGCGTTATTCCTCCGGAAAGCCGCCGAGATGGCTCTGCGAGTAGTTCTGGATGCCGATGCGCTCGACCAGGTCAAGCTGGGTTTCCAGGAAGTCGATATGGCCTTCCTCGTCCGTCATGAGTTCCTTGAACAGGTTCTCGGTAACGAAGTCCTTGACGGAGCGGCAATATTCGGCGGCTTCCTGATAGAGGGCGCGAGCCTCGCGCTCGGCGGCGAGATCGCATTCGAGCACTTCCTTGACAGTCTGGCCGATCCGCAGCGGATCGAGCGTCTGCATGTTGGGGAAGCCTTCGAGGAACAGGATGCGCGTGGTCAGCTTGTCCGCATGCTGCATTTCCTCGATCGATTCGGCGCGCCATTTCTTGGCCAGGCCCAACAGGCCCCAATTGTCGAAGATGCGGTAGTGCAGCCAATACTGGTTGATGGCTGTGAGTTCGCTGCGCAGCGCCTTGTTCAGATAGTCGATGACCTTCTTGTCGCCCTTCATGGGAGCGTTTCTCCTGCTTCGTTGAATGACTCTAAATTAGAAGAATTCTAAAAGATGGCAAGATGGAAAATCCCGACGTCCACAAGGACGGATTCGTGGTCGCGGGATGGCGGAAATCTGGCAACGGCCACGCAGTTTAGCAGGGTTCTAAACTACTGATTTATAACAATTCTATTGTTTCGCACGGCCATTGACAACAAGGCCGCATGCGTACAAATCAAACCCAGTCGTTGCACTGATCGAACCCAAGATCGTTTTTTCCGATGATCGTTTGCTCCTGCCGCGTTTTGACTGACCAGGACTTCACCAGCACCCTCGCCACCGAGGATCCGGGCTGTCCGCGTTCGGCTGCCGATGCCTATCGCTGCCTGGGCTGCGGTCCGGAATGCGGGCGGTGCCTGATCACGGTTCGGCAGATTCTGGCCGATGCGCGCGCTGCTGCGCGCTGCCACGATTGTGCCGAAGCCGATTGCGCCCTGCACAAGATCGCCGTGGAAGTCGCCAATGGCGACGCGGCCTTCCTGGACGCCGCCGAATAGGCGCCCCTGGTACTCACCAATTCGCACGATTGCGTTTGCCTGAACAATCGCCACAATTATGCCGCGCGGTATCTGCATAGGCGATTCATGTCCCCAACCGGTGATCAGGAAGTTCGCAACGGTCTTGCCGCGCATTTGACGGGGCTGTGGCGCTTCGGCCTCGTCCTGTCGGGCAGCGGCCAGCTTGCCGAGGAACTCGTACAGGCCACGTGCCTGCGCGCCCTCGAGAAGGCGCGGCAGTTCGAGCCGGGAACGCGGCTCGACCGCTGGCTGTTCTCCATCGAGCGCTCGATCTGGCTCAATGACATCCGCGCGAACAAGGTACGCAATCCCGTCGACATCGAGGAAGCGGAGTCCGTGCTGGTTTTCGACGGCGAAGAAAAATTCCAGACGAATATTTTGGCTGCTCAGGTGTTGAAGGAGGTGCAGGCGCTGCCGTCAGCCCTGCGGGAGACTGTTTTCTTGGTCTATGGAGAAGGCCTCAGCTACGCCGAAGCAGCACAGATGCTCGCGGTGCCGATCGGGACCGTCATGAGCCGTCTCTCCTCCGCGCGGCTCAAGCTCGCCCATTTGAACAAGGAAGCGTCATGAGCTTGGAAGACATGGGCCCCGAAGACGCCAATCTGATCGCCTATATCGATGGCGCGCTGCCTGAGCAGGAGCGAACCGCGCTGGAGCGGCGCCTTGCGCTCGAGCCCGGCCTGCGGGCCAGGCTCGATGCTCTGGCCACCGGCTCCCGTCCCTTCCGCGAGAGCTACGAGGCGCTCGATGCCCATGCGCCCACGACCCGGCTCGAGGCGATGCTGGCGCAGACCCTGGCGGCTGTACCGGCTGAGGTCGCCAACGACAACGATCGAGGCTGGTCCCGGCGCCTGCCGCGCGCGGCGGTCGCCGCCGGTCTGGCATTGTTTCTCGTCGGCATCGGCGTCGGCCATTATACGCCGGCCGGATGGTGGCCCCTCGGTGCCACGCAGGATGCGGAACAGGAGCCGCCCGACGCCTGGCGCACGAAGGTGGCCCAGTATTGGGGATTGACGACGTCGCAGACCCTGCTCGAAATGCCCAGTGACGCGGCTTCGACGCAACGCGATCTGGCCGTTGCCACCCGCCGCCTTGGCTTTCCGCTGACGCCCGATCAGGTGTCGCTGCCCGTCCAGGAACTCAAGCGAGTCGAACTTTTCCATTACGACAACGCGCCCCTCGTCGAACTTGCCTATTTCGACGAGTTGAACGGCCCCATCGCTTTCTGCATCTTCGCCAACGAGCCCGGCACGGTCACCCAGCCCGAACTGGAGCAGCGCAAGGGCTTCAACGTGGTCTACTGGTCCGACGCCAAACGCTCCTACATGGTGATCGGCCATGGCCCCGACGAGATCATGCTGAAGATCGGTAACATGCTCGCCAGGCAGGTCGCGGCCTAATTCGTCAGATGGGCGGACGTCCTGTCCGCTCCTGGCAACTCCGTCGTCCCGCCTGCATTTCCCTTTCGCGCAGCGGACCTTCTCCGAGAGCGGTCGAGACGCCTGTAGCCGCATGAAGGCTTCTCACGCGCGAGTTCTGTCCCTGAGCATCGCTGGCCGCACGCGGGCGGAATGTCCGCCCCTCACAGTCTCCTTGGCACAAAATCTGCTTGCCAAGCGCAGAAGGCAGGAAGATTCTCACTCTGGAGCATTTCCAAACAGGATTGACAGCAGCGACCTCCTTTGATCAACTGGTAAAAAATACAGAGCACCAGAGGTTACGATGACTGCACAGCCTGACATTGCGCGGGGGCGTCTCGATTCCGCCGCGTTGGCACAGAATTTCTCCGACCTCCACCCGGCCTTCGACAGGCATGAGGCGAAGATCGCCGCCGAGCGCTGCCTGTTCTGCTACGACGCGCCGTGCATCAAGGCCTGTCCCACGTCGATCGACATTCCGCTCTTCATCCGCGAGATCATGACGGGCAACACCGTCGGTGCGGCGCGTACCATCCTGAGCGCCAACATCATGGGCGGCATGTGCTCGCGCGTATGTCCCACCGAGACGCTTTGCGAGGAAGCCTGCGTCAAGGAGGTGTCGGAGGGCAGGGCGGTCGAGATCGGCAGCCTGCAGCGCTATGCGACTGACGAATTGTTCGCCAAGGGCAAGCAGTTGTTCACGCGCGGCACCCCTACCGGCAAGCGCGTCGCGGTGATCGGCGCCGGGCCGGCTGGCCTTGCCTGTGCCCACAGGCTCGCCACCCTCGGCCATGAGGTGGTGGTTTTCGAGGCCCGCGAGAAATCAGGCGGCCTCAACGAATACGGGATCGCCGCCTACAAGAGCACCGAGGATTTCGCGCAGGCCGAGGTCGATTACATCACAGCCATCGGCGGCATCGAGATCCGGCACGGCCAGCGTCTCGGGGAGGACGTCCATCTCGCCGATCTCACCAGGCAGTACGACGCGGTCTTCCTCGGCATGGGACTGGGCGACACCAATGTGCTCGGCCTCGATGAGGATATCGAGGGTGTGATCGATGCCGTCGACTACATCGCGGAACTGCGCCAGGCCGAGGATCTGGGGTCCCTGCCGGTGGGCCGGCGCATCGTGGTGATCGGCGGGGGCATGACGGCGATCGACATCGCATCGCAGACCAAGCGTTTGGGTGCGGAAAGCGTGACCATCGCCTATCGCCGCGGCCAACCGCAGATGAATGCTTCCGAATATGAGCAGGAGGTGGCGCAAACGGACGGCGTGCTGATCCGCCACTGGATGAAACCGTCCCGCCTCCATGCCGAAGGCGGCAGGCTTATCGCGGTCGAGTTGGAATATACGCGCGAGGAGGGCGGCAGGCTCGTCGGCACTGGCGAGAGGCTCAGCCTGGAATGCGACCAGTTGTTCACGGCCATCGGCCAGACCTTCCTGCCGAAGGAGGTGGATGGTGTGCCGCTGGCCCTCGAAAAGGGCCGCCTTGCCGTCGATGCCGAAAGGCGGACCTCGGTTCCGGGTATCTGGGCCGGCGGTGACTGTGTCGCCGGCGGACAGGACCTCACCGTCGCGGCGGTGGAGGACGGCAAGCAGGCGGCTCTGTCGATTGACCGAGCCTTGAAGGCGCAGGCCAAGGCAGCTTGAGGAGGACGAGAAATGGCTGATCTCACCACAACTTTCCTCGGCATCAAGTCGCCGAACCCGTTCTGGCTCGCCTCCGCGCCGCCTACCGACAAGGAGTACAACGTCGTCCGTGCTTTCCAGGCTGGCTGGGGCGGAGTTGTCTGGAAGACGCTCGGCGAACAGGGGCCGCCCGTCGTCAATGTGAACGGGCCTCGCTACGGCGCCTGGCACAGCCAGGACCGTCGCGTCATGGGCTTCAACAACATCGAACTGATCACGGACCGTCCGTTGGAAGTGAATCTGCGCGAGATGAAGCAGGTGAAGCGCGACTGGAAGGATCGTGCGTTGATCGCGTCGATCATGGTGCCCTGCGAGGAGCAGGCCTGGAAATCGATACTGCCGCTGGTCGAGGATACCGAGGCTGACGGCATCGAGCTCAATTTCGGCTGCCCCCACGGCATGTCAGAGCGCGGCATGGGCTCCGCGGTCGGCCAGGTCCCCGAATATGTCGAGATGGTCGCTCGCTGGTGCAAGCAGTATACCCGCATGCCGGTGATCGTGAAGCTGACGCCCAACATCACCGACGTGCGAAAGCCTGCCGAGGCGGCGAAGCGCGGCGGGGCGGATGCGGTTTCGCTGATCAACACCATCAACTCCATCGTATCGGTCGATATCGACAACATGCGGCCTTGGCCGAATACTGACGGGCTCGGCACCCATGGCGGCTATTGCGGCCCTGCCGTGAAGCCGATCGCGCTCTCCATGGTCTCTGAGATCGCTCGAGCCAACGCAACGCGCGGTCTGCCGATTTCCGGCATAGGCGGCATAGAGACCTGGCGCGATGCCGTGGAGTACATGGCGCTCGGCTGCGGAACGGTGCAGGTCTGCACCGCGGCCATGGTGTACGGCTTCAAGATCGTCCAGGAAATGATCTCGGGATTGTCCGACTGGATGGACGAGAAGGGCTACACCTCGGTGGATCAGTTCGTAGGCCTCGCCATACCCCGCGTCACCGACTGGCAGCACCTCAATCTCGACTATGTCGTCAAGGCGCACATCGATCAGGATGCCTGCATCAAGTGCGGGCGGTGCCACATTGCCTGCGAGGACACGTCGCACCAAGCCATCACGAACATGGTGGACGGCGTGCGCAAGTTCGAGGTGATCGAGGAGGAATGCGTCGGCTGCAACCTCTGCGCCGTGGTCTGCCCGATCGAGGATTGCATCACGCTTTCGCCCGTGACCTCCGGTGTCGACAAGCGTACCGGCAAGCCCGTGGGCGGGCATCGCACATGGATGGAGCATCCCAACAATCCCGCCGTACGGGCCAAGGTGGTCGAGCCTGCCGAGTGAAAGTGGCAGCGGATGCAATCCTGACACGTCTGGAGGAGGCCGCCGCCGCGCAGGGGCTCGCCTTGCGCGGCGCTTTCCATTGCGAGCACGGCGATGGCGTACCGGCCGGCCTCGCCGGTGCGTCGGTCGGGACCCTTGTCCTCCTCGGCTGGATCGGCGGCCGGCAATGGCCGTTCTTCTCACGTTCGCGGGAGGCCGCGGACGGCGCGCCCCATCCGCTCGACCGCTGGTCGAAGCGCGTGGTCGGCACCCTGGCCGAGGAATTCGACGCCAGCCCCTTCTATCCTTTCGGCGGTCCGCCCTATCTGCCCTTCCAGCGCTGGGCGGAACGGGGCGACGACGTCTTTGCTTCGCCGCTGGGCATCTACGTTCATCCGGATCATGGGCTTTGGCACAGCTATCGCGGGGCGCTTGGCTTCCGCGAGCGGCTTGAGTTGCCCGAGAGGCTCCCGCGCGCGCATCCGTGCGAAACCTGCGAGACGAAGCCCTGCCTGACCGCCTGTCCCGTTTCCGCCTTCAGGCCGGGCCATTACGATGTCGATCGCTGCGCCGCGCATGTGAAGTCGGTCAAGGGCGTGGCATGCTTCACCGGCGGGTGTCTCGCGCGCCGGGCGTGCTGGGTGGCGCCCGAACTGGCCTACGGTTCCGAAGAGGCCGGGTTCTACATGAGGGCATTCGTGGCCGCGCATTGAGGCCGAAGGGGGCTTCCCTTCGCCCGCGCCCATCGAAGATTCACATCGGTTTCACGCGGGCGTTCTAGTATTCATGCTGCCGCGAAAGACGCTCCGATCATATTCACCGAAATCATTTCCCTAGTTCAGGAAATTATTACGCCTTTTACTGCCTGTCGTCCTGGCTTCAGCTCGTCCTGGGCGAGATATTGTCGACGTGCCCCGCGTTGGAATCGTGCTTTCCGGCCGAACGGAAGAGACCTGAACAGGGGAGGCCCGAAATGGCGAGGACGAGGCGGGAGATCTACAGCCTTGGGGAAACCTGGAACGATACGGTCCTCTGGTATGCCAAGGCGATCAAGGAGCTTGGTCCGCGCCCTGTCACGCGCAAGGCTAGCTGGCGCTATCTCGCCGCCATGCATGATTTCGACCGCGATCAGTGGATCGATCTCGGCTATCTTGCCGCCGGCGAGGCGCTTCCGCCCCAGGCCGAGCAGGATGCCTACTGGAAGCAATGCCAGCACGGCTCCTGGTACTTCCTGCCCTGGCACCGCGCCTATCTCTCGTCTTTCGAGGACATCGTCGGCGCTGCCGTCAAGGCACTGGGCGGGCCCGATGACTGGGCGCTGCCCTACTGGAACTACAGTTCGCAGAGCAATCCAAGTGCGTTGAACGTGCCTCCGGCCTTCCTCGCGCGCACCATGCCCGACGGCTCCGCCAACCCGCTTTTCGTCACGGCCCGTTTCGGACGCACCCTGAACAGGGATTCGGTGCAACTCGATACCCAGCTTTCGGACGGCGACTTCGTCGGCATCGACGATGGTCCCGACGCCGGCGTCGGCGGCCCCCGGACGATCTTCATGGACCATGGCGACACCGAGGGCCTTATCGAAGCGCAGCCGCACGATATCGTGCACGGCCAGCTCGGCGGACGCGGCGGCCTGATGTCCTACACAACCCTGGCGGCCCTCGATCCGATCTTCTGGCTTCACCACGCCAATATCGACAGGCTCTGGGAGGTCTGGCTGAAGCGCGACCCCGCCAACAAGAATCCGGCTGAAGCCGATTGGCTGAACGGCCCCACCCGCAAACGGCGCTTCGCCATTTTCGGTCCCGATGAAAAGGACCGCGCCTCCAATCCGCAGGATGTTCTGTCGACGGAGAAGATGGGCTATATCTACGACGATACGTCTGATCCCCTGAAGGGGATCACAAGGCGCCGGCGCCGGTTGGAGGATTTCCTCGCGCACCGCCAGACGTTCACGATTGCCGAGGAGGGGAGGCCGCAAGCCATGCCCGCGGGTGGCAAGTTCGAATTGATGGGCTCCAACGACAAGAAGATCGCCCTCGGTCCCGAGACGGCCACGGCTCGCGTCAAGCTGGCGCCGCGCCCGCTGGAATCATTGACCGGGAGCTTCTCGTCCACAGCGCTGCGAGCCGACACTCCCGGCGAGCCGGATCGGGTCTTCCTCAGGCTCGAGAACATCAGCGGCAAGGACGGCTCGGGCATCTTCGACGTGTTTGTCCGCGGGCCGGACGGCGAGCACATGCCGGTGGGTTCGATATCCCTGTTCGGCCTAGAGCGCGCCTCCGCGCGCGGCGGCTCCCATGCCGGCACGGGCCTGACCAAGACACTGGAGATCACCAAGGCGGTCGACGCCCTGCACCTCAACAAGGCGGACCTGGACGAACTGGAAGTTTCGATCGTGCCGCGTTCGGACGTGCGCAAGGAGGACCAGATCAAGGTCGCCCAGATCACGCTCTACAGACAGTCGGGCGGATGATGCGGGCGCTTGCAATCTACCGTGGCTATGTAGCCGGACGCTTCTGGCCGCTGTTCCTCGTCAGCATGATGGGGTGGCTTGGCCTCCTGCTCCTCGACGCCACGGTCGACATTCCCGTGCTTTGCATGTCTGGCGCAAATGCGCTGTCGGACATGTCCTCGGTCTTGGCGGCCACCTTGTCGATCAACGGAACGGCGACCTTCGTGCTGTCCTCGCTTCTGATGATCGCGGCAATGATGGTTCCGCTCCTCGTCGCACCGATGATGCATGTCCGGGAGCGCAGTCTGGCGGAGCGCCGCATGCGGGCCGTGGCGCTCTTCCTCCTCGGCTATTCCCTGGCTTGGCTGCCCGCGCTCTGCCTCCTGCAGATCGCCGCCCTGGCGCTGCGAATAGCAAGCGGCAGCGAGACGGTTGCGCTGGTCCTGGCCCTTGGCCTTGCCCTTTGCTGGCAGCGCGCCGCCTGGCGGGCGAGCCTGCTGCGCCAATGTCACGCGCGGCGGGCGTTGCCCGCGTTCGGTCTTGCCGCCGACCTCGGCAGCTTCCGCTTCGGCCTCGCCATCGCGTTTCCCTGCATCGGGGTGTGCGGAGCCCTCATGCTGCTGCCTCTCGCCAGCCCCACGGCGCATCTGCCCGTGATGGGGGCAGTTTCCGTATTCCTGCTGCTGGAGCGCTATGGCTGAGACCGCCTCGCGGGTGTGGGAGTTCGGTTCATGCTGCTCCTGCTCAGGCTAGCACGCCCCGCAGGATCGTATCGGTCACGCTGCGCAGCGTTTCCCGGTAGAAGGCTTCGTCCGAGAGGTCCTGGCCTGTGAGCACTTTGATCTGGGCGGCGAAGTCGGCGTAATGCTGGGTGGTCGCCCAGATCATGAATAGCAGGTGGTGCGGGTCCACCGGCCGCAGCTTTCCCTCGGCCACCCAGCCGTTGATGATGGCGGACTTGCGCTTGACGGTGTCGGTGAGGTCGGTGGCCAGCACCTTCTTCAAATGGGGCGCGCCCTGCAGGATTTCGATGGCGAACAGGCGGGAGGCTTCGGGATAGCGACGGGAATATTCGAGCTTCTGCTCGATATAGGCGGCGAGGGCCACCGCAGGGTCTCGCGTGGCGTCCAGTTCCGACAATGGCGTGATCCACACATCCAGTGTTCGGGTCAGCACCGCCTCATAGAGCGCGTCCTTGCTCCTGAAGTAATAGAGGAGATTGGTCTTCGACATCCCCGCCGCTTCGGCGATCTGGTCGATTCGGGTGCCGCGCAACCCGTGTGTGGCGAAGGCGGAAAGGGCGCTGTCGAGGATCTTGTCGATGTTGGCCAGACCCAGCCTGGTCTTGTTCCGTTGCCTCTCGGCGCCTCCGTTTTCGGCCATCACGCTCTTCCGGATCCCCAGGGGCAAGGCGCGTTTGGGCGGAAGCGCGGCCTTGCACTAACTGGTTGTTTCGACGTGTCTTTGCGATTCCGCCAAATCGCAAGGACCATGAGCCTCGAACATTGCTCAGAAGCTGGGCGGTGTGCAAGCCGTTACGAGCTCGCAAGGTGTTTCGCCGATGTTGCGAAAGCGGTGGGGTTCCCGGCTGTCGAAATAATAAGCATCGCCGGGTTTGAGGACGGCCTTTTCCTCACCGACCGTCACCTCGAGCTCGCCCCGGATGACGATGCCGCATTCCTCGCCCTGGTGGTGCAGCATGACCTTTCCGGAATCGGCGCCGGGCTGGTAGCGCTCGGAGAGCATCTGCAGCGCCCGTCCCCGCAGGTCGGAGCCGACCTGCTTGTAGGAGATGCGTCCCCGGCCGATCTCCATCAGTTCGTCGCGGCGGTAGAAGACCTTGCGGCCCGGATTGGCTTCCAGCGCGAAGAACTCGGCGAGGCCGATCGGCAAGGCGTCGAGCACCCGCTTCAATGCACCGACGGACGGGTTCACCGCATTTGATTCCATCAGGGAGATCGTGGCGTTCGAGATACCGGCACGCTTGGCGAGCTGGCGCTGCGACAATCCGCGCGCCTCGCGCACGCGTCTCAACAACGAACCCAGGTCGACGTTCTGCATCGATGCCTCCTGACGTTGAGCCTGTTTAGAATGTTAAATATCCTGAACAATGCGGCCAATTCCACTTTCGCTTCAATGTATTCCATTTCTGGAAAAAAACGCCTGTTTTTTATTCAGGCAATATGGATAAAATGAGGAGACGACGCTTGGGCCTCGTTGCGAATGATCGTGCCGCAACAAAGAGTTGGCATAATATTCAGAAACAAGGCAAAGCTAGCGCAGCTTAATGAGCCGGGGTTCATTCATACCTTTCTACCCCGACTGCTTTCGGAGAAACACCCGATGAATGCCCCGACCCGCGTGACCAACAATCTTGAAGCTTTCTGGATGCCGTTTACGGCCAACAGACAGTTCAAGGCCAATCCGCGCATGTTCGTATCCGCCAAGGACATGCATTATACCACGACCGATGGTCGTTCGGTGCTGGACGGTACCGCGGGTTTGTGGTGTTGCAACGCGGGTCACGGCAGGCCCAAGATCGTCGAAGCCATTCAACAGCAGGCGGCGGAGCTCGATTACGCACCGGCTTTCCAGATGGGCCATCCCAAGGCTTTCGAACTGGCCTCCCGCCTGGTTCAGCTTACGCCTGCCGGCATGGATCACGTCTTCTTCGCCAATTCCGGGTCCGAGGCCGTCGACACGGCCTTGAAGACAGCTCTTGCCTACCATCGCGCCAAGGGGGAGGGCTCGCGCTTCCGCCTGATCGGCCGCGAGCGCGGCTATCACGGCGTCGGCTTCGGCGGCATTTCCGTGGGCGGCATCGTTTCCAATCGCAAGACCTTCGGCACGCTGCTCACCGGCGTCGATCACATCCGCCATACGCATGACCCGTCGCGGAACGCCTTCTCACGCGAGCAACCCGAATTCGGCGTCGAATATGCCGAGGACCTCGAGCGCGTGATCGCGCTGCACGACGCCTCCACCATCGCGGCCGTGATCGTCGAGCCCGTCGCCGGCTCCACGGGCGTGCTGATCCCGCCGAAGGGTTATCTCGAGCGCATCCGCGCCATCTGCGACAAGCACGGCATCCTGCTGATCTTTGACGAGGTCATCACGGGCTTCGGGCGCCTCGGGACGCCTTTCGCCGCCGATTACTTCGGCGTCACGCCCGACATCATGACCGTGGCGAAGGGCATCACGTCGGGCGTCATCCCGATGGGCGCCATGTTCGTGAAGAAGCACATCTACGACACCTTCATGCAGGGCCCCGATCATCTGATCGAGTTCTTCCACGGCTACACCTATTCGGCCAATCCGATCGCGTGCGCCGCGGCGCTCGGGACGCTCGATACCTACCAGGAAGAAGGGCTGCTCACGCGGGCCGCCGAACTCGCGCCCTATTGGGCCGATGCGATGCATTCGCTCAAGGACCTGCCTCACGTCATCGACGTCCGTAATCTCGGCCTGATCGGCGCCATCGAACTCGAGCCGATCCAGGGACAGCCGACCAAGCGTGCCTTCACTGCCTTCCTCAAGGCCTATGAGAAGGGGCTGCTCATCCGCACCACCGGCGATATCATCGCCCTGTCGCCGCCGCTGATCGTCTCCAAGGCGCAGATCGACGAGATCGTCACGACCCTCGGTGACGTCCTGAAGACGCTGGACTGAGACGTTGTCCCGGACGCTGCGCGGCCCGAAACGGTGCGGCGCAGATCCGGGACCGGTCGCTCATAAGGGCGCCTTTTCCGCCCGCGGTTCCGTACGCGATGCTTCATCCATGCCGCATCGCGTATGGGACGACCCCACAAAGAGGAAACCCCATGTCCCGCATCCACAATCTCATTGCCGGCAAGGCCGTCGAGGTCACCAGCGGACGCTTTGCACCCGTGTTCAATCCCGCCACCGGTGAACAGAGCGGCGAACTCGGCCTGTCTTCCGTGGCCGACGTCGATGTCGCCGTGCAGGCGGCGAAGAAGGCATTCCCCGCCTGGTCCGCCACGGCGCCGCTGAAGCGCGCCCGCTACATGTTCAAGTTCAAGGAATTGCTGGAAGCCAATGCCGACAAGGTCGCAAGGGCGATTTCGGCGGAGCATGGCAAGACCCATTCCGATGCCCTGGGCGAAGTTCAGCGCGGCCTCGAAGTGGTGGAGTTCGCCTGCGGCATTCCCCACCTGCTCGCGGGCGAGTTCAGCCGCAATGTCGGCCCGGCCATCGACACCTACAACGATCGCCAGCCGCTCGGGGTCGTCGCCGGCATTACGCCGTTCAACTTTCCGGCGATGGTGCCGCTGTGGATGTATCCGGTGGCGATCGCCGCCGGCAATACATTCGTGCTCAAGCCCTCGGAGCGCGATCCTTCCGCCGCACTGCTGGTCGCGGGCCTGCTGGTCGAAGCGGGTATTCCCGAAGGTGTCATCAATGTCGTCAACGGCGACAAGGTGGCGGTGGATGCGCTGCTGCACCACCCAGACGTAAAGGCCATCAGCTTCGTCGGCTCGACACCGATCGCCCAGTACATCTATTCCACCGCCGCCGCCAATGGAAAGCGCTGCCAGGCTCTCGGCGGGGCGAAGAACCATATGGTCGTCATGCCGGACGCCGACATGGAACAGGCCGCCGACGCCCTGGTATCGGCTGCCTACGGTTCCGCCGGCGAACGCTGCATGGCGATCTCGGTCGCCGTGCCGATCGGCGACAAGACCGCGGACGCCCTCGTGGATCGCCTGCTGCCTCGCATCCAGAAGCTGAAGATCGGCCCCGCCTCCGATCCGCAGGCCGAAATGGGACCGCTCGTCACCAGCCAGCACCAGCAGAAGGTGCTCGGTTATATCGATGCCGGCGTGAAGGAAGGCGCCGACCTCGTGGTCGACGGCCGCGGCCTCAAGCTCCAGGGCTATGAGAACGGCTATTTCGTCGGTCCCACCCTGTTCGACAGGGTTACCGAGAGCATGTCGATCTACAAGGAGGAGATCTTCGGGCCTGTGCTCTCCATGGTGCGCGCCGCCGATTACGGCCATGCCACCAAGCTGATCAACGAGCACGAATATGGCAACGGCACCGCCATCTTCACCCGCGACGGCGATGCCGCCCGCGCTTTCGCCGACAGTATCGAGGTTGGCATGGTCGGCATCAACGTGCCTCTGCCCGTGCCCGTCGCGTTCCATTCGTTCGGCGGTTGGAAACGGTCGATCTTCGGCGATCACTCGATCTACGGCATGGAAGGCGTGCGCTTCTACACCCGGCTGAAGACCGTCACCTCGCGCTGGCCGACGGGCATCCGCTCGGGAGTCAATCTGAACTTCCCAAGCGTGAACTGAGATCGCACGTCAGGCGCCCTGGGGCCGGCAAGGCCCCGGGGGCGCCTGGCGTCTCATGTGGAGACGGCCTTCCAGATGATTTCGGCCAGGGCCCGGCAGTCCTGCTCGGTTTCCACCCAGACGACGAAGGTCGACATCTCCGATTCCCAGTGGCAGCGCTTTGCGAGATCCGGGTTCGCCGCCTCGACGGCCTTCCCCAATTCCTCCTCCCAGCCATAGCCATCGAGATCTTCGCCGTTGGGGGCTTCGCCGGCATCGAGCGATATCTCCCAGGCCGTGTCGATCGCCTGCCCCTGATAGGCGGTGCCCGTCAGGGCCGTGATCACGAGCGGCGACCAGCCGTCGATTTCGACTTCGCCATCGGCTTTCAGCATTTGCGTCAGGTTTTCCGGGGAGGACCAGGCTGGCAGGCTGGCGGTCATGAGCGAACTCCTGGGGACGATTCCGAATGCGGCCGACCCTATCAACAGCCGGCCGAATGCAGAAGCAACTCGTGCGGGTGCATCGAGTTCGCAAGCGACTGCCGATTTTTTGTCCACGCGGTCAATATTTCGGCGGGATAGCCACGCTGACGCATTTCATTTTCCCAGGAAGGGTGGTTCAATTCGCCGATTGAAAGCGTTCCAACCGGGGCGTCTGATCGATAAGATAAGATAGAAGAAGCATCGGCCGGGTGGCACGATCATTGCTGGAGCGTCACTGCCGAGGCGATGTGATCTGCACCGCCGAAGCGCCAGTCAAGGGTGGAGCGGCGCGCCGTAACTGCCCGAGCGTACCAGAGGCGAAGAAGGCATGCAGGTTGACGGCAAGGATCGAAACGGAAGTTCGGTGGAGAGCCGGGCTGCACCGGGTAAGCCCGTGATTTCGGTCGAGGATCTGTCGCTGACCTTCGATACCGGGGACGGCCCCGTCTATGCGCTTTCCAAGGTCGACCTCACCGTCAACGAGGGGGATTTCGTTTCCTTCATCGGCCCATCCGGCTGTGGCAAGACAACGCTGCTGCGCGTGATCGCCGACCTGGAACGCCAGACTTCGGGCTCGATCCAGGTCTATGGCCGCACGCCTGAGCAAGCGCGCCTCGAACGCCATTACGGCTATGTCTTCCAAGCTCCGGCTCTCTATCCCTGGCGCACCATCGAGCGTAACGTGATGCTGCCTCTCGAGGTGATGGGCTTCCCCGTCGCGGAGCGCAGGGAGCGCGCCCAGCGCAATCTCGAACTCGTCAACCTGAAGGGCTTCGAGCACAAGTTTCCCTGGCAGCTTTCCGGCGGCATGCAGCAGCGCGCCTCCATCGCCCGTGCGCTTTCCTTCGATCCCAAGCTGATGCTGATGGACGAGCCCTTCGGGGCGCTGGACGAAATCGTCCGCGACAAGCTCAACGACCAGCTCCTGAACCTCTGGCGCACCACGGAAAAGACGGTGGTCTTCGTCACCCATTCCATTCCGGAAGCAGTCTATCTTTCCACCAAGATCGTAGTGATGTCGCCGCGACCGGGCCGTATCATCGACATCATCGATTGCAACTTCCCGCGCGATCGAACGCTCGACATCCGCGAGACGCCGGAATTCCTCGAGGTGGCGCACCGCGTGCGCGACGGGTTGAGGGCTGGGCATTCCTATGACGACTGAGGCCTTGCCCCTTCGCACTGCACCCTCGCTGTGGAGCCGGCTGATGGCCGGCAAGACCGGACCGGTGACGGTGGTGGTGCTGGCGATCTTCGCCGTCTGGTACCTGGCCTGCCTGCCCATGAACGCCGATGCGCTGCAGCGCGCCATGCCGGATGCGGCGAACCACTCCCTGCTGGAGCGCTTCCTCGCCTCGATCAACCTGCCTGACGGCAAGCTCGCGGCGCCCCACCAGATCATCGTGGCGATGTTCCAGGGCATCTTCCTCGAGCCTCCCCTGGGACGGCGCAGCCTCGTCTACCATGCGCTCATCACGCTGTCCTCGGCGCTGTCGGGCTTCGTTCTCGGCGCCGTGCTCGGCATCGTACTGGCCGTGCTGATCGTGCACTACCGCTCGATGAACAAGAGCCTGATGCCCTGGGTGATCATCTCGCAGACCATCCCGATCCTCGCTCTCGTGCCGCTCCTCAACGCCATTCTCGGCAAGCTCGGCCTGCCGATCATCGTGCCCAAGGCGCTGATCGCCACCTATCTGTGCTTCTTCCCTGTCACCGTCGGCATGGTGAAGGGGCTGACCTCGCCCGACGTGATGCAGCTCGACCTGATGCGCACCTACGATGCCTCCAAATGGCAGACCTTCTGGAAGCTGCGCTGGCCGGCGGCGACGCCCTTCCTGTTCGCGAGCCTGAAGATTGCTATCGCGGGCTGCATCGTCGGCGCCATCGTGGCCGAGATGCCGACGGGCGCCCAGGGCGGCCTCGGCTCTCGCCTGCTGGC
This sequence comes from Labrys sp. ALF-8, assembly GCF_059699065.1. NCBI lineage: Bacteria > Pseudomonadati > Pseudomonadota > Alphaproteobacteria > Hyphomicrobiales > Xanthobacteraceae > Labrys > Labrys sp. ALF-8. The sequence continues at coordinate 4,123,316 of NZ_AP048537.1, forward strand.
CGGCTACCAATACAATAATTTGCGCCTGGTGCTCTGGGCCGCGCTCTTCACGGCGGCACTGCTTTCGGCTGTCCTGATCAGCATCATCGCGCTCATCGAGCGGCGCACGATGGTCGCGATGGGTGTGCGGGGAGGGCAGGAATGACGGCTTTCCAATCGCGCGGCTGGCTCGTGGCCGGTCTCCTCGTCGCCGTCAGCGCCCTGCTGGCGACAGGGGACGGCAGTGCCCCGGTTCCCGTCGCCCTCGTCGGCGTGGTCTATCTCGCGGCGGCGCTCTTCCTGGCTGCCGGTGCCTTGGGGCGCCGTAGCGGACCATGGCTCGCGGCGCTGCTAGTCGTGCTCGTGCTGGCAGCGGGGGCGCTGACCGTGGTTGCCCATGCCCCGGGTGTGGCCGGCGTCGCCGGCTGGGGCTTCTGGCTGAAGGCGCTCGGCCTGTGGCTGGCAGCGTGGATGATGGTCGATACAGTCGCCAACGGCGGCGGCTGGAACAAGTCCTCGCGCTGGCTGGATCTCGCGCCCCCGGTCCTGTTCGGCCTCACGCTCCTCATCCTGTGGGAGTGGATCGTCCTCGGTTTCGGCATTCCCGCCATCAACCTGCTGGCACCGTCGGCCATCGGCGTGGCGCTCGGGCAATATGCCGACACGCTGGCGCGGGATTTCGTCTGGACCTTCCTGCACGAGGCGCTGCTCGGCTGGTTGCTGGGATCGGGAGCAGGCTTTCTCGTGGCCCTTGTGGCGGACCGCATTCCCTTCCTGCGGCGGGGATTGCTGCCGCTCGGAAACGTGGTTTCCGCCCTGCCCATCGTCGGCATCGCGCCGATCATGATCTGGTGGTTCACCTATGACTGGCCGTCAAAGACGGCTGTGGTGATCGCCATGACCTTCTTTCCGATGCTGGTCAACACCGTGGCTGGCCTTGCCGCCAGCGGCAATCTGGAAAAGGACCTGATGCGCTCCTATGGCGCCAGCTATTGGTCGACGTTGACGCGTCTTCGTCTTCCCGCTGCCATGCCTTTCATCTTCAATGGCCTGAAGATCAATTCGACCCTGGCGATGATCGGTGCGATCGTGGCTGAATATCTGGACGGGCCGACCATCGGCATGGGCTTTCGCATCAACACCCAGGCGGCATTGTCGCAGACCGACATCGTCTGGGCGGAGATCGCCGTCGCCATGGTGGCGGGCTCGATCTTCTATGGCATCATCGCGCTCGTCGAACGGGCCGTGACGTTTTGGCATCCCTCTTACCGGCGCGCATGACGCAGGACGAGGACAACAGAGGAGTGGACTGAATGAAGAAGGCACTTTTGGCGGGCGTTGCCTTTGCCGTCGGCCTGGGCGCGATGACGGCCGCACAGGCGGCCGACAAGGTCACGCTGCAGCTCAAATGGGTGGTGCAGGGCCAGTTCGCGGGCTATCTCGTCGCCAAGGACAAGGGTTTCTACAAGGATGCCGGCCTTGATGTCACGGTCGCGCCAGGCGGCCCCGATATCGCCCCCGAAACCGTGATCGCCAACAAGCAGGCAGACGTGATCGTGGACTGGATGCCCGCCGCGCTCGCCGCCCGCGAGAAGGGCGTGCCGCTGGTCAACGTCGCCCAGCCCTTCAAGCGCTCGGGTCTGGAACTGACCTGCCGCAATGAGACGGGCATCAAGTCGCCGGCCGACTTCAAGGGCAAGACGCTCGGCGTGTGGTTCTACGGGAACGAGTATCCCTTCCTGGCCTGGATGGCCAAGCTCGGCCTGAAGACCGACGGCTCCGCCGAAGGCGTGAAGGTCATCAAGCAGGGCTTCAATGTCGATCCGCTTCTGCAGAAGCAGGCGGATTGCATCTCCACCATGACCTACAACGAATATTGGCAGGTGATCGAGGCCGGCGTGAAGCCGGAGGACCTCACCGTCTTCAAATATGAGGATCAGGGCGTCGCGACCCTGGAGGATGGCCTCTACGTGCTCGAGGATCGCCTCAAGGATCCGAAGTTCGTCGAGACCATGGCCAAGTTCGTCAAGGCTTCCATGAAGGGCTGGGACTATGCCCGCGAGCATCCGGACGAGGCGGTCAAGATCGTGCTCGACAACGACGCTTCCGGCGCACAGACCGAAGTGCATCAGACGCATATGATCGGCGAGGTGAACAAGCTCACCGAGGGCTCGGATGGCACGCTCGACCCGGCAGCCGCCGAGACGACCGTCAAGACGCTTCTCTCCGGCGGCGGCGACGCTCCGGTGATCACCAAGCCGCCGGTCGGCGCCTGGACGAGCGTGGTGACGGACGCAGCGAAGAAGCTGTGACATGACATTGGCGGCGCCTGGTGCAGGCGCCGCGTTTTCTCCGGGTGCGCGGACATCTTGTCCGCATCTTGCGGGAAACCCTGCGTTTCCAAGGGCGGACAGGATATCCGCGCACCCGGGTTTATTCATTTCCGGAGGACAACATGCCGATCCTGATCCGTGGCGGTATCGTGGTGAACCACGATTTTTCCAAGCCCGCCGATGTTCTCATCGACGGTGAAACCATCGTGGCGATCGGCCCGAAACTGTCCGCGCCGGCGGGCGCCGAGATCATCGACGCCGATGGTTGCTTCATCCTGCCGGGGGGCATCGATCCGCACACCCATCTCGAAATGCCCTTCATGGGCACGGTCTCTGCCGACGATTTCGAATCCGGCACCCGCGCCGCCCTCTCCGGCGGCACCACCATGGTGGTGGATTTCTGCCTGCCCGCTCCCGGCCAGTCGCTGCTCGCCGCCTATCAGGAATGGCGCCACAAGAGTGAGAAGGCGGTCTCCGACTACTCCTTCCACATGGCGGTCACCTGGTGGGACAAGCAGGTGTTCGACGAGATGGACACCGTGGTGAAGACCTACGGCATCAACACCTTCAAGCACTTCCTCGCCTATAAAGGCGCGCTGATGGTGAATGACGACGAACTCTTCCACTCCTTCAGCCGCTGCGCCGGACTTGGCGCCCTGCCGCTGGTTCATGCCGAAAACGGCGACATCGTCTTCCGCCTGCAGCAGCACTACATCGACCAGGGCGTGACCGGTCCGGAGGGGCATGCCTATTCGCGCCCCCCCGAGGTCGAAGGAGAGGCGACCAACCGCGCCATCATGATCGCCGACATGGCCGGCAGCCAGCTCTACGTTGTGCACACCTCCTGCCGCGACAGCCACGAGGCCATTGCCCGGGCACGCGCCGCGGGCAAGCGCGTCTACGGGGAGCCGCTGATCCAGCATCTCGTGCTCGACGACAGCGAGTATCAGAACAAGGATTGGGACCACGCTGCCCAGCGCGTGATGTCGCCGCCCTTCCGCAACAAGTCGCACCAGGATTCGCTCTGGGCCGGCCTCGCCTCGGGCTCGCTCCAGGTGGTGGCGACCGACCACTGCGCCTTCACCACCGAGCAGAAACGCATGGGGCTCGGCGATTTTCGCAAGATCCCCAACGGGACCGGCGGCCTGGAAGACCGCATGCCGGTGCTGTGGACGGCCGGCGTGAAGACGGGGCGCCTCACCAAGGAGGAGTTCGCCGCGGTGACCTCAACCAACATCGCCCGCATCCTCAACATCTATCCGAAGAAGGGCGCCGTCGCGGTTGGCTCGGACGCCGATCTCGTGGTCTGGGACCCTGCTGCCACGAAGACCATCCGCGCCAGGAACCAGTTCAGCCGCGTGGAGTACAATGTCTTCGAGGGCTATGAATGCACCGGTCTGCCGATCGTCACGCTCTCGCGTGGCCGTATCGCCTGGAAGGATAAGGAGATCCGGGCTCAGAAGGGCGACGGTACCTTCGTCGCCCGCGATCCCTTCCCGGCCTCGGCAGTGGCGAACGCGACCTGGAAGGAATTGAACAAGCCCAGGCCCGTGTCGCGGATCGAAGTGACGCCGTAGGTGAAATGGTGGGCCGGATTGCAGACCGGCCCCTGACGGCTGCATTTGCAACTGCGTGCCGGTTCCCATACCGGCACGCCAATCCGGATCCGCAATGCCTACCTATGTCGAGCTTTCTTCCCTCCGCCTCGGACGCTGGTTGAACGAACCGGCGACGTGGTCGCTCGAGAAGGGCGTACTCGATGTCGTGACGAATGAGGCCACCGATTTCTGGCGGCAAACCCACTATGGCTTCACGCGCGACAGCGGCCATTTTTTCTTCCTCGACAGTGCCGGCGCCTTCACCGCCGAGGTTCGGGTGCGCGCCCGCTTCGAGACGCTCTACGACCAGGCCGGGCTGATGGTGCGGCTTGGCGAGGAGGCCTGGCTTAAGGCGGGCATCGAATACAACGACGGCGCTCCGATGATCGGCAGCGTGCTGACGACGGGCCGATCCGACTGGGCGACGGGCCCTTTCATCGGCGATCCCGCAGATTTCCGCATGCGGATCACGGTTTCCCACGGCGTGCTCCGGCTGCAGTATTCCGCCGACGGCAAACATTGGCCGCTGATGCGGCTCGCCCCCTTTCCGGAGGCGGCGTCCTATCAGGTCGGCCCGATGTGCTGCACGCCGGAGAGGGCTGGCCTCCATGTCTCCTTCAGCGATTTTCTACTTACGCCGCCCCGCGGCAAGGCGCTGCACGATCTTTCCTGATCGCCCGGCTCCACATTCCAGAAAGGCTTGATCATGCTGACCAATCTCAACATCAACCCGCAGCGCCTTTGGGACAGCCTGATGGAGACCGCCAAGTTCGGTGGCACGGCCAAGGGCGGCATCAGGCGCCTCACCCTCTCGGATGAGGACAAGAAGGTGCGTGATTGGTTCAAGGCGCAATGCGAGGCCATGGGCTGCACCGTGACGGTGGACGAAGTCGGCAATATGTTCGCGGTGCGTCCCGGCCGGAACAACGACCTGCCTCCGATCGCCATGGGCTCCCATCTCGACACCCAGCCCACGGGTGGCAAGTTCGACGGCGTCCTCGGCGTTCTCGGAGCGCTGGAGGCCATGCGGACCCTGCATGAGCAGGGCTACGAGACCAATGCGCCGGTGGAAATCATCAACTGGACCAACGAGGAAGGCTCGCGCTTCGCGCCGGCCATGCTGGCATCAGGCGTCTTTGCCGGCGTGTTCACGCCGCAATATGCCTATGAGCGTGCGGACCGGGATGGCATCAGCTTCCTGGAGGAACTGGAGCGGATCGGTTATCGCGGCACGGAAAAGGCCGGATCCCACAAGTTCCAGGCCATGTTCGAACTGCATATCGAGCAGGGGCCGATTCTCGAGGACGAGAAGAAGATGATCGGGGTGGTCACCGGCGTGCAGGGAATGCGCTGGTACGAGGTCACGGTCACCGGCCAGGATGCGCATACCGGCGCGACGCCGATGTATCTGCGCAGGAACGCCCTGCTGGGCGCGGCCCGCATCATCGAGGCGGTCGATGCCATCGGCCAGAAGCACCAGCCCGGCGTCGCTACCGTCGGACTGATCGAGAACAAGCCCAACAGCCGCAACGTGGTGCCCGGCGAAGTCTTCTTCACGGTTGATCTGCGCCATCCCGACGAGGAGGCGCTGGACGTCATGGAGCGGGAATTCCGCGCCGTTCTCGAAGCTGCCCTGCCGCCCATGAAGCTCGCCTATGAGGAGAAGCGCATCTGGAACTCTCCCGCCGTCAAGTTCGCACCCGAACTGATCGAATGCGTCGAACATGGTGCCGAAAAGGCAGGATTTGCCAAGCGCAAGATGGTCTCGGGGGCCGGCCATGATGCGGCCTACATTGCCCGCGTCGCACCCACCACGATGATCTTCGTGCCATGCGAGGGCGGGCTCAGCCACAACGAAGCGGAATCGACCAGCTTCGATGAATGCGCGGCCGGGGCGCAGGTGCTGCTCAATGCCGTGATCGAGCATGACCGGAGGACGGCATAGCCGGGTAGCGTCGTGCTGTCCGCGCTACCGGGAAGGTGCCCCTTGCAGCCCGCCGAACTCGAAGCCGACCTCCATGACCACATCCCGCTGACACGGGCCATGCAGGTGCACGTTCTCGACATCACGGGCGAGTCCGTGCGCCTCGGCGCACCGCTCGCGCCGAACATCAACCATCACGGCACCTTCTTCGGCGGCAGCCTGGCGACCCTCGCCACGCTCGCGGCATGGTCGCTCGCGCATCTCAAGCTCCGGGACGCGGGGCTCGACTGCAGCCTGGTCGTCGGTGCCGTTCACATGGACTACCTCGCACCGGCCGAAGGCGATGTCTCGGCCCGTTCCTTCCTCGTCGAGCCGGACAACTGGCCGCACGTGCTGGAAACATTTGCGCGGCGGGGAAAGGCTCGCATCCCGGTGATGGCCGAAATCGAATATGGCGGGCGATGCGTGGCCCGCTTCAAGGGCGATTTCGCCGCCCTGGCGCGGTGAATGGCGCCAGGTGCCCCTGGCATTCCCGCGATCTCAGGCTAACCCATCAGTTCGCAGAAGCGTTCGATGTCGACATTGCCCCCGCTGACCAGCACGCCGACGCGCTTGCCCCTGAAGCGGTCCTTCATTGCCCGGGCGGCGGCGAAGCCGAGGCAGCCTGTCGGCTCGATCACCAGCTTCATGCGCGAGAAGGCGAAGCGCATGCAATCGACGAGTTCGGCATCGCTCGCGGTGAGGATATCGTCGACGTCGCGCTTGATGATGCCGAAGGTGTAGTTGCCAAGATATTGCGTCTGGGCGCCGTCGGCTATGGTCTTCGGCGTCGCGATCCTGACGATTTCTCCCTTGCGAAAGGATTGTTGGCCGTCATTGCCGGCCTCGGGCTCCACGCCATAGAGCTTGCAGCCAGGCGAGAGTGCTCTCGTGGCCAGCGCCGAGCCGGCCAGCAGGCCGCCACCGCCGAGGCAGACGAAAAAGGCATCCAGCTCGCCGACCTCCTCGAACAATTCCTTGGCGGCCGTGCCCTGGCCGGTAATCACGTCGGGATGGTCGTAGGGCGGGATGAGCGTCAGGCCGTGCTTTTGCGAAAACTCGCGTCCGATCGCCTCTCGATCCTCGCTGTACCGGTCATAGAAGACGACGCTACCCCCATAACCCTTGGTGGCTTCCACCTTTGCCCTGGGCGCGTCGTGCGGCATGATGATGGTCGCGGGAATACCGAGCATGCGGGCCGACAGGGCGATCGCCTGCGCGTGGTTTCCGGACGAGAAGGCGACCACGCCGTGGCGGCGCTGCTCGGCATCGAAGCGCGAAAGTGCGTTGAAGGCGCCCCGAAATTTGAAGGCGCCCATGCGCTGCAGGTTCTCGCATTTGAACAATACCTCCGCGCCCATTTCCTCGTTGAAGGTACGGGAGGACATGACGGGTGTGCGATGGGCGTGGGGCCCGATGCGCTCTGCGGCGGCAACGACATCGTCATAGGTGGGCAGGGAGAGGTTGGTCATGGAGATTCACGATGCAAGGTGGGGAGGGCCGGCGGGCGATTGGTGTTAGCACAGTCGGCGAAGGACGCGACGTCTTCCTTTCCCGACTGCGAGAAGCTCAGCTTCCGTCCTCCCAGCCGATTGCTTTCCGGAGGAAGGAGTAGCCGAGCGCGATAAAGGAGGCGCGTTCGCTGTTGTCCTTGCCGTAGCCATGTCCGCCGGCCTCGGGTTCGTAGAAGTGCACGCGGTGGCCAAGGCTTTCGAGCTTGGCAGCCATCTTGCGGGCGTGGCCGGGATGCACGCGGTCGTCGCGGCGGGTGGTCGCTAGCAGGATTGGCGGATAGGCGCCGGGACCCGCCGTGTGATACGCCGATATCCTCTGCAGGAAGGCCCAGTCATCGGGCTTGTCGGGATCGCCATATTCATCGATCCAGCTCGCGCCGGCGAGCAGCCTGGTGTAGCGGCGCATGTCGACGAGCGGGATCGTGCAGAAGAACGCCCCGAATTTCTCCGGATGGCGCGTGAGCATGTTGGCGATCAGCAGGCCGCCGTTCGAACCGCCCTCGGCGGCGATGCGGCCCGGCCGGCTGACACCTCGGCGCACGAGGTCGGCGGCCACGGCTGCGAAATCCTCGTGCGAGAGGAACTTGCCCTCCCGCCGGCCGGCCTCGTGCCAGCGCGAGCCGAACTCCCCGCCGCCGCGCAGATTGGCCATCACATGCGTGCCTCCCCGCTCCAGCCACAGCTTGCCGACGGACGCCGCGTAGGTGGGTTGCAGCGTGACCTCGAAGCCCCCATAGCCCGTCATATGGACCGGTGCGTCCCCGGTCTCAGCCGACGGTCCCACCTGGGTATAGGGTATCTTCTCACCGTCGACCGAAATCGCCTCGTGCTGCGTCACCCTGAGGCCCGCTGCATCGAACACCTCCGGCCCTCGCTTGAGCACGCTGGGACTTGCGAGCATCTCGGGCCGGCTCACATCCATGAGCGAGACCTGCGGCGGAGTGATGGGGTCCTGCAGTGCCACGAGCACCTCGCCATTGGTGTCGGCGTCCTCGGAGTCCAGCGACCAGACCTGCACCACGCCCGTCGCCGGCAGCGTCCCGATCGTATGGTGCTGCCAGTCGGCCGGCGACGGCGTCACGATCTCGAAACGGGGCTTGAGATTGTCGAGGATGGACAGGACGAGTTGTCCGTCGTTCCAGAAGAATCCCTCGAGGACGCGGCGTGCGGCGGGTTCGAACAATATCGAGAAATTGCGACTGCCTGCCTGGAACGCGGAAAGGCCGATGCCGAGCAGCGCGTCCGGCTCATACGTGCGGGCGGCCGGCGACCAGGGGGTGCGCAGCTTCACCACGAGCCAGTCGCCGAAGACATCCCAATGGGCGTCGGGCGGCAGTTCGATGCGTGACTTGGGGCCGGTGGCATCGCCAAGCCAGCCATTCGTCTCGAAGAATGCCGGCTTTTCCATGTACCAGACCCGGGGCGCTCCGCCGGTGCGGTCAACGCCGCCCCAGGCCGACATGAAGTCGCGCCGGGTTTCGAAGACCACCGGCGCAGTCAGCGGATCCGCGCCTCGGCGCCACAGGCGTACGGTGCGGGCATAGCCCGATGCCGTCGCCATGCCTTCTCCCAGGGCGGTGGAGATCAGCAGTGTATCCTGGTCGAGCCAGGCGACCCCGCCCTTTGCCTGGGGCAGGAGGAAGCCGCCCGCCGGGAAGCTCCTCGTCTGGATGTCGAATTCGCGGTGGACGACCGCATCGCTGCCGCCGCGCGAAAGCCGCAGCATCGCCCGCTGCCTTTCGACCGGCTCCACTGTCGAGCCGGCCCAGACCCAGTCCTCCCGCTCGGTCCTGGCGAGGGCGTCGAGGTCGAGCACCACCTCCCATTCGGGCTCCGGCGTGACATAGGAGGTGAAGGTGGTGCGGCGCCAGACACCACGCGGATTCGCGGCGTCCTGCCAGAAATTATAGAGATGGCGTCCCCGCCGGGTAATGTTCGGAATCCTGTCCGGCCGGTCGAGAATCGCGGTGAGCGTGTCGCGGTCCCGGCCGAAGGCGCCATCGCCGAAAAGCGCGAGCGTCGCCTGCGAGCGCTCCTTGACCCATGCAAGGGCAGTCGGGCCTTCGATCTCCTCGAGCCACAGATGCGGATCGTCGTCGGGCGCGTTGAGGGTGGGACGCGGATCAGGGGCTGTCATGGGATGCCTTGCTTGGAGCGCGGACGTCCCCGTCCGCTCCTGGATGTCGGCGAATGCCGGGAACGACGCGTTCTGCGACGGGCAAGTGCGGACGGGGACGTCCGCGCCCGCCGCTACCCAGCCAGCCTCGTCTCGGCGAGATGCGTCCAGTAGCTGATGCCGGCGGGGATGATGGCATCGTTGAAGTCGTAGGCGGCGTTGTGAAGGCCGGCGCTGTCGCCGTTGCCGATGAAGATGAAGGCGCCGGGGCGCTCTTCCAGCATGTAGGAGAAATCCTCGGCGCCCATCATAGGCGGAGCCTCGATGTCGACATTGTCGTGGCCGGCCACGCGCCTTGCGATTTCGCCGCAGAACTTGGTCTGCGAGGCGTGGTTGCGGGTGACGGGGTAGTGACGCGAATAGACGGCTCTCGCACTGGCGCCGAAGGCCCGCGCGGTCAGTTCCGCCACCTCGATCACGCGCCTTTCGAGCAGGTCGCGAATCTCCGGCAGGAGCGCCCGGCAGGTGCCGTGCATATGCACGCTGGCGGGAATGATGTTGTAGGCCTCTCCCGCATGGATGGCCGTCACCGAGACGACGGCGCTCTTGAGCGGATCGGTGTTGCGCGAGACGATGGTCTGCAGGGCGCTGATGATGTGGGCCGAGACCAGCACAGGGTCGATGCCTTCATGGGGCTTGGCCGCGTGCGCCCCCCTGCCGGTCACGTCGATGTCGAAGACGTCGCTGGAGGCCATGATCGGCCCGTGACAGATCGAGAAGTGGCCGGGAGCCAGGCCCGGCAGGTTGTGCATGCCGTAGACTTCCTCGATGGCGAAACGCTCCATAAGGCCATCTTCCACCATCGCCTTGCCGCCGCCGCCGCCTTCCTCCGCGGGCTGGAAGATCACGACGGCATTGCCGGTGAAGTTGCGCTGGCTGGCCAGTGTCTTGGCGGCGCCGAGCAGCATCGCGGTATGGCCGTCGTGGCCGCATGCGTGCATCTTGCCGGGTACGCTCGAAGCATAGGCGAGATTGGTGGTTTCCTCGATGGGCAAGGCGTCCATGTCGGCGCGCATGCCGATGGCGCGCGGCCCGGGCCGTCCCTTGATCACGCCGACGACGCCGGTCTTGCCGATACCCTCGATCACTTCGTCGCAACCGAACTTTCGCAGCAGGTCGGCTACCTTCGCGGCGGTGCGATGAACGTCATATTGCAGTTCGGGATGGCGATGTATATCCCGTCGCCACTCGGTGACCTCAGGAACGAGAGCCTTGATGCTGTCCGAAATCGTCATGCGCTATCAGTTCCAATATTGATTTCTGCCCCCAAGCCGGGTGACAAGAGACGCCTCAGTTTTGCATGCCTTCAGACAATGAGGAAGGGAACGATTATGGATCATTCACAGGCCGCAAAGGTTTGGCAGGATCTCGAAGCCCATAAGCAGGCCCTGGGGGCGACGACCACGCGAGACCTTTTCGCCGCAGATCCCGATCGTTTCGGCAAATTCTCGTTCTCGCTCGACGATGTACTGGTGGATTTCTCGAAAACCCGCGTAAGCGAGGAGACCCTCGCATTGCTGCTCAAGCTGGCGCGGGCGCATAATCTGGAGACCCGCCGCGACGAGATGCTCAAGGGCGATCCGATCAACACCACGGAGGGCCGTTCTGTACTCCACACGGCGCTGCGCGCGCCGGCGGACGCCGACATCCGCGTCGATGGCAAAAACGTCGTGCCGGACGTGCATGCGGAACTCGAACTCTGCTACGCCTTCGCCAACAAGATTCGTTCCGGCGAACTGCGCGGCGCCACCGGCGACAAGATCACCGATGTGGTGAACATCGGCATCGGCGGGTCGGATCTCGGCCCGGCCATGGGTGCGCGCGCGCTCTCGCCCTACGCCGATGGGCCGCGCGCCCATTTCGTTTCCAACGTCGACGGCGCCGACATGTCGGACGTCCTCTCGCGCCTGGATCCTTCGCGCACGCTCTTCCTGGTCTCTTCGAAGACCTTCACGACCATCGAGACGATGACCAACGCCCATTCAGCGCGCCAGTGGATCGCCAAGTCGCTGGGCGAGAGCGCGGTGGGCGATCACTTCGCCGCCATCTCCACCAATATCGTCGCCGTGGAGGCCTTCGGCATCAACAAGGACCGCATGTTCCGCTTCTGGGACTGGGTCGGCGGGCGCTATTCGATGTGGTCCGCGATCGGCCTCGGCCTGATGATCGCCATCGGTCCGGAGAGTTTCAGCGAGTTCCTGGCCGGCGGCCATGAGATCGACCATCACTTCGCCACCACGCCGCTGGAAAAGAACATCCCCGTATTGATGGGCCTGATCGGCCTCTGGCACCGCAATTTCATGGGCTACGCCGCTCATGCCGTGCTGCCCTATGATCAGCGCCTCGGCCGTTTCCCGGCCTATCTTCAGCAGCTCGACATGGAATCGAACGGCAAGCGCGTCCATCTCGACGGCACCCCCGTGACGTCGGACACCGGACCGCTGGTGTGGGGCGAACCCGGTACCAACGGCCAGCACGCCTTCTACCAGCTCATCCACCAGGGCACGAGCGTGATCCCGGCGGACTTCCTCATCGCGGCCGAGCCGCACGAGACCGGCATGGGCGACCACCACGCCATCCTGATGGCGAATTGCCTGGCGCAGACGGAAGCCCTGATGCACGGGCGTTCGCTGGAGGAGGCGAGGGCGGTGCTGAAGGCGCAGGGCCTCGACGACAAGAAGATCGAGCTTCTCGCCCCGCACAAGGTGTTCCCCGGCAGCCGCCCGACGACCACCATCGCCTATCGCAAGCTCACCCCGCGGATGCTCGGCCGCCTCGTCGCCCTCTATGAGCACAAGGTGTTCACGCAGGGTGTGATCTGGGGCATCAACTCCTTCGACCAGTGGGGCGTGGAACTCGGCAAGGAACTCGCGTCCCGCCTCCTGCCGGTGGTGAAGGGCGCGACGGTCGATGGCCTGGACGCGTCGACCAAGGGTCTCGTGGCGCATCTGAAGTCGCTGCGGAGCTGAGAAGGCGGGCAGGTCTTGGGACCTACCCTGAGATCCGCTCGGCAGCAGAGAGCCGCATTTTTTGTAATGCCCGGGCCTGTCCCGGGCATCCGGGCCCGGCCTTCCTCGGCCTCCGCCTTTGCCCTGCGTCGCTGGGACAAGCGCGGCGATGACAAAAGCCGAGGTTCCGGCGATTTGTCGGTCAGGCTTCCTAGGCCCGCCTGCCGCCGTTCCGGTCTCCAGACCGGTATGCTTCCTCAGGAATATGGTCCATGAGTTCGTCCGCCGAAGTGCCTGCCGCCATTCCCATCTTCGACGGCCACAACGACACCCTCCTGCGCCTTGCCCTCCAGAAGGAGAAGCCGCCGGAGGAGGTTTTCGGCAAAGGCGCGGGATCCGGCCATATCGACCTGCCCAAGGCGCGGGCGGGTGGTTTCGCCGGCGGCTTCTTTGCCATGTTCCCGCCGCCGATCAAATCGACGGACCTGTCGCAGGTGACGCAGGCGCAGCGCTATGACGTGCCGCTGCCGCCGATGCTGCCGATCGAGAGCGCGCAGGCCTCGACCATTCGGATGCTGTCGATCATGCTGCGGCTGGAGCAGGCCCTGCCCGACGACGTCGCGGTCTGCCGCACCGCCGGCGAAATCCGCGCGGCAATGGCGGCGAACAGGATCGCCGCGCTGCTGCATATCGAGGGTGCCGAGGCGATCGATCCCGACTTCGCCATGCTGGACGTGCTCTACACCGCCGGCCTGCGCTCGATCGGGCTGGTCTGGAGCCGCTCCAACATCTACGGCCACGGCGTACCCTTCCGCTTCCCGGGCTCCCCCGATGTCGGCCCGGGCCTCACCGATGCGGGCAAGGCCCTTGTGGCCGAGTGCAACCGGCGCGGCATCGTGGTCGACCTCTCTCATCTCAACGAGCAGGGGTTCTGGGATGTTGCCGGAATCAGCACGGCCCCGCTCGTTGCCACCCATTCAAACGTCCATGCCCTGTCCGAATCCGCCCGAAACCTCACGGACAAGCAACTCGCGGCCATCCGGGAGAGCGGCGGCGTGGTGGGTCTCAATTTCGCCACCGGTTTCCTGCGACCCGACGGCGCCATGCGGGCCGATACGGATCTCGATATCATGGTGCGCCATCTCGATTACCTGCTCGAGCGGTTAGGCGAGGACGGCCTCGCATTCGGTTCGGATTTCGATGGAGCGGTGATTCCCAACGCCATCGGCAGCGCCGCCGGCCTCCAGCGTCTGGTCGATCGACTGCGCGAAGCAGGCTATTCGGAGGCCTTGCTGCGCAAGATCGCTCACGAGAACTGGCTGTCGCTGATCGAGCGGACGCAGGCATGACCGCAGTGGCGGTCACGGACCGCCATTTTCTTGCCGGCGTGTACCTCGTTTCCGGGAAGGTCGAACGGTGAGCGACCCTCCGCGTTCGGCGGGTCTCCATGTGCCAGGGCGAATGCTCAGCCCCGTCGCTGCGACTTCGCGCCGTCCCTGCCTGTCGGCTGCCCGGGCTTTCCGAACTTGCACAGATCGGCCAATCCGCAGCGTTCGCAGAGCGGTCTTTGGCTGGTGCAGACCTCCTGGCCGAAACGCTTCAGCAGCCAATGCAACTCATACAGATCGTCTGCGTCCCAGCTTGACGGTATCAGGCGCATCATCTGCAGGTGCGCCTTCTCGAATCCGGCATCCTCGGACAGAAATCCGAAGCGAATGCCGAAGCGCTTGATGTGGCGGTCTACGACGAAGATGCGCCGGCGCAGCATGCTGAAGTTCAGGATCGCGGCGGCGCATTTGGGGCCGATGCCCTCATAGGTCTTCAGCTTTGCCATCGCACTGTGGAGCGGCGAGGAAGGAGAGGTCGAAGCGGCTGCGCTCGGCGACGATGCGGGCAACCGAACGAACGAGTTGTCCGGCCTTCCGCTCCGGATGAGTGACGGTGGAGAGGTGGGCAAGCACTTCCTGCGCGCTTGCCTTTGCCAGTTCGTCGAGCGGGTGGAAATGCGCCTGCAGGGCCTGGAAGGCTTTCTCGGATTCGGAATCATAGGTCTCGGCGCTGATCAGGGCTTTCACGAACTGTTCGTGCGGGCTGTGGCGGCGTGAGTCCCGTTGAGGGCCATAGGCCGCGAGCAGGCGCTGGCGCACCGTGGCGAGCGGCGGCTGCTCACCGAAATCGAGGTTGAATTGAATCTGCTCGATGACAGCCATCGCCCCCTCAATGGAAATCCCGGCTCTTGAACAAGGTCAGTTCGAGCTGGGCGGCCGGCGCGGCGATACCTTCGCGCAGGCGCGAGAGTTCGGCGGAGAGGTCGAACACGCTTTCGGCGATCACATGCACCACGAGGCCGGCACGCTGGACACGGCCGCGTATGGCGACGAAGCGCGAGTTCATCACGGCGCGGCGGTATTTCTCGAAGGTCTTCGGCCAGACGATGATGTTGGCGATGTCGGTCTCGTCCTCGATGGTCATGAACACAACGCCGCTGGCCGTGCCGGGGCGCTGGCGCGTCAGTACCAGGCCGGCAACGGTGACGAGGCTGTTCTCCTTGAACGTTTCGCTGCGATGAGCGTGGTTGGTGATGGCGCCGAGGCGCTCGAGTTCCGGGCGCAGGAAGCTGCAGGGGTGGGCTTTGAGGGATAGGCCCGTGGTCTGGTAGTCCTCAAGGACATGCTCGCTCTGCTCCATCGTCGGCAGGGCGATCGCCGGTTCGGGAAAGAGGTTGTCGTCGAAATCGGAAGTGAGCAGCGGCAGGTCCCGGCTGGCCTTGCCGAACCCGATGCCGATGGTTTCGAAGCGGCGCACGGCCCAGAGCGCTTCGCGCCTGTCCAGGTGGAGCGAGCGGAAGGCGTCGGCCTCGGCCAGTTTCTCGATGGCCGAGAGGGTGAGGCCGCTCGCCGAGCCGAAGCGCTCCAGGCTGCCATAGCCGTTGCCGCGTCCGCCCACCATCATCCGGATGTCGTCCTCGTTCAGGCCCGTCACCAGCCGCATGCCCAGGCGAACGGCGAAGCGATGCCTGCTCGGATCGGTGGCCGGTTCCAGCGTGCAGTCCCAGTCGCTGTAGTTGATGTCGACGGGGCGGATCTCGACGCCATGCTTCTCGGCGTCGCGCACCAGCTGTGCCGGCTGGTAGAAGCCCATTGGCTGGCTGTTGAGGATCGCCGCGCAGAAGACGTCCGGGTAGTGGCACTTGATGTAGGCGGAGACATAGACGAGCACGGCGAAGCTGGCGGCATGGCTCTCGGGGAAGCCATATTCGCCGAAGCCCTCGATCTGGCTGAAACAGCGCTCGGCGAAAGCCTGCTCATAGCCGCGCCGCACCATGCCGCCGATGAATTTGGTCTTGTAGTTGCCTATCGTGCCGGTGTGGCGGAAGGTTGCCATGGCTCGCCGCAGGCCATCCGCTTCGTCTGGCGTGAAGCCGGCCGCCTTGATGGCGATCTCCATGGCCTGTTCCTGGAAGAGGGGGACACCCTTGGTGCGCGAGAGGACGTTTCTCAGTTCATCCGCGGGGCCAAACTCCGGTGATGGGGCGGGATAATGCTCATTCTCGATCCCGTCCCGCCGCCGCAGATAGGGATGCACCATGCCGCCCTGGATCGGCCCGGGGCGGACGATGGCGACCTCGATGACGAGATCGTAGAATTCCTGCGGCCTGAGGCGCGGCAGCATCGACATCTGAGCCCGGCTTTCGACCTGGAAAACGCCGACAGAATCAGCCTCGCACAGCATGTCGTAGGTCTTCTTGTCTCCACGCGGCAACTGGGCGATGTCGCCGAGCTGCCTCCCGTAATGCTGCTTCAGAAGATCGAGGCCTCTTCGGATGCAGCTCAGCATTCCCAGCGCCAGGACATCGACCTTCATCATGCCGATTTCATCGATGTCGTCCTTGTCCCATTCGATGAAGGTGCGCTCGTCCATCGTTGCATGACAGATCGGAACGGTGTCGTTGAGCAACCGGCGCGTGAGCACGAAACCGCCGACATGCTGCGACAGATGCCGGGGAAAACCGGTGAGGGCCTGGGTGAAATAGAGGGCCTGCCGGATGACGGGATTGTCGGGATCGAGGCCGGCCTGCCTCACGCGGCTGGGTGTCCAGGTTTGCATGCCCATGCCCCAGACCGTCTTCGACAAAGCCGCGGTGACATCGGGCGTCAGGCCCAGCACTTTGCCGACTTCGCCGACGGCCCGCCGGGATCGGTAGTGAATGACGGTGGAGCAGATCGCGGCCCGCGTCCGGCCATAGCGCCGGTAGACGTACTGGATGACCTCCTCGCGCCGCTCATGCTCGAAATCGACATCGATATCCGGCGGCTCTCCGCGCTTCTCGGAGATGAAGCGGGAGAACAGAAGCTTGGTCTCGTCCGGATTGACCTCGGTAATGCCGAGGCAATAGCAAACAGCACTGTTTGCCGCCGAACCGCGACCCTGGCACAGGACGCCGAGAATGTTCCGCGCATAATCGACGACGTCATGCACCGTGAGGAAATATGGAGCGAACTCCAGCTTCTCGATGAGCCGGAGTTCTTCCTTGATGCGCACGACGACATCGTCCGGCACGCCATAGAGATAGCGCCGTTCGGCCCCGGCCCAGGCAAGGTCTTCCAGATGTTGCTGAGCCGTCTTGCCTGGTGGAATGGGTTCTTCCGGATATTCGTATTTCAGCTGCAGAAGATCGAACGTGCACGCCCGGATGATCTCGAGCGTCCGCGCCAGGGCCTCCGGATGATCCGCGAACAGCCTCTCCATCGTCCGGGGCGGCTTGATGTAGCGCTCCTCGTTGATCTCCAGCCTCAGCCCCGCTTCCGCCAGGGTGCATTTTTCCCGGATGCAGGTGAGGATGTCGGCGAGCGCGCGGTGCTCCGGCACATGGTAGAGCACATCGTTGACGGCCACCATGGGAGCGCCGATTTCGTCGCCGAGTTCCGAGAGGCGTCCGAGGCGGCGGGGTTCGTCGCCGGAGAGGCGGTGGTGGCCCGCAAGGTAGACGCGGCCCGGAGCGGCACGGGCGAGCGCCGAGACCCTGGCGACGAAGGTTTCGTCCGGTTCGCCCTGCGGCAGGGCGATGAGGATCTGGCCCTCGCTCGCCGGCAGGATCTTCTCGAAGCCGAACAGGCATTCGCCCTTCTGGCGCTTGATGCGCGTATTGCTTTCGCTGAGGAGGCGGCAGAGCCTGCCATAGGCGTCGCGGTCCATGGGATAGGCGATGACCTCGAAACCATCGGTGGTGACGAGGCGAACGCCGGGCAGGTAGCGCAGATGCGGGTGCTTCTTCGCCTCGCGCAGTGCCCGGACCACACCGGCGAAGGAATTGCGGTCGGCAATGCCGATGCCGGCCAGGCCGAGTTCATGCGCCCGCTTCACCATGTCTTGCGGGAAGGAAGCGCCGCGCAGGAAGGAGAAATTCGTGGTGACGGCGAGTTCGGCATAGCCGGACGCGACGGGATCCGCTTTTCCTGGGACGGGTGCGGGCTTGGAGTGTCGATCACCGATCGGCATCGCCTCCGCCTGTAAACTCGGCGCTTCGAGGACGGCGATTGGTAATCGCCGCTCCGTGTTTGGGCCGGGCTCTTCGCTCCCGGTTCTCATGCGAACAGGCCCCGCATGAACCAGCCTTCCGCCTCGCGGCAGAGCCAGAAACGCTGGCCGTCCTGCGTCTCCGCGACATAGTGATCCTGCCGCATCGGGGCCGGCAGCAGCACGGAACGCTCGCGTCCGGCTTCGTTGTCCTCGAAGCGGTTGCGTTTCTGGCTCGCTGTGGTTTCGCCGGCCGGAATGCTGGCTGGCACATCGCCTGTCTTTCCCCAGCCGAATTCCTCTTTGGCGACAGTGGGCAGGGCGGGAGCCGTCTGTTCCCACCAGGGAGCCGCAATGCGCTCAGGTCCCTGCAGCTCGATGATGCGGTGCGGAGCCCCGCGCCAGCGGAAATGGCCGGGCAAGCCGTCCGGGCGCGTGGCGATGATCTGCAGCGGCTCTGGCCTATCGAGAAACAAGGGCGGGCGCAGGCGCGAGGGATCGGGGCGCGGCCAGGCGGGCTCGACTTCTTCCGCATCCCGTTCCGTTTCGGCCCGGGCGGGATCATGCCGCTCCTCGGGATGAAGCTGCCGCACTGCGCCGGGACCGAGGCGCTGGCGCAGTGCGTCGATCAGTTCGGAGTGGCGGCCGGCGAGACCGACGACATCGGGTCGGCGCGGGCCTTCGCGCAGGGACAGCCTGTCCTGGCGATTGCCGACCTTCTCCGTACGGGTGGCGGCGAGGCCGATGGTCTCGAAGCCGAAGCCTGCATCGATGGTTTCGCCGAGGCGTTCGAGATCGAGGGCGACGAGCCTTGCGACGTGGCTGGGATCGCGCGTGGCGCAGGCAAGGCCGATATGGATTGTGCGCACCTCGCCGTCGACCCGGAAAAGTCGAAGTTGCAATACGCGGGCGCCGACACCGTCCCGCGTGAGGAGCGGCACGAGATCCTGCATCAGGCGGGTGGCGACGTGCACGACGGCAGTCTGGCTCACCACCGGCTCCAGCAATTGACGGCTGCGGTGATAAAACGGCGGCGATTCGAGGAGGGCCAGAGCCTCGTCCCGCATGGCCATCGCCTGGTCGAGGCGTTTCAGCAGGAGGGGATCGAAGCGTGAGGCGAAGGGCGCACGCGGCTTGCCGATGAGATCCCCGACCTGCCTGAAGCCGAGGCGGCGCAATGTCTGGCAAAGACCATCGGGCAGGCGCAGGGCGGCCATGGGCAGTCCGGCCAGCGCCGGGCCAGGATCGGCGCCTTCGGGCAGGATGAAGCTCGCCTGCGGATGGAAGCGGGATAGTGCCCATGCCGCTCCCGGCGTATCGGCAAGGGCGATCCGCGCTCCCAGGGAAAAATGGCGCAGCCTTTTCACGATGTCGGCGAGAAGGGCTTCCTCGCCGCCGGCGAGATGGCTGGCGCCGGCGATGTCGAGAAAGAGGCCGTCCGCGCCGTCCGCCTCGCGATAAACGGCGACGGAAGGCGTGTAGCGCAGGGCCCACAGGCCAAGCCGATGCAGTGCGGACGCATCGGCTTCCGCTACGAGCGGACGCGTCTGCAGGCCGGGCACCTTGGCCCGTGCATCGGCCACCAGTCCCCCGGCGGCCAGGCCTTCCTCTTCCGCCAGCCGGCTGGCCGAGGCGATGCGCGGACCGCCAGAAGCATCGATGGTGAGGACGAAGGGACTGCGCGGATCGACCGTTTCAGGCGACTTTGGTGTTTTGGACTGAGCAATCAGAAAACGCTGGATCGGCCAGCGTGGCAGCCAGATCGAGACGATGCGCGACATGATCATACTCCATGAGCCAGAGTCCGCTTTGCCCGTTGCGGCTGCGTTCGAGCCGGACGCGCCAGCGCCAGGCGGAGAGGAGACCGAACCGGTCTCGCGCACCCGGTGCCGAACCGATGCGCCAGCGCGTGACGGCGACGGTGGCGGGTGAAGCGAGGGGAGGGCACAGCAGGAAGAGAGGGCAGGGCGCCGAGGCCGAGGCAAGCTGAAGGCGCCGGCTCATGGCGGCATCGAAACCGCCGCCCGTCAGCGCCGCCACGGCACCGGCGACGCCGGAATGCAGGATTTCCTCGAGTGCCCACGCAGCCTCGATCTCGCTGCCGGCATGGACGAGGACGAGCCTGGCAGGATCGAGGCCCAGCCTGCGCAGCCCATGGCCATAAAGCCGTCCAAGGCCGCCAACCCCGCGGGGCGAAGTGACCAGCCAGACCCTGTTCCTGTCCTGCAGAAGGACCAGCCGAGAGACCAGAAAGGCGAGGGCGCAAGCCGCGTCGAAGATGGTCCGCGGCGAGATTTCATGGAGGCCGTCGAGCGCTAGGCCGCCGCCCGGCAGCTTCGCGTCGACGGTCTCGATGCCGAAGGGCAGGGTGCCGGCATCCGCATGCACATGTTCCAGCCGGGGCAGGAGCAGTCGCAGGCTCGCCAGCTTCTCGGCACGTTCGTCGGCAGGAATGGGCATGCGTATCGTCATGGGCGAAATCCGTTTCGCCCAAACTAGAACAAAACATGAACATTTCAAGCGGAGTCTTTTTACCGAGCAGCTGAAACGCGAACAGACTCAAACATGGTAAAGGGACGATTACCTCTGTCGGGAAAGAAAATGCATTTTATTTCAAAAACATAGAAGTTCTCGCCCTGGCCGTTTCCTTCACGGCCGTCATATAGGGAACGCAGTCTCCAAACCGACCTCGACGAGTCGCATCCGAACTACGACCCCCTACGATCCCATGTATCATCGCCTCGCCTGGCAGACGAGAATTTCGCCGGGGGCGCTATCCGGCATCAGCGGGGGCGCCGGCTTTTCGTTGCCAGGGGAGTCCATCATGACGAATACAGTGGCTGCGGACACGACCGGATCCGTCCGTCCTGCTCAACGCGGGGGGCGCAGCGCCCGGCGCGAGATGCGCTCCCACAGGACGGAGGGGCTTGCCCGTCCCTTCATCGTCCGCAACATTCCGACCTACGACATCCTGTCGGAAGACGGCCTCCTCCGGATCGAGGAGACGGCCGACCGCATTCTCGCGGAGGTCGGGATCGAGTTTCGCGGAGACCCAGAAGCGATCGCTCTGTGGAAACGGGCCGGGGCCACCATCCAGGACGAACTCGTCAAGTTCGAGCCCGGCATGCTGCGCGAGATCCTGAAGACGGCGCCGGCCGTGTTCACCCAGCATGCCCGCAATCCCGCCCGGTCCGTGAAAATAGGCGGTGCAAACGTCGTGTTCTCCCCGGCCTACGGCTCCCCCTTCGTGATGGATCTCGACAAGGGCAGGCGCTACGGGACGATCGAGGATTTCCGCAATTTCGTGAAGCTGGCGCAGTCCTCGCCCTGGCTCCACCATTCAGGCGGCACGATCTGCGAACCGGTGGACGTACCGGTGAACAAGCGCCATTTCGACATGGTCTACAGCCATATCAAATATTCGGATCGCGGCTTCATGGGCTCGGTGACGGCCGAATCCCGTGCCGAAGACTCGATCGAAATGGCCCGCCTGGTCTTCGGCCGCGATTTCGTGGACGCGAATTGCGTCATCCTCGGCAACGTCAACGTGAACTCGCCGCTCGTGTGGGATGCGACGATGACGACGTCGCTGCGGGCCTATGCCCGTGCCAACCAGGCCGCCGTGATCGTCCCCTTCATCCTAGGGGGCGCGATGGGGCCGGTGACGAATGCCGGGGCGATCGCGCAATCGCTCGCCGAGACCATGGCGGGCTGCGCGCTGACGCAGCTCGAAAGGCCGGGTGCGCCCGTGATTTTCGGCAATTTCCTCTCTTCCATGTCGCTGCGCTCGGGATCGCCGACCTTCGGCACGCCTGAACCCGCGATCGGTTCGATGGTAGTCGGCCAGCTCGCGCGCCGATTGAACCTGCCGCTGCGCTGTTCCGGAAACTTCACCACTTCGAAGCTGCCCGATGCGCAGGCCATGAACGAGAGCACCATGTCGATGCTGGCCGCCGCCCATTGCGGGGCGAACTTCATCCTACATTCGGCCGGTTTCCTCGACGGCCTGCTTTCCATGTCCTACGAGAAATTCATGCTGGACGCCGATTTTTGCGGTGCTCTCCATCGCTATCTCGACGGCGTGAAGATCGACGACAATGAACTGGCGTTCGATGCCTTCCGGGAGGTCGGCCCGGGCAACCACTTTTTCGGCTCCAGGCATACGCTGGCGAATTACGAGACGGCATTCTGGGATTCGGAAACGGCCGACAACGATCCATTCGAGAAATGGGAGGCGGCAGGCTCGCACGATGCAGCGACCCGGGCCAACCAGCGCTGGAAGAAGGTCCTGGCCGACTATGAGGCGCCGCCGCTCGACCAGGCTGTCGACGACGCTCTTCTCGATTTCATCGCCCGCAAGAAGGGAGAGATGCAGGACGCCTGGTACTGAAGTGGCGGCGTGAGGATCGCCACGTCACTCCGCGAAAAATGAATATCGCATCCCGGCATGTGTCGGGGCCGCCGAATGCCCGAAGGCCCAGCCGTTTCAACGGCCGGGCCTTCGATGTCGTCGTCGATGCAGCGCGGACTTAGAAGGTCCGCTTCAGGCGAATGCCGCCCTGCCACACATTGTAGTCGTCGCGTGGTCTGCCATTGCCCAGCTCGACGACGGCGTTGTCGAGGGAGCCGTGGGTGTAGGCGACCTCGGCGGCAGCCGTCAGACCCTTGACGATCGTGTAGGTCAGGTTGCCGGTAACCGTGAACTCCTTCAGGCTAATGTCCTGATTGTTCGTTCCGAGGCTGTCATACTTGACGTCGATATAGCTGCCCACGAGGACGGCCTTGAGCTGCGGCGTGATATCGGCGCCAAGTTCACCGGTGATCGACCAGCCCTTGCCGGCATCGACGCGGCCCGAGGGCGCTGCGAAGTAATCCGACTGGGCGAGCCAGGTATTGCCGGCGCCGAGATAATCCAGGGCACCGTCGGCATACTGGCCTTCGAAGATCACGTAGCCGCCGTTGACGAACTGCGGGAACTTGAACAAGGCGGTGGCGCCGGCCGCCCAGCCATACTTGTTCTCGCGCGGAATAAAGTCCTCGCCCGAACGGAATTGATGGCCTGCTGCCTGAGCTGCCAATGAGCCCCAATCGGCGTCGTAACGCAACTGACCGACGATGTCCGGAACCTGCTGCCCGCCATAGGCAAGGCTTCGATTCGTGCCATTGAGGACAAGGTCGCCGTCGACGTGATGGTCCCGGCCGTCTTCAAGCGCGAGCGTTGCGCTGAAGCCGCCGCCGAACTGGGCGGTGTAGGCGAGCAGGTTGACGGTATTGACCTCGCTGTAATAGGCGCCCCAGATCGTGTCGCCGTACTCGTTATCGTAGAAGCCGAAGAACGAATGGGCGTAACCAGCCGTCAGGCCGCCGAACTGGATGAAGGCCTTGTCGATCGTGAAGGTGTTGCCGTTGTAGAAGCTGCCCGGAGACGACGCCTGGAAACGACCCTGGCGGCTGATCGGATGCGAGTCGGCATTGATCTGGAAGTAGGAGCGCAGCAGACCCCAATCGGTCTGGGTGCGGGCATCGAACCAGATACGAGCCTGGGTATTGAAGGCCGAACGGTTGTCATTGCGGGTGAAGCCGTTGCCGCCGAACACGCGGTAGTCGGCACGGATTTCGCCGCCGATCTTGAGGCAGGTATCGCTGCCGGGAATATAGAAGAAACCGGGGCCGAAGGTCGAGCAAACCTTAACGTATTCAACTGCCTCGCCCTTGGTCATCGGCAAATCAGCAGCCTGACTTGAGCCGATTGAGACGACCCCCGCGGCTGCGCCGAGAAGTAATGCCTTCATCGTCATGATTATATCTCCAATTTATATCTATCCGTACTAGGACGCGGTCAAACGTCGAGCACGACACCCCGAATTCCATCCCCCGGGTTCGGGATCGAAATTCCGACCCATCGGAGCGAAGGATGGAGCATAAAATGGCTGCGGGTCTCAGCTATTTGCAACAAGAAACAGAGATTAGTTTTCGATGATCATGCGCTTTGATGGGTACTTGTTGCAAAGCAGTCACATAATTCGCTGATTTTATTGATATAATTTCACATTGAAATGATATCATGTTGTTGCAAACTGATATTGTTTCAGGAGTAAATGTTATAATTACAATCGTATGTATATCAATTGCATTCCAATTTTATTTTAAATAAGAAAGTTTAAATCAGAATAACGACGCACCGACAGCTATCAAGGACGGTCTCTTGGCATCCGGATAGCCATCTTAAAACGTTTCTCGATGTGCATCCGGTTAGGAATTACTCGCGAAGGAAATTTTTATGGACGGGATTTTTATTTCAGCTTGAGGCAATATTCAAATTCGAATGCTGAAATTATGACGGAAGGAGAGTACTCTTGGTTTTAACAATTTTCTTTTCGTGTACTTTTGATTCGCTCTAAAGACTCGAATTTAATGCCCTTGACTGGGAAAATTGAGCCTATATATTGGAACTATAGGAGTTCGCGAGACCCCTATACATACTGAGCCTGATTGAGAATTGACCTCCTCAATCAGGCTTTTTCGTCCTCGTGCGCACGTGGGCGTGGACATGGGAACGGAGAAGACCTGTTTCGATGCCGGAGACTTTACTTTCCTGATCTTTCACATTTCATTTGCGGGGCGGCTCGCTCGTGGCAGGCGGAGACCTCCGGCTGCGCGGATCGGCGCCTTCGTTCCTAGGGGCGAGATTCGTCCGAGTCGGGGCGCTGCGGACTGCTGCCGGTTGTTGCTGAGCCACTCGAAACTCTCTGCGTGAGGAACCGTTTGTCTCATCAGCCTGACGTTGTGGTGCCGTTGCAAAGGAAGCAAGCTTGTTATATGGTGCATAAATATAAGTATGCTTACGATAATATCGGCGTCTTTTTCCATGTTTATTCAGCAGAATTTCGATTGCGCCTTGGACGAGATCGGCCGCCTCCTGCGGAAGAGATTCGAACAGAGGGCAAATAGGTTGGGCCTTACCCGTGCGCAATGGCAGACGCTGTGGTGTCTTTCATGCAACGAAGGCGTACATCAGGCCGCGCTGGCCGAAACGCTGGAGATCGGTGCCATTGCCCTGGTCCGGATCCTGGACAAGCTCGAGGAACGTGGCCTCGTGGAGCGGCGACGCCATCCCGAGGACCGGCGCGTATGGCTGCTTTTCCTCAGTCCGGAGGCGCGCGATATCGTCGACGCCATGAAGGAAATGGGAGTGGAGGCCGGTGTCGAGGCTCTCATCGGCATAGAAGATGAAGATAAAGAGCATCTTTTCGAGACGCTGACGCGGATAAAGGCCAATCTGCTCCACGCTAGTCATTCAGACGAAGCCTGACCGAGCCCATGCCGTCGCGGGCCGTGCATGTCTTTTGCCTTCGGCCAAGAGCACAGGCCCGCCGCGAAGGCCGAACTTCTCCCGCGCACTGGCTGGCCTCGTTCGCAGCCGCCATCGCTCGCTTCCCGTCGCCGGGCTCCGGCGCAGACCTCGATCGAAACCCCGTTCTCTTCAACCCGCTCGAATTGATCTGGAGCAAAGTCGCCAGGCCAAGCATGGCTACTTTCCGGTCGAGATATCCGTCGGGAAGTATGGTTTCCTTATGAAACGACGAGTTCAGGGCAATTGAGCGCCAGGCTGTGAGATGATGAAGTCGATAAGGGGTTGGTTGCTGGCAGTCGTCGCAGCCGTAGCGGTGGCAGGGGGATACTACGCCTGGAGGCTGTATGATGGCCCGGGATTACCCGCTGGCTTTGTAAGCGGCAATGGACGTATCGAGGCAGTTGAGATCGATGTCTCGACGAAGACCGCCGGGCGCATCAAGGAGATTTTCGCCGACGAGGGAGACTTCGTGAAGGCCGGCCAGGTGCTGGCGCATATGGATACCGAGCAGCTCGAGGCCCAGCGGCGCCAGGCCGAAGCGCAGCTCAAGCGGGCGGTGATCAGCGTCGACACGACGAAGAGCCTGGTCACCCAGCGCGAGGCCGAACGGGAAAGCGCATCGGCGGTCATCGAGCAGCGCGAGGCCGAACTCGATGCGGCGGAGCGAAAGCTGGCACGTTCGGAGCAACTCGTCAGGACCAATGCCACCTCCCAGCAGACACTGGACGACGACAGGGCCGCGGCTCAGGGTGCACGTGCCGCCGTCGGGGCCGCAAAGGCATCGCTTGCCGCGTCAGACGCCGCCATCAGCGCCGCCAAGGCGCAGGTGGTCGATGCGGAGGCGGCAGTCGACGCGGCGAAGGCCGCCATCGAAAGCATCACAGCGGATATCGACGACAGCACGCTCAAGTCGCCTCGCGATGGCCGCGTGCAGTATCGCGTCGCCCAGCCGGGTGAGGTGTTGTCCGCCGGCGGGCGCGTTCTCAACCTCGTCGATCTCAGCGATGTCTACATGACCTTCTTCCTGTCCACCGCACAGGCGGGGAGGGTCGCGATCGGTACCGAGATCCGCCTCGTGCTCGACGCGGCGCCGCAATATGTGATTCCCGCCAAGGCGAGTTTCGTCGCCGATGTCGCGCAGTTCACGCCGAAGACGGTGGAGACGGAGGAAGAACGCCAGAAACTGATGTTCCGCATCAAGGCGCAGATTCAGCCGGAACTGCTGCGCAAATATATCCAGCAGGTCAAGACCGGTCTCCCCGGCATGGCCTATGTCCGGCTCGACTCCAGCGCCGAATGGCCAGACAGCCTGACAAAGGCGCTGGTGCAATGAACGGGGGACTGTCGTATCCGGCCGGTGGCGAGGCACCCTCCGCCCCGGTGGTCCGACTCGCGGGAGTGGGGCTTTCCTACGGCAAGACCAGGGCACTCGACGGGATCAGCCTGGACATCCCGTCCGGGATCATGGTCGGGCTCATCGGTCCCGACGGTGTCGGCAAGTCCAGCCTCCTGAGCCTTGTCGCCGGGGCCCGCGTGGTGCGCGAGGGGCGGGTCGAGGTGCTCGGCGGCGATATCGCCGACGCAAGGCACCGCGAGCGCAGCTGTCCGCGGATCGCCTATATGCCCCAGGGGCTCGGCAAAAACCTCTATCCGACGCTGTCCGTGTTCGAGAATGTCGATTTCTTCGGGAGGCTGTTTGGCCAGGGGCGACAGGAGCGCCAGAGCCGTATCGATGATCTGCTCGAGCGGACGGGACTGGCGCCGTTTCCGGACCGGCCTGCGGGCAAGCTGTCAGGCGGCATGAAGCAGAAGCTCGGCCTGTGCTGCGCGCTGATCCATGATCCGGATCTCCTGATCCTCGACGAGCCGACGACGGGGGTCGATCCCCTGTCGCGCCGGCAGTTCTGGGAACTGATCGACGATATTCGCCGCGAGCGGCCGAGCATGAGCGTGATCGTGGCGACCGCCTACATGGAGGAGGCACAGCGGTTCGACTGGCTCGTCGCCATGGATGCGGGCCATGTCCTGGCGACGGGCACGCCCGCTGAATTGCTGGCCCAGACCACCACCGCCAATCTGGATGCCGCGTTCGTGGCCCTTCTTCCGGAGGAAAGGCGCCGCGGCCACAGCACGGTCGTCATCCCGCCGCGTTCCCCCGACGCCACGAGCGACATAGCCATCGAGGCCGACCATCTCACCATGCGCTTCGGCAGCTTCACGGCCGTCGACGACGTCAGCTTCCGCATCCCCCGCGGCGAGATCTTCGGCTTTCTTGGCTCGAACGGCTGCGGCAAGACGACCACGATGAAGATGCTGACGGGCCTTCTGCCGGCCAGCGAGGGAACAGCAAGGCTGTTCGGCCGTCAGGTGGACCCGAACGATATCGAGGTGCGCCGGCGCGTCGGCTACATGAGCCAGGCCTTCTCGCTCTATTCCGAACTCACCGTCGTCCAGAACCTCGATCTTCACGCGCGCCTGTTCGGCCTGTCCGTCGAGACCATTCCGGCACGGATCGAGGAGATGGGTCGTCGTTTCGATCTGTCAGGCGTCATGGACGCGCTGCCCGACGCCCTTCCGCTCGGCATTCGCCAGCGCTTGTCGCTGGCGGTGGCGATGATTCACGCACCCGACCTCCTGATTCTCGACGAACCCACCTCGGGCGTCGATCCGGTCGCCCGCGACGGGTTCTGGCAAATCCTCGCCGAACTGTCGCGCAAGGACGGTGTGACGATCTTCGTCTCCACCCATTTCATGAACGAGGCCGAGCTGTGCGACCGGATCTCGCTGATGCATGCCGGCAGGGTGCTTATCAGCGATACGCCGCGCGCGATCACCGAGAAGCGCGGGGCCGCGACCCTGGAGGAAGCCTTCATCGCCTATCTGGAGGAGGCGATCGGCGACCAGCCAGCGCCTGCGCATCCTTCTCAACCCGCGCAGCCTGGGACGGAGGCCGCAAGGCAGGCACCGGCCACTCCTCCAGCGGTCCGTTCGGCCTTCGATTTCCGGCGAATGTTCGCCTATACCCGGCGAGAGGCGCTCGAATTGCGGCGCGATCCGATCCGCGCGACGCTGGCCATTCTTGGCAGCGTCATCCTAATGTTCGTGATCGGCTACGGCATCAATATGGACGTCGAGAACCTCTCCTTTGCCGTGCTGGACCGCGACGACACGACGATCAGCCGCGACTACACGCTCCAGATTGCCGGATCCCGCTACTTCACCGAGAAGGCGCCGATCACCGACTACAACGATCTCGACCTGCGCATGCGGAACGGCGAACTGAGTCTCGCGCTGGAAATCCCCCCGGGCTTCGGCCGTGACGTAGCGCGAGGCCGCAATGTCGAGATCGGGGTCTGGATCGACGGTGCCATGCCTACAAGGGCCGAGACGGTCCAGGGCTATGTCCAGGGGATGCACACGGCCTGGCTGACGCAGAAGGCACGTGAACTCTACGGCGACGCCGCCACCGTGGGCGACTTCCAGATAGCGCTGCGCTACCGCTACAATCCCGGCGTTGAAAGCCTGGTCGCCATGGTGCCGGCCGTCATTCCCTTGCTGCTGCTGCTGATCCCGGCCATGCTCGCGGTGCTGAGCGTGGTTCGCGAGAAGGAACTCGGCTCGATCATCAATTTCTACGTGACGCCGGTGACCCGCCTGGAATTCCTCATCGGCAAGCAGATCCCCTATGTCGCGCTCGCCATGCTGAATTTCCTGATGCTGACGGGCTTCGCGGTCTTCATCTTCCGCGTGCCGCTCACGGGGAGCTTCGCCACGCTCAGCCTCGCGGCGCTGCTCTACGTCATCGTCGCCACGGGCATGGGCCTGCTGATCTCCACCTTCATCAGCAGCCAGATCGCGGCGATCTTCGGCACCGCCCTCATCACCCTCATTCCGGCGGTCCAGTATTCCGGCATGATCGATCCGGTTTCCTCCCTCAGGGGCGCCGGTGCGTTCATCGGCCAAGTCTATCCGACGACCTATTTCGTGACGATTGCCCGCGGCACCTTCTCCAAGGCGCTGGGTTTCGGTGATCTGGCGGGATCCTTCGTCCCCCTGCTGATCATGGTTCCCGTTCTCCTGGGCCTGGGAGCCGTTCTTTTGAAGAAACAGGCGAGCTGATCATGCGCATGGCCAATATCGTCCAGCTCGGCTTCAAGGAACTGCGCGGGCTCGCCCGCGATCCGGTTCTGGTGGTGTTGATCCTCTATGCTTTCTCGCTGTCGATCTACACGGCCTCCACGGCGATGCCCGAGACCCTCAACAACGCGGCCATCGCAGTCGTGGACGAGGACCAATCGCCAGCCTCCTCGCGTATCCTGACCGCATTCTACCCGCCTTACTTCACCGTTCCGAAGATCATCTCCCAGCACGAGATGGATAGGCGCATGGATGCCGGTCTCGATACGTTCGCACTCGACATTCCCCCGAATTTCCAGCGCGATCTCCTGGGCGGCAAGTCGCCGACGATCCAGCTGAACGTCGATGCCACGCGCATGTCGCAAGCCTTCACCGGCGGGGGCTACGTTCAGTCGATCGTCTCCAGCGAGGTCAGCGAGTTCCTGAACCGCTATCGGGGGGCAGGCGAGGTCCCCGTCAATCTCGCCTTGCGCTCGCGCTTCAACCAGGAACTGAACAAGGGCTGGTTCGGCGCCATCACCAATGTCATCTCGTCGATCACCATGCTGTCGATCATCCTGACCGGGGCGGCTCTCATCCGCGAGCGCGAGCACGGCACGATCGAACATCTGCTGGTCATGCCGGTCACCCCCAACGAGATCATGATCAGCAAGATCTGGTCCATGGGGCTGGTCGTGCTTGCCGCCTCGGCGATGTCGCTCGTCTTCGTGGTCCAGGGCATCCTGAAAGTGCCGATCGAAGGCTCGGTGGCGCTTTTCCTGTTCGGCGCCGCCCTGCAGCTCTTCGCCACGACCTGCATGGGCATCTTTCTCGCGACGATCGCCGGCTCCATGCCGCAGTTCGGTCTGCTGCTGATGATGGTGCTCCTCCCCTTGCAGGTGTTGTCCGGCGGTGTCACGCCGCGTGAGAGCATGCCTCAGATCATTCAGGACATCATGCTCCTGGCGCCCAACACCCACTTCGTCATACTGGCGCAGGCCATCCTGTTCAGGGGCGCGGGGCTTGGCGTGGTCTGGCCCCAACTGCTCGCTCTCCTGGTCATAGGAGGAGTGCTTTTCGTCGTCTCGCTGCGGCAGTTCAGGCGATTCCTGCAGTGATTTTTCCGGGCTGCCGCGCAAGAGGGCGACTTCGCCGGGCAGCGGGCGCGATCAGGCTCCAGATGTCTCTATTGCGAGGGAAGCCCGAGGCTGCTCCAATCGCTGCGCGGTATCGGCTGTCCGATGTGGAAGGCGAAGCTCACCACTTTCGTCGCCTGCGGGTCGACCTCGCAGCGATAGCTCAGAGCGTACCATTGCGAGTTCGAGTGGAACGCGGCCTTGGGAACATCCAGGACAGTGCCTTCCTTGAGCCGAAAGAGCGGAAGGCTGTCGGGGTAGTATCCCGGCGAGGCATGAACCAACTGCTCGCCCAGTTCCGTTGAACAAAGCTGGGCCGCCCGGTCGCCGCGCGGCACCGTACCTATCGCCATCATCGAACTCAGATCGTTGGTCGGGGCCTGCGAAAACAAGGTCTTGGCCTCGTGGAGCTGCAAGCCTTGCTGCGCCGCGGTGGCATCTCCCGCCGTTGGAGCCGGTGTCTTCGTCGATGTCGCCTGGGGAACCTGGTCCGTCGCCGCGGTCGTCACGGCCAAGGTCCGCGGAATGTTCTGCTTGGCCGGATCGGTCCGCGTGGACGGCGAGGCCGGACCCCGTTCGGAACCATTCCCGCCCGTCGACTTCTGGGGACCGCGGTCCTTGTCGCCAAATTGAAAGACCGGCTCCAGCGCAGCTGGCGGGGGCGGCTGTGCGCCAGCATCCTTCGGCGATGACGGGGGCGTTGGACCTCCTGTCTGCGGTTTTGGGGGGGCTGGCGGCGGAGTTTCGGCTTTTGCCTGCGCCTGAGGGCCGGCCGATTGCACAAGCTCCACCGTTATCGCCTGCTCCTCCTTGAGCGGCGTTACAAGTGAGCTGGGCAGCACGATCGCGGCGACGAGCAGATGAACGACAAGGGCGGCAAGCAAGCACCACCGCCACGCCCATTGCTGTTCCGGCTGATCATTCCTCATCCTGCAGGGTGTGGAATGAAAAATAGGCAGCATCAAGCACGCTGGCCTGCAATTTCGAAATTTTCATCCCGTTCGGGCGATGGCTCTCTACTTTGACGCGAACATCCTGTGCCGGGTACCGCCCGCGGGGTCGGCGGGGCAGGCCAGCCGTTCATGCCCCGCAATTTTTCCGCACTCTCCCGGCAAAGAGGACGCTCTCCATTTTGACCAGTAGAATGAAGCCTGCGAGCGCGAGTGTGACGCCGTTGCCGATCCAGATTGCCGGTGCGCCTCGCAGCAAGCCGTAGTAGATCCAGAGACTGGAACCGGCCTCCAGCAAGAGTAGCGTGGAGAGACTGAAGTCATTCGCGCTGCGGGTCCGCCAGGTCTTCACGACTTGCGGCAGATAGGCGATCGTTGCCAGACTGCTGGCTACGAGGCCTATGTATTCGATTCCATCCATGGCTTTTCTCCCGGTGCGCCGGACCGCCGCTTCACGGTACGCGCCCTTTCGCACAGGACGATAACCCTCTAGTCTGGAGATGAGGAGTACGTACAAATGGGACATGTAGTATCATGAATGATAGTGCTGCCCGCCGAACCAGGCAGCGAAAGGCCGGCCGAACCGGCTGCGCGGTCGAAGCGACGCTCTCCGTCATCGGCGGGGTCTGGAAGCCGGTCCTGGTCTTTCATCTCCTGCACGGCAAGCTGCGCTTCAATGCCCTTTGCCGCGTCACCCCATCCGCTACCCCGCGAATGATCACCTTGCAGCTGCGCGAACTCGAAGCGGATGGAATCGTGAAGAGAACCGTGTTTCCCGAGGTCCCCCCGAGGGTGGAATACGAACTGACGAAACTCGGCCAGTCCCTGGAGCCCGTCCTGCTGAGCATGCGCGACTGGGGAGAGCAGTTGCAGAAGTCGGAGCCAGGGCATGTCGGGGGAGGACCGTCCTGAGGTCTGCGCGCGAACCCTCGCGCCACCTGTCTCCGGCCCGGCTTCATCAGCTACAACCCCAAATTGGTGTTGCCCGAGAAACGAAATCGAGCGCGCGAGCTTTTCGGATCGGGCCGCCAGTTCCTATACAGTCCGGGTGGTATTCGAATCTGCGCGAGGAGACAAATGTCGGATCTGGATGACGGACTGCTGGACCTGATTGGAATCGCCGTCGTGCTGCTCCTCGTCCTTGCGAACGGCTTCTTCGTCGCAGCCGAATTTTCCCTTGTCGCAATACGGCGCAGCCGCGTGGCCGAACTGGTCAATGCCGGCCGCATGAATGCCCGTGCCTTGCAGCGGGCGGTCGACAACCTCGACACCAATCTGGCGGCAACGCAGTTGGGGATTACAATCGCCTCCCTGGCGCTCGGCTGGATCGGCGAACCCGCGCTCGCTCACCTGATAGAACCCCTGTTCGCCTATCTGCCCGAGGCCTGGGCCATCGCCGGATCGCACGCCATCGCCGTGGCGATCGCCTTCATCCTGATCACCTCGCTGCATATCGTCCTGGGCGAACTCGCTCCCAAGAGCCTGGCCCTGCAGCGCAGCGAGATCACCGCTCTTTGGGTGGTACGTCCCCTCGGCCTATTCCTCCTGCTCTTCAAGCCCGCCATCCTCGTCCTCAATCGGCTTGGCAACCTCGTCCTGCGCCTCTTCGGCCTGAAGCCCGGGGCCGACGAACATTCGCTGCACTCGGCGGAGGAACTCAAGCTCCTGGTCGCTGCGAGCCAGGAGGCTGGCATCCTCAACCTGGCCCAGCAGGAGGTGGTGGAGCGCGTATTCAACATCGGCGACCGGCCGATCGTCGACATCATGACCCCTCGCAGGGATGTCGACTGGTTCGATCCCGACGACAGCCGCGCCGAGATCATGCGCACGATCCGCGAATGCACGCATGAGCAGATCCTCGTCGGGCGCGGCAACATCGACGAACCGCTCGGGATGGTGCTCAAGCGCGATATCCTGGACCAGATGCTCGACGGCCGTTCGCCCGATCCGATGGCTGTCCTACGTGATCCGCTGATCGTGCATGAGGGGGCCTCGATTTTCCGCGTGCTCGATCAATTCAAGAAGGCACCGGTTCGCCTCGCCGTCGTGATCGACGAATATGGCGTGCTCGCCGGCATCGTCACGCAAACCGATCTTCTCGAAGCCATGGCCGGTGATTTGCCCGCGGAGGGCGACGAGCCGGACGTAGTCGAACGGGAAGACGGCTCTCTCCTCTTCAATGGAATGATGCCGGTACACGAGGCCTTCGACAGACTGAGGCTGGGCGAAGTGCCGGAGGATGCCGACTACCACACGTTGGCCGGTTTCGTGCTCGGCCAGATGGGGCACCTGCCCGACGTCGGCGAGAGCGTCGCCACCGCGGGGTGGCGCTTCGAGGTGATCGACCTCGATGGGCGAAGGATCGACAAGCTCCTCGTGTCCCGTGCTCCTGATCCAGGCAGCGGGGCGTAGGATCAGGCGCAAGGCGGCTCGCCTGTTGACCGCTGCGACCTGTTCCGATAGCTCCGCCGACAAGAGCGCTGCGCCGGGGATGCCGAGCCTTCTGTTATGGTTTGGCTCGCCTCGCTGAAATTTGTATAAAGTAATCGCGACTTCAGCTAGGCTTAGTCTCCAGTAGCGCGTGGGATACGTATTTAGAGTACTTAAATGGGCGTCGAGACGTTTCTGAAAGATAGCGACAATATTTTCGATTTGGCTCCCATGTCGCTCTGGCTCGAAGATTACACTGCCTTGCGTAAGCAATTCGAGAATTGGCGCGAAGAGGGTGTCACTAATTTACGAGCGCTTCTTTCGACTGAGCCCGACAAGTTGGCGCTTTGTTCGAGCCTCATCCGCGTGCTCAGAGTCAACCGCAAGACCCTTTCGCTTTATGAAGCAGATAGTGTCGATCATCTTGTGACCAATCTGGGGCGTGTACTGCGCGACGATATGCTTGAAGCGCACATCGATGAATTAGGCCAGCTCTGGGACGGCGCGACTGAATTCCATAGCAACACCGTCAATTACACGCTCGGCGGCAAGCGCCTCGACATTCAGCTTCGTGGCATTATATTGCCCGGACACGAGCAGACTTGGGACCGTGTCCTGCTGGCCATAGAAGACGTGACCCTCCTCGAAGGCGCGCGTCGGCAGACGGCAAAGCAGCAGCAATATGCCTCGGCTCTTTTCGAGCACTCACCGGTTTCGCTGTGGGTGGAGGACTTTAGCCGCATCAAGCAGCTGATGGACGACCTGCGGCGTCGCGGCATTGTCGACTTCCGCGTCTTCACGGACGTACATCCCGAATTCGTGCGCCAATGCATGAGCGAAATCCGTGTCCTGGACGTGAACAAGGAGACGCTGACGCTCTTTCTCGCGCCCGACAAGCCGACGCTCCTGCAGAACCTGCCGCGCGTATTCAAGACGGACATGGCGACGCATTTTCGCGAGCAATTGATCGATCTGTGGAACGGCATCCTCTTTCAGCGGCGAGAGGTGCTCAACCACGCGCTCGATGGCACGGAACGCTATCTCCTGCTGCAATTGTCCATCCTGCCCGGGTACGAAGCCGACTGGTCGCAGGTGCAAGTCGCCCTTACCGATATAACCGCGCGCAAGAAGGCGGAGGCCTATCTCGAGTATCTCGGCAAGCACGATGTCTTGACGAAGCTGTTCAATCGCGCCTTCTACGTCGATGAGTTGAACCGGCTCGAACGCAATCGTCATTTGCCGGTGTCGATCATCGTCATCGACCTCGACGGGCTCAAGGCCGTAAACGATCAATGGGGGCATGCGACCGGCGACAGTTTGCTGCGCCGCGTCGGCGAGATACTGAACGAGGCGGTCAAGGCTCCCGGTCACGCTGCGCGTATCGGCGGGGACGAATTTGCGGTTGTCCTCCCCTATATCGACGAAAGAGGCGCAACCGCCATGATGGAGAACATCGAGCGCCTCGTTGAGATCAACAATCAATATTACTCCCAGCAGGCGCTCCGCCTCTCGATCGGAGCGGCCACGAGCCAAGGCGAGGAAAAGCTGGAGTCGGTCGCCAGGCGCGCGGATCTCCTGATGTATGAGAACAAGCACAAGCATCATCTCGATCTAAGCTAGCGACAGGGCTTTACGGCTGGCGGCCAGGACAGCGGCGGCGCAGCGGTGGTCCGTGTACCCGGAAGTCCAGCGGCCGCCGGATCCGGCGCCTCAGTGCTTCAGCAGCACGTCGAAGCGGGGATTGATTTCGTCGAAGATCGGCAGTGAGGCGGCACCCAGGACGACGGTATGGTGTCCCACGGAGCCGGCCATCAGGCGGGGAAGGATGCGGCCGCTACGCGAGCCGACGGACATCGGCAGCGGCATCGCCTTTTCGATCAGGCTTGCGAGCACGCCGGCGGGCGCCACCCCGCCGAGCAGGATCGTTTCCGGGTCCAGCGTCGATTCCAGGATGTTGACGGCAGTGGCGAGGTGAGGGGCTGCCTCCTCGATCCAGCGCTCGACTAGTCTCGACGCGGCGAAGTCCGGGTCCGAGAAGGCAGGGGAGCCGGGCTCGTCGGCCAGAAATTCCTGAGCCGCGTTCAAGGAGAGGTAGCGTTCCAGGCAACCACGATTGCCGCAGGGGCAGGGCTTGCCGTTCGGCACCACGATCATATGGCCGATCTCGCCGGCATTGAGCGAGGCGCCGCGCCAGGGTTGCCCCGCCAGAAAGACGCCGGCGCCGAGCCCTTCGTCGAGGAAAAGGAAGACGAAGCTCCCGATAGTGCGGGCGACGCCATGCAGCCTCTCGCCGATTGCCGCGGCCATGGCATCGTTTTCGATCTGCACGGGCTGTCCGAGGGCCTCGGCGATATGCTGCCTGGCATCTGGATCATCCCATCCGGGCAGGGTGGTCGGGCCGGCCGTGGTGATGGCCCCGACCCCGAAACGCACGGGCAGGGCGACGCCGGCGCCGAGCAGGCGCGAGGAGGGAATGCCGGCCTGGCTCGTCAACTCGTCGGCGAGCCGCCGCAAGGCCGGGGTCGCGCTCCGGGGCGAGGGGCGGTGGGCGGCGATCTCCCGGATGGCGACCGGCTTGCCGGTGAGGTCGACGAGGGCCGCGATGATGGCGCTGTGATCGACATGGAAGCCGAGCGACCACGCACCCTGCGGATTGATGGCATAGGGGATGGAAGGCTGGCCCCGCCCTTCGCGCCTGGGCGCACCGGGAAGAAGAAAACCGGCCAGCTCCAATTCCTCGACGATGTTGGAGATCGTCTGATTGGTCAGGGCCGTCTCCCGCGCGATCTCGGCCCGTGACATCGGCCCCAGCCGGCGGACCGTATCGAGCACGACGCGCCGGTTGTGGGAGCGGGTGAATTCAAGATTCGTCCCTGCAACGCTTCGGCCCGGTTGGAGCGCCTTGTCCGCCTCGCGCCTTGCCATGGTACCCAAACCCCACTCACCACTTCATCGATGACTATGGCAGCATGTTTACATTCAAACAAATTGAGTTAATAATTTTTTCGGGTACGCGAAAACTGCCGGGAGCACCAAGAACTCCCCGCGTCCTCAATGCAGGGTGGCCGCGGGTCGCCGTTCGAATTGCAAGCGGGAGATGGTTGCAATGTCTGGAATTCGTAAGCTGACCCAGTTTCCACTGGGAAGAGGCGCCGCCGGCCTGATGGCCGGGCTGGCAATGGCGGCGTTGGCGGGATTGTCGCCGGCCGCCGCCGAGACGCTCAATGCGCTTTTCATGGCGCAGGCCGCCTATAGCGACGCCGACGTCAAGGCGATGACGGCCGCCTTCGAGAAGGAAAATCCCGGCGTCACCGTCAACATGGAATTCGTTCCCTACGAGGCCCTCTACGACAAGATCGTGGCCTCCAAGGCGGCCGGTGGCTCGGGCTATGACGTCGTGCTCTATGACGTGATCTGGCCTGCGGCCTTCGCCCAGAACGGGGTGCTGGTCGACGTCACCGACCGGCTCAAGGATCTTGACCGCTCCAAGGTGTTCGACGGTGCCTGGGCCACGGTGAACTACGACGGCAAGACCTATGGCATGCCGTGGATCCTCGACACCAAATATCTGTTCTACAACACCGAGATCCTGCAGAAGGCAGGCATCGCCGAGCCGCCGAAGACCTGGGATGAACTGGCAAAGGATGCCAAGATCATCAAGGACAAGGGCCTGGTGCAATATCCCATCGTCTGGAGCTGGTCGCAGGCCGAAGCCGTCATCTGCGACTACGTCACCTTGACCGCGGCCTATGGCGGCAAGTTCTTCGACGGGGACAAGCCTGTCTTCGACAAGGGCGGCTCGCTCGACGCGGTCACCTACATGGCGCAGACCCTCAAGGACGGCATCTCGAACCCCAATTCCAAGGAATACCTGGAAGAGGATGTCCGCAAGGTGTTCTCCGCGGGCGACGCGGCCTTCGCGCTCAACTGGACCTACATGTACGCCAAGGCCAATGACCCGGCTGAAAGCAAGGTGGTCGGCAAGGTCGGTGTGGTTCCCGCGCCGGGCGTCGAGGGCAAGAGCACGGCTTCAGCGGTGAACGGTTCGATGGCTCTCGGCATCACCGCTGGCTCGTCCAAGCCCGATCTGGCCTGGAAGTACATCACCTACCTGACCTCCAAGCCCGTGCAGGATCAGTATGCCCAGCTCAGCCTGCCGATCTGGAAGGCTTCCTATACTGATCCCGCCGTCACCAAGGGGCAGGAGACCCTGGTCAAGGCCGCCGATGTTTCCATCGGCCTGATGACTCCCCGGCCCACGGTGGCGTCATACCAGGAGCTTTCCACCATCCTGCAGGCGCAGATCCAGAATGCGCTCGCTGGCAAGGCCTCCCCCGCCGATGCCCTGGCAGCGGCGGCCAAGGACGCAGCCCGCATCAGGTGAGGAGATAGGAGCACCGATCGTTGTCATGCCCGGGCTCGACCCGGGCATGCGGCGCCCGTTCCCAATGGCGGGCTGGATTGCCGGGTCAGGCCCGGCAATGACAAGGGGCGCGCTACCTCTGCCATCGAGCAACCGAACGCCGGCGAGGATCGGCATACCAACCAGAGGCTGGTCCGATGGCCGGCCCACCAAGCTCCACCGGAAGGAACCTGCCTTATGATGAGCGGCCGCGTGGGCATGCCCTCACCATGGCTTCTGCTCGGCCCGATGCTCGTCATCGTGTTCGCGGCGGTCGGCTATCCCATTCTGATGACCTGCTGGTTGGCTTTCACCGATGCCCGTCTGATGGCGGGACCCGGGGCGGCCCATTTCGCCGGATTGGAGAACTTCGCCTACGCCTTCACCGATTCCGAGTTTCTGGCCGCGGCTGGGCGTACGATCTATTTCACCGTCGTCTCGATCAGCGCCGAGGCCCTGCTGGGCATCGCCGTCGCCTTGCTGCTGAACGAGAAATTTCATGGGCGCACGTTCTGCCGGGCTCTGCTTGTGCTGCCCTGGGCGATACCGACCATCGTCAATGCCCTGATGTGGCGGCTGATCTACCAGCCGGATTTCGGCGTGATGAACGCGGTCCTGACCCAGAGCGGGCTGATGGAGAGCTATCGCAGCTGGCTCGGCACGGAAGGCAGCGCGATGAATGCCGTGATCGTGGCCGATGTCTGGAAGAACTATCCGCTTGTTGCGCTTATCGTGCTGGCTGCGCTGCAATCGGCGCCGGCGGATCTCTACGGTGCGGCTACGCTCGACGGCGCCAATGCATGGAATCGCTTCAAGGCGGTAACCTGGCCGGTGATCGCGCCGCCGCTGCTGGTGGCGCTGGTACTGCGTTCGATCGAGGCGCTCAAGGTCTTCGACATCTTCTACGTGATGACGCGCGGCGGCCCGGCCAGTTCCACCAAGACCATGAGCTTCTTCGTCTACGAGGAGTCCTTCCGCTTCATGCGTGTAGGGTCGGGCGCATCCTACGCCCTCATCGTGGTGCTGATCTGCATGGTCTTCGTCGGCTTCTATGTCCGGCTGATGCGCAGACAGGAGGCCTGATCATGCAGCGCAACCCCTTCATGACCTTCCTCCTCTATTGCGGCGTCGCCCTGTTCCTGGTGACCACGCTGGCACCGGTGCTCTGGCTCGGCGTGATGAGCATCTCCCTGCCGGCCGATCTCACGACCAAGCCCTTGTCGCTCATTCCGCGCCATTTCGATTTCAGCCGCTATGCCCGCCTGCTCACCTTCGAGGCCAACAGCCCGGGCGAGGCTTTCCTGATGGCGCTGCGCAACAGCCTGGGCAGTTCGCTCGGGGCGACCGCTGTGTCGCTGCTGGTCGCGATACCGGCGGGCTGGGCCTTTTCGCGCTATCGCAATCGCGCCGTGTCGGCGGTGCTCTACAGCGTGCTCGCGACCTATATGACGCCCGCCGTGGCCCTGATCCTGCCGCTCTATTTCCTGCTCTCCATGCTTGGGCTTCTCAACAACGTGCTCGGCCTGATCATCGTCTACTGCTCGATCCTGACACCCTTCACCGCCTGGTTCATCAAATCGGCCTTCGATGCGGTGCCCGGGGAGCTTGAAAGCGCGGCGGCGATCGACGGTGCCTCGACGCTGCAGACCTTATGGTGGGTCACGCTGCCCTATGCCCGGGCGAGCGTGGCCACGGCGGCGCTGTTCGCCATCCTGCTCGCCTGGGACGAGTTCTTCTACGCCCTGCTCTTCACCTCCAATCAGAATGCCAAGACCCTTACCGTCACCATCGCCGATTTCGCCGCCGGCAGGGCGACGGATTTCGGTCTGGTTTCGGCCGCGGGCCTGCTGACGGCGCTGCCGCCCGTCCTGATCGCCTTCATCCTGCAGAAGTCACTGGTTGCGGGCCTTACGGCCGGCAGCGTCAAGGGTTGATATCATGAGTACAATCGTACCGGGCTCCGGCCTGACGATGATCGAAGCTGAAATGGCACGCCAGCATGCCGATGCGCGGGCCTCCTTTCATGGCGCCGGGCCGGTTGCGTCGAAACTGGCGGAAAGCATACGTCGCACCGGGCGGCTGACCCTGGCTGCGATGGGCGGCTCCCATTGGGTCAACCGCGCGGCCGCCGTCCTGTACCGGCGGCTTGGCGTCGAGGTCGAAACGGAAGTGTTGTCGGAATTGCTGATCACGCCCCAGCCCGACCGCGAGCGGACGGTTCTGCTCGTTTCCCAATCCGGCAATTCGGGGGAGATCGTTGCCTTCCTTGAGCGTCCGTCCGGCAGGCAGGAGCGTTTCGGCCTTACGCTCGATCCCGCCAGCGCGCTTGGCCGTGGCGTGCCGGGGCTCGTCGGCGTCGGAGGGCCGGAACGGGCCTTCGCCGCCACGCGCAGCCTCCTTGTCAGCCATGCGCTCCACCTTTCGGTGCTCGCCGCGCTCGGGCTCCCGGCGGAATCCGCGCTCGACGTGCTCGTCGCGCCTGTCCGTCCCGACCTGGAGGCAGCCCTGTCCGCCGTAGGGGCCAGCACAGCCCTCATTCTCAGCGGGCGGGCCGAACTGCAGGGCGTGGCCGAATCCGGGGCGCTCTGCGTGATGGAACTTGCCCGCCTCCCGGCCCTGGCACTGGAGGGCGGGCAATTGCGGCATGGCCCGATGGAGATGCTGTCTCCGGCGAGCGGCATCGTGCTTCTGCGCGCTGCCGGCCCCTCGGCCGGCCTCGCGCCGGGCCTGGCGGCGGCCTGCCGCGCAGCCGGGTCGCCGGTGGTGGTGTTCGACCTTTCGGGCGAAGCGGATATTGCCGACGCCGTCACCGTCCGCATTCCGCGGGAGGAAGGCATGGCGGCCATCTTCGCGCTGTTGCCGGCGCTGCAGTCCTTCCTGGTCGCCTTCGCGGCACGGCGGGTCACCCATGTCGGGGAGCCCCTGCGCTCGACCAAGGTGACGACGGAGCTATGAGGGAACCGCTCTTTCTGATCGGCAACGTCAATGTCGATCTCGTGATGGGTCCGCAGGAGCCATGGCCGC
Organism: Labrys sp. ALF-8; assembly: GCF_059699065.1. Classification (NCBI taxonomy): domain Bacteria; kingdom Pseudomonadati; phylum Pseudomonadota; class Alphaproteobacteria; order Hyphomicrobiales; family Xanthobacteraceae; genus Labrys; species Labrys sp. ALF-8. Next base: position 4,164,756 of record NZ_AP048537.1, read on the forward strand.
AGCCGGGCACGGAAGTCATCGTGCCCGAGAGTGAATTTCGCGTCGGCGGTGCCGCCGGCAATACCGCGCTGGCTCTCGATGTGCTCGGAGTGGACTATCGGCTGATTGCCAGCCGAGGCGACGACATGCTGGGCCGCTGGCTTGCCGAGCCTTTCGGTGCGCGCGCGGAGGCCTGGACCGTGGCCGAGGGGGCGACCACGGTTTCGGTCGGGATCGGTCATCCCGATGGAGAGCGTACCTTCTTCACCACCACCGGCCACTTGCATTCGTTCAAGCTCTCCGACGTGCTGTCGCAACTGGAAGAGGCGGGTGACGGGCGCGTGGCGTTGCTGGTCGGGCCCTTCGTCATTCCGGCCCTGCTGGCCGACTACGACGAACTGATCGCGATCCTGCGACGCCGCGGCTATCGTGTCGCACTCGATACGGGCTGGCCCGACGGTGGCTGGACGGCCCAGGTCCGAACCCGTGTGGCAGCCTGGGTCGGGCATTGCGAGCACGTCCTCGTCAACGACATCGAGGCACGGGGAATGACCGGCGCCGATACGGTCGAGGCTGCCGCCGCGATCATCCGGCCCCTCATGCCCGATGGCGCCAGCCTGGTAATCAAATGCGGGCCGGACGGTGCCCTGGCCTGGCGCGGCAACGAGCATGTGGCGGTGCCGGCCCCAAAGGTGGATGTCGTCGACACCATCGGGGCCGGGGATACTTTCTCTGCCGGCTATTTCGCCAGCCTGGTCGAGAGCAGCGATCTGGCGAGGGCCGTCACGAACGGCGTCACCGTCGCATCCTTGGCGGTCTCGACCCGGCCGAGGCGTTATCGGTAAGGGAGGTAGCCGCCCATGCATCTTTCGCTGTTGCCGGCCGGTGACGTCGGGATTTCGACGACCGGAGGGTGGTCTACGGCTCGCGACGGAAGACCATGCCGCCGTGATGCAGCGTATCGCGATCGACGAACTCGCCATCCGCGGTAAAGCCTGTGTCGTCCCAATAGTCGATATGGCTGCCCCGAACTTCATATCGGCCCTGGTAGGCGCTCTTTCGGGGACCTCTCGCCTCGTCGTACCGGCCGTCCGGCAGCAGTTCCTGCCGGACATGACCATCTGCCGTAACCCACATTCCTACATAGGGATGGTTGCCGGATGTCTGCATGCCCATGTCAGGCGCCTTCCTTGAAGTCGGTGCTGCGGGTGGTTTCGTCCCAGGCGTCCATCTCCTCGATCACGGCGTCGAGCTTCTCACGGGCGCGCCTGAGCGCATCCGAGCCCAGCAGCAGATGACGCGGGGGCTGTGGCGAGCGGACGGCGGCGATGATGGCCCGCGCGGCGAGGGCAGGGTCGCCCGCCTGCCTGCCGTGTGCTGCCGAGAAGGCGGCGGAGCTGCGGCCGATGGTTTCGGCGTAGGCGGCGTCTTCGCGATCGCTCCAGCGGATCGAATGGTCCGAGAGGAAGTCGGTGCGGAACGCACCGGGCGCCACCGCCGTGACCTTGATGCCGAGGGGCGCCACTTCCAGCGCCAGGGCGGCCGACAGGCCTTCGAGCGCGTGCTTGGCAGCCGAATAGAGCGCCGAACCCGTCGTCGGGGCGCGGCCCGCGATCGAGGTGATGTTGACGATATGGCCCTTGCCCTGCCGACGCAGATGCGGGAGGGCCGCTCGGACGATGCGGGCCGGCGCAAAGACGTCGACCGCAAAGAGCCGTTCCATTTCTTCGTCCGTCGCGGTCTCCAGAGCTCCCAGCAGGCCGTAGCCGGCATTGTTGACGATGACGTCGATCGAGCCGGCGATGTCGAAGGCCTGTCGCACGAGAGTCTCGGGCGCGGCGGCGTCCGACAGATCAGCCGGCAGGATATGGAGGCGCTCGCTCCCGGCGAGTTCCGGTGCGCCGCTCCTCGCGGTACCTATCACCCTATCGCCCTCGGCGAGGGCCGCCTGCGCCAGCGCCAGGCCGAGGCCGCGTGAAACGCCTGTGATGAACCATGTTGTCATGACGTATCTCCTTGTTCGGGAAGGAGGTAGCAGCGCGTCTGGCTCGAAATAATATCGGCGATTTTACCTGACCTTGTTAGTTCAGCTTAAAAGTGGTCTTCTTGCTCCATGAACGATCTTCTCCCCAGCAGCGATTACAATCATCTGCGCGCCTTCGTTGCCGTCGCCGAGGCGTTGAGCTTCAGCCGTGCGGCGGAGGTGCTGGGCATCAGTCCCTCGGCCTTGAGCCAGACGATCCGGGGCCTGGAGGAGAGCGTCGGCGTGCAACTGCTGCTTCGCACGACACGGAGCGTCTCGCTCACCGTCGCCGGCGAGAATCTGTTCCAGCGGCTGCGGCCCGCCATGACCGAACTGGGGGAGGCCCTGGGACAGGCGCGGACAGCCCGCGACCGTCCGGCGGGCACGGTGCGGATCCACGCGTTCCGCTCGGCCGCCGACTACTATATCGAGCCGATCCTGGCGGGGTTTGCCTCAACCTATCCGCAGATCGTCCTCGACATCACGCTGGACGACGAGGTGGTGGACGTGGTCGCCGCCGGGTTCGATGTCTCGCTGCGGATCGGCGAGGTCATTGAGCAGGACATGGTCGCCGTGCGGCTCGGCCCTGAGCTCAAACAGATCGCGGTCGCTTCTCCTGCTTATCTCGAACGCCGAGGCTCGCCCGCGCATCCGAGGGAACTCCTGGCGCACAGCTGCATCCGCTGGCGCTGGCCGGGCCGGCAGCAGCCCTATGCCTGGGAGTTCTTCGAGGGGGGGAGGTGGTTCGACGTCGCGGTGGACGGTCCGCTGATCGTTAACGACAAGGAACTTTCCTTGAAGGCGGCGCTGAACGGCATCGGCATCTCATTCTGCGTGGAGGACGCGGTCCACGACCATATCGCCGCCGGCCGATTGGTGCCGCTGTTGCTGGATTGGGCAGAACCCTTTCCCGGGATCTTCCTGTGCTATCCAAGGCAAAGGCAGATGGCGCCGGCCCTCAGGGCTTTCATCGACGCCGTGCGGGGCATGGCACCGTAAACCGGCGCGGAAAGGAGAAGCGGCCTAGCGCACGCTCGGGATCAGCCCCACCGGTCGAGCCGGTAGTCGAGAGTGGAGCGAGTTCCCGCGAGGTCGAGTTTTTCCCGGTTCGACAACCGATAGGGTTTGGATCTTGGCGCGAAGCTTGCTTATCTCCGCCATGGAGAACGTACATGCTCGACATCGATCCGAAGATTTTTTCAATCAGCCGGCCATCGCTTGAGAATTACCGGGCCTTCATTCAACGCGATATGATCGTGGAGACCTATCGCAGTTCTGCGGGGCAGATGGCGTCAAAAGGTTCGCTGCACCGTATCTCCATCAACCGCACCGCCCACCACAGATATGCCTATCGCCTTGGCACCGGGAGCTTTCACAAGGTCAATAGAGCGCCGTTCACCTTAGGCTTTCAACCGGCCACCATCCCTCTCGAAGTGGATGGTGACGAGGCTGAGTATATTTCCATCTTTCAATCGCCGAAGCTCTACAGCAATCTGATCAATGGCGATTTCAATCCTGAGCATTTGCATGGCGACGGGCTGAGCGCGACCACCGATCCGACGACGTTGCAGGTCGCGCTGTCCCTTGCCCTTGCCGTCGAGCAGGCTGATCGTACCGATCCATTGCTGGTGGAGCACCTTGGAATGGCGCTCGTCTGTTGTGTTGTGAGACTCCTAGGAGCCGCGCCCGTCCCGAGCGAGCGCCCAATGACATCGGAGAATCTCAAACGGGTGATCGACCATATCGAGAACCTGCTCGGACAGGCCGACCTCAGCGTGGGAGAACTGGCGAGCCTGGCTCACATGAGCCCCTTCCACTTCAGCAGGGAATTCAAGAAAGTCGCCGGCGTGGCGCCCCATCGTTTCATTCTGGAGCGCAGAATCCAAAGAGCACGCCTCTACCTTGCCGATGGCAGGGAAACACTTGCCAGCATAGCCTATGCGACAGGCTTTTCCAGCCAGGCGCATTTTTCAAGTGTATTTCGCCGTTTGGTGGGCGTGACACCGAAGGAATATAGGCACTCCATCCGCCTTTAATGGAAGTCAGCAGTTTTGCATAAGAAGATCGCACGAATTTGAAATCTTCGGAGGCCATGCGCCTGGAAAACTCTTCGCATCAGGAGAGTCCATATGGCTGCATTCGCCCAATCCAATCCGATTACCGATATCTGCTTTCTGGTTGAGGATGTCGAAAAAGCCTCGGCCTTCTATGTAGATCGCCTTGGTTTCAAACCGCGGCGTCGGGCTCCCGGCTTCGCCGATTTCAAGGGGGCCGGCATCACGCTCGCCCTCTGGGAGATCGGCCACATCGCAGAGAATACGGGAGTGTCAAGTCGCCGTGCTCCGCCGGGCGTGCACAAGGCCTGCGCAGCCATCGAGGTGGCTTCTCCAGACCTGGTTGATGCGGCCTATGCGGACCTGAAGGCAGCCGGCGTGAGTTTTCAAGCGGAACCGCAAGACTACAGCTGGAATGCGCGGTGCTGCTATTTCGCCGATCCTGATGACAATCTCTGGGAAATCTATGCGTGGTCTGATGGCGGCCCGATCGGTGACATCGATCCGGACCAGTGCCATGCCGCGCCGTCGCCTATCCGATAAAATATAAGAGAAAGGCAAGAGCGATGCTACCGCGCACAGAATCAGGCGCTATTGACAGACGTACCGTGCTGAGAGGCGCCGCCTATGCCTTTGCGGCGGCGATACCCGGAAGCACCATACTCATCCCACGCAATTCCAAGGCGGATCCAGCCAAAATCATCATCAAATACGACTGGCTGATGAGCAATGGCCAGATCGGTGACATCGTCGCAGTCGAGAAGGGCTTCTTTCAGGCGGAGGGCCTGGATGTGGAGTTCTCCCCCGGCGGCCCCAATTCAGCGACGGTGCCGCCGGTCGTGACCGGTCAGGCACAGCTTGGTCAGTTTTCGGACTCCGCTCAACTACTGCTTGCCCGCGCATCGGGTGTTCCGATCAAGATTTTCGCATGCGGCTTCCGCATGGCTCCCTTCGCCTTTTACTCGCTTCCAAAGGCACCGATCCGCACGGTCCAGGATATGATCGGCAAGCGCATCGGCATTCAGCCTACCGCGCGCTACGTGCTGGACGCCATCCTTCTCAAGAACAACATTGATCCATCGAGCCTGACCATCACCAATATTGGTTTCGACATGACGCCCCTGACGACGGGGCAGGTCGACGCCGTCACAGGATGGATCACGAACACACAGGCATTGTCCGTGATCGGTACCGACAGGATCGATCTTATGATGAAGGATACGGGCCTGCCCTCTTACGCAAATGTCTATTTCGCCACCGACGATGCTTTGGAGAACCATGCCGACACGCTGGCAAAGGCATTACGTGCGATTGCCAAGGGGTGGGCTTGGACACACGACCACCCCGAGGATGCGGTCGAGCTCACGGTGAAGGCCTATCCTCAACTCGACCTTGCCGTTGAGTTGAAGACCGTGCCGCGAATCCTGTCGCTCAGTTTCGACGCAGTGACCGGCAAGGACGGCTGGGGCGTTTTCGATCCGGCGGCAATTGCAGAACAGATCTCCGTCTACAACAAGATCGGTCAATTCAAATCCGGTGCTCCCAAGCTGGACGATTGCTACTCGACGAAGATCCTGGAAATGACGGCTGCTGACCGTCCCAAGCTGGCGTGAGGATCTGTTGTCGGACGCGTTGGCCATCGAAACACAAGGACTATCCCTGGGATATGTCGGGCCGAACGAGCCTGTACGCGTTCTGTCCGGCGTCGACCTTGCTGTCGGCAAGGGCGAGTTTCTGACGATCCTCGGCCCCTCGGGTTGCGGTAAATCGACCTTTCTGCGCGCGGTGGCTGACCTGATTCCCATCATCGACGGTCGCCTGTCGGTACTGGGCGAGGCGCCGTCAGATGCGCGTCGCCGGAGGCAGGTTGCTTTCGTCTTTCAGGAGGCAACCCTGCTGCCTTGGCGCACGGTCAAGCAGAATATCGAATTGCCGCTGCAGGTTGGAAAGAGAAACGTACTACGATCGGCGAACCCGAGGCCGGATCATTGGCTGGGCCTCGTTGGTCTCTCCCATCTGTCCGGCCGCTATCCACATCAGCTTTCCGGCGGGCAGCGCCAAAGGGTCGCAATCGCGCGAGCGCTGCAATGCGAGCCGGAGATTCTGCTCATGGACGAGCCCTTTGGCGCGCTCGACGAAATCACACGTGACCGCCTGAACGACGAACTCCTGGCCATCTGGCGCGAAACGGGCGCGACGATCCTCTTCGTCACCCACAGCGTTACCGAAGCCATCTATCTCGGCGGGAGTGTGCTGGTGCTTGCAGCCAATCCGGGGCGAGTCCAGGCCCTGATCGATCTTTCGTCCGTGAAGGATCACAACGGTCTCTGTCGACGTGAAAGCGCCGAGGTTCAAGAGGTCGCGGCGCATTTGCGTCAATTGTTGAGGGAAGGGGGAGCTTGACCAGATGATCGAGCGTCGCTTGTCTCTCGCGGAGACGGTGGGTTTGCCTGTCGTCGGTGCCTTTTCATTACTCGCCATCTGGCAGTGGCTGGTACCTGCACTCGGCGTTCCGGTCTACATCGTCCCAACGCCAACAGCCGTAATGCGCGCATTTGCAACGGAATGGCGCTTTCTGCTGCAGAATGCAGTTCCGACATGGTACGAAGCCATCTTGGGTTTTCTGCTCGGCAATGTTCTCGGCGTACTCATGGCTATCGTTTTCGCCTATTGTTCGCGATTCCGGGCTGCGTATTTTCCGATTGTCCTGTTGTTCAACACCATTCCAGTACTCGCGCTCGCACCGATCATCATTCTCATCTTTGGCCTTGGCATGCTGCCGAAGATCATCATTGCCGCGTTGCTCTGCTTCTTTCCGACATTGGTGAACATGGCGCGAGGGTTGAACCTTGCGACCACCAATGAACTCGAATTGATGCATGTGCTGTCGGCAAGTGGGTGGGAGATGTTCTGGCGCCTGCGTGCTCCGCGCGCGGTACCGCTTTTCTTTGCTTCGCTGCGCATCTCCGCCACCACTTGCGTCATCGGTGCGATCGTCGGCGAATGGATCGGCTCAAACCAGGGCCTTGGCGCGGTCATCATCCAGTCGACATTCAACTATCAGGCTGAGAGGCTCTTCGCCGCAGTGTTGTTGGCTTCGTTGTCGGGCATCACATTCTTCACGATAGTCGCACAACTCGAGCGGTTCTTTCATCGGCTGGAACCGCAGAGACATTAGCTTGATCGGGGCACCGGCAAGGATTTTCGGTCCTTCGAGGTTTGCTGACAGGCCTTCTGACCGATCTTGCGAAACGCTGATCTTCCGGCGTTCGATCGACTTTGCCTATCGGGTCGGACCGCCGGAGAGCCAGAGGCGCGATATTCACGGGGGGAGCTAGCACCAAGCCCGTGGATCGCTGCTGCATGCGGCAAAACGAGTGTGATCACGCCGACATCGATTGCCGGAGGCAATAAGCCCGGTGCCTTGATCGGCGCGAAGACTGCCAAACTTGGTCAACCGCTCACGATCGAGTGCAGAAATCTTGCTTTTTACGAGTTCTCGCTTCAGAAGAGCCAAAGTCACGGCCTTGCATCGAGGTGGGGTCTTGTCGAAGGTGGCCATATCCTCAACGACTGACCGGTGTTTCACCATGGGTGGCTTTAACGTCGGCACTTGGGGCGCAGCGCCCGGCCTCCCGCGACGCTGGAAATTTCAGCTGGCTCGCGACCCCTGCGTCGAGCTTGGACGTGCCAGGAGCCGGAGGCGAGCTTTATAAACACAGCCATTTTCGTGTGCAATCGGTGTGCATTCGGAACGTAAATTAGATCGAGCAGGGCCATACGGCGTACAAATCCGGCGGAGCCCTGGAGATCCGGGAATTTGATGTACAAGAATGAGTGACTATCAAAGACAAAGATTTTCCGTCGCGCCCATGATGGACTGGACGGATCGGCATTGCCGATTCTTTCATCGCATCTTGTCGCGGCATGCGCTGCTCTACACCGAGATGGTGACCACCGGTGCCGTCATCCATGGCGACCGGCAGCGTCTGCTCGGCTTTTCGGGCGAGGAGCATCCGGTGGCGCTGCAGCTTGGGGGTTCCAATCCCGGGGAGCTCGCGAAGGCGGCGCGCATCTGTGCCGATCTCGGCTATGACGAGGTCAACCTCAATGTCGGCTGCCCCTCGGATCGCGTGCAGGATGGCCGTTTCGGTGCCTGCCTGATGGCCGAGCCCGAGCTTGTCGCCGAATGCGTGGCGGCGATGAAGGCGGCCGTGGACCTGCCTGTCACCGTGAAGTGCCGCATCGGCATCGACGAGCAGGATCCCGAGGTGGCGCTCGACGCGATTACGGCAGCCGTTCGTGCCGCAGGCGTCGACGCGCTCGTCGTGCACGCACGCAAGGCTTGGCTCAAGGGGCTCAGCCCCAAGGAGAACCGCGACGTGCCGCCGCTCGACTACGATCGTGTCTATCGCCTGAAGCAGGCCAACCCGGATCTGACCATAGCCATCAACGGCGGCATCAAGGACGTCGGCGCCTGGAGCGCGCATTGCGAGCACCTGGATGGGGTGATGGTCGGGCGTGAAGCCTACCAGAACCCCGAGATCCTGCTTGCCGTGGATCCCGTGCTGTTCGGGGAGACTGCACCGGTTGCCGATGGCTTCGAGGCCATCGAGGCGATGGCGCCCTATATCGAGGCGCGGCTCGCGGAAGGCGTGCGCCTGAGTTCGATCACCCGACACATGATCGGGCTGTTCCCGGGCCGTCCGGGCGCGCGTCTCTATCGCCGGCATCTGGCGACGGAGGCCGTGAAGCAGGGGGCCGGGCTCGATGTCCTGTTCGAGGCCGCTGCGCATGTACGCCGGGCCGTCGAGGCCAAGGCCGCCGCCTGAGGCGCGCCGGCCCGGGCTGCTCGGGCGAGGGAACGATCACATTCTCTCGATCGATGGCGGGCATGGAGGAGCCGTGAAAGCTTCCGCGAGGATGTAGCATTCAGCTACTACCCAAGCAGCGCCAAGTCGCGCTACAACAGCCGGATGGGGAAGCGGCAGCAAGCAGAACCAGTCCGTGGACAAGGACGGCTGCCGCACTCGGGACCACTGGGATCTGGGAGGGTTCGATGGTCGAGATCATATCCAGGCGCGATGGTCCGCGCCCAGAGGATGCGAGGCTGCGACGCCTCCTGAACGACAATCGCGGCACCATCACCCGCCTCGCCGACCATCTGACCAGTGGCCGATACTCGGCCTCCAAGGTCCCGAAGGAGGCTCCGAAGCCCCAGGGGCTCATCATCCACGATCTCGGTTCGAGCCGGCCCGCGGACGAGCCTCGGCCCGTGGTGCGGGTCAGCCTCAACGGGAGGGTGATCCTGGTCGACGAGAACAGCAGCCGGCAGATGCATCACCTTGGCGAACTGCGCTCCCGCCAGGGGCGGGACGTCTTCGTCCTGGCCACCAAGGAGAACGGCTTCTTCGCGCCTCTCGACGACGAGATCGCAAGCACGCTCGGGGAACTCGACGGCTGCTTTCTGGACGGCGACGAGGGGGAGGAAGCACTGGCGGCGGAAATCGGCAGGCGGCTGGGCCTTGAATGAAGCCCGGCTCCGCCCAGGGAATGGAAATCACATTGGCAAGGATGACATTCGAACAAGCGATGTGAAGCACTCATGGCGATAGATGTCGGCTCCGATGGAAAGCAGCTCTTGATCCCGCGCCCGAACGATCAGGGACGGCCCCTGCCGATCGCGGAACTCGATTACGACGAAGGCCGTACGATGAAGGCCTGGGAAAGCCTGCTCTCGGGCCAGACCGGGCTGTCCCGTGATCGCGCGCCCGTCCGCACCCTGATCCAGGACAGCTGGTTGCGATGCACCTCCGGCGGCATCAATGCGCTGCAGAACGAGGCGCCGCTGACGAGCGACAAGGACGAGATAGAAAGGCTCAGCCGTTCAAGCCTGGAACTCGTCCTGGCCGCCCGCCGTTCGTTCCACGCTCTCGGCCAGCTCTTGCAGGGCACGGGCGCCATGCTGGTCCTCGCCAATGAGGACGGCACGCTGATCGAGGCGGCCGGCGACAAGCGCACCCTGCATGACGGCATGGACATCCATCTGGCGGTGGGCGGGACCTGGACGGAAGGCGTTGTCGGCACCAACGGGATCGGAACCGCCTTGTGGACGGGCCAGCCCGTCTTCGTGCACGCGGCGGAGCATTTCTGCGCCGGCATCAAGAGCTGGACCTGTGCGGGAGCGCCCATCCGGGATCCCTTCGACGGCAAGATCATCGGGGTGGTCGATCTCTCGGGGCATCCGGACATCTTCAGGCCCCACAACACCGCTCTCGTCGCGGCTGCTGCTCGGGAGATCGAGAAGGCGCTCGCCGACCAGCAGAGCGAGGAGCGGACCCGCCTCTTGGAGACCTTCATCACTTCCGCGCCCCGCTATCACCGTTCGGACGGGTTGATGATCGTCGACCACCACGGCCGCGTGGTCTACACGGCAAACCTGCCGCAGGTCATCGAGCAGGACCTGCTCGGCCGCCCCAGGCAGGGCCGCCCCCGCCGGCTGACGGATTTGCGCGATCCGCGCGGGCTCGACGAACTGGTGAGTTCGCTGCCGCGGGAGTTCCGTTCCTGCCACATCAATCCGCTCGAACTCGACGGCGACCTTCGCGGGGCGGCGCTGGTGTTCCCGCCCGCGCCGGCGGCACCTGCCCTGGCCACGCGCGATGGCGGCCGCTCCGGACAACTTCGCGAAGCGGCGTCCCTGATCGTCGGAGAGAGCGAGGCCATACGCCGTGCGGTCGACGTCGCCTGCCGGGTATCGCAGTTCGGCGACCTGACGTCCCTCCTGATCGAAGGCGAGACAGGAGTCGGCAAGGAACTCTTCGCAAGGCTCGTGCATGCCGGAAGCTGCTCGGGCCAGCATACGCCCTTCGTCGCCATGAATTGCGGTGCGATCACGCGCGAACTCTTCGGCAGCGAGCTGTTCGGACATGTCGGCGGCGCCTTCACGGGGGCGACTCGCGAAGGCAAGGCAGGTGTTTTCGAGCGGGCGAATGGCGGGGTGCTGAGCCTGGACGAGATCGGCGAGATGCCGCTCGACATCCAGCCCTTCCTGCTGCGGGTGCTCGAGGACAGGGTGGTCAACCGCATCGGCGACAGCCGCGAGCGGCCGGTCGACGTCCGGCTGATCGCCTCCACCAATCGCGACCTGCGGGCCGAGGTTGAGGCCGGCCGCTTCCGCCGGGACCTCTATTACCGGATCGGCGCCGTCACCATCCAGGTGCCGCCGCTGCGCGAACGGGGAGAGGACATCCTGCTGCTTCTCGAGCATTTCAACACGAGACTGGCGAACCGCATCGGTGGCGAGCGGCTCACCTTCGTCAACGAGGTGCTGGACGCCCTTCTGGCCTATGCGTGGCCCGGCAATGTCCGCGAACTCCGCAATCTGGTGGAAAAGCTCCACCTTCTCAGCAATGGGGGCGACGTCACGCTGCGGGATCTCCCGGCGGAGATCGCCCAGGGCGGCAGGCGAGGGGCGGTTGGTCTTCCGTCGCCGCAAAGGGCGGCCGATGGCACTGCCCTCACGCTTGAGGAGGCCGAGGGCGAGGCAATCCGCAGTGTCCTCGCGGCCGAGGGAGGCAATCTCAGCCGCGTGGCGCGCCGGCTCGGCATCTCCCGGCCGACGCTATACCGCAAGCTCGAACAGCACGGCATTCGCCGGGGATTTGTATAGGGCGCCGCAATCCTCTTTCGGCACCGGCACAGCGAAGGGGAAGCACGAGGCTCACCAGGATTCGTGGAATGCTCCGGCCTTTGATCCTCTTCCTCCGCTTCGCTCACCGGGGATGACGGTTCCGCCGCCATCCCCGCGGTCTGAGTCCACCCATCAAGGTCTGCCGAGCAACTCCGATCCGCCACCCAGCGCCGGGCCGGCCGTCGGATCCTCGTCCTCGGCAAGATCGCCCACCAGTGTCTCCGTGGTGAGGATCAGCTTGGCGACGGAAGCGGCGTTCTGCAGCGCGGCGCAGGTGACGCGCACGGGATCGACGATGCCGGCCTCATACATGTTCTGGTAGTCGCCGAGCGCGGCATTGTAGCCGAAGCCTCCGTTGACCGAGCTCACGCGCTCCACCACGGCCTCCGGATCGCCGCCCGCGTTGGTCACGATGCGCCAGAGGGGACGCGTCAGCACGGCCCTGACCAGCCTGACGCCCTCGGCGACGTCGCCCTTGCTGGCGGCCAGCACGGGATCGAGCACCGGCCCGATCTGCGCGAGAGCAGTGCCGCCGCCGGCAACGACGCCTTCCTCGACAGCCGCACGTACCGCCGCCAGCGAGTCCTCGATCAACTGGATCGTGCGCTTCTGCTCGACGGGCGTGACGCCTCCGGCATAGAGCACCGCCGTGCCGCCCGAGAGCTTCGCCAGGCGTTCCCGCAGCTTGTCCTGCTCGATATTGGGCGGGGCGTTGTCGTATTGGCGCTGCACCTGCACGCGACGGGCCGCGATCGCCGCCTTGTCGCCTCCGCCATGGATCACCGTAGTATGGGTGGCGTTGGTGCGCACCCGCTCGGCGCTGCCGAGATCTTCCTTGGTGATGTCTTCCAGCCTGCCGCCGAGGTCGCGTGCTATCACCCGCCCGCCGGTGAGGATGGCGAGGTCCTCGAGGAGCGCCTTGCGCCAATGGCCGTACTCCGGCGGATGAACCACGAGGTACCTGCCCGGTCCGCTCTTGCCGAGCAGCGTCACGACGACCTCGGGCGAGACCTCCTCGGCAACGATGAGCAGGGGGCGCCCGGCCTTGTCGGCGATGGCGCGTGCCGCGTCGAGCGAGGCGGGGTCCTTGATCTTGAGGTCGGTCATCAGGATCAGCGGACGTTCGAGAACCGCCTCCATCTTCTCCTGGTCGGTGACCATGTGGTGGGACAGGTATCCCCGGTCGAAGGACATGCCCTCGACCACGTCGAGCGTGGTCTGTGTCGTCACGCTGAAGTCGGTGGTGATCACGCCGTCCTCGCCGACGCGCTCGAAGGCGTCGGCCACGAGCTTGCCGAGGGCAGGATCGGTGGCCGCAATGTTGGCCACAGCGGCGAGGGTACCGTTGCCTTTGACGGGCTTGGCCGATTTGCGCAGCGAGGTGATCACCGCGTCCACGGCGAGATCGATGCCCTTGACGAGATCGACCGATTTCGCGCCGCGTTCATTGGCCTCTATGCCCTTCTGCACGAGGGCGTTGGCCAGCACGATGGCGGTGGTCGTGCCATCGCCCGCCACCTCGTTGGTCTGCATCGAGACTTCGCGCACCACCTGGGCGCCCATGTTCTCGAAGCGGTCATGCAGCTCGATCTCGGAGGCGATGCTGACGCCGTCTCGCGTCACGATCGGCGTACCGATCGGACGGTCGATCATGGCGTTCATCCCCCTGGGGCCGAGGGTGGGCTCGACGGCCGCCGCGAGCTGCGCCACGCCGCGGGCAAGCGCGCGCCGGGCATGGGAATTGTGGATGATCAATTTGGGCATGAATCCTCCTTCCGCCTTTTGCCGGCGGTCATTTGCTGTCGCCGAACGGCGCTTCAGCCGACAGGCGTCGACGTAGCGGGGTCGGCGGCGGGGCTCGGTACGCGGTTCAAGATGAAGTCGACGAGGGTCGGCTCCCCGCCGACATACTCTGCCTGCTTGTAACGGGTGGTCTTCAGTCCACGGCATAGCGCGCCGTTGAACTCCATGTTGATGCGGATGCTCCTGAGTTCGCCCAGATGGGCTTCCAGGCCGTCGATGCCGATGGGCTCGCCTTCCCATGTCTGGAAAGCACGGTCCTTCAGCGTCATAGCGGGCCTGCGCTGCAGCAGGGCTTCGCGATAGCGCCGCTGCCGGAACTGCGCTTCCGGCTCGGGAAAGTGTCGAGCCTCGTAGCCGGCGAGCGAGAGGCGCACGATGGCCTCGTCCGCCAGGCCCGCCTGCCTGAGGTCGAGGATCGCCCCTTCCTGCCGCCGCTTGTAGGCCTTGGCGTGGAAGGTCTCGCGCAAGGCCCGCACGTCGCAATCGCCGGAGAGATCGCCGAAGATCTGGCCGAAGCTCCTGCCGGCCGCGACGCCGGCGTTCACTTCGTCCGCGAACATGTGATCCTGCAGCCGCACCTCGTAGGCGGGGCGCCAGGACAAGCCGTCGAGAGCCTCGCGCACGCCATCCAGCATCAGGAAGGCGAAGTTCGGCGAGCACCAGTAGGTAGGCAGGCGGAAGTCGACGAGAACGCGTCCGTCATCGGCGACTTCCGCCCGCTCGACGAAACCCATGTCGGTGATGGGTTCGTCAAGCTCGGGATCATCGACCTCCGCGAGCCGCCGCCAGAGCTCTTCCTGGCGGCGGGATTCGGATGGAAGGAGGGCCATGGCCCTCACTCCGCCGCGATGTTGAAGGGCGTGCTGGCGAGAGCCACCTTCTTCGCTTCGATGTCGATGTCGTAGAGGCGGGCGGCATTGAGACCGAGGATCTTCTCCTTGATCTCGGGTGTCAGGTCGACGCCGCGCTCCTTCTTGATGTCTTCGGGCAGCTCGAAGGCCCAGAACTTCTCGATGAGCCAGCGGGGCGTCCAGATGGCATAGTCGGAACCGAACAGGATCTTCTCCTGGCCGACCCAGAACAGAAGTTCCGCGATGACCTCGGCGAAGTAGCGCGGGCGGGAGTGGATGAAGGGCAGGGCGACGGCCAAGCCGCCATAGACATTGGTTTCCTGCACGGCGATCCAGCAGAAATCATCGAGGCGCGGCAGGCCGCAATGCTCGACGATCCAATTGAGGCCCTGGAAGTCGGTGGCTGCATAATCGACGTCGTCGACGTTGAAGGCATCCTTGCTGAGGGGGATGATGGTCGGCCCCTTGTGGACATGGATGTTGCGGATGCCGAGTTTCTCGCACAGCTCGAAGCACCTGTACGCGTCGGGATCGTTCAGCTTCCAGCCCTTGGAGGCCCCGTTCCACTCGGCCGTGTACATCTTCACGCCCTTGATGTCGTAGGTCTCCTTCATGAAGTGGATGTATTCGAGCGCCTTCTCGCCATCGCGCGGATCGAAGGAGCCATTGACGATGAAGCGCTCGGGATAGCGCTTGGCCACTTCGGCATTGCGTTCGATCGTGTTGAAGCCGTTCTTGTAGAAGTCCTTCAGATAGGTCGACTGCACGATGGCGACGTCATCGGGGCCTTCGATGAACAGATCGCGATAAAGGTCGTCGGCGCTGTACTTCTCGAACTTGTCCTTCGGCCACAGCTGCTCCTTGGGGCTCAGCGCGGTGTGGTAGGCATAGAAGCACTCGACGAACTGCTTGCCATGGATGTTGCGCTGGTTCGCAGGGCTGCCGTCCCAGAAATGGGTGTGGCCGTCGACGACGAAGATTTCCTTACCCTCAGGCGTAATATACATGTTCTCCTCCTTTGATGAATTTTCATAAGTAGCTGAAGAAATTGGCCTATTGTTCTATCTCCGTTGCTTCGGAACCTAGGCCGGCGAGGTGATTTCCAACTTTGTGGCGCGGGTATCCGGGAGCTTGTCCCCCCGGCCGTGCCGGGCGGTTGCGAGGGGGCAGGAGGTACATCTGCCGGCCGCTGTTCCCGCACACGCATGCCCGCCGGCGGCAACCCGCCGAGCGGCGTCGGCCCCGGTCCATGTTCCGACGCGGCCGGCGTTCGCGTCGAATGACGGCCACTCCTTGGCTTCCGGGGGGAGCTGCCGTTCCTCGGAGTATGGGGCGGCTGGTGCCTCGAACATGGTCTCTCCTCCGATCGTCGGGCGGGTGGGGCGAACGTTCAGGTCGTGATCGCGACCTTCAGGACACCGTCCCGCTGGTTTGCGAAGAGGTCGTAGGCGTCCTCGATCTGGTCGAGCTTGAAGCGATGGGTGACCAGGCCGCCGAGATCCGCCCGTCCGCTCCTGATCACGTCGAGCATCCGGCGCATCCGCTCCTTGCCTCCCGGGCAGAGCGAGGTGCGGATCGATTTCTCGCCCAGGCCGGCCGCAAAGGCATCGAGCGGTATTTTCAGATCGGACGAATACACGCCCAGGCTTGAAAGCACGCCGCCTGGCCTGAGGACCCGCAACGCCGCTTCAAAGGTGGCCTGCGTCCCGAGGGCCTCGATCGCCACGTCCACACCGCGGCCGTCGGTGAGGCGCATCACGGCCTCGACGGGATTCTCCTTCTTGAAATCCACCACGAAGTCGGCCCCCAGGCGCTTGGCCATGCTGAGCCGCGCAGGCACCGTGTCGATGGCTATGATCGTCGTCGCGCCCATCAGCTTCGCGCCGGCCGTGGCGCACAGGCCGATAGGCCCCTGCGCAAAAACGGCGACGACATCGCCGATCCTGATGCCGCCGGTCTCGGCGCCGGCGAAACCGGTCGACATGATGTCCGGACACATCAGGACCTGTTCGTCCGTCACTTCGTCCGGAACAGGCGCCAGGTTCGCCATGGCGTCCGGTACGCGCACATATTCCGCCTGGCATCCGTCGATTGTGTTGCCGAACTTCCAGCCGCCGATGGCCTTCCATCCGTGCTTGGTACCGGCACCGTCCTGCGATCCGCAGCCGCAAAGGCAGGCATGGCTCCAACCCGACGGCGTGATGGCGCCGGCGATGACGCGTTGGCCTTCGCTGAACCCCTGCACGGACGATCCGAGCTTTTCGATCACGCCCACCGGCTCATGGCCGATCGTCAGGCCCTTCGCCACGGGATACTCGCCCTTGAGGATGTGGACGTCCGTTCCGCAGATCGTCGTCGTCGTGACGCGGATCAGGGCGTCGGACGGACCGATCTCGGGAATCGGCTTTTCGTCGAGGACGATCCGCCCCTTTTCGACGAAGATCGCTGCCTTCATTTTCCTTGGCATGTCATCACTGCTCTATTTCGGCATGGACGGTTGAGCCGGCGGTGCGCAGGTGCGCACCGCCAGTTCGCGCTATCGGGTTCAGATGTATTCGAAGACCTCGTCCATATTGCCGAAGAGGATCACCGTATTGTCATCGACACGAACCATGCGCCCATAGTGGGTGGACGTATTGACCTCGAAGATCTCCGCGGTCATCTCGCGCCCGAGATATTCGCTGATCTCATCCATCTTGAAGATCAACTTACCGTTGCCGTCGATGCGGATCAGGGCAGGCTGGTAGGTGATGGTCACGTCGGGTTTCGTGCTCATGAACTCGGCGATGGCGCGGGCCTCGACCGAGTCGTTCATGGTGACCCCGCACTGGTGCGATATGGTCTGCTCGAAGGTGATGTCCTTCATCGACTTGAAGATGTTGCCGTGCGAGGCATCGCGGGCCGTAAGTGACATGTGCGTCTCTCCCTTGTGTTTGCCGTCGGTCAGTTCGCGAGGCCGAGCTCGCCCAGGATCTGGCCAAGCCGCTCGTGCGAGCTGGCGCGCACGTCGTCGAAGGAGACGGGCTTGGAGTGGGGCATGGACCAGATCGGCTGCAGGCCCTGCGCGGCCTTGTCGGCGAGGGCGCGATGCTTCTTCAGCCAGCCCCGGAAGAGCTGCTGGTTGGCATCGCCATATTTCTCGTCATGGGCCAGCAGGTAGATGAGGTCGATGGTGTTGGCGAGGTTGCGCTCGTAGTCCGCCTCCGCCGCCGAGATCACCGCCGGGGTGATGAAGTCGTGGTTGGCCGCCGCCACCTGCATGAGGAAGCCCGAGCGGAAGAGTTCGCCGACCAGAGGCTCGAACACGATGTTGATGGCGAAGTACTGTTCGAGATAGTCCGCCGTTCCCATGATGGTTTCGATGGCTTCGCGGGTGCCCTGCCACACCGGATCTTCGAGCCAGGTCTTCTTGCCGAGCTCGTCGTTCCAGCCGGGAATATCCATGCCGATTTCGGCGAGGTAGAGGGTGATGTCCTGCGAGAGGCGCAGCTTGTAGGAGGAGTTGGTCAGCGTGGCGTTGTTGATCATCTGGGTGTAGCCGTAGCGCTGGGCCTGCATCAGCGAGGTACCCAGCCCGAACTCGGCGTGTTTCCAGGCTCCCAGATGATGCTGCAGGATGCTGACCCAAACCTTGTCGAAGGTCTTGGGAGCGCCGGCCTTGCGGCCATTGGCGATGACGCTCTGCACCATCGTCTCGATCTTGGACTGGCGCTGGTAGTGGGTGCGTTCCCACTCCTGGTCGGGAGCGCGGAAAGCGTGCCAGTTGGAGCTCCTTGCGGCGGTGTTGTCCTTGACGTAGGCGCCGCGGCCGTCCGAGAAGTTGATGATCCAGTTCTGGATCAGATAGCGCTCGGGATCGGGCTGGACGTCGACCGTCACGTCCTCGTAATGCGTGGCGCGCTGGCCCTTCGGATCGTAATAGCGATATTTGCGGCTATCGGAGTCGGCGAAGATGGCGGCGCCGGCGGCGCCCGATCCGACTGAACTGGATACTGCAGGCATGGTGTTCACTCCCTTGCTGTGGTGCGCTGGTTCGGCCTCCTCGAGGCGGCCTGGGTCTTGGTTGTCGCGCCGCGCTGCGGCGCGATGGTCTAGTGGCCGGGCGAACTGGCGCCCGACGAAGTGGTGAAACGATCGAAGAAGACATGCTCGGGCTCGTAGCCGTTCATGAACAGCACGGGCTGCAAGGCATCGATCATCGGCGGCGGGCCGCAGGCGTACACGTCTCCGTGCCCGTCGAAGGCCATTTCCTTGAGCTTGGCGTCGACGCGCTCATGCACGAAGCCGCGCTCTCCCTCCCAGTCTCCGTCATCGCCGGCATGCGAGAGCACCGGGATGAAGCTCACCTCCGGATGGCGCTCCACGAGTGCGGCGATGCGATCGAGATGAAAGAGGTCGTCCTTGGTGCGCGCGCCGTAGAAGAAATAGACCGGCCGCTGCTCTCCGCTCGCCAGGTGGTCGTTGAGGATCGACCAGACCGGCGACATGCCCGAGCCTGCACCGACCAGGATCAGGGGTCCTTCGCGCTCTTCCCGTCTGAAACAGGTTCCGTAGGGGCCGGTGACGGTGACTTCGCCGCCGACCTGGATTCCTCCGGCATCGAGCTCTCCGGAGAACTTTCCCTGTGGGTATTTCTTGATGATGAATGAGAGTTTCTGGGTTTCGTCCGGCGTATTTGCCATGGAAAACGAGCGCGTAAGCGTCTCCCCTTTTTCCGTGGTGACTGTGATGTCGACATATTGGCCGGCCCAGAATTTCATCGGGGAACTGAGCGTGATCTCGATGCCGCGAATATCATGGGTGAGGCGTTCGATTTTCTCGATGCTTCCACGATAAGTCTTCACGGCAATCGATTTGGACAGGACTTCCTCGTCGTAGTTGAGGAGTTCGACTTCCATGTCCGAGTATGCGATCGAACGGCACAGAAGGATGTGGCCGCTATCCTTCTCCATGTCGTTCAACGCGAAGGTCGAGTACTTCAGCATGTCGACTTCGCCGTCGAGCAGGACGCATTTGCAGGCCGAGCATTGCCCTTCCTTGCAGCCGTGCGGCAACGCGATGCCTTGACGAAAGGCGGCGTTCAGCACGGTCTCGCCGTCCTCAACTTCGAATTCGACGCCGACGGGTTCCAGGCGCACAGTGTGGGCCGCGCTCATCGGTCCTTCCTCCAAGACTGTCCCTTGCCCCCTCCCGATGAAGGGAAGGGGCGCGATCCGTCCGGTCGCGGGGGCCGCTGGGCGGCATCCGCGAATCGGCGGGTTCAGTGGCAGGGGTTGATGGTGAAGCCGGCGCGATACTCGGCCAGATGCTTCTCGCGATCGGCCGGAGACATCTCGCGCAGCAGCGTCAGCGGCGACAGGATGGTGTGGCCCTTGACGTCGTCCAGGGTCCACATTTCCTTGGGATCGAAGCGCAGATGCGGCTGCGGGATCAAGGTCTTGCCGTCCGAACGCACGAAGTTGAGATCCTTCATGGCGTCGGCGAGATCCCAGCCGTGATACAGCGTCTCCCATTCGCGCTTGCCGCTGAAGCGGCCCATCGCCGGGGTCGGACGCCCCTGATACTCGTCGGAGAAGGCCTCCACGGCCGTCCAACGGTCGAGTTCATGGGCGAAGGTATGCAGCTTGCCGTCGATCTCGTCGACGACGATGTCCTCGCGGATCAGGCAGGGGACCAGGCAGCTCCAGCAGCGATGCGGATAGACGTAACCAACCTGCTCGTTGAAGGTGAGGATCTTCTCGCCGCGGTGGCTGAGCTTGTCGTGCCACTTCCAGAATTCGCCGAACTGGGCATACCAGCCCGGATACTTGTGCTCGAACCACTCGAAGTCCTTGTCCGTCTGGGCCTCGATGCGCCAGAAGTTGAGCGGCCAGCCGACGGTGAAGAACTGCGCCACCTTGTGGACGTAGAACTTCTCGGTGATGCGCTTCCAGGCTTCCTGGACGTCGTCGTGATGGATCTTGATGCCGTATTTCTCGAGCGGTAGCATGTAGGTGCGATAGTAGTCCTCGAAGATCCAGCGATGCCACATCTCCGCGTAGGACTCCTTGTTCTTGTCGCGGTTCGTGGTGCCATATTCGATGAAGGTGCCGATGGCGGCATCAACGATGGCATGGTTCTGCCAGAAGGCGTAGCGCAGGTCGCGCTCGAGCAGCAGGTGGTTTTCCGGCTCCTTGAGGGCGGCCATGAGCAGCGAGTGGCCGTTGCCGATATGGCGGCTCTCGTCGGACTGCACAGAGAGGAAGACGGTCGGCAGCGCGTAGTCGCCGTTGCGGGCGGCTTCCGAAGGCATCGCGACGAACAGCGTATTGGTGAAGGCTGTCTCGGCCACGACCGTGAGGTACATGCAGGCGGCGGTCATTGTATCGCCGGTGATGAAACCCTCGCCGAACTGGCGGCCGATGGTGGTGGCATAGCACTTGCCGAAGGCTTCCTCTGTAATGTCGAAGCCGGCCGGGTCGATATAGTTCTCCATGTACCACTTCTTCAGGTTCATCTGAATCGTGGAATGGCGGAACTCGTCGACCATCTGCATGGTGAAGCCGGTGCGCAGGTCTTCGCCGGGGGCGAGACGGGCCACCATGGCCATGGAGCGGGCGGCCGAGATTTCAGGGAAGGGGATGATGGCCAGGAACAGCTTCATCCACTCGACCCAGCGCGGCTCGACATTGCGGAACATGTCGCCGCGAAGGGCCGCGTCGAGCGCGCCGTAGACACGGTTGTCCTTTTCCTCCTGCATGGGGAAATAGGACCGCAGCACCTGCTTCATCGGATCGCGCGGTGCCTTGCTGATCTTGTAGTCCGTCGGGAAGGTCATGGCCTCCTGGACGTAAGTGGGATTCCAGCCAAGATCGGCTATCTTCTTGGTTGCCTCGCCGACGGATATGCCGCGCTGCGAGGTGATCTTGTTGAGCGTCAAAGACGTCATAGCAATAAGCCTCCACCAGATTGCGCCGGCCGCCCCAATGGCGCCGGCGGGGAGCGGCCGAAAGAGCCGCTGTAAGGAGTGCGGACGAAGGGCCGGGCGGAGTGCTGTGCACACCGGGCCAGGCAGTCGCCCAAGTGGATCGCGGCAAAGGTTCTGGGGAATCGGCCGGAGTTCTCAGGGCGTCCCACGGTGCTAGGGCGCAGCAAGGTTCCCAACCGGATTTCCTCCATTCCTTCGTTCTTCTGGCATCGCTCAACAAAGGCGATGGGCTTCTTATGTCCACCGGTGGAGCAAGGAGCGTGCCAAGTTCTGAATGCTTCTAAAGCGGGCAGTTGAGATGGTATGTGCAGTGCGTAAATCGGTTTCCGTAGAAATGGCATTGTAAAGATATGTTACAGTTGTAAAATCCAAGTGTAATATTTACATTGTATTTCGCGACTGCAGCATTATATTGTGCATTTGCGATATAAATTCCTATCGACATTTGTGTTTGCGTCTATATTTTGAGAATAACGGTGTTTATTGGATTTTGATTTACGGGATCGTTGCGATGTCTCGCACCAACGCCCCATCACCGGACTTCGAACCGCCACGTGGTGACGTCTCGACTGAACTTCTGGGCCTGATGTCCCGCGACCTGATTTTCTCGATGAAGTTCCTCGGCGAGAGCCAGTTCCGCCTGCAGCGCCATTTCCAGGACTTCATGATCGCGGAGCTCGCGGCGAAGGGGGTGACGCAGGACACCCATCCCCTGATCCACGTCTTCGTGGAGAGGCATGCCATTCTGTTGCGCGACTTCGTCTTCTCGGGCGTCGCCTTGTCGCGACAGTTCCGTATCGAGGATGTCGAGCGCCTGATCGGCGACAGTTCCTCGCTGTTGCGCGTCGATATCTGGGATCAGCTGCGAAGCCATGTGCAGATGGCCGAGCGGCAGTTCATGGCGCAGCTGCCGAACCTGCCGGCCATGCTCGCCGGCCTCGAGGATCCTTCGAGCGGCGGCGGGACGGGGGAGGAGGCGGTATGAGCGAGCAGGATCTCCATCGCGCCGATCTGCTGACCAGGCGGCTCGCCGCCGTCGGCGAGGCGGCAACCCTCAACGCCCGGATCCTGAAGTCGACGCAGCAGCTCGCGGGCGTGGAGATGGAAATGCTGCGCATCGAGCTGGAGCTGCAGCGCCGCCCTTCGGACGCGGACCTCGCCGATGCCCTTGAGACGGCCCGTGATCAGTTCGCCGCGGCCCAGCAGAACCAGAATGAATGTGCCGGCCTTCTTGAAGATTGCGAGCAGGAGATCGCCGAAATCGATCGGCAGCTCGCGATTGCGATGGCCGGCCTCGCGGGAGGCAAACGATGAACGAACATAGCAGACCCGGCCTCGGCCTCTTCGAACTCCTTGGACGAACCTGGCAGCGCCCGGCCGCGATCACGGATATTCGATTCAGCCCGGATCTTTCCACGGTGGCCTTCGCAGCCGCGGACGGGTCCGTCGCCCTCGGCCCGGTGGCGGAAGCCGAGACGCCCGAGAGCCGAATTCGCATCAGCGGCGATCTCGGCCAGATGCGGATCCTCCCGCGCAGCAAGCCGCCGATGCCCCTCATCGGCACCGCCGGGCAATCGGGCGGCGCCGTGCCGCTGGCACCCTACGTCGCGGCATCCTTCATCATCGGTACCGAAGCAGGCGAGGTGAAGCGCCTCAGCGCGCAGGGCGAGGCCGGAGATACCCTGTTCAATGTCGGCGGAAGGGTGATTTCGCTCGACCACCGGGGCACGCTCGCGGGCCTCACCGTGGCTACGGATGGCGAGCACCTCTATGTCGCGCGCGGACGCGAGGCCGTGGCGAAGAGCCGTTTCGAGGACGGGGATGCCATCGACGCCCTCGCCATTTCTCCCGATTCAACGCACATTGCCGGCCTGTGCGGCCAGGAGCTCGCGATCTGGACGCTGGAAGGCGCCTCGTTCGCTCTGCGGGTGACGGCCCTGCCGGCACCCCCCATCTCGCTGTGCTGGAATGAGAGCGGCAGCCACGTCGCCTGCGGACTCGCGACCGGCGGCTTCAGCCTGATCGGCGCGGCGCGCGGCAGCACCCACACGGTGATGAATTTTCCCAAGCCCGTCGGCAGTCTTTCATGGAGCGTCCCGGTCAACGCACTCATCGCGTCTGGCGCCTATCGCATCGCCGCGTGGCTGCTCCAGGACGGCATGGCAGGCGAGGCGATTGCCACGGGACGTCCCGGACTCGTGGCGGTCGACGTCGTGGCCGCCCATCCGCGTCGGGATCTCGTGGCGGCGGCCTACGCAAACGGCCAGATCGTCGTCGCCCAGTTGCGCAGCGAGGATGAACTCGTCGTCAGGGTCGCAGGCGCACCGGTGACGGCCTTGGCCTGGACCGGTGACGGCCGGCACCTTGCGGTCGGCGACAGTGAGGGCAGCGCCGCGCTCCTCACCTTTCCGCCCCAGCTTTTCAAGTGAATTCCAGGGAGATCGACATGACCGAACAGAAACTGTCAGAAGAGCAGAGCAAGGATCTCTTCTTCAAGGAACTCGAGGCCATTGCGCAGCGGATGATCGAGCGCCACGGCAAGGATTTCGCCATGGGCGCGCTGGTCCTCGCGGCCCGCTGGATCGCCGAGGACCGCATGAAGAAGCCGGAGCAGGTGAATTGAAGCAGGGGAATGAGGGCCGACCTCCCCGGGGTGCTTCAGACCGGCCGTGCTGCA
Source organism: Labrys sp. ALF-8 (assembly GCF_059699065.1). Classification (NCBI taxonomy): domain Bacteria; kingdom Pseudomonadati; phylum Pseudomonadota; class Alphaproteobacteria; order Hyphomicrobiales; family Xanthobacteraceae; genus Labrys; species Labrys sp. ALF-8. The sequence goes on from NZ_AP048537.1 coordinate 4,188,803, forward strand.
AGTCGTCCTTCCTGATAGAGCAGGCACACCGTGCGAAGCAGCGAAGCGAAGTTCGGCATTTCGTCGTGGAATTCCAGCGCCTCTTCATGAAGGGTCGAGAGGAGGCGGGCGGTCGTGGTTCCCTCGTCCTCGGCGATTTCGTCGAGGACGGCCCAGAAGGCGTGCTCGAGCCGGACGGTCGTCGATTGGCCGGCGATCCGCAGCGAACGGCTCACCTGCTGGAAGCGGCGCGGGCTGTGACTCGTGATCACGCCACACATGGCGTTCCTCCCCATGGTTTTCTGTCCCTTTTTGATATCTTGGCCGGAACCAGTGCCGTCTTCCGAGCGGGAAGTCGCAGAAACGGCACTCGCAGCGGGGGCGACTTTTCGGATACCGGTATTCGCCCAGCCGCCGGGGATTCCCGGCGGCTGGGCGGTGTGCCGATACGCTTCGAACACTCAGGCACACAATCAAGGAATAAGAACGGCGCGGCCGTGGATGCGACCGTTGTGAAGGTCGTGCAGGGCCCGGTTGGCGTCCGCCAGCGAGTATTCCACGGTGGTCAGTTCCACCAGTCCGCGATCGGCCAGGGCCATCAGCTCCACGAGTTCGGCCCAGGTGCCGACGAGGTTGCCGACGATGTTCTTCTCGGTGATCACCATGTCCACGGTGGGGATCCTGATATCCTCGCCATAGCCGACAACATAGTAGCTGCCGGCCGAGCGCGTCATGGCCAGCCCCTTTGCGGTGGTGCCCTTCTCGCCGACGAAATCGATCACGGCTTCCGCACCGGCGCCGCCGGTGAGGGCGAGCACGGCCTCGACCTCGTTACCGTCTGCCTTGACCAGCTTGTCGGCGCCGATCTTGCCGGCGAGTTGCAGGGAGGCATCCGACTTGTCGACCACGATGACGTCTGCCGCGCACATGGCCTTGAGGCACTGGATGCCGATATGCCCCAGGCCGCCGGCTCCGATCACCACGCAGCTTTCACCGGGGAGCAGATGGCGGGTGGCCTTCTTGGCCGCGCGATAGGCGGTGAGGCCGGCGTCGGCATAGGCAGCCACTTCCTTCGGCGCCAGCGACCGGGGCAGGGGCACGATGTTGCGCTCGGAGGTGCAGAGGTATTGCGCGTAGCCGCCATTACAGTCGAGGCCGGGGAACTTGCCGGGGGCATGCATGTCCATGCCGCGCCGGCAGGCCAGGCAGGTGCCGCCGGAAATCTTGGGATGCACGATCACGGGATCGCCGACCTTGATGCCCTCGACCTCCTTGCCGACCTCTTCGACCCAGCCGGCATTCTCATGGCCCATGATCAGCGGCAGCAACTGGTTGGCGTTCGGATCCATGTGCGGGCGCCAGACACCCTCGATGATGTGCAAGTCCGTGCGGCAGACGCCCGCACCGCCGATGCGCACGATGACGTCGTTGGACTTTTCGATCTTCGGATCGGGAACGTCCTTGAGCGTCACCCATTCATTGGACTTCAGGTCGTCGTCATAGCGTTCCAGAACCTGGGCCTTCATGTCGTTTCCTCCACAAGCTGTGCCTTGACCGGCCAGTCCAGGAAGTACAGCAACCGTCGTGCCAGGCGATGGAGCGTCGATAAATCAAAGGGTTATCTGCCTCGTTGCGTAAATGCCGCGTCCACGGCGTGGACAGGCTGGACAGGGAGACTGTCCAGTTTCTGGTCATTGCGGTTTGTGCAATTCGGCTGATACTCGGAGAAAACAGGAAGGTGCCGGGAGGAACCATGCAGCATCTGTCGAGCATGGATCGCGCCAGATTCGCACTGGAGCGCGGCGAGCGTTTTCCGGCCGGGCTGTTGCCCGAACTGGTTGCGGAGAGCTGGCAGCGCTGCCGCGAGAACGGGCTCGATCCCAATGCGAAGCCCCGCGAGGAGGTGCTGCCCTTCGCCGAGGTCCGCCGAAAGCGCGAAGCGACGGAGGGGCTGCGCCGGCTCGCCCTGGCGGAGATGCAGCTTCTCTACTCCCAGATCGCCGGTTCCAATTTCATGATCGCCCTCGGCGATGCCTCGGGCATGGTGCTCGACACGATCAGCGATCCCGTCTTTGCCGACAGCGCCGCGGGCCGGGCCATCATCCCCGGCAGCCGGTGGGACGAGAGCAACAGGGGCACCAATGCCCTGGGCCTTGCCGCCATGGCGGGGCAGCCCGTCGCGATCTATGGACGCGAGCATTACTTCACCTGCCATGGGCATCTGAGTTGCATGGCCTCGCCCATCCTCGATTCACGCGGCCAGGTGATCGGGCTCCTCGACGCTTCCTGCGCCAACGAAGCGCGCCAGCAGCACACGCACGCACTGGTGCGGATGGCCGCCGCGCAGATCGAGAACGGGTTGATCTTCCAGGACTGCCCGGAGAGCTTCATCCTCGCCTTTCATCCACGAGGCGAGTATCTCGACACCCTGTCCGCCGGACTTCTCGCCATCTCGCGCGACGGCATCGTCGCCGCCCTCAACAGGCCCGGCATCGCCTTGCTGGCGGGATTGCCGACGGTGGCCGGCAGCACCTTCCAGGATCTTTTCGACGGCGATTTCGGGCGGACGATCGACACGCTTCTCAACGGCGGTGTGGTCACCATTCGTGACCGGGCCGGAAGCGCCGTCCTCATGGTCTGCCGCCAGATCGGCCAGCGCCGCTCTCTGCTCCTGGCCACATCGCCTATCCCCATCCGTTCCGTCCCGGCTGCAGGCTCCCCCAAGCCCGATTTCATTTGCGACGACGAAAGCCTGAGGCATGCGATTGCCGATATTCCCCAGGCGGTGGCGATGCAGATGCCCATCCACATCACCGGCGAGACCGGAACGGGCAAGGAACTGATGGCCCGCCATATCCACGACGTAAGCGGCCGGGACGGCGCCTTCGTGGCCGTCAATTGCGGTGCCATCACGGAAACGCTGTTCATCGCCGAGATCTTTGGGCACGAGCGAGGGGCCTTCACCAACGCGCGCAACGAGGGCTCCTCAGGTCTCGCCCGCGCCGCGCACAAGGGCACGCTGTTTCTGGACGAAGTCGCCGACATTCCCCTACCGGCCCAGACGGCACTACTGCGCTTCCTCGATTCCATGGAGGTCCGGCCCGTGGGTGGGCAACGCAGCCACCGGGTCGACGTACAGATCGTCTCCGCCACGAACCGGGACCTTCGCGAACTCGTGGCGAACCGCAGCTTCCGCTCGGACCTGTTCTACCGACTCGCCGCACTCACCATTGCCTTGCCGCCACTGGCCGCGCGCACGGACTTCTCGCTCGTCGCTCAACACCTCGTGCAGAAGCTCGCGCCGGGAACCGCGATCACCGATGCGGCGATAGGGCTGCTGCGCCGCCGCCCCTGGCCGGGCAATATCCGCGAGTTGCGCAGCACGCTCCAGAAGGCCCTGATCCGGGGCAAGGGCGGTTTCATAGACGAGGCAGCGCTTGATGAGATTCCGTTGGAGCGAAGCGGCACCGCTTGTCCAGCTTGCCGCCAGAACCCCCTTGCGAGTCGCCGATGCAGTGAGATCCGAGCGATCTTCGCGGCGACGGAGGGCAATGTCTCCGCCACGGCTCGCCAACTCGGCCTGTCACGCACCACCGTCTACAAGCATGTCGCGGACGATCGCGTGAACGCGGAAGAAGTTCATTCCTGAACAGCCGAGCTTCCGGATTTCCGCTCGCGCCAAAGTGAATCGCGCCTCCGCTCCGGATCTCTATGCTGCGCCGTGCTCGGGAGCAGGGAGTGCGAACGATGACCTATTCAGTTTGGCTGGGCGGCGCCGTCGCGCTCGCCTTGATCATGCCAGCCGCGGCCCAGGATGCGCCGCGCAAGATCCTCCGTGGAGAGGTCGCGTCGCTCGACGGCAGCACGCTCAGCCTCAAGACCAGGGATGGTCAGACCGTGGCGGTGGCGTTGACGCCCGACTGGCGCGTGCGGGTAGTCGTTCCGATCGGCGTCGAAGCCATCCATACCGGCAGCTTCATCGGCACGGCGCAGGTGCCCCAGGCAGACGGCGTGGGCCGTTCGCTGGAGGTCCATGTCTTTCCTCCGGGCGTGAAGAGCGGGGAGGGCGAGCGTGACTGGGATTCGCAGCCCGGCGCGCGCATGACGAACGGCACGGTGACGGGCGAGGTCACCGCCGATGCCAAGGGACGTGAACTGACACTGACCTTTCCCGGGGGCAGCCGCAAGATCGTGATCCCGCCCGATGTGCCCGTCGTGCAGTTCAATGCGGCTCGGCATGCCGACATCAAGCCAGGCGTGCAGGTCTTCATCGCGGCGCAGGCGGACGGAAAGGGCTGGAAGACGAACAACGTCGCCATCGGCCAGAACGGCTCCGCCCCGCCGATGTGAGCAGTGGGGGTGCCGGAACCGCATCGAGAAGGCGCGGCATTGCCCGCACTGCCGAAGGAAATGGCATTGAGGTCGGCGCCTATCGTCCGGAAGATTCCGGAGTTCGCCCTCAGACGTCGATGACCATGCCGTCTTCGGCAAGAGCGAACAAAGTGCGGTCGACCTGGTCGCGATAGTCGAGCATGCTCGGTCCCATATGGGTCAGCACCACGCGCTTGGCGTCGAAATCGCCCCGCCGGGAGAGCAGGCGCTGATAGTCGAGGTGCGGCGGCGTCTCTTCCGTGGCGAAGCATTCGAGGAAGAGCAGGTCGGCTCCCCTGGCGATGACGGGCAGTGCCTCCGTCCATTCGGTGTCGCCCGAATGGACGAAAACCTTGCCGCCGGCCTCGAGGCGGACGGCGGTGGCGGGGGCGCCGCAGGGATGGATGACCTCGGTGGTGCGGATGGAGAAGCCGTGGGCCTCGCGATGGGTGCCGGGCGCCATGTCCTCGACGCTCCAGGCAAAGCTCCAGGGTGTTTCCATGGTAGCGCCGGCAAAAAGCGCCTCGATGGTGGTGGAGACACGCTCGATCGTGCCGGGCGGGCCGATGATGCGCAGGGAGCGTGTGCGCCTGCGTACCCACTGGGCATCGAGGAGCAGGAAGGGAATGCCACCGAAATGGTCGCCGTGCAGATGGGTCAGCATAATGAGGTCGATCCGGTCGGGATCGATGCCCATGGCGCTCAGCGCCGTCATCGTGGTGGCGCCGCAATCCAGAAGGCAGACGCGCTTTCCGTCCTGCGGATCCTCGATCTCGACCAGGCTGGCGGTATTGAATCGACCGCCCGACCCGAATGCATCGCCACATCCCACCACTGTTACGCGCATGGCAGGGCGTCCTGACCGGATGCTGGGGATAGGGGGGCAAGGAAACGCTGTATGTGCCTCATGCCGGAGTCTGTTCTATCTTGAGCGACCGGGTCGCCTGTTCTCTTGTGGCGCTGCATGGCCGTTTGAATGACCTACCCGCATGACGGGTATGGACTGAAATATCGGGAGACTTCAACTCAAAGAAAGCCCCCAGGCGCCGCGAGGCCGCACTGTCCCGCGAGACGTCACAAAATCATCAAACGGTCTGTGCGAAAACGCACATGGCGAGCACGAAAGCCGCTAAATTTTAGACTTGATCTGCAGCGTCCGGCGGGGGGAGACGGGCCTATGGTGAGACCTCCACCTCGACGATCTCGAGTCTCCGAGTGGACCGGCGGGTCTGGCAGGCGCCACGGCAAAAATCCGCTCAGGCCAGCATGCCTTCTCGGCCTAACTCTTTGTCCAGACGTCTCTTTGCGATTTGAAGCGATTGCGCCAAGTCTCCCGGCGCGATCAGAACTTGCGGGCCGTCGGCTCGATGACGGCCCGGAACGGACCAAAGTCGCTGTTGCCCCACGCGTCGATCTGGCCCTTCACGCTGGAGCCGAAGCCGCTCTGCTTGCCGAAACCCGTCTGACGGCTGAAACCGTAGTCGGCACGCAATTCGCCGCTGACCTTGATGCACATGCCGGTGTCGGGGGAATACACGAAGCCTGCGCCGTACTGGCTGCAGCGCGGATCCATCTTCTCGCCGGCGAGTGCCGGCGCCGCGAGGGCAAGCACCGCGGCGGCCGCCGTAATCGTCCTGAACATAATCGACTCCTCCGATCACGTCCGCGTTTACCGTGCGATCGTGATCACTTTGCGGCGAAGGCCGCCCCATCCCTACACAGAATGTAACGGTATGTTACGCCTTGTCCGTCACGCCGGCCTGGGCGAACGTCGCCATTCCGGTGTGGCAGGCCAGTGCCGCCTTGATCAGCGAAACCGCCAGCGCACCCCCCGATGCTTCGCCGAGTCGCATGCCGAGATCAAGCAGCGGCTTCTTGCCGAGCCGCTCCAGTACGTCGGCGTGCGCCCCCTCGGCCGAGACATGACCCGCCACGCAATGGTCGAGCAGGGCCGGGTCCATGGCGTGCAGAATGGCCGCGGCCGCGCAGACGACATAGCCATCCAACACGACGGGGACCCGCTGGCTGCGAGCGGCCAGGATGGCTCCAGCCATGGCGGCGACTTCGCGGCCCCCGAGGCGGCGCAGTACTTCGAGCGGATCCTTCACATGGCTTTGATGGAAGGCGACGGCATCGCGTACGGCGGCGGTCTTGCGCGCGAGGCCCGCATCGTCGACGCCTGTGCCGCGGCCAACCCAATGGCCGGCCTCGCCGCCGTAGAGGGCGTGGTAGATCGCTGCGGCTATGGTCGTGTTGCCGATGCCCATCTCGCCCAGGACCAGGAGATCGATGCCGCCGGACACTGCCTCCATCCCGAAGGCCATGGTGGCGGCGCAGGCTTTCTCGTCCAGCGCGGCCTCGACCGTGATGTCGCCCGTGGGAATGTCGAGCGCGAGGTCGAAGACCTTGAGGCCGAGATCGAAGGCGGTGCAGATCTGGTTGATCGCGGCCCCGCCCGCCGAGAAGTTCTCCAGCATCTGCCTGGTAACTTCCTGTGGATAGGGTGAGACGCCCCGTGCCACGACGCCGTGGTTGCCGGCGAAGATCGCCACCAGCGGGCGGGACACCGTGGGCGGCGCCTTGCCCTGGACGGCCGCGAGCCATTCGACGAGCCCTTCCAGGCGCCCCAGGCTGCCCGGCGGCTTGGTCAACTGGCCGTCACGCTGGCGCACCTTCGCCACGGCTTCCGAATCGAGCGCGGGCATGGAGCGGGCGAGGTCGCGGATATCGTCGAAGGGCAGGGCGGTGCCGGCAAGAGCCATGGAAGGACGCTTTCGAAGGGAGGGGATACGGGGCTTATAGACCGATGGGGGATTTGCGCAAAGGCCGCGAGGCGACTGCGGCTGCGCCAGGGACGACGGGCATGTTGGAACCCCGGACAACTATCCAATTGACATCGGCCATTGGTGCGGGGCACGCCAATGGAATATCTATCCGCGAACGAATTGGAATTCATCCGCGAATGCCGGAAGCGCCGTTGCCGTGAATGATATCCCCTCCAGCTTCCTCCAGGCCGTGCGCTTCTGGTCACGGCTGCCCGTGCCGGAGTTCGACTTCGAGATCGATCCTCACGGGCGACCCGACATGGAACGTCTCGCCCCGGTGACACCCCTGGCGGGGGCGGCGCTGGGTATCGGCGCAGCCATCGTGCTGGTGCTTGCCAGCTTTCTCGGCTTGCCGCCCACGCCTGCCGCGATTTTCGCCGTCGCGGCGCTGGTGGTGATGACGGGTGCCCTGCATGAGGATGGTCTCGCCGATCTCGCCGACGGGTTCGGCGGCGGACGAACCATGGAGCGCAAGCTCGAAATCATGCGCGATTCGCGCATCGGTTCCTACGGTGCCGCGGCGCTGGTCCTCGGGCTGATGGCTAAGATTTCCCTGCTCGCCTCGGTGCTGACCGCTGCGAGCGGCGCGCCCGCTGCCAGTCTCGTCCTCATCGCCGCCGTGGCCGTTTCACGCATCGCCGGGCTTCTGCCGCTGGTGCTGCTGTCGCCTGCCCGCAGCGACGGCGCCGGAGCGGCGGCCGGCCGGCTCTCCCTGGACGCCTGGCGGCTTGGGGCGGCTCCCTCCCTGGTTGCGGGAGCACTGCTTGCCTGGATCGCCACGGGCCACGTCGAGGCGATCCTCGCGCCGGCGCTCGCCTTCCTTGCGGCCTATGGCGTGGCCCGGCTGGCCCGATGGCAGATCGGCGGGCAGACGGGTGACGTCTGCGGCGCGGCCGTCATGCTGGCGGAGATCGCCTTTCTTGCTGGCGCGCTGGCGCCGCTGGGCTGGCGCTCGTAATTGGGAAAGTCACGGAGCATTCATGCCGATATATGGCATCTTCGGCCCATCGCTTTGATCCAAAAGCCGAATGACATTTGGATGGGACGGTATCTGGCAGATGTGAAAAGCGCCCGCCGGAAGGCGGCAGGCGTGGTCGTCAATCGCAAGATTAAGGTCCGCCCTGAGGCCGTGGCTGCCACACCTGGACAAGGAACGATCCACCCCAGGCCGATCGATCACTGCGGGAACTTGCGCACCGCTGATCCGGTGCCGACCGTATTCCCGCTGGAATCCACCGCCGTGACAATCCACTCATAGTCATGGATCTGCGGTGGGGGCGGATGAGGGCCCTCGAAGTCGCGGGACTGGAGGCCGTTGCAGGGGATCGATACCGACGGCCCGGATACGGGGAAGGTGCCGCCACCGTGATGGTAGCCGGACGCCTGATGGTCTTTCAGCAGGAATTTCAGCTTCGTCGTGCCCTTTGGAATACCGCTGACCTTGGTCGCCGGCGTGCTGCTGCACCAACTGAACGAGACGGACAGTTTACTAGCGGCGTGGCCCGCATCGGCGAAGCCGAACGTCGTCGCCAGCGCCATCGCAGCAGTTACAAGTCGGTTCATCTTGCCTCCTATCGGCCCCAATCCGGGCCGCGATCAGTATGAGGCCTCGGCATGGACGCCGTCATGGCTGACGCTTCAGGGTTCCCGCGCAACGACGGCCGAATTCCTGGCTCGAAGCAAAAGACACCGGTTTTGACTGTAGTCAATGTCCGGCCGTCCCGGCCGTTCGAAGCAGGAGGCCCGGTCCCGTCCCTCGTCGTGGCTGCAGGGCTTCGCTCTTTGCGGTCGTTGGATGACATGTTCCCCCTCGAAGCCGGGGCGAGGCATTGCGAGCACCTCGTCTCTCCTGCCAGTCTCACTACCCAAAAGGGCAGCATTGACCTTCCGTAACAGTTGGCTATCGTCTGTGTGGGCTGGGCGCTCGTAGAAGTCTCGTGGATGGATCCATGCGTACGTCGTCCGCCTATCTCTGTCTCGCCCTCGTGCTGCCAGCCCTTTTGCCCGCAAGCACTCAACCCGCCCAAGCTGTAGGTTGCATTTCAGGAGCCGTTGCTGGCGGCATTGCCGGGCATTATGCCGGCCATCACGCCGTGCTCGGCGCCTTGGGTGGCTGTGTGGCCGGACACGAATTGAAGAAAAGGCAGAAGGCAGCGGATGCCGCCAAGCTTCAGGCCAAGAAGTATCCCGACGAGATCACCCATGCCGAGCCGGCCCCGGTGCCACCGGCACCTACCCCCGCGCCCGCGCAGTAAGAGCAGTGCAGCAAGGAGCCGATGAAAATGGGACTGTTCGATAACTTGATCAATCTGGCCGAAAGCCCAGCGGGCCAGTCGGCGATGGGCCAATTGGCCCAGCATCTACCCGACGTGCTCTCGCAGCACGGCATCAATGGTACGCAGGGTCTCGTCGAGAAACTCGAACAGGGCGGCCTGGGGCAGGCGGTCGCTTCATGGATGAGCGACGGGCCGAACCAGAAGGTGACGGCGGAACAGATCGAGCAGACGCTTGGGACGTCGATGGTCAATTCGCTCGCCCAGAAATTCGGTATCGATCCGACGAAAGCCAATCAATTCGTCGCCGACAACCTGCCCCAGATCATCGCCGCTCTGCACGGCGGCCAGCCGACTTGATTGGGAATGGAGCACCGAGGAGGGGTGGCCGAAGAACCGCCCTCCATCGGATCCGCCCTGGCACGGAACGACAGGCAACGCGGCGGAGCGCCCATGTCCTGAGAATGAGGGACAGCCTTGCAGATACGTGTCGCAGTGTCGAAGAGGCGGACGATCCGATACCAGTCCTTCGCGCTTAATACGGTAGGCTGTTCCCGGCAGCGGACACCAGTCCGGTAGGGAGGGCGTGGAACTGCAAGCCACGGCGGCCCGGCAGCTTGATAAACTTGCCGGTCCGCCTCATATCGCGTAGTTCGATGATATATGCGGCGTATCCCGACACCAAACGCTCATGTCGGGGCGCCGGTTCGCTCGCTGTTTCAAACGCCTGTTGCCTCTTGCGGTAATCCTTCCCAAGCCATGCAGATCACCTCCACTCCTTGTGTCGCGATTTGCCGCATCGATCCGGCCAGCGGTTTTTGCATCGGTTGCGGCCGCACCAGCCTCGAGATCGGGCGCTGGGTAGAAATGACGGAACCCGAGCGCCTTGCCCTGATGGAAGGTCTCCCCTCGCGCTTCAGCGAGACGCCGGCACTCCAGGCGGCGCGCGAGGCCTTCGACGCGATGATGGCGGCGCGCGTGCGCACCCGTCGGCGCAATCGCATATGAACGCCATATTTGCGTGCCGGATTGGCGGCATGAAACGCTCAAGCAAGTCTCGATTCCCTGTTCTCGCCCTCCTTGCCGTGACTCTGCTGGCCGGTCCTTCGTCGGCCAAGGAGTGGAAGACGATCAGGATCGCGACCGAAGCCGACTATGCGCCCTTCAACTATCTCGACGCCCAGGACCAGCCCGGCGGTTTCGACATCGACATCGCAAGGGCGCTCTGCACCAGGATGCAGGCCCAATGCACCATCGAACCCGCGAACTGGGATAGTCTCATCCCGGGCCTGAACGGCGGCAGGTACGACGCCGTGGTTTCCTCGATGGCGATCACCGAGGAGCGCAAGCGTCAGGTTGCCTTCACCGACAAATATTACGATCGTCCCTCCAGCTTCGCTGCCCGCAAGGATTCCAGCATAACCGCCTGGGATGCCGTGGGACTGAAGGGCAGGGTGATCGGCGTCCAGGGCGATACCGTGCAGGCCGCCTTTCTCAAGGGCGAGATCCAGCCGGGCGGAGCGCAGATAAGGTCCTATCAGACGCAGGAAGAGGCGGATGCGGATCTTGCGATCGGTAAGCTCGATGCCGTCTTTTCCGACAAGATCCTGCTTTCCAACTGGCTGAGCAGACCGGACACCGTGTGCTGCGAGGTCAAGGCGGATGTCGATCTCGTCAAATACGCCCGGTATTTCGGGGAGGGCGAGGCTATCGCCGTGCGCAAGAACGATACGGACCTGAAGGAAAAGTTGAACAAGGCGATTGCCGATATCGTGGCGGATGGTACGTACAAGACCATCAACGACAAATATTTCCCGTTCTCGATTTATTGATTCACACCGGCGGCCTCGGCTCGCCGATCAGATACCGGAGTTCTGCGATGAAAGTGGCGTTTCTCGGCCTTGGCGTCATGGGCTTTCCGATGGCGGGGCATCTGGCCGTGCGCGGCGGCCACGAGATGACCGTCTACAACCGCACGCCGGCCAAGGCACAGGCCTGGGTCGAGAAGTTCGGCAATGCCAGCGCCGCGGCTCCCGCCGAGGCGGCCCGGGATGCGGATTTCGTCTTCGCCTGCGTCGGGAATGACGACGACCTGCGCTCGGTGACGACAGGCCCGCAGGGTGCCTTTTCGGGCATGAAGAAGGGCGCCGTCTTCGTCGATCACACCACCGCCTCCGCCGATGTCGCGCGCGAACTCTACGCCGCTGCCGGTAAGCTTGGCCTGGGCTTCATTGACGCGCCCGTCTCGGGCGGCCAGGCCGGCGCGGAGAATGGCGTCCTCGGCGTGATGTGCGGGGGCGATCCCGATGTCTATGCCAGGGTCGAGCCGGTGATCGCCCATTATGCGAAGGCCTGCCAGTTGATGGGCCCTGCAGGCGCCGGCCAGTTGACCAAGATGGTCAATCAGATCTGCATTGCGGGCCTGGTTCAGGGCCTCTCGGAAGGCATCCATTTTGCCAAGAGAGCCGGGCTCGACCTCGAGAAAGTGATGGGTGTGATCTCCAAGGGTGCCGCCCAGTCCTGGCAGATGGAGAACCGGTGGAAGACCATGAACGAGGGCAAGTTCGACTTCGGCTTCGCCGTCGACTGGATGCGCAAGGATCTCGGCATCTGCCTCGCCACCGCCAGGCACAATGGCGCGCAGTTGCCCGTCACGGCGCTCGTCGACCAGTTCTATGCCGACATTCAGGTGATGGGCGGCAGTCGTTGGGATACTTCGAGCCTGGTGGCGAGGCTCGAGAAGAAGGGGTGAAAGGCGAGGGCATCCTCGCTTTTTTAGGAGACCGGGAAACGCGATGGACAGGCTTTACGAGGATCCCGACCTCGCGCGGTTCTATGATATTGACAATGGCTGGCACGCCGGCCCGGCCGCCTGCCTGGAGCGGGCGAAGGGCCATGCTTCCTTTCTGGATCTCGGCTGCGGCACGGGGGCGCTCGCCGCCGCCGTGGCGAAGGAGGGTATCCCGCATGTCGTCGGGGTCGACCCGGCGAAGGCCATGCTGGATATCGCCCGGGCAAGGCCCGGCGGCGATGATGTGCGCTGGGTCGAAGGCGATGCGCGCGCGATCCGTCTCGGCAGTCGCTTCGACCTCATCGTTCTGACGGGGCATGTCTTCCAGGTCTTCCTTACCGATGACGACAGGCTCGCCGTCCTGCGAACGATCGCCTCCCACCTGACGCCGCAGGGGCACTTCATATTCGACAGCCGCAATCCCCTGACGCGCGAATGGCAGGAATGGATGCCGGATCTCTCCCGGCGTGTCTTCACCGATCCGTATCTGGGGGAAGTTTTGTCGTGGAACGATGTGACCTATGACGAAGAGGCGGCGGTGGCCCACTACGAGACTTTCTACGAACTCTCTGGAACCAAGCGCGTGTTTGCCGCCCGCTCCTCCATCGCCTTTCCGCCGCAGGAGCAGCTTGCCGACCTGATAGGCAAGGCCGGACTCGAAGTGCTGGAATGGTTCGGCGACTGGGCCGGCACGGCCCACGGCCACGAAAGTCCGGAGATCATCCCGTTCGGGCGGTTGTCCGGCGCTGCGGGCGGATAGGAGCTTGCGGTCGGCGGGCGTTTTTCGCTCTACGATCACGGTGGCGCCTTCCGCTTTCATGCGGATCGCAGTATCGAGGCTTTGTTGGCCCCTTTCGAGAAATTCCTCCCCTTAACAATTCACCAAAAAGATTTAGATAGCCGCTTGGTGCTCGCAGCGGGCCTCGCTCCGTGGTTCGGGTTTGGCGCGGCGTGCCGGTTCGGCGGGCGGCTGCAGGGAAAGTTACGAGTATGCCTATCAAAGTTCCCGATCGGTCTCCTGCTGAAGCTGCGCTTCAGCAGGAAGGTGTCGAAGTCATCCCGGATGCCACGGCGCTCCGTCAGGACATTCGCCCCCTGCGCATCCTCCTGCTCAACCTGATGCCGACCAAGATCGCCACCGAGGTGCAGATCGCCCGCCTGCTTAGCCACACGCCTCTTCAGATCGAACTCAGCCTGCTCACCACAGCCACTTACCAGCCGCGAAACACGCCGTTCGAGCATCTGAAGGCCTTTTATCGGACGCTCGACGAGGTGAAGGAGGAACGCTTCGACGGGTTGATCGTCACGGGCGCTCCGGTCGAGACGCTGCCTTTCGAGAAAGTGGACTACTGGAGCGAATTGAAGGAAATCCTCGCCTGGTCACGCAACAACGTGTTCCGGCGCTTCGGCATCTGCTGGGGCGGACAGGCGCTGCTCTACGCCGATCATGGCATCGAGAAGATTCAGTACCCCGAAAAGCTGTTCGGCGTGTTCGAGCAGCGCGTGCAGGCGCCGCGTTCCGAACTGATGCGCGGCTTTCCCGACAGCTTCCCGACGCCGGTTTCTCGCTGGACGGGCGTCGACCCCGACGGCATCGCGGCCACGCCCGAGTTGCGCGTGCTGGCGGACTCGCCGCTCACCGGCATCGGTCTGGTCGAACATGTGCCGACCGGCGACGTGTTCTGCTTCAATCACCTCGAATACGACACCGAGACGCTGCGCAACGAATTCGTGCGCGACTTCTCGCTCAATCCGGCAACGCCGCTGCCGCACAACTATTTCCCGGGCGACCGCGCGGAGTCCGATCCCGCCAACAGCTGGCGGGCTTATGGCTATCTGATGTTCTGGAACTGGATCACCACGCTCTATCGCGACACGCTCTACGATCTCGAGGCGCTCTCGCCCCGGCCCGAACACGATCTGGGCGCGGGAATCTAACCTGTTTTACCTTCAGACGGAATCGGTCGAATCGAAAAATTCTTGTGATATCCGAATGTTAAGCTGGATCTGCGATTCAGCCTGACAGCGTTTTACTCCAGCTGCATGGTGCACCATTCCAGGTGACAGGAGAGGCTGGCGCGACGGCGTCACCGTGCCGTTTCGATCGTTCCGTGGCGGGCGCACACCTCGTCATAGGCCGCCTGTAGTTCCGAGAACACCGAGCGGCCCGGATCGGGAGCGCCCTGATGCAGCATGCGCAGCTCGTCCATGAAGGCATTCCACATCGGCTGGCCGCCTTCTTCCAGCAATTGAGCCCTAATGGATAGCTGCTCCGACACCGGCGTGTGCCGGCGGCCCCATGCTCCCATATGGGCGAGGAGGGGCACAAGCTGAATGGCTGGCTCCGTCAGGCTGTAGATCGCCTTCTGCTTGTGCGTGGGGTCATCCCGACGGCTCAACAGTCCTAGATCGACCAGGCGCTTCAGTCGGTCGGCGAGAATATTGGAGGCGATGCCTTCCTCCGACCGGTTCAGAAGCTCTCGATAATGGCGGCGGTTGCCGAACATCACGTCCCGGATGATGATCAGGCTCCAGCGGTCTCCCAGCATCTCGATGGTCAGATTGATCGGGCAGCCCGACCTGTGCGCGGCATTCATGGGAAGTCTCTCGATACTGGTTGCAAAATAGGATCGGTCGGGTTAGAAGGCAACTGATTTCAATTTGCAATCAGTATGCTTTCCGGAGTGGGCAATGACGCTGACACTTTACGCTCATCCCTTCTCGTCGAACTGCCAGAAGGTCCTGATCGCCCTGTATGAAAACGACACGCCCTTCGAGTTTCGCATGCTGGCCGATGCCGAGAGCATGGCTGAGCTGGCGAGCCTCTGGCCCGTCAGGCGTTTCCCGGTCCTGACAGACGGCGCTCGCACGGTGATGGAGACGAGCTGCATCGTCGAATATCTGCAGCTCTATCATCCCGGTCCCGTGCCGATGCTGCCGGAGGATCCGAGGGCTGCGCTCGAGGTGCGCATTCTGGATCGTGTTTTCGACCAATACGTTTCCGCTCCGCAGCAGCGGGTCGTCTATGACAGGTTGAGGCCCGAGGGCGAGCGGGATCCCCGCGGTGTCAAGGAAGCGCGGGAGCTTCTGGAGATGGCTTATGGCTGGTTGGACGCGACGCTTGCCGGGCGCAACTGGGCGGCGGGCGACGCCTTCACGCTCGCCGACTGCGGCGCGGCGCCCTTCCTGTTCTATGCGGACTGGACCCATGAGATCGGGCCGCAATACCCTGTACTGCGTGCCTATCGATCGCGCTTGCTCTCTCGCGCTTCGGTGAAGCGCGTGGTGGCCGAAGCGCGTCCCTATCGGAAGTTCTTTCCGCTCGGCGCGCCCGACAGGGATTGAAGGAAACGGCCAGCAGCGCAGAATATGATGCCGCTGGGCCGGGGCTGTCTTGAAATAGTCACAGGGCGCTCTTATATCCGCATACAAGGGCGATCCGGCGGACGCGTTGGATACCCGGTCGAGGAAGCAGCCCTACCACGGATGTACTGGAGGGCAGGCTCACCGAGATGAAAGGGCCGGCGCATCGCCGAAAGGTTTGATCCCGGTCTTTGTCGCAAGGCAACCCCGTCAGCAATGGCGGGGTTTCGTTTTTCTGGCGTGCGCTTCGCGGATCGGCCATGCCGGCTTCTGCGTCCCGGCGAATTCAGTTTTTGCGGATGAGGAAGAACCAGCCAAGATAGGCCGCGATAGCGAGGCCGATCACCAGCGTGATCGTCTCCTTGCTGTCGGCACTCAGGGCGGCATCGCGCTGTGCCTGGGCATAACGGCTCGCCATTTCGGGGTTCATCCCGACATAAATGGCGGCGACGGCGATGACGGCGAACAGCGTCAGCAGGATCCAGCGCGAGCGACTCAAGATAAACCCTCTCTCAACAGACCACCATATTCGGCCAAATTCCCCACGAACACATCTTAACAAAGTGCAACGCTTGCTTCATCGGCCTTTGAAGCGTGGCGTCCTCTTTTCGAGAAAGGCTGCGACGCCTTCCCTGAAATCGAGGGAGACGCCGGCCTTGCGCTGAAGAGCGGCTTCCAGGGCCAGTTGGGTCTCGAGGTCGTTGCCGCTGGAGGCCAGCACCGCCTCGCGCATCAGGCGGTACGCCAAGCCTGGCCCCTGGGCAAGCCGCACTGCGAAGGCGGCGACCTCCTCGGGGAAGGTGGCGTCCTCGTAGAGCTTGTAGACGAGGCCAAGCCGAAGAGCTTCTTCAGCCGGTACGGGCTCGGCCGTGAGCATGAGTGCGAGCGCGCGCTTGGGGCCGATGAGGCGCGGCAGGATCCAGGTGCCGCCGGCATCCGGGATGAGCGCGATGCGGGCAAATGCCTCCTGCAGGCTGGCGGAGCGCGCAGCCAGCACGATATCGCAGGCCAGCGCGATGTTCATGGCCGCCCCGACGGCCGGGCCGTTGAGAGCGGCGATGATCGGCTTGGGTGCGCCGACGATCTGCCTGATCAGCGGGTTGTAATCGCGTTCCAGGGCAGGACCGAGATCGATCCCGCCATCGGCATCGCGGGGCAGATCCTCCGTGAGGTCCTGCCCCGAGGAAAAGGCACGTCCCGATCCGGTGAGCACGATGACCCTGACGCCTTCATCCTCCATCGCGGCTGCGAGGGCCTTGCGCAACTCGGCATGGAGGGAGGCGGTGAAGGCATTGAGCCTGGCCGGGCGGTTCAGGGTCAGTGTCCGGACCGCACCCGCCGTCTCGACCAGCAGCTCAGCCATGCTCGTTTCCTTGTTCAGTTGCCTTCCGCGGCCAGGGCCGCCTCGATGGCCCGGCGTCGGCGTATTTCCCGGCGGGCGGCATAGAGACCGCTGATGGCGATCAGCACCATGCCGAGCCCCGTCCACACATCCGGCAAATCGCCGAACACCACAAGACCGACGACCACCGAAAGAGCAATGGCCGAATATCGGAAGGGACTGACCACGGATACCGAAACGCCGCGATAGGCGGCGATGACGAGGGCATGGCCGCCGACCAGGCAAACGCCTCCCAACACGACGATCGCCAGGCCGTGAGCGGTGAGCGGCTGCCATGTCGTGAAGGCGGAGCCGCCGAAACCGGCCAGCGAGACGATCGTAGTAGTGCCGAGCGTCGCCAGCAAAGTGGGCACTTTCGCACCCATGCGGTGGGTCAGCAGGTCGCGCATCGCCGTCAGCACGGCGCAGGCGAGGGTGAAGAAGATGAAGACGTTGAGGCCGTCCGCGGCAGGATGGGCGACCAGGATGACGCCGGCAAAGCAGACCATGACCGCCAGCCAGCGACGGCCGTCCACGCGCTCCTTGAGCAGGATGGCCGATAGCGCCAGCAGCAGGATCGGCGTGATCTGGCCGATCGTGGTCGCGGTACCGAGGGGGACGTGCGAAAGGCCGATGAGGGAGGTCACGGCTACCGCAACCTCCATGCAGCCGCGGAAAAGCACCGGCCACTGGAAGATCTGGCGAAAACGTGGGCCCAGGCCGGTTGCGAAGATGAGCGCGAGCACGAAGAGCGAGGCGAAGACGCCGCGAATGGCGATGACCTGGCTCACCGGCATCAGCCCGGTCGCGAGCTTGGCAAGGGCATCGTTGCCCACGAAGCTCGCCATCGCGCCGACCATCAGCACGATACCGCGTTGATTGGCGCGCTGTTGGCCGAGGTCGGCTTCCGTAAAGGCGAGGCTGCTCATCAGGCGACGGCTTCCTGCACCTTGCGCGGATTGACGAAGAGAAGGGCCAGGCCGCTCCCGACGATCAGGATCATGCCCGCGACGGCGAGGCTGTTGGGAACCTCCCGCCAGACCACGAAGCCCGCCGTCACCGCCCAGACCGTGAAGCTGTAGTAGTAGGGCGCGACGACGCTGGCCGGTGTCCGGCGATAGGCGAGAAAGATCGCCATCTGGCCGATGGTCACGATGAAACCGGATGCCACCATCGTCAGCCATTGCGAGGGACTGGGCGGGATCCACGGATGGAAGGCGAGGGTGGCCGCGCCGGTGGTCAGGGTGAGGATGAAGGTGCTGGCCAGGAGCACGACGAAGGTGGGTATCGATGAAGGCACGCCACGGGTAAGCAGGTCCCGCATCGCCACCGACATGGCCGTGAGAAAGGCGTAGATGGCCGCGGGGGAAAGGCCGGAGCCCGTAGGCTGGGCCACCAGCACGGCGCCGAGAAATCCGGCGCAAACCAGGGCGAGGCGAATGGCCCCGATGCGCTCGCGGAAGATCACGGCAACGGCGATGATCACCAGGAGAGGGGCGGTCTGTCCGATGGCGATGGCATCTGCGATCGGCATGTTGGCCAATGCCGCCATGTAGAAGAAGGTCGAGGCGGCCTCGCACGAACCTCTGAGCAGTGGGCGCCAGTGAAGCACGCCGCCGATCTTCCGGAACTGGCCGGTGACAAGCACGAGACATGCACAGGAAACGAGGCCGAAGAAGCAGCGCATGAACAGCACCTGGAAGGGCTGTTCCAGTGCCTGCGCGGTCAGCTTCATCAGGGAATCGGAGACGATGAACAGCCCCGTCGCGAGAACCATCGCGGCGATGCCAAACCAGTGGGAGCGAGCGGACGTCATGGATGGTGCAATCGGGACGCTGCCGGTGCGGGAAGGGCGGGGCCGCCGGCAAGGTAAGAATATTGCTCTACTTATACTTGCAACATCGATTTGGCAAAGACAAAGCGGTCAAATCTTAAGCAAAACGTCGCAGGCTGAACATGCCGAGATCGAAGCGGCTGTGGCCGGCTATCGCAAGTTCCGCCAGAGCTTCGCCGATGGCACTGGCGAATTTGTAGCCATGGCCGGAACAGGGGGAGGCCACGATAACCTGCTCGAAGCCCGGCAGCGTATCGATGATGAAGTGTTCGTCCGGCGTCATGGTGTACATGCAGGCCTTGAGCCCCAGCAGGTCGCCATCGGCGGCGGGAATATGCTTGGCGAGGCAGGCGCGCAGAAGGTCGCGCTGCTGGACGGAGGGCTGCCGGTCCGGAAGGTGCGGATCATAGGGCTCGCCGCTGAAATGAGGCGAGCCGAGCTTGAAGCCGGGATGCTGCCAGAGCGGGAAGCCGTAGAAATGCCCCTCGCTTGCCTCGAGGGTGAAGACGGGAAAGCGCGCCATGTCGAAGAGAGTCGGCCTGACGGGGCTGAACCAGCCCAGCGTCTGGCGGACAACTTCCGTCGAGGCCTTCAGGCCCGGCGCGAAATCGCCGATCCAGGCACCGGGAGAGAGGATCAGGCGCCCGGCCTCGTAGACACCGCGATCGCTGGTGACTTTCACGCCGCCATTCGCGGTAGGCTCCCAGTCCAGCATGGGCTCACAGCCATGAATTTCGGCGCCGTGATAAAGGGCGAGGGTGACATGAGCCAGGATGGCGCGCTCGGACGCCACGAAGCCCGACTGCGGCTGATACAGGCCGATATGGCTGGCATCCAGCGTGAAGGCCGGATAGCGTTCCTCGATCGTCCTCCGATCCAGCAATTCATGGGCCAGGCCATGCTTTTCGCTGGCCGCGAGGCCGTCCTCGACGACACCGGATCCTTGATGGCCGATATCCAGCGCGCCGACCTCGTAGAAGAGCGGTTCGCCGGTAATCCTGCCGGTTTCCAGCCAGAGTTCACGCGCCCGCTGCACCAGCGGGACATAGGCTTCCCCCTGGAAGTAGGCGAGGCGAAGGATACGGGTCAGACCGTGGGAGGATCCCATCGCATGGCCGATCTCGAACTTTTCGAGGCCCAGCACGCGCACGCCACGCTTTGCAAGCTGGTAGCAGGCCGCCGAGCCCATGCCTCCGACGCCGACGACGATGACATCATAGGTTCCGGGCATGGCAGGCACTTTCGGATTTCAGGGAGGCAGGAGCCGCGCGAGACTCCGGCCTCACGCCGCTGAAGCACCTACCATGCCCCCTCGGGGCCGGGGGATGCGATCAGGCGAAATGCCTCACCCGCCCGTCACGCTCATATGGCGGCTGACGGAGGGCTGGCGGGTGCGCCGGTCGATCACGAAGTCATGGCCCTTGGGCTTGCGCTCGATGGCCCGGTCGATGGCCGCGTCGAGGAGGTCGTTACCCTCGGAGGCGCGCAGCGGCGCGCGCAGGTCCGCCGCGTCTTCCTGTCCCAGGCACATGTAGAGCGTGCCGGTGCAGGTCACCCGCACGCGATTGCAGCTTTCGCAGAAATTATGCGTCATCGGGGTGATGAAGCCGAGGCGCCCGCCGGTCTCCCCGACGCGGACGTAACGGGCCGGCCCACCCGTCGCATAGGGGATATCCTCAAGCGTATATTTGTCCAGGAGCTGCGCCCGCAGCATGGAGAGGGGCAGGTACTGGTCGACACGATGGCCGGAGACGTCGCCCATCGGCATCACCTCTATGAAGGTGAGGTCCATGCCGCGGCCATGCGCCCATTCGATCAGGCCGCCTGCTTCCTGCTCGGTCATTCCCTTGATGGCGACGGCGTTGATCTTGACGGCAAGGCCGGCTTCCTGGGCCTTGTCTATGCCGTCCAGCACCTTTCCAAGGTCGCCCCAGCGCGTGATGGCCCTGAAGGCCGCGGGATCGAGCGTATCGAGCGAGACATTCACGCGCCGGACACCACAGTCCTTGAGTTCGGCGGCATATTTGGCGAGCTGGGAGCCATTGGTGGTAAGCGTCAATTCGTCCAGGCGCCCGCTGTCGAGGTGCCGCGAAATGGAGCGGAACAGCTTCATGATGTCGCGGCGGACCAAAGGCTCCCCGCCGGTGAAGCGAAGCTTGCGCACGCCCTTGCCGATGAAGGCGGTGCATAGTCGATCGAGTTCCTCGAGGGTGAGCAGATCCTTCTTCGGCAGGAAGGTCATGTCCTCCGACATGCAGTAGACGCAGCGAAAGTCGCAGCGGTCCGTCACCGACACGCGCAAATAGTTGATCGCGCGCCCGAAGGGGTCGATCATCGGCAGCATACCCGCCATGGCATGATCATCCAGCACGTCCAATACTCCGAAGGGGCATATCCCCTTTGTCACTGTTCTAAGGTGTGGGATAGCAGCCGTAAAGGCCGGCGCGCTGCGTCAAATCCGGCTTGCACCACCCCGTTCACGTCCTTATGTGGCGTGTGAACCTGGCAAAAGGAAGAAGCAGTGAGCGCCTGGCCTACCGAATTGCGCCTGTCCAAGGACAAGAAGACGCTGACCGTCAGTTTCGACGACGGCCAGTCCCATGCGCTGAGCGCCGAATTCCTGCGCGTGATGTCCCCGAGCGCCGAGGTCCAGGGGCATAGTGCCGCCGAGCGCAAGACCGTCGGCGGAAAGATCAACGTGGCCATCCTCGCCGTCGATCCCGTCGGCAATTACGCGGTGCGCCTGTCCTTCGACGACATGCACAATACCGGCCTGTATACCTGGGCCTATCTTGCGGAACTCGGTCGCGACCGGGACGAACGCTGGGCAGCCTATCTCGGGGAACTGCAGGAGAAGGGCTTGTCGCGGGAACGGCCGGGGCAGAGGTGAGCCGGAGTTCGGGAAACGCCGGGGCATCTGCGAGATCGCGTAAGGCGACCCTGCTTCTCACCTCCATCCTCTCCCGGTCTACGGGGAGAGGATGGAAGCGGGAGCGGCACAAGCCCTTCAGAACGCGATCGCCATGGTCCGATCGCCGATTCCCTATGTCGGGTCCTCGCGGTGCAGGTCGTGGATGGCAACGCCGCCTTCCGTGTCGGCCGGCGGTGTCAGCCACTGCCTGTGCCGCAATGTGCGCTGGGTGTCCTCGAGGCCCATGCTCCAATGCTCGCGCATCGAGGTGCCCGAGAATTCGTAGTCCTTGGCATGGCCTTCGTAGTTCTTGTGCTGGTAGATGAGGTGCACGATGTTGACGGCACCCGGCTTCACATGGGTGTCGATCAGCGCCTGCTCGTCCCGGGTCAGCATCTCCCTGGGGATTCGCTTGAGAGCATCGATCAGATGCGTCTTGATGCCGTGGATGCGCTTGAAATTGTCGGTGTTCTGGCGCGTGCGGCTCGAATACATGATGTCCTTGTGGCGTGACAGCACGTCCGGCATGCTGCGGGGGAGGACACCCCGCGCGCTGAAGAGGTCGACCTGGAACACCAGCGAACTGCGCTCTTCCTCCTGGTCGAGCAGGTATTGGAGCGGCGTGTTCGAGACGATGCCGCCATCCCAGTAATATTCGCCCTCGATGCGGACGGCGGGAAAGGCCGGCGGCAGGGCACCGCTCGCCATGATGTGCTCCGGCCCGATCTGCACGTGATCGGTGTCGAAATAGACGAAGTTGCCGGTGCGCACGTTGACCGCTCCGACGCTGAGACGCTTCTTGCCGTCGTTGAGGATGTCGAAGTCGATCAGTTCTTCGAGCGTGTGGCGCAGCTCCTCGGTGTCGTAGAAACTCGTCGCGCCGTCCGCGCCGGACTGCTCGAACCAGGGGTTGGGGAAGCGGGGCTTGAAGAAGCCCGGCTGGCCCTGCGTCATGGTTATCCATGACGAGGTGCGGTTGCGGATATCGCGGAAGATGTCGCCTTCCGGCGTATAGGCCCAGATCTTGCGGCCCGAGATCGTCTGCCAGAACTGCTCCAGGCGCTGCAGCCTGTGGCGCGGCTCGTTGCCGGCGATGATCGAGGCGTTGATCGCGCCGATGGAGACGCCCGACAGCCAGTTCGGCTCGCAGCCGGCATTGGCGAGGGCCTCGTAGACGCCGGCCTGATAGGCGCCCAGCGCGCCGCCTCCCTGGAAGACCAGGGCGATACGGTCATACTGGGCCGAGATTTCTTCGATGGTGGCGCGTGCGGCCTTGTCTCTGTTGCGTTCGAGCACGGAAGCGGTCCTTCGGGAATATACGCAAGAGGTTACATAGGGATGCTTTGGCGTGCCGGTGGTCGCACCGGCACGGGCATCCCGGGCGCTGGTCCGAAGACCGGCACGTAAACTCACCCTTGCGAAACGATGGGATCGAGCAGGGTTTTGGCGATGGGTTCACGCGCCGTCTGGTCGGCGAGATAGTCGTGCACGACTTCGCCGAGGCCGAGGGTGAGGTCGGCGGTGAAATGCACGGCCGAGACGACTTCCACCACGGGCAGCTTGGCGACATCGGCCATGACATGCGGATGCAGGTCGAGGGCGGCGGGCGCCGTCCAGGCTTCCTTCAGGTGGACGTCGATGAGGTGGTAGCGCACCAGTTCGCAGATGCGCAGAGAGCCGTCGACGTGGGGGATGATCTTGATCAGGTAGTTCGGCGCCTCGAGCGAGGCCTTGATGGCCTCGTGATCCGCCTCCTTGTGCTTGTAGCCCATGGTGCCGGTGGCGCACAGAACGCTGCCGTAATGCAACGTGCCGACCACGACCTCGCCTTCATGCACGATCCTGGGCTTGGCGAGCTTCTTGGGAAAACCCCAGAGCTCGCGGCCGCCGGCGATGGGTGCATCGTCGTCGAGATACATGGAGTGGACATAGGCCCCATGTTCGCCGTTGAAGCGCACGGGGATGACCTGTCCGGTTTCGGTATAGTCACCGAAGCCCGTGGAGTCGGGCATGCGGATGAACTCGTACTTGACCAGCGGCTCATCGATCTCGAGCGGCGCGGGAACCACCTTTTCCAAAGCCTCGCGCGTGGTGCGGTAGGTGATGATGACGTATTCGCGATTGAAAAAACGGTAGGGACCGGGCGGATAAGACGGATTGGTGAGCGGCATCGCATAAGCGCGCTTCAGAACTTCGGCTTGTTCCACGGGATATCCTTCGGGATCGGAAAAGGGGAATGGACGGGCAAGCGTTCATTATGTTGCACGGCAGCATGACAGGCCCATGTCCGAGCCTCGCGGTTCCGCAGGTGTAATAAGGGCGACATCTCGGCATGCCAGCCTCCGGGCTGGTGCATGTGCGCCTGCCTCCCCTTTTCACCTCCAAGAGATTTCAAATGGCTGTTCTGACGTCCAAGAATGCCCTGGTGACCGGCTCGACCAGCGGCATCGGCCTCGCCATCGCCCGTGCCTTTGCGGCCGAGGGCGCCAACATCACCATCAACGGCTTCGGCGATGCGGATGCCATCGAGAAGGAGCGCGCTGCCATCGAGGCCGATTTCGGGGTGAAGTGCCGCTATTCGGGCGCCAACATGATGAATGGCGAGGAGGTCACCGCCATGGTCAAGGATGCGGAAGCCGCCTTCGGCAGCCTCGACGTGCTCGTCAACAATGCCGGCATCCAGTTCGTCTCGCCCATCGAGGAGTTTCCGGACGACAAGTGGGAAGCCATCATCCGTATCAACCTGATTGCGTCCTTCTACGCGATCAAGGCGGTGCTGCCGGGAATGAAGCAGCGCAAATGGGGACGCATCATCTCCACTTCCTCGGCGCACGCCCTCGTCGCCTCGCCCTTCAAGTCGGCCTATGTCGCGGCCAAGCATGGTGTCACCGGTCTCACCAAGACGGTCGCGCTGGAAGCGGCGCGCGACGGTGTCACCTGCAACGCCATCGCGCCCGGCTATGTCTGGACGCCGCTGGTGGAGAAGCAGATCCCCGACACCATGAAGGCGCGCAACATGACCGAGGAGCAGGTCAAGAACGACGTGCTGCTCGCCGCCCAGCCGACGAAGGAGTTCGTCACCGTCGATGAGATCGCCGGGGTGGCGGTGTTCCTCTGCACCGACGCGGCCAAGCAGATCACCGGAACGACGCTCTCCGTCGACGGCGGCTGGACGGCCGAATAGGGCGCGTCGGGGGAACGAGGCGAGCCGGCGGGCCAGTGCCCGCCGGCTTCCCGATCAGCCGCGGATGATCACCACCCGCGTGCCGACCTTCACACGGCCATAAAGGTCGCTGACATCGTCGTTGGTCATCCGGATGCAGCCGGAGGACACGGCCTGGCCGATGGTCTGCGGCTCGTTGGAACCATGAATGCGGTAGAGGGTCGAACCCAGATACATGGCCCGGGCACCGAGCGGATTCTGGATGCCGCCGGCCATATAGGCGGGCAGGTCGGGCCGGCGCCTGCGCATCTGTGCCGGCGGGGTCCAGCCGGGCCATTCCGCCTTGCGGGTGATGTGGTGCACACCGCCCCATTCGAAGCCGGGACGCCCGACGCCGACGCCGTAACGCAACGCCGTCCCGTCATCCAGCACGAGGTAGAGACGGCGCTCAGGGGAGTTCACGATGATGGTGCCGGGCTTCTCTCGACCGTCATAGCGCACGACCTCGCGGGGGACCGGCGAGACGGCGGCAACCGCACCGGCATTGGCGGGCTGGCGCTGGGTGTTGAACAGTTTCTCGAAGATGCTGGCCGCGTTGGCCGAGGAGGAGAGAGCGCTGAGGCTCGAAACGAGGAACAGGCCTGTCAGAAGACGACGCATGATGGAAGCCCCGAAGAGTTGAACGGAATCAGCCCCGATTCCAGAAAATTCAACAGTCAAACAATGCCCTGATCCTTGGATTCTTCAACGCGGCGCCCTAACCGGCGACTTGCGGAACTGCGAAAATTCCCGGCTGTGTCCGGCTGACAACACCCCCGGCATGCTGGACGCCGTGCGGGCTGCCCCCCGGCCGACCAGGCGGATTGGCGCGATATTGACGGTATATGGCAATCCTGCCAGCTGCGCTTCGATGCCGATCGGCTTTAGAACCTTGTCGTCCCAAAGCGAGGAGCTAAACATGAGTACCGTCAGCGAAATTCCGGCCGCGCCGGCAAGTGTCGTCATCGAACATTTCGAGAAGCGGCTGGCGCTAGAGACCGATTGCGCCGACGTGGCGCAGGCACTCAGGTCCGGCGAACAGGATTTCGTCCTGCTGCACGTTGTCGGCACGGAGGAGGCCTATCAGCGCCGCCACGTTCCCGGCGCGCTCCATTTGCCCCATCGCGAGATCACCGGCGCCCGGATGGCCGCCTGGCCGGACGACACCCTGTTCGTTGCCTATTGCGCCGGTCCCCATTGCAACGGCGCGGACAGGGCCGCCCTCAGGCTGGCGCGGCTTGGCCGCCGTGTGAAGATCATGATCGGCGGCATCGCCGGCTGGGAGGACGAGGGCCTCGTCTTCGCCGCGGGAGCCGATCCCGGCACTCTCGGCCGCGCGGCCTGATGGAAGCCGGCCCCGCACGGCAGCGCCTCCCGCAGCGGGCCGTTCAGTTGCCCGGCTTGAACCAGGCGAACTCCTCGGCGGTCACGCGTTCGAGGAAGGCACGGTAGGCCTCGTAGTTGCGATGGGCCGGACCGATGCGGCCGAAGTCCAGGCTCGTCTCGGTTCCCGGCGCGATCGGCACCAGCGCTATGGCGGCCGAGACGGGCGTGAGTTGCGTGCCCTTGCCGGCGCGCAGCGTGGTAAGGATGCCGTACATCTCGCCTGCCACCGTCGGGCGGCCGAAAACGGCGAGGCGATACTGTCCCGCCATGGAGGTGACGAAATAGACGTGGCCCGACTGGTTGGGCACCGAAACCAGGCCCTGCTGGTTGAAGGCGGTATCGAGCCGTTCCGCCTCGCGGAAAACGAGGCAGGAGGAGATGTCGCTCCACGCCACTTCCGTCCGGTAGGCAAAGATGGCGTTGCCTTCGCCGAACGAAGGGCGGAGCGTCAGATACTGTCCCGTCAGCCAACTGACGGCGTTGCGGGTGTAGGAACCCAGATGCTCCGGGGCGAGCGCCACCGCGGGTGCGGGAGGCGCCGCCTTTCCGGGCCTGTCGTTCCCCCTCAAGGCTGTGCCGAGTGCCTCTTCCAGGCGGATCGTGGTCGCCAGCGTGAAAGGCCGGCGGCCGGACAAGGCTTTCTCCAGCGTCGAAAGGCTGATCTTGGCCTTTTCCGCCAGTGTCTGCCGGGAAATGCGCCGCCGGGCCAGCGCCTCGCGCACCGCTGTGGCGATCTCGTGGCTATGTTCGCTGCTGAAGTCCGTGTCGGAACTCAAGATGCTCGGCCTCGTCTGCCGGCCTTTCCAGTCAGGCCAGCACAATCACGTACAAAACCGGACATTGCCGCACGAATCCACGCCTTACAAGACGGTTCTTGGCGGCTTATGGCTAATAAAAGCAGTTAATGAAGCTCGTGCGCACAGGCCCCTGCGAGGGAGAACGGAACAAGGCCGATGACGGCCCGAACCGTTCACTTCGAGGAAGACATGCACAGCTTACAAGCGGTTGCCGGCCGCCAAACCGGCAGACGACGGCAGCCCCATTCCGGCATCTCCAGGCGCGCGCTCATCGCGCTCACGGAGCGTCTGCTGCTGGTGCTGCTGATCCTTGCCAGCGTCCTGCTCGTCGCTTTCGGCGCCCACGCCGCCGGGAAGCCGCAGCGCTTGACTGTCGACGATGTCAAGGCAGGTTCGCTGCTGATGCGCACGGACGAGCCAGGGCAGTATGTCGAGGCGGTGCGCACCGGCACCGACGTTCAACTCACGGTCAGCGGCCCGACCATCCGGGCGACGGTGACGCAGATGTTCTACAATCCGTCCAGACAATGGGTGGAAGGCATCTATGTCTATCCGCTGTCCGATGGCGCCGCCGTGGATACCATGAAGATGGTGGTCGGCCAGCGCGTCGTCGTCGCCGACGTCAAGGAGAAGCAGCAGGCGAGGGTCGTCTATGAGCGTGCAAAGGCAGAGGGCAAGAAGGCTGCCCTGGTCGAGCAGCAGCGTCCGAACATGTTCATGAATTCGATCGCCAATATCGGTCCGGGCGACACGGTGGTGATCCAGATCGAATATCAGGAGCCGGTCCACCAGGCCGACGATACCTTCTCCCTGCGCGTGCCGCTGGTGGTCGCTCCCCGGTTCTCCCCCGGCAGCGCCGGCCCCGCCCAAACGGTGCAGTTCCAGGACGGGAAGGGGTGGGGCACCGTGGCGCCGGCACCTTCGGCCGCCCCTGCCAAACAGGCTCCAGTGCTCGATCCCCGCAGCAACGGGCCCGTCAATCCCGTGCAGATCCGCGTCGACCTCAATGCCGGCTTCGCGCTCGGCGAGGTGAAGAGCCCCTATCACGCAGTCAGCATCACCGGGGCCGCGGCCGACAGTCGCCATATCGAACTTGCCGCTGGTAGCGTGCCGGCCGATCGCGACTTCGAGCTGAACTGGAAGGCCAAGCCCGACCAGACCCCACAGGTCGGCCTGTTCCGCGAACATGTCGGCAGGGACGACTATCTCCTCGCCTATGTCACGCCTCCCAGCGTGCGGACGGATGCGACCGACCAGCGTCCGCGGGACGTCACCTTCGTCATCGACAATTCGGGTTCGATGGGAGGCACATCGATCGAGCAGGCCCGGGTCAGCCTCTCCTACGCGCTTGGCCGTCTTTCCCCGGCGGACCGCTTCAACGTCATCCGATTCGACGATACCTTCACGAACCTGTTCGGCGGCACGCTGCCCGCCACGGCGGAGAACATCGCCCGCGCTCAGGACTATGTCGGACATCTCGAAGCCGACGGCGGCACCATGATGGTCGCCCCGATGCTCGAGGCCCTCAAGGATACGCATCCCGGCGACAACGGCTTCCTGCGCCAGGTCGTGTTCATCACCGATGGCGGCATCGACAACGAGCAGGAACTCTTCGACGCCATCGCCTCCCACCGCGGCCGCTCGCGTGTGTTCATGGTCGGCATCGGTTCGGCTCCGAATTCCTACCTGATGACCCGAGCCGCCGAACTCGGCGGCGGCGCCTTCATGCAGATCGGCTCCGTGGAGCAGGTACAGGAGCGCATGAAGCAACTGATCGACAAGCTGGAGAATCCGGCCATGACCAATGTCGACGTCAGCTTCTCCGAGGCGGATGCCGATGTGATGCCCCGCATCCTGCCGGACCTCTATCACGGCGAGACGCTGGTCCTGGCCGCCAAGGTCAAGGACCTCTCCGGCGCGGCGCGGATCAGCGGCCTGCTCAACGGCAAACCCTGGTCCGTGACGATGCCGCTGGCCGACGCGGCCCGCGGCGTGGGCATCTCCAAGCTCTGGGCCCGCCGCAAGATCGACGATGCAGAAGTGGCGCAGACCCTGCGTCAGATATCGAGCGAGGAAGCCGACAGGCAGATCCTGGTGCTCGCCCTCGACCATCACCTCGTCACGCGACTCACCAGCCTGGTGGCCGTCGACAAGACGCCGGTGCGCCCGCGCGGCGTGCGGCTGTCGCGGTCCGATATCCCGTTGAACCTGCCGGCTGGCTGGGACTTCGACAAGGTGTTCGGCATACGTGGCGATACGGTGGTCGATCGCGAGCAACGCCAGGCCCTGCCCGATCTCGACGGCAAGAACGTCAGGACCGTCGGGCAAGCCGCTTCGATCGCCCTGCCGCAAACCGCGACGGACGCGGAACTGCGACTGATCGCAGGGATCGGCCTGCTTGCCATCGGGCTCGGCTTCGGCCTCCTCACCCGTCGGCGGGGAGTGGCGGCATGACCGAGATCGGCAACATGGAGTGGCGGTCCCTGACCGCCATCGCCAACCCGGTGTCCAGCCCCGGAAGCCAGGGCATCCGAAAGGGATCGATGCTCCAGGCAGTCCGCCGCCTCCTGATCGGCCTCGCCATCTGTGCCGGTCTTGTCCTGGCCGGGCAGGGACTGTGGATCCACGCGAAGGCATTCCTCGCACAGATCCTGCTGGATCGTGCGTTCGAGCAATCGGTGGCAACAGGCCAGGTGGTCAAGCCGTGGTCCTGGCTCGATACCTATCCGGTCGCACGCATCGGCGTGCCGCGCCTCGGCGAGAGTGCGGTGGCGCTGGAGGGGGCCAGCGGCCAGGCCCTCGCCTTCGGACCGGCCCATGTCGTCGGCACGCCCGATGCCGGCGAGGATGGCACCGCCGTCTACGCGGCTCATCGCGACACGCATTTTGCCTTCCTTGCGGCGGTGCGCATCGGCGATGAAATTCTTGTCACTCGCCGCGACGGCGGCACGGCGCGTTTTCGCGTCACCGGTCATGACGTCAGGCGCTGGGACCAGTCCGGAATCGACCCGTCGGCCCCCGGCCGGCATCTGGTCCTGGCGACATGCTGGCCCTTCGGTGCGGTGACGCATGGGCCGCTGCGCTATCTCGTCCATGCCGAGGCGATGTGACGCCACACGGCGGCGGCCCTGGCGCCGCTGCCGCGGACAATTCATGTTGCGGCACCTTCGTTCAAGCTCCGGTCTCCCGGTGCGGAGCCCGCCGGTGATTCCGCCTTCATCCATGATTCAGCGGGGCGTCGCTTGAACCGCAAGTCTTGAAGCTCTGCGCCTTCCCGCCGTAGGTGGTTACGAAAACGATAAATCGGCCTGCATCTTGCCGGGTCATCTGCATATCCGCTCACTTTTCTATGCATTCGCTCACGATGGTGAGCGAATACTGCGCTGCAATAGAAAAGACCCGCTAAGTCTGAGCGGCTTTGATTGACCATGAGTGAGGATTTACCTACCGTCAGACATATGGCGCCCGGTTGTGTTGGAGCGCCGCTGCTATAGTATGGATTTGTCGGATGAACCGCAGAGCGGCGCCGGCAGGTCTTTGCCCACGATAGTCATGGGCGGTCCCAGGGAGGTACGGCTCGATGGAGTTTGGGAAGAATCGCTCGCTTCGGCCCGGGGTCGCCTGAGCCATGGCGGGCGTCAATGCCGTCGAGTTGAGCGGCGTCTCGAAATCCTTCAGCGGCGTGAGGGTCCTGAAGGATGTCAGCTTCGATGTGCGCCCCGGCGAGGTCCATGCCTTGCTGGGCGAGAACGGAGCCGGAAAGTCCACGCTGATCAAGGTGGTCGCCGGCGTTCATCAGCCTGACGGTGGCATCTTGAGGGTTGCGGGCGAGGAAGTGGTCTTCCATTCCCCACGGCAGGCGCGCCGCCACGGCGTGGCCACCGTCTACCAGGAACTTTTGCTCTTTCCCGAACTGACGGTGGCGGAGAACATCTTCCTCGGCAACGCGCCGCGACTCGGCTGGGGTGGCCTCGATTGGGGCACGATGCGCCAGCGCGCGCGCCAGCTCCTCGATTCACTGGACAGTCACGATCTCGACGTCGATGCCAAGGTCGGTACGCTGTCGGTCGCCAATCGCCAGCGTGTCGAGATCGCCAAGGCCCTGTCGCAGGATGCCAAGGTGCTGATCATGGACGAGCCGACGGCGGCTCTCGTAGAGGCTGACGTCCGCCGGTTGATGAGCGTGGTCAAGAAGCTGCGCGAGCGCGGTGTCGCCATCATCTATGTCTCGCATCGCATGCCCGAGATCTTCGAACTGGCGGACCGCGTCACGGTGCTGCGCGACGGGGCCTATATCGGCACGCGCGACATCGCCGAGGTCACGGAGGCATCGCTGGTCTCGATGATGGTCGGCCGTTCCATCGAGCAGATGTTTCCGAAGATCGACGTGCCCCGTGGCGAGGTGGCGCTCGAACTGCGCGAGGTGTCGCACGGCAAGAAAGTGCAGAACATCTCGCTCACGCTGCACTCCGGCGAGATCCTCGGCCTTGCCGGCCTGATCGGCTCGGGACGCACGGAGCTGGCACTTACCATTTTCGGCATCACCCCCGCCACCACCGGCGAGATCCTGGTGAACGGCAGGAAGGTCGTCATCGGCGAGCCGCGCGTGGCCCGCGACCTGGGCATCGCCTACGTGCCTGAGGATCGCGGCTCGCAGGGTCTCGTGCGGCCGATGACCATCCGCGAGAACGTATCGATGGCCGTCCTCGACAAGATGTCGAACGGCTTCTCCATCCGCTTCGGCGACGAAATCCGGCGTTCGGTGGAAGCGATAAAGCGCCTCGGCATACGTGCGCGCGGGCCGGAGCAGGTGGTGAAGGAACTCTCCGGCGGCAACCAGCAGAAAGTCGTGCTGGCGAAATGGCTGGAGGCCGATCCACGCATCCTGATCATGGATGAGCCGACGCGCGGCATCGATGTCGGCGCCAAGGCCGAGATCTATGCCTTGATGGGACGCCTGGTCGAGCAGGGTGTCGCGATCCTGATGATCTCGAGCGAACTGCCCGAGGTCCTGGGCATGAGCGACCGCGTCCTGGTCATCAATTCCGGGCGCATCGTCGCCGAGTTCAACCGCGACGAGGCGACCCCCGATGCCGTGGGCGCCGCCATGACGGGGTCTCAGGCGCTTAAGGGAGCCGCGTGATGAGGGGTTTGCGACAGGCCGTCAGTGTCCCCATGAAGCGCCGCAGCGGTTGGACAGACCCGGGTGAGATGACAGTTCGAGATCGTCGTGCGTATGGGAGAGAGTTCTGATGTCGGACGGTGCATTTCTCCCCGTCGGTGCCTCGCGCGGACCGATGTCCCGCCTCGTCGGCGGGCTCGGCCAGGAACTCGTGGTGCTCGGCGCGCTCATCCTGCTCTTCGTGGTGGTGGGCCTCTACAATCCGCGTTTTCTGGGCGTCAGCAATCTCAACGCCATCTTCTCGGGCAATGCCTATATCGCCGTCGCCGCCATCGGCATGGCGATGGTGATCATTTCCGGCCATATCGACGTCTCAATCGGCTCTCTGATCGGTGTGCTGGCCACCATAGCCGGTACACTCGCCACCAGCGGCTATCCCGTCTGGATGGCCTGGCTCGTGCCGGTGCTGGTGGGCATCGCCATAAACAGTTTCGTCGGCATGCTGGTCGCCTATGCGAACATCCCTTCGATCGTGGTGACTCTCGGCATGCTCTCCATCCTCAAGGGAGCCCTGATCCTCGCCACGAACGGCAATTGGATCAGCAACCTGCCGCCGGATTTCCTGATTGCGCAGCACTACTGGTTCGGCGTGCGCTCGCCGATCGTCATCATGGTGGTGCTGACGATCGTCGTGGCATTCTGGATGCGCTACTCCGCCTTCGGCCGTTCCATCTATGCGGTCGGCGGTAATCCGGAAGCGGCCCGTGCAGCCGGCATCCCCGCCAAGCCCGTCACCGTCATCGTCTTCGCGATCCACGGCTTCTTCGCCGGCCTGGCGGCGTTGCTCTTCGCCACGCAGCTGCAGGTGATCCAATCCACCGTGCCGCCCAACCTGGAACTCACCGTGATCACCGCGGCGGTGATCGGCGGCGTCTCCATCCTTGGCGGCACGGGCACCGTGATCGGCTCGACCATCGCAGCCATGCTCTTTGCCACCATCACATCGGCCCTGACCTTCATGCCCTATTCGAATGTCCTTGTGTTCTGGAAGCAGGCGATCGTCGGCGTGCTCATTCTCATCACCGTGCTGGCGGACATGATCCGCCGCCACCGCATGGTCTGAGGGGGAGGCGATATGAACTTGCGCTCCCTTCTTCTTCGCCACGAAACCGTCCTGGCATTGCTGCTGGTGGTTGTCCTGGCCTTCCTGTCCGAGTCCTCGGACAAGTTCCTCACCATCGACAATCTTCTCAACCAGGCCCGCCTGATGACGGAGGTTGGCCTGATCGCGCTCGCCATGACGTTCGTCATCGTGACGGGGGGCATCGATCTTTCGGTCGGCTCCATCGTCGGCGTGGTCGCCATCCTGCTGGGCGTGCTCTGGCAGAATGTCGGCTTGCCGCTGCCGCTCGCCATCGTCCTGGCGCTTGCGATCGGCACGCTGTGCGGCGTCGTCAACGGCCTCATCATCACCCGTTTCAAGGTACCCCCGCTGATCGCCACCCTGGCGACGCTGGCCCTTTATCGCGGCCTTGCCGAGGGCATCAGCCAGGCTCGCTCCGTGCGCGGCTATCCCGAATGGTTCCTCGTGTTCGGCCAGGGGCAAATGTTCGACATTCCGGTCCAGGTCTGGGTGCTCTTCGTCGCGGCCATCGTCGCCGCCTGCATTCTCGGCCTCACGGTTTTCGGACGCTCCACCTATGCCATCGGATCCAACGAGGTCGCCGCGCGTTTCTCGGGCATTTCGGTCGACCGCACCAAGCTGGTGATCTACGGAGCCTCGGGCCTGTGCGCCTCGCTGGCCGGCGTGATCTTCGTCTCTCGCGTGACGACCACCCGGTCGGACATGGGAACGGGCTGGGAGCTCGACGCCATCACTGCCGTCGTGCTTGGGGGGACCAGCATCTTCGGCGGGCGTGGTACCATCATCGGGACCGCGCTCGGCCTCGCGCTCATGCAGGCGCTCAAGAATGGCCTGCTGCTGCGGGGCTACAAGGGTGACAGCACCATCATCCTGATCGGCACCGCGCTGATCCTGACGGTGCTGCTCAGCAATCTGATCGTCCTGCTCAGCCGCTATTCCGGCCGCAGGCGGGCAGCGTAACCACGGGGGCTGGCCTTGCAGGGAAAGGCACACGGAGCGCGCGACGTCGGTCGCCGCTCCGCGCCTGCTCCGATAAGAGGCCAACGCCTGCGGGCAATGCAACTGTCATAACAGCCGGTCGAATGCCGGCCCATAGAGGAGGGAAGACCATGAGACGTTTGACTCTGGCGCTCGCGATGAGCGTCTCGCTTGTCGGGCTCGCGCATGCCGCGTCGGCCTGGACCGGGGGTGACGACCTGCCGACCAATCCGCTCGCCTGCGACGCGACGCCTTCGGCGGCGGCGGCCAAGCCCTATGACGGCGGTGCCGTCACCGGTGCGCCCGACCGCAACGGCAAGCCGATCAAGGTGGTCGACGTGCCCAAGCTCATCGGCATCGGCTATTTCAACGCCACCTCCAAGGGCATCGCCGATGCCGCGAAGGAGCTCGGCAATGTCGATGCCAAGACCGACGGCCCGACCAAGGCCAATATCGACGAGCAGATTACCTTCATCGACAACTACATTACCTCGGGCGTGGACGGCATCCTCTTCGCGGCCAACGATCCCGTCGCCATCGCGCCTGTGCTGAAGAAGGCACTCTCCAAGGGCATCAATGTCGTGGGCTACGATGCCAACTCCACGCCGGACGCCCGCCAGTGGTTCGTCAACCAGGCCGAGTTCAACGGCATCGCCAAGTCCATGGTCGACAACATGGTCAAGGAAACGGGCGAGGATGCGGGCGTAGCCATCGTCACCTCCACCTTCACCACGCCGAACCAGGCGCGCTGGATCTCCGAAATGGCGGCCTATGCCGAAAAATGCCATCCGAAGCTGAAGCTGTTGGAAACGGTGGAAGCCCAGGAAGACAACGCCCTGTCCTTCTCGCAGGCCACGACCCTGATCAACAAGTATGGCAGCGATCTCAAGGGGATATTCGGCATGACGTCGGTCGCCACCCCGGCCTCCGCCGAAGCCGTGACGCAGGCCGGCCAGTGCGGCAAGATCGCCGTCGTCGGTCTCGCCACGCCCAACGCCATGAAGCCCTACGTCGCCAAGGATTGCGTGAAGTCCGTGGTGCTGTGGAACCCCGTCGATCTCGGCTATGCCGCGATGTACGTCTTGCGCGCCACGGCCGACGGCACCCTCAAGCCGGGCGACACCAAGGTCAAGGCCGGCAAGCTCGGCGAACTCAATGTCGTCAACGGCTCGGAAATTCTGCTTGGACCGCCCTTCACCTTCACCAAGGAGAATATCGAAAAGTTCGATTTCTGATCTCCGCGCATAGTGTTGCAGCCGGCTTCGAATTCCTTATGTTCGCGAGCCGTCCTGATCTTCGGGCGAGGATAGCCGGGGGGCTCCCCCGGCTTTTCCTTTTCCGGTTCAAGGCGGCGGCGTGAGAACAGGTTACACCTCTTCGGGCGCCTCTTGACAGTCTGTGGTTTGTGTGGGGAATATCGTTAGTACACAAACGATATTCGGGCTTCCTTCCTGAAAGGGCGTCAATGGCCATATCCGCTCAAAGCCGTGCTCGCGGTGCGCTTCTCGGCCTGGCGATCGGCGACGCCCTGGGCATGCCCACGCAATATATGCCTCGTTCCCTTGTGGCCGCGCGCTACGGCATCCTCGACCATTTCGAGCCGGCCCCCGACGACAATCCGATCAGCCGCGGCATGCCCGCCGGGCGGGTTACCGACGATACCGACCAGGCGGTAATCCTCGGCCAATTGCTGGTGGAGGGAGGCGGCTATGTCGAGCCGCGCCGCTTCGCCGACGAACTCCTCGCCTGGGAAACGCGTATGATCGCCGCCGGCTCGGCTGACCTGCTGGGTCCCTCCACCCGCAAGGCGCTGACTCTGATCGCGGAGGGCATGCCGACCGACGAGACAGGCAGGACGGGCGCAACGAATGGGGCCGCCATGCGCGTGGCCCCCGTCGGCATAGCATTCCCCGCCAGACCCGTCGAAGCGCTGGTCGACGCCGTGTTCCAGTCGGGCCATGTCACCCACAACACCACCATAGGCCTGGCTGGCGCCAGCGCCGTGGCTGCCGCGGTCAGCGCCGCCATCGATGGTTCGACGGTGAGCGAGGCGCTGGAAGCCGCCGTTGAAGGCGCCCGGCTGGGCGCCCGGAGAGGTTACTATTTCGCCGGTGGCGACATCGCTGCGCGCATCGGCTGGGCCATCGGGCTCGTGCGCGGCAAGCAGCAAGCGGAGGCGCTCGACCTGATCTACGACATCGTCGGCACCGGCGTGGCGACCCAGGAGGCCGTGCCTGCCGCCATGGCGATCATGTCCCTCGTGCCGGACGATCCCTGGTTGATCTGCCGGCTGGCGGCCAGCCTGGGCGGTGACTGCGACACGGTCGCGGCCATCGCCGGAGCGATCGCCGGCGCATGCCATGGCGTGGAGGGATTTCCGCCGGGTGTGGTCACCGACCTCGAGGCGGCAAATCCCGCGCTCGACCTCAAGGGCCTGGCTGACCGCCTGCTGACCCTGCGGGGCAGCGCCTCCATCCTGCCGCCGGCGAGGCGAGCCGGAGTGCGCATCGCATGACGAGACCTCGCCCAACCAGGCTGCTGTCGGTGGGAAGCGTCATTGCGGATGTGCGCATCGACGTGCCGTCCCTGCCGCCGCGGGGTGGCGACGTATTGGGCTCCGGAGCCTTCGTCAGCGCCGGCGGCGGCTTCAATATCCTCGCCGCTGCGGCGCGGAACGGGTTGAAGGCGGTATTCGCCGGGCAGCATGGCACCGGTCCATATGGTGACCGCATTCGTGCCGCGCTCGCAGCCGAGGGCATCGAGGCGCTGACGCCGGCCAACAGGGATGGCGACAGCGGCTTCTGCATCGTGCTGGTCGAGCCTGACGGTGAACGCACCTTCATCACCAGCCCCGGCGTCGAGGCCCGCCCCGGCCCGCAAGGACTGGAAGAGCTGAAACTCGCCTCGACCGATGCACTGTTCGCTTCGGGTTACGACCTTTGCTATCCCGCGCTTGGCCTCGCCATTGCCCGTTGGATGGCGGCCCTGCCGCCGGATACGTTCGTGACGGTCGATCCCGGTCCTCTCGTGGCAGATATACCGGAGCAGGTCATGGCGGCCATCCTGTCGCGCGTCGATGTCTTCACGCTCAATCGCCGCGAGGCCGGGCTGCTGGCCGGGTCGGAGGATATCGCCGACGCAGCCGCCGTTCTTGGGGGCCGCCTGCCGTCGGGCGCCCTGCTCATCATCCGCGATGGACCGGCCGGTTGCTGGCTGTTCGGCACGGAGGTCGGAGCGGCGGGCAGGCATGTGCCGGCACCGGCCGTCCGCATGATCGATTCCACCGGGGCGGGCGATGCCCATACCGGGGTGTTTCTCGCCTCGCTCGCAGCCGGCCACGGCACGGTCGAGGCTGCCAGGCGTGCCAATGCCGCCGCGGCCTTCGCCGTCACCCGGAAGGGCCCGGCGACGGCCCCGCATGCGGAGGAGCTGGACGCTTTCCTGGCGGCATGAGGCCAGGAAATACAATAAGATAGGGCGGATCTCTCGCAAGAGAAGCGAACGCCCAGATGGATCAAAACAACAAAGTAATGCTGTCACCATCGATCAAGGGAACCGGAACCATGAGCTATCAGATCAATCGCCGCCGCTTTACGGCCGCCCTGGGCGGGGCCGTCCTCGCCGGCGCCTGGGCGCGCCCGGGCTTTGCCGAGGCGAAGGAAATCACCGTGCTCAACTGGAAGGGCTACGGCACGGACGAAGCCTTTGCGCTCAAGGCCTTCGCCGACGCCACCGGAATTACCGTCAAGCACGACTATTTCAATTCCGAGCCGGAGATGCTCACCAAGCTGCGCACCAATCCCGGCGCCTATGACGTGGTGCTGATCAACAGCGCGCGCACCCAGCAGGCGGAAGGCGAGGGGCTGATCGACCCCATCGACCTGACCGCCATTTCCAATGCCCAGGGGCTCGCGCCGGCGCTCAAGGAACATGCCAACCTGAAGGTCGACGGCAAGGTCTACGGCGTCGCCTGGCTCTGGGGCATGAACTCGCTCGCGGTCCGCAAGGGCATCAGCGCCGATAGCTGGGCGATCTTTTCCGATCCCAAATATGCCGGCAAGCTGGCTCTGTTCGACGATGCGGTCACCTCGGTCGGCATCGGTGCCCTGCTGACCGGCCAGGACGCCAACGATCCCAAGGATCTCAAGGCCGTCACCGACGCCCTCAAGGCGATGAAGGCCAACCTCAAGCTGACATGGTCCAGCGAGGACGAATGGAACAAGGCCTTCGCCGCCAATTCCTTCGACATCTCGGTCTACTGGTCGGGGGCCGCCGTCCGTTCGATCCGCCAGCACAATCTGCCGGTGGAATTCATCGTGCCGAAGGAGGGAGCGATCGGCTGGCTCGACAGCCTGGCGGTTCCCGTATCGAGCACGAAGAAGGAGGATGCGCTCAAGTTCATCAATTACATGATCGACCCGACCTTCTACCTTACCTGGGCCAAGGAGGCGGGCGCACCGGCATCGGCCAACCAGAGCGCGATGGAGCAACTGCCGGCCGATGATCTCAACCGGCAGATTCACAAGGCCGAATACCTCACCAAGCTGACCTTCATGGCCGCCCTGCCGGATGATCGCCGTCAGGCCTTCAATGATCTCTGGGAGGAAGTGAAGGCCTTCTACGCCAAGTAGAAAAAGGCGAGGAAGGGCAGGGGCTTGGCATCCTGCCCTGACTCAGTTTGGCAATGGCGCCGCCATGCCCGAACGCCTTCCGGATCAGGATGATGTCGACCGCAGACGAAACAGCCATGCCCGCGCCTCCCCCGACGAGACGCTTCCGCCAGGGCTGGGGCACCGCCGCCCTGCTGATGCCTGCCTATGGCTGGCTGACGCTCGCCGTGTTCCTGCCGCTCTGCGCCATGCTGTTCTTCAGCTTCCTGAAGGCCTCGCCCATCCCGGGTCGACCACTCACCTATACGATCGACAACTACCTCGCGTTCATCAAGCGTCCATACCTGTTCGACGTCGCCTGGACCTCCATCCAGATCGGACTCTGGACGACGGGCCTGTGCGCCCTGATCGGCCTTCCGGCCGCACTGGCGCTTTCCAGGGCTACGAGCGGACGCTCCAAGCACGTGCTGTTCCTGCTCGTCATCCTGCCTTTCTGGACGAACGGCCTGGTGCGGGTCTTTTCCTGGACCATGGTGCTTCGTGAGGGCGGCATTCTCGATTACGCCCTTCACCTCGTCATTCCGGCCGCGCCGAGTTTCTCGCTTCTCTACTCCTTTCCCGCCGTCATCATCGGTCTGGTGCACGCCTACCTGCCCTACATGATCCTCACCTGCTACCTCTCCGCGTCGGCGATCGAGGACTCGACGATCGAGGCGGCGAGAAGCCTCGGCGCCCGGACGCCGATGGTGTTCTGGAAGATCCTGCTCCCGCTCTGCCTGCCGGGGTTGATATCCGGCTCGATCCTGATCTTCGTGCCGGTGATCGGCAGCTTCATGGAGCCGCGCATTCTGGGCGGCCGCATCGGCGTCACCATGGGCACGGTGATCGAGGACCAGTTCACCGCAGCCTTCAACTGGCCGCTCGGCGCCGCGCTCTCCTTCACGATGCTGGCGGTCGTCCTCCTGATCTTCGCTGCTTCCTCGCGCGTCCTCGCCGGGCGCGTGGGAACGCAGTAAGGAGGCCATGATGATCGCGCTCGCCCGCTCCTTCCTCGGCGCCACCCTGGTCTTTCTCTATCTGCCGATCCTGGTGATGGTGGCGATGGCATTCAACGCCTCGCCGCTCTACACCTTGCCGATCGAGCCCACCTTCCACTGGTTCAGAGTGCTGGCCGGGAACGGCCCTCTGCTCTCGGCGACGTATAACAGCCTTCTCATCGCCCTGGTGACCTCGATCGTCGCAACGACCCTGGGAACCCTGGCTTCCCTCGCGCTCAACCGCCGCAGCTTTCGCGGACAATCCCTGCTCAAGCTGCTCTTGCTACCGCCGATCGCCATCCCCTGGCTGATCACGGGTACGGCGATGCTGGTCTTCTTCTTCTGGACGGGCATCGGGCGTGGCCTGCATGCGATGTT
Source organism: Labrys sp. ALF-8 (assembly GCF_059699065.1). NCBI lineage: Bacteria > Pseudomonadati > Pseudomonadota > Alphaproteobacteria > Hyphomicrobiales > Xanthobacteraceae > Labrys > Labrys sp. ALF-8. The sequence goes on from NZ_AP048537.1 coordinate 4,229,185, forward strand.
GATCGGCCACGTCGCGCTTGCCATCCCCTATGTCGTCCTGATCGTCGGTACCGGCATGCAGACCCTGCGCGCGGAACTCGAGGAAGCCGCCATGAGCCTCGGCTCCACGCCGGTCCATGCCTTCTTCGCGGTGACGTTGCCCTTGCTGGCGCCGAGCATCGTCGCGGCGCTCCTTTTTGCCTTCGCGGTGTCCCTCGATCAGTTCGTCGTCTCCTATTTCCTGGCGACGCCTGGCGTGAGCACGCTGCCCGTCGAGATCTACACCTCGATCCGCAAGGGGTTCACGCCCGAGATCAATGCGATCTCGGCCATCTTCCTCGGAGTCTCGGCCGTCCTCGTGCTGATCTTCGCCCAACTCTCCAACCTGGGAGGAAATCGTGATCGGCGTTGAGGTGGCCTCCATCAGCAAGGGCTACGGCTCCCTCCGGGTGCTGGACCGGGTCAGCACATCCTTCAGGGCGGGCGAGTTTACGAGCCTGCTCGGGCCTTCCGGTTCCGGCAAGACCACGCTGCTGCGCATCATCGGGGGCTTCGTATCGCCGGACGAAGGCAGGATCCGCTTCGGCGGTGAGGACGTCACCGACGTCCCGCTCTGGCAGCGCAAGGTCGGCATGGTGTTCCAGTCCTATGCGCTGTTCCCGCATATGAACGTGTTCGACAATGTGATCTTCGGCTTGAACCGACAGGGTATCAAGGGTGAGGCCGCCCGCCGGGAGGCGAAACGCGCGCTGGAGATGGTGCACCTCACCGGCTTTGAGCAGCGCAAGCCCAAGCAGCTCTCGGGCGGTCAGCAGCAGCGCGTCGCGCTCGCCCGCGCGATCGTCACCAAGCCGCGCGTCCTGCTGCTCGACGAGCCCCTTTCGGCTCTCGACCGTAGGCTGCGCCAGGACATGCAGATCGAACTTCGCCGTATCCAGCGCGAAAGCGGGTTGACGACCATCTTCGTTACGCATGACCAGGAGGAAGCCCTGACGCTATCGGATACCGTGGCGATCCTCGATGGCGGGCGCATCATTCAGGAAGGCGCACCCCTGGATATCTATGAGCGCCCCCGCACCCGCTTTGCCGCCTCGTTCCTGGGCGACGCCAATTTCTTCACGGGCCGGGCCGAGGCGAAGGGTGTCGACGTCGCCGGCAGCCTCATTCGCACCGACGACGCCCTGCCGCAGCCGGGGACGCAGGTCACGCTAGCCGTGCGGCCGGAGAAAATGCGCATCGTAGGGGAGGGCGAGCCTGAAGTGGGTGAAAACAGCTACACCGTGACCGTGCGGGAGATCATCTACGCCGGTGCCGTCTCGACATTCCTGGCGGCGGGAGCCGATGGTACCGAGATCAAGATCCTGTCGCAGAACCGCGAGCTACGGCAGATCGTCCCGGGCCAGGCCATGAGACTGGCCTGGTCGCCTTTCCATACCGTCGTTCTGGCTGGCTGACATGACCCCCGGTATCGTCCCCTCGCACAGGGCGTGGAACAGCTGGTCGGGCCGGCCGGCCGAGATGGTATTCCTGCCGCTCGGCGTGCGGGTGACGCCGCTCGCCTTTGCCGCCAGCACGGGAAAGGCAAGCCTGTTCGGATCCGGCGATGGCGTGAAGCTCGGGCGCCATACGCTCGATGCTTCGCTGGTGGAACTGGAGCTTGGCCATGCCGGCACGAGCCTGTCCTGGCGCTATCTCAAGCCGGATCCCTATGGCCTGGTGGGAACCTGGCGAACCGTCGGGACGGGCGAATGGGGGCTTCGCTTCTGGATCAACCTCTGCTTCTCGGCGGACGGCAGCGACGCTCGCTACGATTCCGTGGCCGGGGCAGCCATCATTCGCATCGGAGAGCGTTTCGTGGCGCTGGTGAGCGAGGCTGCTCCCGTGCTGGTGACAGGCCACGCCTCGCTTCGGGCCGCAGCGGAAGACTATGAGACGCACGGCTATTTCTACACGGGGTCCCGCGCGGCCTCGGCGCCTGTACTGATGCTGCGCTTCAACCTGGAAATGATGCGCGACAATCGCTTCGCCGTGGCCGTCGCCGACCGGGAGGATCTCGCCGTGGTGAAAGCCCAGGCGCTGCTGGCGATGCCTGATGCTGTCCCCGTCGCGCCCACGCATGAGGATGGCCCGGCCGTTGCGCTGGACGCGCTGCGCGACGTCGTCGCCTGGAACACGGTGTGGGACGGCATCAACCGGCGATCCTACACGGGGATCAGCCGGAACTGGGACCTTGGAAAGTTCGGCGGCTTCGGCGTGTGGCTGAACGACCAGTTCTATGCCGCCCTCCTGGCGGGAGAGCTCGACGCCGGGCTGGCGCGCGAGAACGTCGCGGTCGCGCTGGCGAACGCCACGCCGCAGGGCAACCTGGCCTGCCTGCTCACGGCGAACGATGCCTGGATCGACCGCAGCCAGAGCCCGATCGGCAGTTTCGTGGTCTGGTTGCTCTATCTGCGGCTGCGCTCCCGCGACCTTCTCGAAAGCTCTTACGACGTCCTGGCTCGAAATCATGCCTGGTGGTGGCGCGAACGCGATCCGAATCGGTCCGGCCTCGCCTCCTTCGGAACTTCGGATGTCGGAGACGGCCTTTACAAGGGTACGTCCTTCGGTGCCCGCAACGAGTCGGCCATGGACAATTCGCCGGTCCACGACGAGATGCGCTGGGACCCCGGCACCCGCACGCTCGACGGCTGGGACGTCGGTCTCAACAGCCTGCTTGCGCTCGATGCCGAAATGCTCGGCCTGATGGCCACGGAACTGGGTCGTGCCGACGATGCCGCCGACCACGCCGCGAGAGCCGAGGCCACGCGCGCTCGCATTCGGGAGCACCTGTGGGACGAACGTCGCGGCATCTTCGCCAACCGGCTTTTCTCGGGTGCGTTCGTGCGCAGCCTTGCGCCGACCAGCTTCTATCCACTGCTGGCCGGAGCCGCTACTCCCGAGCAGGCCGAACGTTTGTTCGGCTGGCTCGATGACCCGGCCACCTTCGGCGGTGATCCGATCATCCCCGGCGTCAGCCGCGACGATCCGGCCTTCGCCGACAACACTTACTGGCGCGGCAGGATCTGGCCGCCGTTCAATTTTCTCGTTTACCAGGGCCTGAGGCGCGTCGGGGCGGATGGACGGGCAGAGGCCCTCGCCGAGCACAGCTTCTCGCTGTTCCGCCATGTCTGGGAAGGGGAGCGCATCTGTCCCGAGAACTACAATGCCGAAACGGGCGAACCGTTGGACCAGCCGGATACCGAGAGCTTCTACAGCTGGGGCGCTCTCATGGCGAAGCTCGGGGTCGCCGCCGTCACCGACGTCAGCCTGTGGAATGACTGGGAACTCGTCAATACCGGCAGGCCCGTGAATCTCGGTCCCTTCGCCAGCCCGGCCGGCCAGGTGCGCCTTGTCATCGATGCTGAGCGTCATCTCTCGCTCATCCGGAACGAAGCCGTTCTGATGCGCACCAACCTCCTGGGCAGGATCACCCATCTGTCGCTGGAGGCGGAGATGCTTTCGATGCGGCTGCCTCCGGTCTCGATTGAGTCATTCCTGCATTTTCCCGGTTTCCATGACGCGGAACTCGCCGAACCGAACTTGAACGGCCTGTCCGGAAGCCTGACCGAGGACAGCCAGGGCACGTATGTCAGGCTGAAGCCACACCCGGAGCCGCGCCGGTTCGTGCTGCGCAGGAGGTGCTGAATCTGGCCCGGTGCTTGCATGGGGATATCCGCAATTGAAACGGATTTCACATGCCCGCCTTCGAAGATCTCGCTTCCTTCATCCAGTCGACCGACATCAACCGCATCCCGCCTTCCATCCGCCACCAGACGGGGCTGGTGCTGGCGGATACGCTCGGTGCCATCCTAGCCGGATGGCGGGAGAACGATGTGCAGGCGATCGGGCGCCGCTATGCCGATGCCGGTGCGGCGAGCGTGTTCGGCCAGCCCCGCAAGGCGGATGCGGCGACCGCCGCCTTCCTGACAGGTTTTGCCGGTACCGCGGTCGAACTCGATGAGGGCAACTACGCCGCCGGAGGGCATCCGGCCATCCATGCGGTCGCTGCCGCGCTCGCGGAGTGGAGCGTACGGCCGGATCTTCCGGGTGAACAGTTCCTCAATGCGGTGCTGGTGGGTTACGAGGCCGGCGCACGCACGGGTATGGCCACGACCTTGCGTCCGGCCGTGCATCCGCATGGGACCTGGGGCGTGATCGGCGCGGCCGCCGCCGTGGCGCGGCTGCGCGGCTTTTCGCCCGAGGCGACCCTCACGGCATTGGAACTCGCCGCGAGCCTCAGCCTCGCGACCAGCGTCACGGCGAGTCTGCGCGGCAGCGCCATCCGCAACATCTATGCGGGCGTCGCCGCCCAGAACGGCCTGCTTGCCTGCGATCTCGTACAAGCCGGGATGAGCAGCGAACCCAATGGCATCGCTGTGGTTTTCGGCTCCGTAACCGGCTCGCGCTTCGCACACGAGAAGCTGGTGGATGGCCTTGGGGAGCGCTGGTTGATCGCCGAACCCTTCCTCAAGCTGGCCTCGTCCTGCCGGGAGACGCAGGGTGCGCTGGAAGTGATCGAAGGCATGCTCTCGGAGGCAAGCATCGATCCGTTCCAGATCGAGACGATCCGTGTCACGACCTTCGCTCCCGCATCGGCACTCAAGGAAACCGGCCCGGTCACGCCCATCGGTGCGCGTTTTTCGATCCCCTTCGTGCTCGCTCTTCGCCTCATGCATGGGTCGGTATGGATCGATGCCTTCGGGGAGGAGAAGCTTCGGGATCCCGCCATCCGCGCATTGGCGGAGCGGGTCAGGGTGGTGGAGGATCCGGCGATGACCCGCCGGCTGCCGACCGAGCGTCCCTGCCGCATCGAACTGAGCATGACGAATGGCTCGGTTCGCGTGGCAGAGAGGACCGATGCATTCGGCGATCCCGGTCACCCCTTGCCCGAAATGGCCCTGAAGGAGAAGTTCCTGCGGATGGCGGACGGCGTGCCGGATGCCGAGGCAGCCTGGATCGGCGCCAGGGCGGCCGACAAAAGCCAGGGATTCGAGGCGTTTTCGCGCCTATTCCTGCACGGATAGGACGATGTGGTCGAGGTGGTGCATCATCAGATGCACTGCCCACGGCCCATCTCCCGCGCGCATGGCATCGACGATGGCGACATGCTCCGACGGCGAGCAGTCCGTATCATGGCGCGCGGCGTGCGTCGCGAGGGCCAGGGCAGTGCGCCAGACCAGGTTCTCGATGATCGAGGTTAGCACCGGATTGCCCGCCAATTCGGCCACCAACCGATGGAATTCGCCGGAAAGACGGATGATGGCGCCCGGTTGTTCCGCCAGTCGCGCGCCGGCTTCCTCCTCCAGATGGGCATCGAGCCGTGCCATGGCGAGCAAGTGGTCCGGCTCCGGCAGGGCCGCCACCAGCGCGGTAGTCTCGCTTTCGATCACGCGGCGGGCATGGAAGAGGGCGATGCTCTCCTCTCTGCCCGGCTGGGCCACGAAGGCACCGCGATTGGGTTCGAGCACGATGACGCCGCGCTGGGAGAGAAGAAGCAGGACCTTGCGGACCCGTGCACGCGTGACGCCGAAGATCTCGACGAGACTCTCCTCCGTGAGCTTGGTACCGGGCGGCAGCCGGCGCTCGGCAATGGCGCCAAGAATACGTTCAAATATCTCCCTCTCGGTCTGAAGACCGGAGGACTTGTTGGACGGCAGCCCAGAATACTCGATGTCGAGCATGATCCCCAGCAGGCCATGACTGCAGAATGAAAAGCTTAACGAGGCCGAACGCAATCGTTCCGTGGATCGAGTCGCGGTCGACAGTCGCCAGTATTACATCTCACGCCTGCCGAGTGGCGTTTGTCAAGACGGTCAAATGTTCATTGTCGACAATCGCTGACACGTTGTGGCGATGCAGCATGAAGCTATATCTGGCGAAACTGCTCAAATATGTTGCACATCGACGTACAATATTTTGGCAGCCGTCCTGGAGTAATTCTTAGTGCGTTGATGAATCACGAAATTTCATTTGGCACGGCCCATGCATAGGGATTGTCGACAATCCTGAATGAGGTTGGATGTGGCAAATACCGCGACTGAAACAGGCACTGCCAAGGGGCTGATCGAGTTTGCGTCCGTGACCAAGGCCTATGGTTCGTCCAAGGCCGTCGATGCCATCAACCTGAAGATTCCGGCGGCGACCTATTGCTGCCTGCTCGGTCCCTCGGGTTGTGGCAAGACGACGTCTCTGCGCATGCTCGCGGGCCACGAGATCGCGACCTCCGGCGATATCCTGCTCGACAATATCGACGTCACGGACCTCGCGCCAGCAAAGCGCGGCACGGCGATGATGTTCCAGAGCTATGCCCTCTTCCCTCATCTGTCGGTCGCCGAGAACGTTGCCTTCTCCCTCAAGATGAAGGGCGTCGCCAAGCGGGAGCGTCTCGAAAAGGCCAGGACCATGCTCAAGGTGGTGGAACTGGAGAAATTCGCCGACCGCCTCCCTTCGCAGTTGTCCGGCGGCCAGCAGCAGCGCGTTGCGCTTGCCCGAGCCCTCATCACCCAGCCTTCCGCGCTGCTTCTCGACGAGCCGCTCTCCGCTCTCGATCCTTTCCTGCGCATCCGGGTGCGCGGCGAACTGAAGCGCCTCCAGAAGAGCCTCGGCATTTCCTTCGTGCACGTCACGCACAGCCAGGACGAGGCGCTCGCGCTCGCTGATCTCGTGGTGCTGATGAACAATGGCCGGATCGAGCAGCAGGGCACGGCCGGAGACGTCTTCAACCGCCCGCGCACAGCCTTCGTGACCCGTTTCGTGGGGGGGCACAACGTCATCGACCTCGGCGATCGCGCCATCGCCGTCCGCCAGGACCGCGTCAGTCTCGCCCATGGCGAGGGGGAGGCCACGGCCGCCAGCCGCTTCGTGACCGCGACCGGCATCGAATTCGCCGGCACCGGCTATTCCGTGCAGGTGAAGGACGACCGTGGCGGCGAGATGACGGCCATGGTGCCAGAGCAGCTTTTCCTGTCTCACCCCTTCGAGGAGGGGGAGCGAGCCACGCTTTCGTGGGCGCCGTCGGACGCCCACCAACTTGAAGGCGGTGCCCACTGAGGGCCCGCGCTCAAAAGATAATCCGATCGAGAAGGGGACTGTAGATGAAGAAAGACCAACAGGGCGGCCTTTCGCGCCGCGACCTCCTGAAGGGAGGCATTGCGCTGGCGGGTGCTGCTGCCGGCGCCGGCGTGCTGGCAGCCCCCGCCGTGCATGCGGCCGATCCGATCACGCTGCGCTATCTGTCCACCGCCACCAACCAGGCCCCGGCGATTGCCGAGCAGGCCTTCAAGGATATCGGCGTCAAGATCCAGTACGTCTCGGTGGACACGGACGACGTCACCAAGCGCATCATCACCCAGCCCAACTCGTTCGACCTGGTCGACACAGAGTATTTCAGCCTCAAGAAGCTGGTGCCGTCGGGCAACCTGATGGGCATGGACGCCAAGAAGATCAAGCTGGTCGATAAGCTCGCCACCGTGATCACCAAGGGCGAGATCAACGGCAAGAAGATCGGCGACCAGGGCACGGCGCCCAAGAAGGTGTTCTACCTCGAAGGGCAGCATTCCAAGAAGTTCTCGGCCGATCCGACCGAGTGGATCACGCTGATCCCCACCACCTACAACGCGGACACGCTCGGCATCCGTCCCGACCTGATCAAGCGCCCGATCGAGAGCTGGTCCGAACTGCTGAATCCCGAATTCAAGGGCAAGGCCGCCATCCTCAACATCCCCTCGATCGGCATCATGGATGCCGCCATGGTTGTGGAAGCCTCCGGCAAGCACAAATATGCCGACAAGGGCAACATGACCAAGGACGAGATCGACCTGACGATCGCGACCCTGATCGAGGCCAAGAAGGCAGGCCAGTTCCGCGCCTTCTGGTCGGATTTCAACGAGAGCGTCAACCTGATGGCCTCGGGCGAGACCGTGATCCAGTCCATGTGGTCGCCGGCCGTCACAGCCGTGCGCCTCAAGGGCATCGAGTGCAAGTTCCAGCCGCTCAAGGAAGGCTATCGCGCCTGGGCCTCGGGCTTCGCCCTGCCCAAGACGCTGAAGGGCAAGCAGCTCGACGCCGCCTATGAGTTCATCAACTGGTTCCTCTCGGGCTGGGCCGGCGCCTACCTCAACCGCCAGGGCTACTATTCGGCCGTGCTCGACACCGCCAAGGAGCACATGGAGCCTTACGAGTGGGCTTACTGGATGGAAGGCAAGCCTGCCGAAAAGGACATCCATGGTCCGGACGGCGGCCTGCTCGAAAAGGCCGGCGCCACCCGCGACGGTGGCTCCTACGAGGAGCGCATGGGCGCCGTGGCCTGCTGGAACGCGGTCATGGACGAGAATGAGTACATGGTCAAGAAGTGGAACGAGTTCATCGCCGCGTAAGGCCAGCCACTTGACGCCCACTGACGCGAGCCCCTTCTCCCCTTGGGGGAGAAGGAAACCTTCATTCCTGAAAGGTTCTCCATGGCGGTAACCACGGCCACAGCTTCGACCACCGTTTCCGCTGCGCCGCGTGTGCGGGCCGGCAAGCCCACCCGTTCACGCTGGGCGCCTTATTGGCAGGCTGCACCGCTGAGCCTGGTTTTCCTGGTCTTCTTCATCCTGCCGCTGCTGGCGACTTTCATCGTAAGCTTCTGGAACTACACCGAATATTCGATCGAGCCGGCCTTCAAGTTCGAGAACTACACGGAGGTCTTCGACAAATGCGTGGTGAGCCTTCCGGACCTGTGCACCACCCTGAAGACCTATCTCTCCACCCTGAAATTCTGCCTGATCGTCTGGATTGCCACCTTGGTGATCGGCTTCACGGTTTCCTACTACATTGCCTTCCAGGTGCGCAGCCCCACCACGCGCCTCGTGCTGGCGCTGATCTGCACCATCCCGTTCTGGACCTCCAACGTCATCCGCATGATTTCCTGGATCCCGCTGCTCGGCCGCAACGGGCTGGTCAACCAGATGCTGATGAGCGCCGGCATTACGTCCCAGCCGCAGGACTGGCTGCTCTATTCCGATTTCTCCGTGATCCTCGCCTTCGTGCATCTCAACACGGTGTTCATGATCGTGCCGATCGTCAATTCGATGTCCCGCATCGACAAATCGCTGATCGAGGCTGCCTATGACAATGGCGCCACCGGCTGGCAGACGCTGTGGAACGTCATCATCCCGCTCTCCAAGACGGGCATTACCATCGGTTCGATCTTCGTGATCACCGTCGTGATGGGCGACTTCATCACCATCGGCCTGATGGGCGGGCAGCAGATTGCCTCGATCGGCAAGGTCATCAACGTGCAGATCGGTTATCTGCAGTTTCCCATCGCCGCCGCCAACGCCATCATCCTGCTCGCCGTCGTCATGATGATCATCGCCGCCATGGTACGCTTCGTCGATATCCGGAAGGAGCTCTGACATGAGAGAGGGACGAGGCTTCACCTTCTATATCCTCACCGTCGTCTTCGCGCTCTATGTGCTGTTCCTGTACGGGCCGACGATCACCATCCTGATCCTGTCCTTCCAGGGGCCGGACGGCGGCCTGACCTTTCCGATGAACGGGGTGTCGTTGCACTGGTTCTACAATCTGTTCCAGGGCATCGGCGTCGCCTATGTCGGGGATGCCTTCATTCGCTCGCTGCAACTGGGCTTGCTGGTCGCCTTCCTCACGGTGGTGATATCGGTGATGGCGGGGCTGGCCTTTCGCCGGCGCTTCCACGGCTCCAACTTCCTGTTCTACACGGCGATCGCCAGCCTGATCCTGCCCTCGATCATCGTTTCGCTCGGCATCGCACTGGAGTTCCGCATCGTCGACGACACCATCAAGGCGATTGGCGATAATTACGAGATCGAGTGGATCCAGGAGAACTACCAGACCATCGTCGGCATCTTCACCTCCGGCCTCGGCGCTCACCTGACCTGGACGCTGCCCTTCGGCCTCCTGATCATGTTCGCCGTGTTCAACCGCTTCAACCCAGCCTATGAAGAGGCGGCGCGCGATCTCGGCGCCACGCCCTGGCAGACCTTCCGCCATGTCGTGCTTCCGATCATCGCACCCTCCCTCGTCGGCGTCGCGTTGTTCGGTTTCACCCTGTCCTGGGACGAAATCGCCCGCACCAGCCAGGCGATCGGATCGGAGAACACGCTGCCGCTGCAGCTGGAAGGCATGACGACCACCGTGACGACGCCCGTGATCTATGCGCTCGGCACCGTCACCACCGGCATCTCCATGCTGGTGATCCTGTGCGCCGTGACGGCCATGCTGCTGGTGCAGAACCATCGCCGCAAGCAGGGCTCGGACGCGGGCAAGGGGATGGTGTAGTCCAAAAGCGCCAGCTTCTTCCTGGGAGGCCTACTCGGCAGCCGCTGCGCCATCCTCCAGCGCCAGGAAGCCGCCCGACTGGCGGCTCCAGAGCCGCGCGTAGAGCCCGCCCTTGGCGATCAGCTCCTCGTGCCGGCCCTCCTCCACGATCCTGCCTCGGTCCAGCACGATCAGGCGGTCGAGTTCGGCGATGGTCGAAAGGCGATGGGCGATGGCAAGGACGGTCTTGCGCCGCATGAGCTGCTTCAGCTGGCCCTGGATGGCCGCCTCCACCTCGGAATCGAGTGCCGAGGTCGCCTCGTCGAGCACCAGGATCGGGGCATCCTTCAACAGGACGCGCGCGATGGTGATGCGCTGACGCTGGCCGCCGGAGAGCTTCACGCCGCGTTCGCCGACCCGGGACTCATAGCCGGCGCGCCCGTCCTGGTCGCCCAGGCCGATGATGAATTCGTGCGCGGCGGCTTGGCGGGCCGCTTCCTCGATGGCTTCGCGGTCCACCTCGGTGCGGCCATAGGCGATGTTGTCGTGGATGGAGCGGTGCAGCAGGGAATTGTCCTGCGTCACCACCCCGATCTGGCGGCGCAGGCTGTCCTGCGTGACATGGGCGATGTCCTGGCCGTCGATCAGGATGCGTCCGCCCTGGATCGAGTAGAGCCGCAGCAGCAGGTTCACCAGCGTCGACTTGCCGGCGCCGGAGGGGCCGACGATGCCGATCTTCTCGCCCGGCCGGATGGTCAGCGAAAGATCCTCGAACACCGGATTTGCGCCATAGCCGAAGCGCACATGGTCGAACACGATCTCGCCGTGCGGCACGCTGAGCGTCCTGGCATCGGGGTCGTCGACGAGATCATGCGGCTTGGCGATGGTGAGCATGCTTTCCTGCACCGTGCCGATATTGTCGAAGACGTCCCGCACGAGATACATCAGCCAGCCCGAGAGCTGTACGAGCCGCAGCACAAGCGCGATCCCCGCAGCGCCGATGCCGCCGGTCATCTCGCCGCGCGTCCACAGGAGCAGGGTGATTCCGGCCGTCGATACGATCAGCAGGCTGTTGAGGATCTGCAGGAGGAAGGTGGTGCCGAGGATCAGGCGCTGGAGCGCGAGGAAAGCCTCGTTCCAGCGCTTGAGTGCGTCTCGCACCGCGGATCGCTCCAGGTCGCCGCGGGCGAACAGCTTCACGGTGAGGATGTTGGTATAGGAATCGACGATGCGGCCGGTGGCCGAGGAACGGCCGAGCGAGTTGGCTTCGGAACGCTCGAGAGCGCGTGGCACGAAGAAGCGCAGCAGCGCGGCGTAGGCGAAGAACCACACCACCACGGGCATCGCCAGCCAGAAGCTCACGGAGCCGAAGAAGCCGATGGTCACGGAGGCGAAGATGATGCCGTACCAGAGATCGCCGATCATCGCGACGGCGGCCGAGCGGATGGACTGACCTGCCTGGATCACGCGCGCGGAGAGCCGTCCGGCGAAATCGTTCTGGAAATAGGTCAGCGAGTGGCCGAGCGTGTAGACATGGTTGCGCCAGCGGATCTGGTTGGTGAGGGGCGGCACCACGATCTGGTTGGTGACGAGCTGGACAAGGAAGAAGAGCACCGGGCGCAGCACCAGGATGAGCAGGGCAGCGCCGGCGAGCTGCCATCCGTAGTCCTGGAAGATGGTTTCGGGCGTACGCTTGTTCAGCAGGTCCACGAACCAGCCGACCATCAGGTAGATCGAGGCTTCGATGGCGCTGAAGGCCAGTTCGATCGCCATGATCGCGACGAGCCAGCCCTTCACCACCTTCAGATGATGCCACATGAAGCGCCACACGCCGGTCGGCGGCGTTTCATGTTCGTCGAACGGGGCGAAGACGTCGATGCGGCTTTCCAGATACCGGAACAGGCGAGAAGGCATTTGCAAAGGTGATCCTGACGGAGACTCAGCTGGTGTCGGCAACGCTACAGGGCGACAGCCTTGGGTCAAAATGATGGTGGGGCAGGGGATTGTGAATGGCCGCTCGGGGCCGGCGGGCATCGGTGTTCACGAGGACGCCGCGCCGACCGGACGGAGAAGTTCCAGGCTTTGAAGGGGTTCGCGCGTCATACCGTGGCGGGTGATCGGGCCGCAGGCCCCGACCCGGCGGCTGGAATTGCTGGCAGCGCGCCAGGCGAGGCGGCCATTTTCGTGCCGCACTCGACGAATTCGAGTCTGGCTCCGACCTGGTCGAGGCAGGTCGTGAAGGGTGCGGGACGCAAGGCCGAGCGACGGAAAGGGTTGTCCAGATATCCCCTTGCAGGTGAGGAAAGGGACTGGAATGACACCCTGCTACTGGCGTTGTGCGGGAAAAGTGGATGGGGGTCTCAGACCACCATGCCACCCGCACTCATCCTACCAGGATCACCCGCAGGTCGTTCACATTGGTGAAGGTCGGCCCGGGAGCGACGAGGTCGCCGATGGCTTCGAAGAAACCCGTTGAATCATTGTCGTCGAGATAGGCCTGCGGATCGATGCCCTTCGCAACGGCCCGGGCGAGGGTGCTCGGATCGACGATGGCGCCGGCCGGATCGGTTGCGAGGCCGCCGCCGCCATCCGTACCGTCGGTGTCGGCGGCGAGGGCGCTGATGCCGGCCTCTCCGGCGAGTGCCAGGGCAAGAGCGAGGCTGAACTCCTGGTTGGGCCCGCCGCGGCCCTTGCCGGCGATGGTTACCGTGAGTTCGCCGCCGGAGATCAGGGCCGCCTTCCGCCCGGCAGCCTTCAACTCCCTGGCTAGCTTCGCCTGCTCGGCGGCAACGGCACGCGCTTCGCCCTCGACATTGGCACCGAGCACCACCGGCTCATAGCCGTGCCTCGCGGCAATATCGGCGGCCGCGGCGATCATCTGGGCCGGAGTAGCCACGATGCGGAATTCGTTGTTGGCGAACACCGGGTCTCCCGGCTTTGGCGTTTCGTTGGCTTCGTCCTCGAAGAGGCGGCGCGCGGCACCCAGGGGCGTAGCGAAACGATCGGCGATGGCAAGGGCATCGGCATTGCTGGCCGGATCGGGAACGGTCGGTCCGGATCCGATGATGGCTGGGTCGTCACCGGGAACATCGGAAACGGCGAGCGTCAGCACGCGGGCCGGATGGGCGGCTTGGGCCAGCCTGCCGCCCTTGATGCGGGAGAGACGCTTGCGAACCACGTTGATCTCGCCGATCGCGGCGCCCGAGCGCAGCAGGTGCCGGGTGATGGCGCGCTTGTCGTCGAGGGTGAGGTCGCCTGCCGGCGCAACGAGGTTGGCCGATGCGCCACCCGACAGCAGGACGAGGACGAGATCGTTCGGTCCGGCGGAACGCGCCGCTTCCAATGCGCGCCGGGCTCCTTCCACGCTGCCCGCGTCGGGCACGGGGTGGCCGGCTTCGATCATCGGGATCGATCTGAGCGGGCGGCCATAGCCGTGGCGGGCAACGGCAACCCCGCTGATGCGTTCCGGCGGTATGCCAAGCCCCGCATAGTGATCTTCCGCGATCTCGGCCATGCTGCCGCCGGCCTTGCCGGCCGCAATGATCACCAGGCGTCCGTTCTCGGGCAGGGGCGGCAGAAGGGGGGGGAGGAAGCTCGCCGGATGGGATGCTGCCACCGCTCCCGTGAAGATGGCGTCGAGAACGGTACGGCGGGCATCAGCGCGATCCGGCATGTTATGGTCAGGCTCCCTCGGTTGCCATCTGGCATTACTCCATCGAAGCGGGATCGGACCAGCCCGTCCATCGCATTTTCTGGAAATCATTTTCGCACGGCGCGAGAGGACGGGCGGGCTCCATGCGAATGGGAAGAGCGTCGCCCAAAAGGCTAAGGCCGGCACTCTTGCGAATGCCGGCCTTTCGCGAGTTTCCTCCACAGCGAAGCCCTCCTCCCGGACTTCGCCCCATGGGCTAGGAGGGATGCTTCACATAGGTATGATGTTTGTGATGATAGTGATGATGATGCCGCCCCGGCTGGGACTGTCGAAGCCAATGCGGTCCCTTGTGGACGCCCGGCATACCGTACCATTTGCAGCGCGCGTTGCGTTGAGGGGCGTTGCACGTGCTGTCGCGGACTGTCTGCGCCAGCGATGGGCTGTCCTGCGGCGCCAGGGGCATCGCTGCACTCGGCCCCACGGAAACAAATGTAGCGCCTGCGACGATGGCGGCGGCCAAAAGAACTTTCATGGGAGTTCCTCCACATTGGAATGCACTTTGGAACGCAATGTCAGGCGGAAAGTTCCTTAATGCTCGCTCTGGATTCTACGGTTTTTTTCTTTTGTCGTGAGGCCATGGTGCGGTGCCGCCTGCATGCCATTAGAAACCGCGCGAGGGACGAACCCAAAACGGTTCGGAAGATCTTGGGGCCTGAAGTCTAGCGGCTCGGCTTGATTTTCCGATGCAACCGGAACTCAGGCCTCTTTCGCGGGTTTCAAGGCAACCTCGGAGAACTACTCGCCTATGGTGCCCCAATCCGAACCCCGGCGTGGAAAGCCAAGCATACTCGTGGTCGAGGATGAGGCATTGATCCGCGCAATCCTCTCCGACGAACTCAGGACCGCCGGGCTCACCGTCGTGGAGGCGGCGTGCGCGGACGAGGCGCTGGCCTATCTGAAGACGGCCGGGATGGTGGACCTCATCTTCACCGACATCCAGATGCCGGGCACGATGAACGGGCTCGAACTGGCGCGTCAGTTGCGCGACCAGAACCCGCTCCTTCCCATCATCATCACCTCCGGCAATGCTGGGCCGAAAGGGGGCGAGGGAATTGGTGAATTCATGCCCAAGCCCTATGACATGGACCACGTGGTGAGGGCGATCTGCCTGACGCTCGGCGTGTCGCCGACCGGAGGACGACCTTGAGCGAAGCCACGATCCTTATCGTCGAGGCGGATATTCTCATCCGCAGCCCTCTCGCCGAATATCTGCGCGAATGCGGCTATCGGGTAGTGGAGGCAAGCGCCGTGGCGGAGGCGCGCCAGGTCCTCGAAGATGGCAGCATTACCATTCGGGTCGTCATGATCGACATCAGCGGCGGCGATCGATCGGGGTTCGAACTGGCAGCCTGGGTGCGAAGCGAGATGGCCGGCTGCGACGTCGTTCTGACAGGCACGCCCGCCAAGGCCGCCGAGAAGGCCGGCGACCTCTGCGAGCAGGGACCCGCCCTCGGCAGGCCCTACGACCACCAGCTCGTCCTCCAGCACATCAAGCGACTGATGGCGGCCCGCGAACGGGACAAGCGAGACAGTTGAGCAGGCGCAACGCCCGGCTGATATTCGTCATGGATTGGGAAGGATGGTGGGCGCGACAGGGATTGAACCTGTGACCCCTCCCGTGTGAAGGGAGTGCTCTCCCGCTGAGCTACGCGCCCCCGAAGGGAAGCGCCTATTTGTATAAAGCGGGGCGCGCTGTCAAGCGATTGTCGCGTCAAATATCGTGATCGTCACCGAAAAGCGAAAAGGGCCCGCCTGTGTGGCAGGCAAGCCCCTGACGACGCTTTTCCGGCGGTCAGGATGCCGAGGCGCTCCTCGGTTGCGAGGCATTGATGGCGTCGACTGCCGGTATGAGGTCGTCGAAATGCGAGATCACACGCGATGCGCCGAGCTTGACGGCGGGGACGTCGGTATAGCCGAAGTCCACGCAGATCGAAGGCAGGCCGGCGTTGATCGCCGTGTCGACGTCCGTCCTGGAATCTCCCACCATGATGGCGTTTGCAGGGTCGCCGCCGGCTGCCTCGATGGACAGCGTGAGGTGCCTGGCGTCGGGCTTGAACCAGGTAAAGGCATCGCGGCCGCAGATCGCCCCGAAATAGGAGGACAACTGCAGCGCCTCCAGCAGCCGAACCGAATGGGACGTCATCTTGTTGGTACAGACGCCGAGGATGAAGCCGCGGGATTTCAGCGTCGCCAGGGCCGCTTCCACGCCGTCGAACGCGACGGTCTCGTCGGCGAGGTGTTCGTTGTAGTGGTCGAGGAAGTCACGATAGAGCAGGTCCATGCGCGCCGCTTCGACCATCTCGCCATTGGCGGCGAAGCCGCGTTCGAGCAGGGCGCGCGCGCCCGCGCCGAGCAGGCTATGGGCTTTCTCCACCGGCAAGGCAGGAGTACCTTCCCGGGTCAGGATGAAATTCAGCGTGCCCATGAGGTCGCGCGCGCTGTCGACCAAAGTACCATCGAGATCGAAAATCACTGTCTGCGGCCGCATGCGCCATTCTCTCCGATCGGTTCGCCAAATTCGGGGCTTGTCTGGAAATTGCCACGAGCGGGTGGCAAGCGGTCGCTCGAAGCTCCTGCGATTCGGGATAGCTTTGCTGCCCCGATTCGTTCAATTCTTAGCCTCATCGAGGCGTCAGTGCAGCCCGTTCCTTTTGAGATGAGCCGCCCCATGATGATCCGTTCTTTCTGTCTCGGTGTCCTTCTTCTTGCCGGCAGCCCTGCCCTGGCTGCCGACTATGCCTTCGTGGCTGCGCCCCAGAAGGACCTGAACCGCATCTATCGCGTCGACCGTCTCACCGGGGAGGTGGGGGCCTGCCAATACGGCGTGAAGGAGGACAACAGTGGCGTGACCCTGTGTTTTCCGCCCGGCGAGGGCGCCGGCAAGCAGGAGCCGGGGGATTATACGCTGATCGCCTCCAACCATGAGAAGGAGAGCGCCGTGTTCCGTGTGGAACAGCGCACGGGCTCGATGAGCGTGTGCTATGTGTGGAAGGATCAGGTGATCTGCACGCCGCCGGCCCGGTGATATCCAGGCGTTTTCCCTGGTGCCCGCCGGTTTCCGCCGTCGGCCCCGAAACGGAGGGGCGTGGCGGAAGGCGGCGTGCGCGGAAAAGCCTGGGCCTGGCGCCAAAAATCCAAACTTAAGTGATGCAAACCGCAGTAAAGCCGCTATAACGCGGCCTGACTCTGGAGAGGACCTCTGTGCCATGACCCCTGACGACATGAAGCGCGAAGCAGCCCGGGCCGCGCTCGCCCATGTCGAGAGCGGCATGCGGCTGGGGCTCGGTCACGGCTCGACCGCCAAGCATTTCGTCGATCTGCTCGGCGAGAAGGTGAAGGAGGGGCTGAGCGTCCTCTGCGTTCCCGCCTCGGACTTCACGCATGACCAGGCCCAGGGTCTCGGCATTCCGCTGACCACGCTGGACGAGACCCCCGAACTCGACCTTTGCGTCGATGGCGCGGACGAGATCGGACCGAACCTGTCCCTGATCAAGGGAGGCGGTGGGGCGTTGCTGAGGGAAAAGATCGTCGCCGCGGCAGCGCGATCCATGATCGTCATCGCGGACGAGTCCAAGGTGGTATCCACGCTCGGACATTTTCCGCTGCCGGTCGAAGTCATACCTTTCGGCTTCGGGGCTACCAAGGCCGCCGTGCAGCGCGTGGCCGCCAAACTCGGACTTTCCGGTGCATTGACCCTGCGCAGCAAGCCGGAAGGCCTTGTTTTCGTCACGGATGGCGGGCACCACATCCTCGACTGCCACTTTGAGAAGATTCCTGATCCGGCTGCCCTGGCGGCCGGTCTGTCCACCATTCCCGGTGTCGTCGAACACGGATTGTTTCTCGGATATGCCAAGGGCGCTTATGTCGCCGGCAATTCGGGCGTCCGCTTCATCGGGCCAGCCTGATTTGTGATGGGAGTTCCATAATGCTTCGTCAACGCCGTATTTGTGCCTTGGCCGTGGTCGCGGGCTTGCTTGCAGGCTCTGCCGCGCTGCCGGCCTTCGCACAGGATGCGACCCAGGCGCCGGCAGCCGATGTGCCGACCGCCGCTGCTCCCGGCGCGCCCAATTTGCCAGAGCCGAGCCCCGAGCAACTCGCCATAGCGCTGCAGTTCCTCAAGGCTTCCGGCCTGACCTCCGGTTTCGACGACATCATTCCCCAGTTCATGACTCAGGCCAGCCAGATCTATGCCAGCCGGCGGCCGGAGCTGCGCGGCATGATCAACGAGGCCGCCATCTCGCTCATCCCTGAATTCGTCAAGAAGCGCGACGACCTCGACAAGAGCCTCGCCCGCTTCTACACGAGCAAGTTCAGCGAGGACGAGCTCAAGCAGCTGGTCGCGTTCTACCAGACGCCTGTCGGTGCCAAATTCTCGAAGGAACAGCAGAACATCCTGCGCGATTCGGTTCCCGTCGTGGGCAACTGGACGCGCGAACTGCAGGACAGCATCATGCTCCGGTTGCGCCAGGAAGTGCAGAAACGCGGCGGCCAGCTCGGCGGCCCCGACGTCGAGACGCCCTCCGCCCAGGGAGACGCGCCGGCTGGCGGCAATGCACAGGCGCCCGCGCAGAACCCCTGAGAACGACATGGCAGCCTTGCCTGGAAGCGGGATTGATCGGATCAATCCCGCTTCTTACTTTGAGCTTTCCTTTCACGATCTCTCCCTTGTTTCCTCGTTTTGAGGATATTCGACCCCGGGCGCTACCATGTCGCAGTTTGACTATGATCTCTTCGTGATCGGTGGGGGATCGGGCGGGGTTCGAGCGGCCCGTATCGCTGCTTCGCACGGCGCGCGCGTGGCGGTTGCCGAGGAGTTCCGGGTAGGCGGAACCTGCGTGATCCGTGGCTGCGTCCCCAAGAAGCTCTATGTGCTGGCGAGCCGTTTTGCCGACGACTTCCGCGACGCTGCCGGCTTCGGCTGGAGCGTGCCCGAACCGGAATTTTCCTGGGCCAAGCTGGTGGCGGCCAAGGAAACGGAGATTACCCGCCTGGAGCGGGCCTATTCGGCCAATCTCGAGAAGTCGTCGGTCGTCACCTTTCCAAGCCGCGCCGTGATCACTGGTCCGCATACGATCCAGCTGGACGGCGCACGCATCGTCACCGCCTCCAAGATCCTGGTCGCCACCGGCGGCCGGCCGGTGAAACCGGCTATTCGCGGCGCGGAGCTCGCCATTACCTCCAACGAGGTTTTCGACCTGCCGTCCCTGCCTGAAGCCATGGTGATCTGGGGCGGGGGCTATATCGCGGTGGAATTCGCCTGTCTGCTGCAGCGCCTCGGCGTGAAGATCACGCTGGTCTATCGCGGCGAGACCATTCTTCGCGGCTTCGACGGAGACATACGGCGGGTCGTTTCCGAAGCGATGGTCGGAGCCGGCATCGAGATAATCGTGGGAACGAACATCGCCGCCATCGAGGCGGACGCGGCAGGTGGCAGGAAGGTTATCCTCTCCAACGGCCAGTCGCGCACGGTCGGGGAGGTGATGATCGCCACGGGCCGCCGGCCGAACACGGAGGGGCTCGGCCTGGAGAGCGCAGGGGTCGAAGTGAACGCCGCCGGCGCGATCGCCGTCGACGATCAATCTCGCACCACCGCGCCGCAGATATGGGCCGTGGGCGACGTCACGAACCGAATCAACCTCACGCCGGTCGCCATCCGCGAGGGCCACGCCTTCGCCGATACGGTGTTCGGCAACAAGCCATGGCTCGCTGATCATCGCCTGGTGCCGAGCGCGGTCTTCTCGACACCCGAAGTGGGCACGGTCGGCTTGTCGGAGGAGGAAGCGCGGGCCGAGTGCGGTGGCGGTATCTCGATCTTTCAGACGTCGTTCCGCGCGATCAAGGCGACCCTGTCGGGCAGCGCCGACCGGGTGTTCATGAAGCTCGTGGTCGACAAGACGAGCGACAAGGTGCTCGGCGTGCATATCGTTGGCGACGGCGCTGCGGAAATGGCGCAGCTCCTGGCCATCAGCGTCAAGATGGGCGCGACGAAGGCCGATTTCGACGCCACCATGCCGCTGCATCCTACCGCTGCCGAGGAACTGGTGACTCTGCGCACGCCGGTGCGCTGAGGATTTTCGGGCTCGTGGCTCCGGAGATGGCGTGATGCGGACGGCTTCGGCAGTCTTCGTTTTCCTGATGATCGGCCTTGTCCTGCAACCCCAGCAGGTTGCGGCGCTCAATCTCACGCCGCCGCATGGCAAGCATGTGCCGCCGCTCTGGGCCGAGCCGGCAAAGCCTGCCAGTTCCGAACCAGTGACCGATTGCGACCGCATCGCGGCAAGCCCCGAGGACAGCCAGAAAACCGCCGACGGGGTGCCGTTCGACAGCCTGGACGGGGCGCAGGCCATCTCCAAATGCGAGGACGCGGTCGCGCGCTTTCCCACCGTGGGGCGGTTCTACTACCAGCTCGGGCGCAGCCAGGAGAAGATGGGCGACGATCTGGCGTCGCTGAAGTCCTACCGCAGGGCCGCCGAGCTCGGCAGCCTGATCGCGGCCTTTTCGGCCGGCGTGCGCGAGCGCGACGGTATCGGCACGCCTCGCGACGACACGGAGGCCAACCGCCTCTTCAAGCTTTGCGCCGACAGGGGCGATGCCGACTGCCTCAATTCGCTGGCCTTCCAGTATCAGACGGGAAGGGGCGCGCCCGTGGATACGGCGCAGGCCGTGCAACTCTACCGGCAGGCCGCCGCACAGGGGCTGGTGGCGGCCAACGTCAACCTCGGCTTTCTCTATCGCGACGGCGAAGGCGTGCCGCAGGACTATGCCGAAGCCGCCCGCCAGTTCGAGGTCGCGGCGGACAAGGGCGATCCCGTTGCCGCCCGCAACCTCGCCCTGCTCTACCAGCAGGGACAAGGAGTGCCCAAGGACGAAGCGAGGGCCGCGGCCCTGCTCCAGCAGGCGGCGGACCATGGCGATGATGATGCCCTAGTCAAGCTCGCCGTGGCCTATCTCGATGGCTCGGGCGTACCGAAGGATGAGGCGAAATCGGTCACCTACTATCAGCAGGCGGCCGATCGCGGGAACACGGACGGGATGGCGGGGCTTGCCTTCGCCTATGCCAATGGTCGCGGTGTGCAGAGGGACAGCCGCGCGGCAGCCCAGTGGATGGTGCGGGCGCTGGCTGCCGGCAACGATTACACATTCGACCAACTCACCAACCATTGGGGGGGATGGAATTCCGATACACGCATGGCAATCCAGTCGATCCTGGCCGATCGTGGCCTCTATGGCGGCAAGATCAACGGCGATCTGAACCGGGAGACGCTGCGGGCGATCCGGGTGCTGGGCGGACGGCAGAATTGACGCAAGGGTGAGCCGGGGCGGCTGGGCCTCGCTGCCTCGCCTGCCGCTCCCGATCGGCCGGTGAATTTCACTGGCGGGCGGCAAGGCGCCAAATCACAGCTTTAGGCTGGTTTTCTGAACGGCAGGCGCGTATAGAACGCGCCTTCGCCGGACAGGCCGGCTGTAGAAGCGACGTCGGCGCCGGTGCCATGGGTATCGCGCCAGAGAACAGGAAGAAGACCATGTCCGAGCGTTGGACACCGCAGAGCTGGCGTTCCAAGCCGATCCAGCAGGCGCCGGCCTATCCCGACGAAAAGGCGCTCGGCGAGGTCGAGGCGACACTGGCCACTTTCCCGCCGTTGGTCTTCGCCGGCGAAGCCCGCAAGCTCAAGCGCGAACTTGCCAAGGTCGCCAAGGGCGAGGCCTTCCTTTTGCAGGGGGGCGACTGTGCCGAGAGTTTCGCCGAGCATGGCGCCGACAACATCCGCGACTTCTTCCGCGTCTTCCTTCAGATGGCCGTGGTGCTCACCTTCGCGGGCTCCTCGCCGGTCGTCAAGATCGGCCGCATCGCCGGCCAGTTCGCCAAGCCGCGCTCGTCCCCCATGGAAAAGATCGGCGATGTCGAGCTGCCGGTCTATCGCGGCGACATCGTCAACGGCACCGAGTTCACTGCCGAGGCGCGCATCCCCGATCCGCGCCGGCAACTCGAGGCCTACCGCCAGTCGGCGGCCACGCTCAATCTCCTCCGCGCCTTTGCGGGCGGTGGCTATGCCAACCTCGCCCATGTGCATCAGTGGATGCTCGGCTTCGTCAAGGATTCGCCGCAGAGCTCGAAATACCAGGCGCTCGCCGGCCGCATCACCGAGACGCTCGATTTCATGCGCGCCTGCGGCATCGATCCCGAGTCGCATCCCGAAATGCGGGTGACGGACTTCTACACCAGCCACGAGGCGCTGCTGCTCGGCTTCGAGCAGGCGATGGCCCGCGTCGATTCCACCTCGGGCGATCCCTATGCCACCTCTGGCCACTTCATCTGGATCGGTGATCGCACCCGCCAGCTCGACCACGCGCATGTCGAGTTCTTCCGGGGCGTCAAGAACCCGATCGGCCTGAAATGCGGCCCGTCGCTCAAGCCGGACGAACTGATCAAGCTGATCGACGTGCTGAACCCCGAGAACGAGGCCGGCCGCCTGACGCTCATCGCACGCTTCGGCCATGACAAGGTCGAGCAGCATCTTCCGGAACTGATCCGCGCCGTGAAGCGCGAGGGCCGCACCGTCGTGTGGTCCTGCGATCCGATGCACGGGAACACCGTCAAGGCCGCCAACGGCTACAAGACGCGGCCGTTCGACCAGGTCACCGGCGAGATCAAGAGCTTCTTCGCGGTGCATGAAGCCGAGGGCACCTATGCCGGCGGCCTCCATCTGGAGATGACCGGCAAGAACGTCACGGAATGCACGGGGGGCGCGCGTGCCGTCAGCGAAGCCGATCTCGCGGACCGCTACCACACGCACTGCGACCCCCGGCTCAATGCGGACCAGGCGCTCGAAGTTGCGTTCATGGTGGCGGACCTGGTGAAGAAGGAACGTTCCGGCCAGGCGAAGCCGAGCATCATCGCGGCGGAATGAGATCCGCCATGCCGATGCGGCGATCGGCGTGAACGAGCCGAAGTGATGAAAGGTGGCGCCGGCTGTGAGGCCGGCACATCCTCGACACCGACTTTCCGCCGATTCTGCATATCTTCATCGTCGCCACGTCACGCTCCTGGGAGAGCATCGGTTCCGTCAAAGCAACGCTCCGGACCGCGCATGTTCTCCCGCCGAAATTTCCTCTCCGCCTTTTTCTCGACGCCCTTTCTGTTCGGCGGCTATGCCTTCGCCGTCGAGCCCCAGCGGCTGGTCGTGACGTCCTATCGCATCTCGCCGGGCTCGTGGCCGGGCGGCTTGCGGTTGCGTATCGCCGTGCTGTCCGATCTCCATGCCATGAACCCCTGGATGAGCCAGGCACACATCGCCCGTATCGCGGCGGCGACCAACGCCCTGAAGCCCGACATCATCCTTCTGGCGGGAGACTACGTGGCCAGCATGCCGCCCTACGGCGTCGGATCCTATGTCTCGATGGAAGATTGCGCGGAGGCGCTGTCCATCCTCGTTGCGCCGCTCGGCGTACACGCCGTCCTGGGCAACCATGACCTTGGACGGCGCGGCAATTGGGGCGAAAGCGTCCGGCGAGCGTTTCCCGCGAGGGGGATTCCGGTCATGGAAAACCGGGCGCTGCGGCTCGAAAAAGGTGGCAGCTCCTTCTGGCTGCTTGGTCTCGGCGATCAATGGCGCGGGCGCGGGGGCATCGGGCTCGATGATCTGCCGGCCACGCTGGCGCAAGTAAGGGATGACGGTCCTGCCATTCTCCTCGCGCATGAACCCGACATCTTCGCGGAACTTCCGCGTCTCGATCACGCGAGGCGCATCGCCCTGGCCGTCTGCGGCCATACCCATGGCGGTCAGGTCAGCATTCCATTCTACGGCCCACGCTCGATTCCGTCTCGCTATGGGCGGCGCTATGCCTATGGACTGGTCGTCGAGGACGGCCGGCATCTCGTGATTTCCGCCGGGCTGGGCATGACCGGCATCCCGGTCCGCTTCGGCGTGCCGCCCGAGATCGTGCTGATCACAGTCGATTCTCCAGAGGCGGCTGCGGCGTAAGGTCGCCCTCCGACATGGCGAATATGACGCCCAATATCGTTGCCATGATGTCACGCATGGTGTGCTCTCATAGCGGTTGCGCTTACCTTTCCACGGCTCTTGCATAAGTCTGCCTCGGAATTGCCGCGAGGAAACGGTTGGATTGCAGTGGCCTTGCTGGTCTTCGGGACCTCGGGCCGCCCACTGGAATGTTGAATGATTACCAGACGCCATCTTCTCAAGGCCGGTCTTGCCACGCCCTTCCTGTTCGGCGGCTATGCTCTCGCCGAGCCTCAGCGCCTCGTCGTTACGCACTACCACGTCACCCCTCGGCAATGGCCCGCCGATCTCGAGCTCAAGATCGCCGTTATCGCCGATATTCATGCGATCAACCCCTGGATGACGCCGGACCATGTCGACGGCATCGTGCACGCCACCAACATGCAGCGCCCCGACATCGTCCTGCTTGCGGGAGACTATGAGGCCAGCATGCCTCGCTTCAAGATCGGCTCGTGGGTCTCGATGGATGATTGCGGACGGGCGCTGTCGAGGCTGCAGGCTCCGCTGGGTGCATATGCCGTTCTCGGCAATCATGACGTTGCCACCAATGGCGGCGAGAATGTCCGCCGCGGCTTCACCTCGCATGGCATCCCGGTGTTGGAGAATGCAGCCCGCCGCATCGTCAAGGACGGAAAACCGTTCTGGCTGCTCGGCCTCGGTGACCAGTATGGCGATGGCGGGCGCTGGAACTCGCATCTCGGCTATGACGACCTGCCCGGCACGCTCGCCCGGATTGGCGACGACGCCCCGGCCATTCTGCTTGCCCATGAGCCGGACATCTTCGTGGATGTGCCCGATCGCGTCGCCTTGACGGTAAGCGGCCATACCCATGGAGGGCAGGTCCTCATCCCGGGCTACGGACCGCTGGTGGTGCCTTCGCGCTTCGGCTCGCGCTTTCGCTATGGCCATATCGTCGAGAACGATCGGCACCTGGTCGTCTCAGGCGGGCTTGGAACCTCCGGTATCCCCATCCGCTTCGGGGTGCCCCCTGAGATCGTCCTGATCACGCTGGGGGCAAGTTCGCCTCCGCTCGCTTAGTGATTGCGCCCCCGATAAAGTTGTGAAAGACAACGAACTCGTCAGACAAATGCTCTGGAGTGCGGGCCATGAATTACGACACCATCATCGTTGGCGGCGGCTCTTCGGGCTGCGTAACCGCGATGCGGCTGGTGCGCGATCTCGGCCAGCGGGTGCTGATGCTCGAGGCAGGGCCTGCACGCATGAACCCAATCATGCATATGCCCGCCGGCTACATGAAATACCTCGCCAAGGATACCTATCTGACCATGCACAGGATGGAGCGCCAGCCCCAGCTCGACGGGCGCGCCACCATCGTCCCGCAAGGGCGGGTGCTGGGCGGCGGTTCCTCCGTCAACGCCATGGTCTACATGCGCGGACAGCCCTCGGATTACGACAATTGGGTGCGGAACTACGGCGCAGACGGCTGGAGTTATGCCGAAATCCTCCCGCACTTCATCGCCATGGAGGGCAATACCGATCTCGACACCCCCGCGCACGGGACCAAGGGGCCGCTGAAGGTCGCGCGGCCGTTTCACACCTGCGAGATGACGCGGGCCTTTCTGCAGGCCCTGCCGAGCCTGGGAGAGCCTCTCAACCCGGATTTCAACTCCGGGCGTCAGCGCGGCGTGGGCCTGATGCAGGGCACGATGGACCCCGCCACCAAGCGCCGCTGCAGCGCTGTCGACGCCTTCCTGCCGCTGGTCAGGGACGATGAACGACTGAGCGTGACGACCGAGGCGGTCGTCACGCGGCTGCTCATCGAGAAGGGACGCTGCACGGGGGTCGAATATGTGGTGGGGGGCAAGACCCAGAAGGCGCATGCCGCGACGGTGATCCTCGCCGCCGGAACCTACGTCACCCCAAAGCTCCTGATGCTGTCCGGCATCGGCCCTGCGGACCAGCTCGGGCGCCATGGCATCAAGCCGGTGGTAGACCTGCCGGGCGTGGGCGAGAACCTGCAGGACCATTGCGAGGTGCCGCTCATAGCCGCCTCCAACGGCCGATACGGCTATTTCGGCCAGGACAAGGGCTGGAACATGATCCGCAACGGCCTGGAATATCTGCTCTTCAAGAAGGGCCCGGTCACCACGACCGGCGTGGAGGCCTGCGTCTTCACGAACCCCGATGACCCCTCGGCGGATGCGTCCCTCAAGATCTACTGCGTGCCGACCGTGTATCTCGACCGAGACATCACGGACGTAAAGGCATGCGACGGCGTTACCTTCACCACTTGTCTGCTCCGGCCGAAATCACGCGGTACCGTGAAGCTCCGTTCGGCCGATCCGTTCGACCTGCCCATCGTCGATGGCGGCTTTCTGAAGGATCCCGAGGACATCCGCCTGATGATCGCCGGCGTCCGCTTCGCGCGCAGCTTCCTTACCGCCTCGCCGATCAAGGAGAAGATCTCGCGCGAGATGCTGCCGGGAGCGGACAAGGTCAGCGACGCCGACCTGCACGCACATTGCAAGCGCATGGTGAAGACCAACTACCATCCGGTCGGCACTGCGCGCATCGGGCGCGACGACGATCCCGGAGCGGTCCTCGACTCCAGGCTCAGGGTTCGTGGCATCGAAGGGCTGCGCGTGTTCGACTGTTCGGTGATGCCGGAAATCGTGAGCGCCAACACCAATGCCCCGGCGATGGCGATTGCGCATCGCGCGGCGGAGTGGCTCGGCCAGGGCTGAAACGAGGCTCGTCATATAGGTGATATAATCCTGCAATAGGGCCATCATCGCAGTGTGGGCGAATATCGCCCGACGCCCACCAAGTCTTCTGCAGGAGCTTTCCATGACCTTGCCCGATGAGACCAACCCTGATCTCGATCGTATCCATCAGGAAATCGCGGACGGTTACGACGAGGAACTGGAGCTTGAACTGGAAGAGGCCCGCCTCGACCACATCCTCGCCGAGATGCCGGAGTTCAAGGAAACGGATACGATGGACCGCAAGGTCTATTTCCGCGAACTCTTCCGCCTGCAGCACGAACTCGTCCGCCTGCAGAACTGGATCCAGCACCAGAAGCTGCGCGTCGTTGTGATCTTCGAAGGCCGCGACTCCGCAGGCAAGGGCGGCGTGATCAAGCGCATCACCCAGCGCCTCAATCCCCGCGTGTGCCGCATCGCGGCACTTCCGGCTCCGAGCGAGCGCGAGCGCACGCAGTGGTATTTCCAGCGTTACGTCGCCCATCTGCCGGCCGGCGGTGAAATGGTGCTCTTCGACCGCAGCTGGTACAACCGCGCGGGCGTGGAGCATGTGATGGGCTTTTGCTCCGACGAGGAATACGAGGAGTTCTTCCGCTCGGTGCCAGAATTCGAGCGGATGCTCGCGCGCGCTGGCATCATCGTGCTCAAGTACTGGTTCTCGATCACAGACGAGGAGCAGGAGTTCCGCTTCAACATGCGCATCCACGACCCGCTGAAGCAGTGGAAGCTCAGCCCGATGGATGTGGAATCGCGCCGCCGCTGGGAAGACTACACCCGTGCCAAGGAAGTCATGCTCGAACGTACCCACATTCCGGAGGCTCCGTGGTGGGTGGTCGAGGCTGTGGACAAGAAGCGAGCCCGCCTCAACTGCATCAATCATCTCCTCTCGCAGATCGAGTACGCCGACGTCGAACATCCCCCTGTGATCCTGCCGCCGCGTGAGCGCCACGAGGACTATGTGCGCCATCCCGTGCCGTCAGAAATGCACGTGCCGAAGGTGTATTGAGATGCTTCGAGGGCAGGGAGCGTAACGCTTCCCTGCCACCTTGCAGGCTGGTGCCGGGTGGGATGCCTGCCGCGCCAGCCTCTATGCCCATTTGGCATGGTCTCATCATTTGAAGCGCGACCGGTTTTGGCTTAGGCCTGATACCCTCGGATTCCAGAGGGAAGGCTACGATGTCGCTGCTCGATCATGTGAAATCCACCCTGGCCGAAATCGAGGCGGACGGGCTCACAAAGCGTGAGCGCGAGATCGCAGGACCGCAGCGGGCGCGCATCGAGGTGGCGTCCAGCGGCGGGAAACGGCCCATGCTCAACCTCTGCGCCAACAATTATCTCGGCCTTGCCGACAATTCTGAGATCATCGCGGCGGCGAAGGCGGCCATGGACGGTCACGGCTTCGGCATGGCCTCGGTGCGCTTCATCTGCGGCACCCAGACATTGCATCGCGACCTCGAGCGTGCCATCGCCCGCTATCTCAGGAAGGATGACGCCATCCTTTTCGCCGCCTGCTTTGATGCGAATGGCGGCGTATTCGAGCCGCTGCTCGGTGCAGAGGACGCCATCGTGTCCGACAGCCTCAACCATGCCTCGATCATCGATGGCGTGCGCCTGTGCAAGGCCAAGCGCTACCGCTTCGCCAACGGGGACATGAACGACCTGGAAGTGCAACTCCAGGCGGCCAGGGCGGACAATGTGCGCAACATCGTCATCGCCACGGACGGTGTGTTCTCCATGGACGGCTATCTCGCCGATCTCAAGACCATCACGGACCTTGCCGTCCGCTACGGAGCCAGCGTCATGGTGGACGATTGCCATGCGACCGGCTTCATCGGGCCGGAAGGACGGGGCACCCCGGCGAGGGCAGGCGTGGAGGACAAGGTCGACATCCTGACAGGCACCCTCGGCAAGGCACTGGGTGGGGCCATGGGCGGCTATGTTGCCGCCAGCCAGCCGGTCATCGACCTCCTGCGCCAGCGCGCGAGGCCCTACCTCTTCTCCAATTCGCTCGCCCCGCCGGTCGCGGCCGGTTCGATGAAGGCGATCGACCTCGCCCGGGATGGCGATGATCTCCGCGCGCGGCTGTTCACCAATGCCAGGCGCTTTCGGGCAGGCCTGGAAAAGGCGGGGTTCGAACTCCTCCAGGGCGAGACGCCGATCATTCCCGTGATGCTGCACGATGCCCGCCGCGCCCAGGACATGGCGCGGGCGCTTGACGAGCGCGGCATCTACGTCGCGGGTTTCTTCTTTCCCGTCGTGCCGAGGGGCAAGGCCCGCATCCGCACCCAGATGTCCGCGGGACTGACGGATGCCGATATCGACTTCGCCATCGACGCCTTCACTGACGCCGGCAAGGCGCTTGGAGTGATTTCATGAAAGCCCTCGTCAAATCCCGGCCGGAACCCGGTCTCTGGTTTTCGGACAACGAACCTACACCCGTCCTGGGTCCCAACGACGTTCTGGTGAAGGTGCACAAGACCGGCATTTGCGGCACCGATATCCACATCTACAAATGGGATGCCTGGGCACAGAAGACGGTGCCCGTGCCGATGATCGTCGGGCACGAATATGCCGGCGAGATCGTGGAGATCGGTCCGGCCGTGCACAGCCTCAAGGTTGGCGAGCGCGTCTCGGGCGAGGGCCATGTCATCGGCGTGAAGAGTAGGGCGACGCGGGCGGGGCGCTTCCACCTCGACCCTGACACCCGCGGCATCGGCGTCAACATGCCCGGTGCCTTCGCCGAATACGTCAAGGTGCCCGCCTTCAACATCGTGCCGCTGCCGGAAGAGGTCGACGACGAACTCGGCGCCATCCTCGATCCGCTCGGCAACGCCGTGCATACCGCCTTGTCCTTCGATCTCGTCGGGGAAGATGTGCTGATCACAGGCGCCGGGCCCATCGGCATCATGGCGGGGGCGGTTGCCCGGCACGCCGGCGCCCGCCACGTGGTGATAACCGACATCAATCCCGTGCGCCTCGACCTGGCCGCCCGTGTCGCCGACATCGTGCCGGTGAACGTGGCGACGGAAGATCTGCGCGATGTCATGACCCGCCTGAAGATGAAAGAAGGCTTCGATGTGGGCCTGGAGATGAGCGGCGCGCCGGCTGCCTTCCAGCAGATGCTCGACGTGATGCTGATGGGATCGAAGATCGCCATGCTGGGCATTCCCGCCACGCCCTTCGCCGTCGACTGGAACAAGATCGTCTTCAAGATGCTGACCATCAAGGGCATCTATGGCCGTGAGATGTTCGAGACCTGGCACAAGATGCTGGCCATGCTGCAGAGTGGGCTCGACGTCCGTGCCGTCATCACCCACCGGTTGAAGGTGGCGGACTATCTCCAGGGATTCGAGATCATGGCGCGCGGGGAATGCGGCAAGATAGTCCTCGACTGGAGCTGAATGAGGCGCCGCCACCAGCCAAAGTTGCAGGCGTACGGCGGTCGGCTGGGGGTAAATCGATTTTCTGTTGGCGGAACGGCAGTGGGGTCGTTCCTATTTGTAATACCAATTGACAAGCCATGGAAACTTTTTATCAATCCGCCGCGTAGCTCGGTCTTTCTTGCCTCATGGCGCATGTTAAAACCAGCTGGACGTAATCGTTTGCACAATGCAACGTTACGATCGAAGAACGTCAACTTGGGAGAGAGACGTGAAAATCCTGAAATCCTTGCTCTTGGCCGCAGCCCTCGGCGCGGTCGCGATTGCTTCGCCCGCCCTGGCACAGGACAAGGGCCCCGTCGGCATCGCCATGCCGACCAAGACCTCCGAGCGCTGGATCGCGGACGGCGACAACATGGTCAAGCAGTTGCAGGCCAAGGGTTACGCGACCGACCTGCAATATGCAGACGACGATATTCCGAACCAGCTTGCCCAGATCGAGAACATGATCACCAAGGGTGACAAGGTTCTCGTCATCGCCGCCATCGACGGCACGACGCTGGCCGACGCGCTCAAGGAAGCTGCCTCGAAGGGCATCAAGATCATCGCCTATGATCGCCTGATCCGTAATTCCGAGAATGTCGACTATTATGCCACCTTCGACAACTTCAAGGTCGGCGTGCTGCAGGCTCAGTCGCTCGAAACCGCTCTCGGTCTGAAGGACGGCAAGGGTCCGTTCAACATCGAGCTGTTCGGCGGTTCGCCCGACGACAACAATGCCTTCTTCTTCTACAACGGCGCGATGTCGGTCCTGCAGCCCTATATCGACAGCGGCAAGCTCGTCGTGCAGTCGAAGCAGGCAGGCATGGACAAGGTCGGCACCCTGCGCTGGGACGGCTCGGTCGCCCAGGCTCGCATGGACAACCTGCTGAGCGCCTTCTACACCGACAAGAAGGTGGACGCCGTCCTCTCGCCGTATGATGGCCTCTCGCGCGGCATCATCGCTTCGCTGCAGGCCGCCGGTTACGGTTCGGGCGACAAGCCCATGCCGTTCATTTCCGGTCAGGATGCCGAAGTGGCTTCGGTGAAGCTGATCCGTGACGGCGTGCAGTATTCGACCATTTACAAGGACACTCGCGAGCTCGCGAAGGTCACCGTGTCCATGGTGGACGCCGTTCTCTCCGGCTCCAAGCCCGAGGTCAACGACACCAAGACCTACGACAACGGCAAGAAGGTGGTTCCTTCCTACCTGCTCAACCCGGTCCTGGTGACCAAGGACAACTGGAAGAAGGTTCTGGTCGACGGCGGTTACTACACCGAAGATCAGCTGAAGTAAGTGCTCGCCACTGAACCATGCTAGTGTATCGGGCGGCTGGCACGGCGTGCCGGCCGCCCTTTTGATAGGTTATGCGATATGGCGGCCATTCTGGAAATGCGGGGCATCACCAAGACCTTTCCGGGGGTCAAGGCGCTCAGCAATGTCAATCTGACGGTGAATGAAGGCGAGATCCATGGCGTTGTCGGCGAGAACGGAGCCGGCAAGTCGACACTGATGAAGGTGCTGAGCGGCGTTTATCCCCATGGCTCCTATGAGGGGGATATCCACTTCCAGGGGCAGGAATGCCGCTTCAAGGATATTCGCCATTCCGAGGAACTCGGCATCATCATCATTCACCAGGAACTCGCCCTGGTGCCGTTGCTCTCGATCGCGGAGAACATCTTTCTGGGCAACGAGCGGGCCGCGGGTGGTATCATCGATTGGCCCCTTACCTTCAGCAAGACCCGGCAGGTGCTCGACAAGGTCGGCTTGCGCGAGTCGCCCGACACGCTCATCGCCAATATTGGTGTCGGCAAGCAGCAGCTCGTCGAGATCGCCAAGGCCCTGTCGAAGAACGTCAAGCTGCTCATCCTGGATGAGCCCACGGCCAGTCTCAACGAAAGCGACAGCAATGCGCTCCTCGACCTCCTGCTCGAGTTCAAGCGCCAGGGCATCTCCTCGATCCTGATCTCGCACAAGCTCAACGAGATCTCGAAGGTCTGCGACGAGATCACCATCATCCGCGACGGCGCTTCCATCGAAACCCTGGACTGCCGCACGGAGGCTATCAGCGAGGATCGCATCATCAAGGGCATGGTCGGACGCGAGATGGCCGACCGCTATCCGGCCCGCGAACCCAGGATCGGGGAACCAGTGCTGGAGGTGAAGGACTGGACGGTCTACCACCATGAGCACTCCGAGCGGCAGGTTGTGAAAGGCGTGAACTTCACCGTGCGCAAGGGCGAGGTGGTCGGGATCTCCGGCCTCATGGGCGCGGGGCGCACCGAACTCGCCATGAGCATCTTCGGGCGCTCCTACGGCCAGCGCATCAGCGGACAAGCCTTCATGCATGGCAAGGAGGTCGATCTTTCCACCATCCAGAAGGCTCTCGCCAACGGCCTCGCCTATGTCACCGAGGACCGCAAGCAGCTCGGCCTGATCCTCGAGGAAGACATCATCAAGAACATCACCCTCAGCAATCTCGAGGGGGTGTCGAAGAACTCCGTGATCGACGACATCAAGGAACTGCGCGTCGCCAACGACTATCGGCGTCGGCTCAACATCCGTTCGCCCAACGTCTTCCAGAAGACGGTGAATCTCTCCGGCGGCAACCAGCAGAAGGTGGTCATCAGCAAATGGCTGTTCTCGAACCCTGAACTGCTGATCCTCGATGAACCGACGCGCGGCATCGACGTCGGCGCGAAATACGAGATCTACACGATCATCAACAAACTGGTGGAGGACGGCAAGGCGGTGCTGATGATCTCCTCCGAAATGCCTGAGCTGCTCGGCATGTGCGATCGCATCTATGTGATGAATGCGGGACGCTTCGTCGGTGAATTCCCGCGAGCCCAGGCAAGCCAGGAAAACATCATGCGTTCCATCATGCGTGCAGAAGGGCTCTGACAATGACAATGAAACTGACCGAAGCCCCGACTGCTTCACCCAGCAAATCGATCTTCGAGTATATCAGCAGCAATATCCGGGACTACGGCCTGCTGATCTCACTGCTGGTGATCGTCGTCTTCTTCCAATACATGACAGAAGGCCGCATGCTGGCGCCTTCCAACATCAACAACATCCCTAACCAGAACGGCTACGTCATCATCATGGCGCTCGGCATGATGCTGGTGATCGTATCGGGGAACATCGATCTGTCGGTGGGCTCGGTCTGCGCCTTCACGGGCGCGGTTTCGGCCGTGCTGATGGTGAACTATCACTGGCATTGGGCGCCCGCGGCGGTGGCGACGCTCGCCGTGGGTGCGGTGATCGGCGCGGTGCAGGGCTACTTCATCGCCTACCTGCGAATACCGTCCTTCATCGTGACGCTAGGCGGCATGCTCGTCTTTCGAGGTCTGACCTACCGCCTGCTTGGAAATACCAATGTCGGGCCGCTTCCCCAGACCTTCAATCAGTTGAGCGCCGGCTGGATAGGCGACCCCTTTGCGGTGCCCGGCTTCTACACCACGACCTTCGCGCTCGGCATCATCGGTGCCGTCCTGTTCGTCGTGCTTAACATCAGGGGGCGCTTGACCCGCCTCAAGCATGGGGTTGAGGAAGAGCCCCTTACGATCTTCATCGGCCGCAGCATCCTGATGGCCGCCGCCACCCTCTATGTCAGCTATCTCCTGGCCGAATATCGCGGCCTGCCGACCGTGCTGATCATCCTGCTCGTACTGACGCTGGTCTACGTCTTCGTCACAACACGCACCGTCGTCGGTCGCCGCATCTACGCTCTCGGCGGCAACGAGAAGGCGGCGAAGCTCTCGGGTATCGACACCAACCGGCTGATCCAGCTCACCTTCATCAACATGGGTGCGCTGGCGGCGCTGGCCGGCCTGGTCGTAACCTCGCGCTTCGGCGGCATGGCCACGCCCAAGGCCGGTGACGGCTACGAACTTGACGTGATCGCGGCCTGCTTCATCGGCGGCGCATCGGCTTCGGGCGGCGTCGGCAAGATCACCGGCGCGGTCATCGGCGCTCTTCTGATGGGCGTGATGAACGTGGGCATGTCCATCCTGGGTCTCGGCATCGACGACCAGAAATGGATCAAGGGCCTGGTGCTGCTGTTCGCCGTCTGCCTCGACGTCTATTACAAGAAGAAGCGCTGAAGCGTTTGAACGCATCTCCGTCACGGGCCTCGTCCTGAGACGGAGATCCCCGTTCCAGCGACAATTTACTCATTTCGCCCTGCGTCGTCTGCGATTGCAATCCCGATATGAGCCGCATGGGGCAGGAACGCTTGGCTATCGGGCGTTCTGCCTTTACATGCGTTCACCTTCGGGGAGCGCGGCAATGGATCGAATCGTAAAGGCCTTCTTCAATTCGGCAGCGGGCCTCAGCCATGCCGTGCGCCATGAATTGGCGGTCCGCCAGGAAGTCGTCGTCTTCGTCGTCGCCGTCCCGGTCAGCCTCTTTCTCACCGAGGATTGGTGGAAGCGCCTTGCCCTGATCGGCGTGCTCCTGATCGTCTTGATGGTGGAATTGCTCAACACCGCCATCGAGGCGCTTTCGGACCATGTAACGCCCGACCGGCATCCCCATATTCGTATCGTCAAGGATCTCGGTTCGGCGGCCGTCTTCATGGCGCTGACGCTGGCTGGCCTGACCTGGCTTGTCGCGCTGGTCGAAAGGCTGGTGTAATGAAGGCTGGTAAGCGTTTTCTTGGTTCATAGAATCGATCATGAGCACCGATATTCTTCGTATCGCCATTGCCCAGCTCAAGCCGACGCTGGGCGATCTCGCCGGCAATATTGCCAAGGCCCGCGTCGCCCGCGCCGAAGCTCGCAAGCAGGGCGCCGACATCGTCCTGTTCACCGAACTGTTCATCTCCGGCTATCTGCCCGAGGACCTGGTGCTCAAGCCCGCCTACCAGGACGCCTGCCGCGCGGCGCTCGAGGATTTCGCTCGTGATACCGCCGATGGCGGGCCGGCCGCCCTGATCGGGTTGCCCTGGAACGAGAAGGGCAAGCTGCACAATGCGGTGGCCCTTGTCGATGGCGGGGTCATCGCTGCCGTGCGTTTCAAGAACGACCTGCCCAACTACGGCGTGTTCGACGAAAAACGCGTCTTCCAGCCTGGCCCGCTGCCTGGTCCGATCTCGTTCCGCGGCGTGCGACTGGGCGTGCCGATCTGCGAGGACATCTGGGGCCGGGACGTGGTGGAATGCCTCTCGGAGACGGGCGCCGAGATCCTGCTCGTGCCCAACGGCTCGCCCTACCACCGCGATAAATCCGACGTCCGCCTGAACGTTGCCGTGGCCCGCGTGGCCGAAAGCGGCCTCCCGGTAGCCTATGCCAACGAGATCGGCGGCCAGGATGAGGTCATCTTCGACGGTGCTTCCTTCGTCCTCAATGCCGACCACAGCCTCGCCGTTCAGCTTCCTGCCTTCCGCGAGGCCGTGGTCACCACCACCTGGCGCCGCGGGGGCAATGGCTGGAGCTGCGACAAGGGCGCCATCGAGCCGGTGGAGGAAGGAGACCAGGCGGACTATCAGGCCTGCATGCTGGGTCTGCGCGACTATGTGAACAAGAACGGCTTTCCCGGTGTGGTGCTCGGCCTTTCCGGCGGCATCGACTCGGCGATCGTCGCCGCCATGGCGGTGGATGCGCTGGGCCCGGAACGCGTTCACTGCGTGATGCTACCCTACCACTACACCTCACCGGAATCGCTCAAGGACGCCTATGAGTGCGCCACCGCGCTCGGCGTGCGCTATGACGTCGTGTCGATCGAGGCGCCGGTGACGGGACTCGAAAGCGTGCTGGAACCCGTCTTCAAAGGCGCTCCTCGCGGCATCGCCGAGGAGAACATGCAGAGCCGCACGCGCGGCACCATCCTGATGTCGATCTCGAACAAGTTCGGCGCCATGGTGGTGACAACGGGCAACAAGTCGGAAATGTCCGTAGGCTACTGCACGCTCTATGGTGACATGAACGGCGGCTACAATCCGATCAAGGATCTCTACAAGACCGAGGTCTACCGTCTCTCGGCGCTCAGGAATCGGTGGAAGCCGGTGGATGCGATGGGTCCGGCAGGCGTCGTCATTCCTGAGAACATCCTGACCAAGGCTCCGACTGCGGAGCTGCGCGAGAACCAGAAGGACCAGGATTCCCTGCCGCCCTACGACGTCCTCGACGACATCCTGCGCTGCCTCATCGAGAGCGAGATGCGTGTGAGCGAGATCATCGCGCGCGGCCATGACGAGGAGACGGTGCGCAAGGTCGAGCGTCTGCTATACCTCGCCGAATACAAGCGCCGGCAGGCCGCACCCGGGGTCAAGGTGACGGAGAAAAACTTCGGACGCGATCGCCGTTACCCGATCACCAACCGCTTCCGCGACAAGGGAGCCGGATTGACGCCGGATGCCTCGCTTTACCGGGTCGCGAGCAGCAGCAGCGTCGAGGCGATCGACGTATAGAGCTGCGGCACAACGCCGGCCTCCGGTCTACCGCAGCGAGATACATCGCTCTCCCGGCTGTAGGCAGGCAACCGGTGAAGCCAGTATGGTGCGGGCAGGTGCGCGGCCGAGGCAGCTCGGCCCGCGTCGCCGCGCTTTCCGGGTGCGCTTCGTCCATGCGAGGTCGACTCTCATCTGGCCCACAGCCGTCGATGAAGGCGATATTGGTCCGCCATGTGTCCCGTGCATATCAGCCCTGTGCCGATTGTGCCTCTATTCACCCCCCATGTTGGTAAAATACGTGCGTTGACGTTCCCTGGGGGACGTAGATGGCCCGGGTTCATAGATACCCGGGAAAAGGAGCAGAGGCCTTCCTCTACAGCACGCCGCAAACGGTAGTGCACACCGGTCTTCAGGACCGTTATCCGAACTCCCTTCCACAAGGGTTGCATCCGCAACCGATATACGCCCGCCCGAACAGGAAGTGTCCGCGACCATCCCGGTCGCCGGTTCGAGCTGTCACGAGCGAAACAGGCCGCATGCCTTCCTCACGGTAGGGCCGGCAGCCGGCGCCCTGCCTCGGAAAGATGCCGAGGCGCATCACCGTGCCCTCATCGATGGACAAGCTCATGCTTGACTTGCTTCAAGGCGAACACGCCGACCTCCTCATCCTCATCGGCAAGATCGCCGGCGTTCTTGTCGCCATCCTGCTTTTCGTGCGGGTGAGTGGCATCATCCGCTACATCCCCAATGACCGCCTGGGCGTGCTCGAGAAACTGTGGAGCTTCCGCGGCTCGATCGACAGCGGCT
Source organism: Labrys sp. ALF-8 (assembly GCF_059699065.1). Classification (NCBI taxonomy): domain Bacteria; kingdom Pseudomonadati; phylum Pseudomonadota; class Alphaproteobacteria; order Hyphomicrobiales; family Xanthobacteraceae; genus Labrys; species Labrys sp. ALF-8. The sequence goes on from NZ_AP048537.1 coordinate 4,266,565, forward strand.
TCATCGCCATGCGCGGCGAGGCCGGCTATCAGCCTGACGTACTCCGCGGCGGTTTCCATTTCTTCATGCCCTTCCAGTTCCGCATCCACTCGGTCTCGCTGGTGACCATCCCGCAGAGCGAGATCGGCTATGTCTTCGCCCGTGACGGCGTTTCCCTGCCGCCGACCCAGACGCTCGCCAACAATGAGATGGCGGACGATTTCCAGAACACGCGCCACTTCCTGGAGAATGGCGGCCAGAAGGGGCCACAGCGCAAGATCCTGCGCGAGGGCACCTACGCCATCAATCTCGCCCAGTTCGTGGTGCTGACGCGCGAGCGCACCTATGCGGTGCGGCTCAACCAGGCGGAACTTGCCCTGTTCGACAACATGTCCCAGCTGATCGCCGAGCGTGCGGGCTTCAATCCCGTGGTGATCAAGGATGCCCAGGATGTCATCGGCGTGGTCACGGTGCATGACGGCCCGGCCCTGCCTGATGGCGAGATCATTGCCCCGACTGTCGGCAACGAGGCCGGAGAGCCGGACTTTCACAACAACTTCCAGGACGCCGAGGCCTTCCTGCGGGCCGGCGGCTATCGTGGTCGTCAATATCAGGTGCTGGTCGACGGCAGCTACTATCTCAACCGTCTGTTCGCGACGGTCGAACTTGTCGGCAAGACAGTCATCGATGTCGGCACCGTGGGCGTGGTCGTGTCCTATACGGGCAGGCGAGGGGTCGATCAGTCGGGCGAAGCCTATCGCCACGGCGAACTGGTCGAACCGGGCTATCGCGGCGTGTGGACGGCGCCTCTGCTGCCGGGCAAGTACGCCTTCAACACCTATGCCGGCAAGATCGTCCCTGTGCCGACCACCAACTTCGTCCTGAAGTGGACGAAGGAACAGTTCGGCCAGCATAGGCTCGACGAAAACCTCGCCGAAATCAGCCTGATCACCCGTGACGCCTTCGAGCCGCTGCTGCCGCTGTCGGTCGTCGTCCATATCGACTATCGAAAGGCGCCACTGGTCGTGCAGCGTTTCGGCGACATCAAGCGCCTCGTCGAGGAAACGCTCGATCCCATGGTCTCCGCCTATTTCAAGAATATCGCCCAGACCAAGACGTTGATCCAGCTTCTTCAGGAAAGAAGCGAGATCCAGGCTGTGTCGGGCGATGACATGCGCACCAAGTTCGCCGCCTACAGCCTCGAACTGCAGGAAGTGTTGATCGGCACGCCGCATGCAGGCACCGGGCAGGGCATCGAGCAGATCCTGATCCAGCTGCGCGAGCGTCAGATTGCCGTCGAGAAGGTCGAGACCTACAAGCTGCAGGAGGCTGCGGCCATCCAGGAGCGGACCCTGCGTGAGAAACAGGCCATGGCTGAGCAGCAGACGCAGATCACCGCTTCCGCGCTCTCCATCCAGGTGCGAGAGAACGAAGGCAAGGCCAAGCTCGCCCAGACCCGCCAGGAGGCTGAGACCATCCAGGTCACCGCCAAGGCCAATGCGGAACGGGCGCGCCTGGAAGGCGGCGGCGAGGCGGATCGTATCCGCTTCATTGGCTCGGCCGACGCCGACAAGATCCGTGCGATCGGCCTTGCCCAGGCCGACGCCACCGACAAGCAGGTGCAGGCCTATGGCGGGCCGCAATACCAGCTCAACAGCCAGGTTCTGTTGCGCTTCGCCGAAGCCATCGAGAACGGACGCCTGCCATTGGTACCCAACATCATGGTTGGCAGCGGCAAGGGGGAAGGGGGCAGTGGGAATCTCGTGGAGGTGCTGCTCGCGATGCTTGTGGCCGAACGTACCGCGCCCCAGCAGGTGGCGCCGGAGGCCGGCAGGACGAATTGAGGGAGATCGGACGCCTCCGTCCGATCATTCCCAGCGCGCCGATTGGGCGAGTGGCGGCTTTGCACCGCCATTCGGATTCCCTGACTCGCAACAACTCTCTTGCCGTCGCCGGCGGGAAAGCCGCTATAACCGTGCCGGTCGTCGAACATTCGAAAGGCAGCACGGCATGAGCAGCGAAAAGGTCGTCATCGTCACGGCGGGGGGCAGCGGGATGGGCGCAGCGTCGGCGAAGCAGTTGGCGGCCGATGGATTCAGGGTGGCCATCCTCTCGTCCTCCGGCAAGGGAGAGGCACTGGCGGGCGAACTGCGCGGCCTCGGCGTGACCGGCTCCAATCAGTCCAACGCGGATCTGAAGCGTCTCGTCGATGCCACGCTGGAACGCTGGGGCCGGATCGACGTGCTCGTCAACAGCGCCGGTCACGGGCCGCGTGCACCGCTCCTTGAGATCACCGACGAGCAATGGCACTCCGGCCTTGACGTCTACCTGATGAACGTTGTCCGGGCGACGCGCCTGGTGGCGCCGGTGATGGTGAAGCAGAAGGGTGGCGCGATCATCAACATCTCGACCGCCTGGGCCTTCGAACCGAGCCCGATGTTCCCGACCTCGGCCGTTTTCCGAGCCGGGCTTGCCGCATACACCAAGCTTTTTGCCGACCAGTATGCCGCCGACAATGTGCGCATGAACAATGTGCTGCCAGGCTGGATCGACAGCCTGCCGGCCACGGAGGACCGCCGGCAGGGCGTGCCGATGCAGCGCTATGGCACCAGCGAGGAGATCGCCGCCACGGTCGCCTTCCTCGCTTCGGAGGGAGCAGGTTACATTACCGGTCAGAACCTGCGGGTCGACGGCGGGCTCATGCGCTCGGTATAGGCCGCCTGGTGCTCAGCGTGGCCGGCGTCAGAGGTTCCAGCCGGCCTTGAGGCCTTCGAGCACGGCTTCCTCTGCCGTACGCGGGGTCAGGCAATCGCCAATGACGTGGATCTCCGCCGCAAGGCCTTCCAGCTCCGCCTCGAGACCGCGCTCTGCGTCATGGCCAAGCGAGGTCACCAGCGTGTCGATGCCTTCGATCACGATCGGTTCGCGTCCGGTGACATGGGCGAGATAGACGGTCTGGCCGTCGACTCCGTAGAGGTCCGCATAGGGAATCACCTCGACGCCGAGGTCGTGCAGCACGCCGGCCCAGTGGTCGCGCACATAGGCCTGGATGCGCTGGCCCGGCATGTAGCCGTTGACGGCGAGGCGAACCTTGCAGCCGGCACGTGCGAGCTTTTCGGCCACACCCATGCCGATCCAGTCGCAGCGCCAGTCCGCCACCAGGACGGAGGAGCCGATGTTCACTTCGTCCCGCAGTACCTGCCAGGCATTGACGACATGCGCCGTCTCGGCACCCGGCAGGTCGACCCGCCTCGGGGAAGCGCCCGTTGCCACGACGATGCAATCGGGCTGCTCGCGTTCGATCAGGGACCTGTCGACACGCGTGTTCTTCATCACCTTCACGCCGGCAATTTCGGCCTCTCGCGTGAGATTGGTGACGATGCCGCCAAATTCGAGCCTTCTCGGCAACAATTGCGCCAGCAACGCCTGGCCGCCGAGCCGGCCCGAGGCCTCGCAGAGAGTCACGTCATGACCGCGCGCAGCGGCGATGCTGGCAGCCTTGAGCCCGGCCGGCCCGCCGCCCGCGACAAGCACCTTCTTCACGCTCGCGGCAGGCAGCGTCTTGCCATAGGCGAGTTCCCGCCCGGTTTCCGGGTGCTGGATACATGAGATCGGCACGCCGAGCTGAAAGTGCCCGATGCAGGCCTGATTGCAGGCGATGCAAGCGCGGATATCGTCGAAGCGGCCATCCCGTGCCTTCGCGGGCATGTCGGGATCGCAGATGAGCGCCCGTGTCATCCCGACCATGTCCGCTTCGCCATTGGCGACAAGGCGTTCGGCGTCCTGGGGCTGGTTCACCCGGCCGGTGTAGAACACGGGCGTATTCACCTTGCGCCGGATCGCGGCGGCAACCGGTGCCCCATAGGCGCTGGCGAAGGCCATGGCGGGGGCGATGTGCACGGCCCCGCCGAAGCTCGCCGAGGAGCCGATGGCGAGGTTGAAATAATCGAACGTGCCGTCGAGGGCACGCAGCACCGCCTCCACTTCTTCGGCGGTCAGGCCATTGAGATCGCTGTCCTCGGCGCTGAAGCGCAGACCCACCACGAAATCGGGGCCGGTGCGGGCACGCACGGCCTCGACCACTTCGCGAAGGAAGCGCAGGCGATTGTCGAGCGAGCCGCCATAGGCGTCTTCGCGCAGGTTGACGCGCGGATTCACGAACTGTGCCGGCAGATAGCCGTGGCTACCGACGATCTCCACACCATCCAGCCCGGCCTGCTCCAGCCGCGCCGCTGCAGTGCCATAGCCTTCCACGATTTCGCGGATCATCGTCGGCGACATCGGCCGTGGCATGACGTGGAAGCGCTGGTTGGGCACGGCGGAAGGAGCGTAGGCGACGGGAGCCGTCCCCTCCGCGGTTTCCATGATCTCGCGGCCGGGATGAAAAAGCTGGCCGAACACCGTGGCTCCCTCGGCATGGCAGACATCGGCGAGGCGCCGGTAGCCGGGGATGCAGTCGTCGCTGGTCGCCATCAGGAGGTGGGAGGTGTAGCGGGCGGTCTCGTGGACGCCGGCCACCTGCAGCACGATCAGGCCGACGCCTCCCCGGGCGCGCGCCTGCTGATAAGCGATCAGGGCATCGTTCGGAACGAAGGCGGTGGGCAACGTCGTGTCGTGCCCCGTCGACATGATGCGATTCTTGATCCGCGTGTTGCGGATGGTGAAGGGCGAGTAGAGATGGGGGAGGGAATGGCTCACGCGGCCTCGGCTTGACGGTTTCGGCCGATTGCTTCAGCCGGAGAGACTATCAAACAGGTGCCGCGCGTTTTTCAAGGCGCAAACGAAGAGGGTTGCCCTACATGCTCCCGAGGGTGAAGTCGAAGCGATAGGTCGCCGAGACGCCGATCAGGAACTGGTTCGCGTTTCCGCGCTGCTTGACCAGGCTGGAATCCGCTGCCGGGCCGGTGAGGCGGCTATATTCGGCGAAGGCGCTGGTGGTGACCTTGTCGGTGGTCTTCCAAGTGAGGGCACCGCCGACGCCCACGGATTTGATGCCGCCGCCGTCGGGATGGTAGACATTGAGCCCAGACGCGAGCGATTCCGCCAGCGAAACGCCGTAATATGCCTCATAATAGCTTTCGCTGGCCGCCGAGAGGCGCGGGCCGCCCGAGATGCGCCATGTCGGCGTGATGTCGTAGAAGGCGTCGGCCGACAGATCGGCAACGACGCCGTGATGCGCCCTGATACCCTGCCGGACCTCGGCGCGCAGGCGCAGCCAGTCGGCCGGATAATAGTTCATGAAGACGCCGAGTTCGCCGCCCCACGGGACGTCCTTGAGGCCCCGCAGGTCGTCGGATGCCGAATCGGTACGTTCAAACAGGATCTTGCCCACAGGACCGATCTGGAAATTGCCGGTGTCGAACACCGACAGGCTCGGATTGTCGTTGCGGGATGAAAAGCGAGGGCCAACGCCCGAACGGCCCAGCGAGATGATCGGCGCAGGCAGGAAGCCCATGTCGCCGGCGCCTTCATAGCTGGGGCCTGCCGCTGCTTCGGCGCCGACGGTGAGCGACCAGTCGCCGGCGAAGTACGTGTTCCAGAATCCCGTCGGCGTATAGGGCGAGGATTGAGCCAGTGCGGGCGAGGCCAGCATGCAGCCAAGGGCGGCGGCCGCGACGGTCGTCTTCAACAGAGTACGCAACATTACTTCTTTCCCAGCTCTGCCCGCGTCGCAATCGTCGGCAGGTCCTGCCCCAAAGTGCCTGCGAGGTGACAACAAAGAATGAATCAAGGGATGGAATTTCAATGATTTTCCCTAACGTCATGTTTTCGATGCTGCGAGCATCGTCAGATTCATGTCGTCGCAATGCGATGACAGGTCCATGGCGGTTACGGTCAACCTGCCGAATATCCAGAAGGCAGGCGGAGAAAGATTGACGGACCCCCTTATAAACGTGGTGGCATTTTTGTGGCCAGCAAAAAACGACTCGGGGGGTGCCGATATTCTTCCTTCAAAATCGAATCGCTGGGGTATAGGAGACACCGTTTCGTCAATTCGAAGGCCAGTTATGCCGCCCGTCGTCCGCTTCGCGCCCTCTCCCACCGGTTACATCCATATCGGCAACATCCGCACCGCGCTGTTGAACTGGTGCGTGGCCAAGCGCGACGGCGGCCAATTCATTCTCCGCTACGACGATACCGACACCGCCCGCTCGCGGCGTGAATATGCAGATGCGATCAAAGAAGACCTGGCCTGGCTCGGCATGACGCCGGATATCGTGGTGCGTCAGTCCGACCGGCTGCCCCTCTATGATGCGGCGACCGCCAAGCTGCGGGACGCCGCTCGCCTCTATCCCTGCTACGAGACCGAAGAGGAGCTCGATCGCCGCCGCGCCCTTCAGAAGGCACGGGGATTGCCGCCGATCTATGATCGCGCCGCCCTCAAGCTGAGCGACGCCCAGAAGGCGGCCTTCGAAGCCGAGGGGCGACGGCCGCACTGGCGCTTCCTGCTCAACCATCGCAGGGTGGAATGGGCCGATGGCGTGCGTGGTCCTGCCCATGTCGACACCAGTTCGCTGTCCGATCCCGTGCTGGTGCGCGCCGACGGCAGCTATCTCTACACGGTGACATCGGTGATCGACGACATCGATCTCGGCGTGACGGAGATCATCCGCGGCGAGGATCACGTCACCAACACCGCCGTCCAGATTGAGATCTTCCAGGCGCTCGGTGGCGCGGTGCCGGCCTTCGCCCATCACAACCTGCTCACGACCATGAGCGGAGAGGGACTCTCCAAGCGCAGCGGCGCGCTCTCGATCCGCTCCCTGCGCGAGGAAGGGTTCGAACCGATGGCGGTTTCGAGCCTCGCCCTGCTCACGGGCACCTCCGAGGCCGTGCGCCCCATCGGGACGCTCGGAGAACTCGCGAGGCTGGTCGATCTTTCCCGTATCTCTCGGGCACCCGCGCGCTTTGATCCCGCTGAGATCGAGGTACTGAATGCACGCCTCCTCCACGAGACGCCCTATGGGGAGGTTGCGGAGCGCCTTGCTGCCCTTGGTGTCGGCGGTGGCGAGGCATTCTGGCAGGCGGTGCGCAGCAACATCGTAAAGCTTGCCGATGCAAAGGGCTGGTGGGAGGTGGTGACCGGTCCGGTCGCAGGCGGGGCAGAGGATGTCGCTTTCCTGGCCAAGGCCGCTGCCGTTCTGCCACCTGTGCCCTGGGACGAGACCACCTGGAGCGCCTGGACCGATGCGGTCAAGGCCGAGACGGGGGCGAAGGGCAAGGCGCTGTTCATGCCGCTGCGCCGCGCGCTGACGGGGCTCGACCATGGGCCGGAGTTGAAGGGCCTGCTGCCGTTGATCGGGCGAGAGCAGGTGCTGGCGCGGCTGAAGGGGTAGTCCCGGCGGGTGCTGCCCCTGAAGAGACGGCAGGGCCTGTCCGGCCCATTGTGGTCCATCTGGCGCGACCGGCCTTTCCATCCCATATGCAGCGGACGAGGAGGCACTGGATGCTGCGCAAGATCTTCTTCGGCCTGGCCGCTATCGCCGTTCTGGCCGCGACACCCGCCCCGGCTCAAAGCCAGGATCCCGATCTCATCTTCAAGAAATCGACGGTGTGGAAGTTTCTCACGCCGGACGACAAGCTCGCCGTTTATGGTATCGACGATCCCGATGTCGAGGGTGTCGCCTGTCACTTCACCGTGCCTGAAAAGGGCGGTCTGAAGGGCATGTTCGGCGTGGCCGAGGAGGTCTCGGACATCTCGCTGGCCTGCCGCCAGATCGGGCCAATCAAGTTCAAGGACAAGTTCGAGCAGGGCGCGCTCGTCTATCGGCAGTCACGCTCGCTTTTCTTCAAGAAGATGCAGGTGGTGCGCGGCTGCGATGCCAAGCGCAATGTGCTGGTCTATCTCGTCTATAGCGACAAGCTGATCGAAGGATCGCCGAAAAACTCGACATCCTCGGTGCCGATCATGCCTTGGAATGGCGAGCCAGCGGCTAAGTGCGGGGATTTCGTGACGGATTGATCCGGTGTGTCGGCCTTCGGGCCGACACGAAAGACTGCGACCGGAAAGACGTGCCGGCCTTTCAGCCGGCGCGGCATCCTACTTCTCGCAGGTGATGACGACCGCATGCGGCTGCGCGACCGCAACCTTGGTGGGACCGTTGATCGACCCCGTGATATCGGCTTCGCTCTGCCGGCGATAATCGATGGCGCGTGCGTAGCCATTGGCGACACACCATTCGGTAGCGATCGGCTGGCCGCAGGCCGCGCCGCTTTCGAGGCAGGTGTCCACGCCGTAGCCATCGTCATTGGCGACGACGAAGGATGCGACATTCTGGGCAAAAGCCGGCGTGGCGAAGGCCAGCGAGACGGCGAACAGGAAAATGGTACTCGGTTTCATCGAAATACTGGCTCATGAACGGGGCTGCCCCGTTCGATATCGGAGCCTCACTACCATCGCAGTGCGCTTTTAAACATCCGTAAATCCACGTGGAGAAAGTTTGGCGGAACCATGTTGCCGCCATGCATCACTAATGGCGGGTTAAGGGCGCCCTTCCGGAATGACAGCCATCTTGACTTCCGCGCCCGCTTGGCACATTGGTCCCGCCATGACAAAGACGGCCATCCTTTCGCGGGTTATTTGCAGCTAGCAGGAACGCTGGCTGGCGCCGTCATTCGCCCAAAATCTTGAGCGCGGACGCCCCTGGTCAGCCGAGGCAGGGAACGCATGACTTTAAGGCTCTACGATACGCGCACGCGCGCAAAGGTCGACTTCCAGCCGGTCGACCCCGATCATGTGCGCATGTATGTCTGCGGTCCGACGGTCTATGACTTCGCCCATATCGGGAATGCGCGTCCGATCATCGTATTCGACGTGCTGTTCCGCCTGCTGCGTCATCTCCATGGCGCCGAGCATGTGACCTACGCGCGGAACGTCACCGATGTCGACGACAAGATCAACGACAGGGCGGCCGACCGCGGTATTTCCATCCGCGAGTTGACCGACGGGACGCTGGCGCAGTTCCACAAGGACATCCGGGCGCTAGGCGTTCTCATGCCCGATCAGGTCAACCAGCAAGGCAAGCCTCCCCAGATGGTTGAGCCTCGCGCGACGGACCATATCGCGGAGATGAAGGCGATCATCGAGCGTCTCATCTCGCGTGGCGTCGCCTATGTGGCCGAGGAACACGTGCTGTTCTCCGTGCATGCCATGGAGAAGCTGGCCGATGTGCCGCCCTATGGCTCGCTGGCACGCCGTTCCCTCGACGAGATGCTGGCCGGCGCGCGCGTCGACGTCGCGCCCTACAAGCGCGACCCGATGGATTTCGTCCTCTGGAAGCCTTCGCACGACCCTCAACCAGGCTGGCCGAGCCCCGCTGGCATCGCCACCCCCGGGCGCCCCGGCTGGCATATCGAATGCTCGGCCATGTCCATGGCCAAGCTTCTGATACCTTTTGGGGGCGGCCTCGCCTGCGACGACCCGGCTCGCAACGTCTTCGACATCCATGGCGGAGGCATCGATCTGGTCTTTCCGCATCATGAGAACGAGATCGCTCAGAGCTGCTGTGCTTTCGGGACGCCGGTTATGGCGACTGTGTGGATGCACAACGGCTTCCTGCAGGTCGAGGGCGAGAAGATGTCGAAGAGCCTCGGCAACTTCATCACCATCCGCGAACTGCTGGCGAGCGACAAGTTCGGCGGACGGGCCTGGCATGGCGACGTGCTCCGCCTCGCCATGCTGCGCACTCATTACCGCCAGCCGATCGACTGGACGGCGCAGGCCCTCCTTGAAGCCCAGCAGACCCTGCTGCGGTGGTACGAGGACGCCCCCGAGGGCGGCAGCGTGGATCCAGGCATCGTCGAGGCGCTGTCGGACGATCTCAACACGCCCGCCGTGCTGGCTCGCCTGCATCAGCTCGGCGATCCCGCCGACCGTGCGGCAACGCTCGCTTTCCTCGGCTTTCGCGTCGACGCTGCTGCCCTGAAGGGTGACACCCATGTCAGCGACGCCTTGAGGGCGCAGGTGGAGACGCTGCTCGAGGCCCGGAAGTCTGCGCGCGCCGCCAGGAACTGGCCGGAATCCGATCGTATCCGGGACGAGCTCGCTCAGCTCAACATCGCGGTGAAGGACAACAAGGACGGTACGACGAGCTGGGAGGTGAAGGTCTGATGGCACAACAGGCAATGCCGAAAGCAGGGCTCCGCCCCTTCCTGCCCGCCGATGCGCCTATGCTGGCGGAAATCTTCCGCGCGGGCATCCATGAGCTGACCGGGGACGATTATTCCGAAGGCCAGCAGGAGGCCTGGGCCAGCGCCGCCGATGACGAGGATGCCTGGAGCCGCCGGCTCGCCGGCTCACTCACGCTTGTCGCCACGGTCAATGGTTCGCCGGTCGGCTTCATTGCCCTCAAGGGCAAGGAACTGGTCGATCTCCTCTACGTTCATCCGGCCGTGGCGGGGCAGGGCGTGGCAGCCATGCTCTACAATGCCCTCGAGCAACTCGCCAAGGCGCGTGGCGCCGCCGAATTGACGGTCGATGCCAGCGATACCGCCCGCGATTTCTTCCAGAGGCGGGGGTTTTCGGCGCAGCGCCGCAATACCGTGACCCTCGGCGACGAATGGCTCGGCAACACGACGATGAAGAAAACCCTGGCGGCGGCACCGGGGGCGGCATCGTGACGACGCGCGACCGGCTCTACCTCTTCGATACGACCCTGCGTGACGGGGCTCAGACGACGGGTGTCGACTTCTCCCTGCCGGACAAGCAGGCGATCGCCCGGCTGCTCGACGATCTCGGCGTCGACTATATCGAAGGGGGCTATCCCGGCGCCAATCCGCTCGATACGCAGCTGTTCAGCCAGGATCATGGGTTGAGAGCCCGGTTTACCGCCTTCGGAATGACCAAGCGGGCGGGGCGCTCGGCCGCCAACGATCCCGGCATCGCCAGCCTGCTGGATGCCAGGGCCGATGCGATCTGCTTCGTCGCCAAGAGCTGGGACCAGCAGGTGCGCATAGCGCTCGGCGTCAGCCTTGAGGAAAATCTCGATACCATTCGCGACAGCGTCGCCACCGCACGGGCGCGCGGGCGCGAGGTCCTGCTCGACTGCGAGCATTTCTTCGACGGGTACAAGGCCAATCCCGACTATGCCCTTGCCTGCGCCAGGGCCGCGTTCGAGGCGGGCGCGCGCTGGGTGGTCCTGTGCGACACCAATGGCGGCACGCTCCCCCACGAGGTCGAGCGCATCGTCGGCGACGTGGTAAAGGTCATTCCCGGCGCCAATCTCGGCATTCACGCCCATAACGACACGGAACAGGCGGTCGCCAATTCACTGGCGGCCGTGCGCGCGGGCGTGCGGCAGATCCAGGGTACGCTCAACGGACTTGGCGAGCGCTGCGGCAACGCCAATCTCACCTCGCTGATCCCGACGCTCCTGCTCAAGCCCGACTATGCCCGGCGTTTCGAGATCGGGGTCGATGCCCAGAGGCTCGAGACGCTCACCCGGGTGTCGCGCAAGCTGGACGAATTGCTGAATCGCACACCGGATCACCACGCGCCCTATGTCGGTTCGTCGGCTTTCGCCACCAAGGCGGGCATCCATGCCTCGGCCGTGGTTAAGGACCCCTCGACCTATGAGCATGTGGCGCCCGAGAGCGTCGGGAACAGGCGCAAGCTCCTGGTATCCGACCAGGCGGGCAAATCGAACATCCTCGCCGAACTCGAACGCCTCGGCCTGGAGATCGACAAGGACGATCCTCGCCTGTCCCGGCTTCTCGGCGCGCTCAAGGACAAGGAAGCGCAGGGCTATGCCTATGAGGGCGCCGATGCCTCCTTCTTCCTGCTCGCCAAGCGCGTGCTCGGAACCGTGCCCGAATTCTTCTTCATCGAGCGCTTCAGCGTGAATGTGGAGCGGCGATGGAACGCCAGGGGCGAACTCGGCAGCTACTCCGAAGCCATCGTCAAGGTGAAGGTGGGCGAGGAGGAACTGATCTCCGCTGCCGAAGGACAGGGACCGGTCAACGCCCTAGACATCGCGCTGCGCAAGGATCTCGGCAAGTACCAGTCCTATATCGAGGATCTGAGGCTGGTGGACTACAAGGTCCGCGTCTTCCAGGGCGGTTCGGATGCCGTCACGCGCGTGCTGATCGAGTTCCAGGACAAGACCGGCGAGCGCTGGAGCACGGTGGGCGTCTCCGACAACATCATCGACGCTTCCTTCCAGGCATTGACGGATTCGATGACCTACAAGCTCCTCAAGTCGGGGGCGGAAGCATAGGACTTCCGCCTCACCGGGGACCACAGGCGTCGTAGGACTCCCCTCGAAAGTCCGCCTCTTCCCTCAGGCCTTCGTCCGCCAGCCTTCCATCTGTGCCGTGGTGTGCTCGAAGGACCGGATGCCGGCATCCGAGCCGAGGCCGGTGGCGACAAGGCCGGCCGCAGCCTGGGCAAAGCGCACGGCCTTCTCCGGATCCATGCGGTGGTGGAGGGCGGCGATGAATCCGGCATCGAAGGCATCGCCGCAACCCGTGGTGTCCACGACCTCGATATCGTAGGCGGGAACTTTGAGGCGCGTGCCGTCCCGGTGCGCGTAGAAGGCCCCTTCGCCCCCGAGCGTAAACACGCAGCAGGCCGCGCCCGCATCGAGATAGAAGGACGCGCAGTCCTCCACGGAGGTCCTGCCCGACATGTCGCGCGCCTCCTCGATCGAGGGCATGAAGTAATCGATGAAGGGCAGCAGCGGCAGCACAAGTCCGGCCGTCTGCGCGGTCGCGGCGATGAGATCGAAAGTCACCGTGCGTCCGCGCCGCTTGGCTTCCTCCAGCAATATGCGGCTCCTCTCGCCGTCGAGCGTGCGCAGGAGGCCCGTCCCGCCGAGATGCACGATCGGCGCGTCGAAGACCTGGTCGTAGAGGCTGGACGGCACGTCGAAGTGATCGGAAGCGCCGCGCACATGAAGGGCCGGGCGCTCACCATTGGGCCGGACGTTGAGGATGGTGGCCGAGGTGGGCACGCCGGGCAGACGCTGCATGGCCGAGACGTCGATGCCGAATTTGGCGAGGGTCGCAAGCACGAAATCGGCTTTCTCGTCGTCGCCGACGGCCCCGACCGCAAGGCTCCGGAGCCCGAGCTTGGCGGTATCGACCACGGTCCCGCCGGCTGTGCCCGCGACGGTCAAACGGATCTCATCGATGAACTCGACATTGCCGCGATCGGGAATGCGGCTGATGGGCCTGCCGAGAATGTCGAGGATATAGAGCCCGATGACGGAAACGTCGTAGCGCATGCAAGCCTCTCTTGTGGGATGTCAGATGCCGACACGTGACCCGTCGGCGAAGATCATGAGATCTTCGCGAGGCACGGAAAGGTGGACCTTCTGGCCCACTCCGGCTGGAGGAATGCCCTCCGTGTTGACCTTGACGAGCACGTCGCCGATGCGCGCCTTGGTGAGGTAGCGCCCGGCGATACCGATGGCCTGATCCACCAGCAGGGCCTCGACTGTCTGCGGGCCGGCCGCACCGGTCATGCGGACCAGTTCGGGACGTATGCCGATGGTGAGGCCGGCTCCCTGAGGCAGACCGGCAGGAGCCGCCAGCGGCTCGGCCAGGATGACCGAGGTTATCCGTCCCTGCTCCGCCGAGGCCGGCACGAAGTTCATGCCAGGATTGCCGAGGAACCAGCCGCCGAATTCGGTGGTGGGCTGGTTGTAGAGCTGCTGCGGCCGGTCATACTGCATGATCTTGCCGCTCTTCATCAGGGCGATGCGATCGGCGAGCGTCATCGCTTCGGTCTGGTCGTGGGTGACGTAGACGATGGTCTGGCGCAGGCGCTGGGTAACCGCCTTGAAGGCACGGATCAGTGCCAGCTTGGCCTTGACCTCCACATTGGTCGTCGGCTCGTCGAACAGCACGATCTCCGATTGCCGCGCGACGGCACGGCCGACCGCGACCTTCTGCCGGTTGCCTGCATCGAGTTCCTCGATGAACGCACCCGCCAGCCCGCGGATGTCGAGGACGTCGAGCACCTCATCGACCCGCCTGTCCCGCTCGACCGACGAAACGGCGCGATCGTAGCGCAGCGGCAAGGCGATGTTCTCGGCGACCGACAGTGTCGGATACATCACCGGATACTGGAAGACCATCCCGACATTGCGCTTGCGCGGCGGCAGGTCGGTGACGTCCCGCCCGCCGAAGAGGATGCGGCCGGATGTCGGCGCTTCGAGCCCCGCTATGATGCGCATGAGTGTGGTCTTGCCGCAACCGGACGGGCCGAGAAGACAAGCGACCTCTCCGTCCGCGAAGCGCATGGCAATATCATCGACGGCGGTGAAGGCGCCGAAGCGCTTGAGGATGTGATCGATGACGATCTCGGTCATGCCTGCCTCACGTCGCGGGTTGAAAGGCGATCCGACGCCCGCTCGCGGCGTCGAACAGCATGAGCGTCGCCGGGTCGGCCGACAGCGCCACGATCTCGTCGAAGGCTGGGGGAGCCCGGCCTGAAAGAGGGAAGCTGAGCGTGAACGATTGCCCTTCGGCATCGACATAGACCACCGCCTCGCCGCCCAGGTTTTCGACCAGCCTCACCCGTCCCTCGAAGCGGATGGCTCCCGCGGCACCGAGCTTGAGCGCTTCCGGTCGGATTCCGACGAGCAGCCGGTGGGCGGATGGTGGGGAGGAGAGTGCTAGGCGGAGCGGCCCCGCTCTCAACGTCGTTCCCTCCAGGCTGCCTTCGAGCAGGTTCGCCTGGGGAAAGCCGATGAGATCCAGGGACCTGACATGCCTGGGGTCGTGATAAAGCTGCGTTGCTTCCTCATGCTCGATCAGGCGTCCTTGGTCGAGGACCGCGATGCGCTGGGCCATGGTGAGCGCTTCCAGCGAATCCGAGGTGGCATAGAGAAACGTCGCCTTCAGGTCTTCCCGCAAGGCCTTCAATTCGTCCATCAGGCGCTCGCGCAGCTTGTAGTCGAGGCCGACGAGCGGGTCGTCGAGGACGAAGACATCGGCATCCTTGAGTAGGCCCCTGGCCACGGCGACACGCTGCTTCTCGCCTCCGGAAAGCTGGTCTGGGGTCTTGGTCAGGAGATGTCCGATCGACAGGATCCCCGCGGCCCGGTCCACCCGGCGCGCGATTTCTTCACGTGGCGCCCGGGCGAGCGTCAGCGGATAGGCCACGTTCTGGTAGACGGTGAGGTGGGGATAGAGGGCGAAGCTCTGCGGTACATAGCCGATCGAGCGCTGGGCGGCCGTCAGGTTGGTGATGTCATTGCCGGCCAGCAGAATTCGCCCGGAATCGGGAGCCTCCAGGCCCACGAGCAGGCGGAACAGCACGGACTTGCCGGCCTTGGACGGCCCGCAGACGACGGTGAAGCTCTGCGGTTCGACATCGAGGGTCAGCGCGTCGAGCGCATTCCGGCCCCGATAGGCTTTCGTGATGGATTGGAACGAGATCGCCGACATCACCGCCCCAACTGAGACAGTGTGGGCACCAGCACTATGCCGATGACGAATACGAGCGCGATGATGCCGAGGAACAGGACGATCAATGCGAGGCTGCGGCCTATGGAAGCCGATTTCGGGACGTTGCCGACGGCGATCTGCAGCAGTGTGGAGACGACGAGTACTGCAAGCCCGGCCTTGAACAGGATCAGATTGTAGCGCTGCGCGATGAGCGCGATGCCCAACAGCATGCCTACGATCAGCACGCGTTCCAGCCGTTCCGGGAATGAGCTGATCAGCTTCATCTCAAACCTCTCCTCGAACGGTGCCGAAGGTCATGCCGACCAGGAGATATTTCTGGAAGACGTAGATGAACAGGATCGGCGGAATGACGTAGATGGTCGTCAACGAGGAAATGAAGGTCCAGTTCAGGCCGCCGTCCGAATATGTGCCCACCGCCAGTGCATAGGGAATGTTCTGTGTCGAAACGCCGCCGATGATGAAATTGAAGAGGAATTCGTTCCACACGAAGATGAGATTGAAGATGAAAGCCGCGATGAGGCCAGGCTTCACCTGGGGCAATACCACTCTGAAGATGATGTGAAACCAGGAGCCACCGTTGACGATGCCCGTCTCGTCGAAACGGATGGATACGCTGTCGAGGAATCCCTTCAGAATCCAGACCGAGAAGGGGATGGAGAACATGGCGTAGAAGAGCGCCAGCCAGAAGTGGTTGTCCTTCCAGCCGAAGCCCGCATACATCAGGTAGACGGGCAGGATGACGGCGGGTCCGGGCAACATGCGGATCGACAGCAGCAGGAACATCAGGAAGTCGGTGCCCTTGGGTCGGAAGCGCGAAAAGCAGAAGGCCGCAAGGAACGACACCGTCACCGCCAGCACGACGGCCACCAGCGACAGCACGACGGAGTTGGACAACTGCAGCAGGAGCGACTGGCGGCTGAACAGGTCGATGTAGTTTTCGAGCGTCGGCGTGAAAAGGAGCCTCGGCGGCACCGCCAGGATGTCGTCTCGCGTCTTGAAGGAGGACAGCACGATCCAGCCGATCGGGGCCGCGAAGAACAGCGAGATCAGCCAGAGCAGGGCATAGTAGAGATATTCGCGCAGCTTTCCCGCTCTCATGACTGCCTCCGCCTGCGCAGGTTGAGCACGAAGATGAAGACGGAGGTCATGGCGATCGAGATGAGCAGGAGCAGGACCGAATAGGCCGACGACCAGCCCATGTTGAAGCTCTCGAAGGCCTGCTTGTTGAGTTCGAGGGCGACGAGGCGGGTCTGCTGGCCGGGGCCACCCTTGGTCATGGGGATGATCAGGTCGAGCGTCTTGAAGCTGTCGATGGTGCGCAGCAGGACGCCCAGCATCAGGATGAACTTGCCGTGGTGCCAGATGATCAGATTGAGGCGTCGCGGCCAGGGAATGCGGTCGATCTCCGCGGCCTCGAGCTCGGCGCGAGGGACGGAGCCGAGGGCGGCGAGGGTCATCAGCGTCATGAAAGGGATCCACATCCAGCAATCCACCGCCAGTACCGCCCAATAGGCGGTTGCGGGATCACCCAGGAAGTTGATCGGGGCCGTACCGAACAGCCCGTTCAGGAGCGCGT
Organism: Labrys sp. ALF-8; assembly: GCF_059699065.1. Taxonomy (NCBI): domain Bacteria; kingdom Pseudomonadati; phylum Pseudomonadota; class Alphaproteobacteria; order Hyphomicrobiales; family Xanthobacteraceae; genus Labrys; species Labrys sp. ALF-8. The sequence continues at coordinate 4,283,534 of NZ_AP048537.1, forward strand.
TGAGCACGCCGAACGTGGGATCGTATATGAAGCGGAAGAACGTACCCGTCGCCACCGGCGTCAGCACCATGGGCGCGAAGAGCAGGGTGAGGGCGAGCCGCCGCCCCGGCATCGCTTTCGAACCCCAGAACAGGAAGCCGAGAACGGCGCCGATCACGGTCTGGATGCCGACCCCCAGACCCACGAAGGAGAAGGTGCGGGCGAGGTCGAACCAGATGCCGTTCCGATTGCCGAAGATCTGCAGGAAGTTGCGGAAGCCGACGAATTCGGGCGGGGCACCGCTGGTGAGGGAATAATTGTAGAAGGAGAGCCCCATCAGCCACAGCGTCGGAATGGTGTTGAACACGACGAAGAAAGCCAGTACCGGCGCCAGCAGGACAGCGATCAATATACGTCGATCATCGAGGAGGCGCCGGCGGACCGGGGCGCGGGATGATTGGGACATCGGTATCCTTCGGCTGCGGCGCCCGCCTGGAGCGCTGGACCAGAAAGGGGCCGGCGCTGCTGCCCGCAGCGCCGGAAACGATGAGGTTGCCCGGCGCGGCCGGGCATGTCTCAGAGGGACGTGCTGCCGCAGATGTCGGAAGGCTGCGTCTTCGTCGTGCCGGCATCAAAGAGAATCTGCTGCTGCTGGCAGGCGATGTAGTCCAGCACCTTCCTGGCATCGGCGCTCTGGCCCGTCATGTAGGAGGTGAAACCCTCCTGCTGGATGGCGAGCATCTCCGAATATTTCGGGTCATGCCAGAAGTCCTGCGACCGGCCCGGCTCGAGCATGAACTTGTAGGCGCGGTTCCAGGGGTTGACGGTGTCGAAGTCGGCCTTCGAGAGGGTGGCCTTGTCGCAGGGATTGCCGCCGCGCTTGGCGTATTCCTTAGCCGTCTCCGGCAGGTACCACCAGTTCATGAAGTCGACGGCCACGCGCATCTTGGCTTCGTCGTTGAAGGCGTTGATCACCCAGGGCTGGCCGCCCATGCAATAGATGCGCTTGTCCTCTCCGGCCTTGCCGAACTTTGGCGGCGGCACGACGAGCACCTTGTCCTTGTTCTCCGGCGTGATCATGGCGAGGCCGACGGCAGCCCATTGCAGGCAGGTGGCCACCTTGCCCTGCGTCCACACGTCGATTTCCTCGGCGATGCCGAAATTGGTGGCGCCCGGCGGCATGTATTTCAGCCAGGACTTCATGCGCTCCATCGCCTTGGCATTGCCATCGGTGTTGAGCACGCCCTCGACCTGTCCCGTCTTGGCGTCCCAGATTTCGCCGCCGGAGCTCCACATGATCGAGAAGAGCGGACAGGTGCAGAAATCGTAGACGCGGCTGTACTGCCAGGCGGCGCCCCAGAGCCCCTTGTCGGGGCGCGTGAAGAACTCCATCACCTTCTCGTAGTCGTCGGCGCTGAGGTTCTCGTAGTCCTCGAACGTCGAGGGGAGCTTGATGCCGTACTTGGCCTTGAAGGCCTCCTGCTCCTTGGGATCCTCCACCAGGTCCTTGCGGACATACAACGCCTTGGTGTCGCCCTCCTGCGGCAGGCCCCAGATGTCCTGGCTGCCGTCAGGATAGCGCATATAGGTGTTCACCACCGTGTCGGAATACCAGTCGAGCTGCAGGTTCTTGTTCTTGGCGATGATGTCGTTGAGCTTGAGGATCCAGCCGGGCTTGGCGAGGGCGCCCAGCCACTGGCTGTCGGAAATGATGATGTTGAATTCCTGGCTCTTGGTGGCGAGCGAGGTCGCGGCCTTCTGGAAGAGGTCGGAGAAGGGCGCCTCGGCGAAGCCGAAGGTCACGTCGTACCCGTATTTCTCCTTCACGTAGTCGGCGAAGAGCGGGGACATCTTGACGCCCAGCGACGAGGGCAGCCAGCCCGCGATGCCGAGGATGTTCATCTCGATCTTCTTGCCCGCGAGGGGGTGGGCCTCAGCCGCCTTGAGGCGGTTGATGAAGGGAGCTCCCAGCGCTCCCGACAGGCCGAGGGCCGCAGCGCCCTTCAACAGGGTGCGACGTGGCAATACAAGGCCCGGTACCGTACCCGAAGGTCTAGTCATCAGTTCCTCCTCAGTGGCTTATTTGCCTGGCGTTTCCGTTGGCCTTTTCGGCCCTTATTTCCGAGTTTCACACTCTTGCCTTCTTCGGGCAATCAGTGCTGTCCGGTTGGTATTGCGACATAATTCAAATCATGTACAACAAATGTCAAGATGTCCAAATGGCACAGTTTTCGGGGCGGAGCACATGAGGGGGCAATATACAGCCTTCCCACAGCATTTCCGTGATGTTTCGTGGCTCCGGGCCCTCCGGCGCCGTGATCACCATGGAGACACTACAAACGCTGTTGCAGCGATGACTGCCATATCTTGCCGGGTGCTTCATGGGGCGCCCATGCGGGTACCACGGTCAACCGGCCCCGTCGGCCGATCTCCGAGCCTGAGTGGCGCCATGGTCCGCAACGCCGTGAACGAAAGTTTCGGCTTGTCATTTCCCGGGACGAAGATAACAGGCCTCTCACGCGGTGTCTGAGCGAAGCGGGCGCGAGAGGATATTCACGGCATGGGAGAAACACGGGTGCGCACGAAGAAGCTCATCAACGATCCAAAGAATATCATCGAGGAGATGCTGGAAGGCGTGGTCCGGTCCCACCCGGGCCATGTCAGGCAGGTGCCAGGCAGCCCTCGTTCCGTCGTGGCGGTGACGGGACCGCGCGAGGGCAAGGTCGGTCTGGTGATCGGGGGCGGCTCCGGCCATGAACCGACGTTTCTCGGCTTCGTCGGCAAGGGGCTGGCGGATGCCTGTGCCGTCGGCAACGTCTTTGCTTCGCCTCCGCCGGATCCGATCCTGGAATGCGCCAAGGCGGCCAGCGGCGGGGCGGGCGTGCTCTTCATGTATGGCAACTACGCCGGCGACGTGATGAATTTCGACATGGCGGCCGAAATGGCGGCGATGGACGACATCGAGGTGCGCACTGTGCTCACCACGGACGACGTGGCCTCCGCGCCCATCGACCAGAAGTCCAAGCGGCGCGGCGTTGCCGGCAACTTCTTCATCTTCAAGATCGCCGGTGCGGCCTGCGACAGGATGTGGTCGCTGGACGAATGCGAACGCGCGGCGCGCAAGGCCAATGATCATACCTTCACCATGGGTGTGGCGCTCTCTCCCTGCTCCCTGCCACATACGCTGAAGCACAATTTCGAGATCGGCGAAAATGAGATGGAGATCGGCATGGGTATCCACGGCGAGCCGGGGGTCGCCCGCGAGCCGTTGCGCAGCGCCGATGAGGTGACGGACGACATGATGGAGCGCATCTTCGCCGAGTTGCCGGTTCGCGAGGGCGGCAAGGTGGCGGTACTAATCAATTCGCTGGGGTCGACGCCGTTGATGGAACTCTATGTCATCAGCCGTCGCGTGCATCAGCGCCTGGCGAACAAGGGAATAGGCGTGCACGCTACCTGGGTCGGCAACTACTGCACCTCCCTGGAAATGGCGGGGGCTTCCGTCACCCTCGTCGCGCTCGACGAGGAACTGACCGAGCTTCTGGATCACCCCTGCGAGTGTGCCATGTTCCGTGTAGGCTGAACCGCCGCCCACGAAACCAGAATGTGCCTGATACCGGACCGAGGCCTATGACCGAGTTCACCACCGACAAGCTGATCCGCATGTTCACGACCATTGCCGGGGCGATCGAAGCCAACAAGGAACGCCTGTCGGAACTCGACGGCGTGATCGGCGATGCGGACCACGGCGTCACCATGGATATCGGCTTCGGCGCTGTAACCGAGGCGCTCGCAAACCTCGATCCCGCCGGAACAGAGCCGACCCAGGTCTTCAACACCGCGGCGAAGTCCTTCCTCAATGCGGTGGGCGCCTCCTCCGGCCCCCTGTACGCAACCGCCTTCATGCGTGCCGGGGCGGCCGTGAAGGGGAGGACCAGCCTGGACCGGGACGCCATGGTGGCGGCCGTTGCCGCGATGGCCCAGGGCATCCAAGATCGAGGCAAGGCCGAACGCGGCGAAAAGACGATGGTGGATGCCTGGTTGCCGGCGGCGGAAGCCATTCGCGCGGCCGCGGAGGAGGGGCAGTCTCTGCAGGCCTGCCTGGAAGCGGCGGTGAAGGCGGCCGAGGAGGGAACCGAGGCGACGAAGGCGATGCTCGCCTCCAAGGGGCGGGCTTCGCGCCTTGGCGAACGCGCCCTCGGTCATGTCGATCCGGGTGCCGCGTCGGCCGTGATCATCCTCGCGGCGATCGCAGGCAGCGCTACTGCCTGATCGCCTCGGCGTTGATGGTGATGTCGACCTTGTCGCCGATCATCGGCAGGAATGCCTTCATTCCGTAGTCCGAGCGGCGAAGGCTGGCGGAGGCCGTGAAGCCGGCGACCGTCTCGTTCCCCCTCAGGAAATCGGGCGCGATGCGATTCAAGGCGACCCTCAGCGTGACCGGCCTGGATATCCCCAGCAGCGAGAGATCTCCGACGACGTCGGCGCTGCTCGAGCTTCGCCTCCTTGTCCTCGTGCTTCGGAACGTCAGGGCCGGGAATTTCGCGACATCGAAATAGTCGGCCGAGCGCAAATCCTCGTCGCGCGTGGCCGAACCTGTGTCGATGCTGGCGGCTCCGATTGTCACTTCCACGCTGCTCTTTTCGGGCTGCTTTTCGTCAAGCGTCAGAGTGCCCTTGATATCGTGGAAGGTGCCGGTGATGCGGGAATAACCGAGGTGATCAATAGTGAAGATGATCTGGGTGTGTTCGGGATCGAGCTGGTAGAGGTCGGCGGCAGTGGCCGAAGAGAGTGGGACAGACCCGGCCATGAGGGCTGCCGCCGCGAGGGAGGAAGTGACAAGCTTCATGGGCATTCCATGCTCGCGTCAAAGCCGTGGAATGAAGGAAACACGCGCAAAGCTGCTTTTATTCGATGGAGCGAGGCGTTTTGTGGACCGGGAACATGGACGAGCGGTAAGGCAACCCGGGGTTGGTTCACAGGCATGGCTGTTCGTGGCTTGATGCCGGCGGCCTTTTCGGCAAGGGGGGTGCCGGCGTCTGGAGCCAGGAGGCGGTAATGCTGGGAAAACTGATCCTGCCTTGCATGTTTCTCGCGGCATCGGCGTGTATAGACAGGGCCGCCGCCGAGACGATCGATGTGTTCGACGATCACGGCGGCAGCGTGGCTGTTTATGCGCAGCGCTGGCAGAGGCTGGCAGCTCGCGGCGTCGACGTACGGATCGTCGGGCCTTGCCAATCGGCATGCACGGTGCTGCTCGGATATGTGCCACGCCGACGCATCTGCGTGACGCCCCAGGCACGCTTCGGGTTCCATGCGGCCCGCCGCCCGGAGATGACGGCGGTGCTCTGGCGGGGGTACGCACCGGACATCCGCGGCTGGATCGATGCTCGGGGCGGGCTTGCGCCGGACTTCAAATGGATGTCGGCGCCGGACATCTATCGCTACTTCCGCAAGTGTTGACGCGCGGCGCCTTCGAGGACCTACAGCGTCTCCGGCGCGATGTGCAGCTCCATCTCGGCCTGGCTGATCTTTTCGATCGCCGCCTTGATCATCGGCACGACATCCTCGGCCCTGTCCGCAACGAGTACGTCGACCGCGGTCTCCGGGCGGATGAAGCCTTCCTTGCGCATGTGGTCCAGGATCTCGAGGAAGCGTGTCCAGAAGCCGTCGATGTTGACGAGAAGGATCGGCTTCTTGTGCTGGCCGAGTTGGGCCCAGGTCAGCTGCTCGACCAGTTCCTCCAACGTCCCGACACCGCCGGGGAGGGCGACGAAGGCATCGGCACGCTCGAACATCAATCGCTTGCGCTCATGCATGTCCTTGGTGACGATGAGTTCCTCCACAGCGGTCAGCATGCGCTCTCGGCGCTGCAGAAAGGTGGGGATGATGCCGGTGACGGTGCCGCCATTGTCGATGACGGAGCGGGCGACGGTGCCCATCAGGCCGACATCGCCGCCGCCGTAGACGAGGCGGATGCCGCCTGCCGCCATGTCCGCACCGAGGCGCTGCGCGCCAGCGACATAGGAAGGACGGTTGCCATTGCCTGAGCCGCAATAGACGCAAATCGATCTTAGCTTTGTCATGCCTTCGGTTTTGCAACGCAGCATGTTTCCGGTCAAGCCCGACGGACGGGCCGTCGACAAACAGGAGATGCGCCGCCGCCGGCTGCGGGGAAGGCGGGCGGGTGGTCGATGCGGTGAAACCTGGGAGCCGGAACAACCCGGCGTCCGAGTTCGTCCAGGCATGGAAGCGTCTCCTTACCGCATGATTTCGGCGCGAAAGGCGTTTCCGGCATGGCCGCCATAATAACGGCAAGCAAACATGTTTCCCTGTATTCTGCCGCGCCCCGAACGAGTTTTGAGAACCCGGCGGGTTCTACCGTAGAGGACGCCGCTTCTTCTGATGACGACACGTGGGCGAGTGAGATCGGCATCGAGGGGGAAGACTTTTCCGATCTGTGACCATCAAGGGTAGAAACAGTCCGAAATCGGCCGGCAACTTGTCGAAATGCCGAGATCGAAATGGCGAGGTGGAGCTTTGCTGCTATGCGGGAACCGATATCTGAAGCCCGCAGTTCCCATGAGGAAACGGAATTCGGTGCCTGCGAGCAGCAAAGAGCAGGGACAGGGAAATAAAAAACTGTCACTTTCAAAACAACACGTTGATTACCAACGATAAAGTAGGTCATAGGTAAGCCTCGCCGCTCGCGATATTTTTATGCGAAGCTGCGAGTTGCGAATTTGCAGAGAACTGGTGCGGGCAGTCCGCGGGCGTATGTCGTCGATGCACTTGCGGTGCGGCACCGGGCGTGACACCAATCGTTTCGATGCGCGTGCTTGCATCGGGAGTGCGTGATGGCAGTGGGCTGGAAGAGTCTTGCGGGAATTGTGGGCGCGGCGAGCGTTGTGAGCGTCGGCACGCTTTACAGCGTGCTGGTGCGGGAACCGGCCGCCACCACGCAGCCAGCCCCCCAGACGAATGCTGCGCCCGGCAACCAGCCAGCGACCCCTCTTGCCTCGAGCAAGCCGTCGACGCCTCCGGATGGCGCTGCGCCGGCAGTTCCCGCGTCACAAGCGACACAATCCGTGACGGAAAAACAGGTGGCCGGCCAGCCGTCCGCTCCCAAGTCCGATGCATCCAAGCCCGATTCCACGGCGCAGGACGGTTCGAAGCCGGCTGCGCAGGTGAACGCTGGCAAGCCTGCATCCGATACTGCTGCCACCCCTGCGGGGAGCAAGGCTGCCAAGAACCAGGTTGTGCCGACCTTCGATGTCGCGCGCATCGAGCCCGGCGGCGATGCCGTTATTGCCGGACGGGCGGCGCCGGGCGCGACTGTGGAACTGCTGCGCAACGGCAATACCTATGCCCGGGCGGTCGCCGATGTCGGCGGCCAGTGGGCCATCGTGCCTCCCACCCTGCCCAAGGGGCCTTGCGAACTGACCTTGCGTACGACCTCGCCGGACGGACGCGTGGCGCAGTCCGAGCAGACGGTTTCGGTGCGTGTGCCTGAGCAGCCCGGCGAGGAGGTGGTGATCGTCCTCAACACGCCGGACCAGCCTTCCAAGGTGTTGACCGATGCCGCGCCCCCTGGCGGCAAGCCCGTTGCCAATTCGCAAGTAGCCGCGGCACCGCCGACGGAGGCGTTGCCATCCGGCAACGGCGCCACCGTGGCCAATCCCTCCGAGCCCACCCCGAGCACGCCCAAGGCCGATGCGGCCAACACGCCCACGCGGGCGAACGCATCGATCCGGACCGTCGAGGCCGACGAGAGAGGCCGCTTCTTCGTTACCGGGATGGCCGAACCGGGTGCTTCGTTGCGCATCTATCTCAACGACACGCTGGTGGCCACGGTGACTGCGGCCAAGGACGGCAGCTTCGGCATGACCATCGAGAAGGGCATGTCGCCAGGAGACTACAAGGTACGCGTGGATGACATCGCCAGCGGTTCGGGCCAGGTGCTGACCCGCGCGGAGGTGCCGTTCGCCATGGCGGAAAAGACGGCCTCGGCATCCACGCCGGCCGTGGTCGCTGCCGCCACGTCGCCCGGCAAGTCCGCCACTCCCGGTGTCACGGCGCCAGCCGCCGGGTCGACGCCGGTGGCAACGGGCGGTGTTCCGGGGTCGGCCACGCCCCAGCAGGCCCAGCCCGCCAGCGTGGAAGCACCGGGCGCCGCCACCACGATGGGCGCTCCGGTTGCCTCCGGCGCGGACGGTGGAGCCACTGGTGCGGTGAGATCTGCCGCGACGGGCGTGCCGGCTCAAGGCATGACGCCCGCGCCATCCGATCAGGCCAACTCGGCCCTTTCGACCGCGACGACGCCGGCCGCTGCCACGCAGGCCGCGCCAGGCAACCAGTCCGTGCAGGTCGGCGATGCCAAGCCGACCGGGGCGACGCCGCCGCCTTCCGTGGCCGTCGTCCCTGAGATCCGCACCACGACGATCGTGCAGGGGGACAATCTCTGGCGCATTTCGCGCAAGATCTACGGGCAGGGCATCCGCTACACCTGGATCTACGACGCCAATACCGGCCAGATCCGCAATCCCAATCTGATCTATCCCGGCCAGATCTTTGTGATGCCGGATAAGAAGGTGCCGTAAGGCGAGCGTCCGCTGCCGGGCGGGAGGCCTATGCGGTCCTCGAAGCCTGACCTAAGGTCATGAGCCGGGGCTGGAAGATACACGGATGGTGCCGTTGCGGGCGTCGACTCTCAAACCTGTCGATGGCCGGCTTCTTTTTCGATTTGCAGCGGAAGAGGGCTAGGCTGTGGTGACAAATTAATCATTTGAGCCATAGCATGATGCTGGCGATTTTGACGAAGCCGAGGAAGTTTTCGGCCCGTTTGTCGTATCGGGTTGCAATGCGCCGCCATTGTTTGAGTTTGGCGAAGAAGCCTTCAATGCCCCAGCGGTTCTTATAGGCAATCTTGTCGTAGCGGTGCTGGTACTTGCGGTGGCGGCGGGGCGGAATGACAGGCTCGCCGCCCTGGTCGAGAATAATGTCGTGCAGCCGATCGGCATCATAGGCCCGGTCGGCGATCACCTGACTTGCCGGCAGGCCCTGGATCAAGTCGCAGGCTGGCGCCATGTCATTCTGCTGGCCAGGGCCGATCTCGAAGCGCACGGGCAGTCCCAGTGCATCTACGACAACATGGAGTTTGGTGCCAACCCCCCCTCGCGAGCGGCCGAGAGCCTGGGCTTCAGATCCCCCCTTTTACGCCGCGCACCAGCGGCCTGGGCCTGCGCCCGGATAACGGTGGCATCGATAGCCACCCACTCCAGGTCAGGATATTCGGCCGCGGCTTCAAACAAGCGATCGAAGACACCTGCCTCGATCCAACGATAATAGCGCCGCTTAGCCCTCTGATACGGACCGAACCGCTCCGGCAGATCACGCCAACGCCCACCTGACCGCGCTAGCCACAAAAGAGCATCGAAGAAACGGCGACCATCGCTGCGCGGGCCACGCTTGCCCCTGCGTCCGCCGGGAACAAAGGGCCGGATCCGCTCCCATTGATCGTCTCGCAAAACCTCGCCTTCCAAAGCTCTCCTCCAAAAGATAGCTTTGAATCTGATTTGCGCTCTCCTGGGAATCCCAAAGCCCTTAAATTGTCACTACAGCCTAGTGCTGCGCAGGACGTTGGGCGCCGCACGATTTTCAAGGCGGCTCCTCAGACGCGACTCAAGGCCTTTCCCGATGAGGCTGTCCAAAACCGATTTCAATGCGAGACGCTTGCAGTCGCTTCGATAGAGACCTAACTACGCAGCGACATTTCCAGGAAATCCTCGCAGCCGGGAGCCGGTGCACGCTCCCTTGCCGAAAGCCCGTTCATGCCTTCCGAAACTTCAGCCGCTCCAAAGCGCATAAGCGCTGACCAGGGCGCCTTTATCCACACGATGAAGCAGATGTGGCCCTATATGTGGCCCAAGGATCGGCCCGATCTGCGCATGCGCGTGGTCTGGGCCTTCGTCCTCCTGCTGCTGACCAATTTCATCAACCTCATCATCCCCTATACGCTGAAATGGGCAACGGACGGACTGGCGGCGCTCGGCGGCGGCAAGACGCTGTCCGGCCACACGCTGGCGGTGGTCCTCGCGGGCCTCCCGCTGACGATGCTCCTGGCCTACGGCCTCTCGCGCGTGGTGAGCACCGCGATCTCGCAGTGGAAGGACGGACTTTTTGCGCCCGTCTTCATGCACGCCGTGCGGCAGCTGGCCCTCGAGACCTTCGAACACATCCACAATCTCAGCCTGCGCTACCATCTCGAGCGCAAGACCGGCGGCCTTTCGCGCGTGATCGACCGCGGGCGCACCGGCATCGAGAACATCGTACGGTTCGCCACCATCAACATCCTGCCGACCATCTTCGGCCTGCTGTTCTATCTCGGCATGCTGCTGGTGCAGTTCGACTGGCGGCATTCCACCATCGTGCTGCTCACGACGGCCATCTATGTCTGGTTCACCGTCAAGGCGACGGACTGGCGTATCAGCATTCGCCGGGAGATGAACGATTCCGACACCGATGCGAACCAGAAGGCGATCGACAGCCTGCTGAACTACGAAACGGTGAAGTATTTCTCGAACGAGGATCGCGAGATCGCGCGCTACGACCGCGCCATGGCCTCCTACGAGAAGTCGGCGATCCGCACCTACATGACCCTGACCTGGCTGAACATCGGCCAGGGCGTGATCTTCACGCTCGGCATGCTCGCTTCCCTGCTCCTCGCGGGCCTGGGGGTCGCAAATGGAACCAACACGGTCGGCGACATCGCACTCCTCAACGTGATGTGGCTGCAGCTCGCCACGCCGCTCAATTTCCTTGGGTTCGCCTATCGCGAGATCAAGCAGGGCATCACCGATATCGAAACCATGTTCGAACTCCTCGACAGGGACGCCGAGGTACAGGACAAGCCGGACGCCAAGGCGCTGCGGGTCAGCGAGGGGCGTGTGACCTTCGACAATGTGGTGTTCAACTACGACCCGGACCGGCCGATCCTTCAAGGCCTGTCCTTCGATGTCGCGCCGGGCGCGACGGTGGCGATCGTCGGTCCGTCGGGCGCCGGCAAATCGACCATTTCGCGCCTCCTCTTCCGCTTCTACGACGTCAATGGGGGGCGGGTGCTGATCGACGGCCAGGATGTTCGCGACGTGACGCAGAAATCGTTGCGCGCGGCCATCGGCATGGTTCCGCAGGACACCGTGCTGTTCAACGACACCATCCGCTACAACATCCGCTATGGCCGCTGGGACGCGACCGATGCCGAGGTCGAGGAGGCGGCGGGCCTTGCGCAGATCGACACCTTCATCCGCCGAATGCCCAAGGGCTATGAGACGGAGGTGGGCGAGCGCGGCCTGAAGCTCTCCGGCGGCGAGAAGCAGCGTGTCGCCATCGCGCGCACCATTCTCAAGGGGCCGCCGGTGCTGGTGCTGGACGAGGCGACTTCGGCGCTCGACTCCTATACCGAGATGGAGATCCAGGACGCCCTGGAGCGCATCTCGCAGAATCGCACCACCCTGGTGATCGCACACCGCTTGTCCACCGTGGTGCATGCGGACGAGATCATCGTGCTGGACAAGGGCGTGATCGTCGAACGCGGCAATCACGAGGAACTTCTGTCGCGAGGCGGTATCTATGCCGGCATGTGGAATCGCCAGCGCGAGGCGGACGAGGCGCGCGAGAAACTCCAGCGTACACAGGATGAAGGCTCGCCCGCCTATCGCGACGCGATAGCGGGGTGATCCCAGGGGGTGCCAGCATTCAGCCGCCGTGTCGGCGGCCTTCATCGCCAGTTCATCTTCGGGCCTGTTTATTCACGGACGCTGGGGGCGCCGCCCCGCCTGTGAAGGACCGATCATGTCGACCCGCCGCCGTTTTCTCGCCGGAGCCGCTGCCGCTACCGCCAGCGTCCTCGCCGCTCCTGCCCTGGCCCAGAACCTCATCGAGTGGCGCATGATCACAGCGTGGCCCAAGGGGCTGGCGGGGGCGGGCACGGGCGCGCAGCGCCTGGCCGATCGCATCGGTCTGCTCACGCAGGGTCAGCTCACAGTCAAGCTCTATGGGGCAGGCGAACTCGTTCCCGTCGACCAGAACATGACGGCGGTGATGTCGGGAGATGCCGAGATGTCGCATGACATGTCGGCCTACTATCTGTCGAAGTCGCCGGCCTTCGCCTTCTTCTCCGCCATTCCCTTCGGCCTGATGGCCCAGGAGTACAATGCCTGGATCTATGCGGGCGGCGGGCGTGTGTTGTGGGACGAACTCGGAGAGCATTTCGGTATCCGTGCCTTTGCTGCGGGCAATACGGGCGCGCGGCTTGGTGGCTGGTTCCGAAGGGAGATCAATACGGTCGACGATCTCAAGGGGCTGCGTTTCCGCATAGGCGGCCTGGCGGGGCAGGCGCTCGCCAGGCTCGGCGTCAACCAGATGCTGATGCCTGGCTCCCAGATCATGCCCAAGCTGCAATCGGGCGACCTCGATGCAGCCGAATTCATGGGGCCGGTGAACGATCTTTCCTTCGGTTTCCAGAATGCAGCGAAATTCTGTTACTGGCCCGGCTTCCAGGAGCCCTGCGCCGCGCTGCAGCTCCAGATCAACCGTAGCAAATTCGATGAACTGCCGCCCACGCTCCGGGTTGCGGTCGAGGCGGCCTGCACGGAGGAAAACTCCCGCTCGCTGGCGGAGTACAACGCCCGTTCCCCCACCGCGATCGCGCAGGCCGTGACCCAGCAGGGCGTGGTGCTCAAGCAGTTCCCGGATGAGATCTACAAGGCCTTCGGCACGGCGAGCGGCGAGGTGCTGGCGGGCATGATCGACAATGGCGACGACCTCACAAAGCGCATCGCCACCTCCTACCTGGCCTTCCGGCAGGAGACCCTGCTGTGGACGCGCATCGGCGACCAGGGCTACGCCAATATGCGGCTGCTCGATTACAGCTATCCAAAGGCGGGCTGAGAACGGGTTGTCGCCGATATCTTGCGCAACCATGGTCGGGCAGGGCTGTCGCGACCGCGAGGCTCCTTGCCGTGGCAACTGCTCTTCCCGGCTCCTGCCCAATCGAATTCCCGATAACTCCAATCAGACATGATCCGTCCGAGGGGAAGCCTTCATCGTTCCATGGGCACCGATTTCCCTGTCTTTTGTCGTGCGTTCTGTTTAAGGACCATGGTGCTCTCCCCGTAGACTCAGGTTCTTGTACGGATGAACATGGGATTATGCAGGGAACGCAGAATTCAGATCCAGTTCCCATGCAACGTTTTATGAGTATTGAATTAAGTACTTTGTCTCGTCTTTGACGTCGTGGAATGACAATCGATGAGCGCGATCTGGATCAGCCTTGCGTCCTTCCTGGCCATTTTTTGCAGTGCGCTGGCTGGTGTCGCCGTTGCTCAACGCCTGCCCCAACCGCATCTCAGTTCCGAGACGCGTACGGCCGTGTCCGTGTCGATGGCTGTCGTGGGCACCATGGCAGCTCTCGTACTCAGTCTGATGATCACCAGCGCCAGCAATTCGTTCAAGGTACGCTCCGATGCCATCGACAGCCTGGCGATCAATATCGTCAAGCTCGACCGTGCATTGTTGCGATACGGCACCGGTACGGGGAGTATCCGTTCCGCGCTCAAGGCTTATGCCGATGCCAAGGTTGCGGAACTTTCAATCCCGGGCCGCTCCGCGCACGACGATATCGAGATGCTGAGGGAACTCGAGGGCATAGAGGATCAGATCTCCAGCATTGCTCCTGCGACGGAGCGGGAGCGGCTCATCGCTTCGCAGGCGATGTCGATACTACAGGCCATCTCGGATGCCCGCTGGCTGCTCGTCGAGAAGACCGGCATCGCGATCCCGGCTTCTTTCCTCGTCTTGCTGATCTTCTGGCTGGCATTGCTCTTCGCCAGCTTCGGCCTGTTCGCGCCCAAGAACGCGACGGTGATCATCGTCCTCCTGCTGTGCGCCTTGGCGATTTCTGGTGGTGTGTTCATGATCCTGGAACTTGGCTCCCCGACCAGCGGTCTCATCCGCGTCTCGATCGAACCGCTGCGCGCGGCTGCCGCCGAGGTCGGCGCCGGTCACTAGCGCGCGTTGCAGGTCACGGCCTTGCCGCCGCGTGTCAGCTTAGCGCCGCGACCCTTGATCCAGAACTCCGTGGCCTGATCCGTGTAGCGGCCACCATCCGCCGACATGGCCTGGGGCAACGTGAGTGAGGGTGTGCCTCGGCCGAACGTCAGGGTGACGCTGCCCGTGCCGCTGTTGTCGAAGACGGCTGTAATCCTCGTGCCGTCCGAGCAGCGATAGCGCACGTTCGGACCTGCCCACGCCGCCGAGCCGTGGAGAAGGAGGGCCGACGCCGCCAGGAAGAGAAGACCCCGTTTCATGCCTGCCTCCGATTCCCGCCTCGTACGATCTCTAGAACGGACCATGCGAAGCGACGTTGTCCATCGCCGTAGCGAGCACCTGAATGCGATCCTTGTAGGCCTTCGAGATGCAAGCCACGTCCGTCCCGCACTGATCGCGACTTTTCAGCCATTGGCGTTGGGCATCGCCAGTGTCGCCACGCTGGCCCATCGCCACAAGGGATGTCACGATGCCGAAGAGAGTCGCCATGCGCGCTTCACTTTGACCGAGGGCATAGTCGTGGCAGATGGTCTGTTCCGTCGGCAGGGTGGCTTTCGAGCAGTCGATGGGTGCGTATTCGGCGGCTCTGGCAGACGATGCGGTTACCATCAGCCCGCCCAGGACGAGCGCGACGACGACGCAACCGACCAAGGCGAAATCGGCGCGGCGATGTACTTTTCCAATCAGCATCGAGTGCTCCGAATTTCCAAGCCATGCGACTCCTAGCAGTATTCTCTCGCGCGCTCAATTTTCACAGACATGAAATGTGTTTGCATCAGTAGATCCCATACGCATCGAAATTTATGAATTTTTATAATGCTATCGT